>NZ_SULL01000034.1 GCF_009372235.1 Dickeya oryzae | reverse complement strand
CTGACCGCTGCCATCACTACCGTTCTGGCAAAAACCTACGGTGGCCAGGCTCGTGCATTCGACCAGATCGACAACGCGCCGGAAGAAAAAGCGCGTGGTATCACCATCAACACCTCTCACGTTGAATACGATACCCCGACTCGTCACTACGCGCACGTTGACTGCCCGGGACACGCCGACTACGTGAAAAACATGATCACCGGTGCTGCCCAGATGGACGGCGCGATCCTGGTAGTTGCTGCGACTGACGGCCCGATGCCGCAGACTCGTGAGCACATCCTGCTGGGTCGTCAGGTAGGCGTTCCGTACATCATCGTGTTCCTGAACAAATGTGACATGGTTGATGACGAAGAGCTGCTGGAACTGGTTGAGATGGAAGTGCGTGAGCTGCTGTCTCAGTACGACTTCCCGGGCGACGACACGCCGGTAATCCGCGGTTCTGCGCTGAAAGCGCTGGAAGGCGATGCCGAGTGGGAAGCGAAAATCATCGAACTGGCCGAAGCACTGGACAGCTACATTCCGGAACCTGAGCGTGCGATTGACAAGCCGTTCCTGCTGCCGATCGAAGACGTATTCTCTATCTCCGGCCGTGGTACTGTAGTGACTGGTCGTGTAGAGCGCGGCATCATCAAAGTGGGTGAAGAAGTTGAAATCGTGGGTATCAAAGACACCGCGAAAACCACCTGTACCGGCGTTGAAATGTTCCGCAAACTGCTGGACGAAGGCCGTGCGGGCGAGAACGTTGGTGTTCTGCTGCGTGGTACTAAGCGTGATGAAGTTGAGCGTGGTCAGGTTCTGGCTAAACCGGGCTCAATCAAGCCGCACACCCAGTTCGAATCTGAAGTATACATCCTGAGCAAAGACGAAGGTGGCCGTCACACGCCGTTCTTCAAAGGCTACCGTCCGCAGTTCTACTTCCGTACTACTGACGTGACTGGCACCATCGAACTGCCGGAAGGCGTGGAAATGGTTATGCCTGGCGACAACATCAAGATGGTTGTAAACCTGATTGCTCCGATCGC
>NZ_SULL01000033.1 GCF_009372235.1 Dickeya oryzae | reverse complement strand
AAGAGAAGTGAGGCAAAAAAAGCCCAAATACCCTTTTAAAAACAATGCCAGTCACCTTAAGTGACTGGCATTAGCCACTTAGGCGGTTTTTTTATTGGTAGTGATATAGCAGATCTCACTCAATACCAAACTCGACCAGTAAGGGGTTGTGATCAGAAGCATCTGTAACCAGTACCGATGAATCAGTTACCGCCAGTTCCCGATAAAAAACGAAATCCAGTGGTCTGCCAAACGCCCTGCGCCGCTGATCATTGGAAAACGACACTTCACAAAGCCCCATCCGATGAGCAAACCGATAAAGTGCGCTCACCCTAGGCTGACTCCATGCATTAAAATCCCCCGCCATAATCACTGGCCCAGAGTGACGTTTCAATTGCTCACCGATGGTCTCAAGCTGATTGGTATAGGCCTCTACTCCCAGACTGAAATTGACCGCATGGATATTAATGACCATTAACAACCGCCCATCACTCAACGAATATACAGTGATCAATGCTGATTTAGCCAGACGAATTAACGGCTCTCGTTCACGCAGAGGAAAGCAATACATAGGCAGAGCTGAAGATAACGTCATTACACCTGAAGGATGGGGGGGAAGTACAAAAGCGGGTACCTGTTCTGCAGAAAGATAGTGTGTTGTGGCAAAACGGATCAGTTCGGGAGATGATTGCGCTTCCTGCAATAACATGAGCTGTGTGCGTTGACCAAAGTGCTTCAAGACGGACAACCAATTCGTACGTTGTTGTTTAAAAATATTCCATACCATTATCCGTAGGGGATCCTCCGTTACCATCAGAGGTCCTGAGGATGCCGGCTGCTGTTTTAAATAATGCATCGCCGAAGGCTGAAAGATACGCTCTACCGGTTGCCCGGCAACGTACCTCATCGCATAGGTTTTCTTGTGCACTTTATTCCTGCTATACCCGTGTACTGTTAATCGTTATAGGGTTTTTACCTTCACGTTTCAATGGGTATAAGCAGTCAGATGCGAAATTCGACACAGTAAGCCAGATAATGCGGGCGGAAAGGAACGCCGTTCTCTTTGTCGACAAGAGTGTTTTAGAAAAGTAAAAAGCCCTGAGCTTATGCTCAGGGCTTCTATAAGTTGGCGGTGCGGACGGGACTCGAACCCGCGACCCCCGGCGTGACAGGCCGGTATTCTAACCGACTGAACTACCGCAC
>NZ_SULL01000032.1 GCF_009372235.1 Dickeya oryzae | reverse complement strand
GGCTAATGCCAGTCACTTAAGGTGACTGGCATTGTTTTTAAAAGGGTATTTGGGCTTTTTTTGCCTCACTTCTCTTTCATACTCCCGCTCCCGTCTCGGCGGCAGTTTCAGCAGCGCGGCATTGCTGTAGAAGTGCTTCAGGTGTCCCGGCACTGCCCCCGGTGAGGACCATGGCAGCCCGATTAACAGCCGCATGATTTCTGCCACCGAACCACTGAAGCTCAGCTGATACGGCAGATAATCTCCTTTCAGGCTGAACGCCATTTTCACCATCTGATACCGCACCAGGTTGTATGTCAGCAGTATCCCCCACAGCTCTTGTCTCACCATCTCCGGCAATTTACTTCTCAGCGTCCAGCGGTTGCCGCACAGGAACTGCTTCGCCTCACGATACCCCAGTTCGATTTCCCACCGGTGTTTGTAGAGTTCTGCTATGTCTGCCGCCGGGTAACGCATCGCGTCCGTCATCGATGTGACAACCTGACGTTCCACACCGTTAACCTTCCTCCTGATTAACCGGACAGTGAGCTCATCCGGCAGACCTTCCCACTGTTTTCTTGCCTGTGGCGAGGTCTTCAGCGTTATCAGTTCATCCTGCCTGCCCAGTCTGCGTATCACCTCATACTGCGTGCCCTTTTTTAGCGGCAACAACCAGTGGCGGTTCTCACCTGCCCTGTGCCAGTCATGCAGCAGGCCTGTTGACCAGAAGCCCCTGTCGAACAACGTCACGCTATTATCCGGTGCCTGCTTTGCCAGTCCTGCCGCCAGCCGCATCTCATTAACGTCATACCGGCCCATCACGCTGGCGCGCAGCAGGTGACTGCTCAGTTCCATCAGACACACCATGCGGACCTGCGGGAAGCCTTTTTCACCGTACTGATTTTCTGCTTTCGCGAAGGCAGCGGCATTTTCCGGTGTGTCGGGCGTTCGCCAGACCACGCCATCAACGGCGTTCAGCGTCAGCCCGTTCCAGAGCGGATGCCGGGATTCTTCATTCCAGTGCTGTTGTGTCAGTTCGAACAGAACTCTGATGGCATCCTCACCCAGCGTTTTGCGGCGGGCAATGACGGAGCTGGGTGCGGTAAAAGGTCTGCCAGTCCGGTCAGCGATATCCATCAGATTGACGATATGGGACACAGGCTTGTTGTTGAAAATCGCCATACCTATAACCAGCCAGACCATGGATTCGAGGGGAAGCTTACGCTTACGTAGCGTCACGGTATCCGTGAGGGTAAAGGCCTGCTGAATAAGGTCGGGGGAAAGGAGGTCGGCAAGACTCTGAACTTCATCGGGAGCGGTAAGATTGATAATGCCGAGGGCCTGTGAAAGTTCCATTAAAAAGGGTCCATGTGAAGACATGAACCCTTTTTACATCAGCCACCGGATCGGTCAACCGATCCTTAAACGATCGGCATTAGCC
>NZ_SULL01000031.1 GCF_009372235.1 Dickeya oryzae | reverse complement strand
CGCACCTGGCACTACGCGTACGATAAAGAGAGCCAGCAACTGACAACGGTTATTGCCCCGGACGGCAGCCGCTGGCAGTGGTGGCTGGATGCCGACGGGCGGGTCATCCGCGAGCGTGACATGACCGGCACCGAGACCCACTACAGCTACGACGAGGACGGCCTGTGCGTCAGCGTGCGCAACGGCGAAGGCGACACCCGTCACTTCCTCTACGACGCCCGCGGCCTGCTGTTGCGTGAAACCGCGCCGGACGACACCCTGCACTACCGGTACGATGCGGTGGGCCGCCTGACCGAGGTCTCGTCAGCCACCGCCCATGTGCAACTGGACTACGACCTGCGCGACCGGGTGGTGCGTGAATGGCACAACGGCACGCTGCTCACCCGCCAGTACGATGACGCGGCCCGCACCGTCACCCGCACCCTGACCTGGGACGGCGACGCCGGGGACACCACCGGCACCCTCGCGCCACTCACCAGCCTGTTCCATTACACCCGCACCGGCGAGCTGCGGCAGGTGCAGTTGCCGGACGGTGCCGACCTGACCCTGACCCAGGATGCAGCGGGCCGCGAGTCACACCGCCGCGGCGGCAGCGGCTTTGTCCAGCAGCGGGAATACGACGTGATGGGCTGGCTGACGCGGGAGATGAGCGGGGCACAGCACGACGGCCACCTGCTGGCGGCGCAGACACGGGAATACCGCTACGACGGTGCCGGTAACCTGACCGGGGTGCGTCACAACCGCGACGCCGAAGGTTATCGTCTGGACGCCACCGGCCGGGTGCAGGCAGTGCTGAGCGGTGGCGCGGGCAAACCGGTGGACACCCTCGCCCGCTTCCACTACACCCGCACCGGTCTGCCGCAGGAGGCAGGGCGGCTTACCGAGTGGCAGTCTGGCCGACTGGTTCAGCACGATGACACCCATTACCAGTACGACAGGGCCGGACGGCTTATCCGTAAACAGGTGGTGCAGCCGGGCTACCGCCCGCAGGTGTGGCAGTACCGCTGGGACAGCCGCAACCAGCTGCGGGTGGTGGATACCCCGACCGGCGAACGCTGGCTGTACCGTTACGACCCGTTCGGTCGCCGGGTGGGCAAACGCTGCGACCAGAAAGCCGAAGAAATTCGCTACCAGTGGGACGGCGACCAGATAGCGGAAATCCGCCACTACCGCCACGGCCAGTTGGTAGCCCGCCGCCACTGGGTCTACAACGGCTGGGAGCTGGTGGTCCAGCAGCGCCAGCACACCGGCGGCGACTGGGAAACGGATTTTGTCACCAGCAGCCAGAACGGCGTGCCGCAGGCGCTATTCACACCGGACGGCACCCTGCGCTGGCAGGCCCCGAAAGCCACCCTGTGGGGCCAGCGTCAGGCAGAAAAATCGGAAAGTCCGGACCCCGGCCTGGCCTTCGCCGGGCAGCTCCGTGACAGCGAAAGCGGGCTGTGCTATAACCGCTTTCGGTACTACGACCCGGCCGGTGGGTGCTATGTCTCGCCAGACCCGATAGGG
>NZ_SULL01000030.1 GCF_009372235.1 Dickeya oryzae | reverse complement strand
TCCGGCAGCAGCGCTATCTGGGCCACCGGCTGATGGCTGTCGGCCACCATGGCGTGCAGCAGCGTCTGCCAGTAGGCCAGGAAGCGCCGGATGGTGTGGGCGTCAAACAGCGCCGTGGCGTAGTTCAGCTGGCCGCTCAGGCCGCTGTCGCCCTCGGTGATGTCCAGACTCAGGTCAAACTGGGCGGTGTCGCTGTCCGGTGTCAGCGGCGTCAGCGTCAGCCCGTCCAGCGCCAGCGTGGCGGACGGGGTGTTCTGGACACCGAACACCACCTGGAAGAGCGGGCTGTGGGCCAGACTGCGGGCGGGGGCGACGGCTTCGACAATCTGCTCGAACGGCAGGTCCTGATGGGCCTGCGCGGCAATCACCGTCTCCCGGACCCGGGCGAGCAGGGTGGCGGTATCGATGTCCCCGGACAAATCGATACGCAGCGGCTGGGTATTGACGAACATGCCAATCAGCCCCTCCAGCTCGGTGCGGGTACGCCCGGCGACCGGGGTGCCGATAACGACATCGTCCTGCCCGGCGAGGCGGCCCAGCAGTGCGGCCCAGGCTGCCAGCAGGGTCATGAACAGCGTGGTGCCGTGACGACGGCCCAGCGCGTGCAGCGCGTCGGTCAGCTCGTGCTCCAGCGTAAACGCGACGGTGGCACCGTCGTAACGTTGTGTCGGCGGGCGTGGGTGGTCGGCAGGCAGGGTCAGGCAGTCCGGGGCGCCGCGAAGGTGGTCGACCCAGTACTGTTGCTGACGCTGCAGAACCTCGCCCTGCAGGTGCTGGCGCTGCCAGGCGGCGTAATCGCCATAACGGATGCGCAGGGGCGGCAGCGGGTCGGGCTGACCGGCGTTAAAGGCGGCGTACAGGGTACTGAGTTCACGGATAAACAGGCTGACCGACCAGCCATCGGCAATGATGTGGTGCAGCGCCAGCCGCAGCAGGTGGGTCTGTGCCGCCACACGGAGCAGCTGCCCCTGCACCAGCGGGCCGGTGCGCAGGTCAAACAGCGGGGCGAAGACCGGCAGGTCGCCGCCGGGTGCCACGGTGATTATTGCCAGCGGGAACGGGCGCAGACCGGCGGGTTCGATGACCTGAACGGCGTCGCCCTCTACCGGCGCAAAGCGGGTGCGCAGGGGCGCATGACGGGCCATGATACGGTCCAGCGCCCGGGTCAGCGCGGAGACGTTCAGTGGCCCCTGCAACTGCACCGCGCCCTGAATCACATAGGCGGCGCTGGCAGCCGGGTCGAGCTGGGTCAGGAACCAGAGGCGCTGCTGGGCCAGTGACAGCGGCGGGGTGACCTCATCGGGCAGCGGTGTGATGGCCGACAGGGTCTGTGGAGCCGCCTCGTGCAGTATTGCGGCCAGTGCCTGCAGCGTCGGGTGGGCAAACAGCTGTGTCAGCGGCAGTTCGCGGTTAAGTTCGGAGCGGATATGGGAGACCAGTCGCACCGCCAGCAGGGAATGGCCGCCGAGTTCGAAGAAATGGTCCTGCCGTCCGACGCGTTCAATGCCGAGCAGGCGCTGCCAGATGGCGGCCAGTGCC
>NZ_SULL01000029.1 GCF_009372235.1 Dickeya oryzae | reverse complement strand
TGCCAGCGGCTGCCGTCCGGGGCAATAACCGTTGTCAGTTGCTGGCTCTCTTTATCGTACGCGTAGTGCCAGGTGCGACCTTCGGCGTCGGTGCGTGCGGTCAGCAGGTCGAACGGGCCAAAGGTCTGACGCCACAGCGCGCCGTTGCCGTCCACGTAGCTCAGCAGGTTGTTGTGGCGGTCGTACTGGCGCTGCTCTTCCTTGTCATCCGGGCGTATCAGCTGCTCCGGCAGCGCCCAGCTGGCCCGGCGGTAACCGAGCCGGAAACGGGCACCGTCCGCCCGTTGCCACTGCACCACCCGGTCCTGCCCGTCGTAACGTAACTGCTGGGTACGGCTCTCGGCGTCGGTGGTGCTCAGCAGCCGCTGGCGGTGGTCGTACTGTAACCGGGCCTGCACCTCACCGGCGGCGTCGCTGACCTGGGTTAGCAGGCCGTAGCGGTTCCAGGTGAATCGGACCTCGCTGGCGTCCGGACCGGTGAGTCGCTCCGGGTTACCCTCGGCGTCATACGCCCAGCTCCACTCGCGTCCCAGCGGGTCGGTGACGCCGCACAGCCGCAGCGCGTCGTCATAATCGTACTGCCACTGGTGGCCGCTGGCGTCGGTAAAGGTGCTGACCCGCCCGGTATCGTCCAGATAGCCGAATTCGACCACCCGACCGGCGGGCGAGATTTCCCGCAGCAGGTTGCCAACCTCGTCGTAGTCATAGCGGGTGACGTGACCGAGCGGGGATTTTTCCCAGCTCATCAGGTGCAGGTCGTTAAAACCGAATTCGCTGCGCTGGCCGAGGCCGTCGGTCATTACCACCCGGTCGGGCAGGTAGTCGAAGCGGGCGGTCAGGAAACCGTCAGCGCAGGTGGTATAGACGCAGCGCCCCTGTGCGTCGTATTCGTAGCGCGCCCAGGTCTGGTCCTTATCGTGCCAGCGGGTCAGCCGATGGACGGTGTCGTACTCGTAATAGAGGTGATAGGCGTGGGTGGCGTCCGCTTCCACCAGTCGGCCCTGTTCGTCCTGGCGGTACACGGCCAGCAACGTCTTCTGGCCACCATCGATGCGTTGTATCTGGTGCAGGTACTCGCCCCGCCACACCAGCAGCAGGGTGACGCCGTCGCTGTGGCGCACCTGGCGCAGGTAGCCTTTCGGGTCGCGCACCAGTTCGATGCGGTTGTCGTGGGTATCGTGAATGGCCGACAGCAACCGGCGCTCGCCCTGCACCACGCTAAAGTCGCGCCAGGTCTGCTGGTCGCGGTGCCACAGGCTGAAACCCTCGCCCCGGCGGTGCAGGGTAAATTCAGGGTAGTGCGGGCAGTACACCGCCTGTACGTCCTGATGGAAGGTAAAATCGATGTCGTAACCCTGTGCCAGCGTGATGACCACGTGGGTGTTGAGGCCGTCGCGCGTTACCGTCGCCACCTCGCTCCAGCTGTCGTGCCAGCCGCGGCCCAGCAGCCCGACATGCCCGGAGGCGGAGCGGTAGGTGCGTTCGAACACCAGCGGCAGCGTCTGGCCCAGCGCGATATCGGTACGGGATTCAATCACCTCGCCGCTGGCGATATAAACCGGGTCTTTGAGGAACGCCTTTACTGCTGCCTTGGCTCGCGTCAACCCACTGCTGGCTTTGAAAGCCTTACTGGCACAAGATGATTTATCCGCGAGGCGACCGGCAATCCACTTTGCCCCGGCTCTGGATCCGCGTAGTACTGCCTTGGGACCACGGATAAACAGCTTTCCCAGCCCCTTCAACATCCCCCGGCTGGGCGGCACCAGAAACTCCACCGCAATCAGCAGCGCCTTTTCCCACCAGCTGAATTCGTCGGCAATCTCCAGATAGGTGCCCTGCCCGGAGCCGAAAAATACCGTCGAGGCCCCTTCCTTGAGGGTGGCACCACACACGGTTTTATCGTCGATACGGGCGGCCGGTGCGTCGTTCACGAACACGGATTCGCTGCCCTGGGCAATCAGTTGCGGGCTGTTGTGCTTGGTGCAGGCGACGGTGTCTTTCGTGGCGCGGGCGACGGGCTGTTTTTCGACAAACACGTTACCCGAGCCCGACGCCACCGGCCCGAAGGCCGGTGATGCACTGTCCACCATCGCCGACACCTTGTTGGTGACGGCGGAAATCAGGTCACCGGCAGCAAACACCGCCAGTGCCCCGACGGCCGCCACCGCCAGTCCGCCGGTGACGCCGACCAGAAACACTGCCGCTGCCGCTACGGCGGCCGCCACCAGCGCCCCGGCCACGGCACCGGCCAGTGCACCGAGAAAACTCTTGTGTTTGATGGTCTTGCCCGGCGAGGTCGGCGGTTTACCCTGACAGGGTTGTGGCCGGTCGGCAGGCGGGTTGGGACGGTTTCCGGCGTGCATGGCCCCCACCCGGGCCACCCGGCTCAGAATATCGTTGAGCATCGTGAC
>NZ_SULL01000028.1 GCF_009372235.1 Dickeya oryzae | reverse complement strand
TGCCAGCGGCTGCCGTCCGGGGCAATAACCGTTGTCAGTTGCTGGCTCTCTTTATCGTACGCGTAGTGCCAGGTGCGGCCTTCGGCGTCGGTGCGTGCGGTCAGCAGGTCGAACGGGCCGAAGGTCTGACGCCACAGCGCGCCGTTGCCGTCCACGTAGCTCAGCAGGTTGTTATGGCGGTCGTACTGGCGCTGCTCTTCCTTGTCATCCGGGCGTATCAGCTGCTCCGGCAGCGTCCAGCTGGCCCGGCGGTAGCCGAGCCGGAAACGGGCACCGTCCGCCCGTTGCCACTGCACCACCCGGTCCTGCCCATCGTAGCGTAACTGCCGGGTGCGGCTCTCGGCGTCGGTGGCGCTCAGCAGCCGCTGGCGGTGGTCGTACTGTAACCGGGCCTGCACCTCACCGGCGGCGTCGCTGACCTGGGTCAGCAGGCCGTAGCGGTTCCAGGTGAATCGGACCTCGCTGGCATCCGGCCCGGTGAGCCGCTCCGGGTTACCCTCGGCGTCATACACCCAGCGCCACTCGCGTCCCAGCGGGTCGGTGACGCCGCACAGCCGCAGCGCGTCGTCGTAGTCGTACTGCCACTGGTGGCCGCTGGCGTCGGTAAAGGTGCTGACCCGCCCGGTATCGTCCAGATAGCCGAATTCGACCACCCGCCCGGCGGGCGAGATTTCCCGCAGCAGATTGCCAACCTCGTCGTAGTCGTAGCGGGTGACGTGACCGAGCGGGGATTGTTCCCAGCTCATCAGGTGCAGGTCGTTAAAGCCGAATTCGCTGCGCTGGCCGAGGCCATCGGTCATCACCACCCGGTCGGGCAGGTAGTCGAAGCGGGCGGTCAGGAAACCGTCGGCGCAGGTGGTGTAGACGCAGCGCCCCTGTGCGTCGTATTCGTAGCGCGCCCAGGTCTGGTCGTTATCGTGCCAGCGGGTCAGCCGGTGGGCGGTGTCGTACTCGTAATAGAGGTGATAGGCGTGGGTGGCGTCCGCTTCCACCAGTCGGCCCTGTTCGTCCTGGCGGTACACGGCCAGCAACGTCTTCTGGCCACCATCGATGCGTTGTATCTGGTGCAGGTACTCGCCCTGCCATACCAGCAGCAGGGTGACGCCGTCGCTGTGGCGCACCTGGCGCAGGTAGCCTTTCGGGTCGCGCACCAGTTCGATGCGGTTGTCGTGGGTATCGTGAATGGCCGACAGCAACCGGCGCTCGCCCTGTACCACGCTAAAATCACGCCAGGTCTGCTGGTCGCGGTGCCACAGGCTGAAACCCTCGCCCCGGCGGTGCAGGGTAAATTCAGGGTAGTGCGGGCAGTACACCGCCTGTACGTCCTGATGGAAGGTAAAATCGATGTCGTAGCCCTGTGCCAGCGTGATGACCACGTGGGTGTTGAGGCCGTCGCGCGTTACCGTCGCCACCTCGCTCCAGCTGTCGTGCCAGCCACGGCCCAGCAGCCCGACATGCCCGGAGGCGGAGCGGTAGGTGCGTTCGAACACCAGCGGCAGCGTCTGGCCCAGTGCGATATCGGTACGGGATTCAATCACCTCGCCGCTGGCGATATAAACCGGGTCCTTGAGGAAACCGCGCACCGCTTCCGTGACACGCGACAGTCCCCTGCTGTTGCGAAACCCCTCACTGGCACATTTAACGGCGCTTTTCAGTCCTTCCAGCGTTTTCAGCGCCCCGGCGCGCATCCCTTTTAGTACCGCCATCGGCCCACGGGTGAACAGTTTCCCCAGCCCCTTGAACATCCCCCGGCTGGGCGGCACCAGAAACTCCACCGCAATCAGCAGCGCGCGTTGCAGCGCGGTAAACTCTTCGGCAATCTCCAGATAGGTGCCCTGCCCGGAGCCGAAAAATACCGTCGAGGCCCCTTCCTTGATAGTGGCGCCACACACGGTTTTATCGTCGATACGGGCGGCTGGCGCGTCGTTCACGAACACCGACTCGCTGCCCTGGGCAATCAGTTGCGGGCTGTTGTGCCGGGTGCAGGCAACGGTATCTTTCGTGGCGCGGGCCACCGGCTGTTTTTCGACAAACACGTTACCCGAGCCCGCCATCACCGGTCCGAACGATGGCGAGCCGCTGTCCACCATCGCCGACACCTTGCTGGACACCGCGTCTATCAGCCCACCCAGCAGGCTGACCGCACCAAATCCGGCGGCCAGTTTTACCACCCCCACCACCAGCGCCGCCCCCATTCCACCCGTGCCAATCGCCGCAACGGCGATAGCACCCGCCACGGCCGCAGCGGCGGTAAATACGGCGGCCGCCACCAGCGCCCCGGCCACGGCACCCGCCAGTGCCCCCAGGAAGCTCTTGTGCTTGATGGTCTTGCCCGGCGAGGTCGGCGGTTTACCCTGACAGGGTTGCGGCCGGTCGGCGGGCGGGTTGGGACGGTTTCCGGCGTGCATGGCCCCCACCCGGGCCACCCGGCTCAGAATATCGTTGAGCATCGTGACTCCCTTCAGGACGCGGCTTTAAATGTCTCGATGACCGCCAGCAACGCGGTTTTTTGTTCATCCTTCAGTTCACCGGCGGCGGTAACGGTAAAGGTCAGCAGCAGCTCGCCGCGCACCTGCATCACCACCACCTGGTGCATGGGGCCTTCCGGCGAGCGCCAGCTGTACTCCAGCCCGCGTGCGGGTTGACCATCCAGCGTCAGTTCCCAGGCGGCGCGCTCCTGATAGCCTTTCAGGTGGGCGGAAAACTGTGACAGCGTCTGTTCATAGACGGTGTCCGGCGACAGGCCGAACTCAATCGGTGTGCGGTTGACCACCAGATTGGCGGTATCGCCCGGCAGCACAAACACGTGCAGCGACTCGTCGCGCCA
>NZ_SULL01000027.1 GCF_009372235.1 Dickeya oryzae | reverse complement strand
CGCCGAGTTCGAAGAAATGGTCCTGCCGTCCGACGCGTTCAATGCCGAGCAGGCGCTGCCAGATGGCGGCCAGTGCCAGTTCGGTCTCGCCCTGCGGGGCTTGGTAGGTGGTGCGGACAAAGGCGCTGTCATCCGGGGCAGGCAGGGCCTTGCGGTCCACCTTGCCGTTTTGTGTCAGCGGGATCTGTGTCAGCCGCACGTAGGCTGACGGCACCATATAACCCGGCAGACGCTGTGCCAGTTCCTGTTTCAGTGCCTCAACGGTGAGTGCTTCATCCGACAGGGTGTAATAGGCCACCAGTCGGTGATCACCCGTTGCGGTGCGCTGTGCTACCACCACCGCTTCGCGCACACCGGTGCAGTCCTGCAACACCGATTCAACCTCACCGGGTTCAATACGGAAACCGCGGATTTTGACCTGAAAATCATTACGACCCAGATACTCAATGCCACCGTCGGCCAGCCAGCGACCCAGATCACCGGTGCGATACATCCGCGCATTCGGTTCGGTTACAAACGGATCGGCCAGGAAGCGTTCGGCGGTAAGGTCGGGGCGGTTCAGGTAACCGCGTGCCACACCGACGCCACCGATATAGATTTCACCGGCAATACCCAGCGGTACCGGCTGCTGATGCGCATCCAGAATGTAGAGGCGGCTATTGTCTATCGGGTAGCCAATCGGCGGCAGGCGCGGCCAGTCAGCGGCGTTGCCGACGCATTGATACTCCGTCACCACGTGGGTTTCTGCCGGGCCGTATTGGTTGTGCAAGCGGATTGGGCCGGAGCGTTGGCACAGGGCGCGGATTTCATTGCTTATCAGCAGCCGTTCGCCAGCGGTGATGATTTCTTTTACCGGCAATCCCTGCTGCGTTTGTGCGCAGGTCACGGCCAGTGTCTGCAACGCGGCGACCGGCAAAAAGACGCGCTCGATGGCGTGCTTCTCGATAACGTTCAGCAGCCGGTCCATTTGTAAGCGATCTTCACTGGCGATCATCACCAGTTTGCCGCCACCGGTCAGGGCGCTGAGGATTTCCTGAAAGGCGACATCAAAACCGAAGGAGGCAAATTGCAGTGTGGTCATGGCTGCCTGTTCTCTGGCCTGCCAGTGCAGCAGATTGACCAGCGGCGCATGCGGCATCGCCACCCCCTTGGGCTGCCCGGTAGAGCCAGAGGTGTAGATGACATAGGCCAGATTATCCGGTGTCAGGCCGATTCCGTTGCGGGACAGGTTGTCGCTGGGGTGTGTTGCCCAGCGTTCGGCATCCCGTGTCAGATGCAGCACTGTTGCTGTACCGGTCAGGTTGTCTAACACCGCCTGTCCGAGCTGATCGACCAGAATAACGCCAGGGGTGCTGTCTTTGAGCATAAATGCCAGACGTGCGGAGGGGTATTCTGGGTCCAGCGGCATACAAGCGGCCCCGGCTTTCAGTGTGGCCAGCACACAGACGATCATCTCCGGGTGGCGTTCAGTACAGATAGCCACCCGGTCATCGGCACCGATGCCTAGCTCACGCAGATGGTGCGCCAGTTGGTTGGCGCGACGGTTCAGTTCGCCATAGCTTAGCGACTGGTCTGCAAAGACCAGTGCAATCCGTTCTGGATGCTGTGCCGCCTGCTGCTCGATACGTTCATGAACACAGATCCCGGTCGGGTAAGCCGTTTGAGTGCGATTGAACCCGGTTAGCACCTGATGGCGTTCAGCGTCCGGCAGAACGGACAACCGGTGCAATGGCTGTTCAGGTGACCGCTCCAGCGCATCGATCAGTTGCGTTAGCACGTGCTGCATCATTTGTCCGATCCGTTCACCGCCCAGGCGGCGATCGGCCTGAACCTTGAGTGAGAAACCGGCGTTAAGCGCATCATCCACGGATAGCGTAAGCGGATAATTGGTGCGTTCTTCCGTCTTCAGGAGTGTGATGCCGTGCCACGGGTCTTCGGCAACGCTGTCGTTCGATTGTGTGACATCCTGTGATTGTGTGACATCATGGCGATAGTTCAGCAACGCGCTGAACAGGGGTTGCGATGCGGCAACGCCACTACATTGCTGCGCCAGAGCCAGCGAGGCGTGCTCATGGGCCAGCAGGTCGGTCAGACGGCGGTGCGTCTGCTCAAGTGCGGCCCGGACAGTGACATCGGTCAGCGTCAGTCGCAGTGGCAGGGTGTTAATGAACAATCCCAGCGCCTGCTCGCTACCGTCTTGCAGCCGACCCAGCAGCACGGTGCCGAAGACCACATCATCACGACCGGACAGTGCACCGATAACGTGGCCCCAGGCCAGATGGAACAGACTGGCGGCACTGATGCCCTTGTATTGTGCCTGCCGACGAATGCGCCCGGCCAGTGTGTCCGGCAGCGGCAGGATAGCTTCATCCATATCGACCAGTTCGGTCAGGCCGCCGGGGAGGGTGGGAGATTCCACATCGGCCAGTTGCTGATGGAAAAACGCGTTATCGTCAGTGGTGGCAGTTCTGGCTCGCACCTGTGCGACGTGATTACGGAAAGGAACCGAGGCGGGCAGTTTCTCCAGTTCACCGCGCTCGTCCGCGAGTATTTCGTTAAGCAGAATATCCAACGTGGTGTGATCAAGACACAGGTGATGATTTTGCAGGCACAACAGCCAGCGGTCATTGGCTTCATCGTTTGCCATCAGCAGGTTGAACAGCGGTGCCTGACGCAGATCCAGACGCCCCGGTTTCATGCCGAGCAGTTGATCGGCAGCGTCGCCCGCTGCCGGATTCAGGTGCGCCTGCGTTGCCGTCAGTTCGGCACGGCGTAACACCACCTGTACCGGTTGCGGCAGGCCTTCCCAGCGTACAGCGGTGCGCAGAATATCGTGACGGGCAATCACGCGGTTTAGCGAGGCGATAAACGCCTCCAGCCGTTGTTGTGTCGCAAATGCCAGCAGTGAACTGTCCAGGTAAGGATCATGCGACTCTGCCAGCAGGTAGTGATACAGCACCCCTTCCTGTAACGGGGTCAGTGGGTAGATATCCTGAATCTGGCTGACGCCACCGGGGACACTGGACACAATTCCGTCAATGTTCTCCTGCGTCAGTTCAAGTAGCGGCAGCATGGCGGGTGTAATGCGCTGACTGTCGGTGGCGATCCGGTTTTCTGGCACCGTTGCCTGTTCAAAACGTTCAATCGTCGTGGCAAGCTCCGCCAGACTGGTGTGCTCAAATACCGCCCGCACCGGGATATTCAGCCCCTGACTCTGCAGTGCGGCAATCAGGCGTACCACCAACAGCGAATGACCGCCGAGTTCGAAGAAATGATCCTGCCGACCGACGCGCTCAATCCCCAGCAGGTCCTGCCAGAGTTGTGCGAGTCGCTGTTCGGTTTCGCCCTGTGGGGCCTCGTAGCGGGTGCGGACAAAGGCGTTGTCATCCGGGGCGGGTAAGGCTTTGCGATCGACCTTGCCGTTCGGCGTCAGAGGCAGCGCGCTGAGCTGCACATAGGCCGACGGCACCATATACGCAGGCAGGTGCGCCGTCACATGCGCACGCAGTGTTTC
Source organism: Dickeya oryzae (assembly GCF_009372235.1). Taxonomy (GTDB): domain Bacteria; phylum Pseudomonadota; class Gammaproteobacteria; order Enterobacterales; family Enterobacteriaceae; genus Dickeya; species Dickeya oryzae. The sequence continues at coordinate 390 of NZ_SULL01000027.1, read as the reverse complement.
AGCGGTAGCGTTACCGACATACCAGGCGATCAGACGCGGTTCACCCTGAGCGCCGCGGCGGATCATGACCACGGTGTCGCTTACACCCGCGTCCGCCCGCAGGCAGGTTTCGATTTCACCGAGTTCGACCCGGAAACCGCGGATCTTGACCTGATCATCGTTACGGCCCAGATAATCGATGCGGCCATCGGCGTACCAGCGGCCCAGATCACCGGTGCGGTACATGCGTGCGTTCGGCTCGGTTGAGAACGGGTCGTCCAGGAAGCGTTCGGCACTCAATTCCGGCTTGTTCAGGTAGCCTCGCGCCACTTGCACGCCGCCGATATAGAGTTCCCCTTCGACACCGACCGGCACCGGTTGTCCGGCTGCGTCAAGAATGTAGATTGCCAT
>NZ_SULL01000026.1 GCF_009372235.1 Dickeya oryzae | reverse complement strand
AAGCCACGGATCTTGACCTGCTCGTCATTACGGCCCAGATAGTCGATAGTGCCGTCGGCATGCCAGCGGCCCACATCACCTGTCTTGTACATCCGCGCATTTGGCGCGGTCGAGAACGGATCGGCCAGGAAGCGCTCGGCAGTAAGGTCGGGGCGGTTCAGGTAACCACGTGCCACACCGACACCGCCGATATAAATCTCACCGGTCACCCCGACCGGCACCGGCTGGTGGTTCGCATCCAGCAGGTAAACCCGGCGGTTGGCCATCGGGCGGCCGATATGTGGCCGGGCGGTTTGCCCGGTGATGCGCGTATGGGTGCTGTCCACGGTACATTCGGTCGGGCCGTAGACGTTATGGCATGTGATGCCTTCCAGCGAGGCCAGTACCTGCCACTGGGCGGCACCAATGGCTTCACCGCCGAGCAGGACCGTACGCAGTGACGGCGGTAACGGCCCGGCGGCCATCAGCAGCGCCAGCTGTGACGGTGTGCAGTCAAAGACCTCCAGCGCCTGCTGCGTCATCCACTCGCGCAGCTGCTCACCGTTCTGGCGTATCGCGTCGTGCACAATCACCAGCGTGCGGCCCGAGGCCAGTTGCACCAGCTGCTGCACCGAGGCATCAAAGGACGGTGAGGCATTGAGGCTGATGCGTTGTAATGCGGCGTCATGGTAAACCGTCTGTTCCAGCCCGGCCCACAGGTTGACCACGCTGTCGTGTTCGACCTGTACCCCTTTCGGCAGCCCGGTGGAGCCGGAAGTATAGATGACATAGGCCAGATGATGGGGCGTCAGGCCCACCGCCGCCGGGCTGATGTTGTCAGCCGGGCAGGTGATCCAGGGTTGTTCCGGGGTATCCAGCGCAATCACCGGGCAGTCGGCGGCTATCTGGCTATTCAGCACGGTGGTGGTGATCAGCACCATCGGTGCGCTGTCGGCCAGCATGTACTGCAGGCGCTCCGTTGGGTAGGCCGGGTCGAGCGGGACATAGGCCCCACCGGCTTTCAGCGTTGCCAGCAGCACCACCACCAGGTTGATGCTGCGTTCCAGCGCAATCGCCACCCGGTCATCCGGCCTGACACCCTGTTCAATCAGCCAGTACGCCAGCTGATTCGCCCGGCGGTTCAGCTCGCCATAGCGCAGTGACTGACCGTCGAAGACCACGGCGACGGTGTCCGGCTGCTGAGTGGCCTGCTGTTCGAACAATTGATGAATGCAGAGATCCGCCGGGAAGTCTGCCGCCGTGTCGTTAAAGCCGAGCAGTACCTGCTGGCGTTCGGCGTCCGGCAGTACCGTCAGGGCATGCATCGGTTGCGTTGGTGCCTGCACCAGCGCGTCAGCCAGTGCCGTCAGGGTGAGCAGCATCATTTCGCCGACACGTGCCGCACCAATACCCTCTGCAACCTGAATATCGAGGCTGAAGCCCGCCGCACCCTGATCGTTCACCGATACGTTGACCGGGTAGTTGGTGCGCTCCTGACTGAACAGCACGTCGATGCCATCCAGCTCTGTCTGTGTATCCGTCTGTTCGCTGCCGCCGTTATAGCGGTAGTTGAGCAGGCTGGTGAACAGCGGGCTCTGGGCGTCAACGCCGCTGTATTGCTGGACATCGGCCAGCGAGGCGTGCTCATGAGCCAGCAGCCCGGCCAGACTGTCGTGCGTCTGGCGCAGCGCCTGTTCAACACTGACCTGACCCAGCGACAGGCGCAACGGCAGGGTGTTCAGGAACATGCCCAGCACCCGGTCAGCGCCGTCACCACCGGCCATACGGCCAAACAGCACCGTGCCGAACACGACGTTATCCTGCCCGGTAGTGGCCTGTACCACACGGCCCCAGGCCAGATGGAACAGGCTGGTGACGCTGATGCCGCGCTGTTGTGACAGAGCCCGCAACCGTTGCCCCAGGGCGTCGGACAGCGGCAGATGGTGTTCGTCGATGTGTTGACCGCTGCCCTGAACATCGAGCAGCCCGAACGGGGCGCAGGGCGCGTCAATATCCCCGAGTTGTGCCCGGAAATAGTCCTGCTGCGCCTGCGAATCCGTTTGTTGACGGGCGAGGGCGACAAACTGCCGGAACGGCAGCGGGGCCGGTAGCTGGTCGGCGCGGCCCTGCAGGTGTGCCTGCACCTCTTCGAGCAGCAGCTCCAGCGTGGTGTGGTCCATGCACAGGTGGTGATGCAGCAGGCACAGCAGCCAGCGGTTATTGGCCGGGTCGGCAGCCTGCCAGGCTTGAATCATCGGTGCCTGAGCAATGTTCATGGATAACCGGGTTGGATCGAATTTTTGGTGCAATGCGCCGATGACATCGTCAGACTCGATAACCAGCGTTTCCACCGGCATCAGCGCGTCGCGCCAGACCACCTGCACGGCGTCGTCCAGCCCTTCCCAGACAATCGCCGTGCGCAGAATGTCGTGACGCTGGATCACCGCCTGCAAGGCGCTGAGGAATTCGGTCAGTCGGTTTTCATCGCTGAAGCTCAGCATCAGCGGAGAAATATAGGCATCGCCGACAGGGGTCAGCAGATGGTGAAACAGAATCCCGGTCTGCAGCGGTGCCAGCGGGTAGATGTCCTGCACATTACGGGCACCGCCCGGCACGGTCGCCACCACGGCATCGATCTGCGCCTGCGTTAATGCCACCAGCGGCAGCATGGCCGGGGTGATCTGTGTACACTGCAGAGGGATTAGAGTGGCCGGTACGGCGTCGGACGTGGTGGTGGAGGTCAACGTAGTCGTCAGTGCGGCCAGAGTCGGCTGTCTGAACAGCTCGCTGACGGAGAGGGTATACCCCGCGCGGCGCAGGCGTTCAGCCAGTTTAATCGCCAGCAGGGAATGGCCACCGAGTTCGAAGAAATGATCCTGCCGACCGATACGTTCAATCCCCAGCAGGTCCTGCCATATCGTGGCAATCGCCTGTTCGGTGGCGGTTTGCGGTGCCTCGAAGTCGGTGCGGGCAAAGGCGTTGTCATCCGGGGCGGGTAAGGCTTTGCGATCGACCTTGCCGTTTGGCGTCAGTGGCAGTGCGCTGAGCTGCACATAGGCCGACGGCACCATATACGCAGGCAGGTGCGCCGTTACATGCGCACGCAGTGTTTCAGCGGTAGCGTTGCCGACATACCATGCGATCAAATGCTGTTCACCCTGAGCGCCGCGGCGGATCATGACCACGGTGTCGCTTACACCCGTGTCCGCCCGCAGGCAGGTTTCTATTTCACCAAGTTCGACCCGGAAACCGCGGATCTTGACCTGATCATCGTTACGGCCCAGATAATCGATGCGGCCATCGGCATACCAGCGGCCCAGATCGCCGGTGCGGTACATGCGTGCGTTCGGCTCGGTTGAGAACGGGTCATCCAGGAAGCGTTCGGCACTCAATTCCGGCTTATTCAGGTAGCCTCGCGCCACTTGTACGCCGCCGATATAGAGTTCCCCTTCGACACCGACCGGCACCGGTTGTCCGGCTGCGTCAAGAATGTAGATTGCCATATTGGCCAGCGGCCGGCCGATGGAGATCGCCGCCATATCCTGCGGTTGAAAGCGCAGCGCGGTGGTATTCACCGTTGCTTCAGTCGGGCCGTAGAAGTTGAGCAGCGCCGGGCCTTCAGGGTAATGCTCAAACCAGCTCTGTACCGCCGCTTCTGGCGCGGCTTCACCACCGGTGCAGACAATTCGCAGTGTTTCAGGCAGCGCTAATCCGGCGTGACACAGTTGTTTCCAGAACTGGGTGGGGATATCCGCGTAGGTGATGCGGTACGCACGGCAGTACTGCCAGAAGGCCTCCATGCTGCTTATCCAGTCATCGGTGCGCAGTACCAGCGTGGCACCGCAGCACAGCGAGCCGAAAATATCTGCCACGGAATAGTCAAAGCCGATATTGGCAAACTGAACCACGCGGTCGTGTTTGGTCAGCGCACAATACTGCGCCTG
>NZ_SULL01000025.1 GCF_009372235.1 Dickeya oryzae | reverse complement strand
GCGTTGTCGATCTGGTCGAATGCACGAGCCTGGCCACCGTAGGTTTTTGCCAGAACGGTAGTGATGGCAGCGGTCAGCGTTGTTTTACCATGGTCAACGTGGCCGATAGTACCGACGTTAACGTGCGGTTTTGTACGTTCAAATTTTTCTTTAGACATCGATTGTCCCTCTAAGACACGGATAAATCGGTGGTATCACCACATCAACCAAGCAATTACTTGCTGAGCTTTTAACAGAAAGAAAATCAGGAGGAAAATAAAGAAGTGGTGCTGATAGGCAGATTCGAACTGCCGACCTCACCCTTACCAAGGGTGCGCTCTACCAACTGAGCTATATCAGCACATCTAATTGGAGCGGGCAGTGGGAATCGAACCCACATCATCAGCTTGGAAGGCTGAGGTAATAGCCATTATACGATGCCCGCATCCTGGAACTCGGCTACCTGATTTCTCTGTATAACATCAAAGCAAGGTACAATTTATATTGTTACCTTGCTTTTTTCGATCCGGTTTTCTTATCACTACCGCATCGATTGCATCCTGTTGCCAGGATTGAATTTGGTGGTGAGGGAAGGATTATTCGTTGCTTCGCGCCTCACCCGTCGGGCCGCGCTACGCACATTGTCTCGCGTTGCTCGACTCGAACCTTCTTGAAGGTTCTCACCTTCCCCAACATGACTTATTTGGCTTATCACATTGGTTCAGTCGCTTTTACGACTTGAATTTGGTGGTGGGGGAAGGATTCGAACCTTCGAAGTCTGTGACGGCAGATTTACAGTCTGCTCCCTTTGGCCGCTCGGGAACCCCACCTGATTGTATGTACTTGATGGTGCCGGCTGCCGGAATCGAACTGGCGACCTACTGATTACAAGTCAGTTGCTCTACCTACTGAGCTAAGCCGGCATCAAGTGCTGCGCATTCTAGGCAGAGGGGCCGGTCTATGCAACAAAAAAATTGCCAAAAATGCGCTATCGCTTAGATTTTGCACAAAATCGAATGCTGTTTCACATTACTGTCAGTTATTCGTGCAAATAAACATCAGGATACACACCGAAAGCCGCTTGAACAGGTGGTTTTCCAGACACTCGTTCAATGATATGCCACTTGTTATTGTTGGCTCTTTTGCGCATCGCAACTCATCCCCGAAAGCAACATTAATCCTCTTTAGGCACTCCGGAGTACGAGATTAGGTATTTAGTCACTTTTATATGCATTACGCCTGCATCACGACTGCAGACTGATAGCCATCGCATGAGAATATCTTCCAGTCTTGCACCGTATAGCACATATGCTTCTATACTGTTCATCCTGATGCCTTTATCACAGGTATCAGGGCCGATGCAGATTTTTGCTTCTTTTCCTGACCCCCATGGTGGTAACCTGCCTGCTGGACGATAAATTATTATCAGGAAAGGATGCTGTGGCTGTTACCTGTCCAGCTTTCCGGTGTCTCAGTTTCATGCACTGAAACCTGGCTGTTTCCCTTCCTTACCGGTAGCGTCAAGCAGAAACACATTTATGACTAATAAAGCGCAATCTTTCGCCACGCCTTATCTTCAATTCAATCGCCAGCAGTGGGCCAACTTACGAGATTCGGTACCATTGACCCTGACTGAAGACGAAATCATCAAACTTAAGGGCATTAACGAAGATCTGTCTTTAGATGAGGTTGCAGAGATTTATCTGCCGTTGTCTCGTCTGCTGAATTTCTACATCAGCTCCAACTTACGGCGCCAGGCAGTACTGGAACAATTCCTGGGAACCGACGGGCAGAAAATTCCCTATATCATCGGTATTGCTGGCAGTGTTGCCGTAGGGAAAAGTACAACGGCACGAGTGCTTCAGGCATTACTCAGCCGCTGGCCAGAACATCGTAAAGTTGAGCTGATTACTACCGATGGCTTTCTTCATCCGAATAAAGTGTTGCAACAAAAGAATCTGATGAAGAAGAAGGGATTCCCTCAGTCGTACGACATGCATAGTCTGGTGAAATTCGTCTCTGAAATAAAATCGGGCGTTCCTTGGGTAACGGCACCAACATATTCACATTTGACCTACGATATTGTTCCTGACTGCAATAAAGTTATAGAGCAGCCAGATATCTTGATCCTTGAAGGACTAAACGTATTACAAAGCGGAATGGACTATCCTCACGATCCTCATCGTGTTTTTGTATCCGACTTTGTGGATTTCTCAATTTATGTCGATGCACCGGAAGATCTTCTGAAAAGTTGGTATATCAACCGTTTTCTGAAATTCAGGGAAGGGGCTTTTACTAATCCAGATTCTTACTTCCACAATTATGCAAAGCTGACAAAAGAAGAAGCCATTAATATCGCCTCACAGTTGTGGTTAGAGATTAATGGACTGAATTTAAAGCAAAATATATTACCAACGCGTGAGCGAGCCAGTCTGATTATGACAAAAAGTGCTAATCATGCCGTCGAATGTGTTCGTTTAAGAAAATAAAATAGAGGGGGATATTACCCCTCTATTATTTACCATCCACGCAAGGAAATTTCACCACCGATATAGGAACGAATTTCACCATCCTGCTCCAGTAGCAGAGCACCCTGGTTATCAATGCCCTTATCAACTCCAACTATTTCACGGTTGCCGACAATTAACTTCACTGTACGGTTATAAAAATTATCCAGTGAACTCCAGCGAGAAATAAAAGGGGCCAGTCCTTGCTGTTCATAAACCGCTAATGCTGTACGCAGTTCTGTGATAAGTTTTACAGCAAGACTATTACGGTCAATATCGATCCCGGCCTCCTGTAAATTAATCCATTCTTGATTGATCACATTTGAACCCGATGAATTCATTCGCAGGTTAATGCCCGCACCAATTACCAGATGTGCTGCATCACCTGTTCGGCCATTTAACTCTACGAGGATGCCAGCCAGCTTCCTGTCATTCAGATACAGATCATTAGGCCATTTTACTCGTACCCCTTCAGCTCCCAACTGGTGTAAAGCCTCGGCCATAACGATACCGATCACCAGACTGACACCAACTGCAGCGGCTGGCCCTTGTTCCAGGCGCCAATATAGGGATAAATAGAGGTTACTGCCAAAAGGAGAAAACCATTGCCGTCCACGCCGCCCTCGCCCAGCCTGCTGATACTCGGCAATGCACGCATCACCTGATGATATTGAGTCAAGACGATCCAAAAGATATTGGTTGGTAGAATCAATAACAGGTAAAACAGCAATATTACCGTCGGGTATTTTTGAGCAGATCTCATCTGCATCAAGCAACTGAATCGCAGAGGAAAATGAGTAACCTTTCCCAGTTACCGTATATACATCCAGCCCCCACTCTCTAATAGTCTGGATATGTTTATTGATAGCGGCACGACTCATCCCCATCAGTTCACCGAGGTATTCTCCCGAGTAGAACTCCCCATCAGAAAGAATAGAGATTAGCTTTAACGGGACGGTATAATCTTTCATGACAACGCCCCCACCGCATCGACTTCACCTCGTGCAGCAATAAAACGCACTTCAGGCTCAAGCCACACATCAAATTTTGCGGCAACTTGATTCCTGACATAGCGTGCCAGCGCAATCAAATCATCACTGCTTGCACCACCTTTATTTACCAGCACAAGCGCTTGCTTATCATGCACAGCAGCCTGACCTATCTGATACCCTTTTAACCCACATTGATCGATCAACCAGCCTGCCGCTAGTTTTACATCACCCGTTGGTTGGGGGTAATGAGGTGCATTCGGATAATGTGTCAAAATATGCTCAGCAATGACTGAGGGAACAACCGGGTTTTTGAAGAAACTTCCAGCATTCCCCATTACTTTAGGGTCGGGCAATTTACTTCGCCTCATCTGGCAGACAGCATCAAACACATCTCTTGACGTCACGGTCTTTGGATCAAGCCGGGTCAGATCACCATATTCCAGAATAGGTTTCCAATTCTTGGATAGACACAACCCTATAGCAATAATGGCAAACCCATCCTGATATTCATGTTTAAAAATACTATCGCGGTACCCAAATCGGCACTCCTGCGCATTAAGTCGGTTCACCTCACCGGTATTAAGATTCAGTACATCGACATAGGCACAGACATGTTTTAAATCCACCCCGTAAGCACCGATATTCTGAATAGGAGCAGACCCAACACATCCCGGAATTAAGGCAAGATTCTCTAAACCAGCAATCTGATGTGCTAACGTATATTCCACTAACTGATGCCAGTTCTCACCAGCCCCTACATGGAGCATCCATTCAGATTCGGTCTCATCGACCTCAATGCCCTTGAGCCGATTGATAAGGACAATACCGTGAAAATCCCCAAGGAAGAGTATATTGCTCCCTTCTCCCAATATTAGCGTTGGTAACCCATGCCGACGAGCGCGCTGCCACTCAGACAACAGTTCTGTTGTATTTTCGATAATGACAACATCTGTCGCAAAAGCCGATAGGGAGAAAGAATTGAATGCTTGGAGAGATATGGCAGAACTCGTCATGGCGCTAAATACCCAGTAAACAGTTAGTCATAGTCTAACTGATCCTGAGTCATTATTGAGGGATGTTTTATTCGCAAATCGCGCCGAAAACGTTAGATACCGGAAGTGATTACCCGGAGGATTAACGCGGCCGCCCGGGTTGCAGGCATAAAAAAACCCCCGGCGCTAACCGGGGGTTCTCTGTTTGATGCCTGGCAGTTC
>NZ_SULL01000024.1 GCF_009372235.1 Dickeya oryzae | reverse complement strand
GGGCTTATCGATTTGGGCAGCCGTCTCGGTGACCGCTACGCCGACCTGAAAGCCCTGCTGGCCGGGCAGGCGCTGCACGAGGCCGCCGCCTTCCAGACCGACACGCCGGATGTCGCCGTCGCCGACGTCACCTTCCTGCCGGTCATCGTCGCGCCCTCCAAAATCCTCTGCGTCGGCATGAACTACGCCGACAAGCGCAAGGAGTTCAACGAGCTGAACCCCGCTCCGACCCTGTTCGTGCGCTTCGCCGACTCCCAGACCGGCCACGGCACCCCGGTGCTCAAGCCCCACTACTCCAGCGAGTTCGACTATGAAGGCGAGCTGGCGGTCATCATCGGCAAAAACGGCCAGAACATTCACCGTGACGACGCGCTGTCCTTTGTCGCCGGGTACAGCTGCTACATGGACGGCTCCGCCCGCGACTGGCAGCACAGCTGGTTCACCGCCGGCAAGAACTGGCAGAAGACCGGTGCCTTCGGCCCCTATCTCACCACCCGGGACGACATCCCCGACCCGCACGCCCTGACCATCCGCACCTTCCTCAATGGCCGCATGGTGCAGGACGACAACACCGCCAGCATGATCCACAAGGTGGCGGACCTGATTGAATACATCAGCACCTTCACCGCGCTCAGCGCCGGTGACGTCATCATTACCGGCTCGCCGGGTGGTGTCGGCAAGAAGCGCACCCCGCCGCTGTTCCTCAAGCCGGGCGACAGCATCGAGGTGGAAATCGAGAAGGTCGGCCACCTGCGCAACACCATCGGCGAGGCCGTCCGGCCGGTGACCGCCCCGCGTGCCGCGTCCGTGGTGGCCGGGCACTGAATCGTTCCCGCTGCCGGGTGACCGGCGGCGTCAGCCCCGCGGTGACGGGGCCCAGCAACAAGCAGGATAACCGTTATGTACGCCGATGACGATGAGAGTGTTACGTTTGCCACGCTGGATGCGCGCGTCCCGTCCCCCGCACTGGCCGGGATAACCGCGCTGCTGGCGCGCTGCCAGCTGGATCGGGACCAGGACGTCGAGTTTTTTGTGGCCGGCACGCATCACGGGCGGCTGGTGGCCTGTGCCGGGCTGTGCGCCAGCACCATCAAGTGCGTGGCGGTGGACCCCGACTTTCGCGAGCTCAGCCTGGGGGCGAAGGTGGTCAACGAGGTGGTGCAGCTGGCGGCCGAGCGCGGCCTGTTCCACCTGTTTCTCTACACCCGTCCCTGCAACGTCACGGCGTTTCGCGGCTGCGGCTTCTACCCGATTGCCAGCTATGACGACCAGGCGGTGCTGATGGAGAACACGCCGCTCGGCATCAGCCAGTACTGCCAGTCGCTGGCGGCCGAGGTCCGGCCGGGGCGGGACATCGGGGCCATCGTGATGAACGCCAACCCGTTCACGCTGGGGCACCGCTACCTGGCCGAGCAGGCCGCGCAGGCCTGCGACTGGCTGCACATCTTCGTGGTGCGCGAGGACGTCTCCTTCTTCCCGTTCGCCGAGCGGCTGGAGATGGTGCGCCTGGGGGTGGCGGACATCCCCAACCTGACGGTGCACGCCGGGTCGGAATACCTGATTTCCAAGGCCACCTTTCCGGGCTATTTCCTGAAGGAAGCGGCGCTGATAAGCCAGGCGCACGCGGCGCTGGACCTCATCATCTTCCGCCAGTACATCGCCCCGGCGCTCGGCATCACCCGGCGCTTTGTCGGCACCGAGCCGTTCTGCCCGGTGACGCACCAGTACAACCAGGACATGCACCACTGGCTGGAGCAGGACGGGCGGGTGCCCGCCCCGGCCCTGACGGTGGTGGAAATCGAACGCACGCGCGAGCACGACGGGCAGGCGATATCCGCCTCGGCGGTACGGCGGCTGCTGCGCCAGCGCCAGTTCGACGCCATCCGCCAGATTGTGCCGGCGACGACGTTTGCGCATCTGCAGCGCTATGGCGAGCTCGCCTGCGCGTGACGTGTTTTTAATGTATCAGGCAGGAAAACCAACATGAAAATTATCAAGGAAGCCCTGGCGGGCACCTTTGAATCCAGCGACCTGCTGGTCCGGGTGTCCCCGGCGCAGGGCCCGCTGACGGTGGTGATAAACAGTGAAGTCATCAAACAGTTTGGCGCACAGATCACCCGGGTGGTGAACGACACGCTGAGTGCGCTGGGCGTCGAGTCCGGCACCGTCGTGGTGGAAGACAAGGGGGCGCTGGACTGCGTCATCCGGGCCCGGGTGCAGAGCGCCGTGCTGCGTGCCGCCGGGGTGGATCAGATTGACTGGGAGACACTGTGATGAGCACCACGCAACCGAAAAAACTGCGCCGCAGCATGCTGTTCCTGCCGGGCGCCAATGCCGCCATGCTGTCCAACGCCTTCATCTACCAGCCGGACTCCATCATGTTCGACCTGGAGGACGCGGTGTCGCTGCGCGAGAAAGATACCGCGCGCCTGCTGGTCTACCATGCGCTGCAGCACCCGATGTACCGGGATATCGAGACGGTGGTGCGCATCAACCAGCTCAACACCCCGTTCGGGCTCAGGGACCTGGAAGCGGCGGTGCGTGGCGGGGTGGATGTCATCCGCCTGCCGAAGACCGACTCCACCGACGACGTCGACGAGCTGGAGCACCACCTGGCGCGTATCGAGAAGGCCTGCGGCCGTGAAGTGGGATCCACCCGCATCATGGCGGCCATCGAGTCGGCGGTCGGGGTGATCAACGCCGTGTCCATCGCCCGCTCGTCCGAGCGCATGATTGGTATCGCGCTGGCGGCGTTCGACTACGTGATGGACATGCAGACCGAGCGCGGGGACGGCACCGAGCTGTTCTACGCCCGCTGTGCGGTGCTGCATGCCGCCCGTGCCGCCGGTATCGACGCGTTTGACGTGGTGTACTCCAACGTCAACGACGAAGAGGGGTTCCTGAAGGAAGTGGAACTGATCCGCAAACTGGGCTTCAACGGCAAGTCGCTGATCAACCCGCGGCAGATTGAACTGCTGCACAACGCCTACGCGCCGACCCAGGACGAGGTGGACTACGCCCACCTGGTGATCAGGGCGGCGGAAGAGGGCGAGCGCGCCGGACTGGGGGTCATCTCGCTGAACGGAAAAATGATCGACGGCCCGATTATCAACCACGCCCGCCAGGTGGTGGAGCGTGCGCGGGCCTCCGGCGTGCGCCAGTAGGCCCGGCCCGGTTAACCGACAGATTCTGCACGGGCCGGCCGGTGGCGGGAGAGCGCCCCGGCGGGCCGTCGCAATGACAGGATGAGAGCATGAGTAACTTTATTGAAGCACTGCAGAAGCAATACCCGGAAAAAAGTCCGCTGCAACCGTTCGTCAGTGCCAACCACCGTACCCCCTGGCTGGATGACGTCACCGAAAAACACCAGCGCAAGCTGTGTGCCGACCTGGACGAGGCCATCCGCAAGAGCGGGCTGCGGGACGGCATGACCATCTCCTTCCACCACGCGTTCCGTGAAGGGGACAAGGTGATCAACCACGTGGTGGACACGCTGGCCCGACTGGGCTTCAGGGACCTGACGCTGGCGTCGAGCTCGCTGATGACCTGCAACGCGCCGCTGATCGAGCATATCCGCAACGGGGTGATCAGCCGTATCTACACCTCCGGCATGCGCGGCAAGCTGGCGGACGCGATTTCGCACGGGCTGATGAAAGAGCCGGTGCAAATCCACTCGCACGGCGGGCGGGTGCACCTGCTGCAGAGCGGGGAGCTGACGATAGACGTGGCGTTCCTCGGGGTGCCGAGCAGCGACGAATTCGGCAACGCCAACGGCACGTCGGGGAAATCGCGCTGCGGGTCGCTGGGCTACGCGATGGTGGACGCGCACTACGCGAAGACGGTGGTGCTGCTGACGGAAAGCCTGGTGCCGTTCCCGAACATGCCGGCCAGCATCGTGCAGGACCAGGTGGACTTCGTGGTGCCGGTGGAGGAAGTGGGCGACCCGGCGAAAATCAGCGTGGGGGCGGCGCGCGTGACCAGCAACCCGCGCGAACTGCTGATAGCCCGCCGGGCGGCGGACGTGATAGCCCATTCCGGCTACTTCAAACCGGGCTTTTCCATCCAGACCGGCTCCGGCGCGGCCTCGACCGCCTGTACCCGCTTTCTGGAAGACCGGATGCACAAGCAGGGGGTGACGGCGCGCTTTGCACTCGGGGGCATTACCGGCAGCATCGTCGACCTGCACGAGAAGGGGCTGATAGAGACGCTGCTGGACACCCAGTGCTTTGACGCCAACGCGGCGGCCTCGCTGGCGAAAAACCCGAAACACGTGGAAATCTCGACCAACGTGTACGCCAACCCGAGCGCCAAGGCGGCGTGCTGCGACCAGCTGGACGTGGTGATTTTGAGTGCGCTGGAAATCGACACCCAGTTCAACGTGAACGTGATAACGGGCTCGGACGGGGTGATGCGCGGGGCGTCGGGCGGGCACTGCGACGTGGCGACGGCGGCGAACCTGACCATCGTGGTGGCGCCGCTGATCCGCAGCCGAATCCCGACGGTGGTGCGTCAGGTGACCACCTGCGTGACGCCGGGCAGCGCGATAGACGTGCTGGTGACGGACCACGGTATCGCGGTGAACCCGTCGCGCCCGGACGTGGCGGCGCGGCTGACCGAGGCCGGGCTGAGCGTGATGGCTATCGAAGATCTGTACCAGCGGGCGATAGCGCTGGTGGGCGAACCGAAGGCGATTGAATTCCACGACCGTATCGTGGGGGTGATCCGCTACCGTGACGGCAGCGTGATCGACGTGGTGCGTCAGGTGAAAGAGGACAACGCGTGAGCGAGGCAGTGACAGAGACGGCGGTCAGCGTCTCACTGGACAGCCTGCTGGCGGCGAAGGAGCGCCGCCATGCACGCCAGCAGCTGCTGCTGGCGTTGCACCAGTCGACGGTGGTGTCGCTGACGCTGGTGACGCCCGGCGCGGTGAAGGACTCGGCGCTGTACCGGCGGGCGATGGGGGAGGCGGTGGCGGCGTTCAACGACCTGTGCCAGGCCCGGGGATGGGCGGTGCGTGAGCAGCAGCTGCACTGGCTGGAGACGGGGGCGGAGGCATTCTGGGTGATAACCAAGGATGCGCTGAGCGTGAAGGCGGCGGCGATAGCGCTGGAAGAGCAGCATGCGCTGGGGCGGCTGTGGGATTTTGACGTGTTCTGCCCGAAGGACGGGTCGGTGAGTCGAACGTTGCTGGCGCACGAGCCTCGTCGGTGT
>NZ_SULL01000023.1 GCF_009372235.1 Dickeya oryzae | reverse complement strand
CATTATAGGGATCCGAACGGGTTACACAACCACTTTTTCGATCTTTTTTTCCGTTCGCGCATTTTTCCACCCTTACGTTGAGTTATTGTGCAGGCAACGCTATTTTCTGAGCAATAACGCCGGATCAATCGCAGATCTGGGATCCATTACACTAACGTTAGGAGAATACGGCATATGTCCGAGACATTACGCCCGTTTAAAGGAACGCGCCCTGTTATCGGTAAAAATGTCATGGTGGATCCTTCCAGTGTTGTTATAGGGGAAGTCACACTGGCAGACGATGTGAGCATCTGGCCACTCGTCGTCATCCGGGGGGATGTTAACTTTATCCAAATTGGCGCTCGAACCAACATTCAGGATGGTTGTGTTTTACATGTCACCCATCGTTCAGAAAAGAACGAACATGGAAATCCACTCATCATCGGTGAAGATGTCACTGTCGGGCACAAGGTCATGCTGCATGGCTGCACCATCGGCAATCGTGTGCTGGTAGGAATGGGATCAATCCTTCTTGATGGCGTCACAGTTGAGAATGACGTCATCATCGGAGCAGGTAGTCTGGTTTCACCTGGGAAGACGCTGGAGACAGGCTACCTTTATCTGGGTAGCCCAGCTAAAAAGATCCGCCCACTCACTGAGCAAGAGCTGGAAGGTTTACACTATTCAGCCAACAATTATGTGCGTTGGAAAGACGAATACCTAAACCAGCCATCCCAGTAAATAAAGCATGGGCGCTTTTCAATTAATTAATGGATTCACTCCCCAAACAGAAAGCGCCCTTTTCATCATACTCATCATTACGGATCAAACGCTCAAACTCATCTTCCCAATCCCAACGATGTTCGCGAAACAGTGACAGCCACTGTTCCGGCTGTGCTTCACCGTAGCGAGTAAGCAAAACATCCCGTCTAATGATGCACTCACGCTGGAACCCATCGGCCAGTACCGGAAAAATGATCGCCTCATCAAGATCACTCCACCGCTCCCGGTCGGGGAATTGGATCGCCTGATTCATGCCCCCAGTTCCTGCTTCATTTTACGGATCACCGGCACAACGTCAGGCATGACACCGTGCCACAAATTGAACGCATGTGCCGCCTGCCAGACCAGCATACCTATACCGTCAACATACCGTTGCGCCCCTTGCTGGATGCACCATTTCAAAAAAGGCGTCGGTTCCGACTGATAAAACATGTCATAACAGCACACATCGGGAGATATCAGAGAAGCAGGTAAATCAGGCACATCACCCGCTATACCTGATGAGGTGGCATTAATAATTACATCAACACGCTGACTATCTAGTGTTTCTAACGGTAGTGCACTTACCTGACCATAGCAGTTGAAATGCTCAGCCAGTGCTGCCGCTCTGGCAAATGTACGGTTAACGATGATTACCTCGCATCCGTATGCAAGCAAAGGCTGAATAACGCCACGTGCTGCGCCCCCAGCTCCCACGAGCAACACCCGATTACGCGGCTGGATAAACTCATGCTGCTGCAAATCACTCAACAGGCCTATACCATCCGTATTATCACCATACAACGAACCATCACCTTTCTTTTGAACCGTGTTAACGGCACCAGCAGAACGGGCTCGTTCACTTAACTCATCCACCGCAGCACACGCACGTTCCTTGAATGGGGCAGTCACATTCGCGCCACATGCACCATTCTGAAAAAAGGCATTCAGGCTATCTTCAAAACCATCCAATGGGGCGAGAATACGCTCATATGTCAGCGAAATCCCGGTTTGCTCTGCAAACAACGCATGAATACGCGGCGATTTGCTATGCGCGATAGGATGACCAAAAACAGCAAAAGATTGACTCGCGGACACCTTATTCTCCAGTAGTTACTACCCTTGACGCAGCATTTCACCCGTCAAAGCATCACGAATTTCAGACGGATTCAGACGACCGCCAACTTCCCCATTCAGGACAGGAAAACGCTCGCCAAACTGCGCAGTAACTTCTCTGGCGGTACGACAGGGCGGCTGACCGCTCAAGTTAGCGCTGGTTGAAACCAGCGGCTTGCCAAATGCCAAACACAATTGCTTCACCAACGGATGATCACTCACTCGCACCGCCAGCGAACTAAAACGTCCAGTCAACCAGTCCGGTGTTTCCGCTCTGGCTGGAATCACCCAGGTCACCGGACCAGGCCAGGTAGCGAAAATCGTCTGACGTTGCGCATCAGGCAAGGCAGAGAACTCAATATAAGATTCCAGTTGCTGAAAATTCGCTGCAATCAGAATCAGACCCTTTTCACGCGGGCGTTGTTTTAGCGCCAGCAAGCGCTCTACCGCCACCTCACTGTCAGGATCACATCCGAGTCCAAATACAGCCTCCGTTGGGTAGGCGATCACTCGCTCTTCCCGCAATTGCTGTAACAGCAGTGCTAAATCTTCAGAATTTACGTTACTCATCACTATGACGTTCTTCTACCGGCTTTCCACATAATTTACTGGCGCAAAAGCGTCTTACTCCGTGCGCGGTTTTCTTCTCGAGTAATAATGGATAATGACAATACTCACACTCCCCTGCGAGCGGCTTATGATTCAGCGAAAATTGACAAGAGGGGTAACGCTCACACGCGTAAAACGTCTTGCCGTAGCGAGATTTCCGCTGAAGCAATCGGCCTTCATGGCATTGGGGGCATATCAAGGCAGTTTCATCCGGGCGATCAATCGCTTCTGTATGATCGCATTCAGGATAGTTGCTACAGCCAATGAACATACCATAGCGCCCTTGACGTAACACCAGTGTCGACTGGCAGCAAGGGCAAGATTGACCATCCAGCACTTTCACCACATGCCCATCAGCATTGGCTTTAAGCGGCCGGATATAACGACACTCAGGATAATTTGAACAGCCAAGAAACGGGCCGTGCTGCCCGGAACGGATAATCAGCACAGCCCCGCATTCAGGACATACCTGTTGATGCTTGTCAGCAATAACGGCTTTGTTCATGATTTACTCTGATTCCCGACTACTGCAAATACCCTTCATTAGCCTCAAAGAGTAAATCTTCCATTTGCTGATAGGCATTTTCACAACCAGGCACATTGAACAGCACCATCAAAATGACCCATTTCAAATCCTCAAGGTCAAAATCCTGTGTCTCAAGTGCCATGACCCGATCAATAACCATTTCTCGGGTTTCCAGATTAAGGACTTTAATCTGCTCAAGAAACAGCAGAAAACCGCGGCAATCCGCATCCAGACGCTGCTCTTCTTCAGCCGTGTAGATGCGTAACGCCAGGGGATCACTGGCCAATGCTAAAGGCGGAGTTTGCCCTTCCTGCAGATCAGCCAGTTTCTCCAGCCAGTCCAACGCGCTGTAGATATCATCACGATCAAATCCCGCGCGGGTGAGGTCATCAGTCAACGTATCCTGATCGACACGCATTTCAGTTTCATTGTGGATGTAAGTTTCAAACAAGTACATGAGTACGTCGAACATGGCCTGCCCTCCTTATACGGACATAGCCGCCGGGTACAGCTGCGATCCACCCTGCTAACTCCAGATCCAGTAACTTAGTCACCACCTCTGGCACAGGTTGGCCGGCACGTTCAGCGACAACGTCAACAGGTGTAACCTCATCTCCTACGGTAGCCAACACATCAGCAAATGGCAATTCCAGTTCACCTTCCGTCGCACAAATAATTTCCGGAGCGCCCTCATTGGGAATATCGGCAAACCAACGCAGCCCATTATGGAGTTGTTCAAAAATGTCCTGAGGCTGAGTAACCAAGGTTGCGCCTTGTTGTATCAGCCAGTGGTTACCCTCCGTCATCGGATTGCCAATCGGACCGGGCAAGGCAAAAACCTCACGATTCTGTTCCAATGCATAACGCGCCGTCACCAGCGATCCACTACGCAGTGACGCCTCTACGACCAGAACCCCCAGACTTAATCCACTAATGATGCGATTACGGCGAGGAAAGTTTACCGGCAGCGGCGGTGTATTTAGAGGGAATTCCGACACCAGGGCACCGCCCTGCGCCACGATGGCATCCGCTAACGCCAAATGTCGGCGGGGGTAAAGTCGACGTAATCCACTTCCTAAGACGGCAAGGGTTTTCCCTTCTGCCTGTAACGCGGCGCGATGGGCAATTCCATCAATACCGACGGCCAGCCCACTGGTTACTGTCAAACGATTCTGGCTGAGTTGTTCGCTAAAGAAATGTCCCCACTGTTCGCCATAAGCACTATTGTTACGGCTACCCACCACCGCGATTTGCGGAGATGACAGGAGGGTTGGCTCTCCAATGACATACAGACATGCAGGGGGAGACGCAATGTTACTGAGCAGTGGAGGATAATCGTCGCTGCCGAATGTCACCAGATGATGGGCTGACGTTTCCAACCAGCTTATGGAATTCTGTATATCCAAATCACTCAGGCCGAAAAATTGCTCAGTCTGATTTTGCGTCAAACCTAACGCTTTCAGATGTTCGGCCGAATATGAATTCTCGGCCTGCAATTGGCTGAACACTAGCGCGCAGCGTTTGGCACCAAGCCCCTTAACCGACGCCAGACGCAACCAGATTTCCGTATCCGTCATACCCCACTCCACACCCTGCTCTACTGTGGCCGTGATGCTGTCAATCACCCTCGGAAATGTCTACAATAAAGACTGGAGCATTCTAACCACCTGAATACAGATCTAAACCTATATGTCAGTCTTGCAAGTATTACATTTTCCCGATGAGCGGCTTCGCACTCAGGCAAAGCCGGTAAAAGAAGTTAATGCAGAAATTCAGCGTATCGTGGACGATATGTTCGACACCATGTACGAGGAAGAAGGTATTGGCCTTGCCGCAACACAAGTTGATATCCATCAGCGCATCATTGTTATCGATGTCTCCGAAGAGCGGGATCAACGACTTGTGCTGATCAACCCGGAACTGCTGGAAAAATCCGGTGACACCGGAATAGAAGAGGGCTGTTTGTCGATTCCAGAAACCCGTGCACTGGTTCCTCGGGCTGAGCACGTCAAAGTGCGGGCGCTAGACCGTGAAGGAAAGCCTTTTGAACTTGATGCTGATGGATTGCTGGCAATTTGTATCCAACATGAAATGGATCATTTGGTTGGTAAGCTGTTTGTCGACTATCTGTCGCCGCTTAAGCGCCAGCGCATTCGCCAAAAGCTGGAGAAATTAGCCCGGCAAAACAGCAAGGCATAAAACAGTATCGTAAACCTATATCCAGACAGGAAACTACGTGTCATTACGCATTATTTTCGCAGGAACGCCCGATTTCGCCGCGCAGCACCTTGCGGCGTTGTTATCCTCGGAGCATGAGATTGTCGGCGTCTTTACCCAGCCTGACCGCCCGGCAGGGCGCGGTAATAAACTGACCCCCAGTCCGGTCAAGGTGTTGGCCGAGCAGCATGGTATCCCGGTATTTCAACCCAAGTCATTACGCCTTGGCGAAAACCAGCAAATCGTGGCAGGACTCAACGCTGACGTGATGGTCGTGGTTGCCTATGGTCTTATCCTGCCACAAGCCGTTCTGGATATGCCTCGTTTGGGATGCATCAACGTTCATGGGTCACTATTGCCACGCTGGCGTGGAGCTGCACCGATACAACGTGCGCTTTGGGCTGGTGACGGCCTGACTGGCGTCACGATTATGCAAATGGATGCCGGATTAGATACTGGAGCCATGCTTCATAAAATCGAATGTCCTATTTTGCCGGATGACACCAGCGCTACACTCTACGACAAACTGGCGAAGCTTGGCCCACAAGGACTGATGGAAACTCTGGCACAGTTGTCTTCATCTCAGGTCACAGCACAAGTGCAGGATGACAGTCTGGCAACCTACGCAGAAAAGCTAAGCAAAGAAGAGGCGCGATTAGACTGGCAATTGTCCGCAGAGCAACTGGAACGTTGTATTCGAGCTTTCAACCCTTGGCCCGTCAGCTATTTTCTGGTTGAGGAACAACCAGTGAAAGTCTGGAAAGCACAGGCGCTAGATACTCAGCACCAACAACAGCCAGGAACAGTGCTTGCAGCCGATAAAGAAGGCATCAGAGTCGCCACCGCTAACGGCATATTAAATATTCAAATTCTTCAGCCATCGGGCAAAAAAGCCATGTCGGCACAGGACTTGCTGAACTCGCGTCGTGAATGGTTCATCCCAGGCAACACATTAGCCTGATGCCTTAAGCTAATGCTATTAGCCTGATACTACGGTGCCGACAGACTTGTCGGTACCATCATTATTCCCCTATTCTTCTGAGCCGATGAAAAGCACATACAATCTTCGCAGTATTGCCGCCGCCACCCTTGTACAGGTTGTAGAACAAGGGCAATCACTTAGTCAATTACTGCCCGCGCTCCAACGTGACATCAGTGAAAGAGATCGTGGCCTGCTGCAAGAGATCTGCTTTGGTGTATTGCGCGTATTACCGCAGTTGGACTGGTATCTTCGTCAACTGATGGCAAAACCGCTTACCGGCAAACAGAAAGTTCTGCATTATCTGCTAATGGTTGGCCTTTACCAGCTCATCCATACCCGCATTCCCCCTCATGCCGCTCTGGCAGAAACGGTGAATGGCGCAGTAGCCCTGAAACGCCCGCAATTAAAAGGGCTGATTAATGGCGTATTACGCCAATTTCAGCGCGAGCAGGAGGCGCTGCAGCAGCGGTTACAGAACAACCCAGCACGTTATTCACACCCCGACTGGCTGCTACAACGACTGAAAAAAGCCTACCCCAGTCAGTGGGAACGGATTATCGACGCCAACAATCAACATCCTCCGATGTGGTTAAGGGTCAATCGCCGTCATCATACCCGTGAAGCTTATCTGGCGTTATTACAGGAAAAAGGGATTGAGGCTCATCCTCACGCACACTATCCAGATGCCATCAGGCTGAGCACGCCTTGTGCTGTCAGTTTATTGCCTGGCTTTGAACAAGGGTTTGTGACTGTACAAGATGCTTCTGCACAGGGCTGTATCCACTGGCTATCACCACAAGACCACGAGGATATTCTTGACCTCTGTGCCGCCCCCGGCGGCAAAACAACACATATACTTGAAGCAGCACCTCATGCCCACGTACTGGCCGTTGATGTTGACGAACAACGTTTGAAACGAGTCAGAGAAAATTTGCAGCGGCTTAATCTGCATGCCGAAGTCAAATGTGGTGATGGCAGAACACCTGCACAGTGGTGCGGTGATAAGTGTTTTGACCGCATTTTACTCGATGCACCCTGCTCTGCTACCGGTGTCATTCGTCGCCACCCAGATATCAAGTGGCTACGTCGGGATAGCGATATCGCCGAACTGGCATCGCTACAAAAAACGATTCTGGATGCTGTCTGGCCACGACTGAAAAACGGTGGCACGCTGGTTTATGCCACTTGTTCGGTATTACCGGAAGAGAATTGCCAACAAATAGCGGATTTTCTGCAACGACACGCTGACGCTATGTTGGTCGATACCGGAATATCGACCTCGCCAGGGATACAAATGTTGCCTGCGGCGGAAGATGGCGATGGTTTCTTTTATGCGAAGCTGATAAAAAGCGGGCAATAGTCCACAGGTCCCCCAACGGGAACAGACACGGCAGAAATGACGATGAAGATAATTATTCTTGGTGCAGGTCAGGTTGGCGGAACGCTGGCAGAAAATTTGTCAGGTGAAAACAACGATATTACGGTTGTAGACACCAATACCACTCGGCTACGCCAGCTTCAGGACAAATTCGATCTGCGCGTGGTTACAGGTTACGCCTCTCATCCACGCGTGTTGCGCGAAGCTGGAGCGGAAGACGCGGACATGTTGATAGCCGTAACCAATTCCGATGAAACCAACATGATCGCTTGTCAGGTCGCTTATTCGCTGTTTAATACCCCCAACCGCATTGCCCGAATCCGTGCATCAGAGTATATCCGCGAGTCAGGGCAGTTATTCCAGTCTGAAGCGGTACCCATCGACCATCTCATTTCACCGGAACAGCTAGTCATCGATAATATCTACAAATTGATCGAATATCCGGGAGCATTACAGGTCGTCAATTTCGCCGAGGGTAAAGTCAGTATTGCTGCGGTAAACGCATATTATGGTGGACCTCTGGTAGGGAATGCCATCGCCACAATGCGCGATCATATGCCGCATATAGAAACCCGGGTTGCTGCAATTTTTCGCCATGACCGCCCTATTCGTCCACAAGGCTCAACCGTTATTGAAGCGGGAGATGAAGTATTCTTTATTGCTGCTTCACAACATATCCGGGCAGTAATGAGTGAAATGCAACGTCTTGAGAAGCCCTATAAACGCATCATGATTGTTGGTGGCGGAAATGTAGGGGCTGGCCTTGCCCGTAAACTCGAGAAAGACTACAGCGTTAAACTGATAGAACGCGATGCGCTTAGAGCTTCGGAATTGGCTGAACGTTTACAAAATACCATTGTTTTCCATGGTGATGCCTCTGACCAGGAATTACTGGCCCAGGAACATATCGAGCAAATCGATGTGTTTATCGCCATCACCAACGATGATGAAGCCAATATCATGTCAGCGATGTTAGCTAAGCGAATGGGCGCGAAGAAGGCAATGGTCTTGATCCAACGCCGGGCCTATGTCGACCTGGTTCAGGGCAGTGTCATTGATGTGGCGATCTCACCGCAGCAGGCAACGATTTCAGCTCTGCTGGGACATGTCCGCAAAGCGGATATCGTCAGTGTCTCATCTCTACGACGTGGAGTGGCAGAAGCCATTGAAGCCATTGCGCATGGCGATGAGGGTACATCGAAAGTCGTCGGTCGCATGATTGCTGATATCAAGTTGCCACCAGGAACAATTATTGGCGCTATTGTCCGTGGTGACGATGTGCTCATTGCTAATAATAATTTGCAGATTGAGCAGGGTGACCACGTCATCATGTTTCTGACCGATAAGAAATATATCTCTGACGTTGAGCGTTTATTCCAACCTAGCCCATTTTTCCTCTGATAACTGTTCCTCAGGGCGTGTTAACCCACGCCCTATCTCATATACCATTTTGGTAATTTATTTATCGCTTGTTAGAATTAAAAAAGGTTTAACAGGAGATAATGCAATGAGCCTAATAAAAGAGTTTCGTGAATTCGCCATGCGCGGCAATGTTGTTGACCTGGCTGTAGGGGTCATTATTGGTGCTGCATTCGGGAAGATCGTATCGTCGCTGGTGTCGGACATTATTATGCCGCCATTGGGGTTGCTGATAGGTGGTGTCGATTTCAAGCAGTTCCATTGGGTGTTACGAGAAGCGCAGGGCAACCTTGCTGCCGTCAGCATCAACTACGGCACATTCATTCAGAATATTTTTGATTTTGTTATCGTGGCTTTCGCTATTTTTATGGCCATTAAACTGATGAACAAATTACGCCGTACTCAGCAGGAACAGCCGAATACCCCGCCGAAAGTTACCGCAGAGGAAAAACTCCTGACAGAAATAAGAGATCTACTCAAACAGCAGATCGATAGCCAGTCTAAAAATTCATAACTGACATTAATAACTGAAACAGCAAATCAGAAGGCCAGTGGTAAAAGTGTTATTTCTCTTACCACTGGCCTCCCAATTTTTACTCTGTGCTTTCTGGTGTTTCTCTTTGCGTCGATAGCTTCCTTTACCTTTGGCATTTTGCTCGACACGCTGGCGAAACAAGGGGTCATGCAGCAATGCTTCGAGTGCATTATCAGTTATTCGACCTTTAGTATGACGATAGTTAGACATAAATTACCTCATTTGATAGACATAACATTGGCAAGAACACCGTATATAACGACAGGTCAGTCGTCTTTATCAGAGTGCAACTTCTTCTCAAACCTGCTCATCAACTGATGCCGATAAGGCATTTTTAAAAAATCCGTATTGACGCCTGAAAGCTGTAAACGCAATTCAAGTGCTCTGAGCTGCCGGGATAACTCAACATACTCTTTTGATGCAGGGTCAGTAACGAGCAGCAAATCTGCCAGCGTCAACGCGTCCTTACGAGCTGACAACTCAGGTGGTAAAAAGCCCGAATTCTTCATCAAGTGGTATGCGCTGCGCAGCTCGGCAGGGACAGCACTATTATCATCCAATTGAAGCGGCCTACCGCTTCCCGATAAGTTCTCCAACTCTCCGCGCTTTTGTGCTTCGAGTATATGACGCTCAGCCCATTCATCAATAGGAAACATAACATAACCCCACACGTGAGATTTTATTCATATGATAGTGGATTGAAAAGCGCTCGAACAGCGGCGGGGAGGACTAAAATAAGGACGTAAAAAAACCGGGTTTCCCCGGCTTTTTTACGCTAGTGCAAATTACTCTGCAGCAGCAACTTCTTCTGTCTGAGAAACTGCGCGATCAACGAGCTCGATGTATGCCATCGGCGCATTGTCACCTGCACGGAAGCCACACTTCAGAATACGAGTGTAACCACCAGCACGGCTCGCGAAACGCGGGCCCAGTTCGTTAAACAGTTTAGCCACGATCTCATTATCACGAGTACGGGCAAATGCCAGACGACGATTAGCAACGCTGTCGGTCTTGGCAAGAGTAATCAGCGGTTCAACAACACGACGCAGCTCTTTCGCTTTCGGCAGGGTCGTCTTGATAATCTCATGACGAACCAAAGAACCAGCCATGTTACGGAACATAGCCTGGCGATGGCTGCTGTTACGGTTCAGTTGACGACCACTCTTACGATGGCGCATGACCTTATCCTTCTCAGTAAAACCTTAACCTGTGATCCGGTTACTCATCAGCAATGCTTGCCGGTGGCCAGTTTTCCAGGCGCATGCCCAGTGACAGACCACGAGAAGCCAGCACGTCTTTGATCTCAGTAAGAGATTTTTTACCCAGGTTAGGCGTTTTAAGCAATTCAACCTCGGTACGCTGTACCAGATCACCGATGTAGTGGATAGCTTCTGCCTTAAGGCAGTTAGCAGAGCGGACAGTCAATTCAAGATCGTCAACAGGGCGCAGCAGGATCGGATCGAATTCTGGTTTCTCTTCTTTCACTTCCGGCTGACGTACATCACGTAAGTCAACGAAAGCTTCCAATTGTTCAGCCAGAATGGTTGCCGCACGGCGGATCGCCTCTTCAGGATCGATCGTACCATTGGTTTCCATTTCGATAACCAGCTTGTCCAGGTCAGTACGCTGTTCAACACGCGCTGCTTCAACATTGTAAGCGATACGCTCAACAGGGCTGTAGCAAGCGTCGACTAACAGACGACCGATCGGGCGCTCATCTTCTTCCGTATGAATACGGGCAGACGCCGGCACATAACCACGACCACGCTGAACTTTGATACGCATATTGATAGATGCATTCTCATCGGTCAGATGGCAGATCACATGCTGTGGCTTGACGATTTCGACATCACCATCATGGGTGATGTCGGCTGCAGTCACAGGGCCAATGCCAGATTTATTCAGGGTAAGAATAACTTCATCTTTGCCTTGAACTCTCACCGCCAGCCCTTTCAGGTTGAGCAGGATTTCCAGGATATCTTCCTGTACGCCTTCTTTGGTGCTGTACTCGTGCAGTACACCATCAATCTCAACCTCGGTCACCGCGCAACCAGGCATGGATGAAAGCAGAATACGGCGCAGTGCGTTACCAAGAGTATGGCCGAAGCCCCGCTCTAACGGCTCAAGGGTCACCTTGGCGTGCGTCGAACTAACTTGCTCGATATCTACCAGGCGCGGTTTTAGAAACTCTGTCACAGAACCCTGCATTGTGTCCTCTCTTTGGTACTAAGCTTTACTTGGAGTAAAGCTCGACGATCAGGTGTTCATTAATGTCCGCAGACAGATCGGTACGTTCAGGAATACGTTTGAACACACCTTCCATCTTGGCAGCATCAACTTCCAGCCAAGTTGGCTTTTCACGCTGTTCAGCCAGCTCCAGAGCGGCCTTAACACGAGACTGCTTTTTCGCCTTCTCGCGGATGCTGACTACGTCATTCGGAGATACCTGATAAGAAGCGATGTTAACAACGCGACCATTTACCATAACAGCTTTGTGACTTACCAGCTGACGAGCTTCTGCGCGGGTAGCGCCGAATCCCATACGGTAAACAACGTTGTCCAGACGACCTTCCAGCAACTGCAACAGGTTGGCACCTGTATTGCCTTTCAGGCGAGCGGCTTCTTTGTAGTAGTTACGGAATTGACGCTCCAGAACACCGTAGATACGGCGAACTTTCTGCTTCTCACGCAACTGTACACCATAGTCAGACAGACGCGGTTTACGTGCGCCGTGCTGGCCAGGAGCTTGTTCAATTTTACACTTGGAATCGATCGCACGAACACCAGACTTTAGAAACAGGTCGGTGCCTTCACGACGGCTCAGCTTGAGCTTAGGACCCAAATATCTTGCCATTTTCTTTCTCCAGCAATCCTAAAAGCGGCGTTACACGCGACGCTTTTTCGGCGGACGACAACCGTTATGAGGGATCGGAGTCACATCAGTAATATTAGTGATGCGAAAACCAGCCGCGTTCAGAGCGCGGATAGTAGACTCACGGCCCGGACCAGGTCCTTTAACCATAACTTCCAGATTCTTGATACCGTACTCTTTCACAGCTTCAGCGCAGCGCTCTGCTGCTACCTGAGCGGCGAACGGAGTGGATTTACGAGAACCACGGAAACCGGAACCACCGGCAGTTGCCCAACCCAACGCATTACCCTGACGATCGGTAATGGTAACGATGGTGTTGTTGAAAGAAGCATGGATATGAGCCACACCGTCAGAGACTTGCTTTCTTACACGCTTACGTGCACGAATAGGTGCCTTTGCCATTATTCAATCACCCCGATTATTTCTTGATCGGTTTGCGCGGACCCTTACGGGTACGGGCGTTAGTCTTGGTACGCTGACCGCGAACCGGCAGACCACGACGGTGACGCAAACCACGATAAGTACCAAGGTCCATAAGGCGCTTGATGCT
This sequence comes from Dickeya oryzae, assembly GCF_009372235.1. Taxonomy (GTDB): domain Bacteria; phylum Pseudomonadota; class Gammaproteobacteria; order Enterobacterales; family Enterobacteriaceae; genus Dickeya; species Dickeya oryzae. The sequence continues at coordinate 12,351 of NZ_SULL01000023.1, read as the reverse complement.
CAGGGTGATTTCACGACGCAGATCGCCTTCTACAACAAACTTGGCAACTTCGTCACGCAGCTTATCGATTTGCTCTTCAGACAGCTCACTGATCTTAACATCTTCAGCAATACCCGTTGCAGCACAGATAGATTTGGAACGGGTTTTACCAATGCCGTAAATAGCAGTTAATGCAATTACGGTATGTTTATGATCAGGAATGTTAATGCCTGCTATACGGGCCACTATGCACTCCTACAATTTTATAAAGCAATACCATTCTGAAAAGCCCGTTTTCAGGATACTCAAATGACATTGCAGTTACATACAAAAGATTGGCTGGCTAATCTAGCCAGCTCAATCCAACTTTGCAAGAAAAATATGCGAGATAATCAGCCTTGGCGCTGTTTATGCTTCGGTTCGGCACTGCAGATAACGCGAACGATGCCGTTACGCTTAACAATCTTACAGTTACGACATAATTTCTTGACGGAAGCACGAACTTTCATTTTTACTCTCCGTAACTTCTCAAGCCAACCTAATCAGCGGCTATAGCCTTTCAGGTTTGCCTTCTTCAATGCAGACTCATACTGACTTGACATCAGCAGCGTTTGCACTTGAGCCATAAAGTCCATGATCACGACAACGACGATCAATAATGACGTCCCACCGAAATAGAACGGCACTTTCATTGCGTCACGCATGAACTCCGGGATGAGGCAGATAAAGGTAATATACATCGCACCAACTAATGTCAGGCGGGTCATTACTTTATCAATATACTTCGCCGTTTGCTCTCCCGGACGAATTCCTGGCACGAATGCACCGGACTTCTTCAGGTTATCTGCTGTTTCCCGCGGGTTAAATACCAACGCGGTATAGAAGAAACAGAAGAAGATGATTGCAGATGCATAGAGTAACACATAAAGCGGTTGCCCAGGCTGCAGATACAGCGAAATAGTCGTCAGCCAGTTCCAACCGGTACCGCCCCCAAACCACGATGCTATCGTCGCTGGGAACAGAATAATACTGGAAGCAAAGATAGCTGGAATAACACCGGCCATATTCACCTTCAGTGGTAAATGCGTACTCTGTGCTGCATATACGCGACGTCCTTGCTGGCGTTTGGCGTAGTTAACAACGATACGACGTTGACCGCGCTCAATAAACACTACAAAGAACGTTACTGCGAATACCAGCACTGCAACCAACAGCAACAGGAGGAAGTGCAGATCGCCTTGCCGCGCTTGCTCGATGGTATGGCCAATAGCCGGCGGTAGGCCCGCAACAATACCTGCAAAGATTATGATTGAGATACCGTTACCGATACCACGTTCAGTAATCTGCTCGCCCAGCCACATCAGGAACATAGTCCCGGTGACCAGACTGACAACAGCGGTGAAATAAAACGCAAAGCCTGGATTAATTACCAGACCTTGCATTCCAGGCATATTCGGCAAACCGGTAGCAATACCGATTGACTGAAATATTCCCAACACCAGAGTGCCGTAGCGGGTATACTGGCTGATTTTACGTCGGCCAGCTTCCCCTTCCTTCTTAATTTCCGCCAGTGCGGGATGAACCACCGTCAACAACTGAATGATGATGGATGCCGAGATATACGGCATAATTCCCAGCGCGAAAATTGAAGCGCGGCTTAAAGCACCACCAGAGAACATGTTAAACATTTCAATGATGGTACCACGCTGTTGTTCGAGCAATTTGGCAAGCACAGTGGCATCAATACCAGGAATGGGAATAAAAGAGCCAATACGGAAAACAATCAACGCACCGATAACAAACAAAAGTCTGCGTTTCAGTTCGCCAACTCCGCCTTTAGCACTTTGAAAATCTAATCCTGGTTGTTTAGCCATCTGCTACTTATTCCTCAATTTTGCCGCCAGCAGCTTCGATAGCAGCACGAGCGCCTTTGGTGACGCGCAGACCACGAATCGTTACCGGACGTGCAACTTCGCCAGACAGAATCACTTTCGCGAATTCAATCTGAACGCCGATGACGTTAGCAGCTTTCAGCGTATTCAGATCAACAACATCGCCTTCCACACGAGCCAGATCAGACAGACGGATTTCCGCTGTAATCATAGCTTTGCGAGAAGTGAAGCCGAACTTCGGCAGACGACGATACAAAGGCATCTGACCGCCTTCGAAACCACGGCGTACACCACCGCCAGAACGAGAGTTCTGACCTTTGACGCCGCGACCACCAGTCTTACCGAGGCCGGAACCAATACCGCGACCTAAGCGCTTCGGCGCGTGTTTAGAGCCTTCGGCCGGAGACAGAGTATTCAAACGCATCTGTTACTCCTCCACTTTAACCATGTAGGAAACCGCGTTGACCATACCGCGAACAGCAGGAGTATCCTCGCGCTCAACGGTGTGACCAATACGACGCAGACCCAGGCCAAGCAGCGTTGCCTTGTGTTTAGGCAGACGACCGATTGCACTACGGGTTTGAGTAATTTTAATAGTCTTTGCCATGGTCAATTACCCCAGAATGTCTTCAACGGATTTACCACGCTTGGCAGCGACCATTTCCGGGGACTTCATGTTAGCCAGGCCATCGATAGTTGCACGAACCACGTTAATCGGGTTTGTGGAACCATAGGCTTTAGCCAATACGTTGTGAACCCCTGCAACTTCCAGAACGGCGCGCATTGCACCACCGGCGATGATACCGGTACCTTCGGAAGCTGGCTGCATGAACACACGAGAACCTGTGTGTGCACCTTTAACCGGGTGCTGCAGAGTGCCGTTGTTCAGCGCGACATTCATCATATTGCGACGGGCTTTTTCCATCGCTTTCTGGATCGCTGCCGGAACTTCGCGAGCTTTACCGTAACCAAAACCGACGCGACCGTTACCATCACCTACCACAGTCAGTGCTGTGAAGGAGAAAATACGACCACCCTTAACGGTTTTAGATACGCGATTTACCGCGATCAGCTTTTCCTGCAGTTCGCCAGCTTGTTTTTCGATGTGAGCCATCTTACACCTCTACCTTAGAACTGAAGGCCAGCTTCACGGGCAGCATCTGCCAGTGCCTGGACTCGACCATGATATTGGAACCCGGAACGGTCAAAGGCCACACCCTTGATGCCTTTTTCCAGAGCGCGTTCAGCAACAGCTTTACCGACAGCTGCAGCAGCGTCTTTGTTACCGGTATACTTCAATTGCTCAGCGATAGCTTTTTCTACAGTAGAAGCGGCTACCAGGACTTCAGAACCGTTCGGTGCGATAACCTGCGCATAAATATGGCGGGGGGTACGATGTACCACCAGACGAGTCGCACCCAATTCACGGATTTTGCGACGTGCGCGGGTTGCACGACGGATACGAGCTGATTTCTTATCCATAGTGTTACCTTACTTCTTCTTAGCCTCTTTGGTACGCACGACTTCATCGGCGTAACGGACACCTTTGCCTTTGTAAGGCTCAGGACGACGGTAAGCACGCAGGTCAGCAGCCACCTGGCCGATCAGCTGTTTATCCGCACCTTTCAGTACGATTTCAGTCTGAGACGGACATTCAGCAGTAATGCCTGCAGGCAGTTCGTGATCGATAGGGTGAGAGAAGCCCAGGGCCAAATTCACCACATTACCTTTCACGGCTGCACGATAACCTACACCTACCAATTGCAGCTTTTTGGTGAAGCCTTCGGTAACACCGATAACCATGCTGTTCAACAGAGCGCGGGTAGTACCGGCCTGAGCCCAGCCATCGGCAAAACCTTCGCGCGGGGCGAAAGTCAGCACGTTATCAGCTTGTTTAACTTCGACAGCGGCATTGATCTCACGAACCAACTCGCCGTTTTTACCCTTGATCGAAACATCCTGACCGTTGAGTTTTACCTCTACGCCGGCAGGAATGACGACGGGTGCTTTTGCAACACGAGACATTCTTCCCTCCCGATTACGCTACGTAGCAGATAATCTCGCCACCAAGACCAGCCTGGCGAGCTGCACGATCAGTCATCACACCTTTAGAGGTAGAAACAACTGCGATACCTAAACCGGCCATAACTTTCGGCAGCTCATCTTTGCGTTTATAGATGCGCAGACCAGGACGGCTGATACGCTGAATGCTTTCTACAACAGCCTTGCCCTGGAAATACTTAAGAGTCAGTTCCAGTTCAGGCTTGGTGTCGCCTTCAACTTTAAAATCTTCAATAAAACCTTCTTCCTTCAGCACGTTGGCAATTGCCACTTTCAGCTTGGAGGAAGGCATGGTGACCGCAACTTTGTTCGCGGCCTGACCGTTACGGATACGGGTCAGCATATCCGCGATCGGATCTTGCATGCTCATCTGTCTTTACTCCCGTGATTCAATTGGTGACAATTACCAGCTAGCCTTTTTCAGACCCGGAATTTCACCGCGCATGGCGGCTTCACGGACCTTGATACGGCTCAACCCGAACTTCCGCAGGAAAGCGTGCGGACGACCTGTCTGGCGGCAGCGGTTACGCTGACGGGACGGGCTGGAATCACGCGGCAGAGTCTGCAGCTTGAGAACAGCATCCCAACGATCTTCGTCGGATGAGTTCACATTGGAGATGATAGCTTTCAGTTCAACGCGCTTGGCGAAGAATTTATCAGCTAATTTCACGCGTTTAACTTCGCGTGCTTTCATGGATTGCTTAGCCATTAGTAACCCTACCTTACTTGCGGAACGGGAAGTTAAAGGCGGCCAACAGCGCACGGCCTTCATCATCGGATTTCGCAGTGGTGGTAATGGTAATGTCCAAACCACGAACGCGATCGACCTTGTCATAGTCGATTTCCGGGAAGATGATCTGCTCACGCACGCCCATGCTGTAGTTACCACGTCCATCGAATGATTTCGAAGACAGACCGCGGAAGTCGCGGATACGCGGTACAGCAATGGTAATCAGACGCTCAAAGAACTCCCACATGCGTTCGCCACGCAGAGTTACTTTACAGCCGATCGGATAGCCCTGGCGGATTTTGAAGCCTGCAACAGATTTGCGTGCTTTGGTGATCAACGGTTTTTGACCGGAGATAGCTGCCAGATCAGCTGCGGCGTTATCCAGCAGCTTTTTGTCAGCGATCGCTTCACCAACACCCATGTTCAGGGTGATCTTCTCGACCCGAGGGACTTGCATGACAGAATTGTAGCTGAACTGAGTCATCAGTTTGCTAACCACTTCGTCTTTGTAGTAATCATGCAGTTTCGCCATCGTACTACTCCAAATTACTTGATAGTTTCGCTGTTAGACTTGAAGAAACGGACTTTTTTGCCGTCTTCGAATCTAAAGCCTACACGATCCGCCTTGCCGGTGGCCGCATTGAAGATTGCAACGTTAGAAACCTGGATAGCAGCTTCTTTTTCAACGATGCCGCCTGGTTGATTCAGCGCCGGAACCGGCTTCTGATGTTTTTTAACCAGGTTGATACCTTCAACAACGACCTTACCAGAAGTCAGGACGTTCTTAACTTTACCGCGCTTACCTTTATCTTTGCCGGTCAGCACGATAACTTCGTCATCACGACGGATTTTCGCTGCCATGATTCGCTCCTTAGAGTACTTCTGGTGCCAGAGAGATAATTTTCATGAACTTTTCAGTACGCAGTTCACGAGTTACCGGCCCAAAAATACGCGTACCGATAGGTTGCTCGCTGTTATTGTTCAGAATAACGCATGCATTACCATCGAAGCGAACGACAGAACCGTCAGGGCGACGAACACCCTTCTTGGTGCGCACCACTACCGCCTTCAGTACATCGCCTTTTTTCACCTTACCGCGGGGAATTGCTTCCTTAATGGTAATTTTGATGATGTCGCCGACGCCTGCGTAGCGACGGTGCGAGCCACCCAGAACCTTGATACACATTACGCGACGTGCACCGGAGTTATCGGCCACATTCAGCATAGTCTGTTCTTGGATCATGTTTAGTGCTCCGCTAATGTCAACTACTACTTTTCGAACCCTTGCGGGTCATTAATACCCCAGAATCGAGGGCGCAGCATTATAACACCACTTATCGACTGTGGGTAGAAAAAATAAACGGCCCTTTACAGAGCCGTTTATTATCTAGAGAAGTGCAATACTGTATTACAGAATCGCTTTCTCTACAACGCGAACCAAGGTCCAGGATTTGGTCTTGGACAGCGGACGGCATTCGCGGATTTCAACCACGTCGCCAATTCCACATTCGTTGTTCTCGTCATGCACGTGCAGCTTGGTCGTGCGTTTGATGAATTTACCGTAGATCGGGTGTTTCACGAAACGCTCAATAGCAACAACAGCAGATTTCTGCATTTTGTCACTAACGACACGACCTTGCAGAGTACGGATTTTATCGGTCATTACGCACCCGCCTTCTCAGTCAGTAAAGTCTTAACGCGTGCGACATTACGACGCACTTGCTTCAACAGGTGAGTTTGTTGCAGCTGACCGCTGGCAGCCTGCATGCGCAGATTGAACTGTTCACGCAGCAGTCCGAGCAGTTCGGTATTCAGCTCTTCAACGCTCTTTTCACGCAGCTCTTTTGCTTTCATTACATCACCGTCTTAGTTACAAAGGTGGTTTTGATCGGCAGTTTCGCTGCTGCCAGTTCGAATGCCTCACGGGCTAACTCTTCCGGCACCCCGTCCATTTCGTACAGGACTTTACCTGGCTGAATCAAGGCAACCCAATACTCCACGTTACCTTTACCTTTACCCATACGCACTTCAAGCGGTTTCTCAGTGATCGGTTTGTCCGGGAATACACGGATCCAGATCTTACCCTGACGCTTAACAGCACGGGTCATAGCACGACGAGCAGCTTCGATTTGACGAGCAGTCAGGCGACCGCGGCCAACAGCTTTCAGACCGAAAGTGCCGAAGCTAACATCCGTACCTGCAGCCAGACCACGGTTGCGGCCTTTGTGCACTTTACGGAATTTTGTACGCTTTGGTTGTAACATTCAGCGACTCTCCTTACTTGCGGCCTTTACGCTGCTGCTTTTTCGGTTGAGCAGCCGGTTTTTCCGGTTGTTCAACGGCAGCCATACCACCCAGGATCTCACCTTTGAAGATCCACACTTTCACACCGATGACACCGTAAGTGGTGTGCGCTTCGGAGGTGTTGTAGTCGATGTCAGCACGCAGTGTGTGCAACGGAACACGACCTTCGCGGTACCATTCGGTACGTGCGATTTCGGCGCCGCCCAGACGACCGCTAACTTCAACTTTGATACCTTTAGCGCCCAGACGCATGGCGTTCTGAACAGCACGCTTCATCGCGCGACGGAACATAACTCGACGTTCCAGCTGAGAAGTGATGCTGTCAGCAACCAGTTTTGCGTCCAGTTCAGGCTTACGAACTTCAGCGATGTTGATCTGCGCCGGTACGCCAGCGATATCCGCTACGCCCTTACGCAGTTTTTCAACGTCTTCACCTTTCTTGCCGATAACGATACCCGGACGAGCAGTGTGAATGGTCACACGAATGCTTTTAGCCGGACGTTCGATAACGATGCGAGAAACGGAGGCCTTCTCCAGTTCCTTGTTCAGGTACTGACGAACTTTAAAATCGCTGTCCAGGTTGTCAGCGAATTCTTTGGTATTCGCATACCAGGTAGAGTTCCAAGTTTTGACAATACCCAGGCGAATACCATTAGGATGTACTTTCTGACCCATTGCTAGTCTCCAGAGTCTCAGCGATCGGACACAACCACAGTGATGTGGCTGGTACGCTTCAGGATGCGATCCGCACGACCTTTAGCACGCGGCATAATGCGTTTCATGCTCGGGCCTTCGTCTACGAAGATTTTCGCAACTTTCAGATCGTCAATGTCAGCGCCATCGTTGTGTTCTGCGTTAGCAATGGCAGACTCCAGTACTTTCTTAACCAGACCAGCAGCTTTCTTGTTGGTATAGGTCAAAATATCCAGAGCTTGCGACACTTTCTTACCGCGAATCAGGTCAGCCACCAGGCGAACCTTCTGGGCAGAAGAACGAGCATGGCGATGTTTAGCGATAGTTTCCATCTCTTCCTCCTACCTTATTTCTTCTTGGCTTTTTTATCAGCCGCGTGGCCGCGATAAGTACGAGTCGGCGCGAATTCACCCAGCTTGTGTCCGACCATCTCATCAGAGATGAATACCGGAACGTGCTGACGACCATTATGGACAGCGATGGTCAAACCGATCATGTTTGGAAAGATCGTTGAGCGACGGGACCAGGTGCGCAGGGGCTTCTTGTCACCGCTTTCCACCGCTTTCTCTACCTTCTTCAGCAAGTGCAGGTCAATAAATGGACCTTTCTTGAGAGAACGTGGCATGGTTTATCCTCTAAAATTATTTAGTACGGCGACGTACGATGAATTTATCAGTACGCTTGTTGCTGCGGGTCTTCTTACCTTTGGTCTGAACGCCCCACGGAGTAACCGGGTGCTTACCAAAGTTACGACCTTCACCACCACCGTGCGGGTGGTCAACCGGGTTCATTGCCGTACCGCGAACGGTCGGACGAACACCACGCCAGCGTGCAGCACCTGCTTTACCCAGAACGCGCAGCATATGCTCAGCATTGCCAACTTCGCCCAGCGTTGCGCGGCAGTCGGATTCGACTTTACGCATTTCGCCAGAACGCAGACGCAGGGTAACGTAAGCACCTTCACGAGCAACGATCTGAACGTAAGCACCAGCAGAGCGAGCCAGCTGGCCGCCTTTACCTGGTTTCATTTCTACGTTGTGAACCGTTGAACCGACCGGGATGTTACGCATCGGCAGGGTGTTACCAGCTTTGATTGCAGCATCAACACCAGACTGAATCTGGTCACCTGCTTTCAGGCCTTTCGGCGCCAGGATGTAACGGCGTTCGCCGTCTTTGTACAGAACCAGCGCGATGTTCGCGGAACGGTTCGGATCGTACTCCAGACGCTCAACTACAGCAGGGATACCATCTTTGTTGCGTTTGAAGTCAACAATACGGTACTGCTGTTTGTGACCACCACCGATGTGACGAGTGGTGATGCGACCATTGTTGTTACGGCCACCGCTTTTGCTGTTTTTTTCCAGCAACGGGGCATACGGTTTGCCCTTGTGCAGCTCAGGGTTAACCACTTTAACAACGTGGCGACGACCCGGAGATGTCGGTTTACACTTAACAACTGCCATTGTTCTTACTCCTCCGACTTACTCTGCGCCGCCGATGAAGTCCAGATTCTGGCCTTCTTTCAGGGTGACGTAAGCTTTTTTCCAGTCGCTACGACGACCGATACGCTGTCCGTGACGTTTTACTTTCCCTTTAACAACCAGGGTGCGGACGTCATTGACTTCGACTTCAAACAGTTTCTGTACAGCAGCTTTGATTTCTGCTTTAGTCGCGTCTTTAGCAACTTTGAGTACGATGGTATTGTTTTTTTCCATCGCAGTAGACGCTTTTTCAGAAACGTGCGGCGCGCGCAATACTTTCAGCAGACGTTCTTCACGAATCATGCCAGCATCTCCTCAACTTGCTTAACAGCATCAGCAGTCATAACCACTTTGTCGAAGGCGATCAGGCTTACCGGATCGATGCCTGCTACGTCGCGTACGTCAACCTTGTACAGGTTGCGAGCGGCCAGGAACAGGTTCTCATCCAGCTCACCAGTGATGATCAGCACGTCATCCAGCGCCAGTTCTTTCAGTTTCTGAGCCAGCAGCTTGGTTTTCGGTGCTTCAACAGAGAACTTCTCGACAACGATCAGACGGTCCTGACGTACCAGTTCGGACAGGATGCTTTTCAGCGCGCCGCGGTACATCTTTTTGTTTACTTTCTGGCTGTGATCCTGCGGCTTGGCTGCGAAAGTCACGCCACCAGAACGCCAGATCGGGCTCTTGATAGAACCAGAACGCGCACGGCCGGTGCCTTTCTGACGCCACGGTTTTTTACCGGAACCAGTTACTTCAGCACGGGTCTTCTGAGCGCGAGTACCTTGACGGGCACCTGCTGCATAAGCAACAACAACCTGGTGAACCAGCGCTTCGTTGAAATCACGACCGAAGGTAGTTTCGGAAACAGTCAGCGCGCTTTGCGCGTCTTTCAATACTAATTCCATTGCTATCTCCTCACGCCTTCACAGCCGGTTTAACGATCAGGTCGCTACCGGTTGCACCCGGGACTGCACCTTTAACCAGCAGCAGGTTGCGCTCAGCGTCAACACGTACTACGTCCAGGCTCTGAACGGTTACACGTTCGTTACCCAGCTGGCCTGCCATTTTCTTGCCTTTGAACACTTTGCCCGGAGTCTGGTTCTGACCGATAGAACCCGGAACACGGTGAGACAAGGAGTTACCGTGGGTAGCGTCCTGAGTGCGGAAGTTCCAGCGCTTAACGGTACCGGCAAAGCCTTTACCTTTAGAAGTACCGGTAACGTCTACTTTCTTAACGTCAGCGAAAACTTCAACGCTAATGTCCTGTCCTACAGCGAATTCTTCGCTGTCAGCCAGACGGAATTCACGCAGAGTACGACCAGCCTCAACGCCAGCCTTGGCAAAATGACCTGCTTCAGGCTTGGTTACACGGTTAGCTTTTTTAGCGCCGGTGGTGACCTGGACAGCACGGTATCCGTCGTTCTCCAGGGTTTTAACCTGAGTCACGCGGTTTGCTTCAATTTCGATTACGGTTACGGGGATAGAAACGCCTTCTTCAGTGAAGATGCGGGTCATACCCACTTTTTTACCGACTAAACCAATCATTGTTTCAACCTCTCAATCGCTCAATGACCTGATTAACCCAGGCTGATCTGCACGTCTACACCGGCAGCCAGATCCAGACGCATCAGAGCATCAACGGTTTTCTCGGTTGGCTCAACGATGTCAACCAGACGCTTGTGAGTGCGAATCTCGTACTGATCACGCGCGTCTTTGTTAACGTGCGGGGAGATCAGAACGGTAAAGCGCTCTTTGCGGGTCGGCAGCGGGATCGGACCACGGACCTGCGCACCAGTGCGCTTGGCAGTCTCGACGATTTCCGCGGTTGATTGATCGATCAGACGATGATCAAACGCTTTCAGGCGGATACGGATTCTTTGGTTCTGCATGAGACCAGAGCTCCAATTATTTTATAAACGAAAATAATTACTACTCGCACCCATTACGATTGATGGGAGAGTGTAATCGTTCGGTACATAACCCCCATATCGGGAGTATTGTTCGGCGGGTATCGGGTACCTGCCTTCAGATTCATACGAATCGGGCCTACCATTTCAGGTAAGCCCGCGCATTATACGTAAATTCGCTCAGGAAGCAATCGAAAGTTAGAAATGATGCTTTATTAACCTGGTTAGGGTTACATCGTGGTCATCTTGACGCATGTGGCAGAGGGGAGAACATCACTCTTCTTTCAACTGCGTTTGCAGGTAATTCTGTATACCCAGACGCGCAATCAGCTCCAGTTCAGTTTCCAGCCAATCGATGTGCTCTTCTTCATCGGTGAGCACCTCAATCATCAAATCACGGCTGACATAATCTCTCACGGAATCAGCATAGGCGATGGCCTCGCGTAAGTTCTTCGCGCCTTCAAGCTCTAGCGCGAGATCCGAGCGTAGCATCTCTTCAACATCTTCGCCGATATTCAGTTTGCCGAGATCCTGTAGATTGGGGACCCCTTCCAGAAACAGTATGCGTTCAATATACCGATCTGCATGTTTCATTTCGTCAATCGACTCATGATACTCATGCTCGTTAAGACGCTTAAGTCCCCAGTTCTTAAACATGCGGGCGTGAAGGAAGTACTGGTTGATAGCCACCAGCTCATTGCCCAACAGTTTATTCAGATGTGTAATGACATTTTTATCGCCTTTCATGACTTTGCTCCTCCGCTTCAGTATTAAAAAGTGTAGAAGCGGTCTACACAGAGTCAAAAAAATGCCCTTACGACTCAGGCGACTTTATACAATTGCGCATCTTTTGCTGTTTCTTCTTCCAGAATCAGCCTGGCCTGGCGGATACATTTGCCGCATGACGTTCCGATCGGCACAAATTGCTTCAGCTGTTTCAGCGACTGTGGTTGGTGCTGGCGAACAACTTGCCGGATAACTTTATCGGAGACGGCATTGCATAGACAGACATACATACGCGGGTAACTCATTTTTTAATCAACCAACCGCATTGTAAATAAGAATGGTTTTTATTTCAATTCATGATTGGAGTAATAAAAAAGGGTACCGAAGTACCCTTTTCACTTTTCATGTAGTTATCGATATTAAGCGATAACTTTAGCAACCACGCCGGCGCCTACAGTACGGCCACCTTCACGGATAGCGAAACGCAGACCATCGTCCATTGCGATCGGAGCAATCAGGTTTACAACCATCTTGATGTTGTCGCCAGGCATAACCATTTCCACGCCTTCCGGCAGTTC
>NZ_SULL01000022.1 GCF_009372235.1 Dickeya oryzae | reverse complement strand
CTCATGAAGTGTCAACGATTATTTTCGTTTCCGCTTCCTGACACCGCGCTGCGTTGCCGCTGTTGCCGTGTCAGTGGGGTCGCATTATAGGGCGTTCCTCGCCGACCGCAACCGGTATTTTTGATTAAATCGCGCGTTCGCTGCATTCCACAGCAAAAGGCCGGCTTATACCTTATTTTGCACAGAGTTATCCACAACCCTGGCATTTTTTTGAAATTTGGCGAGCATCACGCAAACGTTTTCGCTACAATTCCTCCCCTGATGAATGACACATATTCGTGGGTGCGTTAGCTGAATATTGGCGACTCAATCCGTATTTTTCTTTATATGACTGTCTCTATTCACGTAACGATTCACGTAACGCTCTTTAAAGTAAGAACCTAGTCAGGGGATCAAACCATCATGCAACAACGTCGTCCTATCCGTCGTGCTTTGCTCAGCGTATCTGATAAAGCCGGTATCGTTGAATTTGCCCAGTCTTTGTCACAGCGTGGCATTGAACTGCTCTCTACCGGGGGTACAGCGCGTCTGCTGGCCAACGCGGGTCTGCCGGTAACAGAGGTTTCCGATTACACGGGTTTTCCAGAAATGATGGACGGACGTGTCAAAACCCTGCACCCCAAAGTGCATGGCGGTATTCTGGGCCGTCGCGGCCAGGATGATGCCGTTATGGCACAGCATCATATCCAGCCAATCGACATGGTGGTCGTCAATCTCTACCCATTTGCCCAGACTGTCGCTAAAGCCGACTGTACGCTGGAAGATGCCGTGGAAAATATTGATATCGGCGGCCCGACCATGGTGCGCTCCGCCGCCAAGAACCATAATGACGTGGCGATTGTCGTCAAAAGCAGCGACTATACGGCAATCATCGAGGAGATGGATGCCAACGACGGTTCTCTGACTTACGAAACCCGTTTTGATCTGGCTATCAAGGCATTCGAACATACCGCCGCTTATGACAGCATGATCGCCAACTATTTTGGCAGCAAGGTTCCGGCCTATCATGGCGACACCACTCAGCCTTCGGGGCGTTTCCCTCGCACGCTAAACCTGAACTTTATTAAAAAGCAGGATATGCGTTACGGTGAAAACAGCCACCAGCAAGCCGCCTTCTATATAGAAGAGCATGTCTCTGAGGCATCGGTGGCTACCGCGCAACAAGTACAGGGTAAAGCGCTTTCCTACAACAACATCGCGGATACCGATGCTGCGCTGGAATGCGTGAAAGAATTCGCCGAACCCGCCTGCGTTATCGTTAAGCATGCCAACCCCTGTGGCGTGGCGATCGGTGATTCGATTCTGGACGCTTATGAGCGTGCCTACAAAACCGACCCGACATCGGCGTTTGGTGGGATCATCGCGTTTAACCGCGAATTGGATGAAGCCACCGCGCAAGCCATTATCAGTCGTCAGTTCGTTGAAGTGATTATTGCGCCTGCCGCCAGTGATGCTGCGCTGAAGGTTACTGCCGCCAAGCAAAACGTCCGTGTACTGATCTGTGGCCAGTGGCAACAACGTGTTTCCGGTCTGGATTTCAAACGCGTCAACGGTGGCCTGTTGGTACAGGATCGCGATTTAGGCATGGTAGACGCCGCTCAACTGCGCGTAGTCACCGAACGCCAGCCGACGCAAACCGAACTGCGTGATGCCCTATTCTGCTGGAAAGTGGCGAAATTCGTTAAATCCAACGCCATTGTGTATGCTCGCGATAACATGACTATCGGTATCGGTGCCGGTCAAATGAGCCGTGTTTACTCGGCCAAAATCGCAGGTATCAAAGCCAGTGATGAAGGGTTGGAAGTGAAGGGTTCCGTCATGGCATCCGACGCGTTCTTCCCGTTCCGTGATGGTATCGATGCCGCGGCTGCCGTTGGTATCACGTGTGTGATTCAGCCTGGTGGTTCCATTCGTGATGACGAAGTCATCGCTGCGGCTAACGAGCACGGCATTGCGATGCTGTTTACCGACATGCGCCATTTCCGTCACTAATCCGGGGCTATAACAATGAATATTTTGATTATTGGTAATGGCGGTCGCGAACACGCACTGGCCTGGAAAGCGGCCCAGTCTCCGTTAGCTGATAAAGTCTATGTGGCACCGGGTAATGCGGGCACTGCCCTGGAACCCGCGCTGGAAAACGTGAATATTGCCGCGACAGACATCCCGGCACTGCTGGATTTCGCTCGCCAGAACGCGATTGGCCTGACTATCGTTGGCCCGGAAGCGCCGTTGGTCATCGGTGTCGTCGACGCATTCCGCACCGCGGGCCTGAAGATTTTCGGCCCAACGCAGGCGGCAGCCCAGTTGGAAGGTTCCAAAGCCTTTACCAAGGACTTTCTGGCTCGCCAGCATATTCCAACCGCGGAATACCAAAATTTCACCGAGATTGAACCGGCGCTGGAGTATATCCGTCGCAAAGGTGCGCCGATTGTTATCAAAGCAGACGGTCTGGCCGCGGGTAAAGGTGTCATTGTTGCCATGACGCTGGAAGAAGCGGAAAACGCGGCCACCGATATGTTGGCGGGTAATGCGTTTGGCGATGCGGGTCACCGCATCGTGGTCGAAGAGTTTCTTGATGGCGAAGAAGCCAGCTTCATCGTCATGGTGGATGGCGAACACGTACTGCCGATGGCGACCAGCCAGGATCACAAACGTGTAGGTGACCAGGATTCCGGCCCTAACACCGGTGGCATGGGTGCTTACTCACCGGCACCGGTAGTCACAGATGACGTCCATCAGCGGGTCATGGATCAGATTATTTGGCCAACCGTGCGCGGCATGGCGGCCGAAGGTAACGTGTATACCGGATTCTTGTACGCTGGCCTGATGATTTCCCCGGATGGTCAGCCAAAGGTGATCGAATTCAACTGCCGTTTCGGTGACCCGGAAACGCAACCTATCATGCTGCGTCTGAAATCCGACCTGGTGGAACTCTGTCTGGCGGCGTGCGACGGCAAACTGGATGAGAAAACCTCTGACTGGGATGCCCGTCCATCACTGGGTGTGGTGTTGGCCGCTGGCGGCTATCCGGGGGATTACCACACCGGTGACGTCATTTCCGGCCTGCCAACCCAGGAAGCAACCGGCGGAAAAGTGTTCCATGCCGGTACCCGGCTTAATGGCGATGATGTCGTGACTAACGGCGGACGCGTGTTGTGCGTGACAGCACTGGGCCACAGCGTTGCCGATGCGCAGCAACGCGCTTACGAACTGGCTAAACCCATCCATTGGGAAGGCAGCTTTTGCCGCAGCGATATTGGCTATCGTGCCATCGCCCGTGAACAGAAAGCCTGACGATCCGTATTGCGCTTTAACAAGGGGCTGCGGCCCCTTATTTTTTGCTTTATGGCACCCGCTCTTTCCTGGGCCAGCATTCCCTGACTACCACGTTTCGGCGGTCGGCTCCCAGCGACAAAAATCGGCTTCGGCTACCTGCAACAATTGCGTACCTTCCGGCGACTCTAGCCAGGCGATGCCAAGTGGTCCACCAGCATGTTCGTTCTGTTGAGCAATCCAGGCCAGTGAAGCGCGATCAAAATCGGGGCGTACCGTTTTTCCATCACATGTGGTCACCTGACCTGTCTTCCAGTGCCCTTGCATCAATGACACCTTACCCGTTCGTAGCGAATCGCTTAGCGCCAGCAAACGTCGGGCGTCAAACTGATACAACGCAATATCGTCTTCCGACAGAGATTCCCGTCGGTCTGGCAACTGTCGCTGCATAAAGCTGACGTTTCCAGACTGTTCAAAACGCAGTCTGACTTCGCCCTGTGACGGCGAAGTGGCCGTCTGCTTCACTTCGCGCAATACGCCCTGCTGGAAGCGATACAGGGTTGTTTTGACATCGTTGCCTTGCAACGAACTGAATACCGTCACCAGCGTGGTGAGATGTTGTTGCGTGTCGTCCTTGCGCCATAACCTGACTACTCCGCGATCGGCCAGATAACCACTGGCAAACACAGCAGGCGTCGGCGAATGAGAACTACAGGCGGTCAGCCAGCACACCAGCACCGGAACAACCACCCGCATATATCGTCTGAAGAAAAGCAAAAGGGGCGAAATCGCCCCTCTGCTTAAACCTTGTATCAGCATGCGCTTATTTAACAGCGTCTTTCAATGCCTTACCAGATACAAACGCGGGCACATTAGCGGCAGCGATTTTGATTTCTTTACCAGTCTGCGGGTTGCGGCCAGTGCGCTCATTACGATGATTGACTTTAAAAGTACCAAAACCAACTAATTGTACTGCATCACCTTCTTTCAGAGACTCAGTAATCGCTGCCAGGGTAGCTTCCAGAGCAGCTTTAGCCTGGGTCTTGGAAAGGTCAGCTTTGTCAGCAATTACATCAATCAGTTGAGTCTTATTCATAAGTTATCCTTACAGTGTGTTTATCGCTTGCTAAGCATCGAGTGCGACGGAAATGCCATAACAGCACTCTCCTGCATACACGCACCGACAGCCACTTTTATTACGCCCCCCAAATGTAGACCAGACAGGGTGCGGATGTGAAGCCTAAAGACAGGCCATTTCAGGCCTTAAATCACGTTTTATCGCGTTATTGATACAAATTTATCCCAATGTTGCTGACTCCGGCTTCACGCAGGTCGGCGCGCAGTCCTTTTATCAGCTCAATATCGCGTTCTTCGCAGTCGGCCAGCAGGCGGAAAATCTCCCACTGGATATCCCATTCTTCTTCAACTGCGGGCAAGTCCTTTAACTCTTCATCGGTCATTTCCCGACCGGCTTGCGTCATTTCCAGCATCGCCACGGTGCGAATCGACGTTTCGCTAATGGTTACCGCATGTTCCAGCGTTTCACCACTCAGACGCGAATGCAGTAATTCACTCAGCGCCACGCAAGCATCAATGGCCGGATAAACACCATAAATATCGTAATCATCCGGCGCGGGGATGGCGTCTTCCAGTTTTTCTAACTGGCTATCGAAATTGACCTTGGCGTCTTTAACGACCTGCGTTTCCCATACCAAATCCAGTATGCGCCGGTAGAGTTGTGCATCCCCAAACCCGGTCTGCTGGCAGAACTCATGGTAGTTGGGGTACATACGTTCACAAAGGCAAGCCATAAAGGTGACATGCTGCCAGCTTGCCAGTTTTTCCAGACGCAAATGGATCGGGTTACGTAACATTGTTTATCTCAATAATAATGGGCGGCAGTGTAACGAAAATCACTACACTGCCATATACCTGAATTCCTAAAGTTTACTGCCCGGCATTATCCTACAGCCCGGCCTCACGTTGCCAGCGTTGAAACGCCGGACGGTTTGATGCCACCGCGTCCGCCCAACGGGTCGGTTCCGGAAGACGATACCCGTTCATGCAGCGCATGACCCACTGCAACGCGCTGTCCATACCGACACGATGACCGGTGGAAACAAACAACGGGTTGCAGCGCACCTTGCTACGCCATACCCAGCCGATCTGCTCATTTTTATCCAGCAATGGCTGCCGACTGCCTGCTGCGTCTGCCAGCGGCGAAAACTGCCCACACAATCGTCGCTTGGCAACACCTATCGTCGGTACGTTGACCAGCAAACCGAAATGACTGGCCACCCCCAGACGACGAGGATGAGACACGCCGTGCCCATCAACAAACAGCAAATCCGGCCGGTGCTGTAATTGTTCCCATGCCGCCATCAGCGCCGGATACTCACGAAACGACAAAAAACCGGGGATATAAGGCATCACCGTCGGAATGCGCGCAATTTGGTATTCCACCAGTTGTAGCGACGGATACGCCAGTACCGCTATCGCCGCACGGGTTACCGCGCCTTCCTGCTCGAAACCGACATCCGCACCGGCAATCAGCGCTGGTTGTTCAAAAGGCACATCATCGTAACGAACCACCAACGCCGCTTTATCACATTGCTCAGCGCGCAATGCCGGTATATCCATCAGGCCATGTCCTGATGATACGGTGCGGATAAACGGTGTACCGCTTCAACGAAGACACCGGCATGCTCCGGCGGCACATCCTGATGGATACCATGCCCCAGGTTAAACACATGACCATTGCCAGAACCGAAGCCCGCCAGAATGGTGGCGACCTCCTGCTCAATACGGGCAGGTGGTGCATACAACATCGACGGGTCCATGTTGCCCTGTAGCGCAACCCGGTCTCCCACACGACGCCGTGCATCGGCAATATCCGTCGTCCAGTCGAGCCCCAGCGCGTCACAACCGGTATCCGCCATCGCTTCCAGCCACTGACCGCCGCCTTTGGTAAACAACGTCACCGGTACACGACGACCATCATGTTCACGCTGCAAGCCATCGACAATTTTATGCATGTAGTGTAGCGAAAATTCACGGTAAGCCGGGCCACTGAGTGCGCCACCCCAGGTATCAAAAATCATCACCGCCTGCGCCCCGGCTCGAATCTGGGCATTCAGGTAAAGCGTGACGCTATCCGCCAGCTTATCCAGCAGTAAATGCAGCGTATGCGGCTCGGCGAACATCATTTTTTTGATGACGGTAAAGGCTTTGCTGCTACCGCCTTCAACCATATACGTCGCCAGCGTCCATGGACTGCCGGAAAAACCGATTAGCGGTACCGCGCCAGCCAGATTGCGGCGAATAGTCCGTACCGCGTTCATCACGTAACCCAGTTCAAGTTCCGGGTCCGGTATCGGCAGTTTTTTCACGTCGGCATGGCAGGTCACCGGTGAGGTAAAGCGCGGCCCTTCCCCCGCTTCAAAATAGAGACCTAACCCCATCGCATCCGGCACAGTGAGAATATCGGAAAACAGGATAGCGGCATCAAGGTTATAACGCCGCAGTGGCTGTAACGTCACTTCACAGGCCAGCTCGGCATTTTTGCACAGCGACATAAAATCACCGGCTTGCGAGCGAGTCGCACGGTACTCAGGCAGGTAACGCCCAGCCTGACGCATCATCCATACCGGAGTCACATCCACAGGCTGGCGCAACAGCGCACGCAAATAGCGATCATTTTTCAGATCAGTCATGGTCTTTTCCTTGTAACGCCTGCGTGCAGGCATGATTGTCGCTGGCAATGGCCGATCACTGATCAGCCTCACGGCACAGTACGACCGTGTCTTCAATCAAACGCCGGGCTACCGTACCCGGTGGCGGCAGTTCCGGCAAGCGGTCATAACGAAACCAGTTAGCATCCCGCAGTTCAGACGGGTCATGCTTCAGTTCTCCGCCGTCATAATCGGCCATAAACGCCATCATCAACGAATGCGGGAACGGCCACGGCTGTGAACTGACATAACGCAGGTTTTTGACGCGGACATTGCTCTCTTCCATCACTTCCCGCGCCACCGCCTGTTCCAGCGTTTCCCCTACTTCAACGAAGCCAGCCAACGTGGTGTACATATTGCCTTTGTGGCGTAAATGCTGCGCCAGCAAAATTTTGTCGTGATGGCGGATAGCCACAATCACACAAGGGGCGATTTGCGGATAGTAACGCTCTTTGCAGTGGTGACACAGGCAGGCCAACTCAGTAGTACTGGCTGACATTTCATGGCCGCAGTAACCGCAAAATCGGTGCGAACGGTAGAATTCCGCCAGTTGCACCGCACGGCCCGCCAACTGGAACAGCCCGGCATCCTGACTCAGCAGTTCACGTACCGACCCCATGTCGCTCGCCTTCTCCTGTAGCACCAGCCATACCGGTTCCCCCAGCCATTCGCCAACCTGACGGGCAGAACGCTGTTGCAGCTGCCACTGCGCCGCTGTTCCTTTCGGTAACTCGCCCTGAGGCAGCCAGATCTGGTGGCGGTGATATACCACCCACCACCCGCTTTCTTCACCTTTCAGCGTCACTTCCATCTCTTTTATCGCCCCGCTTATTATCAGGCTGGTCTGTCAGGCAGACCGTTGGTGTTTTCATCGACCTTGTCAACATGACGACATTCCGTCAGGCATTATCCGGCGCGGGTGAAGCCTTGGCAATGCACATCCCCAGAGGAATACCAGACACGGCGGACATTCGTTCATTGACGCCACCGCAGCACAGCGCATAAAGTAGCTGTAGTTTTGCAGTGGTTAATCGTTTTAATTGACCACGAGTGTTACGCCCCGCAAGGGGCCCTATCTTGTCGGAGTGCCCAACACGCCTGATGGCGCGTGGGCTGAGACCGTTAATTCGGGATCCGCGGAACCTGATCAGGTTAATACCTGCGAAGGGAACAAGAGTAATGATATCGCCCCCCAACACCATTCAGGGGAACGGGCGCAACAGTCAGGGCAACACGCCCTCTGCCGTTGCCAGCCAGCATCCGGCGATTACTCCCTCCGAACTCCAGACAAGCAATCTTCCCATTTAATGAACAGGAACTTGCTATGTCTACCGAATCCAAACTGCCCACGGAGCTGACGGCTTCTGGAGAAAAAACACCGTCCGGTCGTCGTGAACAACGTGCTGCGGCGCAGCAGTTTATCGATACGCTGCGCGGCTCAACCTTCCCAAACTCACAGCGGATTTATTTGACCGGCTCACGTCCGGATATTCGCGTACCCATGCGGGAAATTCAGCTAAGCCCAACGCTGGTGGGCGGTAGCCGCGACAATCCACGCTATGAACCTAACGAAGCGGTGCCGGTTTATGATACCGCCGGTCCCTACGGCGACCCTGCCATCACCCCAGATGTCCACCGTGGGCTTGGCAAACTGCGGGCCGACTGGATTGCCGAACGCGACGACACGGAAACCTTATCGCACGTCAGCTCCGGTTTTACCCAACAACGGCTGGCGGATAGTGGTCTTGACCACCTGCGTTTTGAACACCTGCCGCACCCCAGACGTGCCAAAGCGGGACGTCGCGTCACCCAGTTGCATTACGCCCGTCAGGGGATCATCACGCCAGAGATGGAATTTATCGCCATCCGTGAAAATATGGGACGTGAGCGTATTCGCGGCGCGGTTCTGCGCCAACAGCATCCGGGCCACAGTTTTGGCGCGTTGCTGCCGGACGACATCACACCGGAATTCGTGCGTCAGGAAGTCGCGGCCGGGCGGGCGATTATCCCCGCCAACATTAATCACCCGGAATCGGAACCGATGGTCATCGGCCGTAATTTTCTGGTGAAGGTGAATGCCAATATCGGCAACTCTGCGGTGACCTCTTCGATTGAGGAAGAAGTCGAGAAACTGGTGTGGGCCACCCGCTGGGGTGCGGATACCGTAATGGACTTATCCACCGGGCGTTATATTCATGAAACCCGCGAGTGGATCCTGCGCAACAGCCCGGTGCCGATCGGCACCGTGCCTATCTATCAGGCGCTGGAAAAGGTCAACGGCATCGCGGAAAACCTCACCTGGGAACTGTTCCGCGACACCTTGCTGGAACAGGCGGAACAGGGGGTGGATTATTTCACCATTCATGCTGGAGTGTTGTTGCGCTATGTCCCGATGACCGCCAAACGCCTGACGGGCATTGTGTCACGCGGCGGCTCCATCATGGCGAAATGGTGCCTGTCGCACCATCAGGAAAACTTCCTCTACCAGCATTTCCGTGAAATCTGCGAAATCTGTAGCGCCTATGACGTCGCCCTGTCATTGGGCGATGGCCTGCGCCCCGGCTCAATTCAGGACGCCAATGACGAAGCGCAGTTCGCCGAACTGCACACGCTGGGCGAGCTGACTAAGGTCGCCTGGGAATACGATGTGCAAGTGATGATCGAAGGCCCCGGTCATGTCCCGATGCAGATGATCCGCCGCAACATGACCGAAGAGCTGGAACACTGCCATGAAGCACCGTTCTACACGCTGGGCCCGCTCACCACGGATATCGCGCCGGGCTATGACCACTTCACGTCAGGCATCGGCGCGGCGATGATCGGCTGGTTCGGCTGCGCCATGCTGTGCTACGTCACCCCGAAAGAACACCTGGGGTTACCGAACAAGAACGACGTTAAACAGGGGCTTATCGCCTATAAGATCGCGGCTCACGCCGCCGACCTGGCGAAAGGGCACCCCGGCGCGCAGATCCGCGACAACGCCATGTCCAAGGCACGCTTTGAATTCCGCTGGGAAGACCAGTTCAATCTGGCGCTGGACCCGGAAACCGCTCGCGCCTACCACGATGAAACCCTGCCGCAGGAATCTGGCAAAGTCGCGCATTTCTGCTCGATGTGCGGGCCAAAATTCTGCTCGATGAAGATTACACAGGAAGTACGCGACTACGCCGCCCGTCAGGAAGCGCAACCGATCGACGTCGGCATGGCAAACATGTCCGCCGAATTCCGCGCTCGCGGTAGCGAGCTGTATCACACCGCGACCAGCCTGCCGCAGGAGGAACGCTAATGACCCGCGCGTTTCCCACCACTGATGCCCGACTGGGGCTTTATCCGGTGGTCGATAGCGTGGTATGGATTGAACGCCTGCTGGACGCGGGGGTTCGTACCATCCAGCTACGCATCAAAGACCAGCCAGCGGAGCAGGCCGAGCCGGACATCATCCGGGCGATTGCGCTTGGCCGTCAGTATCAGGCCCGGCTGTTCATCAACGATTACTGGCAACTGGCCGTCAGGCATCAGGCATACGGCGTACACCTGGGTCAGGAGGATCTTGATACGGCCGATCTGGCGGCAATCCATGCCGCCGGGTTACGACTGGGTGTCTCTACCCATGACGATGCTGAGCTGGCACGCGCCGTCGCCCTGTCGCCATCCTACATCGCACTGGGCCATATTTTCCCGACCCAAACCAAAGCCATGCCATCGGCACCGCAAGGTCTGGTGGAGTTGGCCCGTCATATTCGCGCGTTGAACGGGCGCTTTCCTACCGTGGCCATCGGCGGTATCAGCATTGACCGGGTACCCGCCGTGCTGGAAACCGGAGTCGGTAGCATCGCTGTGGTCAGCGCCATCACTCAGGCCGCTGACTGGCGCGCCGCGACCGCGACGTTGCTGCAATTGATCGAAGGACGGGAGGCGTAACATGCTCGATGATCAGGCATTTATGCGCTACAGCCGCCAGCTGTTGCTGGAGGATATCGGCCAGGAAGGGCAACAGAAACTGGCAGCCTCCCGCGTGTTGCTGGTTGGGCTGGGTGGACTGGGCTCACCGGCAGCACTCTATCTGGCGGCCGCGGGGGTTGGCACCCTGCTGCTGGCGGACCACGACACCCTACACCTCTCTAATCTGCAACGGCAGATTCTCTACCGTAACGCAGACCTGTCACACCCTAAAGCCGTGCTGGCCCGCCACGCGCTGGAAGCCATCAACCCACTGGTGCAAACCGTCGCGCTGATCACCCGACTTGAAGGTGAGTCGCTGGCAACAGCAGTGGAGCAGGTCGATCTGGTGCTGGACTGCTGCGACAACATGACTACCCGTCATGCGGTTAATGCCGCCTGCGTCGCGGCACAAAAACCGCTGATCAGCGCCAGCGCGGTAGGATTCAGCGGCCAGTTGCTGGTACTGACACCCCCTTATCCGCACGGCTGCTACGCCTGTCTCTACCCGGATACGACGGAACCCCAACGCAACTGCCGCACCGCCGGTGTACTTGGCCCGGTGGTCGGTGTGATGGGCACTTTGCAGGCACTGGAAGCGCTCAAATTGCTATGCGGATTACCCTCACCACTGGACGGCAAATTACGTCTGTTCGATGCACGCCAGCAGCAATGGACCACGCTGCAACTGGCACGATCAGCGACATGTCCGGTATGTGGGGGGCAGGCATGAAGATCCGGCTCAACGATGAAGTTATCGAACTGCACAGTGAGTTGACCGTCACGCAACTGCTTGAGCAGTTGGACCGGTTACAGCCTGGCACGGCGCTGGCCATCAATCACACCATCATCCCGCGTGATGCCTGGGCACATTCTGCCGTACGGGATGGTGATGACATTTTATTGTTTCAGGCAATCGCAGGAGGTTGAGATGCTGAAGATTGCAGATACAACGTTTACTTCCCGGTTATTAACCGGCACCGGAAAGTTTGCCGGTGCACAACTGATGCAGGATGCGCTGCGCGCCAGCGGCTCGCAACTGGTCACGCTGGCAATGAAACGGGTGGATTTGAAAGGCGGCAGCGATGCCATTCTGGCCCCGCTGCGTGAACTGGGCGTACACCTGCTGCCCAATACCTCGGGAGCCAAAACCGCTGAAGAAGCGGTATTCGCCGCCCGACTGGCGCGTGAAGCGCTGGGCACACACTGGGTGAAGCTGGAAATCCACCCGGACATGAAATACCTGTTGCCGGACCCGGTGGAAACGCTGAAAGCCGCGGAACAACTGGTGAAAGACGGCTTTGTGGTACTGCCCTACTGCGGTGCCGACCCGGTGTTATGCAAGCGTCTGGAAGACGTCGGTTGTGCCGCGGTGATGCCGCTCGGCGCACCTATCGGTTCCAATCAAGGGCTGCAAACACGCGACTTTCTGCACATTATCGTCGAACAGGCGCGGGTACCGGTGGTGGTGGATGCTGGCATCGGTGCTCCCAGTCATGCGGCAGAAGCCATCGAACTCGGTGCCGATGCGGTACTGGTTAATACCGCCATCGCCGTGGCACGTGACCCGGTGCAGATGGCGCACGCGTTCCGACTGGCGGTGGACGCCGGGGCGCTCGCCCGTCAGGCTGGTCTGGGCAGCCGTCAGCACCTCGCCAGCGCCACCAGCCCGCTGACCGGTTTTCTACGCCAGACGGAGGCCACCGAGTAATGGACACTCACGCTCAACCGTCGTTTGAACACCGCTGGCAACAGCTGGAATGGCATGACCTGACCCTGCGCATCAACAGCAAAACCGACGCCGACGTAGAGCGGGCGCTGTGCGCTGATCGACTCACGCGCGACGATATGATGGCATTGCTGTCGCCTGCTGCCAGTCGCTGGCTGGAACCACTGGCCCAGCGGGCGCAACAACTGACGCGCCAGCGTTTTGGCAACACCGTCAGTTTCTATGTGCCGCTGTACCTTTCCAACCTGTGCGCCAACGACTGCACCTATTGTGGTTTCTCCATGAGTAACCACCTCAAACGCAAGACACTCAATGAGCAGGAAATCCAGCGTGAGTGCGAGGCCATCAAGGCGCTGGGGTTCGACCACCTGCTGCTGGTGACCGGTGAACACCAGCGCAAAGTGGGAATGGATTATTTTCGCCAGATGCTGCCGTTAATTCGCCCGCAATTCAGTTCACTGATGATGGAAGTGCAGCCGCTATCGCAGGAAGATTACGCCGAGCTGAAAACCCTCGGGTTGGATGGGGTAATGGTGTATCAGGAAACCTATCACGCCAGAACCTATGCCCACCACCACCTGCGCGGCCACAAGCAAGACTTCGCCTGGCGGCTGGCAACACCAGACAGGCTGGGACGAGCCGGCATCGACAAGATCGGGCTGGGGGCGCTCATTGGACTGTCGGACAGCTGGCGCACCGACTGCTATATGGTGGCCGAGCACCTGCTGTATTTACAGCAAACCTACTGGCAAAGCCGCTACTCGGTGTCGTTCCCACGCCTGCGCCCTTGTGCTGGCGGCATTGAACCCGCCTCGTTGATGGATGAGGCACAGCTGATGCAGGTTATCTGCGCTTTCCGGCTGCTGGCACCCGATGTGGAACTGTCGCTCTCTACCCGTGAGTCACCGTTCTTCCGCGACCATATGATCCCGATTGCCATCAACAACGTCAGTGCGTTTTCCAAAACCCAACCGGGCGGCTACGCCGACGATCACCCAGAGCTGGAGCAATTCACCCCGCACGACAATCGCCGCCCGCAAGACGTGGCGGATGCGCTGGCGCAGGCTGGGTTGCAGCCGGTATGGAAAGACTGGGATGGTTATCTGGGAAGAACGGCGATTGAGTGACGTCGCGCCAGGATCGCCGCGACATCGGCGATCCATTCCTCACGATCTAGGCGATGCGATCAACCGCCGGGAAGATCAGGCTAAAACAGATCCGCCCGGTGGTTTGATTAACAGGATAGCATCGGGCGATCACCTCGCCGCCATGCAAGGTCATGATGGCCCGAACGATAGACAACCCCAAACCACTGGAGTCACTACTCGCGCTGCGGGTCGCATCCACACGATAAAATCGGTCAAACAGTCGCTCCAGCTGCTCCGACGGCAATAAAGGGCCGAGGTTGGTCACCGCAATCACAACCCCTTCAGGCGATGCGCTCGCACTCAACGTTATCGGGCTATCCGCATGCGCATACCGTACCGCGTTGGCAACCAGATTACTCAGCGCACGTTGGAACAAGAGCGCATCGACCGCCAGTGCCGCCTGGCCTTCATAACGCAGTTCGATACCACGCTCATCCGCCAGCATATCAAAGTAATCCGCCACCCGGCGCAGCTCGGCCTCCACGTCAACCGACACCCGGTTAAGTACCGGTTGCTCATGGCTGGCGCGGGCCAGAAACAGGATGTTTTCTACCATCCGCGACAGACGCTCCAGCTCGGCAATATTGTCCGACAGTAGCGTTTCATACTCTTCCACACTGCGTGGCTGATACAGCGCGACCTGACAATGCCCCATCAGCGCACCAATCGGCGTGCGAATCTCATGCGCCAGGTCGGCAGAAAATTGGGTTAATCGCTGATAACCCTCGTTGAGACGATCCAACATGGCGTTAAAAGCACGAATCAATTGCCGCACTTCCTGCGGGGCATCGGCATCGCTGACACGGGTGGATAAGGTGTTCGGCGCAATCGCCGACGCCTGCGCCGCCATGCGCCATAACGGCGAGAGACCACGGCGCAAAACCAGATATCCCAACGCCGCTATCAATATGAACGCGGCTACCACCGCCCCCACCACCCGCCAGAGGTAATGTTCCAGCATGCGTTGCTCATTGAGCATCACATGGGCGGCGGCAATCTGCAGCAATTGCCCGTCATTGAGCCGAACCTGGGCGGCTATCGCTCGCATCGGCACGCCATCAGCGGTAACACCACCCTGTACGCTGGAAACCCGCAACGGCGAGCTCTCCGCCACCGGCGTTAATGGCGGCAGTGAAATATGCGCCGGATTAACGCTGATAAGCGGCTTTTGCCCCGGTAGTGAAAACAGTAATACATCCTGCTCACTCCCCAGCATGTTCTCAAACAGGCCGGTATTACTGGTCAACACCGGCAGCGTAAAATTCTTCCCCAACAGGTGGCGGTAATAGTCAACGCGCCCGGTGACCTGCAAATCACTACGCCGGTACATTTCCTGCCACAGCGCACTATACAAATAGCTGCCCGCCAGGCTGACCACCAGCGCGGCAACTAACGCAAACAGCAAGCTGCAACGGGTCTTCAAGGAGATAGCGCGCCAGCGCTGAAGCCAGTGGTTCATGAACGCGGCTCGCAGACATAGCCAATACCACGCACCGTGTGAATAAGCTTGATATCGAACGGTTTGTCTATCTTGGCGCGCAAGCGTTTCACGGCCACATCCACCACGTTGGTATCACTATCAAAATTCATGTCCCAGACCTGCGAAGCAATCAAGGTACGCGAGAGCACCTCACCTTCGCGCCGCACCAGCAGGTGCAGCAGCATAAACTCTTTATTGGTAAGCGGGATCACCACCTCTTGCCGGGTAGCCTTACGCCGCAATACGTCGAGGCGTAAGTCCGCCACAGCGTAGTGATCGGCTTCACGTACCACACCCCGGCGCAGCAACGTGCGAATACGCAACACCAACTCGGTAAACGAAAACGGTTTGATCAGGTAGTCGTCGGCCCCCAGTTCCAACCCGTGAATACGGTCGTGTAACTGGTCGCGCGCCGTCAGAAACAGCACCGGTACATCACTTTTTTTACGCAGCATCTCAATAATTTGCCAACCATTAAGCCCCGGCAACATTACATCCAGAATGATGACGTCGTAACTGTGCTCAAGCGCATTAAATAACCCGTCGGTACCGTTACGTGCCAGATCAACGGCATAACCCGCTTCAGTGAGTCCTTTTTTCAGGTAATCGCCGGTACTGCCATCGTCTTCAACCACCAGAATACGCATTGTCTCTACTCCCGCCTTCGGATGGAACCGGGCGTTATCATAGCAACTCCAGCCCCCTGACTTGATGACATTAATGTCATCAAATCGTCATCCTGACGACCGGAACGCCTCACCATGATGGACACACGCCAACTCAGGGGAAATCCATCATGACAACACATCGTTTTGCCGGGCTGTTGCTTTCTTCTTTACTGCTTTGTAGCCACGTGGCCAGCGCCGCCGACGCGCCAGCCAAACCACCATCACCCATCCGCGGCACCATTACGGCGGTATCGGACACACAGTTGCAACTGACTGACCGCAAAGGGCAGAAAGTCGATGCCACGTTGACCGCTGACACCCGCGTGATGAGCATCAGCAAAGCCGAACCGGGTGATATCAAACCCGATAGTTTTATCGGCACCGCGGCCATCCCTCAGCCTGATGGCACGCTCAAAGCACTGGAAGTTCATGTCTTCGATGCCAGCCTGCGTGGTACCGGCGAAGGTTTCCGCCCGTGGGAATCCGCTGACGGGAAAAGCGGCACCATGACCAACGGCACCGTCGGCAAGCTGGTTAACAGCAACGGCCGCACACTGACCGTGACTTATAACGGCGGGCAGAAAACCGTGGTAGTACCGGACGACGTGCCTATCGTCAGCATCGCCCCCGGTGATCGTAGCCTGCTGAAACCTGGCGCCCATATCGTGCTGTTCTCACGGCTTGACGATCAGGGCAAGCGCATTGCCGTAGCGGTTTCCGCCGGTAAAGACGGCACCGTCCCCCCCATGTAACCGGAGTCCGCCATGTCGCCATCCCGCCGCCCGATACACGCCTGGCCCGTCAGGCTTGCCCACTGGCTCAATCTGCTGGCTATGACAGGCATGTTCATGAGCGGCTGGGAAATTTATAACGCCTCGCCGTTATTCAACTTTCATTTTCCAGCCACGATGACATTGGGCGGCTGGCTCGGCGGCGCGATTGGCTGGCATCTGGCGGTGATGTGGCTGTGGGCGGCGAATGGCTTACTGTACGTGATGTGGAGTCTCGCCAGCGGCCACTGGCGGCAGCGCTGGTTGCCACTCAGTCTCAGAGCGCTCTGGCATGACATTCACCAGACGCTCACCCTGCGCTTACGCCATACGTCCCACCAGTACAACGCCATCCAGAAACTCATGTATTTCGGTGTCATCGCGCTCGGCGTACTGCTGGTGCTATCCGGGCTGGCAATCTGGAAGCCGGTTCAGTTGTCCTGGCTCACTAATCTGTTGGGCGGTTTCGCCACCGCCCGTTATGTCCACTTTCTGGCGATGAGTGGCATTGCGCTATTCGTGGTCATCCACGTCCTGATGGTACTTATCGTACCGCGAACCCTGTGGGCCATGCTGACCGGAGGCAAACATGAGTGACAAACCACAGCGCCGCGCTACGCTGATGCTGGAGCCGAGCCAGAAAAAGCAGTTGGTCAATCTCGAACGCCGCCTGATGCTGCGCTCCGGGCTGACGCTTGGCGCAGTCGCGATGCTGACGGGCTGTAATATGCAAGATGGTGACAGCATCGATAAAGTCTTGTGGGCGATGTCGCGCTGGAACGATCGGGTTCAAGCCTGGTTATTCAGTGGGCAGCGTCTGGCTCCCAGCTACCGACCCGATCAGGTCACCCAGCCGTTTCCCTTCAACGCGTTCTACCCGGAATACAACGTGCCGGATATCGATCTGGACAGCTATCGCCTTGAGGTCAGCGGTAAGGTCGAAAAAAAGGGCGTCTGGACGCTGGAACAATTGCGCCAGCTACCGCAGGAAACACAAATTACGCGACTTATCTGTATTGAAGGCTGGAGCGCCATCGGCCAGTGGCGTGGCATCCCGTTACGTCTGTTTCTGCAACATATCGGGGCTGACCTGAACGCCCGTTACGTCGGCTTTAAATGCGCTGACCGCTACTATTCCAGCATCGATATGGCCACAGCCCTGCATCCGCAAACCATTCTGGCGCTGGAATTCGGCGATCAGACGCTGCCGCCAGATTACGGCTACCCACTACGTTTGCGCGTTCCCACCAAACTTGGCTTCAAAAACGCTAAACACATCGCCGCACTGTTCGTCAGCGATACCAACCCCGGCGGCTACTGGGAAGATCAGGGGTATAACTGGTTTAGCGGCATTTGAATCATAGCCCGCTACACCGTTGCCTCGCCTTCGCCCTTGACCAGCGTCTGTTCGATCGCCGCTCCGATCGTCGCTATCGTCTGCTCGATGTGGGGTGTCATCGGCATCGCGAAGCTCAAGCGTACGCCATGACGGTATTTGCCTGATGCGGAAAACAACGCCCCACCAGCAACATGGATCTTATCTTTGCGCAGTGTCTGACTGAGCTGTACGCCATCAAATGACTCGGGCATTTCCACCCATAAGACGAAGCCGCCCTGTGGCCGACTGACGCAAATGGTATCGGGGAAATAGCGACGCACCCAGCAGGTGAACCGCTCCAGATTACGCTGGTAAATACCGCGCATACGCCTTACATGCGGCTGATAATGTCCCTGCCGGATAAACTCCGCTACCGCCAGCTGCGTACAAACCGCAGAAGAACCGGTGCTGGTGTATTTCATATGCAAAGCCCGGTCGAGATAGCGCCCCGGTGCCAGCCAACCCACACGCAATCCCGGTGCCAGCGTCTTGGAAAACGAACTGCACAACAAGACCCGCCCCTCAGTATCCATCGACTTCAGCGTTGCCGGACGTGGGTATTCGTAAGCCAATTCGCCATACACATCATCCTCGATAATGGCGATATCGTAGCGCTGCGCCAACGTCAGCAACGCGCGTTTGCGTTGTAACGGCATGATGAATCCAAGCGGATTATTGCAATGCGGTACCGTGATCACGGCCTTGATTGGCCACTGGTCCAACGCCAGTTCCAGCGCTTCCAGATTGATACCAGACGTGAAATCGGTTGGGATCTCAATCACCTTGATATCCAACCCGCACAAGATCTGCAAAATGCCGTGAAACACCGGGGATTCCACAGCGATGATATCCCCCGGATGCGCCAGTGCCCTCACCGCCACCGCCAGCGCCTCAGTGCATCCTGTGGTCACCACAATATCGTCAGCCGATAGCTGACAACCACTATCCACCATGAGTCGGGCGATTTGCTCCCGCAGCACCGGTACCCCGGCCAGATTATCGTAGGTAAAGGAGGAGACCAGTTGTTTCTGCCCGATACGTTGCAACTGCTTCCACAGCGGTTTGAGTGTGCTCTGGGTAAGATCGGGTACGCTACTGCCTAAAGAGATTGTCTCCGGGTCCAGTCTGGCATTGACCAGTTCCAGTACCGCGCCCCATTTTTTTACCTCAACCGGGCGCTGCACCGGTTTACTCATCGCCGGTATCGGCGGTTGGTTTTTTCCAGCACGAACGAAATACCCGGAACGGGGCAGTGGTACAATTAACTGCTGTTGCTCCAGCAGATAATACGCCTGCTGCACGGTACTGATGCTGACGCCATGCTCCTGGCTCAGCGCCCGAACGGATGGCAAGCGCTCGCCACTCTGATACAGCCCTTGTTCAATGCGCTGTGTCAGTAACGTCGCCAAAAGTTGATATCGCGTCATCACCCGTTCCCCTTATTCATACCGTACCCACTATCACCATACAGACAATCATCAAAACCGCCATTCAGATCGTCTTTGACGACATCTGTATTAAAAACAAACCCGAGCTCTGTCTATAAAACCATACAGATGCACTTGCCATAATGATGTTCCCATCGCTTACGGAGAATAACCATGACACAGCATCTGACGCCTCGCTCTCTATTGCAGCGCCTGTATCGCCTGGTACAAAACCAGTACCAGCGACACCAAACCCGCAAGATACTCAATGAGCTGGATGATCGTCGCCTGCGGGACATCGGCCTGACACGACACGATATTCGCCATCTCTAGTGCCAGTAGTCTGCAAGTCAAACGCCAATACGCCTCTTCATCAAATACGCTATCTGTATCTGTCTTCTTTAAACCACGAAGTGGAAAAGAGGAACAGGTACAGATCGCCATAAAAAAGGTCATTCAGATCGCGTAATCGCGCTTCTGTATCTTCAGAATAGTCATTTCCTGCATCTGTATCCTAATACTCCCCAGCGGCACACTGATTTCCGACACAGCTCATCGGAGATTGCTCTATGGCACAGCCACCACGCCGCCCACATACCCGTCTCAGCCTGCATGTTCTTCTTCACCATACCCGCCAGCATTGGCACGCCTGGCGGCAGCGGCGACGAGCAAGAAAAGCACTGCGCCGGTTAGATAACAATCAACTGGAAGACATCGGGCTAACTCGCAGGGATGTAGACAATTTTTGGTAGCCAAAAATAAACGATAGAGAATGGAGCAACACTGCAATAAGGCAGACGATGCGAGACAACGCGCAGAAAAAGGTAATGGATACAAAGAGAGAACGATAGCTTGCGTACCACCACGCACATCACCAGACAGCCCGTCGCCAGGCCAGGCGGATGGTTGCTACAGTGCACGGGCTGATACAGCCGGAACCGGAGTCAACCACCGGTTCCGCCGCCTCCAGGCCAGCGTGGGGGAGAGAAAACCACGCTGGCTGTCAACATCGTGTCGGGCTACTCGGTTGGGTAGCCCGGCATCGCCCACACGGACGGCCAGTCTCCCGGCTGCCCACCGTTACATTCAGGCTGATAGTTGTAAGCCACAAGCTGGAACGTTTTACCGTCAAACACCCACTGTGCGCTTTCACCGCAGTCGGCGATACCACGCCCTTTCGCGGAGTGATACAACATACCGCTTTCCGGGTCATAGTCCACTTCGGTAAACCAGCGGATTTTTTCTTCACGGCTTTCCACCGTACGTATAGGTCGAGGCAACTCCAGCAACTGCGCTGCTTGCGGGTTATTGCGTGGCGTAACAAACAGCATGCTGGAGGACTGATAGGCCCCCATACCACAATTGAGCATCACCAGCGCCAGTTCGTTGGTCAGCGGTTCCGCCTCGCTGAGCTGGCGGGCCTCTTTACTGAGCCCACAGTCTTCCTCTTCCAGTAGCGTCTTTTTGGCGTTAATGACTGCATTTATCAACACCTTGGCATTAGCCAGTGGCGGAGGTTGGGTATAGGCTGGACTAATTTCCTGCCCTACCGGTATCGGGGGAACCAGCGAGACATCACCCGTACCGACCTGTAATAACGCACTGCGATTATTCAAACGCCCTTGTCGTTCATCAGCCAGTAATAACGCCGCATTCAAACCGTTAAGCGAGATAGATTCTTCCTGATTATTACTCTGACTGCCGACATGTTCAGACAACGACAACCGCTTAGCGTTTTTAGCGGCCAGAACAAACTGCTGAATCACATCCAGTTGTTCGGTATGGACATAGTACGCTCCCTCTTCCTCATCAGTCTGCCAGGCAGGCTGCGTCAGAGGGAAACGGACGCCATCCAGATACAAAGCCTGACGCTTGTCAGCCAGATCGAAGTCCAATGAGATTTTGCCCTGAGCGCCAGCTTCACGCTTTAGCGTCACGCGAAGATACGGGTCATTATTCCTGATATCGCAATCATTCAGGTTGTTGCACGTTATCTGCCAGTGCCGAAATACCTTCTGCACCGGGGTCGGATAACCGGAAGGCATCTCGCCTGCGCTAAATGCACTGCTGGACAACAAAACCAGAATGATGCCTGAAAGCGCTGTGTTAAATCGCATCGGACATTCCTTATGAAACTGCCATGCTGATGTTATAACGCAATTATGTCTTTTCCCCGCATCCAAAAAAACGCTGAAAGCGTTTTTTAACGTCGCCTGTGACGGCCCGTAGGGTGAGTTCCGCCGTCAGGTGGAACGAATCACAAAACGCTGAAAGCGTTTTTTAACGTCACTTGTGACGGCCCGTAGGGTGAGTTCCGCCATCAGGTGGAACGAATCACAAAACGCTGAAAGCGTTTTTTAACGTCACCTGTGACGGCCCGTAGGGTGAGTTCCACCGTCAGGTGGAACGAATCACACAACGCTGAAAGCGTTTTTTAACGTCGCCTGTGACGGCCCGTAGGGTGAATGTCACATCAGGCTATTGTTAAACAATCACGGGCATGAATAAAAGCTTCCCGTGTGAAATAAGAATATAAAAAAAACCGCACCTTATCGCTAAGGTACGGTTTTTTATTATCGGGGGAAGTGACGATTATTCGTCGTCGCTACCACCCAGACCAGCGTTCAGCAACTCAGCCAGGTTGGCAGAGGCTTCTTCAGCACTCACCTGCGGTGTAACCGGCAGCTCGCCTGCCTGACGGCGACGCATACGATCCTGATGGTATGCATAACCGGTACCGGCCGGGATCAGTCGACCCACGATGACGTTTTCTTTCAGGCCACGCAGTTCATCACGTTTACCTGCAACCGCCGCTTCCGTCAGTACGCGAGTCGTTTCCTGGAACGATGCCGCGGAGATGAAGGACTCGGTAGCCAGAGACGCCTTGGTGATACCCAGCAGGTCACGGCTATACGTTGCCGCAATCTTGCCGTCCGCTTCCAACTGACGATTGGCGATCTTGATGCGCGACATTTCCACCTGCTCGCCTTCCAGGAACTCAGAGCTACCCGGATTGACGATGGTGCCTTTACGCAGCATCTGACGAACGATAACTTCGATGTGTTTATCGTTAATCTTAACGCCCTGCAGTCGGTAAACTTCCTGCACTTCGTTGGTGATGTAACGGGTTACCGCATGTACGCCACGCAGACGCAGGATATCGTGCGGAGACTCTGGACCATCGGAGATCACGTCACCACGTTCCACACGTTCACCTTCGAACACGTTGAGCTGACGCCACTTCGGAATCATCTCTTCGTACGGTTCGCTGCCATCAACCGGCGTAATCACCAGACGACGTTTGCCTTTGGTTTCTTTACCGAAGGATACCACACCGCTGACTTCCGCCAGGATTGCCGGCTCTTTCGGACGACGTGCTTCAAACAAGTCAGCAACGCGCGGCAGACCACCGGTAATATCCTTGGTACCGCCGGATTCCTGCGGAATACGCGCCAGGGTATCACCCGCGCCGATCTGTGTACCGTCTTCCAACTGGACAATCGCTTTACCCGGCAGGAAGTACTGTGCCGGCATGTCGGTGCCCGGAATCAGTACGTCATTACCGTTAGCGTCAACGATTCTCAGTGCCGGACGCAGATCTTTACCACCACCGGTACGTTCTGCACTGTCCAGAACCACGATAGAAGACAGACCGGTCAGCTCGTCGGTCTGACGAGTAATCGTCTGGCCGTCGATCATGTCGGTAAAGCGAATGCTACCGCCCACTTCGGTAATAACCGGCATGGTATGCGGATCCCAGTTCGCGACAGTTTCACCGCCCGCGACATCGTCACCGTTCCCTTTCGCCATGACCGCACCGTAAGGCACTTTATAGCTTTCTTTGGTACGGCCGAATTCGTCGATCAGCTTCAGTTCGGTGTTACGCGAGGTGATAACCAGCTTACCAGCGTTGTTCATAACGAACTTGGCGTTGCTCAGTTTCAGGCTACCTTTGTTTTTCACCTGAATGCTGGATTCTGCTGCCGCACGCGATGCCGCACCACCGATGTGGAAGGTACGCATCGTCAGCTGGGTACCCGGTTCACCGATGGACTGTGCCGCGATAACCCCGATAGCCTCACCCTTGTTGATGATATGGCCACGTGCCAGGTCGCGACCGTAGCACTTAGCACACACGCCGAAGTCGGTTTCACAACCTACAACAGAGCGTACTTTCAACGCATCAACAGAGTTTTCTTCCAGCAGGTCACACCATTTCTCGTTCAGCAGCGTATTGCGCGGAACCAGAATGTCTGCAGTGCCCGGTTTCAGCACGTCTTCTGCCGTCACACGGCCCAGTACGCGCTCACGCAGCGGCTCTTTCACGTCGCCGCCTTCGATAACCGGCGTCATCATGATGCCTTCGTGGGTACCGCAATCATCCTCGGTCACCACCAGGTCCTGTGCTACGTCAACCAGACGACGCGTCAGGTAACCGGAGTTCGCCGTTTTCAGTGCGGTATCCGCCAGACCTTTACGCGCACCGTGCGTGGAGATGAAGTACTGGAGTACGTTCAGACCTTCACGGAAGTTCGCGGTGATTGGCGTTTCGATGATGGAGCCATCCGGCTTCGCCATCAGACCACGCATCCCCGCCAGCTGACGAATCTGTGCCGCAGAACCACGCGCACCGGAGTCGGCCATCATAAAGATGCTGTTGAAGGACACCTGTTTCTCTTCTTCGCCGTTACGGTTGATAACGGTTTCAGTAGAGAGGTTTTCCATCATCGCTTTGGCCACGCGCTCATTCGCCGCAGCCCAAATGTCGATAACTTTGTTGTAGCGTTCGCCCGCGGTAACCAGACCGGACTGGAACTGCTCCTGAATCTCGGCAACTTCGGCTTCTGCTTCGCTGATGATTTCCACTTTCTTCGCTGGGATCACCATATCGTCGATACCAACGGAAGAACCGGAACGCGCCGCGTAGGCAAAACCGGTGTACATGATCTGGTCAGCGAAAATAACCGTCGGTTTCAGACCCAACACGCGGTAGCAGGTGTTCAGCATCTTGGAGATTGCTTTCTTACCCAACGCCTGGTTGACGATGGAATAAGGCAGACCTTTCGGCACGATCATCCACAGAATCGCACGACCTACGGTGGTGTCGATCAGGCTGGTTTTCTGCGTCCACTCGCCCTGTGCATTCTTCTGATGCTCAGTAATACGCACTTTTACACGCGCATGCAGTGAAGCCAGACCTGCACGATAAATACGTTCTGCTTCTTTCGGACCAGTCAGCACCATGCCTTCGCCTTTGGCGTTAACACAGTCACGGGTCATGTAGTACAGACCCAATACCACGTCCTGAGACGGAACGATGATCGGCTCGCCGTTCGCTGGCGACAGAATGTTGTTGGTGGACATCATCAGCGCACGCGCTTCGAGCTGGGCTTCCAGCGTCAGCGGTACGTGAACAGCCATCTGGTCGCCGTCGAAGTCGGCGTTATAGGCCGCACACACCAATGGGTGCAACTGAATCGCTTTACCTTCGATCAGAACCGGTTCAAACGCCTGAATACCCAAACGGTGCAGAGTCGGCGCACGGTTCAGCAGTACCGGGTGTTCGCGGATAACTTCATCCAGAATATCCCAGACTACCGCTTCTTCGCGTTCTACCATCTTCTTGGCAGCTTTGATGGTGGTAGCAAGACCACGCAGTTCCAGCTTGCCGTAGATGAACGGTTTGAACAGTTCCAGCGCCATTTTCTTCGGCAGACCGCACTGATGCAGACGCAGGTACGGACCTACGGTGATAACAGAACGACCGGAGTAGTCCACACGCTTACCGAGCAGGTTCTGACGGAAACGACCCTGCTTACCTTTGATCATATCGGCCAAAGATTTCAGCGGACGTTTGTTAGAACCGGTGATGGCACGACCGCGACGGCCGTTATCCAGCAGCGCATCCACCGCTTCCTGCAACATACGTTTTTCGTTACGTACGATGATATCAGGAGCAGCCAGATCCAACAGACGTTTCAAACGGTTGTTACGGTTGATCACGCGGCGATACAGATCGTTCAGATCGGAAGTCGCGAAACGACCGCCATCCAGCGGTACCAGCGGACGCAGGTCCGGCGGCAGCACAGGCAGCACGGTCAGGATCATCCACTCCGGCTTGTTGCCAGACTGTACGAACGCTTCCAGCAGCTTGATGCGTTTGGTCAGTTTCTTACGTTTGGTCTCGGAGTTGGTTTCGTTCAGCTCTTCACGCAGCTGTTCGCATTCCTGCTCCAGATCCATGTTTTTCAGCAGAGCCTGGATAGCCTCGGCACCCATCTTAGCGTCGAACTCGTCACCAAACTCTTCCAGCGCATCCAGATACTGTTCTTCGGTCAGGATCTGACGGCGTTCCAGATTGGTCATCCCGCCTTCGATAACCACATAGGATTCGAAGTACAGTACACGTTCGATATCACGCAGCGGCATATCCAGCAGCAGACCGATACGGGACGGCAGCGATTTCAAAAACCAGATGTGAGCGGTCGGAGACGCCAGCTCGATGTGGCCCATGCGCTCACGACGCACTTTAGTCTGGGTCACTTCAACGCCGCACTTCTCACAAATCACGCCACGGTGTTTCAGGCGCTTGTACTTACCGCACAGGCACTCATAGTCTTTTACCGGCCCAAAGATACGGGCGCAGAACAGACCGTCACGTTCTGGTTTGAACGTACGGTAGTTAATGGTTTCTGGCTTTTTTACTTCACCAAAAGACCAGGAACGGATCATGTCTGGCGAGGCCAGAGCAATTTTGATCGCATCAAACTCTTCGGTTTTAGTTTGCGCTTTCAGAAACTTTAATAAGTCTTTCACGGATTGGCTCCTGTCGGAGTTAGACCTGTCAGGCACCTAAACCATGTTGTTAACAACATGATTCAGGTGCCCCTGTAACGAATGCTCGCAGCGCTATCGGGCTGGGATTACTCTTCTTCCAGCTCGATGTTGATACCCAGGGAGCGGATTTCTTTCAACAATACGTTGAAGGACTCCGGCATACCCGGCTCCATCCGGTGATCGCCATCCACGATGTTTTTGTACATCTTGGTACGGCCGTTCACGTCATCGGATTTCACCGTCAGCATTTCCTGCAGGGTATAGGCTGCGCCGTAAGCTTCCAGCGCCCACACTTCCATCTCACCGAAGCGCTGACCACCGAACTGCGCCTTACCACCCAACGGCTGCTGGGTAACCAGGCTGTAAGAGCCGGTTGAACGGGCATGCATCTTGTCATCAACCAAGTGGTTCAGTTTCAGCATGTACATGTAGCCCACGGTAACCGGACGCTCAAACTGCTCGCCAGTACGGCCGTCGAACAACGTAATCTGACCGGAAGTCGGCAGATCACCGAGTTTCAGCAACTCTTTGATCTCGTTTTCCTTGGCACCGTCGAACACCGGCGTGGCGATCGGCATACCTTTCTTCAGATTCTCCGCCAGACGCAGAACTTCTTCATCGCTGAAGGTGTTCAGGTCGACTTTCTGGCGTACATCGTTGCCCAGGTCATAAGCGCGCTGGATGAACTCACGCAGTTTGGCCACTTCCTGATGCTGCTTGAGCATGGCGTTGATCTTGTCGCCGATGCCTTTCGCTGCCATACCCAGGTGGGTTTCCAGAATCTGACCGATGTTCATACGTGATGGTACGCCCAGCGGGTTCAGTACGATGTCGACCGGCGTGCCGTTCTCGTCGTAAGGCATATCTTCGATCGGGTTGATCTTGGAGATAACACCCTTGTTACCGTGACGACCTGCCATCTTGTCACCCGGCTGGATCTGACGTTTAACCGCCAGATACACCTTAACGATCTTCAGCACACCCGGTGCCAGATCATCACCCTGAGTGATTTTGCGACGTTTGGCTTCGAGTTTCTTCTCGAATTCGTGTTTCAGCTCGTCGTACTGCTCAGCCAACTGCTCCAGCTGATTCTGCTTCTCTTCGTCGGTCAGACCCAGTTCCAGCCAACGCTCGCGCGGCAGCTTGTCCAGTTTGTCGGCTTCAACGCCACCGGCAACCAGCACATCATGGATACGGGCAAACAGACCGGCTTCCAGAATCTGCAGTTCTTCAGTCAGGTCTTTCTTGGCCTGCTTGAGCTGCATTTCTTCGATTTCCAGCGCACGTTTGTCTTTTTCCACGCCATCGCGGGTAAAGACTTGTACGTCGATAACCGTACCGGAAACGCCGTTCGGCACACGCAGAGAAGAGTCTTTTACGTCAGACGCCTTCTCACCGAAGATCGCGCGCAACAGTTTCTCTTCCGGCGTCAGCTGAGTTTCGCCTTTCGGCGTCACTTTACCGACCAGAATATCGCCGCCGGTGACTTCCGCACCGATGTAAACGATACCGGATTCATCCAGCTTGGAGAGCGCCGCTTCACCCACGTTCGGGATATCAGCCGTGATCTCTTCTGGCCCCAGCTTGGTGTCACGGGACACACACGCCAGTTCCTGAATGTGGATAGTGGTAAAACGGTCTTCCTGTACTACACGCTCGGAAACGAGGATGGAGTCTTCGAAGTTGTAACCGTTCCACGGCATGAACGCTACGCGCATGTTCTGACCCAGCGCCAGTTCACCGAGGTCGGTAGACGGACCATCAGCCAACACGTCGCCACGTTCAACCGGCTCACCCAGTGACACACATGGCATCTGGTTGATACAGGTGTTCTGGTTGGAACGGGTGTATTTGGTCAGGTTGTAGATATCGATACCTGCTTCGCCCGGATACATCTCTTCTTCGTTAACTTTGATAACGATGCGAGAAGCATCGACGTACTGCACGGTACCACCGCGTTTAGCAACCGCAGTTACACCGGAGTCAACGGCAACAGCACGTTCCATACCAGTACCCACCAGCGGCTTGTCAGCACGCAGGGTCGGAACCGCCTGACGTTGCATGTTCGCACCCATCAGGGCGCGGTTGGCGTCATCGTGTTCCAGGAACGGGATCAGTGAAGCACCCACGGAGACCACCTGTTGGGTGGAAACGTCCATGTAGTCAACCTGATCACGGCTGAACAAGCTGGATTCGCCTTTGCTACGGCAGGTAACCAGTTCATCAATGAAGTGGCCTTCGTCATCCAGGTTGGTGTTCGCCTGAGCAATAACGTAGTTGCCTTCTTCGATCGCCGACAGGTAATGAATTTCGTCAGTGACCACGCCATCGCGTACACGGCGGTACGGGGTTTCCAGGAAACCATACTCGTTAGTCTGTGCATACACGGACAGCGAGTTGATAAGACCGATATTCGGACCTTCCGGCGTTTCGATAGGACATACACGACCGTAGTGAGTCGGGTGTACGTCACGCACTTCGAAGCCAGCACGTTCACGGGTCAAACCGCCAGGGCCGAGAGCGGAGATACGGCGTTTATGCGTAATCTCAGACAACGGGTTGTTCTGGTCCATAAACTGGGACAGCTGGCTGGAACCGAAGAACTCTTTCACCGCTGCAGAAATCGGTTTGGCATTGATCATGTCCTGCGGCATCAGCGTATCCAGGTCGCCCAAGGACAGACGCTCTTTCACCGCACGCTCAACACGCACCAGACCAACGCGGAATTGGTTTTCCGCCATTTCACCGACAGAACGGATACGACGGTTGCCCAGATGGTCGATATCGTCGACTTCGCCTTTACCGTTACGAATATCGATGAGCTTTTTCATCACATCGATAATGTCTTCTTTGCTCAGGATACCGGAACCTTCGATTTCCTCACGC
Source organism: Dickeya oryzae (assembly GCF_009372235.1). GTDB lineage: Bacteria > Pseudomonadota > Gammaproteobacteria > Enterobacterales > Enterobacteriaceae > Dickeya > Dickeya oryzae. The sequence continues at coordinate 5,409 of NZ_SULL01000022.1, read as the reverse complement.
AGCAAAGAGCGGTTGAACTTCATGCGGCCAACCGCAGACAGATCATAGCGATCTTCAGAGAAGAACAGATTTTCGAACAGCGTTTCGGCAGCTTCACGTGTCGGCGGCTCACCAGGACGCATCATGCGGTAGATCTCAACCAGCGCGCTCAGGCGATCGTTGGTTGGGTCAACACGCACGGTCTCGGACATGTACGGGCCGTGATCCAGATCGTTGGTGAACAGCGTTTCAATACGCTTGTGACCGGACTGACTCAGTTTAGCCAGCAGATCCAGCGACAGCTCCATGTTCGCCATCGCGATCACTTCACCGGTGCTTTCATCCACATAGTCTTTCGCCAGCACTTTGCCTGCGATGTATTCAACCGGTACTTCGATACGTTCGATACCGTCTTTTTCCAACTGACGGATATGGCGCGCGGTGATACGGCGGCCTTTCTCAACGTAGACTTTACCGTCGGCTTCGATGTCGAACGAGGCGGTTTCGCCACGCAGACGTTCCGGCACCAGTTCCATCTGCAACTTATTGTTGTGGATTTCATACACCACTTTATCGAAGAACAGGTCCAGAATTTCTTCGGTGGAGTAATTCAATGCGCGCAGAATGATGGTAGCCGGCAGTTTACGGCGACGGTCGATACGGACAAACAGGTTGTCTTTCGGGTCGAATTCAAAGTCCAGCCAGGAACCACGGTAAGGAATAATACGTGCGTTATACAGCACCTTACCGGAAGAATGGGTTTTACCCTTATCGCTGTCAAAGAAGACGCCAGGACTACGATGTAACTGAGAAACGATAACGCGCTCAGTACCATTGATAACAAAGGTACCGTTGTCGGTCATGAGCGGGATTTCGCCCATGTACACTTCTTGTTCTTTGATGTCTTTAACGGTGCCTTCCGGCGCTTCGCGCTCGTAGATCACCAGACGCAGTTTTACGCGCAGCGGCGCGGAGTAGGTAACGCCACGGATTTGACATTCCTGAACGTCAAAAACCGGCTCACCCAGACGGTAGCTGACATATTGCAGTTCAGAGCTGCCGCTGTAACTTGAGATAGGGAATACGGAACGGAATGCAGCTTCCAGACCATACTGACCTTCCGGATCTTGCTCGATGAACTTCTGGAACGAGTCAAGCTGGATAGAAAGGAGATATGGGATATCCAGAACTTGTGGACGTTTCCCAAAATCCTTACGAATACGTTTTTTCTCGGTATAGGAGTAAACCATAGGGTTCCTCAGCTCGCTGACAAGTCGACCCACTTTGTCCGCCCTGATAAGGACGGTTCATGCAACACCATTTATGTCGATCGGAATATGGAACACATTCCGCAATACCTGTTTCTATCACTCTTAAACCATTTCATTGCGCTTTACACAGAACAGACTGCTCTGGCGCAGTATATTAAGTCGTCGATAGAAACAAGCATTGATGGGAAACCGGTAGTCAAACAGTGTGAAACGCTACCGGCACCCTACAGCGCAAAAAGGCTGGTGACCAAAAAGTCACCAGCCATCAGCCTGATGACTCAGGCTGCAACCGGAAGGGTTGGCTTATTTAACTTCAACTTCAGCGCCAGCTTCTTCCAGAGATTTTTTCAGAGCTTCAGCGTCATCTTTGCTCACGCCTTCTTTCAGGGCAGCCGGAGCAGATTCAACCAGGTCTTTCGCTTCTTTCAGACCCAGGCCAGTTGCGCCACGTACTGCTTTGATAACAGCAACTTTGTTAGCGCCAACAGCTTTCAGGATAACGTCGAACTCAGTTTTCTCTTCAGCAGCTTCAGCCGGGCCAGAAGCAGCTACAGCAACAGCGGCAGCAGCAGAAACGCCGAATTTTTCTTCCATTGCAGAGATCAGCTCAACAACGTCCATTACAGACATAGCGGCTACTGCTTCAATGATTTGATCTTTAGTGATAGACATAACAATTGTTCCTAACAATCAGAAAAAGTTTATACGTTAGCAAATGCGATAACAGGAAGAGCGCGATTACGCGGCTTCTTTCTGATCGCGAACAGCAGCCAGAGTGCGGACCAGTTTGCCTGCAGAGGCTTCTTTCATGGTCGCCATCAGGCGTGCAATTGCTTCTTCGTAAGTCGGCAGAGTAGCCAGACGGTCAATTTGAGCCGCCGGAATCAACTCACCTTCAAAGGCTGCCGCTTTGACCTCAAATTTTGCATTCGCTTTCGCGAACTCTTTGAACAGACGAGCAGCTGCGCCCGGGTGTTCCATCGAGTATGCAATCAGGGTCGGACCAACAAACGTGTCTTTCAGGCATTCGAATTGAGTGCCTTCAACGACGCGGCGCAGCAGGGTGTTACGAACAACACGCATGTATACGCCAGCTTCACGACCTGCTTTACGCAGTTCAGTCATTTTATCTACGGTAACGCCGCGGGAATCCGCAACTACCGCAGACAGCGCGCCTTTGGCAACTTCGCTGACTTCAGCAACAATCGCTTGTTTGTCTTGAAGATTTAATGCCATTAGCTTTTGCTCCTGGATTTAGCCGGAAAAAATTTCCGGAACTCACTTCACCCGCCACCAACTTAGTAGACAGGCGTTAAAACACGGTGAGCAGAATCCAGCAGGACTATTCTTTAAAAAAGAATAAAAATGTTCTTTAGGCTCTGTCACCGTCTACGCAGGAAAATTAAGTTTCTAACGAAACACCTGCGGTCTTGGACGGAGGCCTGGATAGGCCAGGCTCCAACCGAAAAAATCGTCTCTTGTTCATTTACAGAACAACGGGCGTAAGATTATAAAGAAATCCCTCGCCCGGGTAAAGAGGAACAAAAGCTATCAGTTAGCGACTGCGTTCAGACCGCTCTGATCGATGGCAACACCAGCACCCATGGTGGTGGAGATGCTAACTTTCTTGATGTACACGCCTTTAGCCTGAGCCGGTTTCGCTTTTTTCAGCGCAATCAGCAGAGATTCCAGGTTTTCTTTCAGTTTGTCAGCGTCGAAATCAACCTTACCGATGGTGGTGTGGATGATACCGTTCTTGTCGTTACGGTAACGGACCTGACCTGCTTTAGCGTTTTTCACTGCTTCAGCAACGTTCGGTGTTACGGTACCCACTTTCGGGTTCGGCATCAGGCCACGCGGCCCCAGGATCTGGCCCAGTTGACCAACAACGCGCATTGCATCTGGAGAAGCAATAACAACGTCGAAGTTCATCTCGCCTTTCTTGATCTGATCAGCCAGGTCGTCCATACCAACCAGGTCAGCGCCAGCAGCTTTTGCCGCTTCAGCGTTAGCACCCTGGGTAAATACGGCAACGCGAACAGTACGGCCAGTACCGTGCGGCAGTACAGTTGCACCACGAACGTTCTGGTCAGATTTACGTGCATCGATGCCCAGGTTTACGGCAACGTCAACACTTTCAACAAATTTAGCAGTGGCCAGCTCTTTGAGCAGGGCAACGGCTTCGTTGATGTCATACTGTTTGGTTACATCAACTTTTTCACGGATCACGCGCATGCGCTTGGTCAGCTTAGCCATTTCTTAGTCCTCCACTACCAGGCCCATGGAACGAGCAGTACCTTCGATGGAACGCGCCATGGCTTCCACGCTGGCACCCGTCATGTCCGCTGCTTTGGTCTGAGCAATTTCCAGAACCTGAGCACGGGTCACTTTACCTACTTTGTCTTTGTTCGGCTTACCGGAACCAGACTTAATGCCAGCTGCTTTTTTCAGCAGTACAGATGCCGGCGGAGTTTTGGTAACGAAAGTGAAGGAACGGTCGGCGTAAACAGTGATAACAACCGGAATCGGCAGACCCTTTTCCAGGCTTTCTGTCTTGGCGTTGAATGCCTTACAGAATTCCATGATGTTAACACCCTGCTGACCCAGAGCCGGACCGACTGGCGGGCTCGGGTTAGCCATACCAGCTGCAACCTGCAGCTTGACATAGGCTTGTACTTTCTTGGCCATTTAACTTTCCTCTAATGGGTAATAGCGCTTCGCAAAGAAGCTCCCCGCGTTTTATAAACATGTTACACGTCTTAAAGACGCATAAAACAAAGGCGCGAAATTGTAGGTCAATTTCGCGCCGGATACAAGTATCGAATTCAGGCAATAATTAGCCTTTTTCCACCTGGCTGAAATCCAGCTCAACAGGGGTTGCTCGACCAAAGATAGATACAGAAACCTTCAGGCGACTCTTCTCGTAATCGACTTCTTCCACCACACCGTTGAAATCGGCAAATGGGCCATCGTTGACACGTACCATTTCGCCCGGCTCGAACAACGTCTTCGGCCGTGGTTTGTCGCCCACCTGTTGCAGACGATTCATGATAGCGTCGACTTCTTTATCGCTGATCGGTGCTGGGCGATCGGAGGTCCCCCCGATGAATCCCATGACACGAGGCACACTGCGGACTAAATGCCAGCTGGCATCGTCCATCACCATCTGCACCAGTACATAGCCCGGGAAGAATTTACGTTCGCTCTTACGACGCTGGCCACCACGAATCTCAACCACTTCCTCAGTCGGTACCATGACTTCGCCAAAGTGATCTTCCATGCTATGGAGTTTGATATGCTCACGCAAAGACTGCGCTACGCGACCTTCAAAGCCAGAAAACGCCTGAACGACGTACCAACGTTTCTTTGGAGCTTCAGACATCTTAGAACCTCAGGCCAGTAATGAACGATACCAGACGCACCAGAATGCCATCCAGTCCCCATAAAATCAGCGACATAACGGCAGTTACAGCAGCAACGATCAGAGTGGTATGCAACGTTTCCTGTCGGGTCGGCCAGATCACCTTGCGAACTTCGGTCCGGGCTTCACGTGCAAACAACACCGTTGCTTTGCCTTTTGTCGTCAGCAATGCCACGCCGCCTGCAGCAGCAATTAAAACAACGACAGCCAACGCACGCAAAGGCAAACTGAATTCACGGTAGTAATAGTTACCTACAATTGCCGCGATCAGTAATACTGCAACGACCAGCCATTTCAGCGCCTCAAGACCACGCCCGCTCTCCTGAGCTTCGGTATTCGCACTCATAAACCAACCTGTCACTAGATTCAGACAAATAATTTTGCCCTGCCGTAAGGGCAAACCAGACCGGATGCGTTCTAACCTCAAGCTATCCGGGACTCACACCGCTTACACAGAGCCCATCTCACCAATGATTATACTGCACAATCGCTGATGAGATAGGTTCTACGACGACAGCGTAGAAAAAGGGCATCAAATGATGCCCTTTTACCGCATGTTGCGTCAAATTTTATCAGCAATTAAGCGATAACTTTGGCAACCACGCCGGCGCCTACAGTACGGCCACCTTCACGGATAGCGAAACGCAGACCGTCGTCCATCGCGATCGGAGCAATCAGGTTTACAACCATCTTGATGTTGTCGCCAGGCATAACCATTTCCACGCCTTCCGGCAGTTC
>NZ_SULL01000021.1 GCF_009372235.1 Dickeya oryzae | reverse complement strand
TGCAGCGCCTGCCCGGCCAGCAGGGCTTTCAGGTCGGCGTAGCGGTCACCGAGACGGCTGCCCAAATCGATAAGCCCCGCCGGTGTGTGGATCCCGTAACTGTTTTTGCCCTGATGGCGATAACTTGCAAGTTTCATAATGACACCCGGTGTTCGTGCAATAGCGATTCTGTACCGGCTGGAAAACATTCCTCAGCAGCGGTATCCCTTTTTTATTTCTCAGGCTTTTCTGGTATGTGGATTATCGGGTAATGACTTACCCGATGATTCATTACAGAGGATTATTTATTGCTTTGCGCCGCGACTAAATTTACTCGCTGAATACCATTGAGGTAAGTCGCTACCAAAATACCGCCAATCAGCAACGTAATGATAAATGCGGTCATACCCAGCCAGCCTGCGGCCGAAAAGATAAGCCCGTTACAATAACCGACGACGGAACCGCCCATATAATAGAAGAACAGATACAGTGCCGTTGCCTGACCACGCGCATGGGTAGCATTTTTACTGACCCAGCTTAATCCAATCGAGTGGCAACCGAAGAAACAACCGGTAAACAGAATGGCACCCATCACAAATGCAGGCAGATTAGCGGTTAACGTCAGCAACATACCGGCGATCATAATCGTGAATAACGCGGACAACACTTTCAGTGCGCCGTATTTTTGTGACAAACGCCCTGCTTGTGGCGCAGTAAAAAAGCTCATGATGAAACTAAAGGAAATCAACCCGGCATTGGCGTGAGAAACGTTGAAAGGCTCGCGCGCCAGATAGAAGGCCAGATAATTATACAAAGAGGTAAACACACCAAAAATAATGAAGCTAACCACATACATCAGTGACAACTTTTTATTTTTGAAATGGGCCTGAGCGCCTTTAACGATGTAAGAAAAATTCAGGCTGCTACTGGCTTTGAAGTTTTTCGACGCAGGCAGAACCACAGCAACCAGCAGTGCGGCAAACATCAGTGTCAGGGCAAAACCATAGAAAATGACATCAATAGACACATGCCCAATCAACTGGCTGGCAACCACGCGGCCAGACATACCGCCAATCGAGTTACCAAATACAAAATACCCGGTCACCACACCGGCGACCACCGGAGCGACTTCTTCACTGATATATGCTGTCGCCGCAGCCGCAATACCACTTAATGACAGACCAATCACACCACGGACCATCACCAGCAATGCCCAGGATTTAACCAGCGGGCAAATCAGCGTCAGCAGGCCACCCAGCATCAGCGACACCACAATCAGCCGTTTACGTCCGTAACGGTCGGCCAATGTACCGGTAAATAATAACCCGATAGCCAGCATGGCGGTTTCTGCTGACAGAATAATACTCACCTGGCTGACGGGAATGTCATAATCTTTAGCCAATACCGGGAGTAATGGCTGAATAAAAAATAAAGAGGCCAGTTCAGCCAGGCCGGAAAAGGCCAGCGCGAAAATGACACGCAGATATTGCGTAATATTCACGGATGCTTCCTGGCTTTGTGATGTAGGCGCCTTAATTGCACTCATAATAACCTCACAATATAGTTTTAGGGATACAGGGGGAAATAAAACAACGAATCATTACATTAATTATTCTTAAATATCTTCCGTTTCCAGAGCGTATGAAGGAACATAAACATTACCGACAAATAACTTTCTTGCCGTTCGAATAACCGAAGCACGGATATCCTCGTGACGCTCACCATTTTTCATCAGCGACACGGCGATTTTTCCGCTAGGGTGTTCAATATTGACGCTTTCCAGGAATGCTGTTCTGTCTTTTTCTGACAGCACATCTTGTGCCACGCTGCCTTCAACGACACAGGCGGTGGAAATACCAATAGACCCGGTAATTGCCAGCGAGCGATGGCAGTTGTGCGGCATAAAGTAGCGCACCTGAATAGTGCCACCAGCATTCGGTGGGCTGAGTAACACGGGTTTGGGGATCACTTTATTACTGACATCACCCAGCCCCATCGCCTGCCCGGCCTGCAAACGGATATGTTCCAGTCGTTGCATAAACGCCTGATCCGTTTCCAACGCCTGCGGCGATTCGCTACCCGTTTTATCTAATGAACGGGCATCGATCAGCACCATTGGCATCGCCATATCAATGCAGGTCACCGCGACGCCATCAAACACATCGCGTACGTTACCGGTGGGAAACAGTTTGCCGGTTTTGCTGCCAGCGGAATTCAGAAAAGTCAGGCCGACCGGTGCCGCGCTGCCGGGGACACCGTCGATTTCAGTCTCGCCGTCGTACTCGACGCATTGTTGTGGCGTGTGGATGTCGGCATCCACCATCGTCCCGGTATTCAGGTTACGAATGCGTACCCGTGTGGTAGGATGCCGGGCGCTCACCAGCCCATGTTCAATCGCGAACGGCCCCACCGCGCACAGCATGTTGCCGCAGTTGGGTGTGGTATCAACCCGGCGCTCTTTGACCATCACCTGGGCAAACAGGTAATCGACATCCGCCTCGGGATGGGTCGATTTGCTGACAATCGCGACTTTACTGGTTTGTGGCGCGCCGCCGCCAATACCATCGATCTCCAGCTCATGGCCGGAGCCCATCAAGGCCAGCAACACATCGTCACGCTGTTGCTTATCTTGCGGTAAATCACTGGCCAGAATCACCGGGCCTTTCGATGTGCCACCGCGCATTAATACACAGGGAATCTTTACCATCACGTTCTCTCACGCTGTAACTGCTTCTGATGGCACAAGCATTCCATAGCACTATCAATGAATCTAATGTCAAAAAAATACCGATTAATTCATTTCTTGCATTAATCAGGGGGCGGGTACACATTATCCTGTCAGCCCCCCGTCAACAGGAGAGAACCCCCATGCAGCATGAGCTTCAGGGCATTAAGGCATTTGTAAAAATTGCGGATACCGGTTGTTTTACCAAAGCCTCAGAGTTGTTGCATATTTCTCAACCGGCGTTGACCCGGCGGATAAAAAAGCTGGAAGAGAGTCTTGGCACCGCACTGTTTGAACGTTCGACCCGACGGGTCAGCCTGACCGCCGTCGGTAAAAGTTTTTTGCCTAACGCAAGAAACCTCATTGATTTTTATGAAAACTCGATCCTGAATATCCAGGAGATGGCCTCACACCAAACCGGTTTTGTCACGTTATCGTGTATTCCAACCGCTGCTTTTTATTTCCTGCCCGCGGTGATTCGTAATTACAACGAACACTACCCGAATATACGCATTCGTATACTGGAACACAGCGCAAGCGACTGTCTGGACGCCGTGCTCAACGGGGACGCAGATTTTGGTATTAATATGATCAACGTCACACACTTTAATGTGGAGTTCATACCGCTGGTGAATGAGCCTTTTGTCCTGGCCTGCAGACGCGACCACCCGCTGGCAGAGAAGTCACTGGTGATGTGGGAAGAGCTGGCCGATTACCCGCTGATTGGCGTAAGACGCTCCAGCGGTAACCGGTTATTGATTGAACAGGCACTGGAAAACAGCGCCTGGAAACCCAACTGGTTTTATGAAGTACGCCACCTCTCCACCTCACTGGGTATGGTAGAAGCCGGTTTAGGGATTGCGGCGGTGCCCAGTCTGGCAATGCCGCGTGACGATCATCATGTGTTAGTGAGTAAGCCGTTGATAGAGCCCGTCGTGCGCAGAACGCTCGGGGTGGTGCAACGCAAAGATTCCACGTTGAGCCCAGCGGCGGAGCGCTTTAAAGATATGTTGATGCATCTGTGGTCTAACGAGAAAAACAGCCCCTGGATAAGCAAATTCAACCTGTAAACGCCGGACGGGCGGCACGCGCTGAGTGGTGCCGTTCCACTCACGCACCGCATCATATGCGATGACAGGTATGGCAAGGCATGCTATCCGTAGTCATGTCAGCACGGATAGCCACATCTATGATTGTCGGCCCATCCCCTCTATGCAGCACGTCAGGAGTACCTATGCCAGAGACCATCACGTCACACGACACCCCGCACTACAACCGGCAAACCGGGCGTTTTTTCAATCCACGCCCGTCGGTGGCTCCGAGGATGGGTCTGTGGCAAAGCCTGTCACTGCTGTGGCGGCTGGGTTTTCAGCGCAAAGGGCGTGTACCGGCTAAACGGTTACCGACGGTATCCCCCAACCTGACGGCGTTCCTCGCCGCTGATGAGCGCCTCACATTTATCTGGTTCGGGCACTCCACCTTGCTACTGAATCTGGATGATACCCGCATCCTGATAGACCCGGTCTTCTCCGCCAGTGTCTCGCCGTTCAGTTTTATGTTCCGCCGCTTTCAGCCCCCCGTGCTGGCGCGTGAAGCCCTGCCGACTATCGACCTTATCTTGCTATCGCACGACCACTACGATCATCTCGACGAGCAAACCATACGCACTTTTCGTGACACCACAACCCGCTTTATCGCCCCGCTGAAAGTGGGTCAGCGCCTGCAAAAATGGGGGATCGACGCCAGCCGCATTCAGGAGCTGGATTGGTATCACTCTCATACGTTTAACGGCATTCGCTTTACCGCCACGCCATCGCACCATTTCTCTGGCCGCAGTATGTCTGATCGCAACACCACGCTGTGGGCTTCCTGGGTGATCGAAGGCCAACGGGAACGCCTCTTTTTTAGTGGCGACTCTGGGTACGGCGAACATTTCCGTGAAATTGGTGAACGCTTTGGTCCGTTTGATCTCGCCTTCATGGAAAACGGGCAGTACAACGAACGCTGGCCAGACTCACACATGCACCCGGAGCAGACCATACAGGCGGTACAGGACGTAAAAGCCCGCCAGTTCATGCCCATCCATTGGGGCATGTTTGCGCTGGCGTTTCACGACTGGGCCGACCCGGTGCAACACAGCAGCCAGTTAGCGCAAGCGCGGCACATACCGATGCTGACACCGATGCTGGGTGAAGTGGTCACGCTGGGGACACCCACAACCACACCGATGTGGTGGGAGAAAGACGTTGATGCGCAACCCTCCCGACCTATCGCCAGAAACGCAGTCCAGGATGCGGAATAGCTGAGAGTGGGGATAAAAAGCTAACGAGTATCGTCAGTCTCCATCACCCACGACTGGCTTGAAAGCATAGGAGTGAAGCCATGAGCAAATCATCTGCGTCAAACACGATTGAAATAGCGGGTCAACCGGCTGTTATCAGCTATGTGCCAGATTGGGCGCATTTCGTGGCAAGTTTCTTGGTCTGACTGGCTATTGTGATTTTGTATCGGACAGTATTCAAGGGCTGAAAAAAGAAGATGAGATTTCACTACGTGAATATCTGGGTGACTGCAGTGCAGCAGGTATCAAGCCTTACACTTCTGAAATTTAAGCACTGTTCGAGCCTTTGCTCTGACGGCATTAGTACAAATATCATCAATTCGTTGACCTTCCTTTATTTATAAAATACCCTATATTTACGTGGATTTAACTGCCCATGCAATACAAATAAACCAACATTTTAATAGTTATTTTTTGTTATTATTTCTACAGCATTAAATCCATCTCCGTCAATCCTCTTTTTAGGGGAAATAACCTTTTATTATAAATATGGACGTAAATATAAAATGAATGACTATGAAAAACGAGCGCTAGAAGAAATACACGCATGGAAAAACCCACAATTAACATGGTTCGACAAAGCATTAAGCGTTATAAATAAGCCTTTAGACTACGTGGGGGATCTGATATTAGATAACGACACTATTGGTGACGTGATAAAAAAATCTATTAATGGACTCGTGGGAGTATGTAATGACGCAGCTCAATGGAGTGTAAGACCTGAATCAATTTTTGAAGAGTTTCGTGATGATGGCCATCACCACATCAAATCTCACAATGACATACACTCTCTTCCACTTGAAAATATAGATAAAACCGTTGGTTTTTTAGGTGCGAAATATAAAGGATTGGCTCTTACTCAAGGAGCTGGCACGGGTACTATTGGATTACCAGGTTTGTTTATTGATATACCACTAATAGTGACACTAAACTTACGCGCAATTGGCGAATATGCAACTTATTATGGCTTTGATATTGATAACCAGGAAGAAAGATTATATGCATTCAATCTATTGGGATTAGCCTCATCCCCATCTGATATTTCAAAAAATTTAGCAATGGCACAATTATTAAAAATATCACAAGATGTAGCAAAGAAAAAGACATGGGATGAGTTAAACAAGCACGCCTTTGTTCAAGTAATTCAACAAATATCTAAAATACTAGGAATAAGGCTTACTAAGGCAAAGTTAGCTCAAGTTGTTCCTGTTTCTGGTGCAGTTGTTGGTGGAGGGTTCAACGCTTATTTTACAAGCAATGTTTGCAATGCAGCATACTACTTATATCGGGAAAGATTCCTAGCAAGAAAATATGGTCACAATGTTATAGAAAAAACCGTTAAACCAGCAGAAAGTTTTATTATTATCGACCCTGAAGATATAATATAAATATCACAGACATTCTTCTTTTTAGAAAATAACAACCAGCCCCTAGAATAGGGGCTAATGTAGAATAAAGGATTAATTTCACAAGAATTACATCAGTATTTTACACTTACACAAATAAATCCAATAGTCACTGTTTATCGATGCAGGAGATGCACTCCGGTAATTTTTGCCGCAACACCTCCCGCCGTTCTGCGTCCGCGAGTTCTTTGTGTTGTGCCGCCTCCAGCCAGTCGCGGGCGGCGGAGGGGCTCAGGATAAACACGCCGTCGTCATCGCCTATCGCCATATCGCCGGGATGCACCGTCACCCCGGCAATCGTGACCGGTACGTTGACGGCACCGGCACATCCCAGTGTGCGGGTGGTAATGGCACTGACGCCTTTGCAGAACACCGGCAAGCCCAGTTTGCGTAACGCACGTGAATCCGTCACGGCACCGGCGACGACCACCCCCGCCAGCCCTTTCACTTTCGCCGCCAGCGTGCGCAGTTCCCCCCAGCAGGCGCGTTCCTCTTCATCCGACGCATCAATCACCAGCACATCGCCGGGTTGGCTCAGTAACAATGCCTCACGCAGTACGCCACCATCCGGCGGACACAGTTTTACCGTCACCACGTTGCCAACCATCTGCACATCCGCCAGTAGCGGCCGGATACCCGGCAAATACCCCTGTTCCGTCAAATGTCCCAGTGTGGAGGTGCCGACATGGCGATAGCCAGCCAGCAGTTCATCGCCAAGCGGCGAGACGCGGGGAAGAATATGATAATTCATCCTGCCACCTGCCCATGCCAGTCATCCGACGGGCCATTGCCTGCCATTGTTTCATGCGGTTTTTCACGGCCAAATGGAATGCATAACGGTGTGTGGAAAAACGGATCAGCAATAATACGGCAGTCCAGATTAAATACGGTTTTCACCAGCGCTTCGTCCAGAATCGCCGCCGGTGCCCCCTGCGCGAAGGCAGTACGGTTATGCACCGCCACCATATGGTCGGCGTAACGGCACGCCAGATTGAGATCGTGCAGTACCATGATGATGGTTTTCCCGTGTTGACGGTTCAACTCACGCAGCAAATCCAGCACTTCAATCTGGTGTGCCAGGTCGAGAAAGGTCGTGGGTTCATCCAGCAGCACCACCTCGGTGTCCTGTGCCAGCGTCATGGCGATCCACACCCGTTGGCGTTGACCGCCGGATAACGCATCGACCGGTCGGTCCGCCAGCCCGTCGGTGCCGGTTTGCACCAGCGCACGGTTTACCATCCGCTCGTCTTCCTGTGACCACTGCTGTAACCAGTTCTGGTAGGGATAGCGTCCCAGGCTGACTAACTGCTTCACGGTAATGCCTTCCGGCGCATCCGGCATCTGCGGCAAAATCGCCAACGCGCGCGCCACCTCGGCGGTAGACTGACGGTGAATATCCTCACCATTGAGGATGACCGAGCCACTCAGTGGCTTAAGCAAGCGGGCGAAAGACTTAAGCAGTGTGCTTTTGCCGCACCCGTTGCTGCCTATCAGTACCGACACTTTGCCCTTTGGCAACTGTATATCCAGATTGTCGATAATCGTCTGGCTGGCATAGCCGAGGGTCAGTTCCCGGCTGGTAATGGCGGTCATCATCCGTTTCCTTAATGACGTTGTTTGATCAGTAAATATAAAAAGAACGGCGCGCCCAGCGCCGAAACGAAAATCCCGGCGGGCAGATCCAGCGGCAAAAACAGCGTGCGTCCACACAGATCCGCCACCATCACCAGTACCGCGCCACACAGAAACGCCATCGTCGCCTGCCCGGCAAAGGTCGGTGCTACCAGCCGTTTAGCGATGTGGGGAGCGATAAGCCCGACGAACGCCATCGCCCCACCCCAGGCGATCGCCGCACCGGCCAGCGCCACACTGAGCAGCAACAGCGCCAGGCGCAGCCCCTGCACCCGCACACCGATGCCCTGCGCCAGCCCATCATCCAGTTGCTGCACCCGCACCTGACGCGCCAGCCACACCAGCCACGGCACCATCAGCAGTAGCCAGACACCCAGTTCACGGGTTTCACGCCAGTTAGCACCGTAGACGCTGCCGGTCAGCCAGACATACGCCGAGAGCGTGGTCGTCAGTGGGCTGAACACCAGCATAAAGGTGGTCATCGCCACCAACAGAGCCGATACCCCCACGCCAGTCAGCACCAGCCGCTGCGGCGATACACCCGATTGCCACGCCAGCCAATACACCGCCAGCGCGGCCACGCCGGCCCCGGTCATCGCCGCCAGTGGCAGGTAGTGCGCCCCCAGCGTACCGGTGAGAAACGACAGGTAGAACACCGCCGCGGCGCTGGCACCGCTGGTAATGCCCAGAATATCCGGTGACGCCAGCGGGTTTCGGATCATCGCCTGTAAAATCAGCCCGGACACCGCCAGTGCACCGCCAACCAGTGCCGCCAGCAGCACCCGCGGCAAGCGCAACTGCTGTACGATAAGCGTCGCGCCTTCTGACTGTGACGAGACTAACGCCTGTAATACTTCCCACGGCGACAACATCAGCTTGCCGATGCCAAGCGATATCACCATCACCGCCAGTACCAGTATCAGCACCAGTGCGATGCGTCCAACGCTGGTCAGGTTAATCTGGCGGGAAAACGGCCCTCGTCGCCACACCAGCACCGGATCCCTGCCTTCGCGCTTATCCATGCCGACCTCCGCGCCGCAGCAGCACAATAAAGAACGGCGCACCGAATAGCGCCGTCATCACCCCAACCGGCACCTCCTGCGGCACAATCACCACCCGCGCCAGAATATCCGCCAGGAGCAATAACGTGGCCCCTAATAGCGCGCAACCGGGCAGCAGCCAGCGGTGGTCGGCAGGCAACAGTTTTCGGGCTATATGCGGCACAATCAGACCAATAAAACCGATACTGCCCGCCATCGCCACCGCGCCACCGGCCAGCACAATCACCAGCAGACTCATCAACAATCGGATGCGCCCGGTGCGTTGCCCCAAACCCCGGGCGATAGCTTCACCGGCGTTCAGCACGTTAACCTGCCCTGCCAGTAACAGGCTGGCGACCAGCGCCGCCAGACAATACCCTATCAACGGCAATACCGTCGCCAGCTCGCGATCCGCCACCGAACCGGCCAGCCAGAACAACACCGTATCCAGTCCTTCCTGATTGACCACCAGCATTCCCTGACTAAAGGCCGCGAACATGGCGGTGATCGCCGCCCCCGCCAGCACCATGCGCAGCGGGTTCAGGCTGCCTTTGCCCATGGTGCCAATCAGCCATACCAGACAACCTGCCAGCGCCGCACCGGCAAATGCCGACCACAGCCACACCGACATCGCCACCTTGGGAAACAGCGACACACAGACAATCAGGCAAAACATCGCCCCGGCGTTAATACCAAACAACCCCGGTGACGCCAGTGGATTACGGGTCAGCACCTGCATCAAGGCCCCTGCCACCGCCAGACTGGCCCCCACCACGATAGCTATCAGCGTACGCGACAGGCGCGTCGAGGTGACCAGAATATGATTCACGTTCAGCGGGTCTGGATGCCACAACGCCCCATACACCTGCGATGGCGCAATCGCTATCGGCCCGACCATCAGGCTCAGAAACGCCAGCGCCAGCAGGCACACCGCCCCGCCCGCCAGCACCTGAGCCGGTGTCATCTGTTTTATGCGGACTCTCACGACATGGCTCATGACAGACCTCCGGTTATACCGGTCACCCGGGCGATATCATCGAGCATCATGTTCGCCCCCAGAATACCGCCCGACAGGCTCCAGGTAACGCCATTGACCACCCACACCTGACGTCGCTGCGGCGCACGCAGTTGTTGCCACAGCGGATGACGGATCAGCGATTCATAGTTGCGTTGCACGGCGGGGCTCTCAGAGCGCAGAAAAATGAAGAAGATATCGGCATCCACCACTGGGATACTCTCCTTGCTGGTCAGCTTGAGTGACACCCCCGGTTGAGCGCTGCTGGCATCACTCCAGCCAAACCCCAATTCGCTCACTACCGAGCCGGGAAAGCTGTTAGGTAAATAGCTGCGGATATGATCTTCGCGGATATCCAGTATTGATACGGTGGGTGGCCAGCCGCTGCCAAAGCGGCGTTGCAACTGCTCACGCAGCCCGTTCACCCGCTGCTGCCAGTGCTGCAACAGTGTATCCGCCACCGCCTGACGCCCCAGCGCCTGCCCCATTACCTGTACCGTTTTCTTGAACTGGTAGATTTCATCGAGCATCACCACCGGTGCAATCTGCGACAGCAGTGGTTCCAGTCGCTGGTGGCGAAAACGCGAAGCGACGATGGTATCGGGCTTTAACAGCACGATGTCTTCCAGACTGGGTTGGGTTTCCAGCCCCACATGCGGCACCCCGGCCAGCGCCGGACGCAGGTAGCGGTACATGGGTTTCTCGCTCCACGAATCCACCACGCCAGCAGGTGTCACCCCCAGCGCCACGGCGGTATCCGTCGCGCCCTGAAACAAGGTGATAACCCGTTGCGGCACTAACAACGACTGAGCCAGCGCAGGCCGGGAAAGCCCCAGCGGCAACAGGCTTAACGACCACCGCAGCAAGCGGCGGCGCGACACTAAATACTCATTCACGATTTGATGCGATCTGCCTTTTCCATAGTGATGACCAACTCATTACGTTTCAGAAGAGCGATCTCTGGCGTCAAAAACTGTGCTGAGGTGTTCGTCTTCGCCGGGTGAGCCGCATGGACGCGGCGAAAGCCCGTGCCGCGTCTGGAGCGCGTCACGGGCGGCCCGAACCGCGAAGACGAACGCCGAAGGTACCGCGTAGCGGCACAGTTTAGCCACCAGCCAGTGGTCAAGGAGAGGTGGCGCTGAACCTCTCCTTGTCGTGCGTGCGATGAAGTAGCAAAGAAGCAATGCCGTCTATCCCGCACGAAACATCTCTCTGTCTTTACATGAACCCGATAACGACGCTCTATTGTTCGTTAACAATCTATTTACCAATGATTGCCTGAAACGGGTTAATCACCTCTCCTTTGCCGAACGGCATGCTCCCCGGCCCACCGGCGCGGGCGATCATCGGGGTGATCAGCAGTTTCTGCGGCCAGTTGGGTGCGTCAAACAAGCGGGTTTTCAGCATCGCTTGCGTATCAGCCGCGAAACCGGCACGGTCAATCGCCCCATTGATTTCAGTACGCATCACGCCCCACAACGTTGCGGCATCCAGATCATAGGTCAGCGATAACGTGTCAATGATCGCCCGCATGTTGACCTGAATCCCCAGCGTTTGCAGCCAGAACAGCAGGTCGTCCAGACGTTCGTGGTAAAGCGTATTGGCATGGCCTTGTTTGATGCGGTACACCGGGTCCTGCATACCGTGTTGTTCCAGCGTCGGCACATGAATACGCAGTGAATCGTGGTCGCGCAACAACAGGCCGTGGGCCTGACCGGCTTTCCACACCAGCACCGCGTTCTGCCCGTGGATCTCACCCAGCATCCCTAAGCGGAACATGCGGAAATTAATATCGAAGAAACAATGACAAAGTTCGGCAAACAGTGTCAACACCGCATCGGCATTCGCTGCTAAACCGCGATACGCCAGCCAGTCGTCAAAGAAGTGACGACTGCTACCCGGTAACGGCGTCCCTAATGCCGCCATCGGCAGCAGGCGGTAATCCGGGTCATCAAACAGTTCACGCGGATAACTGCGCACCATCGCCGACAGGTGGCGCGGCGCTTCATCAAACAGGGTGGCCTGCGGCGGCATAAACGCCCACCATTTGCCTTCATCACACAGATACAGTCGCTGCTGTAATACCGCGTCTTTGTCGCGCGCCTGTCGCAACAACGCTTCACTTAACCCGCCGTTGATCATTTTCACTGCCGGTAAATAGCGTGACGCCCCCAGCGAGTACACCGCCATCGGCAGTTTGAGGTAGTCCGCGCTGGCAAAACACGGGGTCATGGAACGCAATGACGAGGTCGGCAGGTAGCGCGCGGCACGGAAATCCAGCCGCTGGCAGTCACCGTTGCGAAACGCTTCGCCCAACTGGGTTTCCAAAATATGATCGAACTGCCACGGGTGCACCGGCAAAGCAATGTGGGTGTCGGCAATGCCGCGTGTCGCCAGCTCCTGTTGCAGCGCCGCCTGCTCCGCCTGTGGTAGCAGGTAGTGTGCCGGGTACTGGTCAGCCGTGTTGTGAATCCCATCGCCACATTGCAGCTTGTCTTTTGCCACCGCCACCCAGTTCAGTGCCACTGGCGCGGCGAACTCCGCCACGTAACGACGGTACTCTTCGGCACTCAGCCCCTGTTTGGCCTTCGCGGTCGGGTGATAAGGGCGGTCGCGCAGCGAAGCCCACTGTTCCATGACGTGGAAGAAATCGGCGTTGCCGCGCGCGAGCAGCTCGTCGGTGTCGATGCGGTGCTCGCGTGACAGCGCGGTCTGCTCCACGCTGGTGTTAAGCACATCCAGAAACAGCGCCTGCCCTTTAGTATTGTCTTCGTCACTGTGCTGCCCGGCGAACACCAGATGCATGAAACTTTCCGGCTCCAGCACCTGCCAGTCGTTACCGCCCTGCTGCCAGGCGTACACCACCGTGTCCGGTACTTTTTCCCAGCGCTGGGTAATGCCAGGGCGCAGCGCCACCACCAGATGCCGCTGTTCACGCTCATCGCTGCACCAGCGCCACAGACGAGTCGTGCTCGCCAGCGCACCGAACGGTGACGACTGCCCGTACTGCTGCTGCCATTCATCGGCGCTATACAACGCCAACGGCTGGGTACCAAAAAATTCTTCGGCCAACAGGCAATCCACCAGATCCTGCATCACGCTGTCACTGGCATCCTTATAGTGAGACGTATTTTTCATCACATGACTTTCCATTGGATTACTGTCCTTCTGCTGAAATCGTTGCGGCCAATCTGGCCTGTAACGCGCGAAACGCGATGCCGCGCTCGTCGCCCAAAACAAATGCGCGCACACCTTGCTCACGCCAGCGAGCATGATCGTCAGGCTGGCGGGGGATGGCGCAATAGCACACCCCGTGCGCCTCGGCGGCAAGACGCACCTCGGCCAGCGCGGCCTGCACCGGTGCGGCCGCGGTCTGCCACGGCATACCCAGCGATTGGGAGAGATCCGCCGCGCCCTCCAGTATCATGTCCAGCTCCTCGACTGCGGCGATCGCCTTCGCCTGACGCACACCCTCGGCGCTTTCGATCATCGCCACCAGCAGGATTTCCCGGTTCGCCAGCGTGACGTATTCCGCCAGACTGTGCTTACCGAAAGCACCGGGGCGGCCACTGTTGAGACTGCGCTCGCCTTGCGGGTGGTAATAGCAGGCGCGTACCGCCGCCTGCACCTGCTCAGCCTGCTCTACCATCGGCAGCACAATGCCCTGCGCGCCACCATCCAGCAGCCGCAGCATGGTTTTAGGGTTGGCGTCGGCCACCCGTACCAGCGGCGTGAGCGCATAGCTCTCCGCCACCCGGATCATGTTTTCCACCGTTTCCGGGTTAATCAGCACGTGTTCGGTATCGATAATCACGAAATCGAACCCGGCTTCGGCGATCAACTCCACCGATACCGGCGAGGGAATCGAGGCGATTAACCCATAGACCGGCGTACCGGCCGCCAGCTTGCGCTTGAGATGGTTGGTTCTTAGCATGACGACGGCCTGAACGGATGCAGGGGATTCGGCACCGATTTAAAGCGGCGTTCACCGTCGCCCAGTAACCGGCGTTTCGTCAGTTCTTCTACCTCGTAGGTCGGTGCAAACACGTCAAACAGCGCATAACGCGCACGGTGCTGTGGGTGTGCGGCCTGATAACCCAACACCACCTCCGCCGTCATTTGCCAGAAATGTGCTTCCGGCAGTTGATAATGCTGACGCAGGAATACCGCCATTTCCGCCAGACAAATAAAGAAGAACGAATCGCAGGTGAAATCACGCACCGCCTCAACGTCATCGGTCAGGATGAAGGAGTTACGGTTGATTTTGGCGTGGCTGGCCGGTAACGGCACCAGATCCGGGCGCATCGCCGGGCGTGCCAGATGGTCCGGCGAATAGCGCACCCCGTCGTGGAAATCTTTCAGTGCGATGCGCTGCGGCCAGCCATCACGCACCACCAGCACAATATTCTGGCCGTGCGACTCCATGCCGATGCCTTCGGCGTACAACATGTGAATGATGGGGGAAACCGTCACGTCCAGCAGTTGGCGAGTCCAGGCTTCCAGCCCGTATTGGCGAATCCAGGCGTCGATAAACGGGGCCTGCTCGCCGCCGTCGTAGCGGTGTTCGACATGGCTTAAGCCGTTAAACGGTACCGCCTGTTCACCCGGTTGCAGATACTGATGGATGCTTTCACGCCAGATAGCCCCCATCACGCCATAGGCTTGCGCCATGCGGGTGGCGGGTAAATTCTGGGTGTCAAAGCTCACCCCGGCGACCTCGCCTAGGATCACAAACTTCAGGTTGCGGGCAGTCTGGTCGGTATCGATCAGCTGTTGCAACCAGTCGGTGATGATAGGCCCGTTCATCACCGTATGCCGTGCCAGAATACGGGTGCTGGAGGTGTTGGTCATACTCATCGCCAGCTTGACGTATGGCCGTGTTTTTTCGGTGACGTTCGCCAGCGTGCGAATCGACTGTTGCGCCTGCCAGCGGTCGTCAGAATCACCGAGGTAAATCAGCTCGCCGCTGACCAACTCCGGGTAAAACACCGGCGCAATCACGTTCTTCCACTGCCACGGATGCACCGGTATCAATTGATAGTCCTGCGCCTTACGCCCCTGACGCGCCAGTTGCTCGCTAAACGCCTGCCAGCGCGTTTCACCAAACTCAGCAATCAGGAAGTCATCCAGATTCAGCCGGGTCGACTGGTTGGCTGAGGCGCGTTGTTTCGACAACGCCAGCCAGACGATGGCGAAAGGCTGGCCGAACTCCGGCCCCCACTGCGCGTTATCCTGCAGGCTAAAACCGATGCGCGACTTGTAGCAGGGGTGGTAGCTGTGTGCATCCATGAAGTGGCGCTCCAGCTCATCGAAACTGAGCTGATGCGCTGGCTTGCCGGGGTGGTAATTCTGTGCGCGCGACTGCAAATCCTTCAGTTGCGTCTGCTCCAACTCCTGCACAAAACGCGTCAAAAACGGGTTGTTCTCCTGCTCACCCAGCAGTTCTTCCAGCATCAGGTGCAGGTTGGGTGACTGCGCATTGCCGCTGGCATCAACGCGCTGCACACTGGCGTAATCCAGACGAATCAGCGCAAAGCTGTCGCTCAATAATCCATTACAGCGGTATTCCACCGCTTGTTGCTGCGCATCACGGCCGGTTATCACAAACTGGCTGTTACCCTCGCCCATGTCCGTGCAGTGATAAGGCAACACCTCTTCGTACAGCAACGTCTGTAACAGTTGCCCGACCACGCGCTGTTCTACCAGCTGATAACGCTGCGCATCCATCTGCAACAGCCAGTCACAAGCGATACCCTGCAATACGACGGGGGATAATGTTTCCATACAGTCTCTTAACCTTGTCAGTAAAAATAACGTTGCCAGTCAAAATAGCGTGGCAGTCGTCAACCCAATACCTGTGTGCCTCAGCGCATCTCACGAGTACCGGTGTGAGGTGGTGAAGCCCCAGCCAACAGCGCGTTGGCCGCTGTCTCATCACTGCCCGAGGGGAAACGCAAGGCACAGGGCAGCGCCAGCACGATCAGTATGCCGGTCGCCATAAAGGTCTCGCTGATGGCGGCGGCACGCGCAGCCTCCTGTGCCAGCCCGCTGCCCGCCAGCCGAAATTCGAGGTACAGCGACGCCACCACGATCGCCAGCGATGACACCAGACGCCGTGAAATGTTGTTCATCGCCGCTCCCTGGGTGACCAGCGTTTCCGGCAGTACATTCAACCCGGCGGTGGTCACCGGCATGTAGGACAACCCCAGCCCGATGCCGCGCAGTATCATCCAGCCAAACACCACACCAATGGATGACTGCGCGCCTGCCATGCCTAGCCCGATGGTCGCCAGCGCGGTCAGCAGTACCCCGGTACCCACAACCCGCGCCGGGCCGTGGCGGTCGAGCAGGTTGCCGCCGAGCTTACCGAACAGGCTGGCGAACAGCGCAGTGCACAGCAGCGCCAGCCCGGTCCAGATGGCGCTGTAGCCCATCACCATTTGGACCAGCATTGGTAATAACACCAGGCATTCGAACATCCCGACCGATTGCACCACCGCAATCACCACACTCAGTCGATAGCCGTGCAGTTGAAAAATACGCAGGTTCAGCAGCGGCTCGCGTTTACGCAGTTCGACGCGAACAAAGGCCGCCAGACAGGCCGCTGCCACCAGCAGCATCAGCAGGTTGAGTGGATTCGCCAGCGCCGCCGCATGATGTAATCGCCCGGCGGCTACCATCAGCAAACCAATACCGGCGGACACCAACAGATAGCCGGTCATATCAAACGGCTTGCGCTCACCGGGCGTGGTTTTCGGCAACACCACCAGCCCCATCAATAGCGCCAGTGCACCGATGGGAATATTCATGGCAAACAGTGAGCGCCAGCTAAACCACGTCAGCAGGATGCCGCCGCACAGCGGCCCCAGCGCCGGAGCCAGCATCACGATAGCGCCCCAGATACCGGTAATACCGCCACGCTCCTGTTTGGGGTATACCGAAAAAATCAGCGTCAGCGACAGCGGGATCATCAGCCCACTGGCGATGCCCTGCACCGTGCGAGCGGCTATCACCAGCGAGATGGAATCCGCCAGCATCCCCAGCACCGAGCCGCTGATAAACAGCGCTACCCCCAGCAGATAGAGTGGTTTGTTACCCAACCGGTGCCCGAGATAGCCGGTCAACGGCATCGTCATGCCCATGCTGACCATGAACGCCGCCACGATCCAGGTAGCGAGCAGCGGCCCAATGTGAAACACCTCGATGAACGCGGGCAATGCCGGGTTCAGCGAGCTGTTATTCAGGCTGACAGTTGTCGTACCGAGCAGCACATTCACCACCACCAGCCAGCGTGGAACAGCACTAGTCGACACGGTCCACCGCTCCGGTTATGTCTACGCTCGACCCGTCCGCCGTGATAACCCCGGCGTCGGTGATGAAATACTGCGCAGGACGGGGGTGACACAGAAAATCGGCATGCGAAATGTTGTAGCCATAGGCCCCGGCCAGCGGCAGCACCAGCAGGTCACCGATATTCACGTCGGTCAGGCGCTGGTCACGGCTGAGTACATCTTTCGGCGTACAGAGCTGGCCGACGACTGTCCAGTCGCGCGTTTCCCCTGCTGGCTGCGCGGGTGCTAACGGCAGATGGATGATGGGGTGGTCATGCCCTTGCGCCACCGGCAGGCGGAACTGATGCGTACCGCCGCGACACACCAGAAAATGCTTACCGTGGCTGCGTTTCTTATCCAACACTTCGATGGCGTAATAGCCACAATACGCGCTGATAAACCGCCCCGGCTCAAAGCGAACCACCGGTACATCCGGCTGTTGCGCCAGCCGCACACGCAGGTAGTCACACAATGTTGACCAGTCGAAACGCTCCGGCGTCAGGTACGGCACGCCAATACCACCCCCGACATTGAGGTGGGTAATCTGTTGTGGATAGGCAGACAACGCTTTCCACTGCGGCCAGCGCGTCAGGTACAGATCCAGCAATTGCTGATGCCGCTCCACACTCATCTGGTGCGACATGGCATGCACGTGGAACCCTTTAAGTTGCAGGTGGCTGGCGTTATCCACGTCACGCACCGCATCCGGCAGGTCTGCCTCATCTATGCCGAACGGTGTCGGCGTACCGGCCATCGCCAGTTTGCTGGTCAGCGACGACGCCAGTTCCGGGTTGATACGGATGAACACCGGCTGAACCACGCCGTGTTGTTGCGCTCGCTGTTGCAGGCGAGCTATCTCATGACGGCTTTCCACATGGACCGCCTCCACCCCGTGTTCCAGCGCCAGGTCAAAATCAGAATCCAGCTTGCCCGGCCCGGAGAACACAAACGGTTTCGCGGTGGCGCATCCGGCCACACGGTCGATTTCCCCGCCGGAGGAAATCTCAAACCCATGAACCAGCGGTGCGATGGCATCCAGAATCGGTTTTTCGCTGTTGGCCTTGATGGCGTAATAGAGTTCGACACCGGGTGGCAACGCCGCCATCACCTCGCTGACGTGTTGACGCAATGCCGCCAGGTCATAGACAAACGCGGCCAGCGGATCGCGGTGCTGCTGTTGCAGGCGAACGATCAACTGGCGAACAGGCTGTGGCAGCTTACCCATGCTGCACCTCATGCTGCTGTACCTCACTCTGCGCGAGCGAATCATGCCGCCTTGAGTTATGCTGCCCCGCCGTATGCCACGCTTCGCCGTAGCCTGCCACCTTACTCGGGTGCGCAGTCTCGCCCCAGGGGGACGGCAACTGGACGTAGCTGGCCTGACGATCGGCCTCGGCTGCCAGCCGCACCTTGAGGTTGGTTTTACATGCCACCGGCGCACCAGCGATCAACGCTTCCAGCTCCGGTGCCGGTTGGCGCAGTTCCGCCTGAATGGCACGCAGTTGCTGTCGGACCCGTTGCCACATCAGCGGTGCCAGATGGGCACGACCATGACTCAACGCCAGAATGGCTTCTGACAGGTGGTTGATGAACAGGCAGTACATGATGCGGTTCCAACCCTGCTCGCGGGAATACAGCAACGACTGGCGCACGCGTGGGTGTATATCGTCAGGAATCGCGTGGATACCGCGATCGTCGGTCAGCTTCACCCCTTCGAAATCGCGCAGCAACACCTGATGTGGTCGCCCTTGTTGATGCACCAGCACGCTATTTTGCAGATGCGGTTCCATCACCACACCGTGATTGAAGAACAGTGACAATACCGGTCGCAGTAACCGCGTCTGATAGTCGTCAAACCAGTACAACAACGTGTTGTCATCCAGCGCCGCACCGTAGTGTGTGCGCAGGAAAGTATGAATCATCGGCTGTAAATCGACGCCACGGGCAAACAGCGTACCGGCCATGATGCTGTGCTGCGCACCGGTACGGCGACAGAAGTTCTCACGCAGAATGCCGCCGGTTTGCTCGCGAAACCAGTATTGGTCCGATTCGCTGACACCAACCGGGCTCCAGCTCACCACACCCGGTTCGGCCGCCGCCGTCAGACCACCCAGCGTATCGGCCTGCTGCGCCAGTAACTGGCGGAACAGCCGGTCGATCAGCACCGTGCTTTCCAGCTCGTACCAGGCGTTTTTACGCACACAGTTGGTGATGCGCACGTTCAGCGAGCCTTTGATAAAGTAATCATGGTCTTCGATAAACCAGGTGCGGATAGACGCGGTCGGGCTGGCGACACGCCCGCTTTGCCCCAGATCGCGGATCACCTCGTCTTGCAGTAACTGCTGTACGCGGGCGTCCTGCATAAACAGTTGTGCCTGCACCGGATGCATACAGATGATGGCGCGCCCCGGTGCCGCTGGGCCTTGATCAGCAAACCCCTCCAGCACCTGTTGCGGCGTCAGGCCGTTGGCACCAATGTGTAAGCCTTCTGTTGGCACCTCGAACTGATGCAACGCCGCCCTGGCCTGAAATTCCGGTGCCCACTGCTCCTGGCCGAGATGTGCAGGCCACAGGCGTGCCTTGGGCGCAGGGTGGCTGGGGTGGCCGAACCACAACCCTTGCTCGCTGTGCAGGTAGTGCTGTAGCGGTGCGTCTGTTTGCTGGCGCTGGTTGTGGCTGACAATCGCACCGACCAATTGCCTGCTCTGCAGAATCTGCTCGTACAATTCCGGGTTTTTTCTCCCGGCAATGTGTTCGCAGGCTGCCAGTATGCGGGCAATCACACGTTCAAAATCGGGGCAGTGCCAGTCGCCTTGTGACTGGCGCAGATAGACATCAGACAGATAGTGCTGACTGCCGAACGTATCACGGCGGTCCACCATGACAAATAATTGCAGTGAGTCGGGTAAACCGAGCACCATCGGAATACCTTTCCAGTCCGCACCATCAAAATAGGCCCCCGGCGGGATCCCTTTCATTTCGTCTGGCCATTCATATCGCACATACCCTTCCGGTATGGCGAACTCTTTGATAAGACAATTCAGTAACCCATGCAGGGCTGCTTTTTCGCTTATCATTCTGGACAAGGCATCATGATTAAGGTTGTTCATCTCTGCTCCATAAGAATAACAATCGGCCGGTGATGTCGTGGCGACGGTTAACTATCCTGAATATACCCGTCATAATTCAAGTTGCAGATGTGTTGGCTGCGTTCATTCACCCGAATCACTTACCTGTGTAAGCTCATCGGGATTCACTCTCTTGCCGTCTTCCTGCAACTCGAATTATTTAGGGTATATATAACTGAATAATGCCCCGCCTTTCGGCGGGACATGAATTAAAAGTCAACGCTATAGCCTAACGTCACGGTTCTTCCCCGACCGGAGAAATAACGCAGGGAGTTCTCAATCGCGCTTTGCGAGTAATACGTGATGTACTCCTTATCAAACAAATTAGAGACCGCCAGATTAATTCTGCCTTTCGGCAATTTATAACCGACGGCGGCATCCACCAGTAAATAACCGTTAAAGTCCTTCTGACGGTTATCCATAATTCTGTCGAAGGCGTAATTGGCCTGAATAAAGGAAGACCACTGCGGCGTCCAGTTGGCAGACCAGCTGGCGGTCAGGCGATCCGGCGGAATATTTAAGCCGTCCAGCTTGCTGTCCAGGCTGCCGTTGCCATCGCTGTCGAACCACCCCTGAATATGGGAATAACCGACTTTCAGGCGGTGATCGTCATTCACTTTGTAACCCAATGAGGTTTCGATACCGTCGATACGGGTTTTCTGACGCTGGCTCTGGAAGGTGCCGTTGACATCCACTACGCGTTCGCCCAGCTTGGATGTCGAGCGATAGTAACTCAGTTCAAACTCCACCGGGTCTTTCTGGATACGGAAGCCGGTTTCCACGTTATCCGTGACAATCGGTTCCAGCAGCAACATGTTGACCGACTTATTAGGGATTTTAATGTCGCGCAAGCGGCGGCCCACGTCAGGAATACCAAAGCCTTGTGAATAGTTGGCAAACAGACTTAACGGCTGATACGGCGTGGTCCATACTGCGCCCACGTTATACAGCGTCTTGTTGAAACTCAGCCGACCGCCCTGTACATCCACGCTGTTATTCGGCGCTTTGGCGGTACTGGCCGCCACCGTCCGGAAACTGTCGATGTCCAGTCGGGCGTACTCATAGCGCACCCCGGTGGTAATTTTCAGTGAGTCGACCGGCTGAATATCCCACTGCATAAACGGCGACAGATCGGTGTATTTCATCTGCGGTGCATAGATGCGCTTGGTCAGCCAGAAATCCTGCTTGCCGGTATCAAACAGGGTATCGAAGCCCACGGTCGCTTTCAGGTAGTCATCCCAGATATCGTCTTTGGTCAGCGCCACTTTGCTACCGTAACGGCTGGAGGTCACCCGTGACTGGTCATAGAGCTTATTCCGCGGCGCAATGCGGACATCCTGGAAAGAGGCGGAGTTATCTGCGCCGAACAACGACTCGTAATTCTGGTAATACACCAGCGAGTTCAGTTTCATGCCCGCCAGATTGTAATTATCGTAGGTAGCGCTGGTAGTCCAGACGCTGTTCATCGGCGCATCGCCGACCGGACGCCCGGATATGGACGTGGCTGGGATACCTTTATCGCGGTCACCGGCAATGCCCAGATAGTTCATCTTGCCTTTTATTTGATAACGGTTGAGGCTGAACTGGACTCGCTGGTCATCATCCAGCCAGTAGCCGACCTTCGCTATCACGTCATAGGCGCGCGAATCCATCAGGTCGCCCTGGGTATTATCCACCCCAATCGGGCGATCTTTTCCGTCCAGAAACAGCCCCTGATCTTCATAACTGACGGAGAACAGATAATCCAGATACTCTTCGCGGCCACTGAACCCGTAAGTGGTTTTGTAGCTCATGGTGTCTGAGCTGACTTTCGTCGGCGAGGTGGTTTCCACGCTGAAGTGCTGGTTAAACGAGCCCGGCTCCGGGCGGCGAGTGATAATATTGATAACGCCACCGGTCGCACCGATACCATTGCTGGCACTGGCACCGTGAATCACTTCGATGTGGTCTACCATCGAGAAATCAATGGTGTGCATTTCACGCCCGGTGGGGCGTAACGGGTTCGACTGCGGAATGCCGTCGACCATGATCAACGGCGCGCGACCACGGAATGTTTCACCGCTACCGCTCATTTTCTGGCGGCTCGGTGCCATTGCCGGTAATAAATTACTTAATATCTGGGAAGAATCACTGGTAATTTGTCGCTGCTGTTCAATCTGTTCTTTAGTAATAATGGTTACAACCTGAGGCGACTCTTTTTTTTCGGTATCCGTTCGGGACGCCGTGACCACCATTTCACTGTCATTTTTATTTGTACTATCTGCCGCGTCAGCCTGTGTAAATAAAAATAATGGCGTCAACGCATATAATGCCCGAACCTTCATTCCTGCAACCTCATTATTATTTTCCCAGTCAATAAAACGCTGATGTTCCCACCAGCACATATCATTAAATAATCTGCTCAGCCCAAGGTGATGCCCGTAATAACGCCGCCAGCAATCAGCTTTTATTATTTTGCTTTTGGGATCATGACGGGCTATTCACGCCGAATTACCGATGGCGGATTTGCGCCACCGCGTCAGTTAACGCCTGCTCAAAACGTGCCACAACGCTGCGACACTGTTCTTCGGTAATAATCAGGGGTGGCAGCAACCTGACCACATTACCCTGTCGGCCTCCCCGCTCCAGCAACAGCCCCTGCCGGAAACAGTGCTGTTGGATAGCGGCGGCCAGGTCGGCATCCAGCGGGTAGCAACCACCGGCCTGCACGGGCTGACGCTCATCAACAATTTCGATGCCCAGCATCAGGCCACGGCCACGCACCTGTCCCAGACAAGGGAAGCGTGGCTGCATCTGCATGAACTGCTGCTTGAGCCATTCACCGCGCGCCGCCGCCTGCGCCGCCAGTTTGTCGCGCAGCAAAATATCAATGGTGGTTTTCCCGGTCGCCATCGCCATCTGGTTGCCCCGGAAAGTGCCGGTGTGAGTACCCGGTTTCCAGACGTCAAACTCGCGTCGAATGCCCAGCACCGCCATCGGTAAACCACCGCCCACCGCTTTCGACATCACGACGATATCCGGCTCAATACCCGCCTGTTCAAAGGCGAACATACTGCCGGTGCGGGCAAACCCGGCCTGTACTTCATCTACGATCAGCAGGATGCCGTGACGGCGCGTCACCTCGCGCAGCGTTTGCAGCCAGCGTACCGGCGCCGGGTTAACACCTCCCTCACCCTGCACCGCTTCAACGATAACCGCCGCCGGCAGTGACATACCGCGCTCGACATCATCGATAAACCCGGTGAAATAGCGACTGAGTGCCTCAACACCCGCGTCACCGCCAATCCCCAACGGGCAGCGGTATTCATGGGGATACGGCAGGAATTGAACCCCGGGCATGAGATTCTGTACGGCCTCTTTCGGGCCGATATTGCCGGTCACGGCCAGGGCACCGTGCGTCATGCCGTGATAACCGCCGGAGAAGCTGATAATGCCGCCCCGACCGGTATAGGTTTTCGCCAGCTTCAGCGCCGCTTCAACCGCATCTGCCCCCGAGGGGCCGCAAAATTGCAGGCAGTACTGGCTTTCACCGCCCGGCAACAGCGCCAGCAAGGTTTCGCAGAAGGCATCTTTTAGCGGCGTGGTGAGATCCAGCGTGTGCATCGGCAAGCCCGATGCCAGAAATGCCTGAATACTGGCGACAACCTCCGGGTGGTTATGTCCTAGCGCCAGCGTCCCCGCCCCTGCCAGACAATCCAGATACCGGTTGCCGTCCACATCCGTCACCCACACACCCTGTGCTTGCTGGATGACCAGCGGTAATTTGCGCGGATAACTGCGCACATTGGATTCAAACCGTCTTTGACGCTCCAGATAATCGGCATTGGTTCTCTGCCCACTCTCCATCACCGCCGCATCCATTACCGCCCACTGTGTCTCTGACATCGCCCTCACCCTCCGTGATATTGATAATGACAATAATTATCATTAAGAATAGTGATACTCAAGTGTTATTTAAATGACAGTCTTCATAACCAAATCCTTACAAACATTGAAAGAATGCTCACTAATCGCAGGTGGCAAGAGGGTTTTTTGCGGCAAGATAGGGGCAAAATACACGAGGCGAGCAGGCCGGACATGAACTCATTTTTGTGATGAATATCACAGTAATCGACTGAGTAGTATTCAGGTCTATCGTTGCGATATCCCGCAAGGTGAATAATCGAATGGGATAATAAAAATGCCGGTTCCCCTATAGAAAACCGGCATTATAACAAACAGATAAGTCCGTCAGCTCAGTATGACTGATGATGAGTGTGACGATAATAAGTGTGGCGATGAATTAGTGTGACGACGATTCCGGCTCAAACAACGGCAACGGTTTGCCGATGATATAACGCTGGCGCAAATGGGCGGATAACACATCCATCAGCATCACCACCACCACCAGAATCAGGGTGATGAACATCACCACATCCCAGTTCCATAGCCGCATGTTTTCGGCATACACCAGCCCGATACCGCCCGCGCCGACAAACCCCAGCACGGCGGCGGAGCGCACGTTCGACTCCATTTGGTAGAGGCTGAGCGCCAGAAAGGTGGGGAACGATTGGGTGAAAATGCCGAAGCGGTGTTTTTGCAGGCTATTAGCCCCCACCGCACTCAACCCACGGCTCGGCGAACGTTCTACCGCTTCATGCCCTTCGGCGTACAGCTTGCCGAGCAAACCGGCATCCTGCATCAAAATAGCCAGCGCGCCGGAGAGCGGCCCCATGCCCACCGCCCGCACAAAAATAAGCCCCCATATCGCCATGTCGATGCCGCGTAACACATCCAGCAAACGACGCACCAGCAACGCCACCGGTCGCAAGATCGGCGCGTGCATCACGTTACGGGCCGCCAGAAATGACAGGGGTAACGCCACCAATGTGGCCGTCAGCGTACCGGCGAACACAATCGCGATGGTGATAAATATCTGTGACAGGTAGTAGCCAAACGGCCAGTTGGCAAAGTCGTGCCACACGAACATGCGCATAAAATAGCGCCCTAATTCACCGAAGCCGCGCACCCACTGCTCGATACTGATGCCGAAAAACACCAGAAACACCACGTAGTAAAGCAGTACAGCGGCCCCCGTCAGCCCGACACGCCACAGATAACGGCGCTGCTGGCTGAACAGCTCGGGATGTTTCTGTTTGATAGCGGCGATATCCGTCGACGCCAGCGAGGTCATGTTCATTTGCTGCCCTCCACTACCCGCTGTCGCAACCATCCAGACAGCGCATCCAGCATTGAAACCACCACAATAATCAGCAGCATGGTGATGCTGACCTGGTCGTAGCGGTCCAGTTTGATATTGGTCATCAGTTCCTGACCGATGCCCCCGGCCCCCACCAGCCCAAGAATGGTGGACTGGCGGAAGTTGATCTCCAGCCGCATAAAGCTGTAGGAGAGCACAATCGGTTTGACCTGCGGCCACAACCCGAAGCGCATGCGCTGTAATACGCTGGCACCACAGGCAGCCAGCCCGCGTACCGGTCGTTCCGAGGCGGTTTCGATCGCTTCATAAAACAGCTTGGTCAGGCTACCAATGGTGTGTAACGCCAGCGCCAGAAAACCGGGGATGACGCCGATACCAAAGGCCATCACAAACATCACCGCCCACGCCAGTTCCGGCATGGTGCGCAAAAACGCCACCAACGCCCGGATAGTAAAACGCACCCCTGGCGGGCTCTGGGTATTCCCGGCAGCCAGAAAGCCCAGCACCACCGATGCCGCCACCGAAAATAACGTGGCCGCCAGCGCCAGGTTGAGCGTTTCCCAAATCAGCGGTAACTGGATAGGCAGGCGGTATCCCCAGTAAGCCAGTGACCCTTCGGTATGACCATCCGCCAATAGCAGATGCCAGTGCAATACCGGCATCGTTTCCGACAGGTAGTCAAAAAAATGGGGGAACGACGTCCACAGGGTGTTCAGATTAAATTCGGACAATTTGCCCGCGCCGATATACAGCACGGCCAGCACCAGCGCCCATGTCAGTGACTCGCGCTTTTGCTGCGTACGTATGCGCTGGTAGTAGCGTTCAAAATCAGGGTTCAGCATGCGTTTAGTCTGGATGGTGGAAAACAGATGAGCGGGTCGGCGTCGCCATAAAGCGAGAAAGGCATCCTGCCTGTGTTACCGTCCTCAATATCGCGCCATGATGCACCGCGGATTCAGGGACGCGCCGGGAGCGATAGCCCGGCGCAATACCGCTAGCCGTGCTTAACGGTTGCCTTTAGTCAGCTCGCGTTTCATCTCGATAATGGTTTTGTAGTCATCCACGCTGGCCGGACCGATATGCTGTTTGCCACCGACCGCTTTGATAAAGCACTCGTGGTCTTCTTTATCCAGCTTATTCACCGCGGCGATCAACCTGGCTTTAAAAGGCGCAGGCAAGGCGTTACTCACCAGAACAGGACCGTTCGGGATCAACGGCGATTGCCAAATAATACGAATCTGCTTCATCAGATCCGGATGGTCCATACGGATCAGACGGCCAAACGCGCCGCTGGTATAACCGGTGTTGTAGTCACCGATCATTGATGCCCAGGTCACCGCGCCATCAAACTGGCCGTTCAGCACACCGAGGATGTCCTGCTCGTGGCCGCCGGAGAAGGTCACGCTGGAGAAAAAGTTGTTGTACTTGTTATCCGCATTACCGCCGAACTGCTGTTTAAACGCCTGATTAGGAATCAGGTAGCCGGAGGTGGAATCCGGGTCGGCGAAACCAAACGCTTTGCCTTTCAGGTCTTCCAGCTTCTGATAAGGGCTGTCAGCTTTGACGACGACCACCGAGTGGTAACCACGCGACTGGTCAGCGTCATCCACCACGATACCGACGATATCCACCGCGTTCGGATCTTTGATGTACACAGACGCATACGATGAGGGCGACATGCTCAGCACCAGATCAATCTTCTTACCCAACAGCCCCTGGATGACACCGGCGTAATCAGACGAGTTACGCATTTGCGTGTCCACGTTCAGCTCTTTATCCAGAAACTGTTTGACGCACTGGTTATCGCCGATTTGCTGGGTGGCGTTCTGCCCACCCAAAATGCCCAGGTTCAGGGTTTTCGGTGTTTCCGCGGCGAATACGCTGGCGGACACTACCGCACCGGCCAGCAACGTGGTCAACGTAAAAGTTTTTTTCATCGGTTTGCCTATTTTGTCGTTATGCCAAGGTGATGTGTAGTAATGCGATGTTAAACAGGGAATTAGTGAACCGGTTGCAGGTCGTCGCCATACAAGGTACGCAACAACCCATCGGTCAATGCTGACGGCGAACCGTCAAACACAATGCGCCCTTGTGCGATGCCAATGGCCCGGGTGCAATATTCTTTCACCAGCTCGACCGAGTGCAGGTTGACGACCACGGTGATGCCGTTGTCACTCACCTGTCGCAACACGTCCATGATGCGGCGGGTGTTTTTCGGGTCTAGGGAGGCGACCGGCTCGTCGGCCAGCAGGATTTTAGGGTTCTGCATCAATGCGCGGCAGATGGCGACACGCTGCATCTGGCCGCCAGACAGGTTTTCCGCCCGTTGCAACGCATGCGGCAACAGGTTCATCCATTGCAGCAGCCCAATGGCATGGGCACGATCTTCGTCGGAAAACAGCTTGAAGAATGATTTCAGGGTTGAGGTTTGGCTCAGGCGACCCAGCAGTACGTTGGTCAGCACATCCAGTCGCGGCACCAGACAGAAATCCTGAAAGATCATGCCGCATTCGCTGCGCCACTGGCGCATCTGACGGCGACTGAATTGCAGCACATCCTGCGTCTCGCCGTGCAGGTCGACCTGCGGCTGTGTGGCGGCCTGCGACTGTGTGTCAACCTGCGATTGTGTATAGCGCAGGATTTGCCCTTCGCTGGCCGGGACCGTGCCGTTCATCACGTGTAATAGGGTCGATTTACCGGCACCAGAACGACCAATCACCGCCACCATTTCACCGGCGTGCAGGTCAAAATTGAGGTTCTCCAGCACCCGTTTCTGCTGCCCGGAATAGGCTTTGCACAGCTGCCGGACTGACAGTATGGGAGACTGTGATTGCGTCTGGGGTTGATAAGCGCGCAGTTCAATCGCGCTTTCGGATGCTAACAGTGCCTGTGCCATGGTTTTCGTCATCGTTTACGGTTAGTCAACACTATGGACGCTATTAAGCGCAGTGCAGATGAAGACTTGATGACAGCTTTGTGATTAGAAAATGAACATTACAGAACAACGACAGCAACGCGCGCGTTGGTAAGCCAATATCTCCGCTCACCAACGCCTACCGCTATGCACACCCAAACACCATCAGGCAAGCTGCGTCACCAAACCACCACGGCACATTGAAAGCGAAACAATTTATCTACAAAACAATAAATTACCCGATAACAGCTTACACGATAATCCACGCCCCATCGGCAGCGGCCTGTACGCCCTCCGGCAGGGTGTTTTGCATCAGCCAGGCGTCGGTTTCATGACTGAGGTGGGTCAGCCAGGTGTGTTCCGGGCGTAACCACTCACGCACCTGCAATACAGTGTTCAGATCACTGTGATTGCGCGGTGGCGTGTCGCGCGGCGGCTGGGTGCAGTCCATCACCATATGCTCAAGCCGCTTACCACGCAAAAACGCCAGGGTGTCATCCGGCAGGCCACAGGTGTCGGTTAAGTACGCCACGGCATGGCGACCGGTTTCCAGCAGATAACCAAAGGTGGGTTTGGAATGATTCAGCGGCAGTGCCGTCACCCGTAACGCGCCCATCGCCACCGTCTGAAACGGCGTCATCGCCGGTTGAAAATCCAGCCGTCGCGGATGTTTATACAAATCATCGCAGCCTTGCTCATCCGGTGGGCCGAATACCGGGATCCGATCGCCGATACCCCAACGCAACGAAAACAGCCCCTGAACATGGTCGACGTGGTAATGCGTCAGCAAAATACGGCGGATTTCATTCACGCCAAAGCGCTGCTCCAGTTGCGTCACGCCCGCATCCAGCAAGGTCACCTCGCCATCACACCGAATCATCAGGCTGCTTGGCCCACGCCGAAAACGGGGGTCCCGACGCGCCCGTTCGCAGGCGATACACTGACAACCGGTCAACGGCACCTGCTGTGCGTCACCGGTGCCCATAAACATTAGTTCCATAGCATCAGCTCCATAACATCACGTCCATTTTTAATGGCTGTTGACAAACAGCCGTGTTGTTTTGTTACTGGCGAATAGATATCAGCACAATGAAATGTTTCGTGCGTGATAACCACGATGGTCCCTTGCAACTTCATCGCACGCCCGACAAGGAGAGGCTCAACGCCGCCTCTCCTTGACCTCTGGCTGGTGGCTAAACTATGCCGCTAACGCGGTCCCTTCGGCGCTCGACTTCGCTATTCGGGCCGCCTGTGACGCGGTTACTCGCCCCATCCTTGGGGCTCGCCCTTCGGGCCAGCGTAAACGCTGTTCAAAAACGTTCCCGACGTTTTTGTCCGGCGCGGCACAGGCTTTCGCGGCATATATGCCGCTCACCCGGCGAAGTCGCTCACCTCAGCACAGTTTTGGACGCCGGAAAAAACCACACACTCAAGCTCAAAGGGATATTTGCCAGAAATCTGATTTTTCAGCCGCCAGCAGGGTGTGGAACGCCTGTAGCGTCTGCGCCATTGGTCCGTCGTTGTTCAGCCGTCGGCACGTCGCCGGGAGGATATCCATCGCATCAGCCCGTTGCAGCCGCAGCGCTATCTGCGCGTCGTCTTCCCGCCCACGCTGACGTAACCGCTGTGCCAGCACCGCCGCAGACACCTGCAAACACACCGGTAATAACCGGCTGCCATAACGCTGCTGTGCTTGCTGGTGGTGAAACCGGGAGCCGTTGACCACCACATCCAGCCCGGCGGATAACCAGTGATCGACTTCAATGCCGATACCGTACTGATACTGGTGTGCCTGCCAGTGCAACGCGAACAGGTTGTGATCACGCCGATAGGCAAACTCCGCCTCGCTCAGCGCAATGTGGTTCTCTCCCCCCGCCTGCGCCGGGCGGGTGATATACCGATGCGCCACCAGCAGGCGCACTGGCTCGGTCTGCCGCAGGGCATCCAGCAGCGTGTCTTTGCCGGAGCCGGACGCCCCGGTCAGCCAGATGAGCCGTGCCATCAGAACACCTGCCGTCCCTGAGCCCAGACATGGCGGATTCGTACCTGCCCGTGGGTATGGTGCGCCAGCACCAGATCGGCACGCCGTCCCTCGGCTATCCGTCCCCGGTCGACGAGCCCGACCGCCTGCGCCGGATTGTCGCTGACCATCGCCACCGTCTGCGGCAAGGTAAAGCTATTGCGCTCATCGTCAGCGAGGCGAAACGCTGCATCCAGCAAACTGGCGGGATAATAGTCGGATGACAGAATATCCAGCAGCCCCAGCTCCGCCAGATGAGACGCCGCCACATTGCCGGAGTGAGAACCGCCACGCACGATATTGGGTGCCCCCATCAGCACTTTCATGCCGCGGGTGTGCGAGGCCTGCGCCGCGATTTCCGTAGTAGGAAACTCGGCAATCACGCTACCCAGCGCCAGCGATTCATGCACATGGGCTTCGGTGGCGTCATCGTGACTGGCGAGCGCAATACCACGCTTACGGCAGTGAGCGGCAATCGCCAGTCGGTTTGGCGTTGACCAGCGTTCAGACAGCATGCGCTGCTCGGTTTCAAACGCATCCATCTCGGCATTGTTCAGCCGGTATTTCCCCTGATAGTACTCGCGGTATTTTTCCGGTGTCGCAAACTGCCGTTGCCCCGGCGAGTGGTCCATCAGCGACACCAGCGCCACTTCCGGGATATCCATCAGCGCTTCAAACAGCGGCAGGGTGGTGTCGTGCGGTAATTCACAGCGCAGATGCAGCAGATGTTGCGCCCGGTTTACCCCCTGCTGCTGGCTATGTACCACGGCATCAATCATGCGCCGCAGGTTGTCGAGCCGGTGGCCGCCATCGCGCACATCACCCACCGCCACCGCATCCAGCACCGTGGTAATTCCGCTGGAGACAATCAGCGCATCGTGGCTGCTCATCGCCGAATGCGCTGGCCAGTCGACTTTCGGGCGCGGCATAAAAAACTTGTCCAGATTGTCGGTGTGCAGCTCGACTAATCCCGGCAACAGCCAGCCGCCCTCGCCGTCCAGCGCCTGCGGCAGTTGGCTGGGCGTAGAAGAAAAGTCTTCAATTATGCCATCACGCCAGGCCAGCGATCCGCTGACCACCTCGTTTGCCAACACCAGTTGGACATTATTGATTATCTGGGTTGTATTGGTGATCTGGACTGTATTGGTTATCCGAATAGTCGCACTCATGCCGTAAGCTCCTGCGTGACGGGTGCCATGTGGTGCAGGCGGTCCGCCACGCGGGCACGCACCTCTGCATCGTGGAAAATACCGACCACGGCGGCGCCACGCGCTCGCGCTTCTTCTATTAACCCCACCACCGCGTCGCGGTTGGCGGCATCCAGCGAGGCGGTCGGTTCATCGAGCAACAACACGGGATAGTCGGCGATAAAACCACGGGCGATGTTGACCCGCTGCTGCTCACCACCGGAAAAGGTGGCGGGGGCCAGCGTCCATAACCGGCGCGGGACGTTAAGACGGGTCAGCAGTGCGCTGGCGCGTGCTTCACACACGGCACGGTTTTCACCGCGTTCCAGCAGCGGCTGCATGACCACCTCCAGCGTCGAAATACGGGGGATCACCCGCAGGAACTGGCTGACCCAGCCGATGGTGTCGCGTCGTACCGCCAGTATCTGCCGGGCCGGGGCCGTCACCAGGTCCACCCACGTATCACGATGGCGTACCCACACCTGCCCGCTATCCGGCTGGTAGTTGGCGTATAAAGAGCGCAACAGCGTGGACTTGCCACTGCCGGAGTGCCCGTGCAACACCACACACTCCCCGGCCGATACTGTCAGGCTGGCCTGATGTAACACCGGCAGCCGGGCGGCATGCTGGTTATGCAGAACAAAGGTTTTACTCAAATTTTCCACGCGCAGAATGGTCATGGATGTGCCTTCGGTTGTCATAGTTCACCTCATCGCCAGTTGCGCTTATCCCAACACCGACGACACCAGTAACTGGGTATAAGGATGATGTGGATCATCCAGCACCCGGTCGGTCAGGCCGCTTTCCACGACCTTGCCCTCACGCATCACCAACAGCCGATGCGCCAGCAGACGCGCCACACCGAGGTCATGGGTCACAATCACCACCGCCAGCCCCAGGTCGCGTACCAGCGTGCGCAGCAAATCCAGCAACCGTGCCTGTACCGAGACATCCAACCCGCCGGTCGGTTCATCCATAAACACCAGCTTCGGATGGGTCACCAGATTGCGGGCGATTTGCAACCGTTGTTGCATCCCACCGGAAAAGGTGGTGGGCAGGTCATCCAGCCGTGACAGCGGGATTTCCACGTCCTGTAGCCACTGCCCGGCCTGACGGCGAATATCGCCGTAGTGGCGAGCGCCGACTGCCATCAGACGTTCGCCGATGTTGCCGCCCGCTGACACGCGGGGCCGCAGCCCGTCCATCGGGTGCTGGTGTACCACCCCCCACTCGGTGCGTAACAGTCGGCGGCGGTCGCTTTCGCTCATGGCGTATAGCGAACGGCCCTGATAATCAATCTGCCCGGCCTGCGGTGTCAGCCGGGCGGAAATCGCCCGTAACAGCGTGGTTTTACCGGAACCGGACTCACCGACAATGCCCAGCACCTCACCGGGATAGAGATCGAACGACACCTCACTAAACCCTTTACCGGGGGCGTACAGGTGGGTCAGATTGCGCACCTGCAACAACGGCGCGTCATCACCGGTTTCCACGATGAGCCGGCCCGCCTGCTCTACCGCCGCGTGATCAATGTGATTCATGGTGCCCCGCCTCCTGACGTTCACGGCAATAATCGGTATCGGAACAGACGTACAGCCGGGTGCCCTGATCGTCCATCACCACTTCATCGAGATAACTGTCGTGCGATCCGCACAGCGCACAGGGTTGATCCCAGCGTTGAACGCTGAACGGGTGATCATCAAAGTCGAGGCTTTCCACGTTGGTATAAGGCGGCAGCGCGTAAATCCGCTTTTCACGCCCGGCTCCAAACAGTTGCAGCGCTGGCATCTGATGCATTTTCGGGTTGTCGAATTTAGGAATGGGTGACGGGTCCATAATGTAGCGACCGTTCACTTTCACCGGGTACGCGTAGGTGGTGGCGATATGCCCGAAGCGGGCGATATCTTCATACAGTTTCACCTGCATGATGCCGTACTCCTCCAGCGCGTGCATTTTGCGCGTTTCCGTTTCACGCGGTTCGATAAAGCGCAGCGGTTCTGGAATCGGCACCTGATAAATCAGGATCTGATCTTCACGCAGCGGTGTTTCAGGAATACGGTGACGGGTTTGAATCAGCGTCGCTTCGACGGTACGCTCGGTGGTCGCCGCTTCACTGACCCGCTGAAAGAAGCGGCGAATTGACACCGCGTT
The DNA here is from genome assembly GCF_009372235.1 of Dickeya oryzae. Lineage (GTDB taxonomy): Bacteria > Pseudomonadota > Gammaproteobacteria > Enterobacterales > Enterobacteriaceae > Dickeya > Dickeya oryzae. Next base: position 65,256 of record NZ_SULL01000021.1, on the reverse strand, counting down.
GGTGGTATCGTCCGCGCCCTGGTCAATGACTTTTAATACATCGTCATCGCCAATCAGGCTGGCGGTGAGCTGGATGCCACCGGTGCCCCAACCGTAGGGCATGGGCATCTCCCGGCCACCAAACGGTACCTGATAACCGGGGATCGCCACCGCTTTAAGAATGGCGCGCCGAATCGTGCGTTTACTCTGTTCGTCCAGATAACCGGGGTTATACCCGCTCAGCGTGTTCATCGCGCTCCTCCTGCGGTGGCTGGCGTAACTGACGCAGCAGCGCCAGCTCGGCCTGAAAGTCGACGTAATGCGGTAATTTGAGGTGAGAAACGAAACCCGCGGCTTCTACGTTGTCGGCGTGCGACAACACAAACTCTTCGTCCTGCGCCGGGCCGCTAACCGGTTCCTGATAGGCAGGAGCCTGTAGCGCCCGGTCCACCAATGCCATCGCCATCGCTTTGCGTTCCGCACGACCAAACACCAGCCCGTAACCACGGGTAAAATGCGGTGGTTCCTCTTCCGGCACCGTAAAACCGTTGACCATTTCGCATTCGGTCAACAGGATGTCGCCAATTTCCAGCGCAAACCCCAACTCTTCTGGCGCTATCTCCACCGTGACGTAACCGGTACGAATCTCACCGGCAAACGGATGGTTGCGGCCATAACCACGCTGGGTGGAATACCCCAACGCCAGCAGGAAGCCTTCATCGCCGCGCGCCAGTTGCTGCAAGCGGGCACTGCGCGGCATCGGATACGTCGGTGGATCGCGCGTGATATCCAGCGGCTCGCTGCCATCATCCTCCTCGACTGCCGCCAGCCCTTCCGCCGTCATCATGTCGAACATATGCGGGCAGTGTTCCGCCAGCGGTTCCTCAGCCTTGGGCGCGCGCGGTGTTTCACCTTCTGCCAGCAAGGCGAAATCCAGCAACCGGTGGGTATAGTCATACGTCGGGCCGAGCACCTGTCCGCCGGGCAGGTCCTTGTAGACCGCCGAGATACGCCGCTCCAGTTGCATCCGCCCGGTATCCAGCGGCAGGCTATCCGCCAGCCGGGGCAGCGTGGTGCGATAAGCGCGCAGTAAAAAAATTGCCTCGACCAGATCACCGCTCGCCTGTTTGATGGCCAGCGCCGCCAGCTCCCGGTCGTAAATGCCGCCTTCGGTCATCACCCGGTCTACCGCCAGCCCCAGTTGCTGTTCAATCTGCCCGGTCTGCACTTCGGCCTGTCGGGTATCACCACGCCGCAAGTTCGCCTGTAACTGATGGGCGGCCTCAATGGCTTTCTCGCCCCCTTTCACCGCGACATACATCAGCACACCTCCACATGCGTGGTACGCGGCAACGCCATCAGCGCGTTGCCGCAGGTAAACAGAAAGTCCAGCCCGGCGGGGAACGCATGCGGGCGCTGTTCGAGGTAATCCAGCACACTGGCGGGTAACTGCGGCGCGATCATCCGCGCTTCGGCAATACCCGGCCCGCTCAGGCGTAATGCCCGACCGCCACCCAGCGCCGGCACTTCCAGCACCAGCGTCGTGCTGTTTTCTGGTGCCATTTCATCACCGGCCGCAAACCCCGCCAGTGACAGTTCCCGGCTAACCGGCAGCAGGGCGAAGGCAGCAGCCTCACGCTCGACCAGTTTCACCCCGGTGTGAAACCGCAGGTTAGACAACAGCACCTCTTGCGATAACGCGGGATCCAGCCAGAGCGGTGTTTCACGGTCCATCAGCGTCAAGACCACGGCGGTAGCGGAAGACGATAAACCGTCCCAACCGTTGTCATGATCCAGCGATACCACCACGCCCGGTTCGCTCATCGCTTTTAATATGCGGCGAAAGGCGTACTGCGCATCGCGCCACGGATGGGAAAAACCTGCCAGTAACGTCATGCGTTATCTCCCCGCACCAGCGTAAAGAAATCGACCTTGCTGCTGGCAATTTCCCGTGCACGTTGCTGACGCAACTCGTCATGGGTCGCCGCCAGCGGCACGATCAGTTGTTGGTAAAGCGCGCTTTGGGTACCTTGCTGTTGCAGCAAGCCATCAATCAATGCGCAGAGTTCGGCATGGGGTTTATTACGCCCCATCACATAGCTGTAGCCACAGGTACCGTCATCCAGCCGGACCACCGCCCGCGTGACGGTGACATCGCCCAGCACGAAGCGATTGCCGGTTGCGCCCATGCGCGCCTGCAAGCGGGTTAAACCGATTTCGGGTGCGCGTAGCAACTGCCAGGACGGCTGCAATGCCAGCGACAACCAGTGCTGCTGCAGTTGCTCCACATCGCTGTGCGCCAGTACCGACAGCCAGCGCTGCCGTGGGTTTTGGGTTGTCATTCAGTGCTCCATGGTCAATTCGATCATGTCAGCGCGTGCCAGACTGACGGAATACTCCGCCACCCGGTCGCTGCCGTTACAGGTATTGAGCGTGCGGATACACATCAACGGGGTTTGCGGCGCCACTTCCAGCAGTTGCGCCTCTTTCGCCTGTGATGCCCGGGCGCTGATGCGGGTTTGACGGCGGGTGAGTGACTGCTGTAGCTCACGCGCCAGAAACTCGTGCAGTGAACCGCTGGTGAAACGCTGTAGCACGGGCCACCAGTCGAGATTCGGCAGGTAGTGATCGATCAGTGATACCGGTACGCCGTTAACCCGGCGCAGGGTTCGCAGGTGAATCACCTCATCGCCCTCTTCCCGCCCCAGCGCCGCCGCCACGGATGCATTAGCCGGTCGCAACACCGCCAGCAACCGTTCGCTGGTGGGATGACTGCCCTGCTCCAGCAGGTTCTGGCTAAAACGTGTTTGCGCGTGTAACGGGTAATCATAAGGACGCATCAGCACCAGAATGCCGATGCCACGCCGACGCTGAACCAGCCCTTTATTGACCAGTTCATCCACCGCCCGACGCAGCGTATGGCGATTGACGTCATAACGTGCCGCCAGTTGCTGTTCGGACGGCAGATAGTCACCGCAGCGATACACCGTGCGCAGCTCTTCTTCCAGCCGGGCGGCGATGGCCTGATACACAGTGGTAGGATGTCTAGATAACCTGTCCATAAAAAACTCCTGCTCGCAGGTTCAACTCCGCATCCCAACTGGCACACGGATTTTGCTTAACCCCGATACCGAGCCGGAATGCAGCCAGCTATCGACAGAGTTGACGTCTTAGTCAGGGAAATTGGGGATTATGTTGACAACACTGTGTGACAGGCTGGCGAAGCGTGGATGACGAAATAGTGAAGGAAAAAGGACAGGTGGTGAGGTGGGTTGATTTAATAGATAGGCAGGTAGTGGGCGAAGAACATCTTATGTGTATTGGCTCAGATTTGAGCTACTTTGTGGCTCAGGGCTATGCCTGGGGTGATGGGCGGCTTTTTACCAAAAACAGATGTTGGGACAGTTATATCTACACTGGATTCGTCTTATGTCGGGGTGTAAGTTCACACCTCTAATCTAAAAAAGATTTTTAAAATGAAACGTATACAAAGAAATCCTGAAAAATATGCACCCCTTGAGATCTATTCAGAACTAAGCCGTGGGCGAGGTTACAAGCTACACGTTCAAGAAGATTTTGACGCATTTATGACAAGCTTTGGAGAGTTATTAAAGACATCACAAAGTAATGAAATGCTTGTTCATGGTAAAAGAGTTGAAGCTCTCTTTGGGAACCTTGCCGCTGGACTCGGTGGCTGTAAATTCATCAAATCTGAGGATGCAGGAGAAGGCTTCGCTGCCGATGCTGACATACAACCGCCTGATTATAAATTGATACTTAACGATGGCACGTCCATATTCGTTGAAGTAAAGAATTGCAACCAAGCGAGGCCTCAAGCCTCATTCCTTCTACATAAAGAAAACATTGATAAAATTGAAAGGTACAGTGAACTTCATGGCATACCTGTCTATTATGCAATCTACTATCGTTGCATCAACCGCTGGGCAATGCTCCCCAAAAGTGCATTTATCGAACTTGATCGTAAATATGAAACAAACTTAATTCATTCACTGGCAAATAATAATATGGGTATGCTTGGCGACTTGATGATTGGCACAAAACCAGATTTAGTCTTCGAACTTATAGCAGATAAAAATAAAGACGCATCAATTGACGATAATAATCAAGCACAATTCATTATTGGTGATGTAAAAATCTACTGCGATGGTAATGAAGTAGATGACAGTCACGAAAAAAACATGGCGTTTTATTTCATGCGCTTTGGAGATTGGGATTGCGGTGACGCAGAAGCAATTTTAGAAGAGAGTGGAGAATTACATAGCGTAAGATATATCTTTAGACCTAAAAACCCAGATAATAGTGAACTAAATGGCTTCGACTTCATCGGTAATCTCAGTTCTATGATTACCACAGCGTTCAACGAGCTGACGGTAAACGAGCGACGGGTAACCTCCATCGATACAATGCTGGAGCCACATGCTCTTTCAATAACCATACCCGAAGGTTACAAGGGGAAGAACTTACCTTTGTGGCTTATAAGCCAACAGCCAAACACTGAGTTCAACACACTCGAGTATACTGGTAAATAGCATATTAATTGCCACGCCTCCGGTAGCCATTTTCAAGACGGACATAGTGAGCATGAGAGAAGTGCAGACGTTTCTGCACTTCTCTCACATCGGACTTGGCGACCTTTGGCTATGAAGATACGTCTTCGGGAAACAGGGTGTTTGACTTATTATGAATTCGCCATCATTGTGTTTTCAGATTATAAAAAACTTCATTAATATCGTTTTCAATCACTTTTGTTCGTTCAATAAGGTCATCAAACGAGAACGGCAAATTGCCCCTAGGAAACATATCAGCCATACCAAGCCAGTCACGTCGGTAATATTCACGAGTTTCATCATTGACTGGTACAAGTATAATGGGTCCCGTCTCGGCAGAGTTACATGACGCTTCGTGAGTTTTATAATGGACATCTGAAAAATCAACTCCATCCAAGAATAAGGTTTTATCCTTGCACCAACCTTGCTCAGCTTCATAAAGCATCACTATATCATACAGGTGTCTTGCATATTTGGGCCTCCGGCTATTCTGCGTGAGGTTAACATGTATCCCAAATATTTTTTCAAGCATTGTTCTCTGGGGTGATAACGAGAGCACATTAATTTCAACATCCTCATCCTTGAGTTTTTCAATACATTCACCAAGCATGTGCTGAATACTTTTTATTTCCGTAGGGTTGTTTAATGAAAGCCCCCCTGTTTCCAGCAATACTCTGGGCTGAACAGCACCACCATAATCATCTTCAGTGAGGGATTTGGGATAGAATATGGATATGTCAAGAGGTTTATCATCAGCAATTTCAACGTTTATACGGCCATCCATCTCTGTTAAGAGAGTATTTACTTTTGGATAAAGCTCATCTCTTATAAAAGATTTAGCGATATCATCGATAGCCTCAGCCTCTCGTCTACGGCTTTTTCTACTGTCGCCCTCTTTCTTGACTACTCTGCTACAGCCCAACAAATCAAGGGCAATTGAAAGATCGATATCTTCCGACATCCGATTTATTATGCCAAAACATTTTGATAACGAAGTTCCTCCTTTAAATATAAAGGGAGCGTTCGACTTTTCAGACATAGAGGGTGCAATCACATTGTAAATAACTAGCAACGTCTGGGTGACCCAGAAGTCTTTTTCTATAATATAAGCAGGGTAGCCAAGTGGATGGATATTCTCTGCCGTTTTAAACACATCACCCCATTCCTCATGAGGGAGTGAAAATAATTTAGCCAATCAGTTACGCCTATATAAGAGATTTACTAACCCATCTCATTGAAGCTGGAAGGGCCCTGAAGAAAGATTCTTGAGTCTGTGGGGTAAGAAGTTCCCTGAACCTCTTATACAGTTTATCCTTGTAGAAGGATGCATCATCTCTATTAATGTGGCTTAAAGCGCTCCAGAAAAGTAATGCTTTGGCTCGCTGTTCTTCATCTTTTATATTAAATCTTTCAACAAAATATTGAAGGGATTCTTTATATTCGAATTTTACATTTTTAACATTGTACTTTGCACGAAGACGCTCTGAAGTGAAAAAGCTGTGCACCATCGGTAATTGAGTATCTAGCCCCAAAGCATTAACAGCCGAAACGCCCGCAGGAACAATGGTTACCTTCTTTGACTTAGTAACAGCAGTGATGAGCTCTCGAGGTTCAATGGGCAAACTGCCGAAACGGCTCATTCTAGGGCGATAATAAACGCCTTGAGATACGCGAACGATTTTTTTTTCGCCAACCATCCGGCTTAATGCCTTCAACGTCGCAGATCGCTGATCTTCAGTAATGCCCTTGCGTTCAATCAGTTGATCATGTGTGAAAACACGCCCAGGTAGTTGATGGCTGACGTAGGAATTGACGTAAGAATTAATGCCTACCTTGACATGTGATTTATGAATTAATTTAGGCATTTTCGATACCTCAAAAACACGAAATCATAGAACTGATTCTGCATCATTTAGTCCAATTGTGCCAGTTGATTTTTGCCCAGTGTAAAGATTGGGGCGCAGATCAGAGGTATCGCTATTGATACCGGCTTCAGACTTGTAACAAGTGCGCCTCATGATCTACTAAATAGCTGCGCGGAATAGTGCTCCACTTTCGTCCAGCCCTTGCAGGGTAAGGTGTTGGAGCTGTTTTCTCTGTCTGGCCGCACTGCATTGGGCCTCGGATGTGTTGCCCTTACGCAACATGCCACATATCAGTAAACGGTAGGTGTACGGTATTAGGCGCAGCTATTTAGAGAGGGAAACTCAGTACGGTCTCAAGCCGGATCTTAGAAGCTTCTACTATTCATTTATGCGTCAATGTTAGTTATTCATCATGCGCAGTGATAAAGAATGCGAACCTCCGCTTCACGCCCTGAGACATTCAACAAGCTCTCTATGGCTTCAGTAAGGGCGATTTTCGCTCTTCCAGAGCCAGTAAGTATTTTGCTTCGTCGTAACAGGTTCTGCTCTTCCAGCAGCTATAAATTATCCGGCTCCATTTGAACACCAGTGCCCGGATAGCAGACTGGTGAGATTTACCCTTCTTTCTGAGGCTCTGATAATACAGTCTGGACCAATATGATGAGTTAACCGTCTTCGCAGCCCATTCCACGAATGTCTGACGGACGAACTTGGCACATTGCCATCGCCAGTGTACCCAGGATTTTTGACCGCTTCGCTCGGTTACTGGCGCGATACCTGCGTAGTTTTGAATTTCTTCTGCACTATTAAAACGGTCACGGTTATCTCCAAGTGCAGCAAGCATACGTGGGCCCATACACGGCCCCATGCTCGGAAGTGATTTAAATAACTCTGCAGCTGGCAATGTATCAAACAACGTTTCGATTCGTTCGTCATAGGTTTTGATGATTTCACTCACGACTTTAATTTGTGCCGCCAGTGCTGTTGCCATCAAAGTATTAGCCTCTATAACACTCGGGTCTGTCGTCAACGGGATCGCATTGTCGATACTCGCAACTCGTTGCTCGGTAAGGACTGTTGCGCGGCCACCTTTGGCATTAAGAAAGTTGCGAATAGTGTCGCGCCTGGCGCGTTTCAGTTGTTGCAGACTGGGCCATCTCATAATCAGTTCACACAACAGTAAGCTACTTCGATGTGAGAACCATTCCAGAAGTTGAGGATAATATTGTTTGAGAGTGTTGATTAACCTGTTCACAAAACGACGTTTGTCTTCAATGAGTTGCCGACGCTGTTCAACCAGCTGTTGAAGTAGTCGAATATCCGCTTTGTCGGGTTCAATGGCTTTGATCTTTTTGGGATAACGTAACATCAGTTCCAGCGCCAGTTCTGCATCCTGCGGGTCGTCTTTTGCCCCGCTGGGCCAGAAGGTCTGCCTGTAGCGAGCAAGCGATAACGCATGAACAGGAAAAACAGTAATAAACGGGTATTTTTGTAGCGCGAAAACCACCGGGCCTTTTTTAAGTTCAATGGCGACTGCGATCCTGCCTTTCACTTTTTTGTGCAATGCTTTCAGCCAGGTATCAAGTGCTTCTGGCGTATGTTCAATGACATGGAAGACTCGCTCGCCATTATTAAACTGAACACATACATCGTGTTTTTTATCCGCCCAGTCGAGGCCAATATGAGCAGTAAACTGATTTATCGCAGTCATCACCAACTCCTTTTTATCGAGGATTGGTATGCATTCCACGTTCTTCGAAAGAAATATAGTCAGCAGTTTGTCTGCATGCCCTGAGTATTCGTTAACGAACGTGGAGCACTTGCTGGCTCGAAAGAAAAGCGGTGATCATCGCATGATTCTCGCTCAATATTCGTAACCAGCAAGTGCATACCCTGGATCACCTAATAGCGTAACGTTCAGGGTATGAAAGTCTATATTTCGCTCTGAGCGAACCTTGCCGCAAAGATGTCCGCCAAGTGCCAATAGCTGACTATAAGGGTTGATTGTTTGTGGAACTGAACGCTGCCAGAGCACAGGTCTGAGCAAATACAGGTAAAGTCACTATAACTGCCCATAATACCAGCGCTCGCCTGAAAACCACTCATCCGGGTCGTCACCACCATAGTAATCAAATGTAATGCCCAATTCCTGCACTCCATCAGGAAGAATAAGCCCCCACTCCTGGGCAAGGCTTCGTTCTCTGATGAGTATAGATGAACCATTTTCAGAACGTCCCTCTGTAATGAAACTTTGAAAGTATTCCTCCGAGCGAAATAAACAGACTTCACTTGTAAACATATCCGGGAGGCAAATTACGCTAGTTATTCGAGGGATGTCATCATAATCTGCGGTGGCGAGCATCAGGTTGTAACAGGCATTAATCATGGCCTGCGCGCAGGCTGCTTTAGTTTCTTGTTTACTGTATTTTCCTTGAATAAGATTAATTTCTACGGGTATCTTGTAATTCCAGTAATGTTGATCCTCAGCGAAAACTGCGCGTTCTGGGTTATGAAAGGTTTCAGCCCAACGGTTAAGTGACCTTATACGACGAGGGATGTTTCGTACTTTTGTGCGGTTATCCCTGCATAAACGCCTACTCATATTGTTAACTTCCTGCTTTTTTATTGACTATCAACTTAGTCGCATAACTATACCACTGTTATTTTCTATACCAAACACAGCCCAAAACTGCTACTGTGAATCCTAACGTTAATCTCCCCCAAATATCTGAAAAAAAATTCCAGTGTGATAACAGCACGATCAGCTCGCCATAAAATTCTTATAGAGCAGAATAACACCAATAAATACCAGTGCGCCGCCTGATACATAATTAAGCGCCATACTCATCACTCGATTATTTTGCGACGCACGGGCCAGCATTCCCCCGGTTAACCCGGCGATCATGTCAATCGGTAATGCAGTCGCCGGTACAATCAGTGAAACCAGCAGCGCCTGTACGGGCGTATACCCACCGGTTAAAATCAGGCCGGGTAATATTGAAAGATAAAAAAGAATCGTTTTGGGGTTAAGAAACTCTACCGATACCGCCTGTAGATACAGTTTCATCAAGCTATTTTTAGGGGGTGACGCAGCCTGCGTAGCATTATTTTCACCGGCATAACGTGCAGCCTTAAGCGAGCCCCATCCCAGATAGAGAATATACCCACCACCAATCAACGCGACGGCATTAGCAATAAAAGTGCTTTTAGCGACAATCGCCGTCACCCCCAGCCCCGCCAGAAGTGCATGAATAGAACTCCCTGAAGCTAACCCCAATGCCGAAACCGCTCCGGCGGCTTTCCCCTGGCTCATTCCCCGTGCACTCACAAAAAACAACGAGGGGCCAGGGCTCAGGTTTAGCAATAAAGCGGCAAAGGCAAAAGCAATCAAACTGGTTTGTTCCATGGTTTCCCTATCACTCGCAGTGACAGTGTGTGAGTGTCACAATGTCAATTGATATAAAGTCATATGAATATAAAATCAAATAAAGTGAATAAAAAATAACTTCTCATACTGTGCCTGTCAATCCAAAATGGCTGCAATCAGGCCAGAGAGAATCATAACACCGTAAAGATAATAATCTTAAAATGAGAGAGTTGTGTGAAATCAATCTTACATAATCAATTTCAAATGAAATTACTTACCTGGAATTAATAACAACCCATCAACCAATGATTTATTCACTCTGTTCCTGCCAGGGGAAAATGCCTGTTGTCACGTACAACGTTAAATCGCCCACCAAAAAAAAGCCAGTCGACGAATCAGACTGGCTTTGCGTATCGGCTCAGCACAGGGCTGAACGCTGCTAGGTGGGTGTTCACTGAAGTGCGAGTTCCTTATTAACAGGTTTAGGTTTGGCGTCGTCGACACCGGTTGCCCGTAGCCTCGCCAGCGCCCGTTCTGCCTCTTGCAGCACGTGCTGACATTGCTCTGGGGTAATGGTTAACGGCGGTTCAATACGAATCGACTTGGCATTATTCAGCGTGCCTGCCACCAGCACCCGGCGCTGGAACAGTTCACTGGCAAACGCATAGCCGATCGCGTTTTCTCTGAATTCAATCGCCTGTAGCAGGCCTTTGCCACGCGCTTCCACAATCAAATCAGGATACGCGGCAGCCAGTCGTTGCAGCCCGGTCAGCAGAAACGCCCCCTGACGCGCCGCCTGCTCCGCCAGATTATCACGCAGCAGTACGTTGATGGTGGCCAGCGCCGCCGCACACGCCAATGGGTTACCGCCAAAGGTGGTGGTGTGCAGGAACGGGTTGTCAAACAGTACCGAAAAGACCTCTTCGGTCGCGACCGTTGCACCAATCGGCATCACCCCACCGCCAAGCGCTTTCGCCAGACACAGGATATCGGGTTGCACGCCATAGTGCTCACAGGCAAACATCTTGCCGGTGCGTCCCATGCCGGTTTGTACTTCATCGAGGATCAGCAACGCGCCGGTCTCATCGCACAGTGCGCGGACCGCAGGCAGATACTGATCCGGCGGCACAATGACTCCACCTTCACCCTGAATCGGCTCCAGAATCACCGCCGCGATGCCTTCGCCGTTGCGCTGGCACTGCTCGATTTTCTGTCGCATCGCCTGGATATCACCAAACGGCACATGGTGAAAACCGGGCAATAATGGCATGAATGGACGACGGAATACCGGTTTGGCGGTTGCGGATAACGCGCCCAACGATTTACCGTGGAATGCGCCGTGGGTAGCGATGAAGCTGAACTTACCACGCGGTGACTGGTAGGCTTTCGCCAGCTTGATCGCCGCTTCCACCGACTCGGTGCCGCTGTTGCAAAAGAAACTGTACTTCAGCGTACCCGGTGTAATGGCCGCCAGCGTTTTTGCCAGCATGGCACGCAGCGGATCGAGCAGTTCCTGACTGTGCAACGGCTGTTTAGAAAGCTGCTTTTCCACGGCCGCTACTACGGTGGGGTTGCGATGACCGACATTGAAAATGCCATAACCGCCGAGACAATCGAGGTATTCGTTACCCTGTGTATCAAGCAGCGTGTTGGGGCCGCTGGCGCGCCATTCTACCGCACCGAAGCTGCCACCGGAGGTGACGGATTTTCTGTACTCCAGAAAACCGGGATTGACGTACTCACGAAATGCATTGAGCGTTTCACGATTGAGCGCCGCCATCGCGTCGGCGGTAAGGGTATCGCTCATAATTAAATCAAGCGCCTGCTGAGAACACTCTAGCGGGTTGAAATGTGATGGAGATCTGGACAAAATGTGCTCCTTGGGGGTGAGGTATCACGTGATACCAATTTAAGTAATGCATATAACGCACCACTCCGCCCGCCTAATCAGAAAATCACGATTTCGTCCTTCCCCTGCTTATTTTCACAACAGATTATAGACAAAACTGCTCATTTATTGTCACATTCTGCTATTGCTAATCGGATAAAGAATAAAAATCGCCCAAAAAACAAGGCGAACGCACCGTTTATGTGCAGTTCGCCCTACGGTTGGGCATTTTTCACCGCCCATCGGTTATCGCGCTACGGTTAATGGCGGATCATCACATGCCGCACGATGGTGTAATCCTCCAGACCATAGACCGACATATCCTTACCGTAACCAGAGAGTTTCTGCCCGCCGTGCGGCATCTCGCTGACCAGCATGAAGTGGGTGTTAACCCAGGTACAGCCGTATTCCAGACAGGCGGCAACGCGATGCGCACGGCCGATATCCCGCGTCCATACCGAAGACGCCAGCCCATAGCGGGAGTCGTTGGCCCACGCCACCACTTGTGCTTCATCATCAAACGGCGTAATGGATATCACCGGACCAAAGACTTCACGCTGGACTATCTCGTCTTCCTGCCGGGCATCAGCCAGTACGGTGGGTTGGAAATAGTACCCCCCACCGGGCACCCGTTCTCCCCCGGTGATAAGCCGGATGTGAGGTTGTGCGCGGGCTCGCTCGACAAACCCAGCCACCCGTTCCAGTTGCTCTGCCGTGATCAGCGGCCCCAGCTCTGTTGTCGGGTCGTCGGGCGTGCCGATTTTGAGCGAAGCAACCGCCTTACCGAGCTTTTCCACCAGTTGGTCATAGATGGGGCGTTGCACGTAGAGACGGCAGGCCGCGGTGCAATCCTGCCCGGCATTATAGAAGCCAAAACTACGAATACCGTCTGTCACCTGCTCCAGATCCGCATCGTCGAACACGATAACCGGTGCCTTGCCGCCCAGTTCCATGTGGGTACGTTTTACACTGGCCGCCGCGTTGCCAATAATATGCGAACCGGTGGCAATAGAGCCGGTCAGTGACACCATGCGCACCCGCTCATGGCCGGTCAGCGCATCGCCGATTTCCCGTCCCTGCCCGAACAGGATATTGACGACGCCCGGCGGGAACAGGTCAGCCAACAGGCTGGCCAAATACAATGCCGTCAGCGGCGTTTGCTCGGCGGGTTTCAGCACCACACAGTTACCGGCCGCCAGCGCCGGAGCCAGCTTCCAGGCAGCCATCATCAACGGATAATTCCAGGGAGCAATGGAGGCGACGACGCCCACCGGATCACGACGGATCATCGAGGTATGCCCTTCCAGATATTCGCCCGCCGCCGAGCCATTCAGGCAGCGTGCGGCACCGGCAAAAAAGCGAAACACATCCGCTACTGCGGGTATCTCGTCATTTAATACCGCATGGTAGGGTTTACCGCAGTTTAGCGATTCCAGTCGGGCCAGCGCTTCACCGTGCTGTTCAATGCAGTCCGCCAGCTTCAGCAGCAGCGTGGCGCGTGTTTTGGGCGTTGTCTGCCCCCAGTGGGCAAACGCCGCCTCCGCCGCCATCACGGCCGCATCCACCTGCGCCAGATCCGCCTGCGCCATCGTGATGATGGCCTCTCCCGTGGCTGGGTTGTGCACCGTGTAAGGCGCTCCATTGCCCAGCACCCGTTTTCCGTCAATCAACATGTCAATCAGCAAATTGTCGTGCATACCCTGCTCCCCTGAAGCGATAGCTATAGACGTACCCTATGGCAATCATCTAGCAAAATACCTGCCATCTTCTCGACTTGTTCACCCTGCACGGGTTCGTCATCGCGCACCTCATCGTGAATCAATGTGTGAAAACGCATGTATTCGCTATCGTTAAAGCGTAGCTGAGCTACCACCAAAAGGAGAATGAGCGGGAACCGATATCGACCAGCAAAGGGATTACTGACATCACATATCACTGACAAAATGATGCATAAGTGGCCCTTCATTGCAGTCCATTTCATCACAAAATAGCCGACATACATGACATTACCCGCTACCGATCCACGACAGAAGGAATCATCACCATGCATTGTCCACCGGTATTTCGCGAAACACGGCTGCCCACACTACACGCACTGATGCGCGCCCACCCGCTTGCGATGCTGATCACCACTGGCCCCAGCGGCCTGTCAGCCAACCTCATTCCTTTTCTCTTAACCGACGAGGGTGCCTTCGGTACCTTACACGCCCATCTGGCGCGCAATAACCCACAGGTGGATGCATTGAAAACGGCCGACCAGGTTCTCGTGGTATTTCAGGGGCCGGACAGCTACATTTCGCCCGACTGGTATCCATCAAAACAGGTGCAAGGTAAGGCGGTACCAACCTGGAATTACGTCATGGTTCAGGCACGTGGCACGCCCAAGGTTATCGACGACGCACAGTGGTTGAGGCAGCAAGTCGGTGCCCTGACCGATGCCCATGAGCATGCTCGCCCACAACCGTGGCGTGTGGATGATGCACCGGCCAATTTTATCGACGCGCAACTGAACGGCATCATCGGGCTGGAAATCCCGATTACGGCACTGGAAGGAAAATGGAAAGTGAGCCAGAACAGAACCCCGGCAGACCGTCAGGGCGTAATTGATGGATTACAACGTGAGCAAGGTTGCCCGGCAATGGCCGCGTTGGTCAGCGCACGACAGACAGGATAAGTACGTGCTAATACTGTCTCGCTCAACCGATTTGAGGTCGGGTTTGATAACATGGCATGACTCAGACCACAACAATCACCACCTCATCAGGAGGTGGTTTACTGCTGACAATGAAAAAAACGTCATTGCCGCGTTATTTTAATAACCCTATATACCCAAAATAATTCGAGTTACAGGACAACACGCTTGCGTGTTGAACAACGCCACGCGTTGGCCCTTTAGGGCAAGGCTCATTAGAGCCTTGTAATGCGGCAATCGAGCGACAAATTCGTTGGGAACGAATTTGACCAGCCAACGGCTGGCCTCCGGTGAGAGACAGGATGTCTCTCATTTCATCCCCAGGAGCTTACACAAGTAAGTGACTGGGGTGAGTGAGGGCAGCCAACACACCTGCAACTTGAAGTATGAAGGGTATAGACTATTAGTCATAGCGTACGATATTTATTTCCCCCAAGCACAACAATGTGACATCACCGATAGATTTATAAAATAACGCCCCCAGCCGATTCGAAAATTATTATCATTTATTCCCAACAAACCTGCGTGTGATTGACATTAAAAAAACAGAATAAATCAACAAATCGATATAAAATTTAATCATTAAAAATCAAAAAGATAAAAATAAAATACACTAACAATACATTTATTGATATAACGTCAGTGAACACCACTCACCAAATTGAGGCAAAAAATAAACCATAAAAAAACACCGCTACAACAAAAATAAAACACATACCAAAACAAAAACGCGAAATACAGAAAATAATTAAACAAACTCGCGAAGACACATCTTTATTAAAGGTTATAAAATTAATCTTATAGTTAATAAACTAAAAAAACTACAGTTTTTTTATCTTCGCCAATGCGCCATTTAATTTGTCCTACGGGCAAGAAACAATGGAAATTGTAGACTTAGATCAAGAAAAAATAGACGGAATAATCCCTATAGTAGTTGCGACGACAGTAATCCAATCTCAATTAATTAACTCGTCATGCTGAGTAATGGGGAATCTATGGACTTTATCATTCAACTTGTCATAGTCCTGATCTGCCTGTTTTACGGTGCGCGAAAAGGCGGTATCGCGCTCGGATTATTAGGGGGTATCGGACTCGTCATTCTGGTTTTCATTTTTAAACTAGAACCTGGGAAACCACCGGTGGACGTGATGCTGGTCATCATTTCCGTAGTCGCTGCATCGGCGACATTGCAAGCTTCCGGCGGTTTGGACGTTATGCTGCAGGTAGCGGAAAAAATGCTGCGGCGTAACCCGAAATACGTGTCAATTATTGCACCGTTCGTCACTTGTATATTGACGATTCTGTGCGGTACCGGCCATGTGGTGTATACCATTCTGCCGATTATTTATGACGTCGCTATCAAGAATAACATCCGTCCGGAACGCCCCATGGCAGCCAGTTCGATCGGTGCGCAAATGGGGATTATCGCAAGCCCGGTATCCGTAGCGGTGGTATCACTGGTCGCCATGCTCAGTAAATTTACCTTCCACGGTAAACACCTCGAGTTTCTGGACTTACTGGCAATCACGATTCCCTCTACCCTGTTGGGTATTCTGGCCATCGGGATTTTCAGTTGGTTCAGGGGTAAAGATCTGGATAAAGACCCGGATTTCCAGAAATTCATTTCCGTACCGGAAAACCGTGAGTACGTCTATGGTGACACCGCCACCCTGCTGGATCGCAAACTGCCACGCAGCAACTGGGTCGCCATGTGGATCTTCCTTGCCACTATCGCGGCGGTCGCTCTGCTGGGTGCAGTCGAAAGCCTGCGTCCGTCCTTCGGCGGCAAACCGCTGTCCATGGTGCTGGTAATCCAGATGTTTATGCTGCTGTCTGGTGCCATCATTATTATCGCCACCAAAACCAATCCAGGGTCAATTTCGAAAAATGAGGTGTTCCGTTCCGGGATGATTGCGATTGTCGCGGTGTACGGTATCGCCTGGATGGCGGAAACCATGTTCGGTGCTCACCTCGGACAGATCAAAGATACCCTGGGGTCGTTGGTTAAAGAGTACCCCTGGGCTTATGCGCTGATCCTGCTGCTGGTCTCCAAGTTCGTTAACTCGCAGGCTGCCGCGCTGGCCGCTATCGTACCGGTCGCACTGGCGATTGGTGTCGACCCGGCGTATATCGTAGCATCTGCACCGGCTTGCTATGGTTACTACATTCTGCCGACTTACCCCAGCGATCTGGCCGCTATCCAGTTCGACCGCTCTGGTACGACCCACATCGGCCGCTTTGTCATTAACCACAGCTTCATTCTGCCCGGCCTGATTGGCGTCAGCACCTCCTGCGTATTCGGTTGGGTGTTCGCCGCCATGTACGGGTACTACTGAGTTAATGTTACTGAGTTAATGTTACTGAGTTAGCCATTGCGCCAGACCGCTCTTCTGGCGCATGTCGGTTTCTCCCTCAACCGCCCGCTCGGTCCCTGCCGTCGGGCGGTTATTCTTGAATAAGGGGGAAATCAATGTCGCAGCACACTCTCGCCTGTTCCAGCACCCGAGCAACCATCAACGCCATATCCAGTAACTGATAACAGCGAGAAAGATCCTGAGCGTTGACGATATCTCTGAATACCTCAAACTCGTACCTCATGTGATGGTTGTCCGTTGTATCGTCAAATGTGGCGAGCTGTCCTTGCTTCACACTCTCGACATGCTTGCATACGCCAGGTGTATCGTTAACTTTCACATAGCCCGCCGTCCCCTGTACGGTGAAATAAGCCGGGCTGGCTGAATCTTTGGCACCACTGCAAACCGCAATAAACGTATGATAACTCATGACGAGAACACCCGACGTATCGATACCGTTATGCCCTTTATTGCACAGATAATTCACACGCTCTGGCGCGCCGAATAATGCGCAGACAAGGTAAATGTTATAAACATTGATGTCGTAAAGCGCGCCGCCCGACGAAGCCGGGTCAAATGCCGGATGCACGATCCCATTGATATAATCATCGTAACGACTCGAATACTGCGAGTAATTCGCCTGTACCATTTTAATATCGCCAATCTCAGCGATGTTCTGCTTCAGATAATGGAATCCCGGCGTATGAATTGCAGTTATCGCCTCGAACAAACAGCGCTTTTTTGATTTCGCCAGCGTAACCAAACTCAGTAATTGCGCATAACTGGACGTAAACGGCTTTTCACAGACGACATGCTTCCCGGCAGATAGCGCCCGGTGGGAATACGCGTAATGCAGATGATTGGGTATCCCGAGGTAAACCACATCGATATGCTCATCACGCAGCATGGCATCGTAATCGGTATACAGCGAACGGATAGTATATTGGCGGGCGAGTGTTTCACCTTTTGACAGGCTCCCTGGTCGGACACACAACGCACACAGTTCTATCCCCTCAATCGTTGCCAGCACCTCAAGACAGGCAGCAACAATCTTCCCCGACCCAACCAACGCTATCTTCATGCCTCAGACTCCAAAATGGATTAGCGGAACAGAACGTAATATACCGATACGAACCGATATAAAAAAACACCCTGCCAGCATAGCGCTCGCAGGGTGAGGGTGAGAAGCGTACAACCGGGCAACGCCCGATGGCCTGTTGTCAGCGCGCTGGTCTACTCCTGACTGGCGGCGGGACGAACCGCCATTGTTGCCTGCTCCCGTTCATAGGCTCGCGCTTTTTCTTCGTCAAACTGCCCTTCCCACTTCGAAATCACCAGCACGGCCAGGGCGTTGCCCACCACGTTCAGTGCCGTACGCGCCATATCCAGAATACGGTCTACCCCAGCAATGAACGCCAGACCCTCAAGCGGGATCCCTACACTGCCCAGGGTCGCCAGCAATACCACGAAGGAAACACCCGGTACGCCGGCAATCCCTTTGGAGGTAATCATCAGCGTCAACACCAGCACCAACTCCTGCCACAGGCTCAAATCGATACCATAAAGCTGGGCAATGAAAATAGCCGCGATGCTTTGATACAACGTAGAACCATCCAGATTAAACGAGTACCCGGTTGGCACCACAAAACTGGTAATCGCCTTCGGCGCACCGTAGGCCTCCATCTTTTGGATGATACGCGGCAGCACCGTTTCAGAGCTGGCGGTGGAATACGCCAGAATCAGCTCGTCTTTCAAAATACGGATCAAGGTCATAATCCGTAACCGACACAGACGCGCTACCGCTCCCAGTATCACCAACGCAAAGAACAGAATCGCGGCATAGACCAGTATGACCAGCTTGGCGAGCGGCCATAGTGAAGCGAACCCGAAATTGGCAACGGTCACCGCAATCAGCGCGAATACCCCAACCGGGGCATACCGCATAATCATATTGGTAACACGGAACATGGTTTCCGAAGCACTGCGAAACACGTTCAACAGCGGATCACGCTGCTCACGCGGCAGAGATGACAGCCCAAGGCCAAACAATACGGCGAAGAAGATCACCGGCAGCATGTCACCCTTGGCCAACGCGGCAAAAATGTTGGGCGGGATCAGCGAGAGAATCGTACCCACCAGACTGTGCGAACCGCTTTGCACCTGCTCGGTGGTTTTCTCATACTGAGAAATATCCACACGGGTAAGCATCGACATATCAATGCCATACCCCGGATGAAACAGGTTGGCCAGCGTAATACCAATCACAATCGCCAGTGTAGTAATGACCTCAAAGTAAACGATGGTTTTAAAACCGATACGTCCCAGTTTTTTAGCATCACCCACCCCGGCGATACCCACCACCAGCGTGGTGATAACGATCGGCACCACAATCATTTTGATCAACCGGATGAAGATATCCCCGGCCGGACTTAACACGTTGGTCACCAGCCACAGTTTATTGGCCGGGTTTTCATGTAACCAGGCACCGACGGCAATACCGACAATCAATGCGATGAGGATTTGCCAGGCAAGGCTAACTTTCTGTTTTTTCATAATACGGATCCATTGTCTGTGCTCCCTGCGACTACTTGTCGATGGCTATAACACAGCCATCGAACGCTCCAGCGTATGCTGAACTGCTACAGATGAAGGGGGAGGTTTGAAGGTTATTTTTGCAAAAACTCGTGACCCACAGGCAAATACGTGACTCACCAAAACAGAATGCGTAATCAAATAGTTATTCATTAAAATTGCGCAACTATTTGTATCGCAAAAGAAAATAAAAAAGGCATAACCTGTTGTTATGCCGAGGCATGCTACTATCCCCCTCCCGTGAGATCAAGCGCTACGTTCGGGGTAGTTTTCATAATTATGCGTTTCGTCACTGTCTATTGAACACTGCCGAACGCCAGTACAGGCCAAATTTGGCTCATACAAATCGAGGCAAAACGCAGCGAAACCCACCATTCGGTCATAAATCAGCGATTAGATCTGATAATCGATCGCTACCTCGTTCTCCTCAGCAAACACTCGTGCTTTAATCTCATCCGGCGTCAGTTCCGGGTTACATAGCTGAATAAACTTCCACGTGTAGTTGCGCTGTAATTGACCGCGTTTAAGACCAAGCCAGACGGTGTTGGCTTCAAACAGGTGGCGAGCATCCAACCGAACCAGACCGGGGTCACGCGTGGCGTCGAACGACATATCCGCCACAATCCCCACGCCTAACCCCAGTTCGACATAGGTTTTGATCACATCAGAGTCTTGTGCGCTGATAGAGATATGCGGTGTCAGGCCAGCGGCAGTGAACGCCCGGTCAATGCGTGAACGGCCGGTAATGCCCTGACGGTAGGTAATTAACGGTACTGCACTCAGTTTGTCGAGCGTGATGACCGGCTCTTGTGCCAGTGCATGGCCTTCCGGCAACAGAATCGCGTGATGCCAGCGGTACCAGGGAAATGCCGCCAGTGAGGTGACATTGATCAGTTGTTCAGTGGCGATCCCGATATCCGCCTCACCAGATTCCAGCATCGCGACAATCTCATCCGGCGTGCCCTGATTCAGCACGACTTGAACCTGCGGATAAAGCGCGCGGAATGCTTTGATGACCCCCGGCAGGCTGTAGCGCGCCTGGGTATGGGTCGTGGCGATAACCAGTTGCCCGACATCATTATCGCTAAAAAGGTTCGCCAGCCGACGGATGTGGTTGGCGTCATTAAGGATACGCTCGGCCATCACCAGCAGTTCTTTACCCGGCTCCGTCATCCCCAGCAAGCGTTTACCGCGACGGATAAATATCTCAATCCCGAGCTCTTCTTCCAGTTCGCGAATATGACGACTGACCCCAGACTGGGAGGTGAACAGGGTATTGGCAACCTCGGTCAGGTTATAGTTGCATCGCGCCGATTCGCGGATGATCTTCAATTGTTGAAAGTTCACGCCCTTGTCCCTTGTCACGTCTGTTGTTAGCACTATTCATACGAAGTATTTTTATTCCATACAAATAAGAAAAAATTACTATTTATAATTTTTTGAGATATATGAGCCATATTAATTCCTTGCCTTGCTCATGCTACTTATTGATGCAAAAATCATTTTCTATAGATGACGAGATTATTGTCTGAGAAATTAAGCTGTATTTCACAATGAACGATACTATGGTTTACTTGCCGGTTATGACGACGAGCAACCTCTTACCTTACTTTTCTATAATCAAGGCGGTTTTATGTTACCGAGGGTTCATTTAATTAATTCATCGCAAGGAAGTTTTTTAACATTGGGGCAAGACCTGATAGCACAGAATCTTGCCAGCAAGGATGAATGGGAAAAATGGTTATATCTCGTCACTAATGAATTTACCTCAGGGTTTGACTCTCCAATCGTTTTTGACATTGGCGCTAATCTGGGTGCCTATACCGTGCCTGTTGCCAGCACAATAGAAAAGCAGAAGGGTGTTGTTTATTCATTTGAGCCACAAAAATTTGTCTATTACCAGCTATGCGGCAACATCTTCTTAAACCGGCTGACTAACGTCTCCGCACTTAATAAAGCGGTAGGCTGTGAAGACGGTGTCATTGAAATCCCCGTTCCTGATTACCAGAAGATGACGAATGCCGGTGCATTCTCACTGGTTGATGAATACCGAACATTGACGGGAATAAGCGATTGTATGTCGAAAGAAACGCACTTTGTGCAGGTCATCAAGCTCGACGACCTTCTGTTTGAAGAGACAACCCGCTTTGTGAAAATAGATGTGGAAGGCCTGGAAATTGAAGTCCTAAAAGGTGCAGTCGGTTTTCTGGAACATAATGGCTTTCCACCGTTCTCATTCGAAGCCTGGAATGCCGACTGGTTCGCAGAGAAAAAACAAGAACTGTTATCATTTATAATGCATATGGGCTACACCATAGAACACGTTTATAACGACGACTATATTGCTCATCACCCCCAAAACGAAGCGAAAGTGGATTTTAACCGGGATAGCAACGGAATATTACAATCCGTATGTCGAATCAGATAAGCAAGATATCAGAGCCATAATGTCAGCTATGGCTCTGACCTTTCAAATCGACCGGGTCAAAAAATCGCTCACATCTGACTCGACTTCTTCCATCTGCCGCAGCGCATCCAGCGTGTCGCGCGCTTCTTGTTCATCCAGCCGACTCATGGCAAACCCGACGTGTACCAGCACCCACTGGCCTATCAATGTGGAAGGTGTTTGTCCCTCGTCCTGCACCAGCGTCACATTCACTTCACGGCGTACGCCACAAACATCAACCCATGCCAGTTGATGATCCGATGATGCCCACTCGACCACCTGCCCCGGAATTCCCAGACACATAACACCCATCCTGTTCGTTAGTCACCTTTCTCCCTGACAGCTTAAGCAAATTTGATGCCAGCTGACATGATCCTACGCAGCCTGGGCGCTGTCGCGAAATCGAACCACTGTCAGTGGTCTCTCACCTGGCCGTCAGGCCGCTACACACCGGGCTACTCGTCAAATCTGTCGGCAATGACCTTCCTGTCGACGGCGCTAACGCACTGTCGAGGGTGACGACAGTCGCCTGGTGGTTCGTCGAAAAACATCGTCACTAATGTCGAACAGCAACGGTCATCAGGGATGAATTTCATTACACACAAATCATAACAGAATGATTATTAAAGCTATTACACCCATATTTTTCTTATGGCATGGAATATGCTTGCGGCGCAGTAAACATTTCTATCACCCCGGAGGGTATGGCTATGAACCGCTTCGTCATTGCGGAGCCAACACGTTGTATCGGATGCAACACCTGCATGGCGGCCTGTACACAAGTACACCGACAGGCTGGGTTGCAGTCTCATCCGAGACTGACCGTTGAGCGTGACGCCGGAGGCACCGCCCCAGTGCTGTGTCGCCATTGTGAAGACGCGCCCTGCGCGAAAGTTTGTCCGGTCAATGCCATCACACATCAGGACAACGCCGTGTTGCTGGACGAAAACACCTGTATCGGCTGCAAACTCTGCGCCATCGCCTGCCCGTTTGGCGCTATCACGCCATCTGGCAGTACGCCGCTGGCGACACCGACGGCGTTTGACCAACACATCCCGCTGACATTGCTGTCCGATGTCCCCGTCAGCTTGCCGTCAGTGCATCCGATGCTGTCGTGGAACGCCGGGGTTCGCAGCATCGCGGTGAAATGCGACCTGTGTGATTTTCGTGAGCAAGGGCCGGAATGCGTACGCGTCTGCCCGACCCACGCGTTGTATCTGGTAGATGACACCACGCTGGACGATGCTATCGCCGCTAAACGCCGTCAGGCCGCACAATGGCCGCAGGGCAACGTCCCTTTCCCTCCCACCGGGGCTGACAGGGAGCAAAACCTATGATGACCGCATTGCAATTATTCACGCCACTGCAATGGTTGGGCCTGTCGTTGGCGCTGTATCTGGCAGGAGCAGTGCTTTCACTGCTGTGCTGCCGTCAGGAGTCGCTGGCTATCCGCTTAAGCGGGCTGTGTGCGCTGGCAGGGGGGTGTGCCGGTGTGCTGGCCGCCGCCCCGGTACTGCTTGGCGGCAATGTGCTGACTGCCGTATTCGCCGGGCCGTTTGACGCCTTCGCTCACCTGACGCTGCGCTTTGACACACTCGCGGCATTTATGACGTTAGTGATTTCGCTACTGGTCGCGGTATCTGCGTTGTATTCACTGGCCTATCTGGAAGAGTATCGCGGGCGCGGTGCCTGGGCGATGGGGTTCTTCATGAACCTGTTTGTCGCCTCGATGGTCGCGCTGGTGATCGTGGATAACGCATTCTACTTCATTGTGCTGTTCGAGGTGATGTCGCTCAGTTCCTACTTCCTGGTGATTGCCGATCAGGATGACGAGGCCGTCAGCGCCGGGTTGCTCTACTTCCTGATTGCCCACGCCGGTTCCGTGCTGATTATGGCGGCATTCTTCCTGCTCTACCGTCACAGCGCCAGCCTCGACTTCGCGGATTTCCGCCACGCGTCATTGTCGGCGCCTCAGGCTTCTGCGGTATTCCTGCTGGCGTTTTTCGGTTTTGGTGCCAAAGCCGGGATGCTGCCGTTACACGGCTGGCTGCCCCGTGCGCACCCGGCCGCCCCATCGCACGCCTCCGCGCTCATGTCGGGTGTGATGGTGAAGATAGGGGTGTTCGGTATCATCAAAGTCGGTATTGATTTACTCGGGGCGACAGAAACCTGGTGGGGCGTCGTCGTGCTGGCATTCGGCGCGGTCTCGTCGGTGTTGGGTGTGCTGTACGCGCTGGCCGAACATGACATCAAGCGTCTGCTGGCGTACCACACGGTAGAAAACATCGGCATCATTCTGATGGGTGTCGGCGTCGGCATGATCGGTATCGCCACCCATCATCCGCTGCTGGCGTTGCTTGGCCTGTTGGGCGGGCTGTATCACCTGCTCAATCATGCGGTGTTCAAGGGATTGCTGTTCCTCGGTGCCGGTGCGGTTATCTACCGCGTCCACACCAAAGACATGGAAAAAATGGGCGGACTGGCACGGTTGATGCCAAAAACCGCGCTGGCGTTTTTGGTCGGTTGTATGGCGATCTCCGCCCTGCCGCCACTCAACGGCTTCGTCAGCGAGTGGTTTACCTACCAGTCACTGTTCACTCTCAGCCATAACGGCGGCATGGGTCTGCGGCTGGTTGCCCCGATTGCCATCGTGATGCTGGCCATCACCGGTGCGCTGGCGGCGATGTGCTTCGTCAAAGTGTATGGCATCAGCTTCTGTGGCGCACCGCGTAGTGAAAAAGCTTCGCACGCCCGTGAAGTCCCCTGGCCGATGACACTCGCCATGCTGCTGCTGGCACTGCTGTGCATCCTGCTTGGCATCGGTGCCAGTGTGGTGGCACCGGTCATTACCCGTATCGCCGCCGACCTGGCACACACCCCGGCGGTCGCCATGGCACAAGGACTGGGCGTATTCCCCGGCGACAGCCAGCAAACCAGCCTCAACACCCCGCTGATCTTCATCCTGCTGCTGGCACTGCCGTTACTGCCGCTGATGATTTACAGCCTGCTGCGTGGCTCGCGCCTCGACTTTCGTCAGAAAGGCACACCCTGGGCTTGCGGCTACGGCTACGAACAAGCCATGTCAGCGTCTGCCGGTAGCTTTACCCAGCCGTTGCGAGTGATGTTCGCCCCACTCTATCGCGTACGTAAAACCCTCAACCCAGCCCCAGCCATGCAACAGGCGTTGGAGAAAACCACGCAAGCGGCAGCGCGTGCCGAACCCGTCTGGGACGACCATGTGGTCATGCCGGTCGTCAGCATCGTGCAACGCATCAGTCGGGCGGTGCAATGGATTCAGCACGGCGATTTCCGGGTGTACTGCCTGTATGTCGTGGCGGCGCTGGTGGCCCTGCTGCTGGTCACTCTGGTTTAAGGAGACGGAACATGACTCACGGTTCACTCATATTTCCGCTGCTGTGCGCGCTGTTGCAAGCCGTACTGCTGATGGCGGTAGCACCGCTGCTGTCCGGTCTGTCGCGCGTGCTGCGCGCCAAAATGCACTCACGACAGGGACCGGGACTGCTGCAGGATTATCGTGACATCGTCAAACTGCTGCGACGCCAGGAAGTGGCACCTCAGCACAGCGGCGGCGTCTTTCGCCTGATGCCATTCATCCTGCTTGGCACCATGCTGCTGGTGGCAATGACGCTGCCTGCCATGACTGACGCGTCGCCGCTCGGTGCGGCGGGAGATGTCATCACCCTGCTGTACCTGTTTGCGGTATTTCGCTTTTTCTTTTCACTGTCTGGTCTCGATTCCGGCAGCACCTTCGCCGGTATCGGTGCCAGCCGCGAGCTGACGCTCGGTATTCTGGTAGAGCCTATCCTGATGCTCGCGCTGCTGGTGGTAGCACTGGTGGCCGGTTCCACCAATATTGGCAACATCAGCGTCAAGCTGGCGAGCGGTCACTGGGTTTCCCCTACTGCCACCGTGCTGGCCTTACTGGCCTGCGCGTTCGCCACCTTCATTGAAATGGGCAAAATCCCGTTCGATGTCGCGGAAGCCGAACAGGAACTGCAGGAAGGGCCGCTGACCGAATACGCCGGTGCCGGGCTGGCGCTGGTGAAATGGGGCATCAGCCTCAAACAAGTGGTGGTCGCCACGCTGTTTCTGTCGATTTTCGTGCCGTTCGGCAAAGCAGAGACGTTGTCTGTCGCCTGCCTGCTGTGGGGTGCGCTGGCGCTGTTCATCAAGCTGGTGGTGGTATTTGTCATCGCCGCAGCTATCGAAAACAGCCTGGCGCGCGGGCGCTTCCTGCTGACCGGCCGGGTCACCTGGCTCGGATTCGGTGTCGCGGCGCTGGCGTTCGTTTTCTACCTGACTGGATTATAAGGAGTCGACATCCATCATGGAGAATATTGCTCTTGCCACCCTACTGCTGCCGTTTCTCGGTGCGCTGCTGATAGCGTTTGCACCGCAGCGCCTGGCCAAAGGGTTATGTACGCTGTTCGCCCTGCTGGCGACGCTCGGCATGGCGCTGCTGGCCTGGCGCTATTTCGATGGCGGAAAAACCGATTTGGTCGTGCCGCTTTATCGTTACGGTCAGGCAGATTTATTCGGTTTCGTGTTCGACCGCATCAGCCTGTTGATAGGCTTTGCGGTGGTATCCCTCGGTTTCCTGGTGAGCCTCTATTCCTGCGGCTACCTGACGCTGGGCAACCGCGAGCACCCGCACGATGGCAGCAACCGCTACTACGCGTTTTTGCTGGTGTTCATCGGTGCGATGGCCGGGTTAACGCTGTCATCCACCATCCTTGGTCAACTGCTGTTCTTTGAAATTACCGGCGGCTGTTCCTGGGCGTTGATCGGCTACTACCAGAAACCGAAGTCACTGCGTTCCGCGCTCAAAGCGCTGCTGGTGACCCATGTCGCGTCCGTTGGCTTGTATCTGGCGGCGGCCTGGTTGTTCGCCACCACCGGTACCTTCGCGCTCAGTGCCATCGCGCAACTGGACGACAGCAGCAAAATCATCGTCTTCAGCGGCATTCTGTTCGCGGCCTGGGGCAAGTCAGCCCAGTTGCCGCTGCATGTCTGGCTGCCGGATGCGATGGAAGCGCCGACACCGGTGAGTGCGTATCTGCACGCCGCGTCAATGGTAAAAGTCGGCGTGTATATCTTCGCCCGTGCGATTTTGTCCGCCGTTGAAGTGCCACATGTTATCGGTGTGGTTGGCGTCATCATGGCGACGATCACGCTGGTGTACGGCTTCCTGATGTATCTGCCGCAAAAAGACATGAAGCGACTGCTGGCGTACTCCACCATCACCCAGTTGTCTTACATTTTCCTGGCGCTGTCGCTGTCCATCTTCGGTTCGCGCATGGCCTTTGACGCCGGTATGGCCTACATCTTCAACCATGCTTACGCCAAGAGCCTGTTCTTCCTGGTAGCTGGTGCGCTCAGCTACAGCTGTGGTACCCGCATGCTGCCACAGTTACGCGGCATGATGGCCCGCCTGCCGCTGCTGGGTATCGGCTTTTGTGTCGCGGCGTTGGCGATCACCGGCGTTCCCCCGTTCAACGGCTTTTTCAGCAAGTTTCCGCTGTTTGCCGCCGGGTTTGCGCTTTCCAACGACATCTGGTGGTTACTGCCGTTGATGATAGTCGTACTGGTGGAATCGGTCGCCAGCTTTGCCTGGTTCCTCTACTGGTTTGGCCGCACGGTGCCGGGCGAGCCCTCTGAGGAAGTGGCATCCGCAACGCCAGTGCCGATGTCGATGAACCTGGTGCTGCTGGTGCTGATAGTGATGTCGCTGTGCTCCAGCGTTATCGCCGCACTCTGGCTGAAATAAGGAACTCCCATGACTGGATCACTTCTCGTCAATAATCTGGCAGGTTTGCTGATCATCACCTCGTTGCTGGTGATCGCTGCCAGAAAACCCACGGTGTCCGCCGCGCTGTATGCATTACAGTCGCTGGTGCTGGTGCTTATCTTTATCTCGCTGGGTGGACTACTCGGCTCGCATGAGCTGTATCTGTGGTCGCTGACCGCCTTTATCACCAAGGTGGTGATGGTCCCCGCCATTATGAGCTTTGCTTTCTGCCGACTGGCCGACCCGAAAGCCGATGGCGGTGTGATTGGCACCGCCACATTGATACTGATCGCCACCTTGATTGTGCTACTGAGCTACTTTGCCGTTTCACCGGTGAAACTGCCGATGGTCAATGACCTCAAGCCGGTGCTGGCGGTCTCACTCGGCCACTTCCTGATTGGTCTGCTGTGCATCGTCAGCCAGCGCAACATCCTCAAACAGGTGTTTGGTTACTGCTTAATGGAGAACGGCGCTCACCTGACGCTGGCGCTACTGGCGTACCGCGCACCTGAACTGGTGGAAATCGGCATCGCGACCGACGCTATCTTCGCCGTCATTGTGATGGCGCTGATGGCACGCAAAATCCACCGCACGCTGCACACGCTGGATGTTCAGCAACTGACTGCGTTGAAAGGATGAAACCATGACGACTTTGGATCTTTTTTCCCTGCTGCTGGGTGTGCCGTTTGTCGTCGCCCTGCTGGCGTTCGCCTGCCGCTTTACGGGCGCGGCGGCACGCTCGCTGGTGAGCCTGATTCATCTGGCGGGCATCAGTGCCCTGCTACTGGTGGCATTACTGGTAGTCTGGACTGTCTACCAGCAAGGTGAATTGCTGGCAGCGCATCGCTGGCTGCACCTCGACAGCCTGAGTGCGCTATTCCTGGCGATTCTTGGCGTCATCGGCTTTCTTACCGGCCTCTACTCAATGGGGTACATGCGCCACGAAGTCGACAGCGGCGAAGTCAGCGTTACCACGCTGTGCCACTACTACGGCTTCTTCCATCTGTTCCTGTTCACCATGTTGCTGGTGATCACCAGTAATAACCTGATCCTGATGTGGGCGGCGATTGAAGCCACTACCTTGAGTTCAGCATTTCTGGTGGGGCTGTACGGTCAGCGTTCCTCGCTGGAAGCCGCATGGAAATACATCATTATTTGTACCGTCGGCGTCGCGTTCGGTCTTTACGGTACGGTGCTGGTGTATGCCAACGCCGCCAACGTGATGGCAGAACCGGGCAATGCCATTTTCTGGACGGAAGTGCTCAAGCATGCCGGTGAGCTGGACAGCACGCTGATGCACCTGGCATTTATCTTTATTCTGATCGGGTTCGGTACCAAGACCGGCCTGTTCCCGATGCATGCCTGGTTACCGGATGCCCACAGTGAGGCACCAAGCCCGACCAGTGCCCTGCTCTCTGCGGTACTGCTCAACTGCGCACTGTTGGTTATCGTGCGCTACACCATCCTGATCAGTGCGGCCATCGGCCCGGAATTCCCGCAACGGCTGTTGCTGGTCTTCGGTCTGCTGTCGGTAGCTGTCGCGGCGTTCCTGATTCTGGTGCAGCGCGACATGAAACGCCTGCTGGCCTATTCCAGTGTGGAAAACATGGGATTGATCGCCGTCGCCCTCGGCATCGGTGGCCCGCTCGGTATTCTGGCGGCACTGCTGCATACCTTAAATCACAGCCTGGCGAAAACCCTGCTGTTCTGTGGTTCCGGTAACGTACTGCTGAAATACGGCACCCGTGATATGGATGCGGTGAAAGGCATCCTGCGTGTTGCACCGATTACCGGCGCACTGCTGGCCGGTGGCGCACTGGCGCTGGGCGGCATGCCACCATTCAACGTATTCCTGAGCGAATTTATGACGGTAACCGCCGGTATCCATGCAGGCCATTTACCGTTGGTGCTGGTGTTACTGGTGCTGTTGACCGTCGTGCTCGCCGGGCTGGTACGCATGATCGCCACCAGTGTGCTGGGTAGCAAGCCGGAAGCGGTCAGTAAAGGTGAGCTGGGCTGGCTCACCACCGCGCCAATGCTGATCCTGCTGGTATTAATGCTAGTGATGGGTACCCGCATTCCACAACCGGTCACCCATTTACTTGAGCGTGCTACGGCCATTGTGTTGAACGGTAATGCGTTGAACGGCAATCAAGCCGGTGAACAGGGACAACCCAGCATGGGCTGGCCCGCACTGAGCGCACGCACTACTACGCCGAGTACTACCACGCCGGATACGGCACCTGCTTCATCGTTAACCCCTTCCCGTCAGGAGATGTACCGTGATTAATTCATCCAACGCGACCAACGCTGAAAATCTGGGCGCGAATTATGTCGCTCATGTCAGACAGCAATTCCCGACGGTGATTCTGGAAGAAGAACGGCAAACCGCCAACCAATTGACGATCACCGTCAAACTGCATCAGTTGCCGGAAGTCGTCGAATACCTTTACTACCAGCACGGCGGTTGGTTGTCCGTCTTGTTTGGTAACGACGAACGCACCCTCAACGGCCATTTCGCCGTCTACTATGTGCTGTCGATGGAACAGGGTGAGAAGTGCTGGGTGGTAGTGAAAGCGCTGGTTAACCCAACAGTGCCGGAATTCCCCTCGGTGACACCGCGTGTACCTGCCGCCGTGTGGGGCGAGCGTGAAGTGCGTGATATGTACGGGCTGATTCCGGTCGGCCTGCCGGATGAACGCCGACTGGTGCTGCCGGATGACTGGCCAGACGAACTCTACCCGCTGCGTAAAGACGCCATGGATTACCGCCAGCGCCCGGCCCCTACCCGCGATGACGAATCCTACACCTTTATTAATGAAGCCACCGGCGACACCCGTGTCGTGCCTATCGGCCCCATGCATATCACTTCCGATGAACCGGGACATTTCCGGTTGTTCGTCGACGGTGAGCAAATCATTGATGCGGATTACCGCCTGTTCTACGTGCATCGCGGTATGGAAAAGCTGGCGGAAACCCGCATGGGTTACAACGAAGTCACGTTCCTGTCCGACCGGGTGTGCGGCATCTGTGGTTTCACTCACAGCGTGGCCTATACCTCGTCTATCGAGAATGCGTTAGGTGTGATAGTACCCGCCCGCGCCCACACAATCCGCAGCATTCTGCTGGAGGTGGAGCGTCTGCACAGTCACCTGCTGAACATCGGGTTGTCCAGCCACTTTGTGGGTTTCGACACCGGCTTCATGCAGTTCTTCCGGGTGCGTGAGAAATCGATGCAAATCGCCGAAATGCTGACCGGTGCGCGTAAAACCTACGGCCTGAATCTGATTGGCGGTATTCGCCGCGACATCCTGAAAGAAGACCGGCTGAAAACCATCAAACTGATTCGTGAAATGCGCGAAGAGGTTACACAACTGACGGACATGCTGCTGGGCACCGCCAACATGACGCAACGTACCCAGGGTATCGGCGTGCTGGACCGTCAGGTCGCACGTGACTACAGCCCGGTAGGCCCGATGATTCGCGCCAGCGGCTTCCAGCGCGATGTGCGTGTCGACCATCCGTTCTCCGGCTACCTGGACCTGCCGATGGAACTGCATCATCTGGATGGCGGCGACGTCTACTCCCGTGTACTAGTGCGGGTACGCGAAGTGTTCACCTCGCTGGCGATGATTGAATTCGGGCTGGACAACATGCCGGAAGGGCCAATCCTCAACGAGCACATCAACTATCAACCGCATAAATTTGCGCTGGGCTTTACCGAAGCGCCACGCGGCGAAGATATCCACTGGAGTATGACCGGCGATAACCAGAAGCTGTTCCGCTGGCGCTGCCGTGCCGCCACCTACGCCAACTGGCCGGTACTGCGCTTTATGTTACGCGGCAACACCATCTCGGATGCACCGTTGATCATCGGCAGCCTTGATCCCTGCTACTCCTGTACCGACCGCGTCACACTGGTGGACGTCCGTAAAAAGAAAATCACCACCGTGCCGTATAAAGAGATCGAACGCTACGGGCTGGAACGTACCCGCTCGCCGCTGAAATGAGGGAGGCCCCATGATTAAATTATTTAAAACCATCCTCAAGGCAGGCAACAGTACGGTGAAATACCCGTTCGCGCCGCTGGCGGTACCCACCGGATTTCGCGGTAAACCGGAGTATGACCCTGAGCAGTGTATCGGTTGTGCTGCTTGTACCATGGCCTGCCCGGCTAATGCCCTGACGATGGCCAACGATCTGGACAACGGCACCCGTACCTGGCAACTGTTCCTCGGCCGCTGCATATTCTGCGGCCGTTGTGAAGAAGTGTGCCCGACCCGTGCCATCGTGTTGTCACAAGAGTTTGAAATGGCGGTCGCCAACAAGGCCGACCTGTATCAGCGTGCCACCTTCCGGTTACTGAACTGCCATGTCTGCCAACAGCCGTTCGCCCCGCAAAAAGAAGTGGAGTACGCCATGGCGCTGCTGGCACACGCTGGGGTACCGGAAAATGAGGTGGAAGCACGCCGCCACCAGTTTGAAACCTGTCCGGACTGCAAACGCAAACAGAACATGAACCATCAGGGCAATGTGCAGTTGAGTCAGCACCTGTCCGCCCCGTCCACTCACAAGGGGAATGCACAATGAGTATGCTGCCCAATGGGGTCGACCATTACCAGACCACCCCGATTACGCTGGACGAACACGCTCAGCAGTTGAAAAAAACGCTGCTGAAGGATATCAAGCGTTCCGCCTATGTTTACCGTGTGGACTGCGGCGGTTGCAACGGTTGCGAGATAGAGATTTTCTCCGCTATTACACCGCTGTTCGACGCCGAACGCTTCGGTATCAAGGTGGTGGCGTCACCACGCCATGCCGATATTCTGCTGTTCACCGGTGCGGTCACCCGTGCTATGCGGACACCGGCGTTACGTGCCTATGAGTCCGCGCCAGACCCGAAAATCTGTATTTCGTACGGTGCCTGCGGTTGCGGCGGCGGCATCTTCCACGACCTGTACTGTGTATGGGGTGGCAGCGACAAAATTGTGCCGATCGATGTTTATATCCCCGGCTGCCCACCGACACCCGCTGCGACGATTTACGGTTTTGCGGTCGCACTGGGGCTGCTGGAACAAAAACTGCACGGCAGCGACCACCAGCAGGGCGACAATGAGAAAGCCGCACTGATTCATCCGGCACTGCCGCTGGATTTACGCGTGCAGGTAGAACGGGAGGCCCGCCTGATGGCGGGATACCGTCAGGGGCGTGAAATCAGCGATCGTTTCCTTGGGCTGCTGGAAAACCAGCCGCTGGAGGGGTTCGAGCAGCGCGTTACCGGCTGGCTTGATCAACACAACGACCCACGGCTGAACGAAATCGCTGGCCGGTTGTTGCGCATTTACCATGCCATGTTGAATGGGGAGATCCTGTGATGAGCAGTGTGCGTTTCTATGCCCTGAACCGCAAATTTCTCGACAGCCGCGACAAAATACCGGAGCAGGCACAACAGGTGATGTACTACTCGCTGGCGATTGGTCATCACGTTGGCGTCATCGACTGCCTGAAGCAGGTATTGCAGTGCCCGCTGGCGGACTTCGAAGGTTGGGTCGGCCAGTTGAGCGATGACGAAGCCCGCCGCAAAATGCTCGGTCTGTTACGCTTTGGTGAAATCACCATCGACCATACCCACACCGCCCTGCTGGGCGGTGCTTTCAGCGCGTTGGCTCAACACGACAGTCACCCGGAATGGACCGCGACATTGATGGAGTATCTCGCCGCGATGCAACGGGAACCGGCTCTTTATCTGATGGTGAAACGTATCGATGACTGAACATCTGCACACAGAACATCTGCCCAATGAAGCGCCACTGTATATCGAAAATATCGTGCTGGCGGTCGGCAATACCCTGATGGGGGATGATGGCGCAGGCCCGCTGTTGGCAGAGCGCATGAACCAGCATCCGGTGGTGGGCTGGTCAGCCATCGACGGCGGAGCCATTCCGGAAAATGCGGCACACACACTGCGGGAACTAAAACCTCGTCGCCTGCTGGTGGTGGATGCCACCGACATGGGGCTGGCGCCAGGTGAAATCCGTATCGTCGACCCGGAGCGCATCGCCGAAGACATGCTGATGAATACCCACAGCCTGCCGTTGAACTATCTGATCGACAGCCTGAAAGAAGATATTCCCGAAGTGATTTTCGTCGGTATTCAACCCGCTCTGGTGGCGTTTTATTTCCCGATTAGTCCGGAAGTCACCCGTGCGGTGGAACAACTACACCAACGCCTTGAAGGCTGGGAAGGGAATGGCGGGTTTGAGGTGATGGCGTGACATGCCCGCACAGTAACAAGCTATACCGCTGACCGCCCAAGGGGGTAGCAGGCAGACCGGATTCTGTCTCTGCCCCGAAACCGCGCGCCTATTTCTCTTCCAGTTGCAACACGGTGTGGGCCAGGCTAACTACCGTCGCCAGGCTGACATTAGTATTTTTATTCAGCGATTTATACAAGCTGGTACGGCTCTTGGCTCCCGCTTCTTTGGCCACCGTACTGTTGCCATGTTTGTCTACTGCGATTTTCAGTGCCGCCTGCAGAATTTCAGGCCGGTTCTCAATCACGGCATCATAGAAGGCTCGGGAGATAATATCGGCAAAATTCCGCTCCCTCACCGCCAGGGTGTGGCCAACATATGTTCCCTTTTCCCGTAATGCGGACGAAGAGATCGTGATATCCGGCCATTCCAGCGAACCATCAGGTAATAACCCAAATCGGATAAACTGGCTGGCATGTAAAAACACAGGATATGAGGCATAGCGATACAGGTTAACGTCGTATATCAGGCCGTCGTCATAGGTCAGACGCAACGAAAAATCGCCAATCGCGTCAACATCCACAATCTTATGCATAAACACCTCACAATTTTCCCGGATTCTTCCCGATGACCGCCTGTGCCCACATACTCAGCAATTGCTCACGATGCGCCATGATATGTGCAATCGCCAGCTTACGTTTGGTATTTGGCAGATATCCCTCTATCTCGGTTCCGGTACGAATACTGATGATAAGTTCATGATTGCCGTAGCAGACATGCACATGCGGCAAGTGGTGCCGCTCATCATCGTAAAAGTACAGATGGAAGATTAACCCTGCCAGTCTGTCAATCTCAGGCATTAACACTCCTTGTCCATCAACAGAGTACTCTTGTATCCCATGGGATACAATCTCCTTTTTCAATACTCTGCTTAATATTCTTTCAGTTCTCCCCCTGCGGAGGCCCTTTTAACTTTCTTCGGATTAACTTGCTCCGGAAACTGTCACGGGAAATGAACGTGCTGTTGATCACCACAAACCTGATCACCACACAACGTATCCATTTCAGCCGCTGTCGTGCCGCTGCCACCGCTGCCACCGCTGCCACAATAAATGCCGGATGACCTTACCTCGATAGAGAATGTTCAGATCTGGAATGCGTATTACAAACAAGTGCCCAGGCCCCCGCTCTATCCGACGTCAGGTATACATCGTCAAATCTGCCGAAGGCGGTCGTCGACACTCGACATCCGCCCATTTATCACGCCGACTTTCATCATCCATTCGCCTTTAATCTTTTATAAATCAAACCACTAAATCATAAGCATTCATTCTGGCATAAACCCTGCTTTGTGTATGGCGATGTGTCGGTGCCATGCCGTCGACATAACCTTTAGTCAACCAGAGCCGCGGAAGGAGACCCTGTCATGAACCGGTTCGTTTTAGCAGACCCCAAGAAATGT
Source organism: Dickeya oryzae (assembly GCF_009372235.1). GTDB lineage: Bacteria > Pseudomonadota > Gammaproteobacteria > Enterobacterales > Enterobacteriaceae > Dickeya > Dickeya oryzae. Next base: position 29,980 of record NZ_SULL01000021.1, on the reverse strand, counting down.
ATTGGCTGCCGCACCTGCGAAATCGCCTGCGTGCTGGCCCACAGTGATGGTAACCCGTCATCGCTGTCTGCAGAGCATTTCGCACCGCGACTAAAAGTGGTGAAGGGGCTGAATGTCAGCACCACAATTCAGTGCCGTCACTGTGAAGACGCACCCTGTGCAAATGTTTGCCCTAACGGGGCGATCGTCCATGCCGGCGATCATATCCGGGTGCAGCAAGAGAAATGCATTGGTTGCAAAACCTGCGTAGTGGCATGCCCCTACGGTGCCATGACGGTGATCAGTAAACCGGTAGCGCGTATCAGCCATTATCAGACGCTGGGCAACTGCATTAAGGCGGAAGCGCACAAGTGTGACCTGTGTGAAGGACGTGCCAACGGTCCGGCTTGTGTCGAAGTCTGCCCCACCAAAGCCCTGCACCTGATAAGCAGAGACGACATTCAGGAGATGATCCAACGTAAACAGCGGCGCGCAGCACTTGATGAAGCCGCGGAAATGAAATTCTGAGCGTGCCGTCGGTACGATGAAGGAGAGCAATGTCATGCAGAAAGTGATTACCGTCTGCCCATATTGTGGGTCAGGCTGCAAAATTAACCTGTTGGTGGAAAATGGCAAAGTCGTCGGTGCAGAAGGTGCCAACGGCCTGACCAACGAAGGTGAGCTGTGCTTAAAAGGCTACTATGGTTGGGATTTTCTCAACGACACCAAACTGTTAACCCCACGTCTCAAACAACCGATGATCCGCCGCCAGAAAGGCGCGCCGTTTGAGGTCGTCTCCTGGGAAGAAGCCATCGACTTCGCCAGTTCTCGCCTGAAAGCCATCAAAGAGAAATACGGCCCGGACGCCATCATGCACACCGGTTCATCCCGTGGTCCGGGTAACGAAACCAACTATGTGATGCAGAAATTCGCCCGCGCGGTGACCGGCACCAACAACATCGACTGTTGCGCCCGCGTCTGCCACGGCCCGTCTGTTTCCGGGTTGCAGGTGACACTGGGTAACGGGGCCATGAGTAACTCGATTTGCGAAATCGAAAAAACCGACTGCATTTTAGTCTTCGGTTACAACGCTGCCGACTCTCACCCGATCGTGGCGCGTCGCATCATCAAAGCGAAAGAGCGCGGTGCCAAAGTTATCGTTTGTGACCCACGCCATATCGAAACCGCCCGTATCGCCGACCTGTGGCTGCCGCTGAAAAACGGCTCCAACATGGCACTGGTCAACGCGTTTGCCAACGTCCTGATCAACGAAGGGCTGTATAACTCAAGTTTCGTGGCGCAACACACCGAAGGGTTCGATGAATATCGCGCCATTGTGGCGAAATACACCCCGGAATACGTGGCAGATATCACTGGCCTTGACCCGCAGTTAATCCGCGATGCCATTCGCATGTATGCCGCGGCACCGTCAGCCACCATACTGTGGGGCATGGGTGTCACCCAGTGGACACAAGGGGTGGACGTGGTGAAAGGCCTGTCTGGCCTGGCACTGCTGACCGGCAACCTCGGTCGCCCGAATGTCGGCGTCGGCCCGGTACGTGGACAAAACAACGTTCAGGGTGCCTGTGATATGGGTGCGCTGCCGAACCAGTTCCCCGGCTACCAAAAAGTCACTGAAGCGGACGTGCGTGAGAAGTTTGCCAAAGCCTGGGGTGTGCCGTCGCTGTCTGACCGCATCGGCTACTCGCTGACCGATGTCCCGCACATGATCAAAGAAGGCAAAATCAAAGCCAATTACCTGATGGGGGAAGACCCGCTGCAAACCGAGCCAGACTTGTCGGTGGTGCGCGAAACCTTCAATCAACTGGAATTGCTGATCGTTCAGGATATCTTCATGACCAAAACCGCCGCCGTGGCGGATGTCATCTTCCCGGCAACCTCCTGGGGTGAGCATGAAGGGGTGTATTCTGCGGCTGACCGCGGCTTCCAGCGCTTCTATAAAGCGGTGGAACCCAAAGGCAATGTGAAGCCAGACTGGGAAATCATCAGCCTGATGGCTACCGCCATGGGCTATCCGATGCATTACAACAACACTCAGGAAATCTGGGATGAGTTGCGTAACCTGTGCCCGCTTTACTACGGTGCCACCTACGAGAAAATGGCCGGGCTGGGTTATATCCCGTGGCCGTGCCTGACCGAAGACAGCCCCGGCACACCGTGGTTGTATGCAGGTAACAAGTTCGACCGCCCGAACGGTAAAGGGTTATTGTTTGCAACAGAATGGCACCCGCCGATGGAGCAAACCGACGCCGATTACCCGCTGGTGCTCTCCACCGTGCGTGAAGTGGGCCACTACTCTTGCCGCTCCATGACCGGTAACTGTACCGCGCTGCAAACACTGGCAGACGAACCGGGTTACGTGCAGATGAACCCAGAAGACGCCGCCAAACTGGGCATCCGTGACCAGCAACTCACCTGGGTGGCATCACGCCGTGGCAAAGTCATCAGCCGGGCGATGGTCAGTGAACGCATCAATAAAGGTGCGGTTTACATGACTTATCAGTGGTGGATTGGTGCCTGTAACGAGCTGACACTGGATGAAGTTGACCCGATCGCCAAAACCCCGGAGTACAAGCACTGCGCGGTGAAACTGGAACCGATCGCCGACCAGAACTGGGCGGAAAACTATGTCAGACAGGAATACAGCGCCTTGAAAGCCCGTCTGCGTAAAGAAGCCGAAGTCGCGGGTTAATCCCTCTCAGCCCTCTCCGTCAAGAGGGGGCTGCTATTGCGTCCCCCTCCTTTTTCCGCGTTTTCCGCTACCACCGTCGTCGTTACGAAATCCCTTCAATTTCCCGGGCGGAAATCCCCATACGCTGCATACGCGACAATAACGTGGTGCGTTTAAGGCCAAGGCGTGCCGCCGCGCCTTTCGGGCCAGCAACAATCCCATTGGTTTCCCGTAAAACCCGGATGATGCGCTCGCGTTCTGACTCGTCGTCGGCCTCCTGCGGCACAGGAGTGGGCTCTACTGTCGGCATAATCTCATAGTGCGCGGGTTTGGGCACATCCAGCGGCGACAAATGGTGCTGGAGTTCATCCATATGTAAGTTGAGCGTGGTGCCGCGTGTCAGGATCACCGCCCGCTCCACCACATTTTCCAGTTCCCGCACGTTGCCGGGCCACGGCAAGCGACTCAACTGACGCAGCATATCGGAAGGGATACTGTCGATAGTACGGTTCATACGACGGGCTATCTTGCGGGTAAAAAACTTCACCAGCAGTGGGATGTCTTCCGGTCGCTCACGTAACGGCGGAATAACAATCGGGAACACATTGAGGCGATAGTAAAGATCGCTACGGTACTCACGGTCCGCCACCATTTGTTTCAGGTCACGGTTAGTCGCGGCAATTAACCGCACATTCACCGGGATAATCTTACTGCCGCCCAGCCGCTCTATCTCCCGCTCCTGTAGTACCCGCAGTAGCTTGGGCTGCAACTCCAGCGGAATATCCCCAACTTCATCTAAAAATAACGTGCTGTTATCCGCCAGCTCAAAGCGCCCCTGACGCTGGCTGGTCGCGCCGGTAAACGCCCCTTTCTCATGTCCGAACAGGTCGCTTTCCAACAGGCCAGAAGGAATCGCGGCACAATTCATTTTCACCATGCGTTGTGATTTACGTTGGCTCAGGCTATGAATAGCGCGGGCAATCAACTCTTTACCGGTGCCCGTTTCTCCCAAAATCAACACCGTACTGTCACTGGCGGCGACCATCGCCACCTGTTCCAGTACCTGTCGAATCGCTGCGCTACGGCCAATAATCTCGCCAAACTCGTCGCCACTGCGCTGATGGATATGTTCGGTCAGTTGCTCCGTCAGATAGAAGTTTTCATGGATCAACGAATCCTTCAGCCGGGTAATTTGCTCATACGCCAGCGCATTATCCAGCGCAATGGCGATGCGGGCAGCAATTTGCCGCAGCAGCCGCAGGTCAGCCTCGCTCACAGCAAGCGCAGTGCGATGCGCCAGCTCCAGTACACCGAGTGTGCGGTTCCCGAATACCAACGGCAACAGACACACATGAGACAACTCACGGTCAAACCACTGACAAAGTGGACGTGGGTCTTTAGCCGCCAGTCGTGTCGGTACGTCTATCAGTTGCGGCTGATGTTGAGCCATCACGCTGTCAGCCAGTGTTTGCGCCCGCTCCACTTCGCCTTGTACGGTTTTGGGTGCGCCGGATGCCGGATACACCGTGGCAAGATACTTCAGTGGGTTGTCTTGCTCTTCGCCGTCTTTCAGCACCAGCGCGATAAAATCAATACCAAAGAAGCGGTGGATCTCGCGCGACACCTCCAGCGCCAGCGCTTTCAGCTCCAGTTTGGAAATCACGGTATTGGTGACATCCACCAGAATACGCAGGTGATCCCGCTCGTGGCGCAACCGCTCTTCTTCCTGCAACACTTGCTCACGCTCACGAATATTTTCCACCACCAGTGCAACCACGCCTGCCAGCGCCTGAAAAAAATCCAGTTCGCTGTCAGTAAAGCGGCTGCCGTCGGTTTTAAGAAATTCGACCCCGCCCAGTACTCGCTGGGTGCCACGCAGCGGCAACTGGCAATAGTCGCTTAATCCGGCGTAGGCGGGCAGATCGGTCAGATGGGGGAAATCACGCTGAAAGTGTGTCCGGTCACAGTGCAGCACGGTTTGAGTGCTCCACACGACACCACCGGGGCCATTGGCCAGCAGAATCGCCTCTTCGCTACACAGCGTCCGCCCGGAGTCACGATCGTGGCGGTAGAAATGCATCTGGTTACGCAAAGGGTCGAGCAGGATGACGTTGACGCGACCAAACCGCACCACCGAGAACGACACACCGTCCAGGCACTGCAACAGATCAGGTAGGGTGCGCTGTTGCAACAGCGACTGAGAAATTTTCAACAAGGCATCCTGCCAGAGAATAGACAGCCGGGACGGGGAGTCTGTCAGTCGTGTCGCCATAACCACCGTAATCCAATCTCCATAGATAGTGTGGGGAAATAGTGTAAGTGCTTCACTGGTGAAATGACACGTCACCTCACCAATAGCTTGATCTGAATCGTGCTAAACCGGGGTTAGCGAGCCACAACCGGTTATCCGATGAGCGGTGATCAGTGGCCAGACAGGTAATAATAAGAATTATTTATAATTAAGGCTGCAAACGGTGTGATTATCATCACCTTCTCACACGGCGGCAAGTACGGTTTCGTGTTTTTTCTTTTCGCGCCGAGTGTATAAAACTCCACCACAAAAGCACTTCATTGCAACATTCCAATTACATGCAGAGAATGAAAACAACATTTGCGTTCCATTTTTACGCAATACAGGCAGGTGATTAAAATGACTGTCATTTTTATTTCATGGTCAACATCACTCTTCATCCCACGGCCCATTATATTTTTATAAATACGAAGGGTAATTCCTGTTTATTAATCCAACACGTTATCAATCAATAATACCGTCATCCTCCCTTAGCGATAAATCCCCCGGTCATTATTGGTGATATTGCTGACTTCATCCAAGATATAAGAAAAAGTTATGATTAGTGCAAAAACCACCTTTCACCACAAAAAAATAAACACTAATTAATTGAAAATTATGGATTTATTTAAATCATACCAACGATAGCCAGTTAAGATTTTCGTGATGAATAACCGAAAAATAGCGTATTTTGAGCCCGATTAAGTGATGCATTTCATTTTCTTCGCAGAAAAAAAGGGCAAAGCGCGCAATTCGTTGTAATATTCGGCGCGGCAGACACAGCACCCCACAAACAAATCAGGGTATCGGTCCACGCATGTCTTACGGCATATCTGACCGCTACGCTGCAATAACACTGGTGTTGTCTGGGTACATTCATCAACATGAGGTTTATATGCAAAGGCAGAAGTTATTAATACAGATAATGCTGGCGATCGTGCTCGGTATTCTGATTGGCTGGGCATGCCACACTTATCTGGATGGCGCCCGCGCCAAAGAAGTGGCGTCGTACTTTAATATGGTTACCGATATTTTCCTGCGTCTGATCAAGATGATCATTGCACCGCTGGTATTCGCAACCCTGGTTTCCGGCCTGGCCAGTATGGGTAACTCTTCTGCCGTAGGTCGCGTCGGTATCAAAGCCATGACCTGGTTTGTTACCGCGTCTTTCCTGTCATTGCTGATCGGTATGATGCTGGCGAACTTCTTCCAGCCGGGCACCGGCATGAACCTGGTGGCTTCGGCCAGCCACGTCACTACCGGCCTGAATACCGATGGTTTCACACTGAAGAACTTCATCAGCCATATCTTCCCGAAAAGTATCATAGAAGCGATGGCTAACAACGAGATCCTGCAAATTCTGGTGTTCTCGCTGTTCTTCGGCTCGGCGCTGGCTTACGTCAAGCACCACAACAAACAGGCCAACTTCATTCTCTCTACCATCGAAGAGCTGGCTAAAGTGATGTTCCGTGTCACCGATTACGTGATGGCGCTGGCACCTATCGCCGTCTTTGCCGCTATCGGTTCTGCCATCACGACTCAGGGTCTGGGGCTGATCTATGACTTCGGTAAGCTGATTGGTGAGTTTTATCTGGGCCTGGCGCTGCTGTGGGCGGTGTTGTTCCTGGTGGGTTACGCCTTCCTCGGCCGCTCTATTGCCGTACTGGCGCGCCTGATTCGTGAACCCACCATGCTGGCCTTCGCGACCGCCAGCAGTGAGTCCGCCTATCCGAAAACCATGGATGCGCTGACCCGTTTCGGTGTACCGAAGAAAATCACCAGCTTCGTGCTGCCGCTGGGTTACTCCTTCAACCTCGATGGCTCTATGATGTACCAGTCATTTGCCATCCTGTTCATCGCTCAGGCCTACAATATTGATCTGAGCATGACCCAGCAAATCCTGATCCTGCTGACGCTGATGATCACCAGTAAGGGGATGGCGGGCGTTGCACGTGCTTCTGTGGTGGTAGTTGCCGCCACGCTGCCGATGTTCAACCTGCCGGAAGCCGGTATCCTGCTGATTCTGGGCATCGACCAGTTCCTGGATATGGGCCGCACCGCGACCAACGTTATCGGCAACAGTATCTCTACCGCCGTGGTGGCCAGTCTGGAAAAAGACATCACCGACGACGAAGAAGAAACCGAGCCGGAAGTGGTGTTGCAACAGGCCAGACAAGACGCCTGATCCAGTCCATACCTCCAGCATTTGAACGCAGACAGCGGCCACCCGGCCGCTGTTTTTTATTACGCTGTTCGCAACGCCGTCATTGCCCGCCAGAATGATTCCGACGCCACATTCAGCCGCGCATCCAACCGATACAGATACACCTGCATCTTCATTACTGCGTTATCCAGCTTCAACACCGTCAGCTCTTTGTTCGCCAGCTCATCACGGATCGAGTAATCCGGCAGCCAGGCGATACCGTGCCCCTGCTTAACCATACGTTTGAGTAAATCACTCATTGAGGAGACAAAACTCACGGTAAAACGCTCCGATGCCAGCGTGGAGAGGTAGCGATTGACCTGACGGCCCATGTAACTGGTATCGGTATAATTGAGTAACGGCAACGTGGCGGCGCGCACATCAAACTGCGGTTTGCCGAGCGCGTCGCAGGCGCAAACCGGATACAAGGTAGAATCCATAATGCGGGTATGACGAAACGGTTCTGACATCAACTCCTCGTTATAAAAGGAGAAAATGAAGTCACTGCGCCCTTCTTTAAGGTTGAGAACCGCATCATCGACATCGATGGATTCGACATAGAAGATTTTCTCTTGCACATCCGGCACGCTTTTCAGCAATTCCGGCATCACAAACACCGACAGCGAATGGGCTGCGGCAATCGTTATCTTATTTTTATAGTGGCTGCCGCCGTGCAATTTATGAATCTGATATTCCAGATCGTCGAGGGTATTGCGGATGTGGGCATGAAAAATCTTACCCTGCTCGGTCAGTTGCAACGGCTGCGCCCGGCGATCAAACAGGTCAAACCCTACGGCCTCTTCCAGCGCCCGAACACGTCGGCTGAACGACGACTGTGAGATGTTACGTGTCTCCGCCGCCAGCGTGAAACTGCGGTGTTCTTCCAGTGCAATGAAATCATATAACCATTTGGTTTCAATATTATTTAGCATCATCAACCGCCGTTTTGAAAACGCATTCTACGCATAATGTGTATGGCGTTATGCAAAACATACATAGAGGATGGGAATTTCGCAATTCACATTTCCAGGCGCTGTGCGATGATTTTTCCACTCCAGACTATTCGCAGTGAGGCGGAAAACGTGAACCCTGTAATCGGAATTCTTGGCGGCATGGGGCCGGGTGCCACCGTAGACGCCATGCAAAAACTTATCCGGCAAACCCCGGCACGTAAGGATCAGGAACACATTCCGATGATCGCCGTGTCTATCCCAGATATTCCGGACCGTACCCAGTGCATTCTCAATCACAGCCCGTCGCCGCTGCAAAAGATGATTGAGTACATGAGAATTCTGGAAAACGCGGGAGCCACCTGCATCATCATTCCTTGCAATACCGCGCACTACTGGTTCGAGGATTTGAAGCGACATACTCAGGTAGACATGATCAGCATTATTGATGCCGCCTGCCAGCAGGTCGCCGAACAACGCGTCCATCACGTCGGCATTCTGGCGACGACCGCCACCGTGCGCGGCAATATCTACCAGCATGCACTCAGTGGTCAGCAGGTGCGCTGCACCCTGCCTGATGAGGCACAGCAGCAGGCGGTCATGAACAGTATCTATGCTTACAAGGCGGGTGATTTCAACCAGTCTCGCGAACTACTGCTGCCGGTCGCCGATTCGCTGCGCCAGCAAGGGGTAGAAAAAATCATTCTGGGTTGCACCGAGCTGCCGCTGATTCTGGAGCCAGAAGTCAGCGCCACACCCGATGCCTACCTGGATGCCACCGACGCACTGATCAAACAAACTATCGCCTGGTATTACCGACAAGTGACACATCCCCTCGTTGCAGCGTAATTTTTCTCTGTTGACCACGGTATGCACTCACCGGCATTTGTTATGATAACGTGAGGTGACAATGCAGAGACCGACTGACAGAGCATCATGAAAGCAAAACCAGTAACGCTCAATGACGTGGCAGCTTACGCCGGTGTGTCATACCAAACCGTTTCCCGGGTACTGAATCAGGCACCTCACGTCTCGGTACGTACACGGGAAAAGGTAGAGCAGGCGATGGCCGCGCTCCACTACATCCCCAATCGGGTAGCACAGCAACTGGCGCGCCGCAGTAGCACGACCATTGGGCTGGCGACAATCGACCTATCACTGCATGCGCCATCCCAAATCGCCGCTGCCATCAAAACGACCGCCAGCGAACTGGGGTTCACGGTGGTGATCTCCATGTTACGTGCGGCCGATGGTAATGACGTCCAGCGCGCCGTTAACGAATTACTGTCACAGCGGGTAGATGGCGTCATCATCAACGTCCCACTGGAGCAAGAAGAGGCGGAGCACATCCATCAGTTGTGCGCGGCCACACCAGCGTTGTTTCTCGACACGGCACCTACCGCCAACCTGCCCAGCGTGATGTTCGACCCGCAGCAGGGTGCGAAGCTGGCTATCGACCATCTGGTAGAAATGGGGCACCGTCGCATCGCCTTGCTGACCGGTCCGCAAAGTTCGGTGTCGGCGCGTTTGCGTTACGAGGGCTGGCAGAAAGCGCTAGCCGCCAACCTGTTAACCCCTTGCGCCATCGCCGAAGGCGACTGGAGCGCCAGCTCAGGGTATCAGCAGGCGCATTTACTGCTGGCAAATTCAATCCGCCCCACCGCGATTGCCGTCGCCAACGACCAAATGGCGCTGGGCGTTCTGCGGGCGATTCATGAATACGGCTTGCGCGTACCGGAACAGATCTCGGTCATTGGTTTTGACGATACGCGTGACAGCGCCTATTTCCAGCCGCCGTTAACCACCATCCGTCAGGATTTCAGGCAACTGGGCCGGGAAAGCGTCAACCGGCTGCTGGACTGCCTGCAACACCCGCACACACCAGCCCCACTGCGGTTAAAAACGACCCTGGTACCACGTCAAACCACCGCGGCCTGGCGCCCTTCCACCCTGTCGCCACAGGATGTCGCCCAGCAGTTGATTAGTCTGGCACGGCAGCTACAGCGTTAGCCGCTCCCTGCGGATGCCGGTTTTGTGATCGATACCACTTTCCGGCATCGCTGCACTTTACTCATATTCGGCAAGCCGCGATCCTGACAAAAATTGTGAGCGGATCACAATTTCATTTATCCGCTCATCAGTTGTTTTCAGTCATTCACTTGCAGCCAACTCAGCCAATAAAAGGAAAGCCTGTTTTATGTCCACTGTTTCCGCTTATGTTCCGCTATCCGGCATCTCGCTGGCGGATATTCTCGCCAGACGCGACTGGGAAAACCCGGCCTGCCCACACATTCGTCGCCTGGACGCCCATCCGCCCTTTTCCAGCTGGCGCGACCTGAATGCAGCACGCGACGATGCCCCTTCCGGCCAGCGTCAGTTACTGAATGGCAAATGGACCTTCAGCTATTTTGCTCGCCCGCAAGCCGTACCAGAACAGTGGCTGACACAGGATTTAAACGATGCCGATCAGATTACCGTTCCCTCTAACTGGCAGTTAGCAGGATACGACGCACCGATTTACACCAACGTTAAGTACCCTATTCCCGTCAACCCACCGTTCGTACCAGAAGACAACCCTACCGGGTGTTACTCGCTCACATTTTCAGTCGATAATGACTGGCTGGCGCAAGGGCAAACCCGCATCGTATTCGACGGTGTTAATTCTGCTTTTCATCTGTGGTGCAACGGCCAATGGGTCGGTTACTCTCAGGATAGCCGCTTGCCAGCAGAGTTCGACCTGACACCTTGTCTGCAGGTGGGAGAAAACCGGCTGGCAGTGATGGTGCTGCGCTGGTCTGACGGCACCTATCTGGAAGATCAGGATATGTGGCGCATGAGTGGCATTTATCGCGATGTCTACCTGCTGCATAAACCGACGGTACACCTGCGCGACGTGCAACTCACCACGCCGTTGCGACACAGCTACACCCAAGGTACGTTGTGCGTCACCGCGCTGGCCAACCTGCCGGAAGACCAGGCTGAACACTGGCAACTGACGGTACAGTTATGGCGGGGCGAACGCCTGGTGGGTGAACAACGCAAACCGTTCGGCACCCCGGCGATAGATGAACGCGGTGCCTATCACGATAGGGTGAGTCTGCAACTGGAGGTGGCGCAGCCCGCCTTGTGGAGCGCGGAAGACCCCAATCTGTACCGGGCGGTGGTGGCGCTGGAGTGCGACGGCACGCTGGTGGAAGCAGAAGCCTATGACGTCGGCTTTCGTGAGGTTGCCATCCGTAACGGCTTGTTGTTGCTCAACGGTCAACCGCTGCTGATCCGCGGTACTAATCGCCATGAGCACCACCCGCAGCACGGTCAGGCGATCGATGAAGCGACCATGCGGCAGGATATCCTGTTGATGAAACAGCATAACTTTAACGCGGTACGCTGCTCCCACTACCCTAATCATCCGTTGTGGTATCGGCTGTGCGACCGCTATGGCTTGTACGTGGTCGATGAAGCCAATATCGAAACCCACGGCATGCAACCAATGAGCCGCCTGTCCGACGACCCGCGCTGGTTACCCGCTTATGCCGAACGCGTCACTCGCATGGTACAACGCGACCGTAATCATCCCTGCATTATTATCTGGTCGTTGGGCAATGAATCTGGCTACGGCCATACCCATAGCGCGCTTTACCAATGGGTGAAACAACAAGACCCCACCCGGCCGGTGCAATACGAAGGCGGCGGTGCCAATACACCAGCGACCGACATTCTGTGCCCGATGTATGCCCGCGTCGATCAAGACCAGCCCTTCCCCGCCGTCCCGAAATGGTCCATCAAAAAATGGATTGGCCTGCCGGGTGAACACCGTCCGCTGATTCTGTGCGAATACGCGCACGCGATGGGCAACAGTTTTGGCGGCTTTGACCGCTACTGGCAGGCATTCCGCCAGTACCCACGCCTGCAAGGTGGCTTTGTCTGGGACTGGGTGGATCAGGCGCTGCTGCGTGAACAAGACGGCAAAACACACTGGGCCTACGGCGGTGACTTTGGTGATAAACCTAACGACCGTCAGTTCTGCCTCAATGGTCTGGTGTTCCCTGATCGCACACCGCACCCGGCACTGTACGAAGCCCAGCGCGCCCAGCAATTTTTCCAGTTCAGCCGCCATGACGATGCCCCGCTGACGCTGACCGTCACCAGTGAATACCTGTTCCGCCACAGTGATAATGAAGAGCTGCACTGGCGCATTATGCAGGATGACGTGCTACTGGCATCAGGCCAGGTAGCGCTCGATATCGCACCGCAAGGGAGTCAGACACTTACCTTGCTGGAGCAGGTGCCTGCCCCGCAGCACCACGCTGATATGTGGCTGACCGTAGAGGTCATTCAGCCGAAGGCGACCGACTGGTCACCAGCGGGTCATCGCTGCGCCTGGGAGCAATGGCAGTTGCCGATGCCGCTGGCACGTCCGCTGCCACCTGTTCATGATGGCAAGTCTCCCTCATTGAGCCAAACCGATGAGCAATTCGAGGTGACACTCGGCCAACAGCGCTGGGTGTTTAACCGCCACAGCGGCTTGCTGACACAGTGGTGGCGTGATGGGCAACCTCAGTTACTCAGCCCGTTGCAGGATAATGTGACCCGCGCAGCACTGGATAACGACATCGGCATCAGTGAAGTCGATCGTATTGACCCGAATGCCTGGGTAGAACGCTGGAAACTGGCCGGATTGTACCAGTACGACACCGACTGCCAGTACATCCACGCCGACACCCTCAGCGACAGCGTACTGATCACTACCGAGCACATCAGCCACTATCAGCAACAGGTGTTGTTCATCAGCCGTAAACAGTGGCGAATCGATGCGCGCGGCGTCTTGACGGTAAATGTCGATGTCGAGATTGCCCGTCACTTGCCTTCACCAGCTCGCATCGGCCTTTGCGTGCAACTGGCGGCAGTCAACCCACAGGTCAGCTGGCTGGGACTCGGCCCGCATGAAAACTACCCCGACCGACGCCTTGCCGCGCTACACGGCCGCTGGCAACAACCGCTGGAGTCGATGCACACACCCTATATTTTCCCATCGGAAAACGGCCTGCGCTGTCACACCCAGGAATTGTGCTACGGCGACTGGCTTATCGAAGGTGACTTCCACTTCGGCATCAGCCGCTACAGCCAGCAACAACTGATGTCATGCACCCATCACCATCTGCTGCAACCAGAAGCCGGTACCTGGCTTAATCTGGATGGCTTCCACATGGGCGTTGGCGGTGACGACTCCTGGAGCCCCAGCGTTGCACCAGACTTCCTGCTGACGGCCCCTCGCTACCGCTACCAGTTGCAACTGCGGTTACGCTAGTTTTTATCCCACTTAGCCTTAGCGGGCTGGCAGCATTCTGTTGCTGTCAGCCCGCTGTTTTTCCATCACCACACAACGAAAATGCAGCTTTATCGCCGCAATCATGTGAAAAAAACGGCATATTGCGCATTCCCTCGCCAAACGCATCAAAAATGTGGTTTACACCTTTGACATGGCCGACGGACCCCGTTATTATGCGCCCCGTTCAAACGATTCCTCTGTAGTTCAGTCGGTAGAACGGCGGACTGTTAATCCGTATGTCACTGGTTCGAGTCCAGTCAGAGGAGCCAAATTTAGAAAAAGCAGATGTCGAAAGGCATCTGCTTTTTTGCTTTTAATTTAGCGTTAGGACGCAGATAAGGAACGGTATTCCAGTTCCGCTTGACGCCAAAAACCGGGAGATGCTTCTGTTCCGCACTAACGACGAACTGGAACAGGCTCCCGACAGCCACGATTAAATGCCGTCAATGAGGAAATCTATTGCGGCTTTTACCTGATTACGGTACTGCGACGCATCACAGAACACCGCACCCAACGCCTGCACAGGGATACTTGCCAGCTCGTGCGTCATTACGGCGTATTCTTTGCCGTCCGTCAGCCTGACGACGGGGACAAGGCGATCCGGTCGGCGGCCTGCCGGGTACTTTTCAACAGGGAGCAACGGGATCACTATCCGACGATTCAACTGCCCAATAATATCGCTCGTGACATCGAGCAACAGCGGGTAAATGGCGCTTTTCCCGGTATTACCGTATACGGTGAATTGCATGGTTAAAACGTCCTGTATTCGTCACTGAAACAGCCGTGCTCATCATGAAAACGATTTAATGCGTCAATGGCTTCCCTGTTCTCTTCCTGCCATTTGTTCGCTTCATAACGGCGAAGCTCCGCATCCAGTGCGGTTGTCAGGGTGGCACTCAGGTTAATGCCCGCTTCACGCGCCCGGACCAGTAAGGCACGCTCTACCGTCATGGTCACGCTCTGCGTGTTGCGTTGTTTCGCGGTCATGATTGCTCTCCCATATGAGATACGTGTGCATTACACGGCATAATACACTTACCATAACACCAAAAACAGGCCCGGCTACCGTTTCCGTCCTGCAAACGTCATCGTCAGCCGCCATACCTGGGCCGTTGTTTACAGCAATCAGCGGTGTAAAAATGCCGTTTGCGGGATGTGTCAGCAACACTGATCCTACCCAGCTATTGTGGACACAGCGCTAATCGAGGTTGTGGTTTTCAGTCTGGGAATATAGGGGCAATTCCACCGAGAGGCTTGACGCTGCCTCAGCCATGAGCCATTTTTTGAACCGTACACACTTTTCGTTCTGACCCAGGGCCTTTGGCGACAGCAGACAATAGCTGGAACCATCGCGAATAAAACCGTAAGGAGCATATAGCTGCCCACTTTCCAGTTCGTCCTGCACCATCAGGAACGAAACCATAGCCATCCCTAAGCCAGATGCCGCCGCCTGAACACACAGGTAGAAATGTTCGTAGTCCACGCGGATGCTGCCTTTCATTGAAACACCCGACAAGCGTTGCCAGTCCGACCATGCTTTCGGCCGCGTTCCAGAGTGCAGCAATCGCACACCGTCAAAGCACACTTTGGATCTCTCCTTTGCACGGGTTACCGGCCCCATCCACTCATCACAGATTTTCTCGGCATGAACATCCTGATCCCAATGGAAGTCATCGCGACGTAGTGCCATATCGACACCGGACCTGGCGAAATCAATCGGTCCACCGGCAGCCACAAGATGTAGGTTAATATCAGGGTTTGCACTATGAAACGCGGGAAGTCGGGGAATCAGCCATTTCATGGCGATGGTCGGCTCACAGGACAGCACAATCACATCTTCCCGCGCCGACTGCTGCAATCGATACACGGCACCTTCGAGTTGCTCAAACACCGAGGTAGTCGTCGCATGTAATAAGCGCCCGGCTGCGTTCAGGAAAATCGCCCTGTTACGTCGTTCGAACAACTCGACACCCAGAGCCTCTTCCAAAAGCCGCACCTGCCGACTGACGGCGCCATGTGTCACATGCAGTTGTTCAGCCGCTTTCACAAAGCTGCCGGTTTGAGCTGCCGCTTCGAAAAAGCGGAATGAGGCCAACGACGGAAGTTTCATATCCACGACGAAATTTGACAGATTTCCTTCAAGATAAATCGCTTTTCTCTCCGATGCAAGAACCCAATAATTTAATCTCAACTGCACAAAAACAAACGAAAAAATAAATATTGGGGTAATAAATGGAGATATTATCGTCTAAAACGAACATTGTTGAGCCAAGATTGAAACAGGCTGCAAGTCATAATTGCATCAACAATCTGTGCAAAATCATCGCCAAAAAAGACTACATCATACTGCCATCCGAAATGACCCAGTCGCTGCTCTCCGCTGAGGATGAAGACATGCTGGACGACTGGACCGAATTCCAAGAGAGCTGGAACCGACTGGAACAAGACAAGTTCATGAAAGACGGTGGGACGTATCGGTTTCGACGCCACGGGGTCTACAGTGCCACATCGACCTCGGGCGTCCAGATTGAACCATCACAACCCCACTATCAGAGTGTCACATACAACACCCTTAACGGCGGTGTTGCCCGACATTTCGCCCCCATTGAGCCGTCGATTGCTTCAGGGAGGATTTTGATGTCGGCGCTGGAACTGTGCCGAGCCACATTTAACAACCTGGCGCCTTTCTACGATTGGCATATTGAGGTTCATCAATTCCGGATCGTCGCTACCAGTGCGGAAGCATTGCCCACTCCAGAAGGAATACACCGTGACGGTGTAAGCTTCGTATTCATGATGCTGGTCAACCGCGTCAACGTACTGAATGGCGAAACGGGCATCTACGACAGAGATCGCCAGAAGCTCGCCCGCTACACGCTGTCAGTCCCTCTCGACGCTGCTATCGTCAACGACGAACGCACCATGCATGGAGTGACGCCAATCCTTGCAAGCGATCCCACCCAACAGGGTTATCGCGATGTCCTCGTCATCACCTTCAACAAGCGCTGACACCGTCTGTGGAGCGACCCGATCGTTCCACAACATTTGAATGGAGTTTTAAAACAATGAACGAACTGATTGCAGTAGCCACCATCACAATTCTGGCCGTTATCAGTCCCGGTCCCGATTTCGCGATGATCACCCGAAACAGTTATGCCTTCGGAGCACGCACCGGCCTAATTTCTGCGTTTGGTATTGCCTGCGGCGTACAGATCCATGTGATGTATACGGTACTGGGTATCGCCGTAGTCATCGTCAACTCGCCCCTGCTGTTCATGACAATGAAGGTACTGGGTGCCTCTTACCTGATCTACCTCGGGTACAAATCGCTGACCAACAAAGCAGTGCTCAAACTCGGAGAGGCCTCCGGTTCTGCGCCATCTACATTGGCGGCTTTCCGCATGGGCTTCCTGACCAACGCACTCAATCCAAAAACGATGCTTTTCGTTGTCGCGACCTATACCCAGGTTGTCCATGCGGACAGTCCGATGAGCCACAACTTCGCCTACGGCCTGTTCATGTCGGTATCTCACTGGATCTGGTTCAGCATCGTTGCACTGTTCTTCGCAGCGCCAGCCATGCGCCGTCGTTTGCTCGAACACCAGCTTACTGTCGACAAGTTCATCGGCGTTGCCCTGATCGTGCTCGGTACATCCCTGGCTTTTACAAATGTCAGCGCCTGATGAAGGAAGAGGATATGATGAAAATTGCCTGTATTGATCTCGAAGGTGTTCTGATTCCAGAATTGTGGCCACAGATAGCGCAAGCCAGCGGTATCGAAGCTCTGTCCATCACAACGCGGGAGGAACCCGACTACCCCGCACTGATGCGCTTGCGTATCGAGCATCTCCGAAAAAACGGCCTACGCCTGCCGGACGTGCAAGCGATGATCGCGAAAACCCAGACTTATCCCGATGCGGTTGTATTCCTCCAACAACTCACTCAACAACGAGGCTACCGGGTCCACATAGTCTCGGATTGTTTTTACGAACTGGCTGGCACATTACTTGATGCTCTTGGCTCACCAGAGTCGTTCTGCCACTCGCTGGAGACAGATGCGGACGGCTGGATAACCGGATGTGCATGGGCTGATCGAAATGGCAAGGAGGAACACATATCCCGCTTACTGGAGCAGGGTTGCCACGTTCTAGCCGCAGGTGACGCCTTCAACGATCTTGCCATGCTGCGCCTTGCGCACAACGGCTTCCTGGTTCGCCCGTCGCAGGCGACAATGACGGCAGCCCAAGACCTGACTGTGGTGGAACACCTGCACGAAATCATCGAGGCCATCAGTGCTGTGGAACCGTCATCAGACAAATGCATATCACGGTCTGGGCGATAGTCCCATAAACAATATTGGTTCGCCTCCAAACCAGAGACATATTCATTCCACTATGGGGTTAAGGTTGTTGGTACTCGCGTCGCTACATGCCGCCTCAGCCTGAGCCTCACTGTGTTACCAGTTAATCGCGATAACGATAAGACGTATCCCGTGAAACGCCCATGATTTTGCAGACTTTAGATACGTTGCTGAGCTCTTCAGCGAGGTTGAGCAAACCAGCTTTGTGTTTGACAACGAGATTGGTAGTATGAGAGTTACCTTGTGTTTTGTATAAGGCTTCGATACCCCTATCAAAACCGGTAACTCTCAACCTCTCAAGGCCATGTGTCAGATCTCGTCACGACTAATACAGCATATACAATGTAGGGCAAGGTCAGTCCAAATATCGACTTGTTCATTTCCCGATTCACCAACCGTATAATTATTTTTATCTCATCACTTTTTCAAAACGAAAAAGATCCTCGTCAATATCTCCACGCGTCTCTTCTACCGCTACATCCTTATAATTCGGATCTTTATGTCTTGCGTTGTAGAATTCAACAATATGAAAACCCAACTTATTTATATAAAAATGGATATTCCTTTTGTCAAAATAGGGGGTATGCGTTTCCCATACTTTTGTCTCTGGATGAAGACGCTCAATATTCTTCCAGATCCCCATACCAACACCGTGGTTTTGACATCCGGCGTTGACATAGAGAAAATCAAGATGGTTGATACCACTCTTTTTGTTTACGGTAATAATAGCGCCACCGACGACTTCACCATCAAGAATCGCAAAATAAGACTCAGCATTAGGGGCGGAAAAAGAATATTCTATATCTTGCTCTGGAAGAATAGTGCCCGCACACTCTCCAAAAACCGCTTCAAACCCGCTTTGAAAAGAATTTTGCACATCCCTGAAAAGCCTAACTTTTTCACTTTCAGTTACAGGAATCAACCTGATTTCTTTCATGAACTATCGCCTTAACAAAATAGATCTCATTTCATGAGACAATAAAAATTTGCCTTAAAGGTTCTATCGATCCATTTATGAATGGCGAATGATAGCGGAATAACAGCAACGCTCAAGCTCCTTGCTTTGGAGGAGGCTAACCGTGTTCGGGTTTCTGATAGTGTTTCAATGTGACGAACGCTACCGCAGCCAGCAGCATTATCATGCTTGCTGCCGTCAACAAAACAACACTATGTGAACTGGAAAATGCGACACGTCCAGCCTGTGCTAAAGCAATACCGGTTTCCCCCAGGTGCTCCGCCACAACCA
The DNA here is from genome assembly GCF_009372235.1 of Dickeya oryzae. Taxonomy (GTDB): domain Bacteria; phylum Pseudomonadota; class Gammaproteobacteria; order Enterobacterales; family Enterobacteriaceae; genus Dickeya; species Dickeya oryzae. The sequence goes on along the minus strand of NZ_SULL01000021.1, from coordinate 10,931 downwards.
TCGTATCGCTGATGGAACTGGCCGCCCTGGCGTGAAAGCCGATTGGCAAATCAGCGGGCAAATTGATGGTCTTTTCGTAAGCCATGGAAAGGAGCACACCAAAGAAAGTGATCCCAAGTCCGGCACCAAGTTCATAGCCTGTCACTTCCAGCGAACCGGTCGCACCAGCCTTGTCCGGTGGCGCACTATTCATGATGGCAATAGATGACGCAGTCAGACCGATGCCGAGTGCCATACCCAATACCGTCAGCAACGTGATAGTGGAAATAGTCAAGTGGTAGAAATCGCTTATGCTGAGCCCTGCGAGGCACATCGCCGCCGCCAATAGGGAGGCGGAGGCTACATTGCGAAGTCCAAACAGTACTGTCGTATAACCCGCCAATGGGCCCCCCAGTCCTGAGCCAATAGCGAGCGGCACCATAAAGAGACCCGCCTGTAACGGGGAGTAACCCACCACGAATTGCAGTTCCTGAGCAAGTGTCAATTCCACGCCTGTCAGCGCGCCGCTGGCAACCAATGCCATGATGATACCAACACAGATAGCTGGCTTACTGAATAAGGAGAGATCCAGCATTGGGTCGACGCTGGAAAGCTGCTGACGGGCAAACCAGGTGAGCAGGCCCAGTCCTACCGCTAATATCAGGCAGGTGATAAGCAAAGAGGCTTCAGCCTTGAACCCGGATTTTACAGCGTAGACAGTGGCTATCAGGCCCGCAATCAGAACCAGAGCCTGTCTGATAGCCCACTGTCCTCTTACCGTTGGCCTGTGATGCGGCAAGCTTAAATAAGCCAGTGGCAGGACAATCAGAATGACTGGCACGTTGATCAGAAACACCGACCCCCACCAGAAATGTTCGAGTAACGCGCCTCCTCCGAGCGGGCCAAGTGCAGCACCAGCCGACCCAACAGTCCCCCAGAGCCCCAGAGCAATACCCCGCTCTTTGGGATCATCGAAAGTATGTCGGATGATAGCGAGCACATTAGGCATCACCATCGCGCCCCCCACCGCAAGCAGAAGGCGTGCAGCAATCAGGAAACCTGCCGTGGGTGAGAAAGCGGCAGCTAGCGAGGCGAGCATAAATACGAACAGGCCTATCAGCAGCATACGTCGATGACCAACCCTATCTGATAATGTCCCCATGGGAACCAGTAACCCGGACATGATGAGAGGATAGATATCAATGATCCACAACACCTCGGTTCCACTGGCACTTAATGCCAGGGTAACAGAAGGCACTGCGATGTGCAGAATGGTCATGTCTATGATGATGGGCAAAAATGCCAGAAGCACCGATAGCAAGACTAACCAGCGATGTCGAAGGGACAGCATCTAAAAACCTCTGTGCGCTGAGAACAATTGCACTGAAATACACGGGTCAGTAATATATATCCGTCCAGACGGTTTTAAAAGGGGAGAGTGATGGGCCGACATAAAACAATAGATCGAGAGTTATTGCTTAACGCTGCCGAAGCGGTGGTTCTAAGCGTTGGCGCCGGTAACCTGACTTTTGATGCCGTGGCCAGACAGGCCGGTGTCAGCAAGGGGGGAGTACTTTATGCCTTTGCCACCAAGGATGAGTTAATTGATGCAATGTTGCGCCGAGTCATGGCCAATTACGATCGCATTGTTGAGGAGTTTCTGGCGATGCGGGGTGACAGTCCAGAAACCCGCATTCATGCCTATATCGAGGCCAACCGGAGTGAAGATGCTGAAGTGATTACGCGCGCTGTCGCCCTGATGGCGAGCTTTATGCGGGCCCCCGTATCCCTGGCCGAAGCCAATGCCTTCTACCAAGATCTGTTCGCGATGTTCGATACTTCCACGCAGGCGGGTCGTCGTCTGAGGCTTGCATTGCTGGCAACAGAAGGCGCATTTACCCTAAAAGGCTTTGGGTTTTACGCCTTCAGCGACCAGGAATGGCAGGAGGTCCATGATGATATCATCGCCATATTGCTTACCTGATACAGGTGCTGCCAAAACGATGACGTCCTCTAAGGCGCCACCTGATTTCGCCATCTTCTTATATAAATCAATAAGCTAAAAAAAATAAACTTGTATTTATAATGCAAAAATCAATTTTTGACCGCGCTACGCGTAATAATGTGGCTCACCCCCATCGAAAACACTAATAACAGGATGGGAACATGTAAGTATCCCGGTAAACCGAACCATTCACTTTTCTCTGCTCGACTAGAAATTTAGATATGTCTGGTGGACTGCATTAGAGTTTTCTTAGCACAAAGCAGTGGACATTTTCAGTTTTCCCTCTGCATCGGAAGAATGTGGTGGTCGGATTTGGGTCAGGTTATGACAATCTATCTGCTATTAGTCATCAAAGCAAAATAAAAAATAAGTTAACCAGCCCATTTTAAATAACTCTCTACCCCCGTCTTAATTACAGAGTGAATTACATCAATTGAAATACTTTCAAAAATCTTATTCCCATCTGGAATATTTGATTTTAAAAATACAAATAAAAACAAAACATGAAGATTTATAAAAAATCATCAAATAAACTTACACAAAAACAGAATTATTCATTTGGTCATAAAACACACTCATTACAAACGTGATGCCATATCAAATATCGAATTGAGATTTCGAGGTCATATCACCACAAGCACCCTCACAATCGCAGAGAGTATTTCGCTAAAATCACGTGTGTTACCCTTTATTCTATGAGAGCCCTCTAACATCCTTCTAATTATTCCGTCATATTTAATAAACCTACGTTGTATTTAATAATGAGATTGTTAGTATGCAACACGAGCGTTACCGCTTTTTGTTTTGATTTACGTTCCTGCACCTTTATCAAAACAGGTAACTCTGAATCTTTCAAAAGGATGTGTCAGATTATATAGGGACTAATTCATATGAGTAATAACAAAGAGCACCGTTCATTAAATAACTCTTCCTCGTTTCCATTATCAACCGCTCAGCAAGGCATCTGGTTAGCACAGGAAGTGAATCAGGATGCCCAAGCCAATGTATTCAAGGTTTCCAAATATACCGATATTGGTGGTCAGGTAGATGCCAATATATTGAAGGTGGCTATTGCTCAGGTAATTGAAGAAACCGAGTCGTTCCGATCAGTCATTGATGCCTCAGGCCCCACACCGGTACAGCGAGTGTTGGAAGCACCACGCTGGGCGTTTCCAACTCTGGATTTCAGTACCGAACAGTACCCTGAGCAATGTGCCATCCAATGGATGCGGGAAAACCTGAACCAGCCTTTTGATATTGAGCGGGGGCCACTTTTTTCATTTGCCCTGCTGCGCATCTCGCCTAACCGGTTTTTCTTTTACCAGTGCTCTCACCATGTGGTGATCGATGGTTACAGTGGAACCCTGATAACACGCCGTATTGCCGATATCTACTCGGCACTGATGCAGGGGCAGACGGTGTCAGAGCACACCTTTGGCAGCATTCAGGACCTGATGACGCTGGAGCAGGATTACCACACATCCAGCCATGTTGAGCGTGACCGTCAATACTGGCTGACGTTGATGCAAGACGCACCGGCCCCCGTCAGCCTCGCCAACCAGCAGGCACGTTGTGCGGACATTGTCAGACAAGCGCGGGCTATGAACCGTCAGGAAAGTCAGCGCGTTCGTGACCTGGCCCGCCAGCACGATGCCAGCCTTGCGCAGTTATTGACCGCCCTGACCGCCATTTATCTGTACCGGATGACCGGCCAGAACGACCTGGTCATGGGGTTGCCGGTCACGGCGAGGATGACCCGTCAGCATCGAAGCCTGGCGGGTATGTCGTCCAATATCGTCCCGATGCGCTTAACTCTGTCAGCCGACCTGACCCTCAGCGAGTGCCTGCAACAGGTGAAAGGCCGGTTAAGCAGTGCGCTGCGCCACCAACGCTACCGGGGCGAGCAGTTAAGAACCGACCTCGGCCTGGCGACAGAGAACCGGACATTTTATGCCACCGCGTTCAACTTCCTGCCGCTGTCAGGCGAGGTGACGTTCGATGGCCTGAGCACCGCCGAGCATAATCTGGCCTTCGGCCCGCTGGACGACCTTTCCATCACCGTCTCCGACCTCGGTGAGCATGGCCTTGAATTTTACCTGGACGCCAATGCGGCCTTGTACAGCACCGCTGATCTGGACAGCCATCTCCAGCGTCTGCTCTGTTTTATCGCTGAGGCCGACCAGCATCAGGAGCAGCCTATCGGCGAGCGGGAGCTGTTTGTCCCCGGCGAACGAGCCCGCATTCTGGATCAGTGGAATGCCGCTCAGCTCGCCGGTCCTGTCAGCGACTATATCCATCAGCCGTTTGAAGCACAGGCACGTCAACAGCCAGACGCGATAGCGTTGTCACTTAACGGTAAGACGCTCAGCTACGGTGAGCTAAACCGCCGGGCCAACCAGCTGGCCTGGTGGCTGCGCCAACAAGGCGTAGGGCCGGACAGTCGGGTCGGTGTAGCACTGGAGCGCAGTCATGCGCTGGTTATCGCCCTGCTGGCAACCCTGAAAGCCGGGGGTGCTTACGTGCCGCTGGACCCGGATTACCCGGAGGATCGGCTGTCCTACATGATCAATGACTGCCAGCCTGCGGTGCTGATCACCAGTCAGTCTGTCCGCGCCCGGGTCAGCCTCCTGTCTGTACAGTCCAGTGCGACTCACCTGATTGAACTGGATGGTGAAACCACACCGTGGCAGCAATGCCCGACAGACAACATCACCCCCAGCGACATAGGCCTGGAGCCTCATCATCTGGCGTATGTTATCTACACCTCCGGCTCGACCGGTCAGCCCAAAGGGGTGATGAATGAGCACCGGGGCGTGGTCAACCGTCTGGCCTGGATGATTGAAGACTACGCCTTCGACGCGCAAGACATCATTCTGCAAAAAACCCCCTTCAGTTTTGATGTCTCGGTGTGGGAGTTTTTCTGTCCGTTATGGGTCGGCGCAACCCTGCTGCTGGCTAAACCGGAGGGCCACAAAGACCCGTATTACCTGAGCACACTGATTGAACAGGCACGGGTGACTATCGCCCACTTTGTCCCGCCGATGTTGAGCCACTTTCTCAGCGTGCTGAAACCCGGCCAGTGCCCCAGTCTGCGAGCGATATTCTGTAGCGGGGAAGCCCTGCCTGCCGCCGCCATCAGGCAAACGGGTAGATATTTACCCCACACTGAACTACACAACCTGTATGGGCCGACGGAAGCCGCCGTGGACGTCACCGGCTGGGCCTGCGCCTATGATACCGACAGCATGCTGGTCTCCATCGGTCGGCCCAAAGCCAATGTTCGTATGTATATTCTCGACCCGCAGGGACGCCCGGTTCCTGTCGGGGTGGTGGGTGAGCTCCATATTGGCGGGGTACAGGTTGCGCGCGGCTACCTGAACCGGCCAGAACTGAGTGCCGAACGTTTCATTCCCGACCCGTTTTCCTCTACACCCGACGCACGCCTGTATAAGACAGGTGATTTGGGGCGCTGGCACGCCGATGGCACCATTGACTATCTTGGCCGTAACGACTTTCAGGTCAAGATTCGCGGTTTTCGCATCGAGCTGGGTGAAATTGAGTCCTGCGCACGCCACTGTGCCGGTGTTACTGACGTCATCGTCATGGCCCGAGCGGATCAACACCATCAGCCACGGCTGATTGCCTGGTTTACCGGTCATGCTGGAGTAGCCGAGCTACATGCACATCTTGCCGCGCAGTTACCGGTTCATATGTTGCCGGGCGCGTATATTCACCTCGATACTCTGCCGCTGACGCCGAATGGTAAGGTCGATCGCAAGGCCCTGCCGGAGCCCACTGAGCACGATGTGGTGCGCACCGAATACGAAGCCCCACAGGGTGAGCGCGAACAGCTTTTGACGACGCTCTGGCAGGATCTGCTCGGTATCGACCACGTTGGTCGCCAGGATCATTTCTTCGCACTGGGCGGCCATTCCCTGCTGGCGATTACCTTGCTCGAACGTTTGCGCCGGGCCGGTTATACGCTCTCTGTCAGTCAGCTGTTCAAACAGCCAACACTGGCCGCTCTCGCCGCCACGCTCACCCAAACCATCACGACCGACGCCGTACCAGCCAATAAGATCCCCCAGCATGCAGAACAGATCACCCCGGCCATGCTGCCGCTGGTGGAACTGACGCAGTCGCAGATCGATACCGTCGTGGCCACCGTGCCGGGTGGTGCCCGTAATGTGCAGGATATCTACCCACTGGCACCATTACAGACCGGTATTCTGTTCCACCATCTGTTGCAACCGGTAGGCGATGCCTATATCACCCGCTCCATCCTGAGCTTTGAGGCACAAGCCGGGCTGGATCATTTCATTGCCGCCTTGCAGGCGGTGATCCAGCGCCACGATATTCTGCGCACAGCGGTCGTCTGGGAAGGGCTGGACGAGGCCGTGCAGGTGGTCTGGCGCGACGCGCTGATGCCGTTGGAAACGCTGGTTATACAGTCCGACGATGTTATCGGGGCACTGCACCAGAAATTCGATCCGACGCGTTTATCCATGAACCTTGATCAGGCACCGATGATCGAGGGGTATCAGGTCGCCGACCCGGCCAATAACCGCTGGCTGTTGTGCCTGCTGCACCACCATTTGTGTATGGACCACACCACGCTGGAGCTGCTGCTCGAAGAAGTGCAGGCACACCTGTTGGGCCGTGCCGACCAGCTACCCACTCCGCTGCCGTTCCGGCAGTTTGTCGCCCTCGCCCGTCAGCAGACAGATGCGCAGGCTCAGCAGGACTATTTCCGGGCACAACTCGGGGATATTGACGTGCCCTGTGCGCCGTTCGGGCTGCTCGATAGCCAGGGTGACGGTCAGGACGTCGGACGCATTGAAGAATGTCATTTACCGCTTGAAAGCGAACTGGCACAACGGCTGCGGATGCAGTCTCAGCAACGTGGCGTCACCGTAGCCAGCCTGTTTCATCTGGCGTGGGGTCGCGTGGTGCAGGCCACCACCGGGCAGGATAACGTCGTGTTCGGCACCGTGCTGTTCGGCCGTATGGCCGGAGGTGAAGGCGCTGATCGGGTGCTGGGCATGTTCCTGAATACCCTGCCATTGCGCCTGTCGCTGGGACAGGTCAGTGTCGAACAGGCGCTACGCCAGACGCAAGACAGCCTGGCTGACCTGCTGAACGTCGAGCACGCCTCGCTGGCTGAAATTCAACAATACAGTGGCGTTGATACCCAAAGTCCACTGTTCACCAGCCTGCTCAACTACCGTTACGACGGCGGTAGCCAGCAACTGGACACCACGGAGCGGTCCGGCATCACGGGGATGCACATTCTGTTCAGTCAGGAACGTACCCACTACCCGGTTAATATCTCGGTCAATGACCACCACGGTGTGGGCTTCAGTCTGGATGTTCAGGTCGACCAACGCATTGGCGCAGCACGCGCCGGTCAGATGATGCTGGCAGCGTTGGCAGAGCTGGCTAATGCATTAGAACAGACACCCGAGCAGCCCGTACCGGCGCTGAATATCCTGCCGGATGCAGAACGCCAGCAGGTGCTGTACGGCTTTAATGACACCGAGGCGGACTTCCCGGCCGATCAGTGCATCCATGAACGGTTTGAGCAGCAGGTCGCGCGCACGCCGGATGCCATCGCCGTGGTCTTCGAAGGGCAGTCACTGAGCTATCGCGAGCTGAATGAACAGGCCAACCAACTGGCACACTGGCTGATTGAATTGGGTGTCAGACCGGATCATCGCGTGGCGATTGCACTGGAGCGTCGCCCTGAGCTTATCGTGGCACTGCTGGCAACTCTGAAAGCCGGTGGGGCCTATGTGCCGATTGATCCGGGTTATGCCTCACAACGATTAAGCGACATGCTGGCCGACAGTGCGCCGGTGGCGCTGATTACCACCCGCGCGGTACGCACTACACTCATCACGCAGACCACCGCTGAGCTGGCGGTTGTCGAACTGGACAGTGAGATCGAACGGGACAGTGAGATCGAACGGAAAAGTAACGCCCAGCCGTGGGCCACCTGCCCGACTGACAATATCGCACCGGCGACCCTCGGCCTGACACCGCGTCATCTGGCTTACGTCATCTACACCTCCGGTTCCACCGGGCGGCCCAAGGGTGTCATGATCGAACATCGCAGCCTGATGAACTACCTGTTCTGGAGCCTGCAAACCTACCCGGACACCGCCGGTGATCGCGTCCCGATGAACTCCTCCATCGGTTTTGATGCCACCATTACCAGTGTATTTGTACCGATTCTGGTCGGTAAGACGCTGTATATCGTCGACAGTCAGGATGAAATCGCGTCGTTGTACCATGCGTTGGTGTCCGGCGAGCCATTCAGTTTTATCAAGCTGACGCCCTCCTATCTGGATGCATTAAGCCGTCTGCTGATCAGTGATCCGAATGGTATCGACATCGCCACGCTGCCCGGTTTGCAGCAATTCATTCTCGGCGGGGAAGCCGTGCTGGAGCGCCATGTGAGTTTCTGGCGGCAGCATCGGCCCGATGTGCGCATCGTGAATGAATACGGCCCGACCGAGACCGTGGTGGGGTGTTGTATGCATACACTGACCGATTTGCGCAGCACCGGTGCGGTACCGATCGGCCGTCCGATCGCCAACACCCGGATGTATATTCTGGATGAACACCGTCAGCCAGCACCGGTTGGGGTGGTGGGTGAAATCTATATCGGCGGGATGGGGGTGGCACGCGGCTACCTGAACCGCCCCGACCTGACAGCGGAGCGCTTTCTGGATGACCCGTTTGCTCACGAGCCTGGTGCCCGGATGTACCGCGCGGGTGACCTCGCGCGCTGGAATGCTGACGGCACCCTTGACTACCTCGGCCGTAACGATTTTCAGGTCAAAATTCGCGGCTTTCGTATTGAGCCCGGCGAAGTTGAATCGGCGTTGCAGTCATGCGACGGGGTCAGTGACGCGGTGGTCGTCGCCCAGCGCACCGATACCGGCGATCACCGTCTGGTGGCCTATTACACGCTCTCGGATACATCCGTTTCAGAGGCATCCATTTCAGAGACATCCGTTTCCATTGAGGCACTGAAACAGCAGCTCGCGCACCGTCTGCCTGATTTTATGGTGCCGTCGGCCTATGTGCCGCTGGCGCAGATACCGCTGACCCGGCATGGCAAGGTGGACCGCAACGCCCTGCCCGCGCCGGATGACAGCGCCTTTGTCCGTACCACCTACGAGGCACCGCAAACCGCCACCGAACAGGCGATTGCCACGATATGGCAGGACCTGCTGGGCATTGAGCGCATCGGGCGGCAGGATCACTTCTTCGAGCTCGGCGGCCACTCCCTGCTGGCGATTAAGCTTATCGAACGCCTGCGCCGGGTGGGGTATACGCTCGCCGTCAGCGAACTGTTCAGGCAGCCGACGCTGGCCGCACTGGCCGCCACGCTGACAGCCAGCACCACCGCTGACAGCGTACCGGCCAATCTGATCCCCCTGCATTGTGAACAGATCACCCCGGCCATGCTGCCGCTGGTGGCATTAACGCAGACGCAGATCGATGCCGTGGTGGCGACCGTGCCGGGCGGTGCCCGTAATGTGCAGGATATCTACCCGCTGGCACCACTCCAGACCGGCATTCTGTTCCACCATCTGCTGCAACCGGTGGGGGATGCCTATATCACCCGCTCCATCCTCAGCTTTGCCGAAAAGGACGGGTTGGATCATTTCATTGCCGCCTTGCAGGCCGTCATTCAACGTCACGACATTCTGCGCACAGCGGTCGTCTGGGAAGGGCTGGATGAGGCCGTGCAGGTGGTCTGGCGCGAGGCACTGATGCCGGTGGAAACGCTGGAAATCACCGCCGACGATGTCGCCGACGCCCTGCAACAGCGTTTTACCCCGGCGCAGTTGCAGATGAACGTCACGCAGGCACCGATGATCCAGAGTTATCAGGTCGCCGACCCGGCCAATAACCGCTGGCTGCTGTGCCTGCTGCACCACCACCTGTGCATGGACCACACCACGCTGGAGCTGCTGCTCGAAGAAGTGCAGGCACACCTTGAAGGTAAAGCCGACCAGTTACCGGCCCCGCTGCCATTCCGGCAGTTTGTCGCCCTCGCCCGTCAACAAACGGCTATACCGGCACAACAATCGGCACAGCAGGACTATTTCCGCACACAGCTCGGCGATATTGATGAACCCTGCGCCCCGTTCGGGCTGCGGGATAGCCAGGGCAGCGGTCAGCACATCGACGAACATCACCTGCCATTGTCAGACAAATTAGGACAACGGCTGCGGACGCAGTCACAACGGCACGGTGTCACCGTAGCCAGCCTGTTCCATCTCGCCTGGGGACGCGTGGTGCAGGCCACTACCGGGCAGGATAACGTCGTGTTCGGCACGGTGCTGTTTGGCCGTATGGCCGGTGGTGAAGGCGCAGACCGGGTGCTGGGCATGTTCCTGAATACTCTGCCGTTGCGCCTGTCGCTGGCACAGGTGAGTGTTGAACAGGCGCTGCGCCAGACGCACGACAGCCTGGCCGGGCTGCTGTGTTTTGAACACGCCTCGCTGGCTGAAATTCAGCAATACAGCAGCGTTGATGCCCAAAGTCCGCTGTTCACCAGCCTGCTCAATTACCGTTACGACGGCGGCAGTCAGCAACTGGATGCCACGCAGCGCTCTGACATTGACGGTATGCACATTCTGTTCAGTCAGGAGCGCTCCAATTACCCGGTCGACCTTTCGGTCAATGACCACGGCGGCAAACACTTCAGCCTTGATGTTCAGGTCGACCCGCGCATCGGTGCCGAACGGGTGGGTCAGATGTTACTGACGACGTTGAACGCGCTGATCGACGCGCTGGAACGCACCCCGACGCAGGCAACCAACACGCTGCCCGTGCTGCCGGAAGCGGAACGACAGCAGGTGCTGTACGATTTCAATGCAACCCATACCGTATTCCCGTCAGGTCTGTGTGTGCATGAGCTGTTTGAGCA
>NZ_ML762925.1:25188-118637 GCF_009372235.1 Dickeya oryzae | reverse complement strand
TGTGGGATTTTGACGTGTTCTGCCCGAAGGACGGGTCGGTGAGTCGAACGTTGCTGGCGCACGAGCCTCGTCGGTGTCTGCTGTGTGATGAACCGGCTCATCACTGTTCCCGTAGCCAGCGCCATACGCTGACGGCGGTGGTAGGGCGTATCGACGACATGCTACATGGCTGGTTTGACGCACGCTGATTTTAATCCTCTGATCTATAACCGTCATACTTCACGCGAGCGTGTTGTCCTGCAACTTGAATTATTTAGGGTATAAAACCTGTTTTTATTTTGGCGTTAATTACGCATTAATTACCATTGCATGGTAAGAGGAGTTGTCATGTTAGAACAGTATAATGCCCATATTGCAGAGCGACGTGAAATGGGTATTCCGCCCAAGCCGTTAACTGCACAGCAGGCGACAGATCTGGTTGATCAATTATCTGCCAGCGAAAATCAGTCATCTGGCGATATTCCAGCGTGGCTTGACCTGCTGACATACCATATTTCCCCCGGCGTTGATGATGCGGCACAAGTGAAAGCCGACTTTCTGGGGAAAATAGTACGTGGTGAGCTAACTCTTGCGGCAATTTCTCCGATTGCCGCTGTGCGTTTATTGGCGACGATGCAGGGTGGCTATAATATTCAGCCATTAATTGATGCGCTCGATAATAATGTGTTAGCCGAAGAAGCGGTAAAGGCGCTCAGCCATACGCTGCTGATATTTGATTATTTTGGTGAGATTGAAAAGAAAGCCGGGCAGGGGAATGCCGCTGCACGGCGGGTATTACAGTCCTGGGCCGAGGCCGAATGGTTTAGCGCTCGTCCGGCACTGGCGGAAAAAATCACGCTGACGGTATTCAAAGTGGCGGGTGAAACCAACACCGATGACTTGTCTCCGGCACCGGAGGCTTGGTCACGCCCGGATATCCCGCTGCATGCGCTGTGCATGCTGAGCGTGCCTCGTGATGGTGTCACGCCGGATAAGCCGGGGTCTATCGGCCCGGTGGCGCAGATGCAAGCCCTGAAAGCGCAGGGGCATCCGCTGGTGTATGTCGGTGATGTGGTAGGCACCGGTTCGTCACGTAAATCTGCCACTAACTCGATTCTGTGGCATATCGGGCAGGATATTCCGTTCGTACCGAATAAACGTGCCGGTGGGGTGGTGCTGGCCGGGAAAATCGCGCCGATTTTCTTTAACACACTGGAAGACTCCGGTGCGCTGCCAATCGAGATGGATGTGACCGCGCTGTCGACGGGTGATGTGATCGATGTGTATCCCTATCAGGGTGAAGTGCGTCGCCATGACGACAATACCCTGATCACCCGCTTTAGCCTGAAAACCGACGTGCTGCTGGATGAAGTGCACGCGGGCGGACGTATTGCGCTGATCGTTGGCCGCAGCCTGACTGCACGTGCCCGTCAGTCGCTGGGGCTGGCTGCAAGCACGGCATTCCGTCTGCCTCAGGCACCTGCCGAGTCATCACGCGGCTATACGCTGGCGCAGAAAATCGTGGGTAAGGCGTGTGGCGTTGCCGGTGTTCGTCCGGGGCAGTATTGCGAGCCGCGCATGACCACGGTGGGCTCGCAGGATACCACTGGCGGCATGACACGTGATGAGCTGAAAGATTTGGCCTGTCTGCAATTCTCTGCCGATCTGGTGATGCAGTCGTTCTGCCACACGTCGGCTTACCCGAAACCGGTTGACGTCAATCTGCATAAGACCCTGCCGGATTTTATCACCCAGCGTAATGGGGTATCGTTGCGTCCGGGTGATGGCATCATTCACTCCTGGCTCAACCGAATGCTGGTGCCCGATACCGTCGGTACCGGTGCTGATTCCCACACCCGCTTCCCGATTGGTTTGTCTTTCCCCGGCGGTTCAGGGCTGGTGGCGTTCGCGGCGGCAACCGGCATCATGCCGCTGGATATGCCAGAGTCGGTACTGGTGCGCTTTAAAGGACAGATGCAGCCGGGCATTACGCTGCGTGACCTGGTCCATGCCATCCCTTACTTTGCTATCCAGCAAGGGTTGTTGACTGTGGCCAAGCAGGGTAAGAAGAACATCTTCTCTGGCCGTATTCTGGAAATTGAAGGTCTGGCCGGATTGAGCGTCGAGCAGGCATTTGAACTGGCGGATGCTTCGGCTGAGCGCTCGGCGGCGGCCTGTACCATCAAGCTCGAACAGACGGAAGTGGAAACCTATTTGCGCTCGAATGTGGCGTTGCTGCGCACCATGATAGAAGAGGGATATCAGGATGCACAGACGCTGGCACGGCGCGTTGAGCGCATGGAACAGTGGCTGGATGACCCTCAGTTGCTGGAAGCCGACGCCGACGCTGAATATGCCGCAGTCATTGAGATCGATCTGGCAACCATCAACGAGCCGATTCTGTGCGTTCCCAATGACCCGGATGATGTGAAAACCCTCTCCGACGTGGCAGGAAACCGCATTGATGAAGTGTTCATCGGTTCATGCATGACCAATATTGGACATTTCCGTGCGGCAGGTAAACTGATGTCGCAACATCAAGGGGATATCGCCGCCCGGCTTTGGCTGGCGCCGCCCACACGCATGGATGCCCACCAACTCAGCGATGAGGGCTATTTTAGCCAGTTCATTAAATCAGGCGTACGTATTGAACCGGCTGGATGTTCGCTATGTATGGGGAATCAGGCCCGCGTGAAAGCCGGTAGCCATGTGGTTTCCACCTCGACGCGTAATTTCCCGCATCGTCTGGGGACAGACGCCAGCGTTTATCTGGCATCGGCTGAGCTGAGTACGGTAGCGGCGATACTGGGTCGGTTGCCTACGGCGGCGGAGTATTTGCAGCAGGTGGCGGTTCTGCCCCAGTCTGCGTCGGATATTTACCGCTATTTGAACTTTGCTGCACCGGCAGACCCGGCGGCAGGAAAGCGTATTCCGGTACAAGCTGTTTGATCATGCTGGCCCGCATTGATGCGGGCCATTTTTAATGCCGGTGTGTCCGGCATGACCCCGCTTTCACGTTCGCTTCCATTATCCGCTTTCATCACCTTGCTTTTATGGTGTTGCCGACATGTTGCAACACGACACCGCATCGATTGATTCGTCTGCTCGTTATTGTGTTGGGTTGTTAATGTCTCGGTAACGGCAGGTTGCCGGAATGAAATGAGGCTGACACAACGAGACATGACAACTGGCGGATATCGCTATGTATTTACATGCATAGCGAAACTCTGAGCATAAATACCCATAAAGGGGGTGAATGTACTATTAAAACCGTAATTCTTGATTTTGCTCAAAATCTCCTCGTGGCGTGTTGTTAGATTCCCCCGCAACAAAAAAGACACATAAAATGATAGGGAAAAACATGCAAGTTAATCGAAGGGGCTTTTTTAAAGTCTGCGCCGGGGGAATGGCAGGGACTACACTCGCTGTTTTAGGGTTTACACCCACGGAGGCGATGGCCTCGGTCCGCCAGTACAAACTGTTGCGGGCGAAGGAAACCCGCAATAACTGCACGTATTGCTCTGTGGGCTGCGGACTGCTGATGTACAGCCTGGGCGACGGGGCAAAAAACGCCAAACCCGCCATCTTTCACATCGAAGGGGACCCGGATCACCCGGTCAGCCGTGGTTCGTTGTGCCCGAAAGGTGCCGGTCTGGTGGATTACATCCACAGCGAAGGACGCCTGAAATACCCGGAATACCGTGCGCCGGGTTCAGACAAATGGCAGCGTATCAGTTGGGATGAGGCGATCGACCGTATCGCCCGGCTGATGAAAAAAGATCGTGATGCCAACTTCGAGCGTGTTAACGCTAAAGGCACGCTGGTCAACCGCTGGCTGACTACCGGGATGCTGTGCTCGTCTGCCGCCAGTAATGAAACCGGTATTCTCGACCAGAAGTTTGCCCGTTCGTTGGGGATGGTGGCTATCGATTGCCAGGCGCGCCTGTGCCACGGGCCGACCGTTGCCGCGCTGGCACCGACTTTCGGCCGAGGGGCGATGACCAACAACTGGGTGGACATTAAAAACGCCAACGTGATCATCGTGATGGGTGGCAACGCAGCGGAAGCACATCCGGTTGGCTTCAAATGGGCGGTGGAAGCCAAAACCCACAATGACGCCAAACTGATTGTGGTTGACCCACGTTTTAACCGTTCTGCCGCCGTTGCTGACCTGTATGCGCCGATCCGCGCCGGGTCGGATGCCGCTTTCCTGCTCGGTGTCGTCAACTACCTGATAACCCACGACAAGATTCACCACGAGTATGTGAAGTCTTACACCAACGCCAGCCTGATCGTGCGTGAGGATTTCAGCTTCGACGAGGGGCTGTTCAGTGGTTATAACAGCCAGACGCACCAGTACGACAAGAGCAGTTGGCAGTACGAGCTGGGGGCGGACGGTTTCGCCAAACGGGACATGACCTTAAGTCATCCGCGTTGCGTGTGGAACCTGCTGAAAAAACATGTTTCCCGTTACACGCCGGAGATGGTGACCTCGCTGTGCGGCACACCGGCGAAAGCCTATGAAGAGATTTGCCAGTCGCTGGCCAGCACCTGCGTGCCGAACAAAACCGCGACTTTCATGTACGCACTGGGCTGGACGCATCACACCAACGGCGCACAGATCATCCGCTCGGCGGCCATGATCCAACTGCTGCTCGGCAACATCGGTATGGCGGGCGGCGGCATCAATGCGCTGCGTGGTCACTCCAACATTCAGGGGTATACCGACCTGGGGCTGCTGAGCCTCAACCTGCCGGGTTACATGCCGTTGCCGTCCGAAAAACAGGGTGACCTGAAAACCTACCTCAGCCAGATAACACCGGATGCGCTGTTGGCGGATCAGGTTAACTACTGGAAGAATACGCCGAAGTTTTTCATCAGCATGATGAAGAGCTTCTGGGGGGATAACGCGCAGGCCTCCAACAACTGGGGTTATGACTGGCTGCCGAAGTGGGACCGCAGCTATGACGTCATGGCCCAAACCGAACTGATGCTGGACGGCAAAATGAACGGCTACATCGTTCAGGGCTTCAACCCGCTGGCGGCGTTCTCCAACAAGAACAAGGCTACCGCCGCGTTATCGAAACTGAAATACATGGTGGTGATCGACCCGCTGGCGACCGAAACCTCCACCTTCTGGCAAAACCACGGTGAATTTAATGACGTGAATTCGGCGGAGATTCAGACTGAAGTGTTCCGTCTGCCATCGAGCTGTTTTGCTGAAGAAAACGGTTCTATCGCCAACTCCGGGCGCTGGCTGCAATGGCACTGGGCGGCGGCCGAGCCACCGGCTGAAGCGCTGCACGACGCGAAGATCCTCGGTCGCCTGATGACGCGCCTGCGTGAACTGTACCGGGAAGAGGGCGGTGTGTGCCCGGAACCGGTGCTGAACATCAACTGGAACTATCAGGACCCGGAAGACCCGACGCCGGAAGAGATCGCCCGTGAATCCAACGGGATGGCGCTGGCGGATGTGTTCGACGAGAAAGGCAATCTGCTGTTGAAAAAAGGCCAGCAACTGGCGGACTTCTCGCAGTTACGTGACGACGGCACTACCGCCAGCTTCTGCTGGATTTACGCCGGGAGCTGGACCGAAGCCGGTAACCAGATGGCGAACCGCGACAATACCGATGTCGGGCTGGGGTGTACGCCGGGTTGGGCGTGGTGTTGGCCGCAAAACCGCCGCATTTTGTATAACCGCGCCTCAGCGGATTTGCAGGGCAAACCCTGGGACAGCAAACGCAAACTGCTGGAATGGACCGGCCAGAAATGGAAAGGCATCGACGTGCCAGACTTTGCTGCCACGGTAGCGCCGGGCAAAGACACCATGCCGTTTATCATGTTGCCGGAAGGCGTCGCCCGGCTGTTCTCAATGGATAAGCTGGCGGATGGCCCGTTCCCGGAACACTACGAACCGATAGAAAGTCCGATCGGCACCAACCCGCTGCACCCGGCGGTGGTATCGAACCCGGCGACCCGCCTGTTTGCGCGTGATGCCAAAACCATGGGCAAGGCGAGCGATTTCCCGTATGTCGCCACCACCTATTCCATTACCGAGCTGTTCCGTCACTGGACCAAGCATGCACGTATGAATGCGATCATCCAACCGGAGCAGTTTGTCGAAATCGGTGAGAACCTGGCGAAAAGCAAAGGAATTCAGGCGGGCGATATGGTGAAGGTCTCCTGCCAGCGTGGTTACATCAAAGCCAAAGCGGTGGTGACCAAACGTATCAAAACATTGACCGTGGCCGGGAAAGCGATTGAAACCGTCGGCATTCCCTGTCACTGGGGATTCGAAGGGACGACACGCAAGGGATTCCTGGCGAATACCCTGACGCCCAGCGTCGGCGATGCCAACTCGCAAACGCCGGAATACAAGGCGTTCCTGGTCAATGTGGAAAAGGTGTAAGGGTAAAACGTTATGTCAATGCAATCTCAGGATATTATCCAGCGTTCGGCCACCAGTAGCCTGACGCCGCCGCCACAGG
The DNA here is from genome assembly GCF_009372235.1 of Dickeya oryzae. Classification (GTDB taxonomy): domain Bacteria; phylum Pseudomonadota; class Gammaproteobacteria; order Enterobacterales; family Enterobacteriaceae; genus Dickeya; species Dickeya oryzae. The sequence goes on along the minus strand of NZ_ML762925.1, from coordinate 112,170 downwards.
TTCGGGATGATAAAAGCGAAGTCGCCAAACTTATCGATGTCACCACCTGTATCGGCTGTAAAGCCTGTCAGGCGGCCTGTTCCGAGTGGAACGACATCCGTGATGACGTCGGTCACAACGTGGGGGTATACGACAATCCTACCGATCTGAGCGCGAAATCCTGGACGGTGATGCGCTTTTCTGAAGTGGAGAGTGAAGACCGTCTGGAATGGTTGATCCGCAAGGACGGCTGTATGCACTGTGCCGAGCCGGGTTGCCTGAAAGCCTGCCCGTCAGCCGGTGCCATTATTCAGTACGCCAACGGTATCGTCGATTTTCAGTCTGAACACTGCATCGGCTGTGGGTACTGTATCGCCGGGTGTCCGTTCAATATTCCGCGCTTAAACAAGCAGGATAACCGCGTCTACAAATGTACGCTGTGTGTCGATCGTGTCAGCACTGGTCAGGAACCGGCTTGCGTGAAAACCTGCCCGACCGGCGCGATTCATTTCGGTACCAAAGAAGAAATGAAGAACGTGGCGGCTGAGCGTATCGCGCATCTGAAAAAACGCGGTTACGCCAACGCCGGTCTGTATGACCCCGAGGGTGTTGGCGGTACGCACGTGATGTATGTGTTGCATCATGCGGATAAACCGTCGCTGTACCACAACCTGCCGGATAATCCGAAAATCTCGACGCCAGTGAACCTGTGGAAAGGCATTCTCAAGCCGTTATCCACGCTGGGCTTTGTCGCTACTTTCGCCGGGTTGATGTTCCACTACATCGGTATTGGCCCGAACACGGAGGAGATAGCACATTCGGATGACGCACATTCGGATAAAGAACAGGCGCATGAAGGAGACGATAAGCATGAGTAACCCAAAAATGATTGTGCGCACGAAGTTCGCCGACCGTGTTTGCCACTGGATTGTGGTGATCAGTTTCTTTCTGGTGGCGCTGTCGGGGATCGCGCTGTTTTTCCCGACGCTGCAATGGCTGACGCAAACCTTCGGTACGCCGCAGATGGGGCGCATCATGCACCCGTTTTTCGGTATTTTGATTGTGGTGTGTCTGGTGCCGATGTTTATCCGTTTTGTCGGTCATAACATCCCGAAACGTCAGGATGTGCCGTGGTTCCTGAATATCATTGAGGTACTCAAGGGCAACGAGCATGAAGTGGCGGATGTGGGTAAATACAACCCCGGCCAGAAACTGATGTTCTGGAGCATTATGGGGTTAACGCTGGTGCTGCTGATTACCGGTGTCATCATGTGGCGGCCGTACTTCGCCCATTTGTTCCCGATAGACCTGGTGCGTTATGCCATTTTGTTGCACGCCACCGCCGCCATTGTGCTGATCCACGCCATTTTGATTCACCTGTACATGGCGTTCTGGGTGCGTGGTTCGATCAAAGGCATGATCGAAGGCAAGGTCTCGGAGAAGTGGGCGCTGAAACACCACCCGCGCTGGGCGCGCATGGTGATTGATAAAGCCAACGAAGCCGACAAAGCCAAGAAATAAGGCTTCCTGCTGGCGGTTCCCGTTCGGTGCGGGAATCGCCAGCCTGTTCGCAAAACATCCAGCTGTTTGTCAACCGCCTCTCGCATCCCCCCTTGCCGTGATTTGTGGTAGTCTGGCCCGTAATAGAATTCAGGGTGAATGATGCGCCATGTCACTGAAACAGATTGCAAAAACGCTGGGATTATCGGTCACCACCGTCAGCCGCGCGCTCAATGGCTATGATGACGTGGCAGCGCAAACGCGCCTGCGGGTGGAAGATGAAGCGCGACGCCTCGGCTATCGGCCCAATACGTTTGCCCGCCGACTGAAAATGGGGCGTATTGACGCCGTGGGGCTGGTGTTTCCGATGCAGCCCGCACCGCTCAGTAACACCACTTTTATGGAGATGGTGGCGGAAATCAGCCACGAGCTGGCGAAGCAGGAGATTGATCTGCTGTTGATTGCCGACAAGGAGCAGGCCGATCACCATGCGTTTTTACGCATGATAGAAAGCCGCCGGGTGGATGCGTTGATCGTCGCGCATACGTTGCAACAAGACCCTCGACTGCAATACCTGCAATCGGTCGGCTTTCCGTTTTTGGCGCTCGGGCGCAGTGATCTGCCATTGCCTTATGCCTGGTTCGATTTTGACAGTCAGGCTGGTGCGGCGCTCGCCACCCGGCATTTGATCTCGCTCGGTCACCGTCACATCGCCTTTCTTGGCGAACATCATCCGCAATCCTTTATCGCCCAACGCCGTGCTGGCTATCTGGAGGCGTTGGCGGCAGCCGGTATCGCCCCGCGTGATGCGTTGTTGCGGCAGGTGGCACCATCACGCCGGGAGGGGTATCAGGCAACGTTGCAATGGCTGGCGTTGCCGCAGCCACCGACCGCTATCGTTATCGATGGCAGCACGCAAGGGGAAGGGGCTGCGCTGGCGTTGCGCGACAGCGGCCGTCTGCAAGGGGATCGCGCGGTATCGTTGATAGTCTATGACGGCCTGCCAGCTGACTCATTGCTGGAGATACCGGTCACTGCCATCACGCAGGCTACCCGTTCGCAGGTGGGCCAGCAGATAGCCCATATGGTGTCGCGTTTGCTGATGGGGGAAGCCCTCTCCTCACTACAGGTGTTATGGCAACCACAGTTGCGCGCCGGACAGACGGATAACCCACCGCCAGCAACGAAATAACCCACCTGCGTCCGCCGGTTTCACCATCGTTTTTCACCACCGTTGCTGCGTTCGTTTTTTAACCCGATCACAAAACCGAAACGTTTCGGTTTTTATCCGAAACGTTTCGGAATACAACTAACCTCATCAACCATTCAGGAGGATGAGGATGGAAACGACGCTAATTCGTTTGACCAGTTCGGTGACGGATGTGATTGTGCGCTGCCGACCGGCGGCAGAAATACTGTATTGGGGGCCGCATCTGGCGACGTTTTCGCCACAGGATGTTCAGAGTCTGTCACGGCCGGTAGCGAACGGCCGACTGGATGTGGATGTGCTGGTGACACTGGCAGCGGAAACCGGGCGTGGGTTATTTGGCTCGCCGGGCGTTGAAGGGCATCGCAACGGTCTTGACGCCTTTGCGGTGTTGACTACCGTGGCGGTAGAACAGCCGAGTCCGCAACACCTGATTATTGACGCAGAAGACCGTCAGGCGGGCTTGCGCCTGACCAGCGAATTCAAGCTGCATGCTGACAGCGGGGTGTTGCAACTGCGTCATTGTCTGACCAACCTGCATCCAGGTGACTGGCAGGTACAGCGGCTGGCGGTCACGCTGCCGTTGCCGGAATCGGCGGCGGAGGTGATGGCGTTTCACGGGCGCTGGGTGCGGGAGTTTCAGCCACATCGCACGCGACTCGCGCACGGCAGTCTGGTTCAGGAAAACCGCCGTGGGCGCACCTCGCATGAGTATTTCCCGGCGATGGTGAGCGGCGAGCCGGGATTTTCCGAGCAGCAGGGCCGGGTATGGGGCGCACACCTCGGCTGGAGCGGCAACCATCGGTTGCGCGCGGAAGTGAAAACCGATGGGCGACGGCTGGTGCAGGCGGAAGCGCTGTATCTGCCCGGCGAAATCGCGCTGGCGCAGGGGGAATCCCTGACCACGCCGTGGCTGTACGCTGCTTGTTCTGAGCAGGGGCTCAACGGTATGAGCCAACAGTTTCACCGCTTTTTGCGTCAGGACGTTATCCGCTTTCCTCGCGCCAACGCCCGCCCGGTGCACCTCAATACCTGGGAAGGTATCTATTTTAAACACGACCCGGATTACATCATGCAGATGGCAACGCAGGCCGCTGCGCTGGGTGTTGAGCGTTTTATTATCGATGACGGCTGGTTTCGCGGGCGTGACCATGACCGTGCGGCCCTCGGCGACTGGTACGTGGACGCGGAAAAATACCCGCAAGGGCTGATGCCGGTGATAAACCATGTGCGCTCACTCGGCATGGAGTTCGGTATCTGGGTGGAGCCGGAAATGGTCAACCCGAATTCCGAGCTGTATCGCGCGCACCCGGATTGGTTGCTGGCCGTGCCCGGTTACGAGCAGCCGACCGGGCGTTATCAGTATGCGCTCGATCTGGCGAACCCTGAGGTATTCGATTATCTGCTGGCGCGCCTGAGCTGGTTGCTGGGTGAACACCCTATCGACTACGTGAAGTGGGACATGAACCGCGAGCTGGTGCAACCGGCCCACCAGGGGCGGGCGGCCGCCGATCGCCAGACGAAGGCGTTTTATCATCTGCTCGATGTTCTGGGCGAGAGCTTCCCGCAGGTGGAGTTTGAGTCCTGTGCCTCTGGCGGTGGGCGTATTGACTACGAGGTGCTGCGGCGTAGCCACCGCTTCTGGGCTTCCGACAATAACGATGCGCTGGAGCGGCAGACGATTCAGCGTGGTATGAGTTACTTCTTCCCACCCGAAGTGATGGGCGCACACATCGGCCACCACCGCTGTCACGCCACCGGGCGTCAGCACAGTATTGCCTTTCGTGGCCTGACGGCGTTGTTTGGTCACATGGGTATCGAGCTGGATCCGGTACGTGCCGACGCGCAGGAGCAGGCTGGTTTTCGCCATTACGTGGCGTTGCACCGCCAGTACCGCACGCTATTGCACACCGGTTGCCTGTGGCGGGTCGACATGCCGGATGCCACCACGCAGGTGCAAGGGGTTGTCAGCGAGGATAGGCGTCAGGCGCTGTTTCTGGTCGCGCAACTGGCCATGCCAGATTACGCGCTGGCCGGGGTGCTGCATTTTCCCGGGCTGGATGCGCAGGCCCATTATCGATTAACCGTGGTGGACCACCCAGACCTGAAGCCGGTTATCGAAGGTGGTAGCACCATGCGTCAGTTACCGTCCTGGATGGCGGCACCGGCGCAATATAGCGGCGAATGGTTGATGAAAGCCGGGTTGCGTCTGCCCATTCTTAACCCGGAAACGGCGCTGTTACTGGAATTAGAACGTCTGTAATACAGCGGGAGAGGGCTGCCTCTCCCTCGACTGGCCTTTTTTAAGGATATACATATGGACATCAGTCAACCGACCCTACATACGACAACACATAAACATAATCGTAATTTCTGGATTTTTGGCCTGTTCTTCTTTCTGTATTTTTTCATCATGGCGACCTGTTTCCCGTTTCTGCCGGTTTGGCTGGCGGAGGTGATTGGTCTGAACAAAACCCAGACTGGCGTGGTGTTCTCCGCCATTTCACTGTTCGCCATTCTGTTCCAGCCGTTGATGGGCGTACTGTCCGACCGGCTGGGATTGAAAAAACACCTGCTGTGGGTCATCGCCATCCTGCTGTTTTTGTTTGCACCGTTCTTTCTGTATGTGTTTGCGCCGCTGCTAAAGGTGAATAGCCTGTTAGGGGCGGTCGCGGGCGGTGTTTACATCGGGCTGGTGTTTTCCGCGGGCTCAGCGGCGGTGGAAGCCTACATCGAGCGCGTCAGTCGTCAGAGCGGTTTTGAGTACGGCAAGGCGCGCATGTTTGGCTGCCTGGGATGGGGATTGTGTGCCTCCACCGCGGGTATCCTGTTTAACGTTAACCCGGAACTGGTGTTTTGGATGGGGTCGGGTGCGGCGGTGCTGCTGCTGGTGTTGCTGCTGATAGCCCGACCGGAAGCTCACCCGACAGCGAAGGTGATGGACGCATTAGGTGCTAATCAGCCACAAGTCACGCTAAAAATGACAGGCCGGGTGTTCGGCGATCGCAAACTGTGGATGTTCATCTTGTACGTGGTGGGCGTCGCTTGCGTGTACGATGTGTTTGACCAACAGTTCGCCAATTTCTTTAAATCGTTTTTCGCTACACCGCAGCAGGGCAATGAAGTGTTTGGTTTTGCCACCACGCTGGGCGAACTGGCGAATGCGGTCATCATGTTTTGCTCGCCGTGGATCATCAATCGCATCGGTGCTAAAAACACGCTGCTGGTGGCGGGGATTATTATGACGGTGCGTATCGTCGGGTCGGCGTTTGCGACCAGTGTGGTGGAAGTGGTGGCGCTGAAAATGCTGCATGCGCTGGAAGTCCCGTTCCTGCTGGTGGGGGCGTTCAAATATATCACCACCACCTTTGACACCCGGCTGTCTGCCACCATCTACCTGATTGGTTTTCAGTTCGCCAAGCAATCGGCAGCGATTTTCCTGTCGGCGATGGCTGGAAATCTGTATGACCGCATTGGTTTCCAGCACACCTATCTGATCCTTGGGGCGATTGCCCTGACGGTGACGCTGATCTCCGCCTTCACGCTATCGGGTACACGTAGTGCACCGCAAGCGGCGTATCGAACCACGGTGTCTTAACGGCGTTCGCTCTCGGGTCGGCCGCCTCGGATGGCGGCCGACGTTGTCTGTATTGCTATTGTGACTTCGGGTAATACAGCACAGACCGTGTAGTTTATTTTTATGATGCGCGGCGCGATAAATCAGTCATCAGATGCGCGATAAATCTTGCCGCGTTTATTTTCAAATATTGAAATAAAATTTCAGTTAGTTTGGATGTCAGGCCATGTTATTTCAGCATCTGAAACATCAACACGGCTTAGCATGACCAGATACGTTTGCCACGCTTTCAGTGCAGCCTCTTCGTCAGTTGTTGCAATGCCGAGGTTTGCCGCATATGTCAGCTCAGCGATTCTGCTGCTTGCCACAGACTTACGTTTATCCAGCTCTTGCTGCACAACCTTCTTTGCTGCTGCTTTTTGAGCGTCGATGTCAGTAACCCATTGTGTGCCATCCCACACATCAAACGCAGTAGCCGGTGCCTGAGCAGTAATGTCGTCCGGCAGCGCACCGATATTCTGCACCATCTGTGCGCTGCCGTCTGCAGTGCGGTAGACGGTCTGTCCACGATAATCCGGCACATGCTCCCAGCTCGTCCCGTCAACACTACGCCGTAGCGCCTGTCCTTCTGACGGCAACGTAGGGGCGTCTGCATAACTGTCTGCGGGTAGACCCGTACCAGTCATCAGATATTCATAGCTCGCACCCGTATACTCGCGCGTCAATGGGTCAACATGGTAAACAGTCAGCCAACCAGCACGTTCAGCAAGCCCATTTTTGCCCAGTTGGGCACTTTGTACAGCAACAGAATATTTCTCACTCATTATGCAGCTCTCACTATGTAGTTAAATGCGACGCATCGCGGCGCGGTTTCTCCAGTTCCTCCGGACTGCTGCTTTGTTGACACTTTTGTTGGCGACACGTCGTTCTCAACGACGACCCAAGTTGATGACACGCCATCTACGCCGACGGCCATCCGGGCCGTTGGCATTTCATGCGTATGCACAGCTAATCGGGACTCTGCGAATGCGAGCAGCGGTTGTATCGGATTAACCCCGCGCCCATCATCCCAGCCGCGAATAAACTCGCCACGTAAATCCGGCAATACACCTGACGGGTAGACCTGTGCCAGCCGTGGGTACACGACTTTATCAAACGCCTGACCGTTGCATTTCAGCCAGCCGACTGGAGCGGTCGCTTGTGCCCAGGGCAGCGGGATACCCACAATCTCAGCGAGATCGATTTTTTGAGCCAGACCATTCGCCGTTGCAGTAGAGACAAACGCCGTTGTCGCCAATTGCGTGGTATTTGTACCGACGGCAGCAGTCGGCGCAGTCGGCACCCCTGTTAATGCAGGGCTAGCTAGCGGCGCATACTGCGGATGTGGATTCGCCGCTGTTGCATGTTGAGTCAGCGCATTTCCTGTTTGCTCTTGCTGCTGTTTCAGGTATGCAGTCCTGTTTGCCAGTTGATTGGCTTGACGGTTAGAAATCCCCCCAGGCCCACCCATGACGGGGTCGGAGGTTTCAATCTGATAGATGCCATCTACCCACTCTGTCTTTTCTGTTAACTCTGCCATCATGCGCTCCCGTAGTTGTAGCTGTTATCGTGATTGGCACTGTTGTTGTAGCGGATTGGGGCTGCTGTATATTCGATGCTGGCCAGCTTGCAGCGGGCCGGAGCAATCATGTTGAGCGTGTTTCTGAGTTGCTGTGCCTGGTCGTTCGTGATTGGCTGACTCATAATGACGCGATAAATTGGCCACGCAGAAGAATCGCCATACACCATCATCCCGTTGTAATTGCGCTGGCCGTCGTAATTCAGCCTGCCAATGTGTTCTATCAGCTCGACCTCGCCGAATCCGAGGCTACGAAAAACCTGGCGTATCGCCCAGGGTGTTCCCTTGTAACGGTGCAGTTCGATAGCTGTCTTGATCATCGCCCGTCGCGCATCATCTGATTCCGCCAGCTCCCAGCCATCCCCCTTCAGCGAGAACTGATCGGCCAGTGCATCCAGCGCACTCTCATTAACGATATCGACCAGATACACCATGAGGGCATCGAGACCCAGGTCATCAAATCGGCTTGTGAGATTTGCAAGCGCCGACAAACTGACGTCAGATGCAATGACTGGCGGTAGTTGCATGTCAGTCATCAGATACCCCGCCGACGTTAATCGTGATGCTTGTACAGTTGGCCCATTCATATTCTGCGACGGCCAACGATGCGACAGGTGACGCAACTACAACGTCATATACCCCAGATACTGATAACGCCGCGATCAACTGACTGAGCACGATGTCGTTACCCAGCGTTGCGCTTTTCGTTGCTGCCCACGCGGTTACTGCGCTTTCTGCTGCCGTTTTCACTGTGTCTGCCAGTTCGCCGCGCCGAATAACAAGCGAGGCTCGGATTTCGTAATTGACAGACACAGGAGCGGCAACAGAAACCGTGTCGGTGAGTGGACGCACTTTTTCGTCAGAGCAAATGCTCTCTACCAGAGCGATAACCGCGGCAGATGGCACACCGGATGACATCAGCGGATATAACGCAACTGTGCCAGGAACAGGCGAAACCACAGCGACATCAACGATATCAGGGTGCGCACTCATGGCGTGATAACGATAGGCAAGCCGCGACCCGGCAGTGCTGAACGCCTCCGGGGCTAGCATGATGCGTTCACGCAGATGATCATTAGACTCGTCATCTGACCCACCACTGCTTGCAGTCAGGTTTTTGACAGTGAAATCCACATCATCCACTTCATCAAGCAGTGTGCTGACTTGTGCCGGTTGCCAGCCATTGCCGACAGTTCCGGCTTCCGTGCATGTTGCAGATACAGTGACCGAGAGCTGGCCAGCTCTCAGCACAGCGTCAGTGTCAGTCGCAAATATCACGCTGTCAGACGCGCTGACGCGAGTTCCAGCTGGAATGAGCACATCTGTCAGCAGCGCTGTTTCAACTGTAAATAGCAACTGCTTAATAATCGCAGCGATGGCCGACAGTCGGTATGTGCCAACCAGCTCGCCCAGATAATCCAGCATTGGTGCGTCGGCATACCGCACCAGGTTCTGCTTTGCAGCATTCTGAATGGCACTGCGCAACAACATTTCACGGTACGCGATAATGTCCAGTAACAGCCGTTCGGCTTGTGCCGGGTAGAGTGTTTTGCCGCTGTCTGCTTCATACTTCGCAATCATCTCGGCGGTGATGGCGTCCGCATCACGTTCGATGAAAACCGGCTCTGTCGTTACCGCCATAGAATCTCCGTTGCAGTATCAGTACCTGTCGTGGTTTGCCACTGCACGCGCAGCGTCAGGTGTTCACCGTCCACAGTCGGTTTTACAGCAAGCAGCTTGCAACGCGGCTCCCACCGTGTGATAGCTTCGACGGATTCGCGGACAACATGCGGTATTGCTCTGTCGATTGGGTAATCGATGTAGAGATAGAGATTGCTGCCGAACTCAGGCCGATGCGGGTCGCTGCCGCGTGGTGTGCGCAGAATAATGCTGATGGCCTGGGCAATATCGTCAGCACCCTCGACAATCGTGCCGGGGTTTTTGAGCTTCGGTTGCCAAAAAACAGAGTTCGTATTCATGGGGGCAGTATCGCCCCCGGAGAGAAAGCCGGATATTAAACGACTTTAATGAGAGTGGTGGTTTGAGTTGCCACTGGTATCCATTACGCTGCCGGTCGCATTGATATTGCCGTCTACGCTGACGTTCCCCTGGATCACCGCCGCAGCACCGCTGCCGCCGGAACCGGCCAGCCCGCCCTGATATGTCAGCTTCCCTTTCACCAGAACATTACCAGTCACTTCTGTTTCGGGTGCATCAAGGGTGACTTTCTGTGTTCTGACCGTCACATCAGCGGCACACTCAATCACGATATGCTCAATGCCGCCGTTAATCGTCAGCGTGTGCGTCTGCCTGTCATAGTAGAAAGCACCGCCGTCGCCATGCGTCACGCCACGCACATCCGGGTTATTTGCAGGCGGCGTATCGACGCTGGAATAGACCGCGCCGAGAATGACGCCGTCTTCGCCATGTTCATCCAGCAGCACTTTGACTTGCTCGCCCACGTCAGGGAGCCAGTAGTCTTTATTGTTTCGTGTATTACGCTGCACCACATCCAGCCAGCCTGTACGCATGTTATCCAGCTCCGGCAGACGGACTCGGGCGCGGCATGTCGCAGGGTCAACCGCGCTGACTGTACCGGTGCGCATCATTTCTTCTTCTCCTTGACGGTTGTGGACGTCGTGCCATCCGGGTGATACACGGTCAGCGTTGTGGTCTTTTTCTTCTTCGTCCCTTTAGTGATCGGCCCGCGTGCAATTTCCATTTCTGACACGTAACCGTTGCTGCGCGTCAGCGTATGGCGCACTGCATTCAACAGCCAGTCACCGGAGAACTTGCCGAAACCAGCGAGCGTGACCTTATTGCCAGCGACCAGCTTAACGGCCCCCATCACTGTGATTTGCCCCTGTTCCTGGTATTCATTATGCGAATTCAGCGCCGCAGTCGCTTTACGTTCAGCCGTATCCTGATTACTCGCCCGGCCATTCACTTTCAGCGTGTCGGCACTGGTGGTGTCGGCGTGCGTTTTTGCGGTCTTGGCCGTCTTTGTGCTTTGAGATACACCGCCATCGGCTTCATACACCACCAGTTTTTTATCGCCTGTTTTCTGGTGCTTGAGTTTTGCTGACTTATATACCTGGTTGATAGTGTCACGCAGCGAATAGCTGGCGATATCAGTCTTTGCCAGCGTCGCAACGCTCGGCAACCCACGCAGCGTGTCAAGGTGCGAGAAAATAATCTGCGTCGCTGTCACTTTGACTGCGTAGCCGTACTCTTTGCCGAGTCGCTTGAGGAACGCGACGTCTGTTTCGGCGTTCTGCGTTACACGGTCTAACTTGATGGGTTCAATGCTGCCGACCAGTTTCAGCTTGTGCTTTTTAGCGATGCGGCTGGCAATCGCGCCGAGCGTGGTGTTCTCAAAACCACGGTTTGATTTGGTGCGCAACGCCGTATTTACCGACGTCGCAACACCCTTTATAGAGACAGTAGACGGCGGGCCACGGCTTTCAATCTCGTCGATTGAAAACGTGCCGCAATCCAACAGTTTCTCGCCGATGTAGCCCATCTTCAGGCTTATCGTGTCACCTTTGCCCGGATACCACTGGTTTTCCCATTTCCCGTCTACGTCCTCCAGCTCGACCTCTATCGTGTCCGACTCGCTTTTGATGTTGTCTGTATATGTCACGCGCAGCACGTAAGGGGCGATATCGTTAGTGATGTTCTTTTTCAGGTACACCAGGGTAAACATCGGTATCAGCACATCACGGGCGGTATCGGATTGCTGTTGCTGCTGTGTCGTCGTTGTAGTCGTTAGCGTAGCCACGGCGGCGTATCCTCCACATTGTTGACGTCTGCCTGCTCAATGACAGGGATGGCCAGAACGATGCCCGACGGCAATACTGGCGTTATAGCAACATGCGGGTTGGCGGCAATAATCCGGTCATAACCCAGCGCGTCACCGTAATAGGTGTAAGCGATGCTGTCCCAGCGCTCACCGGCTTTTGTGATGTGTTCGATAAACATCCTTAAACCCTCCGGGTGGCAATGGCCGCAGTCATCCTGCTAATAGTCGGTGATGATGTATTCATCATGCTGGTCGCTGACCCGAGTTGCGTACTCACTTCACTCATCGTTGCCGCGATGTTCCCGCTGCCGACGCCCATCAGTGACGAGCGTGCATTGTTGACGAATGACAGCGCCTGGCTTGACGAACGGACGGCGCGTGTGGCATCGGGGAACGCGCTGGTGACTGACGACAAAGCGGGAATGGAGTTAGAGAGTGGCGTCGCCACGCCGCCCAGTTGCGTCATCAGCCCCGGCACGCGAGCTAATGCAACCGTTGGATTGGTCGCCATCTTTTGCACCAACCTAACTGTGCTGGTTGCTGTCTGTAACGCTGACTGCGCATTACGCGCATAGCCCACAGCAGAGCGAACCATTGATGCCATGCCACTGGGGGCGGCGGCAGTGGACTTTGCCACCGCTTTTGTATTCGGCACTGTTTGCACGATAGCGGGGGCCGTGAGCGGCTTTTTCGGGTCGCCGACGTACTCACGCAGTGTCACTTGCGCGTTCAGAGCCAGCACATTGCCGGAACGGTCGGTCTGCTCACTGGTCGCACGAACGTCAGTCACCACAAACCAGCCGCGATAGTCGCCATTACCAAAGACTAAAGCCTGGGCTTTATGGGTGCGCATCAGATTACGCAGCCGCGCAAGCTCAGTTTCAGGCGTGCAGTACAACCAGTTAAACACCAGGCTGATGCTGATTTCGTCCAGTTTCTCACCGATGAACTGCAAACGGGGTTTGCCCATGATTAAGGCATGTTCGGCATAATCAACGCCGAACTGGGCTTCAAACCCGTCCCAATACGTAATCAGCTCAAACTCAATATCACCTAACACAGCAAACATCAGGCATACCCCCGGCGTTGTTGCTCGGCAACGATGCGCTGTAACATCTTCTCCAGCTCGTTGAGTGACAGATTTAGCGCCCTGGCGATATCGGGCGAACCGCCATTTTGCGGCTGGCCGTTGATATTAATGGTTGGCGAGAATGACACCTGAATACCGGGCGCAGATGCAGTACCTGACGCCGCATTATTGCCCCGGCGCAAATTAGCCGGGTCAAAAGACTGGGCAGCGGCAGGAAGTTTGGGCATGTCTGGCGTTAGTTCTGTTGCAAGCCGTTGCCCGGCAGCAGCGGCAAGCGGGGTACTGCGACTGATGCCAATCGCTGCGCCTTGCGCGATGTTGTCACCGAACCCGATAAACACCCGGCTGGGCGAATGGATACCGAGTTTTTCAGCAAACCAGCCTTTGATGTTATCGCCCAGTTCGCCGACGCTGGCTTTTGCCTCCTCCCATTTATTACGGATGCCATTAACCAGCCCACTGATGATATTGCCACCGAACTCACTAAACCGACCCGGCATATCAACACCGAAATACTTCATCACCCCGGCAAAAACCTTGTAAAACAAGCCGAGGGGCGACCAGTCGAGAATTAGCCGCGTAACACCACCAATGCCACCTGAAAACGCCGTTGTAATATCCGCCCAGCGTTGTTTAAACCAATTGCTGATCGGCTGCCAGTAGCGGTAAATGAGATACGCCGCAATCGCGATGCCGGTTATTAATAATCCGATGGGATTCATTAACAGCGCCCGGCCCATAATTAGTACCGCCCGCCCGACTAATGTAATACCGCGTAATAATGTGCTGCCTAAAATCCGGCCCAGATTCATGGCAGATTTTGCCAGATTGCCGAACATGCTGATCCACTGGCGAGCGCGGCCACCGGCGCTGAACGCCAGCCGCAACAGCGTCCATTTTGAGTGCAGCAACATAACGCCTTTATATGTGTTGACAATCGGGGATAGCAGCAGATTTAGCCCCAACCTGGCACCAATCAAACCCGCTTTAAACGCCAGTAATCCTGCCGCTCCGAGGACGATATTTTTCACTAACACCGGGTTTTGAGATATCCACTGACCTAATTGATCCATTAAGGGAGTAATGGCAGAACTGACTGAAATTAGGGCCGGGCGTAATGACTCACCCAACCCAATGGCTGAATCATTGGTTGCGATTTTGCTGCGACGCCATTGCGCTTCTAATGTGTCGTTTTGCGAGTCAAAATCTTTATCTATTGAGCCTTGAGCCTCTTTACTACTCATCCCAGCTTTTGTTTTCTGATAATCATCCCACCGTTGCCGCATTGCTAATAAATGGTTCACGGTTTGAATATCAGTGAATATTTCGGCTAAACCGAAAGACTCCATTAATTTTTGCTGGCCGTCTTTGTCACCTTGTTTACCCGCTTTTTCCCACTGTTTCAGAAATGCATCGCCTTTTCCTTTTACAAATCTGTCGGCAATCATCAGTGATGCTTCATATTGCGAGAAGCCCTGTGCGACATAGCTCTGCATGGATTTTTGGTAATCGACCCCGGCTTTCGCGTATTTTGAAATCGTATCGCTGCGGTTCATTGCGGCAAGCCAGTTTCGCATGTTTGTCGCCGCTTCGCCTTCTGTGCCAGCGCCTTCGCGACCGACTTCGAGCGATGCAATAATTTGTGAGACAGCTTCTTGACCGTATATCCCTTTTGCCGCAAATGCGGTGGCCATTTCTGGTAAATACTGCGCCAAATCTTTCAGTTCAAACCGTCCAGATTTCGCACCAAATACAGCGCGGTTGAACGCTTCTTTCATTTCGGCATCGCCAGATATTTTTAGCGACTCAAACGCCAGGCTCATTTTTGCCAGATCGTTGATGTTGGCTTTTGATGCTGTTGCGGTTTTCCCCAACAGATTCATGAAGCCTGATGCTTTGACTGGTTCCATCCCTGCCGCAACCAGCGTATTCATTCCTTCCATCAGCGTTTCCTGAAGCTGATTTGCCTCTTTTGCTGATTTGCGCAGGACATGGCCTATTTTCGCTTCTTGGTCACGAGATAGATCGCCAGTCACAGAGATATCACGTAGCCCAGACTCAAAGCTGGCGTACTTTGTCACTGCATCCATTACCGGCGATGCGGCAGTTCTGGCCATCGCATAGGTTTCGACGCCCTGGCCGTATAGCGCCATCCTGTTTGCTTTTGCCGAGTCGCTCATTGCCGCCGCCGACTGCAACCGTTTTTGCTGTTGTTGCAGTTGTTCCAGCGTCCTGCCGACACGCTGTAAATCAGTGTTCAGTCGTTGAGCACTGCGTGAACCAACCTGACCATAACGCTCAACAGCGCGGGTCAGCGTGTTCTGCCGCTCTGTCAACTGACGCGAGACATCGCCGAGTGAATCCAGCGTGCGCCGTGTACCAGACATCGCAGAACGAAACGCACCGGATATCGCCCCGCCAATAATGACGCCTATTGAGAACTCGGTAGCCACCGTCTACACTCCATTTATTCAGTTGATACGGGATTACAGATATGGAAAACGCGCTGACGCTATTGAAGGGGGTGCTGGTCACAGCGATTGGCAGCGTGTATGCCTATCTGCTGGTGAAGCTGACCATCTACGCAGTCAACACCAGCAATGATCCGCTGGTCTGGGTGTTGATGATTGGCGGGGGTGCGGTGTTATTAACGTTTGCCCTGGTGTTGGCCACATTTATCCTGCAACCCGCCATCATGTTATTAGCTGTTGTGTTTGCCGGTGTCGGCGCACTGGTCAGCCGTTTTAATCGTCGCCGTTCTCACGTCTGATTTGCTCACTGGCGATATCCAGCCAGGTTTCCAGTTCGTCTATCGGCAGCGCGTCCAGCTCACTCGGCTGCCACCGCCACCATCTCGCCAGCATCCCCAGTGCGTCCATCATCACTTTCGGATGGTGCAGCCACCCCAATAATTTTCTGAAATCGTTTTTGAAGCGCCAGGTAATCACCCAGGTCCATAGAGTCCAGATCTTCCGGCACCAGACCGGCAGAACGAGTCAGCAGCAAATCATCCCAGTCATCAGATTTTTTGCTGATGCTGCGAATGGCTTTCAGGTCTTTAACCTTGAGACGCTGTAACGTAATGGTCTCAATGGTGGCACCGGCAGCGGTGGTATAGGGAACGGACAGTGTGAAAATGTCGGTTTTATCGGTTGATACGTCGGTCATGATCTGCTCCTGAATGGGGTTCAGGAGCAGTATTGCGTGAGAGGGATGGAGCGGATATTAAAGGGATTTATTAACTATTTAACCGCCAATATTTATGCGGTAATCAGTCAGTTGATCAACGCCGCCGACCCTGAAGATATTCGCCAGGTAATCCAGCTCCAGCAATTCTTCACCGTCCAATACCTGCTTAATGTAGGTACACGTAAAGCTGCTGCTGAATTCCGCATTCTCATGCTGTTTGAACGTCCCCAGCGGGTTCTTCTTAAACATGATGGTCAGATAGGTGACCAGCGCCACTTCATCAATGCGCCCCTGGCTACTGTAACGCTCAACGCTAGAGCGGCACTGTAACGATAACGAACTGTACGGATTGGCAGCGGACAGCATCGCGTCACGATAGAAGCTGTTCCACTTGATTTCACCCTCCAGCTTGTCGAACCCGGACGGCAGCTCGACTTTGCCCACCATCCCCAGCGCCTTGTGCTCTTGCATGGTCATGGTGACGTCAGGCAATTTCACTTCTTCGGCGCGGCCTAGTAGGTTCGTGCCGTTCAGGTAGATGTTCGCATTAGTAATGCGGTTAACTTCTATTTTGGCCATTAGCTGTCACTCCCGGATGTCAGGTTTGCCAGGTATTCAGAGGTGATCTCCGTCTCGAACGTCAGGCGTTCGAGCGGGGGCGGCGGTGTGAACTTATAGCTGAGTAACAGATGCCCGGCTGACAGCTCGGTTTCCTCGTTGCGGGTCGAGTCATACCAGCATTTGAATCCCAGCAATGCGCCGTCACCAATCAGCTTACGGCCATAGGCGTTTACCGATTCGGTCAGCGCGTCGATAAGCGCCTGTGTGATTGGCATGTCGATATATTGCAGACTGAAATACCGAATCGACTCGTTGATCACATCTGCCGTCCGGCGCACGTTCTCAAAGTTCTTCATGTGCGTGACGGTTGGCCAGGCTGCCGACCGGTTCCCCCACAGGCGCAACCCTGTACCATAGGAATTGAATACTGTCGTGATACCTTGCTCGTTCAGCAGGTTCACTTCACAGCTCGGGTCATCAATCATCGCTGACAATTGTCGCTCAACGCCGGTAATGCCCAGGATCTCCTGATTCGACGATGACCACCAAAAGCCTTTTTCCAGGTCAACCTTGGCGCGTAACCCGGCAGCACGCTGGCTCAGTGGCTCCAGCCGTTCGCTGTTAGATGCCGCGTCGTACACTTTGACGTGCGGATAAAACAGTCTGACCCGCGCAGAACCGGTGTTGAAATTGATGGTGCCAGCGGGGCCGCGACCAGAGATCGCCTGCTCATAGGTCGTGCCAATCGGCGCATCCACATATGCCATCGCCCCCAGTTTCTCTGCCAGTGCTTGCAGCTCGACGCGGATACTGTTCTGTGTGCAGTAAACAGGTGCCAGCAGAATTTTGGCGAAGAAACCGAACTGGTTATAGGTATCGTGCAACAGCTTCATACCGGTACGATTTCCCGCTGCATTGACTGCACCGATGATGTCAGCGGCGGTCACTTTCGTCGGGTCGGCATAGTCGTAACTGGCCAGCGCCGTGTCGATGGCTTTATTCAACCGTGTAATGACGCCCGTCTGTTGATCCAGCGTGTAATCCGTATCGAGTACATACGGTGCAGAACCGGCGTCTTTCTTCAGCACAAGACTGGCCACAACAGGATTAGTAAGCGTTGCCGAGCCGCTGCTGTCGAATGTGACTTGTTCATTATCAACATGCGTTTTATGCACTGCCGGGTCGAGCACGTTGATAACTAACACCGTGCCTGCTGCGTGGTCGTAAATGGCATCCAGCGCCTGGGGTATCGTGAACCCTGTCAACTGACTGCCGAATTTCGCGGCAGCGGTATCAGACGTGCACAGCGTGACGGTATTGACCGGTCCCAGTGGTGCAGTGCCAATCAGCCCAATCACGGCGGATTTTACGGCTTTGACGACGCGAGCGCCGGTTTCAACTTCGGTAGTTTCCACGCCGTGCAGATAGTTAGCTGCCACTGTTCACCTCGTCTTTTGTCTTGTCTGCCTGCCGGTTTTTAGCCAGTGCGACAGGTTGGTCATCAATCGGTGTCAGGTGCTGCAATGCGACCAGCGTTTTCACATAGTCGTTATCCTGCGGCAGCGAGACGTCTTTGCCGGGCCACAGCAGCACTTCCGTACCGTCGGCCAGCGTGACGCCTGACGCCGGGCCGGTGTAGCGATAGTTTTTCATTCGTCCTGTTCCTCTGTTTCAATCCCCGCCAGTAACGGCCCGTCAGGGAGATCGGTGTCTTCAATCAGTACGGCTTCGGTCGCAAAATCGAGTGCGTACTGCCACAACCCCGCGACGTTGCCGATAAACACATCCCGCACCAGCCAGATTTTACGGTTGCAACCCGGCGGCTTGTAACCGCATAGCACACGCCGTAATACATCGAGCACGGCTACTGCGCCCTGGCGACCATTCAACTGGCGGAACACCACAGTGGCGTTAAACGTCACTGTCTGTGCTTGCAACATCGCACCGATATCTTCCGGCTTGCCGAACCTGGAACCGGCGTAGCTCACAAGAACCGCCCCGGTAGGATGGTTAAGCCGGTAGTCCGCCGGTTTTTCCGGGAAATACTCAATGTGCAATGTGGGCAGTTTTTCGCGCAGCCGGGATACCACGGCATCCACAATCGGTGAAACGTCCATCAGAATTTATCCAGTGAGCCGTTGCGCCCGCCAAACGTGGGCTGACGCCCACGCACCCTGAATTCCCCACGCTCTGGTGCATCGGTGCCGGTTGACTGCAACCCGAGCGTCAACTTTGCATCACGTATCTGCTCAAGCTGTTTCAGTGCCGTTTTGTAATCATCTTTCACCAGGTCAGGCATAGCACCTTCCGCCCGCCGGGCATACAGCCGGTAGCGCGTCAGCGTCACAGCTATGTCGCGCAGCACTGTTGGGACTTCGACCAGCGGCAGGGTGAAACGCCCGCGCAGATGGGCGTCGATCAGCTCATCGGCATAGCGGATAGCACTGTCAATGACTGCGGTATTCACTGGCAACGTTTCACCGTACATGGAGCCAGTAGCCATCTCGTCATTGGTCAACTGAATCAGCGTCTGTTCCGGGACTTGCTCAATCAAATCCGTCAGGGTGCAGTACATGTCACACCCCGCGCAGGATACGGATGATGTCACCCTCGGCGGTCGCCGCATCCAGTGCGATGCCGTTCGATACACCGGCAGGCGTTTCACCGGCAGCAGCGACTTGTGGGATGGCACGGGCGCTGGCGTCGGACTGGACAGCCTGGCCGCGTGCGATAGCCGCCCCCGCTTCAACGGCAATAATCCCCAGCACATTGACCGGTATTGCCGTATCTGCATCACCGTCCACCTCAGCCACACCGAGTGCAATAGCACCGGCAGCACACGGGGCATTATCTGCCCCGACAAAACGCTGTGCGGTCAGCGCGGCGGAGGCCACGATGGTGGTGGCCAGAATAGGTTGCTGTGTTGCACTCATGATGCCCCCGTTATTTCAGGATGTTGGTAAGCAGATACCCGGCGTCGCCGCCGACCACGGCGACTTTGTAGATATCGGTATACCGGCAGTAATTCACTTTGCCGCCCGCGCCGGGGTATTTATCGACAACCGGCATACCACGGCGGCGGAAGGTGTAGCCGAACGAGGGTTCATTCTCGTCCGCACTTTCAGCCCCGGCGGTAACCGGTGCGACGTAATGCAGCATCAGTGAGTCACCCCAGATGTCAGACTGGTCTTTCCCGACAGCCGGGGAACTGACAGCGCCGCCGACCAGCACTTTCTCGATATTGAAAATATCTGCCAGGATCTGCTCGGTGATGCGTTTACGTTCATTGGCCTCGATCTGTGCCTGGATAGCGGGGTGATAGCGCAGCGCAGCCATGACGCTTGCGCCGAGTGTCATCACATTTGGACGCACGCCCATCGCGTTTCTGACCGCCTCAATGCCCTCTTCGATCAACGTGACGGGCTGGCCCTTACCACCCGCCCATCGCTCCGCTGCCGCGAGTGATTTCTTTGACTTGTCGAGGTAGATTTTCGGGTCTTGCGCCAGGCGTGCCGCATACAGCTCGCGCTTTAAGTCGATACCGTTCGTCGCCCGACGGGCGGCTTTCGTTTCTTCGTTGAACAGCGATTCCGCCTGTTCACGGTAATCAACCGGTGCCGCCAGGTCGTGCTCGTTCAGCACGATATCCATCGAGCTGGATTTCTCGCGCAGCAGCACATTGCTTTCCGCACCGATGGCACGCTCGGTGTCGTACTCGACGAACGCCCCTTTACCAAAAAGCGGCACGATAATGCCTTCTTTCTCGGCCAGAACGACCGGAAACAGGTTTTCGCCAATAAAGGCAGCGTTGCGATACCCGCGTGCGATTGATGTCAACACCGGGTCAACGATGCGTTTGCCTCTCAAATAGTCAGACATATCATTTCCTTAATTACAGGCAGCGTGAGACTGCGGCTTCATAACTGATGCCTTCAGCTTTAGCGAGTGCCTTAGCTTTGTTGTGCAGAGCCAGCCGTGCCGGGTCGGCTTCGGCAAACTCGGCTTCGACAGGTACGGCATTGTTGTCTTGCACACGCACCTTAGTTGCGCTCTCACCAAACAGCAGAACAGGCGTAGCGCCACTCAGCAGGTCTTTGAACGCTGTCGCCAGCGGTCGGGTCACGTCGCCTTCGGAGAACTCCATCGGCTTGTCACCCGTTGAAACCGCATCCAGCAGCGCGACAACCACCGACTGTGCAGCCGGTGCCAGTGTGCCGTTCGCCACCAGGGTTTCTGCAAAGGTCGCATTGCTGGTGTGAACGGTTTCCTGACGACGCTGCGCATCCGCTTTCGCCCGTGCTTCCGCGTCGGCTTTCAGCCGGGCGTTCTCTGCCTGCATCGCTTTAATTTCGTCTTCTGTCACTGTCGAATCCTCGTTTGATGGTAAATGTGGCGGTTCGCTAAACACCGCAGGGGGGACTTTCGCGTCGTCACGGTTGGCTTCATCGCGCAGGGCATCCAGTTGCCACGGCGGCAACACAGCATCTGCGTCTTCCAGACCGAACTTGCTGATGATGAAATCGCGCAAACGGCTGAACAGGCTGGCACTGGTCATCAGCCCCCAGTCAGCGAACTCAACAACGCCGGTTTCCTGCTCACCAAACGCCGCAGAGCGTAGCCCTTTGATGGACGGCGGCTGTGCGCCGAGAAACCCGACGTGACGCAAATACAGCACGCCCGGTTTCGGGTTGTTCGGGCTGTCCGGGAGATAGAACGACGCGGAGATTTTTTTATAGCGTCCGGCGGTGACCAGCTCAGCGAACTGGGGGTCAACCTGCGCCGGTTCGGCAAGCAGGTCACTGCCCGTTGCTGACAGTGACGCAACCCAGCCATAGGCGGGGTCATCCGTTTTCGGATGGCCCACCACGATCGGCGCTTCATGCACCGCCGGGTCATAGGCCGCCGCACATGCAGCCAAATCAGCAGGTGTAAACGGCAATGTCGTGCCGTGCATGTCGGTATGGGTGCCGGATTTGAAGATGTGTAAAGACATAACACCGTCCTGTTTTCGTTAAACAGGGTCAGTGTCATCGATGGTGAGAAAAACGGATTTTAATGGCGTTTAGAAAACACTACCGCATGGCGCGGTGAGAGGTGGGCAGAAAGCCAGCCTGTAAAGGCTTTATAAAGGATTTTCAGCCCGTATTGCCAGCACGCAGCACATCTGCGTACCGGCAATGCGAAAAATCAACCGTGAGCCGCTGATTCAAGGTGCCGCTGTATCGTATCGAGAACCGAGCGGACTGTCTCAGGTTGCAGCTCACCGTCGGCATCAATCGGCAGGTACGGGCGGGCAGGTAACGCGACCGACTCATTACGGCCAGTCTTGCCGCCAAACTGATGGATAGCGGCATAGACAACATTGGTGCCGATAGTCGCATGACTGGAATCATAGTCTGTCGATACTGACGCAGCCAGCCTGCCCGTTTCTCTCAGCGTCTGACCACTGCGGTCTTCTGCGGCCAGTGACACCAGCCACTTCGGCCGCCCCTCATCGCCAAAATTCAGTGCAGTTTCCGTCTGCAACGTGCCTGCAATTTTACGCATCGCCGGGGTCATGTCGGTTGCCGCTATCTCCAGCGCACGCAACCCGCGCCGCAGCTCGCGGTCATTGATAGTGACAGAGACAGTACTCATTGTGTTAACTCCTGTTTTGCCAGCCCTGACAACGGGCCACGATACCGCGCCAGGTCAGGCCGGTACGCCGCACCCGGCGCATATGACCAGCCCACATCCGTTGACACCTCATGACCACCGCTTTTGAACGTAGCGACCTGCTGCATTTCACCGGTTTTTTCGCTGACCAGTTTCAACGACCAGCCCATCATGTTGGCAGACTCAATAACCTTCAGGCCACGCGCCCGGATATCATCACGACTCAGCGCAATCACCGAACAGCGGCACCGCCACCCGTTCGGCGGATAGAACGCCTGCCAGAACGGGTCATCGAACCTAAATACTTTGCCGTGTAGTTGCAGGTGGCTTTTGCGGGTATGACTGTCGTTGATGCCGGTATACATCCAGAACGGACGGTCATCGACGTTTTCCATCTGCTCGGCCCAGCGGCCCGCACTGTAGAGCACAGACATATTGGTACGGAAGATGGTATCGAGCCGCCACGGGCTACCCTGCTGAATAGTGACCGGCTCACCCGTCACCGGGTCGGTCGTGTCTCGCGGCCCCCACCAGCCTTTGCGCTGCAAAACAGGCTCCAGCTCCTTGCGGAACCAGTGGCCGGTCTTGCCCTCGTCCAGTGCCTGTTGTAAGGCGGCGCGGATATCTTCAAGGATATCAAGCCGGGTGACTTTGGCCACGGTGAACGCCCTTGCGTGGGCCTCCTGCCAGACTTCTTCCCAGTCCCAGCTAATCGCAAACCCTTTTTTACGCAGATACTGCATGGCACGCTTCGGCGGCAGGGTCATGCAGTACGCCAGGTCAGCCGCTGTTGCGCTCATGCAGACGCCCCCAGAGGTTTGCCACGAACAGGATACGCGCCAGGCGCTCTTGCAGGTCATCACTGCCCATTTGCGGATACAACTCTGTCAGTTCACCGAGCAAATCAACCGGACGAGCGCCCGCATGAACCCGCTCAAACAGCGGAGCCAGCACCGGCTCCAGCGTCGCAGTCAGCTTGCCCCCGTTCATCAAAATATCCAGTGCTTCATCCAGCGTATCCTGTGCGCTCAGGTCAGCGGCCACGGCTTCGGCAAATTCGGGGGGGAGTGCCCCGGCCACCCCGGCAGCAGGCGTCTCGTCGATGTCGCCGTCCTGAAGCTGGTATTGCCGTTTCCAGTATTGAGGAGTGAATTTTGCCCCGGCACGGCTCAGTTTCTCGTCTCGCGTGGCGAGCACATCATCAACGGATTCCTGCTCCCACAACTGGTAAACCGGGCTGTCAACGTTGCCGAAATTCAGCTCAACCACCCAGCGGATCATCTGGTTGATAGCACCCGTCACGATATCGGCATCACCGTCGCGTATATCCGCCGTCACTTCCAGTCCGGCCTGGGCGCTGGCTTTATTGCTACTGGCTTCTGTAGTCTGGTTCTGCCCCAGCAGCGCCATCGCAATTTCACTGCGTGATTCCCGGATCAGGTTCTGGAAAATCTCGCTGGAATCAGATTTGCCCGCCGCTTCTTTGATGTCCACTGACGAATCATCCGGTATTGCAGCCACCGCGTCTTCAATCATCGCTTCCAGTGAATCCAGCAGGGTGTTGATTTCACTCTGGGCGGTGCCTCGTGGATGTTTGCCGATGACCCAGGGCGAACCATATTTCTCAGCAAACCGCACCCAAAACTTCCAGCCGCCTTTCTTGAAAGCAACAGGCCAGAAACACATGCTCATGTCAGGGAAACCGTAGGGGTTGTCATAGCTGGCGTCCTGCCGGGGCAGCAGGAATTTGTACTGCGGTACGGCTTCACCGTTCAGCCCCGCATCCCGTGCCCGGAAACGTAACTGGTTGGATGAATCGAACATGAACCATTCCGGCGGCTTGCCAACCACATCAGACACCGACCAGGCTTTCGCACTGCGTTGCCACATCAATTCGCACGGCTGGTAGCCGTAGAGCACAGCGTCAGTCATCTCGCCGATGATGCGCGAGACATCCAAATCAGCCAGCATATCGCGCACAAAATTAAATACCCGCACCGGTGCTGTGCCGCGCTCCAGCCCACGCTCTAGCGCTTTCACCGCCGCCTTTCTGCGACGAATACAGCCGCCGACCAGCGGGTCGGTGCGCAGTTCACGATAGATTTTGATATCACGCCCTTGCGCCTTCAGGATTGGGTCAGGGTTCGGCAGATACATGCCGAAGGCAGCGAAATCCATTGACCGCTCACGCCCGGCAATCTGCGCTGTCAGCGACTGGCTCGGCTCGGCAAAATTGACAAATTCAGTGGGGGACACCCAGATGCCTCGTGCCATCAGTAATTCTCCAGTAATCGGGTGGACGAACGGCGGCGGCGTGAATTGACGGTGACCGGGCCAGCATTCATTGCGACAGAGGCATACCATGCTAAAACCAGAGCAATAGCCGTATCGCCATGACGATATAACTCAGGGTCTTTTAAATCTTCTTTACGAACTGGGGAAACCATCGGGATGCCGTCAATATCTTCGATGCTATGCAAATCCTGCTTCACGTTGTCGTCAGCGGGTACTGTGATCACACCATCCTCAAATGCTTGAATCAGCTTTGGCATCCATGTCCCATACCAGGAACGGTTGAGGTTAATCTGGGCGATACGATTTGTGCCAAATTCATCGGCAGTATATTCAGCCAGCGTTTGGCCAGGCCCAGTTGCATCCATTGCTCCCGTAAATCGTTGCAATGCGCGCAGTAAATACCAAAGAATTTGTTCCTGTTGTCGTGTGGGAACTTTATGCATTTCAATGATGAGTGGAACCCGTCGGTACAAATTGGGCATCACTGCCAACAATACGACGGATGAAAAATCACGGTGGCGGGCAAAGTCTTCACCTACGGCATAGCGCAGAGTCGGATCAAGTCTGGCAATAACTGGCTCCAGGTAACGAGTAATCCAGTCTGTTGCGAAGGCTTCACGCTCCTGACGAGACTTAGTAGAAAAGTCATCATCCAGAGTCAGGCGTAGCACTACCCGATCATCACCAGGAGGCATGGCCGCTTCAATCCAAATACCAGGAATACAAATACCGTTTCCGTCACGAGGTATTGCATCCAGCTCCTCGCGCATAGCTGCTTTTCTGGGGCCATAGGCGTTACGGATTCGGCTGTACCACGCCGATTTCGCTTCGAGAGTGGGTTCTTCCCCCTTCATGAAACACACACGCTCAAACAGACCGTTCGCAACAGCATCATCAAACGTCACGGTATAGACCGCTGCGTCATCCCCATAAAGCCCTTGCTCAATGTCAGTTACGAATGTATTGAACGGATTGGAGCGCCCGTTGTGTGAAGAGATAACAACGATACGCCCTCCCCAGATCAACAAAGCGGTAGCGGCGTCCAGCACACCCTGGACATCCTGATGGAATGCAGCCTCATCAATGATGACCATACCCTGCAAACCACGAATGTTAGCGGGTCGGGATGAAAGTGCGACAACCTGAAAACCGGAAGCATACCGGATTCGGTAAGCGGTTATACGGCGGGTATTTCCCTCGTCATCCTGATCTTCAAACAGAAACTCTTCGATTTTTGAGACAGAATCAGCTTGCTGTTCGGCAATGACGCGGGAAAATTTCGCGCAATAGCCAATGAACTCCAAACCTTTTTCTTTGGTATCGCCAATGTAATATACATCCATACCACCGCTGTTCTTTCTGGCCGCAGACGTCAGAACGGCATCAAAACCAAATGAGAACGTTATCCCGGTACGACGACCTTTTGGTACAGCCAGGATAGACTTCCGAATTTTCAATACACTCACCTGATGGGCCATCAAGACACCATCTGTCATAGGATTGAAACTTTCGGGAATATCTCTGGCTCGTGGTGGCAGATCTTCCCATTCAACGATTCGTAATGTGCTACTGAGTTCTTTCATCGTATGCCCAGAACCTTCTCACGCCAGAATCGAACTTGCTCTTCACCCAACCCCTGAGCTTTCGCCGCTTTATCCAGCGCGGCAGCCTGTTCACGCAGTAATTCTTCGCGGGCTTCACGCCGAATATCAGCCTGGTACTTTTTGAGGTTGACGGAGGCACGCGAAAGTGTGGCCACGTTTTTTGCAACTTTCGACAAGAGAGCGACACGCTCCTTATGATCAATCTCTCCCTCTTCAGCTTCCTGCAACTGGACGATGCTCTCGAACAGCTCGGTCTGTATCAGCGCTATCACCGCTTCCGAACGCGCATCCTGATCATCCGCTGCGCCCTCAGTCAGCATCCGGGCGGCTTCCGTTGCTGAACGAATTGCCGCAAAACGACGCTCGATTTTCTGGCCATAACGGTGGATAGCCGACTTGCTGATAACGTAACCCTGCTCACGCAGCAGGCTTTCCAGTTCGGCATAACCGCTGAAGCCCGATTCGGTCAGCGCACGCTCAAGCCAGCGGCGTGCATCATCCGGCAGTTTGTCGATAGTGCTGCGTCTGGCCATCACTCACTCCAGTATTTTTCCGGGCGGGCGATACCCGGCCCGCATTCCACGGTGTACTCGACGATATCCACACCCAGACGGGTCAGGTCTGCAAACCAGTCACCACTGGGGCGCTTGGTCAAATCGACCATCTTGCGGTCTGACAGGTAATCCAGCTCCCTGCGTAGTTCCAGCGCCGTGGTGTCGGCATAAATAGCGCGAGCGATATCCAGCAACAGCGTTTCGCTGGCCGTGTAAGGCCGGGTTTTGTTGAGTGCAACCAGCAAACTCCAGCGCATCGATTCACGTCGCACGCGAGCGATATCAACCATTTAATCCCCCGTTACGGTACATTTGCACCGCCTCTAATTTGTTGTACAGCGCATCCAGCTTGGCTTCGATGACCGTCTGGCCGCGCACATAGTCTTCTCTGCGGACATAATTCAGCGGCATCTCCGCTTTTAATGCCATTAAGTCGCGCTCCAGGCTGTTCAGGTTGCCTGCTGATTCCCTGAGCGTTGACTCAAAGGCTGTGAAGCGCTCGGCCTGTCGCTTTTCCATCTGGGCGAAAAACATCCTGGCTACCGTGAAGACAAAGCCCATGAACGCAATCATCAGGCTGACCAGCGTCCAGAATTCCACTTCAATTTTCATTGTTTCTTCCTGTTTTTCAGCCCGTCGATGTAATCCAGCAGGCCGTTAATCTGCGCCACTAATTGCTGATAGCGCTCGCCTGCGTCTGTACTGTGGGCGAGGACGTCGCGCTGGGTGACGCCTGAGTCGCGTAACCGGGCGTCAACGGAGCCAGCGGTTGTGGTCGGGTCGCCAGACCCGCCGGTAGGGGCGGCAATTCTTGTTCCAGCGTCGAGACCAAAGGCGGCGTTGTATTGCTGCACGAAGCCAGCAGTAAACACGCACCGCTGAGCATGGCTCTGGCCGCGTTCGTCAATCCAGCGTTCAGTAACATCGTTAATTCTCCGTTTTAGGTCAGCGTTCTGCGCACGCAGCGTCGCCGTGGTAGTGAGGTATTCCAGTTCGGCGTCATTCGCAGTCTGCACCTGCTGCTGGTAGCGTTGCTGCCACGCCAGTAACGCGTTTTTTTCCTGCTCGACACGCTGGGCTTCGTGCTGAGCGTAGTCCGCTTGCAGGCTCGCCAGCACAGCGTCTGACGCTGATTTCTGCGCCGCCAGCACCTTTTCAGCATCGGCTGATGCGGTGGTGCTCCCTTGTTTATAGCCTTGCAGGTACAGAAGCCTGAGCGCGAACGCCACAGCGGCAATGACCAGCAACGTTTTCCACGGCAGTTTTTTCAGGATGTCAGACACAGCTACGCCCTCCCCAGGTGAGATAGCGCGGAGCAAGTTCTAGCAGGATGCGCTGCGGATAATTGCGGTTCTCCCGCCAGGCGGCGTCATGCCGCCCGGCGTTGACAGTAGCAACATGGCTGAACCACCGCTGGCTATCCAGCCCGCGTTGTGCGGCAAGTTTCTTGTCGCGCTGTACCCAGCCCAGCCCGCCGTTGTAACCCGATAGCGTCATGGCCATTTGCTCGCAACTGTTGGCAGCATTGATGCGCTGCCACAGCCAGCGGTCATAACTGGTTAATGCGCGAATGGCCCAGGCGGGGTTAAACGGCTGATTAGCTGCCAGAGCGGGAATAGCATTGCTGATCCACTCCGATGTTGACGGCATAAACTGTGCCAGGCCGCGAGCGCCAACTGGCGACACCGCTCGCGGGTTCCAGCCAGATTCCTGATGCAACTGGGCGGCGAAATCTGCGATAGGGGCATTCAGACCCCAGCCGAGGCGGGCATTACGTATCACGTCGTTGCGGTATTGCTGTGCTGCAGCGGGCGGCTGGGCGGCATGGGCCTGACTGAAAAAGCCACCACACCAGAGCAGCGAGATGGTGATCACATTGCCAAACAACGACCACCAGAAACTATGTTCCCCGGTGCGTGGTTTGCCATGCTTCGCCAGTTCAACACCCAACCCGATGGCAAACAGGATGATGACGGTAATTTGCGGCCAGCCCATATTACAGCCCCATTGCCACAGCGAGACACACCGCCGCAACGATGATCGCACGTCGAATCAGCGCAGCGGCAAACACCATGTGATAGCCGGTCTTGACCGGATAAAGGCCGATATCCATCAAAGACGGCTCATGCTTCAGGTACTGGCCGAGGGCCGCTTTGGGAAACAGCGAGCGGTCAAGCCAGTAACCGAGCACAGCAGCCAGCGTAATCAGGGCGATTTTGTAGATAACAACGGGGAGCTGTTGCGGTGAAACAAGCGCAATCACAGCAAGCAGCAGAACGGCGGTAATCTGCCAGCCGAAAAGACGTTCCAGACGTTTGATGCGGAATTTTTTGAGGTTCATAGCTGTCTCCTTTTATGTAGTGGAGACAGCATGACGGATTGTGTTACGTGGGGATTTTAAAGGGCATTAGGATAACCGCTATTTCGCTGGGCATGTCCACTCCGTTGTATTATCTGGCTTGAATACAGCCAGGCAGCCAGGACGTGGCGGCTTATTATCTGGGGTGGGTGGCAGAGTCACAGTTTTTTTAGGTTTAGGCGGCGCTGACTTTATATCACGTTTGCATTGCATGGCGTAATTCTGATAGTCGTCATAATTCTTCTGGATGCGCTGCAAGGCGGGATATGCCCTATTCGGGTCATTGGATGTTAAATCCTGAATAGAGTCAATCTGATTATGCCACCATAAATCTGCGATTGATCCAGCCATTCGGCACGACAAGTACGGTGCGAACATTTCACTTCCGTATAACTCCCCCTCCCGCGCTAGCTGCCCAAACCATCGGCTATAGTTAGGGAAATCATATCGGTTCCAGTTTTTTTTCTGCTCAACAGTTTGTACTGCATCATCAAGACGCTTCAGATAATCATTGGCTACGGCAATACGCTTATCTGTTGTAAGGGTCGCAAAGTCATAGGGTTCATACGTCAAATCATCAGGATTAAAATAGAACCAATAATCACTATCCAGATCAGTTATCTTCTGGTCGAATGCAACTGACTTACAAGCAACTTTTGGCACTTTGATTGCAGAGCCTTCTTTATTTATTTCTATAAAACATTTATTTCTTTGAGAAAGATATTCATTGGGTATTTTGGCGTCCGGTGGGATTTGGAA
Source organism: Dickeya oryzae (assembly GCF_009372235.1). GTDB lineage: Bacteria > Pseudomonadota > Gammaproteobacteria > Enterobacterales > Enterobacteriaceae > Dickeya > Dickeya oryzae. The sequence goes on along the minus strand of NZ_ML762925.1, from coordinate 82,421 downwards.
TGTTATTGTGAGCCAGTAATTTTGCTCAACCTGAATGTCTCGAAACTGGTCAGCATACTTATCCAGCCCTGGGAGTTTTTTTCTGATGATTGGTAACAGTTTATTTATAGTGACATCGTCAGTTTTTACTCTAAAGGTTGTTGACTCTGTTTGTGCGACTGGAGGTTTTGAGACAGTCTTAGAATCATCACCACACCCATTGAGCAACAATAGCAAAGGTATTACTAACGCTTTTTTCATTCTGAAATCCTTATCTGAAAACGAAAGACACCACGAAACCTGCTAAAAAAAAGACCAGAAATAATTTGGGGTATGCAATGACGATATCCTGCCAATGAGCATTTTTCTTCAATTCAGACTCGCGTGAACGTGATGCTGGCTCATTATCGAAAAAATTAAATACAGCCTGTAACTGCTCGCGTGATAAATCGTTCAACATTTTGGTGCCGAACGTGCGCAGGCAGAACCGATCACGCTCCGCACTTTTGTTTGCTGCGGTTAACCGCAAAATCTCCGCAACTAAGCGCTTACACTCACGAGCCAGTTTTGCATCTGCCAAGCGCTTCTCTAAATATATCTCGGCTTTATGGAATTTTTGGGTTGTGATGAAGTGAACGCTACGCACATCAATATGAGCGTGAACGGCTCGCCAGAGGTCTTTTTTAGCCTCACCACTGATAGCGCTAATTTCATCTAATAGCTGGTGTAAACGCTGGCGCTGGGCTGGCAGTAACTGTTCATCTTCGGCCACAGGCTCATTCGGATGATGAATATTGATAATATCCCTGGCAGAAAATTGCCCGCTAGCAGTTCCATTAAACTCCTGATGCATCTAATCCCTCTGTGCTTAACGATTTTTTTTATTTTTTATCACGCCATTATTGATTATCTGGTTACCAGCAACTTGACCAGTAATATCGCCATTAAATACCTGCCCATTAGGTGTGTGCGACGACACTCCAGCCTGCAATGCTGCCAACGCTGCTGCTTTGACTGCGAGTGGGGCATTGCGGAAATAACCCAACATCTCTTGTTCATCAGACGTCAGTTCTGGGCCATCCCCATCGCCAATTAACAACCATGTGGGATCCACACCAAATTCTCTTAGTAGACGAAGAATGACTAACGCATCTGGTGCGCGATCACCAGCCTCGTAGCGAGAAACACTTTTTCGTTCAATGCCTAGTCTTGATGCAAACTCAGTCTGAGAAAGATTTCCACGCACTTGACGAATTCGCACACCAATCGAAGCAAGCTCTAAATTATCCATGATACCCATTCGGTCCCTTGACTATGTACCCAATCGGTCGCATAATCTAACACATATCAATCAACAATCATTGCACAATCGGAGGCCATAACATGACGCCCGAACAGGTGAAACAACGCTTTCAGCAACACGGCATCACAGTCACCGCGTGGGCCGCAGAAAACGGCTATTCACGCGAAGCTGTATACCGCGTTCTCAACGGCTTCGTAAAAGCCCGCTACGGCAAGTCACACGAGATTGCCGTCAAGCTCGGCCTAAAGCCCGCCGCCTGACCAACCTTTCATTATAGGAAACAGATTATCACATATTAGAAAAAGGGGAATGTATGAGCAAACTGAACGTTTCCAGCGCTGGCACCCGCATTCTCAAGGTGTTTAAAGCTCTCAAGGGCCACACCCTCACAGGGCTGTCAAACAGCGAGTTAGCCGCTGCGTTAGACGACTCGCCAGCCAATATTAACCGCGCACTGAATACGCTGATCGAGGAAGGGTTAGCGCAAAAACTGGACAACGGACGTTTTGCCCTCTCCATGCAGACACTGCAAATAGCCCACGCGCACGCCAGCGAAGTGGCGCGTGCGCAGGACAGAATCAACGAAATGAACCAGCGCCTTCTCGCTGGCAGCCGCTAATAAGGATCAAGAACGATGGCACGTACAAAACAAGAACCGTCTCAATTAGTGGAAGATGCTCCGTTATCGGGCGAACTGAATGTAAAACTGAATGCAATGACCGAACACCGGATGCAGGTGATGCAGCAATTTGGTGATGGGTTGCCGTATGAACGTGATCGCATCGTTCACGAAGCGCGTTTTTATATGGCGCAATCAGCTGAAGCCATGCTGGAAGCTGGTAAACGTTTGGTTATTCTCAAAGAAAATGAACCCCACGGTGATTTTATCGAAATCGTTGAGGATAGCTTAGGCATTGCGCCTCGTATCGCTCAAAAAATGATGCAAGCCTCACTAAAGTTTCTTTCTCCCGCTCTGGCATCAAATGCGAAAGCGCTTTCGCATTTGGGGAAGACAAAACTGTATGAGCTGATGTTAGAAGATGACGAGGAACTAGCGGCATTAGCAGATGGTGGCACTGTTGCAGGTATGACTCTCGACGATATCGACCGCATGACCAGCCGGGAACTAAAAGCCGCTCTGCGCGAAGCCCGTGAAACCAACGCTGCACAGCAGCGCGTGCTGGCCGATAAAAACGAGAAAATTGACACACTGTCAACAAAGCTGGAAAAGAAATCCCGTCTACAGCCCCCCAAGCCTGACGAGGAAGTCAAGCGCCTGCGTACCGAGGTTGCAGGCGTTGCTACCGATGCCGAATCGGCGATTACCGTTCGACTGGCCAATGCGTTTGAAACGCTGGTCGCTTATTGCGCTGAAAACTTTATTGATGTCCCCAAAAACTTTATGTCTGGGTTGCTCTGCGAGCTGGAAATGCAGGTGCGCTCTCTGCGGGAAACGTTTGACCTGCACGATTTGCCGACAGGTACTGACAGACCTGCCTTTCTTGATGAACCCGAACCGCAGATACAAAAACCGGACTGGATGAATGGCGAGGACGCATAAATGAGTGCTGCCCTGACCGAAAGATTGGTCGCCATCGCCCGCGCCGCCCGCGAGGCGGGGCACGGTGGACGTGGCGCTATTTATGACGCTGCCTGTGTGGAACTGGGCATGTCCCGCGCCACGTTGTTACGCAAGCTGAAGGAGGTCACAGTGACGGATAAACGCAAAAAGCGCACTGATGCCGGGCAAAGCACGCTGACGCGTGACGATGCCGCCGTGATATCCACTACGCTGAGGGAAGCCACACGTAAAAACGGCAAGCGGCTTTATTCCATCGCGGATGCCGTTGAAGCCCTGCGGGCCAACGGCATGATTACGGCAGGCCGCCTGGATGAATCCACCGGTGAATTTCTCCCGTTGTCCGAAACCGCCATCAGCCGTGCACTGCGCAATTATGGACTGCACCCTGATCAGTTAAGCCAGCCAGCACCGGTCACGGAGCTGGCCAGCCTCCATCCCAACCACGTATGGCAAATCGACGCCTCGCTCTGCACGCTGTACTACCTCAGCAACGGCAGTAAAGGGTTGCAAGTGATGGATAGCGCCAGGTTCTACAAGAACAAACCCGCAAATCTGGCACGCATCGCCAGTGACCGGGTTTGGAGCTACGAAATAGCCGACCACACCAGCGGCTGGATCTACGTCGAGTATGTGATGGGCGCTGAATCTGGCGAGAACCTGTGTTCTGTGCTGATTAACGCCATGCAGGAGCGTGGCGGGGCCGATGTGCTGCACGGCGTACCGAAAATCCTCTACCTCGACCCCGGCTCGGCCAACACCGCTGGGATGACCAAAAATTTGTGCCGGGCGTTGGGCATTGAACTAATAGCGCACAAAGCCCATGCGGCCCGCTCGACAGGCAGTGTTGAGAAGGCGCGTGACATTATCGAGCGCAAGCTTGAGCCGGGCCTGAAGTTCCAGCCAGTACACAGCCTGGAAGAGTTGAACGAACTGGCAGCAAAGTGGCGTGCACACTTTAACGCCACGGTGGAGCACAGCAGGCACAACAGAACCCGCACCGACGTCTGGCTAAAAATCACCGCAGAGCAACTGGTCAAAGCACCATCCGTCGAAGTCTGCCGGGAGCTTGCCGTGGCAACGCCGGAAGAGCGCAAAGTCACGCCAAAACTTCGCGTTTCATTCCGGGGCATTGAATACGACGTGTCTACCGTGCCCGGCGTAATGGTTGGCGAAAAATTGTTGATCACCCGCAACCCGTGGCGCACTGACGCTGCTCAGGTGGTGCTGACTGGCGCAGATGGCCATGAAACGTTTTTCCTGGTTGATGAAGTCACCAAGAACGAATTCGGTTTCGCTGATTCCGCTGCCGTTATCGGCGAGCGCTACAAAGCCCAGTCTGACACGCCCGCCCAGACCGCAGCCAAGGAGCTGGAACAGTTGGTGACAGGTACAGATAACGCTACCGACGCGGCAGCAGCACGCAAGGCGAAGGCGCTGCCGTTCGGCGGAAAACTTGACCCGTATAAACACATCGACGACGCCACGCTACCGACATTTATGCCGCGTCGTGGCCAGGCATCAGAGGTACGCGGGCCGCGTATTGAGCAACGCCCACTGACCCACGTTGAAGCCGCCAAAATTCTGCGAGAACGCTTTACTGAACGCGGACAAAAGTGGACAGCCGAGCACTTCCGCCTGATGGCTTCACGCTGGCCGGACGGCGTACCTGAAGACCAGTTGGATGATGTTGTGTCATCACTGATGACTCCGGCATCCAACGTTATCAACATCGTCAACGGCAATTAAGGGGTGAGCATGTTGGTACTGAAAGAACAATTGAAGGATGCGCGACTGCCGCAGGCCGTTGTCGCAAGAGGAATCGCCGTGTCAGAAGCCACACTGGCACAGATTGTTAATCACAATACGTGGCCACGCACCAACGCCGGGGAAGTTCGCCAGAGATTAACCAGATTTCTGGCAGCAAAAGGGATTGATACGAACAGGAGTTTTGACGCAGTGCAGGATGCGGACACACCCCGCACTGCTGATACCACAGATACAACGGAGGAGAATATGTTACTCAAAAAGCAAGTGCTGTTTCCAGCAACAAAAAAGGTATTCGGGCTGTTCCGTGACCCGTTCGCAGACGATGCCATGCAAGGTGCCGACGACGTATTTACCACACCGGATATCCGCTATGTGCGCGAAGCGCTTTACCAGACCGCCAGGCACGGTGGATTTATGGCGGTTATCGGTGAATCCGGTGCGGGTAAATCAACGTTGCGCCGTGACCTTATCGAACGCATCAACCGCGAGAATGCGCCAGTTATCGTGGTCGAGCCGTACATCATTGCAATGGAAGACAACGACGTTAAAGGCAAAACACTGAAGGCCGCCGCCATTGCAGAAGCGATTATCAACACCATCGCCCCGCTGGAGGGCGTCAAGCGGTCGCAGGAGGCACGCTATCGTCAGTTACACCGTGTACTGAAGGACAGCAGCAATGCGGGTTATAGCCATGTTCTGGTGATTGAAGAAGCCCACAGCCTGCCTATCCCGACGCTGAAGCATCTCAAACGTTTCTTTGAGTTGGAGTCTGGCTTTAAAAAACTGCTGTCAATCGTGCTGATTGGTCAGCCCGAACTGGCTACAAAGCTCTCTGAACGCAATATGGAGGTGCGTGAAGTCGTCCAGCGCTGTGAAGTTGTTGAACTGCTGCCGTTGGATAACAGCCTGGAAGAGTTCCTGACATTCAAGCTTGCACGGGCCGGGAAAAAACTGGCTGACATTATCGATGCCAGCGCTATCGACGCCATCCGGGCACGACTGAGTAATCAGCTCGGCGGGCGCAAAAGCGTCAGCTTGCTGTATCCGCTGGCCGTCAGCAATCTCGTGATTGCAGCGATGAATCTGGCTGCCGATATCGGTGTTCCTGTGGTTAATGCGGACGTAGTGAAAGGAATTTAATCATGGGAAAAATCGTCATCAGTATTGAGCAAAAAAGCGAAGACATTCTGGCGAACGGCATGATGGATGTAGATATCGCTATTACAACCACAACAGAAGAAGCGAAAAATGACAACGCTCTGGTGTTGCTCATGATGTGCCTGATTCACGAAGGCTTGCCCGCGCTCACTCGCGCTGCCAATGCACAGTTATTGCGCCAGGTGCAGTCAGTAAAATTAGTAACAGAAACCGGAGCAGAAACGGACAGGAAAAATTATCACTGAGCGAGGTAAATATATGGGCCTCAGTAAACGAATAGCGATTGATATTAACCCGGAATTACAAGCAGCTATCGTTGCAACACAGGCAGCAATAGCGCGACTGACAGCGCTGCAAATCCCGGTAGAAGGGTTGTCTATTGAGTTTGGTAAACGCCCGACCATCCTTGTTAAATCAGGCCCGGCGTGCAGAAAAATGGTGAATGACGGTCAGGCGGTTCGTTATTCAACGGGTATTGATAACAACGGGAGGTATCAGAAATATCAGTGTCATCTGAATAATTGCCGCGTCGTGTGGGAAGAAAGAAGCCATTAATTAAGTCATCAGTAATAAGGTAAATAAACATGAAAGGTAAAAAGCGGCTTAAAGCTGCGGCGGCCCCGTACGTCGCGCAGACGAAAGACGAGGTTATCGCGGGAATTAAACAGCTCGGCGATATTCAGCGTGAATTAATCCGTGTTGAAACAGAAATGAATGACTCAATCGCCGAGATTACTGCCAGTCATTCCCCGACTATTGAGCAGTTGAAAGCCAAAATGGAGGAGCTGCAAAGCGGCATCCAGACATGGTGCGAGGCTCACCGTGATGAACTGACCAACGGCGGCAAGGTCAAGTTCGCCAACCTGACTACCGGTGAGGTGCAGTGGCGCAACCGCCCGCCCTCGGTCAGCATTCGCGGTGTTGAATCTGTTATCGAGTTTTTGAAGCGCCTGAAATTAGATCGCTTTATCCGCGTGAAAGAGGAAATCAATAAAGATGCCATTCTGAATGAACCGACAGCAGTAAAAAATATTCCCGGCATCACCATCAAAAAAGATGTGGAGGATTTTTCTATTATTCCTTTTGAGCAGGAGGTGGTTTGATGGCGCTGATTATTAATAGTCGTGCTGAACTTTATCGCACAGTCTTGAAGAAATTCGGCCCAGATGCTCAGTCACTGAAATTAATGGAAGAAGCCGCTGAACTCGCCGCTGCCGCTGCTCGGAACATGAATGGCATAGGCAATGAGGTCGATTTAGCGGAAGAACTCGCTGACGTCGAAATCATGATCGAACAGTTCCGGCTTAATGGTATGGATCGAATGATTGAACTGGCCAAACAAGTAAAGCTGGATAGGTTGGCAAGAAGATTGGGGGTGGAATATGCCGAAGAAAAGTAATAAAGGCCTCTATATTCAGTGCACACGGTGTCGCCATAAACATTACGAGTCAAACAGAAAAGAAAAACGTGACCCTAAATACAAAGGCTCTTTGCGTGTATATAACTCTGTTTGTCCGCGTTGTGGTTGCAAAAGTTATTCTGACCTGACGCCGCAATTTGCATGGTGCTGGGCCAGTGGCCTGATCGAGACTGGTGATGCTCTGCCAGCAAATGATGCCGATGGTTCTGGCGTTATTCAGATTGCAACAGGCCCAAAATATGCGTTGAGAACCTGGCTTGAAGTTGTTGCCAGGCACGGGAAAGGAAACAGTGAGGGAAAGTTGCTCGTCCCTGGCATACCAGAGGCATCGGACAGCGATAAGGCACTGGAAGCCTTGCAAACATGGCTGAAATGGTGCGCGCCACGAGTACCGATTGAAATCACGGTGGTTAAATCATGACCTACTTAGCTGAATGTATTTACGCCGGGCTGATCAGCGCTGGTCGCAAAGCCGCAAAGAAAGCCTGCATTTATCTGACTGTCGGCGCTGTAGCTGTCACCTCGGTTTCCTGGCTGGCATTTAAAGCGGGCCTGACTGGCGATGATACGGACGGTGTGAACCGTTCTGGTTTGTCGCTGTATACCGACGCAGCAACGGGCTGTCAGTACATCAGTGCTGGGGGTTCTGGCATCACACCGCGCATGGATAAGGACGGCTACCAGATTTGTGATGACCGCCCGGTGCGGATGCGGATGGCGGTAGGCCATGAATAAGAACCAGTTGATCAAGCTCATCCACATCGCAAAGCGCGACCTGCAACTGGACGATGATACCTATCGCCAGTTACTGGCCAACACGACAAAGAAAAACTCTACGCGGGACATGACAGTCCCGCAGTTAGTTGTGGTACTTGAAGCGATGAAAAGACGTGGTTTCAAGGTTAAGCCCGCTAAAAAGGCTGTAACTGGCCGCAAACTGGACGATGCGCCCCAGTCTCGAAAAATCCGGTCTTTGTGGCTGGAAATGGCAGATAAGGGCATTGTCCGAGATCGCTCTGAGGCCGCCCTGGCGGCGTTTGTACGACGGGAAACAGGTATTGATGGTTTGCAATGGCTTAATTCAGAACAGGCCAGCCATGTAATTGAGAAGCTGAAGAAGTGGCAACATCGGGAACTCAACGCGAGGAAAGTATCATGAACGGTGATAACAACTTCCGCAGCAAGGGGCCAGAATTGCTGATTGAACTGGCGCAGCATACAGCAATCACGGCTCGTGAAGTCGTTGATACAATCAGCCCTGAAGTGGCGGAGCAGATCGGCGAGGCTGTAGCAAGCAAGATGATGCAGGTGTGGGGCGGGCAAAATGTCTATTTCCCTATGGGGATGGCATGGAAAGTCAGCCAGCGCGACCGCCAGATTTTCGCTGCGTTCAATGGCCATAACCATCACGAACTGGCGCGTCAATTCGGATGCTCGCTGCAATGGGTATACAGCGTTGTGAAACGTGTCAGAAAAGAAGAACTGGCGCGGATGCAAGGCAGGCTGTTTGACGATGACCAGGACGCGGAATAACATTCACGACAGGCCGAACACAAATTTTCTCTGAATTTTTCGACGGCCTGATTTTTTCACATGCTGAAAGAGAATTACACTAACCGTCCTCATTCTTCCCACTTCGACCCGGTTTATCCCATAATTTATCTCACAGGTTTGGTTTCACTTATCTCACTTCTCATCATTTTTAAGTGCGCTAGCGGCTAACGGCACTAACTTTTAACGGTATTAATAGCCCAGATATCTTGCGCCAACCGGTGGTCGAGCAGATAGGCGTAAGGCATATAGAAATAGCCGTTTTCTCCCACGTTTTTCCCCCATGAATTGCGGAATTTAAAGAGCTGGGTGGCGTTGTCATACCCGACGCACAGAACGGCATGGCCGCCTTCTGGTTTATCTTTGCCGCAGGGCAGCGGTACCACCACCGGCAGGTTTTTCAGGTCTATCCAACTGGAATAGACCGTAAAACCGAACACAAATGGAAAGCCGCAGGCCAGGCAGCCTTGTAAGTGTGACAAATCCTGATGCAAACGCTGATAGTTGGTGATGGTGTATTTCAATGCGTCCTGATAACAGCGTTCCGGTGGCCGGGTTGCAGCCGGGGCACCGGGAGGAAACTCACCGCCTTCTTCCTGCGCGGGGGTTGCTACATAGGGCCACTCTTCTTCCGGACAGACTCCCAGTTTATGCAGGGTTTTGATGCCATCGCGCAGCGTAGCGCCCGCATCATACTTGACATCGCCTTCAATGGTACGCTCGTTGTAGTAGATGAACAGCCGTGACGGTATAAAGTTAGGTCGCTCACCCATTTTTAATCGTTCAAACTGCACCGCGCCTGCCAGCGCGTTGGCGGTACATGAACCGATAGGGCCCTGATCGTAGACCTCAAACGTCGGCGTCAGGTCCACTTTGGCGGGCAGCACTTTCAACACGCTGGGGTCTGGCGTGTAGTGGTGGTCACGAATGTCTGGGGTATCGGGAATGTAGCCCAGTCGGGATTTACGTCTTTTGGTTAACATAGCATTGCTCTCCTGATGGTAGGGTTCCTGTCCATTGTCGGCGATGGGGGGTATTCAGCTATCGGAATGGGTTGAGAGAAGATGACTGACTGATGATCGTCTGTTGCAGGATGTGAGTGCGGTGTTATCGCGACTGGCAGCCAATCCGCCGTCGGCAGCACAACAGGCGGTTGATGCTGGCAGGCAGACCGTGACGCCAGTGCCGTTGCTGATTACGATAGGCTGCTATCAAATGTGCGATAATGCCATGAAGAAGCCAGGCTATTGGTAAGCGCACTGGCGTTAGAGATACATTTTCTATTCTTAGGCAATCACAGAGGAACAACATGCCTGCACCGATCAGATATGTTCAGGACAGTAGACAGTTGCCGGATCAGGCAGACGTGGTGGTGATTGGAGCTGGTATCGCTGGCGCGGCGGCAGCCTATGAGCTGGCGAAAAAAGGCGTCAGCGTGTTGCTGCTGGAAAAAGGGCTGGTGGGTGGAGAGCAATCCAGCCGCAACTGGGGATGGTGCCGACAGCAAAACCGTGATGAACGCGAATTACCGCTGATCATCTACGCGTTGCGTCGCTGGGAAGAACTGCAACAGGAGACCGGTGAAGATCTGGGCTTTCACCGTTCCGGGCTGCTATACACCACGTTGGATCAGGCGGAAATCGATGCCTGGGACAACTGGGGCAAGATGGCGAAAGCCTACGGTGTGCGCAGCGATATTCTCAATGCCGAGCAGGCCAAAGCGATGACGCCGGGTAGTACCACCGCGTGGCTGGGGGGCGTGTCGTCGCCGACGGATGGTCATGCCGAACCCGCGCTGGCCTGCGCCGGGCTGGCTATCGCCGCGCAACGTCTTGGTGCCAGTGTTATCCAACAGTGCGCGGTGCGCGGGCTGGATATCAGCGGCGGACGGGTCAGCGGCGTGTGGACCGAGCGTGGCCGGGTAAAAACCTCCACCGTGATTTGCGCTGGCGGTGTCTGGAGCTCGCTGTTCTGCCGTCGTCACGGTATCGAGCTACCGTTGGGCAACGTGATTGGTACGGCGTTTCGCACCGCACCGATCGAGCAGGTCATCAGCCTGCCGTTTTACACCGCAGGGTTTGCCTGTCGTCCACAGTCAGACGGCAGCTATACCGTGTCGGTGTCCGGGCGCGGTCGCCTGGAACCGGGCTTCCAGAGCCTGCGGTATGCCCGACAGTTTTATCCGACTTTTCGGGCGCGGCGTAAAAATTTGTCGTTCCGCCCGGGGGTTAAACCTTTTCTGTGCGGGCCGGAATCACGGGCAGCCTGGTCATTCGATGGGGTGTCACCGTTTGAGAAAACCCGTATTCTCGACCCGTTACCGGATATGGCGATAGTGAGCGACGGGCTGGCGGCGATGCGGCGTGAATACCCGGCGCTTGCCGCCATCCGCGCTGTACAGGCGTGGGGAGGGATGATCGACAGCACGCCGGACGCGATTCCGGTCATTTCACCGGTGGATAGCCTGCCGGGGCTGGTGCTGTCTGCCGGGTTCAGCGCGCATGGCTTCGGTATCGGGCCGGGAGCCGGTCGACTGGCGGCAGATCTGGTGACGGGGGATTCCCCGATCGTGGATCCAACTCCGTTCCGCTACGCCCGACTGGTAGACGGTTCCGGGTTGAAAGCGCCGGGCATGATGTGAGGAACATGAGATGACGATAACCTTACGCGCCATGACGGCAGCGGATGCTGATTTTGGCTGGTCGCTAACCCAGCAGACGAACTGGCCGCATCGGCTACAGGACTGGCTGGACGCGTTGCAACTGGGGGACGGGCTGCTGGCGGAAGAAAACGGGCAACCGTTGGGAACCGCCGTATGCTGGCGCTGGGGAGAACGCTGGGCCACTATCGGACTGGTGGTGGTGGATGAACAGCAGCAAGGGCGTGGCATCGGTCGGCGGCTGATGGAAGGGCTGCTGGCTGGCCTTGAGGGATATCAGGTGCGACTACACGCCACGGCGGCGGGGCAGGGGTTATATACCCGGCTGGGATTTACGCCGGTGGGTGAAATCCATCAGTATCAGTGCCCGCAGTTACCGACAATCGCTGCACCGAGTCTGGATAATGGACAACGGCTGCGAGCTGCTACGCTGGCGGATGCCTCTCACCTCTCGACGTTGGATCAACAGGCGCATGGGTTAGCACGCCCGGCGCTGATCGCCTGGCTATTGCGGCAGTCAACGTCGATGCAGGTGCTCGAGCAGCATGGCCGTATCGCTGGGTTTGGCGCGTTGCGACCTTTTGGCCGTGGGTATGTTATCGGCCCGGTGATTGCCGACAGCGCCGAACATGCCCGCTTGTTGATCAGTTCGTTGATGAGCGAGGTTGGCGGTGAGTTTGTTCGTATCGACACAGACGCTGCTCTCGGACTCGGGCACTGGCTGGTGGAGTGCGGGCTGCAACCGGTCGATGCGCCGGTCACTATGATCCGGGGCACACCGTGGCAGCCAGAGGCGGGTGGTATGCAGGCCTGGACACTGATGACGCAGGCGATGGCGTAATCAGGCAACGGTCCAGACGCTGATGGCGCGCCACTGAGCACCCACTTTTGTACTTCCTGGTGGAGCGGTTTATTTCCCCATCATGTCGGCCAGTTGCTTTTCATCGGGCAGGCCGACGACCTGTTGCAGGGCGCTGTCGGCGTTCATGTAGTAGATAGCCGGGGTAACGTTAGCCCCCAGTTCTTCAAGCAACTGCTGGTTGTATTGCAGCTTTTTCACGACATCGGGCGGTGTAGTGTCCGGGAACGATGGCACGGTTTTCCCGTTTGACAATTCAAAGTCGTGCCAGGCTTGTGCCGGGTTTTTCGCACTGAGAATGGCCACGGCATACCGGCCGCTGTCCGGACGGATAATACCAACCAGCAATGTGCGTATCCTGCACCTTGCCAGATTCTACCCAGGGTCAACATGCTGAATATATCGTCAGGCCAGAGTACAGTTACCGGGCGATGTCCTGCCTATGTCCTTCGGCGATGGTTTTACTGAGTAGTGCTGTTTTACTGAGTGCCGTTTTACTGAATAGTACGGTTACGCCCTTCGCGTTTGGCGGTATAGAGGTTTTTATCTGCCAGCGGAAAGAGCTCATGCACCGTATCCACCAGGTGTTTACCCGCTACCTGCGCATGGGCAATGCCAATGCTAACGGTGACCGGCACGTGCTGTTGGTTGAACAGAAATACGGTGTGCTGGATGGTTTGACGCAGTTCGTCGGCCAGCCGATAAAATGCAGATGGACTGTAGTTAAAGCACACGACGGCAAACTCTTCCCCGCCGATACGGCTGACCAGCCCTTGTGCAGAAACCGTCCGTTGTATCACATTGGCGACTTGCCGCAGGATTTCATCGCCGCAGTCATGCCCGAAGCTGTCGTTGATGTTTTTGAAGTTATCGATATCAATCAACATGATGTTGACCGCATCCTGTTGTGATTTGATGTTCTGATCGTGCGTGGACAGCGCTTCGGTAAACCCGTAGCGCGACAGGGTGTTGGTCAAAAAATCATGGCTGGCCTGTCGCAGCAGGCGGGCGTTTAACTGGCGGATGGTTCGTGCGTTGGTTGCCATCATCAGCGGGCTGAAGATGGTGGCGGCAATGCCGATGCGCGCAATCACGACCTGATGCATAAACATCGGGTCTTGCGGGCTATAGAGCGCGTAAACATGCTCAGCGGTCATGATTAACTCAGTCGCGCCGACGCATAAGGTGATAAGCCGAATCAACCATAGCGGGTAGACAATCGCACACCAGGTTAATGCCGGCAAAGGAAACGCGATGATCGCCACCGGGCCGAGCAGCGGAGCAACGCAGATAGACAACAGCAGTAACAATAATGGCAGGGCGTCCGCCAGTTGCAGCGAAGCCGGGAGATGCAGCGGGATCCGGCTTTGCAGGGTTAACAGCAGTGGCAGAAACAGCACCGCGGTGTAGAACTGGTCGCTGAACCAATTGAGAAAATTACTGCGAAATACCGCAGCCGGGAAGGCAGGCCATGGCTGTTGCGCCAGGGCACCGACAAAACCACAGGCCACGGCGGCAATCATGCAGGCGGCGAAGACATAAAGTGAACTGACCATGTCGGTTTCCCGACGTGTCAGGAGTCCCGGCCAGTTGAGCAACTGGGTGAGAACAACGATAAACGCGATGTTGGCGGAGTTGATGGTCAACGCACTGACACCCCAGCCGTAGAACATCGTATCTTGCAGAATCATCGCGGCGTAGGCGACGAGATAGTACCAGGGGTTATTCAGGTATTGGCAGCGGTAAAACAAGGCTGCGATGATGATGTTAACCGGCCAGAATACCGATAAATCAATGTTGGATAACCGGGCATGCGCGCCGATATTGCAACCCACCAGCGTCACCATGAAGACATTCAAACTGTTCAGCCCGGTGCTGCCTTTTTTAAATAAAGCTACGTTCAGATGCATGCCGTCAGTCCACTTTCAGGTTTCAGAGCCTTCCCCTGGCGCTAATCGTTGTGATTCTGTCGCTATCTGGCTGCAACGGTTCACACGTAGAGCCGGTATCATACAGTGTTATTGATAAATGATATGAAAAAAGCCCATTCCGCATTGTTTCTCTTTTATTCTATTTCTTTCAATTCGTTACGAACGGATGCGGGCAATCAACATTGGTCTGCCGTTGCCACAGGGGGCTGCTATCCAGTCGTCACCGATTTCTGAGCGCTTAGGATAGCCTGAAACCGGCGCCAGGATAATCCATATCTATTTATCTGGCCGTCCCTTGAGTCAGCACGACGACACAAGGGACGGCCAGATGGCGGGAAAAACGGGGTATCAGACGTAAGAATCGTCGTCGTCGTAGGAGTCGTCGGCAGAGAAATCGTCGTAGTCGTTACCCTGCGGTTCGCTGCTGACATTGGTCCACTGGTCGTTGTTGCCAGTGCCGTTGAAGGTATCCAGGTTATTCGCGCTGAAATCGCGGAAATTATCGCTGGCATTGCCCAACGGATTGTCGTTGATCATCGGTGTTTCATTGATGATATTGACGATCTCTTCTGGCTGTGAGCGATGGAACATGCCCGTCAGCATATCCGCCAGCACGACGCCGCCTGCCACGCCAGCCGCAGTTTGCAGCGCGCCACTCAGGAAACCACCCGCGCGGGAAGGGGCTGGCTGGGCATAACCTGGCGCTGGCTGGCCGTAACCTGCTGGCGGCGGAGTGTATCCCATCGGCTGGCCGTAACCGGCAGGTTGGCCATAGCCCGCAGGCTGCTGACCATAACCCGCCGGTTGAGAAGGCTGGGCTGGTTGCTGTGGCGCGCTGTTACGGCTGCCGCCGCCAAACAGACCGGCCAGAAAACCACCGCTACTTTGTTGTGGGCGCGCAGCGGCTTCTTGTCTGAGCCGGTTAACCTCGGCTTCCAGTTCTTTCACCCGCTGATCCAGTTGTTTGAGCGCCGCTTCCTGAATAATCATCGCCTGCGCCATGTAGTAAGGTGCGGCAGGCTGCTGGCGAATATAGTCGTTGATTTGCTGTTCTGCCTTGAGATCCCGAGGGCCCGTGTTGGTCTCGGCTGTCTTCAGTCGGCTAAACAGACCATCAATAAGGCGTTGTTCTTCAGATTGCATAGGATTACCTCAAGAGATATTGGAGTGCAGACCGGGCACACGGTGGGCGGTTCTGCGGCTGTTTTATCACACCCTTCGCCGTCATCCTACTGTGTTCCCGCAGGCGAATACATGGATTGTCAGGTAAAGCTGCTTACAAATTTGTTACCAATTACAGCAAATCGACGTCAATGGTTGTGCCGATTTTCGTCTTACCTTTGCCGTTATTGATATTTTACCTGCGTGGGAAAATCAGGATTAATACATTTCAGCCGTCATTCGCTGCTATGGCGTGATGATGTCATGTTTTAGGTTCGTTTTACGAGCCGGTTTCCTGATTATCGACCATGAGGAATCACCATGTCCCCTTCGTCTTGTTGCGCTTGCTCCATGTTGAATGCCACGACATCTCTACATTTCATTACTGGAGTTAGCCATGAGTCACACCGAAACCTTGCCCGTACTCGATTTTTCTCTGCTTGAAGGCAGTGCCCGGCAACGCGCCGAGTTTCTGCAACGCCTGAATCACGCCGCACGTGAAACCGGCTTCTTTTATCTCACCCACCACGGCGTCTCGCCGGAATTGCAACAACGCGTTCAGCGCGTATCGCGAGCTTTTTTCTCTCTGCAGGATGATGAAAAACAGCGCGTGGCGATGATTCGCTCTCCCCATTTTCGGGGGTATACCCTGGCAGGTGCCGAACGAACCCGCAGCGCGCCGGACTGGCGTGAGCAGTTTGATATTGGGGCAGAGCGCCCGGCGCTGCGCCTGCTGTCGGGCGACCCGGCCTGGCGGCGACTGCAGGGGCCGAATCAGTGGCCTGAATCGCTACCCGCGCTGAGAAGTACACTGCTGGAATGGCAGCAAACCCTGACCCGAATTTCACTGCGCCTGTTGCGTGCTTTCGCTGAGCTTCTGGGGTTGCCGGTCACCGCGTTTGATGCGTTGTACGGTAATAAACCCAACGAGCATATCAAGCTGATTCGCTACCCCGGGCAACCAGTGGTAGGCAACCAGCAAGGGGTTGGCGCGCACAAAGACTCCGGCTTTCTGACGCTGCTGTTACAAGATGATCAGCCCGGCTTGCAGGTGGAGCTTGAACCGGATAGTTGGGTCGACGCGCGTCCATTGCCGGGTTCATTTGTGGTCAACATCGGCGAGTTGCTGGAACTGGCGACCGATGGCTATCTGCGTGCCACGGTGCACCGGGTCGTCTCGCCGCCGCCAGGTCAGGAGCGGCTCTCCATCGCGTTCTTTCTTGGCGCGCAACTGGATGCAGTGGTACCGGTATTTCCACTGTCACCCGCGCTGGCAACACTGGCGCGCGGACCTGCCAGCGACCCGAACAACCCGCTGTTGCGTGACGTCGGCTGGAATTACCTGAAAGGGCGCTTACGTTCCCACCCAGAGGTGGCGAAGCGCTATTACGGCGATGTATTGCAGGCACAACAGCAGGCAGAGACCGTCTGAGACGTAAAATAATTACCATTAATAAGGAATAACAACATGAAAAATAATAAATTTTTTTCTCTGACAGCAATGGCATTGGCAATGGGGTTATCGGTATCGGCTCAGGCGGCTGATGCCTTGCGGGTGGCAGCGGACCCGGTGCCACATGCAGAAATTCTGGCCCAGATTCAAAAGACGGATCCGTCACTGAAACTGAAGGTGGTGGAACTCAGTGGTAACGTGAACGCCAATGAGTTACTGGCCAGCGGCGATGTTGACGCTAACTACTTCCAGCATGTGCCTTACCTGCGCGATCAGGAAAAAGCGTTGGGCAAAAAATTCGTGGTGGTAGCCACCGTGCATATCGAACCACTGGGGATCTATTCCCGCAAATACAAATCGCTTAACGAGGTGAAAGAGAATGCCACCGTGGCGGTGCCAAATAACGTCACTAACCTTAGTCGGGCACTGTACTTGCTGCAAGGGCAGGGGTTAATCAAACTTAAGGCGGGTTATAACGACCCGGCGAAAGATCAGGCGACACCGAAAGATATCGCCGAAAACCCGAAAAAACTGAAGATTAAAGAGATCGAAGCGGCACAAATCCCCCGCTCGCTGGATGACGTCGACCTGGCGGTTATCAATGGTAACTACGCACTGGAAGCAGGGTTGGTTCCATCCCGTGATGCGTTGGGGTTGGAAAGCGCCAGCCATAACCCGTACGCCAACATTCTGGTGACGACACCTGCGTTGCAAGACGATCCGCGCATTAAACAACTGGCGAAGGATTTGGAGTCTAAAGCGACGGCGGATTTCATCAGCCAGCATTATAAAGGGTCGGTGATTGCGGTGGCGGGGCAATAACGCATGATTCGCATCGAACGGTTGGGAAAACGCTATCCGGGCTGTGCACAACCTGCGTTGGAGAATGTGTCGCTGACGATTCCCTCAGGGGCGGTGTACGGCATTCTCGGGCGTAGTGGTGCGGGCAAGAGTACGTTGATCCGTTGTCTCAATCTGCTGGAACGGCCCACCTCGGGCCGTATTCTGATAGATGAGTGTGATATCGCCAGCCTGTCGCCGCGAGAACTACGCCAGCAACGCCAGCGTACCGGAATGATTTTCCAGCATTTTAATTTACTGCATGCCCGCACTGTGCGGGATAACGTGGCAGTACCGCTGGAAATTGCCGGGGTTGGCAAGCTCGAACGTGAGGAACGGGTGACGGAATTGTTGGCGTTGGTGGGGTTAAGCGACAAGGCGCAATCTTATCCATCGCAGTTGTCCGGTGGTCAGAAACAGCGGGTCGGCATTGCTCGCGCATTGGCGGCGCGACCGCGTTATCTGCTGTGTGATGAAGCCACCAGTGCGCTTGACCCGGAGACTACCGCGTCAATACTGGCGTTGCTGGCGGAGATCAACCAACAACTGGGCCTGACGATAGTGCTGATTACCCATGAGTTGGAGGTGGTTAAAGCTATCTGCGACCATGCCGCGTTGCTGGAGCAAGGGCGTGTGGCGGAAAGCGGCGCGTTACGGACCTTGCTGGCGGATCCGACTTCCCGTTTGCGACACGCGCTGCTGCCGGATTTAGCCGCTGAGCGCGCGTTTCTACGGCGTCATGGCATTGAGGAGAACGGATTATGCAAAGTCGCCTGAGCTGGGACGAGTTTTTCCCGATTATGCTGAACGCGACGCTGGAAACGCTCTATATGGTAGGGTTGGCGGCGTTGTTTACCGTGCTGGTCGGTTTGCCGACCGGTGTGTTGCTGTTTATCAGTCGACAGTCCGGTGTTTTGCCGCTGCCGCGTGTCAACGCGGTGCTGGGAAGCGTAATCAACGTTGGACGCTCGCTGCCATTTGTCGTGTTGTTGATTGCCCTGATCCCGTTTACCCGCTGGGTGGTAGGTACCACGTTGGGTAGTACGGCGGCGGTAGTACCCATTGCCGTCGGTGCGTTTCCGTTCTTCGCCCGCATTGTGGAAAATGCGCTGGCCGAGGTGGATAGCGGCCGGATCGAGGCCATTGAATCGATGGGGGGCACCGTCTGGCATGTGATCACCAAAGCGCTATTGCCGGAAGCGTTGCCGTCGATTCTGGCAGGCGTGACGTTGACGGTCGTGATGCTCATCGGTTTTTCGTCAATGGCGGGGGTGATTGGCGGCGGCGGGCTGGGGGATTTGGCTATCCGCTACGGTTATCAGCGTTTTAATCAACAGGTGATGGCGGGCACGGTGATCGTACTGGTGTTGCTGGTGCAACTGGTGCAGTCGCTGGGCGACAGGCTGGTACGTCGGCTGGCCTACCGACGGTAATCTTTTTATCTTATCCACGATATTGCTGGCATCCAATCGATTGGCTATGAATAACCCTGAGCTAGGTAGCGGGTTTATCCACTGCGTGAGAGTAGGAATTGCATAAAACAAACAACGCACAGGGTATTTATCCCGGCAGGGAGGAGAATATAAAATAATCAGGTCGGATGAGTCTGGTGATTTCTAGGAGTATTCCATATTCTTTTTATTTCCAGCTTTGCTTTAATCACTCACGAGGCGGTTACCTGAACGCTTCGGTTATTAACCAGAATATAAAACGTTATGTCTGGTTAATCGCAAATGACTTGTTAAAGGAAATTCATAATGAATATGAAACCTCTGTTTTTAGGCGTTATCCTGGCTGCTTCTTACGCTCACGCTGCATCCACTGAAGTGAGCGCCAAACCGGTAACCGGAACGGCCACTAGCGCGGAAGTGAAAACCACACCCGTCGCAAACGCTACAGCGAGTCAGGAGGCGAACAACAAAGCGCTAACGGCGCAGCAAACAGCAACGGATAAATCGCTCAATAAGCATAGCGATAAAAAAGTGACGCATAAAAAAGTTACGACAGAGGAAAAAGAAAAAACGGCAGCAGAAAAAGCGGGAAAAGAAAAAACAGCGGAGCATAAAATAACCGCAGAGAAAAAGAAAAATACCACCGATGAGAAAAAAGAATCGACACCGACAATATCAAACCCGGCTAAAACAGAATAGTATTTATTAATTAGAAAAGCATTATGCCAGCCACTGAAGGGAGTCAGTTATAGTGTGAACAGATAACTGAAACGGTATTCTCGGGCTGGCCCCCTTATTCCCCCGGCTGGTCATCGTCTGTTTTTTGCCTGATGCAGAGAACAGGTGCGATGCCCGGCCGGGACTCGTTAACAGGGTAATTATTGATGCGGTGTATCCCGCTTCACCGCCACTTCAGCGTTACTGCGCCAGCGCGCAGCTCACATCCAGAATTTCTTCCGCAGAACCCCGATTGAACAGGCCGATAAAGTCACGCCGTACTGCCAGCAGGATCAGTTCGCCCTGCGCGTTGGCGGTGAGCGCCAGACCGTAGTTTTCCATGTTGTCCCCACGGGCCTGTACATATTGATTGAGCAACTTGAACGGGTCGGAACGCGTCAGGTCGCTGCCGTTGAGCCTGGTGGCCAGATAGTCGTGCTCCAGCAGTGGCTGACCAAGGGCGACCCAGTCGTAGCCGATGTGTGCATTTTGGGTGCGCAGCGTTTGGTAAACCTCGGGTTTCAGGCAGGAAATATGAATATGCAACTGGCCTTGTGTGCGGCCATACAGTGAATTGATCGCCAGCCCCAGCTTATCGTCGCTGATCGGTTTACCCATCTGGCTCGATAGCCTGTCGCGGTAACTCCAGGCGGCGGCAAACCAGGCCGGTGTGCCGGGTTGCAACAGTAACGGGCTTTCAATTCCGCTGATACGGTCGGTTGGGATCAGCAGATTGTGATACGGGCCGCGCCGGTCTTTGAACAGGGCGTAATGACCTTGCAGATTGACATCCAGACAAGGGGCGGGCGAGTGGTTGTTCTGCTGGTTGGGAACGCACTGTTGACTGACGAACTGCCACAAGGCATTACCGTTACCGCGCCGGGCGAAAGGTTGCCAGAAATAGAGCAGCAGGGCGACCAACAATAACGTAACGATCAAACCGATAAGGTACTTTTTACGTATCATAACGTTGCGTGTCATAGCGCGATTCCATCAAAGGGGGCTGTCGGGGTATGGGTGACAGTGCCATTGTCGCAAGGCGAGCGTTTTCACGGCTATCTGTTATCAAGATAAATCGTTTCAAGATAAGTCGTTGCCAGGTGGTTCAGCGTGTGATGCCTGGTCACATCGTGTCGCGTACAGATGGCGCTATGATGACAACCACTATAGAGGCGACACCGCTTATGCGCTCTTTATGCGCTCTCGTTAATCAGGGTGCGGATAGCGCCAACGACCTCCTCAACCAGCAGGCTGCGGGCATGCTGAGGCGGGAAAATCGCCATATAGGCAACATCGATTTTGGGTTCAAACGGTTTGATCAAAAGCTGGGCTTCGCTGGTGCGGGCGGTAATGGCATCGACAATGCCGACCCCCAACCCGGTACCTGCCATGACACAACAGTGGCGCAGCGAGGTTTCAATTGGGCTTTGCAATACGATGTCTTGCGCGGTGATAGCCTGCGCCAGTTGCTCACGTAACACGGTTTTACGCCCCGGCAGTATCGAACGGTGGTAGTTCAGGTCGTCCAGAATAATGCCGGTACGTTCCGCCAGTGGGTGGCCGGGGGCGACAACGGCAACCGCATGCGCAACGCCCAGCAGTTCAGCCTGCAACCCTTTGATGGCCGGTGTACTGTTGATAAAACCAATGTCGTATTGATTACTGAGCACCATTTCGGTGATCGATAATGTACTTTCCACATCCATCGACAGCGCCACGTCCGGGTATTTTTTCAGCATCGACGGGAAAATACGTTCGGTACACAGATTGGCTAGCGCGGACACCGCACCAATGCGCAGGACACTGCCTTTAGCGTGCCGGATATCGTCCGCCACCCGCAGAATGTGATCCAGTCCCAGATAGAGCCGCTCTATTTCACGAAAAAGCTTAAGCGCCTCTTCCCGGGGTTCCAACCCGCGACCATCCCTGTCAAACAGCTTGAGTTTAACCGCGTATTCAAAATCCTTAATCAGGCGGCTAACCGCCGGTTGGGTAATATTCATGATGTTGGCGGCCTGTGTGATGCCACCCGTCAAAATCACTTTATGGAATGCTTCAACCTGCCTTAAGTTGATACGGCTCATAGATGTTACCAATCATAATGTTTATTTATGTATTCGGTACAAAATGCGATTTTTAATTATTTTAATCAACACGTAGACTCCATCTGCAAGGTTACAGTTTGTCATAGGTTTGAGCAAAACGTGATAAATACGAATGCGAGATGGATCTGAATCTAAAGGAGTAACCATGAAAGGAATGTTGTTTGCTGCCGGTTTGATGACGCTGATGCCCATCGCGCAGGCAGCAGATTTGACAATTGGACTGGCGTCATCCACGACCTCGATGGATCCGCAGTTTTATGTCGGCGGTGCGAACAGCGCCATGGCCCGTAATCTATTTGATGGGCTGGTTAACCAAAACGAAAAACAACAGATTGTTCCTGCTCTGGCGGTGTCGTGGAAAGCCATTGACGATACCACCTGGCAGTTTGCACTGCGACCCAACGTCAAATTTCATGATGGCACCGATTTTAGCGCCCGGGATGTGGTAGCCAGTGTGAAACGCGTCGCGCTAGCGGCGAAAAATAGCCCCAGTGCCTATACCCCTTACGTGGCGGATATCAGCGAGATCCGTGAAATCAATCCGCTGACGGTTGAAATCAAAACCAAAGGCCCGGCGGCGCTGTTGCTCAACAATTTAAGCCGTATCGCTATTCTACCGGCTCGTTTGGCTGACCAGCCGACAGAGGTATTGAACAGCGGTAAAGACGTGATTGGTACCGGCCCGTTCAAATTTGTCTCCTATACCCCGGATGACAAGGTGGTGTTGAGCCGAAACGATCATTATTGGGGCGGCAAAGCCGAGTGGGACACCGTTACGCTGCGCGTCATCAAAAACAGCAGTGCCCGTATCGCCGCGTTGCTCTCCGGTGATGTGGACATGATAGAAAGCGTACCAACGGCGGATCGCGCCACGATTGCCCGTCAACAGGCGTTTGTGACCGAATCAGTACCGGGTAACCGCATTTTGTATCTGCATCCGGATCAGGACAGAGAGATATCGCCGTTCGCGAAAGGTGATGACGGTAAAAACCCGCTGCGAAACGTGGCAGTACGTCAGGCGATGTCGTTGGCTATCAACCGTGACGCATTGGTAGAGCGCATTCTCGACGGTCAGGGTCTGGCGTCGTCACAGCTAGTACCGAAAGGGTATCCGGGTTATTCCGCCCACATACCCGCACCGGTTTATGACCTGAAACAGGCAAAACAAAAACTGACGGCGGCAGGCTACCCGAACGGGTTTACCCTGACGTTCCATGCTTCAAACGATCGTTACCCCAACGACGCCAAAATTGCGCAGGCCTTAGGGCAGATGTTCACGCAGGCGGGTATCAAGACCGAGGTGGTCACCATGCCCGGCAACGTCTACTTCGCCAAGGCGGCGCAGCGTGAGTTCAGCCTGGTGATGGGTGGGGCGGCGATCGAAACCGGCGAGGCGTCCGGTGTGTTGGGGCCGTTGCTGGAAACCTTTGGCCCGAATGCCGGGCAGGGGAATCGGGGGCGGTATTCCAATCCTGAATTTGACAAGCTGCTGAGTCAGGCTCGCGCCACGCTGAATGAACAGCAACGCGATGCACTGTTGCAGCAGGCAAGCGAATTGGCGATGAAAGAGCAAGGGGTGATCCCACTGCTGTTTCTTTCCAATACCTGGGCAATGAAAAAAGGCTATAGCTACGTGGGCCGCACAGACGGCTACACATTGCCCTATTTTGTTCACAAACAGTAAACGGTGAGTGTTTCACCCGATACTGGTGGTGGATAGAAAAATGTAGTGCGATTTTTACGTTAACACCAGGGTTCTCCCATCAGGCCGTGTCCCGCTGCATTCCGTGGCGGGACACCCAGCCTGCAACCTTCAGGATCACTCCATGAGCGGATTCTTCGGCGTATTTCCCTATCTGGTTTCACCGATAAAAGCGAATGGCGAGGTGGACCGCGTTGTCCTCGCTGAACTGGTCGAACACCTTATCAGTAGTGGTGTACACGGTCTGACGCCGCTTGGCAGCACCGGTGAGTTCGCGTATCTGACGCAAAAACAACGCGTTGATGTAGTTAGTACCGTGATAGAGGCTGCGCGTGGCCGGGTACCGGTGATAGCCGGTGTGGCAGCGACAACGATTCAGGATGCGGTCGCGCAGACGCGTACCTACCTGGAACTGGGTGTTGACGGTATTCTGGCGATACTGGAAGCCTATTTCCCGCTGACCGATGCCGGTGTAGAGAGTTACTTCCGGGCTATTGCCGCTGCCGCCCATCCCACACCGGTAGTGTTGTACACCAACCCACAATTTCAACGCACCGATCTGAGCCTTCCGGTGATTGAGCGCTTAAGCCATGTGGATAACATTCGCTACATTAAGGATGCCTCTACCAATACTGGCCGGTTGTTATCGATCATGGAGCGTACCGGTGGTCGCATGCAGGTTTTCTCCGCCTCTGCCCATATTCCCGCTTGTGTAATGTTGATTGGTGGCGTCGGCTGGATGGCGGGCCCGGCCTGTATCGTTCCGCGACAAAGCCTGGCCTTGTATGACGCGGCTAAGCAAGGCGACTGGTCGCGGGCGATGGAGCTGCAACGTCCGTTGTGGCGGGTAAACGAAATTTTTGCCAAATACTCCGTGGCCGCCTGTATTAAGGCAGCGCTGGAAATGCAGGGGTTTGCCGTTGGCAATCCGATTGCGCCGCAACAGCCGTTAACGCATCACGCCCGCGATGAGATAGCCAGCGTGTTAAAAGAGGTGGGCGCATTGTGAGGTCCATTCCCGTTATTATCGATTGTGATCCTGGTATTGATGATGCGCTGGCACTACTGAGCGCGTTTGTCGCGCCACAATTGTCGATTCAGGGCATTACCGTCGTGAATGGCAATCAGCCGTTACCCAACACGCTGCGTAATGCGTTGCAGATAGTTGAGCTGGGTGGGCGTACCGATATTCCGGTGTTTGCCGGTTGCTGGCAGCCGTTGTTACGTGAACCTATCCACGGCCAGTTTCATGGTCAGCATGGGCTGGGTGACAGCGATTTTCCCGCGCCGCGTAAAACCGAGGAACCGCAGCATGCGGTTAACTTTATCATCGCTCGTTGCCG
The DNA here is from genome assembly GCF_009372235.1 of Dickeya oryzae. Taxonomy (GTDB): domain Bacteria; phylum Pseudomonadota; class Gammaproteobacteria; order Enterobacterales; family Enterobacteriaceae; genus Dickeya; species Dickeya oryzae. Next base: position 57,440 of record NZ_ML762925.1, on the reverse strand, counting down.
TGCGGCGGCGCAGTGTGGCGAGCGAATCACACTGTGTTCGCTGGGGCCGATGACGAATCTGGCCAGCGCGTTCAGCATCGCGCCTGATATCGCCGCAGGTATTGAGCGGATTGTTTCGATGGGCGGTGCCTGCCGGGCGCTGGGTAACCGTACCATGACGTCGGAATTTAACCTGCTGGCTGACCCACACGCGGCACACATCGTTTTTTCTCAGGGCGTACCGATGACGCTGTTACCACTGGATGCTACGCATCAGGTGATCCTGACGCCGGAACGCGTTCATGAGCTGGTTGCCCATGCCGGACGATTACGCGACCCGCTGCGTCAACTGATGGCCTTCTGGGATCGTAATGACATCAAACGTTACGGCTCTCGTGGTGGACCGTTGCATGACCCGCTGGTGATTGCCTGGTTACTGCGCCCCGAGCTGTTTCGCACTGAGCGGGCACGGATACTGGTGGAGCATCAGAGTGAACTGTGTATGGGGCAGAGCGTGATGGATCTTTACGGCAAATCTGGCCTGACGCCAAATGTTGACGTGGTGACAGGCGTGGAGGTCGATGAGGTCATCCGCTTGTTCTGCCACTTGTTTTCAGCTTATGAAACGTTTTCAGCGTATGACACGCCTTCGACCGATAACCGGTTTTCAATCGATAACATGCCTTCAGCTCATGGAATGACACGATGACACGTCAGCGAATTATCATTGATACCGACCCCGGCGTCGATGACGCGATTGCGTTATGGCTGGCGTTGGCTTCACCGGAGCTGGACGTGCTGGGTATCACCGTAGTAGCTGGCAATGTGGCATTGCAACATGCGCTGGCGAACGCCCGGCGGATCGTGGCGTTGTCTGGCCGTATCGATGTGCCGGTCTTCGGCGGCGCGGAAAAGCCGCTGGTTGGTCCACAGCGTTATGGCAAGTATGTTCATATCGGCGCGTTCAGCGATGCGCTGGTGCCGGGGGGCGAGTGTCCGGCCACGATGCAGGAGCACGCGGTGGAGTTTATCGTGCGTACCGCGCGGCAGGCGGCACAGGAACACAACCCAATCACTTTTTGCGCCATCGGGCCGATGACCAATCTGGCGCTGGCGTTGGTCCAACATCCGGATGTGGCGCGGGGCATTCGCCAGGTGGTGACCATGAGCTGTGCGTTTAGCGTACTCGGTCATCGCATGCCGTGGGCGGAATTCAATGTGTATGCCGATCCCCACGCTGCCAGCCGGGTATTTAGTAGCGGTATACCGTTGGTTATCATGCCGTTGGATATGACCTTTCAGGCGCTGATCACCCAGCAGGAAATCGCCCAATTGCAACGTGATGCCGGGTTACCGGGGCAGGCTATTGCGCGTCTGCTGGAGGCGTTTGACCGCAGTGATGTGGCACGCTTCGGGCGCGAAGGCGGCCCGATACATGATGCAACGACGGTAGCGTGGTTACTGCAACCGTCACTGTTCGCCGGTCGTGAAGCGCGGGTTGGGGTGACGGTTTGCGGTGAAACCGCCGGGCACACCTGGGCGGATTTTTATGGCAAGCTGTCGCAGGCACCCAATGCGCAGGTCATGCAGTCGGTAGATGAACCCGGCTTTTTGTCGTTGCTGGTGCGGGTGCTCAGTCGTTATGGCCGGGCGGATACCCCGTAGCTTCCTGTGTAATCGTCACTGCTAACCACAAGGACTTGTCATGGCCCGCTTTTTACTCAGCCGCTTTTTGCAAACCCTGATAACGCTGGCGGTCATGTCAGTGTTGGTGTTCGCTGGTGTGTATCTGGTTGGCAACCCGGTAGATTTGCTGCTGGGCAGCAATGCGACGCCTGCCGAGCGTGACGCGGTGATCCGTGCCTTCGGACTGGATAAAACCCTGTGGCAGCAGTACCTGCTGTTTGTCACCCATGCCTTGCAGGGCGATTTGGGTAACTCCTTTATTTTTAATCAACCCGCATTACACCTGATTTTGCAACGGATGCCCGCCACGCTGGAGCTGGCGCTGGTGGCGTTTTTGCTGTCGCTGCTGGTGGGTATCCCATTAGGGGTGTTCGCCGGTCTGCGACCAGACAGTCTGGCGGCAAAATCGGTGATGACGGTCTCCATTCTGGGGTTTAGCCTGCCAACATTTTGGATCGGCATGATGATGATCATGCTGTTTAGCGTGAAGCTCGGCTGGCTGCCGTCGTCAGGACGGGGTGAGACGGTAACGGTAGCAGGCGTTCCCCTGAGTCTGCTGACGCTCGATGGCTGGCAACACCTGCTGTTGCCAGCGCTGAATCTGGCGCTATTCAAGATTTCATTGATTATTCGCCTGACCCGCGCAGGCGTGCGGGAATGCCTGCAACAGGATTATGTGCGTTTTGCCCGCGCCAAAGGGCTGTCAGAAAGCCGCATCCTGTTTGTGCATGTGCTGAAAAATACGCTGATACCGCTGATTACGGTAATTGGTCTGGAGTTGGGGTCGTTGATTGCCTTTGCGGTCGTGACCGAAACGATTTACGCCTGGCCGGGGATGGGCAAGCTCATTATCGACGCCATCGCCGTGTTGGACCGCCCGGTCATTCTGGCTTACCTGATGATGACGGTGGTGATGTTTAGCGTAATCAACCTGCTGGTAGACGTACTGTACGCTGTGGTGGATCCACGCATCCGCTTAGGGGGTGGGCAATGAATATGCCACAACAACGTTCAGTGCATACGCCGTCCACCCTGCCGGTATCACGCTCGGCACTGAGCCACGTGCTATTGATGCTGTGGCAAGACCGACTGGCGCGGTTGGGGCTGTTTATGCTGGTGTTGATTGTGGCACTGGCGCTGCTCGCCCCGTGGATTGCGCCGCAGAATCCGTATGATTTGTCCCAGTTGATGATCATGGATAACCGCCTGCCGCCGGGTTCCAGTGGTATGAGCGGGTTGACGTATTGGCTTGGCAGCGACGATCAGGGGCGTGATTTACTCAGCGCCATTCTCTACGGCACCCGCACCAGCCTGGTAGTGGGCGTCAGCAGTGCACTGGTGGCGTTGTGTATCGGTATGGTCGCCGGTCTGTTGAGCGCCTGGCTGGGGGGCAAAACCGATGCGTTGTTGATGCGTATCGTTGATATCCAGCTTAGCTTCCCACCGATACTGATAGCCCTGATCCTGTTGGCGGTGCTCGGCCAGGGGGTGGATAAAATTATTCTGGCGCTGGTGATCACCCAGTGGGCCTATTACGCCCGAACCCTTCGCGCCTCTGCGCTACTGGAAAATCGCCGCAACTATGTGGATGCGGCGCGTGGCATGGCCTTTTCCACCCCGCGCATTCTGTTTCGCCATGTGCTGCCCAACTGCCTGCCGCCGCTGATCGTGGTCGCTACGATGCGCATTGCTTACGCCATCATGCTGGAAGCGACGCTGTCGTTTCTCGGCATCGGCCTGCCGATTACCGAACCGTCGCTGGGGTTATTGATAGCCAACGGTTTTGACTATCTGCTGTCCGGTGATTACTGGATCAGCCTGTTTCCCGGCGTGATGCTGTTGTTGCTGATTGTGGCCATCAATCTGATCGGTGACGCCTTGCGTGATGCGCTCAATACCAGACAGGAGGAGTGAGGGGTGAATCAGTCGGTACTGCGCGTTGAACAACTGAATACTGCTTTTCGGGTGAACGGTGAGTGGCTGAAGGTGGTGCAGGATTTGTCGTTTGAGATTGGCGAGCGGGAAACCGTGGCGCTGGTGGGGGAATCCGGCTCTGGCAAGAGCGTCACCGCGCTGTCCATCATGCGTTTGCTGGCAGGACCACAGGTGCAAACCCGTGGGCGGGTGCTGTTCGAAGGGCGAGACTTGCTGGCGTTACCCGCCCGTGAGATGCAGCACATTCGCGGCAACCGCATCGGCATGGTGTTTCAGGAGCCGATGACCAGCCTCAATCCGGTACTGAAAATCGGCACCCAGATAACCGAAGTGCTGCAACGCCATCGGGGGATGGATCACGCCAGTGCCCGAGCCGAAGCCGTACGTCTGTTGGAGAAAGTGCGTATTCCCGCAGCGCAGGCCCGGCTGGATGAGTATCCCCTGAGCTTTTCAGGTGGTATGCGACAGCGGGTGGTGATCGCCATCGCGCTGGCTTGCAACCCGACATTGTTGATTGTCGATGAGCCGACGACGGCGCTGGATGTCACCATTCAGGCGCAGATCCTGTCATTGATCCAGACGTTGCAGGATGAAGAGGGTATGTCGATTCTGTTCATCACCCACGATATGGGGGTGGTGGCGGAGGTCGCTGATCGCACCATCGTGATGTATCGCGGTGAAGGGGTGGAAATGGCTGAGACCCGTCAGCTATTTCAGGCACCGCAGCATCCTTACAGCAAAACGTTATTTTCCGCCGTACCGCGACTGGGTGACATGGCAGACAGCCCCCTTCCGCAACGCTTCGCGTTATTCGGGCAACCGGGCGTGAGCGAGCCGCTGCAAAACACGGTAATGGCGGGCACACCGGTGCTGGCGGTGCGAGATCTGGTCAAGCGTTTTGAGGTGAAAAGCGGGTGGTTACGGCGGGTAACTGGCCGGGTACACGCGGTCGAAAACGTGTCTTTTAGCCTGCAAGCCGGAGAAACGCTGTCGCTGGTGGGCGAGTCCGGCTGTGGCAAATCTACCACCGGGCGCGCTATCTTGCGATTGCTGGAACCGACTGGCGGTACGGTGTCGCTGTGCGGTGAAAACATGCTGAGCGCCGATAAGTCTGCGCTGGCCGGGTTACGGATGCGGGCACAGATGATTTTTCAGGACCCGTATGACAGCCTCAACCCACGGATGACCATCGGGCGCGCGATTGCCGAGCCCATGGTCAGTCACGGTCTGGCATCCGCCCGGCAGGCACCGCAGAAAGTGGCGGAATTGCTGGAGAGGGTCGGATTACAGGCCGACATGGCGGAGCGCTATCCGCACCAGTTCTCTGGCGGACAGCGCCAACGGTTATGTATTGCTCGGGCGCTGGCGCTCAATCCACAATTGATCATCGCCGATGAGGCGGTGTCGGCGCTGGATATGACGGTCAAAGCGCAAATCGTCAATCTGTTGCTCGATTTGCAACAACAACTGGGGCTGGCGTATCTGTTCATTTCTCACGATATGGCGGTGGTGGAGCGCATCAGCCATCGTGTGGCGGTGATGTATCAGGGGGAGATTGTGGAGATTGGCCCGCGTCAGGCGGTATTCAACAACCCCCAACATCCGTATACCCGACGCCTGCTGGCTGCCGTGCCGGTGCCTGACCCGCAACGGCGGGTATACCGCTCACTGCTGGCGGATGAACTGCATAGTCCGCTGCGCCCGCTGGATTACCAGCCGCCGGTGCGCCGTTACCGGCAGGTGGGCGACGACCATCTGGTGTTGTTATCTTGAAGAAACCCTTCACCCATGCTGTGATGGTATCGCTCAGGTCGTAAAGATACGGCCCCACCATTCCCGCGAGTAAAGAGGTCGGCCAGTGATGAATCGCAGAAGATTTCTTACCGCTCTCTCAACAGTTACTGTGCTCCTGACCGCAGGCCGGGTCTTGGGCGTGTCCTTGCCGACGCCACACCCGCGTATCAACCTGTGGGACCACACCCCGCCGGGCGGCGGTGGCCCGGCTGACCTGCCGCACTTGAGTGCCCGGGGAGCGCTTAGCCACATCGCCACACCTTATCTTGAGGTGTTTACGCCGGAAAAACCCAATGGTCAGGCTATCCTGGTGGCGGCGGGGGGCGGTTATCAGCGTATCGAAATGGGCAAAGAGGCCTGGCCTGCCGCCGCCTGGCTGGTGGCGCAAGGGTATACGGCCTATGTTCTGGCCTATCGCTTGCCCGGTGAAGGCTGGCATGACGGCAACCGGGTGGCGTTGCAGGACGCGCAGCGTGCATTACGGTTGATTCGCCATCGGGAGCGCCGGGTGGGGGTATTGGGGTTTTCTGCCGGTGGGCACTTGTTGGGGATGGCCGCACTCAGGCAAGAAGCACTCTATCCCCCGCAGGATGCGCTGGACGCATTACCGATTCAGGCTGACCATGCCGCACTGATTTACCCCGTCATTACACTGGAAAAACCCTATCAACATACGGCGACGCACCGGGTCCTGGTGGGGCGGGATGCCAGTGCGGCGATGGAGGCTGAGTGGTCGGTGCAATCCTATGTCTCACAGCACTCGCCCCCCTTTTTTCTGGTGCAGGCAGAGGATGATTCGGTGTCCGATCCGCATAATACGCTGATCATGGCGCAGGCCTGCCAGAGCGCTAACGTACCGGTAGTGATGCAACGCTACCCTGTAGGCGGGCACGGTTTTGGACTGGGGGAGCCTGGCTCGCCGGTCGCGGCCTGGCCGTCGGCGTACCTGAACTGGTTGCGTCATCAGCATCCCGTCACGCTATTTTAGAAGGAGTATTACGCATGAGTATCATGATGCCGAAGCGCATGACCCGATGGGCCGTGGGCGCACTTGCTGCCGGTGTGATGGCTTCAGTACAGGCGGGAACCACGCAGGCTGACAGCCGGTTGTGTCTGGCGGCGACCGCGCCTTCGGCCTCCGCACTGCTGTCGACCGTTTCCCATCCGCCGTCAGCGCAGCCGCAGGCTATCCCGGTTATGCATACCGAAGGAACGCTCCCCCATCAGGGCATTTATGATATCTCGAACGCCGCCCGACGCGATTTTAGCTATATGCGTGATTTGGCGCTGGCGTGGCATATGGCCGGGGATGCGACATCGCTATCCCGACTGGCAACCTATCTTGATGCCTGGACGACAACTTATCGTCTGAGCTTTAACCCTATCGATGAAACCAGTCTGGATGGATTGATTGACGCTTATCAGCTCACTCACGATGCGTTGCCGACAGCCACACAGGCACGCACCCGACGTTTTCTCAACGAGCTAACCACCGGTTACCTGCAACAGATGCAGGCGCATCAGCAGGATAAGCGCGGGACCTGGACTAATAACTGGCAAAGCCACCGCGTTAAGCTGGTGACGATGGGCGCGGCCGCACTGGGGGATGCCCATCTGATGGCGGCGGCGCAAGAGGCATTTATTCACCAGTTGAATGCCAACATCCATCCTGATGGCGAAGTGCTGGATTTCAGCCAGCGTGACGCGCTGCATTATGTGGTGTACGACCTGGAGCCGTTGGTACGTGCCGCCCTGGCGGCGCGAACGCAAGGGCGTGACTGGCTTGATCTGAAAGGCGCGGAGGGGCAGAGCCTGCGTGGCGCGCTGGCGTGGCTCAGTCCGTATGCGGATGGCGTGAAGACCCATCAGGAGTTTGCCCGTACCACGGTGAAATTTGATATCGCACGGCGACAAGCAGGGGTGGCTGGGTTTGATGGCATCTGGCCTGCTAAAACCGCATCGGCCCTGTACTGGTCAGCCAGTTTGCTGGATACCCGTTATCTGGAGACGGCTCGCAAACTGAACGCCACGCCGCCTCGATGGTTATGGGCGGCGGTGTCGTGCCGGTAAGCGGTATCTGACGGTTTACCCCGCCAGTAACTGGCCGTAGCGGGCCAGGTCAACGTTGCCGCCACTGACGATAATACCGACGCGTTTCCCCCGCAGTTTGTGCTGGCTGGCACGGGCGGCGGCGAAGCCGAGACAGCCGGTCGGTTCGACCACCATCTTCATCCGCTCGGCAAAAAAGCGCATCGCGGTGACCAGTTCATCATCACTGACGGTTAAAATGTCATCCACATGCTTGCGAATCAACGCGAAGGTGTACTGACCCAGATGCTGCGTCTGAGCACCGTCGGCGAGGGTGTTGGGCGTATCGATATGTACGATGTGGCCGCAACGAAAAGACTGCTGACCATCGTTACCGGCTTCAGGCTCGACACCGTATACCCGACAGCCGGGCGACAGCTGACGTGCCGACAGCGCTGAACCGGATAGCAACCCACCGCCACCCATACAAACGAACAGGGCATCCAGCTCGCCTACCTCCTCGAACAGCTCTTTCGCTGCCGTTCCTTGCCCGGCGATAATATGTGGGTGGTCAAAGGGGGGAATCAACGTCATGCCATGCTGTTGCGCCAGTTCACGCCCGATGGCTTCACGGTCTTGCGTGTAACGATCGAAGGTCACCACTTGTGCGCCGTACCCCTTGGTGGCAGCTATCTTGGCCGCCGGGGCATCCTGCGGCATGACGATGGTCGCGGGGATGCCCAACAGTGTTGCCGACATGGCGATCGCCTGCGCGTGGTTACCGGAGGAGAACGCTACCACACCGGCTACCTTTTGCTCTGGGGTGAATTGCAACAGCGCATTCATCGCGCCGCGAAATTTGAACGCCCCCATGCGCTGGAAGTTTTCACATTTGAAGTAAAGCTCTGCGCCGAGCGCGTCGTTGGCGGTACGGGAGGTGAGAACCGGTGTGCGATGGGCGTATCCGGCAATTCGCTCACTGGCGGCGACGACGTCGTCATAAGAAGGCAGAACAATCTGGCTCATGGCGGCTCCTTTGTATAAACGATTTATCCAGTTTTAAACAAAATGTCTTATTTTTATAGCCGGTATTGTAGCCATTGCCAACCGTTTTTCGCGGGCAGGCGAGCTTTTTTGTTGGAATGCCGTACTGGACCGGTTTGACATAACGTCTATTTATAAATAATTTATCCAGCAACAAAGGGTGAAGGAGAAACAGGGTGACACATCTGCCAGACTCGATACTGCTTGAACAGCTCAGTACCATTGCCGAAGGGCTGGGGGAGACCTTTGCACCGTTTTGCGAAGTGGTGATCCATGACCTGAAAAAACCGGAGCACTCGATTCTGGCGATTTACAACAATTTGTCTGGTCGGGAAGTCGGGCAGCCAACCACTGAGCTGGGGTTGGCGCGTATCGCATCGCCGGAATTCCCCCGTGTCGTGGCCAATTATGCCAATCAGTTTGCCGATGGCCGCCCGGTGAAAAGCACTTCGATAGGCATCAAGGACGCCAGCGGTGAATATGTCGCCTCTTTGTGCCTGAATGTGGATATGACACTGTTTCGCGGCATCCAGCACGCCTTCGCGCATTTTAATCAGGTCAATAGCGGCGTACTGACTGAAAGTCTGGAACCGTCCGGTGCCGAAGCGATCCGTCAGCGTATCGACCAATTTGCAGCGCGTCTGGCGACCACACCGCGCGCACTGAAAGCACCGGAGCGGCGTCTGCTGATGCAGGAACTGCGGGAAAGCGGTTTACTTGACGTGAAGAAATCGATGGAGACGATTGCGCAGCATCTGGGTATTTCACGCGCTTCCGTCTACAGCTATGCCCGCTAGCCCTGGCGGGAATAGTTCATCGTAGCGGCAGCCGTGAACCTGCGTTATGCGGCTCGAATCATTTAGGGGACAACGGGTTTCACCTCGTCAGAAGAAAGATCATTTTCTTATGATCTTCTTATTATTCTATTGATTATTTCTGTTAACTCTCACGCCTCGGTCATTTTAAGTTGATGCCTATTTATATAGGCAGGTAATAACAACACACATAATCAAATCTGCCATTCATCACAGGATGCAGAACATTTGTTGCGGGAATATGGTGGAGAAATGACCGGTGGTCTATGCTTTTCAAAACAGGAAGATGCAGCAGATGACGTGAGACACATATTTTTCTTTTTAATGGTGTATAAGAAGTAAGAGTTATTTGAAGCGCGTCAGCAATCGCGTAGAGTGGGGTAAGGCCACCGGCCTGATTTACCTGCATGACTGATGTTGCCTTGTAACCATACATTAATAATTATTTGCATTGAGGACAGAATGGATAAATTTCAAAAAGAGATTGAGGAGAGAACTAATCTTACCTCGTCCAACAAGTTTGAATTGTTATTGTTCCGTTTGGGATCGGCCACCGGTGAAGGGCCATCCGAGCTGTTCGGTATCAATGTGTTCAAGCTTCGTGAAATCGTTCCGATGCCAACCTTGACCAAGGCTGCGGGTATGACACCACCGATGCTTGGTATGATTAATATTCGCGGGCAGATTATTCCCGTTATCGATCTTCCGGCGGTGGTAGGGTGTGCGGCGAGTACCGGGCGCAACATCCTGCTGGTGACGGAATATGCACGCAGCACCCAGGCTTTTGCAGTCGAATCGGTTGATGATATTGTCCGCCTTGACTGGAGTCAGGTAAATACCGCTGAGGCGGGAGTCAGCAATAGCTATATCACCAGTATCGCGCGTCTGGACAGCGATCCGGCGAGCAACCGTCTGGCGCTGGTATTGGATGTAGAACAGATTCTGCACGACATTATTCCCACCGAGCGTGAAATTAAAATTGAAAGCGTGGAAGAGAAAACGTTCCACCTGAAACCCGGAGCGGTAGCGATTGTGGCCGAAGACTCCAAAGTCGCGCGCACGATGCTCGAAACGGGGCTGAATGTGATGAATATTCCCTACATCATGCATATCACCGGTCTGGGAGCCTGGAATAAGATCAAATCCATGGCGGAGGAAGCGAAGGCGGAAGGTCGACCCATTTCAGATAAGATTGCCTTTGTGTTGACTGACCTGGAAATGCCGGAGATGGATGGATTTACGCTGACACGTAATATCAAACGTGATGAGGCGCTTAAGCATATTCCCGTTATCATCCACTCCTCGTTGTCTGGCTCAGCCAACGAAGATCACGTACGCAATGTCGGTGCTGATTCGTATGTGGCGAAATTTGAAATCAATGAACTGGCCGCAGCCATCCACAAGGTTGTGGATCGTGTAAAACCGAAATAAGGCAAAGGCATTAACCGACGCGTGTTATTAACCGACGAGTGTCATTAGCCTAATAATGCCAAATCGATAATGGCATTGACCTCATAACGTCAGTGATTTCGTACGGCCCCGTGTTGCTTATCCAGCATGGGGCCGATGCGTATGCAGTATCGGGTTTGTGCCGATATTCCTGCCTCCCCGCAACGATGTTCCCGCTCTGTTTTCCCGTTCTTACCTCATTGTGATTAACGAGACAGATGCGCAAAGCGCCGGGCTGATCACAATTTGCGCGATGTATGCGGCGAGATGAAAACCCGCACTCCGCGCGGGCTGGCACGGCAATCATTGCTGGCGCGCCAGTTATCTTTACTCTAAAGCTAATGATCGTGACGGCTGCTTGATTGAAGCCGCTTCAGCCAGAGAACATACTTTTCCCCAGACCAAGGCAAATCAAAATGATGAGCTGAATCAGGAGGTTAATAATGTTGTCTGGGCAAACGTCACCGCGGGTCTGGAATACGCGCCGCAGTGAAAAGCAACGGCGCAAAGCGTCGATACCCGTTTCGGGCAAGGTGCTACCTACGGAACATCTGGCCGCGATGCTGGAAAAATTGATCGCTCCCGGCGATAAGGTCGTGCTGGAAGGGAATAACCAAAAGCAGGCCGATTTCCTCTCCCGCACTCTGGCGGAAGTCAACCCGCAGGTGGTGCATGACCTGCACATGATCATGCCAAGCGTTGGGCGTAGCGAGCATCTGGATATCTTCGAGAAAGGCATCGCCCATAAACTCGATTTCTCCTTCTCGGGTACGCAAAGTCTGCGCATTTCTCAGCTGCTGGAAGACGGTGCGCTGGAAGTGGGCGCGATTCACACCTATATCGAACTCTATTCCCGTCTGTATGTTGATTTGATCCCGAATGTGGCGCTGGTGGCCGGGTATCAAGCCGACCGTAAAGGCAACCTGTACACCGGCCCCAGCACCGAAGACACCCCGGCGCTGGTTGAAGCCGCTGCATTCCATGACGGTATTGTCATCGCACAGGTGAATGAACTGGTGGATGACGAAACCGATTTACCACGCGTCGATATTCCCGGCTCCTGGATTGATTATGTCGTTATCCCGGATTGTGGTATTCCTCCACAGGCCCATCCTTGTATTTCGCTAATGTGATTGGGGTGATCATGCGTTGCTCTTTCGGCATCAATGGCTTTCAGGAGTAATACACAACGTCGTGCGTAAAACGGCTTCTCTTTTGCAGGACGGCATAATGCATAATGACGGCACCGTACTGTTAACGTGCGGTGCGCGATAAATCGCGCACGCGGTCAAAAACGAGCAAATCGATACGGCTTCGGGTCAATCAACGGTGTATGGCCGGATACCAGATCAGCAGCCAACTGCCCAGCGGCAGGCGAGGTACCGAAACCGTGGCCGGAGAAACCGGTTGCCAGCGTCAGGCCTTTCAGTGCCGCGACGTCCCCTATCACCGGGTTGGAATCTGGCGTTATATCGATGACGCCAGCCCATGCCTGCGCCAGCTCAGCCTGCTCAAATACCGGCCAGGCTGCACGCAGGTTACGCATCGCTTCCTGATTCAGCGCTGTATTCGCGGCAGGATCAAGCGTGCGAATGTGCTCAAACGGCGAGCGGTGATCCCTGCGCCAGCGGCGCGCCAGCGCTAAATCTTTAACGAAGTATTTGCCAAGTGAAATGCGCAGGTTGTCACGCGCCTGGCGCAGTTGCGGTAGATAGCGCATACCAATCAGCAGATGATCGAGCGTTAGCGGTGCATCCAGTGCGCCACGCTGGGTAATGATAAAACCGCCATCCTGATGTTTACGAAATGAGAAATCTGGTGCGCCGACTGCAATAGTGGTCGGCCCTTCCAGCGGCTTGGTGCGCATCACCGAACAAATCAGCGGCAGTGTGGGTAACGCAATACCCAGATTACCAAGAAAACGCCGCGACCAGGCACCTGCCGCCAGTAGCACGTGCTCGCAGCGAATTTCACCTCGCTCGGTGACCACACCACTCACCTTGCCACCACTCGTCTCCAGCGTGCGCACGGCACACTGCTCGACGATGATCGCGCCTTTGGCGATAGCCGCGCGAGCAATCGCGCTGGCTGCCAGTGTCGGCTCCGCACGACCATCGGAAGCGGTAAAAATTCCCCCAGCCCATGTACCTTTTCCACCCGGTACCCGCTCGGCAATGTCTGCTTTACTCAGCAGTAGGGTATCCAGCGCAAGCGGTGCGACCGCTTTATACCAACTTTCATGTAGCGCCATTTGTGCTTCACTGCGGGCAATGAACATAATGCCTGCCTGACGATAACCCACATCGCAGCCAACGCGTGCTGCCATTTCAGCCCACAGGCGATCAGCCGCCTGCGCCAGTGGGATGTCATCGACAGCACGACTGGTTTTACGAATCCAACCCAGATTGCGCGATGACTGTTCGCCTGCGATACGTCCTTTCTCCAGCACTACCACCGGAATATTGCGCTCTGCCAGCGTCAGGGCAGCGGTTAAACCGACAATGCCACCGCCAATAATGACGACGGTGGTGGACTCAGGAGCGTCAGATGACGTGGTAACGGGGGTAATTTCTGGTGACATAGTGCGCCTCCTGGTACGCCTTACCGCGCAACGGTGATTTCCTGAACGTCAGCTCTGGCGGCCCCGCGATACGCCGTGACCTCCAATTCCACTTTGTAAACCGTCGAACCCAGCGGTGGGCAGGTCACCGTGGTGGCCGGGTTGATGCCCCGAAACTTATCCCCGATGATGGTCATGACTGTTGGCACATCGTCGGGATTCTGAATAAACACCCGCGAGAACACGACATCTTTCAGCGAGGCATCAATGGCGGCGAGTGCTGCTTCAATGTTGGCGAACACTTGCAACGTCTGTTCACTCACGTCAGCCGGGATTTCCTGGCTGACCGGATTGCGACCCGCGGTATTAGAGACATAAATCCAGTTATCCACCGCGACAAGGCGTGAGTAGCTGCCCATTTCCTCAAACTTCGAGCCAGTTTTTACTTTAATGATACGTGTCATGCTGGTTGCCCTTAATTAGCTCAGTACCGGGGTTTCCCACAGGTTTAATTTCACGCCGATGTTGTTAGCCAGCGCGTTGCGATATATCACGGTTCCCCAGGCCACATCCTCCACCGGCATGCCACCCACCGACATGATGATAATTTCGTCGTCGTTCTGACGCCCCGGCGCATCACCGGCCACGATCTTACCGATGTCTTCCAGTTGATCTGTCGTCAGTTTCCCTTCGGCAATCATGTCCATAAAGCGCACACCAATCACCGGAATCGTTTTATGTGCAGGTTTAGGGACTTCTTCAAACCACGCCTGATAGAGGCCAGTGTTATCGAGTACTTTACGCACGTCAGGTTGTTCCATTCCGGCGTCGATGTTGCACAGCGCAGGCATGGCAAGGAACGCACCGGGTTTTACCCATTCGCGTTTCACCAGCGGATAACTGTCAGGCTCGCCGACTTCGCCCGAGCTGCAATAGGTGACAATATCTGAACCCCGCACCACGGCCTCCAGCGTGTCGACGACATCGATATGCTTGATTTGCGGGTAAGTGGTTTGTACCCAGGTGATGAAATGATCGAGGCTACGTTGACCGCGCCCCTTCACTTTGATGGTGTCAATCTGCGGGCAGACGGCGATAAACGCTGACACGGCTGTTTTCCCCATCACGCCAGGCCCCAGTAAGCCAATCACCCGTGAATCTTTGCGCGCCAGATGACGTGCCCCAACGCCGGGTACCGCACCGGTACGATAAGCAGAGAGCAGGTTGGCAGACATATGCGCCAGCGGTGCGCCGGTGTCGGCATCGCTGAGCGTGAACATCAGAATGGAGCGCGGTAGCCCCTTTTCGCGGTTGGCGATGTTCGAGCCATACCATTTCACCCCGGCGGTACAAAAACTGCCGCCAAGGTAGGCGGGCATCGCCATTAAACGGCGATCGGCCGTTGGCTTCGGCATGGTGGGGAATGGCGAGTTTTCCGGGAACGTCACCATCGCGCCGTGTGAATCGTTATTCGCACCAGCCATGCGGTAGTCACCCCGATAAAGCAAACCAAACATCTCTTCCATGGTGTCGACGCAAGCGGGCATGTCGGTAACCCCCGCACGGATCATGTCCTGCTCCGACAAGTAGATAAAATCAATCCGGGTTGAATCAGTCATGGTCTGGCCCCTTTCTGTTTTATTTTCAGTATTGCCGTCGACACAGTGCGACCGGCATGCAGGTGAATGACCATAGAAATACGTGACGGTAGTCGGCCTGTATTGAATATTTGCGACATCGGCGTGGCACAGGGTTTGCATTATCCAGCGATAGGCTTAGTCGATATCGGAGCGTGTTATGTCTGAAAATTCCCTTTGTCGCCCTGCGGGAAGTTTTCTCCCGGAACAGCCGTGGTTTGTGCTCAATGCTGCGCAGCATTACTCGGTGACCGCCTCAGAAAACCCGGCAATTTCACACTTTTACAGCTTCGATGTAGCGCAAACGGCAGGGATGACGCTGGCGGTGCCTGACGGTTGTGTTGATATCGTTTTTGATTGCGATCCGCTGAATCCTAAAGGTCGCGTGTGCGGTACCACACTAGAAGCTCGTGGTGCAGACATGCTGCACAACCATCATTATTTCGGCGTGCGTTTTGCGCCGGGTGTTATTCCTGATTTTCTTGATGTGATGGCCGAAGAGATCGCCAATCGTGAATTCAGCTTTCTTGACGTGGTGCCAGATGCCCGGTTGGCGTTTGAACAAATTGTGCAACAGCGCGATTTTTCACGGCAAATTTCATTATTTAATGCCTATTTCACGCCACGACTGGTGCGTAAGTCTTCACCCGTCACCACGTCCATTATTCGGGCAATGGTGCAGCAGAAGGGGAATATCCGTATCGACCAACTGGAAACGTTGACCGGCTATACGTGCCGGACTATTCAGCGGCAGTTCCGCCAGGACACCGGGTTATCACCGAAAGCATTTAGCCGTATTCTGCGCGGCCAGTCCGCACTGCACCGCATTCATTCACAAGAAGATATTTCCTTTAGCAACCTGGCGTTTGACCTTGGTTTTAGCGACCAGTCGCACTTTCTGCGCGAGTTTAAGAAGTTCGTCAGTATTACACCGTGCGATTATCAGCGGCACATTGCCGACGATGCGTTACTCCATCGCCTGCGCTACCACTAAGCACTACAACGGTGCAAGCCTGCACCGTTGCCCTGTCCGATTTTTTCTATCCGCGTATACGGGGAAATGATTCAGTGAAGTTACCTGCTTCAGGCGACGCAGATTGTCTGAAAAATTTCACTCTCTTTCACGGAGACGCTAACGATGAACAACGATAATGGTTTACGCAAAAATACGTTGGGTTTATTTTCCCTGGTCTTTTTTGTGGTCGCGGCCGCATCGCCTTTGACTGGCGTGGTCGGTGGCCTGCCGATAGCGATTATTTCCGGCAACGGCGGCGGCATTCCGGTGTTTTATATTCTGTCGTGCATTATTTTGATGACATTTGCGGTGGGTTTTATCGCCATGAGCCGCTACGTCAATAATGCCGGTGCTTTCTATACCTACATCTCAAAAGGGTTGGGTGACCACTGGGGAGCATCAGCCTCTGTGTTGGCGCTGATGGCCTATGCTTCCATCCAGGTGGCGATTGTTGCCATGCTCGGCTTTTTTACACAGTTGTTTTTGGAAGAGCATGTCAGCCTGCATCTTCCCTGGTGGATGCTGAGCATGGTATTCACGGTGATTGCCTGGGTGCTGGGCATCAAGCGCGTTGAGGTGGGGGGCAAGCTGCTGGGCGTGCTGATGCTGGCTGAAGTTGCCATCGTACTGCTGACTGACGTCATGCTGCTGGTAAAGAAAGCCGGTTCCTACACCGTCGAATCGTTTGAACCTTCGGTGTTCATGCACGGTAACCTTGGCATCGCCTTCATTTTTACTATCGCTTCCTTTATCGGTTTTGAATCAACAGCCATTTACGCTGAAGAGTGCCGGGACCCGCAGAAAACCGTACCCCGTGCCACCCTCTGTGCCTTGCTGCTGATCACCGCTTTTTTCTGTTTCACCAGTTGGTCACTGGTACAGGCGTATGGCTTCGATGACATCGTCGCCATTGCCAGCAAGGACCCCGGTAATTTTGTTTTCAATATTACTCGCCAGTATGTCGGGCAGTGGGCGGTCGATAGTATGTCGGTTCTGTTGATCACCAGCCTGTTCGCGGCCTCTCTGGCCTTTCACAACAACATTTCGCGTTACATCTTTAGCATCAGCCGTGATGGCTTGATCTGGAAAGCACTGAGCAAAACCCACCTGACTAACGGCACCCCGCATAATGCCAGCCATCTGCACAGCGTTATCCTGTTGATATTGCTGCTTGGAATAGGAAGCGCGGGCCTGGATCCGATGGTGCATATTTTTGCTATCGGTTCAGCCGTCGCGACCCTGTGCATTCTCATTCTGCAATTGGGTGTATCGGCTGCGGTGGTGATGTTCTTCCGCCGCATGTCCACCGACGATAGCCGTCTGCAGGTATTCTGGGCTCCACTGCTGTCGGTGATTTTTATGTCGATCACCATTATTCTGGTCGTCACCAATCTGCAGTCCTTGAGCGGCAGTGATTCCGTGGTGGTGAAGACGATTCCGTGGTTTATTGCGGCCTGTGCGCTGGCGGGGTATTACATGTCATCACTGCGTACCGTGAGAATCTAAGACAGAAGACGTGTTTTGCCTTCTTCTGTTTCAGCAATGAAAAAGGCGCTCCCGCAGCGGTGTGTAGGGAGCGCCTTTTACTGCTTTTCCGGACCCTAAAATGAGCGAATTAACTTAGCGCATTTATCGAGGGGATGTGTTTCGCCCACGGTTTCACTCGTTCTAGCTCAGCGGCGAGTGACAGCAGCGTTTGCTCATCACCAAAACGGGCTGCAAAGTGTGAACCAATAGGTAACCCTTCCGGCGTCCAGTAAAGCGGGACAGACATGGCGGGCTGGCCGGTAGCGTTAAATAATGCAGTAAACGGACAATAACGATGAAACCCTTCAATAACATCACGCACACTCAGCGTATCATCAAAGGCATCCAGTTGGCCGATAAGCGGCGGGGCCTGTGTCAGCGTTGGTGTGAGAATCAGATCGTATTGCGTCATGAAATGGGCGAAGCGACGTCCCAGCGCGTGTATGGCATTCACTGCCATCACATAGTCAGTCCCGGGTATGCGACCACGCTCCCGTAACATCACGCGGGTTCTCGGCTCTACTTCCTCAAATGACACTGGCTGGCCACGTATATGACTCAGCATGTCAACATAAGTCTGTGTGTTAACGCCGATAATGGTAAACACATCACTGTAGAACTGCTCGGCATCAACGGGCAGCGAGACAACCTCCACGTGGTGTCCCAATTGTTCACACAAGGCTGCGGTAGCGCGAACGCTCTCCAGTGCCTGTTTACTGGTGGTCCAGGGTGATAAGTGTTCGACCATAGCGATGCGCAATTTTCCGGTCGGTCGCGACAAACCATCAAGGAAGGGGGCAGCCTGATAGGGGGCAGCATAGGGGGCACCCAGGTCAGAACCTGCAGAAATATCCAGTAACGCTGCGCTGTCGCGTACCGATAGGGTAATGGCGTGCGATACGCCCATTCCTGCCCAGCCTTCACCGGCTAATGGCCCGTTAGGCATACGTCCACGGGTTGGTTTCAAACCAAACACCCCACAGCAGGAAGCGGGGACGCGAATGGAGCCGCCGCCATCATTGCCATGTGCGAAAGGAACGACTCTGGCTGCGACGAGCGCTGCAGCACCGCCACTGGAGCCTCCGGCGCTATGCGCCAGATTCCATGGGTTGCGTGTTGCGCCGAAGCGTGTTGATTCTGTCGTATAGGACGAACCAAATTCAGGTGATGTTGACGTCCCCGCAATGACAATACCTGCTTTACGGTAACGTGATACTAACTCATCATCTAATCCTGGATGTGCATCGCCCAAGGCGAGTGATCCGTTAGCCATTCGAGCCTCTTTTACCGCGGTAAATAAATCTTTAACTAGTGTTGGAACCCCGGCAAATGTTCCCGTCATTACATGAGGTTGTCTGGCGTTCTCTCGTGCGCTTTCGAACAGCGTTTCAGCGACGGCATTAATGTGTGGGTTCACTTTCTCCAAACGTTCAATAACGCCTTCAAGTAGTTCACCTGGCGTCACATCGCCACATTTGACGTACTGAGCAAGGCCCAGTCCATCTTCAGTATCCAGAATTTGTTGGATTGGCTTCATGGTAATACTCCTTAGTCGATTATGATTTTTATCGGTTGATAGTCACTTGGGGGCCGCGTGTTTTTAGGGCACTTACCAGCCACAGCAAGGCACTGCCAAAGCTGGCAATAGATAAAATTTGAATTGCCGCCACAACTCCTTGTGTCAATCCTGCTAATACTGCCACAATCAATGGACTAACAAACTGGCCGATATACAAGCAGCCTGTAAACATGCCCACGCCTTTCCCACGGTGTTTTTCAGACAATGCGTTCATAACGGGAAGCATCGTGTTAGGAACCAGTATGCCGATACCGACACCATGGATAAACACCGCAACCAGAATGTGTGGATAACCCGTTGCGTGAACCAACAACCACAGCCCAATTCCTGTCAGCGTCAGTAGTAAGACATTAACGCCCATAATGCCAAACTGCCCACGCAGTAGCGGCCACAGTAACGATCCCACCAATGAAGCCAGTAATCCTACTCCGGCAGAAAGACCAATAAGAGTGCTGGATGTCACCCCTGACTGCACCAATAGCGCAGGGGTTTGTACAGGAACAACGAATGCCAGCACCATACCGCCAAAGATCAGTAGGTAATTGGCCAGCAGCGCCGCCAAATTTATCGGCTGGGATTCTGATTGCGAATGAGGCTGAGGAAGATGTTGAGATGTCGGTTCCCAAAGTATCTTCATCATAAATGGGACTAACAGCAGTGGTAGCAGATAAAGGTAGAAGGGCATTCTCCAGGAATGTTCGCCCAGCGCACCGCCGACGATGAAAAATATCGCGCCGACAACACCAATCGAGACAACCTGTAAATTAACGAAACGGCTTCGCTCCTGAGCATGCCAATAATCGGCAATCAGGGTCGAGCTGCAGGTCATGATAGCGGCTTCGCAGACACCAAATACCAGTCGGCTGAATACAATGCCGCTTAGATTATTGAGCAACGCAGGCAACATGCCGGTAACGGCATACAGTAGCGTTGCAAGAATAAGCAGATTTTTGCGACCACAGCGGTCGGCCAACCAGCCAACCATTGGCGAACACACTGCCATGGCTAGCGCCGGCCCTGTGATGGTTAATGGGATTAAAATATTCGCGCCAGGCGTTGTGGTGCCAAATTCTGCGGCTATTTTCGGCATCACCGCAGCAATCATGACCGATCCCATAATGGTCAGGCTGCTACCCAGAATAAGAATCAGCCCTTCTTTGCTCGCGCGAGGGCGATGTAATGATGTGGTTATCGACATGGCACGTTCCTCAGAAACTTTGTGCAACACGTAAAGCGATGGTGTAACCCTGGGTACGGTTACGACTGTCATCTTCTTTGTAAGCGTGAATCCAGAAAGAGGGGCTGGTTGGGGAGAAGTAACTCACCGCAGGGCCGTAGGCAAATGTTCGAGATCGGTTGCCTGCTGTCAGCGAGTTGCTCCGGTCATCGCTGAATTGGTTGTAGTAGTAGCCGCCAATACCTACTGTCCAGTTACCAATGTGCTGACCTGCGGCATATTCGTAACGATATTCCGTGCCGTTGCGATAATCTGTCTCGTGGTTTTCTGTATTGAAATCAACCTGAAAGCTCGATGAAACCTCAAAACCGCTGTTTGTTATATAGGTGGCATTGAGCATCGGAGAAAAAACCCAATGGTTGAGACCAGGGTTTAGTAACCGGTTTTTATCGTAATCGCCAGTCGGTGCCTGAACCTGAAATTGGGTGTTGATAGAGAGGTTTTGAGAGGGGACCCAGCCAAGGATAAGCGGTATGACCTGAAGGTCTGCCTGACGGAAGACATCACTGCTGAGTGATAATGGACCAACCGGTGTTTGTGCGACCATGTCCGTGTCCATTTTGAAAAACGGTTGAATCACACCAAAACCGTAACGCCCTCCTAATAGCGTTTGATCTGTCATCTTCAGCCAGGCCAGGCTCATAGTGAGTACTTGCAGAGAGAACGGGGCATTTTTTTTGTTGCCAGCGTTATCGAGATTGGCATGTGCGCTGTAGTACGCCACGCGGGAGCCAAACGTTCCCAAGTCGGTGGTATGCGGTAAAAAGCCCGCACCAAAGTCATAGGTTCCTGCGGCAGTAGAGGGAGTTCCATTTTCTGTTGCCATGCCCGGTGTTACGGTCATGGCAAGGAAAAGCGGAGAAAAGAAGGTAATTGCTGTGATATTTCTGCGATAATTCATCTTCATGCTGCCATCTCCTGATTTTGTTGTGAATCCAGAGTAGGCAATGGAAATGGCTTGTTGTTATCCGGAATTAGCAAAATTGTTGCCGGAGCGATTTAATGTTGTTGATGGATATTCCCCAAAAAGCTGACGATAGTCGTTCGCGAAGCGGCTGAGATGCCAGAACCCCCAGTGACACGCAGTGTCTTGCACAGTTGTTGCGCCCTCTAATAGGTCATGGTGCACACCATTTAGACGTAATATGCGTAGATAGCTGATGGGATTAATTCCCAGGGTTTCCTGAAAGCAGTACTGAAGTTTACGGCGGCTCGCCCCTGCATATTTACACACATCCAGAATAGAAGGGGGGCTATCACAGTGCGCCATCATGTATTCACGAGCACGATCCACAATGCGTTTTTTGGTACTGTTGGTTAGGACGATAGCAGATTCAGGTTCAATTATTTCAGATAGATAGATAAGAATGGTGTCTTTAATCGCCTGACGCACCGCTGCGAATGTCAATAATGTAGGATTACTGTTATTGCTTTCATTGACTTCAATACTGTCGCTGAGCATACGCCAGCGCATGAGGTTATCATGATTAACCAGCGGAAAGAGGAGAGGTGCGCGTAGCGTTCGTTCATCAACGGCGTCAAAAATAGTAGGGAAACAGGCGCTATCCACGCTGATCAGAAGTAGATCAACAGACTCCGGTGCTCGTAATTCTGGCAAGGAGTTTGACGGCGCAACCAGCAGGCTTTCACGATGAATATGATGGCCTGCACAGTAAAAGGCGTCTGACGGCGTATAAAGTGGAAAGGTAAATAGCTGATTTTTAACAGCCTGACCTTCCTTTAGCAGTGCTTGGGTCGTGCGCTCGCGAATCAGTTGGATGCCTTCTAACTCCAGAACGGTCAACTGACCATCGAATTTTCCCTGAGTAAACTGGTTATAGTGCAGTGACCAACCAGGGATATTGACAACATGTTCAGCAATATTCTGGGATCGGATATGCGTCAGGGAAAATGAGCTCAATTCAGTATTAGCAATGTCAGTTATATTCTCAGCCATATTCATTGTCTTCTTATTCACTCGAGGCGATACGGGTGCAGTGTTCATCACGTTACTGATGAGCAAGGCGCGTGCCAGTTGCGAGAATGGCGATATTCAATGAGTTGATTTGCTAAAAATGGATAGTGACTTGACGTGATCTTACCCAGCAACAGTGGACACGTGACGTCACTCTCAAGTAGGGGAGATTACTCTGGAAGGGGGACGTTGCGTGGGGAGGATCAGCTTGTGTAGCTATAATTCATCACGGCAGAACTGTCATACTGCTGTCGAGTGCTCGGCGGGGAAATGCTGAAGCAGTGAATGCCTCCGTGAGTAATGATAATCATGCCACAGGTTTGGAACAAAATTATTGTATTTCTGAATAACATTCATTTACATTTATCAATGGGTTGTATTTTTTCATCTTGCATATTGGGATAATTATGTTTATACGATTGTTTTGGATAGGGATGCTTTGTGGATGTGTGAGTGGATGTTCTGTTGCAACCTATAGCCATAAGTTAGAGGATTATTCGGGAAGTGACCGTGTTGGAATGACCTTTGATAACCGAAATCTTGATTACATTCGTGTTTATCCGAATACCCATGAATGTATTAATTTAGATGCACCTGACAATGGGTACACTAATAATGCTGTTGGTTTTCAAACAAAGTTGAATAATAAGGAACTGGGTTTTCCTGAAATTCCGGAGTCCTCACCAATGAAACGTGAATTTTGGGTGAGTGCCAAAGGGAATATCGCAGTGAGAATGATCGCACCAAATGGTGTTGCTGACACGATAACATTTAAACCGGTTATCGGAAATTATTATTATGTCACTGGCGTTTTAGTCAGCCCATATTCGTCTCGTCACCTGGCTGTTTACGAGGTTTTTAAAACGGATAAAGGGTTTTATGATCGTAGACCTGTGACCGACCTTGCAATAAAGAACTGCAAGGTCTTCGAGTCCCGATTCCAGCAATTCTGACTTTATTGCCAGATAATCTATGTATTATCTGGCAATATTGGTTAACTAATAAACGTTGGCTAACTGTTGTCCGGTAAATGTGCCGTTATACCATGCATCCAGAGCAGATAACAAATTCCTGACCTCTGCTTCTGTCATGGCGTACGAACTGCCATTTTTATAGGGTTGAATAACCAGCAATTGGACATCAGAGCGAGAGTGCAGGTAATCAAATTGGTATTCAACCTCTTCATTTTCAAACATTGTTCCCGCAACGTTTCCCCGTTTACGTAGCATAGTCGTTTTTTGGTCTTTAGCTTTGGGCTGTTTTACCCATAGTAGGAAATCACGCAATGGCTGTGTTTGTCTTTGATAATCGTCGCGAGTGAACCCGAAGTAAGCGTATTTATTGTATGTGACTAATGCGACTTTGCTTTTGTCATCTGAAATTTTTAGATTGAATACTTGTTTACCGTCCGTACATTCATTGAACTTGGGTTTGTAATCGCAGGCAGAAACACCGTCAATTTTATAGACTTCGTACAGACGTAGCGTAGCATATTTGTCAAAAGTGGTGAGTGCCTGGCAGCCGGATAAAATGAAAAGCATAAAAGGTAGTACGAGATAGCGCATAAACTTGGATTCCTCACGAGTTTGTATATTGCAAAACGCCACTGATAGTGGGGTGCAGAGGCGTTCTAAATTTTCGTTTTTATGGCGAAAAGGATTCTTGTTAGGACCAACTAAATTAAAGGGAGTGTATCAATAAAAATAATTATTATCATCTTATTATGTTTTTATGTCTATCTTAGAGAGGGAAAACGAAGACGGAGAAATCGATACTATCCCGATGCTGAAAATCTTCACCGTGTTTAACGTTGAACAAATTGACGGCTTTTCCTTGTCTACTGAGGCTGTTAGCCCCGCAGAGACATTCGAGCCATTCTACAGGCTGAAAACCTGTTGCGTCGCAGTGGTGCCGTATAGAAATGAAAGGGAAGTTTGCAGGCTGCGGGCGGCAAAGAGTCGGCGCATCCTGCAAACGGTGTTTTTATTACCGGTCGTGACCGTGACGGTAGAGCGTGCCTTACTGGTGCGGTCGCGTGAGGCGGGCATTAACCTGAGTGCCACCCTTGATGCGGAGCTTCGTCGTTATGAAGCGAAGAAATGGCAGGAAGAGAACAGGCATGCCATCGACGCATTAAATCGCTTTCATGATGAAAATGGCTGTTTCAGCGATGAATACCGGACGTTTTAACCCTGCAATTCACCATATACGGTAATACCGGGAAAAGCGTCGTTTACCTGCTGTTGCTCGATGTTACGAGCGATATTCTCGGGTAGTTGAATCGTCGGATAGTGATCCGTTGCGCCCTGTTGAAAAGTACCCGGCAGGCCGCCGACCGGAGCACCTTGCCCCTTTCTTCAGGCTGTCGGACGGCAAAGAATACGCTGTAATGACGCGCGAACCGGCAAGTCTTCCAGTGCAGGCTCTGGGTGCGGTGTTTTGTGATGCGTCGCAGTACCCACTTTAACGTCTGCTCCTGGCTCATAGCTGCCTGGCGATGTCTGGATTTGCCGCTTCATGCCAGAAGCGCGCCCCTCTGATCCGTTCACAAATGTGCGAATGACTTGTGATTAATGCAGCCCTGGCCGATTAACGTGATACGCACAGCCTCAATAAGCGGGGTATGCGGTTCGTGGCCTAAAAAATTGATCAGTTTTGCATTATCCATCTGTATTGCCTGTTCCCACAAATAACGCATTTCCAGCATTTCATGCAGTGTGGTGTTGAAAGGTGCCATTGCCAGAATAAGCCACCAGGGAAATGATTTTACCTTCGCATTAACACCCGCAAGTTGTGCGACACGCTGTATGGCGTCGGCCATCGCCGTGCCATCGGCATCCCAGTGTCCTCGCATATGAAAACAGGCAAAAGGGTCAAGTTGATCCCGACGCGCTAACAGCGCAACCAGGGTTTCGGCGACGTCCGGCAGGTAGGCCCACTGGTGGCCTATCCCGGCTTTGCCTGGGTTTTTAATTATCCGTGGGTGTTGCCCCGGTTTGATCCATCCCTGTGAAAACCAGTTATTGCCTGCGTCGGGGCCAAAGAAGTCACCAGTCCGCAGAATCAGCACCTTTCCGCCACGCTGCGCGTAGGCGAACAATGCCTTCTCCATTTGCACCCGTATTGCCCCTTTTCTGGTGACAGGATTTTGGGGAGAGCCTTCCCGCAAGAGTGGAAAGGCGTCCGGACCGTAGTTGTAAACGGTGCCCGGGAGAACGATTAATGTTCCATTTCGCTCTGCGGCATCGATGGTGTTCTGTAACATTGGCAAAACCAGTTGTTCCCAGTTTCGATAACCTGGTGGATTAACCGCATGGACAATCACGCTACAGTCTGATGCCGCCGCCGCGACCTGCTCAGCATTTAGCGCATCACCGCTTATCCACGTCATACTCCCGTGCTCTTCATTCTGCGGGACGTTGCGACGCAATGCATGAACGTCCCATTTTTCGCGGATAAGTTGACGGGCGATTTCGCTACCGATTCCGCCTGTTGCGCCCAGTATGAGAGCCTTGTTTTTGCTTTTCATGGTGTTACCTTTGCCGGATGTCTGCTTGACATCGTAGTGCCTACACAAGATAAATGTAATTGCATAACATCAGACAGCAGGTATGCATTTTTGTATGAAGCTAAATATTCCATGGGAATGGTATCGAACCTTCCTGGCGGTGATGAAAGAAGGTTCCCTGTCGGGGGCAGCCCGTCAACTGGCTATTACCCAGCCCACAGCGGGACGCCACGTGGCGGCGCTGGAATCCGCCCTTGGTCTGGTTTTGTTTACACGTTCTCAAACTGGTCTACAGGCCACAGAAGCGGCGGTAGCAATTCAGAGCCATGCGCAAGCGATGGAAAACACGGCCAGTATGATTGAGCGTTCGGCTGCCAGCTTCAGTACCCACACCGCCGGGTTGCATGGTGTGGTTCGCGTTTCTGCGAGCGAAATTATCGGTACAGAAGTGCTGCCTCCCCTGATTGCACGAATTAAAGAAGATTATCCGCAACTTACCATTGAGCTGGTGCTGTCTAACCGAATGCAGGATTTATTGAACCGGGAAGCGGATATTGCGGTACGCATGACCACACCGGTGCAGGAACAACTGATTGCGCGTCGGTTGGGCAGTATTGAAATTGGTCTGCATGCCTCACCGTCCTATCTGGCACGTCATGCCGCACCAGAAAGTATTGACGAGTTGTTCACCCATACACTTGTGGGCTTTGATAAAACGACGCCCTTTATTTTACAGGCGCTGAAACACTATCCCCAGTTAAATCGTGAACGCCTTACCGTGCGCACTGACAGTGATGTGGCGCAATTGAACCTTATCCGCGCAGGTGCTGGCATAGGGATGTGCCAGGTTCAACTGGCCGATTTTCCTGTTCCATTAGCGAGGTTGATGCCTGATTTCTTTGCATTTCATCTCGATACCTGGCTGGTGATGCATGAGGACTTGCGCCACAGTAAGGCCTGTAAAACAGTGTTCGATATTCTTGCAGAGGGCTTACAGGCTTATATCAATAACGTCGGTTTGTGATAATCCCAGCAGGGGAACTGGCGCAGCACAGGAAATCAAGGCGTTGCCGTTCTCGAATGAGTTCGAGATTCAATGCTATTGCTTCCGCGTAATTTGATGTATTTAAAAAATTGAATTCTATTCCTCATATTCACAAAGGAGCCGACCTATGCAACATCTCCCCGAGATTATTGGAATTGCAACGGCGCTCGCCGCTGGCTCAGCAAGCCCTGGTCCGAGCTTCGTGATGGTGGCACGTACATCGGCAAGTATGGGGCGGCTCAATGGTTTGTTAGCAGCGTTGGGGATGGGGTTTTGCAGATGGTTTTACGTTGAGGATTTTTGAGTCATTAAGAGACATACGGGGGTCATTCTGTCATCGAACCAACCTGACCCCCACATTCTTCCCGTGCAGAGGGAAAACTGAAAATGCATCGGGAAGATATTTCATGCTATATCGCTAAATAAAAAGCAAAAAGCAGATGCCTTTCGACATCTGCTTTTTCTGAATTTGGCTCCTCTGACTGGGATCGCCTTTGCCAGTAACTGGCTAAGAATTAAGCTAAACCTGAAAGCTCTCTCTGTCAAGACCACCAGAATGACCACCAATAGTTGCAGATTATATAAATTTGGTGTAAGCAAACCTCGACATGTTTATGATCATATCTATAAGGGCATTGTTGATCCTGTCCCGATAGTGGAACTGTACCGAGGAAAAACTTGGCAGCCTGCTCTGTGCCAGACACGGACATTTCATACCTTGGTTTATGTGACCAAAATCAGTGTGGCACTACAGAGCGGTAGTGAAACCCCTGTGACTATACCAAACAAACTGGATCACGGTTGGCTAAGCGGTTATAGTCAAAGCATTGCCAGCTGCTTGGGTTGCACATTAAATACCCATGTTATTAATAATGCTTATACACGAGTCTTTTCATGGAATATGTGGCTTTTGGTGATGAAAGCGGTACGACAGGGAGTGACCGTTGTTATGGTATTGGCTTATTGTGTATACGAAAAAACACACTGGATATATTCAATGAGCGTGTTCGGAAACTGAAAGACAAGTACGGCATCGTTGGTGAATTGAAATGGTCAAAGATTAAGAACAGCGCTGGGCAAGCAAACATCTGCCTTGAATTATTGGCTCTTGTGCTAAAAAATTCATGCTGTTTTCACTCTATCGTAGTTGTGAAGAATATTTATAACAATTGGCAAACGAACAGGGAAATGGCGTTCTATCAGACTTACACTCTCCTTGTTAAGAATGCAGCACGTCAGCTTAAGAGTCCAATAGATGTCATGATTGACAAAAAAATTGATAAGTATAAGAAAAATGATGAGGTTACTGGGATCATCGCCAATAATATGTTGGCTAAAGCTGGTATAGATAAACTGGTGACGTCTGTAACGATGCATGATTCCAAACATCACTTGGGTTTACAGGTTGTAGATATTTTAACGGGGGCAGTAAACTCTGGTTACCTTAAATTTCTCAATTCTCAGTTGCAGTTATCGGTAGCAAAGGAAATAGCATTCAAACGAATGGCAGCAATGCTTGGGTGGGACCATTTTCACTATGATACCTATCCGAACAAAGACTTTAATATCTGGCACTTTCCTCTTGAGATGCGAGGTGTACCGAGGTCGATGAGTATCAGACCAAATTATGGCGTGCCATTTGTTATGAGAGATGAGCTGACTTGATTACTTGTTTTAAAATTGTTACTCAGAACCTTGGGTATCGAACGTCTTCGAATACGAACAGGACTGCGACCGTGTTACAAAGCTTTAGGTGTATTTAGCTCAGACTTGATCTAGTATTGTCACGATACAGAGCTAAGCCTTGCCTGACAGGCAGTTCTGTGCAAAATGCGGATATTCCCTGTATACTTATTATTATTTATAAAATAATATATTAAGATTGAGAATAGAAAGGGCATCACTGATGTGCGCATACAGGCCCCCAAGCGTAAGAAATTTTAAGTTGTACATAGGTGAGCTTACAGCAGAAGCAGCTGCAGTCCATATTTCGTTATTAGAGTCCAAAAAATTCGAACTTGAAAATGAGAAATATTGGAGTGAAAAGGCTGAAGAGGCAGGTATAAAACTTGAAGGTATAAAATCTGATATAGTGCTAAATAGCCAGAATAGACTCGCAATTGTATCGCTTTATAGTGGATTTGACTTATTTTTGGAAGAAATTGAATCCGAATGTAATCGTTATGGCTTCCAGTGGGAAAAAAAAGATAAAGTTTCCCCTTTGAAAATACTAGAAAACAATTTCACTAAAACGCCATTAAATAAAACAAACTTCCGGTATGAATCTGATTCAGCCGATTATTTTAGGCTACTACGCAATTCAATTGCTCATCCAAGTATAGAGAGCAAAAAGAAAGCAATTGAATATTATAACTCTAAGAAAAACTCCCTCGACTTCTTGCAAAAAAAATACAACATGATTTCGGCTCCAAATGAGCCAAACAGCTTATCATTTCATGATATTAAGTTTTGGTGCCAATTTCTTTTAGACTTTACAGAACAAATAGCAGAACTCCTTGAACCTACGGAGAAAATGATTTTTGATAGCATCCCGTTCAATACTTGGAAAAAATATGGTGAAGATCACGAAAAGATAAAAAAAGTTGCTAAAACCTATATACATTCACAATACTCTTATGATCTTGACAAGGCAGATAAAATCATAGAAAATTTCTATGACTCACTCGCTTAATAGGTAAAGCAACTCCCTTCATAAGCGCCTTGCAATAGGGTGCTTATGAAGGAGTAGCTCTGAGTTCGACTCTCAGGTGAGTCGCCAGCCAAAACCAGACAATCAAATTTTTGTTTCAACCAACTTTCTATATCTACAATAGTCCTCAGTGCTGAGGTCTATTCATAGCTGACCTACAGTGACATGCATTCTCCCGCTCTGCGCCAGAAGCGAACATCTCGGACGTTACGGCACGTTAGGTCAGATATCTAAAAACGCATGGTCCGCTTGGGTGGGGTACTTACAATGGTTTTTTAGCTGGCTATAAATTATGAGACCATTAAATTGGTCTCCATTGGTGTTAAATGTCTGTAATGAGGGATATTTGCTTTTGGTAAAATGTGGAAAGTTTCTTTCCTTTTTCTTTATCGATACTTTGAACAAAAGACAATATGCCTCTTATAATTTCATTTTTGTTTTGGACTTCATTTCTTACTAGGTCATATATTCTTTTTCGGTAGACGCAATAATTTTTTTTACTGATAGTAATCCTGGGTGTTACAGTTAACCCTGTAACTTCCCTTCTCACCTTAGGACCAAGGAATTTTTCTTTTTTTGTGTTAACGGTAAATCCCTCATCGGCAATTATCATTTTTATTAAATAAGATGCTTTCTGTAAGATAAGTATTTTATTTCCTGATATGCAAAGATCATCAGCATAACGTGTGTAAGTTAAAGCCCTTTTTTTACAATATGTAGATACACGATGGTCGAGTCTTAAGCAAACGAGATTAGATAAGGCTGGTGAAGTTGGTGCACCTTGAGGTAAATATCCACTTTTAGTACAAAAGGACGTAAGTATAAATGCTATATTATTGTTATATCCAATATTTCTGAATAATGTATATACATGAGATGCTGGTACATTGGTAAAAAAATCTTGTAAATCGAGATTCAATACGTATTGATTTCCTTCATGTGGTTTAGCATTGTCAATGATAGATTTTTTTCTTACAAAGCCTTTTGCATAAATTGATGGTGCTAATTTATCTAAAATATATCTAAGAATCCATCGTTGTATTGCTTTCAACTCTCTTAGAGGGCTTTCGATGTGCCTAATGCCACCGGTTTTTTTTTTCATTTCTATACGGTGGTAGTATTTATCATTATTTAAACTGAATTTGGAGATAACTTCTTTCGGAAGCCTGAGGGATTGTGACAAATCGTCAACATTCTCAAGAATTGGAAGAGATAACAGTTGCTGGGTATACTTTCCTTGATGAGTATTCATATTTATTTCATCATAGTAGCGTTGTATTTATATGCTCGAAAATAGTGTGCTAGTTTTTAACGACTACAGCGAGGAAGGGGAATGAGCATCCATACCTAGGAAGGTATGGATGCGAAGCATCCTTCCGTAAGGCGGATGTACGAGTCCCCCAAATCACGGCGGGCGGGAATTGGGGGACTCGATCATCGCGCTATCTCTGTGATGAACTGCGGGAACGGAGAGACTCTCCATCCACTGTGAACTTGACTAGCGAACCAGTAAGTCACCTGCTTAAAAACTAGCACACTGCGGAATTCTATGATGAAACACTAATCAGTGTCTAGCATATTGTTTATTCATGATTCTTGTTCTTAGTGCAGTGAGTGATGATTTTAAGTGGAAACTATTTATTATTGAATCATAACCCATTTGAGTTATCGTGAATAAACCCTCTTGCTGGTTGATCATACCAGCCCTTATGAGTGAGTGCGTTGCAGCTTTACAGGCAATATTATCCCTACTTTCGAATTTTCTCTCCATGATAAGTTCCATGGTTTTGTACACTGACAATAAATTCAAATCATCAAACAGGTAAGTTAAAAGCAATACATGCTTCGAATATAATAAGATGTTATCTAACTCTTTCTTCTTTCTTCCGCTTG
The DNA here is from genome assembly GCF_009372235.1 of Dickeya oryzae. Classification (GTDB taxonomy): domain Bacteria; phylum Pseudomonadota; class Gammaproteobacteria; order Enterobacterales; family Enterobacteriaceae; genus Dickeya; species Dickeya oryzae. Next base: position 26,024 of record NZ_ML762925.1, on the reverse strand, counting down.
GAAGTGTTGCCTTAATTTTATTGAGTACTGATTTTACATGTATTGAATTCTTTTCATCGAAATTTTTTGGAATGTCATATATTTCACCGCCATGAGTTCGAACTAGCCTAACAGGCCCATGATTTATAAAACTTTTTCCTGACTTGAACTCACCCATTCTCATTACTAGCATTTTTTTTGCTAAGGCTTTATCCATGGAAAATGCACCTAATTCAGCGAAAGAGCCAGGACTTTCAGGTATGAGAATTATCAGGTCAACAGAGTTCGCAAGTTGAGTTTCAAGGGATAGCAGGCTATTTTTCCCTTGCCCTTCAAGGAGGTCTTCAAATAAATCTTCTGGGTAGGTAAGAGTTATTCCTTTCTCTTGAGAAAGAAAGGTTGAGAATTTATATCTGAGGCTTTTTTTATCAGTTTTATCTTTTCCACATAAAAATATTGTTTTTTGTGATTCATCAAATCCATTTATTAATAGATCTCTAATTTCATCGATGGTTTGATAGATATGTTGGTCGGGAAATTTATTAATGATGCTCTGTTTGAGAGGTTTCATGATTATTCCTAACAATGGCATTTCTCATAAATATCATGGTATTCTATGATAAAAAAAGAAGGCTTGCATCATAAATTTTTAATTTATGCAGTGTTGCTGTAATTTCATGACCGATCTGGTTCAAAAAGATAAGATGAAATTTATTGCGGTATATTTTAAATTTATATTCCGTCGCATAAAGTGTGAGTTGTAACTTATAACCTTGTTAAGATTGTTGATTGTTGATTGTTGATTGTTGATTGTTGATTGTTGATTGTTGATTGTTGATTGTTGATTGTTGATTGTT
>NZ_ML762925.1:0-25088 GCF_009372235.1 Dickeya oryzae | reverse complement strand
GATTGTTGATTGTTGATTGTTGATTGTTGATTGTTGATTGTTGATTGTTGATTGTTGATTGTTGATTGTTGATTGTTCAAAATGAGAATAAGTTAAATGTTTTGTTTTTTCAAGAGATAATTTAAAGGATAATTCACTAATATAAAAACAGCCAGTTTTTATATGTACGATCTGAGATATCGTTTGGACTGTTCCCACACTGCATAATTTTATTATGCCCTACCTCAAGATACAGGCAATTTAGATTTGAACTAATACCCCTAAATTCAACCCCAACCTCCATTTCACCTCTGCAGCCTAAGGGGCGCTACGCCCGTCTATGCAGTGTCAGTTTTTTCTCCCGTGTGACTTCCGTTCCCCGTATCAGCTTCCGGTTAATCGTTTCCCACCACAACCCGTCTCGCAAGGGTAAATGGCACGCATTCTGCGCCCTTGCGCGCCGGAACGATGCCGGGAAAGCGAACCGTCAGGCGATACGAAGACGAAAATCACACCACTGACGGAGAAAAAACCATGACGACTTCCCTGCATACCCAGACTAGTGCCCCTAACGCCGCAGCGGCGACCAGCGTATCCCCGCTGGAGCAGTCAGGCTCCTCAAAAACGAAATTTTCCAAAACCCAAACCGATATTTACCAGACCGTCACCGACAGCATCATTACCGCGCTGGAAGCCGGAGTGAAGCCCTGGACGTGTCCGTGGCAGCGAGTGCCGGGCATGTCCGGTTTACCTTCCAACTTCGCAACCGGCATCGCGTATAGCGGAATGAATATCATGTTGTTGTGGTGCAGTGCATCAGAACAGGGCTTCTGTGATTCACGCTGGATGACCTACAAACAGGCGCAGGCAGTAGGCGGGCAGGTTCGCAAAGGCGAGCACGGCACGACCGCCATTTTTTATACAACCCTGGAAAAGGAAAACGAAGACGGAGAAATCGACCAGATCCCGATGCTGAAAACGTTCACCGTGTTCAATGTTGAACAAATCGATGGCCTTCCGCTGACAACTGAGGTTGTTAGCCCCGCAGAGACGTTCGAGCCGTTGCCACAGGCTGAAAACCTGTTTCGTCGCAGTGGTGCCCGCATCATCGAGAAAGGTCAAAATGCCTTTTTCAAGCCATTAACGGATGAAGTTTGGTTGCCGGAACGCCATCTTTTTTCCGATGCCGCTAATTTCTACGCTACTGGTCTGCATGAGCTGGTTCACTGGAGCGGAGCAAGAGCACGTCTTAACCGTGAAATGAAAGGGAAGTTTGGCAGTGAAGGTTACGCCTTTGAAGAGTTGATCGCCGAGCTGGGAAGCGCGTTCCTGATGGCGGATCTGGGGATTGTCGGAGAGGTTCAGCATGAAAGCTATATCGCTTCCTGGCTGAAAGCGTTGAAGAACGACAAGCGCTATATTTTCAAAGCGGCTAGTGCAGCATCGAAAGCGCATCGCTATCTGATGGATAAGGCTTGAGTTGAAGCCCAAGACGCCGCAAAGGAAGGCGGCGTTAACCTGATATCTGGGCAGCCAGTGTGACGGCGTTTTTAATTTCCCTGAGAATATTCTAGGCATTGAATGCCCGGAATATTCTCAGGCTGCGGGTGCGGGCGGCAAAGAGTCCGCGCATCCCGCAAACGGCGTTTTTACACCGCTGATTGCTATAAACGACAGGTTAGGTATGACGATTGACGGTGACGTTTGCAGAACTGCAACGGTAGCCGGACCTGTTTTTGGTGTTATGATAAGTGTATTGTGCCGTGTAATGCACACGTATCTCATACGGGAGAGCAATCATGACCGCGAAACAACGTAACACGCAGAGCGTGACCATGACGGTGGAGCGTGCCTTACTGGTTCGGGCGCGTGAAGCGGGGATTAACCTGAGTGCTACCCTGACAGCCGCTCTGGATGCAGAGCTTCGCCACCATGAAGCGAAAAAATGGCAGGAAGAGAACAGGGAGGCCATTGAGGCATTAAATCGTTTTCATGATGAACACGGCTGTTTCAGCGATGAATACAGGACGTTTTAACTATGCAATTCACCGTATACGGTAATACCGGGAAAAGCGCCATTTACCCGCTGTTGCTCGATGTCACGAGCGATATTATTGGACAGTTGAATCGCCGGATAGTGATCCCGTTGCTCCCTGTTGAAAAGTACCCGGCAGGCCGCCGACCGGAACGCTTTGTCCCCGTAGTCAGGCTGACGGACGGCAAAGAATACGCCGTAATGACGCACGAGCTGGCAAGTATCCCTGTACAGGCTCTGGGGACTGTGTTTTGTGATGCGTCGCAGTACCGTAATCAGGTAAAGGCCGCAATAGATTTCCTCATCGACGGCATTTAGTCGTGGCTGTCGGGAGCCTGTTCCAGTTCGGCTATCGTGCGGAACAGAAACATCTCCCGGTTTTTGGCGTCAAACGGAACCGGAATACCGTTCCTTACCACCGTCCCGATACTGTCAAACGGCCTAACCAGACCGTTGCTGTTAGCATCCAGAAAATTAGCCCACCATCGCAGCATCAGACGACGCTGTTCGAGGTGCTTGGTGACCTTACTCTCTATCCGTTCCGTGCCAGGAGTGGACGTTAACGACCAAGCTCACCGGCGGCAATTGAGCGTAGCGGAATTGCCGTCCGAGTGCAGCGCTTTTTTATGTGATTACTGCATTGATTCGTTTATACCTTTGGGTAAAAGCCTCTCTGCCACCTTCCATCACTCGGCATATCTCATCGCGTATAGAAGGCTCTTGAAGCCCCCCTTGCGTCACAATCCTGGTTTGGCCAGACCTAATATCAAGGGCAATGACGTTTTCCGCGTCACCATTCACGACGATGTTGGCGTTGTGCGTGACCACTAAAACCTGCCGTCTCTGTTTGATCTCCCGCAATTGCGTCACGATCAGGTCATAGATCAAGTGGTTGTCAAGATCGTCCTCAGGCTGATCAAGTACGAGAGGCTCATTACCATATGAAAGGATAAATGCAAGGAGAGCAGCAGTTTTTTGACCCGGCGATCCTTGCTCTACGGGTTTGAAGCTCTCGCCGTTCTTAAGGCTATATCTGATATCCAGAGAATCGCCTGGAAACCAGCATTGAATTCGATCTATCTGTTCCGGAGTTAGCCCCTGAATGTGGGATACAAAGCGTCGATCTTTGGAGGAAGCCACCGCTGTAGTATCGTTCGCATGGATTGCAAGTAGCGATGATTTCAATGTCTCAATTTGATCATACATAGTTCTGGATTGGTCTTGCGTTAGATTAGCCAGCAAGCCCTCATTCCCGTCAACTACCCCAATGTCGCGGTCAAAGCCGCCATTGCTCCTGTCGATCAGCTTACGGAACTCTTCCTCAACAGTGAGCTTGTTTCCAAACGGAATGACATTGATCTGTACATATGAATTGCCGACGAGGGTTTCCTTGAGAAAGTCCTCGCGAAGCTTGGTTATCTTGGCCCGATGCTCATGGAGCTTGGCCAAGCACTCTTCCGCGCTCTTCTGATGCTGCGCAAGAGTTTCTCTCTTTTTGTTGAATCCCTTGAGCTTATCTTCGAGATCTTGCCGCTGCTTAACCAGAACACCATATGTGGATGGATCGCCCGCATCTGCTGCGCTGAGTTGACCGAGGAGGTCGGTGTATTCCTGGTTCGCCGTTGTGATTTTTTTCGATATTCCCAGGTCTGGCCGCGCTTGATTCCATGCGCTCTTCGCATCATCAATCCGCTGCGCGATTGAATTCATCTCTCTCTGGAGTTTCTCAAACGTCGCACGGATGCCCGCGGCAGTATCGATCAGTTCTTTGTCATCCGCATTCCCAACGTCGAAATGCTGTAAATCCAATTCTGGTGGCAACAGGCTTCCTGAAATGTCCCGGACCTGTTCGGCGGAACCTTCCCAGGTCTTTCCCCAGGAGTCGATAGCCTTGCTCTGGTTCTGTCTGAGCTGGTAAGCCTTAAGGACATCCGCGTGGCCCACCTTTTCAAAAACATCGAGCTTGCGTTTGACGTCCTCAAGCTGACCTTTGGTTACCGATTCCTCCTGAAGTCCGGCCTGAACTTCACGCGCCTGGGCGCGAATCGAGAGATATTTGGAAACCAGTTCCTCCCACTTAAGTTGCCAATCACGATGATTGACCGTCGGGGCATCATCGACAACCTGCAAGAGCGCCTGGGGATGCTTCGCCAGTTCGAAAATCTGCTTCTGGCTGTAAATCCTGACAGGAAATCGTTGTGCTATGTCTCCCTCGGAAGCGCTCCAGATTCCGGGAGCGGTCTCTTCCTCTATGGCGTATCTGTTATCGGTGTTAGACCAGGTGATTCGAAAGCGGCCACCGTCTTTTCGAAAGCCGACGGTGATTTTCGTGGCATCTGTTAACAGCCCTTCATCCTGGCGGTCTTTCGACGTTTGACTGTATTTGGTAAATTCCTTTTCAAGGCTCTTGGGGATTTCTCCCTTCCGTTTGAGAGCAATCCGCAGGAACTCCAACGAAGTCGATTTCCCGGTGCCTCGTCCACCAATGATGGTGTTGAGCCAGGGGTTCAATTGACAGGAAAAGGATTGCCCTCGGCCCAGGTACTTTGCATCATCAACCACGATGCTTTCGATGGCGAGTTGTCCATGGGTATTGGGGTCACCACTGAATTGGTCCGACCTCTTCAGTGAAAGAGCCCCATCAATGAGCGCCAGCCGTAATCCGTCATAGGATGGCTCCGACATTTTTACCCAGGTGAAATGGCTACCAGGGTAGCGTTGACCTCCGGTACCGGACGGATGATGGGAATCGGTTCCAAGAACCTCTGCCCAATTCAAATTCTTGCCGATGTAGAGCTGTGGTTTTGCCTGAGCAAGGTCCGTTACCTCCATGGCAAAGACACATTTGTTGTCGAGCACCTGCTCCAGTGTGTTGCCGGTACAGACCATAAAAAGTCCGTTGGCCTGATCGACATGAGCAGGTATTGCAAGCCCGCCTGACCTGGCAATTTCGTCAATCACCTCAACTGCAGAGCATTCAGAACAGCCGTCGCTCTTTCCCTTGGTGGTGCGATACCTGACCGCACCGAGCAGTGAGTCGATATCAGAGGTTGTCTTGTCTTGGCCGAAAATGGCCAGAATATGGATATTCCCCTGAACGGTAAGCTCAACGCCTGGGAAGAGGTAGAGCGGTCGATAATCCGCATGACCTTCAGATGCCAGCTCCTGGAGTGCCAGCTTGAGTGGATCAATCCAGGAGCCTGAATTGTGATCCGTCACCGCGACGCAATCGATGCCTTGCCGCATGTAGTTGAGCAGCCAATCCTTATGAGAGATCTGCTTATACTGGGCCTGGTCAGGGCCTTTCCCATAATCGTCAGATGCCGGAGTGTGATTGTGGAAGTCGAATTTCCACCACCGTGAACCAATCCAGTTCATTTATACCGTTCCTGTTCTTTTCGCATAACAACTTATTAGTGCGACCTTACAAGCTAACCTTGCAAACTAGGTTAGCTTGTAAGGTTGGAAAGTCCAATGTTCGCAATTCGCTCTTAGCCGACCATGAGATTTGGCAACGCTAGATCCAGCTTATGAATATTGCCTCGGCTCCAGTTGTCGCAGCTCGTCGAGAGTATAAATACGAAAAACATTCCGATGTCGCACTTCCAGCGGGATAGGTTGATGGTTAACGATGACGTGTTTGATGCTGGCGAACAACAGTTCAAGGGCGCGTTTTTTCTGCGGCTCTGGCACGATATAGAAAACGTACATCCAGTGCTTGTGGGTACGGGCCAGTAGGTGGCTGGCGATAATCGACTGGTAACGGGCTTTGGTTTTCAAGCGGCGCTCGGTTTCTACCGCAATAACCTGTCCGTCAGGCAGGGTGATGAGTCCATCCGGGCGGTGTTTGACCTGATATTGGTTGAGGAAGGTTGAACGATCACCGTTTATCCAACCGGTAGCGCCTTTTTTCTCCAGGATCAGCCGGGCCACCTGATTATCAAGGTGGTGCTCTAACGTCCAGCCGGTGAGTCTGGACGGTTCAAACCGTGCCGGGAAAATATCGTCATTGGGTTTTACTACCACCGCTAACCCGTCACTGGTGATCCCCCACAAAGAGGTTTTCCCCGTGCGGGTATCAAATTCATGTTTTTGTACCCATCCCATTTTGATGACTTTGGCAAGCAGCAGATAAAGTGGTTTGTGATTTTTAAAATCAAAAAGCAGCATCAGCGTTTTAAAGTCACTGTAGGTTTCTTCTTTCAGGAAATTCAGCAGTACCTTTATTTTCTCGTTATTACGCCTGTGGCGCTCACGATATGTTGATATCAACATGGCGTCTCCTAAAAATCGATCTGAGGCACGTTGTCTTCTTCGCTGAAATCCAGTGCTCGTTTTACCGGTGCCGCTGATGCAGTGATATCAGGCGAAACGGTGAACGTTTCCAGTGCGTGTTTTTGCACCTGGATGGGGGAAATCAGCGAGGCGGAGGGAAGTGTTTTCGTGGTGAAGATAAAACTGACGAAATCAGGCAGATTGAGGATCATATTGCCGTCAATAAAGAAACGCTCGGCCTGCCTGATCGTTCGCTCGTTGTCGATAGTTTCTGTCAGCACGGCATTGGTTTTGGCTTTGCGGACTTCATCATCCACTAAGATGGTGCCGGACATTCTTGCCACCCATTCCGCCGTATCCGGGTCCATAACGCGGTAAACTAGCTTGAATTTGGCGTTTTCAACGACCGCACCGACAACCGCATCGCCTTTTAAATCCGCTGGGCAGTCTTTCAAATCGGCGACGGACTGATGGGCCATGATGATATGTACGCCTTTATCCCGTGCTGCGCCTAACCCCTCCAGCGCTGGTTTTGACAGATGGTATTTCAGTTCGTCGAGAAAGATGGCTATGGGGCGGGGCGTTTCTTTTACCCGGTCGCGCCGTTCTGCTAACTGGTACAGACGTACCAGCAGCATACGCTGTGCAGTAATGATTTTGCTGTTGCGCATTGAGCCGATGACATAGCAGCAGCCACCTTCATCAAAAACCGATTGGAGTGAAAATCCTGTCGGCGCGTTGATGGCATTGAGTAACGCCAGCTCTTCAATCTTGCCGAAAAAGGCTTTGATATCTTCCGCGATGCCCTGAACATATTCGCTGTTATAAATATCGCGGATAGTAGAAGAGGGATGACGGCTGACAAATTGTGCTGCCATACGTGCCGCTTTTCGGTCGTCGATACGATAAAAATCGGATTCCTGACCTTTTTCCGCCAAGCTGAATCCCGCAACAAACAATTCCTCCAGCGCGTCAGGCGTAATATTTTCAATTAGATTTAATTGGTATTGCGGTTTTCGCAGGTCAATTAAGCAAAAGGGTTTACCTGCATCCTCGCAGGCTTTCCGATAAAGATGCGGTGCCCATTCATCATCCTTGGGGTCCATAATAAATACGCCTTCACCCGCAAGGATACTTTGATAAAGCAATATACCAGTTGCTACACCTTTACCGGCTCCGGTGGTGCCGATAATATCCGCGTGTTGTTTTTGCCAATCTCCTAACGGCAGATACATCGGTTTTTCATCACGGTCTATCCCGATAAAAATGCCCTTGTTTAGATCGATATAACATAGCGGGTTATAATGCAGCGTTTCCGGCAGCAGGGATTTCACCGTGCGGACATCGGTGCGTAATTCCCGCTCAAGGGTGGTTTTTTTAACCAGGCGTTTCTTTATTTTATCCAGTTCAGGGTTTAGTGCCCGACGCAGAATAATATGGAAGATAATCCCTGTTGCCGTGAGGATAACCAGTATCGGCCAGGTTGCCAGCGAATACCGGGTGGCTATTCTGGTCTGATAGACCCACTGAAAGAACCTGATGATCACCGGGGCCATGGTGCCAAACAGAAAACACAGCAGGGAAAAAGCGATAATTCCCTTTTTCCAGAACGGGGCTGTTTGTCGTTCACCGCTTTTCATTGATGCGAAAAACGGTAACGTCAGCCCCGATAATAACGCCAGCATCAGTTGATGCTGTTGCGTAAATATAATCAGTGCCAGCATTCCGTTCACTATCGGTGATAGTGAAACGGCAAGCTTATTTAACAGCATAGTGCCTCCGGTGTCGGCTCTCGCCTCATGAGATCGCCTCATCCTTTCGCCTCAGCGTATGAGTCGATGTCATGAGGCGATCGGGTGAGGCGAATGCGGTGGCTTCTTCGCAGCCATGCGCCGGAAAGTTCACTTCCCGGCACGCAACGGCGTGTGCCAGTACATGCGGGCTGGACGCCCTTATTGCCTGGCACATGGGGGTAATGTCGAGGCTGGACGCCGCGCCAAAACCCCCAGGGTCAAAGGCGGCACACCGTCGCACGCTACGCGCGACCACCCCCTTTGAGACGCCGTTTTTCGCCTATTTTTTCTGTTGTCCGTTCCGGCCAGCGAAAAAATGGGAAAACGCCTTCAAAGTGGGTGGTCGCGCCACGCTACCGGCTTTGGGCCGGAGACTTAGCCGCGACGGTGTGCGGGGCACGCCCCCCACAAAAACCGGCGCGTGGGCGCGCCTATTTGCTCGCTGGGGCGGCAAATTTTTTGCGGCTCCCCCGGCCTGCAAAAGCCGCGTGGGCGCGGCTGTTTGCCGGTGAGGCGCGGTGCCTGAAATATTTTCGCGCCGTAATCCGCGAAAATATTTCTGTCCGCGGCCTCATTTTTACGGCCCGGCATTTCTTCGCGCTTTAATCCGCGAAAAATGGGCGGGCCGTAAAAACCTGAAAACCGTCACGCCTTTGCGCCCGGTTCGTCAGTATTAGCTACGAACGCGGCCATATTGACCGATAATCCGGCTGATCGCGGCCGGGTCAGCCGAATCACATTCGTTTAAAAAGGATTGTCTGGCATCGGCAGTCTGGCCGGGGAGAAAACCGTGCCGGTTCTTTTTCACAATAGAAAAGAAGGCGCGTTCAGCCGACTGACAGGTATTTCCACCGCTGTTTCCGGTGGTTTTACCGTACAGACATAAAACAACCTCACAGGCATCAGCGGCCATCGCTGAGGCCGGAAATAATACATTCATGCCGAGAAGAAAGGCGGTGAGTATGATGGTTTTCATATCGAATACCTTTACTGGGAGGCAGGGGGGAATGGTTCGTCTATCTGAATATTTCCTTCATGTGATGAAGGTGTACCGGTTTAAAATAAATATCGCTCATCCGGCGAACGTCGCCATGAATATCAATACTGACGATCACATCAATGCTTTTTAGCACCTTGCGTAACAGCACATCGAACGGGATATTGTTGCAGTCCGGGTTTTCATAGCAGCGGTCGATGAGTCCCTCAATACACTCTTCCGGGCTGCCCGCGTGCAGGGAGGTAATAAGCCCTTCATGGCCGGAGCCGATAATTTTCAGTGCGTCCCAGGCTTCCCGCCCGCGAATTTCCGCCAGCAGAATTCTGTCCGGGTTCATTCGATAATTCGCCCGTATCAGCCTGCCGGGGGTGACAATCGCCTCGTCGGTGGCCTCTGCCGGGTAAAACAGATGCACATAATTGGTGTGGTGGTAAAACCGGATTTCAGGGGTGTCTTCAATCGTCGTCAGCCTGAGATGCGGCGGAATATAGTGCAGCAATGTCTTCATGTAGGTGGTTTTACCCGAGCCGGTTTCTCCCACAATAAAAAGCGTTTTGCCGTACTCGATGGCTTTTTCAATAAAGCGGGGGATGTCCCCGTTGTTGTAATAGCGGGTCAGCTCCTCGTCCTTGCTTTCAGCAAGCTCCTGACCGGTTACGCGGTGATAAAAGCCCGCCTCAATCCACGACTGATGCGTTTTCTGCGCATATGACGGTTTGCGCAGCGTAATGGACACGGTATTCCGCTCACAGGCCGGGGGAATAATGGCCTGAATGCGTTCGCCGGACTCCAGCGTGGCGGACAGAATCGGCGACGTGTCATCAATATTATCGTCATGCCATGAGGCCAGTGCGTTGGCAAAGGCATGGCACTGACGCAACGTAACCGGAGAGTCATGCCTCTGCCATCGACCATTTGTTTTGGTGTGGATCTCGCCGGGGCGGTTAATGGCGATTTCCGTCAGGCCTGCCAGTGGCAGAAATTCACCAAATAACTGGTTTTTCATAAAATCCAGCGACAGGTTTTCAGCGTTCATACCACCTCTTTTTCAGACGCAGTTGATAAACGGAAGAGAAATCGATATCCGTACCGGTCATGATGCCGATCACATCGCCCTGATTCAGATACATCGTGGGCGGGATATTGATGCTGTTTTCCAGTGCCGTTTTCGCCATTTCCGAGGCGGCAGCACGCGTATTCTCGGTGTAGTCGGTATTACGGTCTTTCCCCGGCGCTGTATTCGCCGCCGCAGCGGCGACGTCCTGTACCGTACTCAGCATTAACGCGTTGCCGAACCGCTCCCAGAAATGGGTATCGATCCTGCCGCTAATCCCGGCTTCTCCCAGCGGGCCGGTGGCCTCGGTATCGGTCAGCGGGATGTGCAGGCTGTCGGGCTCTGGTGTGCGTAACGCCGTCCAGATGACAAACATCCGGCTCCGGCCCTGTTGCAGTGCGCCGGTGCGGTAGATGCCACGGGCGACAGTGCCTGCCGGGAGCAGCTTCACGTGATGACTGGCGCTGTAGACATCCTCACTGATAAGGCAGGAAATCCGCCCGCCGACATCGGAAACAAAGCGCTGCATCATCGAGCAGGGAATGTAGCTATCAACCGGCAGGTAGAGATCGGGATCGAGACCGAGCCGCCGGACGTGGGTGACTGTTGCCACGCCGGGAGCGGTGTCTTTTATCTCCGGGTCAGGCGCGGTAGTGGGCTTTTGCTTGTCAGTGCCGGAGGCGGTGACGTGGGAAGCCGATGCGGTATCTGACGCCTGATTTAACCCGTCGGCCAGGGCGGCGGCTTTGTTTAACGCGGGCGGTGCTGGCGGTGGCGGGGCAGCCTGCGTCTGGCGATGATCCGTTGTGGTTTCCGGTCTGTTCTGCTCGAACAGACCGAACGGATGACGGTCCATACCGAGGTTTTTACGCGCAGGCGGTATTACGCCGGTCAGCGGCTGCGGCTGGGTCTCCGTCGCCTTGTCATCGCTGTGTTTGACTGCGCCAAAAAAGCGATCCCCACTCCATGCCAGCAGCATCAGCACCGCCAGACTGAGCAGGCTGACCAGCAGCGTTCGGCGACTGGCGGGTTTTTTAAAGCGGGTAACGTCCGGCTGACCGGGCGGTGTGTTGTGCGCCGGTGTCTGGCTTTCTCTCGCGGCTCTGGCGCGTTCACGGGCTTCGGCTTCCCGTTCAGCCACGGTTTTTTCTGCTGTATCCGGGATGGGATGGTCTGTCATTTGGCCTCCAGCGTGACGGCGGGCGAAACGGTGTCACCAGCGCTGACGGCGATGTTGCCGAATGCGGTATTCTCAATGCCGACCACGGCGCGTCCATAACGCAACACCAGATGCGGCGACATGGCCCGCACGACCATCACGGTGTAGTTCCCGTGTTTGGTGATTAGGGGCGTGACGGTTTGTTCCTGCTGGTTAACGACCCGAAACAGTGACGGCAGGATTTTTGCGGGAGAAAAACCGAGGGTGATAAAGCGGCCATCATCGTAGGCAAAATCCGGTGCAATTGCCGCCGAACCCGCCGCGACCCGCTTGATATAGTGCCAGTTTCGCGGTGTGGTGGCCTGCTCGAAAGCGGCCGCAATCTGTTGCTTTTCCTGTGCCTCACGCAGGCGTTGCAGGTGGGCGGCATCGGCGGCCGCTGATTGCCTGCGTGCCTCATCGGGATAGTGAAAACGGATAATGAAGGCCTGCGAGGGCGAGTCGTTATCCAGCACGTTAAGCTCCAGGCTGTACTCGCGTTTGGATGTCACCACCAACAGGTTGGTTTTCCACTCTTTGGCGGTCGGCAGAAACACCTTGTTGACGTTATTGCCGTTGTCCTCCGTTACCGGCTGGATGACAGGGTTGGGGCTGACGTCCACCCGGTTATCGCTTTTGGTCACTCGCCAGCCTTTGGGAAAACCGGTCTGGGCGTCGAGCACCGCTTCATCGTCATCGAACAGGAGCGTGGTGAGGTAGCCGGGGCGGGTGTTGACGACGGTGGCATTCTGGCTGTCATAGGTGACATGCTGGATGCGGCTGTCATAGGCGCTGCCGCGTGGTATCGCGGCCCCCCAGACGGCGCACGACGCCAGCATCAGCCCTATCAGTACGGTGTTCTTCAGCATCACTCCCCCCTCAGTTCTTTATCGCGCTGGTAGCTGGTGACGATGAACCCCAATGGGTTCACTTCTCGCTGGCTGTCCGTCAATTGTTTGCGGGGGAGGTAGCGGTAGGTCAGGCGGATGTTCCAGATATCCGTTTTGACCGTGTTATCCGCAATGCGGCGGATAATGCATGGGCCAGCACGGCTTCGGTCGCGATATCCTTCTCCTTGAGACGGGTCATATATTCATAGCGCCCGGTCTGTTTATCCACCGACCATAATTCGATGTCGGTGGTTTTCAGCGGTAGCAGAATAATCAGCGCGGTTATCGTCAGCGCCGCCAGCGCAAACCCGGTTGCCGCCATGCGCCACGCGCGCTTTTTTTCCCGCTCATCCTTTTCCAGCAGAACCGCTTCAAAGGTGCGGGATGACGCAATGAGGTTTTCTGTTTCAGACATGTGTTGTCAGCTCCTGAATAATCGCGGGGGAATTGACCGGTTGAGGATCGCCGGATACCGGCGGAAGGTCGTGTTGATGCCCTGCGCAGCCCGTGAGGATGCACAGCATCAGAAAGACAATGCTGGATTTCATGGAAAGCCCTTATTAAAGGATACAGATATACCGTACCGACGGCGATTGCCTCGGCACCCTGTGACGAGTTGGGGGAGTGAGAAAGAAATTAGCGAGGACGCTGCTGGTTAAGGCGCTTCATACTCTCAATGGCGGCGGCACGCTTTTGCCATGCGGAGATGGCGTTGCCAGTGCCCGTGGCGATGAGTGTCCCGGCGGCATGGCTGCCTTTGGCGGCCAGCCGCGCCGCCGCCGCGCCGGTTTTGCTGCTTCAGATGACGTGCTCGCCAGACCGCGTAAGCCGCTCATGGTGGCCCCCTGCAAGGTGGCCTGAACGGCGACACCGCCTAATGCACCGGCAATTTTCGCTGAAAACCAGATAATGACGCCGGAAATAACGCCCGCAACACAACACTGAACACCAAGCGTAATGATATTGGCGCTGTCGGCAAAATTAACCGCCTTATCTAAGATACCATTGAGGTAATTAATGACGATCCTGATTGATAAAGCCGAAAACATCATTGTAAGGATGACCGTAAAAATAATTTTCAGCCAGTTGTTAAACATCGGAGTCAGGAACCCATACAACAGGCAGAAAATAAATAATGGCGCGGTCGTCGTCATTAATACAATGATAATTTCGGCTAACAGGTTAACCGTAGCGCCAAAAAGCAGTGTGACAATAACACCGCCCCAGACCAGAATTTCGGCAATACCGCCGTTGAGCTTTACATAGGCGGAATCATCTTGTTGATAAAGTCTTTGCCCAATGGTCTGTGCTTTATCCCAGACGGTATCGAGCAATGACCAGACATTATCATCACCGCTGACGCCGTCTTTTAAGCCGTTAATGGCCGCAATGGCTAAATTCAGCCAGCCATCGAGATTTAAAACGAATGTCATGATTAATAACATTCGCCCTATATCCCACATGACATCTTCGACGGGTGTTTGGCGTTTTCCGGCCAGGGTTTGATAACCCTGATAAGTGACAAATACAGTGAAGGAACTGACGGCGATAATACTTACCATATCGCCATAGACGGAGGTTTGCCCCCGCAGTATGGCTTGTAGGCCGTCAGTGATAGTGTTGTTCATTCCAACAAACATACCACCCGACATAGATTGCCCCTTTAGTTCAAATTGGGAACCTTGGCCTTTTCCTGACGGAGTTCGAATCGCGCTGCTCGTGCATTTTTGCAATCCTGCGAGTCTTCCCCGGATGACTCACACGCCTGATATCGCTGGTTCATTTCATCTGGGTGCGCTTTGTACCATTGTGTTGATTTGGGGTTATCACATCCTGTTAGGCAGAATGCGCCCCAAATAACCGAAAAAATGCACAGTGATGTTTTCATGCTTGCCCTCTCAATGATTAAAATCGGGAACCGGCGCGGCAAGTTGCTGTTCATTGAATGCATTTTGCCGTTGCTGCTCCAGCAGTGTTGCCCGCTGCTCCGTCTGCCGGACAGACATCTCCCACTGGCTGGTCAGGGCGTTCAGTTGCACGCTTTTGGCCGCGACGGCATTCGCCAGGTCCTGTGATTCTTTCGAATCTTTGGCATTGGCGATGCGGTCAGACAGGTCTGCGATGTCGTTCAACGTGCTGGTCATCCTGTCCTGAACCTCGCGGGTATTCTCAATCGCCAGTGCCTGATTGAGTAACAGCTGTTTGCAACTGTCCTGATAACGCAGGGATGAACGGGACGGGTTACAGCTATCAAACGATTGGTATTTTTTATATAACCCCTGAAGCGCGGAAGAATAGGAACCGTCTGGATTGGTCAGCAGGTCATCCAGTGAAATACCGTTCTTGCGAAGCGCGTCGATATCGTCTTTCAGGCTTTTTGCCTCGCGGAGAAACCCCTGAATATCCCGTATCCCTGTTGCCGTCGCCAATTGCTGTTTATAGGCATCCAGCTCGTCTTTATAGTGGGTAACGGTTTCCTGCCATTGTTTGAGTTTTTGCATCCATTGATTAATCGACTCGGCATTGTTGACGGCATCAAACACAGGGATACCGGCACTTATCGCCGGTGCGGACAGCCATAGCGAGAACGCCAGGAAGAGATATCGGGTTTGCATGGTGATTTACCTCCGAAGTGAATCTCAGATGGCCTGTTCAAGGAAGGCCGCTTTCCAGTCGTGAGGGGACATACCTTCCTGATAAAGCGCATCAAACAGTTTCAAGTTGTCTTCGCTTCCGCTCAGGATTGTGGTGAGGTTGCCGATGCCCGATAAATCCATTCTTGCCAGAGCGACAAAGGGCCGGGTTTCACCGGCGCGCAGCGGTGTTTTCATGATGACCATATAATGCTCTCCCGGATCCAGATGACGGACGGTGTCATACACGCTGTCGGGGACGTTCATTTTCTCTACGTAATCCGCCCGGCTGGCTTTGGGATTGGCGAGAAAGATCTGCGTGCTGCACTGTTCAATAATCGCGGGCGCGATGGGGTGCCTGACAATTTCATCGGGGGACTGGGTGGCGGGGATAAAAATGCCGTTCAGTTTACGGATCACCTTGAGCATATTGAGGGAGAATCTGGAAAACTCGACATCCGCCAGCCATTTCCAGAATTCATCCATGAACATCACCAACCGGCGACCGTCCAGCAGGCTGGTGACGCGGAACAGCAGGTAAAAGGTGATCGGGCCGCAAATGTCGTCGTCATCCAGAAATTCTGTTCCATCGATGCCGATGTTATCGCTCTCGCCGATGTTAAAGCTGTCTTCCGCATTATCGAAAATCCAGCCGAATTCGCCTCCCTGTGCCCACTGTTTCAGACGGATGCGCAGCCCGTTGGTTCTGGCCTCGCGGGTCGGCGGTTCGGGCAACACTTCCAGCAGCCGGGTAATGCCATAACGGCGCAATTCCGGCGGGTAGTCGTCCTGCATCAGGGTATCCACGGCGGTGCTGATGCGCGCTTCATCGCGTGGGTCGAGTGGTTTGCTGCTGCGACGGCACAACATGCGGACCAATTTCTTGATAAAGCTGATGTTGCGTCGGGTTGGCGCAAGTGAAAACGGGTTAAACCCGGCAGGCGAACCGGTGCGGATGCGAAAGTAACGCCCGCCCATCTGGCGGATCGACATCTCGGCGGCCCGGTCTTTATCAAAGTAAACGGTAGTCAGCCGTTTACCGGGGGCCGCAGCGGAAAATGTCGCCGGGTGGCGGTACTTCTGCATCAGGTGTTGCATCATCGTCATCAGCAGGGTCTTCCCTGAGCCGGTTTTGCCGATGATGGCGGTATTCCCCGGCGTTTTCTCGTTGAAGTCATCCCGCCCGACCTGGCTGTCGTGCAGGTTCAGATAATAACCTCCGCCGCCGGGCGATGTCAGAATGGCGATGGCGTCGCCCCACGGGTTACCGCTGCGTTTGTGAGGGTGAAAGTTATGTAGGCTGCCCAGATCCGCGTAATTCTGGCTGCTGACCACCACCAGCCGGGGGCGAAAGGTATACATGCCGGGCAGTTGAGCCAGATAGGCCGCAGGTAACGACAGCGTGGAGAGCGATGTCATGATACCGAGGTCGGTAAACGGCTGGGCCAGCGCGTGGGTCTCCCTGACCACTTGATCGGCACTGGCTGAGGACACCAGCAGGGAAAAATGGTATTTGCCGCAGGACACATGCCCGGACTGGAGCAGATCGCGCAAGACAACCAGTTCTTCACGCTGTGACAGAGCGTCATCGTCGGTCGCATTCAGCCGTTTTTCCGCCAGCCGGATATGGTGTTGTGCCTCATCCCGCGCCATGCAGGTGAAAGACTGCGTCAGTACGTACTCGCTTTCGGCATATAACAGCGCATCCAGCAGGCCGGTCGCGGTCTCCGGTGAATAGTCCTTAATTTCCAGACTGCGGAAGAAACGGGAGCCGCCGACGGTCTGGCATTCGGCGGTATCGGTGGTAAAAAACACATCCGGTGTACTGAGCGTGAGGTAAAACGGTGAGCGTGTCACCGCCACCGGCTGCCATTGGCCGGTGATCAGGCGATGGTAGAACGCCAGTTGCGAGGAGTAGACCCGTCCTTTCTCCTCATAGGTTCCCAGAGGGGTTGCCATATAGCGTGACAGTGCGCTGCCGAGTGCGGCATGGTGCTCCAGCATGACCTTCAGCGCTTCATCCAGTGCGGCTTTCCTCTTTCCGGCGGGCTGTGTCTTCATGGCCTTTTTCTCCAGCGCGGAGAAGGGTGCATAACAGACGGTGAAAAACAGCCGATGCCGCCAGAGCGGCTTCGCGTTGAGTGCCCGGTAATAGCGCGTTGCGACCTCGTCTGAAAACGGAATACCCGAGGTCGCCTCAAAGGCATCCTGATAGGTCTCCCGTATTCGGTGAATATAGAACGTGACCGGCAGCCCTTCATACGAGCGGATCAGGTTGTTGATATGGCTTGTCATCAGCGTCAGGTGATGTTCATCCTCACATTCAAACAGGGTGCCGCCCAGCTCCCAGGAGGCGACGAAATCACCGTGGCGGTTTCTGATGACGTGCGGGTGAAGGTGAGAGGAGTAAGGGATGTATTTATCCAGCGTGATGCGCGCGTTTAATTTCATCTTGTCGGTAAACTCCGAAATATCGACGGCGTCATACTGGTTTGCCAGCATCGCCGTCGCGCCAAAATGCCGGTTCGTGGCAAACCGGCCACGGGTTTTAAACGCCAGCCATAACAACCCGAAATAATGGATATCGGCTCGGGCCTTCGCCCGCATTTCCAGCCAGGCCGGGATCAGTAATAGCGCCAGGTAATGGCTGACATAGACCGACAGCAGGACGATGACCCCGCTGACGAGAACGAACGGGACGAGGGGGATGCCCATAATGGCGGCGGGCCGGGTGAGCGCTTTATTCAGGGTGGTCATCGGTTCCCCCTAGGATGCCCAATAGGCACCAAAGCCCGATGCACCGACAATCAGGATCGCGCCAATAATGACGTTGCGCATATCATGCAGGCTTTTACCGTCAAACAACACCTTGTAACCCACCCACATGGTGGCCAGTGTGATGGTGACGGCGGCCAGCCCCAGCAGGCCGGTGGAGGTGTTACTCAGCGTGTCGCTGGCTTTGGTAAATCCGCTGCCTGCCGCCAGCGTTTGGGTGGAAATGAAGGCGGGAAAAAAGGCCGGTAAGTCGTTACGTTTTTGCATCGTCATCTCTCCTCATGGTTCACAGGGGGGATACATCGCCGCGAAGGACGGCGTTGGGGTAGCGCAGGGTGGTCGAAAACGGGGTAGAGGGGTCGGCAAGCTCACCGCGCAGCACGGTGGCTGGATAATGAATCGCTGACGTGGCCTGGCTGGCGCGACTACGCGTGCGGTCTTCCTGCGTTGAGGGGACGGCATAGCCAATACGCTGGAGATAGCTGGTCTGGTTAAAGGCGGATTCGGGCTGCTGACCGGCAGTGAAATTACCGGCGTAGTAGCAACTGAGTGCGCGTTGCAGCGTGCCGCCGCGTTGGTAGCAGTCGGTAAGGATGCGCTCAAAAACAGACAGATTGGTACACGGGTCTAACAACGCCTGGGCCGTCACGCCGTAATGCTGAAAATGGGTACTGGTGATTTGCATCAGCCCGACTGAATAACGGTGGCCTTTGGCCTCTATTCGGTTGATGATGTTGACGGCCGTGTCATGGCGGGTGGGTTGATGAGAAATGACACCGGCGCTGCCGGGCATTCTCTCGTCGCTTGGCACGATTTCAGCGATGGCGTAAGGATTAAAGCCGGATTCCACCTTTGCCACATCAAATGCGGTGGACGGGTGAATGCTGGCGGCACACTGCATCGCCGCCGTCAGAAAGGCTGTCGGGGAAAGCATGATTGCCTCGGTAAGGTCATTCGGGTTACAGATTGCCATCAGGCAGCCCGATGGCGGGGGGAAAGGTGCGTTACGGTTGGGCGTTCATCGCGCCGGGCTCGGGTGGTGTGTCGCCGTCATCCCGGGGTTCGAGAAGCACCAGCTTACCGGAGACGGCAAGGCCGGGTGTCAGGACGATATTCAATCCGGGTTTCCCGTGATGGGCGAAGGCCACGCCGACCTTGGTCCAGAATGTGTTTTTTTCTCCGCGTGAGTCGGGCGGGCTTTCCTGCGTGACAAACACGTGATAAGTGGGTTTCCGCATGGTATTTCCTTTAATCAACAGGAATAATGAGTTAAACCGATAGGTCACATCCCGATTCTGCATTCCGGTTTCAACGGGTCAGCGAGAACATTCAGCGGCACCCTGAATTGTGGTTACGTGACAGCCCGACTCAACTTGTTAAAGAGCAATACCGGCCCCGGACGACTACACGTCCGCCACGCTCGCCAGGGGAAGGTGTCGGGGTTAGCGTGCAATAGTTCATTCGGGTGGAAAATGGGAAAATCAAAAAGGGAATAAGAGAGAAAATGTATAGCGGGGTAATTAATTGAGTGGTGGATTTTATTGATTTGGGTTTGAGATGGTACGTTTTTGGACTAGGGACAGCCGAATTTGGCAGACAGCTATGTGCCAACAGCGGACTTTGCTAAGCTCACACTGCATTAATTATTGAAGATAATGTCAGAAAAAATAAGTTATTTTGATGAGTTAGCTTGACAACAGCATAAACTTAGACTGAATTTTATCTGATTTAGCTTTAAATTCTCGAGCTTAATCACGAATGGCAAAGAACGGATTGCCTCCTCAGGACCTCTGTCATAAATAATGAGTTCTGCAAAACAGGTGAATCTTCCGGTTCACTTTATTTTTAACCGGCACAAATCTAGCTGAGTGATAGTGTTACGTCAGAACACCACACTGCACCGAGCAAAAACATAAGGAATAATATGACTCAGAGAAAAATAAACG
The DNA here is from genome assembly GCF_009372235.1 of Dickeya oryzae. GTDB lineage: Bacteria > Pseudomonadota > Gammaproteobacteria > Enterobacterales > Enterobacteriaceae > Dickeya > Dickeya oryzae. Next base: position 5,513 of record NZ_ML762925.1, on the reverse strand, counting down.
TCTGGGATGAGAGACGAGGCTCCAATAGTCATCGAGAGGAAGAGACCCGATCTGAAGCCCAGCGTGACCTTTCTCGGTTGATCCACTCGTCTCCTTTCCGACGTTTGCAATCCAAAACGCAGGTTCTTGGTCTGGGAGAAAGTGACTTCTACCGCACACGACTGACCCACTCAATGGAAGTTGCGCAAATCGGTTCAGGTCTTCTTGATAAGCTGAAAATCAAATATAAAGGTAAAGAGGAATCTCAGTTTTTACCAGATAACAGTCTGATGCAGGCAGTATGCCTCGCGCATGATATTGGTCATCCCCCATTTGGTCATGGCGGTGAGGTAGCTCTTAACTACTGTATGTTGAATTACGGTGGCTTTGAAGGAAATGGTCAGACGCTGCGCATTCTCTCGAAATTAGATAAGTACACCAAGGAACACGGTCTCGACCCTACCCGCAGATTTCTGCTGGGCGTACTGAAATATCCGGTTAATTACTCATCCCTAATGGTTAAAAAAGCCAGTAGTCAGGCCCCTGTCGAAGGGCCAGACTGGCTCTTTAAGTCATCTGATTTTAAACCTCCAAAATGCTACCTAGATTCAGAGAGAGACATCGTAGAATTTGCTCTCTCACCATTTACTAAACAGGATCTGAAGCTGTTTACTTCCTTTAAACTTGGTAAAACCGAATCCGATCATAAAACAGCTTCTTATAAAGCGCTCGATACCACCATCATGGATCTTGCCGACGAAATTTCGTATTCGCTGCACGATTTGGAGGACGCAATTTCTCTCGGGATGGTGACACGAGCGATGTGGATGGAGCATTTCAGCGGACATACAAACCTATTTACTGACTGCCACGGTATTACATTCTCTGGAACATGCGAATCTGTCGCGGACAGCCTGTTTGGTGAAAGTTACAGGCGAAAAGAGTGCATCGGCATGCTGGTTCACCTGATGATCACAAGCGTTGAGCTCAATGTAAAGGATGCAGCATTCGAATGCGGTATGCTCAAATATAATGCGGTCCTTCCGGAAGCAGTAGAAGCACTGCGGTTGAAAATTTTCATGCTGGTCAAGGACAAAGTGATTAAGCATGAAAATGTACAGCTGCTTGAATTCAAGGGACAAAAGTTGATTGTCGAACTGTTCAGTGTGCTTGCTAGCGATCCGTGTCGGTTTTTACCCGCCTCAACGAGAGAAGTTTACGAGCGGCAGATTAGCCTAGGCCAGCAGGCAGGTATGAGAGTCATTTGCGACTATGTTTCCGGAATGACAGATGACTATGCGACCAAGCTTTATGAGAAAATCCTTATTCCACGTAAAGGGTCTATTTTTGACCACCTCTGATGTGCCGAGAATGTTGCTCTGAGCTAATACATCTGAGCTCAATTTACGTATGTCAGGGGTGATGTCTAAATCACCCCGTTCCCAATTTGTTTGTATAGCATCGGCCAACGTCCTCATCTGGGCGTTAAGCGCCAGTAATCCCGACAACGCCCATTTCCTGCAATCAATGGGAGCGGATTAGCGTTCTTATTTAATTAAAAAATAATTCAGGAAAATGAAGAGCCTGTGAACTACGTTAATATGTTTGAAAAGAGAGCCGCTCAGTGGCTCTCTTATTAGCTGTATTAGCTGCCTGATCGGCATTTCCGGCACCAACTCTGGTTTGTGGCACCAGTGGGAATGGTTCTTAACCCAAACAAAGCTGCTAATTCAGTCGAAGTGCGTGCCGTCGTAACCTTGCAATTAGGGCAGGTGTGCGGAAGATTTAAAGTCCCAACCATTTTGATTTCCTTATACGTCGCCGCGTTCTCTGAGAATTTTCATAGCAATGCTTTTTTCTGTGCTACTTGCTGAACCAAAGAACCCTTCAGACTTAATGATGCGTTTCAAATCTTCACTGCTCTTGCTTTCAAGTCGCATCTTAGTAGCCTGCATCTCGTTAGCCTTCTCTTCCAGAGCGTTAGCTGCACCTTTAGCTAACTTACCAGCAGTTTCCCAGAACCCCATATTTTCACTCCTTCGTTTGAGATATCAGCTAGCTATTTTTATAGGAAAAACCGGCAATGTCTTCAAATAAAATTAACGAATGAGCAATTTTACTGGTGTCGGCGTTTTTATGGTTTAACCTGATTCACCTACTCCCCATTCATTAATACATCGTGATGCTAGTAGTGTCTTCCTTAGTTATGAGAACAATTGCGAACTTCCGTTTATCGCTCATTGCCGACTATCAAACTTAATCATTCTCTAACACAAAACATATTCATATCAAGTCTGAGCTAATACAGATAAGTAATAATGGTGACGGTTTTTGCTCATCATTTTAACGCTTATAACAAGCGTTATATTTATTAAGATAATAAGCATACGCACAGAGAAACACTATTCTCTGCGCGTATGCTTATATATTATCACCGCTGACGACGCTCAAGAATAGCCTGGCATTCCGTGCAGGTGGTCACGCCCGGCAAAGTTTGCCGTCGTTTCTCGGGAATCGGCTCACCGCACAAACGGCAGTAATGTAATGAGGGCGTGGTTGCTGGTTTAAAACGATTTTGTTCAATCATTTCTTCCAGGCGTTGCTCATTAAATTCCTGATCGCGATCGATTTCATCTGGCATGTGATGCCCTCCTGTTCGGTGCTTCCTTTTCGCAAAGGGTGATACGGTTCCAGACAACGGTGAGCGAAGGCCCTTCCTTCCGTGAGGACAACGCTTCGGTGATCTGCATCATCACCTCCAGTGCATCAGGCGTTTCCAGGCTTTCAGGTCGGCTTTTCTGCCATAACTGCCAGATTTCGGCATCAGTGGTTTCATCGGGGATAGGCGTACGGCCATAAGGCATGGTGATGCCCAGCAACCGGCGACGAGTGCAGACCTCGTTTGAGGTGAGGCCAAAGAAGTGGTGCAGGAGAGCGATTGATCCTCCGAACCGGATGGCACGGTTAATCTGTTGTTGGCGTAGCGCTTCCTTGCGGGATAACGTCAGAATCTGCTGTAGGACGTCATGGCGGACAGTGACCGCCATAAATTGCGCCGATGCCCGGCTGACGATAAACAGTTCGTCGAGGGAGAGCTGATTGAGGGCATTTAATTCGTCAAAGGTGAACCCTAACGTTTCACAATAATGAAAATTACCGTCCTTAAGCGCAGCAAGGGCGTGTGTTAATACCGCGTAATTCAATGAGGGGATCATAAGGCGATATCCTCCATCAGCGCATTAAGCGGTTAGCTAATTTGAGGTTAATCCACTCGTCAATTTCAGATTCGAGCCAGGCCACACTGGCGGGACCAATCTTTATTGAGGCTGGAAAGGTTCCGTACTTCATATACAGATAGATTTGCGAGCGCTTCAGGCCAGTTTTTTCTTCCACTTGTCTCAAACGCAGTAACTGATGAGATGACATAGGTTCCTCCAGTGCAGAATGGCGTATGCCCGGAGAAGACAAAAAAACACAGCGAGGGACGGAGTGAAAGTTGATGAGCCCGTATTACGGATATCACCATCCTTAATACGGGTTTTTTAGACAATATCGCGGAATTGTTTTTCTATAAATCAGCGTTTATTTAACCAGAAGAAGTCTTTTACGTGGTTCGGTGCAATTTTTCCGATGACGGTTGGGTGCCGATGGCCTTTCTGCTACCACGATGTTTATTGCAAACTCTTTATAGACGGTTGTATTGTTGCCACCCTGGTTATATTGATCTGACAAGGAATGTTTATTGACTGGTCGGCCATTATCGCCAGCCTGGCAGGTGCGGAAGTCGGGGTGAATGCACGCTGGGGGGAGCCTGGTGCTGAACTCGCTATTGGTGACCAGCATGTTCTATTGACTGATGAAAGCCTGTACCCGCTATACGCTGAGAACCGCGGGTTGCCAAATTAAAAGACAGAGCCTAATCCTAACCACTCTTCTTGCTTCGAAATAACTCAAGCACGTCTTGCGCAAACTGATCGTCCACTATATAGAAATAGCATTCCGGTACGTCCAGTACGCGAGCAAACTCGCACACCAGCTCGAAGGTCGGCTTGTGCGTACCGTTTTCATAATGAGACAAGCGTGAGTAAGCCGTAGCTTCTTCAAGCCCAGCCAGTACACCCAGTTTTTCCTGAGTGAGTTTAGCGTGCAAGCGTGCTTCTTTGAGTCTTTTGGGGATCATGCCGTGTTCCCAATGAGGATTTCACGGAGATCTTTAGCATTGCTCAATAGAATTTATCTTTAGAGTTCATAAAGATGATGATTCGTATTTATAGGGATCGCTAATTTTTTCAATTAATTAGATTTGTTTTTTCTCCACTGAACCAACTCGCCAGCATGCAACTTCAGCATGGCTTCAGCAAAGCTGTCATCCTGCGTGTAGAAGTATCCTTCCGGTACATCCAGTATTTTGGCAAACGTGCATATCAGCTCGAATTTTGGTTTGTGCCTGCCATTCTCATAGTGTGACATTCTTGAGTAGCCCGTATCCTCAGAAATCCCGGCGGCTATCGCCAGTTCTTCCTGTGAAATCTTTGCACGTTCTCTTGCGGCTCTTAGACGCTGCGGAACCATAACGTTTCCTGTTATTGGTTATATTGACATCATCTTTAGCATTCCTTAAGATGAATCATCTTTAGAGTTACTAAAGATAACATTCATCCACTTATCCTTATTGGACTTCAAGTCTTTGAATGAGGTAAATAAAATGGCTAATATCGACTGGCATTCCGCCGACATTATTGCCGGGCTTCACAAACGGGGAACGACGATGGCCGCCGTGTCGCGGGCGGCGGGGTTGAATTCCTCCACGCTGGGAAATGCGCTTAATCGCCCGTGGCCTAAAGGGGAGCAACTGATTGCTGATGCACTGGGAGTACCGGCCTATGAGATTTGGCCGAGCCGCTATTTTGACGAGCAGGGGCAGTTAATCACACGCACCCCACGCTCTCGCCCCCGACATACTCAGGATAAATGATAGTTAGCTGTGCCTGCGGCAAAGAGGGCTGAGAAGGGCAGCGATAGGGATATCCCTTTCATGTTTAAATCACACTCATTAGCGTGATTTTCATTCACTTTTATCCTGTTTACCTCTGTTCTTTGTGGCCCGATGCTATCGGGCCAGTCTTCATGCATGATACGCAGGTATACCCGTTGGTTTTCGTCGGACTCAATAAGTTGAGGGGGAAATGCCGCAAGACATGGCGGGTAGGGTGCCGACACTATCTTTACCTCTTGAGTGGGTCTTTAGTCTCACAAATCAGCATGATGAAGCCGGATTATCTGGTGCTACTTTTCCCCGTGCCGGAATGCCTTTCTTTATCACTCGACGGGATATCTGGCACAGCAATATGCGGTAAACACATTGGCATCCCAGCGTTCATAAAAATCAAAAACGTGATAACAATCACAAAAAACAAGCTACTAATAGTTCGAAAAATAGTCACCCGCAGAATGATCGCAAAATCTGCGCAATTTCTTGCTCACTTTCCAGCATAAATCCCTGTTTGCGCAATGGATGCCGTTTTTTCGGGAAG
>NZ_SULL01000018.1 GCF_009372235.1 Dickeya oryzae | reverse complement strand
GAGCTCTGGTCGTCGCTGGCACCGTAGCGGTCCCACGGGAACTGCAGCTTCACCCGGCCAAACTCGTCGCAGTAAATTTCTTCGCCCGCCGGGCCGACCACGGTGGCAATCTGCGGGCCGTCCACCATCGGCTTGTACGGCATGGCCGCCCGCCAGGTGGTGGTGGCTTTCACCACCTCGAAACTGTTGCTGATGGTGGTCGGCTCGCCGCCGCTCTCTTCTTCCAGCGCCTGCGGCTGCTGCCCGCTGTGGGTCACCGCCACCACCTGCCAGGCCAGGTTGAATGCCGGGTTCGGGTGCTCGGTGAGGGTAAAGGTGCCACCCGGCATCAGTTCGGCGGCGTTGGATTCGCCCGCCCCGGTCATTGCCCCGGCTCGCAGCGCGTCCAGCCGGTAGCCAGTAAACGCCTTGCCGCTCGGGTCCTGCTTGAAACGGCCGGGATAATCAAAGTGCTGGTAGGACTCGCGCTGATGGTCCAGCTCGCTGCTCATCCTGTTATGCAGCAGCCCGTAGGCTGGGGTCTTGAAGCTGTAGTCCTTCAGCGCCACCTCAGCGGTACTCACCGCCTCGGCATAACGGAAACGGCGCACGTAAGCGCCCTCGCTCAGCCCCTGCGTGGCGAGGTTGAAGAACAGCTCGGGGCCTTTGGTCAGCGCACCGGCGTCATCGGCGAACACCACCCGGTGCTTGCCAGCCTCAAATTCGTGAAAGTAGAACAGCCCTTCTTCTGCCGCCAGCCGGTGGATGAACGCCAGGTCGCTTTCGCGGTACTGCACGCAGTATTCACGCACCGCGTGGTCGTGGCGCAGGGCGAAGGCGTAATCGGTAATTCCGGCTTCTTCCAGCAGGGTACTGATAATCGCGTCCGGCTTCTGGGTCTGGAAGATGCGGGCGTTGGTGCGCAGACCGAGCCGCCACAGTGCCGGACGCACCTCGGCCTGATAACGCGTGCGGCGAAAACCGGTGTCGCCCTGGGCAAAGCGGCTGACGATACCGCTGACCCGGCGTTGCAGTTCGCCTTCGTACCACACCAGCAGCTCGCATGGCTGGTCCAGCACCGCGCCAAAATCGATGCCGGGCTGGCTGCTGGCCAGATTGAGCGACAGCGCAAACGGCTGGTTCAGCGCCTCGCTCAGCTCAAAATCCACCACCGCGAAGGTGGTGTCCGGCAACGCGCCGACCTTCACGGTAAACTGCAATCCGGTACTGTTGGCCACCTGACGTTCTCCTTATTCCCTGTCTGCGTCCGCACTCAGCGATGACCCCTTTCATCGCTCAGGGCAGGCTGAAAACGACAACACCCGGACCGGAGTCCGGGTTGATGGCCATTACGCTTCGATCGGCGCGCGCCAGTCGTCAGAGCCGGAAGTCCCGGCCACGGTGTGTTCCCAGTCGATTTTGCGGTACGCCAGCGACACTTCGATCAGCTGGGTGTAATCCTGCTTGGACGGGTCCTGGCAGTGCGGCATCTGGTTGTTGATGTCGACGATGGTGGCGTCGGTCAGTTTGGTGGTGAAGAAATGCTCCTGCTTGCCTTCGACAGAGGTGCGGTACCATTTCAGGGTCACGGTCGGCAGCATTTCACCGGAGGCCAGCGCGTTATACAGCAGCGGGACGGCCTTGTTCAGCGCGACGGTGAACTTGAACGGCTTGTGTACGCGCTGACCGGCAGGCTGGCCGGACTGCGGGTCGGTCGGGACGGTGACGATGTGTTTGAATTCCTGCACCAGCATCTCGTCTTCGTGACCCTGCACGTAGATGTTGCCGACGGAGTCGGAGGTGAAGGCACCGGCAGTGATGTTGCCCTGCGTTTTACCTTCGATGCTGATATAACATGGGGTTGGCATAGTCTTGCTCCTTGTTGTTGAACGGTTAGTGTGACCTCACCGCTTACGAAGCAATGACCATGCCAATTTTTATTGCATTGTTTTTAAAGGGAAAAATAATATCGCCATTTTCCCTAAGTCAAATTTGAGCAAAAAATTGCTCAGCCCCCCCAAAAACGATGACGATCATTTGCAAAACATGCCTGAACAGTCGGATTGTTCTAAAATCTGAGCAAGAAATTGCCTGCGCTTCGCACTTATTCTGATATTTTTACTTAACACTTGAGATGAAAACGCCCTTGAAAGGTCACAGCGATTAATTCATAAATATAGTTAAAGAAAAACCAATCATTAATCCGGCTAATAATTATAAAAATAACAGAAAGCACTTAAATCTCTTTATTACAGCGCATTTTTCACTTATCTTGCTTAGGCCTTTGGCAAAATCCATTGGCGGGGATTTGCAGCCCCAAACCATGTTTCCCATCAGCGTTCATACGCTGGTGTGCCTGAGTACGTCCGTTATGGCGGTTCAGGCAGGGGAGGATTCGTCCTCGCCGGAACTTGGAAACATGGCCGGTACTGCAAACCCTGTCTGAATCGCCACCAGCATTAGACTCAGGGTTAATCCTATGACGATGAATAAGCAGGACTGGCATAACGCCGATATCATTGCAGGCCTTCGTAAAAAACACACCTCATTGGCTGCGTTGTCCCGACAAGCAGGACTGAGCTCCTCTACTCTCGCTAACGCACTCACGCGCTCTTGGCCGAAAGGCGAAAAACTGATTGCCGATGCACTCGGTGTAGAGCCCGCCGAAATCTGGCCCAGTCGATACTTTGATAACGATGGAAATAAACTGGAAAGGAAAATTAGAAATTGTTGATTCCACACTAGGGAAAAACTGCTTATAGCAATTTAATGGTTATGAAGAACCTATATGAAGTACATGGTAATCCCCACATTTTTATCACCTCTCGGAAGTAGGAACACTATGCGGCTATAGCCAGCTGCTGTGTTAGGGGGATTACCTCTACCTTCACATACTACCTTTGTGGTCACGCCGCCCTCCAATCGCTTAACATTCTCGCGAACAGAATCAGTACAGCCTGGGCATTGGTAAACAAGAAGACAGAGTATAGGGTTCAGTAACAATCTAATTTATAATAAGTCCAACGCACTGATGTACTGACAGGTAGAACTGTCAACCTGGCAAATAGCTCGGTGCCCATATGGTTATAGCGCTTCGTTTTATGGTTCCTTTATTGAACCCTCAACCAGAAAAAATAAAATAAAAATATTTATAATCAATTAAATACATCATGAACTACAGAGACCCCAGCCCACCAAAATTCTCCATCGGTGATTACCAGAGTCATCCGATGAAGTCCTGAAAGCCCGCTAGCGTAAGCTCTGCGGGCTTTTTTGTTCCTTCAATTGTCCGAAACGATCCTGTAAGCACACCCGTTTTAGTTCCAATGTCGCCGTACAGCAAGGCACCATTCAGGAAACCTACGCCAACAAATACTGGTTAACCGCCGGGGTCAGCGTGAAAAGCTATCCTGATCAGGACGCCATCTATGAAGATTTACGCGCCGGAAGGGTTGACGATGCGCTGTGTCCGTCCGTGTCCTTGATCTTCGGTTTTCTAAAGACCCCACAAGGTAAAGATTTTGAATTAAAGGGGCTGGAAATCACGGATGACGGATTATTCAGCATCGGTTCAGCCTACGGCATGCGCAAAGGGGATACGGAAACCCAATAACTTTTTAATCAGGGCCTGCAAAATATCATCAATGACGGTACGTTTTTGCGCATCAAGACGCGGTATTTTGGGGATATGGATTTAAAAAAGAATAATTGGGGGGAATCGGCTATCCCTTCACGTGTTTCTCCTTGCCTCCTTGCACTCAACGTATTACACCCGGCCTGCAACGAGGCCGGGAAAAATAACATGCCGTAGTGCCGACCATCTCTTCTTCATCGCTTCAACCATCACTTGACCCTGTAGTAACTATAGGGTGTTGAATAGATCGCACATCACATGCTGATAGCCACACCACATCAGGGTGAGTAAGTCAGGTCATTCAACAAGCCATTCAAAAGGCGCATACGGAGGTCTTCATGGGTATTTTCGATAAGTTGCTGGGCGGTCATCATGGGCAAAGTCACCACGGGCATCATCACAGCGATCATCACACTGATCATCACCACTCTCAGAACACCAACCCAGCCGGGAACCCAAACGGTATAAGTTGCCCGCAATGCCGTGCACTCAATGTCCCTAACGCGCGATTTTGCCAACAGTGTGGCGTCTCACTGGTACCGGCAGCCTGTCCACAATGCGGCACGTCAGTACAGGCCGGTGCAAAGTTCTGCGCACAGTGCGGGAGCACCCTCAGTTAAATGCCGAGGGTGTCACGCAACAGTACGCGACATCCGCTAAAACACCACCACATGCAGCACTGTTCTGACGGCAATACCGAACAGTGCCCCCAATGCGGCATAACGAAACAGGCGAGTAAAGCGGGAGCCCACACCAAGAAAAATACCGATCCCCGGTAAATCAAAGGTCTGAATCAGTAAACCGGCCGAAGCGTTGATCTGGCTGGCGGTCATCTTGCCTTGCTGCATCAAGTCCGACACCACACCAAAATAAGCGGTACCGCCCGCCAGACATTTCACCAGCGTCGGCAACACGAACACCGGAGAAATATGCGCGGCAGCCAGCAGTGGCGAGAAAAAGTGCTCAAGTGCCGTCACCGCGCCCGCCGCTTCCAGTATGCCAACGATCGTCATGGAGAGGATCAGCATCGGCACCGACCCCAGCGCCAGACGGATGGCATCCGCCCCGGCACTGTTAATAATGCCGATGAGGCCTCGGGCGGTGGGTTCATCCGCCGCCATCTCGCTGGAACGCTGACTCTCTGCGACAGACAATCTGCGCCCCAGCACATGATAGGTCAGCGCAGCGGCAGCCAGTCCACCGACAATCGAGATGACAATCGCCCCCGCCCAGTGCAGACCAAACGGCGTCAGCGGATAAAACACGTTGCCCTGCCCCATCGCAAACACCATCGCCAGCGTCGCCGCCATGTGGCGATCGGAGACGCCACGTTTTTCCATCATCGGCAAGGTGGCGAGCGGCGCGGCGAAACTGACGAAATTGAGCTGTATCAGCGCGAAGGTGCTCATCCCGGTGAGCCCAAACGGCTTGAGAATCGGTGCCATCCAGCGAACCAGCGCATCGACAACACCTTTCACTTCCAGAAAACGCATGATGACCAGCATCACCACCATAATCGGCAACAGTGTATACAGTGCAACGTCAACGGAGGCCTTCCCCGATGACATAATAATTCCAATCACGTTCATGTAATGTCCCTGTGCGGGTGAAACAGTGCCGGTTGCTGTCGCTGGCGACGCCAGCCCGACTTTTCTTACCGGCTATTTTCGTGACAATCATCACAATATTCCACCATGTTTTTATCCCTGTCTCATCCCGGCCTGCGCCATGGTCGTGACTGGCAGCGATGTCCCGACTGACAGATAACCCATTGTGTGCCAGTGCGCCACAATTCGGTTTTTTCCCTCTGGACGTTGCGCTACCATGGCCGCCACGTTGTTTTTGACAGAATTATATGGATATCTGATGCGTCGCCTGGTTGCTGTTCTCCCGCTGTTGTTGGCGCTGTCCGCCTGCAGCAATAAATCCGCTGAGCCCGCTGGGGCTGAAATTATCGGTACTCCCCCTTCCACGGCCCCTTCCGGTGGTTTTCTGTTATCTCCCGGCCATTCTGGTGGCCTGCTGACTAACGGCGATTTTGCCAACAGCCCGGACGTGGACCGCTTCGTAGACAAGATGGTGCGGCAGTATGGCTTCGAGCGCCAGCAGTTGCACGATGTGCTGGCGCAAGCGCAGCGGCTGGACTGGGTGATAAGACTCATGGACAAGCAGGCACCCGCGCCGTCCACCGCCACCCCATCCAACATTCCCAATGGCTCCTGGCTGCGTTACCGCAAGCAGTTCATCACCCCGGATAACGTGCAAAACGGTGTCGCATTCTGGAACCAGTATCAGGATGCACTGGCGCGCGCCCAGCAGGTCTACGGTGTGCCGCCGGAGATCATCGTCGGTATTATCGGGGTAGAAACCCGCTGGGGCCGGGTGATGGGTAAAACCCGCATTCTGGATGCGCTGGCGACATTGTCCTTCGCTTACCCACGCCGTGCGGAGTACTTCCAAAGCGAGCTGGAGTACTTTCTGCTGATGGCGCGGGAAGACGGCTTTGACCCGTTATCGCTGCGTGGTTCGTTTGCCGGTGCGATGGGCTACGGTCAGTTCATGCCATCGGCGTTCAAGAAATACGCGGTGGATTTCAACGGCGACGGCATCGCCAACCTGTGGGACCCGGTGGACGCCATCGGCAGCGTCGCCAACTACTTCAAATCAAACGGCTGGCAACCGAACCAACAGGTCGCCATACCCGCCAGCGGTCAGACTTTCTCGCTGGAAACCGGCTTTAAAACCCGTTATTCCCTGTCAACGCTGGCCGCAGCCGGGCTACGCCCGACCGCATCACTGGGTGGCTATCAGGAAGCCAGTCTGCTGCGCCTCGATATGGGGAGCTACTACCAGTTCTGGTACGGTCTGCCGAACTTCTACGCCATCACCCGTTACAACCACAGCGTGCAATACGCGATGGCGGTATGGCAGCTAGGGGAAGAAGTCAGAAAAGCACGGCAGGGGTATTAAACCTGGACTGGCTGTTGAACAACAGCCGGGTGTTTTATTACTGGCAGATTTATGTCAGGGCAGTGGAAAAGTTTCGTGCGTGATAACGTCCGTTGTCCCTTTGCAACGTCATCGCACGCACGACAAGGAGAGGCTCAAACGCCGCCTCTCCTTGACCACTGGCTAGGGGCTAAACTGTGCCGCTGCGCGGTCCCTTCGGCGTTCGCCTTCGCTGTTCGGACCGCTCGTGACGTGTTCCCAACACGGCACGAGCTTGCGCGGCTTCCCTGCCGCGCATCCGGCGAAGTCGTCCACCTCAGCACAGTTTTTGACGCTGGAAAAACCTCTCACTTTAAACTCAAGATGTTATCTGCACGATAAAAAGCCTCATACATCATCTCACCCGCTGTGTTTTGCGGCATATTCCGCGCTGTTCACCCACTGGTGATCCTGCTCCCAGCTAAAGCGCCACTGGCGCACCGGCCCGGCCATCACGTTGAGATAGTAGCTGTCGTAGCCCGCCAGCGTCGCTACCGGGTGGTAACCACGCGGCACCATCACCACATCCCGGTCGTACACCGCCATGCACTCGTCCAGCGAGCGATCCTCGGTATACACCCGTTGCAGACAGAACCCCTGCGGCGGGTTGAGCCGGTGATAGTACGTCTCTTCCAGATACGTTTCCTGCGGCGGATTATCGACATCATGTTTATGGCTGGGGTAAGAGCTGGTACAGCCTTCGTCGGTGTAAACCTCAACCACCAGCAGACTGTCCGCCGCTTTGTCCTCCGGCAAAATGTTGTGCACGAAGCGGCGGTTGCGCCCGGCACCACGCGCTTCGGCACCGATATCCTGCGGCGCAATCAAGCGGGTAGGATGGTTCCCGGCGCCCGGCGCGGCACAGACCGCCAGTTCCAGCGGAGTGTCGGCTATCACCGTCACCGTTTCCCGCGGCGTGACGTACACCGCCCAGGGTTTCTTGCGCTCGAACGGGTTCATGCGTTCGCCGATATGTTCAAAGCGCGCCTGCGGTGTTATCACCGTCGCCCGGCCGCCAACCAGCACCAGACAACGTTCCTGCGCCACCGCAGGCAGTGACAGCGTTGCTCCAGTCGATAGCTGGTAAACCTCAAATCCGACATGACGCCACCCCGCACGAGCCGGGGTAATCTGTTGGATACACCCTTGCTCATCCGGCGCATGATAACGAGACAGTAATTCAGACATGACCCACCTCCTGGCTGCAACCGTCAGATCAAACCGGCATCGCGGGCGAAGCGCTGCAGGTTATTGAATCCCAACGTCGCGTAAGTCAGCGGATGCGCCACTGCCGGGTCCTGTTCGGCTTCCACCACCAGCCAGCCCTGATAATCCTGCGCTTTTAGCAGTTGGAACAGCGACGGGTAGTCGACACAGCCGTCACCCGGCACGGTGAACACCCCACTCAGCACTGCATCCAGAAAACTGGTTTTGCGGTTTTTCACGTCTTTGAGCACCTCAGGGCGAATATCTTTGCAATGCACGTGGTTGATGCGCGCCGCCCAGCGTTGCGCCACCGCCAGCGGGTCAGCACCGGCAAAGGTGAGATGGCCGGTATCCAGCAGCAACCCGACCTCCGGCCCGGTATGGGTCATCAACTGGTCTACGTCGTCGGCGCTTTCAATCACCGTCCCCATATGGTGGTGATAAGCGATTTGCACCCCCTGCTGCTGGGTATAACGGGCGAATTCGCTGAGCTTCTCACCGTACTCCTGCCAGCGCGCCGCCGGGAAACGCGGACGTAAATGCACCGGTGTGCCTTGCTCGCCGTGAATCGCGCCGGTCACCTCAGCGAACACCAGTACGGTAGCACCTAATTCCCGTAGCAGGTTGAGGTGGTCTTGTACGGCAGCGATTTCCTCTGCTACCGAGCGGGTCAGCAGTTGGCCGGAATACCAGCCAGAGACCAGACGCAGCCCGTGCTGTTGCAGAATCGGCCCCAGCACGCTGGACTGACGCGGAAACTTGTTGCCCAGTTCAAACCCGGCGAAACCGGCCTCACGCCCCTCGCTCAGGCAGGTTTCCAGCGGGGTTTCCGCGCCCAGCGATGGCAGGTCGTCATTGGTCCAGGTCAGCGGATTAATACCCAGTTGAACGCTCATTTCGATTCCCTCTGCTCAGAATTAATGGAGTTAGCCGCGCTGACGCCACAGGGCGATCAGGTGCAAGTAGTTATCTTTGATGTCGGCGATCAACTGCTGATCGTCGATGTCACCACGCAGCCATTGCTGCGCTGGTTGGGCAAACAGTGTTCGTCCCACCGCAAAGCCTTTCACCACCGATTGACCCGCGGCGGCGTTGAACCCCTGACGTAACGTCTCGATCGGCGCATCCAACCCGAGGATCACCACACCACGGCAATAGGGGTCGCGCTCGGCCAGTAACGCTTCCAGCCGTTGCCAGCCGCTGGCCGACAGCGGCGGTAGCTTCCACCAGTCCGGCCTGACGCCAAGGTTGTAAAACCGCTGAATCGCCCGCAGGTACAGGTCATCGCTGCGCGGCATATCGGCAGGGAGGATCACCTCCAGCAACAGTTCATGACCCGACTGGCAACAGGCGCGATAGACCTCACTCACCTGCCGCTCCTGCGCCAGCCGTAACGGGCTGTCGTCTTCCGGGTGGAAGAACACCAGACATTTCACCACCTGCTCCAGCGGCCAGCTCACCAGTTGCGACCCAATGTTGCCGTGCTCCAGCGCCAGTGGGCGTGAACCTGGCAGTTCGATTGGGCGACCGATCCACCAGCCTTGCCCGGTAATGGTATTCAGCGCGTCCTGCCCGAAGGTGCCATCGCACAGTAATCCGGCTTTGCCGGGGGCTAATCCGGCTCTGTCGGGCGACCCGGCGGAGCCCAGCAACCCGGCCTGCTCCGCTGCCTGCTGGCTGGCGTTGAGAATCAACTGTTTGAGCAGCGGGATCCGGCTGCGCTCAGCACCACACGCCAGCGCCATCTCTTCCAGTTGGATACGGTGATCGA
Organism: Dickeya oryzae; assembly: GCF_009372235.1. Taxonomy (GTDB): domain Bacteria; phylum Pseudomonadota; class Gammaproteobacteria; order Enterobacterales; family Enterobacteriaceae; genus Dickeya; species Dickeya oryzae. The sequence continues at coordinate 117,843 of NZ_SULL01000018.1, read as the reverse complement.
AGGCGATCACGCACAGCTCCTCCCAGTGCTGCCGACGGGTGGTGACGCGATGCAGGTGGTTCAGTTCCGGGTCCAGGTCTGGCCTTGGCACCGCATGCGCCCGCGCCAGATAGTTATCCAGTTCGATGCGGCTCGGCATCGCCGGAGCGCAGCCGTGGCGTGATACCACCAGCGCACCACAGGCATTGGCGTAAGCACAGGCTTTTTCCCAGCCTTCGCCGCTGAGATAACCTCGCAACAGACCAGACATGAACGCATCGCCCGCCCCCAGCACATTGAGCACGTCAACGCGCACACCTTGCACGGTAATGCCATCATCCAGCGACGCCGGAATAGCGCCGGTGAATACCGAACAGCCCAGTGGGCCACGCTTACACACCAGTTCCGCGGCGGTATGCGCCCGCACCTGCCGCAACGCCTGCAGGGTATCGGTGCTGCCACCGGCAATATGAAACTCCTCTTCGGTGCCAACAATCAGGTCAAACAGGTTCAGTACCTGTTGCAACTGTGCCGTCACCGCCGCCGATTCAATAAAACGGGTTTCGCCGTCGCCTGGCGAGGTCAACCCCCACAGCACCGGCCGATAATCGATATCCAGCACTGTTTTCACGCCGTGGCGACGGGCGTAATGCAATGCGGTTAATACCGCCTCGCGGGTATTGGGATGCGACAAGTGGGTGCCGGTGATCGCCAGACAACGCGATGAAGCGATGTATTCCTCGCTGACGTCTTCCGGCGTGATGGCCATATCGGCGCAGTTATCACGGTAAAAAATCAGCGGAAAGGTTTCCCGGTCTTTGATACCGAGCAGTACCAGCGCCGTCAGTCGCGTCGGGTCGGTAATCAAATGGCTGGTGTCGCAGCCGACTTGCTGTAATTCTTCGCGCAGAAAGCGCCCCATGTGTTCATCGCCGACCCGCGCCAGCATGGACGAGCGCAGCCCCTGCCGGGCGGTACCGTAGGCGACATTACCGGAAGAGCCGCCCAGATACTTGGCGAAGCTGCCCATGTCTTCGAGACGTGCGCCGATCTGCTGACCGTACAGGTCCACCGCCACCCGCCCCATGCAAATCACATCAAACTGCTTTTGCGTAGTCATTACGTCCATTCCTGTCAGCCAAAAAGGGAAATCGACAACACGTCGGCCCGACGGTTATCCCACTTATTCCACTTATTCCACTTATCCCACCTCATGTACCGCCACCCAGCGCGCAGCCTGATGCGACAACACAATCGCGTCCAACACCCGGGAGACTCGCCAGCCTTCTTCAAAATCGGGCCACAGTGGCTGGTCGGCGGCGATGCCGTCGATAAGATCGCGTACCTCGACGGTTTTCTGATCGTTAAAGCCGATACCATGCCCGGCGCTGGCGCAAAACGCGGCGTATTCCGGGTGCTGCGGCCCAATCAACAAGGTTTGGAACCCCTGCCGGTTTACCGGGTCGTCATGCCGATAGAGCTTCAGTTCCGCCATCCGCTCCTGGGTAAAACTGATGGCACCACGGGTGCCGGTAACGACATAACTCAGCCCCATTTTGCGGCCACAGGCCACCCGCGAGGCTTCGATCACCCCGCGTGCGCCGCTGGCGAAACGCACCATGGCATGAGCCTGATCCTCGTTTTCCACCGTGACCCGATCCGCACTCCCGGCACTCACCGGCCGCTGCGGCACCACCGTGTGCAAATCGCCGCACACCTCGGCGATCTCGCCCACCAGGTAGTGGGCCATATTGACGATGTGCGCGCCCACGTCGCCCAGTGCACCTAACCCGGCGGTGTGCCGGAAGCAGTGCCAGTCCGCCGGTTTGTTCGGGTCGGCCAGATAGTCTTCGTTGTGGGTGCCGTAGAAATGGGTCACCTCGCCGATTTCACCGCGGGCGATAATCTCTTTCGCCAGCTGTGCCGCCGGGTTTTTCATGTAGTTAAACCCGACCAACGTTTTCACCCCCGCCTGACGCGCGGCATCCACCATCTCGCGTGCTTCGGCGGCATTCAGCGCCAGCGGTTTTTCCGAATAGACGTGTTTGCCGTGGCGAATCGCCGCCATCGCCATGGTCTGGTGCAAAAAGTTAGGCGCGCAGATATCCACCACGTCGATGGCCGGGTCAGCCACCAGTTCCTGCCAGTCACCGGTGAAACGGGCAAACCCCATCTCACGCGCGCGTTGCTCTGCCAGCGCTGGCGAGACTTCCGCCAGCATGTCACGCACCAGTTGCCCTTTAAGGGGATACACCACTGGTGCCTGCGCATAAGCGATGGCATGAGCGCGGCCGATGTAACCGGTGCCGATAAGGCCGATTCGAACCTGTTTCATGACTGTCACTCCCACTGTCAGAGTGCGCCGCGTCGGCTTTTGGCGTAGGTATCGAACGCCACTGCCAGCACAATAATCAGCCCGGTGATGATCTGCTGGTAGTAGGCCGAGACATTCATCAGCACCAGCCCGTTAATCAGGATCCCCATAATGACGGAACCGATAATGGTGCCGCTGATACGCCCGTACCCCCCCATCAGCGAGGTGCCGCCAATCACCACCGACGCAATCACCCGCAGTTCGAACGAGATACCGGCCACCGCCTCGGCGCTGCCTAAGCGCGCGCTGAGAATAAAACCGGCCAGCCCCGCCAGCGCGCCGATCACCACGTAAACGCTGACCAGTACCCGCTGCACGTTAACCCCGGCCAGTCGTGCCGCTTCGGTATTACCGCCGATGGCATACACGAAGCGTCCCCAGCGGGTTTTATGCAGCGCCAGCCAGCCTATCAGCGCTACCAACGCGAAGATCCAGATAGGGATGGAGACGCCGAGCAATTCACCACGGCCCCACCAACGGTAGCCAGGATCAAACCCGGCGATAGGCGCGCCGTCGTTGATGACCAGCGTCAGACCACGCCAGATGGTCATGCCGCCCAGCGTGACGATGAACGGTGATAACCGCAGGCGGGTAACACCCAGGCCGTGCAGAAAACCGATGATCGTGCCTATCGCCAGACAGATGCCGATCCCCACCAGCCAGCTCATGCCGCCCCAGGCTTGTGCATCCACCGTGGTGAAGTTATCGCCTTTGATCACATAGGCGGCGGTCATGGCACACACCGCCAGAATCGACCCGACCGACAGATCGATGCCCGCCGTCAGGATCACGAAGGTCATCCCCACCGCCATGATGCCGTAGATAGACACCTCAGTAAGAATGTTGGTGATGTTGCGTTCCGTCAGGAAGTTGCTGTTCTGCGACTGGAAAAAGATCAGCAGCAGGATCATGAAAATCAACACACCGAAACGCTCGAAGAAGGCGATCGGGTCGATACGTCCCCGGCCGTTGGTCGGCGTCGGCAATTTAATACGGGATAAGGGTTGCTGCATGCTCATGGTATCTCCGTTATGCGGCCTGTTGTGCGTCATGGCAGATGGCCATCAGGGTCATCAGCCGCTCTTCCGTAGCGTCATCGCCGTGCAGTTCGCCGGTCATCCGGCCTTCGCTCAACGTGATGATGCGATCGGAAATCGCCATCACCTCTGGCAGGTCGGAAGAAATCACGATCACCGCCACGCCGCGTTTTGCCATATCGAACAGCACCTGATGCACTTCGGACTTGGTGCCGACATCGATGCCGCGCGTCGGCTCATCGACAATCAACACCCGGGGGTTGAGCGCCATACAGCGCGCCAGAATCACTTTCTGCTGGTTGCCGCCAGAGAGCTTGCGCACCTCCTGCTCGCTGTCCACCATCTTGATGCGCAACGCCTGCCGGTAAGATTCAATCAGGTCGTCCTCACGGCGGGTATCGACGAAGTAGCGCCAGCGCAACAGTGACGACAGGCTGGAAAGCGACAGGTTATTGCGGATAGACAGCCCCAGCACGGCACCCTCTTTTTTGCGATCCTCCGGTACCAGCGCGATGCCTTGATCCAGCGCGTGCAGCGGATCGACCGGGTGATAAGGCTGTCCGTCGAGCCAGAACTCGCCGGAGGTAAACGGGTCAGCGCCGAACAGGCAGCGCGCCACCTCGGTACGCCCGGCGCCCACCAGCCCGGCGATCCCCAGGATCTCGCCCTCGTGCACCTGAAAACCGATGCTATCGAGCGCGATACCGTGCGGGTCGAGCGGTGGTTTTTCCCGGCACAGCCCCTTCACGGCCAGCCGCACCGGCTTGTCCTGATGATGGGTTTCTGATGGCGGACGACGGGTAAACACCACATCGCGCCCGACCATCATGCGGATGATGCCCGCCACATCGATGTCGGCCACATTGCCGGAACCGGTGTAACGGCCATCCTGCAAGACGGTAAAGCGGTCGCACAGTTGGAACACCTCATGCAACCGGTGCGTGACATAAATCACGCTGACACCACGCGCTTTGAGTTCACGTACCACCCGGTGCAGGCTCTCGACCTCGCTGTCGCTCAGCGCGGCGGAGGGTTCATCCATCACAATCAGGCGGGCATTCAGCGTCAGTGCACGGGCGATTTCCACCATCTGTTGCTGCGCCACGCTCAGCCGCGCCACTTGCGTGGTCGGCGATATGTTCAATTGCAGGTACTCCAGTACCGTGCGGGCTTCCTGATTGACCGCCTGCGCATCGACAAACAGCCGGTTGCGCTGTAATTCACGGCCGAGAAATAGGTTTTCCGCCACCGTCATGTTGGGCAGCAGGTTGAATTCCTGATAGATGGTGACGATGCCGCGGTTTTGCCGTGCTACCGGCGAATCCTGCGGTGACAGCAGCTCACCGTTGAAGCGGATATCGCCGCTGGTCTGGGGTTGCGCCCCGGCCAGTGCCTTGAGCAGGGTGGATTTTCCCGCGCCGTTCTCACCCAGCAACGCGTGGATTTCCCCCGGTAACACCGTCAGTTGCACTTTGTTCAGCGCCCAGACGCCGGAGAAATTCTTGGCCAGATCGGTAATAGCCAGTAAGGGTTCAGTCATGGGATAGCCCTCCTTCATCACCGGCCTCCCGGCCGGTGAATGAGTGGTGTGTCCGCTTATTTGCCCGCTTCGCCGATACGTTCTGCATCGTTCAGGTTGTCTTTGCTGATCATGGTCGGTGGGTAGTCCGCCCCGGTGATCGCCGACTTGGTGCGAATATTGTTGGTCAACTGCGTCATCGCTTGCGTGACTGCATAGCCGGGGCGCTGATCAGCGGTCACCGCCATCCAGCCATCACGCACGCGCGCCAGCGCTTCCGGTACGGCGTCAAAACCGGTCACCATGACATCACCCGGCTTCAGCCCCTGGCTTTGCAGCGCTTCAATCGCCCCCAGCGCCATATCGTCGTTAGCCGACAAAATCACCTGTGGGCGTTTGGGCAGCGACGGCAGCACGCTTTCCACAATGCGCATCCCTTCAGAACGCATCCAGTTGCCGGTCTGATCCGCCACCAGACGGTACTTACTGCCGCCCGCTTTCAGACTGTCGCGGATACCCTGCGTACGTTCGATGTTCGATGACGACCCCGGCTGACCGGTCAGCAACACGATGTCGGCACCGTTCGGAAAACGCGCTTTGACGAAGTCGGCAATCGCCTGACCACCTTTGTAGTTATTCGCGCCGAAGTGCGGCACTTTCTTGTCGGTCTTCACCGAACGGTCCAGCGTGACTACCGGCAGTTTGGCGTCCTGAATTTCCGTTACCGCACCGGACACCGCGTTGACATCATTCGGTGACACGATAAAACCCTGGGCCCCACGAGTGATGGCGTTTTCCAGATCGGCCACCTGTTTCGGGGAACTGCCCTGGCTATCCAACACCTGCAAGTTCACGCCCAGCTCTTTGGCAGCCTTGACCGCAGTGCGTTGCATGTGGACTTCAAAAGGCATCGCCAGGTTGGGAGTACTGAATACAATCTGTTCGTTCTGTGCCTGCGCCAGACCGGACGACATCGTGAAGGCCATCGCGGCGGCCAGGATGGTTATCTTTTTCATGGTGTTGTCTCTGCATCAGTTAGTTGGGTGTAAAGGTAAGGTCATGTTGTTATTGATGTCGTGATGCCAGGGTCTGATGCCATGCCAGACCCTGTAGTTGTGTGTCAGAGCGAAACCGCACGCCCTGTCGCCAGCGACTCCAGCGCTTTGTCGGCCAGATACAGCGCCCGCTCACCGTCGACGCCGCTGCACTCAGGCCGGGTACGCCCGTGCAACACCTCAACGAAATGACGCCATTCTGCCGCGTAGGCGTCGCGGTAACGTTGCAGGAAAAAGTGTTCCGGTTTGGCGGCAAGGCACCCGGCATCGCCCCAGTGTTCCACCTGGTTTTCGCGGATATTGCCCGCGCTCAACACGCCGAGTTCGCCGTGCAGTTCCAGCCGCTGGTCGTAGCCATAACCGGAACGACGACTGTTGACGATGGTCGCCATCGCACCGGAGGCAAATTTGAACACCACAAACGCGGTATCAATGTCGCCAGCCGCACCGATAGCCGGGTCGACCAGATTGCTGCCTTGTGCAAAGACCGAGACTGGCTCTTCGCCCATGATGAAACGCACCATATCGAAATCGTGGATGGTCATATCGCGGAACATGCCGCCGGACACACGCACATACTCGGCAGGCGGCGGTGAAGGGTCACGGGAGATAATCATCAGTGATTCCGGCTTGCCGATACGCCCTTCACCTGCCAGCGTCTTCACCCGACGAAATTGCGGGTCGTAGCGACGGTTAAACCCGACGAACAATGGCACCTGCTGTTGCTCCACCACATTCAGGCAGTCGCGCACCCGGGCGATATCCAGATGCACCGGTTTTTCACAGAAGATGGCTTTGCCGTGGCGGGCGGCCAGCTCAATCAGATCCGCGTGGGTGTCGGTGGCGGAGGCAATCAGCACCGCGTGTACCGCCGGGTCGGCCATCGCCTCATCGATGGTTTGCAAACGCGCCTGATACTTATCAGACAACGCCTGCGCGTTAGCGGGGTTGGGATCCACCACCGAATAGAGACAGGTTTCCCGATGTTCGGCGATGTTGACGGCGTGAACCTGGCCAATGCGGCCGGCACCCAGTAAAGCGATGTTAAACATGGCTACTCCCTCGATACCCTGGGGTATCACTGGTTGGTTGTAGGGGTCAGGGTCTGTTCTGCTTGTTAGCGTAAAGATAATAAAACGTTTATTTCAATTTCAGTAAAACTGGAAATTATGTTTTTGCGCGCCAGCTAACATTTTGGTGACATATGAGCAAAATAGTGTTAGCAAAATCACGAAACCGCCGTCATGTCATCAGCGTATTGCAGGGCAGGAAAAAACCCAGTAAATGCAGGGGATTAGTGCGTCAGAATAGCCGACTCACTGGCAGTGGAGACCTGCGCGGTGCATGTGGCTCCCTTGCCAACCTCATCGCTACAGGGTTCGGTTTGTCAGACTAAAATGAAATAAATATTTCATGAAAAAGCAGGAAGAGATGACCGGCTTACCCTGCCTCGGTTAACCGGTTAAAACACGACGAATGCGTTATTCGCATGCAGCACAAAAGACCCGATCGTGTGCCAGGCAACACGATCAGGCTCCAGTGGTAAGAAAAATCGCCAAAAACATCAGTGCGCCGTCAGGCTTAATACTGTCTGGCCTTCGAGCGCTGCAACTGCACCTCACGCGCGGCGGCTTCAATCGCCGGGTTGTCCGCGACTTGCGCGGTGCCGGTGTTCCACCAGGCGTCGTAGCCGTGGGTCATGGTTTTCGGCAGCACCTTGATATCCAGCAGACAAGGGCCGGGGTGTGCCTGCGCTTCGCGCACCGCCTGTAACAACGATGCCTCATCACGCACCGTCCACGCCCGACAACCGTAACTCTCGGCGTTGCGGGCGAAGTCTACCGTGACCAACGGGCCAGTCAGCTTGCCGCTGCCCTGATCACGCCGCCGGTTCTCGGTGCAAAAACTGCCCATCCCCTGACTCATTTGCAGGTTGTTGATGCAGCCGAACCCGGCATTGTCGAACAGCAGCACGGTGACCTTGATGCCTTCTTGCACCGCAGTTTGCAGCTCACTGTGCAGCATCAAATACGACCCGTCCCCTACCATGGCGTACACCGGCTGCTGTGGTGCAGCCAACCGCGCCCCCACCGCTGCTGCGATTTCATACCCCATGCAGGAGTAGCCGTACTCCAGGTGATAGCTGTCCGAGGTTTTCACCTGCCATAACCGTTGCAGGTCACCGGGCAGCGACCCAGCCGCGCCCACCACGATAGCGTTATCTTCCAACGCGTCGTTGAGCAACCCCAGCACCCGGGTTTGTGTCAGACGGGTCCCCAGAGTTTCGCGGTACTCCGCCAGTTGTGCCTCCAGATGCCCGGCGATTTCCAACGCCTGCCCGTCGTCATCACGCCTCTCAAACAGCCGCTGGCGCTCTTGTTGCCAGTCGCTGCGTGCCTGCGCTATCTCCTCACCCCAGTCACTGCGATAGCCCTGCGCCGCCAGTGCCTGCGTCAGTTGCGTCAGCCCCTCACGGGCATCAGCCACCAGCGCGGTAGCATCCAGCTTGAACGCGTCGAACTCCGCCACATTGAGCAGCAAAAACTCGACCTCCGGGTGCGTAAACAGCGATTTGGAGGCGGTGGTGAAATCGGTCAGACGGGTGCCGACGCCAATCACCAGATCCGCCTGCGCCGCCAGCCGGTTGGCAGCCTGCCCGCCGGTGACGCCGATGCCGCCCACATTCAGCGGATGCGACGAGACCACCGCCCCCTTGCCCGCCTGGGTTTCACCGAACGGCAGGTTGAAACGTTCCGCAAACTGGCAAAATGCCTCATGCGCACCGGCGTAGCGTACACCGCCGCCGCAGATCAACAGCGGGCGACGTTTACGCGCCAGCAACGCCGCCGCCTGCGCCAGCCGGGTGGTATCTGGCGGGCGGCGCTCCAGATGGTGCACCCGCCGCTGGAAGAACGACCGCGGGTAATCCCAGGCTTCCGCCTGCACATCCTGCGGCAGACACAGCGTTACCGTGCCGGTATCCGCCGGGTCGGTCAGCACCCGCATGGCGTTGACAAGCGCGCTCATCAGTTGCTCCGGGCGGCTGATACGATCCCAGTAGCGCGAAACCGGCCGCAGACAATCATTGGTGCTGATGGTGGCATCGTGATACTGCTCAATTTGCTGCAACACCGGGTCAGGCTGTCGACTGGCGAACAGATCCCCCGGCAGTAGCAATAGCGGAATCCGGTTGGCCGTCGCGGTGGCGGCCGCCGTCACCAGATTCGCCGCCCCCGGCCCCACCGAGGTGGTCACCGCGTACACCCGCCGCCGCCGGTGCTGTTTGGCAAAGCCCGCCGCGATGTGCGCCATACCCTGCTCATTACAGCCCTGATGCACCTGCAGGTGTCCGGCATCCTGCTCCAGCGCCTGCCCGATACCCAGCACGTTGCCGTGCCCAAAAATAGTCATCACCCCGGCAAACAACGGTGTTTCTTCACCGTCAACCTCAAGGTATTGCTGATTGAGAAACCGGACCAGCGCCTGCGCCATGGTCATTTTCAACGTGTCCATCGTTTTGCTCCCGCAAATCAGGTGGAATTACTCCAGCGTCGGCATTACAAAGCTGCTGGCGTGCTGTTCCAGACGCACGCTGGCAGGCCAACGACTGGTGACGGTTTTCATTCGGGTATAGAAACGCACGCCGTCGTTACCGTGTACATTGAGCGGACCAAAAATGGACCGTTTCCAACCGCCAAAACTGTGGAACGCCATCGGCACCGGGATCGGTACGTTGATCCCGACCATCCCTGCCTGCACCTCTTCACTAAACTGGCGGGCGGTTTCGCCGTCGCGGGTAAATATCGCCGTGCCATTGCCGTATTCATGCTGGTTAATCAGGGTCAGCGCGGTGTGGTAATCCGGTACGCGCACCACCGACAGCACCGGGCCGAAAATCTCTTCCCGGTAGATCTGCATGTCTGGCATGACATGGTCAAACAGCGTTGGGCCGACGAAATAGCCCTGCTCATGTCCCGGAACACGAAGCCCACGGCCATCGACGCGCAACGTCGCGCCCTGATCGACGCCGCTTTGAATATAACCGCTAATCTTGTCGCGATGTGGGCCTGAAATCACCGGCCCCATGTCGTTTTCTTTGCCGTCCACCAGACCGGGGCCGACACGCATGGCGGCAATCTGCGTTTCCAACCGACTGCACAACGCTTCGGCGGTGTCATCACCGACCGCAACCACCACCGACAGCGCCATGCAGCGCTCGCCCGCTGCACCAAATGCCGCACCGAGGATCGCGCTGGCCGCCATGTCCATGTCGGCATCCGGCATCAAAATGCAGTGGTTTTTAGCGCCGCCCAGCGCCTGACAACGTTTACCATGCGCCGATGCAGTGCGATAGATGTACTCTGCCACCGGTGTCGAGCCGACAAAGCTCACCGCCTGAACGCGTGGGTCGGTCAACAGCACGTCGACCGCTTCTTTATCGCCCTGCACGACATTGAATACGCCGTCCGGCAGGCCCGCTTCTTTCAGCAGTGTTGCCAGCATCAGCGACAGCGACGGATCTTTCTCCGAAGGCTTGAGGACAAAGGTGTTACCGGTAGCCAGCGCAATCGGGAACATCCACATCGGCACCATCGCCGGGAAATTGAATGGCGTGATCCCCACGCACACCCCGAGCGGCTGCATCAGCGAATGGCTGTCCACGCCGGTACCAACGTTGGCGGAATGCTCACCTTTTTGCAGATGCGGAATACCACACGCAAATTCCACCACTTCCAGCCCACGGGTCAGTTCGCCCACAGCATCAGAGTAGACTTTGCCATGCTCTTCGGAAATCTGCCGTGCCAGCGTACTCAGATTCTCTTCCAGCAACGCTTTGAAACGAAACAGGATGCGGGCACGGCGCAACGGAGAGTGCTTCGCCCAGTCGGGGAAAGCCGCTGCGGCTACGCTGATGGCGTGTTTTGCCTCGTCGGCGCTACTCAGCGCCACCTGACGAATCGCTTCGCCGGTCGCAGGATTAAATACCGGTGCGGTGCGCCCGCTATGACTGGGCGCAATCTCGCCATGAATGAAATTGGATACGGTTTCCATGGTTACACCTCTGCAGGATTTAGGGTGACAGATGGCTAATACCGCTTTACTGTATATGAAATAAAAATTCCATTTTAATAAGAAATAAAACAAATGTTGATTATTGTGATCCAGGATAGATTTTCCGGTAAACGGCAGGTAACCGGCTTTTAACCACGTTATTCAGCGAATTCACTCGCTCATGACGTGCGGGAAAACTGAATTATTCATTCTATTTTTCGTCGAAAAAATAACAAATCGGTTTGAAATGCTGGTTCAACTCACTAGAATCGGATCAACAGCATCCCGCCGGGATGACGGAGAAGACGATTATGGCGATGGCGACCAGCCTGAGAGAATTACAGGAGCAGATCCGCACGCGGTACGATTCCCTGAGCAAGCGTTTGCAGCAGGTGGCGCGTTATGTGCTGGACAACACCAACAGTGTAGCGTTCGACACCGTCGCGGTGATCGCCGAGCAGGCAGACGTGCCCCCTTCCACATTGATCCGTTTCGCCAACGCGTTCGATTTCAGCGGTTTCAATGAAATGAAACAGCTATTTCGCATGAATCTGGTGGAAGAAACCGCCAGCTATACCGACCGGGCGCGCTTATTTCGCGAGATGGAAGACCGGGTGCCAGAACGCCCGCAGGACATTTTGCATGAATTCGCCCGTTCCAACGCACAGGCGATGCAACAACTGGCCGCCCGCACCCAGCCAGACGATCTGGAAAAAGCGGTCGACCTGTTGGCACAGGCTGACACTATCTACATCGTCGGGCTGCGGCGTTCATTCAGCGTCGCCACCTACCTCTGCTATGCCCTGAGTCATCTGGAAAGCCGTCCGGTGCTGGTTAACGGATTGGGTGGAATGTTTCGCGAACAGCTATGCCGTCTGAGCGACAAAGACATCGTGGTCTCCATCAGCTTCTCGCCTTACGCGCAGGAAACCGTGATGGTCAGTGAAATGGCCGCCAACGCCGGTGCGCGACAGATAGTGATCACCGACAGTCAACTCAGCCCGCTGGCTACCCTGAGCGACCTGTGCTTCGTGGTAAAAGAAGCGCAGGTCGATGCCTTTCGCTCCCAGTCAGCCACGTTGTGTCTGGTGCAATCGCTCATGGTGTCGCTGGCGTACCGTCAGGGCAACAGCCTGCGTCAACGTGAAGAAGGGCAAAAAAGTGCCTGACCGGCACCGACGAGAGAAATTTCAGCCGGGTCGCCCTCCCGGCAGTCAGGTTCATCATCCCTGGTTGACGCTCTCATACCTCACGCTGCTACTGCCACAAACGCGATGAAATTGGGTTCGCCCCTTATCTTTTACGCTCTTTCTTTCATATGGGTTAATTCTGCATCACCACTGAAAAAGACAGCGCCCAGTTACCTGAAAAAAGTCCCGCCTCGCGGTATGAAGTGATACTCTTGCACCCACAGATCAAGACGTTTGACTTAGAGCCTATCTCATTAGGTACCAGACAGTTCAATGATCCTAATAACAGAAAACGATCCCATAACGGAAAGAGTGATATGAGTAAAATTCGGGTTGGCGTGGTTTTTGGTGGTAAATCCTCTGAGCACGAAGTGTCACTGCAGTCCGCAAAAAATATTGTGGATGCCATTGATAAAACGCGGTTCGATGTGGTGTTGCTGGGCATCGACAAGCAAGGGGAATGGCACGTCAACGACGCCTCCAACTATCTGCTCAACGCCGATAATCCAGCGTTGATCGCCCTGAACCGTTCCAGTCAGAATGTGGCGCTGATCCCAGGACAAACCCACCATCAGTTGATCGATACAGCCAGCGCCAGCGCGTTGTCGCAGATTGACGTTATTTTCCCCATCGTTCACGGTACGCTGGGCGAAGACGGCTCATTGCAGGGCTTGCTGCGCATGGCGAATATCCCGTTTGTCGGCAGCAGCGTGCTGGGCTCCGCCGTCAGTATGGATAAAGACGTCACCAAACGTCTGTTGCGCGACGCTGGATTGCAGGTTGCTCCGTTCGTCACCCTGACCCGTGCCAACCGCGCCCGCCACCCTTACGACAGTGTGACCGCCGAGCTCGGTTTGCCGCTGTTCATTAAACCCGCCAATCAGGGGTCGTCCGTCGGCGTCAGCAAGGTGCGCAATCAGGCGGAATTCGATCATGCTGTCGAGCTGGCGTTCCGTTATGACCATAAAGTGTTGGTGGAATCGGCGATTGTCGGGCGGGAAATTGAGTGTGCGGTGCTGGGTAATGACTACCCGAAAGCCAGTGTCTGCGGCGAAATCGTGTTGCATGACGAATTCTATTCCTACGACACCAAGTACATTAACGAAGACGGTGCCGCGGTGGCTATCCCGGCGGTAATGGACGACGACGTACACCAGCATATTCGCGACATCGCCTTGCGGGCGTTCCAGGCATTAGAGTGTCAGGGTATGGCGCGGGTAGACGTCTTCCTGACACCGGACCAGCAGGTTGTCGTCAACGAGGTCAACACCCTGCCCGGCTTCACTAACATCAGTATGTATCCCAAATTGTGGGAAGCCAGCGGCCTTGGCTATACCAGCCTGATCACGCAACTGATCGAACTGGCGCTGGAGCGCCACGCGCAAGACAGTAACCTGCAAAGCTCGGTACAGGCCTGATGCTACCGCTCCGGTACGCGCACGACGCCTGCCGGAGCCTGTTCACTCAGATACGACTCAGGGCGGTAAAAGCCTCCGCCGTCATGGATGGCTGGAAGTCGATCACCTCGTAATTTGCTACCGCCTGAAACGGATCCTGTTTAAGAAACGTGTCCAGCTCTTCTCGTGCGACACTTTTGGCCAGAATAACACCGCCAGTACGCGGATTTTTACGCCCGGAAGCCACAAACAGGCCTTGTTCATATCCTCGCTTCAACCAGGTTACATGCCGTTCCAACAAGGTTTCCACATCATCCAGCGGCGCATGGTATGTCAGACTGATGATATACATGGTTACTCTTCTCTTTGTTATTAATCGGTATTCGGCCAGAGCCCTTGCTGCAACACCACCCGATAACCGTCAGGATCACGGAAAGTTTTTCCCTGCCGCTCCCAATAAGGATTAAACGACGCCACCACGCTGAAGCCGGCCTGCGCCATACGATCGCAGGCCTCTCGCCAGCGTTCATGGTCAGGCATGTACAGCACCAGTAAATCGTCTTCCGTCGGAGCTGGCATGACAGGATGAGTATGACAAAAGGTAAACTCAAGGTGCCAGGCCAGCCCCTGTTGCCCCAGCATAACACCACTAAAGCCATCGTGTTGCGCAAACGAGCCGAGTTTCTGCAACCCCATGCCGTCACAGTACATTCGCTCACTTCGTTGCAGGTCCGTTACTGGCCGGGCCAGGCGTAATGTGGTCATGCGTCACTCCTTTTCTGTTGATGGCAAAGACAGTGATATCACGAATCCCCCCCTATCGACCATGCTGGTTATTCCCCTTTTTTATCATGGTATTATATGAAATAGTACGTCGATGACGGGTTACCTGAGAGCACGTGATGCCCACACATTGCACGCCGTTGTTTACCATCCGGCCAGAGGCCGTTGATCAGCCGGACATTCTGACGCTGTTGGAAAAACTGGATGCTTATCAATCGACGCTGTATCCGCCAGAGTGCTGCCACTTTACCGATTTGCGCACACTGGCCGCCGACGAACTGATTTTTCTGGTGATCCGCCACCGTGACGGGCACGCGGTAGGTTGCGGTGCTATCGTGCTGCGCCAACCGGGAGAAGGTGAGATGAAACGCATTTATGTCGAGCCAACCTATCGTGGCAGCGGTGCGGCGGATCAGTTACTGCGTCAGTTGGAAAAACAGGCCTCTCTGGCAGGGTGTCAGGTCATCCGCCTCGAAACCGGCATCCATCAGCCACAAGCTATCCGGCTCTACCAACGTCATGGTTATCACCTGCGCGGCCCGTTTTTTCCTTACGGCGACGATCCGCTTAGCGTGTATATGGAAAAAAAGCTGGGTACGTGATCTGAAAAAGCGATTGCGGATCCCGCAATAAAAGCTGTATATTTAGCCAGTGTTTTACATGGAGATGCGGCTGATGTATGTAGAGCTGGTGTACGATAAGAGAAACGTGAGCGGGTTACCCAACGCGGCAGAGCAGATAAAAAACGAACTCACCAAACGGATCCACAAAGTGTTTCCTGATGCGGAAATCAAGATAAAACCGATGCAGGCTAATGCTATCAATTCCAATGCCAGCAAACAGGACAAATCCACCATTAACCGGATCATCGAAGACATGTTCAATGAAGCCGATGAATGGCTGGTGCAGGAATGACGGCTGTCTATCCAATAACTACGATCGATCCCATGCCGACGGGGACTTCTGCCACCCTTCGGCATGGACAAAAAGCAATGCAGCGCCTGTCGTCAATCCGTGACAGGCAAGATGAGAGAGACGAACACCGCACAGGTTCGCTTCGGTTAAGATTCATCAAACGTCAGCGACCCATCGCGCCCCCATCATCTGACGGGACTGATTACTCGTAATACTCAATTTTGGTCGTATGCGTCAGTGTGGTGACCGTTTGCGCCACGCCTTTGCCATTTGATACCAGCACCTGGCACACACGCGGGTTAAAATGCGAGTCATACTGGCATGTGGTACGGGTCACGCTAACCTGCTGGTTGTCTTCTGTCACGATAACCGTGGCATCCAGCCGTTTTTGCATCGGCGCATCGCTTTGCATCTCCACCCGGGTCACCTTGTCATTTTCCGGTGAAACAAACGTCATGCTGACCGGGAATCCCTCATCATCGTAGCGGTAACGCGCCAATGGTGTTGGTCGATCGCGATACACCACCTCGCTGATAGCCTGTTTATCGTCAGAACGGTAGCTCAGGCGACCATCTGAGGTTTTTGCCAACTGGCAGTGTTCCGTCAGTTGAAACAACGCTTGTCGATCGCTCTTTTCTAACAGCGTCTGCCCCACTCGCACCAAATCCAGGTCAAAATTCATCGCCGGTTGATAGGTACGTAACGTCACAAGGCACCCTTCGGCATCAAAGACCCCATCCACATAGGCAGTCACTTTGCCTGCTTCGTCGGTCTGGGTTTGGGTAAAGTGCTTCACCTTCCCCCGTAGCGCATCAAAACCAAAGATATTGGAAAGCCCAGCCAACACCGGGTTCACCGGCTCAGGCGTCGGTTTTCGATCACACCCTGCCAGTAATACCACCCCCACCAGCGCCACGGCGTGTAGTTTCATAGTCCTTCCCCTGGATACCTTGCTAAGTCGCGCCAGTTTACGCCAATTCCAAAAGAGAGGATAAAGATAACTGCCTATCAGCATAACGACGTATCAATATCAACAGACATCAATTAAAAGAAGAGGTACGGAATGAGCAGTGACATACTTTCTATCGCCACCATTGGCGTGGTATTGGCACTTGGTGCCATGAGTCCGGGGCAGAGCTTCATTCTGGTTGCACGGACCGCATTGGCTTCATCCCGGCGCAGCAGTCTCGCTGTGTCACTGGGTATGGGTGTTGGCGCAGCTGTCTTCGCACTGATAGCGTTGCTGGGTTTACAATCACTGCTGCTGGCCGTTCCCTGGTTATATCAACTGCTGAAAATCGTTGGCGGGGTCTATCTGCTTTATCTGGCGCTCACCTTATTTCGCGCCAGATCAGATAACACCACGTCGATACAGCACAGCTGTCACAAACCGCCTCAAGCACATGCCTTTCGTCTGGGGCTACTCACACAACTTAGCAACCCCAATACGGCACTGGTGTTCGGTGGAGTATTTGCTGCGTTGCTCAACCAGCACATTGCGAGCTGGATGTACGTGGCGTTACCGTTACAGGCTTTTGTGATCGATTTTCTGTGGTATGCGCTGGTCGCGTTGTTACTGTCTTCAAGCCGCCCTCGTAGCGCCTATTTGCGATGCAAAACGTTATTCGATCGCCTCAGCGGTGCGGTCATGGCCGCGTTGGGTATCCGGTTACTGCTGTAAACCAGGGCGATTCCATCAGGCACACTCACGCCGTCGCCATCATGGGCGATGGCATCATGTAAACCGCCACAGTTTCATGCTGGCGTCGTGACGACAGCAACACCTGACGTATCCCCAGCGAGTGGAAACCACATTTGAGTAACACCCGGCCAGACGCCACGTTCTGTGGCAAATGGCAGCCGTAGATTTTCGCAATGCCTAACTGACTAAACGCGAACTGGCATAACGCCCGACTGGCTTCGGTGCTCAATCCTCGTCGTCGGAAATCAGCACTGAGCCAGTAACCAATCTCCGGTTGGGCCGTATCCAGCGCCACCAGCGAAATGGAACCGATCAACTGCTGGTTTTGCGATAAACAAATGGCGTAGGCCACACCTTTACGCTGCTCCCAATTGCTGTGCAAATCGGTAATCCAGTTGGCGATCGTTTCACGTGGACAAGGATAGGGAATCAACATGGTCATGGCAGAAATATCAGGGGTGCTATTAAGCAAAGCGCAGACATCAGTGACATCTGACGGCTGTAGTGGTCGCAACAGAAGATGTTCGGTAGTCAGGGTAGGTTGCCGCATCAGATTCTCCTCATCAGTCGCCTCCCGTCATCGTGTCTACGGGCGCGCTGTTAGGTGGCATCATAGCGGAGCAGAGTTCCAGCCGACGCGAATCTCGTCGGCTGACTATACCGTTTGCTATACAGCATAACCGTTTGCTACACAGCATCACCTGCCGCTGATGTCGCTTGTCAGCAACGCTCAGGAATACAGGCTGTTAGCCGCCTGTTCACTCTCTTCGCGGGAATACCCGCCGTAAGTCATGGCAGAGATAAAAGAGGCTCGGTCAGTTTTAGGGTACACCTTTTCATGCAATACCAGTCGACCCACCTCTTCCGGCGTCAGTTGCGGAAACTGTTCATGAATACCACCGACCACATCCCGACTGGCGTAGCCAAGCATACGGATGATAGCGGCAATCTCCAGTGGTGACGTTTCATCCTGATAGGTCGAATAAATCACATCGGCTATCAGTTTTGAGGTCAGCACATTGACCTTGGATACATCGCTATAACGGCTACCCAGCGATTGAACAATATGATTGATGGCATCTTCCGGTCCATAACCCCTTTCACGAATTCGGGTTAATACCGAAATCATTTTGTCTCTCAGATCGTTAAACATAGTGCTATTCCTTCGTCAAAGTCGATAATCAACCCGAAGCGCGCGAAGGCTATCCCTGAGGTATAAACAGATTTCCTTAATGGTCGCGTCTGGGATTTTCCTGCCTGTCTGCCGTTATCCCCCGCATCAGCAGGCCCGGTGCTTTATTTCAGCATAGGCGCAGATGCCTATCCTTCCACTGGCATTGCCTGCTTTGCGGGCAAACGCCGAATTTTTACACTGACCCGGTAACACGCGTCCTGGTCAGCACCTGTTACCCATCACTACACCCTAATTCTATTAACGATACATTAATATTGTTTTTTATCGCTGCGCTTATATTCCTGATAAGAATGCGACACCGGTAAAGTTGATGGTATGACCGTCATTCACAAAACTGCACAAGCCCGTTTTTAGCTGGTATTATTTTCCACCCTATGCTACTGCGCCGGCACACCATACACATCTTGCAACAACCCAGTGCGCTATAATCAGTCAACAAAACCCGCTGAATGTTGATAATGGCTGCCTTTGTCTTGTCGGGCCATCCTTCAGCAAGGAGGTTTAATCATGATTACCACCGACGGTAATAACGCTGTCGCCTCAGTCGCCTGGCGCACCAATGAAGTTATCGCTATCTACCCTATTACCCCCAGCTCTACCATGGCTGAACAAGCCGCTGCCTGGTCGAGCGATGAATGTAAAAATATGTGGGGAGATACGCCGCGCGTCATCGAGATGCAATCCGAAGCGGGGGCTATCGCGACGGTGCATGGTGCATTGCAAACCGGTGCGTTATCCACGACATTTACGTCGTCACAAGGGTTGTTGTTAATGATCCCAACGCTGTACAAGCTGGCCGGTCAGTTAACGCCGTTTGTACTGCATGTCGCGGCTCGTACCGTGGCTACCCATGCGTTGTCGATTTTCTGCGACCATTCAGATGTGATGGCGGTACGCCAGACCGGTTGCGCCATGCTGTGCGCCAGTAATGTACAGGAAGCACAGGACTTCGCGCTGATTGCTCAGGTAGCCAGCCTGAACAGCCGCCTGCCGTTTATCCATTTCTTCGACGGTTTTCGTACTTCGCACGAAATCAACAAAATAGAACCGCTCAGCGATGCCCAGTTACATAGTCTGCTACCGCAGGCGGCGATTGACGCACACCGTGAGCGTGCACTTACTCCTGAACGTCCGGTGATTCGTGGCACCGCCTCAAACCCTGATACCTTTTTCCAGGCCCGTGAAGCCACCAACCCGTGGTACAACGCGGCATTCGGCCACGTTGAACAGGCCATGAACGACTTCGCCCGCGAAACCGGTCGTCAATACCAACCGTTCGAATACTACGGCCATCCGGATGCTACCCGCGTCATCGTAATGATGGGTTCTGGCGTCGGTACCTGCGAAGAAGTGATCGATACCCTGCTGACACGCGGCGAAAAAGTGGGGGTAGTGAAAGTGCGGCTGTACCGGCCGTTCTCGGCGCAACACCTGCTGGCGGTCATCCCGCAAAGCGCGCAATCCATCGCGGTATTGGATCGCACCAAAGAACCCGGTGCGCTGGCTGAACCGCTGTATCTGGATGTGATGACCGCACTGGCCGAGGCATTTTCACGAGGTGAGCGCCCACTTATGCCGAAGGTGATTGGCGGGCGTTATGGGTTATCGTCAAAAGAGTTCACCCCACAATGCGTTGAAGCGACGTATAAAGAGTTGGCGCTTACCAACCCCAGACCGCGTTTTACCGTGGGTATTTATGACGATATCACCCACCTGTCGTTACCGCTGTCCGACCAACCGATGCCGACCCAGATGTCTCTGGAAGCGCTGTTCTACGGGCTTGGCAGCGATGGCACCGTTTCGGCTGCCAAGAACTCGATCAAAATCGTCGGCAACTCGACACCGCTGTTCGTTCAAGGCTATTTCGTTTACGACTCCAAAAAAGCCGGTAGCCTGACGGTATCGCACATGCGCGTCGGCCCGCACCCGATTCACTCGGCTTATCTGATTGAGCAGGCTGATTTCGTGGCCTGCCACCAGTGGCAGTTCATCGACAAATACAGCATGGTGGATCGCCTCAAGCCAGGTGGTATCTTCCTTATCAATACGCCATACAGCGCTGACGATCTGTGGCATCGACTGCCACAGGAAGTGCAGGCTGGTCTGAATCAGCGTCAGGCGCGGGTGTACTGCATCAATGCGGCGAAAATCGCACGTGAATGCCAGTTGGGCGCACGCATCAATACCGTGATGCAAATGGCGTTCTTCCATCTGACACAAATCCTGCCGGGCAGCGATGCGCAAGATAAGCTGCGCGCGGCTATCGCCAGCAGCTATGGCAACAAAGGTCAGGAACTGGTAGAGCGCAACTGGCGGGCACTGGACGCGACACTCAACGCACTGGAGGCCGTCGCACTTGAGCCGGTCAATCCCCAAAGCGCATGCCGCCCACCGGTCGTCTCCGACGCGGCACCTGATTTCGTCAAAACCGTTACCGCCGCGATGTTGGCCGGTCTGGGCGACAGCCTGCCGGTTTCCGCCCTGCCGCCGGATGGGACCTGGCCTGTCGGTACCACGCAGTGGGAAAAACGTAACATCGCCGAAGCCATCCCGCTATGGAAACCGGAGCTGTGTACCCAATGTAACCATTGCGTGGCCGCCTGCCCGCACTCCGCCATTCGCGCCAAAGTGGTGCCCGCCGAGGCAATGGCCGACGCGCCGGCGTCGTTACAGTCGCTGGACGTGAAAGCGCGTGACATGCGTGGCCAGAAGTATGTGTTACAAGTTGCGCCGGAAGACTGCACCGGCTGTAATCTGTGCGTGGAAGTCTGCCCAGCGAAAGATCGCCAAAATCCAGAAATCAAAGCCATCAACATGGAACCGCGTCTGGAACATGTGGCGACCGAGAAAACCCATTACGATTTCTTCCTCAAGCTGCCGGAAATTGACCGCAGCAAACTGGAACGCATCGATATTCGTACCTCACAGTTGATCACACCGCTGTTCGAGTATTCCGGTGCCTGCTCCGGTTGCGGCGAAACCCCGTACATCAAGTTGCTGACCCAGTTGTATGGCGATCGACTGCTGGTTGCCAACGCGACCGGGTGCTCCTCGATTTACGGCGGCAACCTGCCGACAACCCCCTGGACCACCGATGCCAACGGCCGAGGACCAGCCTGGGCCAACTCGCTGTTTGAAGACAACGCCGAATTCGGCCTGGGCTTCCGTCTGAGTGTCGACCAGCACCGTCAGCGCGCCCTCCGCCTGCTGGCAGAACTTAAACCCCAACTGCCTGCTGAGTTGGTGGCCGACCTGCTGGAGGAATCGGTTGCGGCCGATGTACGACGTGAGCAGATTACCAGCCTGCGTCAGTCGCTCAACGCCATCGACAGCGCCAATGCCCGTCAGTTGGCCGCCGATGCCGATCATCTGGTGGATAAATCCATCTGGCTGATTGGTGGTGACGGTTGGGCTTACGATATCGGTTACGGCGGTCTTGACCACGTGATGAGTCTGTCGGAAAACGTCAACGTGCTGGTACTGGACACCCAGTGCTATTCCAACACCGGCGGTCAACAATCTAAAGCCACCCCGCTCGGTGCCGTCACCAAGTTTGGTGAGCACGGCAAACGCAAAGCACGCAAAGACCTTGGCGTCACGGTCATGATGTACGGCCATGTCTATGTGGCGCAAATTTCACTGGGGGCTCAGTTGAACCAAACGGTGAAAGCGATTCAGGAAGCGGAAGCCTGGCCGGGCCCTTCCCTGATCATTGCCTACAGCCCTTGCGAAGAGCACGGCTACGACCTGGCGTTTAGCCACGACCAGATGCGTCAGTTGACCGCCACCGGCTTCTGGCCGTTGTACCGCTTCGATCCACGCCGTACGGCTGAAGGGAAACCGGCACTGGTGACGGATTCCCGTCCACCATCAGCCAGCCTGAGCGAAACCCTGCTCAACGAGCAACGTTTCCGTCGGCTCAATACACAACAACCGCAAGAAGCGGCACGGTTGTATGAAGAAGCCGAAGCTGACTTGCGCCGCCGCTATGACTTCCTGAGCTTGCTGGCAGGCAAAGCAGAGAAAAACACACAGGAATAGAAACGCGCTGGCACCTTCTGCTGTTCAACACCGGGAGTGAGAAATCACTCCCGGTGTTTTTCTAGCCAGCCACGCCTGACGACACTTATTCGATTTTTTTGTTCGTATCCTTCCCCCGTCGCCTTATTTCCTGCTCCAACACGTCAGTAGCCTGAAATATGAGTGGGATATAATGTAATGGATTGTACATCTGGTTTTCCTGCCGACCTTCTGCACATATAATGCGCATCCGGGCTTTATGATCCGGATAACAACAATTCCTTTGCCGCAATGGCTTTTAACACTCAACAAAGATATGAAAATGAGTATTCGCGCGATCCTGACGTTAGTTGTGGCGGCGGCTGCTTTCAGCCAGACAGCACTCGCCGTAGTTTATCCATTGCCAGCTCCGAATAGTCGGCTGGTAGGAGAAAACATCCAAGTTACGATTCCCAGCGGCAGTACCGATGCGCTGGAGCACTTTGCCGCCCAGTATCAGATGGGGCTGAGCAACCTGCTGGAAGCCAACCCAGGCATTGATGTCTATCTGCCAAAACCGGGCACCACCATGACAGTGCCGCAGCAACTGATTCTCCCCGACGCACCGCGCGAGGGCATCGTGATCAACAGTGCCGAAATGCGCCTGTATTATTACCCGAAAGGTTCCAAAACCGTGGTGGTCTTACCGATTGGTATCGGCCAGCTCGGCAAAGATACCCCGATCAACTGGGTGACGTCGGTACAACGTAAGAAAGAGCGCCCGACCTGGACACCGACTGCCGCCATGCATGCCGAATACGCGGCTCGCGGCGAATACCTGCCTCAGGTTTATCCGGCGGGTCCGGATAACCCGATGGGGCTGTATGCGCTGTACATCGGCAAGCTGTACGCTATCCACGGTACTAACGCCAACTTCGGTATTGGCCTGCGCGTTAGCCACGGGTGTGTTCGTCTGCGCGATAAAGACATCAAGTACCTGTTTGAACACGTTCCGGTCGGTACCCGCGTTCAGTTCATCAACGAACCGGTGAAAGCCACGGTAGAACCTGATGGTTCACGGTATGTTGAAGTACACAACCCACTGTCTCGTACCGAAGCTGAGTTCAACTCTGACACGCCAGCACCGCTGCAACTGAGCCCGGTCGTCGCCAAAGTACTGTCTGACGCCAGCGTAAACGAAAGCGCGGTTGACCAGGCACTGCAGAACCGTTCTGGTATGCCGACGAAAGTGAACGGTGCCGATGACAACATCGCCCCTATCGCACCTGCTGCTCCGGCAGCGCCGCAGGCTCCTGCTATCCAGCAGACCAATGCACCGGACAACGCACAACCAGCAGCGCCTCAGGCTCAACCTGTCGTCACCGACGCCAATCAGGCTGCTGCGGCTGACAGCAGCAAATCCTGATTCCTACAGGTGAATGCTTTTCCCAGGGCAGCGTAAGCTGCCCTGTTTATTTTCAGTCCAACCGACGCTTCCTCACTACTCCTTCGTTTCATCCGGCCCTATCCGTCATCGTCTGACGTTCGCCTCTGGTGTTCGCCTCTCGCCTGATGCGTCTTATCCGTTTGCCGCCCGGCTATTTTGGCCTCACTGCGCAAAATCAATTGACTTATCATTAATTGATTTGTTAACTAATGACATTGCCATCTATTTAAACGGAACTCACCATGCCACAGACAGAATCTTCCGCTCGCCGACGTTTCGCCATCCAACTGGGACAGACCACCCGTCTGTGGCGTCGGGTCATTGACCGGGAATTACAGCCATTCGGCTTAACCCAGGCCAGTTGGCTGCCGTTGCTGTTTATCGCTCGCGAAGAAACGGCCACCCATCAAAAAGCGCTGGCCGAATCATTGGGGCTCGATGCCTCTGCAGTGGTGCGGATACTGGATAATCTGCAAAAACAGGGGCTTATTGAACGTCGGGAAGGCCATGACCGCCGTTTTCGCGAGATTCATCTCACCACACTCGGGCAGGAACAGGTGAAAAAGGTGGAATCCATCGCCTGGCAGGTGCGCAATCAGGCGCTGGCTGGGGTATCAGAGCAGGATATTCAACAAGTCAGCCAGATTATCGATCAGGTTATTGCCAATCTCTCCCGCAACGAAAACAGCCACCCATGA
The DNA here is from genome assembly GCF_009372235.1 of Dickeya oryzae. GTDB lineage: Bacteria > Pseudomonadota > Gammaproteobacteria > Enterobacterales > Enterobacteriaceae > Dickeya > Dickeya oryzae. The sequence continues at coordinate 93,501 of NZ_SULL01000018.1, read as the reverse complement.
ACCATCACTTATTCAAACTGACGGGATTTCGCCGTCTTAGCCAGCGTCAGCGTACTTTTTTGCTGACAGGTGCCGCCCTGTTATTGCTGGCATTACTGATGCTGGCCTATTGGTTTCACCAGCGTTTTACACACATCAGCGAAACAGATGCCCATGTCATGGGGGAAGTGATCTCGCTGGCCAGCCGTGAAAGCGGTTGGGTGACAGCACGCCCGGTCATCGATGGCGATGTCATCCACAAAGACCAGTTACTGGCACAAATAGACGATCGCGATGCCCGTCTGCGACTGGCCGAGCAGGAAGGTAATCTGGCCGCGTCAGACGCGCAAATTGCCTACAGCCAGACCCAGCGCCAGGTCACCGACCTCACGACCCAGGCGGCGTTGGATCAAGCGCGTGCCAAGCTGGCATCCAATGACTCTGCCGTCAGTAACGCCGGTTATCAGCTCAGCCTGGCCCAGAACAATTTTCAGCGCGACGATCAATTACTGAAGAGTAACCTGACCGCCCGTAAAACCTGGGACGAATCCCACACCCTGCTGTTGCAACGCCAGAGTGAGCTGCGTGAAGCCGAAGCCCAGCGTACAGCGCAACACGCTGAACTGAACAACGCCTTAGCACAGCGCAACACATTGCAGGTGCTCGACAGGCAGATAGAGATGCAGCGTCAGCAGCGTATTGCGTTGCAGGCGCAAGTCGATCAGATCAAACAGGAGATCGCCGACCGGGCGTTACGCTCCCCGGTAGACGGCGTCGTGGATCGTACCATCGTCAATGTGGGCAGTTACGCACAAACCGGTCAGTGGATCATGCTGGTACACGATCCGCGTAACCTGTGGGTTGAGGCCAATATCAAAGAAACGGCCATTGGCCGGGTACAAGTCGGCCAACGTGTCGATATTCAGGTCGATGCTTACCCGGACAAGCATTTCAGCGGCCATGTTATCCGGGTTGGCGATGCGGCCACCAACCAGTTTGCATTGCTGCCAAGCCCCAATCCTTCTGGCAATTTCACCAAAATTACCCAACGCGTCCCGGTGCGTATCGCGCTGGATTCCCAGGATAACGGCCTGAAACCGGGCCTGATGGCGGAAGTGAGCATCAATGTCGCCGATTGAAGCCCAGGCAGCCCGTTTTGGTGATCGCTACCGCTGGCTGGCGACGGTGACGATTATGCTGGGTACGATCGCCACCACCGCGACGGCAACCATCGTCAATGTCGCGATGCGTGACATCATGGGGGCATTCGGTATGGGTCAGGATCAGGCACAGTGGCTATCCACCGCCTTTCTGGCCTCCATGACCGCGACCATGCTGATCACCGCCTGGATGCTGGAGCGCTTTGGTTACCGCGCCACTTACGTCGGCTCACTGGCAGTGTTCATCGCAGGCAGCCTGCTAGGCACCTTCAGTCAGAGCAGTACTGAAGTGATCCTGGCTCGTGTTCTGCAAGGTAGCGCCAGCGGCGTGATCCAACCACTGGCGATGATCATCATTTCACAGGTTTTTCCGGTATCAGAACGTGGCAAAGCGATGGGGATTTACGGTGTCGGGGTGGTGCTGGCACCGGCACTGGGGCCCGCCGCTGGCGGATTGATGGTTGACCAGCTCGACTGGCGTGCCGTCTTCATGGTGGTGGTGCCGTTCTGTCTGGCCGGGATCGCCGCAGCATGGGTGATCCTGCCAGCTAAAAGCACACAGACGACGGGTACACCGCGTCGTTTCGATACATTGGGGTTTATTCTACTGGTCATCGCGCTGACCTCACTGTTGGCCGGGTTATCCAATGGGCAGCGCGAAGGCTGGGACTCATTCTTCATTCTCTGCCTGCTCACCACCGCCGTGATAGCCACACTGGCCTTTATTATCCGGGAATTCACCACACCGTACCCGTTGCTCAGCCTTAGGGTATTCGCGAACCCGGCGTTTACCTCTGGCTGTGTTGTGGCATTCGCATTGGGAGCAGGTATCTACGGCTCGACGTATATCATCCCGCTGTTTGTTCAAAGTATTCAGGGATATACCCCGACCCGCTCCGGTCTGTTGCTGATGCCTGCCGGGCTGGCGCTCGGTATGGTTTTCCCACTGGCAGGCTCGCTCAGCGACAAGCTCAAGCCCCATCTGCTGGTGATTTCAGGCTTAGTGCTGTTTGGGCTATCCTGCTGGTTATCCAGCGAGGCAGATACCGATACACCATTCTGGACCATGGCCTGGTGGATAGTCATTGGGCGTGTCGGGCTTGGGGTCATGTTGCCTGCCATGAACGCTGGCGCGTTGCGAGCACTGCCCCCGGCGCAACTGGCGCAAGGCGCAGGCAGCCTCAATTTTGTCCGCCAGTTAGGCGGTGCGATGGGGGTCAACCTGCTGTCGGTATTTATTGAGCGACGCGCAACCTTCCACGGCCAGATGCTGGCGCAATCGCTCACACTCGATAATATCCGCAGCACCGATGCCATCCGCCAGCTCAGTCTGTTGTTCGGTCACGGTGGTAACCCGCTTGGCGACCCGCTCAGTACGCACATCAACCCAGGGATCATGACGTATCTGGAATCCATGCTAACGCCCAAAGCACAGATGTTTGCTTATCTGGACGGCTTTTTTATGGTGGCGTTGTTCTTTTTTCTGGCGATAGTCCCCGCCTGGTTTATCCGGCCTCGCCCGGTACTGAACCCAACCTCGCAGGCAGAGACGGCAAAAGCCCGCTCATGACTGTGTGAACAGTCTTCAGAACACGTGATATGACAGTTGCCGTCCAGCCGAAAGATCGCTAAGGTTGGGCGGTTAATTTTTCCCTTTTCAGGACGCCAGCTATGTCCAGTAACAGTCTGTCCGGCAACGAAAAAAATCTGTCCAATACGGCGCTTCCCGCCACGGTCCAACAACCCCGCTACGACCGCCAGTCGTTGAAGCCCCGCATCGTACACATCGGCTTTGGTGCGTTTCACCGTGCCCATCAGGCGCTGCTGACCGATCGGGTGCTCAACCGTCAGGGCGGCGACTGGGGGATTTGCGAAGTGGTGCTATTTAGCGACGATTCCCTGATTTCTGCCCTGCGTCGTCAGGATCACCGCTTTACCGTGCTTGAGAAAGCCGCTAACGGTAATCAGGCCATCGTGGTGGGTGCTGTCTGTAAGTCGCTACACGCCCGTGTCGAAGGGATTGCGACCATTCTGGAACAACTGGCAGACCCGGTCGTGGAGATCGTATCGCTGACTATCACCGAAAAAGGTTACTGTCGCGCAGGCAACAAAGGCGAGCTGGATCAGAATAACCCGTTGGTTCAGCAAGACCTGGCCACCCCACGTCAGCCGTCGTCAGTGCCGGGTTTGCTGGCCGAAGCGCTGCGCCTGCGTCGTGAACGCGGTATTGCGCCCTTCTCGGTGCTGTCCTGCGACAACGTACCGGAAAACGGTAAAGTGACCCGACAGGTCGTCATGGATGCCGCCCGTTTGCAGGATCCTTCACTGGCGGACTGGATAGCACAACACGTGACCTTCCCTAACACCATGGTTGACCGCATCGTACCGGCCGCCACACCGGAAACGCTGACCCAGATAGCCGATGCTATTGGGGTTGCCGATCCTTGCGGTATCGCCTGCGAGCCCTTCATCCAGTGGGTGGTGGAAGACAAGTTTGTTGCCGGTCGCCCCGAGTGGGAACTGGCGGGAGCACAGTTGGTTGATGACGTACTGCCGTTTGAAGAGATGAAGCTGCGTATGCTCAACGGTAGCCACTCTTTCCTGGCCTACCTCGGTTATCTGGCTGGCTACGAGCATATCAATGATGGTATGGAAGACCCGCACTACCGGCAGGCGGTACGCCATTTGATGTTGCAGGAACAGGCACCGACCTTACAGGTTTCCGGCGTCGACCTGACCGCGTATGCCGACCAGTTGCTTGAGCGTTTTTCTAACCCTGCATTGAAACACCGCACCTGGCAGATTGCGATGGATGGTAGCCAGAAACTGCCACAACGTATGCTGGCCTCACTGCGCTGGCATCTGGCACATAGCAGCGACCACCGCGCGCTGACGCTTGGCGTGGCGGGTTGGATGCGTTATGTCGGTGGCGTTGACGATGCTGGCCAGGCGATCGATATCCGTGATCCACTGGTCACCACCTTGCAACAGGTTGTCAGCACAACCGCTGACAACGAAGCGCGCGTTCGCGGCCTGCTCGCCATCAATGCCTTGTTCGGCGATGATTTGCCCAACAACGCGCCGTGGGTCGCTGAGCTGACCAACGCCTACCTGTCGTTACGTGATAACGGCGCGAAAGCAACCGTCGCCGCGCTATTCAGTCGCTAGTCAGTCTGTCACCAGAGCCGTGCAGGGAGTGCACGGCTTTACTTTTCAGGCAAACACTCCGGCAGAGATTCCAGCACATCGCCGGGCTGACAGGCGAGCACTTCGCATATTTTCTGCAACGTCTCGAACCGGATGCTCTTAACCTTACCGGATTTCAGCAATGACAGATTTTGCTCTGTAATACCAATACGTCTCGCCAGCTCGCGGGACTTCATCTTTTTCTGTGCCAGCAGTACATCCAGCCTGATAACGATCGGCATAACCCGCCTTACCAACGATTGACCCATGACCCGATAAAATACACTGTCCGGCACAGTGAGATAAATCACACTTTGCGCTGTGTTCTGAGGCAAGATCCAGTCGAGATCACAAAACAGTCACAATTGCTCGCTATTTTTTACAATTATACTTGATTTTTATTGGCCTACACGGCGAAATAGTGCCGATAGTTTCACCACTTCCGCTGATGTCACCATTAGTGACAGCCTCAATTTTTATCGTATAACGATAAAAAAATACGTATTCCCGGTAAGACATTACGTTTTATCCGGCCGTATCCGTGATCAAATTAAAAAAACTTATTTCATGATCTCCATGACAGATTCCTATTAAAAGCCGTCAGGAGCGGGATGGCTAGTTTACTTTTGTCGCAATCAGGCAAATGATAAGAACATAAGTTCATTTCAAATGAAATAATGTTTCAATATTGTTAGGCGAATTGATCATGAGTAAACCTATTACGTTTAAACACACGTTCTGCTACGGCAGCGCGAACTTGCTAGGCAGCGGTGCGTTAGCCATCAGTGGTGCCTGGCTAATGTACTTCTACACCACCTTCTGTGGCTTGACCCTGGTTGAAGCGGCGGCCATTTTCTCCGTCGCCAGCGTTATCGACGCGATCAGTAACCCGATAATGGGTTACATCAGTGATAACTTCTACAACACCCGTATTGGCCGCCTTTTCGGCCGTCGCCGTTTCTTCATCATGCTCGGTATCCCACTGGTGCTGGTCTATCCGATGCTGTGGATGGAAGGTTTAGGGTTCTGGTATTACCTGTCGACCTACGTGTTGTTCGAGCTGATCTACACCTCCATCATGGTGCCATACGAAACGCTCGCCACCGAAATGACGACCGATTTCAAAGTCCGCTCAAAACTGACCGGCTCCAAGGCTATCTTCGGTAAAGTCGCCAATTTCCTGGCTGCGTTCATCCCAGGCCAGTTCATCGGGATCTACGGTAAAGACTCTGCCACACCGTTCTTCTACACCGGCCTGGCCTACGGTTTCATTATGTGCGCGGCGATGATCGCCCTTTACTTCACATCCTGGGAACGTTCTCCGAACGAAGTGGCCCGTGAGCACACTCAGAACCTGTGGCAGTCCCTGAAGAAACTCAGCATCGATATGGCTTCCACATTCCGTCTGCGTATTTTCCGCAAACACCTTGGGATGTACCTGTTCGGTTTTGGTGCTGAATGGCTGTTCGCTTCCGCGTTCACGTACTTCATCGTCTTTGGCCTGAAGCAAAGCACCGCGGTGGTCTCCCAGCTCAACAGTTTCAGCTCCATCATGCAGTTTATCTCCACGTTCCTGTTTATCGGTATTTGCGTGAAGATGGGCTTTGGTCGCCCGTACCGTATGGCGTTGATGGTGGTAATCGTCAGTGTGATCGCGTATGCCGCGCTCTATTTCACCGGTTGGTCTCAGACCGCGACCATGATCGTTCTGTTTGGTATTACCGCTGTCTTCGGTTTGAGTACTGGCGGTATCTACTACATTCCGTGGACGGTCTACACCTTCCTGGCAGATGTAGACGAAGTACTGACAGGGCGTCGTCGTGAAGGGATTTATGCCGGGGCCATGACATTCGCGGGCAAGATGGTGCGCTCTGTCATCGTCTTCGCCATGGGCTGGATTCTGAGTCAGTTCGGATTTGTCTCCGGCAAAGCCGCCCAACCGGAAAGTGCAGTACTGGCGATTGTCGGTGTGTTCTCACTGGGTGTTATCGCACTGGCGGTGGTAGCCATCTACTTCAGTGCTCAAATGCGTCTGGACCGTAAGAACCATATGATTCTGCTGCAGGAAATTGCACGTATCAAAGCCGGTGGCGCCATTGCTGATGTGCCTGCAGAAGCCCGCGCCGTTGCTGAAGAGCTTACCGGCTGGAAATACGAACAATGCTGGGGCAACAACCCGCTCGGCCTGCAACCGACTGAGCCTGAGCCCGTCATTGCAACTTCTCCTCGCTAAGCTATTGCCAGTCAACACAATGCCGCCCTCAGGCGGCATTGTTGTTTTGACACGCAGGTCAGCTGTTTTCACATGGCAGCATCGGCGAATACCGCGCAGTCATGCTTGAGAAGACCATCAGATCAGCGCCGCTTCCCGCAATTCACTTTTCAGGTAGGCATAATAAATAGGAGCAGCAATCACGCCGGAAATACCGAATGCAGCTTCAAACACCAGCATCGCCAGCAGAATTTCCCAGGCATGCGCCTTGATGCGGGTACCGACAATCTGCGCATTGAGGAAGTACTCCAGCTTGTGGATCAACATCAGGTAGACCAGCGACAACAGTGCTATCGGTAAAGAGATCGATAACGACGCGATGAACACCACGGAATTAGAAATCAGATTACCGATGACCGGCAGCAAGCCAAAAATGAAGGTAAGCGCCACCAGCGTTTTGGCAAATGGCAGATGAATGCCGAAACCGGGTAACAGACCTAAAATGAACAGCGCCGACAACACTGTGTTCACCAGTGAAATCTTCACCTGTGCAAACACAATATTGCGAAACGAGGACGATAACAGAGCGACCCGATGCATCAGCTCGGTTTTCAGCAAAGGCTTCTCCACCGTCGGCTCAATGTTATACAAAGAGATGATCGCGCCCAGGATCATGCCGATCAACATCGTGACAAAACCATGCAGGAAATCTTTCCCCATGTTTTGCAGCATCTCTACGTGCTTTTGTAGCCACATCACGAACTCATGCTGCAACTCTTCCACACTGACCGGCAGGTAGCCGGGTAGATAGGTCATGATCTGCGTTTGTACATCTTCGAGAATAAAAGCAATTCGGGCGTTGAACACGCTGGTATCTTTCATTTCCTGCATCAACAACCCGACCAGCGAGCCAAAAATTACGCTCAGCAGGCAGACCACTACAGTACTGATCACCGCCACGACCGCAAGACGGGCACGTTTACCGCTGATCACCTTCTGAAAATACGGTGTCAGTAGATTAATGATTTCATACACCAGAAAACCGGCGATAAAGCAGGCAAGCAGTCGCAACTCAATCAAGAGCAGCAACCCCCCAAGGATAAACGCAAAGCTCAGCAATCTGGCTTGTTTCACATTCAACAACTGCATACGACATCCTGTTTCTTACCGCGACGTCAGAAGGGAATGCCACACCAACCAGCGACAAGGAAACCTTACGCCAGAGGACGGCAATACCCTGACCTGAAATAATATTTCAGCAACCATTCTTAGCGTTTTAACTACGAAACACCAGCAGGATTAGCATCAATTTTGGTCATCTATCGTCGCGTTTGGTCACCTGCCGTATAGATAGGCCATATAACGTATAGATAGGCCGTATAGACAGTGCCATCGCGGAAGATACGCCAGGTACAATGAGAAACGACGCCTGACATGCGAGGCGCATCATCACAGTAAAATACGAAAACCGGTGAATGAGGTACTTCCAGATAGCAAGATCAGTTCATCCCGACCAATATCTTTAGCTCCGGCACTACCTCGCCAACAAAATGCTTGTATCAGAATTAATACAAAAGATACATTTAGCTGAGAAAGTGTATTTAAATATGAATGATTTATTAGCTTGCGTGTGAAATTGATTATCGAAACGTATCGATATAAAGGTGAGACAAACAATAAGGATTAAAATATGCCCAATTAATAGTAACCTCCTATGTAAAAGCACAAGAAAACATATCAACGAATAACGTTGATAGTGTCAAATTTCATTTTCCCAATAGCTGGCTCGTTATGACGCCATCGTCGTGGTCATGTCCCCATCCTCTTGATTGAGGATTAACAACGATAGAACTCTGTCTTCTACATTCAACTTGGAAAACGAAAGCGTGCTGAGCGGCTTTTTAGCAAAACCATCAGACAACAAATCCCAGGCGACATGTGTGCTCAGTAACTCGTTGTTAGTCATGAAATCCTGGTAAGCGAACCGAACGTTAACCGGCAGAACCTCATCAATAGAGGCAGGGACGGTAGCACCAGTGCGCAAACCAAAATGCGCATTAAATGCGGAATTTGCACAGAGTATCTTGCATTTATCATCAATGACCGCAATTGCGCGCCTGTCATTGTGAACAGGGGCACTTAACATGCTCATGATTTCATTCTGCCCAAATATCAGACTCATATGTCCTCTGCTTCTTGCTATGTGAAATCTATCCCTCCTGAAGCAACCAGAGAATGTCGGCGCAGGCGTGTATGGGGATAGTTTTTAAAGTCAGCCAGAAAATGTCTCTGGCAACCACAATAATCAAACCGTTGATATAATTAGAATCCAACCAACCTGAACAAGACATGATGAGTGATAACTTAATTTCCTACGTGATTACGTAGTCCAAAAAATAATAAGTATTATACTTTGGTAAATTATATCCCATTTTATCTGGCTGACTGAACGTCGAAACTACCTACATAATAATCAGCCTACTTGTCGCTACGAATTGCTTACAAAAAAACAATTTCGTAACTTATGAGCGGCATTCAGTGCGACTCTTTAGGTATTGTTAGCACTATATCCGCTTTCGCTGGAGGTCGATCGCTCAAATAAGGCCGATCTTTTGCTTGTTTGATCATATCGTCCGATCAAAATCCTGCTAATGATAGTTAATGCCAATTGAATAGTCATTTTCATTCATCGTTCCCTTTACGAGCCCAACGGGCCGCTCCAATCGGCAAAAATGTGAGCGAAATCCCATAAAACAGCGTACTTCCGCAACGGCTTCCCCATGCTTCTCGATCTGGGACTACTCTTAAAAGCAAACATCTGGACACCATTTCTGTAATGCGTGATCCATCGCGCAAAAAAGAAACAAATGTTAATGGCTCACTATTATTAACCATTGATTGACATAATATTAACAATGTTTAAGGAGAAGCGCTATGAGCCAATATAATAAACACCCTATACCTACCGCGATTGCGGAGAACGCCTTAATCACCGCCGAACAATATAAAAAGATGTATCAAGAATCGGTGCAAGATCCTGATTCTTTCTGGCGGGAACAAGGCAAGATCGTTGATTGGATCAAACCTTATCAGCAGGTCAAAAACACCTCTTTTGACCCAGGCCATGTTCGCATTCGCTGGTTTGAAGACGGTACGCTGAATGTCGCAGCGAACTGTCTCGATCGCCACCTTGCCACGCAAGGTGATCAAACCGCGATCATCTGGGAAGGTGACGATGCCAAAGAAAGCAAGAAAGTCACCTACCGCGAGTTGTATCAGGCGGTATGCCGTTTTGCTAACGTATTAAAAGCAAAAGGGATCCGCAAAGGTGATGTGGTCGCCATTTATATGCCAATGGTGCCGGAAGCGGCTGTCGCGATGCTGGCGTGTGCCCGTGTTGGTGCCGTGCATTCGGTTATCTTCGGAGGGTTCTCCCCTGAATCGATCGCCGGGCGCATTGTCGATTCCAGCGCCAAACTGGTGATCACCGCCGATGAAGGGATCCGCGCCGGGCGCTCGATTCCACTGAAAAAGAACATCGATGAAGCACTGCGTAACCCTGCCGTGACCACCGTGAGCAATGTCATCGTTTTCCAGCGCACCGGCAAACCCGGTAACTGGCAGGATGGCCGCGATCTATGGTGGCACGAGCTGGTTGCTCAGGCGAGCGATGACTGCCCGCCGGAAGAAATGAATGCCGAAGACCCCTTGTTTATCCTGTATACCTCCGGCTCAACCGGCAAACCCAAAGGGGTTCTGCACACTACCGGGGGCTATCTGGTATACGCCGCCACAACATTTAAGTATGTCTTTGATTACCATCCTGGCGATATCTATTGGTGTACCGCTGACGTTGGTTGGGTCACGGGTCACAGCTATTTGTTGTACGGTCCGCTGGCCTGCGGTGCCATCACACTGATGTTCGAAGGTGTACCTAACTGGCCAACCGCCAGCCGGATGGGACAGGTCGTAGACAAACATCAGGTCAATATTCTGTATACCGCTCCCACCGCTATCCGCGCATTGATGGCGGATGGAGACAAAGCTATCGAGGGCACCTCACGCCAGTCGCTCAAAATCATGGGCTCGGTGGGGGAACCCATCAACCCGGAAGCCTGGGAATGGTACTTCAAGAAAATAGGTAACAGCCGCTGCCCCATCGTCGATACCTGGTGGCAGACAGAGACCGGGGGATTCATGATCACCCCGCTGCCCGGCGCGATTGAAGCCAAACCCGGTTCTGCAACATTGCCGTTTTTCGGGGTGCAACCGGCCCTGGTGGATAACGTCGGTAACCCACAAGACGGTGCCTGCGAAGGGAATCTGGTGATTACCGACTCCTGGCCGGGTCAGGCTCGCACGCTGTTTGGTGACCATGACCGTTTTGAACAGACCTACTTTTCTACGTTCAAAGGTATGTATTTCAGCGGTGACGGCGCGCGCCGTGATGAAGACGGTTATTACTGGATAACCGGCCGCGTAGATGACGTACTGAACGTGTCCGGACACCGTCTGGGGACAGCAGAAATCGAGTCTGCGCTGGTGTCACACCCGAAAATCGCCGAAGCCGCAGTGGTTGGTATTCCGCACAGTCTCAAGGGGCAGGCTATTTATGCCTACATCACGCTCAATCATGGTGAAGAACCCACCAGTGAGTTGTACACCGAGGTGCGCAACTGGGTGAGAAAAGAGATCGGCCCGATTGCGACGCCCGATGTTCTGCATTGGACCGATGCACTACCGAAAACCCGATCCGGCAAAATCATGCGCCGTATTCTGCGCAAGATTGCAGCCGGGGATACCAGCAATCTGGGTGATATTTCTACCCTCGCCGATCCTGGCGTAGTAGAGAAATTGCTGGAAGAAAAACAAGCCATGGGCAACACACCGTCTTAACCGTTATCCGATAGATAAAAACAGCGCCGCCCGCACCAGGTAACAATATGTTGTTGGTAACAATATGTTGTTCTGGTGTGTGGTGGCACCTAAAAAACAGTCGTCTGTTAAGGCGACGCGACTTATCTGACTGGAGATTTATGATGAATGATCTCATTTATCAACGGATTGAAGATAACCCGCTATTTAAAGAACTGGTTCAGAAACGGCAACGTTTTGCCGCCTTTCTTTCGCTGATCATGCTGGTGTTGTACGTCGGTTTCATTCTGTTGATCGCCTTTGCGCCGGGCTGGCTGGGAACGCCTATTTCTCCCGGAGCAGGGACGACCCGCGGCATCCCGTTGGGTATCGGGCTCATTATCATTTCTTTCGTGCTTACCGGTATTTACGTCTACCGTGCCAATGGTGAATTCGACCGCCTGACCAAAGCATTGCTAAATGAGGTGCAAAAATGAAAAGCCGCATTTTCCTGCTGACCGGTCTTCTGGGGCTACCAATATGGGCGCACGCGGCGGATGCCGTTTCCGGCAACGTTCAGAAACAACCGCTGAATATCCAGGCTATCGTACTGTTTGTGTTATTTGTGGCAGCAACGCTCTATATCACCTACTGGGCATCCAAGCGCACCCGTTCGCGTAGTGATTACTATACGGCGGGCGGTAATATCACCGGCTTTCAAAATGGGTTGGCGATTGCGGGCGATTACATGTCTGCCGCCTCGTTCCTCGGCATTTCGGCGTTGGTATATACCTCTGGCTTTGACGGCCTTATCTACTCGCTCGGTTTTCTGGTGGGCTGGCCGATCATTCTGTTCCTGATAGCAGAGCGGCTGCGTAACCTTGGTCGCTATACCTTCGCTGACGTGGCGTCTTACCGGTTGCAGCAAAAACCCATCCGTACCCTGTCGGCCTGTGGCTCGTTAGTGGTCGTGGCGCTATACCTGATAGCCCAGATGGTGGGTGCCGGTAAGCTCATCCAGTTGCTGTTCGGGCTGAATTACCATGTCGCCGTGGTGTTGGTGGGTATTCTGATGGTGATGTACGTGCTGTTTGGCGGCATGCTGGCGACCACCTGGGTGCAAATCATCAAAGCGGTCTTGTTGCTGTGTGGCGCGACCTTCATGGCACTCATGGTGCTGAAAACGGTCAATTTCAGCTTTGACAGCCTGTTCACCGAAGCCACCAAGGTTCACGCGAAAGGCTTCGCCATCATGAAGCCCGGTGGTCTGGTCTCCGACCCGGTTTCCGCCCTGTCTCTTGGGCTGGGATTGATGTTCGGTACGGCGGGTCTGCCACACATCCTGATGCGTTTCTTCACCGTCAGCGACGCCAAAGAAGCGCGTAAGAGCGTGCTCTTTGCTACCGGTTTCATGGGGTATTTCTACTTCCTGACCTTCATTATCGGCTTTGGTGCGATTCTGCTGGTGAGCTCTAATCCGGCATTCAAAGATGCAGCAGGCGCGCTAATAGGCGGCAATAATATGGCGGCGATACATCTTGCCAATGCGGTCGGCGGTAACTTCTTCCTGGGCTTTATCTCCGCCGTGGCTTTCGCCACGATTCTGGCGGTGGTGGCTGGGCTGACGCTGGCGGGAGCCTCTGCGGTATCGCATGACCTGTACTCGAATGTTATCAAGAAAGGCCAGGCCACTGAGCGTGACGAACTGAGAGTATCCAAACTGACGGTACTGGCGCTAGGGGTCATCGCCATCTTGCTGGGGATTCTGTTCGAAAACCAGAATATCGCCTTCATGGTAGGTCTGGCGTTCTCGATCGCCGCCAGTTGTAACTTCCCGATTATCCTGCTGTCGATGTACTGGTCGAAGCTGACCACTCGCGGGGCAATGATCGGCGGCTGGGCTGGGTTGTTAACGGCCGTCATCCTGATGATTCTGGGGCCGACCATATGGGTGAAAATTCTCGGTCACGCCACCCCAATCTACCCCTATGAATACCCGGCGCTGTTCTCAATGCTGGTAGCGTTTATTGGTATCTGGTTTTTCTCCATTACCGATAACTCCGCCAATGCCATTGAAGAACGCGGCAAATTCAAGGCGCAATTCATCCGTTCACAAACCGGCCTTGGCATCTCCAAGGGCTCATCTCACTAACACGAGACAAGCACAAACGTACAACAAACCGGGGAGTCTGCTCCCCGGTTTTTTTACACCTTCTCACTGAGTACGGCTTCCAGCAAATCCAGTTCCCGCAGCATTTTTTGCAGCGTTTCATTACTGATGCGCTGCGTGGCACGCAGGTGATACAGCTCGGCACGCTCAGCACTGACCGCTGCCAGACGAAAGCGCCGCTCCAGATTCTCAACCGCCATATTGTTTTCCAGTTCATCGGTACCTGCCACACGTCGATGCAGCATACCGATGACGCGGGCGCTGACCTCCGCCAGTACCTGATCATCCAGATTCTCTTCTCTGTCTGCCGCCAGGCGCTCCTGCATTTTTTTAAGGCAATCGATAGCGACCTGCGCCATCGTCACCCGCGCCATGCGTTCCTCTTTTTTCTGCACGCTGTGATCCGTCAGGGTAATCCCCCGCAGTAACAGCGGTAGCGCCACCACGCCGCACAACAGTGAAAACAGGATCACACCGGTAGCAATAAATACCAGTTGATAGCGGGATGGGAACGGCTCACCGCTACTCAGAAACAACGGGATCGACAGCACACCCGCCAGCGTAATGGCACCTCGTACACCGGCAAAGGTACTGATCCAGATTTCACGCGCGGTATAGCGGGCAAACAACATCGGGCGCTTATTCTGCACATAGCGACTGTAGAGTTTCATCAGCCACAACCAGGCAAAACGCAACAACAACAAGGCGCAATAGATCAGCGCGATATCAGCAAACAACAGCCAGGTTTCAATGGTAGGGTCCAGTTCCGCCTGCACAATCGACTCTTCAATCACGCCTGGCAGTTGCAGCCCCAACATCAGGAACACCATTCCGTTGAACACAAATTCCAACATGTTCCACACGCCGTTAGCCCGCAAGCGCATGTTGAGCGGTGCCTGTCGCAGCAGTTGCGTTCGACTGATCGTCATACCCGATGCGACCGCGGCCAAAATACCCGACACACCGAAATGCTCGGCAATCAGGTAAGCCGCAAACGGCAGCAGCAGCAGCAATACGATCTGGGTGGCGGCATCATCATCGTTTTGATGGCCGAGCAGCGACAAGGATTTGCTGTACACCCAGGTGATGCCGATCCCGGCCAACAAGCCCCCTAGCGCGACCTGCAAAAACGCCAGCGTCGCGCCGGAAACAGTAAACACCATGGTGCCCATGGCAATCGCCACGGCAAACTTGAGCGACACCAGCGCAGAGGCGTCATTCATAAGCGCCTCCCCTTGCAGGATCCCCATCAGTTTCTTAGGGATCCGGTCTTCACCGACGATACCGGACAACGCGACCGCATCAGTGGGAGACAACACAGCAGCCAGTGCAAACGCCGCCACTAATGGCATTTCCGGGATCATCCAATGCAACAGGTAACCAATACCCACCACGGTAATCACCACCAGCACCAGCGCCAGCCCCAAAATTTCGCGCATATGATGCAAGAACTCACGGGTCGAGGTTTTCCAGCCGTCAGCAAACAGCAACGGCGGGATAAACAGCACCATGAACAACTCAGGATTAAAGTCGACATGCAGGCCGAACTGCGGCCACGCCAACATGGCACCAAGCGCAATCTGCATCAATGGCAGTGGTATCTGGAAAGGCAGGAGGCGCGTCATCACGCCGGAAAGCGACACGACCAACGTCATGATCAGAATGGTGAAAAATATTTCCATGTGTTCCTTGGTTAATTGCCGTTACATGAAAGGACTCCGGTTAGCTACCATCAGGTGGCTGCGCTCGCCAATGGGTGATCTTTATGAATAATAACAAGATATTGTGTGATGAACAGAAAACGATGACAAAAAATCAGCGCATTGGCATCACAGGATAAAAAAGGGGAACCGATGTTCCCCTTCGTGTAGTGCCAGATATGGTAAAACGGGTTTACAGCGCCCAACCGCCAGCGTAAAAGGCCACCAGCGCTGCGGCGATAATCACCGTGCCAACATTCAGCTTGCGCCATTCGCCGGAGAACAGACGGCCCAGTACCAGTGAGCCAAAGCCCAGCATGATGCCGGTCACGATGTTACAGGTCAGTACGATGAATACCGCACACACCAGGCCAGACATCGCATCGACAAAGTCGTTGAAATCCAGTTTGGACACATTGCTCAGCATCAGCAGGCCAACATACATCAGCGCAGGTGCGGTGGCATAAGCAGGCACCAGATAAGACAACGGCGACAGGAACAGGATCAGCAGGAACAACACGCCAACTACCGTCGCGGTCAAACCGGTTTTGCCGCCTGCGGCAGTACCCGCCGCTGACTCAATGTAGACCGCTGCCGGCGAGGTTCCCACCAGGCTGGAGAAAATGCTACTGATGGAGTCAGCGGTCAGCGCACGTCCACCGTTAATAATCTGTCCGTCTTTATCCAGCAGGTTAGCCTGACCGGCCACCGCGCGGATGGTGCCCGTCGCATCAAATACCGCCGTCATCACCAGAGCCAGCACACTCGGCAGCACCACCGGCTGCAACGCGCCTTTGATGTCGAGGCTGAAAATCAGCGACTGACCATTGGCATCCGTCAGGCTCGGCAACGCAAACAGCCCTTGGTATTTCACGTTCGGATCAAAAATCAGGCCGATGACCGAAATAGCAACGATCACCAGCAGGATCCCACCCGGTACGCGGCGTTTTTCAAGACCGATGGTTGCCGCCAGACCGATCAGCGACATTATCACCGGGAACGCGGTGAAATGCCCCAATGCCACCGGTAAACCATCGATCGGGTTTTTAATGACCAGACCGATGCCGTTCGCCGCAATGATCAGCAAGAACAACCCAATACCAATACCCGCACCGTGCGCTACGCCCATGGGCAGATTGCGCAGGATCCAGGATCGGATGCCGGTCGCAGAAATCACCGTGAACAGCACGCCCATCATGAAGATCGCACCCAGTGCTACCGGCACACTGATATGTTGACCCAGCACCAGACTAAAGGCAGTAAACGCCGTCAGCGAGATAGCGCAGCCAATCGCCATCGGCAGGTTGGCCCACAACCCCATCAGCAGAGAACCAAACCCCGCCACCAGGCAGGTGGCGACAAACACAGCCGCAGGCGGAAAGCCTGCTTTGCCCAGCATGCCGGGTACGACGATGACCGAGTAAACCATCGCCAGAAACGTGGTCAAACCCGCCAGCACTTCCTGACGAACGCTGCTACCGCGCTGTGTAATCTTGAAAAAGGCATCAAGCGCGCCTGCGGGACGAGCCGCATCGTCAGCCTGACGAGTGGTATTGGACATGGTATATCCCCTGAAATGTCGTTGTTATCAAATGCTATTGGTTATCAAACGACTGGCTATCAAACACCGGGTTATTACGCGGGCGGGTTATCACCGCACGGTGGCCGGCATCTGGTCAACATTCGAAAAACGGAGTGAATCAACGTCCTTGCCAGACGCCGTAAACCTGCCGCTTTCCCCTGCCAGTCTGACACGCAAACGATTAACCATTGCGTTACAGAGCGGCTGAATCCTGCCAGTTGTTGTTGAGGCGGCAGATTATCCTGCCTTCGGGACATCCATTTCAACTGCTATTCCCTGCATACGCATCATGGTTGCACTAAAAATGGTGCCACCCCCGCGCAACACAGAGCCGACAAAGCTACTTACCTGGCAACCGGCCAACATCATTCACATAGCAATACATTGAGTATGAAAGAAAATAAAACCATGGTTCAGGAAGAACAGACTGTACGTTTATTTTTTTGTGATGGAGTTCACAAAAAAATTGACCACTGCCCGAGCTGGGTATATCTTTAAAACCGTGAACAACGTCACATAAATAATGAATCATACAGAGGAATACGACAATGAAGCTGCTGCACAAAATTATCGCCATGTTTGAAAACTTCAACATCCACTTCGGTACGTTCAACCAGTAATTCTTTTATGCGTAGGGAGGAAACACCATGAGTCTTGTCCGTCAAATCACTCAACTACTAAAAGCGTTGGGCAAAACCTACCGCGGTGTCCGTCCTTACGCGCTGTTCCGTTAATCATCAAATCATTCTCTCCTTCTTGAATTGTGGCAGCCCTTGGGCTGCCACTTTTTTATCTCTTTTGTTCTTATACTGGTAGCGCCTGCGCGTTTGCACCGCATGTTATCGGTACAAAACTGTTATCGGTACAACGACGCCTCACCACACGGACGCGTTTTGAAACGGCGATGCAGCCATAGGTATTGTTCCGGTGCGCGCAGAATTTCCCGCTCTATTACCCGGTTCATGTATTGCGCGGCCTGCTGTTGATCTTCACTCGGGTAGTCTTCCAGCTCCGGCTCAATCACCAACTGGTATCCCTGACGGTTTGGTTTGCGAATCAACACGGTGGTGATCATCGCTGGCTTGGCTAACCGATAAATGGTGAAGGTACCGCTGGTCGTCGCCGCCTGATCCACCGCAAAGAACGGCGCAAACACGCTACCTTTGGGGCCATAGTCCTGATCTGGCGCAAACCATACCGCTTCGCCGCTTTTCAGCGCCTGCACCATGCCACGCAAATCTTTGCGATCAATCATCGCTTTATTGGAACGGGAACGTCCCCAGGTCTGCACCAGTTCCATGACTTTATTGTTATGGCGTCGATACATCGCCATCATCGGCTGACATAGCCCCATCGCGCGGCCGCCTAACTCCAGCGACATAAAGTGAATGCCTATCACCATCACACCACGTTGCTCACGCCCCGCCCGCTGAAGGTTTTCAAAACCGGATACCTCGAACCAGGCTTTGACTCGCCGATCTGACCAAAACCAAGCCATGCCCGTTTCCATCAGCGCCATCCCCAACGATGCAAAATTCGCCTCCAGCAGCGTATTACGCTGGGATGCCGACATATCGGGAAAGCACAGCTCCAGATTACGACGTGCGACATTCACCCGCCGCTTGAGAAAATGGCGGGAGGTACGTCCCACCCAGCTTCCCAGCCGCATCAGTAGTGGATAAGGCAGTTGCACCAGTAAAAACAGCACCACCAGGCCGAACCACAGTAGCCAGTAGCGAGGGTGGAACAAGTCCCTGGTAAAGGTTTGTTGAGTCATTATCGAATATCTTCTTGAAAGTCATACCAGCCAGTTTTAACAAACCAACCATGTACGACTGCTATGTCAGTATCCAGGCAGCACGAAGGAAAACACAGTTAATGTGAAAAACGGTCAATGTGAAAAGAGGAAAAACAGGCGGCAGAGAACACGCCAATAAATCCCATGCCTCTCTGCCACTACGAGGTTACCCAGATTACCCGAAATCGGTCACGGAAAGGAGAGCATCGAGTGTAAAGATTGTGAACAACCACGAACCGTTCGTCAGGCGCGGGTTGCCAGAATCACACTCGAAGCCTTAACCAAGGCAATCACGGCAGAACCTGCGTATAACCCCATATCTTGTACACTGTCATTGGTTACACTGGCGGTCAGCTTTAATCCGTTGGTGGTGGTGATATGCACCGTTGCGTTCACTGCACCGTCGACAATACGATTAACCGTGCCGCTAAACTGGTTACGGGCTGAGAAATTCAGGCCACAATCTGCCGATGCCAGAATCACCCATGGCGCTTTGATCAACGCCAGCGCGGGTTTACCTGGCGCCAGCCCGAGCGTCGCCACACTATTGCGGGTGATAACCGTGGTGAGTGTTTCTCCGCTTTCCAGCGTTAGCACCACTTCACTGTTAACAGCCCCCTCGGTGACACTGGCCACCGTGCCGTTTAATTGGTTTCGTGCAGAAACAGACATATCCCCTCCTGGATGAATCGATGAGTAACCCATAAATCGGATGAAGCGTATCCATCAAACGCTTTTTCCCCCCTCAGCACAAGCCATCCGCGTTAGTTTTATTTTCTGGAAACTACCGTCACCAAATCGTCACTGACCTGCCATGCCCTTGCAGTATTCCCCGCACAGCATATGTGTTCCGTTTTTACCGAAATTCGGTGACTGGCATTAACCATCACGCTGCGAAAACTATCACCATGCAAAAAAAATGGCTCCCCTGGGTGATTCTGTCGCCTTCTTTATTGTTTCTACTGCTGTTTACCTATTTTCCGCTGTTGCGCTCCGTTTATGACAGCTTGTTCGATACCCGCATGGCTAGCGTGAATGCGCCATTTGTCGGTTTGGGAAATGTGATCCGCCTGTTGGATGACCCCGTTTTCTGGCGTGCCGTATCCAATAATCTGATCTACATCCTGTTGACAGTCATCCCCGGCGTGGTACTGGCGCTAATGTTAGCCGTTGCGTTATGGGAGAACCACACGGTCAATCGCTGGCTGCGCACCGCCTTCTTCTTCCCGATGATCATTCCGATGGTCAGTGCCGCCGCACTGTGGCTGTTTATCTTCATGCCCGGTATCGGCTTGCTGGATTATTACCTGGCTAAACTATTCGGTCCGATGAACAACAATTATCTGGGTCGTAGCAATAGTGCTCTGCTGGCACTCGCGCTGATTGGCGTGTGGAAATTCGCTGGCTATTACATGCTGTTCTTTTTGGCTGGTCTGCAAAGTATCCCGCCTTCTACCCGTGAAGCCGCCGTCATGGAAGGCGCTACACCGACACAGGTATTTTTCCGCGTCACGCTGCCGCTGCTGCGCCCAACGCTGAGTTTCGTCATTACCACGGCGCTGATTTACTCCATCACCCAGATTGACCACGTAGCGGTCATGACCCACGGTGGACCGGATAACGCCACTACCGTACTGCTGTATTACATCCAGAATTTAGCCTGGGACACCCATGACCTTGGCAAAGCCTCCGCCGCGACCTTTCTGACGCTGGCCGGTCTGTTCGTCTTCTCGCTGATTAACCTGAAAGTACTCGAGAAAGGGGCACATTATGAGCGTTGATATTTCCCCTGCTGTTGTCTGCTCGACACAGGCCCCGTTGCCGACCTGGCTGCGCTGGCGCCAATCAAGGCGCGCTACCCTGAGTCTACTGATGATCTGTGCCGCGCTGCTCTGGGTCAGCCCGTTTATCTGGATGCTGTCATCTGCCTTTAGCGCTACCACCTTTGGCACTGGCATGGCTTCTCTGTTACCACGCTGGCCATTAACGCTGGACAACTTCCGTGATGCCTGGCAAAGCGCTGACTGGATAAGCCTCTATGCCAACACGATTTTCTTTACGTTTGGCACCTTTTTCGTCCAGTTACTGACCATCACTACCGCGGGTTACGTGTTCGCCTGCCACGAATTTCGCGGCAAGCAGACACTGTTTCTGCTGTTTTTGGTGCAGTTGATGATCATGCCGGTCGTGATGATGGTACCGAACATGATGACGCTGAAGGCCTTCGGTCTGCTCAATACGTTAACCGGCGTGATGATGCCCTATTTCACGTCAGCATTTGGCGTGTTTCTGATGCGCCAGGCGTTCCTGTCCATTCCCAAAGAGATTGAAGAAGCTGCGCTGATGGAAGGATGTCGTTGGTGGCAAGTGGTATTTCGCGTACTGCTGCCGATGTCCTGGCCCTCCATTCTGGCGTTTGCCACCGTCAGCATTACCTATCACTGGAACGAGTATCTGTGGCCACTGATGATGCTCAACGACCCGGACAAGCAGGTGCTGACCGTCGGGTTAGTGTCATTCGCGATGGGCGCTGAGTCTGGCGGCCAGTGGGGAATGATCAGTGCCGGTACGCTGATGGTATGCCTGCCGTTAATGCTGGCGTTTATCGCTTTCCAAAAACAGTTCCTGAGAAGTTTTGGTTTCTCAGGAATAAAATAAGGGGTTTTTCATGCTGTTAGCACAAATTTCTGATACTCACTTTCGAAGCTCAGGGCAAAAACTGTACGACTTTATCGATATCAATGCCGGTAACGCCGACGTGGTATCACAACTGAACGCGCTCACCGAACGCCCGGATGCGGTGGTGGTCAGCGGCGATATCGTCAACTGCGGCCTGGCGTCGGAATATCAGGTCGCCCGCCAGATTTTAGGTAGCCTCAACTACCCCTTGTACATTATTCCCGGCAACCACGACGACAAAACGCATTTTCTGGAATATTTGCAGCCACTGTGCCCCCAGTTGGGTAACGATCCACAAAATATGCGTTACGCGATTGATGATTTCGCCACGCGGTTGCTGTTTATCGACTCCAGCCGTGCAGGGACATCCAAAGGCTGGCTGACGGAAGAGACCCTGTCCTGGCTGGAAGTACAACTGGCACGTGATGACAAACCTACCGCTGTCTTTATGCATCACCCGCCGCTGGCTCTCGGCTCCGCCCAAATGGACCGTATCGCCTGCGAAAACGGGCACCGCCTGCTGGAACTGGTGGAGCGTTTTCCGTCGCTGGTGCGCATTTTCTGCGGTCACAATCATTGCCTTATCATGACGCAGTACCGTCAGGCCATCATTGCCACCGTGCCGGGTACGGTTCATCAGGTGCCCTACTACCACGAAGACACTCGCCCTTATTACGACATGTCCCCGCCAGCCTGCCTGATGCACCGTCAGATTAATCAGCAGTGGGTCAGCTACCTGCACCCGCTGTCGCATTATGCCGGTCCATGGTTGTACGACGAAAAAATCAGTTGCCCGGTGGATGCGCGTTAATGGCTATGTTACGACTGCACAACGTCAGCAAACAATTTGACGATAAGCCGGCACTGCGCTCCCTCTCACTGGAAATCGCCGATGGCGAATTTCTGGTGCTGGTCGGGCCGTCCGGCTGTGGTAAAAGTACTCTGCTACGCTTACTGGCCGGGCTGGAAACGGTAAGCGACGGCGAAATCTGGCTGGATGGCGATAACATTACCGCCCAGTCACCGCGTGAGCGGAACTTCGCGATGATCTTTCAGAACTACGCGCTGTTTCCCCACCTGACGGTGAAAGAAAACATCACCTTCGGTATGCAAATTCGCCATGAACCCAAAGCAAGCTGGCAGCCGCGGCTGGAAAAAGTGGCGCACCTGCTGCAACTGGATACCTTGTTGGATCGCAAACCGGGCAAGCTGTCTGGTGGTCAGCGCCAACGCGTCGCGATGGCTCGCGCCATTGTTCGCGACCCAAAACTGTTTTTGATGGATGAACCGCTGTCCAACCTGGATGCCCGACTGCGCACTGAAGTACGCGACGGTATTATGGCACTGCATCAGCAACTCAAGACCAGCACCGTTTACGTCACCCATGACCAGATAGAAGCCATGTCGATGGCGGATCGCATCGTCGTCATGAATAACGGCGAGGTCCAACAGGTCGGCACCCCGGAACAACTGTACGCTTTCCCAACCAACCTGTTTGTCGCCAGTTTCATCGGCTCACCGGCCATGAACATTATCACTCTGCCTTGCAGCGGCGGCGTGGTTCAGATTGGAGAAAAAACACTTCCTCTGCCCCCCCACGCGGCACATCTTCAGGAGGTGTTCTTCGGCATCCGTCCGGAACACCTCACCGATACGCCAGAAGCAGAACAGCATACGCATCACGTGTCCGGCACGGTGACGCAACGAGAATTGATGGGCGCAGACTATCTGCTGCACATCAGCACGCCAATCGGCGAACTACGCTACAGCCGCAAAAATCGCGGCGATATCCCGATGGTCGGCGACACCGTCAACCTCGGCTTTTCACCTTTTGATGTTCATCTTTTTCATGCTGAAACACAGCAGAATATATACCAGGAGCCCCCCCATGCATAAGCCCCTGAAACAGCGGTTACAGGCGCTCACTCTCGGCATTTCGCTGGCCTTTAGCGCGTCGGCGCTGGCCAAGCAGAACATCGACTTCATGTTCCCAGCCCCGGTGGATGGCAAACTGACGATGGAAATGACGCGCATCATCAAAGAATTCAACAATTCCCAGCAGGATGTCGAAGTGCGGGGAATTTTCACCGGTAACTACGACACCACCAAAATGAAAGCGGAAGCGGCGCAAAAAGCCGGTCAGCCACCGGCATTGGTGATTATGTCCGCCAACTTCACGACCGACCTGGCGCTGAAAAATGAAATCCTGCCGATGGATGAGCTGTTCAAATACGGCAATGAACAAGCTGGTACGTTTTTAACCAACGAGTTCTGGCCAGCCATGCACAAAAACGCCCAGGTGATGGGCGTGACCTACGCGATCCCGTTCCACAACTCCACCCCGATCCTCTACTACAACAAAAACCTGTTTGAAAAAGCCGGGATAGCGCAGCCGCCGCAGACCTGGCAGGAACTGCTGGCCGACGCGAAAAAGCTGACTGACCAGAGCAAAGGCCAGTGGGGTATCATGCTGCCCTCCACCAACGATGACTACGGCGGCTGGATTTTCTCCTCGCTGGTACGCGCCAATGGCGGCAACTACTTCAACGAAAATTATCCGGGTGAAGTTTATTACAACAGCCCGACCACCATCGGCGCACTGCGTTTTTGGCAGAACCTGATCTACAAAGATAAAGTGATGCCATCCGGCGTGCTGGACTCTAAACAAATCAGTGCCGCTTTCTTCTCCGGCAAGCTGGGCATGACACTACTGAGCACCGGTGCGCTGGGGTTCATGCGTGAAAACACCAAAGACTTTGAGCTGGGTGTCGCCATGTTGCCTGCCAAAGAGCAGCGAGCAGTACCGATCGGCGGTGCCAGTCTGGTCAGTTTCAAAGGTATCTCTGATGAGCAGAAGAAAGCGGCTTACCAATTCCTGAGCTATCTGGTCAGCCCGCAAGTTAATGGTGCCTGGAGCCGCTTCACCGGCTACTTCTCACCGCGCAAAGCGGCGTACGACACGCCAGAAATGAAAGCGTATCTGCAGCAGGATCCCCGTGCTGCCACGGCGCTGGAACAGTTGAAATACGCACATCCGTGGTACTCCACCTATGAAACGGTGGCGGTGCGAAAAGCGATGGAAAACCAACTGGCTGCCGTAGTGAATGATGAGAAGGTGACGCCGGAGGCCGCCGCCAAAGCCGCCCAGCAGGAAGCGGATACCATCATGAAGCCTTACGTTGATCAGACTGCGTTGGCCCCGATAAAGTAATCCCTCAACGTACATGCTGTTGTACTTATGATGTTGTTCTTATGATATGCACTTACGATGCCGGTCAGACCGGCATCGTTTTTTATCAGGGGTATCAGCGCACCCGATCGCCGGAGCCTTTACCGACTACCGTTTGTATCAGATAGGTAAAGTAGTGCTTCACCGACAGGGTCTGAATCATCTTCTGATCCCACTCGGCCAGTTTTTGCGGTGTGGACATGTCGATAGCATTTACCTGTGCCAGCCCGGTTATGCCCGGCAACACATCAAAGACGCCACGCGCCTGGCGTTCGGCAATCAGTTCTTGTTGATTGAACAGACAAGGGCGCGGCCCGACCAGACTCATTTCACCCCTCAGTACATTGATCAACTGAGGCAATTCATCCAGTTTGGTTTTACGCAAAAACGCCCCTAAACGAGTCACCGAACTACGACTGGCAAGATGTGTCGCCACTGACTCAGTCGCCACCGCCATGGTGCGAAATTTAATCAGATTAAAGGGCCGCTGATGCCGCCCAACGCGTTGCTGGATAAAAACCGGCGACCCCGTATCAAATAATCCCAACACATAAACGATCAGCATCACTGGCCACAAACACAGCAATCCCACCAACGCCAGTAAGATATCCAGAACACGCAGCATAATAATCGGTCAACCTTCTTTGGATAGAGACTCAGATGCGCCGGGTATTTCCGACAGAAACGCCCGCGCCGTGATGGCAATCGCCTGATGATAGGAAATGGCTGGCTGCCAGCCAAGCTGCCGCCGGGTTTCACTCACATCGACCTGCAATGAGCCCAGCAGGCGATCCGCCACCGCCGATTTTCCCAACAGTGTCGCAGCACCTTTCAGTACCCACGACGGTAACGGCCAGCAGCGGTTTTTAACCCCCAGCGCCATGGCCATGTCCGCCAACAAGTCAGCGGTAGAGACATCATGACAGTCTGATACCAGCCACACCCGTCCAGGTGCCTGCGGATGACGCACACTGAGCAATATCAGGTCAGCCACATTGTCAACAAACACCAGACTGCGTTGATTATGTACCGCCGCCAGCGGCAACGGCACCCCTTTGTGAACCCAATTCATCATGGCACGGAAATTGGCTTTTACACCGGGGCCATAGACTAACGGCGGGCGAATAACCACCACCTCCAGACCTGTCTCCTGGGACAGACGCATCAGGCCTTGCTCCGCCTCATACTTACTCAGACCGTAAGGGTCGAGCGGTGGCACGGCCACATCCGGCTGAAAAGGCGCCCCCGGTTGCGTTGCCTCACCATTTACTTTAATTGAACTCACAAAAACAAACCGCTTCACACCCGACGCCGCCGCCTGCTGCGCCAGACGCAATGTCCCTGCGACATTGGTTTCCCGGTACAACGCCAGCGCATCACGGCCATCTTGCATCTGGTGAACTCTGGCGGCGCAATGCACAACCGCATCCACGCCCTGCAGTGCCGGTGCCCAGTCTGTCGTCGCCCCCAGATTGGCACGAATCATGTCACTGTCAGTGGCGTTACTACGTTCACTACCATGCAAAACACAGCGCACGCCTTGCTCATTCGCCAGCGCAACCACCCGGTTACCGATAAACCCCCGGCTTCCCGTTACTAAGATTTTCAATGAGATTACCTTCCTGAATAGCCCGGCTCATAATACCGGGCATAACGCCATAACTGAAATTAAGATAAGCACATCTGGTCAAGACATGGCTAGACCACTAAAATAGTCCGCTAATACCACTCTATTGTCGCACATGGACATTCAGGCTCTGATGTTTAAACTTATTCCGCTTTTGCTTAACGCAGAGCGTGCTACCAAACGCATAGCGACTGTATTCTATGACGTTGTTGCCATTGTGGCCTCGTTGTATCTGGCCGTTGCCGTCCGTTTAGGTACCACTGATTTTCCAATCGGCTCAGCTGAAATAGCCAGCGTCGTTGTCACGTTATCCATCACAATCCTGGTCTTCATTCGTTGTGGCATGTACCGCGCCGTACTGCGCTACATGATGCTGCCCGCGATGGGGTATGTATTTCTATCGGTTATTTTATCCGCTGTCAGCCTGGCGCTGAGTAGCTTCTTTTTTCAGTCTTTTGTTCCACGCAGCGTACCGTTTATTTACGCCGGTCTGGCGACTCTCGCTTTGGGCAGCCCTCGTGTACTCATCCGAACCTTCTATTACCACTACTATAAACGCCAGAAACCTAACGTGTTTATTTACGGAGCAGGAGCGACCGGGCGAGATTTGCTTTATGCGTTGATTCAGGGCGATGAATATCACCCCGTTATCATGCTTGATGATGACGAGAAGAAGGTGGGCCAAATCATTTGTGGTATCAAAGTGCACCGCAGTAATGAATTCGAGAAGCTAAAACCGCTCTACCAGCCTGTAAAACTACTTTTAGCCATCAATAACATACAAAAAGGTCAGCGATTAAGATTACTTGAAAGGCTCTCCCACTGGCCCATCGAAGTACAGTCCGTTCCCTCGGTCGAAGATATCGCCGCAGGCAAAGCAACGGCAACAGAGATACATGACCTGGATGTTGCTGACCTGCTGGGACGCGAAGCAGTTGCCCCCGATAAGAACCTGATGGCGAAAAACATTACGGGAAAATCGGTGATGGTGACAGGCGCTGGCGGTTCGATAGGCTCTGAGCTGTGCCGCCAAATTCTGGCACAGCGCCCCAAAATATTGGTGTTGTTTGAACTCAATGAGTACAACCTCTATACCATCGATCAGGAACTGCAAGGTATCAAAAAACGCCTTATGCTTGAGACAAAAATCGTCACCGCATTAGGTTCGGTACAAAAGCAGAACCGGGTACAAAAGCTGATTCGTACCCATCAAGTCGAAACGATTTACCATGCCGCCGCCTACAAGCATGTGCCGCTGGTTGAAGAGAATGTGATTGAAGGGATCCGCAATAACGTGTTTGGCACGTTAGCCTGCGCCGAAGCAGCGATAGCCGAAGGGGTGGAAAATTTCACACTGATTTCCACAGACAAAGCGGTGCGTCCAACCAATATCATGGGCACCAGCAAGCGGATGGCGGAATTAATTTTACAAGCATTGGCTGAGCGCCAAAATCAGACCACATTCACCATGGTCCGATTTGGGAACGTATTGGGGTCGTCGGGCTCTGTTGTTCCTCTGTTTAAAAAGCAGATCCGCCAGGGTGGCCCGGTCACCGTGACACACCCGGATATTATCCGTTATTTCATGCTCATTCCTGAAGCGTCACAGTTGGTCATACAGGCGGGCGCAATGGGAATGAACGGGCAGGTGTTCGTACTGGATATGGGCGAACCGGTCAAAATACTCGATTTAGCCCGCAGGATGATCAACCTGATGGGGATGAAAAGCTACATAGAAGGGCAAGGACACGCTGAAGAAGGGGATATCGCGATTAAATTCACAGGATTACGCCCCGGTGAGAAACTCTACGAAGAGTTATTGATCGGCGAAAATGTTGAAGGCACCAGTCACCCGAAAATTATGACTGCTCAGGAAGAGAAACTGAGCTGGCAAGAGATGGAACAGTTACTAGATAAACTGGATAAGAATTGCCATGAGTTTGATGTTGAGGCAATTAAAGAGCTCTTATTAGATGCGCCGACTGGCTATTCCGTAGCTTTGAGTGGACTGACCCCGCCCCGGTAGACGATCCCTACCCTATAGGCACACCACGATTCACACCTGAATTTAAGGACGAGGCCGTCCGTCAAATCACGGAATGCGGCTATTCCGTTGCCGAAGTTTCAGACCGGCTGAGCGTTTCTGCACACAGTCTCTATAAGTGGCTACGGCCATTAAACCCGATAACAGCGAGCAGCATGTCCGCGATTTACTGGAAGCCAAAAGTGAGCTCCTGAAACTCAGGGCACCGTTAACGCGAACAGAAGAAGAACGGGGTATTCTGAAAAAGGCCGCGAGGTACTTTGCAAGGGAGTCCGACTAAAGTACCGCTTTATCAATGAACACCTTGCTGTATGGGGTGTCATGACGATGTGTCGGGTCCTGAACGTCGCCAGAGCCGGGTTCTATACATACCCGCACAATCCGGCCTCTGCACGTGATAAAGACAGCCAACGCCTGCTGACGCTCATCCGCGATTCATATGCACTGAGTGGGGGCAGTCCATGTGTCATTTCAGCACGATGTAAGCACGGAATGGCACATGTTCCTTTTCAATGCTGGCAAGGTTTGTGAAGTAAGTTCCCCTCCCACTTAGGTTTTAAAAAGAAACTATCCAATCAAAAAGAAACTATTCATCTAAAAAAGAACTAACTCCCCAAAAGAAACAAGATACGTTATTGTAAGCAGAGATACCGAGATATACCGAATAAAACCTTAGCTGAGAAAACAGAGGTCACGGGATGCCTGAATTCAGTGTTTACAGTAAAACCTGCCCGGCGCGTGTGGTGCTGGATCGTCTGTCCAATAAATGGTCGCTGCTGATTCTGGATCGGCTGGCGTGTGAGCCGGTCAGGTTCAATCAACTAAGGCGTGATATTGAAGGGGTATCGCAGAAGGTGTTGTCACAGACGCTCAAACACCTGGAACGTGATGGCATGATTCACCGACAAGTGTTTGCTACCGTACCGGTGACAGTGGAATACTCGATTACTACTCTTGGTAAAACACTCGTGAAAACCGTACATGAGCTGACCCACTGGGCAGAGAGTAACATCAATGCAGTCATGCTTGCCCAGCAGCGGTATGATGAGAACAACGCGGTTTCCACCGTGGCATAGGAGGATTCCCATCCTGGACGATTTGTAGAACCTGAAAAGCAATAACGTTTCTATTGCATTTCAGGTTTCCAGAATAGCTTTATATATTAATACATTATCTCTATGGTTAAATGTATATCCTAAAGCTCTTCCTTTGTTAATAATGATAATCATTATATGTCTCTATGAAGTACTTACGGTCTAATTTGCCTTGCTGAGGAAGGTGGTGAATGGGGGAAATTTTTAGTTTGGGGTGGGAGGTAATCCACAATACCGCTACACCTCTTTTGATGTGGCATGTAAAATATGCAAATTATTTTTCCTGTTTCTGGCTATATTTTCAGCAGAATTGCACGTGCAACAACGCGTTGAGGGTTGTATCTACGTTTGGATTAAATTCCAAGGGCGGTAGCGTGCCTGAATTTTGTTCATGCTCAGTCAGAGTGCAGTTAAGTTGAACCATCAGATATTTTGCTTTCCGGATGTAATATTATGAAAACATTAGTAACGGGTGGGACCGGGTTTATCGGTTCTGCTGTTGTTCGGCATATCATAAAAACATAGAAGATTCAGTTATTAACGTGGATAAACTCACGTATGCTGATAATTTTGAATCTTTGGTTGATGTGAGTGGTCACAAGCGTTGTGCTTTTAAATATGTAGATATTTGTGATGATACATCGCTCAAACATGTTTTTGATGCCAGCCAGAGGTCGTCATGCATTTAGCTGCTGAATCGCATGTAGACCGTTCGATTGTTTTATCGAAACGAATGTCGTAGGTACCTACACATTACTTGAGGCCGAGCGTGCTTACTGGAAAGGCCTGATTGCTTATGTGAAAGATCTCCTTGGTCATGATGTGTTTGCTTGCATGATTGGCGTGAGCTTGGTTGGGGACCACAGGAAACTTTTGAACGCGGTATTCGTAATGCAGTATAGTAGTACCTTAATCATTGCTCATGGCGGCCAGGGTGCTGGATGGTTCTTATTAGCCGTGAGTGTTGGTGAGTATAGAAAAATAATGAAATGTATTATCTTCGCAGACGGTTCAGGCTCTCGGCTGTATATTTTAACTCGCTGAGTTTCTAAGTAATTGCAGCCTGTTTATAGCAAGCCAATGATCTATTAGGCACTATCCACACTGATGTTAGCTGGGATTTTTGATGTATTAATTATCATTACACTTGAAAATAACGAAGGGTTTCGGCGTTTGCTGGATGATGGCAATATTTTCGGCATATAGGTACTGGTAGATTATTAATGGAATATTATGGGAACTGTATCCTGGAAATTCTTTGGCTGGATTTGACTAGTTCATGAGAATCGATATGCGGAAATATTGCCTAAACGGGCTGAGGTTATTCAAAAAAGTGGGTACCTGAAATCGTGTTAGAAAAAAGCTGCTGGCTGATAAAGGATTATTGAGTAAGGCTTCATAGTTTTAATCCGTAGTTTTTTAAATCAAAGATGCGCTAATGAGGATTGTATGTCTATACTAGTAACTGGTGGTGCCGGGTATATTGGTTCACATACTGTTTTGTTACTTATTGAAAATGGATATGATGTAATTGTTTTAGATAATTTGACTAATTCGTCTAATATATCACTTGAGCGTGTGGAATTGCTTACATCTAAAAAAATAAAGTTTATACATGGTGATATCAACGATTGCTTTTGCTTGGCTGAGATTTTTAAGGGAAATAACATTGACGCTGTTATCCATTTTGCAGCTTTAAAATCAGTAGGTGAATCGGTTAAAGAGCCATTAAAATATTACATTAATAATGTGAGTGGAACTTTAACACTACTTGATGAAATGAAAAAAGCGAATGTGAATAAATTTATTTTTAGTTCATCTGCTACAGTTTATGGAAATAATGCCCCTGTTCCAAATTTAGAAGATTATCCGATTGGTAATGCATCATGTCCTTATGGAACAACAAAGGTGATGATTGAAAATATATTATCAGATTTTGTAGTTTCTGACTCCTCGATGAAAGTCATTGCATTGCGATATTTTAACCCAGCAGGTGCCCACTATAGTGGATTAATTGGTGAGGACCCCAATGGTGTTCCAAATAATCTTATCCCTTATATTTCACAAGTTGCTGTTGGAAAGCTCGATAAATTACTAGTATATGGTGGGGATTATGAAACGATAGATGGTACAGGAGTTCGTGACTTTATACATATCATGGATCTTGCGGCTGGTCATATGCATGCATTAAAATATTTAGATAGCATGACTGGATATGAGACATTTAATTTAGGGACGGGAAAGGGAGTATCTGTTTTAGAAGTAATAAGATCATTCGAGAAAGCAAGTCAGAGGAATATTAATTATGAAATTGTTGAAAGACGTAAAGGTGATATCGCCTCTTCATGGGCTAATGTAGCTAAAGCGAAAACTGTTTTGGGCTGGACAGCAAAGCATGATATTGACGACATGATGCGAGATACCTGGAATTGGCAAAGAAAAAACCCCGCCGGATATAACTCATAATGATTAATATTTTTCATGATGATTGTGGAGTTTGGCTAATTTTAGGTAAAGAAATAAAGTTAACTCTTGCCGTAGGTTGTGAAGATTAAACGTTCGATAAAGTTGCCAAATATAAAATAGGTCTCTATGTTAATGTAATCATTGAACATTCTTGATTTTACCCGGAATCGAGATCATGCTATCCACTATTAAGATATTTATTACCGAAGAACAGAATGTTTAACACGAACACCCTCATGACTCCTGTCGTGATAAGTGTGTTTGTGATCGCATTAAAGCCGTCCTTCTTGCTTTGTAAGGCTGAACCGCTGCGCTGAAAAAACGGCAGGCTTAATCAGCCATTTATCTCAGAATCTATACCATCACACCCACGAAATCGTGACCTATATTTCCCGGCGTAGGAACTGGACTGCCCCCACTCCGGTAGACGATCCTGCCCTATAGTTTGAGTATAGGAGGAGCATATGGACGCACCACGATTTACACCTGAATTTAAGGACGAGGCCGTCCGTCAAATCACGGAATGCGGCTATCCCGTTGCTGACGTATCCGAACGACTGGGAGTGTCTGCACACAGTCTCTATAAGTGGCTACGGGCCATTAAACCCGATAACAGCGAGCAGCATGCCCGCGATTTACTGGAAGCCAAAAGTGAGCTCCTGAAACTCAGGGCACCGTTAACGCGAACAGAAGAAGAACGGGGTATTCTGAAAAAGGCCGCGAGGTACTTTGCAAGGGAGTCCGACTAAAGTACCGCTTTATCAATGAACACCGTGCTGTATGGAGTGTCATAACGATGTGTCGGGTCCTGAACGTCGCCAGAGCCGGATTCTATGCATGACTGCACAATCCGGCCTCTGCACGTGATAAAGACAGTCAACGCCTGCGTTAGTCAGAAATTTAACTTGGTTGAAATGAACTATGAAAATAGTAATTATAGGTACAACAGCAGAGAGTATGATAAGGTTCAGGAAAGACTTTATTGAATTATTGTGCTGCAATGGTCACGAGGTATATGCATTTGCCAATGACTATGATGAGATCATTAGAGAAAATATTGAGTCATTAGGTGCCATACCCGTTGATTATGTATTTAGTCGGGCTGGATTTAATCCATTCCTCGATGTTTTACATACTTACAAGTTGTTTTCTAAAATAAAAAATATCAACCCGGATGTTGTTTTATCCTATTTTTCAAAGCCTGCGATATTTGGTACTATCGCTGCCAAATTAGCTAGGGTGAAAAATTGCCATGCAATGTTAGAGGGGCTTGGTTTTTATTTTACTGAATCTCAAGATCCATTATCTATAAAAAAAAAATTATTAAAGAGAGTTATTGTTCTTCTTTATAAATTTAGTTTCAGATATGTGGATTCACTTATTCTGCTAAATGTAGATGACAAGAATGAGTTGTTGATAAAAGAGAATATCAGAGTTAAAAATGCACATATTCTAGGGGGTATTGGCCTAAATATGGTAGAGTATCCTTATGTACCTCCTCCGACGAATCCAGTATCCTTTATATTTGTTGCTCGGTTTTTGAAAGAAAAAGGTGTGTATGAGTTTATTCAGGCAGCAAAAACAATAAAGAAAAAATACCCATCGGTACATTTTTATATGTTAGGGCAGTTGGACTTGAGTAATCCCGGTAGTCTTAGGGTTGAAGATATGAATAAGCTAAGGTGTGATAATATTATAGAGTTTCCAGGATATGTTAAAAACGTACAAGAGTGGTTAGCTAGAGCAAGTGTATTTGTTCTCCCATCATATAGAGAGGGCTTTCCTCGCAGTACTCAAGAAGCAATGGCAATAGGGCGAGCGGTTATCACTTGTGATGTCCCTGGTTGTCGTGAAACGGTTATAGATGGTGTAAATGGATTTTTGATTCCGGCTTATTCATCCGACATGTTAGTACAACGAATGTTATGTTTCATTCATGATCCTCAAATCATAACTCGAATGGGAATGGAAAGTTATAAAATTGCCAGAGATAATTTTGATTCAGTGGCCGTAAATGCTAAATTAATTAATATGCTTCAATTAGATATTGGACGCCCCCCACGATAGTGGACATGTCCTGTCCTCACGACGGGGCCTGTTCAAAGCCCTCCGGGCTGACACCGCCGAGCCCGATTGTAGAACACTTCAATGTAATCGAAGATATCCGCACGGGTCAGCTCCTATGACAAGGTCGGTTTCACTGTCAGTACC
This sequence comes from Dickeya oryzae, assembly GCF_009372235.1. GTDB lineage: Bacteria > Pseudomonadota > Gammaproteobacteria > Enterobacterales > Enterobacteriaceae > Dickeya > Dickeya oryzae. The sequence continues at coordinate 59,510 of NZ_SULL01000018.1, read as the reverse complement.
TCCTTTGCGTTTTTATATCATTGTTGCTGACAACAACAACAACAACAACAACAACAACAACAACAACAACAACAACAACAACAACAACAACAACAACAGCGAGCAGCATGCCCGCGATTTACTGGAAGCCAAAAGTGAGCTCCTGAAACTCAGGGCACCGTTAACGCGAACAGAAGAAGAACGGGGTATTCTGAAAAAGGCCGCGAGGTACTTTGCAAGGGAGTCCGACTAAAGTACCGCTTTATCAATGAACACCTTGCTGTATGGGGTGTCATGACGATGTGTCGGGTCCTGAACGTCGCCAGAGCCGGGTTCTATGCATACCCGCACAATCCGGCCTCTGCACGTGATAAAGACAGTCAACGCCTGCTGACGCTCATCCGCGATTCATATGCACTGAGTGGGGGCGTGTATGGTTATCGTCGGGTTCATGATGACCTGAGCGAAATCGGTGAAACCTGCGGTAAAAATCGGGTGAGCCATATTATGCAACTGAACCAAATCTGAGCCGTAAGCGGCTATAAATCGCCACGCCGGATAGCTGTCAGACCTTCTGTTATTGCCCCGAATCGTGTGCAGCGTGAATTTACCGAGATAAAAACCAACCAGGTCTGGGTGACTGGCATCACCGACAACCGTACCTGGCAGGGCTGGCTGTATCTGGCGGTCGTCATCGATCTCTTCGCCCGTAACGTGGTGGGCTGGCCAATGAAACTCACGCTGTCACGCGAACTGGCGCTGGATGCGCTGATGATGGCCGTGTGGCGACGAAAACCGGACGGCAAGGTCATCGTGCATTCGGACCAGGGCAGTCAGTACGGCAGTGATGACGGGCAGTGCTTCTGCCGGGCCAACAACCTGCCCCCCGTATGAATCGGCGTGGCAACTGCTGGGATAATGCGGTGGCCGAATCGTTCTTCAGTTCACTGAAAAAAGAGCGCATCAGAAAACGGATCTACAAAACCCGGGAGCTGGCCCGTGCGGATATCTTCGATTACATTGAAGTGTTATACAATCTGGCTCGACGCCACAGCCATCTCGGCGGTGTCAGCCCGGAGGCCTTTGAACAGGCCCCGTCGTGAGGGCAGGACATGTCTACGGTCGTGGGGGCAGTCCACTTAGCCCCTTGTTCACTATTGCTGGGTAAGATCACAGAAAGTATAATGAATAAAGAATAATGACAACGAAGTGATTTGACTGAAACATAAACGAATGTCTAAATAATCAACGATCTGTATGGAAGGTATAGCACCAGAAAAAAGAAAGCTGATTTTCAGTCATTGTAGTTCTAAAATACAAAAAACTGCTCAGTTAAATAGTCGCCATGTTATTAATGTTTAGCATGACTTAACATTTGGTGAAATTTTATGGCCTTTATTGCTAATTCAGTGCATGGCTAGGGCGGTAGCATTACTGAGGAAAATCATATATCCGCCGTTGGCATCTATGAAACGTAGAGACAACAAAATCAAGTCGGCTGTTTCTTACCCCCCTAGGTTATGCTAAATCGCTGCGCCAAATAAGCAAATCGCTTTGAGGGAACTCAAATCGTGTATCGAATTTTTGACGCTGGTCCGACTGGTTTTTGATTTAAAAGGAATGCCGTTTCAGCAGGCTCTGGTAATCCACTGAACAGTACTGGCCGCCACGGTCAGTGTGAATGATAACGTTTTTCGGGCGTTTACGTCACCAGAGCACCATTTGCAGTGCATCGCAGGCAATCTGTGCTGTCATAACGTGCTGACATCGACCAGCCAACCGCGGCGCGTGGACACAGGTCAATGACTACCGCCAGATAAAGCCAGCCTTCGTCAGTGCGAAGATACGTGATGTCGCCTGCCCATTTCTGGTTTGGGCCGCTGACGATGAAGTTCTGCTTAAGCAGGTTTTCCGATACCGGCAGGCCATGTTCCCGGTAGCTAACCGGGCTGAATTTACGGCTGGTTTCCGCCCGCAACTCCTGACGACGCAGACTGGCAGCGATGGTTTTAATATTGTACTCCGGCAACTCATCAGCAAGACGCGGCGCACCATAGCGCTGCTTTGCCTCAGCGAATGCGTTACGGACGGCCTCATCACAAATGAGTCGGAACTACTGAGGTGGGGTTATCTGACAACGGCGACTACGCCAGACATACCAGCCGCTGCGTGCAACCCGAAGCACCCGACACATCGCTTTAATACCGAACGCTGCCCGATGTTTTTCGATGAAGACAACCTTCATTTCAGGCGCTTCGTGAAGTATGTCGCGACCTATTTGGAAAATAGCCAGTTCTTCATCGCGTTCCGCCAGTTGGCGCTTCAGGTGCGCATTTTCGGCAGCCAGTCTGATGAGGTCATCTGTTGCTGTTGTTTACTGCACCACCCGATAACACGTTGTAACAATGTGAGTGTAAATAGCGGGATGTCAAAACAGGTAAGACTACAGGTGAGAGAAACTGATACCCACGCGGGGCAACAACCGCACGTACTTATTGATTGGTACTCACCTGGCACAGCTCATCATGGTTTGGGGTAATGAAAGTCCATCAGAAACCAGATATATGGCTGCAGTTACTCGTTTTGAACGCGGCAAGGAACACCTTGCACTGGCTGAGCGTCCACAGATGCTGGGTAGGATCATTGAGCATAGGATTCAAGTAAATCTATCTAGATAGCATCGCATATGAGCAATGCTCATAGGATATGCCGTTTATGACCTGCTTTGCACAAAGATAAGGAAAGGCAATCTTCCCTGGAAGAGCTTTTCGGGTAGCTGGTCTGAAAAACCGTGACGAGTCAAATAGCTGCTTTCTGTAGTCACATGAGATTTCTATTGCACAAAATAGTTATAGTCCCACCTTAAGTACAATAGTACCTTTGAGGCGTTTTCAGCACACAACCAGGAAAGATATTTTTGTAAAAACTCATTTTTAATTATTAGCTTTAAACCACCTCCTCTGGAGGTGGTGATTGTTCCTGTTAGGTTATAGCTTAAAGAAACCCCATGCGTAAATGTTTCATCTTATATTTTGATGATTCAGAGGAGAGAAACAGTGGGGCCTTTTTCTTGGTAATACCTTCAAGAAGAATGCTAAATAGTGATGAATAAATTTTTTCGCTCCCCTGTTGGAATATGCCTCAAAGCCGCTTCTATGGAGGCTGATTTTTACCTTAGCGAATTAAAAAAATCGAAAAACTAAATACATTAATACGCAAGAGGAGGGTGAGTTGGATAATAGAATGAAAATATTTTTATGTTTGACAATATTTTTAGGTAAAATAATATTAGATGTAGTTTTATTCCCCGGATTTACAGTTGATAGTTGGACATATTATGATTTATCAAAAGTAGTGTTCTCGGGGTATGAGCCATCCTTTATTAGACAATATCAGTATAATTCTACACATAGTCCATCATTTCCATTTTTTTATCCACTATTAATACAACTAGCAGATAAAGTTTTGAATATAGGGATTTATTCATCGCTAGTTTTAAATGTTTTTTTATTAATGACTTGCTGTATTGTTTTAAACAAAATGTTGAATAGATTGAAATTACAACAAGAATATATAATAATGTTTTCATTCTTGTTGCTATATCCTCCTTTCTTCCAAGAGGTTGCTTATGGAAGATCGATGCCATTAGCAACATTAGAATTAATGTTAATCGGAAATATATTCATTTCACAGCAATATCTTAGCACAAAAAAACTATTTATTATTGGATTAATTTTTTCAGCATCAATACTTACACGTTTCGAGTTTATTATTTTATTTGCGATATTCTCACTTTGGGTTTTATTTAAAGAGAAAAACACTGTTGGAAAATTATTGTTTTTGGCCCCACCACTAATATCGGCTTTTATATGGACAATCTACTCGGAACGATATTTTAATACTTTATGGGTAACAGAAAGCTCTAAATTAATATTAATGCCACCAAATATTGGTGTTTTAGATTATGCTCCTACAATCGAAATAGGTAACTGGTTAGCCATCGCTAAAAATATCATAATTAAAGAGATAAAAACGTTCACCTCATTTATACTATGGGGAGTAGCATCCCCTCTATTTATTATCTTCTCTCACGTGATTTACAAGCGTATATCTCATAATAAAAAAATATTAACAATAAAAAAACATGATTATGTAAGTACTAAATTGTTATTTATTACCATCACTATTAGTTCAGTCGTCCCTATAATAGGGTTAACGGGATATACTGATGGCAGGTATTTCTTTAATCTTTATTTATTCATCTCGATTTTTTTACTTTACACAATAGCTGTAAATGTAAGCAACAATTACAAAATAACGATGCTGTGCTTGACATATGCTATTATCTTTAGCTCAGTCTGGACGGTTGGTCGAGTGGTAAAAAAGAACATATTAGATGAAAAGTCACAGGAGTATATAACGGCAATAGAGAAACAAGGATTACGACAATGCATCGAAGAGTATAATGTGAAGAGAATATTATTTATAACCGCGAATGGTTTTGAACAAGCATCAGTCTCAGAACAATCTATTAAAAGTACAGCATTATATTTACTGTCTCCATCTAATATAGATGTAAAAAATATTAATAATTTTATTCGAGATTACAATATCGATGCAATTTACAGTAAAAATTCAATATTAACAGATTTACGGGCTATTCAATGTACCAATAATCTGCATGTGCTTATAAAATGAAATTTTTTATATCTATTTTGAGCGGTAGCTTGTTGTCCCAAATACTTGGGACAGGCATCATGCTTGCTCTTTTCAAATTTTACTCGGTAGAGGCAATTGGTCTTTATGCAACAATTATGGCATGGTCGGGACTGATATCCTATATTAGTGCATTACGACTAAATCTCTTGTTAATTACAAATCATGATTATGAAAAGCAGTTGCTCTATCGCTCATGCCAATTGTTATCGCTAAGTATTACTATAATTTCATCCTTGGTAGTATCTGGTAGTGTTTTTTTTCTTAGCTTGCCATTAATTTACATTTCAATACCAGTTGTTATTTTCTGTTTCAGTTCATTTGAAATATTATATGACTACCATACGTCATTGGGAAACCACCGAAAACTTAATATAATACAACTCAATCGAGTCATACTGGTTGGCATATCACAATTAGTCTTAATAAAATTCCACTACGGGCTTATTATTGGAACTATCATTGGTTCAATGATTTCGCTACTTATTAGTAGAGTAAAATTTGACAATGCCAGGGAAAAAGGGTTAAAAGCATCGTTAAAAATTATTAGAAATAATACTAAATATATGGCCATTCACACAACAGCATCAATAATTCCATCCGTAGGAACTCATTTACCAATAATATTTATTTCCAGTTTTTTTGGCTATCATGCATCAGCACTATATTCTATTGCTGAAAAAATAACTACCGTTTTTGTCACACTTGCAAACTCAGCAATCAGTCGCGCAGTACTCTACAGCCTGTCGAATAAAGAAAAAAAGGTACTATTAAAATATAGCTTGATCAGTATTACCTTAGGGTTCATATATATCTTATCATCTTATTTTATATTACCGAAAGTTAACTTTCTCATTGGCGATAATTGGAATGATAGCGTTATATTTTTACAAAGTCTATCTTTTTGGTTTGCGGCAATATTAATCCTTTCACCTAGTTATAATCGAGCCATTTTTTTTACTGTAACAAAAGAAATTTATTTCATTGATCTCTTAAGATTTGGGTTAAAGCCTGTTTATTATGTAACACTTTCAGTTTTAGGTACTAGCTTATACAATATCGTATACCTAACTTCATTTAGCATGTATATATTATCAATTATGTTTTTTATATTTTTATCTTTAAGGTGGAAGGATGGCTCGAATTGCATTTATTAAAAATAGTTTAGAGTATCTTCCTGAAATCGAAATTTATAAGGAGTATTTTTCTAACCATGGATTACATGTATCTGTTGTGGAACACCCTGAAGATATGCTAAATGCAGATATCTATTGGTTCTTCATGGGGGTGGAATACAAAAAAAAAGCATCAGGAATACATATCCATGAATATGCTTCACTTTCTACCCCACCCTATGGATTAATAAAAGATAGAATAAAAAAAATAATAAACATTATCCCTGACGGTAGAGTGTTCTTAAATGAGGTAATAAAAAGAAAAACTCTACTTAATGATAAAACCCCGTTTACATATAGAGACATGGGAGTAGGTGAACACTTTTATAATAAAAGGAATATTATTAATAAAGAGTATGATTTCGTGTATATTGGCAGTTTATCTGCAAAACGAAATATAAGAATACTATTACAATCATTTAGCACTAAATTCTCTGAGTATACATTATTAATTATTGGTGATTGTCCTGATGAGTTATATAATGATTTTAAAAATGCATCTAATATTATTTTTTCTGGAAAATTAAATTATGCAGATATCCCTGCACTGGCATGTAAAGCAAAATGTGGGATAAATTATACTCCTAATGTTTATCCATACAAATATCAGACATCAACAAAGGTATTAGAGTATTTAGCTATGGGATTAAACGTATGTTCAACCCAGACAGAATGGGTTGAGTCATTTTCCATAAATAATAAAATTGAAGGTATTCAATTTATCAATGAAGACCTATCTAACTTTAGACCAGAAAATTATTTATCTAATGCTAAATACTGGGAATGCATTGAAAATTACAATTGGAATAACATAATGGATAAAGCAAATCTACTTAGATTCATTCATTCATTCAATAATAAAAAGAAGGAGAAGTGATGAACAAAGTAAATGACTCTATCGTAATTGGCGGGGGTTTTTTTGGCGTTTACATCGCTAACTATTTAGCATCTCAAGGACATAAAGTCACTCTTTTTGAAAAAGAGTCTTCTTTGATGGAACGTGCTTCATATGTTAACCAGGCTCGTGTACATAATGGTTATCATTATCCACGAAGTCATCTTACAGCGTTAAGATCTCGTACTTCATTTCCAATTTTTTGTGATGATTTTAAAGAATGCATTGATGATGAGTTCTCTAAATTTTATATGGTTGGAAACATACTTGGAAAAATCACAGCACGGCAATTTCAAATATTCTGCCAGAGAATAGGGGCACCTTGTGATATTGCTCCCCATTGGATCAGAGATTTGACGAATAAGCATTTAATTGAGGAGGTATTTACTACTAAAGAATATGCTTTTGACTCCCGAAAGCTTCGTTCTATCATGCTTTCCCGACTGGCAGACAGTGGCGTAACCATAAAATATAATACCGTTGTTACCGGCGTACAGAAAGATAGTTCAGGCTTAACTGTCAAAACTCAGAACGTCGATGATACGGATGGTTTATCAATTGAGTACTATAAAACGAAGCAGGTTTTCAATTGTACTTATTCAATGACGAATTTCGTTCTACATGAGTCAAAAATAGAACTTATCCCTCTCAAGCAAGAATTGACTGAAATGTGTATCGTGAAAGTTCCTGATATTTTAAGCAAAACAGGAATTACTGTAATGTGCGGACCATTCTTCTCTGTCATGCCTTTTCCCTCAAAAGGGTTACACTCATTTAGCCATGTAAGATATACCCCCCATCATGAATGGAATGAAAGTAACGAAAGCTATTTCCCATCACATCAATATTTCAATAATATCCCAAAGGATACACTCTGGCGTAAAATTGTATCTGATGCCAGTCGATATATACCAGTTTTATCTGAGTGCGAATATAAAGAATCTATTTGGGAAGTTAAAACACTACTTCCGAGAAGTGAGACTGATGATTCACGCCCTATCCTTTTCAAAGCAAATCATGGCATAGAAGGTTTGCATTGTATTATGGGGGGAAAGATTGATAATGTTTATGATGTTATTACAGTAATTAATGAGTTAGGACTGAACAAATGAATTTAATTAGTACTACAAAGAAGGATATTTTTGTATCAGTTGTATTATCTTGCAAAGATCAGGTAGAGGATCTAAAAGATAAGATTAGACCTATTAACGATATTCTGTCGAAAAACTACGTAGACTTTGAAATCATAATTATTGACAATTATTCTTTTGACGACACAGAAAACTACATTACTTCTTTGCTTACCGAACTAGAATCTATACGCTATATTCGTCTTTCATCTGAAGTATCAGCTGATATCTCTCTATCCGCTGGATTAGAAAATGCTATAGGGGATTTTGTCGTACTATTTGATATTAGTACAGATCCCGTTTACGTTATTACAAACATCGTAGATAAGTCTTTTTCTGGCAGTGACATAGTCATTGGCGTAGCTAAGCAGAATTCATCTCTTGCGTACACAATAGTCAGACCAGCCATGAATCATCTCTTAACCAGGATTGGTTATAAGTTACCAAGAAACGCAACAAATCTCCGCTGTTTGAGTCGAAGAGCAGTCAATGCAGTAACAGCAAACGGTCGCTTTCATCATAAAATGATGGTGAGGATATCTAATACTGGGTTCGCATCTACAACGGAAACCTACGAACTTGCACGGATTAATGAGAAAAAAATCCTTCTTTCTGGAATCCGTGATACTGTTAAAATAATGATCTTTAACTCAACAAAGCCGCTACGCTGGATGAGCCTATTAGGAGTGTTCGGTAGTTTTCTTGCATTTATTTTTAGTCTATACAGTTTTATTGTAAAAATAGTAACTAATGATGTTATTGAAGGATGGACAACACAAATTATATTTATGTCTGTTCTATTTATGCTTATTTTTACTATGTTAGCCTTCTTTGGCGAATATTTAGGGCGGTTACTTGATGACCGTTCTGAGCATGCTGATTATAATATAGTATATGAGAAAAATAGTTCGGTCATGATAGATTTACACCGAGTAAATGTGTTAGCAGAGTCTACTTCTGATTTAATCAATTTAGTGCAAACAGGGCGAAACAAGTGATGGATAAAAAATATACCTGGGAAGTGCCTGAATATGAAGAAACGAGAGTTAAACTCAAGCAACATGAATATTGCACATTAATTTTCGTCATAAATGAAGGTGATAAGTTAATAAAACAGTTAGCACGCATGGATGAAGCCAGGGCCTGTACTGATATTGTCATTGCCGATGGAGGTAGCACCGATGGGTCAACCAGTACTGAAAACTTAGAAAAATATGGCGTAACAAGCCTCTTAGTCAAAACTGGTGCAGGGAAGCTGGGTAGCCAAATGCGTATGGGCTTTGCATGGGCGCTTTCGGAAGGTTATAAAGGTATTATTGTTATTGACGGAAACAACAAAGACAGTGTTGATGACATACCAAATTTCGTTCTCCAACTAGAAAATGGTATGGATCATGTTCAGGGTTCTCGATTTATCCCTGGAGGAAAACATGTAAATACGCCTAAATCTCGCCTCATCGGATTAAAGGTCATCCATGTTCCACTTGTAAGATTATTTTCCGGTTTCAAATATACGGATACTACTAATGGTTTTCGTGCTTATAGCGCAAAATATTTGGTAGATGAAAAACTGGCAGTATTCAGAAATATTTTCACGGGTTACGAACTTCATTATTATCTTGCAATACAAGCTGCCAAGTTAGGATTTAAATGTGTAGAAATCCCTGTAATGCGAATCTATCCTAAGCATGGGAAAACACCGACAAAAATTAGTCCTATCAGAGGTAATCTACAGGTTATCGTCAGGTTATTAGAAGTGTGCTTAGGGAAATATGACAAAAAATAGGTGCCATAACATCTATTTAATGTCTTACTATTGGCTAGATATAATCTATCTAGCTTTATTTTTCTATAATTACGAGCTATCACGATGAATGCTTTAATTGGTTATACAGGCTTTGTTGGCGGGAATTTACTTAAGCAATATAAATTCGATGACTTATATAACTCTAAAAATATAAGTAATATTCGTAACAAACACTATAATAAGTTGTTTATCTGTGGAGTTCCCGCAGTAAAATGGTGGGCTAACCAGCATCCTATTGAAGACTGGGAGAACATTAGCAGTCTCATTGGCATTCTAAAAACCGTAACTGCTGAAGAAGTTGTTCTAATTTCAACTGTTGATGTATATCCAAATCCAATCGATCTTGATGAGGATAGTGAGCTCTCCAGAGAGATTGGTCAACCTTATGGATTGCACCGTTTGAAGTTCGAAGATTTCATCAACCACAATTTCACTAATGTTTACACGCTTCGCCTTCCTGGACTCTTTGGGCAGGGTTTGAAGAAGAACATTATTTATGATTTTTTGAATAATAATCAGATTGAAAAAATTGATACTCGCAGTTCATTCCAATTTTATTGCCTTGACCTTCTTAAAGCTGATATTGAAAAAATGGTTGAAAACAACATTCGCCTTCTTAATATGTCAGTCGAACCGATCCCTACGGCAGATATAGCCAAGATGGTTCTCGGCTATTCTTATGAAAACATAACAAACTCACTGCCTCCTCGTTATGATATCAAATCAAAATATTTTTCACTTTTTGGGAAAAAAGACGGCTACCTTTATAATAAACAAGATTGCCTTATTGAGTTAGAAAAATTCATTAAGGAAAATCGCAATGAAAATTAAGGGGCTAACAATTTCAAATATTGCATGGAACAATGATGAAAATGATGCCGTACTTAACATCCTAAAAAAACATGGTATTAATGCTCTTGAAGTAGCTCCTGCAAAAGTTGTTAATAATGTCCAAGACTTTTCTGATGAAGAAGTTTTTTTATACAAAAACAAAATGAATGATGCTGGTATTGTTATCAGCTCGATGCAAGCATTGCTGTTTGGTGGGCCCGCAGGTAGTATTTTTGGTAATAAAGAGGAAAGCGATGCTATTCAGTTTCATCTGAGTAAAATTATCCATATGGCAGGTCTCCTTGGTGCTGAAAGATTAGTTTTTGGCTCACCTAAAAATAGATTAAAAAATCATATTTCATTTAATCAGGCAGTAGAAATTGCGGCAAATTTCTTCCGCCCCTTAGCAGTCCAAGCTCATAATGTTGGCACCATGATCTGTATTGAACCTAATCCTGTATACTATGGATGTGATTTTGTTACCGACTCAGAAGAAGCAATTGAGCTTGTAAATGAAATTAATAAACCAGGATTTGGAGTTCACTTAGATCTTGCCGGTCTAAGATTATCAAAGGAAGATGTCTATAAGAGAATCTCCTTATTGAATACGGGAATTGCTCATTTTCATATTAGTGAAAAAGATCTGGCACCAATTGGTATTGATATTGAAGCCCATAAATTAGCGTGCGAAGGTTTTAAAAATGCATCATATCAAGGGTGGTTATCAATTGAGATGAAAAGATCAGAAACTCCATTGCAAGATATTGATACCAGTATCTCTTTGGTAAAAGAAATGTACAGGTCCATATTATGCTAATCTTTGTTATTATTTTTAGTGTGTTTTTCTCATCATCATCTCAGCTTTTATTGAAAAAAGGCGCTGCGCAAATATCTATTCCGCATCAGATTGACCTTGCAAATATCACCAAATTAATTGGCGAGATTACTTTTAATTTTTATCTTTTTTCTGGTATCTTGTTCCAAGTAGTTGCGTTGCTGAGTTGGGTTTACGTTTTAAAGAAAGTTGATGTGAGTTTTGCTTACCCATTCATTTCATTAGGATTTGTTTTTGTTATGCTTATGGGCTACCTTATATTCAATGAGTCTTTAACCTTAATGAAGGTAATTGGAACATTGGTCATTATACTTGGTGTGTTTATTATGGGGAAAGCGTAATAAATGAAAATACTTTCATCTTCTGCAAAAATAAATTTCCTTTCCGACAAATGGATGAACCTGTATTCTATTGGAGTTTCATTAATTTCATTGATTTGCGTAAGTGTGATATATTATAACTCGGTATTATATTTCAATCGAGAACCTTGGGATGGTTCTTTCCAGACACTGTTCCCTCTACGGGCAATAGATGTTGGCTCATATCCGGCCATAGATTTTTCTTATTTCCATGGTAATGGGATACCTTATTTAATTTATCCGCTTTATTATTTATTTTCACACATATTTGGTTTTGGTGTTATTATCTCTGCATTGAATAGTACGTTTATAGTCAATTGCGCTTTTTTATATTTTCCTATTTATTTCATACTGCGTAAAATAAGCTGCTTCTCTACAGCATTGCTTGTAACATTGTTTATTTCTGTGCTTTTTGACTTTATACCTTACGTTGGTTCATATTTTTCACCTTTATTTCTTGGTGCACCAATGGCTGTACGATTTTCTCCACATATTCTACTAGCGATATGTTTTTATAATATCATAAGTTGTTGTGAAAATGTAAACAAAAAGAAAACAATAAAAACGATAGTTATAACTCTCTTTGTTGCCTCAATATCACCCCTACTTGGTGCTGAACAAGGGTTTTATGCTATTGCTGCATTTTGCTTAACTGTGTTCCTGTACTTTTTTTTTCATGAAAAAAAGCGCCTTAATGCTTTAATATATTCAACATCTCTATTCACATTATCTATATTGGCTCATATTGTCATTTTACTTGTCTTATTCCAAAGCCTGGAATCAATTCGAGCTATAATAACGATATCTAACGATCAAACATGGGTTTTTGGTGTTTTTCCTAATTCATTTTTCTCTTCGTTTAATGAGTTATTCCATCTAGACAATATAAGTGCAGTAGTTAGCCAGCTTGTTACCTTGGCTGCTATTGTTTATACAATAGTTATCTTCTTTATATACCGTAAATATAATCTCAATTCAAAATACCTTTATGCTTGTCTGGTAATGTTTTTTGGGGGCATAGTATCATGGGCTTCTAACTTGGGTTACATTGGTGCACACCAAGCACCACTTGAGATTAGATATATGACATTATCGTTCTTCCCTATTCTGTTCTTTACTTTCAATAAAAATGCGAAATTAAAAAATGGTTAATATTTTCAGAAGTAAAACCTTCACTCGGATCTCTATCATAATAGTCTCTCTTATATCCTTTACATATTGGTATGGATATATGCATCTATCCAAAAAAAGCATTCCCAAAGACCAGTATAATAACTCTCATGTTGAGGGCGTCAAATTATCAAGACACCAAGATCTCCGAGGGGTTATTGGTTCACTTAATCAAAGACACCAATATGGTGAGTACTTATCTGAAGCAACCTATTATATCGCCAAGAATACAGGAAAGCGCTTTTTATCAGATAATATTGCCTATCCAACCTGGCTGAGGTACGTTAATAATAATAAAACATCATTATCATCTATGCCTTTACTACCTATATGGTCTGATGATTTCACTTTTGGCTTTAGTAATAAATCTACGTTTAAGATTTTAGAGAAAAACATTCTCCTTGAATCAGGTGTTATACCCAAAGATGTCTTTATTGGCAGAACTGCAATTCTAAAAAATAAAAATGAAAATGAAAATGAAAATGAAGACATTTATACTACCATTACTGATATAGATAATTTGGGTAATATCACAGTAAAAGGTTATGTCCCTTATGGTTTTTTCCCCACATCAATTCGCATCCCTTCAGGAAAGAAACAGAGCGGACATATGATGTTTGAGAGTGACAGCATGGGATGGATTCGCGGCGGGAAGTTTACTCTCGATTCAACTGGATATACTTATGCCATTCGACCTATATCTTCACTTAATTTATCTAATATGATACTAGAGAATGGAGATACTTTATCTTGGGATGGGACTGATGGTAACTACTCAGCAAAAATTCTATCTGTCTATAATTTAAATAACACATATATTGTCAAACTCGATAAAAAATTCCCACCATATTTCGATTTTCGTAAGAATATTATAAATGTGACACGTCAAAATAATAAAGATAACAAGCAGGAGATGATATTAAATATCGATACAGATTTAATAAATGATGACTTCTTTTTTGGTAAAAATCGTAACACCAGCTTTGTTGTTTACTCTACTGGCGATATTACGCCAGGAAATATAGTGGTCGGTGAAGGCACTAAAGAACCATTATATGTTTCTAAAGTAGTTAAAGGTAGTAGTGTCATTACTGTCGATTTATTTAGAAGTGCTGTTATCAATGAGTGCTTAAATCTTAACCCCGAAGGAAGCTACGACAGTTGCATACGGAACCTCGACTTGTCAAAATTTGAATACACTAATGCCAAATGGGCGAAAGAAAATCTTACTGCCAATAAGAAATACGATGATTTTGGCCCATGGGAAATGTGGAATAGGGGGGGAGTTCTAAGCATACAATACGCCACGAATATAGTTAAACAAGCTGAGAACCCTCCCCCTTCGAAAGATAAAGATACCTTGTCCTCAGACGCTCAACCATCACATAATGGTTTGATTTGGGAAATATATCCAGGTTCGCTGTTAAATATATTTTATGGTACAAATAATCCTGCGCCGACAGAAATGTTAATACATGTTCTCGGTCGAGAAGCAAGGGATAAATATTATTCTTCTTTTACGCAGATAAAACCTGAATATATTTCTTTTGCTAAACCAGAACGATTTACCCCTTGGTTACTTAACTGGCATTGGCCGTTCTTTAGAAATATAGTTAACAACTATGATTTAGCTGTGGATAAAAATGAATTTTCTCTATGGCATATTACAAATAAGAATAAATGGGATACTTTGGGTCCTGTGAAATTAAAATTACAGGGTGATTTTAACATTAACAAACCAATTAGCCTTAATATCAGTAAAACTGAAGCGAAATCTTGTGATATAAAACTAGTGACAGCCGTAGTAAAATATGATATTAAAAACCCGATATCACATATACCATTAGTTGGGAAACTATCACGATATCTGTTGGAAATTGAGGGTACAGGCCTTCCATCAAATTTGCCTGTTAGTTTACCATGGAGTGAGAATACATTCTCTTTCCCAATTTTTTATCGAGATGGGTTTAATCCTGTAATTACCCCACGAACCTTATCCAACTTCCTCGATTTAACATCAATGAGTATTAAAGAAATCACTCTTTATCAAGAAAATGCAGATGCAAATAATATATATAGATTATATTATGACTATCCTGTAATTGGTGATGCGGCAAAATTTGAATGTGATAATATTAGGCATTGAGAGAACCTGTGCGTAATTCTGTGTAACTGCCGGGTAATCCCCCTGAAAAACCAGTGCATGCATAAGTAGAATTTTCTGCTAACCTGAATGCAGGGGGATTTCTATGACCCGAAGGGCAGCGAAGCCCACCGATCACGTTTTACTGACAGTCAGATCATCGCCATTCTCAAACAGGCTGAGGCGGGTACACCGGTTCCTGAATTATGTCGGGAGCATGGCATCAGCAGTGCCAGTTTTATAAATGGCGCTCAAAGTTTGGCGGGATGGATGCGGTATTGATGAGCAGACTGAAAGCGCTTGAAGAAGAGAACTGCCGACTGAAAGATAAGCGGAAAGCTGGCTCGTTACCCAAAGCCATAGAGGAAAAACACACCGAAAACTGAATGTTAAAAGCGGACATCAGAAATGATGAAAAGGAGGTGCGGACGATTTCCTGGACTCTCAGGAGATAATTTATGTATTCCAAAGCTGAGCGCCTTCGCGCTATTGAGCTCTATTTTAAATTCGGCAGAAAGATCGCCTCTGTTATTCGTGAACTGGGCTACCCCACAGAACGCAACCTCCGGCGATGGGTACAGGCATGGGAAGCCAGCAGTGGCGATATCAGTTGCCTGCCCCGCAAAGAGCGCTGCTCTGATGCGCAGAAACAGGCCGCCGTCGACCATTACCTTACGCACGGCTGCTGCCTTGCCCATAACCCGAAGGACGCTGGTATACCCCTTCGGTGCGCTTCTTATTCGCTGGATAGATGAACTCCATCCCGGCTGGCGACGCATCCACACCAGTGTCCAAAACGCCAGCGCGCCCTTTAAGCCTGAGATTAAGCTGCAGGCCGTCAGGGATCTGTGTACCCGGACCATCCCCGCCAAAAAAATCGCACAGGACGTGGGCGTCAGCCGGCAGGTGTTGTATAAATGGAAAAACGGGGCCATCGGCGATGAGACTTACCAGTTCATGCGAAAAAATGACGCCCCCTCCCTTATCCAGGAACGTGATGCGCTACGGGAAGAGCTTGCCCGGCTCACTCAGGCGATAAAGCGCCAGCAGCTGGAACTGGATATCCTGAAGAAGGAGGAGAAAATAATAAAAAAGACCCGGGCATCAGCGTCAGCACCCTGACAAACAGGGAAAAGACGAAGGTCGCTGATGCCCTCAGAGATACACATCCACTGCCAGTGCAGCTGAACACCTTGAGGCTCGTCCGTAGCAGCTATTTTTATCACCGTGCAGCACTGCGGGCCGCTGATAAACACACTGGTGTGCGCGTCAGCCTGTCGGAGATCTTCCACGCCAACTACCGCTGTTACGGCTACCGCCGCTTGCACGCAATGCTCCGTCATGAAGGCGTCCGGCTCTCTGAAAAAGTCGTGCGCAGGCTGATGTCAGAAGAAAAGCTTGTTGTCAGCACAGCCCGTCGACGGCGTTACAGCTCGTACCGCGGAGAAATCGGGGCGGCCCCTGATAATCTTCTTGCGAGGGACTTCACCGCCGGGTTGCCCAATCAGAAGTGGCTGACGGATATCACGGAGTTCCATCTGCCCGCAGGCAAAGTGTGGCTGTCACCAGTCGTGGACTGCTTCGGCGGTAAGGTGGTGAGCTGGTCGTTGGGCACCCGGCCAGACGCGATGCTTGCCAACAGCATGCTGGAAAGAGCGATCGTCACGCTAAAACCGCCCGAACCTCCGATCATACACAGCGATCGCGGCGGACATTACCGGTGGCCGGGGTGGTTACAGAGAATATCATCCTCGGGCCTGGTGCACTCTATGTCGCGCAAAGGCTGCTCTCCGGATAATGCGGCGTGCGAAGGGTTCTTCGGACGGCTGAAAAACGAGATGTATTATGGTCGCAACTGGTCAGGTGTAACGCTGGATGACTTTATGAAGCAGGTGGATGGCTACATCCGCTGGTACAATAGTCATCGGATCAAACTGCCACTGGGCGCAGTGAGCCCTGAAACGTACCGGAAAAGACTGGGGTTAATCTAATCAACCAGTCCAGGAAATCGTCCGCACCCCCTTTGTGGTCATTAAGCGGTGTTGTTGACAACGTAAGGTGTTCCCGACAGATGATTCGGTACGGAAAGTGATTTATCTGGCGATACAGTCTGCATCGAAAAAATGGAGTATGCCGATCCAGAACTGGCGGCTGCCGATGAGCCGTTTTATTATCGAGTTCGGTGACCACCTGAGCGAGCACCTTTAATACGGCGGCAGTTACACAGAATTATTTACAGTCTCATTAATTTTGCACAACATTGCTTCATATTGTATCAACTAATAGTGAAAGACAAAGAGTATTAACATAGCAAAATATGTATAATCCTCACCTTCATATCGCTCGCTAAGCTAGGCCGTCAAACTCCCTTGGTACAACATTTATTGCTTAGTCATAACTGAATAATTTTAGAATTAAAGAAAATAAGGAAGCATAATGCGTAAGTCTACAATCATTGGAGCATTGGTCATTGTTGCTCTATGGCTGATAACTGCGACAACTTTGTATAGCTATAACTACGGATCCCCATCAGACAAAAGTCACTGGAATCAAAGGTGGGAAAACGCTGAAGCATCAGCGCATTTCTTCAATACATTAAAACGCTATGATACCCTTCCATTCAACCAGCATTATTTTGCCATATCGCGGCCATGTGTTGATTTAGTAAAACCGTGTGTAGTTACAGATAACCCACCAATCCCAGGCTATGCAGTTCTGCCATCACCGAGAATAAATAACGAAGCCATCTACATATCCTTCCCACCTGGATCAATGGTAGCTGCATATGGTGTAATAAAAGCGGCCTCACTGATATCGGGAATATCTATTTCTTGGGAGATGTTGCAATGGGTCAACATGCTATTTTGGATTATTTCAATTATTCTTATTTATTTTACTATCTCAACAGTAACCAGAACATCAGAATATAGCGCGGTAATTTCCTTCCTGTCCGTAATTCCGATGTTATTTGCTGTCGAACCGATGCACTCTCACCAATTATCAATGTGGGCACATCAGGCATTCCAAGTTTTTGCAGCAGCAGCATTTCTGATGGTGGCTATGGGAATAAACCGCAAGACGGTGATTGCACTTGGCGTCATATCAGCACTTGCCTGCTGGGTTGAGTGGACGGCATACTTGATGTGTATAGCATTATTCGTCGTTGTTTTTATCCATGACCTGAAACTTAAATTAGGATATAAAAATACAATCATTTACACTTTGATGGCAATTTCAGGTGGTTTGACACTACTTTGGTATTATTCGTTCATGGTGGGACTTGGTCCGTACTTTGACGAGCTATCTAACCGGGCAAGTATCAGGGGTATGAAAATAACATACATTGGCTGGGGAGAGTGGTGGCTATCTGTATATCAGGCATATGGTCCATGGTTAATTTCCGCATTCCTTTTGGCTTTAGCATCATTATGTATCAATAAAAGCAGTAGTTTTAGCAAAGATAAATACATCACTATTTACATTTTAATCGCCATCATTTCCTTTATGCTGATAGAAAACGTTGCTATGTTTGAACATGCAGCAACATATACATTTGACAGGATTAAAATCGGATTTCTTATTACTATTCTTATTGCAATGTCTGCAATGAGAATAGAAAAACTCGGAAAAATTGCATTTCTTTTTATTGCTATTATTTGTATCATTACGTCCATGTACAGTATCAGTCAATATATTGATTTTTATCCCAGATACTGGAGGTGAAAATACGGCTGATAAGGCCGCATGTTGATAACATAAGCGTTCACTATTCCGCTATAAACTGGAATAGTGAATAACTGACAAAATCCACATCTGACCCTGTAAATAATTCTGTGTAACTGCCGCGCCCCCCATTTTTAACCGGGCAGATGAGTAGAATCGGATAAGCGCTGAATATGCTGCATTGGAGTGAAGCCATTCAGTGCCATATTCGGTCGTTCATGATTATAGAACCATGATCCTACCCACCATTGCCATTGTGTGGCGTATTCCTGTAACTCACTCAGCGAATAAAACAGATAGTGCCCCAGCCAGTCATATCGCACTGTCCGGTTATAACGCTCAATATACGCATTCTGCTGTGGTTTCCCCGGCTGAATAAAATTGAGGATAATATTTTGTCGTTCAGCCCATATTATCAGAGTGTTACCTGCATATTCAGCGACAGTTCGCAGTAAATCCGGTAAATTCTTTTGTGGTTCCAGGCAAAGCCTTTCACGTTGCGCAGATACAGGTAACACAGACCGAAACCCCAGTTTCGCTGGCTGTCCGTGATGCGCACCAGCCAGTCAGCAATTATCTGATTTTCCTGACTGAGTAAGCGTCTGTACCGGTAGCAACATTCGCTGATGACAAAGACCTGGCAGGCCAGACGGATACTGATCCCCCGGTGTTCTACTGCATACAGAGCCATCCGCTTCGGTCTGATGGCTTCACCACTTTTTTGTCATCGCTTCCTGAATAATTTCGGCCTTAATTCGCTCTTCGGCATACATTTTTTTCAGTCGGCGGTTCTCTTCTTCAAGCGCTTTGAGTCTGCTCATCAGTGCGGCATCCATCCCGCCAAACTTTGAGCGCCATCTATAAAAACTGGCACTGCTGATGCCATGCTCCCGGAACAGTTCAGGAACCGGCGTCCCCGCCTCAGCCTGTTTGAGAATGGCGATGATCTGACTGTCAGTAAAACGTGATCGGTGAGCTTCGCTGCCCTTCGGGTCATAGAAATCCCCCTGCATTCAGGTTAGGAGAAAATTCTACTTATAAACACACCGGTTTTTCGGGGGGATTACCCATGGAACTAAAACGGGTGTGCTTACACACTTACAGTTGGGATACTTCAGGAGACTTGAGTTTGGAGCGGGCGAAGGGAATCGAACCCTCGTATAGAGCTTGGGAAGCTCTCGTTCTACCATTGAACTACGCCCGCGTAGAAAGTGACTGGCATTATAGCGCCATCTCTCTGGCGGGCAAGATAAAACACGGTTTGATTGCGCGTGTTTTGAGCGGTCGACTCACACCGCTGTCATCAGCAGCGTTTGGTACCCGTTGACGATCACCTGCACGGCAAACACCGCGAATAACACTGCCGATACCGCACTGCAGTAAAACGACAACCTGCCTTTTAACGCACCACGCCCGTACTTGATTAAGACCGCCATAAACAGCGTCCAGAGTATGCCGCCAATGAAAAATCCCACCAGAAATAGCGCAATTTGTCTGGCAGAACCATCCGTCGCCTGGGCAATCAACGTCCCGCCCACAGCAGCAAACCACAGTAATGCGCTGGGTGACGCCAGTGCCATTCCCATTCCGCTGATAAAATGGCGGCGCGCAGGGGCAGAGGCACCAGATGAAGGCTCGCTCGCGGTTTCAATAGCCAAACCACGGTGCTGGCGATAGTCGCGCCAGGCGCTACGTGCCATGTTGAATGACAGCCACAGCAGTACACCGCCACCACCAATCCACAACAGCCACCGTACTGGGGTGTAGTTAAAGATCACCGCCATCCCTAACACCGACAGGGTCGCATAGAGCAAATCACCAAAGCAGGATCCCAGCCCAATAAAAAACGCCGCGCCTGCGCCGTCCCGAATACCACGATTAATAATGGCGGTGTTGACGATGCCCAAGTCCAGGCACAGCGACAACGACAGTAACAACCCACTCAACATCACCAGTAACATACATTCCTCTTCTTACTCTCTTCACTCTGTCTCATGCTGGGCGATGAATCCACTTTCCTGCTTGCCTTACTGGCAAGACTGCTATGCCGATACAGCGAGATAAATGCGCTACGGCAATGCCGTATCAGGACAAACGACAGTAGCATTCCCCCCACGCCAACGGCAAGGCGAGCCTGTCGGATGATAATGCGCGTAAAAGAGGGAAACACGGGGAGATAAAAAAACGGCTCGTCTGCCTGCGGGCAAACGAGCCGGGATACCGCGGTGAGGCTTATTTCTGCGGACGCATTGCCGGGAACAGGATCACGTCGCGAATGGTGTGACTGTTGGTAAACAGCATCACCATACGGTCGATACCAATGCCCAGACCTGCGGTCGGCGGCAAGCCATGCTCCAGCGCGGTAACATAGTCTTCGTCGTAGAACATCGCTTCGTCGTCACCGGCATCTTTCGCCGCCACCTGATCCTGGAAGCGTTGCGCCTGATCTTCTGCGTCGTTCAGCTCGGAGAAACCGTTGCCGATCTCACGTCCGCCGATGAAGAACTCGAAGCGGTCGGTGATTTCCGGGTTCTGGTCGTTGCGACGTGCCAATGGTGACACTTCAGCCGGGTATTCGGTGATGAACGTCGGCTGGATCAGATGGGCTTCCGCCACTTCTTCGAAGATCTCGGTGACGAGACGGCCCAGGCCCCAGCTCTTCTCTACCTTGATGCCGATAGATTCTGCGATGGCTTTTGCCGCGTCGAAGCTATCCAGATCCGCCAGGTTGGTTTCAGGACGGTATTTCTTGATGGCTTCACGCATGGTCAGCTTCTCGAACGGCTTACCGAAATCAAACACCTGGTCGCCATACGGCACCTCAGTGGTGCCCAGAACGTTCTGCGCCAGCGTGCGGAACAGTGATTCGGTCAGTTCGATCAGGTCTTTGTAGTCCGCATACGCCATGTAGAGTTCCATCATGGTGAACTCAGGGTTATGACGCGGCGACACACCTTCGTTACGGAAGTTACGGTTGATCTCGAATACACGCTCAAAACCACCGACCACCAGACGCTTCAGGTACAGCTCTGGCGCGATACGCAGATACATATCGATATCCAGCGCATTGTGATGGGTGATGAACGGACGAGCAGACGCCCCACCGGGGATCACCTGCATCATCGGCGTTTCGACTTCCATAAAATCACGACCGACCATGAACTGGCGAATACCAGCCAGAATCTGCGAACGCACACGGAAAGTATGGCGGGATTCGTCGTTGGCGATCAGGTCCAGATAACGCTGGCGGTAACGGGTTTCCTGATCCGCCAGGCCGTGGAACTTATCCGGCAACGGGCGCAACGCTTTGGTCAGCAAACGCAGTTCAGTACAGTGGATAGACAGCTCACCGGTTTTGGTTTTAAACAGCTTGCCGCGTGCGCCAAGGATGTCGCCCAAATCCCATTTTTTGAACTGCTCGTTGTAGACGCCTTCCGGCAGGTCATCACGCGCCACATACAACTGAATACGGCCACCGACATCCTGCAAGGTCACGAATGACGCCTTACCCATGATACGGCGGGTCATCATACGACCGGCAACCGTCACTTCCAGACCCAGTGCTTCCAGCTCTTCGTTCTCTTTTTCGTCATAGCTGGTGTGCAGTTGATCAGCGGTGCTGTCACGGCGGAAATCGTTCGGAAAAGCGATGCCGGTCTCACGCAACGCCGCCAGCTTCTCACGGCGGGTTCTGAGTTCGTTGTTAAGATCCAGCGCCTGCTCGGCACCCTGATTTTGTGGTTCAGACATGAGATTCCTTATAACCCCGCTTTTAAACTTGCTTCGATAAACTTGTCCAGATCGCCATCCAGCACCGACTGGGTATTACGTGTTTCAACCCCAGTACGCAGATCTTTAATGCGGGAATCGTCCAGTACATAAGAACGAATCTGGCTGCCCCAGCCGATATCGGACTTATTGTCTTCCAACGCCTGCTTCTCAGCGTTCTTCTTCTGCATTTCGAACTCATACAGCTTGGCTTTCAGCTGTTTCATCGCTTGATCTTTGTTCTTATGCTGAGAGCGATCGTTCTGGCACTGCGTCACGATATTGGTCGGGATGTGAGTAATACGCACCGCGGATTCAGTACGGTTAACGTGCTGACCACCCGCACCAGAAGCGCGATACACATCGATACGCAGGTCGGCAGGATTGATCTCGATATCAATATCGTCATCGACTTCCGGATACACGAAAGCGGAACTGAACGACGTATGGCGGCGGCCGCCCGAGTCAAACGGACTCTTACGCACCAGACGGTGTACGCCGGTTTCGGTACGCAACCAGCCAAACGCATAGTCGCCCATAATCTTGATAGTGGCAGACTTGATGCCAGCGACTTCGCCTTCAGACTCTTCAATGACTTCGGTTTTGAAGCCTTTGCTTTCCGCCCAGCGCAAATACATACGCAGCAGCATGCTGGCCCAGTCCTGCGCTTCGGTGCCGCCGGAACCGGCCTGCAAATCGAGGTAGCAATCAGCGCTATCGTACTCGCCGGAGAACATACGGCGGAATTCCAGCTGACCCAGCTTGTCTTCCAGTAAATCCAGCTCGGCGATGGCTTCGTTAAAGGTCTCTTCGTCGTCGGCCTCTACCGCCAGATCCAGCAGGCCGGCGACATCGTCCAGCCCCTGAACCATCTGATCAATGGTGTCGACGATCATTTCCAGGGAGGAGCGCTCTTTCCCCAGCGCCTGAGCGCGCTCAGGTTCGTTCCATACGTCGGGCTGTTCCAGCTCGGCGTTTACCTCTTCCAGACGCTCTTTCTTGGCGTCATAGTCAAAGATACCCCCTCAGAACGGCTGTCCGGTCAGACAGGTCCTGAATGCGGTTTTTTACCGGATTGATTTCAAACATGGTCGTAAGATCTTAATAGTTGTTTGTCGATGACAGAATGCATGTAAACCGCGAATTGTAGCGGATCCACGCCGTGGTTTATAGCTTTTTACCGATTTTAGCGGGTTACCGATTTTAGCGGGTTACCGATTTTAGCGGGATGTCCCGCCGGGTGAAAAGAAAACGCCGGGAAAACCCGGCGTCGATTTCAGCGTCTGTACGCTACAGCGGCCACAGGTGCTCTATCAGCAGTTGTACCGAGCGTTTGCCGCGGAATTCGTTAACATCCAGTTTATAGGCCAGTTCGACTTCACGCACGCTGCTGTCAGGCCACAGCACGGTATCCACGTTAAACGCGATACCGTCCAACAGCGGGCCGCCACCCAGCGGCTCCACCATGACCTTGAGATGGCGTTCACCAACCAGCCGTTGTTGCAACAGGCGAAAACGGCCGTCAAAAAGTGGCTCAGGAAAAGCCTGCCCCCACGGCCCGGCCTCACGCAGCATTTCAGCGGTGCCAAGCGACAACTCAGGCACGGCTAATTCGCCATCTGACCACACCACGCCTTCGAGCTGTGAAGCATCCAGCCACTCGCCAACCAGATCGGCAAAACGCTGGCGAAACTCGTCAAAGCGATCTTCGACCAGTGACAGTCCCGCCGCCATCGCATGACCGCCAAACTTCAGCATCAGGCCGGGATAACAGGTATCCAGTCGCTCCAGCGCGTCACGCAAGTGCAGCCCGGCGATAGAGCGCCCGGAGCCTTTCAGAATGCCGTCGCCCGCCGGTGCAAACGCAATCACCGGGCGATGAAAACGCTCTTTGATGCGCGACGCCAGAATGCCCACCACGCCCTGGTGCCAATCCGGGTGGTACATCGCCAGCCCCAGCGGCAACGTATCGCGGCTACGCTCCAGTTGTTCGCACAACTGCAACGCTTCTACCTGCATCCCCGCTTCAATCTCACGGCGACTTTGGTTGAGCGCATCCAGATCGCTGGCCAGCATCCGCGCCTGCACGATGTCATGGCACAACAACAGCTCAACCCCGACGGACATATCGTCCAGTCGACCGGCAGCATTCAGGCGCGGCCCGAGCGCAAAGCCCAAATCAGTGGCTACCAGTTGGGCGGCATCGCGGTTAGAGACTTCCAGCAAAGCGCGGATCCCCGGCCGACATTTTCCGGCCCGAATGCGGCTCAGTCCCTGTGCGACCAGAATACGGTTATTGGCGTCCAGCGGCACTACATCCGCCACCGTCCCCAACGCCACCAAATCCAGCAATTCCGCCAGATTAGGCTCGGCCAGCCCGCGTTCAGTAAACCAGCCAGACTCACGCAGGCGAGCCCGCAACGCCATCATCAGGTAGAACGCCACGCCCACGCCGGCTAACGCCTTCGACGGAAACGCACAATCCACCAGATTAGGATTCACCATCGCCTCTGCCGCTGGCAGGGTGTCCCCCGGCAAATGGTGGTCAGTCACCACCACCTCGATACCTCGCCGGTGCGCATCATCCACCCCAGCGTGGGACGAAATGCCGTTATCGACGGTAACGATCAACTCCGCCCCTTTGGCAGCCGCCTGAGCGACCACTTCGGGACTGAGCCCATACCCATCTTCGAAACGGTTGGGCACCAGATACTGAACCTCTCGCCCTCCCATACTGCGCAGCGCCAGCACCGTCAGCGCGGTACTGGTGGCACCGTCAGCGTCAAAATCACCGACAATCACAATGCGGCGCTCTTCCGCCAGCGCCCGACACAACACGTCGACGGCCTGAGAAATACCGCTCAGCAGACGATAATCCAACAGGCCGCGCAGACTGCGCTCCAGTTCCTGCGCCTGTCTCACACCGCGCTGGGCGTATAAACGACGTAATAGTGCCGGGAGGGAGTCAGGTAACTCCGTCTCCGCCACCGGACGGCGACGGAGTTGGGTAACAACATTCACGCTTGATTAACCACTCGATTCAATTAGCCACCAGATTTCAGCGAGGCTTTGTGCGCTTCCAGCATAGCCATCATTTCTTTAGGCGGCTGATACCCCGGCACCACCGTGCCGTCACTCAATACGACAGCCGGTGTCCCCTGCACGCCAAACAGCACACCCAGTTGGTAGTGCGCGCCGATATCCGTTTTACAGGTCGCCGGCGAGACATCATCCCCTTTCATGGCCGCATCAAACGCCTTGTTGCGATCCGCGACGCACCAGATGGATTGCATGTCTTTCGCGGCCTGAGAGTTCATGCCCTGGCGAGGGAAAGCCAGATAACGCACGGTAATACCCAGCGCGTTGTAATCTTTGATCTGCTCATGCAGCTTGTGGCAGTAGCCGCAGGTGATGTCGGTAAACACGGTGATGACGTGTTTCTCCTGTGGTGCCTTATAAACGATCATCTGGTCTTTCAGGGCATTCAGACGATCATTCAGAATATGATTGGTGACATTCACCGGATCCTTACCGCTGACGTCATACAGTGGCCCTTGCAACAGGTGTTTACCGTCGTCGGTGATGTAAAGCACGCCATTCTCCGTCAACAGAGTTTTCATTCCGCTGATGGGAGAATCTTTCACTTCCGCGTTCTGTATTCCCAAACGGTTCAGCGTCTGCTTAATCGCGGCGTCATCCGCGTGTGCCATGTTGCCGAAAGCCAGCGCCAGCAACGAAAGGAGTATTACACGTTTTTTCATGGAGTTATCCTGTTCTCAGGGCGCAAGCGCCGCGCTTATCCATTATAGGCGGAAACCGCCATTATCATTCTATCGACCCAGAGGCATCATGCCCGGGGATGGTGCTGTTGATGCAGTTGTTTCAACCGCTCCGTCGCAACGTGGGTATAAATCTGCGTGGTGGAAAGATCGCTGTGGCCCAACAACATCTGCACCACTCGCAAATCCGCACCGTGATTCAGCAGGTGGGTTGCAAAGGCATGACGCAAAACATGCGGAGAAAGTTTATTGCTGTCAATAGATGCCAGTGTCGCATAGTGCTTGATACGGTGCCAGAACGTCTGGCGCGTCATCTGCTGGGCACGGTTACTCGGAAACAACACATCCAGCGTCTGCCCGTTTAGCAACCAGGGACGACTGTACTCCAGATACTGCTCCAGCCAGTACACCGCCTCTTCCCCGAGCGGCACCAGTCGCTCCTTGTTGCCTTTCCCCACGACGCGCACCACCCCCTGGCGCAGACTGACATCGCTCATCGTCAGCCCCACCAGTTCCGATACACGCAGACCGGTCGCGTACAGCAGTTCCAGCATCGCCTTATCCCGCAGTTCGATCGGCTGATCGGTAACCGGTGCCGCCAACAGCGCTTCCACCTGCGCTTCAGTGAGATCCTTCGGTAATCGCTGCGGCAGTTTAGGAGAAGACAACGGCGCACTCGGGTCATCTGCTCGTTGCTTTTCCCGGTACAGATACTGAAACAAACGCCGCATTGCGCTCAGCAAACGCGCTGAACTGGTGGCCTTGTAACCGCCCTCCAGTCGCTCAGCCAGAAAATCCTGTAGGTCAGACGGCTGCGCCTCCAGCAGATGACGGTCATGGTGCGCCAGCCACTCCGCCAGCGAGGACAGATCATTGCGATAGGACGACAATGTATTTTCCGCCAGGTTGCGTTCCAGCCACAAGGCATCCAGAAACTGCTCGATTAAGGCCTGATCCTGTTTCTGCATCTCTCTCTCCTGCCATGCCGCAGACCATACTCTCCCGCCATTATGCCTGACAGAGTATGTTCGGGGTACAATTCGGTAATCATTCTCAACTTCATCACATCCTGTGGCAAAACGAAGCATGAAAGGGATTATATTTTCTTATTGATGCAGATCACGGAATGCTGTTACCACAAGGCTTGACTTCAGCCGCCGCCGTGGTTTGAAAAGAACTTTTTTCTATGCATAGAATGCGCGTCCGTGTGTTACAAAAAAGCAAAAAAATTATGCAAGCCTCCATCTCATCCACTATTGATACTCAAGCACCAGAAGCGCCAGTTAACTCGCGCAATAAGGTGGTGGTCGCCTCGTTGATCGGTACCGCCATCGAATTCTTTGATTTTTACATTTATGCTACCGCTGCCGTGCTGATATTTCCGCACATCTTTTTCCCGCAGGGGGATGCGACCGCCGCTACGCTACAATCGCTGGCGACCTTCGCCATCGCATTTGTTGCCCGGCCTATCGGTTCTGCGCTATTCGGTCACTTTGGTGATCGTGTCGGGCGTAAAGTGACGCTGGTCGCCTCGCTGCTGACCATGGGGATCTCCACCGTCTTAATCGGCTTGCTGCCGAGCTATGAAACCATCGGCGTTATGGCACCACTGCTGCTGGCGCTGGCCCGTTTCGGTCAGGGGCTGGGTCTCGGTGGCGAATGGGGCGGCGCGGCGCTGCTGGCAACCGAAAACGCCCCTGCCCACAAACGCGCGTTGTACGGTTCATTCCCGCAATTGGGTGCGCCCATCGGCTTCTTCTTCGCTAACGGTACGTTCCTGCTGCTGTCCTGGATGCTCACTAACGAGCAGTTCATGAGTTGGGGATGGCGTGTGCCGTTCATCGCCTCGGCGGTGCTGGTGATTATCGGCCTGTATGTACGTGTGTCATTGCACGAAACACCGGTGTTTGCCAAAGTCGCCAAAGAAGGGAAACAGGTACGTGTACCGTTGGGTACCCTGCTGAGCAAGCATGTGAAAGCCACCGTTTTGGGCACCTTCATTATGCTGGCAACGTATACCCTGTTTTACATCATGACCGTCTACTCCATGACCTACGGCACCACCCCAGCACCGGCTGGGCTTGGCATTCCACGTAATAACTTCCTGTGGATGCTGATGATGGCAGTCATCGGTTTTGGTCTGATGATCCCGGTGGCAGGCTATCTGGCCGACGTCGTCGGTCGTCGCAAGACCATGATCACCGTGACTTGCATTATGCTGGTCTTCGCGATGGCATTCCCGTCGCTGCTGGGCTCTGGTAACCAGATGCTGATTATGGCCTTTCTGGTCTGCGGCCTGAGCCTGATGGGGCTGACCTTCGGCCCGATGGGCGCGCTGTTGCCGGAACTGTTCCCCACTGAAGTGCGCTATACCGGTGCCTCGTTTTCCTACAATGTGTCCTCGATTCTGGGGGCATCCGTAGCGCCGTATATCGCCGCCTGGCTGACCAGCCATTATGGGCTGTTCTATGTCGGTGTTTACCTCGCCGCCATGGCCTCGCTGACTCTGATTGCACTGCTGCTGACAAAAGAAACCCGTCACCAGTCTCTCGGTTAAGTCTTACAGGGATGAAGGCGTCGCTTTCATCCCTGCTTTTACCCTGTTGTCGTCCCTGCTTTCTTGCTTACCATCCTCTCATCTTCCGCCCCACCCTGTACGCTCCCAGGTTATTCCGTTAGGCTAAGCGCACAGCAATATCGCCTTTTATTGATGCAATCACGATCAGACAACTTATGAAGATAGGACTTTTTTACGGCACCAGCACCTGCTACACCGAAATGGCAGCAGAGAAAATCCGCGACATTCTGGGTGAGGAACTGGTTGACCTGCATAACGTGAAAGACGTTGCGCCGCAGGAGATGGAAAACTACGAGATGCTGATCCTTGGCATCCCCACCTGGGACTTTGGTGAGATACAGGAAGACTGGGAAGCCATCTGGGCGCAATTGCCAACATTGAATCTGAATGGAAAAATTGTCGCGCTCTATGGTATGGGTGACCAGTTAGGGTATGGCGAATGGTTTTTGGATGCGCTCGGCATGTTGCATGACCAGCTCAAACCGCTGGGCGTGCGCTTCATTGGCTACTGGCCAACGGCGGGTTACGATTTCACCAGCCCCAAACCCGTCACCGAAGACGGTAAGCACTTTGTTGGCCTGGCGCTGGATGAGGTAAACCAGTACGACATGAGCGATGATCGTCTTCAGCAATGGTGCGAACAAATCCTGCTGGAAATGGCAGAGTTACTTTGACGCGCTGTCGCGTTATTTGATGTCATCAGGCCAGATGAACATTCAGGCGTGTCTGGCACGCCTGAATCGCACGAATACCGTTCGCCCGTTAATGATGGCGGGAAGATTCCGTTCCATGCAGCGCAGGCTGCTGCAGCTGTTGACGTAACAGCCGCCATTCCTCACTCCCCATACTGTCTGACGCCAGCCACAAACGCTGTTGCCCTTTACCATCCACCGCACGTAGCGATAACAATACGCCGTTGCGCATAAACCACGGTCGCCGGACAATCTGCCAGTCACGTTGCTGCCAGTGTAGTTGATTATCGCCACGCAGGGAAATCTCCCCCTGGCGCGATTTGATGCTTCGCTGGCTGCGCACAAAGTCAAACACGACCAGCGTCACTAACCCGAGCCACAGCGGTGCGTAGCCGTCCGGCCAGGGAGCCAGCAGGATCATCAGCATCAGAAATCCGTGCGTTAGCAGCGAAAACAACTGCATGCGCCAGGATACGCGTAAATCACATTGCCACTGGGCCACGATCTTTATTTCGCGTCTGAATAAGGGAAACCATCCGCTTCAAACCGGGATCACCCGGCTCGCCGTGGTTCATCAACCAATTAAACAGGTCGGGATCGTCACACTGCAGCAGACGAATAAACTGCTGTTTGTCGTCATCGCTCAGCGTATCGTATTCATGCTCGAAAAACGGCATGATGGAGATGTCCAGTTCGCGCATTCCACGCCTGCACGCCCAGTGAATACGTGCTTTGTTATT
The DNA here is from genome assembly GCF_009372235.1 of Dickeya oryzae. Lineage (GTDB taxonomy): Bacteria > Pseudomonadota > Gammaproteobacteria > Enterobacterales > Enterobacteriaceae > Dickeya > Dickeya oryzae. Next base: position 29,190 of record NZ_SULL01000018.1, on the reverse strand, counting down.
GATGTCCATGTTCATGTCGCCTACTTCTCTGTTCTGTCTGGTTATCCGTGCGGGTCGATAACGACCGCCAGTGCACAACTATTCTACCTGATGCCCTTCAACCAATAGTAACACTTTGACATATTTTCGCGTATCAGCGCCTGTACTATTTTACCGTGGCCTTGCGTATCGCACGATTCGCGCCATTTTGCTGATTCATGTTACCAGACGCGCTAATCAGCGACCGGATGGCAGAACACCGCCTAAACTGCTTGCAAACCGTTGTCGCTCTTTTACCATTGGATGATTCGCTGACATTACGCATCGCAGGATTGTAATATGGCTCATCCGTTTACCGAACAACCGCTGTTTTCTTCTGCTCATCTCCCCGCCACCCTGATGTCGCTGGACGACTGGGCGCTGGTTACCCTGACCGGGCCAGACACCGTCAAATACCTTCAGGGGCAACTCACGGCTGACGTTAATGCGCTACAGGCCGGTGAGCAGGTACTGTGTGCTCACTGTGACGCCAAGGGAAAAATGTGGAGCACGGTACACTTATTCCATTATGGCGATGGACTGGCTTATCTGGAGCGCCGTAGTGTACGCGATTCTCAACTGGCGGAGCTGAAAAAATACGCGGTGTTCTCCAAAACCACCCTGACGGCTGACGACAGCGTCGTGTTGCTGGGTGCCGCGGGTGGCAACATCCGTCATCATCTGGCGGCGTTGTTTGATACCCTGCCCGATGCCGATAACGCTGTCGTACACCAACCCGGCGCAACGCTCGTGCACCTGTCACAGCCCGCCGAGCGTTTCGTGTTGGTGCTGGATGCACAACGTGCCGCTGCTGTTATCGACGCACTGCAAGCACAGATCACGCTCAATGATGGCCGCCAGTGGCTGGCGCTGGAGATAGAAGCGTGCCGCCCCGTCATTGACAGTACTAACAGTGCGCAATTCATTCCGCAGGCCACCAATTTACAAGCGCTACAAGGCATTAGCTTCACCAAAGGATGCTATGCCGGTCAGGAAATGGTTGCCCGAGCCAAATACCGTGGTGCTAATAAACGCGCACTGTACTGGCTGTCTGGCTCTGGCGCACAGACACCTGCGGTAGGTGATGAGCTGGAACTGAAACTGGGTGATAACTGGCGGCGCACCGGTACGGTACTGGCGAGCAGCCAGTTGCATGACGGCACGCTGTGGGTTCAGGCAGTATTAAATAACGATCTGGACGCAGACAGCGTGCTGCGAGTTCGCGACGATGGCAGCAGCCAGCTTGCGATTCAGCCGCTGCCTTATTCTCTCGTAGAATAATCGATACTGGAAAAAACTCAGGGAGCCACCGTTCCCTGAGATTATCAACTTCAACGTCAATTTACCGCACCGCACTCACCGCGCCGTTACCCCACATACAGGTAAATGGCCAGAAAATGGCATACGCTACCGCCTAAGACAAACCCGTGCCAGATAGCGTGATTGAACGGAATCCGCTTGCAGACATAAAACACCACGCCCAGCGTATATATCGCGCCCCCTATCGCCAGCAGAGTCACCCCACCGATGGACAGCTTCATCGCCAGTTGGTAAACCACAATCAGCGATAGCCATCCCATCACCAGGTACGTAATCAGTGATAACACTTCAAAGCGGTGTGCAAACGCCAGTTTGAAAATGACGCCCAGTAGCGCCAGACTCCAGATGGCGATCATCAATCCTCGCGCCAGCGGTGAATCCAGCCCTACCAGCAGAAACGGGGTATAGGTTCCGGCAATCAACAGATAGATGGCGCAATGGTCAAAGATCTGTAGCCAGCGTTTGGCGCGTTGATGCGGAATGGCGTGATACAGCGTGGATGCAAGAAATAATAAGATGAGGCTACCGCCATAGAGACTGTAGCTGGTAATGGCTAAAGACGTGGCACCGTTGTTCACTGCCTGTACCAGCAGCAACACCAGCCCGACTATCCCAAACACACAACCGATTCCATGGCTAATGCTGTTGGCGATTTCTTCCGCCAGCGTATACCCGGGTTCCCCCACATTTTTCTTCATGCCAACCTCTTGTCCCATACCTACCTCACTCGGTGTAACTGCGGCACACAGACTGTCGCGCCGAGCAAGTTTTGAGCAGATTAACTGAGAACTATTCCAGTGTACACCTGTACGCTAAAATAAAAATCCGTTGCATCGGGGGGAGATTCTTGCATGTTCATCACCCCCTATATCTCCTACAATGACCGCTCTTTATTACAGGAGGTTAACGGATGTCATCTGCTTTACCCGTACTGGATTTCGGCCCTATGACCGATGTCGTCAAATTTCTGATGGAAATCGACAAACTCAAGAGTGTTCAGCGCCGTTCCAAGGTAATCGGCACTGACCGTCAGGAAGACTCCGCAGAACACAGTTGGCATTTTGCCGTCGCCGTGATGAGCCTGGCACCGTATGCCGATGACACTATCGATATCACCCGCGTACTCAAAATGGCGTTGATTCACGATATCGTGGAGATTGATGCCGGTGACGTACTGGTTTACGACCTCAAAGCCCGCGAAGCTATTCAGCAACAGGAACAGGCGGCCGCCACACGTATTTTTGGTCTGCTACCGCAACCACAGCATGACCAGTTTCTGGCGCTCTGGCACGAATACGAAGCCGGTGACAGTGCAGAAGCTCGCTTTGCCTTGATGATCGACCGCGTAATGCCAGTGCTGATGAACCTGCATAATGGCGGGCAGAGCTGGGTAGAACACGGCATTCGACTGGAACAGGTGTTGAGCCGTAACGATTTTATCCAGGATATTAATCCGGCGCTGTGGGGTTATCTGAAGCAGCATCTGGAAGATGCGCAGGCGAAAGGCTGGCTGAAGTAATCTGCCGCTGATCAAGAACCGGCATAACGAAAAACGGGAGGCTCACGCCCCCCGGTTATTCACAACAAGACTTGCCTTTACTGGTATTCGCTCATCGGCACACAGGAGCAGAACAGGTTACGGTCACCGTAGACGTCATCCAGACGTTTTACCGCAGGCCAGTACTTGTGGGTCTGCCCGGCCGGGAATACCGCCAGTTCACGGCTGTACGGATGCGACCAGTCAGCAGCCAGTTCGGTCTGGGTATGCGGTGCGTTCACCAGTGGGTTATCGTCATGTGGCCATTCACCGGCAGCAACACGGTCTATCTCAGCGCGAATCGCCAACATCGCGTCGATGAAGCGGTCCAGCTCCACTTTGCTTTCTGACTCGGTCGGTTCGATCATCAGTGTACCTGCGACCGGGAATGACATCGTCGGCGCATGGAATCCATAGTCAATCAAACGTTTGGCGATATCCATCTCGCTGATGCCCGTGCTGTCTTTCAGCGGCCGAATGTCCAGAATGCACTCATGCGCTACGCGACCATCACGGCCGGTGTACAACACCGGGTAGGCGTCTTTCAGGCGCGTCGCCACATAGTTAGCGTTCAAAATCGCCATCTGGCTGGCCTGCTTCAGCCCCTCAGCCCCCATCATACGGATATACATCCAACTGATCGGCAGGATAGACGCACTGCCGAATGGTGCTGCGGCAACCGCCCCCTGACGGGTCAGCACGCCGTCCATTTCCACCACCTGATGGCCCGGCACGAACGGTGCCAGATGCGCTTTCACGCCGATAGGCCCCATGCCCGGTCCACCACCACCGTGGGGAATGCAGAAGGTCTTGTGCAGGTTAAGGTGCGACACGTCCGCGCCAATGTAACCCGGCGAGGTAATCCCAACCTGCGCGTTCATGTTGGCACCATCCAGATACACCTGACCGCCGTACTGGTGGACAATCTGGCACACTTCACGGATGGTTTCTTCATACACGCCGTGGGTCGACGGGTACGTCACCATGATGCAGGAGAGCTTATCCCCCGCCTGCTGTGCTTTTTCCCGCAGGTCGTGCAGGTCGATGTTCCCCTGTTTATCACAGGCCACCACCACCACCTGCATCCCCGCCATCTGTGCGGAAGCCGGGTTGGTGCCGTGGGCGGAACTCGGGATCAGACACAGGGTACGTTCGCCTTCATTGCGGCTTTCGTGATAGCGACGGATAGCCAGCAAACCGGCGTATTCGCCCTGCGCACCGGAGTTGGGCTGCATGCACACCGCGTCATAGCCGGTCAGTTGCACCAGCCACTCGGACAACTGCGTGATCAGTTGGCGATACCCCAGCGCCTGTTCAGTGGGGCAAAATGGGTGCAGCTCAGCAAATTCCGGCCAGGTGATCGGCAGCATTTCTGCCACCGCGTTGAGTTTCATGGTGCAGGAACCGAGCGGGATCATCGCCTGATTCAGCGCCAGATCCTTGCTTTCCAGACGATGCAGATAACGCATCATCTCGGTTTCACTGTGGTATTGATTGAACACCGGGTGAGTCAGGATGTCGTCACTGCGTAACAAGGCTGGGGGGATCGACGCTGACTGCTGGCTTACTGCGGCATCCAGCGTGTCGATGTCCAGACCATGTGCGTCACCCAGCAAGACAGCGAACAGTGCCAGCACGTCATCACGACCAGTGGTTTCATCCAGCGCAATGCCAACCGCGCCATCCAGATCGGCGCGCAGGTTGATACCGGCGCTCACCGCACGCGCCAGTACGGCCGCTTTATCCGCGACCTCGACGGTCAGGGTATCGAACCAGTGTTGATGACGCAGCGTCAGACCGCGCGCCGTCAAACCGGCAGCCAAAATATCCGTCAAACGGTGGATACGCCCGGCAATGCGTTTCAGCCCCTGCGGACCGTGATACACCGCGTACATCCCGGCAATGTTGGCCAGCAGCACCTGAGAGGTACAGATATTGGAGTTGGCTTTTTCCCGGCGGATATGTTGTTCACGGGTCTGCATTGCCATACGCAGCGCGGTGTTACCGGCCGCATCGCGGGAAACACCGATAATACGGCCCGGCATCGCACGTTTGTATTCATCACGACAGGCGAAAAAGGCCGCGTGCGGACCGCCGTACCCCATCGGTACACCAAAACGCTGGGCAGAGCCCAACACAATGTCCGCGCCCTGTTTGCCGGGTGCCGCCAGCAGCACCAGCGCCATCATGTCCGACACCACACTGATGATGACTTTGCGCTCTTTCAACTCGGTCATCAACGCGCGATAGTCGTGCAACTCGCCGGTGGTACCTGTCTGTTGCAACAACACGCCGAAAACGTCGTCGTATTTCACCGCCTCAGCGGCGTTGCCGGTCACTATCTCAAAACCAAAGGTCTGAGCACGGGTACGCACCACATCCAGCGTCTGTGGGTGGACATCGTCGGCGACAAAGAAACGATTGGCCTGCTTGAGCTTGCTAACACGTTTAGCCATCGCCATCGCTTCCGCGGCGGCGGTCGCTTCATCCAGTAACGAGGCGGAAGCCAGCTCCAGTCCGGTCAGGTCCTGTGTCAATTGCTGGAAATTCAGCAACGCTTCCAGACGCCCCTGCGATACTTCCGGCTGGTACGGCGTATACGCGGTATACCAACCTGGGTTTTCCAGTACGTTGCGCAAAATCACCGGCGGCGTCAGCACGGCGTGATACCCCATGCCGATATAGCTCTTATAACGCTGGTTGCGGCTGGCGATAACTTTGAGTTCGGCCAGCGCCTGATATTCGGTGGCGGCGTCGCCCACCGCTGGCGGCTGCGGTAACTGGATATCAGCAGGTACGATGTGACGGATAAGTTCGTCCAGCGAAGCCGCGCCAATGGCGGTCAGCATCTGCTGTTGCTGAGCAACTGACGGGCCGATGTGGCGCTCGGTGAACGCACTGCCGTGTTCGAGTTGACTGAGAGTCTGGGTCATGTGGGGGAATTTCCTGCATTTGGCACAGTGATGTGCAGCGCAATTAACTAATTTCAGAAAACAAGCAAATCATTCAGAAAAACAAGCAAACCATTCACAAAACAAACCAATAGCAAAACCAGGCGGACCATAAAAACGCCCCGTTGCGGGAAGCAAACGGGGCGTCAGGCTTATTCTTCTTCGTCGCTGTCTTCTTCTTCCAGCAGTGCCTGATAACCGGCGGCATCAAGCAGTTCGTTCAATTCGGCTTCGTCAGAGGCTTTGATGCGGAACAACCAGCCTTCAGCGTAAGGCGCGCTGTTCACCAATTCCGGTGCGCCTTCCAGCTCTTCGTTGATCTCCACGATTTCACCGCTGATCGGCGCGTAGATATCCGACGCGGCCTTGACGGATTCTGCGACCGCGCAGTCGTCGCCAGCATTCACCGTACTGCCGACTTCCGGCAGATCGACAAACACCATATCACCCAGCAATTCCTGGGCATGCTCGGTGATACCCACGCTGTAAACGCCATTACCTTCCGCCATCACCCACTCATGGGATGAGGAATACTTCAGTTCTGCCGGAACATTGCTCATTGCCACCTTCTCCTTCCATTAATGCCAAAAATTAAAACTGAACCAGCGCTTTGCCTGCACGGACGAAATTCGGTTTGGTCACGTGCACCGGCATCTCACGATTGCGAATCTGCACGATTGCCTGCTCGCCGATACCGGCGGGCACACGGGCCAGCGCAATGCTGACGCCCAGCGTAGGCGAAAACGACCCGCTGGTGATCACCCCTTCCTGCATCACGCCATGATTATCGGTAAAGCGAACGGGTTGACCGTGACGCAGCACGCCTTTTTCCGTCATCACCAAACCGACCAACTGTTCAGTGCCTTCAGAACGCTGACGTTCAAGCGCCTCACGGCCGATAAACTGACGATCATCCGGCTGCCAGGCAATAGTCCAGCCCATGTTGGCCGCCAGTGGAGAGATGGTTTCATCCATATCCTGACCGTACAGGTTCATGCCCGCTTCCAGACGCAACGTGTCACGTGCGCCCAGCCCACAGGGTTTTACGCCAACAGCCAGCAATTGTTGCCAGAAGTTGACCGCGAGTTCCTGCGGCAACGCAATTTCATAGCCTGCTTCGCCAGTATAGCCAGTGGTGGCGATAAAAAGGTCGCCCACCTGCAAACCAAAGAAAGGCTTCATGCCCGCAATGATGTCACGCTGTGCATCACTGAGCAGGCTACGCACTTTCTCCTGTGCCTGCGGCCCTTGCACCGCAATCAGCGACAGGTCTTCGCGTTCGGTAATCGCAACCTGGAAGGAAGCGGCATGCTCGGTAATCCAGGCCAAATCTTTCTCGCGCGTGGCGGAGTTCACCACCAGCCGGAAATAATCTTCGGTCTGGAAATACACGATTAAATCGTCGATCACGCCAGCAGATGGCGTCAGCATCGCGGTATAGAGCGCCTTGCCGGGCTGGGTCAGTTTGGCAACGTCATTCGCCAACAGGTAACGCAAAAATTCGCGGACACGGGCACCGCGCAAATCCACGATAGTCATGTGCGACACATCAAACATGCCAGCACTGCTGCGTACAATATGATGTTCATCCAGTTGGGAGCCATAATGCAGCGGCATCATCCAGCCATGAAAATCCACCATTTTGGCGCCATCGGCCAGATGCTGTTCATATAACGGGGTGTGGTTTGCCATTCTTTTCTCTCTACGTTAGCCGTGCGTTGTGACGCCAGACCTCACGACGCAAACGTTTATCCTGCACCTGAACTTACCACTGAAGCCGACGTTCCACCACTCCCACAACCATAAGTTTATCTATATAAAAAGACGGAACCTCAGCCTATTCACAAAATCGATATATAGGATATACATCCACAAAACCACAATTAATTGAAATTAAAAACCAAATAATAAAATAGAATTGGCACCACTCATTATTAAAAAATGATTTCATGGTGTGATATCAGAATAAGAATTCTCTATATAAATTAGATAAAGTAATGCGAAAAAACCCTAAAATTAGATTATTTCAGGCAATCGGGGTGCCCTCAATCATCGCATGCACAGGCTGATTTTGTGATCACCATCGTGGACATCTTCCTGTCAACGACAACCTGATGCGGTTACTGGCGAGCGCGAGAAGGTGACAGATACAGAATGTGGATGATCACGTCAGACCATCACCACGGTGGGATATTTCAATGCAAGACATAACAAGATAAGGCGAAAAAACGCGCGTCCTGCCACTCTCGGACGGCGTTCCCCACCGTGTGAAACACAGTGGGGGGACGCGAAGCTCCCTATCTCGGGGCTTCAGGACGCGTGGAGCATCATGAGCGAATCACACTCAAAAAGGCTGCAAATCCTGCAGCAGGTAGGATGACAGGGCCTGAATGACTGACGATACGACGTCTTAAATCAGGTGGCCGATGTTGACGTTCTCCATCAGGTAATGGTTGTCGGAATAATCCACCGGAATAGCGATAACCGCCGGGCCGTCCACGTCCATGGCCTGCCAGAGTTTCGGCACCAATTCAGCCGCCGATTCTACGGCAAACCCTTTGGCACCAAAGGCTTCCGCATAGGCTTTGAAATCGATAGGCCCGAACTTAACGCCAGAAGCACGGTGATACTTTTTCTCTTCCTGAATTTCCACCATGTTGTAGGCGTTATCCACCCAGATAATATGCAGGATGTTGGATTTCAGCCGTACCGCCGTTTCCAGCTCCATACTGGATTGCATGAAACCGCCATCACCCGAGACCGACACCACCTTCTGACCAGGATTGACCAACGCGGCAGCAATCGCCCACGGCAATGCCACCCCCATGGTTTGTTGTCCATTCGTCATCAACACCTGACGGGCACGGAAGCTATAAAGATAGCGCGCCAGCCAGATATGGAAGCTGCCCATGTCCACGCACAAGGTCACATCTTTATTGACCAGATCTTGCATGACCCGCACCAGCCGCAGCGGGTGAATGGCAAAGCCGTCCATGTTAATCGCGCGGGTCGCCAGTTGATGGCGCAACTGACAGCGCTCGTCCAAAATTGCCTGGGCCGTTGACGACAGCACAATCGGTGAGGCCAGTTGCTCATTGAGCATATCGATGGTGATGCTGATGTCACCCACCAGTTCCACATCCGGGCGGTAGGCACTTTCCACTTCAGCGGGTAACACATCAATGTGCACCAGCGTCGCCTTACCGGTATTCCACAGTGCCGGGGCATACTCCACCGGGCTGTATCCCACTGTCACGATAAGATCGGCCTGCTGTAACAGCTTGTCGCCAGCCTGATTATTAAATAGCCCAACCCGCCCGGCAAAATGGTCAAAGTGCTGTTGGTCGATCACCCCAGCCGCCTGATAAGTACTGGTGACCGGCAAGCCGCTGTGATGCAGCAACCGGCGCAACGCCTGCGCATTTTTCGGCTGGCTGGCCATCAACCCCAGCAACAGGATCGGGTTTTTGGCATTTTTGATAAGCCCGGCCACCCGCTCGACATCGGCATACGGCGCACTGTTGAGGGTCGGCAACGTGGTTCGAGCCAGAACCGGGCTATCAACCGGTTCGTTAACAATGTCTTCCGGCAGGCTGATAAACGCAGCCCCCGGACGACCAAATTCGGCGGCACGAAAGGCGTTGGCCATCACTTCTGAAATCGCCGACGACACGGTGATTTCCGCACTGTACTTGGTCACGGGCTGAAACAGGCTAACGGTATCCAGGCTTTGGTGGGTCAGCTTCAGGCGGTCTGCACGTTTTACCGCGCCGCCCAGCGCCACCATCGGGTCGCCTTCGGTTGTCGCGGTAGCCAGCCCGGTCACCAGATTCGAACAACCAGGCCCCGAGGTCACCAGCGTCACACCCGCTTTACCGGTCAGGCGACCGATAGCCGCCGCCATAAACGCGCCGTTGGCTTCATGCCTGACGGGAATGGTCTGAATGGGTGAGTCCACCAATGAATCAAACACGCGGTCGACTTTTGCACCAGGAATGCCGAAGACATAGTTGACGCCTTGTTGCTCAAGATGTTTTACGATCAGCTCCGCACCGCTCGTCCAGTGCTGTTGACCATCCCTATTTTCCATAATGTTTATCCTCTGCATAACAGTGTGCTTGTGCTTTCAGTACCTACACCTACCCGATGTCTCAGCTCTCTACGGAGTGAATGACGCTATCGAGATCGTCAGGGGATAAATTGGCTTTCAGGAAATCCCGGTCACGGGGAAGGTCGATAACCAGCTTCGCGATGGAGCCAAAGGTCAACACGCCTTCTTCCAATTGATAATCAAGGAGATGTCCACCACCTTTGCGATCGTCGGTGATGAAATGCTCATGATAACCAGCCACATTAATCCCCTGAACATAGGCAGGACTACGGAAACCGATTACGCTGCCCTGACAGTGTTCGAAACGAAACGTCGGTTGTTGGGCAATCGCTTCCAGCATCGGTTTATAAGGTCGTTCCTGGCGGGGTACCGTACGGGTTTCTGCATGGCTAAAACGGCCATCTATCCGCAGGGCACAAAACAGATTATCTGTTGCAATCAATTCATTAATGCGCTGATGAATCGCTTCGCGGCCGATGGTCTGTCCGAAATGGATCTGTTCCGTCGGCCGGAAAAAGGTCATTACCGCGAAAGGGGTTTTCTGGTACGGCAACGCCGCACGTGCGCTACCGTCTTCACGAAGCTGAAAGATGCGGCTATTGAGCGCCACCAGCTCACCATCAAGATTGTTAAATGTTCCTAATCCAAAATCGCCATGTTTAAGAAGTTCTTCCATGGTGGTGTGACCTTCGTAAACCCCATTAATAAGGCCGCTCATTAATGAGGTCTGATAAATAACGCATTCTGGATGCTGTTCCTGATGATGAAGTGCAAAGCTGGCCAGTTCCCTGACACACGGGTCGACACAGTTAACATCTTTCATATCCATTCCCTTCCGACGATGATCAACTTAAATTTATTTAACCTTTCACTTGAATATTGAGCGCCGTCACACCAAAGTTCCAATACAGAGAAGTGGCCAATTGGAGATCGAAAATATATGGAATTACGTTATCTGCGCTATTTTGTCGCAGTGGCCTCAACCCGGCATTTCACCCGTGCAGCGGAAAGCCTTGGCATATCACAACCCCCATTAAGTCAGCAGATTCAAAAACTTGAGCGGGAAATCGGTACACCGCTGTTCAAGCGGCTAACCCGTGGAGTGGAGATGACGGAAGCGGGCGAAGCGCTATATCAAGACGCCAACCATATTCTTGAACTGACCGATGCCGCCGTGGAAAGGGTGCGCAGCATCGCGCGTGGAGAGAGCGGCGTTATCAATGTCGGCTTTTCCTGCGCTGTCACCTTTCACCCAGCGGTACTGACGCTGCTGCGCCGCTATCGACAGCACTACCCCAAAATACGGCTACAGCCGCGGGAAGAGCACATCCATGAAATTCTGGAGAGCCTGCGTAACCGCACCATCGATATCGCGTTTGTACGCCTGCCAGACAACATCGGCGAAGAGTTTGAAGGTGAACTGCTGGCTAACGAGCCGATGCGTCTGGTGCTGCCGGAAAACCACCCATTTAGCGATCAAACGCGAATCAATCTTGGGCAGTTGCAGAATGAACCGCTGATTATTTTCCCACGTGAGCTCTGCCCCAGCCTGCACGACCTGATTGTCCGGGCTTGTTACCTGTCGGGTTATCAGCCCAAAATCAACCCGCTGGCACCACACCTCACCGCGACCATCAGTATGGTGGCATCCGGCTTTGGCGTGACCTTCGTCCCGGCATCAATGACCAGCATCCAGACCGGTAATGTGACCTACCACGATACCAATACCCCCCACCTCACCACGCAAATTGCCGTCATCTGGCGTAAACATGACCGCAGTGCCACGCTACTCAACATGTTACAGCTGGTACGCAGTTATCTGCGTGACGCGCCTGAATCTGCCTGATTTATCCCCTGCCGTCGGCCAAACGGCAGGTCATAGAAAAATCACACGGCATCGGTTGTGTAGCGGAAAATCTGATATATGATATTGGTTATCATTATCAACAAGAGAAACCACCATGCTGACTGCCATGATCGCGGCGTGCGGGCTGTGGGGAATAAGCTGGTATTTTGGTAAACGCCTGTCCAGCGCCTGGGGTGTACTGCTACCGGCTGCGTTGATGCCGTTGCTGGCCCTGCCGGAACTGAATCAAACGCACTTAAAATACATCTGTGCGCTGGCCATGCTGCTCACGGTGGGCATGTTGTTCCACCGGCGTATGCGCCACTATCTGCTGCTGCCTTCCTGCATTGCGCTGGCAGGCGGCCTGGCGGCGCTGTCGCTCACGCTCAAAGGGTGGCCGCATTGGCCCTGAATCAGCATAACGGTCAGGCCCATGAGAAAATATGAGGAAAAACGAACGGTAGTAGATGTCGTAGATATAGTTATGGGTGGGTATTGCTGTGCTGAAGCCAAAGAAAGATAAGGAGAGTGGTGCGAAGAGAGGGACTTGAACCCTCACGTCCTAAGGACACTAACACCTGAAGCTAGCGCGTCTACCAATTCCGCCACCTTCGCACTGTGTACTACGATTACTTACTACAAGATTGCTTACTACAAGATTGCTTACTGCGATGATACAACAAGACGCTGATTTGTATCCCAGTGGTGCGAAGAGAGGGACTTGAACCCTCACGTCCTGAGGACACTAACACCTGAAGCTAGCGCGTCTACCAATTCCGCCACCTTCGCAGGTACTGTGAAATACAAATCTGTGGTGAGTTTGGTGCGAAGAGAGGGACTTGAACCCTCACGTCCTAAGGACACTAACACCTGAAGCTAGCGCGTCTACCAATTCCGCCACCTTCGCAAACCAAGCAACATTACGTCACATAATGCCACCACGGAGGCGCATTCTAGAGATTTTCGCACCAACGTCAATCATTATTTCCTTAGCGCTACAGCGTTTGCTGTAAAAACCAGCATTCATCCAAACGGGGGCTGATGAAAGCATTGCGACAACCAGTCGATCACGGCCCGAATGCGCGGAGCCAGAAAACGCCCGGAGGGATACATCACATACAGCGGCATGTCGGGCGGTGGCAACTGCGGCAGTATCTCAATCAATTCACCGCCAGAGAGCAACGACTCCAGGCCATAACGGGGAGCCTGGATAATCCCCATCCCGGCCTGACAGGCAGCGATATACGCATCCGCACCGCTTATCTCGACCAGACTGGGCAAGGTACGGGTAACGAGCTGCCCTTGCTGCATGAATTCCAGCGGATAACGCTGCAATGTGCGTAACGAAAAATACCCGACCATGCGGTGTGTCGCCAGCGCCTCCAGCGAGTCAGGCACACCAAACTCGGCACAATAGGCCACCGAAGCACAGGTAACCTGCGGCAGCGACGGCAATGATCGCGCGACCAGTGAGTCATCGTCCACCTGCCAGGCACGCAATACGCAGTCCACGCCTTCTCGCAACACATTAATCGCCGCGTCGTTGGCACTCAGCACCAGTGAAATCTGCGGGTACCGGCGGTAAAACGCAGGTAATGACGGGATCACCACCTGTCGTGCCAGCGAGTGCGGCATATCGATACGCACACGACCGCTGGGCTGCTGACGCTGATGGGAAAACAACGCGTCCGTCTCGTCGAGCTCCGCCAGCAGTTGAACACAACGCTGGTAGTACAGCAGGCCTTCGTCCGTCACCTGTACCTGACGTGTAGTACGTTGCAGCAAACGCACGCCCAGCCTGACTTCCAGCCGCTTCAGCGTCTGGCTCACGGTGGCGCGCGGCAATCCCAGCTTTTCCGCCGCCCGACTGAAGCTCTCCGCCTCCACGATGCGCACGAAGACCCGCATGGCCTGAACCTGATCCATCCCCGGCTCCATTGTTTGTATTTTGCAAACAGTGTTGCATAAAACCGCGAATTTATCTTTTTGATTGAAACAACCACACTGAGAAAACGCCGCTAACAACACGGAGCAAGAAACATGCAACAGCGAAAACTCGGCCCGCAGGGGCCAACGGTATCTGCCATCGGCCTCGGCTGTATGGGGATGAGTGACTTCTATTCCACCCGTCAGGATGAAAACGAGGCCATCGCCACCCTGCATCGGGCGCTGGAACTGGGTGTCACCCTGCTGGACACCGCCGACATGTACGGCCCCCACACCAATGAAATACTGGTAGGCAAAGCCATCAAGGGCAAACGGGATCAGGTGTTTCTGGCTACCAAATTCGGCATTTTGCGCGATCCGGCCAACCCGGCGTTGCGCGGTGTCTGTGGCCGACCTGAGTATATCCGTCAGGCCGTCGAGGGCAGCCTGACGCGTCTGGGGGTTGATGTTATCGATCTCTACTACCAACATCGTATCGACCCGGCCGTGCCGATCGAAGAGAGCGTTGGCGCGCTGGCTGATTTGGTGAAAGCGGGCAAGATTCGGTATATCGGCCTGAGCGAGGCGTCTGCCGCCACGCTGGAGCGGGCACAACGCGTGCATCCTATCACCGCACTGCAAAGTGAATACTCCTTGTGGACGCGCGATGTGGAAGCGGAGATCCTCCCCACCTGTCGCCGTCTGGGTATCGGCTTTGTACCTTACAGCCCGTTGGGGCGTGGCTTCCTGACCGGTGCCATCACGCGCCCGGATGCTTTGTCCGCAGACGATTTTCGGCGCAGTAACCCGCGTTTTAGCGATGAGAATTTCGCTAAAAATCTACAACTGGTAGAAAAAATCACGCAAATGGCGCGGGAAAAAGCCGTCACCCCCTCACAATTGGCATTAGCCTGGGTGATGGCACAAGACGAGCACATCGTGCCGATCCCTGGGACCAAACGTCGTCGCTATCTGGAAGAGAATATCGGCGCGCAGTCAATCGCTCTGACACCACAGGAACTGGATGAGATTAACGCTATCTTCCCGCCGCATGTCGCGGCTGGCGAGCGCTATGGACGAGAGGGGATGGCAACGATCGATAACGCCTGAGCATCAAGCCTGAAGGTCCGGCGAGAAAGCCGGGCCTTCAGGTAAATTGCGGGTTACTTTTTGGTGAATCAGCGGTTTTTATGGCGACGCAGCACAGCGCGGTACACGCGGAAACGGCCAGTCTGAGCCAGCACTTCATGACTGCCGAATGTCTCGTCCAGCAGCGCCGGGTACGGCAGGAAAGCGTTGGCGACGATGCGCAGTTCACCTTCGATGTTCAGATGAGCGGCCGCACCGCGAATCATCATTTCCGCCGCATGCAGGCTGGTTTGCATGCCGTCGTGGAACGGTGGGTTCGAGATAATCAGATCAAAGCGCCCTTGAATATCCGAGTAGGCATTGCTGGCGATAACCTGACCTTCCAGTCCATTCGCCGCCAGCGTCGCCTGGCTCGCTTCCAGCGCCGCCGCGCTCACATCGCTCAGCGTCAGGCGAATTTTCGGCGATAACCGGGCAAACGATGCCGCCAGCACCCCAGCACCGCAGGCAAGATCCAACACTTTCCCTTTACGATGCGGTTCCAGCGTCGAGAGCAGCAACTGGCTGCCGCTATCCAGTCCCTCACGGCTGAATACCCCCGGCAATGTGCGTACCGGCACGCCATCCACGTCATATTCCAGCCACCAGTCTTCCAGTGCAAACGCGGAGGCGGCATCCAGACGACCGTGGTACAGACCGCAACGACGTGCGCTGTCGATCTTATTGATAGCGGCGATCGGCTCCAAAATACCTTCAGCGCTGCGCACCCCACTACGGTTTTCACCGACGACAAAAATCTCACAGCCGACCGGCAACAGCGACAGCAGATTAGACAACTGGAACTGTGCTTCCTGTTTGCTCTTCGGCCAGTAGTAAATCAAGGTGTCGCACCCGGCGACCATGTCCGCCTGCGCCAGCAGCGAAAAATGCACGTTGTCGCCCAATACAGGCTGCAACTGCTGCCAATGATGGTATTGCGTGGTGTGCACAGTAACGACCGCCGCTTCAAAATGCGCAGGCAATGTATCCTGCAAATCACCGGCAAACAGTACCCGGCGGGCAACAAATTCATCACTATGGCGCAATATCACTTCACTGGCGGGGGTTAATGCTGACATCAGGTCTGGCTCCTCAATAAACTGAGCGGGGATTATAGTGGTTTGTTGGCGCAGGTTCAGCGATTTGTTAGCATAGCGCCGCACAATCGTGCACCGCCATCGCCGGATACGACGATTTGCGACATCGGGCGCGGTTACCACGGGCACTAACATCGCACGCAGAGTGAGTAAGGCATGACATCAAGACGGGACTGGCTGTTACAGCAACTGGGGATCACCCAGTGGACCTTGCGTCGTCCGTCGGTGCTGAAAGGCGAAATCGCCGTCAGCCTGCCGCCTGATGCCCGGCTGATTATCATCGCCGACCCACTGCCCGCCAGCGATGACCCGCTGTTACAGGATGTCTTGCGCAGCCTGAATCTCTCTTCGCAGCAGATGATAAGCCTGACACCACGTCAGGCGCAGATGTTACCGGAACATACCCGCTGCCACAGTTGGTGGCTGGGTCAGCCTGTCACCGATGCACTGGCATTGGATGGCGTGCAACTGACCAGCCCGTCTCTGGCCGAGCTCTCTCACAACGCCGGGGCGAAACGCGCCCTGTGGCAACAGATTTGTCACCATGAACATGATTTCCACCCTGACCACGGCTGACCTGCCGCAGGCGTTTGATATTGAATGCTTAAGCCACGCTTTTCCGTGGAGCGAAAAAACCTTCATCAGCAATCAGGGCGAGCGTTACCTCAACCTGAAACTGTGTCATGACCAGCAACTGGTGGCCTACGCCATCACCCAGGTGGTGCTGGATGAAGCCACGCTGTTCAATATTGCGGTTGACCCGGCGCACCAGCGCCACGGCTACGGGCGTCAGTTGCTGGAACACCTGATTACCGAACTGGAGCAGCGTGGCATTGTGACGCTGTGGCTGGAAGTGCGCGCGTCCAACGCCCGCGCCATCGCGCTGTATCAAAGTTTGGGATTCAACGAAGTCTCGGTACGGCGGGATTATTACCCGACCGCCAATGGCCGCGAAGACGCCATTATCATGGCGCTACCGCTGGGGTGATAAAATCCTTAAGTACAGGATGACGCTTTTCTGGCATCAAAAACTGCGCTGAGGTGGGCGACTTCGCCGGGTGAGCGACAGGACGTCGCGAAAGCCTGTGCCGCGCCTGGAGCGCGTCACAGGCGGCCCGAACCGCGAAGTCGGACGCCGAAGGAACCGCGTAGCGGCACACCATTTTGCAACGCAAAATGGAACAGCGTTTACGCTGGCCCGCAAGGGTGAACCCGTCAGGGTTCATAATTTAGCCACCAGCCAGAGGTCAAGGAGAGGTGGCGCTTGCACCTCTCCTTGTCGTGCGTGCAATGAAGCAGCAAAGAAATGACACCGTTTATCCCGCACGAAATGACTCACTGACCGGACAAACATCACTATTCACAATACAACATAGCTGTTTGTCAACAGCATCAAGCCTCAGCGGCGTCACCCAGCAATACCGACTCCAGCGCGATTTCGATCATCTCGTTGAAGGTGGTCTGGCGCTCGGCCGCCGTGGTCTGCTCGTGGGTACGGATATGGTCGGACACGGTGCAGATAGCCAGCGCTTTAGCGCCAAATTCCGCCGCCACGCCGTAGATACCGGCCGCTTCCATTTCCACGCCCAGAATGCCGTATTTTTCCATCACGTCGAACATTTGCGGGTCCGGCGTGTAGAACAAATCAGCGGAGA
The DNA here is from genome assembly GCF_009372235.1 of Dickeya oryzae. Classification (GTDB taxonomy): domain Bacteria; phylum Pseudomonadota; class Gammaproteobacteria; order Enterobacterales; family Enterobacteriaceae; genus Dickeya; species Dickeya oryzae. Next base: position 11,601 of record NZ_SULL01000018.1, on the reverse strand, counting down.
ACAGGTTACCAACACGGGCGTTGACGCCGCGTGCTTTCGCCGCATCCACCGCGTGACGCAGCAGATCAAAATCGGCAATCGCCGAGAAATCATGATCTTTAAAGCGCATGCGGTTCACTTTGGAATCGGTGCAGGCACCCATACCGATCACCACATCACGCAGTTTCACATCGGCGCGCACCGCACCACAGGACCCCACGCGGATGATTTTCTTCACGCCGAACTCGGTTATCAGCTCTTTGGTGTAAATCGAGCAGGACGGGATGCCCATGCCGTGGCCCATCACGGAGATACGACGGCCTTTGTAAGTCCCGGTGAAGCCCAGCATGCCACGCACGTTGTTTACTTCCACCGCGTTTTCCAGAAAGGTTTCCGCGATGTACTTAGCGCGCAGCGGGTCGCCCGGCATCAGTACCACGTCAGCGAAGTCACCCATTTCTGCATTGATATGTGGCGTAGCCATCCTTTTTTCTTCCTTTTTAAATCCAGTGTGAATTCATGATGATGAATTATATACCCGTCATACTTCAAGTTGCAGGTGTGTTGGCTGCCCTCGTTCACCCCAGTCACTTACTGATGTAAGCTCCTGGGGATTCCCTCGGTTGCCGCCTTCCTGCAACTCGAATTATTTTGGGTATAGCGTCGGTCGACGGCTCGTGTCACAGCATTAACCGGTAACCGCATTAACCTGTCACACCCTCACCCCGCCACAACGTAAGCTGTCACAGCATCGGTGTACCGTATTCCATCGGCGACAGGCCGAAATAACGGGCAACCGTCTGGCCGATGTCGGCAAAGGTGGTGCGATGGCCGTAATCACCCGGCTTCACACCCGGCCCGTACATCAGCACCGGCACATGCTCACGGGTGTGATCGGTTCCGGGCCAGGTCGGGTCACAGCCGTGGTCAGCTGTCAGGATCAGAATGTCATCCCCCGTCACGCGAGCGAGCATCTCCGGCAGGCGGCGGTCAAACAGCTCCAGCGCGGCGGCATATCCCGCCACATCACGACGATGGCCGTAAGATGAGTCGAAATCCACAAAGTTGGTGAACACGATGGTGTTGTCCCCCGCCTGCTCCATTTCGCTCAGCGTAGCATCAAACAACGCATCGATACCGGTGGCTTTGATCTTTTTGGTGATGCCGACGTTAGCGTAGATATCGGCGATTTTCCCTACCGATACCACCTGGCCGCCTTTTTCATCCACCAGTTTTTTCAGCATGGTCGGTGCTGGCGGTTCCACCGCCAGATCATGGCGATTGCCGGTACGCTGGAACTGGCCGGCTTTATCACCGACAAACGGCCGGGCGATCACGCGACCAATGTTGTAACCGCCTTCGGTCAGTTCCTCACGGGCGATTTCACACAGTTCATACAGTTTATCCAGCCCGAAGGTCTCTTCATGGCAGGCGATCTGAAATACCGAATCCGCCGAGGTATAGAAAATCGGCTTGCCGGTTTTCATGTGCTCCTCGCCAAGCTGGTCAAGGATCACCGTACCGGAAGAGTGACAGTTACCGAGATAGCCCGGCAACCCAGCGCGTTCTACCAGCCGGTCCAGCAGCGCCTGTGGGAAACTATTGTGTTCATCAAGGAAGTAGCCCCAGTCGAACAACACCGGCACCCCGGCGATTTCCCAGTGGCCGGATGGCGTATCTTTACCCGAGGAGATTTCGCTGGCGTAGGCATACGCGCCGATGATATCCGCCTGTGCATCCAGCCCCGGCGGGAACTGCCCGGTGGAGCCTTCCGCCGCCTTGCCCAACCCTAAACGGCTCAGGTTCGGCAACCGCAGCGGCCCCTGCCGACCGGTATCGGCCTTGCCTTGTGCGCAGGCGTGTGCGATATGGCCCAGCGTATCTGAACCCGCGTCGCCAAACCGCCTGGCATCAGCAGTGCTGCCAATCCCAAACGAGTCGAGAACCATAATAAATGCACGTTTCATGTTGTTATCTCCTGCGTCGTGCGTAAGGGCACAGCGTGTACATAAAGTATAAATGCGCGTAGGGCAAAACGGCGACCAACGCTTAGATATCCGCGATATCCAGTCGGCGATAAATCAATGGACAAGGCGCAGGTGCCTGAGAATCCAGACAGATTGCTTCACGCAACGCCTGTGCCGCCTGCTGCCAGTCCGATTCGGTTCTGGCATGGATAACCGCCAGCGGACGCTCGGCATCCACCCGATCACCCAGGCTGACCATGTCGCTCAACCCTACGCTGCTATCAATGATATCACTGGCCTGACGTCGGCCACCACCCAACGCCACCACAACCATACCCAACGCACGCGCATTCATCGCGCTGACAATCCCGTCACGTTCAGCAAACACGGGTTTGCTGAGCGTCGCCGGTTGCAGATAACGATCGTAATGCTCGACGAAATCCGCCGGGCCATGCTGGGCTGCCACCATACGGCCAAAGACCTCCGCCGCACGGCCACTATCCAACGCACTCTGGAGTTTAGCACGCGCCTCGGCGGCATCACGCGCCAGGTTGCCCGACAGCAACATCGATTCGCACAGCGCCATCGTCACTTCAAACAGACGAGGATTACGCTGCTCGCCGGTCAGAAAACGCACCGCTTCGCGGACTTCCAACGCGTTACCCGCACTGGAAGCCAGCACCTGGTTCATGTCGGTCAATAACGCGCTGGTACGGCAACCAGCATTATTGGCGACGCCGACAATCGCCTTCGCCAACTGCTCAGACTGTTCATAGGTCGGCATAAACGCACCGGAACCGACCTTAACATCCATCACCAGCGCATCCAGCCCTTCTGCCAGTTTTTTCGCCAGAATGGAAGCAGTAATCAGCGGGATGGAATCCACGGTAGCGGTGATGTCGCGGGTGGCGTAAAAACGCTTGTCTGCCGGGGCCAGCGAGCTGGTTTGTCCGATAATCGCCACCCCAACCTGACGGATAATCTGACGAAACACCTCGTCATCAGGGAAGATATCCAGCCCCGGAATAGACTCCAGTTTATCTAGCGTGCCACCGGTGTGGCCCAGCCCCCGGCCAGAGATCATCGGCACATAGCCGCCACAAGCCGCCACCATCGGCCCCAGCATCAGCGATGTCACATCGCCAACGCCACCGGTAGAGTGCTTGTCCACCAGCGGGCCATTCAGGTGTAAACCGGACCAATCCAACACGGTGCCGGAGTCGCGCATCGCCAGCGTCAGCGACACCCGTTCATCCATCGTCATATCGTGAAAGAAGATGGTCATCGCCAGTGCGGCGATCTGCCCCTCTGACACGGTGTTATCGCGCACACCGTTAATAAAAAAGCGAATCTCTTCCGCACTGAGCGGATGCCCGTCCCGTTTTTTACGAATAATTTCCTGAATCAGAAACACGATAGCTTCTCCTGTCTGGTGCTGAGGTACGCCTGCGTCGCGCCGGTAGCACGAACCGCATCAGTAGCTGCTGCGCGCCTGCCCGACGGCGTGGCCCAGTGTGGTCAGCAAGCTGCCGAGCAAACCGGACGCGCCGAAACGAAAATGACGGGCATCTGCCCAGCCAGCGCCCATTATGCTATCGGCCAGTTGCAGATAATCGGCAGCATCTTGCGCGGTACGCACACCACCCGCGGGTTTAAACCCAACCTGCTCGCCAACGCCTTTATCGCGGATGACACTCAACATCACCTCAGCCGAATGCAGCGTAGCGTTTACCGCGACTTTTCCGGTCGAGGTTTTGATGAAATCCGCACCCGCATCAATCGCAATCTCACTGGCTTCACGGATCAGTGCGTCGGTTTTCAGCTCACCGGTTTCAATGATGACCTTCAACAGCACACCAGCTGCCGCACAGGCCGCTTTACAGGCTTTCACCAGCTCGAAACCGACCTCACGGTTACCCGCCATCAACGCCCGATACGGGAACACCACGTCCACCTCGTCGGCACCGTAGGCGATAGCCGCATTGGTTTCCGCCAGCGCGATATCAATGTCGTCGTTACCGTGTGGGAAATTGGTCACGGTGGCGATACGAACATCCGGCGTCCCCTGCTCACGCAGCACCTTACGCGCCAGCGGTATAAAACGTGGGTAGATGCAAATAGCAGCGGTTTTCCCCGCCGGGCTATTGGCCTGACGACACAGGGCCGTCACCTTTTCATCAGTGTCGTCGTCATTCAGGGTGGTTAAATCCATCAATCCCAGCGCACGCTGCGCTGCTGCAGTTAAATCAGTCATACAAGGCTCCCGCTTATCGACCACACGGTCATCTCTCCGGCGAATACCGCTATTTCACCCGGAGATGACAACCTATTTTGTGGTTTTATTCACATAAAAAAGAAATTACACACACATAATTCACGATAGATGTGAATATTATCACAATAAAGCCCAGCGCATCGCGACGGATTGTGCCGCGCTATTACGTTAACGCTTATCCCCGCTGACGCGGGGAACACCCACACAGGTACGCTCATTAGGTATCTGTCTCCGGTTTATCCCCGCTGGCGCGGGGAACACCCACACAGGTACGCTCATTAGGTATCTGTCTCCGGTTTATCCCCGCTGGCGCGGGGAACACGAAAGCAATATTTATTTTTATTTTATCTATTGCGGTTTATCCCCGCTGGCGCGGGGAACACAATTTCAATGCTAATATTTTCGTCTGCCATTTCGGTTTATCCCCGCTGGCGCGGGGAACACCCGATTTGGGAATTAGCCGATCCCGAGGAGTGCGGTTTATCCCCGCTGGCGCGGGGAACACAATCATTGGGACTCTGAAAGCTGGGCTGATTGCGGTTTATCCCCGCTGGCGCGGGGAACACGGCCGCAGGAGTCGCCATTTACTGGCGGTAAGGGGTTTATCCCCGCTGGCGCGGGGAACACTGAAAGTACAGTCAAGTATAGATATAGTTGAACGGTTTATCCCCGCTGGCGCGGGGAACACATCCACAACGCGGGCCGGGGTGATTTTCTCGGCGGTTTATCCCCGCTGGCGCGGGGAACACATTCGCCCTTCCAATTGATAAATCCAGCGCATCGGTTTATCCCCGCTGGCGCGGGGAACACGTTGTTCATCCGCATCCTCGACCAGATAAACAGCGGTTTATCCCCGCTGGCGCGGGGAACACAAAATCAACGCGGCGCAGCGGGTGATCCGGGCCGGTTTATCCCCGCTGGCGCGGGGAACACGGAATATATCTCTCGGTTGAGGGCGCGAGCACCGGTTTATCCCCGCTGGCGCGGGGAACACGTATCAATAATGCTGAGGAAGCCGCCGACGCGCGGTTTATCCCCGCTGGCGCGGGGAACACTCTGTGAAAATGATCGTAGCTATGTAAACGGGCGGTTTATCCCCGCTGGCGCGGGGAACACGTCAGGCCACAACCGAGAGGGCCCCAAAAACGCGGTTTATCCCCGCTGGCGCGGGGAACACCGCCGCATGAAGACTACTGACAAGGCGAGTGACGGTTTATCCCCGCTGGCGCGGGGAACACAGCCGGTCATCACGGATAGCGTCACCGAGGAACGGTTTATCCCCGCTGGCGCGGGGAACACCCCGTCATACGGCCGACCCGGTACGCAATGGCCGGTTTATCCCCGCTGGCGCGGGGAACACCAGCGCTTCGGCCACCACCTCCGCTTTGCGTGCGGTTTATCCCCGCTGGCGCGGGGAACACGCAGAGACGGTCAGACTTGAATAGCTGGAGCACGGTTTATCCCCGCTGGCGCGGGGAACACCTGTCTCCATCCGCAACCTGCTCTACTAGCACCGGTTTATCCCCGCTGGCGCGGGGAACACGGAAACTAACAAAATTACTATAATCCCCTTTTACGGTTTATCCCCGCTGGCGCGGGGAACACGCTGGGACTAGTGCCGTTGGGCTTGGTAACGTTCGGTTTATCCCCGCTGGCGCGGGGAACACGGGCAAGCTGAAATAGACACAGCAACGGGAACCGGTTTATCCCCGCTGGCGCGGGGAACACAAGAAAGCGAATATACTTATTTTATCAAAACACGGTTTATCCCCGCTGGCGCGGGGAACACGGGCCGAGCTCGCTCACGAACCGGTCATAGACCGGTTTATCCCCGCTGGCGCGGGGAACACGTCAGTGCTATCTACCAGCGGTACTGCCACCACGGTTTATCCCCGCTGGCGCGGGGAACACTGCCCACATACGCCGCAGCAGGTCAGCATCCCCGGTTTATCCCCGCTGGCGCGGGGAACACGTCGCCGCCTTTTTCCTCAATTAACTGGTCAGCGGTTTATCCCCGCTGGCGCGGGGAACACCCCGTCTCGACGGCCGCTCTGTTCCCAAGTCTCGGTTTATCCCCGCTGGCGCGGGGAACACTGGTTCCACCAGCAGATAGGGCTAAGGCATCACGGTTTATCCCCGCTGGCGCGGGGAACACAAAAAGGCGCCGCGAAAATGACTATGCCGAGACGGTTTATCCCCGCTGGCGCGGGGAACACCCCTACGTTGTAGGGGTGTACTACTATCAAGCCGGTTTATCCCCGCTGGCGCGGGGAACACATTCGTCAGCGTATTGACGTGCCAGCCGCTGACGGTTTATCCCCGCTGGCGCGGGGAACACAAAATAAGCATTTCCTACTCCCCTTCTCCGTTCGGTTTATCCCCGCTGGCGCGGGGAACACTCTAAAAGTATATACTTGTTTTCTAATGATTTTTAAAGCCTGAAAAATTCCACCAACTTTTTCACGTTGTTAAAGAGCGCTAACTTATTGATAAATAAAGGTCGCAATTTTCCTCACCCACGTCCACCGATGAATGCCGTCAAACAGGCAGCCTTTATCGGCTTGTCACCGTAAAATAAGCGCTAAACCACGAAAAGGAAATGGCGTGAACAACAGTGAGACTATCTGGTTTGTCTATCTGCTGCGTACTGGCAGCGGATGGCTTTATACCGGCATTACTACCAATGTCGACAGGCGTCTGGCAGAGCATCAGAATGGCAAAGGTGCGCGCTCACTGCGCGGAAAAGGGCCGTTGACGCTGGTGTATCACTGTGTGGCGGGTGATCGCTCGACGGCGCTGAAATGGGAATACCGCATCAAGCAACTGAGCAAACTGCAAAAAGAAAGGCTGGTACAACACCAGCCTTCGACACTGACCGATTTTCTGCCGTGCTTTAAAAACGATTAAACGGTTCGGCGTACTCCACCAGACCACTGGCGCCCTGAAAGTGGTTATCTGCCAGCGGATAGACCTGAAAGTCCGACTCGTAACCCAGCCAGCGGCAATACAGTTGCTGTTCCGCTGCCGGCACAAAGCCGAAACGCGCGTAGTAACGCGGGTTGCCGAGCACTACCACTGCGGTATAACCAAACTCGTTAAGTGCATCAAGCCCTTCGTACACCAGCTTCTCGCCAATACCCTGACAACGGTGGTTTTCGTCCACCGCCATCGGTGCCAGCGCGACCCACTGTAAATCTTCGCCGCCCAGCGTGACCGGGCTAAACGCGGCATAGCCGATGACACCACCCTCGTCGTCAGTCGCGACGATCCCCAGCGTCAGTTGGCCGTCTTCACGCAACTGATGCACCAGCTCCGCCTCCGCACTGGTCGGGAACGAGCGCCGCAGTAAAGCATCAATCCCCGGTGCATCCACCGGAATCTCAACGCGAATCAACATGATACTGGCGCGTGCGGGCTAACCGGCTCCGCGCCCTCCTGTAAACCGGCTGCGACAAATCCCGCCAGTTGCAGCAATGCCACCCGCAACGGTGCAGGCATATTTTCCAGCTCGATGGCGTCCATCAGGTTTTTGACGTACAGCCCCAGCTCGGTATCGCCTTCAATACGCAGACGACGCTGGAAAAACAGCGTATCCGGGTCTTCCCGACGAGCGGCTATCAAAATCAGATCGTTAGCATCGGCGCTAAAGCTGACATCCGCCAGCTCGTTATGGCTGATTTCCAGTCGGTTATCGCGCAGCGTCACAAACCACTGCAAACCGATATCACGGACTTCAACCCGTAACCAGCGACCCTCCAGAAAATCCAGCTCGCCCTCTTCCAATGCCTGACGGAACTGCCAACCCAGCAGTTGCTCCAGCACCCGGCGTTGCAGGAAGAAAGGCGTTAACGTTAACGGCTTACTCAGTAAACGTGGCCCCTGACGCACAATCTGCGCCCGTAATTTTTCCAACACTGGCGTACTCCTCATAAAGCAATGCTGCCTGACCGACATGGTCATTATTCTGCCATAGAACGGGAAACGGGCAGCAAGGGTCTACATCAATAAAAGTGCCGGAAGCGTTTTTTTAACGTCGTCTGGCGACACCCGCAGGAAAAGTCTCACGATGGTGATGAAATAAATTTAGCCTGTTCTGCGCGAAATCACGACCGCAAAGCGCCAGCAATTCCCCGATATGCTGGTTTAAATCAAAGTTGCTGGCAGCCGGGTTCACTAAGATTCTGTCTCATTGCAAACCGGCCCGCTGCGTCAGGCCGTGATGAAAGGACGTAAGAATGGAACTGCTTTGCCCCGCCGGTAACCTGCCGGCATTGAAAGCCGCCATCGATCATGGCGCCGACGCGGTGTATATCGGGCTGAAAGACGATACCAATGCCCGCCACTTCGCCGGCCTCAATTTCAACGACAAAAAATTGCAGGACGCCAGCGACTACGTGCATCGCCACCGTCGCAAGCTGCATATTGCTATTAATACCTTCGCCCACCCGGATGGTTACCCACGCTGGCAGCGCGCGGTGGATACCGCCGTGCAAACCGCAGGGGCCGATGCGCTGATTCTGGCGGATCTGGCGATGCTGGAATATGCCGCCGAGCGTTATCCGTCAGTAGAGCGTCACGTGTCGGTTCAGGCCTCCGCCACCAACGAGGAAGCTATCCGCTTTTATCAGCGCCACTTTGATGTCGCCCGTGTTGTGCTGCCGCGCGTGCTGTCCATCCATCAGGTCAAACAGTTGTCGCGTACCAGCCCGGTGCCGCTGGAAGTGTTCGCCTTCGGTAGCCTGTGCATCATGGCTGAAGGGCGTTGTTACCTGTCGTCTTACCTGACCGGCGAATCCCCCAACACCGTGGGTGCCTGCTCCCCGGCACGCTTCGTGCGCTGGCAACAAACGAAAAACGGCATGGAATCAAGGCTGAATGATGTGCTGATCGACCGCTATCAGGACAATGAAAACGCGGGTTACCCAACGCTGTGTAAAGGCCGCTATCTGGTGGATGGTCAGCGCTATCACGCACTGGAAGAGCCTACCAGTCTGAATACGCTGGAACTGTTACCAGAACTGATGGCGGCGAATATCGCCTCGGTAAAAATCGAAGGCAGGCAGCGCAGCCCAGCCTACGTCAGCCAGGTAACCCAGGTGTGGCGGCAGGCGATAGACCGCTGTAAAGCTGACCCGGCACATTTTACCCCCACCGCCGAGTGGATGGAGGCGCTGGGTGCTGTTGCCGAAGGTACGCAGACCACGCTGGGCGCTTATCATCGCCAGTGGCAGTAGTCAGGAGACATCAATCACATGAAATATTCACTGGGCGCCCTGCTCTACTATTGGCCGAAAGCCGACATTGAAACCTTCTATCGTGCTGCGCTCGACAGCAGTGCCGACATCATCTATTTGGGTGAAACCGTGTGCAGTAAACGCCGGGGGATGAAAGCCGGCGACTGGCTCACACTGGCGCATGAAGTCGCCGCCAGCGGTAAACAGGTGGTGATATCTACGCTGGCGTTGTTACAAGCGCCTTCCGAATTGACCGAACTGAAAAAATACGTGGAGAACGGCGAATTTCTGCTGGAAGCCAACGATCTTGGCGCGGTCAATATGGCGGCAGAACGTCACCTGCCGTTTGTCGCCGGTCATGCGCTGAACTGTTATAACGCTTACACCCTGCGGTTGCTGCACAAACAAGGCATGATGCGCTGGTGCATGCCAGTAGAGCTGTCGCGTGACTGGCTGCAAAACCTGCTCAATCAATGTGACGAACTGGGTTTTCGCCATCAGTTTGAAGTCGAGGTGCTGAGCTACGGCCATCTGCCGCTGGCCTATTCCGCCCGCTGTTTTACCGCCCGTTCGGAAAACCGCCCCAAAGACGAATGCGAAACCTGCTGCATCCAGTATCCACAAGGACGTCAGATGTTGTCGCAGGAAAATCAGCAGGTATTTGTACTTAACGGCATCCAGACTCAGAGCGGTTACTGCTATAACCTCGGTAACGACCTGACTTCCATGGAAGGACTGGTGGATATTGTACGTCTGTCGCCTCAAGGGCTGGACACGCTGGCGATTATCGACCGTTTCCGCGCTAACCAGCATGGTGAGCAACCACTAACGCTGGAAAATCAGCAGGATTGCAACGGCTACTGGCGACGCGTTGCCGGGCTGGAACTGGTGAGTTAACACCAATGTCAGGGCGATGCGCACGCATCGTCCGTTGCCATTTGTTAAGATAGCGTAACATCTTATCTGTGTTTATTTGGGCTGATGCGTCAGCCCCTCAACCTGATGAGTGACGCTTATGACCGCTACCGTTCCTTTTTCGCTACTCGATCTGGCTCCCATCCCGCAGGGCAATACGGCCCGTGATGCGTTCCACCATTCTCTGGATTTGGCGCAACATGCGGAAAAGTGGGGGTATCAGCGCTATTGGCTGGCGGAACACCACAACATGACCGGTATCGCCAGCGCGGCCACCTCGGTGTTGATCGGTTACCTTGCCGCAGGAACACAGCACATCCGGCTGGGTTCCGGTGGTGTGATGCTGCCAAACCATGCACCGCTGGTGATAGCCGAACAGTTCGGCACGCTCGAATCGCTCTATCCTGGCCGTATTGAACTCGGTCTGGGGCGTGCACCGGGTACCGACCACCGCACCATGCAGGCGTTACGCCGCCACCTGAATGCCGACATTGATGATTTTCCCCACGACGTGCAGGAACTTCAACGCTACTTCGCCCCAGCTCAGCCGGGTCAACCCGTGCAGGCAGTACCGGGACAAGGGCTGAACATTCCCATCTGGCTATTGGGTTCCAGCCTGTACAGCGCCCAGTTAGCGGCCTCAATGGGGTTACCGTTTGCCTTCGCCGCCCATTTTGCACCGGATATGCTACTACAAGCCTTGCAGCTTTATCGTGACACTTTCCGCCCGTCAGCCCAACTGGAAAAACCGCACGCGATGGTGTGTGTGAATGTTGTCGCCGCTGACAGCGACCGTGACGCCCGTTTCCTGTTTACGTCATTACAGCAGCAGTTTATCAACCTGCGACGTGGTACGCCGGGACCGCTGCCCGCACCGGTAGAGTCGATGGAAACACACTGGTCCGCTGCCGAGCAGTTTGCTGTTGAGCAGACATTACGGCTGGCTATCGTCGGCGATATCGCCAAAGTGCGTCACGGCCTGCAAACCTTGCTGCGGGAAACCCAGGCGGACGAGCTGATGATCAACGGCCAAATCTTCGATCATCAGGCACGGCTGCGCTCCTTTGAGCTGGTCGCGCAACTGCAACCGGATATCGTGCGGGAAGCACGCATCCAGTAACCGTCAGATTGATGCCATAAAAAAACCAGCCCGAAGGCTAATGCCGATCGTTTAAGGATCGGTTGACCGATCCGGTGGCTGATGTAAAAAGGGTTCATGTCTTCACATGGA
>NZ_SULL01000017.1 GCF_009372235.1 Dickeya oryzae | reverse complement strand
GGCTACGTAGCTCAGCTGGTTAGAGCACAGCACTCATAATGCTGGGGTCACAGGTTCGATTCCCGTCGTAGCCACCACATTAAATTGGGGTATCGCCAAGCGGTAAGGCAGCGGATTCTGATTCCGCCATCCCGAGGTTCGAATCCTCGTACCCCAGCCATACAGAAAAGCCCGTTTATCGGGCTTTTTCTTTTTTTCCGCATCTCTTTCTTGTGCGTTGCCCTGTACGATGTCTCGTATAAGCCCCAGCTGCCAACCCATTGTCGGCAGCGGTTTGGTGATTAATGTGCGACGGAATTGGAAAACAGGTTAATGACCGCAACCCCGGCAATAATTAACGCCATTCCCAGTACCGCAGGCCAGTCCAGCCGCTGGTCGTAAAAAATCCAGCTTACTGCCGCGATCAATACGATACCGACACCGGACCAAATGGCGTAAATCACCCCCGTCGGCAACACCCGCATCGAAATAGTCAGGCAATAAAACGCAATCGCGTAAAACACCACAGTGACCACGCTCGGCACGAGCCGGGTAAGACTATCCGACAGTTTGAGTGCCGTCGTCGCTATCACTTCCGAGACAATGGCCAGACACAGAAATAAATAGGTCATCAGCTTTGCTACCCAAAGATAAGGCTTTCACCATAAAAACCGCGATACCGCAGAATGACACATGATACGGACCAGCACATCATTGCTGACACATCGTCAATACCGCACCACTCTACTGGTAAGGCATGAAAGCGGTATGACGGCGAAAAAGGAATCTCCAGAGACACCAGCCATCACATACCACTGACTATAGCCCTAATGCATACCGCAACGCCTGCTGTTTCAATTTACCGGCACGCTGCGCCACCATCAGTGCCAGATTACGCGCCAGTTCAAGCGGTGGCAGGCGGTTACTGAACGCGCCGTAAAACAGATCCATGCCGCTTTGCATCAACAGATTGTCGGATTTACGCAGCCGTTGATAACGCTGCAACACCGGTTCGCCATACCAGACCTCGCCGTCATCGCGGGCCTGAATAACCACATCCATCAGTGTGGCAACATCGCGATACCCCAAATTCACCCCCTGCCCGGCCAGCGGGTTGATGGTATGGGCAGCATCGCCAGTCAGGGCTAACCCCGGCAACACATACTGCTGAGCATGGCGGCGCACCAGTGGGAACGCGCCGGCGGCAACGGCATTGACTGCTCCCAGTCGCTCAGGAAACGTCTCGGCAATAGCCTTATTGAGTTGAGGAAGCGACATCGCCTGTAACTGGCGAATACGCTGCGGGCTGTCGTACCACACCAGCGAGCACCAACCGTCAAACAGCGGCAGAAATGCGCGTGGCCCGGACGGCGTAAATCGTTGCCAGGTCGCATCTTGCTGAGGGCCTGCCATTTCAGCGCTGATCAGCATGCAGGACTGGCGATATTGCCAGCCAGTAATACCAATCCCCGCCCACTGCCGAATGCGCGAATTAGCACCATCCGCACCAATCACCAGCGATGCGGACAGGCTCTCGCCCTGTTCGCCGGTAAGCCGCCACTGGTCGTCCTCGCGGTGTAACCCTTGTAATTGCCACGGGCATAACAGCGTTACGTCTGGCGTCTTCTCCAGCTCCTGCCATAACGCCAGTTGCAGAACCCGGTTTTCCACCATGAACCCCAACTCAGATAACCCAAGGTCTGCCGCATCAAACACCACATGTGCGTTATCCCATTCCCAGGTTTCAAGCCGTCGGTATGGCGCGCTACGCATCTGCTCAACGTTCTGCCATACGCCCAGACGCTCAAGCAATCGAACCGATGCCTGACCAATTGCCGAAACGCGCACATCCGGTGCACTGCCCACGACAAACGGTGGTGGTGCCTCCTGCTCCAGTATCACCACCTGAAAACCACGTTGTGCCAGGCCCAACGCAGCGGCGGCACCGACCATGCCACCGCCTACTATTACCGCATCATAGTGCATACTCGCCCCACGGTTTCTGCTGTGCAGTTCAGTCAAAGCACCTGCGCCAGAAAGACAAAAGATGTCGATAGTTTACTGGATTTCGACATCGATTTTTCAGAAAAGCGACACGCATCATCGCAGGACATCGCCTAACGCTTGATCTGGTCACAACGGCGGCAAAAGATTACAATACGCGCCCGCATGTACGCGCCCCTCGAAGGACAGCGTGTTTACCCGCACTGAGTAATGGCTAGTCGATGACGATGACAAAGAAACTGCATATCAAAACCTGGGGCTGTCAGATGAACGAATACGATTCATCGAAGATAGCCGACCTACTGGAAAGTACGCACGGTTACCAGCTGACCGACGTCGCTGAAGACGCTGACATTCTGCTGCTGAATACCTGTTCGATCCGAGAGAAGGCGCAGGAAAAAGTGTTTCATCAGCTCGGCCGCTGGAAAACACTCAAAGACGTCAATCCGAATCTGATTATCGGTGTGGGTGGCTGTGTGGCGTCGCAGGAAGGCGAACACATTCGTGACCGCGCGCACTATGTGGATGTGATTTTCGGGCCCCAGACACTGCATCGTCTGCCGGAAATGATCAATCACGTGCAGGGCACCCGCAGCCCTATCGTGGATATCAGCTTCCCGGAAGTAGAGAAATTTGACCGTCTGCCGGAACCGCGTGCCGAAGGGCCAAGCGCATTCGTTTCCATCATGGAAGGCTGCAACAAGTACTGCACGTTCTGCGTGGTGCCTTATACCCGCGGTGAGGAAGTCAGCCGTCCGGTCGATGATGTGCTGTTTGAAATAGCCCAACTGGCGGCACAAGGTGTGCGTGAAGTGAACCTGCTGGGCCAGAACGTGAATGCGTATCGCGGTGCCACACACGATGATGACGTTTGCAGTTTTGCAGAGTTGCTGCGTTTAGTCGCGGCGATCGACGGTATCGACCGTATCCGCTTTATCACCAGCCACCCGATTGAGTTCACCGACGACATCATCAGCGTTTACGAAGATACGCCGGAGCTGGTGAGCTTCCTGCATCTGCCGGTTCAGAGCGGTTCGGACCGTATTCTGACGATGATGAAACGTCGCCACACTGCGCTGGAATACAAGGCTATCATCCGTAAACTGCGTAAAGCGCGCCCGGCTATCCAGATCAGTTCCGATTTTATCGTCGGCTTCCCGGGTGAAACTCAGGAAGATTTCGAACAGACTATGCAGTTGATTGCTGATGTCGATTTCGACATGAGCTTTAGCTTTATTTATTCGCCTCGCCCAGGTACCCCGGCCGCCGATATGGTGGACGATGTAACCGAAGACGAGAAAAAACAGCGTTTGTACATTCTGCAAGAGCGCATCAACCAGCAAGCTATGCAGTACAGCCGCCGGATGATGGGTACCGTGCAACGTATTCTGGTGGAAGGGACGTCACGCAAGAGCGTGATGGAGCTATCCGGCCGAACTGAAAATAACCGTGTGGTGAACTTTGAAGGCACACCAGACATGATCGGCAAATTCGTCGACGTAGAAATCGTTGATGTTTATCCGAACTCACTGCGTGGTGTGGTCGTTCGCACCGAAGACCAAATGAATCTGCGCGTCAGTGAATCACCGACCTCGGTTATCGCCCGCACCCGCAAAGAAGACGAACTCGGCGTCGGTATCTATCAGCCGTAATGGCTAGTGCGCATTATCAGGCGGGCCGTCAAACGGCCCGCTTTTTCTTTGGTCCTGACTCACTGACCGGGCGAATACATCGCCCTTGCGGCCTTTATGCCGAATCTGACTTGCGCCTTGCAGGCTTCACGATAAATAATCAAGGTAATCTCCGCGCCACATCCGGGCAGATACCACTGCCCGTGGCACAACGTCATTGCTCATTCTGCTTAAACCCAAGAGGAATAGTTTGAACGTAACGATAAAAGAAATTGCCCTCGAACCTGCGGATAATAAACGTCTGCTTAGTCTGTGCGGCCCGTTTGACGACAACATCAAACAGCTGGAACGCCGCCTCGGCATAGAGATCAATCATCGCGACAATCATTTCAAGCTGGTAGGAAAAGACCTCTGCATCGACGCCGCTGCTGATATCCTGCGCCATCTGTATGTGGATACCGCGCCAGTGCGTGGCGTGATTCCAGACATCGACCCTGAGCAGATTCATCTGGCTATCAAAGAATCCCGGGTACTGGAACAGACCGCCGACAGCGTGCCGGAATACGGCAAGGCGGTGAATATCCGCACTAAACGCGGCGTCATCAAACCCCGTACGCCCAATCAGGCGCAATACATCGCCCATATTCTCGATCACGACATTACTTTCGGTATCGGTCCGGCCGGTACGGGGAAAACCTATCTGGCGGTGGCCGCCGCGGTGGACGCGCTGGAACGACAGGATATCCGCCGTATCCTGCTGACCCGTCCAGCGGTAGAAGCCGGTGAAAAACTGGGCTTCCTGCCGGGTGATTTGAGCCAGAAAGTGGACCCTTACCTGCGCCCACTCTACGATGCATTGTTTGAAATGCTGGGCTTTGAGCGCGTGGAAAAGCTCATTGAGCGCAACGTCATTGAAGTCGCACCGCTGGCCTACATGCGTGGTCGCACCCTGAACGATGCCTTCATCATTCTGGATGAAAGTCAGAACACCACTATCGAGCAGATGAAGATGTTCCTGACCCGTATCGGTTTTAACTCGAAAGCCGTTATTACTGGCGACGTCACCCAGATAGACCTGCCACGCAACCAAAAATCCGGTTTGCGTCACGCCATTGAAGTGCTGTCAGACGTGGAAGAGATCAGTTTCAACTTTTTCCACAGCGAAGACGTGGTACGCCATCCGGTAGTGGCACGTATCGTCAACGCGTATGAAGCCTGGGAAAGCGCCGACCAGAAACGCCGTGAAGAACTGGCAGAACAGCGTAAACGTGAAGCGCAGCAGGCCAGCAGCACGCAGGAGCAAAAATGAGCCAGGTCATTCTTGATTTGCAGATAGCCAGTGAGAATAGCCACGGGCTGCCCTCTGAAGCCGACTTCCAGCGCTGGCTGGAAGCGGTGTTACCGCAGTTTCAGGACGAGGCAGAGGTCACCATCAGGGTGGTGGATGAAGAGGAAAGCCATCACCTGAACCTGACCTATCGCGGTAAGGACAAGCCGACCAACGTCCTCTCCTTCCCCTTCGAGGCTCCACCAGAAGTGGAACTGCCACTATTGGGCGACCTTATCATCTGCCGACAAGTGGTCGAGCAGGAAGCGGTCGAACAAGGGAAAAGTGAAGAGGAACATTGGGCACACATGGTTGTCCATGGCAGTCTGCATCTGTTAGGTTATGATCATATCGAAGACAGTGAAGCCGAAGAAATGGAAGCACTGGAAACGGAAATCATGCAGAGTATGGGTTATGCCGATCCGTATCTGGCAGAAAAAGAAAATTTTACGGATACACCTTAAATTCGATATTTTAAGGTCCAGACGCCAGCGGTGATATCGCCTGTTTACTGTATTCACTGCTGGTCATCATTTCTTAACAAGAGTGATATTTACTGACGCCATGAGCGACGACCATTCTACCAACAGCGATACCCCCAGTCCCAAAAAGGGATTCTTCTCTTTTTTTCTCAATCAAATTTTTCACAGTGAGTCCAAAGATCACGACGATCTGCTGGCATTGATCCGCGATTCGGAACAGATCGACCCGGAAATCCGCGACATGCTGGAAGGCGTGATGGACATCGCCGAGCAACGGGTGCGCGATATTATGATCCCCCGTTCTCAGATGATCACACTCAAACATAATCAGACGCTGGAAGAGTGTCTGGACGTGATCATCGAATCGGCGCACTCCCGCTTCCCGGTTATCAGCGAAGACAAGGACCACATTGAAGGCATTTTGATGGCCAAGGACCTGCTGCCGTTTATGCGTAGCAACTCCGAGCCATTCAGTATGGATAAAGTGCTGCGTCCTGCCGTTGTGGTGCCGGAAAGCAAGCGGGTAGACCGCATGCTCAATGAATTCCGCTCCCTGCGCTACCACATGGCTATTGTCATTGATGAATTTGGCGGCGTTTCCGGGCTGGTGACGATTGAAGATATTCTGGAGCTTATCGTTGGTGAAATCGAAGACGAATACGATGACGAGGAAGATCGCGACATCCGTCAGCTCAACCGCCAGACGTATACCGTACGAGCGCTAACACCTATCGAGGATTTCAATAAGATCTTCGAAACGCGATTTAGCGACGAGGAAGTTGATACCATTGGTGGCCTGGTGATGCAGTATTTCGGCCACCTGCCGGCACGCGGGGAGACTATCGACATAGACGGTTACCTGTTCAAAGTTGCTATGGCAGATAGCCGCCGTATTATTCAGGTTCATGTCAGGATCCCTGACGATGCCCCGCAACCGCAACTGGAAGACTAATTTATTCATGGCAGTCGCCTCATTATTACAACGCCAGCAGGTTCGCCTCCTGCTGGCGCTTTTATTCGGTGCCTGCGGCACACTGGCGTTTTCCCCTTATGATGTCTGGCCTGCTGCCATCGTTTCTCTGATGGGCTTATTGGGCCTGACGCTAAACCGTCGGGTTCGTCAGGCTACCGCCATCGGCTTTTGCTGGGGATTTGGCCTGTTCGGCACGGGTATCCACTGGGTTTACTACAGCATCGCCGACTTTGGCGGCATGCCTGGCCCCGTCAATGTCGGCCTGGTGACGCTACTGGCGCTTTATCTGTCACTCTACCCGATGCTGTTCGCCGGGCTGCTCTCGCGCCTGTGGCCGCAAACCACCCTCTGGCGACTGGCACTGGCCGCACCGGTTCTCTGGCAACTCACCGAACTACTACGTGGCTGGGTGCTAACCGGCTTTCCCTGGTTGCAATTCGGCTACAGTCAGCTTGATGGCCCGCTGAAAGGCCTTGCGCCGATAGCGGGGGTAGATACCCTCACCTTCCTGCTGATGGTGATAAGCGGGTTGCTGGTGCTGGGATTAGTACAGCGCCGCTGGCAGCCAGCCTTGGTCGCGGCAGCGTTATTGGTGTTGCCATGGCCGCTGCGTTCGCTCGAATGGTACAAACTGCAACCGGAACGCGCCGTTAACGTCGCCATGGTGCAGGGCAACATTCCACAAGAGCTGAAGTGGGATCCGAACGAGCTGTTCAATACGCTAAAAATTTATTTCGACAACACCCTGAAGGTGATGGATAAGGCACCACTGGTGATTTGGCCTGAATCTGCCATTCCTGATGTCGAAATCCGCCAGCAGCAGTACCTGACGCAACTGGACACTATCCTGCGCGAGCACCATAGCAGCCTGATTACCGGCATCGTCGATGCCCGCCGGGAAAACAATCGTACCGATTTTTATAACAGCATTATCGTGCTGGGTGACCAGCAACCGTATCACTACCCCACCACGAATCGCTACAGCAAGCATCACCTGGTGCCATTTGGTGAATTTGTGCCGCTGGAAGCCTTGCTGCGTCCACTGGCACCGTTTTTTGATTTACCGATGTCGGCGTTCAGCCGCGGCGACTATCGCCAGCCGCAACTGGTCGTCAACGGTTATCGCCTCACCGCCACCATTTGCTATGAGGTGATCCTGGGGCAACAGGTTCGCGACAACTTCCGTCCTGATACCGACATGCTGCTGACAGTTTCTAACGATGCCTGGTTTGGTAATTCGATTGGTCCCTGGCAACATTTCCAAATGGCACGGATGCGTGCGCTGGAACTGGGACGCCCACTGCTACGCGCCACCAACAATGGGGTCACTGCCGCTATCGCGCCTGATGGCAGCATTAGCGCCAGCCTGCCGCAGTTCACCCGTGATGTGCTGGAAACCCGCGTCACCCCCACAACAGGCATCACGCCTTACGCCCGCTTTGGCTCATGGCCACTGTGGGTGCTGGAAGGCGTGTTGGGCCTGACAGCGCTGGTATACCGTCGGCGCTCGCGTTAATCCTCCCCCTCTCCGCCCGAACCCGAACAAGACATGCTCAGACATGTCTTGTTTCATTTCTGGCACATAACTTGCTACCTATTCAGACGAAACGTCTTGCATGCACGCTTGCGACCCTCTTCATCCCTGAGTCAGCACAACATCAGGGCATGAATTGCACCAAATCAGTGCCATAAGTTTTTTATTGCAGCAATTTGGTGCGGGACGCCTCGCAAAAAACAAACATTCTCGTTTCATTATGTTTACAATCCGCTATTTTTAAACATGACAGCGTTTTATTCGCTCTTTAGCGGTGCACAACATGACATGGCCTGAATCCCAGAGGTCACATCATCCATGATAGGCATCGATCACAACAGCAAAGGAGTTAGAACATGCAATTGCGCAAACTGGCACTGTCATTACTGTTGATCTCGGCAACCGGAAGTCTGGCCCATGCAGAAGAACTGACGGGCACGCTGAAAAAAATCAAAGACAGTGGTGTTATCACCATCGGCCACCGTGAGTCGTCAGTGCCATTCTCCTACTACGACAACCAGCAGAAAGTAGTAGGTTACTCTCAAGCCTACTCCGACAAGATTGTTGAAGCAGTCAGGAAAAAACTCGATGCGCCGAATCTGCAGGTAAAATTAATTCCCATTACCTCACAAAACCGTATTCCGCTGCTGCAAAATGGTACCTATGACCTTGAATGTGGCTCGACGACCAATAACCTGGAACGCCAGCAGCAGGTCGCTTTCTCCGACACCATTTTTATCATCGGCACACGGCTGCTGACCAAGAAAGACTCCGACATCAAAGACTTCAGCGACCTGGCAGGTAAAGCCGTCGTTGTCACCTCCGGCACCACCTCAGAAGTGTTGCTGAACAAGATGAACGAAGAGAAAAAACTGAACATGCGCATCATCAGCGCCAAAGACCATGGTGACTCGTTCCGTACGCTGGAAAGTGGCCGTGCCGTGGCCTTCATGATGGATGATGCCTTGCTGGCTGGTGAGCGCGCCAAAGCCAAAGCCCCGGATGAATGGGTTATCACTGGTACCCCGCAATCCCGCGAGGCGTATGGCTGTATGCTGCGTAAAGACGACCCGCAATTCAAACAACTGGTTGATGCGACAATAAGTCAGGTGCAGACCTCCGGCGAAGCCGAAAAATGGTTTGATACCTGGTTCAAACAACCGATTCCGCCGAAAAACCTGAATATGAACTTTGCGCTGTCAGACGACATGAAAGCCTTGTTCAAGGCCCCTAACGATAAGGCGTTGTAACCGAATTAATAATGACAATAAAGGGCAGTAATCTGCCTTCCGATTGCTGATTCGTGGCAAGACAGACAGGTGCAGAGTGGCCGTTCCCCATTCTGTGAATCCATGAGCCACTCACCAATCTTCGGGGTAGCGAACGCTACCCCTTTTTTACCGGAGTTCGTTATGTCAATAGATTGGAACTGGGGTATCTTCCTGCAACCTGCCCCTTTCGGAAATACAACCTATCTGGGGTGGATTATTTCTGGCCTGCAGGTCACCGTCTCGCTGTCGCTATGTGCCTGGGTCATCGCTTTTCTGCTGGGCTCACTACTGGGTATTCTTCGTACTGTCCCTCATCGTCTGCTATCGGGTATCGGCACCTGTTATGTGGAAATGTTTCGCAACGTGCCGCTGATTGTGCAGTTTTTTAGCTGGTATCTGGTGGTGCCTGAGCTTTTACCGACCAAAATAGGGATGTGGTTTAAAGCTGAGCTGGACCCGAATATCCAGTTTTTCCTGTCTTCTATGTTTTGTCTGGGCATGTTCACCGCCGCGCGGGTGTGCGAACAGGTGCGGGCAGGCATTCAGTCATTACCGCGTGGACAAAAAGCCGCCGGTTTAGCTATTGGCCTGACACTTGCGCAAACGTACCGTTATGTTCTGCTGCCCAATGCCTACCGGGTGATTGTGCCGCCACTGACCTCTGAAATGCTCAACCTGGTGAAAAACTCCGCCATCGCTTCCACTATCGGTCTGATGGATATGGCGGCGCAGGCAGGCAAGCTGTTGGATTACTCTGCCCACGCCTACGAATCGTTCAGTGCGATTACGCTGGCTTATGTCGGCATCAACGCCATCATCATGCTGTTGATGCAAGTTGTAGAGCGTAAGACCCGTTTGCCGGGCAACCTGGGGAGCAAATAAATGTATAACTTTGACTGGAGTTCCATTCCCCCCAGCCTGCCTTACCTGATTAAAGGCATGGGAGTGACGCTGGAAATTACCCTGACAGCCGTGGTGGTCGGGATAGTCTGGGGAACCGTGCTGGCGGTGATGCGACTGTCACCGGTTAAGCCCATCAGTTGGTTTGCCAAACTGTATGTCAACCTGTTCCGTTCAGTGCCACTGGTGATGGTACTGCTGTGGTTCTACCTGATTGTGCCTAGCTTATTACAAAATGTGCTTGGCCTTTCCCCGAAAACCGATATTCGGCTGGTATCGGCTATGGTAGCCTTTTCGTTGTTCGAGGCAGCCTATTATTCCGAGATTATCCGCGCCGGTATCCAGAGCATTTCCCGTGGACAGGCGTCAGCAGCGCTGGCGTTGGGAATGACCCACTGGCAATCCATGCAACTGGTGATTCTGCCTCAGGCGTTCCGGGCTATGGTACCCTTACTGCTGACGCAAGGTATCGTGCTGTTTCAGGATACCTCACTGGTGTATGTGCTCAGTCTGGCGGACTTTTTCCGTACTGCATCCACCATTGGCGAACGTGATGGCACTCAGGTAGAAATGATCCTGTTCGCCGGGTTTGTCTATTTTGTTATCAGCCTCTCGGCGTCGATGCTGGTCAATTATTTGAAGAGAAGGACGGTTTGATGATTTTCCTGAAAAATGTTTCTAAGTGGTATGGTCAATTTCAGGTGCTGACCGACTGCTCCACCGAAGTGAAAAAAGGTGAAGTGGTGGTGGTTTGCGGACCTTCCGGCTCCGGGAAATCGACCTTAATCAAAACCGTAAACGGCCTTGAACCCATCCAGCAGGGTCAGATCGAAGTTAACGGCATCGTCGTCAACGATAAACGAACCAACCTGGCACAATTGCGCTCCAAAGTGGGTATGGTGTTCCAGCATTTCGAGCTGTTCCCACACTTGTCTATTGTCGACAACCTGACGCTAGCGCAGGTCAAGGTACTCAAGCGTGATAAAGAAGCCGCCCGTGAGAAGGGATTGAAACTGCTGGCTCGCGTCGGATTGTCGTCCCACGCCAATAAATTCCCCGGGCAGTTATCCGGCGGCCAGCAACAGCGTGTGGCGATCGCCCGCGCGCTGTGCATGGACCCGGTTGCGATGCTGTTTGACGAGCCAACCTCAGCGCTCGATCCGGAAATGATCAACGAAGTGCTGGACGTAATGGTTGAACTGGCACAGGAAGGCATGACGATGATGGTCGTCACCCATGAGATGGGCTTCGCCCGCAAAGTGGCACATCGCGTCATCTTCATGGATGAAGGCAAGATAATCGAAGACACGCGTAAAGAGGATTTCTTCGGCAACCCACGCTCTGATCGCGCCAAAGACTTTTTGGCTAAAATCCTGCATTAATACGCACGGTCTCACCGTCCGTCGGTTTTTGACATTGATAACATTTAACCTCGATAACAAGGGTGCTCCGGCACCCTTGTTTTTATCTATGGTTGTTCAGCAATAATGGACTTAGCGGAAAAGGGATCAGGGAGAAAACGGCTGGCGATGGAACTGGTCGTGCCCACATTTCGGGCATAGCGGCAACACTTCTGGCGTATAAAAGGCGATATGGTGATGGCACTGCTCACACACCAGATTTCCCAGCCCCACCACTTCACCACTGTGATACACGCCATGGTGACTGACATCTTTGAACACTTCACGCCATTCCAGTTGTGTCTTGTCAGTGATATCCACCAGGTTCTGCCACAAACTTTCGCGGACAACACGCATGAAGACACTGTCAGAAAAGGCATTCTGGCTCTCCTCATAGCTGAGAGAAAACGCTTCCAGATCACGCTGGAGTGCCAGTATTACCTGCTCAATCTCCTTTTGCGTCAGTTCGTTGGTTTCCTGCAACTGACGTCGTGCATCCGACATCAGTTTATCTATGTCTCTCTCACCCCGGCTTAGCCACTCGGTAACGGCAGACATCAGTTCCCGGTAATACTGCACCACTTTGCTCATCGTGACTCCTTAGCGTAAAAGCGCTTATCGACGGGCCTGCAAAGCCTAGTGTAGATGATTTTTACAACACTACCGGGAGCCGCTTCCCAATCCGCAGTTTTCTCCCTCGTCTTGCCACGTTCTTCGCCACTAACACCGCATAAATCAACTACAGAGCGCCTCAAGCGGTTGTTGAGCCCGTTGCTTATCAGCTATGCTATGCGGATCTTTTGAAATGAAACAGAACATGCTACAGCGTTAGCAATTTCACTAAGGACCACTGGCAGCCATGCAAGAGCAATACCGCCCGGAAGATATCGAAGCGCACGTCCAACTTCACTGGCAAGAAAAACAGACTTTCAAAGTGACCGAAGAACCCGGCAAGGAAAAATACTATTGCCTTTCCATGCTGCCTTATCCTTCCGGCCGTCTTCACATGGGTCATGTCCGCAACTACACCATCGGTGACGTGATCTCCCGTTATCAGCGTATGCTGGGTAAAAACGTATTGCAGCCGATCGGCTGGGATGCCTTCGGTCTGCCGGCGGAAGGCGCGGCGGTGAAGAACAATACGGCACCGGCTCCCTGGACCTACGCCAATATCGAATACATGAAAAACCAGTTGAAACTGCTGGGTTTTGGTTACGATTGGGATCGCGAAGTCGCCACCTGTAAACCGGATTACTATCGCTGGGAACAGTGGTTCTTCACTAAGCTGTATGAAAAAGGTCTGGTTTACAAAAAAACCTCCGCGGTGAACTGGTGTCCGAACGACCAGACGGTACTGGCCAACGAGCAGGTGATCGACGGCTGTTGCTGGCGCTGTGATACCAAAGTAGAACGCAAGGAAATTCCGCAGTGGTTCATCAAAATCACCGCGTATGCTGACGAGTTGCTCAACGACCTCGATACGCTGGAAAGCTGGCCGGAGCAGGTCAAAACCATGCAGCGTAACTGGATCGGCCGCTCCGAAGGGGTGGAAATCACCTTCCGTATCGCTGATGCCGACGATACGCTGACCGTTTACACCACCCGCCCGGATACCTTTATGGGCGTCACTTACGTTGCGGTAGCAGCCGGTCACCCTCTGGCTCTGAAAGCGGCGGAAAACAACCCGCTACTGCAAGACTTCATCGCCGAATGCCGCAATACCAAAGTGGCCGAAGCCGACATGGCGACGATGGAGAAAAAAGGCGTCGCTACCGGCCTGTTCGCTATCCACCCGCTGACGGGTGAGAAAGTGCCGGTATGGGCCGCCAACTTCGTGCTGATGGAATACGGTACCGGAGCCGTGATGGCGGTGCCAGGTCACGACCAACGCGACTGGGAATTCGCTCACAAATATAACCTGCCGGTGAAGCCCGTTATCCTGATGGCAGACGGCAGCGAGCCGGATCTGTCCGCTCAGGCGCAAACCGAAAAAGGCTGTCTGTTTAACTCTGGCGAGTTCAACGGATTGGATTTTGACGCCGCGTTCAATGCCATCGCCGATAAACTGGTGTCACAAGGCGTCGGTCAGCGCAAAGTGAATTATCGTCTGCGTGACTGGGGTGTATCCCGCCAGCGTTACTGGGGTGCGCCTATCCCAATGGTGACACTGGAAGACGGCACTGTCATTCCAACGCCAGAAGATCAGTTGCCGGTCATCCTGCCGGAAGACGTAGTCATGGACGGGATCACCAGCCCGATTAAAGCCGATCCCGAATGGGCTAAAACCACCGTTAACGGTCAGCCAGCGCTGCGTGAAACCGACACGTTCGATACCTTTATGGAGTCCTCCTGGTACTACGCGCGCTATACCTGCCCGCAGTACGATCAGGGTATGCTCGACCCGGCGGCGGCGAACTACTGGTTACCGGTTGATCAGTATGTTGGCGGTATCGAACACGCCATCATGCATCTGATGTATTTCCGTTTCTTCCACAAACTGATGCGTGACGCCGGTCTGGTGAATTCGAATGAGCCAGCCAAACGTCTGCTGTGCCAGGGAATGGTGCTGGCTGATGCGTTCTACTATCTCGGCAACAACGGCGAGCGTATCTGGGTATCCCCGGTCGACGTCACACTGGAGCGCGATGACAAAGGCCGCATCACCAAGGCGTTTGATAGTGAAGGTCGTGAGCTGGTGTATGCGGGCATGAGCAAAATGTCGAAATCGAAAAACAACGGTATCGACCCGCAAGTGATGGTGGAACGCTATGGCGCTGATACCGTCCGTCTGTTCATGATGTTTGCATCACCGGCGGAAATGACGCTGGAATGGCAAGAATCGGGTGTTGAAGGAGCCAACCGCTTCCTGAAACGCGTCTGGAAGCAGGTTTACGATCATACCGGCAAAGGTGCTACCGTACCGCTGGATACGGCAGCCTTGACTGACGATCAGAAAGCGCTACGCCGTGACCTGCACAAAACCATCGCGAAAGTAACCGACGATATCGGTCGCCGCCAGACCTTCAACACGGCTATCGCTGCCATTATGGAGCTGATGAATAAGCTGGCTAAAGCGCCGCAAGAGTCTGAGCAAGATCGCGCACTGACGCAAGAGACGCTGCAGGCGGTTGTACGGATGCTCTATCCGTTTACCCCACACGCCTGCTTCGTACTGTGGAACGAGCTGAAAGGCGAAGGTGATATCGATCAGGCACCGTGGCCGGTAGCGGATGAGCAGGCGATGGTCGAAGATTCTCGCCTGGTCGTAGTACAGGTTAACGGTAAAGTTCGCGGTAAGATTACCGTGGCGGCCGATGCCACTGAACAGCAGGTGCGTGATCGTGCAGCGCAGGAGCCGCTGGTGGCAAAATATCTGGATGGCGTGACTGTCCGCAAGGTGATTTTCGTTCCGGGCAAACTGCTTAACCTGGTTGTAGGTTAAGGCAAGGAGGTACTGTGCGACATCCGTTTTTAACGCTGGTGCTGGGGCTGGTGGTCTTAATGACCGCCGGCTGCGGCTTTCATTTGCGCGGCACCACCCAAATACCGGCGCAATTGCATAATCTGATACTAGACAGCGGTGACCCCTATGGCCCAACGACCCGGGCTATTCGTGAACAACTGCGCCTTAGCAATATTCAGGTAACGGAAGATACCAATCGCAAAGATATTCCATCACTACGTTATATGGGAGAAACCCTGTCCCGCAACACAGTATCCATTTTCCAGGATGGGAAAACAGCGGAATATCAGTTTGTTATGGTGCTAGAAGCCCAGGTACTGATCCCAGGGGACGATATCTACCCACTAAATGTGACAGTATTCCGCTCATTCTTTGATAATCCACTCGCTGCCTTAGCTAAAGAGGCCGAGCAGGACATTATCCTACGGGAAATGCGTCAACAGGCCGCTCAGCGGCTGGTACGCAAACTGCTGACCGTCAAGGGTAACCACGCTCAGAAAGCAGCAAATAGCGCTGTCACTCCGGCACACCCATGATTCGGCTCTACCCCGAACAACTGACCGCGCAGCTCCATGAGGGGCTGCGCGGCTGTTATTTGTTGTTTGGTAATGAACCCTTATTGCTGCAGGAAAGTCAGGACCACATTCGTGCTGTCGCCCGTCAGCAAGATTTTCTGGAGCATTTTAGTTTTACGCTCGATAACAACACCGACTGGGATGCCATCTTTTCCACTTGTCAGGCACTCAGCCTGTTCGCATCCCGTCAGACCCTGTTGCTGATTTTGCCAGATGCTGGCCCGGGTGCCCCCGCCAGTGAGCAACTGGTTAAACTCGCCACGCTGCTGCATCCCGATATTCTGTTGATGGTCAGAGGAAATAAACTGACCAAAGCACAAGAAAACAGCGCCTGGTTCAAAGCGTTATCCAAACAGAGTGTGTATGTTCCCTGCATGACACCCGAACAGGAACAGCTTCCCCGCTGGGTAGCCCTGCGAGCCAGAAATATGAAGCTGGAGCTGGATGATGCCGCCAGCCAACTGATTTGCTATTGCTATGAAGGGAATATGCTGGCGTTGGTACAGGCACTGGAGCGACTCTCACTGTTGTATCCTGATGGCAAGTTAACACTGCCCCGGGTGGAACAGGCCGTCAACGACGCCGCTCACTTTACACCATTCCATTGGTTGGATGCCTTGCTCGGCGGCAAAAGCAAACGGGCATGGCACATTCTTCAACAACTACGACTGGAAGACTGTGAACCGGTCATTCTGTTGCGCACAGTGCAACGGGAGTTGCTGTTACTGCTACAGTTAAAGCGGCACATGACAAATACGCCGCTGCGTACGCTGCTTGACCAGCACAAAGTCTGGCAAAACCGTCGTCCGCTACTGACTCAGGCATTGCAACGTCTGTCGTTAACCCAGTTACAACAGGCGATCACCCTGCTGAGCCGACTGGAGATCACCCTGAAACAGAATTATGGGCAGCCAGTATGGGACGAACTGGAAACGCTGTCGATGATTCTGTGTGGTAAAGCACTGCCTGACAGCCTGCTTGAGGTATAGCGATTTGCCGACATCCCCCACTCGCCCTACCCTGACTGCCTATTTTGGCGGTACGTTTGATCCGATTCACTACGGACATCTGCGCCCGGTTACTGCACTGGCGCAGGAAATCGGCCTTCAGCGCATCATTCTGTTACCCAATAATGTGCCGCCGCACCGCGAGCAGCCAGAAGCCAGCGCCAGTCAGCGCAAGACCATGGCAGAACTGGCAGTACAGGGGAATAAGCTGTTTTGCGTAGACCCTCGTGAGTTACAACGCGCCACACCGTCTTATACGATTGAGACACTGGAAGCGTTGCGTACAGAGCAAGGCACCAGTACGCCACTGGCATTCATTATTGGGCAAGACTCGCTGCTGACACTACATCACTGGCACCGCTGGCAGGAAATTCTGGACTACTGTCACCTGTTGGTGTGCGCCCGGCCCGGTTATCGCCAACAATTGGATACCGACGAACTGGAAGCCTGGTTGACTCGGCATCAAACCCAGGATGCCGCGCAATTACACCGTCAAAACCACGGGTTGATTTATCTTGCCCATACGCCGTTGCTCTCAATTTCAGCGACAGAAATCCGTCAGCGTCGACAAAACGGCCTCGACTGCCATGATCTGCTGCCCGAGAGCGTACTGAAGTATATTGACACACACGGACTCTATCGATAACCACACGTCGATACCACTCACTATAAGGCCGTGATATACTCCGCCGCTGGTTTCAGCCACAGGAAAACCTCCTGCCGTAGCCCTATAGCTACGGTGAAACAGCTGTTACCCGCCAATATTGCCTGGCCGGCATAACCGGCTGATTAACCACTTATCGAAGGGGGAACCTTTGCAAGGCCAAGCACTCCAAGATTTCGTTATTGATAAACTGGACGATTTGAAAGGTCAGGATATCGTGGCGCTCAATGTGAAAGGGAAATCCAGCATCACTGACTACATGGTGATTTGCACCGGAACATCCAGCCGCCATGTCAGCTCTATCGCCGATCATGTTGTACAGGAATCCCGCGCTGCCGGACTGATGCCGTTAGGTGTCGAAGGGGAAAATGATGCCGATTGGGTCGTGGTCGACCTCGGTGATGTGATCGTTCATGTGATGCAGGAAGAAAGCCGTCACCTGTACGAACTGGAAAAGCTCTGGGGCTGATATGAAGCTGCAACTGGTCGCCGTCGGCACCAAGATGCCCGACTGGGTGCAGACAGGTTTTACCGATTATCTTCGCCGATTTCCCAAAGATATGCCGTTTGAGCTGGTGGAAATCCCAGCGGGCAAGCGTGGCAAAAACGCGGATATCAAGCGGATTCTGGAGCGGGAAGGTGAGTTGATGCTAGCGGCTGTAGGGAAAGGAAACCGCATCGTCACGCTGGATATTCCCGGCTCGCGCTGGGAAACGCCGCAGTTGGCGCAACAACTGGAACGCTGGAAACAAGACGGACGCGATATCAGTCTGCTGATCGGCGGCCCGGAAGGGTTAGCACCACAATGCAAAGCCGCGGCGGAGCAAAGTTGGTCGCTGTCACCGCTGACACTGCCTCATCCGCTGGTGCGTGTGCTGGTAGCGGAAAGTCTGTACCGGGCCTGGAGCATTACCACCAATCATCCTTACCATCGGGAGTAAGGCGAATGATGAACCCTGTGAAGTAGCAATCGCTGGATGAATATAGAACGTAAACCCTTTCGTGACTATACGGCTGAGGCGGCTCTGTTTGTACGCCGGGCGTTGGTCGCATTTCTGGGCATTTTGCTGCTAAGCGGTATTCTGGTCGCCAACCTATACCACCTGCAGATTGTACGTTTTGACGATTACCGTACCCGTTCAAATGAAAACCGTATCAAGCTGGTACCTATCGCCCCCAGCCGTGGCATCATTTACGACCGTAACGGTACGCCACTGGCGCTCAACCGTACTATTTACCAGTTAGAGCTGATTCCCGAAAAAGTTAACAACCTGGAAGAGACGCTACAGGCGCTCAAGCCGGTTGTTGACCTGACCGATGAAGACATCGATAACTTCAGAAAAGAGCGCAAGCGCTCACGCCGCTTCACCTCTATTCCCGTCAAAACCGGGCTGAATGAAGTGCAGGTCGCGAGCTTCGCGGTCAACCAGTACCGTTTTCCCGGTGTAGAAGTCAAAGGCTACCAACGCCGCTACTATCCTTACGGTGCCGCACTCACCCATGTCATCGGCTACGTTTCCAAGATCAACGATAAAGATCTGGAACGGCTGGACCAGGAAGGCAGGCTTGCGGATTACGCCGCTACGCACGATATCGGCAAACTCGGCATTGAGCGTTATTACGAAGATGTGCTGCACGGCAAACCGGGTTACGAGGAAGTGGAAGTCAATAACCGCGGCCGTGTCATCCGCCAATTGCATGAGCAACCTCCGCAAGCAGGTAAAGATATCTACCTGACCCTGGATCTCAACCTTCAGCTTTATATTGAGAAATTGTTGGAAGGCAGTCGTGCCGCCGTGGTGGTCACCGATCCGAAAGACGCGTCTATTCTGGCGATGGTCTCCACCCCCAGCTATGACCCGAACCTGTTCGTAGACGGTATTTCCAGTAAGACCTATCACGCCTTGCTAAACGATCCAAACCGCCCGCTGATCAACCGCGCGACGCAAGGGGTCTACCCACCAGCTTCAACCGTCAAGCCCTATATCGCGGTTTCTGCACTCAGTGCCAATGTCATTACCCCGTATACGTCGCTGTTCGACCCAGGCTGGTGGCAGTTGCCCGGTTCGGAAAAACGGTTTCGCGACTGGAAAAAATGGGGGCATGGTCGCCTGAACCTGACCAAAGCCATTGAAGAATCTGCGGATACCTTCTTCTATCAGGTGGCTTACGATATGGGCATCGACCGCCTGTCCGAATGGATGACGAAATTCGGTTACGGTCAGCGTACGGGGATCGATTTGTCCGACAAAGAAGAAAGTCCGGGCATCATGCCGACGCGTGAATGGAAATTAAAGCGTTATAAGAAACCGTGGTATCAAGGGGATACTATCCCCGTTGGTATCGGTCAGGGTTACTGGACCGCAACGCCGATTCAAATGCTAAAAGCGCTGACGACGCTGATTAATGACGGTCAGGTGCAAGTACCGCACCTGCTTGGCAGTACCATGGACAACAACACGAAGGTGCCATTCCGTCAACCACAACACCAGCAGATTGGTGACATTCGTTCCGGTTATTGGGAAATCGTCAAAGACGGTATGTATGGCGTGGCTAACCGTCCGAATGGTACAGCGCATAAATACTTTGCCGACGCGCCGTATAAAATTGCGGTCAAGTCAGGGACGGCACAGGTATTCGGCCTGAAGGAAAACGAAACCTATAATGCCAACCGGATTGCCGAGCGGCTACGTGACCATAAGCTGATGATTGCCTTCGCCCCTTACAACAATCCGAAAGTCGCTATGTCCATCATTCTGGAAAACGGCGGCGCAGGCCCCGCCGTCGGGACCATTGTACGTCAGATCCTCGACCATATTATGTTGGGCGACAACAATACCAGCCTGCCGGACGCGCCGCCGTCGCCTCCGGGCAGTGAAACCGAGTAGAGACACCATGACAGACAGTCAACAAAAAGGCTCAATCTGGACCAAACTGCACATTGACCTGCCTTTCCTTCTGTGTGTAATGGCGTTACTGGGCTATAGCCTGTTCGTCATGTGGAGCGCCAGCGGGCAAGACCCCGGAATGATGGAGCGCAAAGTTGCTCAATGCGTGCTGGGGCTGGTCGTCATGATTGGCATGGCGCAGATTCCGCCACGGGTGTATGAAAGCTGGGCACCTTATCTGTACATTTTTTGCTTTATTCTGCTGGTGCTGGTGGATGTCTTCGGCCAAATCAGTAAGGGGGCGCAACGCTGGCTCGACCTCGGTGTGGTGCGCTTCCAGCCATCAGAAATCGCTAAAATTGCAGTACCGCTGATGGTGGCTCGCTATATCAACCGTGATATGTGTCCGCCGTCGCTAAAAAACACGGCTATCGCGCTGGCGTTAACCTTCGTCCCCACGCTGCTGGTTGCAGCCCAGCCGGACCTGGGTACCGCTATCCTGATTTGTGCGTCGGGTTTGTTCGTGCTGTTTCTTGCGGGCATGAGCTGGCGGCTGATTGCGGTTGCAGCCATTTTGCTGGCCGCGTTCATTCCCGTGTTGTGGTTTTTCCTGATGCATGATTATCAGCGCGACCGAATCATGATGCTGCTTGACCCGGAAACCGACCCTCTGGGGGCTGGCTACCATATTATTCAGTCGAAAATCGCAATAGGTTCCGGTGGCTTGAGCGGCAAAGGCTGGTTACAGGGCACTCAATCTCAATTAGAGTTCCTGCCAGAACGCCACACCGACTTCATTTTTGCCGTACTGGCAGAAGAGCTCGGCTTGATCGGCGTGCTGATTCTGCTGGCGCTTTATCTGTTCCTGATCACGCGGGGTCTGGTGATCGCCGCCAATGCGCAGACCTCCTTCGGCCGGGTGATGGTCGGCGGTCTGATGCTTATCTTTTTCGTGTATGTGTTTGTTAACATCGGCATGGTGAGTGGTATTCTGCCGGTGGTTGGTGTGCCGCTGCCGTTGGTCAGTTATGGCGGTTCGGCGCTGGTCGTCTTGATGGCGGGATTCGGTATCGTCATGTCGATACACACTCACCGCAAAATGTTATCCAAGAATTTATAGGGGTAAGCAATGCGTAAGGATTGGGTTTGGATTGGCGCGCTCAGCCTGGCTCTGGCTGGCTGTAGCGTCACGGAACAGCCGCAGTCTCCCTCACCGCAGGCCTCGGCATACAACGGCCCGGTAGAAGAAATCGGCGGTGTCGAACCGCGCTACGAACCTTATAACCCTGCCAACATGCAAGATTACAGCATGAATGGTAAAACATACCGTATTGTCAAAAACCCGGAAAACTTCAGTGAAAGCGGGTTTGCGGCCTGGCACGACAGAGAATCTGTCGGTAACCGCACCGCGACCGGTGAAGAATTCGATGTCAATGCGATGGCGGCAGCGCATCCAACGCTGCCTATTCCCAGTTATGTACGCGTGACCAACCTCAGCAACGGCCGTCGTCTGGTCGTGCGCATCAACGATCGCGGGCCTTATACGCCGGGCAGAATCATCGACCTGACCAAAGGGGCCGCCGACCGTCTTAACCTGTCCAATAATACCAAGGTGAAGGTAGACTTCATCAGCGTAGCACCGGACGGTACACTCTCCGGCCCGGGAACCATCGGTACACGTGTCGTGAAACAGAGCTTTGCCTTACCTGCACGCCCGACACTGGGCTCAAGCGGTATGGGAACTCCCATGATGGAAAGCGCGCCACAGCCTGCCGCTGCCGTACGGCCCATCAGCAATGCGACGCTGGTCCCTGCTACCAGTAACGCAGGTATGACTGGCGCTGCGGATGCCTCAGCCCCTCATACCACTAACGCAACCGGGGGCGGTTTCCTCGGCGCGCCTAAACCACTGCCCAGCGGTGTACTGGAAGGTTCAGAAACGACTCCCGCCGCGGCACCGGTTCGCTCAACACCAGCGGTCGGCGCCGCCTCTGTCGCCACGTCATCCCTTGCATCATCATCGGCAAGCGTGCCCGCAGGCTCGGGTAATATTGTGGTGCAGGTCGGGGCGCTGAGCGATCAGCAACGGGCGCAAACCTGGCTAAAAAGCCTGAACGAGCGTTTCCGCGTGCCCGGCAAGGTGACCCTGAGTAACGGCTTGTATCGCATACAGTTAGGCCCATTCCAGAACCGCCAACAGGCCGTTGATCTACAGCAGCGCCTGTCCAGCGAAGCACAGCAACCGTCATTTATCACGACGGTATCTGGCGCGCAGTAACGCATTGACTCCCGAAAGAGGGGTTAATCCCCTCTTTCTTTATCGACACAAGTGATAACGATACCACCTGTGGCGATCAGCAAAATCACGTAACGTATTGTCTGGTGCCGCCCCGATTTTCATCTGCTATAGTGTGGCTCGTTTTTTAACTTATACCCACGGATGTTGTTGTTCCAATCATGAAAACAGTAATCACGTCTTGTTTTACCAAACGTATTGCGCTCGGCACGTTGCTCGCCATCAGTGCATCCACTTTCGCCTACGCAGACGACATTAATCTGAAAACCATGATTCCTGCCGTCCCGGACATTGATGCCGAAGCGTACATCCTGATTGATTACAACTCGGGTAAAGTCCTGGCGGAAAAGAACGCCGACACCCGCCGCAATCCGGCCAGTCTGACCAAGATGATGACCAGTTATGTTATCGGGCAGGCGATTAAGTCCGGGAAAATTACGCCAAACGACGTCGTGACGATCGGTAAAGACGCCTGGGCAACTGGTAACCCCGATTTTCAGGGTTCATCACTGATGTTCCTCAAACCGGGTGATCGTGTACCGGTTTCCCTGCTGAATAAAGGGATCATTCTGCAATCCGGCAACGATGCTTGTGTGGCAATGGCAGATTACGTAGCAGGCAGCCAGGATGCGTTCGTCAACCTGATGAATGGTTACGTCAAGGCATTGGGCTTACAGAATACCAACTTCAAAACTGTTCATGGCCTGGATGCAGAAGGCCAGTACAGTTCAGCCCGCGATATGGCGCTCATTGGCCAGGCATTGATCCGTGATGTACCGGATGAATACGCGACCTATAAAGAAAAAGAATTTACCTTCAACAACATTCGCCAGTTGAACCGCAATGGTCTGTTGTGGGATAGCAGCCTGGCCGTGGATGGCATCAAAACCGGTCATACTGCGTCAGCAGGATATAACCTGGTCGCCTCAGCGACCGAAGGGCAAATGCGCCTGATTTCCGCAGTTATGGGCGGACGGACGTTCAAAGGCCGCGAAACAGAAAGCAAGAAACTGCTCACCTGGGGTTTCCGTTTCTTTGAAACCGTGGCACCGCTGAAAACCGGTAAAGAGTTTGCGTCTGAGCCGGTATGGTTCGGTAATAGTGACCGCGTATCATTGGGTGTGGATAAAGACGTTTATATCACCATCCCGCGTGGACGCATGAAAGACCTGAAAGCCAGCTATGTGCTGACCAATACAGAATTGCATGCGCCACTGGCTAAAAACCAGGTGGTAGGGACCATCAACTTCCAGCTCGACGGCAAAGTCATTGATCAGCGCCCGCTGGTTGTCATGAACGAAGTCAAAGAAGGCGGTATTTTCGGTCGTCTGTTTGATTACATCAAACTGATGTTCCACCGTTGGTTTAGTTGATCCCCCTTGAATGCTGAGTAACTGCCCTTATGTTGCTCACTTAAGGATCGACAACCCGCTTTCGGTCATACTTATACACTCCCGCTTCGGCGGGAGTGGTAATTTTTGTACTAATGAATAACTCTGGAGTCACCATGAAAACCAAACTCAACGAACTGCTTGAATTTCCATGTTCATTTACTTACAAGGTCATGGGGTTGGCAAAACCGGAGCTGGTGGATCTGGTTGTGGAAGTGGTTCAGCGCCATGCTCCCGGTGACTACACCCCACAGGTCAAGCCCAGTACCAAAGGCAATTACCACTCCGTATCGATTACCATCACCGCGACCCATATTGAGCAGGTTGAAACGCTCTACGAAGAACTGGGTAACATCGATATTGTGCGTGTCGTACTCTAACCAGCCCGACTCCCCGGACTTGTCTCCCTAATCCGGAGACAAGCGAGGAAACCGCTATTCGCTCCACTCTCCCCTCGCTATAATTGCGCTCATCCCTTCTTTACCCGACGATGACACTCTTGCAACAAGATACGTTCACAGCACGCAATACGATCATAGTGCGTCAATCAGGCATACAGCCTTATGAACCGGTATCGCAGGCCATGCATACCTTTACTGAGCAGCGGGATAGCAACAGCGCCGACGAGTTATGGCTGGTGCAGCATCTGCCCGTTTTTACCCAGGGTCAGGCAGGCAAAGCGGAACACGTCCTGATGCCTGGTGATATTCCGGTGATCCAAAGCGATCGCGGTGGTCAGGTCACCTATCACGGTCCCGGCCAGCAAGTGATGTATGTGCTGATTGATATCAAAAGACGTAAAGTGGGCGTACGCCAGTTAGTGACCGCTATCGAAAATACCGTCATCAACACGCTGGCGCATTATGCTGTTGAAGCGCATGCCCGCCCGGATGCTCCCGGTGTCTATGTCGGCGAGCGTAAAATTTGCTCGCTGGGATTGCGCATCCGGCACGGCTGCTCGTTTCATGGTCTGGCGCTAAATATTGCGATGGACCTGTCCCCTTTCCTGCGCATCAACCCTTGCGGCTATGCGGGTATGAGCATGACCCAGCTCAGTGAACTGGTTCCTGGTACAACGGTAGCCAACACCGCACCAGTCATGGTGAACGCGTTTATGACACAGTTGGACTACCAACAGCAGGAATGGCTGGACTGGGACTGGTCACAGCAGGGAGAACCGTACCCGCTGCATATCAAGTGACATCGACCAAAACCATTCAGTTACAGTTTATTTACATTGTTTCTGCATTTTGTTGTTCTATGGCTGCTCGTCAGAAGACAAAGATGATATAATTTTGTGAGTTTTTTAAAAAAAAGTTTAATCTCTCACGTAATCCAATGAATTTTAGATAAATTCATAACAGCGATTCAGAACTGGAAATTACGCAACCATGAGTAAACCGATTCAGATCGAACGTGGCGTCAAATACCGCGATGCAGACAAAATGGCCCTGATCCCGGTACGCACCGTCGCTACCGAGCGTCAGGAAATGCTCCGCAAACCAGAATGGATGAAGATAAAATTACCTGCGGACTCCAGCCGGATTCAGGGCATCAAGGACGCCATGCGCCGCAATGGTCTGCACTCGGTTTGCGAAGAAGCCTCCTGCCCTAACCTGGCGGAGTGTTTTAATCACGGTACCGCCACATTCATGATCCTTGGGGCTATCTGTACTCGCCGTTGCCCATTCTGTGATGTTGCCCACGGCCGCCCGCTGACGCCCGATGCCAACGAGCCGGAAAAACTGGCGCAAACTATCCATGATATGGGGTTACGTTATGTGGTCATCACATCGGTTGACCGCGATGACCTGCGTGATGGCGGTGCACAGCACTTTGCCGACTGTATCAGTGCGATACGTCGCAAAAACCCAACCATCAGAATCGAAACACTGGTGCCGGATTTTCGCGGCCGTATGGACCGCGCCCTGGATATTTTAACCGCCACGCCGCCAGACGTGTTCAACCATAATCTGGAAAACGTACCGCGTCTTTATCGTCAGGTTCGTCCGGGTGCCGATTATGAATGGTCGCTAAAATTGCTGGAGAAATTCAAAGCGTCGCATCCAACCATTCCGACCAAATCCGGTCTGATGGTGGGGCTGGGTGAAACCAACGACGAAATTCTGGATGTGATGCGCGATTTGCGTCGTCACGGTGTGACCATGCTGACGTTGGGACAATACCTGCAGCCCAGCCGTCATCACCTGCCAGTACAGCGTTATGTGCCGCCGGAAGAATTTGAAGAAATGAAAGCGGAAGCGCTGGCAATGGGCTTTACCCATGCCGCCTGTGGTCCGTTTGTTCGTTCTTCCTACCATGCAGACCTGCAGGCTAAAGGGATTGAGGTGAAATAACAGGTTATTACCTGCAACACTCCCTTACTAAAAACATGAGCAACACAAAAAGCGGATGGGTAACCCCCTCCGCTTTTTCGTTTCAATACTGTCAGCTGATACGCTTATTCTTTCGGACGCGTCTCGCTGATAGCAGCAGGATGTTCATCCTGAGCGGAAGATTTCGCCGCTGGCTGATCATCGTTCATGGCTTTCTTGAAGCCTTTGATAGCCGCGCCCAGATCGCCGCCCAGACTGCGCAATTTATTGGTGCCAAACAGCAGAACAATCAAGGCGCCAATCACTAAAAGTTTGGCAATACTGATACCTTCCATACATACCTACCTGATAATGTGAGCTGGAAAAGCCAGCGCGCTTTAATGCATTAATAATGCTCTTTTTAAATCGATATACCGGATAAGGCAATGCCTATCTGTAACAAAGTAAGACCCAACGCATTACCCGATGCATTTACCCGACCAGAAAAGCCTTACCCTTATCGTAATACAGGTGGCTTAAAGCGATTGTGATGTAGCACAGGTAACTGGCGACGAACGGTTTGAATTCGCTCCAGGTGCAATTCCGCCAGCAACAATTGCGGTTGCTCAGCAGCCTGAGCAATTACCACCCCCATAGGGTCTATCACCATGCTATTGCCGATATTCCTGTCACCACACTCTCCGGTCGCGACCAGATAGCAGGTATTTTCCAGCGCTCGGGTTCGCGCCAGTAACTCCCAGTGTGCTTCTTTGTGCGGCCCTTTCACCCAGGCCGCCGGGACGACCAGAACATCAGCACCGTTAATCGCCAACTGACGCGCCATCTCGGCAAAACGAATGTCGTAGCACACCATCAACCCGACCCGCATTCCCGCAATCTCCACCACTGGAGGCAACGCACTGCCCGGCGTCACCCGGCGGGACTCCTGTACCGAGAAAGCATCGTACAAATGCAATTTATGGTAATGAGCCAGGACTTCTCCCCGCCGGATAACCAGCAATGTGTTATGCACTTTCCCTTCTGCCGCCGGGGTATGCAAGGTAAACACAACGCTAATATCCAGTGACTGACTCGCCGCCAGCAACTGGCTAACAAAAGGGCCGGTTATCGGTTGGGCACACCCGACGCCCCATTCCGGGTCCGCATTATCACGCGCCAGAACAGCCTCCGGCAACACCAGCAGATCAGCACCGACAGATGCAGCCTGTACCATTAATGTCATGCAGGTCTGGGCATTGTCCTGCCATAAACGCTGAACAGCAAATTGACCAAGCGCCACCTTCATATCAGGCTCCTTCATAACAGGCGGATACATTTGGTAAAACTACCACGGCTACAAAACACGTCGGCATATAGGTAAACTTTATCAGACAGTAACGGAGATGACATTCCTCCATAAACGCCTTTCCGGCTGATGATGTCTACGCGTCCCTCAATCGGCATCACTCGTGCCCTTTCGAGAGTAGTCTAACTTACCCCTGAACGAAAAGGTGACTATGTACAGTACGTTACTTGCTATTTTTCTTGGCGGCGGATTGGGCAGCGTTGCACGCTGGCAATTGAGTGTGCGTTTTAACAGCCTGTTTCCCCAGATTCCGGCGGGCACGCTGCTGGCAAACCTGTCAGGAGCCTTCATTATCGGTGCCTGCATGAGCTATTTCATCCGCCAGCCTGACCTTCCGCCACACTGGAAACTGTTGCTCACAACCGGTTTCTGCGGTGGGCTGACAACGTTTTCCACCTTTTCCTACGAAATGGTGACCTTACTGCAGAGCGGTGAATGGACTGCGGCGTTGTTCAATCTGCTGCTTAATTTACTTGGTTCACTGATGATGACGGCACTGGCATTTGCGCTGATGGGCTGGCTGAGTACCCATTAAGAGAATGGGTAAAATACAAAATAAAAACCCGCCATCAGGCGGGTTTTTCAGGAAATCGGTATAATTAAATAGCGATAACGTTAGCAGCAGAAGGTCCTTTAGCGCCGCTGGTGATTTCAAACTCTACGCGCTGACCTTCAGCCAGGGTTTTGAAACCGTTGCTCTGGATAGCAGAAAAGTGAACGAATACGTCCTTGCTGCCATCTTCCGGAGTAATGAAACCGAATCCTTTGGACTCATTAAACCACTTAACGCTACCTTTAATCTTAGACATCAAACTTACCTTTACATGAATGAACGACACAAAATCTGTGTCAAATACAGTACAGCAAGTAGCGGCGCATTTGTCCAGCCGAACATCACCAAAAAGTGATAAAACATGATAAAAAAGCGAACTGACACCATTCATCCCACAGATTTACCAGCCGCATCGGCATTATCTGGCATCTTATGCGTGGGTGACCACTCTCTTTTTATTCGTACATTTTACTGGCACCGCAGTCATCGCAAACACCGGGGCGATAAACTGAGATGTCGGTGGCCTGAACCGGGGATCACATTGACTACTACTCCGGCGTCACCCAACTCATCCATCTTTGCCAGCGGATGTCGTTATCACCTTATGTCTTTACCACCTGAATCCTCGATCGACATGGCCCGCCGACATGGGTAACGACAAATGCAAATAATAGCCTCTTTTATTTACTCAGGCTTCCTCATTTCCCCTTCCTCTCCGGCGGCAGAAATCTGAAAAACATGAGCGAAAATTAGCGACATAGATCACAAAAATGAAAAGAGAAAAATGGGGTAAAACGGGGGAGTTTATGGATAACACAACCACCTTAAGCGAAAATTAATTTTTATAAATCAGTTCATTAAAAGCGCTGTCAGTCACATAAAAAAA
Organism: Dickeya oryzae; assembly: GCF_009372235.1. Taxonomy (GTDB): domain Bacteria; phylum Pseudomonadota; class Gammaproteobacteria; order Enterobacterales; family Enterobacteriaceae; genus Dickeya; species Dickeya oryzae. The sequence continues at coordinate 151,755 of NZ_SULL01000017.1, read as the reverse complement.
GCAGCAACCCGTGGGTTGCTGCTTTGGTGACACTCAATATGGGTCCTGGTAACTAATGACAGTAAATAAAATTGTACTAGTCTAAATACATCAGCAATTACTTACGCAGCATTGCGTCGATGAAGCTTTTCCAGTTGTTGAGTTCGATTTCGATCATGTTGGTAGCTCCTTAAGGCTTTGTGGTCTTACAGGGTTATTATACGCTTCTTTTTTGACCAAGATAAAGACTTTGGGGCGCAGAAATGTGCTCTCTTTCGCATTTCCACAACTTTTCGTTAATTCCAACCCTATGATTTCTTAAGATAATTTTAATACTCTGCCGTATTTCATCGTTATACGGTATGCTTTTTCGCCTTATAACATGAAAAATAACGAGTTTTAAATATATGGCTATCACCCTGTATGGAATCAAGAACTGCGACACCATAAAGAAGGCCCGTCGCTGGCTGGAAGAGCATCGTATCGACTATCGCTTCCACGACTACCGGGCAGACGGATTAACCGCAGAGCGTCTGCAATCATTTATAGATGACATCGGCTGGCAGCCGTTGCTCAACACCCGCGGCACCACCTGGCGTAAGCTGGACGAAGCCTATCGCAACAGCATCAACAACGATGTGGCGGCAAAAGCTGTTATGCTGGAGCAACCGGCGTTGATAAAACGCCCGTTACTGATAACCGATGATGGGAAAACCCTGCTTGGTTTTAGTGACGACAGCTATCAGCACTTTTTTACGGAGAATACCGCACATGTCTTGCCCGGTAATTGAACTGGCCCAGCAACTCATTAAACGCCCGTCCCTCAGCCCGGATGACGCGGGCTGTCAGGCACTGATGATTGAGCGTCTGAAAGCTATCGGCTTTGTTATTGAAGCGATGGACTTCGGTGATACCCAGAACTTCTGGGCCTGGCGAGGCCAGGGAAAGACTCTGGCATTTGCCGGTCACACCGATGTGGTACCGGTTGGCAACCAAAGCCAGTGGCAGACCCCACCGTTTGAACCCACTATTCGCGATGGCATGTTGTTTGGGCGCGGTGCGGCAGACATGAAAGGCTCGCTGGCCGCCATGGTTGTGGCGGCAGAACGTTTTGTCGCAGCGCATCCTAATCATCAGGGGCGTCTGGCGTTTCTCATCACCTCTGACGAAGAAGCCAGTGCCGTTAACGGTACCGTCAAGGTGGTCGAAGCATTGATGGCACGCCAGGAACGGTTGGACTATTGCCTGGTCGGAGAGCCATCCAGTACCGAACGTGTTGGCGATGTGGTGAAAAATGGCCGACGCGGCTCCATCACCGCCAATCTACGGGTTCATGGCGTTCAGGGGCACGTTGCCTACCCACATCTGGCGGATAACCCGGTGCATCGGGCGATGTCTGCGCTCAATGAACTGGTGGAGACCGTCTGGGATCAGGGCAATGAGTTTTTCCCACCCACCAGCATGCAGATAGCCAATATCAACGCTGGTACCGGTAGCAATAACGTTATCCCCGGCGAACTGTTCGTCCAGTTCAATTTCCGCTTTAGCACTGAATTGACCGATGAACTGATTAAAGAGCGGGTCAAGGCGCTGCTGGACAGCCACCAACTTAATTACACACTGGAATGGCAGTTGTCTGGTCATCCATTCCTGACCGGACGCGGCGAACTGGTCGATGCCGTCGTCAACGCCGTGGAGCATTACAGTGAAATCACGCCGCAACTGCTGACTACCGGCGGTACGTCAGACGGTCGCTTTATTGCCCGTATGGGTGCGCAGGTTGTCGAATTGGGTCCGGTCAACGCCACCATCCATAAAGTGAACGAATGCGTCAGCGCTGCCGACCTGCAACTGCTCAGCCGCATGTATCAACGTATTATGGAGCAATTGATCGCATGATGTCCCCCGCCTGCCTGACTGGCAAAAGCGACCGCCATCTGGTGACGTTGAGCGGTTCACATCGTTTGCAGCGTGAAGCGGTCGCGGCGTTTACTGCCATGCAGCAGGCGGCGCGACAAGATGGATTCAATTTACAACCAGCCAGCACATTTCGCGATTTTGACCGCCAGCGCCAGATCTGGAATGGCAAGTTTACCGGTCAGCGCCCGCTGCTGGACCACCACTGCCAGCCGATCGATGCACTCACACTGGAGGAAGGCGCGCGTTGTGAGGCTATTCTGCGTTGGTCTGCATTGCCCGGCGGCAGCCGTCATCATTGGGGCAGTGATCTGGATGTTTACGACCCAGACTTATTACCCGCTGGCCAGAAATTGCAACTGGAACCCTGGGAATACCAGTCAGGTGGCTATTTTTCCGGTCTGAACGACTGGCTCACCGGCCATATGGCCCGCTTCGGTTTTTACCGGCCATTCGCCCAGGATAACGGTGGGGTCGCGATAGAACCCTGGCATATCAGCTACGCACCTCTGGCTCAGGTTGCTCAGTCACAGCTAACGCCTGAGTGCATTTTATACGCCTGGCAAGGCGAAGACATTGCCGGGCGGGAGTGGCTGGAACCCAATCTACCGAGCCTGTTTCAGCGCTTTATACTGTCTGTTGATACACAATATATCGGTTGATCAATATATCGGTTGATAGACAGCGTATCCGCTTATCTGCTGCATGCAGGTCTGTGATACTGACGGCCTGAAATAATGGCGGCTTACCCGCTACAATAAGGCGTATACGAGAAGATTCGCTAAAATAACGAGGAACAACCATGGGATGGCTGGCTGATTACTGGTGGGTGATACTGCTGGTGCTAGTGGGAATGCTGGTCAACGGTATCAAAGAGCTACGTCGCCTTGACCATAAACGCTTTTTGAATAACAAACCGCCTTTGCCGCCGCACCGCGATAACAACGCACAGTGGGACGACGAAGACGACTGGCCACAGAAAAAACCCTGAAACATACACTGAACATGATAAGGCCGGGTCACTATGTGGCCCGGCCTGTTTATTGATGGGCGGTTTCTGCCGCATTGGCGGTTTCTACCGCATTTCTCGCTTAAAATATATAGCGTAAAATACGTGGCTTATAACACGAACCCCGCCATCGGTCAGTTAGCGAAATGCCACCAGCTCACCGCGTTCCCCCATCACCGCCTCATCCCAGAAACGTTTAGGAATATAGTGATGCAGTCGGTCCAGCGCGTATTCCATCATGCGGCCATCAATGGCGTGCCCGAGTTGCGGCACCAGATCCAACGTAAAATCCGATCCCTGAGCGCGCAAACTCTGTGCTGCCTGCCGGGCATGATCCACGGTAATCACCGAGTCTTCCTCACCATGAACCAGATGGACCACAACATCATACATCGGCTGGTCAGGCAGCGTGGCAAAACGGCCACTGAATGCCACAACCCGCCCAGCCAGATTCTTCTCTGCTTTCAGCGCTTCCAGGATCATGATTGAGCCCTGAGAGAAACCAATCAACGCCGTGTGGGAATAATCGATTCCCGTGGATGCCTGCCAATAGCGAACCGTATCGATAAAACGCGGCATAACGGCATTCACGCGGCGGGCACGGTTATCTTCCGTTACCCCCTGAACCGAAAACCACTGGCGTCCTTCGCCCAAGCCAATCGCTTCCGGGCCCCCCACACTGATGACCTGCGCCATGGGAAATGCATTGGCAAAATAACGGCCAATCTGTCCCATAGAAACCGGGTTGTCGCCTACGCCGTGAAATAGTAAAAACAACTGCTTAGGTGAAGGTGGCTGTTGCACCACAAAATAGTCATGCTTCATATCGCCTCTCCTGCGGTTCTCTTCTGGGGGAACCGACTATGTAAAATATTCAGCGGTCACTATACGCCCCTCGATGGCGGGTCAATATTGAGGTTTATTGAACAAGTTATTCCATTATCCTGTATCAGGATCAGTGTATATGAACGGGGGAAATCAGCAGGTCATCTCACAGTTTTAGTTGCAAAATTGTGATCGTTACCACTTGAAATAAATCTGAGGAATAAAACCACTTATTTCGCTATAGGATAATGTCATGCCAGCGTTGCCATTGTGCGGCATCCAAATGCTGCAACGCCTGAACCGTTTCGGTACGCCAGCGCTGAACCAACGCCTTTTTACCCGTCAGTTGAAGCTGCTGAACGCACTCCGCCACGCTTCTCCCTTGCTCAAGCCACAGCCTTAAGGCCTCCAATGCCATCGGCGAGTGGAGTACCAAACGTGACAACGATCCCTGACAGGCTTCCGGCGGACGGTAAGCCAGAGCAAACCCCGCCAGATTACGCCAGTCATCAACCGTGAATGTCTGTTCTGTCTCCAGTGGCAAATCCAGCGTCAACGGAATATCGCGCCGCAGCCAAAACCAATCCCGACGTAATTCATGGTGTGCTAAAGCGGTCAACGCCTCCCCCGCTTCACTGAGCGGGAACAGTGCCATCGCGCTATAGCACCCACTGCTGGCCTCAACATGACTACCGATACGTACCAACCGGAACCCACAACGTTGCCAGAATTGCCACAAATCGGGCTGAAAACCGAAACTGACAGACAGAAAATCCAGTTGCGCCTGTTGAGCCCGTTGCTGTTGATCTCGCACCAGTGCCAGACCGATTCCCTGACCTCGATGGGCGGCTAGCACAGCGATACGACTGATACGACGCGATCGTAACACCGGTGCCTGCCATTGATTAGCGTGTGCGGCCAACGACTGCGCTACCAAATTTCCGCTTGGGCGACGGCGTCCGGCCCACACCTCCTGCGCCAGTGTCGCCGACAATCCCCCTTCATCCACCAGCCAGATAACCCCGCCAATCTTTTCGTCGACACAAGCGCTGGCAACATACATACCGGGGGCATCCATCAAGCGGCGTAAATCCAGCGCAGAAGTACGGTAATGGGCGCTACAGAGCAATCCATAGCAACCTTCCAGGCGTTCGGGCTGGCTCAGCCAGTCATCCTGCCGCTCCGGGCGAATAACAGGGGGAGCATCAAGTCGTTCCGGTACCTGTTTTTCGGCATCAAACAACATCATGCGGTCCACAATGTGCTCCAGCGGATCGTGTTGCGCCCAACGTAGTGGCTCAGTCAGTTCGATAGCCTGCCAGTCCGGCAATGAGGCACAAAATTTAAGCAGAAAACCACGTCCAGTCCCCTCATAGCCTTGAACCGTGGTTGTCATCACCACCCGACGGAAAAACGGCAATAACGAGCGCAATAGCGACGTAGGGATAGCGGCGGCTTCATCAATCAACAGCCAGTCTACCGGTGGTGTACCGTGCTGCTGACAGAACGCCAACAGGGCGTCCGGTGCCCAAAATGTTGCTGCCTCCCCGGCTTGTCGTAACAGAATCTCGCCGGCAGCGCGTGACGGTGCCGTTACCCAACATCCCCCCTGACACTGGCTCGCCAGCATACCGGACAGCGTTGATTTGCCACGCCCACGCGGTGCGGTAATCACCGACACGGCACACGTGGTATGCCGCAGTTGCTGCACGATGCGAGATTGGCAAGATGTCGGCTCACCGGTAGCAGGCAACCAATCCGGGCGACGAGCAGGGGGAGAAATTACCGGTTCGGCGTCTTGCTGGTGCCATACCACGACCTCTTCATCCGCCAACAGTTGGCGCTGCACATGTCGGATAAAACGAGGCGTGGCAATCGGCTGTGGTTGTTCACTCCAGCGCAGGCTATCGGCATCCGGGCTATCAGGCCACGACGCCCACTCGGGAACCAATAACACGAGCCAACTACCAGCCTTGAGCGCCCCAGCCAACATCGCCAGCGCTTGTGCATCGAAGCCTTCTCTGGCATCAAACACCGCGTGCAGATACTCCTGCCCTAACACTCCACGCACGCGCGAAGGCGCTAAAGGGGTCATGTGCTGCGGTGCCGATGTGCCGACCCACAACCAGTCGCCAGGCAGCAGAGCGCTCAAACGTACCGCCTGCTCGCCGCACCAGTCAGGCTGGCCGCTTAACACCAGCAGGCGACGAATGCCACAGCGCTGCTGATAATGCTGGCTGACAACGAAAGATTCCACGGCACTCCCCAAAGCACACTTAGCCTTTGCCGATCAGTAACGAGAGCAATCCCGCTGCAATCAGTGGCCCCACTGGCACACCACGAAATAGCGCCACCCCCATCACGGTACCCACCAGCAAACCGGCCACAACCGAGGGTTGGTTACTCATCAGTGTAACGCCTCGCCCACCGAGCCAGGACACTGCAACACCGATGGCCACCGCCAGTAACGATTTCCAGTGTAAAAACGAAGCGAACACATCACCGGCAGAAATTTTGCCGCTGGCAATCGGTGCCATCACACCGATGGTGAGTACCAGCACCCCAAATGACAGGCCATATTTTTCCACCCACGGGAAATAGTGATTCAGCGGCGTAATACGCACCACCACCAAAAACAAAATAGCCAGGGTAACCGTCATGTTCTGGCTGATAATACCGAGGGCAGCCAATGCCAGTAAGATAAGTAACGTTGGGTCAAAAAAGGCCATAAAACATATCCTTGCCGGAATCAGTCGACACACAGGCGGAGAATAATAGCACTCATTTCACACAGGCAGCATGATTCACTAAAGCAATATGAAGAGTGCCACGCAGCAGGAGGCCAGCCGCGAAGAGGCATCAGAGAGACCTACGTCAGGCAGTATCCGGCAACGGGCTGACAGGCACCGACTTGTCAGACAAATCGCTACCAGACAGACCTTTGGCAGATTAACAGGTATCAGGTAAACAGCTGTCCCGTTCTGGCAACCGGAAACCACAGCCGCCTGCCAGAACGTAAACGATTGCGCAGTTAGTCCAGTTTAACACCCAGACGGTGTGCGACTTCTTCATAGGCTTCAATCAGGCCACCCAGGCTCTGACGGAAACGGTCTTTATCCATTTTGTTCAGGGTTTCTTTATCCCACAGGCGGCTACCGTCCGGCGAGAACTCATCGCCCAGCACCACTTCGCCTTTGAACAGACCGAACTCCAGCTTAAAGTCCACCAGGATCAGACCTGCATCGCCGAACAGCTTGCTCAGTACTTCATTGGCTTTGTAGCTCAGTTCCTTCATACGTGCCAGATTCTCTTCACTGACCCAGCCGAAGGTCTTGCAGTAGGACTCGTTCACCATCGGGTCGTGCATGGCGTCGTTTTTCAGGAACAGGTCGAACAATGGCGGATTGAGAATCTCACCTTCCGTGATACCCAGACGTTTAACAAGCGACCCCGCAGCACGGTTACGCACTACGCATTCAACCGGCACCATTTGCAGCTTCTTCACCAGTACTTCAGTATCCGACAGCAGGCTCACCATCTGGGTTGGGATCCCAGCTTCTTCCAGCTTGGTCATGATGAAATGGTTGAACTTGTTATTCACCATCCCTTTACGATCAAACTGCTCAATGCGAGCACCATCCCCTGCTGACGTATCATTGCGGAACTCCAACACCAACAGATCCGGATCTTCCGTGGTGTAGACCGTTTTCGCTTTTCCGCGATACAACTCAGCTAGCTTTTGCATCTTTTATTACTCCACACAAGTAAGGGCCACCCGCACCGGGCCCGTTAATTGAACGTGTTGATAAACCCATCACGTTGATGACTAAATGAAGAAGGGCCGGAGAACCCGACCCTTATACCCGTCATACTTCAAGTTGCATGTGCGTTGGCTTTATTACTCGGCCCATCCCAAGGCCTCGCGAACTGCGTTCAAATCTGCTCACGGCAGATTTGTCGCTCACCCCAGTCACTTACTTAAGTAAGCTCCTGGGGATTCGCTGCGTCGCCGCCTGCCTGCAACCCGAATTATTTAGGGTATATATTCTTGCGTTTTACGACTTGCTGAACGCGCCCTGCAACACGGCGACCAGCGCGTCATTTTGCGACTGGCTTAGCGTATGTCCTTTAGAGTCGATAAATTGCAGCGTACTGCGGTTGCCCAAATCACCGACCTGCAGTTTGTAATCGCCGTTCGGCAATTGTGGATCGCGCGCGCCCAGTTCGTTCCAGGTTCCGCTACCCGGCGCCTTATAGCTGACAGACACCGATCCTTGCGGACGGCTGCGATCGTTAACGGTCATCCCAACTTTATCCAGCGCTTTCGGCAGGCGGTCCCATACCTGATTGTAGGAACCACGCACCACCAGCAACGGCAGACCAGAATCATCAGCGCCGCTCTGAACATTGAGCTGCTGGCTGTTACGACTAGCCTGAGCGCTGTCATTATCGTTCAGACGCTTATCCAGTTCGTCAGACAGCGTATTGAGCATCATCGCGGTATAACGCCGAGTTTCGCTACTATCTGTCACCGGGCTGGTGTTCTGCTGCAGATCCAGCAGTTTCACGGTCAGCGCCAGTTGATAGCCTTGCGTCTGCAGCGTTATCTGGTAACGCGCCTGATGCGCAACATCCTCATCTTCACGCTTCCAGGTGATCCAATCGGTCGTCAGCGTTCGGTTGGCATCCTGGCGACTGGCAATCGTATAACCTTTTGACTGGAGGACTTGCGTCAACACCGACCACAGGCTGCTGTTGCGCGCATTGTTCTCCAGCAACAGCGTCGCCGTATTGCCAGATACCTGACCGCGGGAACCATTCAACAAAGCCAATGGCTGCATCGGCGGGCGAATATCCAGCGCTTTACCAACCAGCCCATTCTGGTTGACCGGAGGAATATCGAAATCCCCGTTCTGCAACGGCAGAATCAGACCGGGCGGTACATTCAACGCCCGATGTTCGGGGGTTTGCAGATAGGATTCATCGCCGTTAACCTGACGCTTGTAGCGTTGATCGCTGGTACAGGCGGCCAGCAACATGATCAGCGAAACACCGACAACCTTTGCCACCATCGACTTTTGCAATGAAGAACTCATCAAATCTCCCTAACGGTTACAGCAGACCCGCCTGCTTCATAGCCTGCTCCATCACGTCACGACCAGCATCGGTCAGCGGCGTCATCGGCAGACGAAGCGTGTCGGTCGCCATCAATCCCAATGCCTTACAGGCCCATTTCACCGGAATCGGATTGGGTTCAACAAACAGTTTATGATGCAACGGCATCAGACGCTGATTCAGACGGCGGGCTTCAACGAAATTCCCTTGAGCCGCCAGCTCGCACAGCGCCGCCATTTCACGGGCCGCGATATTGGCTGTCACGGAAATCACGCCGTTGCCACCGAGTTGCATAAAGTCCAGCGAGCTGGCGTCGTCGCCGCTCAGCAAAATGAAATCTTCATGAACCAGCTCTTGGATCTGGCTGACACGGCTTAAGTTCCCGGTCGCTTCCTTGATGGCAACAATATTTTTGACTTCTGACAGACGGGCGACGGTTTCCGGCAACATGTCACAACCTGTACGGGATGGCACATTGTAGAGGATCTGCGGCAGGTCGGTATGCTCGGCAATCGCCTTGAAATGCAGGAACAAACCATGCTGGGTCGGCTTGTTGTAATACGGCGTCACGGTCAGGCACCCGGCCACACCCGTATCGTTAAAACGCTGGGTGAGGGAAATCGCCTCAGCCGTTGAATTAGCACCGGTACCGGCGATGACTGGGATTCGGCCGTCGCTTAATTCCAGTGTCAACATCACCACGTCGCCATGCTCATCGTGACTCAAGGTGGCGGACTCGCCGGTGGTACCGACCGACACAATCGCGGACGTACCGCTAGCAACATGATAATCAATCAGTTTTTTCAGGCTCGCACGATCAACGGCACCTTTGTCGTCCATCGGCGTCACCAGAGCAACAATACTACCCGTAAACATTAGCCATCCCCTCCACAAACAAGTGCTTCATGGTACTTTTGACTTCTATGCAAAAGCAAGCAGACAACCGTGGTTGTCTGCGCTTGGCAGGTGGTTTTTTTTATGTTTACCATGTTACTCCCAACATTTTGTACAGGAAGCACTATTTTGCCGCGCCCACAAGAACACTATCTGGTCATTACCGCGTTGGGGACGGACCGTCCCGGTATCGTTAATACGATTACCCGCCATGTCAGTAGCTGTGGTTGCAACATCGAAGATAGCCGACTTGCGATGCTGGGCACCGAGTTCACGTTTATCATGTTGCTTTCTGGCAGTTGGAACGCGATTACGCTTATCGAGTCCACCCTGCCACTCAAAGGTGTCGAACTGGATTTGCTGATTGTGATGAAACGTACAGAATCGCAGTCCCGCCCACCGATGCCGGCTACCGTGTGGGTCAAAGTGGATGTTGCTGACTCCCCACACATCATTGAACGCTTTACTGATCTGTTTGATTCTCATCAAATGAACATCGCCGAGCTGGTGTCAAAAACCCGCCCTGCCGATGGCGATACACCGCCGCAACTGTATATCCAGATTACGGCGCACAGCCCGGCTGCGTTAGCCGGTTCAATTATTGAGCCAGCCTTTCATCAGCTATGTACAGAACTGCACGCGCAAGGCAGTATTAGCGTTGTGAACTATCCACAGCACGAAGAGAAAGATGGAGAGTAGTGATGACCACACTGAAAGCCGGTGATACCGCACCGAAATTTAGCTTGCCCGACCAGGATGGCGAACAAGTTAATTTGGCCGACTTCCAGGGACAACGGGTGTTGGTGTATTTCTATCCCAAGGCCATGACGCCAGGTTGCACCGTGCAAGCCTGTGGGCTTCGCGATAACATGGACGAGCTGAAGACATTCGGCGTTGAGGTTCTGGGTATCAGCACCGATAAGCCGGAGAAATTGTCCCGCTTTACGGAAAAAGAACTGCTGAACTTTACCTTGCTGGCTGATGAAGACCATCAGGTAGCAGAACAGTTCGGCGTATGGGGTGAAAAAACCTTCATGGGTAAAACCTATGATGGCATTCACCGGGTCAGTTTTCTTATCAACGCTGAAGGCAACATCGAAAAAGTATTCGATGACTTCAAGACCAGTAATCACCACGATATCGTATTGAATTACTTAAAAGGTGCCTGAACCTTTTCCTTTTCTTGATTATTCTGCTCCTGATTATTGCCGACGCGGTATTCGTGTGCGTCGGCAAACCACAAACCACCACGCATTTCCCATTTTTTACACCGCCTTTTTCCCTATTCATGTTTCATTGTGTGCCACTGCTGGCTAAGATGATGACCATTCTTTCAGGTTGTTCGAAAGGTTGTCTTCGTTATGTCCTATCGGTTCAAACAGACGGTCATCGCCCTACTGGCAGGCGCGTTACTGAGCGCAAGCCCGCTGATGGTCACAGCCACGACACAGGACACGTTGCCGGATATCGGCACCACCGCTGGCGGAACGCTCAGTATTAATCAGGAACTGGTGATGGGGGATTTCTACCTGCGCCAGTTGCGTGCCGGTGCGCCGCTGATTAACGACCCGTTGTTGCTGCAGTACATCAATCAGTTGGGCGGACGGTTGGTGAAGTCGGCCGATTCCGTGCGTACGCCGTTTCACTTTTTTCTGGTCAACAACGACGAAATCAACGCCTTCGCCTTCTTCGGTGGCAATGTCGTGCTGCACTCCGGGCTATTCCGCTATGTGGAAAGTGAAAGTGAGCTGGCCTCGGTACTGGCGCACGAAATCTCCCACGTAACCCAGCGCCATCTGGCTCGCGCCATGGAAGCTCAGAAAGCCAGCGCACCGCTCGCCTGGGCTGGCGCGTTTGGTTCACTGCTACTGGCGATGGCAAACCCACAGGCCGGGATCGCCGCACTCAGCGGTACGCTGGCAGGCGCACAGCAAAGCGTCATCAGCTTTACCCAAGCGAATGAACAGGAAGCAGACCGCATCGGGATTCAGGTATTACAACGAGCCGGCTTTGACCCACAGGCGATGCCCAATTTCCTGCAACGACTGGCGGATATCTCGCGCTACGCCACTAAACCACCGGAAATATTGCTGACGCACCCGTTGCCGGAAAGCCGACTTTCGGACGCCCGCAACCGCGCCAATCAGATGAAATCCACCCCGGTGCACTCCTCGCAGGATTTTCTATTCGCCAAGGCGCGTGTGTTGGGGATGTACGTCTCGCAAGATAACCCGTATGGTGCCGCCCTGTTAGACAACTGGGCCAAAGGCAACGCACGCGAGCAGTTGGCGGCTCAATACGGCCGAGCTATTCGGGCCTATCAAGCCAAAAAGTACGATGAAGCACGCGCGACGCTGCAACCCTTGCTGGATAAATCGCCATCAAGTCCCTGGTTTCTTGATCTGATGACGGATATCGATATCGGTCAGCAGCGAGCGGATCAAGCCGTCGCCCGTTTGCAGAAAGTGCCGGATGCGCAGGACAACCCAGTCCTGCAGATCAATCTGGCTAACGCGATGGTAGAAAGCCGTAAATCCGCCGACGCTATTCGTATCTTGCGTAAATACACCTATGCCCATCCGGACGATCCAAATGGCTGGGACTTACTGGCGCAGGCTTCTGCCGCCCAGAATATGCGCGGTGAAGAGCTGGCATCCCGGGCGGAAAGCCTGGCACTTAACGGCAAACTGGATCAGGCGATTCGTTTGCTGAGTAACGCCAGCTCACAAAGCAAGCTCGGCAGCCTCGATCAGGCACGCTACGACGCCCGCATCGACCAGTTACGTGCGATGCAGCAACGTTTCCGCCCTTATGAAAAATCCTGAAAAAGGTGAATGTAATGAGTAAATCGGTGACCATCTATCATAATCCCCGTTGCTCCAAGAGCCGCGAAACACTGACGCTGCTCCAGCAACAAGGCATCGAACCAGAGGTGGTGTTGTATCTGGATACGCCACCGGATGCCGCTGCCCTCACCAGGCTGATTAAACAACTGGGATTTAGCAGTGCGCGCGAACTGATGCGTCGAAAAGAAGAGTTGTACCGCGAATTGAATCTGGCTGACGACACACTGACAGAGGCTCAACTGATTGAGGCAATGGTCACCCACCCGAAATTGATTGAACGCCCAATCGTGGTTGCCAACGGCCACGCTAAACTGGGTCGCCCACCAGAGCAGGTGCTGGATATCCTGTGACAGATGGCATTACAGCCCGAGGATCTCTTTGACGAAAGGGATCGTCAGTTTACGTTGGGCGGTGATGGACGCGTGATCGAGCTGGTCCAGCGTCATAAATAACGTGCGCATTTCCCGATCCAGCCGCTTTAGCAAAAAGCGGCTGACGTCTTCCGGCAGTTCAAAGCCACGCAACCGAGCCCGCAATTGTAACGCCTCGCCTTTTTCTTCATCCGACAACGGCTGCAACCGATAGATTTGCCCCCAGTCGAGACGCGAAGCCAGATCCGCCAGTTGCAGATTGATCTGACGCGGCGGACGATCGCCGGTAATCAGCAAGCGGGTGCGTCCACCTTCCTGAATGCGGTTGTATAGATTAAACAGTGCCATTTCCCACGCATCGTCACCGGCGATCGCTTCAATATTATCGATACAGACCAGCGACAGTTGCTCCATCCCGTCCAGTACCTCTGGAACGAAATAGGCACGCTTATCTAACGGCACATAACCGACTGCACGACCAAGACGGGACAATTCAGCGCAAGCTGCATGCAGCAGGTGACTACGGCCGCCGCCTTCACGTGACCAGAAATAGATGTAACTGCCATGTTCCTGATCTAACGTCGTATGGATAGCAGCCAGCAGAGACGTGTTTTCTCCCGGGTAGAAACTGGCAAAGGTTTCGTCATCGGGTAAATAGAGTGGCAATGATAACTGTGCCGGTGTGTTCAGAAGCACCTCAAACCAAACAGGCAGGAAAACGAATCAAGTTTAGCATAGAAACCTTTTGCGATTGAACCGGCATCCAGCCGGTTCAACGCACCGCCCGTCGCAACATCAACGGGCCGGAGAATTAGTGTGCAGAAGAGGAGTGAGCAGAAGAAGTGTTGTCGTCCACCTCATCAATCACCTCTTCTTCTTTACGGAACAGGCTGATAACGCGAAACACGAGGCTCAGGAACACACCCACCACCGTGGCCAGCGCCATCCCTTTGAGCTCGACCGCGCCCAGGTGGATCTTCGCGCCGCTGACGCCGATGATCAGGATGACCGAGGTCAGGATCAGGTTCTGTGCCTTGTTGTAATCCACTTTGGATTCGATCAGCACACGAATACCGGATGCACCGATAACACCGTACAACAGCAGCGATACGCCGCCCATCACCGGAACCGGCACCGCCTGAATTGCCGCAGCCAGCTTACCGACACAAGAGAGCAGAATCGCAATGATCGCCGCGCCGCCGATAACCCAGGTACTGTACACTTTGGTAATCGCCAGTACGCCGATATTCTCACCGTAAGTCGTATTCGGTGTGGAACCAAAAAAGCCGGATAACATGGTAGAAATACCGTTAGCAAACAACGACCGGTGCAAACCTGGGTCACGCATCAGATCTTTTTTCACGATATTGGCGGTGACCACCAGATGGCCCACATGTTCGGCGACTACCACCAGCGCGGCCGGCAGTACCGTCAGCATCGCCACCCACTCAAAACGCGGTGTATAAAAGGTGGGTAAAGCGAACCAGTGCGCCTGAGCGATCGGCGTTAAATCCACCATGCCCATCACGAAAGCAAGCGCATACCCTACCAGTACGCCAATCAGGATAGGGATAATCGCCAGAAAACCGCGAAACAAGACGGAGCCCAGCACGGTTACCGCTAGCGTGACCAGTGAAACAGTGACAGTCTTGGTATCCATTTCAGTACCGGCAGCAGGCAGCAAGCCCGCCATGTTGGCCGCCACACCCGCCAGTTCCAGCCCGATTACCGCGACAATCGCCCCCATCGCCGCCGGTGGGAAAATCACGTTCAGCCAGCCAGTTCCGACTTTTTTCACCAGCAACGCCACCAGACAAAACAGTGCGCCGCACAGAATAAAGCCGCCCAGCGCCACTTCATATCCCTGCGGCAATAGCAGAAAGACCGGCGAGAGAAACGCAAAACTAGAACCCAGATACGCCGGGATTTTACCTTTACAGATAAACAGATAAAGCAGTGTCCCGATGCCGTTGAACAGCAGTACGGTTGCCGGGTTAATTTTGAACAGAATGGGCACCAGTACGGTGGCTCCGAACATCGCAAACAGATGCTGGAAACTCAGCGGTATCGTTTGCAAAAGTGGGGGGCGTTCACTGACGCCGATGGCGCGACGAGTCATCGTGTTTTCCTCTGTGTCTCAGACTGAAAAATACCGGGAACCCCGGCAGAAAGTTCAGCGCCGACCACTCTTCATCTCATCGACGCTGAAAAAATCTCGCCATCCGTGGAATACGCAGGGGCCAGCCGTTAGGTTAGGTCAGAAACGGCGGCTTATACGCAAAAAAAAGCCGACTCTACAGTCGGCTGGCTATCATTTCGTACCAAACAGCTTGTCGCCCGCATCACCCAGGCCCGGCATAATGTAACCGTGTTCGTTGAGGCCCTTGTCGATAGAAGCGGTGTACAACTCTACATCCGGATGCGCTTTCTCCAGCGCGGCAATCCCTTCAGGCGCCGCAACCAGCACCAGCACCTTAATGCTAAGGCAACCGGCTTTCTTCAGCAGGTCGATAGTGGCAATCATCGAGCCGCCAGTCGCCAGCATTGGGTCAACGACCAGCGCCATGCGTTCGTCGATGTTAGAAGCCAGTTTCTGGAAATAGGGAACCGGCTCCAGCGTTTGTTCGTCGCGGTACATCCCTACCACGCTGATACGCGCACTCGGTACGTTTTCCAGCACCCCTTCCATCATGCCAAGGCCAGCACGCAGGATCGGTACGACGGTAATTTTTTTACCTTTGATTTGGTCAACTTCAACCGGGCCGCACCAGCCTTCGATGGTCACTTTTTCCGTCGCCAAATCGGCGGTGGCTTCATAGGTCAGCAAACTACCGACTTCAGACGCCAGTTCACGGAAACGCTTGGTACTGATATCGTGCTCGCGCATCAGACCCAGTTTATGCTTAACGAGCGGGTGTTTTACCTCGACGATTTTCATTACTTTTTACTCCCATCGGCAGTGGACGGCCAAAAAAATCGCGGGATTATACCGCTTTTTCAAATGTACGCCATAGATTCCAGTCTGATCCAAATCAAGCGAAAACGGAAATTATCGCTATCCCTCCCCCAGACAACCGATAGCGGCCTTCATCGTCTTCTGACGAAAGCGCCACACAGCGAAGACACTGCTCGCAAACGTTTGCTTACGCTGTTAGAATTAGCGCGCTCCATTTTTTAAACCAATCGTAACCTCCGTGGGGACTCCGCAGTGACCGATAAAACCTCTCTCAGCTATAAAGACGCAGGCGTGGATATTGATGCTGGTAATGCATTGGTAGACCGTATCAAAGGTGTAGTGAAACAGACCCGTCGCCCGGAAGTCATGGGTGGATTGGGCGGTTTCGGTGCCCTGTGCGCCTTACCGCAAAAATACCGCGAACCGGTACTGGTTTCCGGTACCGATGGGGTTGGCACCAAGCTGCGTCTGGCGATGGACCTGCAGCGTCACGATACGATTGGTATCGACCTGGTGGCAATGTGCGTCAACGACCTGGTGGTACAAGGTGCCGAGCCGCTGTTTTTCCTGGATTATTACGCCACCGGTAAGCTGGATGTAGACACGGCAGCCCGCGTTATCACCGGTATCGCCGAAGGCTGCAAACAGTCTGGCTGTGCGCTGGTGGGCGGCGAAACCGCTGAAATGCCCGGCATGTACCACGGTGATGATTACGACGTGGCCGGTTTCTGCGTCGGCGTGGTTGAAAAAGCCGAGATTATTGACGGCAGTAAAGTACGCGAAGGCGACGCACTGGTCGCACTGGCTTCCAGCGGCCCGCACTCCAACGGTTACTCGCTGATCCGTAAAATCCTCGAAGTGAGTGGCGCTAATCCGGAACAGATTCAACTGGATGGTAAATCACTGGCTGATCACCTGCTGGCCCCGACTAAAATTTACGTGAAATCCGTACTGTCACTGATTGAAAACGTAGACGTGCACGCCATTTCCCACCTGACCGGCGGCGGTTTCTGGGAAAACATTCCGCGCGTATTGCCGGAAGGTATGCAGGCGACGATCGAAGAATCCAGCTGGCAGTGGCCGTCTGTGTTCCAGTGGCTGCAGCAAAATGGCAATGTCAGCCGTCACGAAATGTATCGTACCTTTAACTGTGGCGTGGGCATGATCATCGCGCTGCCAGCCGATCAAGCGGACAACGCTATCGCTCACCTTGCCAGCAACGGTGAAACTGCCTGGAAGATCGGTGTCATTACCCGTACCGATGGCGGAGAAACCGTGGTCATCCAGTGATGAAAAACATCGTTGTCCTGATTTCAGGTCAGGGAAGCAATCTGCAGGCGTTGATTGACGCCTGCCAGCATGGTCGCCTTCCCGGGCGAATTAGTGCGGTATTGAGCAATAACCCGGATGCTTTCGGCCTCAAGCGGGCTCGTGACGCCGGTATCGCGACCCATGCGCTACTGCCGGGCGATTACGCCAGTCGTACCGACTTCGATGCCGCACTGGCAATTGAAATTGAGAAATATCAGCCTGATGTCGTGGTATTGGCTGGATATATGCGGATCCTCAGTGCCGAATTCGTTACCCGTTTTCTGGGGAAAATGCTGAATATCCACCCGTCGCTGCTGCCCAACTATCCCGGCTTGCATACCCACCGCAAGGCGCTGGAAAACGGTGACAGCGAGCACGGCACCTCGGTGCATTTTGTCACCGAAGAGTTGGATGGTGGCCCGGTTATTCTGCAAGCCAGAGTGCCCATTTTTCCCGGCGATACCGAGCAGGATATTCAAGAGCGGGTGCAAACGCAGGAACACAGCATCTACCCGCTGGTTGTCGGCTGGTTCCTGGCAGGACGTCTGGCACTGCGCGATAATCACGCCTGGCTTGACGGTGAAGTGATTCCCGCAAGCGGCTACGCCGCTGAATAAACCGCCTGACTCAGCGTCCGCCTACCTCACGCCCTGGCATCGCCGGGGCGTTGTTTTTGCGTGTTATCCTCGTCATGCCTTCATAAACAGGGTCGCATCAAGCCGCGCTCTTTTTCCCGGATAATGACCCTCGTCACAAAGGTTACAGAATTGTATGTAACCGCTTTCATCACTGTGACATGACTCACGTAGTCTATCCATAACGCCTGACAGAATAAGTCCAACAGGTTGAATGCCAGAGGCGCCCTTGTGAACTTTTTCTTCTGTGGTGAGTATGCATGATTACCATCCGTGATGTCGCACGTCAGGCGGGCGTTTCCATCGCTACCGTTTCCCGTGTGCTCAATAACAACAGCGCGGTCACCCAACAGACGCGCGATCTGGTGCTGCAAACCGTCGAACAATTGGGGTACCGGCCTAATGCTAACGCGCAGGCACTGGCATCACAGGTCAGTGACACCATTGGTGTGGTGGTCATGGACGTGTCGGACCCGTTCTTCGGCGCGATGGTCAAAGCCGTTGATACCGTGGCACAGCGCCTGCAAAAGCATGTGCTGATAAACAACTCCTACCACCAGGAAGAAAAGGAACGGCATGCCATCGAAGTGCTGATCCGCCAGCGTTGTAACGCGCTGATCGTGCATGCCAAAGCCTTATCCGATGAGGAGCTGGCAGGCTTCATGGATCAGGTCCCCGGCATGGTGCTGATCAACCGGGTGCTGCCGAACTACGCGCACCGCTGCGTCTGCCTCGACAACGTTAGCGGTGCCATGATGGCGACCCGTATGTTGTTACAACAAGGGCACCAACGCATTGGCTATCTGCGATCCAGTCACCCGATAGAAGA
Organism: Dickeya oryzae; assembly: GCF_009372235.1. GTDB lineage: Bacteria > Pseudomonadota > Gammaproteobacteria > Enterobacterales > Enterobacteriaceae > Dickeya > Dickeya oryzae. The sequence continues at coordinate 133,068 of NZ_SULL01000017.1, read as the reverse complement.
CGTAACGGAACGTCTGACTGGCTGGCGACAAGCGTTACAGGAACATGGCATCGAGCCGCCTGATGAGTGGATTGCCGCTGGCGAGCCCGACCTGCAAGGGGGAGAAGCGGCGATGGTGGAACTGCTGGGACGCAACCAGCAGTTAACAGCCGTCTTCGCTTATAACGACGGTATGGCCGCAGGTGCTTTAATGGCGTTGAAAGATAATGGCATTTCGGTACCGGAACGGTTCTCGGTGGTCGGCTTCGATGATATCCCCATTTCCCGTTACACCGATCCGCGCCTGACTACTATCCGCTACCCTATTGTTTCCATGGCAAAAATCGCCACAGAGCTGGCGCTAAAAGGCGCGGCAGGATTGCTGGACCCAACAGCCAGACACTGTTTCATGCCGACGCTGGTACGGCGGCATTCGGTGGCGGCCCGTTAAAATGTGCAAGAGGTCACTAATTCATTCAAATCATCCATGTAACCGCTTTCAATTTGTGAGTAAATTCACAGTTAATTAACATTGCGCTCTCTATGATGGTGGCGTACTGCGTAGGCCGGACGCCTTGTAACACGGTCGCCCAGTCAGTTGAATTGTTAGCGGCCGCCACGGCGAAAACGTTCACAATATCAGTTTCAGGACGCTGTTTATATTCAGGATGCATTATCAGGTCGCGCTGCCAACCGGCGAACGCCGCCTGAAACAGGGAAGTCAGGCTTTAAGCGGGCCATGCCTGCAAACTCCATCAGACCGGCGTTACCCGCCACTGATGACGACTAACTGACTGCCGTACTACGTCTACCTTGCGTTGTGCGGCCGGACTGAGAACTACCCTGCATAAACCCGGAGATATCATGAATAAGAAGGTTTTCACTCTCACCGCCCTGGTTGCCAGTATGATGTTCGGAGCCTCCGCCCATGCCGCGGATACCCGTATCGGCGTCACCATCTACAAATACGACGACAACTTCATGTCGATGGTGCGTAAAGATATTGAAAAAGAAGCCAAAGCCCTGGGTGGCGTCGAACTGCTGATGAATGACTCGCAGAACGACCAATCCAAACAAAACGATCAGGTCGATGTTCTGCTGGCCAAAGGCGTGAAAGCACTGGCTATCAACCTGGTTGACCCGGCTGCTGCGGCCATTGTGGTACAGAAAGCGAAAGCGGCCGATGTACCGGTGGTGTTCTTCAACAAAGAACCGAACGCAAAAGTACTGGCCAGCTATGACAAAGCCTACTACGTCGGTACTGATTCCAAAGAATCCGGGATCATTCAGGGTCAGTTGATCGCCAAACACTGGAAAGCCAACCCATCATGGGATCTGAACAAAGATGGCGTTATCCAGTACGCCCTGCTCAAAGGCGAACCGGGCCATCCGGATGCCGAAGCCCGTACCAAATACGTGATTGATACCCTGACCAAAGACGGCATCAAAGTCCAGCAGTTGCAGATGGATACCGCCATGTGGGATACCGCTATGGCGAAAGACAAGGTTGACGCCTGGATGTCTGGTCCTAACGCCGACAAGATTGAAGTGCTGATTGCCAACAACGACGCCATGGCAATGGGTGCTGTCGAAGCGCTGAAAGCGCATAACAAGAGCAGCATTCCGGTATTCGGCGTTGACGCGCTGCCAGAAGCCCTGTCGCTGATCAAATCCGGCGCACTGGCTGGTACTGTGCTGAATGACGCTGACAACCAGGCCAAAGCCACTATTGATCTGGCGAAAAACCTGGCACTGGGCAAACCGGCAGCGGAAGGCACCAACTTCAAAATTGAAAACAAGGTGGTCCGCGTACCTTACGTGCCGGTTGATAAAGACAACCTGGCGCAATTCACGAAGTAATCTTGTCGGGGCGCAGCAACTGCTGCGCCCTTCACTGTTTGAACGACCGGTTTTTTCAGCCAGACAGTCGTGTTCAGTCTGGCAACGTTTCAGCCAGGTAATTATTTCGACCAGGTAAAATATGACCAGTGATACTCTAACCACTCAGCGCGAATTCCTGCTGGAGATGACCAATATCAGTAAGTCGTTTCCCGGTGTAAAGGCATTGGATAATGTCAACCTGAAGGTGCGCCCTCACTCTATCCATGCCCTGATGGGAGAAAACGGCGCAGGAAAATCGACTCTACTGAAATGTCTGTTCGGCATTTATCAGAAAGATACAGGCAGCATTCAATTCCAAGGGCAGGAGATCGATTTCAAAAGCGCGAAAGAAGCGCTGGAGAACGGCGTATCCATGGTGCATCAGGAATTGAACCTGGTTTTGCAACGCTCGGTCATGGATAACATGTGGCTCGGCCGTTATCCCAAAAAAGGGTTGTTCGTCGATCAGGAAAAAATGTATCGCGACACCAAAGCCATTTTCGATGAACTGGATATCGATATCGATCCGCGCGACAAAGTAGCCACACTGTCCGTGTCGCAGATGCAGATGATCGAGATCGCCAAAGCATTCTCCTACAATGCCAAAATCGTCATCATGGACGAGCCCACCTCGTCACTGACGGAAAAAGAGGTGAACCATCTGTTCACTATCATCCGTAAGCTGAAAGACCGGGGCTGCGGCATTGTTTATATCTCCCACAAAATGGAAGAGATCTTCCAGTTGTGCGATGAAATCACCGTCCTGCGTGACGGTCAGTGGGTCGCGACTCAGCCGCTCGAAGGCCTGAATATGGACCAGATCATCGCCATGATGGTGGGCCGTTCCCTCAATCAACGCTTCCCGGATAAAACCAACACCCCGGGTGACGTGATGCTGGAAGTACGCAGTTTGACCTCAATGCGTCAACCGTCTATCCGCGATGTGTCGTTTGACCTGCGCCAGGGTGAGATTCTGGGGATTGCGGGTCTGGTCGGTGCCAAACGTACCGATATCGTTGAAACCCTGTTTGGTATCCGCGAAAAACTCAGCGGCACTATCAAGCTGCACGGCAAAGACATCAACAATCACAACGCTAACGAAGCGATTAATAACGGTTTCGCGTTGGTCACCGAAGAGCGCCGCTCTACCGGTATCTACGCCTATCTGGATGTCGGCTTTAACTCGCTGATTTCCAATATTCACAAATACAAAAATAGCCTCGGCCTGCTGGACAACAAACGCATGAAAAGCGATGTGCAGTGGGTGATTGATTCCATGCGGGTAAAAACCCCAGGCCACCACACCGCTATCGGCTCGCTGTCCGGCGGTAACCAGCAGAAGGTCATCATCGGACGCTGGCTGCTGACTCAGCCGGAAATACTGATGCTCGACGAACCGACCCGTGGCATTGACGTGGGCGCGAAATTCGAGATTTATCAGCTGATTTCAGAGCTGGCGAAAAAAGGCAAAGGAATCATCATCATTTCGTCTGAAATGCCAGAGCTGCTGGGCATCACCGACCGTATTCTGGTGATGAGTAATGGCCTCGTCGCAGGCATTGTCGAAACCAAGAACACCACGCAGAACGAAATTCTCCGTTTAGCGTCGTTACACCTTTAATGATGCAAGGGCTGTTACCATGAAAGCTACAACTAAAAAAAGTGCGCTCACCTGGCTGAAAGACAGTGGTATTTACGCCGTACTGCTGGTACTGCTGGTGATTATTATTATCCAGGACCCCACCTTCCTCAGCCTCACCAACCTGAGTAACATTCTTACCCAGTCTTCGGTGCGCGTCATTATCGCGCTTGGCGTAGCCGGGCTTATCGTCACGCAAGGTACCGACCTGTCAGCTGGTCGCCAGGTCGGCCTCGCCGCCGTGGTTGCCGCCACGCTGTTACAAGCAATGGACAACACCAACAAGGTGTTCCCACACCTGGAAACCATGCCGATCCCGCTGGTTATTCTGATCGTTTGTGCTATCGGTGCAGTGATTGGTCTGGTCAACGGTCTTATCATCGCCTACCTGAAAGTGACGCCGTTCATCACCACATTGGGTACGATGATCATCGTTTACGGTATCAACTCACTGTACTACGACATCGTGGGCGCTTCCCCGATCGCCGGCTTTGACGACCGTTTCTCCACCTTCACACAGGGCTTTGTGCGCCTCGGTGATTTCAAACTGTCCTACATCACGTTCTACGCAGCAATTGCGTCACTGTTCGTGTGGATTTTGTGGAATAAAACCCGTTTTGGTAAAAACATCTTCGCTATCGGCGGTAACCCGGAAGCCGCCAAAGTGTCTGGTGTGAACGTGTCGCTGAACCTGATTTGGGTGTACATGCTGTCCGGCGTGTTCTATGCCTTCGGCGGTATGCTGGAAGCAGGTCGTATCGGTAGCGCCACCAACAACCTGGGCTTTATGTATGAACTTGACGCCATCGCCGCGTGCGTGGTCGGCGGCGTGTCGTTTGCCGGTGGTGTGGGTACGGTTGCCGGTGTCGTGACCGGGGTTATCATCTTCACCCTCATCAACTACGGTCTGACTTACATCGGCGTCAGCCCTTACTGGCAGTACATTATCAAAGGCGGCATCATCATTTTCGCTGTTGCCCTCGACTCCCTGAAGTACGCTCGCAAAAAATAACGCGAACCGTGCCTCACGCTGTCAAACCTGCCACTTCGGTGGCAGGTTTTTTTTATCCGGCTTAATGTATCGGGACGATAAGATACCGCCAATCGCCGATGCTTATGCCTGGCTTTCCAGCTACCCGACAAAGACCGTATTTTGCACTCGCCCGCTGCTGCTATAAAATAGCGCCTTTGTGATTTCCACACGGGACGCGGCCACTCGCCCTGCGTTAATCGTTGTGATGCTCGCTTATAGGGAAAATAGATGAAAAAACTCCTCGCTCTGATGGCTCTCGCCCTGAGTACCTGTTTGGCGCTGAGCACCGCACAGGCCGGTAGCACGCTGGACAGGGTTAAACAAACCGGTGTTGTCCGTAACGTGTTGTTCAATGACTACCCACCATTTAGTTATCTGAATGATAACAACCAGTTGGTCGGTTTTGATGTCGATGTTGCCAACGCCGTCGCGCAGAAACTGGGGGCAAAGCTGGAACTGGCAACACCAGGCTGGGAAACCATCGTCGGTGGTAAATGGCAAGGCCGCTGGGATATGTGCATCTGTTCAATGACGCCAAACGCCGAACGTGCCAAGGTTCTGGATTTCGCTACCCCTTATTACAGCACCTTCGCTGTGCTGATCGTCCATAAAGATGAGAAAAACATTCACTCCGCCGCTGACCTGAGCAACAAAAAAGTCGGGCTGGGGTTGGGTTCCAGCTACGAGAACTACCTCAACAAAAGTCTGGTGATCCCCGGCGGCAAGCCGATTGCCTTCCCATTTGACCATGTTCAGGCAGTCCCCACCGATGAAGAAATGGCATTCCGTAATCTGGCGTTAGGCCCCGGTAAACGTCTGGATGCGGTCATTTCCGATCGCATCACAGCTAAACCTCGCCTCGAAAAACTGCCGCAACTGCGCATTCTGCAGGAACTGTATGCTGAACCAAACTGGATTGCTGTTGATAAAGGCGACCCGGAATGGAGTAAAACACTGGCCGACACCATCAATGCACTGCGTGCCGACGGCACCCTCAAAGCCATATCCATGAAGTGGTTTGGTGAAGACATCACCGGGGTCACCCCGTAATGTCGCGCTCCACCGCAAAAACCCCATCCAACATGCCACCGGCGCCTGAGCGCGCCGGATTCGGTTTTCGTTTGCGTGCGGGGTTGACCTGGCTGGTGTTGCTCAGCCTGCTGTTGTGGCTGTTTTCATTTATGGATTTGGATACCGGCCTTATCCGTCAGAAATTGCCTTCCATGCTGGGCATGCACCTGTCGCCGGATGGCTTCATCCAGGGAGCGGTGCTGAGCGTCGTCATCACCATCATCTCCATGCTGTTCTGTATCCTGTTGGCGGTTATCACCGCAGCAGGCAGGCTCTCTTCCAGCGCCATCGCCTTTGGTTGCGCCACGTTTTACGTTTCGCTGTTTCGCGGCACGCCTCTGCTGGTGCAGGTATTGATAATCTACCTCGCCCTGCCCCAGGTCGGTATTGTGATGAGCGCGTTCACCTCCGGTATTATTGCGCTATCGCTCAACTACGGCGCTTATCTGGCGGAAACCATTCGCAGCGGCGTCCTCTCGGTTCCCCGCGGTCAAAAAGAAGCGGCGATGGCGTTGGGGTTGTCTCGTTGGGTCATTACCACCCATGTGGTGGCACCGCAGGCGCTGCGCATCATCATTCCTCCTGCCGGTTCTCAGTTCATTTCAATGATCAAAGACTCGTCTCTGGTGTCGCTGATGGGCTTGTGGGAACTGAATTTTCTGGCGCAGTCTTACGGGCGCAGCACCTACCACTACATGGAAATGCTCACTACCGCTGCCGTGATTTACTGGTTGCTGTCTATCGGGCTGGAACTGATCCAGGGACGACTGGAGCGACGCTTCGGTCGTGGTTACGAGCATCACGACAAGAAAACCCCCTCTTGATTCTCCGTTAATGCGCTCGCCGTTTCACAACGGTCGTCGTTAACTATCGCCCCATTGGCAATAGCCCTGTGAAATAGCAGGGCTTTTCTTTTTTTACTTTCGTTTTTCGTCTTTTTGTTGCAAATAAAAATAATTCTTATTATTTTTCACGCCTGATTTTTACGAGAAAAGCACATGCGTATCCTTTTTCTCCTCTTCACCCTACTCAGCCTTTCCTCTCTGGTTCAGGCCAAAACCGTCACCGATATCACCGGTCGTCAGGTCATCATTCCGGATAACCCGCAACGGATCGTGCTGGGTGAAAGTCGCATGTTGTATACGCTGGCCTTGCTGGAACCGGGGAACCCGGCGCAGCGCATCGTGGGATGGCCTGGCGACCTGGCGCGTTACGATTCCCAAAGCTGGGGGCGCTACATAACGGCATTCCCTGATATCGCACGTATTCCACAGCTGGGTAACGGCAATCTCAACAGCGTCAACGCAGAGATGCTATTGCCACTGAAGCCCGACCTGGTGATCCTGCCGCGGCTGGCCAAAGGGGCTGACAACGAGCAGAGCATCCAGCGGGCGTTAACGCAGGCGGGCATTCCTTACATTTATGTCGATCTGCGCATTGACCTGCTGAAAAACACCGTCCCCAGCCTGCGCCTGTTGGGTGAGGTACTGAACCAGCAGTCACGTGCCGATGCCTTTATCACGTTCTACCAGCAGCATATGGATGCCATAAGAACACGGCTCGCGCAGTACCAAGGGCGCAAACCGACGGTGATGTTGCATTTGCATCTTGGCCGCCGGGATACCTGCTGCACCACTGCCGTCAACGGTAATCTTGGCGCACTGTTGGCCTTCGCTGGCGGCGACAACATCGCGGCAGGCAAAGTCAAAGGGGTATACGGCGAGCTGAGCCCGGAACAGGTACTGGCTGCCAACCCCGACGTCTACATTGCCACCGGGATGGCCGGGCCGGATGGCAAACGCTTTTCTGACCTGATGCTCGGCCCGGACGTCACACCCCGTCAGGCAAGCGACAGTTTACGCACGCTACTGCTGCAAGAGCCTCTGCTCTCACACCTCAGCGCTGTCGGCAACGGCCGCGCCTGGAGTATGTGGCACAACTTTTATCTCAGCCCTTATCACGTGGTGATGGTGGAAATGTTCGCCAAAGCCCTCTACCCGACACTGTTTAGCGACATCGATCCACAGCGCACCTTACAACAACTCTATCAACAATTTTTACCGATTGATTTTTCAGGGACCTATTGGAGTCAGTTAACACATGAATAATCGCCACTGGCAAAAAAGCTGGCCGCTGCTAGCTTTGCTGCCGTTCAGCCTTCAGGCCACCGCCGCATCAACCGATAGCACTACCCCGTCAGAGACCAAAAAGCAGGAAGATACCCTGGTAGTGAACGCCAGCACACCTGCTACCAGCACTGGGGATACCGGCTATCAACCGCACAACGCCGTAATCGGCACCCGTACCGACAGCCGCCTGCTGGATATACCGCAGGCCGTTAATGTGGTGCCGCAGCAGGTGCTGGAGGATCAGGCGGTCAGAAACCTTGACGATGCGTTATACAACGTCAGTGGCATCACTCAGGCCAACACGCTGGGAGGAACACAAGACGCCGTGATGAAGCGTGGTTTCGGTGATAACCGTGACGGTTCCATCCTGCGTGACGGCGTACGTTCGATTCAGGCGCGTAACGTCACACCAACCACCGAACGGGTGGAAGTGCTCAAAGGGCCAGCATCCATGCTGTACGGCTGGGGTGACCCTGGCGGTATGATCAACATCATCAGCAAAAAGCCGCAGTTGGTGCAGAAAACTCATATCGAAGGCTGGAACAGCAGCTTTAACGGCGGCGGTGGCCAGTTTGACGTCACTGGCCCGATCAGCACCTCTGGTCTGGCCTATCGCTTGATTGTCGATCACGATGAAACCGATTACTGGCGTAATTTCGGCCGTAATCGCCAGACAACTGTTGCCCCCTCACTGATGTGGTATGGCGAAAATACCACCGTGCTGGTTGCTTATGAGCACATGGAATACCTGACACCGTTTGATCGCGGGACTGTCATCGATAGCCGTACCGGCAAACCGGTTGCCACGCCGCGCGAGCGTCGGTTTGATGAAACCTATAACGCTACCCGCGGCGATCAGGACACACTGACGTTCCAGATAGAAAATACGCTGAACGAGCGCTGGAAAAGCAAACTGAATTACGCCTATAGCCGCAATACCTATAACGACAATCAGGCGCGAGCCATGTCACTTAATCCGAAAACCGGGTTCCTGACACGCCGGGCTGATGCAACACAGGACGCGCACAGTCAGTCACAAAACGTGCAACTGACGTTAAATGGCGATATCGACTGGGGCAGCATCAACCACCAGTTGCTATTCGGTTTCGATCATGAAGCTGACCGTACCCATCGCGGCAATATGATTCGCAGCAAAAACAATAGCAGTTTCAATGTTTATAACCCGGTATACGGCCTTTTCCCGGCATCCAATTCGGTTATCGCAGCTGAGAGCGACCAGAAAGAAGACGTCAATAGCACTGGCGTTTTCATGCAGGACGCCATAAGACTGGATGAACACTGGATGCTGTTGGGTGGCGTGCGCTATGACCGCTTCGATGTCATGTCAGGCAAAGGACGCCCCTTCGTGACCAATACCGACAGGTCGGACAGCCGAGTGGTGCCACGCGCGGGTGTCGTGTACAACCTCACGTCTTACGCCTCGTTGTACACCAGTTATAGCGAATCCTTTAAGCCTAACTCGGCCGTCAACAAAGCAATCGGGTCGACGATGGAGCCGGAAGTCGGGCGCTCCTATGAGATTGGTGCCAAGCTGGATCTGCCCAATCGTATTACCGCCAACCTGGCGTTATTCGATATTCAAAAGCACAACGTGATGGTGAATGAATTGCAAACCATTAACGGCGTCAGTGAAACGGTTACCCGCACCGCCGGTAAGGTACGTTCACAAGGGGTAGAAGTGGATGTCGCGGGCAAACTGACCGACAGCCTGAGCCTGATTGGTGCCTACGCCTTTACCGATGCACGTGTCACCTCCGACCCGAAGAATCAGGGGAATGAAATGGCTAACGTGGCGCGCCACACCGCGTCACTGTTCCTGACCAACGACTTCGGCAATCTGGGTCTTCATGCAGGTGATGATCTGCGTGCTGGCATCGGTGCACGCTACGTGGGCCGTCGCCCCGGCGATGCCGCCAACAGCTTCTTCCTTGACGACTACACCGTGGCGGATGCCTTTATCGCCTATAGCGTGCCGCTCAACGGTTACAAGGTGAAATGGCAGTTGAACATCAAAAATCTGTTCGACAAAACCTACTACCCTTCCAGCGGCAGCAGCCAATATGTGGCGATTGGCGACCCGCGTGAAGTGGTGTTACGCGCCAGCGTCGACTTCTAACTTATCCGCACTGCGCGGCCTTAAACACAGACCGCGCATCTTCACTCTTCACTTTTCACTTTTCACTTTTCACTTTTCACTTTTCACACACGGTCATCGCCAGGCACTTGCCCTTATTCCAACAGCTGTTAACGTCGTATCAATACTCACCATTAGGATGCTGTCTTTAACCTCAGGCGTGATAACGACGGAACAACGCCTTACCGCGTAACAGACGTAGCCCCAGCCAACTGCCGTACAGCGACAGCAGCAACGCCGCCACAACCGGCAACCCGCCCCACAACCACAGGTTCGGCTGCCACGGGAAATCAAACACCTTACGTTGCAACAACCACAATGCCGCTTCCGCCCCCAATGCTGCCGCCACACCGGCCGATAACCCCAGCACCGCGAACTCCCACCACAAGGTGGCGCGTAATAAACGCTGCCCGGCTCCCAGCGTGCGATAGACAATCAACTCCTGACGCCGCTGGCGCATCCCCACCTGAATCTGTGCCAGCAATAACAGCGCACCACAGAACAGCACCAGCACCACCATCACTTCCAGCGCCAGCCCGACCTGCTGCAACACAGCACCAAGCTGCTGTAGAATCGCCCCGACATCCAACACCGTCAGCGTAGGAAACTGTCGATTCAACTGGGTGATCAACGTATCGCCGCCGTCATAACGGAAGCTGGTCAACCATGACTGCGGCTGGCTATCCAGCGATCCTGGCGGGAAGATAAAGAAAAAGTTCGGCCGCAGGCTTTCCCAATCCACCTGCCGCAGGCTGCTGATGGTGGCCTGAAACGGCTGAGTATCGCCGGTAAACGTCAGCGTATCGCCAATCTTCACCCCCAGACGTTGCGCCACACCTTGTTCTATCGACACTTCGCCCGCTTTAGGCGGCCACTGCCCTGCCACCAGCGGATTATGCCCCGGCAACTGCGCCAGCCAGGTCAGGTTCAATTCGCGGTTGACGGTTTCCCCACCGGGATCATCCTCGTGCACCAGATCAGTCGCCCTCAGCCCATTGATTTCCGTCAGGCGGGCGCGAATGATCGGGTAGAACGTTTGCGGTTTTACCTGATGCTGCGCCAGAAAATCCCTGACCTGCGGCACCTGTTCCGCATTGATATTCAACACAAAGTAGTTAGGGCTACCGGGGGGTAACTGCTGTTGCCAGCGCTCCAGCAAATCACCACGCAACAGCAGCAAAAGCGACAGCAGCATAAAAGAGAGTGAAAACGCCGCCAGTTGCCCCAGCGTGACCCACGGTTGACGTAACAAGCGGTTAATTGCCAGACGCAATGACAGCCTTTTCAGCGTCAGGCGACGCAACACGAGCAAGCTGCCCCAGCCAATCCCCCCCAGCAGCAGCGATAATGCCAGCATCCCGCCCAACAGCGACCATAACAACGCGCCGCCACCAGACAACACCACCAGTAAACCAATAACCACCACTGCCACGGCGGGCAGGTAATAGCGCAACGGCCACACATTCGCGACCACATCCTGACGTAATACCCGCAGCGGCAGGGTCGCCAGCAACTGCCGGTAAGGGCGAATCCCCACCAGCAAGGAGATCAGCACCAGCGTTCCCAGCGCCCAGCCCCACGGCCATAGCCCGGCAGCGGGTAATTCGCCCGGCAACACCGGTGCAAGTACCCGTATCAGCAACGCTTCAAAGCCCATTCCCAGCAGGCTGCCGCACAATGCCGATAGCATCAGTACCGATACCCACTGTCCGATAATCAGCCGACGCAATGCCTGACGCCCAGCCCCCAGCGTTTTCAGTACCGCCACCAGGTCGTAACGGCTGCGGCAATAATGCCCCATCGCCACCGCGACCGCCGCGACCGAAAGCAGTAACGTCAGCAGTGCCGACAACAGCAGGAACTGCTGGGAGCGTTGCAACGATTTGCCCACGGCTCCCTGCGAATCCGCCATACCATACCAGCGTTGATCCGGCTTCAACTGTGGCGTGATAACGTCGCTAAAGCGGGTGAGTTGTGAGGGTGTCCCGGCAAACATATAGCGCCAGGTAATGCGTCCACCGGGCTGAATAGCGCCGGTTTTGTCCACATCCGCCAGATTCATTAACACCCGTGGCGCGGTCTCGAACGGATTAAACCCCGCGTCCGGCTCTTGCAGCAATTCCCCGGCGACGGTCAAGGTGGTATCGCCGACATCCAACTTATCGCCCACCTTTATTCCCAGTAACGCCAGCAGACGAGGAGCGACCAGCACCGTGCCCGGCGACGCCCGCAGCCCGGCAGGCTGTGTCTTCAGCTCACCATACAACGGATACTGCGTATCGGTGGCGTTGACCTGTGCCAGTTGCGCGTTATCCCCCGCGTAGGTCATGGTCATGAACGATACTTGCCGACTCTGCGCCAGCCCTAATTGCTGTGCCTGCTGTAACCACTGTTCATCTACCGGGCGGGATGCCCGCAGCACGCGATCGCCGGCCAGAAAATCCCGACTTTGCAGGCTAAGCCCTTTTTCCATCCGATCACTGATAGCCCCCAACGCCAGCACGCAAGCCACCGACAGCGTTAACGCCAGCCAGACAATCAGCAACGACGGCGATCGCCACTCTCGCCAAAACCAACGCCAGATCATGCATCCTCCCACAATTTTCCGTCGCGCAACCGCAGACAACGCTCGCAACGCGCTGCCAGCTGTTCGTCATGCGTCACTAAAATCAGCGTGGTGGCAAAGTCGCGATTAAGGGAAAACAGCAGATTAGCGATACGATCGCCCGTTTGACGGTCTAGGTTACCGGTCGGTTCATCGGCAAACAACAACCGAGGGCGGCCACTGAACGCACGAGCCAGCGCAACGCGCTGTTGCTCGCCGCCAGAAAGCTGCGCGGGCAGGTGGTGTAATCGCGCTCCCAACCCAATCTGCTGTAAAAGCTGCTCTGCCTGCTGACGACTGTGGCGATCGCTTTCGCCACGCAGCAACGCCGGTAGCTGCACGTTCTCGAGCGCGGTCAGGGTAGGCACCAGCATAAAAGACTGAAACACAAACCCCACATTCTGCGCCCGCAGTGCAGCACGGCCTTCTTCATCCAGGCTATCGAGCCGCTGACCAAGCAGCGACACCTGCCCACTGCTGCCGTCATCCAGTCCGGCCAGAATCCCCAACAGGGTCGATTTCCCCGAACCGGACTCACCCACCAGCGCAATGGTCTGAGCAGGTTTGACAACCAGCTCAACTCCGGTGAGGATGGAGAGCTGATGTTCCCCCTGACCAACGTGCTTACTAAGATGATGAACTTCAAGAATGTTTTCTGCAGGCATGTCGTTATCCTTCTATTCTGGGGCCTGTTCAGTCTGCGCGCCTTCGCGACAGATACGCTATTGGTGCTGGGCGACAGCCTGAGCGCAGGCTATCGTATGGCGGCGAACCAGGCCTGGCCTGCATTACTGGATGCGACCTGGCAGTCGCGCTCCCCAGCCGTCACGGTCCGGGTGGTAAACGCCAGCATCAGCGGCGACACCGCCGCACAGGGGCTGGCGCGCCTGCCGGTGTTGCTACAACAACATCAGCCGCGCTGGGTATTGATTGAGCTTGGCGGCAATGACGGCCTGCGTGGGTTCCCCCCCCAAAACCTGGAGCGGGAACTCACTAGCATCATTACACAAGTCAAAGCGGCCAACGCCCGACCGTTGCTGATGCAAATCCGCTTGCCAGCCAACTATGGACGGCGCTATACGGAATCATTCAGCGCGGTTTATCCGCGGCTTGCTACAACGCTGGGTGTTCCTCTGCTGCCGTTTTTCATGGAACAGGTTTATCTCAAGCCAGAATGGATGCAGGATGATGGCATCCATCCCAACCGTGACGCCCAGCCGTTTATCGCGCAATGGATGGCAACACAGCTTGACCCCATTATTCACCAACACTGAGTCGATTACAGACTAACAGTTAACCACGACTCTTGATATTTAAGCGTTTTCGTTAGGTAAAGTTATGCAAAAAGCGGTTTTGATTACCGGTTGCTCCAGCGGCATTGGCCTGATTGCCGCTCAATGTTTGCAACAACGCGGCTATCGTGTGCTGGCGGCCTGCCGCCGTCATCAGGATGTGGCGCGTATGAACTCTCTGGGCTTTGAGGGGATCGACCTGGATCTCGACAACAGTGCCAGCGTCAGGCAGGCGGCGGATATCGTGATTGCCCTGACAGGCAACCAGCTCTACGGCTTGTTCAACAACGCCGGTTACGGACTGTACGGACCGCTTAACACCATCTCCCGTCAGCAACTGGAACAGCAGTTTTCCAGTAATCTGTTTGGTACCCACCAGTTAACCCAACTGTTGCTGCCCGCCATGTTGCCGCACGGCGAAGGACGAATTATCCAGACCAGTTCGGTCATGGGACTCATCTCCACCCCTGGGCGAGGCGCTTACGCGGCCAGTAAATATGCGCTGGAAGCCTGGTCCGACGCATTGCGTATGGAACTACACGGCAGTGGTATACATGTATCGTTGATCGAACCCGGCCCCATCAGTACCCGATTCACCGATAATGTGGCGCAGACACAACAGGATAAACCGGTCACCAACCCCGGTATCGCCAGCCGTTTCACGCTGCCGCCGCAAGCCGTGCTGCCGAAGTTGATTCACGCGCTGGAAAGTCCGCGCCCAAAACAACGCTACCCGGTCACGTTGCTGGCCCACGGCATTACTGTACTACGCCGCTTACTACCGGGCTGCGTGCTTGATCATCTGCTGCGGACAAAATCCTGATTCGGGGTTGAAGTGTCGGACATCGACCCCATAATGGCTAAAAAGGCTGAGAGAGAATGACATGTTTGAACAACACGCCAACGTGATTGATATCAACGAGACCAATTTGCATCAGGTGCTGGAACAATCCATGAGCGCCCCGGTGCTGTTTTACTTCTGGTCTGATCGCAGTACTCACTGCCAGCAACTGGGCCCTGTGCTGGACAAACTGGCGGCGGAGTATGCCGGTCAGTTCATTCTGGCAAAAGTAGACTGCGATGCTGAGCAACGTGTGGCGGCGCAGTTCGGTCTGCGCGCTATTCCAACGGTGTATCTGTTCAAGGACGGTCAGCCCGTAGACGGTTTTCAAGGGCCGCAGCCGGAAGACGTCATCCGTGACTTGCTGCAACGTGTCTTGCCGAAAGCCGAAGACCTCAAACTGGCGCAGGCGCAGCAGTTGATTCAGGAAAACCAGTTAAAAGAAGCGGTGGTCCTGTTGAAAGACGCCTGGCAGTTGGACACCAAGCGCAGCGACATTGCACTGTTGCTGGCGGAAGTACAGCTCCAACTCAATCGTTCCGAAGATGCGCAAGCGGTACTGGATACCATTCCATTGCAGGATCAGGACACCCGTTATCATGGGCTGATCGCGCAAATCGAATTGATGAAACAAGCGGCGGATACACCAGAGATTCAGCAACTCCAACAGCAACTGGCCGCGTCGCCGGATAATCAGGAACTGGCGGTACAGCTGAGTCTGCAACTGCATCAGGTCGGGCGTAACGAAGAAGCGCTGGAACTACTGATGGGCTTGCTGAAAAAAGATCTGGCGGCGGCTGATGGCAGCGCCCGCAAGACACTGATGGATATCATGGCAGCACTGGGCACTGGCGATGCGCTGGCTGCCCGATACCGCCGTCAGTTGTATTCGTTGTTGTACTGATCGTTGTTGTACTGATCGTTGTTGTACTGATCCTTGTTGTACTGATCCTTCGCGAATTCCTGACGCTAACGATGGGGGCCACGGCCCCCGTCTTCGCTTTACCTGGTGGCAGATTAGCGCGTCGCCAGCACGCTTATCCAACCATGACCACCATACACCGGCCAACCGTTAAGCCAGCGGCGCAGCATATTCATCGCCAGCATCGCCACCACATCCTGATGGGTTTTGCGGCTATAGCGTCGTGCATTCACCTGAATGGTCTGGGCAAATGTCGCGTCAGGGGTATGCAACGCCAGCGTCAGCACCCCATCCTCCTCAGAACGCCCCACGTATAACGCTAATTGCGCCTGATGACGCGCTGCCAGCGTTAGCGTCTCTCCGGCAGCTACATCCAGCGTTAATGCGCTCTTCTCCAACCGTAACTCACCGCCGGATAGCGGGACTTCCGCCTCGCGCAGCTGCCAGTTGAGCAGACCAGCGGTGAAGTCTTCCGCCACCGCCAGACGCAGCCCACGCTCGCGAAGGCATCGGGCCAATTGCGCAGGTAACCCCTCCGTGCCCTCGAAAATCATATTTTCGCCCGCGACATCACGCACCGTTTGCCACACGGTTTCCATCTCCTGACGCCGGGCTGCGGGGCCGGTGAGTTTCAGCTCGATTATCGGCATTGAGGAGCGATACCCCAGCACGACATCCGGCGGTAACGGCAAGCTGTCAAGCTGGCTGGCCAGGTCGCTTTCGGAGCGCCCAAATGTGGTCAGCCGCAGGCACAGTGGCGGTTCTGCCACCGTAAAACGCTGGCGAAGACGCGGCAGAATCTGCTGCTCCACCATCACTTTAAATTCAGAAGGTACCCCAGGGGTGAAAAACATCAGGCACCGGTTCAGTTGCATGGCAAACCCACAAGCGGTACCGACCGGGTTATCCACCAGTTCCGCACTGGCAGGCAGTTGGGCCTGTTTGCGGTTGCTATCAGCCATAGCACGGCCACGCTCGGTGAAAAAGGCCGCCATCCGGACGAGCCATTCAGGATGCTCAACCAGCGTTTCTCCGGCGGCAGTCGCGGCGGCCAGCGCACTGAGGTCATCACTGGTCGGGCCCAACCCACCATTCACAATCAGTACGTCGGCTATCTGGCTGCGCTCGGTTAACGCGGCGACCAGTTCTTCGAGCTTATCACCCACCGTCATACGACTGGTCATTGGCACCCCCTGTGAAAACAGGTAATCCGCCAGCCAGGCGGCGTTGGTATCCACAATCTGCCCGTGCAGGACTTCATCGCCGGTACATAACATCTCAACCCTAAGCATCCACGGCACTCCTTATGATGGTTTCACACCACTTTAGAAATTCGTCGCTATAAACACAATGGTACGAAACACAATGGTGCGTTTTGCCTGATAAACGCGTTAGCGGGCAAACCGTGTCACTGGATAAAAAGTGTCACCGGATAAAAAGACAAAAGGCGTGACTCAGCACGCCTTAGGTTTTTACATATCAACCGTCGGTACACATTGATAATGGGATTAGAAATTCAGCCCCACGCCAACGTAAGCGGTATCCGCTACGCGATTGTCTTTTCCAGCCTCGCCGGACGCCATATTGATATAGCGATAACCGACATCCAACGATAACGGGCGGAACGGCTGCCAACGCACGCCACCACGGGCTTCCACATAGTGATCTACGTGGCTGGAGAACGCGTCCGGCGAGTAATATCCTTCGCCGTACAGAGAAACAGACTGGGCTACAGGTACCTGCAATCCGCCACCCAGCGCGACGCCATAACCATCTTTAAAATGATTTTGGTTAAAATACAATCCCTTAGCCCCCACCTTAAGCGACGCATTACTGAGCGCGAAGGTATAGTCCACACCGCCACCATAGACATTATTGTTGTTCTTATTATCATGTCCCCAACCGACGTTACCAGACAAACCAGGCATGCCCAGACCGAAACCTGCGCTGGCACCGGTGTAATTTCGTCCAGCTTCCCCAGAAAGACTGATGGCATGAGCGGAAACTGTTGCCAGCAGCAAACCTCCCGCCAAAGCAATACCCCACTTTTTCATGTCTATAATCCTTAATACGATTAGGTTAAACGCGCATAGCACTGTAATGTTAACAGGCATTTTACCCGAATATTCTGCGGCCAAAAGCGTAAATAACCGCAGCGTAATACGACTGGGCTGAGAATCAGGTGGTTATGCCGGGCTACGCGGTTGCTGTTCCACCCAGGCTTTCACCTGTTGACGGGAGATTTTGATCCCGCCGCTCTTCAATTCGTCCGGTAAAAGATAACAGGCTATCGGACGCTGGAACCCCGCCAGCCGGGATTGCCACCACGCGACTAATTGCGACAACGGCAGATGGTTCGCTACCTCCACCACCGCCACCGGACGCTGACCGAACTCGGGGTCATCCACGGGCACCACGCAGGCGTAGGTCACATCCGGGTGTTGCATCAGCACGGCTTCCACATCTTCAGGTTGAATGCCTTCACCACCGCTGAAAAACTGGTTATCCAGCCGCCCCAGAATTCGCCACTCGCGGCCATCCCACTGCCCGCGATCACGGGTATGAAACCAACCTTTCGCGTCAGTAAGAGGGTTAACCCGCCCTTCGCGCCAGTATCCCAGCGCCAGACAACGGCCACGCAGCAAGATCTCCTCCCCCTCCAGCATGATCTCACGCCCTGCCAGTGGCAACCCAACGCCGTCATGGCCGTCGGCCCGCTTGGCACAGACTGTCGATGCCAGTTCGGTCAGGCCGTAGCCACACCAGCAACGGATCCCCCGCGCTTCGGCCTGTTGCATCAGCGCTGCCGGGATCATCGAACCGCCCAGCAATACCGCCCGCAGGCTTATTGGTGAACGATTCTGCGATAACAAACGCCAGAGCTGAGTAGGCACCAGCGAGGCATGGGTGCACACGCGCAACGCGACATCCAGCGGCTGGTCTGGTTTCACGACCAGTGACGCACCGGCGGCCAGCCAGCGCCAGACGATCCCCTGTCCAGACACATGAAACAGCGGCAGCGACAGCAGCCAGCGATCACCCGCACTGAACGCCATCAACGCCAGCACACCTTCTGCGCTGGCCAGATGGGCTTCACAGGTATGCACCGCGGCTTTCGGCATGCCGCTGGAGCCAGAGGTCAGTGTCATGGTTGCCAGTCGTTGCGCCACCCATGGCAAGGGCGGCGGCATCTCTGGCGATGATAGGGGGGACGGCACATGTAACGGCATGATGCCTTGCGGCCAGCCGTGTTCGCCGGTACACAACCCATACTCGATATTCAGTGACGGCAACAACGCATCCAGCAGCGTATCCGGCAGTTGGGGATTCAACGGCAACAGACGTGCGCCGCACTGCAACAATGCCAGATAACAAAACAGCATTGTGGTGCTGTTTTTACCGCGCAGTGCGACCCCCATTCCCGGCTTTACCCCCTGACGTACAAAGCCGATCGCCAGTTGATTCAGATGTGTTGCTACCTGCTGCCAGGTCCAGATCCCGCTATCGTCAATCAGCGCCGGGGCCATCGGCTGCGATACCGCCCAGTTCCGCCAGGGCCAGTCGCTCAGGCCTGCCATACCTGCTCCAGACGGTCTACCGTCATCAGCGGTAACGTACTATCAGGCCAGGCGCGGACAATCTGCGCCTGCATCAGGTCCAACGTATCCAACCCCGGCAGCACTCCCGGCGTCAGCCAGTGCGCCACCCGTGCCAGTTGCGTCAACCCCAGACTGGACTCAATGCTGGAGCTGATAACCGCCGTCAACCCCGCTTGCTGCGCTTGAGTAGCCAGCTGTCGACAACGGTTCAGACTGCCGGTCAGCGACGGTTTGATGATAATCGCTGCCACCCCCGGCTCGGCTTCCACCTGAAACCCCGGCTCACGCACGCTTTCATCCCAGGCGATAGCAATACCGGTGTCCCTGGCGAAATCGCGCGACTCGTCACGCGTTTTACACGGTTCTTCCAGAAAAGCGATGCGGGCACGATAAGCCGGTGTGACATAGCGAGCAAAGCCGTCAGCCTTCTGCCGTGTCCAGCTACGGTTCGCATCCAGACGCAACCGCAAATCAGGCAAGGCTTCCAGCAACAGATTAACGATCATGCCGTCGCGTACCGCCTCATACAGCCCGACTTTCACCTTTGCCAGTGGCTCGGGCAGATGCTGCAACATGGCAAACAGTTCATCCGGATCGCCACTACACAGCGGTGCCTTACGGTAATCCGCCGCGTTGGGTAACGCCCCGGTCAATTCTGCCAGCGCGCAACTGACACCGAAATCCACCGACGGCATCCCACATTCATCCGGTGTTTGCCCGGCCAGCCAATGTTGTAACGGCGCCTGTGCCGTATTGAATGCCTCTTCAAGCGTTTCCTCGCTGAACTGCGGTAGCGGCGCTATCTCGCCCCACCCTTCCCGCTCGCCATCACGCAAGCGAAGCAGCAGCCCATCACGGGTTTTCAGACGCTGGTTACGCAACACCACCCCGGCGTCCATCGGCACGCTGTAACGATAGAGGGTAGCCTCACGCATCAGGGGTTCCGTTTGAATTTGCTGAAATCAGGCTGACGTTTTTCATTGAAGGCATTACGGCCTTCCTGCCCTTCATCCGTCATGTAGAACAGCATCGTGGCGTTGCCTGCCAGTTCCTGCAAACCCGCCTGCCCGTCGCAGTCTGCGTTCAGCGCCGCTTTCAGGCAACGCAGCGCCATCGGGCTGTTCTGCAACATCTCACGGCACCAACGCACGGTTTCGCGCTCCAGTTCAGCCAGTGGCACCACGGTGTTAACCAGCCCCATATCCAGCGCCTGTTGCGCGTCATACTGACGGCACAGAAACCAGATTTCGCGGGCTTTTTTCTGCCCCACGATACGCGCCATGTAGGACGCGCCCCAACCGCCGTCAAAAGAACCGACACGCGGCCCGGTCTGACCAAAAATGGCATTATCCGCCGCAATGGTCAGATCACACATCATGTGCAGCACATGACCGCCACCAATGGAATACCCGGCCACCATCGCCACGACCGGCTTCGGACAGGTACGGATCTGGCGCTGAAAATCCAGCACATTGAGGTGGTGAACACCGCTGTCATCCTGGTAACCACCGTAATCGCCACGAACTTTCTGATCGCCGCCGGAACAGAAGGCTTTCTCACCGGCACCTGTCAGGACGATGACACCAATACCATCATCATGACGGGCATTGTCCAGCGCCTGAATCATCTCTTTTACCGTTTGCGGGCGAAACGCATTGCGCACCTGGGGACGATTGATGGTGATTTTGGCGATGCCGTCGGTCGACTTGTGATAGAGAATATCGACAAAATCCCCGCTGCAATCGTGCCATGTTACCGGTGCGTAAAGCAGTTCTTCACTGGGATAAAGCATAGTGGATCTTCCTTTCGGGATACGAAATAAACTGGCGAACCCGTTCGGCATAACCTGACGGGTTCGCATGATGAGCGTTGTGCCCGGCCCCCGCCACACTCAGCAGCGGTAAGTGATACTGCGTGGCCAGCGCCTGAAATTTTGTGTCCTGGCTACCACAGAGGTAACCGAATGGAACCTGTAACTGATGCAATGCGTCAACCAGACAAGGCTGACGAGATAAGGATGTCGCCTCCAGCATATCGGCGACGGCAGGCCCGTGGTTGTTGCTGCGCAGTGCTATCAACGTTGCACGCTGCTCCGGTGATAACCGGGCAAAAACCGGCTGTTGATACCAGTCCGCCAGCACACTATCGAGCGGTTCAGCGCGAAAACGCCGCGCCCAGTTGGCATCATGCTGCTGTCGTGCCTCACGCTCGTCTGGCAATGCCAGTCCCGGATGCCCGCCTTCCACCAACAGCCCCTGCAACCCATCCGCAGAACCCTGACAGGCGTGGTACATGGCGATACGACCACCCAGCGAATACCCTAACAACCAATACCTGGCAATGCCTTGTTGCGCCAATAATGTGGTCAACTGCCGACTGACATCGGCGAAATCAGCCGCCTTTAGCAACCGGGACTCACCATGCCCCGGCAAATCCACCAGCAGCAACGGCCAGTCGGTTAAATACGGCAGCACCGGTTGCCAGTCCTCGCCGCTGCCGAGCAGTCCGTGCAGCACCACCAGCCAGGGTTTTCCCGGTTGTGGCTGCCCCAGACGACGGCAATGCATTACCACGCCGACACCTCGGCCAGCAGTTGTTGCAGTGTTTCAGCTCCCGCTTTGGGTTCTACTACCACTTCAAGCAGTGTCGTGCCACCCAACCGCCACCCATTGCTGACAGCTTCCTGTACGTCTGACCATTGCTGCGCTCTGGCATAACGTAGCCCGAACAGCGCCGCCGCATGGCGGAAATCCACCTGCTGTGGCATGCAATAGAAGGTTTCGCGTTGAGCGTCTGGGGTCGGCAATAACGAGAAAATCTGCCCGCCATTATTGTTTACCACCACCAGCACCAGTGGCGCAGGTGGCTGGCGCAATAATGCCAGCCCATTAAGGTCATACAGCGCCGACAAGTCACCGACAATCGCCAGCATCGGCCGGGCGTTAGCACGCTGTACGCCAGCCAGCGTCGACAGCAGCCCATCAATACCGCTGGCACCACGGTTGGCGTACACCGGATACCCAGCAGGTAAACGAGCAAACGCATCCACCAGTCTGACCGTCAGGCTGTTGCCGACAAAGAATTGCCCTTCTGGCGGCAGCAGTTCCGTTACGCGATGCGCCAGTTGCGCCTCACCGAAACCACTGGATAAACGGACGGCAACCTGACGAGCGACCCGTGCCGCGCAAGACTCCACCTCAGGAGCCCAGGCAGGCTGCACGGCCACCGGATGCGCGGCCAGCCAGCCGGAAATATCGGCAACCAGACGACGCCCTCGATGGTGGGCAGGGTCGAGCCGACCCGGCAGTGCATCGACCAACCAGTACTGTTCAGGCGCTATCGTCGCCTGCCACTGCAACAGCCGTTTACCGGTCAGGCTGGCACCAAACTGCACCACAATCTCAGCCTGACGTAGCGCATCCGCTTGCGGGTGTTTTAGCCATACATCGGCGCAGGCCAGCGGTTGACCCGTCTGCGATAAGACATCACCGATAAGCGGCCAGCCGAGCTGACGCGCCCAATCGGCTATCTGCACGCCAGCCTGTGGCGGCACTCGCCCAACCAGCACGACGCCACGCCGTTGTCGCCATTGCGGCCAGTCTGGCTGCATCGATGCCATCGGCAATGCCTGCTCACGCTGCAACCACGGCTGGGGCTGATGCCACCAGTCGCCCAGCGCCTGTAACCAGTCCTGAAACGCGGCCGGATCGTCATCACCGTATAACGGCTCAGCGAAGGGGCAGTTAATATGCAATGCACCGTGGCGCAACTCCCCCAACGCATTATCGAGCGCGGACACCAGCCAGCGAGCGGGAATGTCTGGGGTAGGTCGCGGCAATTCCAGCGTCACCGTCGGGTGCGATGCAAACATACCGGGTTGCCGAATCGCCTGATTCGCGCCGCAATCGATAAGCTCCGGTGGGCGATCTGCCGTCAGTATGACCAGTCGTTCGCCGGTCAATCCCGCTTCAATGATCGCAGGATAAAGATTGGCAGCCGCCGTACCGGACGTCACCACCACCGCTACCGCTTCACCTGAAGCCTTAGCCAACCCCAATGCCAGATGACCAAGACCACGCTCGTCAAAATGGGTATGGCATACCAGCGCCGGATGCGAGGCCGCCGCCAGCGTTAAAGGGGTCGAACGTGATCCGGGCGCAATACAGACATGGCGCACGCCTTGATGGCTCAGCGCCTCGAAAACCACCGTTGCCCAGCGACGGTTAAAAATATGTGTGGACATGATCGACTCAACAACTCCGGTTGCGGGTTGTGGCAATGATTATATTTTTTTTCATCCGGCCAACTTTGATATAAGCCAGTAACAGGCAATAAATCGCGCTATGAAATAGCCTCGTCCAGCAACGATTTTAACCCGGCAGCTTTATTCTCCAGCTCCTGCCATTCTTGCTCAGGATCAGATCCCGCCACGATTCCCGCGCCAGCGTACAGCGTTAATTGACTCTCAGCCACACTGGCAGAACGCAACGCTACGCAAAATTCAGACTGCTGGCGCGACACATACCCTGCCGAACCGGCATACCAGCCACGCTGAAACGGCTCATGCTGAGCCAGAAACGTCCGTGCCTCAGCACGCGGTAACCCAGCCACAGCGGCGGTCGGTTGCAGTAAATACAAACACTCGCTATCCCTGCTACTGCGCAGCGTCGCCTGAATTGTCCGCCGTAAATGTTGTACCTTGCGTAAACGCACAATCTCCGGTGGCATCACATCCAGTGTCAATGCGACCTGATGCAACCGCTGGCAGATATCGTCCACCACCAACATATTTTCACACTGGTTTTTGACATCGTTCATCAGCCAGTCTGCCAATTCAGCGGCTTTTTCATCGTTCTGGTGGCTGGCTACCGTTCCAGCCAGCGCCTCGGTTTCCAGACGGGTATGCCGTCGGCGATAGAGGCGCTCAGGGCTGGATCCAAGAAAGGCCTGATGCGGTGCAAATGCCAGCATAAAATGGTAGCAGTGGTGATTAACGGCACGACTGGCCGCCATTAATGTTGTTGCCCGCAAAGGCTTATCCAGCGATAAGACCGTCGCTCGTGCAGGCACGACTTTTTCCATTTTGCCAGCAGCGATATCCGCCAGTGCCTGATGCAACAACGCAATCCACTGCTGGAGATCAGGGCAGTGCTGGGTGGACTCAATACGGGAATGCAGTTGTGGCAAGGGGTGATGAACTTGTAGCTGACGCAGAAAGTCTTGTGTGTCGCGAGCCTCGGCGCGCAGCGATATATCGCTGAATAAATTCACCCGCAAACGAAGACGCCGCCCTTGCCGTAATAAGGCAATACGCGGCAGAAACAGAAATGAAGACGTGTTGGCTCCTGATGGGCGCTGTTCAAAGGCATTCAACCCCCACAAACGCACGCTGTCATCCACATCATCACGTTGCAGAAATGCCTCGGCGTGGGCGATATCCTCAAACACACGCGCCTGACCACACACCACCGCTTCTTCATCATCCTGACGGTGCTGCCAGTAAAACTGCGGATAAACAGGTTGCGAGGCCAGCCACGCCAGCAATTGCGAACTGTCCTGCAATGACATGGTCAGCGTAATCGCATGAAAACCTGCCTGCTCCTGCAAGGGTTGGTTGAGTGCCTGATGCATCTGGCGCAGCAGGTCGGAGAATTGCAGCACATTCACCCCATAGCCTAACTGAAAGTAGGGAATTATACGGGCCTATCCCCATAAAAAAAAAGTCATTAGCTTGATATCTACCCCGTAATAACCCGCCTATTTACCCATTATTTCTGTATTGAGTTCGCAGTCTGACATATAAAAATGGGGAGTATTTATTTTACCTGTAGCGGCTCGCGTGAATACCGCAAGGCGCCCTAAGCGCCTTATCGCTTAAAAACATATGGTATAAATCACTACCGCACAGAATGAAAAACAATCTGGTGCAGTTAGCATTAAGTGACAAATTTCTTATTACAGACGGCTCTAGAATCTCGTTGCTATCATCAAATTCCACTCCGTTTTATCATAAATTACCTTCTCCTTGCCGGGTTTTTCCCGGCATTTTTTATCTGTACATGCAGTGTGGGATTCGTGGCGTATTTTCTGCTGAGCGACACGTCCGTCGCCATACCCTCTCTGTTGTCGTAACACTTCCCCTTTCGATAAAACGCCACAATTGTGGTAAAAATACCCTTCTGTCAGGTTCACCGACGATAGTTATTTAGCAATGGATACAATGTTAGGTTCCCTTTTAGGTGCTTTCGCGCGTACTCAGTTGCCGCGATTGGGTGATAACGCGGCGCGCATCGCCATACCGGCCGCCAGTTTTATTGCCGGTCACTTTATCGCCAGAAAAGCATTCGCAGCCCAGAAGCTGCCAGCACCAGGCCTCGCCCTGCCACGACTGACAGATAGCGTCAGCCCTTCTCTTTTTGTCTGTTCATCAGGAGCCTGATGTCATGCCTGCGGTTATCGTGCGTTTTTTCCTGCTGTTTATTCTGTTGTTGCTGCTGATGACCGGCACCTATAGCTATAACTATGTTAATAGCTGGATGACGGAGAAAAAATCTACCCTGACAGACATTGCACAAGGGATGCAAAAGCGTATTGACGCCTATCGCTTTTTTACCGACCAGATTTACAAAAACCTCATCAATGATGCCAGCGCGCCGACTCCTCCTAACGTCAATCTGATTACGCTGATGCCGAACGTGTTTTACGTCGAGAAAAGTGGTCATAAAACCGATGCATTGGTATTCGGCCCCTATGACAAGAGTACCCTCGGCACCATGCAACGGATGTCGCAATATCTGGATGTATTATGGGGCGCGAAGACGGATATCTACTCGATGTACTACCTCAACGGGCAGGACAATAGCCTGACGATGATATCCACCCAGCCGCTGAAAGATATCTCGTCACAATTCCGTGGTAGTTATTTGTCATCAATGGTGGAGTCACGCAAAGCCGAGATGCTACAGCAGGCGAATACGCTGGATGAACGTGAAAGTTTTTCCCCTTTGCGTAAGCTGCGTTTTTACAACGATTACTATTTTACGCTGCGCACCACCTTCAATCAGCCTGGACATCTGGCGACTGTCATTGCATTTGATCTATCAATCAATGATTTAATTCCGCACTCGCTATCTCAAGACGGTTTCATCCTTCGCCAGCAGACACCACCGGTCAACGCCGACGCCAGCGCTGATACCGACATTCCTACCGACATTCGTCGCCAGGGCTCCCTGCTGGAAATCTCCGCCCAGTTAATGAACGCGCCGATTAAGCTGGTGTATGCCATTCCGTTGGGCCGACTGATGGCGGATATGCTACGCAATAATATCTGGCTGATTGTGATCAATCTGGCGTTACTGTTTATCTCACTGGCGTGGTTTTATGCGTTACGACGCTACTATGCCCGCCCCAAAGATGACCAGTCACATCACCTGCAAGAACAGCAGCGGATGTACAGCGAAATTGTCAGCCGTATCCCGATAGGCGTACTGGTTTACGATTTCAGCAACAATAAAGTGATGGTGGCAAACGCGCTGGCCGAAAGGCTGTACCCGCACCTTAGCCTGAAGAAAATCTCCACACTGGCAGAAGAACATCAGGGGGTCATCCAGGCTACCGTGGATAATGAAATGTACGAAGTCCGCGTTTTTCACAGCCAGCACACGCCTTCACTGTGCCTGTTCCTGTTACGCGAACAGGATCAGGAAATACTGATCACCAAAAAGCTGCAGTTGGCACAGCGGGAGTTCGACAAGAATGTGTCGGTTCGAAAACGCCTGTTCCGCAACCTGAGTCAGGAGTTCCGGCAACCGTTGTCCGCCGTGCACCAATTGGCGCTGGCATTACGTCACATCGACACGCCATCGGAACAGCACAAAGCGCTCCAGACACTGATAGCCGAAACCAGCAGCGCTATCCGCCTGATGGAAAACATCGCCCTGCAGGCACGGCTGGAAACCGCAGAATGGCACATGGTGCATGGTTCGTTTTCACCGCTGACGTTATTCGACGATTTGATTCTGGAACTGCTGCCGCGTATCCAGCAAAAAGGTCTGAAGCTGTTCAATCACTACAAACTGGAGCCACACCAGACCTATCTGGGTGACAGCGAATTGCTGAAGAAAACCCTGTCGTTACTGTTGGATTACTCCATCACCAACACCGATTACGGCAAAATTACCCTATCGTGCGAGCCGTCAACCCATGCGGCTGATCAGTTGCTGATCCGAATCAGCGACACCGGCACGGATATCTCCGGCATGGAGCGAGATAATCTGGTGCATCCGTTCGCCACAACCCCACTTTCTGATCGTTTCCGCCACAATTCCGGATTAACCCTATTTTTATGCAATCAACTGTGCAACAAACTGGGCGGTCAACTGCAAATCAATAGTCGGCCAGGGCTTGGCACCCAGTATGTACTGACATTGAAAATGCAACCGGAACCATTGCCTGCGCAGGAAGATGAGAAATTATTGGACGATATCACACTGCTTCTGAATATCACCTCGGACGAAGTGCGTACCATTGTGAGCCGTATGGCAGGCAACTGGGGCGCGGATGTCGTGGTTTATGACGAGCGGCTGGTGAATCAGGATGCAGATATCACGATTACCGATGACCCCAACCGGGTGAACAGCGATACGTTACTGGTCACCAGTGACGATACGCAGTTGATACCGCTGGGACACCGCCGTCTGCGTACCAACTACAACGTCAGCCAACTGCTGCAGGATGGTCTGCTGAAACTGATCGAACAGCAACTGGAGACAAGCAACGATGACAGCCTGTCTGAAGAACAGGATGATATCGGCTTC
Organism: Dickeya oryzae; assembly: GCF_009372235.1. GTDB lineage: Bacteria > Pseudomonadota > Gammaproteobacteria > Enterobacterales > Enterobacteriaceae > Dickeya > Dickeya oryzae. Next base: position 105,106 of record NZ_SULL01000017.1, on the reverse strand, counting down.
TATGTCCGTCAGTTACACAACAGTGACTACTATTCCTTGTTTGTTGATACAGTACCGGAGGACATAAAGAGACTATATACTGAAGCCCAAAATGGCGATTTTTTGTCACTCGCGCAAACCGCACACCGCCTGAAGGGTGTCTTTGCCATGTTGAATCTTCATCCCGGCAAGCAGTTATGTGAAGCGCTGGAAAAGCTTATTACCACCCAGGATCGTGCGCAGATAGAAGACCATCTTCAGCAGATAAACAGTTTTGTCACAGCACTGTTGCAGCCTGGTGGCCAACAATACGAGTAAAAAACAATGAGCAATCTAAACGTAATTATCGCAGACGACCATCCTATTGTTTTGTTCGGCATTAAAAAATCGCTGGAGCAAATCGACTGGATTAACGTCGTGGGTGAATTCGAAGACTCGACAGCCCTGATTAATAATCTTCCCAAACTGGACGCAAGCGTCCTGATCACCGATTTATCCATGCCTGGCGATAAGTACGGTGATGGCATTACCTTAATTAAATATATCAAGCGCCACTTCCCTCATCTGTCCATCATCGTGCTGACCATGAACAACAACCCGGCTATTCTCAGTGCCGTGTTGGAATTAGACATTGAAGGGATAGTGTTGAAGCAAGGAGCACCGACTGACCTGCCCAAGGCGCTGGCCGCGTTACAGAAAGGCAAAAAATTCACGCCGGAAAGCGTCAGCAAGGTACTGGAAAAGATCAGCGCCAGCGGCTATGGCGATAAACGCCTGTCGCCGAAAGAAAGTGAAGTGTTGCGTCTGTTTGCCGAAGGCTTCCTGGTGACTGAAATCGCCAGAAAGCTCAACCGCAGCATTAAGACTATCAGCAGCCAGAAGAAATCGGCCATGACCAAACTGGGCGTGGACAACGATATTGCGTTGTTAAACTACCTCTCCTCTGTCGGCGTATCGCCGTCTGACAAAGAGTAATCATCTTGTCGGCAAACAGGCTTGTTTGCCGACCCCTTCTTTCCTTGTGACTTTGTGACGGGATCGTCAAAGACCGCGTGACAGTTATACCGTATTCCCCTGCCTGACCAGATTACTGTAATACGACAGTGACTGTTGCAATGTATCCAGCGTCACCGGTTTAGACAGGCAATTATCCATCCCGGCCTGCAGGCAGCGTTGCCGCTCTTCGGCTAATGCGTTAGCCGTTACACCAATCACCGGCAGTGTCTGCCCCATTTCACGCAACCGCTGGGTGAAACGGTAGCCATCCATATTCGGCATGTTGACGTCAGTGAGAACGATGTCTACCGGTTTTTTCGCCAGCACATCCAACGCATCCAACCCGTCATTGGCCGTAATCACCTGATACCCGAGCGAACCGAGCTGGTCAGCCAGCAAACGACGGTTAATCGGATGATCATCCACCACCAGCAGGCGAATATCGCCATTTTCAGTACGACTGTAACTGACCGTTGACAGGGAAGTCGTTGCCGTCGACAGCGCTTCTTCCCCCCGATAAATACGCTGCAACAGCGTCGGCAGTTCATGTAATACGGCGGTACTGTAGAGCCAGTACCCAGACCGAATCTCCTGAGCAGAACCGGCATGCGTTCCACTGATTTCCACACAGGCGTGCGCATTCGATTCAACCGCTGGTGGATTGTCTACTATCATGATGTCATCGTGGTTTACCGTGAGCCCTTCTTCGTAGCGCTGAACGTCCAGAGCGCAGAACTGGAGTAACTCCAGCAGATAGCGCTCCATCAATGCATTACGAATCTGTAGCCAGCAGGTTTTTCCCTGCACATCCGGTAATTCGACGGTCTGCGGATAGCTCGCACGGTAAAGCGGAATACGAATGCCGAATTCGCTGCCCAGCCCCGGTTCGGATTCAATCGTAATGTCGCCATCCATCAGGCTAACCAGTTTTTCACAAATCGCCAGCCCCAACCCGGTCCCCTGAAAATGGCGCTGCACACCGGTTCCAGCCTGGAAGAACGGGTCAAACAACTTCATCACCGCACGGGTATCGATTCCCACCCCGGTATCCCGTACTTTAAACACCAGATACCCTTCATCGCTGCACACCACCTGAAACACGATACAACCGGTATCGGTGAACTTGATGGCATTGCTGAGCAGATTACTCAACACCTGTTGTAGCCGCACCGCATCCCCCATTAATTGCAACGGGACGTCAGGGGCGATATAGCAATACAATTCGAGGCGCTTTTTCACCACCAGCGGCAGATAGTTACTCACGATGTGATTGATCATCTCACGCGGTGCAAACTCGCTGGGCTCAATCTTCAACTGTTCCGATTCAATCTTCGAGAAATCAAGGATATCGCTGATGATCTTCAGCAGTAGCGATGAAGAGTTTTGCATTGCCTCCACCAGCCGGTTGGCATCCGAGGGCAGCGATTTAGTCTGCAGCAAGTCCAGATTACCGATAATCCCATACAGAGGCGTGCGTAGTTCATGGCTGACTGTCGCCAAAAACATCGATTTGGACTGGCTGGCCTGCTCGGCGGCATTCGCCATCTCCTGCAATGACTCTTCCATGCGCACCCGGGCGCTGACGTCAAGCAAGACACAAATGGCCACATTCTCGTTGCGATAGCGTGAGTGTACGAAACTGATTTGCAAATGGTGATTGCGCCCGGTCACCACATCCAGCGATTTGGACTGCTGCTCGCAAATGATACGAATAATGCGTACCCGGTCCTCATACGTCAGGAGACTGAGATAATTGTGCGCCAGCTCATTACTGAGGATATTGGTGCCGTCGCTAATCCTTAAAATACAAATCCCGACGGGTGCCGAGGCCACGATTTTACGGTTAAATTGCTCATTCTCTTCCAGTTGGAACGCGTTACGCTCCGCTGGCAAAAAGATCTTTCGCTCAAAAAGGCGCGTCAATAAAAACAAGCAAATAGCCGAGATCAGGTTCAACAACGCAATATTGATCATCAGCGTATTGAGCGACATCAGCAGCACTTCCAACGGCAGTGAATACACCACCGCCATTGATGTCGGCGGTAACGCCTTTTTCATCAACAGTGCGCTATACCCTTCGCTATAGCCGAAGTAATTGTTCGAGTCGGGATAGTGGCCAGGAATATTACCGCCAGACTGGTTATTGGTCAGTTGCAATAAGACGCGGTCATTCTGGTCTAACAATCTGACGCTAAACGGCAGGTCACCATTGAGCATGAAATCATCCAGCCTGATGGTCTGCTCGATCCCCATCATGGTGACCAGATGATTATCGACATAAACCGGCGTCAGCGCGTACAGATACCCCACTTCCGGCGTCGGCCCTGGCGTCACCCAAAACAGGCTCTCTTCGCGGCGATTGCCGGTCAGGTTGGACTTCTGGTTCTGTAACCGCTCCTGCACGCTTTTCAACAGGCTATCGCTATCCAGCGATTGATTGCGGATACTAAAATCAACGAGACATTGCTGGCTGCCATCAACAAAAAAGATACGGTTAAGGTCATAAACCGACGAAAAGTCATCATGCCATTGTTCAAAGAAACCGCTCAGTGACTGCAACTGAGCGGGATTCTTTGCATACTGCTCGGCGCAGTTAAACGTGGGTGATAGCGGGTAAAGAGAAAATGGCGTTTTTTTGGCCGCTGGCAGACGCTCACGAGATAACGTCGGGGTACTAAAGCGGTTGGCGGCGATATACCGTAATTCGCGTGCCACGTCCGTGGTATGGCGGATATACCCCAGCGACTGTTCAAAATTGAGTGAGAAAATCTGGCGCAGGTGCGATTCCCGTTGATTCAGTTCTTTGTTCACGTAAAAAACTGAAATCAGTGCGCCAAGAATCCACAGCGTGGTCGCCAGCACCCGGAACATATACCGGGAGACTTTGAGGGTAGTCTGAAAAGAAGCGATAACTTTCAAAGGGATACCGTAGAGGTTGTCAGCACGGGAAAACACGGTCAGAACCAGCCGATACAGTACCGATCCTGCATAAAAAAAGCCAGCGCATCAGGCGCTGGCTCTTGCGGGCTTACCGGCAGGAAAATTTACCTGCGGGTCTATTTACCTACAGGACTATTACCTGCAGGACAAAGCATTACTCATCGTCTGCGAGGATATCATCATCGCTGTCCGGCTCGTCGATATCCTCTTGCGGTAGTTCACCGTCAACCGGCACTACGCTATCGAGTTCATCGTCTTCCACCGGCTCAGCCACACGCTGCAGACCGACCACGCGTTCTTCCTCAGCGGTACGGATCAAGGTGACCCCCTGAGTATTACGGCCAACAATGCTGACCTCGGATACGCGGGTGCGCACCAGCGTACCCGCATCGGTGATCATCATGATCTGATCGGCGGTATCAACCTGCACCGCACCGACCACTTTACCGTTACGCTCGCTGACCTTGATGGAAATAACGCCCTTGGTGGCACGCGATTTCACCGGGTACTCGGTCACGGCGGTACGCTTACCGAAGCCGTTCTGCGTCACGGTCAGAATATCGCCTTCACCGCGTGGAACAATCAGCGACACGACGCGATCGTCATCCTGCAGATTGATGCCTCGCACCCCGGTCGCGGTACGTCCCATCGTGCGCACTGCGGACTCAGAGAAACGTACCACCTTGCCTTCGGCGGAGAACAACATCACTTCGTTGCTGCCGTCGGTCAGATCGACGCCAATCAGCTCATCACCGTCATTCAGATTGACCGCGATAATACCTGCGCTACGCGGACGGCTGAACTCAGTCAGTGCGGTCTTCTTGACCGTACCGCTGGCCGTCGCCATGAACACATTCATCCCTTCTTCGTACTCGCGTACCGGCAGAATGGCGGTAATACGTTCATCCTGTTCCAACGGCAACAGGTTAATAATCGGACGACCACGCGCACCGCGGCTGGCTTCCGGCAACTGATAGACCTTCAGCCAATAGAGGCGACCACGGCTGGAGAAACACAGGATAGTATCGTGAGTATTCGCCACCAGCAGACGGTCAATAAAGTCCTCTTCTTTGATGCGAGCGGCAGATTTACCCTTACCACCACGACGCTGGGCTTCATAATCGGTCAACGGCTGATACTTCACATATCCCTGATGCGACAGGGTCACCACCACGTTCTCTTGGGAGATCAGGTCTTCAATGTTGATGTCGGCGCTATTGTGGGTGATCTCGGTACGGCGCGCATCGTTATACTGCTCGCGAATCGCCACCAACTCCTCACGGATAACCTCCATCAGGCGCTCAGGGCTACGCAGGATAAACAACAACTCGGCTATCTGCGTCAGCAGTTCTTTGTATTCATCCAGCAGTTTTTCATGTTCCAGACCGGTCAGTTTCTGCAAACGCAGATCCAGAATCGCCTGAGCCTGCTGCTCGGTCAGGTGATATTTGCCGTCATGGATACCGAATTCCGGCTCCAGCCATTCCGGACGCGCGGCGTCATCACCGGCACGTTCCAGCATCGCGGCCACGCTGCCCAGTTCCCACGCCTGAGCCACCAACGCAGTTTTTGCATCAGCCGGGGTCGAGGCATGACGAATCAGTTCGATAATAGGGTCGATATTAACCAGCGCAATCGCCAGACCTTCCAGGATGTGGGCGCGTTCACGCGCTTTGCGCAGCTCAAAAATGGTACGGCGCGTCACCACTTCACGACGGTGACGAACAAACGCCGCCAGAATTTCCTTCAGGGTCATCAGCTTCGGCTGTCCCTGATGCAACGCCACCATGTTGATGCCGAACGACACCTGCATCTGGGTCTGGGAATACAGGTGGTTGAGCACCACCTCGCCCACGGCATCACGTTTGATCTCAATGACGATACGCATGCCGTCCTTGTCGGACTCATCACGCAACGCGCTGATACCGTCGATGCGCTTGTCTTTTACCAGTTCGGCTATCTTTTCAATCAAACGTGCTTTGTTCACCTGATAAGGGATTTCATGCACGATGATGGTTTCGCGACCGGTCTTGGCATCCGCTTCGACTTCGGCGCGCGCACGGATATACACCTTGCCACGGCCAGTACGGTAGGCTTCTTCAATGCCGCGTTTGCCGTTGATGATAGCGGCAGTCGGGAAGTCCGGCCCTGGAATATGAACCATCAGCCCTTCAACGCTAATGTTCTCATCATCGATATAGGCCAGGCAGCCGTTAATCACTTCAGACAGGTTATGGGGCGGAATGTTGGTCGCCATCCCCACCGCAATCCCGGAAGAGCCGTTAACCAGCAGGTTGGGGATACGGGTGGGCATCACGTCCGGGATCTGTTCTGTGCCGTCATAGTTGGGCACAAAATCCACGGTTTCTTTGTCCAGATCGGAAAGCAGTTCGTGGGCAATCTTCGACATGCGCACTTCGGTATAACGCATCGCCGCGGCGGAGTCGCCGTCGATGGAACCGAAGTTACCCTGCCCGTCTACCAGCATGTAGCGTAACGAGAACGGCTGGGCCATACGCACAATGGTGTCGTAAACCGCGCTATCACCATGTGGGTGATATTTACCGATAACGTCCCCGACCACACGGGCCGATTTTTTATAAGGCTTGTTCCAGTCGTTACCCAGCACACTCATCGCGTACAGCACGCGGCGGTGTACCGGCTTAAGACCATCGCGAACGTCCGGTAACGCACGCCCGACGATGACGGACATGGCGTAATCCAGATATGAACTTTTCAGCTCTTCCTCGATGTTGACCGGTGTAATTTCTCTGGCTAGGTCGCTCATGGAGCCGCTATCCCTCTATTCACATCTACCCGATTTTAAAAGGTGGAAAATGATATCATAAACCGGGGTTTCAGGGGAAACTTCGCGCCGGTTTGCTGGCGCTTCTTTACCAGATGCAACGCATTTCATTGCGGCGGTGTTACCCCCATCACAAGACGCCGCGAGTTATCAAACCTGTGCGAGCGACTACACCCCGCGCCTTTCGCTCGTTATACTCGGCCCCAGTCAATATTGATGAAAGGTGATCACGCACCATGAATACAGACACCACGACCCCCGCAGAAGCCGATGTTCTGAAATCCTCGGCCGCAACACCGAATGTCGACCTTGATGAAATCGCCAAATTTGAGGCTGTCGCCTCGCGCTGGTGGGATCTGGAAGGAGAATTTAAACCGCTGCACCGTATTAACCCGCTGCGCCTGAACTACATCATCGAACGTGCCGACGGCATTTTCGGCAAACAGGTACTGGATGTGGGCTGTGGCGGCGGTATTCTGGCCGAAAGCATGGCACGAGAAGGTGCCCGTGTGACCGGCCTGGATATGGGGGCTGAACCCTTGCAGGTCGCCCGGCTGCACGCGCTGGAAAGTGGCATTGAGGTCAGTTACGTGCAAGAAACGGTGGAAGCGCACGCCGACGCCCATACCGGTGTTTATGACGTCGTCACCTGTATGGAGATGCTAGAACATGTGCCGGACCCACGATCCGTGGTGCTGGCTTGCGCCAGACTGGTAAAACCCGGCGGTCACGTCTTTTTCTCTACTATCAATCGCAATGCCAAAGCCTGGCTGATGCTGATTGTCGGTGCCGAATACCTGACCAACATGGTGCCGCGCGGCACACATGACATCAAAAAATTCATCCGTCCGGCAGAACTGCTGACCTGGGTAGACCAGACGCCGCTACAGGAACGTCACATGACCGGGTTGCACTATAACCCGTTACTAGACCGTTTCCGGCTTGGCGCGAATGTCGACGTCAATTATATGATTCATACCGCACACGCAGGCTGATCACACAGCGCTGTCAGGCGTCACCGTTGGCGGTATATATCTTTGTTAACATTACATGTTTTAAATGACGCAGGCCGGTGGTCACTCCACCGGCTTTTTTATCAATAAAAAATAAGATTCCCGGCATAAACTGCGCCTTATCAACAATTGAGCAACAGATCAAACTCAGATTATTCCTAACAACTTGTCTGAAACACGGTTTTAGCTATAACGCGAGCGAGGCAACAGGACAAGAAACCAGCGGTTGATCAATTTTTTTATTTTTTATCCCCTACGGTTGACAAAATAAGGAAGCCGCACAGTGGCTGGGATTTAGCGCACTTGTAACATTTATTCCCTATGTTATCCACAAGAGAGCCCCATTTTGCTCACTTGCAATACGCCACTTTTCACATTATCTTGTTATCAAAAGCTGGCCCACCCCCTATATATAGTGTTTACTTCTGACAGAAAACACTATTTTTTTGTTTGCGTTTTTTGTAAATGAAGCAACGGGGAGGCCGATAAAAACAAAACTCGTGTCAAAAAACAGGTGCTACGCCACATGAACCAGAGTCTGCTTGTTACCAAACGCGATGGCAGTAAAGAACGCATCAATCTGGACAAAATCCACCGGGTAATCACCTGGGCAGCAGAAGGGTTACACAATGTCTCTGTTTCTCAGGTAGAACTGCGTTCCCACATCCAATTCTATGACGGCATCAAAACTGCCGATATCCACGAGACGATCATCAAGGCTGCGGCTGACCTGATCTCTCGCGAAAGCCCCGACTATCAGTATCTGGCTGCTCGTCTGGCTATCTTTCATCTTCGCAAAAAAGCCTACGGTCAGTTCGAGCCACCGAAGTTGTATGATCACGTGGTGAAAATGGTCGAGATGGGTAAGTACGATCGCCATTTGCTGGAAGATTACACGGAAGAAGAATTCGCTCACATGGACGCTTTCATCGATCACTGGCGTGACATGAATTTCTCCTATGCAGCTGTAAAACAGCTGGAAGGGAAATATCTGGTCCAGAACCGCGTGACCGGTGACATCTACGAAAGCGCCCAGTTCCTGTACATTCTGGTCGCCGCTTGCCTGTTTTCCGGCTACCCGCGTGAAACGCGACTGGACTACGTCAAGCGTTTTTATGACGCCGTATCGACGTTCAAAATCTCGCTGCCAACGCCGATTATGTCTGGCGTGCGTACGCCAACCCGCCAGTTCAGCTCTTGCGTGCTGATCGAATGCGGTGACAGCCTGGATTCCATCAATGCGACATCCAGCGCTATCGTGAAATACGTGTCCCAGCGCGCCGGTATCGGCATCAACGCAGGCCGTATTCGTGCACTGGGCAGCCCGATCCGTGGTGGCGAAGCCTTCCACACTGGCTGTATCCCATTCTATAAGCACTTCCAGACCGCGGTGAAATCCTGCTCTCAGGGCGGGGTGCGTGGCGGCGCGGCCACACTGTTCTACCCGCTGTGGCATCTGGAAGTGGAAAGCCTGCTGGTGTTGAAAAACAACCGTGGCGTGGAAGGCAACCGCGTGCGTCACCTTGACTACGGTGTACAGCTCAACAAACTAATGTACCAGCGTCTGGTGAAAGGCGGTGACATCACGCTGTTTAGCCCGTCCGATGTCCCGGGACTGTACGATGCCTTCTTCAACAATCAGGATGAATTTGAACGCCTGTACGTGAAATATGAGCAGGACGACAGCATCCGCAAGCAGCAGATCAAAGCCGCCGAACTGTTCTCGCTGATGATGCAGGAACGCGCCTCCACAGGCCGTATTTATATTCAGAACGTCGACCACTGCAACACGCACAGCCCGTTTGATCCACAGGTTGCGCCGGTACGCCAGTCCAACCTGTGTCTGGAAATCGCGCTGCCGACCAAACCGCTGGAAGACGTCAACGATGAAAACGGCGAAATCGCCCTGTGCACCCTGTCAGCCTTTAACCTGGGCGCCATCAGTTCGCTGCAGGAACTGGAAGAGCTGGCGATATTAGCAGTACGCGCGCTGGATGCCCTGCTCGACTATCAGGACTACCCGATTCCGGCTGCGAAACGCGGCGCGATGGGTCGCCGCACGCTGGGCATTGGTGTTATCAACTTCGCCTATTATCTGGCGAAGCACGGTGTGCGTTACTCCGACGGTAGCGCCAATAACCTGACGCACCGGACCTTCGAAGCCATCCAGTACTATCTGCTGAAAGCCTCGAATCAGTTGGCCCGCGAGCAGGGTGCCTGCCCGTGGTTCAACGAAACCACCTATTCGCAGGGCATTTTGCCAATCGACAGCTACAAGCGTGATCTGGACAGTATTTGCAGTGAACCGCTGCATTATGACTGGGAAACACTGCGTAAAGATATCCAGACCTATGGCCTGCGTAACTCTACGCTGTCAGCGCTGATGCCATCGGAAACGTCGTCGCAGATCTCCAATGCCACCAACGGCATCGAGCCGCCACGCGGCCACATCAGCGTCAAGGCATCCAAAGACGGTATCCTGCGTCAGGTAGTACCGGAGTACGAAACGCTCAAAGATGCCTACGAGCTGCTGTGGGACATGCCGTCTAACGACGGTTATCTGCAACTGGTTGGTCTGATGCAGAAATTCGTCGATCAGGCGATTTCCTCCAACACCAACTATGACCCGGCGCGTTTCCCGTCAGGCAAAGTGCCGATGACGCAGTTACTCAAAGATCTGCTCACGGCGTATAAATTCGGGTTGAAAACCCTCTACTATCAAAACACCCGCGACGGTGCCGAAGATGCGCAGGACGACCTGCTGGACTCTGCACCGCAGGATGATGGCTGCGAAAGCGGCGCGTGTAAAATCTAAGCACGGCGCAGGGGGAGCTGCGCAGGCGGCTCCCCTAAATGACGATGCCCTCATCTCGTTGCGGTTAGTCTGACAAGGTAGCGGCGACATACCCGCTCGGGTTACAGAGGTTTAACAGCGCCGCCCTCGGGCCGCGCTGTTGGCTTGTTTGGAGAGACCATGGCTTATACCACTTTTTCACAGAATAAAAACGATCAGTTGCTGGAGCCGATGTTTTTCGGCCAGCCAGTTAATGTGGCGCGCTACGATCAGCAGAAATATGACATTTTCGAAAAGCTGATCGAAAAACAGCTGTCCTTCTTCTGGCGTCCGGAAGAAGTGGACGTTTCCCGCGACCGTATCGACTATCAGGGCTTGCCGGAACACGAGAAACACATTTTCATCAGCAACCTGAAATACCAGACCTTGCTGGATTCCATTCAGGGCCGCAGCCCTAACGTCGCCCTGCTGCCGCTCATTTCCATCCCGGAACTGGAAACCTGGGTGGAAACCTGGGCTTTCTCGGAAACGATTCACTCCCGTTCCTATACCCATATTATTCGTAATATCGTCAACGATCCGTCGATAGTGTTCGATGACATCGTCACCAATGAGGAAATCCTCAAACGGGCCAAAGACATCTCCGGTTTTTATGATGAGCTGATTGAACTGACCAGCTACTACCATCTGCTGGGGGAAGGTACCCATCAGGTCAACGGCAAGACGGTGACCGTCAACCTCTACGAGTTGAAGAAAAAACTCTACCTGTGCCTGATGAGCGTTAACGCGCTGGAAGCCATTCGCTTCTACGTCAGTTTCGCCTGCTCTTTCGCTTTCGCTGAGCGCGAACTGATGGAAGGCAACGCCAAAATCATCAAACTGATCGCCCGTGATGAAGCATTGCACCTCACTGGCACCCAGCACATGCTCAACCTGATGCGAGCAGGCCAGGACGACCCGGAAATGGCCAAGGTTGCGGAAGAGTGCCAGCAGCAATGCTACGATCTGTTCGTGCTGGCGGCACAACAGGAAAAAGAGTGGGCGGAATACCTGTTCCGTGATGGCTCGATGATTGGCCTGAACAAGGACATCCTGTGCCAGTATGTTGAATACATCACCAACATCCGCATGCAGGCAGTAGGGTTACCGTTGCCGTTTGAAACCCGTACCAACCCCATTCCATGGATCAATGCCTGGCTGGTGTCGGATAACGTGCAGGTGGCACCGCAGGAAGTGGAAGTCAGCTCCTATTTGGTCGGCCAGATTGATTCGGAAATCAACACTGACGACCTTAGCGACTTCCAGCTGTAATCCCGATGACCACTCCCACCATTACACTGCGCCTGTCAGGGGCGCAGTTGCTTTGCTCTGACGAACACACCACCCTGTTGGAAGCGCTTGAATCCCAACGGGTGCCAGTCGAGTATCAGTGTCGTTCCGGTTATTGTGGCTCCTGCCGATTACGCCTCATCAAAGGTAAGGTCGCCTACCGGGAAACACCGCTTGCCTGCCTGCAACGAGACGAAATTCTGCCCTGCTGTTGTATGCCAGTAGATGACATCGAACTGGATATGTAATCGGTGCTGTGCTCTTGCAGCCTGCTTTACAGGCAGGCTCGCATAATCCCTTGTTCACCCGTAACTTTACTACGTCAGTTAGGCTATCCTGCGTTACACTTTCCACAGGAGAAACCCACGGAGAACAGAGTACATGCTGACATTTATCCCGGTTCTGATCGTCGTTGCGCTGGTGATTGTCTGGTCTGGTATCAAAATCGTACCTCAAGGCTATCAGTGGACAGTGGAGCGCTTTGGCCGCTATACCCGCACGCTGATGCCCGGCCTGAACCTGATGGTGCCGTTTATGGACAGAATCGGCCGCAAAATTAATATGATGGAGCAGGTGCTGGACATTCCATCGCAGGAAATTATCTCCAAGGATAACGCCAACGTTACCATCGACGCTGTCTGCTTTATTCAGGTGGTGGATGCTGCCCGTGCCGCGTATGAAGTCAGCAATCTGGAGCTGGCCATCATCAACCTGACCATGACCAACATTCGTACCGTGCTCGGTTCGATGGAGCTTGATGAAATGCTGTCGCAGCGCGACAGCATCAACACCCGGTTGTTGCATATCGTTGATGAAGCCACCAATCCCTGGGGTATCAAAGTCACCCGCATCGAAATTCGTGACGTGCGCCCGCCAGCCGAGTTGATTGCCTCGATGAATGCCCAGATGAAGGCGGAGCGAACCAAACGTGCCGAGATTCTGGAAGCGGAAGGGGTGCGACAGGCAGCGATACTGAAAGCCGAAGGGGAAAAACAGGCGCAAATTCTCAAAGCCGAGGGGGAGCGTCAATCCGCCTTCCTCGAAGCCGAAGCGCGCGAACGTGCAGCAGAAGCGGAAGCCCGCGCCACCCAAATGGTGTCCGAAGCCATTGCAGCAGGCAATATCCAGGCAATCAATTACTTTGTGGCGCAGAAATATACCACTGCACTGCAAACCATCGGGTCGGCCAACAACAGCAAAGTCATTATGATGCCACTAGACGCCAGCAACCTGATGGGCACGATTGGCGGCATCAGTGAACTTATCAAAGAGAGTCAGGCAGACCGGAGAAAATAGTCATGATGGCGCAGGTGTTGGAAAACGCCCACTGGTTCTGGTTATCACTCGGCGGGTTGCTGCTGGCGGCTGAAATGCTGGGGGCTGCCGGTTATCTGCTGTGGAGCGGTGTTGCCGCCCTGCTCACCGGCATTCTTGCCTGGCTATTGCCGCTGGATTGGGCCTGGCAATGCATCGCCTTTGCCGTACTGACAGTCATTGCCGCGTTATTGTGGTGGCAGTGGTTACGTCGTCGCCTTGAGAAACAGCCGTCTCCGGTACTCAATCAACGTGGGCAGCAGTTAATTGGCCTGCATACCACGTTGAGCGAACCACTGGTTAACGGCTTTGGTCGCGTTAGCATTGGCGACAGCAGTTGGCGCATTCAGGCAGAGCAAGACCTGCCTGCTGGCACCGTAGTGGAAATCACCGCCGTGGAAGGCATTACGCTACAGGTCAAGCCGTGTGCGTAATATCATGGGATAGGTTCTAAGGCTGTGGGTGCTGCCCACCTGCACCAGTATGGCAGCACCCTGCCAGTTGGGTAATGATCGGGCATTCTGCGCTACTGTCGCCGGGACAGGACTCTGCCAACGTCAGTAAACGCTGACGCATCGACTTAAGCTCTTCTATCTGCTGCTCGATATCCTGCACTTTCTGTAATGTGCGGGCTTTCACATCGGCACTGTGCCGCATCGGATCATTGAACAAGGTGACCAGTTCACGACACTCCTCCAGCGTGAACCCCACCTGACGCGCCTGACGCAACAGCGTTAGCTCTTCGATATGGTGAAGATCATAACTACGGTAACCATTTTCGCATCGCAGCGGTGCCGTCATCAGCCCCTTTTCTTCATAGAAACGGATAGTCTTGCTGGTCAGTCCGGTTTTTTTCGCCACATCACTGATATTCATGATTCCCCCTTGACCCTTCCCTTGCTGGAAGGTTTACGCTTCAGGTAGTGCTTAGAACTAATCAAAATCACGACGACGGTCAATGCCTTTGACAGTCTGCTGTGATCACCGAGGAATATTATTATGTCGCAAACCATACACCTTTCATTGCAGGGATTATCCTGTGAACACTGCGTTGGCAGGGTAAAAAAAGCCCTTGAGTCCCGACCGGATGTGGAACGGGTTGATGTCTCACTGAAACACGCCAACGTTACCGGTGATGCGGATCCCCAAACACTGATAACCGCCATTGAAGAAGCCGGTTATGAGGCAAGCCCTGCCATCCCGAATGTCACCCTGCAGCTCTCCGGCCTCAATTGCCAGCATTGCGTGGCATCAACCCGTAAAGCGCTGGAAGCCGTACCAGGTGTCAACGCAGCGGATATTACCCTGCAACAGGCGGCAGTTTATGGGGATGCCGACCCGCAAACGCTGGTTGCTGCCGTTGAGCAAGCCGGTTTTCATGCCACGCTGGCAGCGGAGGCCCAACACCCAAAATCTGAGCCGCTGACAACACCCCACGCCTTCACGCCGGACAGGCTGTCAGCGGCGCTTACCTCTGTTCCGGCAAACACCAACGCTGTCGATACAGGCATCGTTGTCGACATGAGCACGGCCCACTCGCTACCGGCTGGCGTCACGCCATCCGACAATCTCGCCGCGAGTGATGACGATACGGTCCAGTTGTTATTAAGCGGCATGAGCTGTGCCAGTTGCGTTAGCCGGGTGCAGTCAGCGCTGCAACGTGTTCCCGGCGTAACACAGGCACACGTCAATCTGGCCGAACGTAGTGCGCTGGTCAGCGGCAGCGTAGCGCATCAGGCGCTTATCGATGCGGTACAGAACGCCGGCTACGGTGCAGAAATCATCCTTGATGAAGCCGAACGACGCGCCCGGCAAGAGCACACATCGCGTCAGGCGGTGCGGCGTTTTCGCTGGCAGGCTGCTCTCAGCCTGGCACTCGGTATTCCACTGATGGTTTGGGGCATGATCGGCGATAACATGATGCTCACCGACCACAATCGTACCGGGTGGTTACTGGTTGGCGTGTTGACGCTGGCGGTCATGATCGCCGCTGGCGGTCATTTCTATCGCAATGCCTGGCGTAGCCTGATGAACGGCGGCGTTACCATGGATACCCTGGTCGCACTCGGTACCGGCGCAGCGTGGCTTTACTCCATTACGGTCAACCTGTGGCCGACCGCCTTCCCAATGGAAGCGCGTCATCTTTACTACGAAGCCAGCGCCATGATCATCGGTTTGATCAATCTGGGTCACGCGCTGGAACAACGGGCCCGTCAACGCTCATCGCAGGCACTGGAGCGATTGCTGGATTTGACGCCGCCAACCGCCCGTTTGGTCACTGCACAAGGTGACAGCATTATTCCGCTTTCGCAGGTGCAAACCGGTATGACGCTGCGCCTGACCACCGGCGACCGTATTCCGGTAGATGGTGAACTGGAGCAAGGCGAGTTGTGGGTTGACGAAGCCATGCTCACCGGCGAACCGCTGCCGCAACAGAAATCGGCGGGTGATAACGTACACGCGGGAACACAAGTACAGGATGGGAGTGCCACGTTGCGCGCTGGTGCTATCGGCAACCAAACCACGCTGGCCCGTATTATTCATCTGGTGCGTCAGGCACAGAGCAGTAAACCCGCTATAGGCCAGTTGGCTGACCGGATTGCCGCCGTCTTTGTACCAGTTGTGGTGGCGATAGCCTTGCTGAGCGGCGCTATCTGGTATGTTGTCGGCCCGGCACCCCACCTCGTGTACACGCTGGTGATCGTGACAACCGTGCTTATCATCGCCTGCCCTTGCGCATTGGGGTTGGCAACACCGATGTCGATAATCTCCGGCGTCGGGCGAGCCGCCGAGTTGGGCATACTGGTGCGAAACGCGCAGGCACTACAGCAGGCCAGCCAGCTTGATGTACTGGTGTTCGATAAAACCGGCACCCTGACAGAAGGTAAACCACGTGTGGTGGCCCTGCATACATTCGGTGATATCAGCGAATCTCAGGCACTGAGCTGGGCTGCATCGCTGGAGCAAGGCTCTCATCACCCACTGGCACAGGCAATAGTTCAGCGTGCTGATGGCATCCCGCTCAGTACCGTGACGCAATTTCGCACCCTACAGGGGTTAGGCGTTAGCGGTCAGGCAGGCGACACGTCACTGCTGCTCGGCAACCCGGCGTTGCTGGAGCAGCATCAGGTCACACTGGCTGACGGTGAAAACTCGCCGCGTTACTGGCTGGAGAAACAGTCTGCAACCGGCATGACCCCGGTGTTGCTGGCGGCTAACGGCCAGATAGTGGCGCTATTTTCCGTGCAGGACACCCTGCGTCAGGATAGCGTGAGTGCGCTGCAACGGTTACATCGGCAGGGCTATCAGTTGGTGATGCTCACGGGTGATAATGCGGCGACAGCCCAGACCATTGCCCGTGAAGCGGGTATTGATCAGGTCATCGCCGGGGTATTACCGGACGGTAAAGCCGACGCCATTCGTCAGTTGCAATCGCAGGGGAAACGGGTCGCGATGATTGGTGATGGTATCAACGATGCGCCAGCACTGGCACAGGCCAACGTCGGCATCGCCATGGGCAGTGGCAGCGATATCGCCGTAGAAACCGCTGCCATGACGCTGATGCGCCATAGTCTGCACGGTGTTGCCGATGCGCTGGCGCTTTCCCGGGCGACACTGGGCAACATGAAGCAGAACCTGCTGGGTGCGTTTATCTACAACACGCTTGGCATTCCCATTGCCGCCGGTGTGCTCTACCCCTTAACAGGCACCTTGCTAAACCCGGTCGTCGCTGGTGCAGCGATGGCGCTCTCGTCGATTACCGTGGTGAGTAACGCCAACCGGCTGCTGCGCTTTACCCCACCCGACGCGCCCACCGGACATAGCTGAATCGGGGTACCTTTCTGGGTGCGATGTGCTATCGAACCGAGCTCGATATGCTGCATCGCACCGCTTTCATACCGCTTTTTCTTACCACGACCGTCGCTGACATGCCGAATTAGCGATACAACTTGCCGGGCGAACCGTTTAGCATAGGGAACCTGACGGTACCAAAGCTCTGCATTGCGACGGCATGATATCTGTTCGCAAGGTTACGCCCGAAACCGCCACTACCGGAGATGTCGATATGAAACGGCTGATACGCCAGATTGCGACGTTTCTCGGCCTTCTCGCGCCCGCAGGTTACCGTTACCCGGCGCTGGATGTCGAGATCATTAACCAACGCCAGTTCCATCTGGTGGGCAGTATTCACATGGGTACGGTGGATATGTTCCCCTTACCTGCCGAATTATTGGGCCGCCTTGAACAGGCCACCGCGCTCATCGTGGAAGCGGATATCTCTGGCAGTGACTCACCGTTTGACCCGATTGGCGCAGAGCCCCCGTTGGCAGAACGTCTGGACGCCGCCACGCTTGAGCGCTTGCAACAGATATGCCGGGAACTGTCGTTCAGCTACGACAGTATTGATAGGATGCCCGCCTGGCAGGCCGCACTGATGCTACAGGCTCGCCAGGCGATGATGTTAGGCCTGCGACCGGATTATGGCATCGATTACCAGTTGATTAACGCCGCCCGCGACAGAGGGGTGAACATCATCGAGCTGGAAGGCCAACAGCAGCAGGTCGACTTGTTGCTGCAATTACCACAGGGTGGATTGCCTCTTTTGGAAGACACCCTTATCCACTGGCATACCAACGCGCGCCTGTTGCAAACGATGGTCAGTTGGTGGCTCAATCACAAACCAACCTGGACGGACAATGTGCCGTCCACATTCAGCAACGAAATAACGGAAATGCTGATGAATCACCGCAATCAGCGCTGGCAACAGCAACTGGCCGCGCTGCCGCAGGGAAATTATGTTGTGTCTGTCGGCGCCCTGCATTTGTACGGTGAAAATAACCTGCCCGACTTGTTACAGGCCCATGCGGCCACCTATTGAAGCAAGGACAGTACATTATGACACCCGCAGTCAAACTGCTTGAGAAGCAAAAAATCACCTTTACGCTTCATAGCTACCATCACGATGCTGATGAAACCAATTTTGGTGAAGAAGCCGCCCGCAAACTCGGGCTGGATAAACAGCAGGTTTACAAAACCCTGCTGGTGTCGCTCAACGGCGATGCCAAACAGCTGGCTGTCGCGGTGACCCCAGTCGCCAGTCAGTTGGATCTGAAAAAAGTGGCCAAAGCGCTGGCGGCTAAAAAGGCCGACATGGCAGACCCACAGATAGCCCAGCGGGTGACAGGTTATCTGGTCGGGGGTATCAGCCCGCTGGGGCAGAAAAAATTGTTGCCGACAGTAATCGACGAGGGTGCTCAGCAATTCGGCACCATTTTTGTCTCAGGTGGAAAACGAGGATTAGACCTCGAACTGGCGGCGGCTGATCTGGCAAGTGTACTGAAAGCGCAGTTTGCCGACATAGCCAAACACGACTGACCATAGCGATATTGATGTTCAGGAAGAAGACGGCGGCAGAGGGCTCCACGGCCAGTGTCGCCCTCTGCCACCGCTTCATAACGGTTATGATGGGATGAGTGATAACCCACAATTAAAACAGCGTTTCATTTAATGGCAATATAACATCCGTTTCGTTTAAAAACGAGGGTAGTGATCACGATTTGGTTTGTAAAACAAGTGATTGAGATGCGCTATGACACGGCAAAAGAGGGCCGAAAAGACCGCAGGAAGACAAGAATGAGTGCCAGTCAAACAAACCCGGTGAGTGCGAACACGCAGATAAAAAAGCGGCCGTCTACCGGCCGCCAGTGTTATGAGTAGATTGACGTTACCGTGATGGCACCCGGCCAATCGCCAGCGCCCCCCGGCTATGATCCACGCCGTCGGTATTAAAATAGGCAACCGAGGTTTTTAGCCCCTGAGCCTGTATTTCCAGTTCATTCGCCGCTGCGACGGCCCGTTGAGCCAGAGCGGTATTCTGCTGAGTGATAGAATCAATCTGGACGATCGATTCATTGATATAGCTGATCCCTTTGCCCTGCTCGCTGGTCGCCGTCGCGATTTCTGACACAATGTCCGCCACATGCTGCACCGCGCTGATGACATCCTTGATGCTGCTGTCGGCTAGTTTTATCTTCGCCGAGCCACTATTCACACGGGAAACCGACTCTTCTATCAGGCTTTTTATCTCTCCAGCCGCTTGCGCACTGCGTAACGCCAGGCTTCGCACTTCACCAGCCACAACAGCAAAACCGCGCCCTTGTTCACCGGCTCGCGCCGCCTCTACCGCCGCATTCAGCGCAAGAATATTGGTCTGGAATGCGATGTTATTCACCACTTCGGTAATATTAGCGATTTTATCTGAGCTTTCAGAAATGCCGTCCATGGTGTCGTTCACTTCCCGCATCACTTCACCACCGCGGGAGGCAATGCCCAGTGCCGAATGCGCCAGGTGACGGGCCTGTTCCGTATTATCAGCGTTCTGTTTAACGGTAGAGGTAATTTCCTCCATGCTCGCCGAGGTTTTCTCCAGTGCGGTAGCCTGCCGTTCCGTATAAGAGGACAAGTCGCTATTACCGGCGATCACCTCACCACTACTGGCATCAATCACCTCTGCACCGGCACGAATATCTTCGATGACAGTAATCAGCTGTTTGCGCATCATCTCCATTTCATGCAGCAGGCTGATATTATCGCCTGGCAATGTCGTCACCGAATGCGATAAATCGCCAGCGGCAATACGCTCTACGACTTCAGCGGCATAAGAGGGTTCACCTCCCAGTACACGCAAGATACTGCGGTTTATCCAGTAAACCAGCAGCGAAAGTAACACGCTGACTAAGATAAAAATCATGCCGTTGTTATATAAAGAATGGATAAACGCCTCATTGATATCATCAATATACAGCCCGGTCGTGATGATCCAATCCCAGGGGGCATAGCGTAAATTATAGGCTGCTTTCGGTTGTGCAACGGTGGAACCGGGACGGGGGAAAGCGTAAGCCGTATAACCCGCTTCGCTGCTTTTTGTCGCGGCCACCATATCCCGATAAATAAAGGTACCGTTAGCGTCTTTCACATCCGGCCCCTGACCAATTAGCTTTTCATTAATCGGGTGCATCAAAACGCGAGGTTCGGAGTTGAGAATGGTGAAATAACCTGAATCACCATAACGCAAATCTTTTATGGACTTCATTGCACGCCGCTGTGCTTCTTCCAACGAAATCGTTCCGCTGCTGGCTAACTCGGCATTGGTTTTTACAATCCCCAATGCCAGCTGAGTCACATGCATTAACTCCATTTCTCTCAGCGATAATTGATCTTGCTTAATTTTCATCGATCCATAAAGCAGCGTCCCTGCCAGACATAACAAACTAATGATAAGTGGAAGCCAAATTTTCCTGGCAAGAGATATTTTCATTTGTTTAACACCTTTTTATGAGGTTGTATTATCAATTTTTTATGCCATACCCACCCATTACTACTCTATATCTAATAAAACCAGCCTCCCCCCTTTTTAAATAGCAGAAAACATAAAGATTACTTATATGCTTTTTAAGCATAAAAAAGAGTTTTCATCAGTAAATCAGGTTTACTCCCTGCATGGCATAACCCCCCTCACATTGCTCACTAAATAGTCTTACAACAAAAAGAAAAACACCACGCCCTAATACGATGATGCAACAGTATCATAACGTTAAGCAGCCCTTCCCCCAGGACATGGCAAATTTGATGCTGACATCACTGATTTGAAAAAGAAAACAAAATGTATTTTCCACAAACTAAAAAATTCTCAGGCTAACATTTTCATTCTCTTTCATAATGAAATGCGATCATGATCACCTGAAACGATACAAGGGTAGAGCAGAACAGAAGGAACGCTCGGAGAAAGGTAGTGCTATAAATGAGAGCGTGATAAATAAAAATAGCCTTGAGAAATATTCTCACAAACTCAAAAAAGACACGTCATAAAACGTTTACCCAGCAGGGTAATTATTCTAAGCCCACATTAATTCATTAAAAACCCACCATATCAACAGATAAAACCACAGTTGCTATCTCAAGAAATTGAGATAGCAACTGCCACACGCATTATTTACTAAATAATAATGACCAATAAGCCATCATTACTCATAAACAATCTCACCTTTCGGCTCATAATCTGCCGCCTGTAGAGGAGAATGACCCTCAACATATTGACGCAGTACTTCTGCATCCACGAAACCGGTATTGACGTAACCCGGCAGCTCACTCAGCTTCGGATAACCGTCCCCGCCAGTGGCGTTAAAGCTCAAGGTGGCAATACGGTAGACTTTGTCGGCCTGCAGCGGCTCGCCCTTAATTTTCACGTTCTTAACGCCAGTGCCATCAGCTTGCAGGCTAACATTCAGGAACTGAGCATAACCACCGGAATCGACTTTTTTATTGGCGACAACTGCCAGATATTTTTCCACCTCGCTGCCTTTCAGATCAGCGTATACCAGCGTGTTACCGAACGGTTGGACTTTGAGCAAGGTCTTGTAAGTCATGTCGCCGGATTCAATGGAGTCGCGCACACCACCACCACTCATGACGGCGAAATCCGCTTTGGCGCGTTCCAGTTGTGCAGACAGCAATACGCGCGCCAGGTTGGTTTGCACAAAACGCACCTTATTGCGATCGCCCTCCAGTCGGCCATTCACACTCCCCACCTTGACATCCAGCTGTGCTTTGCCTTTTTCCTGAAAGGGCGTCAGCAGTTTTACCATGTCCGGGTTCTGGCTGATTTCCTGGGTGTAATACACGCGTTCACTGGTACCGTCGGCCTTCTCAACCTTCTTCTTGAGATTGACAGGAATCAGTTGGTAATGCGTCAGCGTCAGCTCACCATTACGGAAAGTAAAATCAGCACGACCGACATATTTACCCCACTCATGCGCCTGTACAATCCAGGTGCCGTTTTGACGATCCGGTGCGCAAGGTGTACCGGGCACATAACTGACCTGCTTTTTATTCTCACTGGCCATACATACCGGGTCTTGCGAATGACCACCGACAATCATATCGAGATACCCCGCGGGCAAGCTGCGCGCCATTTCCACGTCACCCGGTGCGTTAGAACCGTGCTCGCCATTATCGTAATGCCCCATGTGGGTCGCAGCGATAATCACATCCGGTTTTTCTTTTTTACGCAGCTGTTCCACGACTTTTTTTGCCTCATCGGCGGGTTTGCGAAACTCAATATCGTGGAAATACTCTGGATTACCAATTTTGGCCGTGTCGTCCGTGGTCAGGCCAATAACCGCGATCTTAACCCCCTGACGATCGAAGAGCGCATAGGGTTTGAATAATCGCTTATCGGTGCTTTTCTGGTAGATATTGGCGGAAAGTAGCGGGAAATGTGCCCATTTTTCCTGCTGACGCAACACCGGGAGTGGGTTATCAAACTCATGATTACCGACTGCCATCGCGTCATAACCGACCAGATTCATGCCACGAAAATCCGGCTCAGCATCCTGCAAGTCAGACTCCGGCACACCCGTGTTAATATCCCCGCCCGACAACAGTAATACGCTGCCGCCTTTAGCTGTGACGTCCTGACGAATCTGATCGACCAGTGTTTTTTGCGCCGCCAGACCATATTCACCGTAATCGTTATGCCAGAAATGACCATGATGGTCATTCGTATGCAGGATAGTGATGTTGTAAGTTTTATCTTTTTCCCATGCCTGTGCAGCAGGTGACGACACCGCCAATGTTACCGCAATCAGGCACCCCAGACTTTTGACAGAAAAATGTTTGACAGAAAAATGCATGACAACTCCCGTGATAAAAATCCCTTATCGACTCGTCATATCCAGGTTACGACCAGGCGGCACGAGCAAAACGCAAGTATGGCACCCTGCAACCCGAATAACGTTTGGTATAGGATTGTTACATTAAACTGATAAATACATGCACAAGCTAGCACAAGTCAGGATGGGATAGTTGACGTTATGATGAACCCGGGTATTTTTTCACGATGGCGTGGTGATAGCGATACGGTCGCCACATCATAATGACATGGCACTATCCAACTGATAATTCATACATTGAATCATGCCCGTGATATCACTGATAGTGCTCCGCCGGCTTTATCCACAAACAGAAATTAAATTAGCCCTATATATCAACGATAAAAGCAATAATTTAACTACAAATATGTGTTACACTGTTTAAACAGATGAAAAACATCATTTACTTCTCACTCTGTCGCCTTTCCGACGGTTTTATCCCCTCTGGCGTTGCATAGCACCGGCGTTATACGGACGGGGAACGGGTTGGAGCGGCAGAGCACATAAGCATTCAGGAGCCACAGCCTGCTGCCGGCTCAGGAATATCCGCCCATTCTCGTTACGCATGGTAAAGGAGTCGGAATGCATGATAATACCACCCCCTTAATCTCCACGATGGCCGTCGGTCTGGTGCTGGCTTTCTTGCTGGGCATTCTGGCTAACCGACTGCGTATTTCGCCCCTGGTCGGGTATCTGGTGGCCGGTGTGATGGTCGGCCCGTTTACACCCGGTTTTGTCGCTGATACTCAACTGGCACCGGAAATTGCCGAACTGGGCGTAATTTTGCTGATGTTTGGTGTTGGGCTGCATTTTTCGCTACGGGACTTAATGGCGGTAAAGTCGATCGCCATCCCCGGTGCAGTCGCTCAGATAGTGATGGCGACCCTGCTAGGGGCGGGACTGTCATCAATACTGGGCTGGAGTCTGCCTGAGGGGTTGGTGTTTGGTTTATGTCTGTCCACCGCCAGTACCGTGGTATTGCTACGCGCGCTCGAAGAGCGCCAGTTGATTGACAGCCAACGCGGGCAAATCGCCATTGGCTGGCTGATTGTTGAAGATCTGGCGATGGTACTGACACTGGTACTGCTGCCCGCGTTTGCCGACATGTTAAAAACCGATACCGCTAATACCAGCAAGCTCTTACAAGATCTGGCGATTACGCTGGGTAAAGTGGTGGCGTTTATTACGCTGATGGTGGTGGTAGGCAGACGTGTGGTGCCGTGGGTGCTGGCAAAAAGCGCCAGTACCGGCTCACGGGAATTATTTACGCTGGCTGTACTGGCAATGGCGTTGGGCATCGCATTCGGTGCCGTCAAACTGTTCGATGTCTCGTTCGCGTTGGGGGCTTTTTTCGCGGGTGTGGTGTTAAACGAGTCAGAACTCAGTCAGCGTGCCGCCCACGACACACTCCCCTTGCGTGACGCCTTTGCCGTTCTGTTCTTTGTGTCCGTCGGCATGTTGTTCGACCCAATGATCCTGATACGTGAACCACTGGCAGTATTGGCCACGTTGCTGATTATCGTGATAGGTAAGTCGATGGCCGCGTTCCTGCTGGTGCATATGTTTGGTCATTCAAGACGCACAGCATTGACCATTTCCGCCAGTCTGGCACAAATTGGCGAGTTCGCCTTTATTCTGGCAGGCCTTGGCATTTCTCTCGGGATGCTCTCGGAGAATGGCCGCAATTTGGTGCTGGCAGGCGCAATTTTGTCGATTATGCTCAATCCGCTGCTCTTCGCCTTGCTGGAGCGTTATCTGGCCCGGCACGAAACTATCGAAGAGCAAATCGTTGAGGAAGCGATCGAAGAAGAAAAGCAGATCCCGGTTGAGCTGTGTAACCATGCGCTGCTGGTCGGCTACGGGCGTGTAGGCAGTTTGATCGGTGCCCGGCTACATCAGGCCGATATCCCGATGGTGGTGGTTGAAACATCGCGAGCGCGCGTCGATACCTTGCGGGAACAGGGTGTTAAAACCGTACTGGGCAACGCGACCCGCTCGGACATCATGGATATTGCCCGCCTCGATTGCGCCAGTTGGCTGCTGCTGACGATCCCTAACGGGTACGAAGCCGGGGAGATCGTAGCGGCAGCGAGAGCCCGACGCCCAGACCTGAAAATCATCGTCCGGGCGCACTATGACGATGAAGTCACCTATATCACCGAGCACGGGGCTGACCATGTTGTGATGGGCGAGCGGGAAATCGCTGAAACCATGATAACGATGCTGGACGTGGATGAGATCGTCGCCGCCAGAGCCTGTCCAATCCAGGAAGTCTCTTGTCAGGCACCCCACGGTGCCTGACGTTTCCTCACCGAGGTCGGTTTATCCCTGCTCGCTGACCAGTTGCGCCAGCAATGCAATATGCAATGGCGCGTCATTTAGAGCAGGAATATACTCAAAAGACTCGCCGCCTGCGTGCAGGAAGATCTCCCGATTCTGCTCTTTGATCTCTTCGAGCGTTTCAAGACAGTCAGCCGCGAAGCCGGGACAAATCACCTGGATTCGTTTCACACCCTGCTTCGGCAACGCCTGCATTGTTTCATCGGTATAAGGCGTCAACCAGGCCTCACGACCGAAACGAGACTGGAAGGTCATCATCACTTGCTCTGACGATAATCCCAGCGCCGCCGCTAACGCCTGTGCTGTAGCAGCACAACGTTTAGGATAATCATCACCTTCATCGGCGTAGCGCTGTGGAATGCCGTGAAATGAAATCACCAGCTTATCCGGTATACCATGCTGTAAAAATGACTGTTCAACGCTATGCTTTAACGCTGCGATATAAGCCGGGTGATCAGCATAATCACGAATAAAGCGAATACCCGGAATTTGTCGCCGGTTACGCAACAGCGCGGACACGCCATCCCACACCGCCGCCGTGGTGGAACAAGAATACTGTGGGTACATCGGCAATACTGTCACCTCGGTAACGCCCTGCGCTAGCAACGCGTCCAGTGCAGATTGCAGACTCGGTGAGCCATAGCTCATCCCCAACGCTACCGGGGTATCCGGCAGACTTGCTGCCAGCGCCTGCTGCTGTCGGCGGCTGTAAACCAGTAGCGGCGAGCCTTCATCCATCCACACCGACTGATACAGTTTTGCCACGCGTGGCGAACGCGTCGGCAGAATAATACCGTGCAGCAACGGACACCATAGCAGCCGGTTCAGGTCAACCACGCGCCGGTCATGCAGGAATTCGGCCAGATAACGTTTTACTGCTTGCGGCGTCGGTGCATCCGGCGTCCCCAGATTCACCATCAACACGCCGCGTTTCTCTTTTTTCATCAACGTTTCCTTTACTGTCGCTTCGGCATCATGTGTAGACGAGAGTGAAACAACATTGTAGCGGAAACAGGACGATGAGGAACCGCAGGCTGCGAGGTTAAAGCCGATACCAGCGATTGTCGGAAACGATATTCCCTCATCGGGACAAATCGTTGGCTGAAAACGCCGTCGTTATCCCGTTGTCATCGTAGAGGTGGAATAATAACAGGGAGAGAAAATCGTCAGGGGATACGAAAAGAAGAAGCGCCACCAGTGATGGCAGCGCCTGCGAAAAACGGGATCAGCCCAGAATACGAGCCAGTTCTGCACTGACATCGTTAACCGGACGGGTACCATCAATCTTGTGGTAATGGGTGTGGTTAGCCGCCGCTTCCTGCTGATAGTAGTTCACCAGCGGTGCGGTCTGCTGGTGATATTCCACCAGACGTTTACGCACGGTGTCTTCCTGATCATCTTTACGGATAGTCAGCTCGTCACCGGTCACGTCATCTTTGCCTTCCACTTTGGGCGGATTGAATTTCACGTGATACACACGACCGGAAGCCGCATGTACGCGACGGCCGATAATACGCTCAACGATCAGCTCATCCGGCACATCAAACTCAATCACGTGATCGACGGCGATGCCAGCCTCTTTCATCGCGTCAGCCTGAGGAATGGTACGCGGGAAACCATCCAGCAGGAAACCATTGCGGCAGTCATCTTGTGCGATACGCTCTTTAACCAGGGCAATCACCAGTTCGTCTGTCACCAGTTTACCCGCATCCATGATCTCTTTTGCCTGCTTGCCCAGTTCGCTACCGGCTTTTACCGCCGCACGCAGCATATCGCCGGTGGAGATTTGCGGAATGCCATACTTCTCCATGATGAACTGAGCCTGAGTACCTTTGCCTGCGCCCGGAGCGCCCAGCAGAATAATACGCATTGCGTAATTCCCCTTGCTATGTAGTTTTTTTAAAAAAAATTTGAAAAACGCTAAACCATACCATTCCGGAGGCGCTTCCTCAAGGAACGGGCTCGCTTCAGCGGGCGCGGCAAAGCTGAAATTTGTGATGGCGCCTGGCTTTTCAGCCGACTCTGAGAGTGTAGACGACAAGGAGTCAGACGGGAAACCGATATGGTAACAAGTCTGCATCCCCCTGAAGACAGGGTTTAGGCAGACAAAAAACGCCCCGGTTGACCGGGGCGTTTATCATACCAACGGAACCAATCAGGCGGTCAGCAGTTGGTTCATACGGCGGATAAACTGGTTAGGGTCTTCCAGCGTACCACGCTCAGCAAACAGCGCCTGATCCAGCAACAGTTCGACCCACTCACCGAACTGTGCGTCATCCTGGGTGTCAGCGGCACGTTTCACCAGTGCATGTTCCGGATTCAATTCAAAAATGTACTTCACCTCCGGTGCCTGCTGCCCGGCGGCGGCAAACAGCTTCGCCATCTGGGTGCTCATGTCATTGGCATCCGTCGTTACGATAGCCGGGGTATCCGTCAGGCGATGCGTCAGACGAACCTCTTTTACACGCTCTCCCAGCAACGTCTTAACACGCTCGACAAATGGCTCCAGCGCTTTTTCTGCTTCTTTTTGCGATTCGTTGGCTTCATCTGCCAGCTTATCCAACGATTCGTCAGCTTTGCTAACCGACTGGAACGATTTACCGTCAAACTCGGTCAGGTAGCTCATCATCCATTCGTCGATACGATCAGAGAGCAGCAGTACCTCAATGCCTTTCCTGCGGAACAGTTCCAGATGCGGGCTGCTCTTGGCCGCAGCATAGCTGTCAGCAGTGATGTAATAGATCTTATCCTGACCTTCCACCATGCGGCTGATATAGTCATCCAGCGATACGGTCTGTGCATCACTATCATTGTGGGTGGTCGCAAAACGCAGCAGTTTGGCAATGGCTTCACGGTTACCGCCGTCTTCCGCCGGGCCTTCTTTCAATACCAGGCCGAACTGACTCCAGAATGTCTGGTATTTTTCGCTGTCGTCTTTAGCCAGTTTTTCCAGCATTTGCAGCACACGCTTAGTCAACGCGGTACGCAAACTCTGCGTGACACGGTTATCCTGCAGAATTTCACGGGATACGTTGAGCGGCAGGTCATTAGAGTCTATCAAACCGCGGACAAAGCGCAGGTAGTTCGGCATGAACTGTTCTGCATCGTCCATAATGAATACGCGCTGCACATACAGTTTCAGACCATGCTTGTGATCGCGATTCCACATATCCCAGGGAGCCTGGGAAGGGATATATAACAGGCTGGTGTATTCCTGCTTCCCTTCTACCCGGTTGTGGCTCCAGCTCAGTGGGTTGGTAAAGTCATGGGCGATATGTTTGTAAAACTCGTTGTACTCATCATCGCTGATGTCGGACTTGTTGCGGGTCCACAGGGCCTGAGCCTTGTTGATTTTCTCCCAGGTGACGGTCTCTTCACCGCCCTCTTCCTCACTTTCCGTGCGGGATTCAATTTCTACCGGCAGTGCGATGTGGTCTGAATATTTGCTGATGACTGAACGCACCCGCCAGTTATCGAGAAACTCATCTTCGCCTTCGCGCAGATGCAGGGTAATGTCGGTACCACGTTGCGCTTTAGCGATATCAGCGATGGTGTATTCGCCTTCACCAGCTGACTCCCAGAACACACCCTGTTCGGCATCGGCACCCGCCACACGGGTTTTTACCGTGACCTTATCGGCGACGATAAACGCGGAGTAGAAGCCGACACCAAACTGGCCGATCAACTGGCTGTCTTTTGCCTGATCAGAACCGAGAGACTCCAGAAACGCCTTGGTGCCGGATTTGGCAATCGTCCCCAGATTGTCGATAACGTCATCGCGGCTCATACCGATACCGTTATCACTGATGGTCAGAGTGCGCTTTTCTTTATCGATAGAGACCCGAACGCGCAGTTCTCCATCACCTTCATACAAGTCTGGAGTGGACAGTGCACGAAAACGCAGTTTATCCGCGGCATCGGACGCGTTGGAGATCAATTCGCGCAGAAACACTTCTTTGTTGGAGTACAGCGAATGGATCATCAAGTGCAGCAGTTGCTTGACTTCTGACTGGAAGCCGCGGGTCTCTTGGCCTTTCATACTCATTATTACTTCCCTCAATACGTATTTATTCAGGCTGATTCAACGAAGCATGAGCAACAGATGGGGATTAACCGTCAGGGTTTCAAGGGGGAATGTGCAATTGGCGATACAGAAGACAGCTGAGGCAGACAGGCCGTCGGGGTGACGGCCATAGAGATTAACGGTGGTAAAAATCAGAACCGGATAGGATGACGCCCGGCCAGCGAGTGAGACAGCGTGGTGCCGTCCACCATTTCCAGCTCACCGCCGACGGGAACGCCATGGGCGATACGGCTGGCCATGACCCCATGTTCAGCGCACAGTTCGGCGATGTAATTCGCCGTTGCATCGCCTTCCACCGTCGGGTTGGTCGCCAGAATCACTTCACTGATGGTTTCCGTCGCCAGACGCTCTTCCAGCCGATCCAGCCCGATATCGCCAGGGCCAATGCCATCAAGCGGCGACAAATGGCCCATTAGCACAAAATAACGACCCGCGAACTGCCCGGTCTGTTCAATGGCGTGGATATCCGCCGGACTTTCCACCACACAAATCTGACCGTTCTGCTGACGGCGCGGGTTCGCACAAATGCTGCAAACGTCCTGCTCGGTAAAAGTCCGACAATCGGCACAATGGCCTATCTCCGACATGGCGCGGGTCAGTGCCTGCGCCAGACGCATCCCCCCGCTGCGATCACGCTGCAACAGGTGGAACGCCATGCGTTGTGCTGATTTTGGCCCCACGCCGGGTAAGCAGCGCAGCGCCTCCATCAATGCTTCAAGAAGCGGGCTGGTTTGCATCAGAACGGCATCTTGAAGCCAGGCGGCAACGGAATACCGCTGGAAACCGAGGCCATTTTTTCCTGCTGAACTTCAGCGATACGGCGCGCCGCATCATTGAATGCCGCCGCAATCAGGTCTTCCAGCATTTCTTTGTCGTCTTCCATCAAGCTCGGATCGATTTCAACACGACGGCAATTGTGAGCGCCATTAATCGTCACTTTCACCAGCCCTGCGCCCGATTCCCCGGTCACTTCCAGATTGGCAATCTCTTCCTGCGCTTTCTGCATTTTTTCCTGCATCTGCTGAGCTTGCTTCATCAGATTGCCTAAACCGCCTTTACCAAACATATCGCTCTCTCTACCACTTTCGGGCTGCCGATGGGCAGCGGGGTTAAACGGGGCGGATACTTTCTTCGTCCAGTTCCGCATCAAAGAAACGCCGTAGCGTTTGAATATTAGTATCAGACAGGATGGACTGACGCGCCTGCGCCAGCTTCTCTTCATAAATGGCCTGTCGCCACTCCAATGGTGTCAGCACCGTCGGCGTATCGTCTTCGGTAACCGTCAGGCTGATATCGCGTCCATAATGCGCCGCCAGTGCCTCCGACAGCGCTTTCTGCGCCGCCACCGAATTCAGATGACGCTGTGAAGAACGCAGGTGCAAATGAATCACCCCGTCTTCCGGCATCTCTTTAAATGCATTAAGCGCCAGCTGTTGTACCAGTTTCGGCAGCGTCAGACGATCGATTTCCGCCGCCCAGGCATCCCGCGCCATTGCTTCTACTGCCAGCCTTGCAGCCAGCTCCGGCGTTTTTTCGTATTCCAATGCTGAACGCAGCGCTTTAGGCGTCGTCACCGGCTCGGTTTCCGTCGCCGCGGCTTTCTTCTGCGCCCGCCAGCGATACGCCTCCTGCTTTTTCTGCTCGTCCTGTGCCACCGCTTTGGCTGCCATTTGCTGCTGACCACGCTCGGTCACTGACGCCAGACGCTCCAGTGCCGAGTTTACCGGCCGCGTTTTTCCTGACGCCGCCGGTTCAGCCTTTTTTGCGGGGTTATTTCCCTGCCGGTTCAGTAACTGGCTACGCGCCTGTAACAGTTGTGCTGTCGCATCCGGCAAATTGTTCTCTGCCGTCGACGGCAAGGTTGGCGGCAACGACGCGATGCTCCCCTCCTGCGGCGCATTATTCACCATCGGTTCTGCGCCAGGAGCAACGGGTGCAACGCCAACCACCGGTGCTGATGCTGTCATACGGGCCGGTTCAGTCGCTGACGGAACCGCAGGCGCGAGCGGTGAAGTACTGACAGGAACCGGTTCAGCAATCACCTGACTGGGGTGAAACGCCAGTGCCCGCAACAGCGCCATTTCCACGCCCATACGACGATCGGGTGCAAACGGCAGCTCTTTGCGGCCGACCAACAACGTCTGATAATAGAGTTGCACATCCGAAGGCGGGACAACCCGCGCCAGCTCGCGCAAGCGAGGGGCGACCTGGTGATATTCATCGCCCAGAGCGGATGGCAGCAACTGCAGCATGGCAATCCGATGCAGCAGCGTCAGGGTTTCTACCAGCAAGGCTTCCCAGTCAATGCCGCGTGCTGCCGCTTGCTCCATCAGCGCCATCACCCCGGCCCCATCGCCTTTTACCAGCGCTTCAATCAGCCCCAGCGGTTGCTCATCATCCAGAGTACCCAGCATTTCGCTGACAGCAGCGGCCGTCACCTGCCCTTTCCCCATGGCGATAGCCTGATCGGTCAGGCTCAATGCGTCACGCAGACTGCCATCGGCCGCACGGGCCAGCAATTGTAATGCACGTGGCTCCGCCGCCAGTTGTTCCTGCTCCAGAACCTGTTGCAGATGTTGGCGAATTTGCTCGGCATCCAATGCTTTGAGATGAAACTGCAAACAGCGCGACAAAATCGTCACCGGCAGTTTTTGCGGGTCCGTGGTCGCCAGCAGGAATTTCACATGCGAAGGCGGCTCTTCCAGTGTTTTCAACAACGCGTTGAAACTGTGGCGGGAGAGCATGTGCACTTCGTCAATCAGGTAAACTTTGAAGCGACCGCGAGCTGGCGCGTATTGCACGTTATCCAGTAAGTCTCGCGTGTCTTCAACTTTAGTACGGGATGCCGCATCGATTTCAATCAGATCGACAAATCGGCCTTGCTCTATTTCCCGGCACGTATCGCACTGACCGCAAGGTGTCGCCGTCACCCCGGTTTCGCAATTCAGCCCCTTCGCCAGCAGACGGGCGATTGTGGTCTTGCCTACGCCCCGGGTACCGGAAAACAGGTAAGCATGATGGATGCGGCCTAACGAAAGACCATTAGCCAACGCGGTCAGGACATGTTCCTGGCCTACCACGTCGGCAAAGGTTTGGGGACGCCACTTACGGGCAAGAACCTGATAGCTCATCAATACCGCAGAAGTTGAGTTATTGAGGAGGTGATGCTAACACAGTCTCGCCGCCATCGGCGAGACTGCTGTCATCAATGGCCGGGGAAATCGACCAGGCTGTAGCAAGTGATGCCCATGTTTTCAAGGCGCTGCTGTCCACCCAGGTCGAAGAGATTGATAATAAATGCCGCATCGGAAACCTGACCACCAAGACGACGAATCAGTTTGACCGTCGCTTCAATCGTGCCGCCCGTCGCCAGCAGGTCGTCTACCACCAGCACGTTATCGCCAGCGGTAATAGAGTCGGTGTGAATTTCCAGCGTATCGCTGCCGTATTCCAGCTCGTAGCTTTCGCTCAGCGTCGCTCGCGGCAGTTTACCCGGCTTACGCACCGGAACAAACCCGACGCCCAACGCCAGCGCTACCGGAGCACCGAAAAGGAAACCACGCGCTTCGGTACCCACAACCTTGGTAATGCCGGTGTTCTGATAACGTTTAACCAGCATGTCGATGCTCGCCGAATACGCCTGCGGATTTTCCAGCAAGCTGGTCACATCACGAAACAGTATGCCCGGCTTGGGATAATCCGGAATACTCTTGATACTGTTTTTAATTAATTCTGGCTGCTGAGTTGCGGTCATAATGTTGTGCCTGATAAAACCTGATATTCACTGAACACCGCCACGGTGCTTCGCCATGCTGCCTACAGGTGCTGACGATAAAAAATACGGTGGCGGCTCGCGCACGAAAACGCTCAAATCTAGTCAAACTGACGGGCAAATGCAACCGGCCCGCTCGGATCTGCACATTTTTATCGCAGGCTATTGCTTCGGATCAATAACCGGCAAACGCAGCATAAACGTCAACAGCACCGCCAGAATCACCAGCAGCAACCCTCTGACCCAACCGACGTCCACCAACCATAATGACAAGGCGAAGGTCGCGATAACCACGATAACCGCTTTGACTTTCACACCCGGTGGCAGGGCACGGTGCTGCTGCCAGTGACGCAGGTAACTACCAAACCAGGAGCGATACAACAACCAGTAGTGAAACCGTGGTGAGGAGCGGGCGAAGCACCAGGCCGCCAGCAGTAAAAACGGCGTAGTCGGCAGCAACGGCAACACCACGCCCAACGCTGCCAGCACCACCGCCAGCCACCCTACGGTTATCAACACTATCCGATACATATCGTCTCCTTGTCCTCACCGCCTTTCTCGGCCCCCGGCAACCCAGCCCGGTTGACCCGATCGCAATCCACAGGAAACGTTGTATCATACCGCCACGTTAACTCAACCCATCGTCGTACATGTTTGAACATTCCATCCTCGACCCGATTCACGCCTTTCTTCACGCCACTACCCCCGATGAGTGGATTGACGAAGCCCGCAAACCGGAAAACCTGCCCACGCTGTTGCGCGACCACGTGCTGTGTGAGTTGAAGGCCGCCCAGAGCGCGCTGTTTCTGCTCCGGCGTTATGCTGTCGAGCAGGATATCAGGCATCAGTTGCAGGAGTGGATTGCCCCGTATGAGAAGTTTGCCTTCCGGGGAATGGGCGACATGCAGACGCTGAAAGCCAATGCGCTGATTTCACGGCAGATTACCGCACGCGCCAACTGCCACTACAGCCAGGACATGATCGATAAAATGGTGTTGTTGATCCGCGAAGAATTACACCATTTTTATCAGGTGCTGGAAGTCATGGAGCAACACGGTATTTCTTACCAGAATATCCCCGCCAGTCGTTACGCGCGTGGCATGACGCAGCACATGAAAACACATGAGCCGGATGCGCTGGTGGATAAGTTAATTATCGGTGCCTTTATCGAAGCTCGCTCCTGCGAACGCTTCGCCAGACTGGCGCCCCATCTGGAAGAGAGTCTGCGCAAGTTCTATATTTCACTACTGCGCTCCGAGGCCCGGCACTATCAGGATTATCTTGCTTTGGCACAACAGATTGCCGGACAGGATATTAGCGCGCGTATTGCCTTTTTCGCGCAGACAGAAGCACAGTTGATTACCAGCCCGGACGACGACTTCAAATTCCACAGCGGCAAACCGGCTTTCAGCACACACTGAACCGGCCCGTTATTCCCCTGCCGCAACGTACGGATACAGCGGTAAAGCGACGGAGGAGACGACATGGACACACAGGCATTGCTGGCCGTGCTGACACGCCAGATTGATACGCTGGCACAAGCTGTCGAACCGATTGCCGCACGACAAGCTCCCCGGTCACGTTTTGACCGTCAGCTCTTCAGCTGTTACGGTACCAGGCTCGGTGATTATCTCGACGAAATTCGTCTTAATTACCAGCATCTGCAACAGTATGTGCAGGAACAGCGTCAGGACAGGGTCGCGTTCATGGCCGAGAAATTGCTGACGCAAATGACGGCGCTGCAGCGAGAGCTGGCGACGCAGCCATTACGGGAACACGAACCCACAATGCCAGCACCGCAGGACCGTTATCAAAAACTGGCTGAATATCAGGGTTATGAGCGTCGACTACTGGCGATGATTCAGGACAGGGAGAGCCTGCTGGCAAC
Source organism: Dickeya oryzae (assembly GCF_009372235.1). Lineage (GTDB taxonomy): Bacteria > Pseudomonadota > Gammaproteobacteria > Enterobacterales > Enterobacteriaceae > Dickeya > Dickeya oryzae. Next base: position 70,141 of record NZ_SULL01000017.1, on the reverse strand, counting down.
CCAAAGTACGCTCAATGAACAATATACGCTCAATGAACAACAGCGCCTGCAACGCGAACTGGCGGCCCTGGAAGGCCGACTGACTCGTTGCCGCCAGGCGCTCTCAAAACTGGAACGGCAGATTGAACGTCAGGAACAGGGATATTGACCGTAGTTCACTATTTTCTGCTATGTTTTAGAAAAAACAAAACAGGATCGGAGTGAGGTAGAAAAATCATGTCGCTGGAAAACGAAACGCCAGACGTCAAACTGGCGGTTGATCTCATCATGCTGCTGGAAGACAATCACATTGAGCCAGAGGTGGTACTGGCCGCGCTGGAAATCGTCCGCCGGGATTATCAGTTAAAAGTCGACGCTCCCCAGCAAACACCGGCCTGAGACCGGAGCAGGCCTGGTTACCTGCCCCGGCATCCGATATCTCTCCCCGTTGCCACAATCGGCGGCTATCGGGTTTCACTCTCATCCTGTGGTGGCGTCAGCACGCGGGATATTTCCTGTACTTCTTTGCCCTGCGCATTGTGCAGATACACTTCAAGCTGGTTGAAAGCAATGTTGATATTATTTTCGCGGCACAGCCTGTCGATAGTGCGGTTCAATTCATCAACGGTATAGCTGCGATCACGCAGTTCACGCACATATAAACGCAGCTCATGATCCAACGCACTCGCGCCAAACGACAGGAAGAACACCTGCGGTTCCGGATCCGCCATCACGCGTGGATTCTCACGCGCGGCTTGTAGTAGTATTTCTTTAACCTTATCCAGATCAGACCCATAGGCAACGCCAATACGGATCAACACACGCGTAATGGTGTCGGACAATGACCAGTTGATCAGCCGCTCGGTAACAAACGCTTTGTTAGGAATGATCACCTCCTTGCGGTCAAAATCGGTGATCGTGGTGGCTCGGATGCGAATCTTACTGACCGAGCCGGAGAACGAGCCAATAGTAATGGTGTCACCAATACGCACTGGTCGTTCGAACAGAATAATCAGACCCGAGACAAAGTTGGCGAAAATTTCCTGCAAGCCAAACCCTAACCCCACCGATAACGCCGCCACCAGCCATTGCAATTTGTCCCAGGAGACCCCGAGGGAGCTGAGTGATGTGATGGCACCGACCGCCGTAATAAAATAGGTCAATATCGTTGTGATGGCATAAGACGTACCCTGCCGCAACTGCATGCGTGAGAGCACCAGCACTTCGAGTAAACCAGGCAGGTTACGCGTCATCACATAAGCCACACCACCAATCACCAGTGCCACCAGCAAGTTACCCAAGGTGACCGGTTGCAAGACCGTACCGCTGGCATTCGCCGTGCTGTAATGCCATAGCGTAATGCTATCCAGATAAGAGAAAACGGTAACCAGATCAGCCCAAATCCAGTAAAACGCGCCGGAGAATGCCAGAAACAGCACCATGGTCGTCAGACGCAAAGACTGTTGGCTGATTTGCTCCAGCGCCAGCGGCGCTTCTGGTACCGGTTCACTGCCTTCCGCGCCTTCCTTGACCAGGTTCTGGCGTCGTGCCACCGCGCGGCGATAAGCCAGACGACGAGCCGCCACACTTAACCCACGAATCGTCGCGAAATACACAATATTCCAGACGATCAACAAATACAGACTGTCAATCCAGCGGCTGGCCAGCCGCAATGTGGTATAGAAAAACCCATTCAGCATTAATCCGATCAGGAACAGCGGCATAGCGGCCATCATGGTGACGACAATTAATTGCACGGTATGACGTTCTTTCTCACGCCAGCAGTCACGGCATACCGGGAACACCAGAATAGTCAGCAACAACAGGTTGCAGACGATCACGCTCTGCCCAATAACATCATCCACCAGATACAGTGGCGCTTTCTCACCCACCACCGACCAGAACATCAACGGCAGTAGTGCGCCGCCGAGCCGCACCGTCTGACGTCGGTAATGCGCACAGCGAGACGCCGGGATATTAAAATGACGTTCGCTCAGATTCCCCGGTTTCAGGCTGAGGCAAGCCGTGGCAAACACCACCCAAAACAATGCCAGGTGTTCACTTAGCAACCAGGCAAAACTACTGATTTGGTTATCGCTTCGTTTCAGCCATAGCCCCAGCGACAGTATCACCAGCACACCCGGCAAAGTCCGCAAGATCAACAGCAAAATGGCTTTCGGTGTATGCAACTGGCTGTCGCGCTTGAGTTGCCCCACGTCGTCTGCCAGTTTCACCAGATAGGCATCGATACTTTTACGCCGCCACCACAGCAAACCCACTATCACTATTGCCGGGATAATCAGCAGCAGCGAATCCATGAATCCCTGACGCAGTTGCCCATTCTTGAGGGTGAAATGCAGATTTTTGACCTGTTGTTTCAGTGCCGACGGCAAATCCTTCAGCCAGCTCCAGTCCATCGGCTTATTACTGCTCACCCAAAAAATTTGCTGGGTCAGGGTGCGTTGCAGCGAACTATTCACACTCATCAACTGCTGGCGGCTGATTTGTAGGTTAATCGCCAGCATTAATTGATTACCAAGTTGTTTATTGAGCTGATCGAGCAGCTCGCGGCGCATGTCCAGAATCTGCTCCAGCGCATCCGTCACTTCGCCGTCTACCGCCGTGTTACTGTGCGCGACCAGTTGCTGGATATATTCATCCCCCCGAAACAACACATCGCGTTGCTGGTTAATATCAAACTGCTCCAGACGCAGGTCAGCTATCTGAGCGCTGATATCGCTCATTGCATCGGCCGACGGCAGGTTTTGCTGTTGCTGGTAAAGAATACGCGACAGCAACAGGCTGCCTTTTAACACGGTAATCTGCTCTTTCAGGTTACGCTCCGATTGCGTGGCCCTATCCAGCCAGTTTTTAACCTGAATACTCTCCTGAACCAGCGTATTTCCGGCTTCCGTTGCTTTAATCAGACGCTGACTGAGTTGACGGTTCGTTTCCATTTCCGCTTTCACCAGCGGATTTTCCTGAATACGTTGCAGCTCATCGGAATTCTGTGCCTCTTTAGCGGTTTTCTCCGACAGCGTCAGGCGCTTATTGTTAATCACGCCCTGCAACGTCTGCACCATGTGCTCCAGTTGGCCTATCTGTGCGGCGGTATAATCCCGCTGCTTTTGCAGCAGGTCTTGCAACGTGGTATTCACTTCCAAACTTTTACGCTGCTGCTCCATTTGCAGACTGACCAGCACCTGCTCTGCCTGTAGCAAAACCTGTTGACTCGGCCGAAGTGGTTCCTGTGACGGGTCCAGTCCACTGAGTTGGGTGCGTAACTGCTGACTGCGTTGTGAAGCGGCATACAATGCGCTTTGAACCCGCTCAGGTTGGGTTTGCAGCGAGATCAACTGACTGTTGTAAGTAGAGAGGTTTTCCTGCGCTGACTGCAAATCGTCCAGCGTTTCATTCAGGCGTGCTTCCAGTTGCTTTAACGCCAGCGACTCCAACGATTGCTGGGGCACCGGTGCCGCGCTGCCCAGCGACACCAGATCCTCATTCACCTGCTTAAGTTTGGCCGGTGCCTGTGCCGCCTGTTGTTTCAGTTGGTTGGTTTCCTGCCGGACGCGATCGATAGAGTCCAGCACGTCCAGTGTCTGGGTCAGATCCTGTTGGCTCAGTTTGTCTACCGAGGTCAGGCTTTTTTGCTTATTCAGCATATCAAGACGGTTTTGGATCTCAGCCCGACTGGGCAAATCGTTACCCGCAGCTAATGCGGGTTGCAGCAGGAGGATGCCAAATAAGCCGACCCAGATACCCGGCAAACAGCGGCGACCACATCGTGCACTCATAGCACGAATAAAGGAGCAGATATCGGAAAAAGAGCGGAGCAAAATAGGAAATAAACCAGAAATGGCGGCACAGCGCTTCATGATGCATCATCAGTTTTACAGAGATAACGCAGTTTATCACGTCTGCCGAAAGACAAGGTATGTCAGGTGGTGTTTATGAGGTTCTATTCTGTCTCTATTTATACTGATTGCGTTTATCACGCCACTTATATGGCAGTCTTGCCTATCTGGCGCAGTGCAGGACTGCTACGCAGCATATCAATCAGCCCATCCACCAGATAAGGCGCTTCATTTTTCAAATCGAAACTTTCCGGCAGGAACAACCAGTTTTCCATAATGCCCGACAGATAAGCCCGTATGATCACCGCTGTACGCCGGGAATTGAGATCCGCTGGCAACATACCTTGCAAAATGCACTTTATTAGCGAGACTTCTATTTTGTTATAGCAATCGAAGTAGAGATCTTTACGGGCATTGGATGTCGGCAGTAACTCGTCGGCGAACTCACACTTATGAAAGATAATTTCCATCATCGAACGCCACTCGCTATCGGAATCAGTCAGTCTCAAGATATAAATTAGCAACTCTCTGAGCACATGCAGTGGATCGTCGGGAAATTTTGCCTGATACTCAGCTTCGAAGTCAGAAATCTTCGATTCGGACCGCGCCCATATCTCATCAAACAGTTCAGCTTTGTTTTTGAAGTGCCAGTAAATAGCACCACGTGTCACGCCAGCAGCGGTCGCAATATCAGACAATGATGTTGAGGAAACACCATACTCGGAAAACAGACGCATCGCCGCGTCCATAATCTGGAGTTTGGTCTCATGTGCCTGTTGTTTGGTTTTTCGTGCCATAGCGCTGACTTTAAAGAGAAGTGAGATTTACATACATTCACGGATGTATGTAACATAGCACGAACCTGAATTTATCGCAGCAATGGGTTTAATAGCGTGTGATCCATTGGTCAATTAAAAATCGGATACTTGGGGTTTACCTATGAATAAAAACAGAAGGCTTACGCCTCTGGCAACAATGCTGATGCTTTCTGGCGGCCTCGTACTCACAGGATGTGACAATCAGGCCTCTAAAGGGGGTGCTCATCAGGGGGGCGCACCGGAAGTCGGCATCGTTACGATAAAATCACAAACTCTGAATATCACCACGGAACTGCCGGGACGCACCAGCGCCTATCGTATTGCCGAAGTACGCCCTCAGGTAAATGGTATTATTCTCAAGCGTAACTTTGTTGAAGGCAGCGATGTCAAAGCAGGTACATCGTTGTACCAGATTGATCCGGCGACCTACCAGGCCCAGTACAACAACGCCAAGGCTGCTCTGTCTCAGGCTCAGGCGAATGCTGAAATTGCAGAGTTGACGGTTAAGCGCTACAAACCGCTGCTCGGCACCAATTACGTCAGTAAACAGGCTTACGATCAGGCTGTCGCAACGGCGCGCCAGAATGAAGCCGCCGTCGCTGCCGCCAAAGCGACGCTCGACAACGTCCAGATCAACCTGAACTATACGCGCGTAACAGCCCCAATTAGTGGCCGCGTAGGAAAATCCACCGTCACGGAAGGTGCGCTGGTTTCCAATGCCCAGACGACAGCGCTGACAACCATTCAACAGTTGGATCCGATTTATGTGGATGTCACCCAATCCACTAACGATTTCCTGCATCTGAAAAAAGAGCTGGAAAGCGGTGCGTTACAGCAGACCAACGGCAAAGCTAACGTTCATCTGACCCTGGATAACGGAATGCGTTATAGCCAGACTGGTACGCTGGAATTCTCTGACGTCACTGTCGACGAGACGACTGGCTCTATCACGCTACGCGCGGTGTTCCCTAATCCGGATCACAACCTGTTGCCTGGTATGTTCGTTCGCGCACAAATGGATGCTGGCGTGAATCCGAGTGCCATTCTGGTGCCGCAGCAGGGTGTTAGCCGTACACCTCGTGGCGAAGCTACGGTGATGGTAGTCGGCGAAGGCGATAAAGTGGAAGTCCATCCTGTGACTACCGGTCAGGCGTTTGGCGATAAATGGCTCATCACCTCAGGCGTCAAACCGGGTGATCGCATCATCGTGACAGGCCTGCAAAAAATCAGACCGGGTATGCAGGTGAAAGCGCAGGAAGTGACCGCAGGCAATGCGCAGCAGCAACCGCAGTCTCAACCCGCTAAGTCTTAACAGGAGCCGGTAATCCATGGCCAAGTTTTTCATAGATCGCCCGATTTTTGCCTGGGTCATCGCCATCATGGTGATGTTGACCGGGACACTGGCAATCCTGAAGTTGCCTATCGCGCAGTACCCGACCATCGCACCACCGGCGGTTCAGATTACAGCGACCTATCCGGGGGCTGATGCGAAGACTCTGCAGGATACTGTCACGCAGGTGATCGAGCAGAACATGAACGGCATCGACAAATTACTGTATATGTCTTCCAACAGTGATTCGTCTGGTACTGTTCAGATCACACTAACATTTGATGCCGATGCCAACCCAGATATTGCACAGGTTCAGGTGCAGAACAAACTGCAACTGGCCATGCCCTTGCTGCCACAGGAAGTACAGCAGCAAGGCGTGAGCGTGCAGAAATCCAGCAGCAGCTTCCTGATGGTGTTAGGCTTTGTCAGCGATGACAATAGCGTCACCCAGCAGGATATCGCCGACTTTGTCGGTGCCAGCATCAAAGACCCGATTAGCCGTGTGCGCGGTGTGGGTGATACACAGCTGTTCGGTGCACAGTACGCCATGCGTATCTGGCTGGATCCGGACAAGCTGAACAATTACCAGCTCACCACCAATGATGTCGTTACGGCGATTAAGGTACAAAATAACCAGATAGCCGCAGGTCAGTTAGGTGGTACCCCACCTGTGCCTGGCCAAAAGCTGAATGCCTCGATCATTGCACAAACCCGGCTTAATTCACCGGAGCAGTTCGGCGACATTCTGCTTAAAGTCAATAAGGACGGTTCACAGGTTCGTCTGAATAACGTTGCCCGCATCGAACTTGGCGGTGAAAGCTATAGCGTTGTCGCACGCTTCAATGGCCGTCCTGCTTCAGGTTTGGGGATTAAACTCGCCACTGGCGCTAACGCGCTGGATACTGCCTCAGCGGTAAAAGCGGAAATCGCCAAATTGCAGCCGACTTTCCCTGCCGGCCTGAAAGTGGTTTACCCGTATGACACCACTCCGTTCGTAAAAATCTCTATTTATGAAGTGGTGAAAACGCTGGTTGAAGCCATCGTATTGGTGTTCGTGGTGATGTATCTGTTCTTACAGAACTTCCGCGCCACACTGATTCCTACCATTGCCGTACCGGTGGTATTGCTGGGGACGTTCGCCATCCTGTCAGCTTTCGGCTACTCGATTAACACGCTAACCATGTTCGCTATGGTGCTCGCCATCGGTCTGTTGGTGGATGACGCTATCGTCGTGGTCGAGAACGTAGAACGTGTGATGTCGGAAGAGGGGCTATCGCCCAAAGAAGCGACCCGCAAATCCATGGGGCAAATTCAGGGTGCACTGGTAGGTATTGCGCTAGTGCTGTCCGCTGTATTTATCCCAATGGCATTCTCGGGCGGTTCGACTGGTGCTATCTACCGTCAGTTCTCCATCACCATCGTGTCCGCTATGGTGCTGTCAGTACTGGTGGCATTGATTCTGACACCGGCGTTGTGTGCGACTATCCTGAAGCCCGTGCCCAATCACGGTGAGAAAAAAGGTTTCTTCGGTTGGTTTAACCGTCTTTTCGATAAGAGTACCCATCACTACACCAGCAGTGTCGCGAATATTCTGCGCAGCACGGGCCGTTATGTGGTGGTATATCTGCTCGTGGTCGCGAGCCTGGGCTTTGCCTTTACCCGTATCCCCAGCTCCTTCCTGCCGCAGGAAGATCAGGGCGTATTGCTGACGATGGTTCAGTTGCCGGTAGGCGCCACTCAGGAAAGTACCCAGAAGGTGCTCGACCAGGTGAGTGACTACTACCTGCACAACGAAAAAGACAACGTGAAATCGGTCTTTACCGTTAACGGCTTCGGCTTCGCTGGTCGTGGGCAGAACATGGGGATCTCCTTCGCCAGCCTGAAAGACTGGGATGAACGTAAAGGGGCAGCCAACAAAGTCGATGCCATTATCGGTCGTGCTTTTGGCACTTTCTCGCAAATCAAAGAAGCGATTGTTATCCCGTTCAACATACCGGCTATCGTCGAGTTGGGTACCGCCAGCGGTTTTGACTTTGAGCTGATTGATCAAAATAACCTCGGTCACGATAAGCTCATGGCAGCCCGTAACCAGTTGCTGGGTATGATTGCCCAACATCCGGATACGCTGGTGCGAGTTCGTCCTAACGGGATGGAAGACACACCGCAATACCGCCTGGAAATTGATCAGGAAAAAGCACAATCGCTCGGCGTATCGATTGCCACCATCAACGCCACACTGTCCACCGCACTCGGGGGTACATACGTCAACGACTTTATTGACCGTGGCAGGGTGAAAAAAGTGTACGTTCAGGCTGATGCTAAATACCGTATGCTTCCCAGCGATATCCAGAAATGGTATGTCCGTGGTACGTCCAATCAAATGGTACCGTTCTCGGCATTTGCTTCCGCACACTGGGAATACGGTTCACCACGTCTGGAGCGTTATAACGGTCTGCCATCTGTAGAACTGGTGGGCGAAGCGGCGCCAGGTAAGAGTACAGGGGAAGCGATGGCACTGATGGAAGAGCTGGCTTCGCAATTACCGCCAGGTATTGGTTTCGACTGGACAGGTATGTCCTATCAGGAACGACTGGCAGGTAACCAGGCACCGGCACTGATCATCATCTCCGCCATCGTGGTCTTCCTGTGCCTGGCGGCATTGTATGAAAGCTGGTCAATACCTTTCTCGGTTATGCTGGTGGTTCCATTAGGCGTGTTCGGTGCTGTCATGGCAGCGGGCTTGCGTGGAATGGAAAACGACGTCTACTTCAAGGTGGGTCTGTTGACCACTATCGGTTTGTCCGCCAAGAACGCCATCCTGATCGTCGAGTTTGCCAAAGACCTGATGGATAAAGAAGGAAAAGGCCTGGTAGAAGCTACGCTGGAGGCGGTGCGTATGCGTCTTCGCCCCATTCTGATGACATCGCTGGCCTTCATTTTGGGTGTGGTCCCGCTGGTAATCAGTACCGGTGCGGGTTCCGGCGCACAGAACGCGGTCGGTACCGGCGTAATGGGTGGGATGATCACCGCCACCGTATTGGCTATCTACTTCGTACCCGTATTCTTTGTGGTCGTTCGTCGACGCTTCGGCAAGAAGAAAGACGACAACGAGCCTCACCATGAGCACTCACAAGCCAGTCACTAAACCGTGATATCTCTTCTCAAAAGGCCGCTATGCGGCCTTTTTTAATGCGCGATCACAGCGAACATCACCCTACACTGCCCACCTCACCAATCCCTACAAACCATAGCGTTGATCATTGTTCCTGAAAGGCGCAAAAATAATGATATGTTATAACATATCATTTGAGGTCATTATGAAAGCGGGTATCCACCCTAACTACCGTACTGTGCTGTTCCACGACACCAGTGAGAATGTGTTCTATAAAATCGGCTCCACCATCAAAACCGACCGGACTTACGAATACGATGGGGAAACCTACCCATACGTTACTATCGACGTCTCCTCCGCGTCTCACCCGTATTACACCGGCAAACAGAAAGAATACGCCAAAGAAGGCAGCGCAGCGCGCTTTCAACAGCGCTTCGGCCGCTTTCTCAAATCGTAATAGGGGGAATTATCCATGCAGGTATTAAGTTCTCTTCGCAGTGCCAAAACTCGCCACAAAGACTGTATCGTGGTCAAACGGCGCGGGCGCGTCTATGTCATCTGTAAAACAAACCCACGCTTCAACGCAGTACAGGGTAGGAAAAAGAAAAAACGCTAATTATTATTAGCTAAAAACTTATCGGAAGGTGCGCATCGTCGCACCGACCATCACATCAGACCAATTTTCCAATTTCGTTTAAAAACAAAAGGATAAAATAAGAGCGCTTTCACACCTTCAAAATCTTTACAAATAAAGACAAGCCAGAAAGAATAATTAACACAGTGATTCTTGCTAACGCCGAAAAAAATTAAATATACTTGCTGTAGTGGCCGATAAATATATCACGGCACACCGGAAGCTGCCTACACCGATGACAGCCATCGTCATAAAGATGGTTCGACCACATCATAACTGTTAGCTTTTTTGCTATAATGAATTCAGAATGATTGTTGACAGTGACGTTGCATCATTCTCCGGCATTCACCGTGTTACCCCTGTTCGTCTTAAGATTAAGGGACATTGAGGCATACTGAGGGGCATTCTATCTTCTGCACTTCATCACACCACCTGTCTGGCCAAGTGGTAGCCCTAAGTGACATTGAATCGTAGCTTACGGAGGGATAGAAATGGATGAGTACACACCTCAACATTATGATATTGCCCAACTCAGATTCTTGTGTGAAAATCTGCACGACGAAAGTATCGCAACATTAGGTGACAGCCGTCGTGGCTGGGTGAATGATCCGACCTCTGCGGTCAATCTTCAACTAAACGAACTTATCGAACACATTGCGGCATTTGTTGTTACCTACAAAATAAAATATCCGCATGAAGCGGCGCTGTGTGAGCGGGTTGAAAAATACCTGGACGATACTTATATTCTTTTCAGCAACTACGGTATAAATGATTCAGAGTTGCAGAAATGGAAAAAATCCAAGTCGCAATTATTCAGAATGTTCTCAGAAAAGAGCGTCTGTACGGTAGTAAAAACTTAAGCAATAATTTGTTTCATACTTAATTTAAATCCAGGAAAATTAACAAGGTCACTATGAAAAAAATCGACTATTTAATGCGTTTGCGTAAATGTACAACCATCGACACGCTTGAGCGTGTTATAGAAAAAAACAAGTACGAACTTTCTAACGACGAACTTGAAATGTTCTATTCAGCTGCCGACCATCGTCTGGCTGAGCTAACGATGAATAAACTTTACGACAAAGTGCCAACTGCCGTATGGAAATACGTTCGATAAGCACTAAAAACAGCAGCTTAATACATAAATACACTGTGCCGATATGTTATCGGCCTTTGTTTTTTAGCGCCAGAAAACCACCGCTTTTGTAACAAAAAGTGTGCATTTTTACTTAAAACTTTCTTTATTATTCATTATTCGCCTCCACCCTCGAAATTAATTGAACTATCGCCTTATCAGTTTTTATTGTTTTACCATGCAGGTTAAACATTCAATTTTTTTACTATCAATTTTCTTTACTAATAGTTAAACCGGCGTAGAGAAGAGAACGGTGATGATATCGGGGAAGGTATAAAATGGTGGAGGCCCCGCCAGCTACATCCCGGCACACACGTCGCCTGCTGCGGCTGCTTCCTTCCGGACCTGACCGGGTCCACAGGTTAGTGTTGCGGGAGAACCAACGGGGCCTCCATTGACAGCTCCGCAGTTGCGAAGCGGAGGGCATTATCGGTGATGGACTAAGCAATTGCAAGAAAACAGCGCTTAACCGCTGTTTTCTTACGCATCACCAGCTTTTATACTCAATATTATGTGCCCCCTTACCCGTTCTAACACCTTCTGAGCCAGTCCATGACTATTGAATTGGATAATTTCCGCCAGCGTGTCATCCACGTTATCGCCGCGATTCCTTACGGGTGTGTCGCTACTTATGGTGATGTCGCGCATCTTGCCGGTTCAGCCCGCGCAGCCCGCCAGGTTGGCAGCATATTACGCGGGCTGCCCACAGGCAGCCAATTACCCTGGTATCGAGTGATTAACAGAAAAGGTGAGATCTCACTGACTGGACCAGATTTTCAGCGCCAAAAATCTGCTCTTCAGGCTGAAGGCGTTATGCTGAATTCAGAGGGGAAAATAGACCTGGATAGATTTCGCTGGCGGTACCTGCAAGGCATTTAGCAGACAATGCACCGCCAGCGAAAAATAACGGTAATGAGATTAATACAACTGCGGTGACGAGCCTGAAGCGTCATCTGGTGTTGTCGTTTCTGTGTTCGGTGTCAGAAACCCGGCGGGTTTCGCTGGAACAGGCACCGCCTGAACCGGTATCAGGTTCAGATCGGCATTATTCGCACCATTCGTGACCACAGGCATGACATGCTCAGTAATCAGTGTGACCCGGTTATTTATTGCGACAGCAGCGCTAAGCAGGATACGCGCATCCGGCCGAATTTCTGATGGGTTATAGGGTAATACAAATCGGAACGGTGCCTGCTGACCTTCTGTACGGATTACGCGCTGGGAAATCACTTTTGAAGGCGCATCCGGGACCGTTGCATCAGAGACTGTCACCGTCAGTACCGAATCAGGCGGCAACGCGATTTTTTGGCGAATGTTCACTGTGCCGGTAACAGCAGGCATGCCGCTAACAGGTTGAGAAAGCATCTGGGTCTGCCGCATTGCCGGTGCAGTTGTTTCAGGAGCAACACCATGGTTGTTAACACACCCACTGAGCGCGATCGATACCGTAATACCGCTAAAGATATGCCATAATCTCATAGGCTAAGCCTCCTTAATTATTCTATTCAGGATGGCCGTCTGTTGACTGCATCCGTTAAGAAGTATGAACCAACCTGCATGACAATTATGGTGGAAAATTCCGATAGTTATGGCAAAGCCTATCGCTATCCCAAATTCTGCCTATGCGTTTTGATGGAACCTGGTTCTTTAGACGATGAATTGACGTGCGTAATCACATTACTCCAAAGGCAGAACTATGAGTCAGGCATTACAACAACTTCTCGACCTGCTAAATCTGGAAAAACTCGAAGAAGGCCTATTTCGTGGCCAAAGTCAGGATCTGGGATTACGCCAGGTATTTGGCGGTCAGGTAGTCGGCCAGGCGTTGTCCGCTGCCAAACAGACTGTGCCGCCAGAACGTTTCATCCATTCGTTTCACAGCTACTTTTTGCTCCCCGGCGACAGCCAGAAACCGATCATTTACGATGTAGAAACCCTACGAGATGGCAATAGCTTTAGCGCCAGACGCGTCAGCGCGATTCAGAATGGCCGTTCGATTTTTTACATGACGGCGTCTTTTCAGACTCGGGAAAGCGGTTTTGAGCATCAAAGCGACATGCCACTCGTCACACCGCCAGACGAGCTCCCATCAGAGCAGGACATTGCCCGCAGCATGGGGTCGTTGATTCCCCCTGCAATGCGGCAGGTGTTCGCTAGCGACCGGCCTATCGAAATTCGTCCGGTAAAATTCCACAACCCATTAAAAGGCGAAGCCGCCCCCCCGGTCAGGCAAGTGTGGTGTCGAGCCAACGGCACCATGCCAGATGACGAACGGACTCACCAATATCTGCTGGGTTATACCTCTGACTGCCACTTCCTACTCACGGCACTACAACCACATGGTGTCGGGTTCCTGGAGCGGGGTATGCAAGTCGCCACGATTGACCACGCGATGTGGTTCCATCGGCCGTTCCGGCTTGACGACTGGCTGCTTTACTCTGTTGAAAGCCCTTCAGCCTCCGGTGCTCGCGGATTTGTACGCGGCCAGTTCTACACCCGCGAAGGCGTGTTGGTCGCCTCCAGCGTACAGGAAGGTGTCATCCGTCGGCATGGACAGTAATCCAGGCGATGTTGAAACATAGAAATGTTGAACGATAAAAAAACCACCTTTTCCAAGGTGGTTTTTTGTTTGCCTCATAACGGTAACCGATATTTATCCATTACCGATACTGAACATGAGAAATTATTGGTTGTACGCGTTTTCGCCGTGGCTGTTGACGTCCAAACCTTCGCGTTCTTGTTCTTCCGGTACACGCAGACCAACAGCAATATCCGCAACCTTGAAGGAGATGAACGCGGCAACGCCAGACCATACGATAGCAACAATCACGCTAAACAGCTGAACCCATACCTGATGCGCCATTGTCACGCCCTGCGCATAACCGACACCACCCAGTGATGACGCTGTAAACACCCCCGTCAGCAAGCACCCTACGATACCGCAAACGCCGTGCACACCGAACACGTCACAAGGGTCGTCAACACGCAGCCATTTTTTCAGCACGGTCACGCCCCACAGGCCAGCAAAGCCACCGGCAAAACCAATCACCATGGAACCACCGACACCGACCGTACCAGCGGCTGGCGTAATGGCAACCAGACCTGCGATACAACCAGAGCACGCTCCCAACAGCGATGGTTTACCACGAGTAATCCATTCACCTACAACCCAGGCCAGAATCGCTGCGGCAGTCGCCACCACCGTAGTCAGGAACGCCAGGCCGGCAATATTGTTAGCCGCTGCGGCAGAACCGGCGTTAAAGCCGAACCAGCCGATATACAGAATCGCAGTACCCAGGAACACCATCGGCAGATTGTGTGGTTTGAACGCTTCTTTACCGAAACCAACGCGTTTGCCCAACAGCAATGCCCCCACCAGACCAGCAACCGCCGCGTTAATATGCACCACCGTACCACCAGCGAAATCCAGTGCACCATCAGCCGCCAGATAGCCACCACCCCAGACCATGTGGGTCATCGGCAGATAAGACAAGGTGAACCACAGTGTAGAGAAGATAAGTACCGCAGAGAAACGAATACGTTCACCCAGCGCACCAAGCACCAGCCCCACAGTAATGCAGGCAAAGGACGCCTGATAAGCCACATGGATAAACTGGTAAAACGTACCGCTGATTGAGTTGATATCAATGCCATTGAGCATGAAATTAGTCAGGCCGCCGAAAAACGGGCTACCCGTGCTAAATGCCACACTGTAACCATAAATCACCCACAGAATGCACACCAGTGCAAAAGCCACTGTTATCTGGGTCAGCATGGACAGTACGTTTTTGCTACGGATCAAACCACCGTAGAACAGCGCCAGACCAGGAATGGTCATGAACAGTACCAACGCGGTACAAATCATCATGAACGCATTGTCCGCTTTGTCTACTACAGGTGCAGGCGTATCCGCCATAACCCATGTCGGAAGCATGGCTGCCGCACCTAAACCTAACGACAAGGAAAGTTTCTTCATTTTTTCATTCATCCCTATTTAATAAGGCTAAATCAGGTAATTGTTATAATGCGGCTTCGTCAGTTTCGCCGGTACGGATACGGATGACGCGTTGCAGTTCTGCAACAAAGATTTTGCCGTCGCCGATCTTACCGGTGTAAGCAGCTTTGCTGATGACATCGATAACTTCATCCAGTTGGTCGTCAGCGATCGCGATGTCGATCTTCACTTTTGGCAAAAAGTTCACGCTGTATTCCGCGCCGCGATATAACTCGGCATGCCCTTTCTGACGCCCAAACCCTTTCACCTCAGTGACGGTGAGCCCCTGGATGCCTACAGAAGACAGTGCTTCACGAACGTCTTCCAGCTTGAACGGTTTAATGACTACAGTAACCAGTTTCATCCTCATCCCCCTAACTGTGTAAGTTCAGGCTTGTGCCCGTCACTCTCAATATGTCCACGCATCACTTAAAGCAAATCGTGTGCCATAACGACAACACCCGCATAAAAGTGACGAAACGCGACGCTTTAAAGACAGAAAAGAAGAGGAGTGAATAAAGTATGGACAATGATCAGGAAAAACAGGAGCGCGCGATGCACAAAAATAGTGCGTCACGCTTAATTTCAGTGCACCACACTGCACAGTAAGGAAAGCGCTGCTAAATTATGGTGCGAAACGCTGCCCGATACAGGCACTCATGGTGCCTGGGAGATCAGTTCCGCAGAGTCATGTGGCTGTGAAAAGGTCAGTTCTCTGCTCGCCTGCTGCAATTGATACATTTGGTAGTACCGACCGTTTTTCGCCAACAACTGTTCATGTGTTCCCTGCTCCACCGTTTTACCGTGGTGCAGTACCAGAATGTTATCGGCCTCAACGATGGTTGACAGGCGATGTGCTATCACCACCAAGGTAGTGTGGGAACGCACCAGTCGCAGCGCTCGCTGGATAGCCTGCTCCGTACCGGAATCAATATTGGCGGTTGCTTCGTCCAGAATCAGGATCCGGGGGGCTACTACCAGTACCCTGGCCAGCGCCAGCAACTGTTTTTGCCCCACAGACAAATTATTGCCCTGCTCACCAATGCGACTATGAATGCCTTCAGGCATGTCTCGCACCAGCGGTGCCAGTTGCACCGCCTCCAGCGCCTGCCAGACCTTTTCCTCACTGATATCGCGCCCCAGCGTGACATTAGCGAACATGGAGTCAGCCAGCACAACCGGGTCTTGTTGCACCATCGCCACATGTTGACGTAGCACCTGATGCGATAACCCCGATAATGGACGACCATCCAGACGGATTTCACCGCTATCTGGAACGTAATACCCCATCAACAGACTTGCCAGCGTACTTTTACCACTACCGGTATGCCCAACCAGCGCGACAAATCCCCGATCCGGTACATGCAACTCGATGTGGTGTAATACCGGTTTATCTTTATGGTAAGAAAACGTCACCTGCTCGATATCGATACGACCGCTTTCCAATGCGCGGGTATCGTCACCGTACTGCTGTCGGGCACCGTCCATCAGTTCAAAAATGCGCTCCCCGGCAACAACGGCCTGTTGCAGCATCGATTGTTGGGTGGTGAGTTCGATCAGAGGCTCATTCAATCGCCCCAGATAATTAATAAACGCATACAACACCCCGACCCCAACAGAACCGACAGCGCTGAATCCGAATTGCAGCAACAGCCCACACATCACCAACGCCGAAAACAGACTTAATAGCGGGCGTAACAGAAACCCATCCAACCTCAGTGTCTGCATCCGGGTGTGATAATGCGCCCAGCTTGCATCACTCAGTTTTTTGCCGAATCGCATCTGTTGGCGAAACTGTTGAATGACATGCATGCCGCTAATCGACTCGTTAAAGCCGTCGTTGATATCCGCCAGATAACTACGCATCCGGCGAACAATCGGTGTGCTGTAACGCTGATAAATCACCATCACAATCGCAACCGCGGGAAAGATAGCCGTGGCTATCAGCGCCATACGCCAGTCCAGGCTAAACATGGCTATCAGCATTGCCCCAATCAATGCGGCGCTACGCAACACGCTGCCCACCACCATGACATACAAGTCACGCACGACTTCGGTATCGTTGGTCACTCGGGAGATCAGCTGTCCAACCGGCTGGGTATCAAACACCGCCAGCGGCTGACGCAGCGCCGCGTCCATGACATCTGTGCGCAACTGCTGCACAACGCCGACGGCCACCCGATTGAACATCAGCGCCTGAACGTAATGCAACAACGCGGCCATCCCTTGCAGCAACACATATCCGACAGCCAGGCCGGCCGCTATCATCAGCGGAAACTCACCTTTACTGACCAGATGATCGATGAAGTAACTGACCAAAACCGGCCCGGCTACCTCAGCGCCCGCTGCTATCCATAATAGCAATACGCCGGTTCCTACCGTTTTCTTCCACGGTAATCCGTAAGACAGCAACCGTTTTAACGTTGGCCATAATGCACGAGGATTATTCACTTGATTGCTCCTCACGGGGGGAATCATCCAATGCGGCTTCCAGTTGCTGATAACGATACATGTCGCGATACCATCCCGTCTGCTGTGATAGATGTGCGTGATCACCACGCTGCGCCACATGCCCTTGCTGCAACACCAGAATCTCATCGGCATCGACCAGCGCCGACAAGCGATGCGCACTGATAATCAGGGTTCGCTTCTGTCCCCACTGACGCAAGTTACTTAAAATCTGATGCTCTGTACGGCCATCTACCGCTGATAAGGCGTCATCCAGCACCAACACTTCGGCTTCCAGCAATAAGGCTCGGGCAATAGCGATACGTTGTTTTTGACCGCCAGACAGCATCACGCCCCGCTCGCCCACCTCAGTCTGGTAACCCTGCGGCAGGCGAAGAATGTCGTCATGAACATTTGCCAGTCGCGCCGCCTCTTCTATTTGTTGTTGAGACGCCTCAGGACGCCCCAGCGCGATGTTACTGGCGACGGAATCCGAAAACAGGAAAGGTGTCTGCCCAACCACCGCAAAACGCGCTCGCAACGCGTCCAACTGGAGGTGATGCAACGCCTGCCCATGGTAAGTAATCTGCCCCTGCCCGACATCGAAATAGCGCAATAGCAGTGCCAGCAACGTACTCTTGCCAGAACCCGTTGGCCCACAAAGCCCCAGCGTTTTGCCGGGTGTCAATGTAAAACGAACATCGTTAAGCACCATTGCCGAGTGTTCCGGGTAATGGAAGGCCGTAATCTCAGCCACCAGCGTTCCGGGTTCAGTGGGTAAGGGTTGAGTCCCATCTTCAACCACGGACGCTTCGGACAAGAGCTGGCGAATGCGGCTATAAGCGGCACTACCGCGCTCCACAATATTAAACATCCAGGCCAGCGCCAGCATCGGCCAAATCATCAACCCGAGATACATCACAAAGCTGGTCAATGACCCCAGAGTCAAAGAACCTTGTATCACCATCCAACTGCCGCCCCCTACCGCCAGCAAATTAGACAGGGCGACGGCGATATAAATCGTTGGGTCAAAACGCGCGTCTACCCGCGCAACTCGCATATTTTTCTGACCCGCGTCAGCTGCCACCCTGGCAAAGCTGCCAGACTGGTGATCCTCCAGGCCAAATGATTTGATCATGCGGATACTGGTGAGACTTTCCTGTGCATGGTCATTGAGTGAAGAAAACGCGGCCTGCGCGTCTTTGAAACGCAAGTGCAACTGGGTGCCATAACGTTTGATGATAATCGCCATCAATGGCATCGGTGCCAGCGCTATCAGCGTTAACTGCCAACTAAGCTGGGTACTCATGACCACCAGTACCGCACAGCCCATGACCAGTGAATCCACCAGCGTCAATACGCCTTCACCCGCAGCGAATACCACGCGATCCACGTCATTGGTCGCGCGTGCGATCAAGTCTCCGGTACGATGGCGAAGATAAAATGCGGGATGTTGACGACTCAGTTGCCGGTAGAACGCTTCTCGCAGTTCAACAGCCAGTTGATAGGCCGCACCAAACAACCAGATACGCCAGAAATAGCGCAGCAGATAGGTTAATAAGGCAATCAGCAGAATTCCACCAATCCACCACAGCACGGAAGCCGTGGTCATTTGGTGTTGCGTTACGCCATCCACGATAATGCCAACCAGTCTGGGCGGCAGCAATTGCAGGATAGCAATCACAATCAACAGGATGACTGCCCCCAGATAGCGCTTCCATTCACGGCGGAAATACCATCCCAGTTGAACAAAAAGTCTCACGCGGTTTCAATCCATTAGCTACATAGCAAAGTAGAATGCGGTAAACAGGCCATTATACATAAAGTGTATGGTGAATAAATTTTATACCTGGAGGGGCAAGGCGGTAGTCTGTTTTATACATTCCATCGCGAAACTCGATGTCACATCAACCAGCCCCGGTATGCCATTGACCAGACGTTTATAAAACGCATCATAGCTTTTCATGTCAGCAACCTGAACCTGCATCAGATAGTCGTATTCGCCTGCCATGCGGTAAAATGCCAGCACCTCTGGCATCTCGGAGACAAACCGGGAAAACGTCTGATACCAGGCACTGTTATGCTGCTGGGTTTTCAACAACACAAATGCCGTCAGCCCCAGCCCCAGCTTTTCGTTATCCAGCAATGCAACCCGGGATTTGATATATCCATCATCCTCCAGCCGCTTTAACCGCTTCCAGCACGGTGTCGAGGTCAGATTCACCGCTTCAGCCAGCGCCTGCAGTGAAAGGGTGCAATCCTGCTGTAATAGCGACAGCAGCATACGATCGGTTTTATCCATCATGGCGACATAAAAGAGAAAAATTTTCTCTCATTAGCGCCTTTCGAAAACAAAAAGGCAACCTTTTTTTCTGCAAAACCCGATACGCTACATCGTATGCCACCCAAGGCTGATACGCGCCAGTGCCGGTGGTGGAACATTCCATGAAACATCATTTTCTTTCAGCAGGATAACATCACATGACCACCACCTGGGTACGCGACGCCGTTAGCGCGATTGAGGCAGACTTTCAACGTTCGGCAGATACTCACCTGATTCGCCTTACTCTGCCGGATTACCCCGGTATTTATTTTTATCTTAAAGACGAAAGCACCCACCCAAGCGGCAGCCTCAAGCATCGCCTTGCCCGTTCTCTATTTCTGTATGGCCTGTGCAATGGCTGGATCAAAGAAGGCACGCCGATCATTGAAGCCTCATCTGGCAGTACCGCTGTATCAGAAGCGTATTTCGCCCGCCTGCTGGGATTACCGTTTATTGCTGTGATGCCATCCTGCACCGCTAAACGAAAAATCGAACAAATCGCGTTCTACGGCGGCAACTGCCATTTTGTCGAACAATCCTGTCAGATCTATGCCGCCTCGGAAGAGCTGGCCAAAGAGCTGCACGGCCACTATATGGATCAATTCACTTACGCCGAACGGGCCACGGACTGGCGCGGTAATAACAACATTGCGGACAGCATCTATCGGCAAATGGCCCGCGAACCGTTTCCTGTCCCTGACTATCTGGTCATGAGCGCCGGTACTGGCGGGACGTCTGCTACGCTTGGGCGCTATATCCATTACAAAGGGTTGGATACGCAGTTAGTGGTGGTAGACCCGGAAAACTCGGTATTCTATGACTGCTATCACCAGCAGGACCGGACTCTCATCGGCACATGCAGCAGCCGTATTGAAGGGATTGGCCGCCCTCGTGCCGAACCCTCGTTTATCCCCGGCGTAATCGACGATATGGTGAAAGTACCTGACGCCGCCAGCATTGCCACCTTGTACTGGCTCGAGAAAATACTGGGACGTAAAGTCGGCCCGTCTACCGGAACAAATGTCTGGGGCATGTTGCAATTGGCGGGGAAAATGGTAGCGGAAGGGCGCCGTGGCGCGATCGTTACCTTGCTGTGTGACAGCGGTGAGCGTTACCTCGATACCTACTACAATCCAGACTGGGTAAAAAATCATATCGGTGATATCACTCCCTACTTGCAGCAACTGGCCGAAGGACGCCCCTTTTCCTGATGGTATTCTGGTCGGCTGCACTCCCCTCGCACTGAACTGCATCGGGATTTCAAGTACTATAACCACCAGAACAAGTACAGTATCTGCCAGAATAAGTTTGGCGGATTGCGGCCGACTGGCAGCACCCATGCATGAGGGAAGAGAAGAATGACAAGTGCAGTTGTAGTTTTTAGTGGTGGTCAGGACTCTACCACCTGCCTGATACAGGCATTGCAGCAGTACGATGAAGTCCACTGTGTCACATTTGACTACGGACAGCGCCACCGTGCTGAAATTGACGTTGCTGCCGAACTGGCCCACACACTGGGAGCCAGAGCGCATAAAGTGCTGAATGTCAGTCTGCTCAACGAACTGGCTGTGAGTAGCCTCACTCGTGACAATATTCCTGTACCCGAGTTTGATGCCACAGTCGATGGCCTGCCAAGTACCTTTGTTCCTGGCCGAAATATCCTCTTTTTGACATTGGCCTCGATCTACGCCTATCAGGTGGGTGCAGAGACTGTTATTACCGGTGTCTGTGAAACCGATTTCTCTGGTTATCCCGACTGCCGGGACGAATTCGTTAAGGCCTTGAACCAGGCGATAACCCTGGGGTTGGCCAAAGATATTCGTTTTGTCACACCGCTGATGTGGCTCAACAAAGCAGAAACCTGGGCACTGGCAGACTACTATCAACAGCTTGATACCGTGCAAAACCATACGCTCACCTGCTACAACGGCATTAAAGGAACAGGATGCGGGCAGTGTGCTGCGTGTCACCTGAGAGCGAAAGGGCTGGCAGAGTACCGCCAGAATCCATCCGCGGTCATGGCCGCCATGAAGAAAAAAACCGGGCTGAAGTGACCCGACCAGGTACCAGACAAGAGAATGCTTGTCTGGTACTGGCTTTTCACATTGACGTTTACCCTCGTACTGAAACCGTTCCCTCAACAACACGTTCTGACGATAAACGCACTTACAGGCGCAAACGTGACTGATTACGCTCGATTAGCGCACTGCCAATCCCCGGTACTTCCTGCAGTTGCTCAATTTGGGTGAACGGCCCGTTTTGCTCACGATAAGAGACTATCGCCTGTGCTTTTTTCAGCCCTACACCATTGAGCGCCGCAGCCAGTTGTTCCGCTGTCGCCTTGTTAATACTTACTTCTTCTTCATCGGTCGCCACCGATGGCTTGGCCGCTTTTTCAGGTTTATGTTCCGGCGAGGCAGGTTTTACTGCACTCACGCCTGTTTTTTCCAGCGAAGCGGTAGTGGGAGAAGCATGAAGCCACGTTGACATCCCCGCCAGGCTCATCCCCACCATAAAACATAACGCTTTGACTCCTGAGTTTTTCATGCTGTTTCCTCCTTGTGTTTGACAGCACGGCAACAATGCCCGAGTGTGCGACACGCGGCAAACAGCAAACTGAAAATGTGGAAAAGGCCGCGAAAGCGGCCTTTGAATGTTGCAGTGAGTTGCAAAACGCTGCGGGGGTTATTGCACTTCTTATTGCACTTCTTGTGCCGCGTTACCGTACTTGATTTTCGCCTGACTGCGCAGACTCGTCAGCAGGGTATCGAACAGTGCGCCCACCGAGCTCTGTTCTATCTGGTTACCGAACTGTTTTTTCTGATCGTCCGATAAGGCGTGCGGTTTCACCGTATCCAAGGCGACCAGTACGATATTGCCTGCCTGATCCTGCGCGACAGCGTAAGAAGGTTTATCTTTCTTCGGCTGAGGCATCGCAAACACCGTCTCTGACAGCGCATCCGCCTGACCGATTGAAGATATCACTTTCGCTGCACTAAAACTCAGACCAGCAGCAGTCATGCTGTCGGTTTTCCCCTGATTGAGATCAGCAAGAATCTTCTCTGCTTCAACCCGGGCTTGCTGTTCTGCTTTCTGGCGTTTGAGCGACTGTACGACCTGATCGCGCACCTTATCCAGAGGCTGGGTTGCTTCCGGTTTGTGGTCAGTCACGCGCAATACGAACGCACGATCGCCTTCGACACTGATCACATCGGAATTGTTACCCGGCGTGCCATTCTCACCCACCAGAGAACCACCAAAAATCGCCTGAGTAACCGGCTGGAAATTCAATGCGGCAGGGACGTTGTCACGCGTAAACCAATCTGTCTGAACAGCTTTGACGTTAGCGACTTTCTCAGCAGAAACCAGCGACTCATTATCGTTGCTGGCCGCTTCGCTCACCTTCTGCTGCAACGCGTAAAACGCATCCAGTGATTTCTCACGTTTTACCTTTTCAGCCAAATCAGCGCGTACCTCATCCAGCGCTTTGACGCGCTGCGCCTGAATATCATCCAAACGGATAATCAGGTAACCCACGGAAGATTTGATAACGTCAGAAAGCTGGCCTTTCTGCTTCAGCCCCGCCTGTTTGATTTCATCCACCGTGGAGCCATCGTCCATCCAGCCCAAATCCCCACCATTACGACGGGAAACAATATCGGTGGATTTTTCTTTAGCCAACGCTGCAAAATCAGCGCCTTTCTTCAACTGGTCGAGCACGGCCTTAGCATCTGCTTCGGTTTTCAGCTGAATAACGCTGTACTTTTTGCGTTCCGGCTGTGTGAACTCGCTCTTATGTTGTTCGTAATACGCCGCGATATCATTGTTATCTACCTTGGTTTTATCCATGATAGACGCTGCATCCAGCATGATATAGCTGACTTTGAACTGCTCCGGTGCCAGATAACGGCTCTTGTTCTGATCGTAGAAGTTTTTTACTTCGTCATCAGAGACAGTCTGACTCTTGGCACGAACGCCAAGATCAAGGGTTGCCGTACGGATGGTGCGATCCTGCGCGGCCATCGCCACCAGGTTATCAAGCTCCTGCTGCAATACGAAATCCGTACTGCCTAACCCGCGAATCAGCTGCTGAGTCAGCAATTGCTTACGCAGGAATTGCGCATACGCGTCTGGTGTCAACCCCATCTGACGCACCTGCGCCAGGTATTTGTCGTTATCAAACCGGTTATTGGTCTGAAACTCAGGCACGGAGAAAATCGCCTGTTTGATCTGCTCGTCGCTGATGTTCAACCCCAGGGTATGCGCGTACTGCACCACCAGCGTTTCATCGATTAGCTGTGACAGCACCTGTTTGCGCAACTGCTGCATATACCCTTCGTTAGCGGCCAGGGCGGAGAAATTATCCCCCAGCATCTCTTGCTGACGATTGCGCTCATTCTGTACACCTTGCTCAAGCTGAGAGCGGGTAATCTCTTGTCCATTCACCTTGGCCGCGTAATCACCTGAACCACGTATCAGGTAATCGCCCACACCGGTCAACACGAATGAACCAATAATCAAGGCAAGAATAACTTTTAGCACGACGTTGTTAGCGGCCGCGCGTAAATTGTCCATCATAATGTGACAACACTCCGCTGTAGAATGGATAACACTTCCCCTGCGCAGGCCGTAGCCATGCCTCCCTGCTATTGCTATAGCCACACTCGGCCAGGGCGCATTCAAGTATTTGCCGGATAACAGTAATCTTAATTACCTGTAAAAAAAGGCACATCATACCATGATGCGCCTTATATCTTACCTTACCCATCACGCTGAGTCAGGTAGTGTTTGGACTGGAAGACCGTCCCAACTCAGAATTTGCTACTTAATAATCAATTCACTGAGTCTTTCAGTGCTTTACCGGCACGGAAACCGGGTACTTTAGCCGCCGGAATACTGATTTCTTTGCCAGTCTGCGGGTTACGCCCGGTGCGCGCAGCACGTTCACGCACGGAAAACGTACCAAAACCAACCAAAGCGACGTCATCTCCGGCTTTCAGAGATTCGGTAACAGACCCAATAATTGCATCCAACACACGCCCTGCTGCCGCTTTGGAAATATCAGCATCTGCGGCAATTTTGTCGATCAATTGTGACTTGTTCACACTCTCATCCCCTCTGAAATACTGTCATTACGCCAGAGCCCCCAGCGCAACACGTAGCTTTATCTATTCAGTCAAACCGCAGGCTACCAGCCAACAGGATCAACAGTGCTCTAACTTAGCGGCACGAAAAAAGGCTGGCAAGCACCATTTCACTTACCAGCCCTTATTTTCTCAGTGGTTTTTGCTATAGGTCACTATTTCTTCTTAGCCGTCTTTACCACATCCATGCCGTAAGGCGAGTTCTGCAAAGCAATAGTCAGCACTTCCTCAATGCGTTTTACCGGGTGGATCTCCAGATCGGCAATCACATTTTGTGGAATCTCTTCCAGATCGCGCTTGTTCTCTTCCGGAATCAGCACTGTCTTGATACCACCACGATGCGCCGCCAGCAGCTTCTCTTTTAACCCACCAATTGGCAGTACCAGCCCACGCAGGGTAATTTCACCGGTCATCGCCACATCTGCACGTACCGGGTTACCCGTCAGGCAAGATACCAGTGCGGTACACATCGCAATACCGGCACTCGGGCCATCTTTCGGTGTTGCCCCTTCCGGTACATGCACATGGATATCGCGTTTTTCATAAAAGTCGGAATTGATACCCAGTTTTTCCGCTCTGGCGCGCACCACGGTCAGTGCAGCCTGAATGGACTCCTGCATTACCTCGCCCAGCGAGCCGGTATACGTCAGTTTGCCTTTGCCCGGTACGCTGGCGGTCTCGATCGTCAGCAGATCACCCCCCACCTCCGTCCAGGCAAGACCGGTTACCTGACCAACACGATTCTCTTCATCTGCCCGGCCGTAATCGTAGCGCTGTACACCAAGATACTCTTTCAGGTTATCGCCGGTGATGAGGATGTGCTTGATGGCTTTATCCATCATGAGCGATTTCACCGCCTTACGGCACAGTTTGGAGATTTCACGCTCCAGACTACGCACCCCGGCTTCACGGGTGTAATAGCGGATGATGCCAATGATGGCACTATCTTCAACCGTCAACTCGCCTTTTTTCAGGGCGTTACGTTCAATTTGCTTGGGCAGCAAGTGCTGACGCGCAATATTGAGCTTTTCATCCTCGGTATAGCCAGACAGTCGGATCACTTCCATACGATCCAGCAACGGTGCCGGAATGTTCATGGAGTTAGACGTCGCGACGAACATCACGTCGGACAGGTCATAATCCACTTCCAGATAGTGATCGTTAAATGCCACGTTCTGTTCTGGATCCAACACCTCCAGCAAAGCAGAAGCCGGGTCGCCGCGCATGTCGGAAGACATCTTGTCGATTTCATCCAGCAGGAATAATGGGTTTTTTACCCCCACTTTCGCCATCTTCTGGATCAGTTTACCCGGCATCGAGCCGATATAAGTACGGCGGTGACCACGGATTTCCGCTTCATCACGTACGCCGCCAAGCGCCATACGGACATATTTGCGCCCGGTGGCTTTGGCAATAGATTGCCCCAGAGAGGTTTTACCTACCCCCGGCGGCCCTACCAGACACAGGATCGGCCCTCTTATCTTGCTAACACGGCTCTGTACTGCGAGATATTCGAGGATGCGCTCTTTGACACGCTCCAGACCATAGTGGTCGCTGTCGAGCATTTCCTGGGCTTTCGCCAGATCTTTCTTCACCTTGCTGCGTGCCTGCCACGGCACCTGCACCATCCAGTCGATGTAGCTGCGAACCACGGTCGCTTCCGCTGACATCGGTGACATCATGCGCAGTTTCTGCAATTCCGCTTCCGCTTTCTCGCGGGCCTCTTTCGGCATGTTGGCAGATTCAATCTTACGTTTCAGCGCCTCCTGCTCGTCAGGCGCATCATCCATTTCGCCCAGCTCTTTCTGGATGGCCTTCATCTGCTCATTCAGGTAGTACTCGCGCTGGCTTTTTTCCATCTGTTTTTTAACGCGACTACGGATCCGTTTTTCCACCTGCAGCAGATCAATTTCGGACTCCATCATCGCCATCAGGTATTCCAGACGCTCGGTCACGTCAGACATTTCCAACACGGATTGCTTGTCCGCCAGCTTCAGCGGCATGTGTGCAGCAATGGTGTCGGCAAGACGCGCCGCATCATCAATACTATTAAGCGATGTTAATACTTCAGGAGGAATTTTCTTATTCAGCTTGATGTAGCCTTCAAACTGATTGATGGCCGTACGCATGAGCACTTCCTGCTCACGCTCTTCAATTGCCGGCGACTCCAGGTATTCCGCCTGGGCCGCAAAATGCTCCCCGCTATCGGAGAGTGTGGTGATGCGTGCGCGCTGCAACCCTTCCACCAGCACTTTAACGGTGCCGTCGGGTAATTTCAGCATTTGAAGAATAGAGGCGACCGTCCCTACCGAGAAAAGATCGTTAACACCAGGCTCATCCGTTGAGGCTTCTTTCTGTGCCACCAGCATGATCTTTTTGTCGTGATCCATAGCCGCTTCAAGGCACCGAATTGATTTCTCCCGACCAACAAACAACGGAATGACCATGTGCGGATAAACCACCACATCGCGCAACGGCAATACGGGGATTTCTATGCGTTCGGAACGCTCAGGGTTCATAGAGCTCTCTCTTAGTTTCGTTTCCGCCAGGTTAAGGGAATCCGTGGAACACGTGCATCACGGGTTTCACCTATAGGTAATCGAGTATATGGGGATAAATGTCTTACATTCAACGACTGAACGTATGTAAAAAAAAATGGGGGACTAAATTCCCCCATTTTATCGTTCAGCATTGTTTTTTAGGCTAATTATTCACCAGATGCCTGCTGGGCTTCTGGCTTACCGTAAATCAGCAACGGTTCGGTCTGCTCTGAAATGACAGACTCATCAACCACCACTTTATCCACGTTTTCCAGTGAAGGCAGATCGTACATCGTTTCCAGCAGTGCCGCTTCAACGATAGAACGCAGGCCACGTGCACCGGTTTTACGTGCCATCGCTTTTTTCGCAATGGCGGTCAACGCCTCGTCACGGAACTCCAGCTCAGCACCTTCCAGTTTGAAAAGCGCCTGATACTGCTTGGTCAACGCATTTTTCGGTTCGCGAAGAATCTGGATCAATGCTTCTTCATCCAGCTCTTTCAGCGTAGCAACCACCGGCAAACGGCCAATAAATTCAGGAATAAGACCAAACTTGATCAAATCACCCGGTTCAACCTGACTCAGCAGTTCACCCTCACTCGCTTTCTGGGACACGCCTTTCACTGTCGCGTTAAAGCCAATACCGCGCCCGGTATCAGTACGCTGCTCAATGACTTTGTCCAGCCCGGCAAATGCGCCGCCACAGATAAACAGAATCTTGGAGGTATCAACCTGCAGGAACTCCTGTTGCGGATGCTTACGGCCACCTTGCGGCGGAACCGCGGCGATCGTCCCTTCAATCAGCTTCAGCAATGCCTGCTGAACACCTTCACCGGACACATCACGCGTGATGGACGGATTGTCGGACTTGCGGGAAATCTTGTCGATTTCATCGATATAGACGATACCACGCTGCGCTTTCTGTACGTCGTAATCGCACTTTTGCAGCAACTTCTGAATGATATTCTCGACGTCTTCACCCACATAGCCGGCTTCAGTCAGCGTCGTCGCATCTGCCATGGTGAAAGGGACATCGAGTAAACGGGCCAGCGTTTCCGCCAACAACGTTTTCCCGCTACCTGTCGGGCCAATCAGCAGAATGTTGCTTTTGCCAAGCTCAACACCATTGTTGCTATCGCCATTGCGCAGGCGTTTATAGTGGTTGTAGACAGCAACCGCCAATACCTTTTTCGCCTGTTCCTGGCCAATAACATAGTCATCAAGATGACGGCGGATTTCGTGTGGCGTCGGTAACGCGCTGCGCTCACGGTGTGGCGCTACTTCTTTAATTTCTTCGCGAATAATGTCGTTACACAAGTCAACACATTCATCGCAGATATACACTGACGGCCCGGCAATGAGCTTACGAACCTCGTGTTGGCTTTTGCCGCAGAAAGAACAGTACAGCAGCTTCCCTGAACCGTCTTTGCGCTTATCTGTCATGAGTCAAACCTCTTCTTTAGTCTCTTGCCCGCAGGCCAACCACATAGCAATCGCGCCACAACACACACCAGCCGGCTTATCACAACGGCCGACAACCCGCGTCATCGGGCTATTTCGCATCAATGGCGTTATTCACGATGGGTCAATACAGAATCCACTAACCCGTACTCTACTGCCTCTGCGGCAGAGAGGAAACGGTCACGCTCCGTATCCCTTTCTATCACGTCAAGAGACTGACCGGTATGCTTAGCCATCAGCTCATTCATCCGGGCTTTCACCTTGAGGATCTCTTTGGCATGAATCTCGATATCCGTCGCCTGCCCCTGGAATCCCCCCAGCGGCTGATGGATCATCACCCGGGAGTTCGGCAGACAGAAGCGTTTGCCTTTTGTACCAGCAGTCAGCAGGAAAGCCCCCATTGACGCAGCCTGCCCCATACAGATGGTGCTGACGTCCGGTTTAATAAACTGCATGGTGTCGTAAATCGACATACCAGCAGTAATCACGCCACCCGGAGAGTTAATGTACAAATAGATATCTTTCTCAGGGTTCTCCGCTTCCAGAAATAACATCTGCGCCACAATCAGGTTAGCCATATGATCTTCAACCTGACCGGTCAGAAAGATCACACGCTCCTTCAGGAGCCGGGAATAGATATCGTAAGAACGCTCCCCACGCGAAGTCTGCTCAACCACCATCGGCACCAAAGCCATGTGCGGGGCCAGTTTTTCTTGTTCGCCACTGTATGACATTAACGTCTCCTAGATAAAATGCACTTGGCGCATATACCCTGATTCTACTTGAGATAGAAAGTGATGACCATGCTAAGACACGCAGTTAGCCATCTCTGTGTTGCCGGAATCAGGCGAATTTCCCTGACGATGCGATCTACGCAGTTATTTAACCAGTTGGGGACCGATGCATCCTTTTTCAAGATTACACCAGTGATTCATTTTGGTTAAAGCGATATCCTGCGCCGAAAGCAGATCGAATGACGCCCCGATTAATCGTTATTAATCATAGTGCAGAATAGTGCGGAATGGTGCAGATTTGGCAGGAACTGACAGCACGCCCAACGGTTTACTGTACCCATAAAGGAAAAAGCCCACAGCACAGGCTGCGGGCTTTCGAAGAAACGATGTCAGGTAAAAATCGTAATCAGGCAGCGGTCGTCTGATTCATCAGCTCATTGAAGCTGACTGATTTTTCTACCACTTTCGCTTTGGACAACAGCGCTTCGATCGCCTGCTCTTCCAGAGCGACGTTACGCATGTTGTTCATCATTTCTTTGTTTTTCTTGTAGTACTCAACCACTTCGCGCGGATCTTCATACGCGGAGGCGATTTCGTCGATCAGTGCGTTAACGCGATCTTCGTCAGCTTTCAGCTCGTGGGACTCAATCACTTCGCCCAGCAGCAAACCAACAACGACACGGCGTTTAGCTTGTTCTTCGAACAGTTCACGCGGCAGTTCCAGAGCCTGCTTCTCGTTGCCGCCGAAACGCTGAGCCGCCTGACGACGCAGTACGTCGACTTCGCCGTCGATCAATGCAGCCGGCACGTCAATTTCATTGGCTTTAACCAGACCGTCGATAACCTGAGACTTCACGCGATTACGGATAGCGCCTTTCAGTTCGCGCTCCATGTTTTTGCGTACTTCCGCGCGCAGGCCATCAACAGAACCGTCTTCAACGCCAAAACGTTTGATGAAATCAGCCGTCAGTTCCGGCAGTTCACGCTCTTCCACTTTCTTCAGAACGATAACGAACTTAGCGTCCTGACCTTTCAGGTTTTCAGCGTGGTAATCTTCCGGGAATTTCACATCGATAGTGAACTCATCACCGGCTTTGTGACCGACGATGCCGTCTTCAAAACCTGGGATCATACGACCCTGACCCATGGCCAGTACGAAATCAGATGCTTTACCACCTTCGAACTCTTCACCGCCAACAGAACCGGTGAAATCGATGGTTACGCGGTCTTCAGCCGCTGCAGCACGATCGGTGTCTTTCCAGGTCGCCTGCTGTTTACGCAGGGTGTCCAGCATACCGTCAACGTCAGCGTCAGACACGTCTACCAGCGGTTTTTCAACTTCGATAGAATCCAGGCCTTTCAGCTCAACTTCCGGATAAACTTCGAACTCTACCGAGTAGGTGAAATCGCCACCGACCTGGTATTCGCCCGGAACATAGTTCGGTGCGCCAGCCGGATTGATTTTTTCTTTGATGATGGCATCAACAAAGTGACGCTGCATCAGATCGCCCAGTACATCCTGGCGGACGGAAGCGCCATAGCGCTGTTCAACAACTTTCGCCGGCACTTTGCCTTTGCGGAAACCGTCGATACGAACTTTTTTAGCCACACTGACCAGTTCGCTCTTAACGGCATTCTCAATGCTGTCAGCAGCAACAGTAATCGTTACGCGGCGCCCAAGGCCTTGAGTGGTTTCAACTGAAACTTGCATCTTGTTACCTCAAAAAATCACAGTTCTCGGTCAACCTCAGAGGCCGTTTTCATAAAGCGCCCTGGGGCAACCTTGCTGATCACAGTCTCACAGAACCAGAACGGCCACTTTAGCGGACCCGTTCCCTATAGTCAGAAGCGTCCCGAATACATTCCGGAAAATAAGACGCGGCATTATAGCGGCATCAATAGACCGAGTCGAGGAGAGTAACCAGACTATTGACAGAGGACTTTCACACTTTTCACCTGTCCTTGCCCAGTATTACCACCTTTATTACCGCAAGGCCCTCAACCGGTGATGCGCCAGCGGGTATATACACACCGTCATGCGCATCTTCACAGAAGTAGAGAGACGCCTGATTTCAGCGGTCCAACCCTGCTCCGCCACAAGGCGGGGAAGACGGCACAGCCATTTGTAAATCAAGCCACTCCTGGGGCGTATAGGTATGCAACGCCAACGCATGAACCGAACCTGCCAGTTCATCAGCCAATACGCGATAAATCGCACGATGACGGCCGATGACCCGCTCCCCCGAGAAATGCTCACTGACAAGAACCACTTTGAAGTGGCTTTCTGAACCTGCAGGTACATTATGGCGATAACTTTCATTAATCACTTCAATATGTTGTGGTTCAAATTCAGTGCGTAACTTAGCTTCTATCGTTTCGCGAATCATAGGGTGACCTTTTTCAGGTATCAGTGAAATTGCTCTCGACAACGCGGCCTTTATTACTGATTGCACGCTTATCCACTTCAATTTCAGTCATTTTTTGATTATTAATGGGCATCATCGCTAGTCTGGATGCGTGGCAGCAGGCTGCACTCTATCTCGCCATCTCGCCGACATGCATCTCGCCGAAATGCCAGTCGTCGATGCCAGACAGCCTTCACGTCAAACACAATGGAAAAAAATGATGCAAGCTCAGCAGGATACTGGCCACTTTCTGCTCTTTCCCTTGTCCAAGACGATGATATGATACCGAACTATATTTATCCGCCAACCACCGTTTTATGACGAGAAGACACACATGTTAAAAAAATTCATTTTCCCGTTGTTCGCCGCACTTGTGCTGGCAGGATGCGCCAGTAAAAGCAACACGCTGGATGTCACCCCGAAAATTGCCCTGCCGTCGCAGGATCCAACCCTGATGGGGATCACTATCAGCATTAATGGCGCAGACCAACGTGCCGACCAGTCACTGGCCAGAGTCAATCGTGACGGCCAACTGATCACGCTGATGCCATCGCGCGACCTGCGGTTCCTGTTGCAGGAAGTGCTGGAGAAACAAATGTCTGCCCGTGGTTATATGATAGGTACTGGCGGCCCGGTCGCACTGCAAGTGGTGGTTAACAAGCTGTATGCGGATGTTTCCGAAGGGAATCTGCGCTACAACATTACCACCCGCGCGGATATCTCTATCATTGCACAAGCCGCCAACGGTAATAAGCAAATCAAGAACTACCGTGCCAGCTATAATGTACAAGGTGCGCTTACCGCCACTAACAGCAAGATTACCGAGTCGGTCAATCAGGTGCTGAGTGATGTCATCAGTGATATGGCTCAAGATACCAGCATCAGTACCTTCATCAAAACCAACTCCCGGTAACGGTTTATTCCGCCTCACCTCCCTTGCTCCTCACGGGGCAAGGGAAAAGGACCTCGCATGCTCAGCCGCTTTTTTTCACTTTTCCGTGAACGCAACAGTGTCATTCTTCTGATTTTGGGGTTCGCCTCTGGTTTACCACTGGCTCTGACCTCCGGTACGTTGCAGGCGTGGATGACAGTGGAAAACGTGGACCTGAAAACCATCGGTTTCTTTTCTCTGGTGGGGCAGGCGTATGTCTTCAAGTTTTTGTGGTCACCACTGATGGATCGCTACACGCCGTCGTTTATGGGGCGTCGGCGCGGCTGGCTGCTGGTCACACAGTTGTTGCTGGTAGCCACCATCATCGCTATCGGCACAGTAGATCCATCGCATCATTTATGGTGGCTGGCATTACTGGCGGTCATCATCGCATTCTGTTCCGCCTCACAGGACATTGTGTTTGATGCGTATAAAACCGACTTGTTGCCGCCAGAAGAACGTGGCAGCGGCGCAGCTATTTCTGTTTTGGGTTATCGCCTGGCGATGCTGGTTTCCGGCGGGCTGGCATTATGGATAGCCGATCGTTTTCTCGGCTGGCATGCCACCTACTGGCTGATGGCTGGTCTTTTATTGCTGTGCACACTGGCAACCTGGCTGTCGCCGGAACCCGCCGTGAGCGAACCGGCCCCTCGCTCACTGGAGCAGGCGGTCTTAGCGCCGCTGAAAGATTTTTTCGGCCGTGATAATGCCTGGCTAATTCTACTGTTGATCGTGTTGTACAAACTGGGGGATGCGTTTGCCGTCAGCCTCAGTACGCCTTTTTTAATTCGCGGAGTCGGCTTCAATCCGGGCGATGTCGGGCTGGTTAACAAGACGCTGGGCTTGTTCGCCACCATTATTGGCGCGCTGTACGGCGGTGTATTGATGCAGCGCTGGACGCTATTTCGGTCATTGATGCTATTCGGCCTGCTACAGGCGGTCTCGAACGCCGGTTACTGGCTGCTAGCCATCACCGATAAACACCTGTTCACCATGGCCTGCGCGGTGTTTCTGGAAAATCTGTGTGGTGGCATGGGAACAGCCGCGTTTGTGGCGCTATTAATGACGCTTTGTAACAAATCATTTTCCGCCACCCAGTTCGCCTTGTTGTCCGCACTGTCGGCTGTGGGGCGGGTTTATGTCGGTCCGATTGCTGGCTGGTTTGTAGAGCTGTATGGGTGGGCCTGGTTTTATCTGTTTTCCATCATCATCGCTATCCCAGGACTTCTCCTGCTGAATATCTGTCGTTCATCATTAGAACACGTGCAATCAGGTGGCGAATTTCTGCGTCGTAACGCCTACCCACACCTTTATCTATTGGCGTCCCGCCTGTTTTTCATCGGGTGTATTATGTTTGTCGGTGGTTTGCTTGTCTGGGGCATGCTGGGATTGGGCTGGCTGCAGAGCGAACTTGCCAAAAACATACTGATGGCGGCAGGCGCGACGGGAGCAGCAGTGGCAATTTTGCTGGGTGCTCTGCTTGATTACCTGTCATTACAACGCCGGTAAACCCGGAAGCACAAAGCAATGATGTGTGAACACGGTTCTGTAATGCCTCATGCGTTCATCTTTCAGGATAAGGCAGGAGCAATCGCTTACTTCATTGCCTGAGGCAGGTAAGTGATATCGCTAAAACCCCCCTCATTATCTATTATCACTTTATTAAATTATTTTTCTCTCCAGGCATACGGCAAAAAACATTTATTTCGTTGTCTTTAATAAATCCCGCCACCCACATTAATTTACGCAACGTTACAGAAACGAAATATTAACACCGGGATAAAATAATATTCAGGAAGAGTTGTAATTCATGAAAAGCGATACATACTTTTTCTGTAGGCGGTTTACCCACTGTTTTTAAAAGTAATTTTGTAAAATGTAGCTCACGTGTGACGGGTCAGACAAAATTTGTAAACAGCGGACTGACATCTCTTTAATGATGTTTACAGTGCGGTAACCTTCCCGTAAAATGCCCGCTCGCGTGAAATGACAATAGAGCCCTTGTAATTGAGGTCGCTAGATGAGACTCAGGAAATACAATAAAATTTTTGGGATGTTGTCTTTAATCGCTACCACACTGCTTCTTAGTGGTTGCGATATGGCATTGATGAACCCCAAAGGACAAGTCGGGTTAGAGCAACGTTCGTTGATACTGACAGCACTCGGTTTGATGCTGATCGTTGTTATCCCGGTGATCATTATGACGATTGCCTTCGCCTGGAAGTTCAGAGCCTCCAACGAAAAAGCGAAGTACACGCCAAACTGGTCGCATTCAAACAAAATCGAAGCCGTTGTCTGGACGGTCCCTATCATCATTATCCTCATCCTTGGGACGATCACCTGGAAAACTACCCATTCGCTTGATCCGTATAAGCCTTTGGATTCCACGGTCAAACCCATTAATGTTGAAGTGGTGTCTCTTGATTGGAAATGGTTGTTCATTTACCCGGATCTTGGCATCGCCACGGTCAATGAACTGGCGTTCCCGACCAATGTTCCGGTCAATTTCAAGATTACATCCGACACGGTGATGAACTCCTTCTTTATCCCGCGTCTTGGTGGTCAGATCTACGCCATGGCCGGCATGCAGACCCAGTTGCACTTGATCGCCAACGAGCCGGGCAAATACGACGGTATCTCTGGTGGTTACAGTGGCCAAGGGTTCTCTGGCATGAAGTTCACCGCCATTGCGACCCCGGATCAGCAAGCCTTTGACCAATGGGTTGAGAATGTACGCAAGTCATCCAAAACGCTGAGCACGATGAATGACTTTAACAAACTGGCACAGCCTACCGAGTACCATCCGGTAGAGTACTACTCTCAGGTACAACCTGATTTGTTCCGCCAGATCATTACCAAATTCATTGGCAACAACATGAACATGCAGCATGGTGCTGAAGGCGAGCCTAAAAAAGAAGAAGGCATGCAGAATCACCAGGGCATGAACATGAGCGAGCACTCCTCTCATTAAAGGAGTCGAGGGATAAACGATGTTCGGAAAATTAACTCTTGATGCGATCCCCTACCATGAGCCGATTATCATGGTCACGGTGGCGGCAATCATTGTAGGTGGATTGGCGCTGCTGGCTGCCGTTACCTATTTCGGTAAATGGAAATGGCTGTGGTCCGAGTGGTTCACCTCTGTGGACCATAAGAAAATCGGTATCATGTACATCATCGTCGGCCTGGTGATGATGCTGCGTGGCTTTGCTGATGCCGTGATGATGCGTGGTCAGCAAGTGCTGGCTTCCGCTGGTGAAGCGGGTTTCCTTACTCCTCACCACTATGACCAGATCTTCACCGCGCATGGCGTTATCATGATTTTCTTCGTGGCGACGCCGTTTGTTGTCGGTCTGATGAACCTGGCCGTGCCATTGCAGATAGGCGCACGTGATGTGGCCTTCCCCTTCCTGAACTCACTGAGCTTCTGGCTGTTTGTTGCCGGCGTTATCCTGATCAACCTGTCGTTGGGGATCGGGGAATTCGCCCAGACCGGTTGGGTGGCCTATCCGCCGTTGTCGGGTAAGGAGTACAGTCCCGGTGTGGGGGTAGACTACTGGATATGGAGTCTCCAGATTTCCGGTGTCGGTACGACGCTGACTGGTGTTAACTTCTTCGCCACCATCATGAAAATGCGCGCGCCTGGCATGAGCCTGATGAAAATGCCGGTGTTTACCTGGACGGCGCTGTGCACCAACATACTGATTATTGCTGCGTTCCCGATTCTGACGGTGACCATTGCGTTACTGACGCTGGACCGTTACCTCGGCACCCATTTCTTTACCAATGATATGGGTGGCAACATGATGATGTACATCAACCTGATTTGGGCCTGGGGCCATCCGGAAGTGTACATCCTGGTGCTACCGGTTTTCGGTATTTACTCCGAAGTGGTGGCAACCTTCTGTAAAAAACGCTTGTTTGGCTATACCTCACTGGTATGGGCAACCATCGCGATTACCGTCCTGTCGTTCATCGTTTGGCTGCACCACTTCTTTACCATGGGTTCTGGAGCCAACGTCAACGCCTTCTTCGGTATAGCGACGATGATTATTTCAATCCCTACCGGGGTTAAAATCTTCAACTGGCTGTTCACCATGTACCAAGGGCGTATTCAACCGCATTCTGCCATGCTGTGGACCACCGGTTTCATCATCACCTTCTCCATCGGTGGTATGACTGGGGTACTGCTGGCTGTTCCGGGCGCTAACTTTGTACTGCATAACAGTCTGTTCCTGATCGCTCACTTCCATAACGTGATCATCGGTGGTGTGGTATTTGGCTGCTTTGCCGGTATCACTTACTGGTTCCCGAAAGCATTTGGCTTCACGCTGAATGAAACCTGGGGTAAACGCGCGTTCTGGTGCTGGATCATCGGCTTCTTCGTTGCCTTTATGCCGCTGTACGCACTGGGCTTCATGGGGATGACGCGTCGTCTGAGCCAGCAGATCAACCCGGAATTTCACCCGCTGCTGGTGGTCGCTTCCGTCGGTGCCGGTCTGATTGCACTCGGCGTGCTGTGCCAGATTATCCAGTTTGCCGTCAGTATCCGCGACCGCGATCAAAACCGCGATCTGACTGGCGACCCGTGGGATGCTCGCACGCTGGAATGGGCAATGTCTTCACCGCCACCGTTCTATAACTTCGCCATCGTGCCGCATATTCAGGAACGCGACGCGTTCTGGGAAATGAAGGAAAAAGGTGAGGCCTATCGCAAACCGGCACAGTATGAAGAAATTCATATGCCAAGAAATACCGGTGCGGGTGTAATCATCTCCGCATTCAGCCTGGTGTTTGGTTTTGCGATGATCTGGTACATCTGGTGGCTGGCGATCATCGGTTTTGTGGGCATGATTGTAACCTGGATAGCTCACAGCTTTAATCAGGACGTGGACTACTACGTGCCGGTTAACGAGGTCGAACACATCGAAAATCAAAACTTCGATAAACTCAGCAAGGCAGGCGTGAAAAATGTCCACTGATACGTTAACTCATCACAACACAGCCCATGCCGAGCATGGGCACCACGACACCGGTTCCAATAAGGTTTTCGGTTTCTGGATCTACCTGATGAGCGACTGCATCCTGTTTGGGATGTTGTTCGCCACCTACTCCGTTCTGGTGAACGGTACCGCTGGCGGCCCGACGGGCAAAGAACTGTTCGATCTGAAGTTCGTGCTGGTAGAAACCTTCGCACTGCTGTTTAGTAGTATTACTTACGGCATGGCGATGATTGCCATGAACAAAGGTAACAAGAGCCAGGTTAACGCCTGGCTGGGTCTGACCTTCCTGTTTGGACTGGTGTTTATCGGGATGGAGATCTATGAATTCCATCACCTGATCGTAGAAGGCGCAGGCCCTGACCGCAGTGCATTCCTGTCTTCCTTCTTTGCGCTGGTTGGTACTCACGGTATCCACGTGACTTCAGGCCTTATCTGGATCGCCATCATGATGATTCAGGTAACGAAATACGGCCTGACCAGCACGAACAAAACCCGTCTGATGTGCCTGAGCTTGTTCTGGCACTTCCTTGATGTGGTATGGATTTGTGTCTTCACTGTTGTTTATCTGATGGGGGCGATGTAATGAGTCATTCCACACACGATCATGCAGGCGCCAGCCACGGTAGCGTGAAGTCCTATCTGATTGGTTTCGTCCTGTCCATCATCCTGACCGTCATTCCATTCGGTCTGGTGATGAATGGTTCGGCGTCCCATAGCGCCATTCTGTTAACCGTGCTGGGTTGCGCTGTTATCCAGATCCTGGTTCATCTGGTGTACTTCCTGCATCTCAACACCTCATCAGAAGAGCGCTGGAATCTGGTAGCCATCGTGTTTACCGCCCTGATTATCGCAATTGTGGTGGTGGGATCCATTTGGATCATGATGAACGCGCACCACAATATGATGATTCAGTAACCGAGCCTTTTACATGATGATTAAGCAATACCTGCAGGTCACCAAACCCGGCATTATTTTTGGCAACCTGATTTCCGTTATCGGTGGATTTTTACTGGCAGCCAAAGGCACCATTAACTATCCACTGTTTGTCGCGACCCTGATCGGGGTATCGCTGGTTGTTGCATCTGGTTGCGTCTTTAACAACGTTATCGATCGTGACATCGACAAAAAAATGGAGAGGACCAAGAATCGGGCTCTGGTTAAGGGGCTGATTCCGCTTAAAAATACGCTGGTTTACGCTTCGCTGTTAGGTATTGCTGGCTTCGCGTTACTGTATCTTGCGGCAAATCCGCTGGCCATGTGGCTGGCGGTGATGGGGTTTGTGGTATACGTCGGTGTTTACAGCCTGTACATGAAGCGCCATTCGGTTTATGGCACGTTGATTGGCAGTCTTTCCGGTGCAGCACCGCCGGTTATCGGCTACTGCGCTGTGAGTAATCAGTTTGATGCTGGTGCACTGATTCTGCTGCTGATTTTCAGTTTGTGGCAGATGCCGCACTCTTACGCCATTGCGATTTTCCGCTTTAAAGATTATCAGGCGGCGAATATTCCGGTGTTACCGGTCGTCAAAGGCATTTCCGTCGCGAAGCACCATATTACGCTGTATATCCTGGCGTTTATGATTGCCACATTGATGCTATCGCTGGGTGGTTATGCTGGTTACAAATACCTGGTGGTGGCCGCGGCGGTCAGCGTCTGGTGGCTTGGCATGGCGTTATCCGGCTACAAACGCCCGAACGACGATCGTGCCTGGGCCAAGAAGCTGTTCTTGTTCTCTATTGTCGCGATTACGTCATTGAGCGTCATGATGTCAGTCGATTCCATGACACCGATGCAGGACACGCTGCTGACCTACCTGCACTGATCTCATCAGTCTATACGACCTATACGACCAGACAGACGGGCTTGCCCGTCTGTTTTTTTATCTCCCCTCCCCTGCTTTGCCAAATACGGAAACAAACCCGTCGTTTACGCCTTCTGGCTCGGACACTAAAATAGCGCTGATAAAATATCAGAGGTAGCAATGAACGATAATCGCATGACCCCGATTGAACAGCGGGCAACATGGGGACTGGGTCTGGTTTTTTCACTTCGCATGCTCGGCATGTTTATGGTGCTCCCGGTACTCACCACCTACGGTATGGCTCTGCAGGGCGCCAGCGAGTCACTGATTGGCATTGCCATCGGCATTTATGGCTTGATGCAGGCGATTTTTCAAATCCCATTCGGGCTCATGTCTGACCGTATTGGTCGCAAACCGCTCATTGTTGGCGGCTTACTGATATTTGTGCTGGGTAGTGTCATCGCCGCACTCAGCCATTCCATTTGGGGGATAATTCTGGGTCGTGCTTTGCAGGGCTCCGGGGCGATTTCTGCTGCGGTTATGGCGCTGCTGTCAGACTTAACACGTGAACAAAACCGCACCAAAGCTATGGCGTTTATTGGTGTCAGCTTCGGCATTACGTTTGCTATCGCCATGGTAGTCGGCCCGATTGTTACCCATGCGTTGGGGCTGAATGCGCTGTTTTGGGGAATTGCGCTGCTGGCGCTGCTGGCTATCGCCATCACGCTGGCAGTCATTCCCTCCGCCCCTTCCCATGTGCTCAACCGTGAGTCGGCCATCGTGCGTGGCGGTGTCGCCAAAGTACTGGCCAATCCTCGCTTGCTAAAACTCAACTTCAGCATCATGTGCCTGCACATTCTGCTGATGTCGAGCTTTGTCGCTTTACCGAGAGTCATGGAGCAAGCAGGTCTGGCACCGCAGGACCACTGGAAAGTCTATCTGACCACGATGCTGATATCGTTCGCGGCCGTGGTGCCATTCGTCATCTACGCAGAAGTAAAACGCCGCATGAAGCAGGTGTTCATTATTTGCGTGATGATACTGATTGCCGCAGAGCTGGTTTTGCTGCAAGCAGGCCACCATGCGCTGTGGCAACTCTTTATCGGCATTCAGTTGTTCTTTCTGGGCTTCAATGTCATGGAAGCATTGCTGCCATCCCTTATCAGCAAAGAGTCGCCAGCAGGCTACAAAGGTACTGCCATGGGGGTTTACTCCACCACCCAATTTATGGGGGTGGCGATTGGCGGTAGTCTTGGCGGCGCGCTGTATGACCTGCATGGCGCGTCACTGGTATTCAGTGCGGGCGCATTGCTGGGGGTAGTCTGGTTATTGGTCAGCGTCACCATGCAGGAACCACCGTATCTGAGCAGCCTGCGCATTACCCTACCGGATGAAGCGCTACGCGATAGCAAGCTGTCCGATAAACTGCAACAGCATCCTGGCGTGGCCGATGTGGTGATCGTACCGGACGAACTCAGCGCCTATGTGAAAATTGATCGCAGCAAAACCAATCGGCAGCAGTTGGAACAGCTCGTCGGTCAGACGGCCAAGCTAGCCTAAGAGGCTAACTGCCCGTAGAAGCACCACCGTCACGACGTCAACGAGGTCACCCCAAACCACCTCGTCGATTGAAAAACCAAAGGCACCATTTCGGTGCCTTTGCATATTTAGCGTATCACTGCCTGAACAGCAGCCGGTTTAATCGCGGAAGTTGTTAAACTGAAAGGGTTGCCCTAAATCAGCACCACGCACCAGCGCAATCACACCTTGCAGATCATCGCGGGATTTCCCGGTAACGCGGACTTGTTCGCCCTGGATCTGGGCCTGCACTTTGAGCTTGCTGTCTTTAATCAGTTTAACGATTTTCTTCGCCAGCGTAGTTTCAATACCTTGCTTGAGCTTCGCTTCCACACTGTAGGTTTTGCCACTGTGTTCCATGTCTTCAGGGATATCCAGCGAACCGCCCTCAATTCCGCGTTTTGCCAGCTTTTCCCTTATGATTTCAATCAATTGCTTAACCTGAAAATCTGATTCACTGGTCGCCTTGATGGTTTGTGCTTTTTCATTCAGTTCAAAGCTGGCAGGCACATTACGAAAATCCCAGCGAGTACCCAGTTCACGGGTCGCGTTTTCCACCGCATTGCGGACTTCCTGCATATCGATTTCCGAAACAATATCGAAAGATGGCATAATTTTTTCTCCTGACAATAGCTGCCGAGCATGATAACCGCTCACGCCCAATAAGCAAACTTCACCGACCTTACCGTCTTCGTGGCGACAAGCAGCGGCAGACGGCAGCAGAATACTTTATGATAGACAGGAAAGATGATAGGTCGGAAAGATGATAGTCCGGACAGACGCAAGCTGGCCCGATAAAGGAAAGTGTGGATGAAAATTACCGTTCTTGGCTGTGGCGCCATCGGTCAACTCTGGCTTAATGCGTTACATCGGCAAGGGCATGATGTACAAGGGTGGTTGCGCATTCCGCAAGTTTCCTGCCAGATTAACGTTACGATGCTCAGCGGTGAGCGTTGTAACCTTAATCTGACAGCCAACAACGCAGAACATCTGGCGCAAAGTGAATTACTGCTGGTCACGCTAAAAGCGTGGCAAGTCTCCGATGCGCTTGTCACGCTGCTCCCTCGGCTACGCCCCGACTGTACTATTTTATTGTTGCATAACGGCATGGGTACCTGGGAAGAACTGCCGCCAATCAGCCAACCGTTATTGTTAGGTGTCACCACGCATGCTGCACGGCGAGACATCTCGACAGTGGTACACGTCGCGGCTGGCGTAACCCACATCGGTTCGCTTGGACGTACCACACACCGCGAAGAAGAACAAAGCCAGTTGGCTGAAACGCTGCATCAGGCGCTGCCTGACGTTGCGTGGCACACGCATATTGCGGCAACCTGCTGGCTGAAACTGGCCGCCAATTGCGTCATCAATCCGCTGACCGTGCAGTACCAGTGTACCAACGGCGAGTTACAGGCTTATCCCGAAAGAATAGCCACTCTCTGCCAGGAAGTGGCGCTGGTCATGGACCGCGAAGGTTTCCACACCTCGTCGGAGAGCCTGCTGCTTTATGTGAATCAAATCATTCAGAACACGGCGGCTAACACATCGTCAATGCGTCAGGACGTGCTGGCGCAGCGTCATACGGAAATCGACTACATCACCGGTTACCTGCTGCGTCGCGCTCGCGCCCACGGACTCGCCCTGCCGGAAAACAACCGCCTGTTCGACTATATCAAACGAAAGGAGAATGAATATGACCGCCTCGGTTCTGGTCTGTCTGGCACCTGGTAGCGAAGAAATCGAAGCCGTGACCACCATCGACCTGCTGGTCAGGGCGGGGATCCGCGTCACCACAGCCAGCGTCGCGAGCGATGGCAACACAGAGATCACCTGTTCTCGTGGTGTGAAACTGCTTGCTGACGCGCCGCTGGTCGCCGTCGCGGATCATGACTTTGATGCGGTCGTGTTGCCTGGTGGTCTGCAAGGTGCTGAGTGCTTTCGTGACAGCCCGTTGCTGGTTGAACGCCTGCGCCAGACCCATCAGGAAGGAAAAATCGTCGCGGCGATCTGCGCGTCACCCGCTGTGGTGCTGGAGCATCATC
Organism: Dickeya oryzae; assembly: GCF_009372235.1. Taxonomy (GTDB): domain Bacteria; phylum Pseudomonadota; class Gammaproteobacteria; order Enterobacterales; family Enterobacteriaceae; genus Dickeya; species Dickeya oryzae. Next base: position 26,873 of record NZ_SULL01000017.1, on the reverse strand, counting down.
AGTTGTTTCCTGTCGGCAATATGACCGGTTACCCCGCACTGAAAGAGCAGATTTCACCAGAAAAATGGCTGGAAAAACGGGTGGTATTCGACCCACGCGTCAATCTGCTGACTAGTCAGGGTCCGGGGACCAGTATCGACTTCGCACTGAAGCTTATCGATCTGCTACTGGGTAAGAGCAAAGCCGCAGAAATCGCTGCACAACTGGTTCTGCCGCCGGGGATCTACAATTATCAGGATCCGGCTTAATCTGCCGTACAAAAATAAATATCCTCCGGCATAGCCGGTAATGCCAGTCAGTTAAGCCACTGACTGGCATTACCCGGCAACTCACTTATCTGCGGCGGGTCGTTACTGCCCGAACATCTGTTTGATCCAATCAGGAACGCTGCCACCATCTTGTTGCTGGCTTGGTTGATTTGGCTGACTCGGACTGCCCGACGATGCAGTTGGCGATTGCACTACCTGCTGCTGGCTGGCCTGACACAGTGCTTGCGGATTATCCGTCCATACCGGCAGTGCCCGGCCCGCGCTACCATTACAGATAAAGTTGCCGCTGCTATCCACCGTCATGGTGGTAATGCCTTCTGGCGGTGTCAGCATCAACGGTAGCGGCGTCTGGTTTTCCAGATAGCGACGGTAGATAGTCAACGCCCCGTTGGCCCCGGTGAGTTTCGCCGGGCCGTTGTTATCTCGCCCGACCCAGGTGATCACCACTTCTCTGCCATCGACGCCCGCAAACCAGCTATCGCGCAAATCGTTAGTGGTACCGGTTTTCCCCGCCAGATGGTAATTGCCGAATTTCACCATCAGCGAACGCGAAGTACCACGTTCCACCACCTGCTGCATGCCGTACAAGGTCAGGTAAGCCGCCTGTGACGGCACCACCCGTTCAGCCTGCGGGAAGCTCTGATACAGCACCTTACCGTCTTCGGCAATCACCGAGCGCAGCGCCGAAAGCGGCGCGCGACTGCCACCACTGGCGATAGTCTGGTACTCCTGCGCAACTTCCATCGGCGTCAGGCTAATAGCACCCAGCAACATCGCCGGTACCAGTTGAATCTGGTTCTGCGGGATCCCCAGCTTCTGCAACGTATCGCTGATCTGGTCCAGCCCAACGGCCATCCCCAGATTGACCGTCGGGACGTTGAGTGAATTCGCTAGCGCATCCACCAACATCACCCGACCACGGAATTCGCGATCGTAGTTTTTCGGCTCCCAGATGGTGCCGTTCGGCTGTTTAAGCGAAATCGGCTCATCCGGCAGGATAGTATTCAGACGGTAACGATCCGGCATACTGAGCGCGGTCAGATACGTCGGTGGCTTCGCCAGTGAACCAACGGAACGACGCGCCTGCATGGCACGGTTAAAACCAGCAAACTGGGCATCGGAACCGCCCACCATCGCCCGAACCTCGCCGCTAAAGCGATCGACAATCACCATCGCCGATTCCAGGTCCTTAACACCACGCGCGGCGCGCAGTGCAGGGATGCCGTCCTCCACCGCTTTTTCCGCCGCATCCTGCGACACCGGATCCAGTGTAGTGAAGATTTTCACCCCGGACAGATCGTTCGCCTTGTCACCCAGCCGCTGCTGCAACTCCTGGCGCACCATCTGCATAAATGCTGGTTGTGGGCTTATCACCCCTCCTTTCGGCTGCACCCCTAACGGACGCGCGCTCAGCATGTTATACAGGTCTTCGTCGATGACCTGCTGGTTCTGCAACAGCTTCAGCACCAGATTACGGCGCTCCAGCGTGACCTGTGGGTTACGCCATGGGTTGTACAGCGACGCCCCTTTTACCATTCCCACCAGCATCGCCTGCTGATCGAGACTCAGTTCGTCTACCGGACGGCCAAAATAGTAAAGGCTAGCCAGTGGGAAACCACGGATTTGATCGTTACCACTCTGACCGAGGTACACCTCGTTCAGATACAACTCCAGAATGCGATCTTTGCTGTAGCGGTAGTCCATGATCAACGCCATGTAGGCTTCGTTGGCTTTACGCCACAACGAGCGCTCGTTGGTCAGGAACAGGTTTTTCACCAACTGCTGGGTCAGCGTACTGCCGCCCTGCACTGCCCGGCCCGCCGTCAGGTTGGCTATCAACGCACGGCCAATGGAGTAGAAACTGATACCGTCGTGCTCGTAGAAATGACGGTCTTCGGTGGCGATCAGCGTTTGTACCAACAGATCGGGGAAACCAGAACGCTGGACAAACAGCCGCTGTTCACCGTTTGGCGATTGCAGCATGGTAATCAGCTTCGGATCGAGCCGGAAGAAGCCGAAATTACGCTGATTATCCATGTTTTGGATCTGCGACAGCCGACCGCTGCTGAAGATCATCTTGGCGTGGATCTGCCCTTCTTTGCCATCCGGGAAATCGAACGGACGACGCAGAATTTCAATGCTGTTGGCCTGCACCGTAAACTCGCCCGGACGGGTAATCCGGCTCACTTCACGGTATTGCATGCCTTCCAGCAGTGTTGTCATGTCTTTCTTGCTATAAGGCATGCCGGGCTCAAGGCTGACCATGCGGCCATACACCGCCGCGGGCAGTTGCCATACCTTGCCGTCGATACGACTGCGGATTTCTCCGTCGAGGTACACGCCGTAAACCGACATCACCACCACGAAAATCAGGAATAGCCGGATAAGCCACCCCAGCCAGCGGCGCTTTTTACGTGGCCGCTTGCTCATGACCTCTTCCTCGTCATCCTCGTCATAGTCGTCTTCATACTCATCGTCATAATCGTCGTCGTAGTCATCATCCCTGCGACGGCGCGTCGCTTGCCTGCGAGGGGGAGTGTGTCGTGACGCACTACGTTTGCGCCCGATAGGTTCGCGGTCATCCCGAGACATTACAGTGACATCTCCATCAGGTTACTGACGGCTCAGGGTTACTCACCATGGCCGTCTACTCTGTGTCTCCCACGCTACACAAGGAAGGGGGAAACATCTGAAATTAGGTGTTCTGGTATTTTCTGGTACGCCGCGTTGGTGCCGTATTCGCCGGATCATCCGGCCAGACATGTTTGGGGTAGCGCCCTTTCATTTCTTTTTGCACCTCACGGTAAGCTCCATTCCAAAACGCCGCTAAATCACGGGTTATCTGCAAGGGCCGCATCGCCGGAGAGAGCAATTCAAGCACCAGCGCCACTCGCCCCTCCGCCAGTAACGGGCTGGCCTGCTCACCAAACATTTCCTGCAACCGAACCGCCAGCACCGGGGCTTGATCCGCTTCATAGCGGATCAGTAAATGGCTGCCGCCAGGCGCGGTATAGTGACTGGGTAACGCACTATCCAGCCGCTGACGTTGCGGCCAGTCAAGCAGCCGCCACAGCGCTTCGCTCAGGTTGACCTGATTGAGCGTACGGCGATCCCGCACACCGTTTAACGATGGTAACAACCACTGTTCCAGCGACGCCAGCAACGCGGCATCATCCACCGCAGGCCATGCCACCTCCGGCAACCACTGTCGGGCGCACAGCAGACGCTGGTGCAACTGTTGTGCCGGTTCATCCCAGTTCAACACCGACAGCCCTTGTTCGCGCAGCCAGTTAAGCATCGCCTGCTGCAATGCCTCGTCTGAGGGTTTTGCCAACGGACGGGAGGACAACGTCAGGCTGCCAATATGCGTGCGCAGGCTGGCGCGCAGGGTACCTTTTTCTTCGTCCCAGTGCATCAGATTCTGTTCAGCCACCAGTTCCGGCCGCTGCCGTACTAACGCATCGATATCCACTGGCAATGCCAGTAACACACGCGCATCCGCACTGTTCGGGCTTTGCATTAGTACCGGAGCCAACAGCCATTCTGAGGCCGCTAACGCCTCATCCACCGGCAAACTGGCACCGGTACCGTTCGCCAGTTGATAACGTCCATCCTGACCTCGTCGTCGGGCAAGGCGATCCGCAAACCCTATCGAGAGTAACCATGCCGCCAGGCTCTCATTCACCTTACCTGACGCCTTACCCACACGACGCGCCAGTTGTTGCGCCCGGCGTTGCCAGTGGCCAGCGGGTCGATGCAGTGCATCGAATAAATTGGGGGAGCCTGCGCGTGGCGGCTCTTCGATAATCGCCGCCAATAATGCCGCCGTCGCCAGCGCATCGCCGTCCTGCCCGGCAGCATGCAACATCGCCGCCAGTCGAGGATCGCAGCCCAGCGCGGCCATCTTACGCCCGTCTACTGTCAGACGCTGTTGCGTATCGCACACACCCAGTTGCAGTAGTAAACGCTCAGCCGCCAGCAACGCCGGTTGAGGCGGGCTATCCAGAAAGTTGAGCTGAGCAACATCATGACAACCCCATTGCAGCAGATCCAGCCACAAACCGGACAGGTCGCTGTGCAGGATTTCCGGCTCACTTTGTGCCGCGGCGCGTTCTGCCTGCTCGCGGGCGAACAGATGCCAGCACACGCCCGGTTCGAGTCGTCCGGCGCGCCCGGCCCGCTGCACCATGGATGCCTGACTGATGCGTTGTGTCGTCAGCCGGGTCAGACCGGTTTTAACATCAAACAACGCCACCCGCTCCAGCCCGCAGTCCACGACCACCCGAATCCCCTCGATGGTGAGACTGGTTTCAGCAATATTGGTCGCCAGCACCACTTTGCGCCGCCCGACGGCGGCCGGAAGAATCGCCTTTTGTTGCTCCGCCAGCGTCAGCGCGCCGTAAAGCGGACACACATCGACCTGACAACCCCCTTCGTCAGGCACCACGTCGGCCGAGAGTGTGTTTTCCAGCAGTGTCTGCACTCGCTTGATTTCCGCCACACCCGGCAAAAATACCAGTAATGAACCGGCTTCGTCCTGCAACAAACGATAAACGAGTCGGGCGGTGGCCTCTTCCAGTCGCTCCTGCGAGCCGACTGGCTGGTAATGTCGCGTAACCGGCCATGAACGCCCTTGCGACGATACGCAGAGCGATTGAGGTAATAAGGAAGCCAGACGGGCATTGTCGAGCGTGGCGGACATAATCAATAGCTTCAGCTCATCACGCAGCCCTTGCTGGACATCCAATAGCAACGCCAGCGCCATATCTGCCTGCAAACTGCGCTCATGAAACTCATCCAACATGACCAGCGAAACACCCTCCAGCGCCGGATCCTGTTGCAGCATTCGGGTCAGAATACCCTCTGTCACTACCTCCAGTCGGGTTTGGCCGCTCACCCGGCTTTCTGAACGCATACGGTAACCGACAGTCTGCCCAGGCGTTTCACCCAGCCACTCTGCCAGCCGGAAAGCCACACTTTTAGCCGCCAGCCGACGAGGCTCGAGCATAATAATGCGGCCGGGAAACTCACACCGCTGTAATAACTGCAACGGTAACCAGGTCGATTTTCCTGCGCCGGTCGGCGCATGCAGCAACACCTGTGGTGCGGTATGCAACGCCTGGATAACCTCATCCGCAACGGCGCTGACAGGGGGTAGATTCACATAACGCTCCGTCACCATACAGTCCCATTCACTGACGTAATCATCATCATTTGTTATCGATAGTGTTCAATACACCATCAATGAATAAAGAAAAAGAACACCCCGCCGCCCATCGGGGCATGACGATAAGAGGCAAAACGCCGCCTTAACTTTATTCAGCGGGCATTAACTTTATTCGGCAAGCATTGTAGCATCGGAACCCCGCAGAACAGAGAGATTGCCATGACGCCAACCCGCCGCCTGTTTTTTGCCCTTTCGCTGCCAGACGCGGTCAGCCAGCAGATCGTGCACTGGCGTGCAACGCAGTTTGCTCAGGATGCCGGACGCCCGGTGGCGGCCGCGAATCTGCACCTGACGTTGGCCTTTCTCGGTGAAGTTAGCGACGCCAAAATGCAGGCATTAATGACACTGGCAGGTCGCATCCGCCAGCCAGCGTTCACCCTGAATCTCAACGATGCGGGACACTGGCCACGCCCCGGCGTGGTATGGCTGGGCTGCAGCCAGGCACCACGAGGCTTATTGCAACTGGCGGATATGCTGCGTTCACAGGCGGCGCGCAATGGCTGCTACCAGCCAGCGCAGCCTTTCCACCCGCACATTACCTTGCTGCGCGGTGCCACCCGCCCGCTGTCGCTTCCCGCCGCCACATTCAACTGGACGGTACATGCCGAGCAATTCTTTCTTTATGAATCATCCACTGAAGCTGGGCGTACTCATTACCGCCCGCTTGCCCACTGGCCGTTGCTGACAGCCTAAGAGACTATGCATGCAATTTTCCCCACCGCTGCGCCCGGCCACGCTGCTTAAACGCTACAAGCGATTTCTGGCTGATGTGGTCACCCCTGACGGCACCACCCTGACGTTACATTGCCCCAATACCGGAGCGATGACAGGCTGTGGCGCGCCTGGCGATACTATCTGGTATTCCACCTCCGACAACCCTAAACGCAAGTATCCTCACACCTGGGAACTGACGCAAACCGCGCAAGGGCACTGGATTGGTGTTAACACCCTGCGGGCGAATCAACTGGTGCTTGAAGCGCTGCACGCCAACAAACTTTCGGATTTAGCAGGTTACACCACTCTCCGCACCGAAGTGCGCTATGGTTCAGAAAACAGCAGGATAGATCTGTTATTACAGGCAGAAGGACGCACTGACTGCTATATTGAAGTCAAATCAGTCACATTATTGCAACATGGATGTGGTTACTTTCCCGATGCGGTGACCCTCAGGGGACAGAAGCATTTGCGGGAACTGCAACAGATGGCGTCACAGGGTTGTCGCGCCGTATTGTGTTTCGCCGTGCTGCACTCTGGCATCGGCCAGGTTTCAGCGGCGCAACACATTGACCGACATTACGCCGAATTATTACAACTCTCACAGCAGCAGGGGGTTGAAATTCTGTGTTACGGTACCCATATCAGCCCAGATAGCATGACGCTAACAGGGCGGTTGCCGTTCAATAACGTGACGTCAGCGAGCTAATTCTGCCACGCGTTATGTATTATCTGATGGGATTATGTCGTTCCTCACACTTTGTCAGGCCAGTGTCGGGAATGATTGCCAACCACACATCCATCTGTTATTTATAGCGGCCTGTTTTTCCCCCTCGGGGGATCGATACTGCGTGTCGTGTTATGTAGGAGAAGCAACATGCAAGAAGGGCAAAACCGTAAGACATCCTCTCTGAGCATTCTCGCAATTGCCGGAGTGGAGCCGTACCAGGAGAAGCCGGGCGAAGAATACATGAACGACGCTCAGCTGGCTCACTTCAGGCGTATTCTTGAAGCATGGCGCAATCAACTCAGGGATGAAGTCGATAGAACCGTATCGCACATGCAGGATGAAGCAGCTAACTTTCCAGACCCGGTAGACCGTGCCGCTCAGGAAGAAGAATTCAGCCTTGAGCTGCGCAACCGTGATCGCGAACGTAAGCTGATCAAGAAGATTGCCAAAACACTGCAGAAAATCGAAGACGAGGACTTTGGCTATTGTGAGTCCTGCGGCGTGGAAATCGGCATCCGTCGTCTGGAAGCACGTCCCACCGCTGATCTGTGCATTGACTGCAAAACACTGGCCGAAATCCGCGAAAAGCAGATGGCTGGATGATATCGTCCGGCGGGAAAGCCTACGGCCTTACCGCCGGATCTTTACTGATTCTAGCCCGTCACCATTCACCCTGACTGGCACGATATCGCCGTATGTCTGAATCTCTCCCTTATGTCGGACGCTTTGCGCCCTCACCTTCTGGCGCTCTCCATTTTGGTTCCCTGATAGCCGCCTTGGGCAGTTACCTGCAAGCTCGTGCCTGCCAGGGACGCTGGCTGGTGCGTATCGAGGATATCGACCCTCCGCGCGAAGTACCCGGTGCCGCTTCCCGTATTCTGCGTCAACTGGAACAGTATGGTCTGTTGTGGGACGGCGAGGTGGTGTATCAGTCTCAACGCCAGGAGCGTTATCGCGCGGTGCTGGCTGAATTACAGCGTCAGGGGAAATGCTATTACTGTACCTGCACCCGACAACGTATCCAGCAAAACGGCGGTTACTACGATGGTCACTGCCGTGATCGCGGATTACCTGCGGATAACGCCGCGTTACGTCTTCGCCAGACACACCCCGTCCTGCACTTTCACGATCGCCTGCGTGGACGGATTGATGCCGACCCGATGCTGGCGAAAGAAGATTTTATCATCCATCGGCGTGATGGCTTGTTTGCCTATAATCTGGCGGTGGTGGTGGATGACCACGATCAGGGTGTGACTGAAATCGTACGTGGTGCAGACCTGATTGAACCGACGGTGCGGCAGCTATCGTTGTACCAACAGTTGGATTATCCGGCACCAGACTATGTGCATCTGCCGCTGGCGCTGAATACTGACGGCAATAAGCTCTCCAAGCAGAATCACGCACCAGCGTTACCTGATGGCGACCCTCGGGCGGTACTGGTGCAGGCTCTGGCTTTTTTGCACCAGCCTTTGCCGACGCACTGGCGTGATCTTGAAAGGGACGCCTTGCTCACATGGGCCATAGCGCATTGGTCACTGGCGGTGGTCCCTGTCGAAGCCGCTCTTACATCGCCGGAAATAACATCAGCATTCTCAAAGGGCTGAGGGTGAGCTATGATTAGCCGCTATTTTTTGTTGTACCGCTAAATTTTCAATGATTATCGAGGTGTATTATCTTTACCCGGGTAGCTAATTTTTGCCGCAAGGTACTGAATCGTGAGAATGAGCCCGTCAGTGTGGACAATCCGCCACAGGCAATGACCGTCATTCCTCGCGACCAGCATGCCATTTCACGCAGTGACATTAGTGAGAATGCGCTGAAAGTACTGTATCGCCTGAGCAAAGCGGGCTATGAGGCTTATCTGGTAGGCGGCGGTGTCCGCGACCTGCTGTTGGGCAAAAAGCCCAAAGACTTCGATATTACCACCAACGCCACTCCGGAGCAGGTTCGCAAATTGTTCCGTAATTGCCGGCTGGTGGGCCGACGTTTCCGTCTGGCGCATGTGATGTTTGGCCCGGAGGTGATCGAGGTCGCCACATTCCGCGGTCACCATGAGCAGCATCAGGAGCAGGAAACCAAGAATGCCGCCCAGCAAGGCCACAACGGTATGCTGCTGCGTGACAACATTTTCGGCACCATTGAAGAAGACGCCCAACGGCGCGACTTCACCATCAACAGCCTCTATTACAGCATTGCTGACTTCACCGTGCGGGATTACACCAACGGCCTGAACGATCTGCGTCAGGGGCTGATTCGCCTGATTGGCGATCCGGAAACCCGCTACCGTGAAGACCCGGTGCGTATGCTCCGTGCGGTACGCTTTGCCGCCAAACTCGGTATGCGCATCAGTTCTGAAACCGCCGAGCCGATTCCTCGTCTGGCCTCGTTGCTGCACGACATCCCACCTGCGCGGTTATTTGAAGAATCACTGAAGCTATTGCAGGCGGGTCACGGTCACCCCACCTACCAGTTACTGTGCGAATACCAGCTGTTCCAGCCCCTGTTCCCGCTCATCAGCCGTTATTTTACCGCGAATGGTGAAAGCACAATGGAACGGATGATCGTACAGGTCTTGAAGAATACCGATCAGCGCATCCAGAACGATATGCGGGTTAACCCGGCATTTCTGTTCTCCGCCATGTTGTGGTATCCGCTGGTGGAGCATGCCCAGAAGCTGACGCAGGAAAGCGGACTCGCTTACTTCGAAGCCTTTGCGTTAGCCATGAACGACGTTCTCGACGAACAGTGCCGCTCACTCGCTATTCCTAAACGGATTACCTCGCTTGTCCGCGATATCTGGCAATTGCAATTGCGCCTGTCGCGCCGTCAAGGCAAACGCGCGTTTAAACTGATGGAGCATCCGAAATTCCGGGCAGCCTATGACTTGCTGTGTCTGCGTGCAGAAATTGAAAACCATCAGGAATTACAACGTCTGGCACAGTGGTGGGGCGAGTTTCAGGTAGCGGCACCGCCGCGCCAGCAAGTGATGCTCAATACACTTGATGACGGCCCAACACCGCATCGCCGTTCTCGTCGTCCGCGTAAACGCCCAATCCACCGGGATAATAACCGATGACCTGCGTGTATCTGGCGTTGGGAAGCAACCTGTCCGAACCATTGCAGCAGGTACGCGCAGCGCTGCGCGCGCTGGACGCCATCACGCAAACCCGGTTGGTGCGTTGCTCGTCATTTTATCGCAGCCGCCCGCTCGGCCCGCAGGATCAGCCCGACTACCTCAACGCCGTCGCCGAATTACAGACCGGATTATCGCCAGAAGCACTGTTGGACAACACCCAGCGCATTGAGCTGGAGCAAGGTCGGGTGCGCAAAGAAAATCGCTGGGGCCCGCGCACCCTCGATCTGGATATCCTGTTGTTTGGTGACCTGACGCTGCATACCGAGCGGCTCACCGTGCCGCACTATGACATGAAAAACCGCGAATTCATGCTCTACCCGCTAGCAGAACTGGCGCCAGAGCTGGTGTTTCCCGACGGCGAAGCCCTGGCAACCCGTTTGCAACACGTCCCCCGTAATGGCTTAAGCCTGTGGGACGAGCACTAAAACTCACCGTTTCGCCCCCTCACCAGAATCAATCTTGATGCGCGTCCGGCATCGGCTGGATGCCAATCGTCTGTTTTACAAATAGAAACAGACTGCTGTTCCTGATGCCTGCCTTCCATTAGAATGATTTCCCCTTGAATTGCCATTGAGTTAACTCAGGAAGGTTGCCATGAAAGCGACGACGATTTCCCACCTGCGCCAGTGGAAGCAGGAACAGAAAAAGTTCGCCACCCTGACGGCTTACGACGCCAGCTTTGCCCAACTGTTTTATGAACAGGGGATCCACGTCATGCTGGTGGGAGATTCTCTCGGTATGACCGTACAGGGCCACGATTCAACCCTGCCCGTTACCCTTGATGACATGGTGTACCACACCCGTTGCGTCCGACGCGGCGCGCCACATTGTCTGCTGTTATCCGACCTGCCCTTTATGGGTGCCACCACGCCAGAGCTCGCCTGTCAGAACGCCGCAGAACTGATGCGTGCCGGTGCCAATATGGTCAAAATCGAGGGCGGCAGTTGGCTGGCCCCCACCGTGCGTATGTTGACTGAACGAGCCGTCCCGGTGTGTGGACATCTGGGGCTGACACCACAGTCAGTCAATATCTTTGGTGGTTATAAAGTTCAGGGCCGTGATGAAGCGGCTGCCAGCCAACTGCTGGAAGATGCTCTGGCGCTGGAACAAGCAGGTGCTCAGTTGCTGGTGCTGGAGTGTGTACCAGTTTCGCTGGCGCAGCGCGTCACCGAGGCGCTGAGTATCCCGGTTATCGGCATCGGTGCAGGCAATGTCACCGATGGCCAGATTCTGGTCATGCACGACGCGCTTGGCGTAACCGGCGGGCATACGCCGAAATTCGCCCGCAACTTTATGGCGGAAGCGGCGGATATCCGTGCGGCTATTCGTCTGTACGTGCAGGAAGTCGAACAGGGAACCTTTCCTGATGAGAAATACAGTTTTATTTAACACAGGAGTAAGCGTGTGTTGATTATTGAAACGCCGGTGCTGCTGCGCCGTGAACTCCGCCGCTGGCGTCAGGATGGGAAACGCATCGCGCTGGTACCAACCATGGGTAACCTGCATGACGGCCACCTGACTCTGGTGGATGAGGCCCGCGCCCGGGCTGATATCGTTGTGGTCAGCATTTTTGTTAACCCATTGCAGTTCGACCGGGCGGATGACCTGGCTCGCTACCCACGAACCCTGCAGGAAGACTGCGAAAAACTGACTCGTCGTGGGGTTGACCTGGTCTTTTCCCCAGCGCCCGAGACCCTCTACCCTAACGGTTTGCAGCAACAGACGTTTGTCGAAGTACCGGGGCTCTCCCAGATGCTCGAAGGTGCGAGTCGGCCAGGTCATTTTCGTGGCGTCGCCACCGTTGTCAGCAAGCTGTTTAATCTGGTGCAGCCGGACGTCGCCTGCTTTGGCGAAAAAGACTACCAGCAACTGGCTCTGATTCGTCAGATGGTGGCTGATATGGATTACGATATCAGCATCGTCGGCGTCCCTATTGTGCGGGCGAAAGACGGCCTGGCGCTCAGTTCACGCAATGGCTACCTGACCGCCGAAGAGCGCCAGCAAGCACCGCAACTCTATCGCATCATGAACGAGGTGACGGCGCAATTATCCAACGGCGACCGACAAATTGATGATATGCTCGCCAGAGCATCAGAAGCGCTGCGCGATGCCGGATTCACGCCGGACGAGCTATTTATCCGCGACGCAGTGACGCTGCAACCGCTCACCATCGACAGTACTTCTGCCGTGGTGCTGATGGCTGCCTGGCTGGGTAAGGCGCGCCTGATTGATAACCAACAGGTGGATTTGACCACCTGATTTTTCCAACCAGAGTGACAGACCGATGATTCGAACCATGCTGCAAGGTAAGCTGCACCGGGTAAAAGTAACCCAGGCAGATTTACATTATGAAGGGTCCTGCGCCATCGATCAGGATTTTATGGATGCCGCCGGTATTCTTGAATACGAAGCGATCGACATCTACAACGTGGATAACGGCCACCGCTTTTCCACCTACGCGATCGCCGCAGAGCGCGGCTCCCGCATCATTTCCGTCAATGGCGCGGCGGCACGCTGCGCCTGCGTCGGCGATAAGCTGATTATCTGCTCCTACGTGCAGATGCCGGATGAACAGGCCCGTACCCATCATCCTAAAGTCGCCTATTTTGGTGATAATAACGAACTGCAGCGTACCGCTAAAGCCATCCCCGTACAGATAGCCTGAGCGCATCAGCGCGGATAAAAAAAAGCGAGGCAGAAACACCGCCTCGCTTCACTTTAACCAACAGACACGAGTCTTAACTGCGCAGCCCGCGCCCACGCTCAATCAGCCACCAGCTCACGCCATAGAACACCACGATGAAGGCCAGCAGTACTACCAACGTCAGCGGCAACGGCACGTCATGAATACCCAGGAACCCAAAGCGAAAGCCGCTTATCATGTATACGATCGGGTTTAGTTTGGACACCGCCTGCCAGAATGGCGACAGCAATGACAACGAATAGAACACGCCCCCCAGATAGGTAAGCGGTGTCAGCACGAAGGTAGGGATCAGGCTGATGTCGTCAAACGTTTTGGCAAACACGGCGTTGATCAGCCCCGCCAGCGAAAATAACATCGCGGTCAGCAGCAAGGTCACCACCACCATCCACCAGGCATGAACCTGTAACGGCACAAAGAAGAGCGATACCGCCGTCACCAGCACACCGACGCAGATACCGCGCGCCATACCGCCCCCCACATAACCGGCGATAATAATATGCGTCGGTACCGGCGCGACCAGCAGCTCTTCGATATTGCGTTGGAATTTGGCGCTGAAAAATGACGAAGCGACATTGGCATACGCATTGGTAATCACCGACATCATGATCAACCCCGGCACAATGAACTGCATATAGCTAAAACCGTTCATTTCGCCGATGCGGTTACCGATCAGATTACCGAATATAATAAAATACAACGACATGGTGATCACCGGCGGCACCAGCGTCTGGATCCAGATCCTCGCGAAGCGGTTGATCTCTTTGACCCAGATACTCTGCAACGCCACCCAATATAGCCCCATCATGCTTTATCTCCGTTGTTATTGAGCAGAGCGACAAACAGTTCTTCCAGGCGATTGGCCTTGTTACGCATGCTAAGTACCTGAACCCCCTGGGCGCTAAGCTGGCTGAAAATGCCGTTCAGCCCCTGCTCTCTTCTGACATCCACTTCCAGCGTCGAGGTGTCCACCAGACGGTGTTGATACCCCTCCAGCCGTGGCAACGCACTTTTCGCCGCCAAATCGAAAATGAAGGTTTCTGATTGCAACTTAGCCAGCAACGCCTTCATCGAGGTGTTTTCCACCAATTGCCCAGACTGGATAATGCCGATATTCCGGCACAACATTTCCGCCTCTTCCAGATAATGGGTGGTCAGGATGATAGTCGTCCCCTGCCCGTTTAGCTCTTTGAGAAACCCCCACATTGAACGGCGCAATTCAATGTCCACCCCAGCGGTCGGTTCATCCAGAATCAGCAGTTTGGGCTCATGCATCAACGCACGGGCGATCATCAAACGACGTTTCATCCCCCCGGACAGCATACGTGCCCGTTCGCTACGCTTACCCCATAAATCAAGTTGGTTGAGGTACTTCTCAGCGCGTTGCACCGCTTCATGCCGCGGTACGCCGTAGTAACCAGCCTGATTCACCACGATTTGCATCACGGTCTCAAACGGATTGAAGTTGAACTCCTGCGGTACCAACCCCAATTGCCGTTTGGCATTCACGACATCCCGGTCCAGGTCGTGGCCGAATACCTGCACCCTGCCACCGGTTTTATTGACCAAAGAGCTAATGATGCCAATAGTCGTGGACTTGCCTGCACCATTCGGGCCCAGCAAGGCGTAGAAATCCCCGGCTTCCACACGCAGATCGATACCTCGCAGCGCCTGAACGCCACCAGGGTATGTCTTAGTCAGATTCGACAATTCAAGTGCATATGTCATAGCTGAATGCATGCCTTCTTATCAGTTAAGCGGGCCTTGATCGGACCCAGTTTTCGATTTCAAAACCCCTATGATTGCTCTATATTACCTTGCACCGCCCTTTTGTCGTTACAGGTCATTTACTTTCATGAAAACAATAGAAACGCTTATCGCCAATAACCAGCAATGGTCTGAAACGATCGTGAAAGAAGACCCCGATTATTTTGAGCGGTTGGCACTATCCCAACGTCCCCGTTTTCTGTGGATCGGCTGTTCGGACAGCCGGGTTCCCGCAGAAAGCCTGACCAGTCTGGAACCGGGTGAACTGTTTGTGCACCGTAACGTGGCCAACCTGGTTATCCATACCGATCTTAACTGTCTGTCTGTCGTTCAGTACGCGGTTGAGGTTCTGGAAGTGGAACACATCATTATTTGTGGTCACTATGGCTGCGGTGGTGTACAGGCCGCAGTTGAAAACCCGGAACTCGGGTTGATCAACAACTGGCTGCTCCACGTTCGAGACCTGTGGTATAAGCACAGCTCATTACTGGGAGAATTGCCACCGGAACAGCGATTTGACAAACTTTGTGAAATCAATGTAGTAGAACAAGTGTACAACCTGGGTCACTCGACCATCATGCAGTCGGCCTGGAAACGCGGCCAGAAAGTGACAATTCACGGCTGGGTTTATGGGATTCAGGATGGGCGTTTACGCGACCTGGAAGTCACCGCCACCAGCCGCGAGACGTTGGAACAACGTTATCGTCGGGCGGTCTCGTCGCTGCTGTAATCATGCGCATCGCGCCCATGCGGTATGGGCGCGATTGCACGCTTTACTGCGGAATCACCTTACCGATAAACGGCAGATGACGGTAGTGTTGCGCATAATCAATACCGTATCCCACCACAAACTCGTCCGGAATGGAAAAACCAACCCACTCTACCGCTACCGGAACTTCGCGACGCGACGGCTTATCCAGCAGCGTGCAGATCGCCAGCGATTTGGGGGCGCGTAACTGCAAAATTTCCCGCACTTTACTGAGTGTATTACCCGAATCAATAATGTCTTCGACGATCAGCACATCTTTGCCACGGATGTCCTCATCCAGATCCTTGAGGATTTTCACATCGCGGGTCGAGCTCATGCCACTGCCATAACTGGAGGCAGTCATGAAATCCACTTCGTGAGAATGGTCGATGGCGCGGCACAGGTCGGCCATAAACACAAAGGATCCACGCAGTAACCCCACCAACACCATGTCACTGGTGCTATCACGGTAATGTTCACTAATCTGGCGTCCAAGCTCAGCCACCCGCGTCTTGACCTCAAGCTCGGAGATCATGACTTCCACCGTATGTTTCATC
Source organism: Dickeya oryzae (assembly GCF_009372235.1). Lineage (GTDB taxonomy): Bacteria > Pseudomonadota > Gammaproteobacteria > Enterobacterales > Enterobacteriaceae > Dickeya > Dickeya oryzae. The sequence continues at coordinate 11,024 of NZ_SULL01000017.1, read as the reverse complement.
ATACTGACTACTCACCAAAAAAAGATATCCAGTATCGGCCACCGTGGCCATACTCCAGGGCAGACACGCAGCCAGGCTGTGCCGCCATTCATCACGGCGCGCAGTATAACAGAAAGCCGGCTTTACCCCACTCAAGGAGAGAACATGACATCGTTATCGTCTTCAGCGTCTGACAACACTATCACCACACCAAGCCTCATCACTTACAAAGTGAATGACCCCATCACTGTCGATCAATTTATCCATCTGCTTAACCGAACCTCCTTAGGACCCAGACGTCCGCTGGAGCAGCGCGAGACCCTCGCGGGCATGCTGACACAAGCCGACCTGCTGGTGACAGCATGGCGTGGTGACGAACTGGTGGGTGTCGCCCGCAGCGTGACGGATTATCACTATTGTTGCTATATGTCGGATCTGGCGGTGGATGAAGCCTGCCAGCACGGCGGCATTGGCCGCCAGCTTATCGAGCACACGGTCCGGCAACTCAAGCCACTGTGTCGCCTGATTCTGATTGCCGCACCGCAGGCCGTGGATTATTACCCCAAAATCGGCTTTGAGGCACACCCCAGTGCCTGGCATATTCTGGCGCAGGACTTTCTGGCACTGAAGCCGTAAAGCCCGGCAGGCTCGATGATGGCAGTGAGAATATCAGTGCATGTATAAGAATGTGAAGATTACGTTATCACGGCATAAAACAGAGTAAAGCGCATTGCACGGTATCGGTGAAAGGTTTCTGATGGACGTCGTCCAACCAAAACGAGGTGTAACATGACAGTACTCACGAAAACCTGCCGTACCGCAGCGTGGATTGCCGGTATTTCACTGCTTTCGAGCTTGTCTGTAGCGTCTGCGCATCCAGAAAATGTGGATCCACGGTTACCGGACAGACAGGAAATGCTGCCACCGCCACCCGGGTTCCCGCCCCCATCACCTGCGTTACGTCCACCCGTTCATGCACTGTATCAGGCGTCATTACAGGCGACCGACCCGGTGTTAGCCGCTAACAAGCTGGTCGCTAACGTGCCCCAAGGTAATGGTAAAACGTATGAAGTCAGCATCAGTGTAAGAGAGCTGCCACCAGAGCCGAATCCGGCACAGGTTGCACCCGCACCCGCCAAATGACCCGGCACAGGAAGAGCACAGAGAGGGGGCCGCATGGCGGTTGTTACCGTAGTGAGTGGTGATAAACCACGTACCGGTCCCCTAACGGCAACGCGGGCCTCAGGCCCGCTATTCCTGAGCACTTACCGCAGATTGCGGCGGGAACAGAACCGGCTGATCAATGCGAATACTGAGTCGAACCGGTTGCCCTGGCTCAAACCAGTTACCACTTTGCACCTGGAGCGCCAGTTCATTAACCCGAATACGGTAAAAATTGCTGTTTCCCATGAATAACCGGTCCTCGATCACCCCCGGCCCATCCTCATCAAGGGCCAGTGCGATTTCTTGCGGACGAACCAACCAGTCATATTGCGCGCCATGCGGCAATTTCAACGCCCGTGTTGCCTGATGCTCACCGAGAAAACTCTGCCATTGCCTGTCACCACTGATCTTCACTGGCAGGTAGTTGGTGTTCCCCATAAAACTTGCCACATAGCGGTTAACCGGCCGGTAGTAGAGATCGGCGGAAAATCCCTGCTGCACAATACCACCGTCACGGATCAGAATCAGATGGTCGGCAAACGCAAACGCATCCTCCCTGTCAGAGGAGGCAAATAGCGTGGCTATCTGCCGCTGCCGCAGGATTTGGCGTAATTCGCTGATCAATTGGTAGCGAAGCTGACTATCTATGGAGGAAAAAGGTTCATCCAGCAACAACAGTTTAGGCTGACACGCCAGCGCCCGGGCAATGGCGGCACGCTGATACTGCTCGCGAGAAAGTTCATGCGGGTAGCAACGGGTGAACGTTTCCAGTTGCATCACCCCTACCACATCCATCGCCAGCGTACTGATTTCTTCGGATGACTTACCACGTAGCCCAAAAGTAATGTTTTCCATCACCGTCAGATGAGGAAACAACACATCGTCCTGAAACACCATCCCGACTACGCCTGGTGAGGCTTCACCACGTTGGGTTTGAGGAGGAACGACCTTCTGACCGGCAATAGCTATTCGGCCTTTTTCCGGCGGCAACAGACCCGCTATCGATTTCAGCAGCGTGGTTTTACCATCGCCACTGGCTCCCAGCAGGCACACCATCTCTCCCTCATGTACCGAAAAACCCACATTCTCTAATACAGAAACCGATGGGTAGCCGCAACTGAGCGAGGTTATCGTCAGAATCTCCGGAGTCGTCATAACGTTCCTATCCTTCCATTCGCATCAATCGGGTGATCCCAAATAGCGGGATCATCCCCACACCGACCAGCATCAACGCAGGTGTAGCGACCAACGGCAGCCGTTCATCCATGATGAAACGAAACACATAAGTCGCCATGGTTTCCACCTCAAACGGCTGCAACAGCAGCGATGCATTCAACTCACGCAGGCTTTCGGTAAACACCAACAACACGCCAACCACCAGGCAATGGCGTAACTGCGGCAAATAGACCCACAGCACTTGCTGTACAGGTGTATATCCCAGCGACTGACTGACATGATTCATCGCGCCCGGTAAACGGGAGATCCGAATTTGCAGCCGATCGATCAATAAACCGCTAAAGCGCATGCAGTACGCCAGAATAAGCACCAGTACCGACCCCGCCCAGGGGTCATCCACCACGCCACCGGGCGAGGCGTTCCAGGCATCCAGTCCGAGGAACGGCACCAATAGCCCCATACCTAGCGCCGTCGAGGGTAACAAGCGGTTAATATTGACCCAGCGCAGTGGGTTACGGTAAGCCGGGTTGCCCGTTGCCTTGAAATCAAACGTACACACGACGGCCAGTCCAATCACCAGCAGTGTTGCGCAGGCAGCCGCCATCACACTGCTGGTAAATGCCAGCAAGAATGGCAGGCTCCAGATCGGTGCTTCAGACAGCACGGCCCAGCACACCAGGCGACCAACGGGTACGACAAACGCAATCACCACCAGCCCACAGCCGAGCAGTACCGTCAGAAAACGCGCCCACCCACGCAAAACCGGCAGATCTTTAGGGCAAACGCTACCCAATTGTTGATAACGCAATTGACGTGCACGACTGCGGCGCGCCTGAAACCATATCAGGAATACCAACGGCAGCAATAACGACATCAATAACGCGGCCGTCCCGTGCTGCGCTTTGTCACGCCACAAATCCAGACCCGCCGTCGTCACCGTCCGTAATGAGAAATAGGCGGAGATGCCGTAATCACCGAGCGCCTCAGAAGCCATCAGTACCATGCCAAGAGCAATCGCCGGGCGCGCCATAGGAAACACCACACGCCAGAAAACCTGAGCGCGGTTATGATTCATCAATAAGGCAGCCTGCCGCAGGTTGACAGACTGTGACATTAACGCAGTACGCACCAACAGGTAGATATAGGGAAACAACACTAACGCCAGACAGAGGCTGGCACAGCCCACCATCCAGACTTGATGCCAGAATGTATGGGGTACGCGAGCAGAAGTAAATGATAGAGCGTAGAGCGTCTGTTTAACCGGCCCTTCGTACCCAAACAAGTCGCCATATACAGCCGCCAGCAGGTACCCAGGCACCGCCAACGGTAGCAACAATGCCCGATGTAGCCATACCTGACCGGCAAAACGATAATGTGACATCAACCAGGCCAAAGGCAGCGCAAACAGCAAGCTGAATAGCACGCAACCGATCACCAGCATCAGCGAGTTCATTCCATAAACGGGCAGCGCTTGCCATAACGCCCATACCGCGTTACCGGGGGCGAAAAAGGCCATGCCGACGATAGTCACTAGCGGGAACAGAAGGATCACCGCCAGCAGCACACTACTAATGCGCCAGATACCTGAAGTCATGAGAAATCGGTAAAATAAATTTAAACTGCACTATTAATATCAAAGCCGGGCGCTGGCGTCATGGTATCAATCGCCGATAAATGGCCGGTAATTATCCCATTGAACAAACAGCACCTCGTTTGACCCCGCCCAACAGCTGATCACCGGATATCACACTGATCTGAATAAAACTTGAAATCAGGGCCGGTAACTGTGATAACGTCATCTAATGAAAGATGAAACAGGTTAAATTATGAAACACTCCGCGCTGGTGCTGCTCCTGCTCTCATTGTTGGGCTTCTCCTCCGCCAGTAAGGCATTGAATGATTTCGAGGCAGAAGACCTCGCCGATCTGACCGCCATTTTCGTTTATCTGAAAAACAACTGTGGCTATAAAGACCTTCCCAACGATCAGATCCGCCGGGCGCTGGTTATTTTTGCCCAACAAAACCGCTGGGATCTCAGCAATTACAACCAGTTCGACATGATTGCGCTTGGCGAAGCCAGCTACCGTGATCTCAGTGGTATCGCCATTCCCACACCGAAAAAGTGTCAGTCTTTGGCCCGGAACTCACTCAGTTTACTCGCCACTACACAGTAAAGCTTAAAATCCTCCGCATTGCGTGAAATTTGACCGTGCAAGCACCATGAGAGTTAGCTATCATAGCGCGCCAATTTTCATGGCTGTTATCGCGGAGGAAGCCCTAACATGTCCCAGAAAGAAATTTGGTATGAGACCCTGCATGCCAACTTCGGTCAGTACTTTTCAATAGACCAGGTGCTCTATCATGAAAAAACTGACCATCAGGATCTGATCATCTTCGAAAACGCGGCGCTAGGCCGGGTGATGGCATTAGATGGGGTTGTACAGACCACCGAACGCGACGAGTTCATCTACCACGAAATGATGACCCACGTTCCGCTGCTCGCCCATGGCAACGCCAGACGCGTGTTAATCATCGGCGGCGGCGATGGCGGAATGCTGCGCGAAGTCTGTCGTCACCGTAACATCGAGCAGATAACGATGGTCGAAATCGACGCGGGTGTCGTGTCGTTCTGCCGCCAGTATCTGCCCAATCACAGCGCTGGCGCTTACGATGACCCACGTTTTCGTCTGGTGATTGACGACGGTGTTAACTTCGTCAATGCCTGTCAGGAAAAGTTCGATATCATCATTTCCGACTGTACCGACCCCATCGGCCCGGGTGAAAGCCTGTTTACCTCGGATTTTTATCAGGGGTGCGCGCGTTGCCTGAACGACGGCGGGATCTTCGTGGCACAGAACGGCGTCTGTTTCCTGCAGCAGGATGAGGCTGTTAACAGCCATCAGAAACTGAGCCACTATTTCAGTGATGTCAGTTTTTATCAAACAGCCATTCCCACATATTATGGCGGGATCATGACTTTTGCCTGGGCCAGTAATAACCCGGCGTTGCGTGCTATCGACCAACAGAGCCTGCAACGACGGTTTGACGCAGCGGAAATCGTATGCCGCTATTACAACCCAGCCATCCATATCGGCAGCTTTGCTCTGCCACAATATTTACTGAATGCCCTGTCAGCGGCACGCTGATCACTGGCATCCATAAGGGGGTGAATTAAATTGCAAAAGCTGAAACTACATGGCTTTAACAATCTGACCAAGAGCCTGAGTTTTTGTATCTACGATATCTGTTATGCGAAAACGCCCGCCGATCGCGATGGCTACATCGCGTATATTGACGAGCAGTACAACGCAAACCGTCTGACAGAAATCCTGAGTGAAACCTGTTCCATCATTGGCGCCAATATTCTGAACATTGCTCGCCAGGATTATGAACCGCAAGGCGCTAGTGTGACCATTTTGGTCAGCGAAGAGCCGATGGATCCACGCGATGTGGATACCTCCGAACATCCCGGCCCCTTGCCGAATTCCGTCGTCGCACACCTTGATAAAAGCCACATCTGTGTGCACACCTATCCGGAAAGCCATCCTGGTGGCGGCCTGTGCACGTTCCGCGCGGATATAGAAGTATCGACCTGTGGTGTCATTTCACCGCTGAAGGCACTGAACTATCTGATCCATCAACTGGAATCGGATATCGTAACCATTGACTACCGTGTTCGTGGTTTTACCCGCGACATCAATGGCGTTAAGCATTTTATCGACCATAAGATCAACTCAATCCAGAACTTCATGTCTGACGACATGAAATCGCTCTATCATCTGATGGATGTTAATGTTTACCAGGAAAATATTTTTCACACCAAAATGCTGCTGAAGGATTTCGACCTGAAGCACTACCTGTTTAACGTCAGCCCTCAAGAGCTGAGCGCCGAAGAGCGTAAACGTATCACGGACTTGCTGTATCGTGAGATGCAGGAAATCTATTACGGCAGAAACATCGCAACCGTATGATCATCCACCTGAGGGCATATGCCCTCAGGTTCTGGCAAATCTTCGCCCGTTATTCCTGACAAGATAAATACGCGTCACCGCGCAAAGGCAAAGCATTGTATTCCTGCTTTAGAAACGAAAAAGCCCTGAACCAGATGATTCAGGGCTTCGGAATGATTGGCGGTGCGGACGGGACTCGAACCCGCGACCCCCGGCGTGACAGGCCGGTATTCTAACCGACTGAACTACCGCACCGCGCTGTGCTCAGTGAGCGAGGTGAATACTACGGTCCGACACCGGTTGCGTCAACGCTTTTTATCACTAACTGCTTCTGTTTGCTTACATTTTCAGCGCAGTGATGCCTTTGTGATCAAGGCATCCTACCTCAGTTGCGCCACAGGCAACTGCCGCCTTTCTTCATAATTAAATCCAGCCGTTGTTCATGCGCCACTAACTCGTCATCACTGGCGTACAACACCGCTAACGCCGATGCCGGGCGTGAAATACGCTGTATGGTTTCGGCTTGCACTGTCTGCTGCTGGTTCTCCCCTTCCATCGAAAAAGCCAGTGACGTTTGCCCGCCGGTCATCGACAGATAGACTTCAGCCAGAATCTCGGCATCCAGTAACGCGCCGTGCAGCGTACGCTTGCTGTTATCTATCTGGTAACGGTCGCACAATGCATCCAGGTTATTACGCTTGCCGGGGAATAACCGGCGGGCCATCAGCAGGCTGTCGGTGATAGTACAGAAGGTTTCCGTTTTGGGGATGTCTCGTCCCAGCAACCGGAACTCATAGTCCATAAAACCGATATCAAACGACGCGTTATGGATCACCAGCTCCGCACCGCGGATAAAATCGAGAAAATCATCGGCAACCTCAGCATAAGTCGGCTTATCAGCCAGAAACTCATCGCTAATGCCATGAACATTATAGGCTTCCGGGTCTACCAGACGGTCCGGCCTAAGATAAACATGGAAATGACGCCCGGTCAGGCGACGATTCACCACCTCAACCGCACCAATCTCAATAATCTTGTGCCCTTCATAGTGAACCCCCAGCTTATTCATACCGGTGGTTTCCGTATCAAGAACGATTTGTCGTGTAATTGCAGTGCTCATCGGTTTCGTTTATGTCAGACTTATGCTTTTGACCATGAATAAGAGTCTACCAGAGATGCTAAAACAGGTTGAGATTTTCACCGACGGCTCCTGTCTCGGCAATCCTGGCCCGGGTGGCTACGGGGTGCTTTTGCGCTACAAGCAGCACGAAAAAACACTGAGTGCAGGCTACCGGCTAACCACTAACAACCGGATGGAACTGATGGCGGCGATCGTCGCACTAGAAAGCCTGACCTCGCCTTGTGATGTTACACTCAGTACTGATAGCCAATATGTCCGCCAGGGGATTACCAGTTGGATCCACAACTGGAAAAAACGCGGCTGGAAGACCGCTGAGAAAAAACCAGTAAAGAACATCGACCTGTGGCAGCGGTTAGATGTTGCAATTCAGCGCCATACTCTGCGCTGGTTGTGGGTCAAAGGGCATGCCGGTCATCCAGAAAACGAACGCTGCGATGAGTTGGCACGCCAGGCGGCTAATGCACCAACCCTTGATGACATTGGCTATCAGCCTGAATAATCTGCACTATCACTCGCCTGTCAGGTGATTAATCATGCCGATACCGGTAGCTTTTCGTCGCCCCTACCGGGCGATGCATTGGTGATTTTCTTAACAAGCTTTTGCTCGGCGTCATGGTCAGTGGGATGGTACGTTTGCGTGCAACGATCAGATTCAGGCACCCCAGTAGTGGTAGCGTATTGTTCCATTTGCCCTGCCCTGGCTCACGCCACGGTAGTACCTGCAAACTATTATGATGCACAATTTCGTAGTTCAGCAGGCTCAACCAATCCATCATCCGCATTTGGCTAAACATACGGCTACAATAGGGTTGCCGTCGGCGCATTCCTGGTACCAGACGCCCCATCCCCACCAGACTAACCGGGTTGAAACCACTGATGATGACCCATCCATCATTAATCAAAATCCGGTCTACCTCCCGCACGATACGGTGAGGATCGGCAGAGTACGCCAGGACATGGGTTAGTAGACAGGCATCAACTGATTTCTCTATAAATGGAAGTTGATAGGGATCAGCCATAACATGCGCCTGCTGATCGCGACTGACATTCACCTGATGTGGGATAGTGCACGTCTGGCTATCAATCGCGATGCTCAATCCGCCAATTTTTAGCAGATGAAATCCGAATATCCGGCTCCACCAAGGGGCCAGCGCAGTATTCAGGGTATGAAGATAGTTTTCTCCCCAGGGAATAGCTTCCCAACTATCAGGCGCCACGATTTTCTGGGATGTTTGTGCTGGCTTCATGTTTTAGAATCGTCCACAAGCTAACCATCAACAACGAGGATGCAGCATGAATCTTATCAGTGTACCGGCTTTCAAAGATAACTACATTTGGCTGCTGGCTAATGATGAAAAACACTGTGTGATTGTGGACCCAGGAGATGCCGCCCCCGTACTTCATGCACTGGAACAGTATGGGCTATCTCCCGCCGCGATTCTGTTGACCCATCATCACAATGACCATACCGGTGGTGTCCAGCAACTGGCCACTCATTACCCCGATATACACATTTACGGCCCACAGGAAACTAAACGTTGTGGTGTGACACATACAGTACAAGAGGGAGACAAGATTACCGTCGCAGGTTCGGAATTTTCTATTTTTTTCGTGCCTGGACACACCGCAGGACATATCGCGTACTATAGCCACCCATATCTGTTCTGTGGCGATACGCTGTTTTCTGCTGGGTGCGGTCGCATTTTTGAAGGTACAGTACAACAAATGTTCGAATCATTGATCAAGTTGGCTGATTTACCCGATGAAACCCAAGTATGTTGTGCGCATGAGTACACATTGTCCAATCTGGCCTTTGCCCACCAGATTTGGCCAGAAGATGTAGATATTTATGATTACCTTGTAAAAATCAGGCAATTACGTGAAAAAGGAGAATCATCCCTCCCCTCCACGCTGGGCCGGGAACGAAGAATAAATATTTTTTTACGCTACCATGACATTGATTTAAAAAGAAAATTGTCCATTAATACGGACACTCAGGGTGATTGGCAGATTTTTGCGCATTTACGTGCATTGAAAGACCAATTCTGACGGTTTTTGTTGTACTGAATTGCCAATCAAAGTATCATTGCCTGTCTTTTAAGCAACTATTGACACAGATATGAAGACTAAAGCGATATTCATCGCCTCAGTCGTGTTGACAGGTTGCCAGGTGCCACCCAATGACACCTCTCAACCCAGACAGCATGCACAGAGTCTGTCTTCGGCAGGTCAAGGTGAAGCAGGAAAGTACACAGATGGTCGAGAGACCGGTACGCGATGGCTGGATGATGAAAGCATCGCGCAGCAAGACCTGTGGAACTTCATTGGCGACGAGCTGAAGATGGAGGTTCCGGAAAATACCCGGATCCGCGAGCAAAAACAGCGTTACTTAAAAAATAAGAGCTATCTCCACGATGTAACATTACGGGCAGAGCCGTACATGTACTGGATAGTCGGGCAGATTAAAGAACGTAAGATGCCGATGGAACTGGTACTGCTACCCATAGTGGAGAGCGCTTTTGACCCAAACGCCAGATCATCATCCAACGCCGTAGGGCTTTGGCAAATTGTTCCTGGCACAGGGCGCAATTATGGGTTGAAACATACCCAGTGGTACGATGGACGTCGTGATGTTGTTGCATCTACGACTGCTGCGCTGGACATGATGCAGCGCCTGAACCGTATGTTTGACGGCGATTGGTTATTGACCGTAGCCGCCTATAACGCCGGTGAAGGGCGAATCATGCAAGCGGTGAAAGCGAATAAAGCGAAGGGTCGCCCAACAAATTACTGGGCGCTGGCGTTGCCATATGAAACGTCAACCTATGTGCCCAAAATGTTGGCGCTGAGCGATATTCTCAAGCACAGCAAAAAGTACGGAGTTGAACTGCCGAGGCCTAATGAAAACCGTGCATTGGCACGCGTTGATTTAGGCCAGCAGATGGAGTTGACACAAGCTGCCGAGCTGGCGGGATTGTCTGTCACTAAGCTTAAGAGCTACAACACGGGCTACACACGTGATGTTACCGCACCTAACGGTCCGCATTACATTATGGTGCCCAAGTCCCATGTAGGACAGTTGAAAGACTCATTGGCTGATGGTGATATTGCTGCAATCCAGCCGACCAAAACTGTGCAGCCGACTGTGGCGACTCGCTCTGCCGGATATAAAGTTCGTTCTGGTGATACGTTATCGAGTATCGCTAAACGAATGAATGTCCGTACGCAGGACCTGCAAAACTGGAACCACCTTAAGGGTAGTGCTCTGAAAGTGGGTCAGACATTGCAGGTTGCTAAGGCAACCACACCCGTGACGGCAGGTGTAATAGCAAGCAATAAGTCGAACTCGATCATTTATCAGGTTCGTAAAGGTGATTCGCTGGCAAGCATTGCCAAACGCCACGGCGTTAACATTGCTGATGTCATGCGCTGGAATACGGTCATTAAAGATGCCAACCTTCAGCCAGGCGATCGACTGACACTTTATGTCACCAGAAGACAGTCACCCGACTCCTGATACAAAAAAACCGCCACTTAGGCTAATGCCGATCGTTTAAGGATCGGTTGACCGATCCGGTGGCTGATGTAAAAAGGGTTCATGTCTTCACATGGAC
>NZ_SULL01000016.1 GCF_009372235.1 Dickeya oryzae | reverse complement strand
AAGACTTTCACTAAATATTTTAGTGAAGTGTCCTGCGAGTGCCCACACAGATTGTCTGATTGATTGTTAAAGAGCAGCGCCACTTACAGTGGCCGCGGGTCGCATATATTATGCTTTCCCGACAAGAAGTCAAGCGATATGCGCCTGATTTCTTACTGAAACTGCGCTGGCGTTTCGCCGTTGCCGTGTCAGTGGAGGCGCATTATAGGGAGTTATTCCGGCCTGACAAGCACTAATTTCAAAAATAATCTCGACCGCTCAATATTCACTCACCCGCTGTGTTTAATAGCAATTTTTCGAGTGAATGAAAGCCATAACGGCGTAAAACTGGCCAAAGCGCCGCCACTTTAGGCGTGATCGACAAACAATAAGCCAGATTTTTCTCCGTTGAACATTTAGGGTTATCCAAATGGTCTATCAGCCATGCGGTTCTACGCGCAATTGCCGAGCCAGAATCAACCAACCGTGTACCATCAGGTAGTACCTGCTGTAGCTCTTCGGTCAGCAACGGGAAATGCGTGCATCCTAATACAACCGTATCCGGCGGCTCTGGCAATTTCAGCCACGGGCGCAGAATTTTGCGTAATGCATCCTCAGATACCGATTCACCTTGTAATTTCGCCTCGGCAAACTCAACCAACTCAGCAGAACCCAATAGCAAAATCTGGCAGTCATGGGCGAAACGTGAAATCAGTTCATGAGTGTAAGAGCGCTGAACCGTCGCCCGGGTTGCCAATAGGCCAACCACGCCGTTTCGGGTGAGTTTTGCCGCAGGTTTAACCGCAGGGACCACCCCAACGACCGGGAAATCAAAACGTGTGCGCAATGCGGGCAGTGAAATCGTGCTGGCAGTATTACAGGCGATAATCACCAGAGATAATGGATGCTGCTTCTCTACTGCTTCGACAATAGAGAGCACACGCTCGATAATGAATTGCTCAGGCTTTTCCCCATAGGGAAAAGCCTCATTATCGAATGCATAAATATAATGTAAGTCCGGCAGCAATTTGCGAACTTCATCATAAACGGACAAACCGCCCACCCCAGAATCAAACACCAGGACCGTCGGGCGGTTGGGTAAATCAGAAACTATAGCTTCCGGTGAGATAGTATTCTCGCCCTGCAGTTCGGTAGCCATATACCGTCTCATAATTCTTATCAAACAGGTTGGCTATTCTAGCACGAACTGTCAGATGTGAGGTGACAGGATATGCAGCGGATAAATCCCATGTGCTATACCCACCGAGCTTTACCGGTTCGGAGGGAAACTCATTGTATTTTTTATCCGCACGAGCTCCTTGATAAATCCATACAAGCGACCAGTCCACATCTGCCAAGGTCACATCTACAGAATATTTCGCTTTCTTATGAGCCCTACGCACCAGAACAGCCTGCGTTTCCTCATTCCGGGCATCCAGATATTCTAAAGTCATATGATGCGTGACAGGACCGGTGTCATAAGACGCCGTAAATTCAACACCTTTGATTAACGCTTTACTAACGTTGTAATAAGAAGGGGATAACGGATTAGACGCACCATCGTAATCAATCAAATTATCAATGTCGTTACGATATGCTGATGTACGCCAATTAACGGGGCCAGTGAGTCCTTCAAGCCCAAATTCCCACTGCTTACTTTCTTCTGGCTTCAGTGAGCTATTACCGACACTATAATCTGTATTGTAGATCTGGCTGAAAGTCGGAGCTTTAAACGCTGTACCATAAGACCCCGTCAGGCGGTATCCATCAATAAACTCCCAACCAGCAGCTGTCTGCCATGTACCGTGGCGGCCATATTGCTGATTATCATCCCCCCGGACAGCACCTTCTAAGGTAAATTGCCCTATACGCTGCTGAGCTGTCAGATATAATCCTGTGTTTGAGCGGCTTTGACTTTCTGACATAGCCGAAGCACCGCCAGCAGCAGCTCTTTCATCACGCCAGTCTACCCCCGAGCTAACACTGCCTTGCCCAACCGAAAATACATTTCCCCATTGCAGACTCCGCTGATTAATTCTCGTCACAGCGCTGGAGTAACGACCAAGCTCGTCATTATAGTTTTGATCGTCATATGTTTGATAACTGGCAATCAGTTGTCCAGCATAAATACCCTGTTGAAATTGCAGCCCAGTATCGTAACTACGGCTATTCAGGTATCTGCGATTACTGCTTGTATCGCTAAAAATTTTATTATAGTCAGTGAGATTATCGTAACCATAATTACGAATAAAACCATTTACCTGAGAACTGAACTGATGCTCGACCATGCCCCAGAATGTCTTACTTCTGTAGCCATCTTTTTGATCATCACCAGCAATAGCTGAGTCGGGGTAAACATTAAATCCATGCGTGCCTTCATAACCACCAGCAAGACTGATATCTGTATTGGCACCAATATGCTGTTTGATTGAACCATCATACTGCTGATAAGCATGTGAACCATATCCTGCGTTTAATACACCACCATCCTGAGTACGCGTAGTAATGATGTTGATAACACCACCTATAGCTTCAGAGCCATAAACAGCAGAACGTGCTCCGCGGATATACTCAATACGTTGAATGATAGACATTGGAATCTGGCTAAAATCTGTCGTTCCCGTAACACCTGGCGATGCCATACGAATACCATCAATCAATACCAAGATATGACGGGATTCGGTTCCCCTGACAAATACGGAAGCCAACTGACCACGACCACCATTCTGTCCGATATCTACCCCCGGCAACCGACGCATAACATCGGTCAGGCTTTTTGACTGCCAGCGGTCAATATCATCACGCGTCACTACCGTCGTGGGGGCCAACACGGTGGAAATCGGTTGGGGGAAACGGTTGGCGGTCACCACCATTGCATCACTATTGCTGTCTTGTTGTGTGTTGTCGCTACCCTGCGCCCATCCGGAAAAAGCCGTGGCTACCGTCGCCGCCAGCATCGTTATTTTTTTATTAAGCATGTTAAGAAGCATCCAAACTGAATTGGCAGGATGCCGCATCCTCACGATCGATAGCACGCGATGACCATGAAATAGTGCGACGTATTCCGGCAGGTCTTCGGGCTTGGGTGCAGCCATTAACTGGCGCGGCAACGATGACTTCCCATCCGTCAGGACAGTGTCTATACCTATTATCGTTGCCCATTCCCCTTACCGCTGCGCGTCAGCTCCAGACTCACACTGGATTCCCTTTTCACTTGCGAGGCAAGACCGGATGCTCATGCTACGATCGGGGCAGGTAGATGTCTAGACTTCCATTTTTAGATAAGCGAATCCGTACAGCAAGACTGGACATCCCCTCCGGATGCCCTACAATCGCGCCCTGACTGCTATCTGTCACGTAGCAACATTATTCCAGCCGCTTTTTCAGATGAGACCATCATGACGCCAGAGATTCTGCCCATCGACCAATATGACGCCCAGCTTGAAGAAAAAACCGGGCGTCTTGGTGCCATGATGGCACCATTCGATGCGCCGGCACCGGTTGTATTCCGTTCGCCGGTCAGCCACTACCGGATGCGAGCAGAGTTTCGGATCTGGCATGATGGCGATGATCTCTACCACATTATGTTTGATCAGCAGACCAAACAACGGATCAGGGTCGATCAATTTCCGGCTGCCAGCGAGCTGATTAACCGCCTGATGCCCGTGCTGCTTAACGCACTACGCGCCGAACCGGTGCTACGGCGCAAGCTATTCCAGATTGACTATCTCTCCACGCTAAGTGGCGAGATAGCCGTATCCTTGCTTTACCACAAAGCACTGGATGCCGAGTGGCAACAACAAGCTCGTCTCTTGTGCGATGAACTACGCGCACAGGGTTTTGCTCTACAGCTGATTGGTCGCGCAACGAAAACCAAAATTTGTCTGGACCGGGATTACGTGGATGAATGTCTGCCGGTCGCAGGCCGACAGATGATTTATCGTCAGGTGGAAAACAGCTTCACCCAGCCTAACGCCATGATGAATATTCAAATGCTGGAATGGGCGTTATCCGTCACGCAAGGCGCGACAGGCGATTTGTTAGAGTTGTATTGTGGCAACGGCAATTTCTCACTGGCGCTGGCACGCAATTTCGAGCGGGTGCTGGCAACGGAGATAGCCAAACCGTCAGTCGCGGCAGCGCAATATAATATTGCCGCTAACCAGATTGATAACGTGCAGATTATTCGCATGGCGGCAGAAGAATTCACCCAAGCCATGACGGGGGTGCGCCAGTTTAATCGTCTGCAAGGCATTGACCTGACGAGCTATCGTTGTGAAACGATTTTTGTCGACCCACCACGCAGCGGTCTGGATAACGAGACCGTAAAACTGGTACAGGCATACCCACGCATTCTCTATATTTCCTGCAACCCGGAAACCCTGTGTGCCAATCTGGAAACACTGAGTCAAACGCACCAGATAAGCCAGTTGGCGCTGTTTGACCAGTTCCCTTATACCCATCACATGGAATGTGGCGTGTTACTGGAAAAACGCCAGTAACACGACCTGTAGTAAGCGAAACTCAGCAGGTAAAGCGAGTTAAGGCGTGTTGATGTCATGACTATCGGGCTTGCGAGCCCGCAGTTTGACGACCAGCCACAGCGCCAGTACGACGCAAAGGATAGACGGCACAAAATTGGAACCTATCTGCGGGTACTCGGCTCGTACAATCGCACTGTAAAGCAACAAACCGAACAGGAAACAGCTCGCAGCCAGAAGTGGCGTGCCTTTTGGCATAGCATGATGCATATAACGCTGATGCAGGCAGTACACCGACAGCACCAGCGCTATCAACGGAAAAATGGAAAACGGCACGATAGAACTGAACACGGTGATAAAGGAACCGTTCGCGGACAAACCAGCGACCACCGCCAGCACCAACGTACTTTTCTCTGAATTTATCTGCTCTGTCATAACATGTCCTCTGATTATCCCTCAGGGTAGGTAAACACCCTTACCCTGCTCTTTGCGATACCAGTAATAGGCGCCTTTGGCAATCATGCGCAACTGTAATACTAACCGTTCTTCCAGTTGACGCCGTTGTTCAAGATCCACATCCAGCGCTTCGGCACCCGCGCTGAATACGATAGTCACCATCGCTTCTGACTGTGCTTCGGCGAAGCTGCGTGGAATATGATTTTCGACTTCAAGATAGTCGGCCAGTTCAGCGATAAAATGTTGAATTTCGCGTGCCACGGCAGCACGGAACGCGGCTGATGTACCGGAGCGTTCCCGCAAGAGCAGCCGGAACGCATTGGGATTGTCGCCAATGAACTCCATAAATGTGGAAACAGACGTTCTGATCACACTGCCGCCGCTTCTGACAATGCGTTGACGAGCCTGCCGCATCAGTTGACGTAGCATCAGCCCGCTTTCATCCACCATGGTCAACCCCAATTCATCGACATCACGAAAATGGCGATAAAACGACGTCGGGGCAATGCCCGCTTCACGAGCAACTTCACGCAAACTCAGGCTGGCGAAACTGCGTTCAGCGCTTAACTGGCTAAAAGCAGCCTCAATCAGGGAACGGCGAGTTCGTTCTTTTTGTTGTGCTCTGACACCCATTATCCTGCCTGCAGTCATCGGCTCTCCTTACGTCAAGGGCAGCACTATAACAACTTTACTTGCTACATACTGCGCCAAAGTTTGTCATAGTAAAAATGTGATCCTAGGTTTCCATACAAATATCAGGGATGATTGGGTTATCACTCCGACGATGTTACAATAGCGTTAGTAACTTGTATAAAAACAGGTGGTTCCTACCATGTCCATACAACAGCAATACGATTACGATGCCATCGTGATTGGTTCAGGTCCGGGTGGTGAAGGGGCGGCCATGGGGCTTGCCAAACAAGGGGCGAAAATTGCCGTGATAGAGCGGCATTACAATGTCGGCGGTGGCTGTACCCACTGGGGCACCATCCCGTCTAAATCCCTGCGACACGCCGTCAGCCGTATCATCGAATTCAATCAAAACCCTCTGTATAGCGACAACGCCCGCGTCATCAGTTCCTCATTCTCCGATATCCTGCGTCATGCTGACAGCGTCATTGGCCAGCAAACCCGTATGCGTCAGGGCTTCTACGAGCGCAATCACTGCGAAATATTTTCCGGCGAAGCACGGTTTATCGATGCGCATACCATCGCGGTGTATTATCCAGATGACACTCACGACACGCTGACCGCCGCGAATATTATTATCGCCACCGGCTCACGCCCTTATCATCCCGCTGGCGTGGATTTCGACCATCCCCATATCTACGACAGCGATTCCATTCTCGATCTGGATTATGAACCCAAGCATGTGATCATCTACGGTGCAGGGGTTATCGGCTGTGAATATGCCTCAATATTCCGGGGGTTAAACGTCAAAGTCGATCTGGTCAATACCCGTGACCGTCTGCTGGCGTTTCTCGATCAGGAGATGTCCGACGCACTGTCCTACCATTTCTGGAATAGCGGCATCGTCATTCGTCATAACGAGGAATTCGAGCGTATTGAAGGGTTGGATGATGGCGTCATCATTCACCTGAAATCCGGCAAAAAAATGAAAGCAGACTGCCTGCTTTATGCCAACGGGCGGACCGGCAATACCGAAAACCTGGGGCTGGACACTATCGGGCTGGAAACCGACAGTCGTGGTCAGTTGAAGGTCAACAGTATGTACCAGACGGCTCAGGCTCATATCTACGCCGTGGGTGATGTGATTGGCTACCCCAGTCTGGCATCAGCCGCCTATGATCAGGGCCGCATCGCGGCGCAAGCCATCACCAAAGGCGAGGCTATCGCTCATCTGATCGAGGACATTCCTACCGGTATTTATACCATTCCAGAGATCAGCTCCGTCGGTAAAACCGAGCAGGAACTGACGGCGATGAAAGTGCCGTATGAAGTGGGTCGCGCGCAGTTCAAACACCTGGCGCGGGCACAAATTGTGGGCATGAATGTCGGCAGTCTGAAAATTCTGTTCCACCGCGATACCAAGCAGATTCTCGGCATCCACTGCTTTGGCGAGCGGGCGGCCGAAATTATTCACATCGGTCAGGCGATTATGGAACAGAAAGGGGAAGGCAACACGATAGAGTACTTCGTGAATACCACCTTTAACTACCCAACGATGGCGGAAGCCTATCGGGTCGCTGCATTAAACGGCTTAAACCGGTTATTTTGATAACCGGTTTTTACTCAAGCCGGAAACGCTGAGCCAGACCACTGGCTGATTAGGCCGACTGTTGCGCCAGTTGCTCCATGTGGAGTTGCATGTGCTCACGCACCGACTCAGCCAGTTGCTCATAACGACCGCGCAGCGGCGAGCCAGGACGGTACACCAGCGCGATGGTGCGTTTGGGCTCCGGCTTGTAACAAGGCAGGTAGCATACGCCATCGCGAATCCGTTCCTGCGGCACCGCCAGCGAGGGCAGTAACGTAATACCGCTGCCCGCCGCTACCATGTTACGCAGTGTCTCCAGACTGGTTGCCCGGAAATGGGTGTCTTCATCCGCTCCAGCCTGAAAACAGAAACCCATCGCCTGATCGCGCAGGCAATGCCCGTCTTCCAGCATCAGCAGTTTCTCACCCGATAAATCTGACATCGCCACTCGCTCGCGATTCGCCCAGGGGTGATCCTGATAAATCGCCAGCTTCATCGGCTCATCAAACAACGGCACTTCGATGAAGGCTTCCGACTCTTTTACCATCGCCAAAATGACGCAATCCAGCTTGCCGCTGTCGAGTTGTGCCAGCAATTGGTGTGTCTGAGCTTCATGCAAATACATTTCCAACTTCGGGAAAGTACGGTGCAACATTGGGATAATCTGGGGCAACAGATAGGGGCCGACAGTCGGGATCAAGCCGATATGCAGCGGGCCGGACATGGTTTCCCCCTGCTGGCTGGCCATTTCTTTTAGCACCTTCACTTCACGCAGCACTGTTCTGGCTTGTTCCACCAGCAACAACCCCGCCTGAGTAAACAGCACCTTGCGACTGGTTCTCTCCAGCAACATCACCCCCAGTTCGTCTTCCAACTTACGAATCTGGCCACTGAGTGTGGGCTGGCTGACATGGCAGGAATCTGCTGCGCGTCGAAAATGGCGGTGCTCCGCCAGCGCCACCAGATACTCTAAATCCCGAATATTCATGCCCTGACTCCCCTAAACATGATAGTCCCTAGCGATAGATAGGATAGCAATGAACGATTAGTCCTATCAACATTTAATAGTGAATAATACCCCTAACGAACCGAGTCCTGCTCAGTAATGGATTCAGCCAGACAGAACTTTTCGACCAGTAGAGACGACACTATGTTTGTAAGCCAAGAAGGCAAAAAAATTCCGTCAGTCATTTTCCATACTCGGCAGGGAGATCAATGGGTTGATGTGACTAGCGAAGAACTCTTTAACAATAAAACCGTCGTCGTATTCTCTTTACCAGGGGCTTTTACACCCACCTGCTCTTCCAGTCATTTGCCACGCTATAACGAGTTGGCTGAAGTATTCAAGCAGTTTGGCGTTGACGCCATTCTGTGCGTATCCGTGAACGACACGTTTGTCATGAACGCCTGGAAAGCAGATCAAAACGCAGAAAATATTACCTTTATTCCCGATGGTAATGGCGAATTTACCCGCGCCATGTCCATGCTGGTCGAAAAAGCGGAACTGGGCTTTGGCCCCCGATCCTGGCGCTACTCCATGCTGGTTCGTCACGGCGTGGTAGAGAAAATGTTTGTTGAACCCAACAAGCCAGGCGACCCGTTTGAAGTTTCCGACGCCGACACCATGCTGAAGTACCTCGCTCCACACTATAAGGTTCAGGAGTCTGTTTCACTGTTCACCAAGCCAGGCTGTCCGTTCTGCGCCAAGGCCAAGCAGTTATTGCAGGATCGCGGTCTTCAATATGAAGAAATCATGTTGGGTAAAGATGCGACCACAGTAAGCCTGCGGGCCGTGACCGGGCGCAGTACCGTACCCCAGGTGTTTATCGGCGGTCGTCATATCGGCGGCAGCGAAGAACTTGAAACCTTCCTGACGATATAAGTTTTACCTGACGATATAAGTTTTATAAGCCAACGAAACTTTGGCGGGCTTCGGCCCGCCCTTTTTTTTATTCGATGCGCTTAGCACCCAAAACACAAACGCCCGTCTGGTGCTCTCCAGACGGGCGTTTTGTCATGCTCAGCAAAAATATCAGGCAGACGCTATCGGGCGTACCCCCAAGGTATGACAAATGGCGTAACTCAATTCGGCACGGTTCAGGGTGTAGAAATGGAAGTCCTTCACCCCTTCACGGCTGAGGATTTTCACCATATCCATCGCAATGGAAGCCCCCACCATCTTGCGGGTTTCCGGGTCGTTATCCAGCCCTTCAAACATCGCCGTCATCCAGTTTGGTACCCGTACATTGGTCATGGTGGCGAAACGCTGCAACTGCTTGAAGTTCGACACAGGCAAAATACCGGGGACGATTTCCACATCAATACCCGTCGTCACGCAACGGTCACGAAAACGCAGATAACTTTCCACATCAAAGAAGAACTGCGTGATAGCGCGGCTGGCACCGGCATCAATCTTCCGTTTTAGGTTGATCAGGTCTGCCTGTGCGCTTTTCGCTTCCGGGTGTACTTCAGGATAAGCCGCGACCGAAATATCAAAATCACCGACCTCTTTAAGCAAGGTCACCAGATCAGCGGCATACATATCCGGCTTTCCACCTCCCAACGGTAAGTCACCACGCAGGGCAACAATGTGGCGGATACCACTTTGCCAGTAATCCTGGGCGATGGCTTTCAGCTCGTCACGGGAAGCATCGATACAAGTCAGGTGTGGCGCTGCTTCCAGACCGGTACGTTCCTTGATGCCTTTGATAATACTGTGGGTGCGGTCACGCTCACCGGAATTGGCACCGTAAGTGACCGACACGAATTTAGGTTTCAGACTGCTGAGGCGGTCAATCGAGTTCCACAGCGTTTCTTCCATCTCGCTGGTACGCGGTGGGAAAAACTCAAAGGAAACGTTAATCCGGCCCTGTAATTCCGCCAGATTCTGGTTCAGCGCTTCCTGATGGTTCGCGTGGAAAAAGCTCATATCCTTACCTCGATTAGCCATTATCATCGTTATTTTCTACAAACGTCTATACGTTTAGACGTCTATATAGAAAATGACCGAATCCGATTAAAGAGTCAACGCATTTCAACGTGATGAATGCTGATGTTTACTCACGCAACATGAAGAAAATTCATGACCACGCACGGCAAGTCAGGCGGTCTTTACGACAGGCCGAACACGCCTGCAAACACGTATAAAAAATAAGGAATTCGTTTTCAGTATTGGCAACAATCGCTCGCTTTGCCACTGCGCAGACCAATCGCATAAAAAAAGCCTGCGGTCGCAGGCTTCTCGGTTTACTGGGTAAGGCTATCGGGCATCGCAAATGGGTCGTACCCCACCGGTCACAGCAGTTGTGCCAGACGATTGAGATCCGACTGAATGGCCCCTGCGGTCACATCGCGGCCAGCGCCCGGACCACGGATCACCAGCGGGTTGTCACGATACCAGCGGCTTTCGATGGCAAATACGTTATCACATGGCAACAACGCCGCCAGCGGATGATCCGCCCGCACCGCTTCCACGCCGACACGCGCTTTACCGTTACTATCAAAACGGGCGACATAGCGCAGCACCAGCCCCATCTCATTAGCGGCTTCCAGTCGCTGCAGCATCTGCTGATTCAGCGGTTCGCCATCTTCAAAGAACTGATCTACTGAGACATTCTCACACCCGGCAGGCACCAGTGATTCCACCCGCACCTGATTAGGCTCTATCTCATAACCGGCTTCGCGCGCCAGAATAACCAGCTTGCGCATCACATCCTGCCCGGAAAGATCAACGCGCGGATCCGGCTCGGTCAACCCCTGCTGCCAGGCCTGATCCACCAGTTCGGTGAACGGTACCGTGCCGTCAAACTGCAGGAATAGCCATGACAGCGTGCCGGAGAAAATACCGCTAATAGCCAGAATGCTGTCACCGCTTTCACGCAGATCACGCACCGCATAGTTCACCGGCAACCCGGCACCAACCGTCGCGTTATACAACCAGTGACGCCCGGTTTTCGCGAAGGCATCGCGAATCTGACGATAATTATCGCCGCCGGATGCACCCGCCAGTTTATTGGCGCTAATCACATGGAAACCGTAGCTGGCGAAATCCAGATAAAGGTCAGCGACCGACTGGCTCGCGGTGACATCCAACACCACCAGATCATCATAAGGGTGAGCGCGCATCCACAGGAACAATTCGTCATCATCACGTTCCTGTGCTTCATCGCCAAAGAAAGCCAGTACGCGGCTGGCGTCCAGCCCCTCGTAATTCAGCAGGCTGCGGGAACTGTCCACCACCCCCGCCAGGGTGAATTCAAAACCAGTACGCGCCGAAATCAGACTTTGTTCACGGGCGAACAGCTCCAGCCAACGAGAACCGATGTTGCCTTTGCCAAACAGTACCAGACCGATGCGCTTTTCCGCCCGAAACAGCGAGTGATGCAGACCACGAACCAGATGCTCGGTCGGCCCGACACGCAGTACCGCCACCAGACTGATATCGTCTTCCGCCTGCCAGACGAACTCGATCGGCTGGTCACGCAGTTGCTGGTAGAAACGGTGGCTGTGCAGCGGGTTACGACACACACCAGCCCCCACCAACGCGACCAACGCCAGTCCTTCACGCAGGTGTAGCGATACCGGCAACGCCGCCTGTTCCAGCACTTGCCAGGCACTGCCCACCACTTCCGAGGTGTAGCACAATTGCAGCAGATTACGGTCCTGATGTACGCCCAACGCCAGCGGCCGAATTTGTGCTTTCTGCAACAGTTGCTCGACGTCTTTGTACATACGGGCAAAATCGTGATCCGCCGGTACGCCAATCTCAATCAGGCACACGTCATCATGGCTGGTGACAATCTTGGCACCGGTGCCGGAAGCCAGCACCCGCTCAATACGGGTCGACCCTTGCTCTGGCTGGTAGCTACAGCGCAATTGCAGGTCGATATCACTACCGGAAACCGGTTGCAGGGTACGGGCATGCAGTACCGGTGCAGCCAGACGAGCCAGCTCGCTGGCTTCATCCAGCCGCAGCAGCGGCAGCAAGCACGCATCTTTGACTTTGCGTGGGTCAGCGCTGTACACACCGGCCACGTCGCTCCAGATAGTCACGCGATCAACACCCGCCAGCGCACCAATTTGCGTGGCGGAATAGTCACTGCCGTTGCGCCCCAGCAGCACGGTTTCACCGGCCTCGTTGCTACTGATAAACCCGGTGATGACCAGCCGCTGTCCGGCATGCTGGGTCAGTAATTGCTGCAACAATGGCCAGGAGCGACCTTCATCGACCTGCGGCTGTGCTGCCCGTTCGGTACGCAGGAAGGTTCGCGCATCCAGCCAGGCCGCAGACAGGTTTTTCTGGTTCAGCACCGCCGCCATCAGCCGTGCCGACCAGATTTCACCGTGCCCCACCACTTCGGCATAGGTGGCATCGGTCATTTTGCCATCCAGCAACGCCGCCAGGCGTTCCAGATCGCGAATGAATTCATTAATCAGCGGTGCCGCCGTTTCAGCTGGCAGCAAACCGGAAATCAGTTCACTTTGATAACGGCGCAGCGACTGCTGTACCTGATGGGCGGAAATCCGGTCCGACTGGCTGAGGGTCAACCAGCTAATTAACTGGTTGGTGGTGCTGCCTGCCGCCGAGACCACCATCAAGTCGCCAGCCTGACTGTAATTCGCCATGATGCCAGCGACACGCTGATAACATTTCACATCTGCCAGGCTGCTGCCGCCGAATTTATGCAGTTGCCGTCCTTTTACGGCCGCTGCTATCCCTAACGCACTCATTGTTACCTCTTGGCTGCTGCCTGAAATGCTCTGTCCAGAGAGGCGACCAGATCGTCACCATCTTCAATGCCGACAGAAATACGCAATAACGTTTCCGAGATACCGGCGGCAGCGCGCGCTTGCGGTGCCATACCTGCGTGAGTCATGGTAGCGGCATGAGAAATGAGACTCTCGACGCCACCCAGCGACTCTGCCAGCGTGAAGAGATCCAGCGCGGACAGAAAACGACGCAGGGTATCTTCATCGCCATCCAGCTCAAAACTCAGCATCGCACCAAAACCGGACTGTTGCCGACAGGCAATCTCATGACCGGCATTCCCGGGCAAAGAAGGATGATACAACGCCTTGACCAGTGGCTGATGCCGCAAATACTCCACAATTTGCAATGCATTCTTCTGCGCCATCGCCATACGTGGGGACAACGTCCGTATACCGCGCAGCAACAGGTAGCTATCAAACGCCGCGCCGGTCACACCAATATTGTTAGCCCACCAGGCCAGTTCCATCGCGACCTCAGGGTCGCGGGCAATCACCGCCCCGGCCACCACATCCGAATGACCGTTAAGGTATTTGGTACAGGAATGCACCACCAGATCCGCACCCAGTTTAAGCGGATTTTGCAACGCGGGACTCAGGAAGGTGTTATCCACCACGCTCACCGCCCCAACATCACGCGCTGCCTGACAGATAGCGGCGATATCCACGACGCGCAGAAGCGGATTGCTGGGGCTTTCAACCAGTACCAGTTTCGGTTTTTCCGCCAGTGCGGCATTAAGCTCAACCAGATTGCCCTGATCGACGAATTTCACGTTGAAAGCACCGCGTTTGCTCAGGCTATCAAACAAACGATAGCTGCCGCCGTAACAATCATGCGGCGCGACCAACAGATCGCCAGGCTTCAGGAATACCGTACAAACCAGCATGATAGCCGACATACCGCTGCTGGTCATGACCGCGCCCGCCCCGCCTTCCAGTTCCGCTAGCGCACGCTGGACAACATCACGGGTCGGGTTGCCGCGCCGTGAATAGTCATGCGCTCTGGGCTCATTAAAACCGGTGAAGTTGTAAGTACTGGAGAGGTGAATCGGGGGAACAACGCAACCGAACTGTTCGTCATTGTTTAACCCACTGCGGACTGCGATAGTAGCCTGTTTACGCGTCATCGGTACTTTTCCTGACTGGAAGACTGAGGTGAAGAAGTTAAGTTAGAGAGTAAACCCGGATAATATAGACGTCAATACATCTGGACTTCTAAACTTCTTTGCGTATAGATTGAGCATCCCTGCAATAATCGTTAGAATTATGGTGTTTTGTGCCAGTGACTGTTTTTATCACGATCAATATTTAAGGTATCCCATGGCTGAGTGGAATGGCGAATATGTAAGCCCATACGCTGAACACGGCAAGAAAAGTGAGCAGGTTAAGAAGATCACCGTATCTATCCCTTTGAAGGTATTGAAGATACTGACAGACGAGCGTACCCGTCGTCAGGTCAACAACCTGCGTCACGCAACCAATAGCGAGTTACTGTGTGAAGCGTTCTTGCACGCTTTTACCGGCCAACCCTTACCCAATGATGACGATTTGCGTAAAGAGCGCGGCGATGAAATCCCTGAAGCCGCCAAAGCGATTATGCGTGAAATGGGGATTGACCCGGATACGTGGGAATACTGAGCAGGCAGTGAAGCAGACAGGAAAGCACCGCTGAAACAACAAAGGCACCCGCAGGTGCCTTTGTTTTGGCAGAATAACCGGTTAACCGATTCTCTGCCCCAGCGCAGGAGCCAATTATTTTTTGGTGCCTGGCATGCTGAAACGTTTGTTGAAACGCTCAACACGACCGCCGGTGTCAACCACACGCTGTTTACCGGTGAAGAACGGGTGGCAAGCACCACAGACGTCCAGGTTCAGGTCGTGAGCAACGGTAGAACGGGTTTTGATGACGTTACCGCAAGAGCAAGTTGCAGTAATTTCAACGTAATTCGGGTGAATACCTTCTTTCATGGGAAACCTCTGTTTAAGGCCGCGTCGCTATCCGGCCCTGTTCCGCCAGACACCACACGAAGTTGAGTGAAATAGTCTTTATACTACGAGGTATAAAGGCGGCGGATCATACAGAAATTAACCACCCGATGCAATTGGATCCGCGCAAACACACCGCCTTACCTCAACCAGGTACTGGCAAGATTGCACAACGTCGTCGCGCACAGTACCGTGACGGCAGACAAACCCTGATGCATAACCTAAGACCTTCATGACGCATTTGAACGCACACACCACGCCTGTTGTTCAGGTTGCTTTGCCGGTGCCACTGACACGCACGTTTGATTACCGGCTGGCGGCTGGCGTCACGCCACCGGAGCCAGGCAGGCGGGTGAGCGTTCCTTTCGGCAACCGTAAGATGATCGGTATCGTGGTGGCGCTGGGTGCGGGCAGTGAACTGCCGCCGGAACAGCTCAAACCGCTACATGAGGTACTTGATGACGCTCCGCTATTCCCCGACAGCCTGTGGCGCATCTTGCTGTGGGCCGCAGAGTATTACCACTACCCGATTGGCGAAGTGTTATTCCATGCGTTGCCGATACTCCTGCGGCAAGGGAAACCGGCACATCGCGCCCCGCTCTGGCAGTGGTTTGCCACCGAGCAAGGCCGTGCCACGCCGCTGAATGCGCTAAAACGCGCGCCCAAACAGCAGCAGGCGCTGGCCGCGCTGCTACAAGGGCCGCTCTATCGCCATCAGGTGGCGGAAACCGCACTGACGGAAACGGCATTGCAGGCGTTGCGCGAAAAAGGGCTGAGTGAGCTACGCGCGCAGCCAACACAAGTGCAGGACTGGCGGGAGCATTTCAGTCTGGCAGGCGAGCGTCTGCGCCTGAATACGGAGCAAGCCACCGCTGTCGGAGCCATACGCAGCGAAGATGACCACTTTGCCGCCTGGTTACTGGCAGGGATCACCGGGTCAGGTAAAACCGAGGTTTACCTCAGCGTGCTGGAGAATATTCTGGCACAGGGTAAGCAGGCTCTGGTGCTGGTGCCGGAAATCGGCCTGACACCACAAACCATCGCCCGTTTTCGCGATCGGTTTCATGCCCCGGTGGAAGCACTGCACTCCGGGCTAAATGACAGCGAGCGGTTGTCGGTGTGGTTACGGGCGAAACAGGGTGAATCCGCCATTGTGATTGGTACGCGTTCCGCGCTGTTTACCCCTTTTGCGCGACTGGGACTCATCATCATCGACGAAGAGCACGACGGTTCTTATAAGCAACAGGAAGGCTGGCGTTACCATGCACGCGACCTGGCGGTGTTTCGCGCCCGGCAGGAAGATATCCCCATCGTGATGGGATCAGCCACTCCTGCGCTGGAAACGCTCTATAACGTACAGATTGGCAAGTACCGCCAGTTACGGCTGAGCAAACGCGCGGGCAACGCCCGGCTGGCTCAGCAACACTTGCTGGATTTAAAAGGCTTACCGCTGACCAGCGGCTTGTCGCAACCGTTAATCCAGCGTGTTCGACATCATCTGGCACAGGATAATCAGGTTATCCTGTTCCTTAACCGCCGTGGCTTCGCGCCAGTGGTGATGTGCCATGAATGCGGCTGGATAGCCGAGTGCCAACGCTGCGACAGCTATTACACCTTGCACCAACACCAGCGCATGATGCGTTGCCACCACTGTGACAGCCAGCGTCCGGTGCCGCAGCAGTGCCCGCAGTGCGGCTCCACCCATCTGGTGCCGGTTGGTCTGGGTACCGAGCAGCTGGAACAGGCGCTACCCGCGTTGTTTCCCGATACGCCCATCACCCGCATCGATCGCGATACCACCAGCCGTAAAGGTGCGCTGGAGCAACAACTGGCGCAGGTCCGCCAGGGCGGTGCCCGCATTCTGATCGGCACCCAAATGTTGGCCAAAGGACACCATTTTCCTGACGTTACGCTGGTCGCGTTGCTGGATGTCGACGGTTCACTGTTTTCCGCCGACTTTCGTGCCACCGAGCGCTTCGCCCAGCTCTACACGCAGGTATCCGGGCGGGCCGGGCGGGCCGGTAAAGCGGGTGAAGTCGTGCTACAGACCCATCACCCGGAGCACCCGCTGTTACAGACGCTGCTACATCAGGGCTACGATGCGTTCGCCAGCCAGACGCTACAAGAGCGCCAGAGCGTATTTCTACCGCCGTTTACCAGCCATGTCCTGTTCCGGGCCGATGACCATGACAATCAGCAGGCCAGCCTGTTCCTGCAGCAGTTACGCAATTTGCTGGAAGCCAGCCCGCTGCGCAACGACGCGTTGTGGCTGATGGGGCCAGTGCCTGCCTTGCAGCCTAAGCGTGCCGGGCGTTTTCGCTGGCAATTACTGCTGCAACACCCATCGCGCGCCACGCTGCAGCGCATCATCCGTCATTCTATGGTGTTGATCGATACCCTACCGCAAGCCCGCAAGGTGAAATGGGTCATGGATGTCGACCCGACAGACAGTTGAGCCAATTCTGCGCCGCAGGCCTGAGCCGTGCCAGTCGCCGTCATGGTTTTTGCGAACAATACCGAAAAACTGATAATCCAGAAGGTACAGGCGTAAATTATTCGATAAATCCTGGACGCAATCTGTTAAGAGTGATGGCGGAAGCAGTATGCTGATCAGGCAGTTGGCGCACCATCGATGCCATGCATGTCATCACCGCATTTGCCGCATGGCGGATCAGACATTCTGTAAAACGGCGGCCGACCTGTCATAACGGCCACCCTGACTACGGCGCCAGTAAACGCTGACGCAAGGAGGAAATGCGTTGGAGCAGAAAAAATTCATCCCACCCGCAACCATGAAAGACGTGGCCGATAAGGCTGGTGTCTCCACCGCAACGGTGTCACGCGCCCTGACCAACCCGGAGAAAGTCTCGGCTGCGACCCGCAAGAAAGTGGAGCAGGCTGCGCTGGCAGTGGGGTACTCTGCACAAAACCTTGCTCGTAATCTCAAGCGGCATGAATCAAGAACGATTCTGGCGTTGGTGCCTGATATCTGTGACCCCTTCTTCGGCGAAATGCTGCGCGGCATTGAAGAAACCGCCGCGGAACGCGGTTATCTGGTCCTGATCGGCGATTGTGCGCACCAGCGCCAGACAGAAAAAACCTTTCTGGACCTGATTGCCACCCGTCAGATAGACGGCATCCTGTTATTGGGGTCGCAACTACCGTTTGATGCGGGTAGAGATGAGCGCCGTCATCTTCCGCCGATGGTGATGGCAAACGAATTCGCCCCCGAGCTGGATATGCCCACGGTACACATTGATAACCTGACCGCCGCGTTTGAAGCCGTCAGTTATCTCCAGCAGTTGGGGCATCAGCGCATTGCCTGTATTGCCGGCCCACAGCAGATTCCGCTCAGCGAGTATCGGCTGCAAGGTTATATTCAGGCGCTACGGCGCTGTGGACTGGTTATCGACAACCAGTACATCGTACACGGAGATTTTAGTTACGATACCGGCTCACGCGGCCTGACAACGCTGATGTCACACCCTACTCCCCCCAGCGCGATTTTCTGCCATAGCGACGTGATGGCGCTGGGTGCGTTAACCCAGGCGCGGAAAATGGGGCTGGACGTCCCACGAGACCTGTCGCTTATCGGGTTTGATGACATCGCCCAGGCCAGCCACTGCTTCCCGGCGCTGACTACCGTTTCTCAGCCCCGCTACGATATTGGTCGCGAAGCGACGCTGTTGCTGCTGACGCAGTTGCAGCAACACAAGGTGGCTCGCGGGTCACGACTGATGTCCAGCCAGTTGATTATTCGCGACAGTACTGCCGCTCCACCGCTGCGTGTTACAGGCTTTAAGAATTCCGGTGCTGGTCAAACATTTTAGGGTTCAGTAACATGGCGACCTGTTACCTATTTTCTTAGCAACGAAACAATTGTGGCACAACGAGACTATGTCAGCCGGGGGCGTTCTGGAACGCGCCGGAAAAAAACATCCAGCCGGAAACGAGGAGGGTCCTCAGGCGCATCTAAAACCATGATAGCGCTGGCCGTTGCCGTGCTGGTCACGTTTGCCGGTGGACTCTATTTTATCGCCCACAATAAGCCGGATGAATCGCCCGTCCTGCCGCATCAGGGCACCAAAGGCAATGGGTTGCCGCCCAAACCGGAAGAGCGCTGGCGTTATATCAAAGAGCTGGAAAACCGTCAGATTGGCGTGGCTTCGCCGACCGAGCCATCGGCAGGGGGAGAAATCCAGTCAACAGGCCAACTGACCAATGAACAGCGCCAACTGCTCGAACAGATGCAATCAGACATGAAACGCCAGCCGACCACGCTGACGGAAGTGCCTTACAACGATCAGAGCCAGATGCCTGCGCGTTCTCTTACCACGCCCAGAACGCAAACCGTGGTGCCCGGCGTATCGAGTACCAATACCAATGGCACGATACAACCGATGACGCCACGCACGACGACCGCCGCCCCGGTGACAACACCGCATCATGCGACGTCGAACGTCGCCACGCAGACGCAAACAGCCCAGAAACCGGTGCAGACGGAATCCCGTACGGAATCCCGTAAAGAGGTGACGAAAACAGAACCGCCAGCCGCGGCCAAAGAAACGGCTAAAACCGACAACACCAAACCAGACAGCAAACCTGAGAGCAAACCAGAGAAAGAACAGCGCTGGATGGTGCAATGCGGCTCGTTCAAAACCACAGAACCCGCAGAGTCGGTACGCGCAGAGCTGGCGTTTGCCGGTGTAGAAAGTCGTATCACCAGCAGCGGAGGCTGGCACCGAATCATGCTCGGTCCGTACAACAGCCGCGCTGTCGCCGACAAAATGGCACAAAAGCTCAAAGGTATGGGGCAATCCAACTGCATCCCGTTAGCCAGCGGGGGTTGAAAACCCCACGCCCCTCCCCCATGTTTATCGTCAATACGCCCCGCGTCCGCGCGGGGGTCTTTTTCTCAGTAACGGGGATAAACTCGTGACAACAATTGTAAGTGTGCGTCGCAATGGTCAGGTGGTAATTGGCGGTGACGGGCAAGCCACCCTGGGCAACACGGTAATGAAAGGCAATGTACGCAAAGTACGCCGTTTGTATAACGATCGGGTTATCGCCGGGTTTGCTGGTGGCACCGCGGATGCCTTCACCCTGTTTGAGCTGTTTGAGCGCAAGCTGGAACTGCATCAGGGTCATCTGGTTAAAGCGGCGGTGGAACTGGCCAAAGACTGGCGTACTGACCGTATGCTGCGTCGTCTGGAAGCACTGCTGGCCGTCGCCGACGAAAATGCGTCGCTTATCATTACCGGTAACGGTGATGTGATTCAGCCGGAAAACGACCTGATCGCCATCGGCTCCGGCGGCCCCTATGCGCAGGCAGCGGCGCGCGCTTTACTGGAAAACACGGAATTAAGCGCCCGAGAGATTGTCGAAAAATCACTGGGTATTGCGGGTGATATCTGTATCTACACCAACCAGTTCCACACGATTGAAGAATTAGCCTCCAAGGCGTAAGGATCCACTATGTCTGAAATGACCCCGCGCGAAATAGTCAGCGAGCTTGATAGCTACATCATCGGACAGCACAAAGCAAAGCGCGCCGTCGCGATCGCCTTGCGTAACCGCTGGCGGCGCATGCAGTTGGAAGAGAGCCTGCGCCATGAAGTGACCCCGAAAAATATCCTGATGATCGGCCCGACCGGGGTGGGGAAAACGGAAATCGCCCGTCGCCTCGCCAAGCTGGCGAACGCGCCCTTTATCAAGGTAGAAGCGACTAAATTCACCGAAGTGGGTTATGTCGGCAAGGAAGTGGATTCCATCATCCGTGATCTGACCGACGTTGCCATTAAAATGGTGCGTCAGCAGTCAATAGAAAAAAACCGTTATCGTGCCGAAGAGCTGGCCGAAGAGCGCATTCTGGACGTGCTGATCCCCCCAGCCAAGAACAACTGGGGCCAGCCGGAAGAGAATCATGAGCCGTCCGCGGCTCGTCAGGCATTCCGCAAGAAACTGCGCGAAGGGCAGCTTGACGACAAAGAAATCGAAATCGAGCTGGCTGCCGCACCGGTTGGTGTCGAAATCATGGCCCCTCCCGGCATGGAAGAGATGACCAATCAGCTGCAATCCATGTTCCAGAATCTGGCAGGGCAGAAACAAAAAAGCCGCAAGATCAAGATTCGTGAGGCCTTCAAACTGCTGGCGGAAGAAGAAGCCGCCAAGCTGGTTAACCCGGAAGAACTCAAGGAGCAGGCGATTGAAGCGGTGGAGCAACACGGCATCGTCTTCATCGATGAAATCGACAAGATTTGCAAACGGGGTGATACCTCCGGCCCGGACGTATCACGCGAAGGCGTCCAGCGCGACCTGCTGCCACTGGTGGAAGGCTGTACGGTGTCCACGAAGCACGGCATGGTAAAAACTGACCATATCCTGTTCATCGCGTCCGGCGCGTTCCAGGTTGCCAGCCCATCGGACCTGATCCCCGAGTTGCAGGGCCGTCTGCCGATCCGTGTTGAGTTGCAGGCACTGACCACCGAAGACTTCGAGCGTATCCTGACCGAACCTAGCGCCTCGCTGACCCGCCAGTATCAGGCGCTGATGGAAACCGAAGGCGTTAACATCACCTTCCAGCCAGATGGTATCCGCCGTATCGCGGAAGCGGCCTGGCAGGTTAACGAGCGTACGGAAAACATCGGTGCTCGTCGTCTGCATACGGTATTGGAGCGTTTGATCGAGGATGTGTCCTATGGCGCCAGCGAAATGAACGGTCAAACCGTGACGATCGATGCAGATTATGTACGCAGTCACCTGGATGAGTTAGTAGCAGATGAAGATCTGAGCCGATTTATCTTATAATCCGTTCGCGGATCGCACTGATGACCAAACAGTGGGAGGCGTTGGCCTCCCACTGTTGTTTTTGATGCCGTCACCAGGTTGCATTATTCCTGCACTTAACGCGCCACAACCTGGCTGATAGCATGGCCCATAAACACCATGATCTCATTAATACCATGATCCAATTAACACCATGACCGAATTGACACATAGCAGCAAAACTCAAGCCTGGCTCGACAGTCTGCGTCCCAAGACGCTGCCGCTGGCTTTTGCCTCCATCGTTACCGGCACCGTCATCGCCTGCTGGCACAGCAATTTCAAACCCGGCGTAGCGCTATTGACGCTGATTACCGCCGGGCTGTTGCAGATTCTCTCCAATCTGGCCAACGACTATGGCGATGCAGTGAAAGGCAGCGACAAGGAAGACCGTATCGGCCCGCTACGCGGTATCCAGACCGGGGCTATCACGTTGGCGGAACTACGCAAGGCGCTGCTCATCACCGTGGTGCTAACCGCGCTGTCCGGTAGCGCGCTGGTAGCACTGGCCTGCGAAAAACCGGTGGATATCGTGGTATTCCTGGCGCTCGGCCTGCTGGCGATTCTGGCCGCGATTACCTACACCGTCGGCAACCGACCTTACGGTTACATCGGGCTGGGTGATATCTCGGTGTTGATTTTCTTTGGCTGGCTTAGCGTAGCCGGGTCGTACTACCTGCAAACCGGCCACTTCGACAGCAGCGTTATCCTGCCAGCAACCGCTTGTGGCCTGCTGGCCGTCGCGGTACTTAATATCAACAATCTGCGCGATATCGACAGCGATCGGGAAAACGGCAAAAACACGCTGGCGGTACGGCTCGGTGCTTATAAAGCCCGCCGCTACCACATGATGTTACTGATGACGGCACCGGTTTGTCTGGCCCTCTTCGCGATGCTGTACCTGCATACGCTGGCGGGCTGGTTGTTTATTCTGGCGCTGCCGTTACTGGTGAAACAAGGCCGCTATGTGATGCGCGAAACCACCGCGTTCAGCATGCGTCCGATGCTGGAAAAAACCGTGAAAGGCGCGTTACTCACCAATTTGTTGTTCGCGGTAGGCGTACTGCTTAGCTAAACCAGACTCAGTCAGGATGGAACGGACAACACGTTTGTTCTGGTTGGCAAAATCACAACCGATTACTGATGCGGGTCAAAGCCGCTGTTGATGATTTTGCCAACAACAAACATAAAGGGATATACTCAGTCCCACACTCCCCAGCGGCAACAAACGTGACTCCTATGAAATACGATACTTCCGAACTGTGTGATATCTATCATGAAGAGGTCAATGTCGTTGAGCCTCTTTTCTCCAATTTTGGTGGACGTAGTTCATTCGGCGGCAAAATCGTCACAGTAAAATGCTTTGAAGATAACGGCCTGCTATTCGATGTACTGGAAGAAAACGGCAGTGGCCGCGTCTTGCTGGTCGATGGCGGCGGTTCGGTACGCCGTGCGCTGGTTGACGCTGAACTGGCCCGTCTGGCTACGCAAAACGAATGGGAAGGTATCGTGGTCTATGGCGCGGTACGTCAGGTAGACGATTTATCGGAGCTGGATATAGGCATTCAGGCGATGGCGGCAATACCAGCGGGTGCAGCGAGCGAAGGCATCGGTGAAACGGATATTCGGGTGAATTTCGGTGGTGTGACGTTCTTCTCCGGCGATCACCTTTATGCTGACAACACCGGTATTATCCTGTCTGAAGACCCACTGGATCTGGAATAACCGGCCAGGTTGCCAAGGGCGTCAACAGACGCCCTGTGTGCCGTTGTCTGTGTGGCGTCGGCAGTTACTGAACGTCTTCCATTTTACCCAGCAGTGCACGCAGACGTTCCTGCCACACCGACTGTTCCTGCTTGAGTTGCTCGTTCTCGCTCATTAATGCATCACGGTTACCCGCCATGCTCTCTACTTCCTGCGACAACGCATTGTTCTTCTCTTTCAGCTCTTCGATTTCCATCTGCAACAGCGTGATCGTGTCAATCGCCTGCTGAACTTTCGCTTCCAGCTTCTCAAACACTTCAAATGACATAACTTCTAACCCCTTTTGATCGCACGGCCTGAGCCGGTTAACGCAGATGTATCACAGATGTATCACGAACAGGTGTGCCACGCACGGTATCCCGCGAGCAGGTATGCACCGGCACAGGTTTCACAAACAGACATCTCATGCCGTCTTACGCACTCAGCCTGCACATCTGCTATGGCTACGCCGGACGTAAACGCCAGCCAAATTGTATGTAGCCGGATCAAGCGTGTCCAGCGCACTACCGGTAAAACAGCGACTCTGCCTGCTTTTTCGCTCACGCGCTATCAGTACAGGCCGAAAATTGCCCGAAATATTGTTAAACCATATTAATGTTAATGAATTTCACACTCCGATTAACACCTGTCTGCTGACCGGATGACAGTTTTGCGTCCGATTACGCGAATGTGCGCATTTTCTTGACACATCACACACATTTTGATTTCGATATTTCTCGTTTTCGAGCATTAACGATAAATTCACATCCGAAATACAAAAAGAGCCTGACCGCGAATCGCCAAAGATGAACGAGACAGGCCTGAAACGCGCAGACCCATAGAGGAATGCGTCAACCACCATGCTGTAGCCTACAAGCAGGAACAAGCATTATGAGTCAATCTGATATTTCTACCCTTAAAGGCCAGTGCGTTGCCGAGTTTCTCGGTACTGGCCTGCTGATCTTCTTTGGCGTTGGCTGTGTAGCGGCTCTGAAACTGGCAGGCGCCAGTCTGGGTCTATGGGAAATCAGTATTATCTGGGGATTGGGCGTCGCGATGGCGGTCTACCTGACCGCCGCGATTTCCGGTGCTCACCTCAACCCTGCGGTCACCATCGCCCTGTGGCTATTTGCCTGCTTCGATGGCCGCAAAGTCCTGCCTTATATCGTTTCACAGGTCGCCGG
This sequence comes from Dickeya oryzae, assembly GCF_009372235.1. GTDB lineage: Bacteria > Pseudomonadota > Gammaproteobacteria > Enterobacterales > Enterobacteriaceae > Dickeya > Dickeya oryzae. Next base: position 174,829 of record NZ_SULL01000016.1, on the reverse strand, counting down.
CGCGTTCTGTTCGGCGGCACTGGTCTATGGCCTCTACCACAACCTGTTCGATAACATCGAACAAACGCACAATATTGTGCGTGGTAGTGTGGAAAGCCTCGATCTGGCAGGTGTCTTCTCCACCTATCCAAACCCGCATATTTCCGTGATGCAGGCCTTCATGGTGGAAACCGTTATCACCGCTATTTTGATGTGTCTGATTCTGGCACTGACTGATGACGGCAATGGTATTCCGCGTGGCCCGCTGGCACCGCTGTTGATAGGGATTCTGATCGCGGTTATTGGCGCATCAATGGGCCCGTTGACCGGATTTGCCATGAACCCGGCGCGTGATGTCGGTCCAAAATTGTTTGCCTACTTCGCTGGCTGGGGCAAAATCGCGCTGACTGGCGGACGTGACATCCCTTATATACTGATACCGATTTTCGCCCCGATCGTCGGAGCCTGTCTGGGGGCATTTGGCTATCGCACCCTGATTGGCCGTAACTTGCCTTGTGATGTCTGCGCTATTGATAGCGACACCGACACGGCGGCCTCTGCCCAAACTCGTAAGGTCTGACCCTACTCCGCTAACAGGATTACGTTTATGAACCAGGAAAAAAAATACATTGTCGCGCTCGACCAGGGCACAACCAGTTCACGGGCTGTTGTGCTGGATCATGACGCCAACATCGTCAGCGTATCCCAGCGGGAATTCACCCAGATTTACCCCAAAGCGGGCTGGGTAGAACACGACCCGATGGAAATTTGGGCGTCACAAAGCTCCACGCTGGTGGAAGCGCTGGCAAAAGCGGGCATCAGTAGCGACGAAGTGGCCGGTATCGGTATTACCAACCAGCGTGAAACCGCCGTGGTGTGGGAAAAAGAGACCGGCAAACCGATTTATAACGCCATTGTGTGGCAGTGCCGCCGCTCCGCAGATATCTGCGAAAAGCTGAAAAAAGACGGCATGGAAGAGTACATCCGCGCCAACACCGGCCTGGTGGTTGACCCGTATTTCTCCGGCACGAAAGTGAAATGGATCCTCGACCATGTGGAAGGGTCGCGTGAACGTGCCCGTCGCGGCGAGCTGCTGTTCGGCACCATCGATACCTGGCTTATCTGGAAAATGACCCAGGGTCGCGTCCACGTCACCGATTACACTAACGCCTCACGTACCATGTTGTTCAACATCCATTCTCTGGACTGGGACGAGCGCATGCTGGACGTGCTGGATATTCCACGTGCCATGTTGCCGCAGGTCCGTCCTTCCTCTGAAGTGTACGGCCAGACCAATATTGGCGGTAAAGGCGGTACCCGTATTCCTATCGCCGGTATCGCCGGTGACCAGCAAGCCGCGTTGTACGGCCAACTGTGCGTACAGCCCGGTATGGCGAAAAACACCTACGGTACTGGCTGCTTCCTGTTGATGAATACCGGTAAAGAAGCGGTTCGCTCCAAACACGGCCTGTTGACGACCATTGCCTGCGGCCCACGCGGTGAAGTGAACTATGCGCTGGAAGGTGCGGTATTTATCGGTGGTGCATCTATCCAGTGGCTGCGCGACGAGCTGAAACTGATTGGCGACGCGATGGACTCTGAATACTTCGCCACCAAAGTGAAAGACACCAATGGCGTCTATGTCGTACCGGCGTTTACCGGTCTGGGTGCCCCTTACTGGGACCCGTACGCCCGTGGCGCGATTTTTGGCCTGACCCGTGGTGCCAATGCTAATCACATTATCCGCGCTACGCTGGAATCCATCGCTTATCAGACCCGTGACGTACTGGATGCCATGCAGGCAGATGCTGATACCCGCTTGCAGGCGCTGCGGGTGGATGGCGGTGCCGTCGCCAACAACTTCCTGATGCAGTTCCAGTCTGACATTTTGGGTACGCGCGTTGAGCGTCCGCAAGTGCGTGAGTCTACCGCGCTGGGTGCCGCCTTCCTGGCGGGTCTGGCTACCGGTTTCTGGAACGATCTGGACGAAGTGAAGAGCAAGGCCACCATTGAGCGTGAATTCCGCCCCAGCATCGAAACCGTGGAACGTAATTTCCGCTATCGTGGCTGGCAAAAAGCGGTGGAACGCGCCCGTGCGTGGGAAGAACACGACGAGTAAAATCACCACTATCCTTGATCGGGCGCGGTTATCGCGCCCTTTTTCTTACCCTCCCCCTCACCCGCCCGCCAACACGCCTGTGTTACCATAGCGTCCCGACTACTCTTCTTTTGTTCCTTATTCCCTGTGCAGGACTGGTATCCATGAAACGTGAATTAGCCATCGAATTCTCCCGCGTAACCGAAGCCGCTGCGCTGGCCGGCTACAAATGGCTGGGGCGCGGCGACAAAAACGCCGCTGATAACGCTGCCGTGCAGGCGATGCGCATCATGCTCAATCAGGTCGACATCAACGGCAAGATTGTCATCGGCGAAGGTGAGATCGACGAAGCCCCGATGCTTTATATCGGCGAACAGGTGGGCACCGGTAACGGCGACGCGGTAGACATCGCCGTCGACCCGATCGAAGGCACCCGTATGACTGCTATGGGGCAGGCTAATGCCCTGGCGGTATTGGCCGTCGGCGAACAGGGAGCCTTCCTGCATGCTCCTGACATGTACATGGAAAAACTGATTGTCGGCCCGCAGGCTAAAGGCGCTATCAATCTTGACCAACCGTTGGAAGAGAACCTCAAGCGCGTTGCCGAACGGCTGGGTAAACCGCTGAGCGAGCTGACCGTCATCACGCTGGCCAAACCGCGTCACGATCAGGTCATCGCAGATATGCAGCGGCTGGGGGTAAAAGTCTTTGCCATTCCTGATGGCGATGTGGCCGCGTCTATTCTGACCTGTATGCCGGAAAGCGAAGTGGATGTACTTTACGGCATCGGCGGTGCGCCGGAGGGCGTGATTTCTGCCGCGGTGATCCGTGCGCTGGATGGCGACATGCAAGGGCGCCTGCTGGCCCGCCATCAGGTAAAGGAAGATAACGAGGAAAACCGCCGCCTGGGCGAACAGGAATTAGCACGCTGTCGCGAAATGGGCATTGAAGCAGGCAACGTGCTGACACTGGGTGACATGGCGCGCAACGACAACGTGATATTTTCCGCTACCGGCATCACCAAAGGTGACCTGCTCGACGGCATTTCACGCCGGGGCAATATCGCCACCACCGAAACGCTGCTGATCCGCGGCAAGTCACGAACCATCCGTCGTATCAGCTCCACCCATTACCTGGACCGCAAAGATCAGGCGCTGCACGACTTTCTGCTGTAATCACGGCAGGGGATGCGCAGCTCAGCATGAATTGTTTCACTGTTGTTAATAGATCGCGTATCGTAAAGCTCGGCTGCACACAGCCCTGTGACACCCGAGAGATCAAAAACAGGAGCAGATAACCATGGCAGAGTGGGTGACCGGTAAAGTTATTCAGGTTGAACACTGGACGGAAAATTTATTCAGCCTGCGGCTGGAAGCGCCGATAGCGCCGTTTACCGCCGGGCAGTTCGCCAAACTGGCGCTGGAACTGGATGGCGAACGGGTACAGCGCGCCTATTCTTACGTCAACGCACCCAGCAACACGCTGCTGGAGTTCTATCTGGTTAACGTGCCGGACGGCAAGCTCAGCCCGCATCTGCACCGTTGCCAGCCAGGCGATGAGGTGCTGGTAACCCAGGAAGCGGCTGGTTTCTTCGTACTTGAGGAGATCCCGGACTGCGATACCTTGTGGATGCTGGCAACCGGTACCGCCATCGGCCCGTATCTGTCGATTTTGCAGGAAGGGCGCGACCTGGAGCGGTTCAAGAACATCGTGCTGGTCCACGCTGCTCGGTTCGCTCGAGACCTGAGCTATCTGCCACTGATGCAACAACTGGAACAGCGCTACAACGGTAAGTTACGCATCCAGTCCGTTGTCAGCCGGGAGGAACAGCCCGGCTCACTCACTGGCCGCGTACCGGCACTGATTGAAAACGGTGCGCTGGAAGAAGCAGTCGGCTTACCGATGGATGCCGCTACCAGCCACGTCATGCTATGCGGCAACCCGCAGATGGTGCGAGATACCCAGCAGTTGCTCAAGGAGACGCGACAGATGAGCAAACACCTGCGTCGTCGTCCCGGCCATATGACCAGCGAGCACTACTGGTAATCCCGACTATCCCGACAACCGTCGAGTAACCACAAAACGATAGAAACAAACGGCACTCAGGACGCGCGGAACCGCAACGGTTCCGCTGCCGGTCCGAAACGGTTTGCACCTGTCGTGCCGACAAACGCGCCGCAATCAAGCAACATCATCACGGTAATCAGCGTCGGCAAGAAACGCTCTACGCCCCATTGCGCGAGCGATGGTAGCATCGACCAATTGCCGTTACCCAGCATCCAGGCCACCACCAGCAATAACGCCCACCAGCCACTTCGGTTGCGATCATGCAGTCTTTTGACCAGTACCGCCGTCAGCGGCCACATTAGCATCACCAGTGCAAACGCCGCCTTCTGGGTATCCAGCCAACCGGTACCGGCCAACACGAATAATCCCACCATCAGCGCCAGCACGATCACCATCCCTAACCAAAAATCCCGGCGACCAACGCGGCCACGAAACGAAAAACACCATTGTTGTATTGTCATGTCTTCTTATCCCCGAATACGGTCTACGGGTATGAGTTTACCTTAAGTCAGGTTGTGTTTTTTACCGCACATTTTGACAATTGATCCTGAATCCCGCTTTAATCACACAGCATGCCAACAGTGAGTGACGATACGAATAAACTAATGATGAAAAATGCCCTGCTGATTGTTTGTTGCCTGTCTGCTGGCCTACTCTGCACACCCTATGCCAGAAGTGACGGCTTATTCAAACCTCAAACCCCGACTGCCGCCCCTTACCTGCTGCCGGGTTCTCCCACGTTCGACATGAACATCGTGCAATTTCGTACCCGCTACAACCTGAGTAACCCGTCCCTGCCGATTAGTGAATACCGGGTCATCGACACCGGTGAAGACTCACCGAACCTGACGCGTGCGGCCAGTCGTATCAACGACTATCTGTATTCATCCACCGCGTTGGAAAAAGGCACCGGCAAGATTAAAACCATGCAAATTACCTGGCTTCCCAAGCCTAAAGACACTGACCAAAACGGGAGACGCAAACAAGCCATCGGTTACATGGCAGCACTGGTACGCACTTTTATGCCATCGCTCACCAACGAACAAAGCCTGAAAAAAATCGAGACATTGCTGGAAAAAGGCAAAGGGCAGCGCTTTTACCAGCAAACAGAGGGCGCATTGCGCTATGTTGTGGCTGATCACGGTGAAAAAGGGCTAACCTTCGCTGTTGAACCGATTAAGCTAGCACTATCTGATTCGTGATCACATCGAGAATTAGGCACGAAAAACAGAGCCACCGCGCCATTTCGACTCTATACTATCGGCAGTTCTGTATCATCGTCAGAGTGGCTGCCTGACGCAGCCATGTATTGATTAACTGGCAATTCGCCTGGAGGAAACAAGATGCGACATCCCTTAGTCATGGGCAACTGGAAGCTGAACGGCAGCACCAGCATGGTTCACGAACTGATCGCCGGCCTGCGCAAAGAACTGAGCGCCGTCACCGGTTGTGACGTAGCCATTGCGCCGCCAGCTATTTATCTGGATCAGGCGAAACACCAGCTGGCAGGCAGCCGTATTGTGCTGGGTGCCCAGAACGTGGACGTCAACCTTGCTGGTGCCTTCACCGGTGAAACATCCGCTGAGATGCTAAAAGACATCGGCGCGAAGTACATCATCATCGGCCACTCCGAGCGTCGTACCTATCACCATGAAAGTGATGAGTTCATTGCCAAAAAATTTGGCGTGCTGAAAGAAACCGGCCTGATTCCGGTACTGTGCATCGGTGAAACCGAAGCTGAAAACGAAGCGGGCCAGACCGAAGCGGTCTGTGCACGTCAGTTGGACGCGGTGCTGAACACGCTGGGCGCGAAAGCGTTCGAAAACACAGTCATTGCCTACGAACCGGTATGGGCCATCGGCACCGGTAAATCCGCCACGCCGGCACAGGCACAGGCAGTGCACAAATTCATCCGTAACCACATCGCTAAACAGGATGCGGCGGTCGCAGAACAGGTCATCATCCAGTACGGTGGCTCGGTCAATGCGGCTAACGCTGCCGAACTGTTCACCCAGCCGGACATCGATGGTGCGCTGGTGGGCGGTGCCTCACTGAAAGCCGATGCGTTCGCCGTTATCGTTAAAGCCGCAGCCGAAGCCAAAGGCCTGGCCTGATTCCTGCGCGAACACCACACAACGGTTCCAGTCTGGAGCCGTTTTTTTATGTCTTTTTCCCACTGACTCCGCCTGCATTCATTATTTTGTCATTTTTCCCGTCTAGGTTTTACCAGTCGTGTTTATTTGTTACTTAATTTAACCAAGAGTGAATGAAAATGACTCGTAAGGCTATTATTCGCAAAACACTGCTCTCTTCCCTGATGATGACACTGGTAGCAGGTAGCGCACTGGCCGCCAGCGCCGACTACCAACGCCAGGCGCAGGGTGACATCACCCAACCCGGTGGTGCCCGCCGCCTCAATGCCGATCAAACGGAGATGCTGAAAGCCTCACTCAACGCGAAGACTGCCAAAAACGTGATTCTGCTGATTGGCGACGGCATGGGCGATTCGGAAATCACGGCTGCACGCAACTACGCGATGGGGGCTGGCGGCTTCTTCAAAGGTATCGATGCACTGCCGCTGACAGGCCAGTACACCCACTACTCGCTGGACAAGAAAACCCGCAAACCAGACTACGTCACCGATTCCGCGGCATCGGCCACCGCCTGGTCCAGCGGTGTCAAAACCTACAACGGCGCACTGGGCGTTGATGTGGATGGCAAAGACCATAAAACACTGATTGAAATCGCTAAAATGGCAGGCAAAGCGACGGGCAACGTCTCTACCGCCGAACTGGAAGACGCCACACCGGCCGCCATGGTGTCCCACGTGACCTCCCGCAAGTGCTACGGCCCGGAAAAAACCAGCCAGCAGTGCCCGACCAACGCACTGGAAAACGGCGGTCGCGGCTCTATTGCTGAACAGTTACTGGTCACCCGTGCTGATGTCACGCTGGGCGGTGGCGGTGCCACGTTTAAAGAACTCGCCAAAGCAGGTAAATATCAGGGGAAAAGCCTGAAAGAACAGGCGGAAGCGCTGGGCTATCACATCGTGACGGATCTCGATGGCATGAACGCCGTTACCGCCGCCACGCAGAGCAAGCCGGTGCTGGGGCTATTCGCCGATGGCAACATGCCGGTGCGCTGGCAGGGGCCGCAAGCGAGCTACCACGGCAACCTGGACAAACCGGTTGTAACCTGTGAGCCGAATACCAAACGCGCGGCCACCGTGCCGACGCTGGCGCAAATGACCGATAAAGCTATCCAGTTATTGAGCAAGAATAAAAACGGTTTCTTCCTGCAAGTTGAAGGCGCGTCTATCGACAAACAGGACCACGCCGCCAACCCATGTGGTCAATTCGGTGAAACCGTCGACCTGGACGAAGCGGTCCAAAAAGCACTGGAATTCGCCCGTCGTGACGGCAACACGCTGGTGATTGTCACCGCCGACCACGCCCACTCCAGCCAGATTATCGAAAACGGAACCAAAGCACCGGGCCTGACGCAGGCGCTGAACACCAAAGATAATGCGGTGATGACCATCAGCTACGGTAACTCGGAAGAGGAATCCCAAGGCCACACGGGCACCCAGTTGCGCATCGCCGCCTACGGCCCGCACGCCGCCAACGTCGTGGGGCTGACCGACCAAACCGACCTGTTCTACACCATGAAAAACGCGATGGGTCTGAAGTGATCCCTACATCCGATAACGCAACCGTAGCACCGCAATAATACAAAAGGCAGGAGTGAAACCTAATGCCGATCATTTAAAGATCGGCATTAGGTAAATTACCCCTGTTTCGCCGCCGGGATCTGCTGAGTAATACAGTGGATATTGCCGCCGCCCAGCAGGATTTCGCGCGCCGGAACACCACTTATCAGGTAGTCGGGGAACATCTGTTGCAACAGCGCATGTGCCTCGCCGTCAGTACGTTCATCCAGCAGCGGATAAATCACCTGCTTGTTGCTGATCAGGAAATTGACGTAAGACCCTGCCAGCCGTGACCCGGCGTTACGCTCGATAGCGTTACCCTCGGTCACGCCCGCCGCTTCTTCCGGGGTCGCATACAGCGGGCCGGGTGCCGGTAGTTTCCAAATTTTTAGCGACCGGCCCTGGGCATCCTTCGTCTGGGACAGCACCTGATACGCCGCCTGAGAGCGGGCATACTGCGGGTCGGTTTCATCGTCCGTCCAGTGCAGCACCACTTCGCCGGGGCGGATAAAACAGCACATGTTGTCGATATGGCCGTCGGTTTCGTCGTTATAGACGCCTTCTTCCAGCCAGATAAAGGCCGACACACCGAGATAATCCCGCAGGTGCTGCTCAATCTTCGCTTTGCTCAGATGCGGATTGCGGTTCGGGTTCAACAGGCACTCGGCAGTAGTCAGCAATGTGCCTTCACCATCGGTGTGGATCGATCCACCTTCCAGAATCAGCGGAGCGGCATAGCGCGCATCGCCGTGATAAGCCAGCACCTGCGCCGCCACCTTCTCGTCACGGCTCCAGTCTTCATACAGGCCGCCCAGCGTGCCACCCCAGGCGTTGAATTGCCAGTCGACGCCACGACGCTCACCGGCCGCGTTCAACACCACGGTAGGCCCGGTGTCACGTACCCAGGCGTCATCGCTTTCCATTTCCACCAGCGTCACGCCAGTCGGCATCACGCTTTTAGCCAGCGCCATCTGGTCACGCGGCACGCCCATCACAACCGGTGTGGTTTGCGAAATAGCCGCCGCAACGGCAGCAAAGGTCCGCTGGGCGGGAATCTCGTCGCCCTGCATGCGCCAGTTGTCGCGGCGGTACGGCCACAACATCCACACCGCGTCGTGCGGCGCCCATTCCGCTGGCATGGCGAAGCCGTCTTGCAACGGCGTGGTCAGCTCAGACATCACTTATCTCCAGGTCTTGCCGTCAGAGGTGCCGATAACACCGTACATGTCCGGACGGCGGTCACGGAACAAGCCCCAGGCAGCGCGCTGCGCAGCAATCGCTTCCAAATCGAACTCATGCACCAGCACTGTTTCGTCGGTCTTGTTGGCCTGCGCGACCAGCGCACCGGTTTGATCGGCAATGAACGACGAGCCATAGAACGTCATTTCCAGACCGTCGAGGTATTTACTGGCTTCGGTACCGATACGGTTGGACGCGATCACCGGGATCAGGTTGGCGGCGGCGTGACCCTGCTGTACGCGGGTCCAGTGCGGCTGACTGTCGATATCCGGATACGCCGGTTCAGAACCGATGGCGGTCGGGTAGAAAATCAGTTCGGCCCCTTTGAGTGCCAGGCAACGGGCCGTTTCCGGGAACCACTGATCCCAGCAGATACCCACGCCCACTTTGGCGTAGCGGGTTTGCCACACTTTGAACCCGGTGTCGCCCGGAATGAAGAACTGTTTTTCCTGATAGGCCGGACCGTTAGGAATATGGGTTTTGCGATAGACGTCCAGTACGCTACCGTCAGCGTCAATCATGACCAGCGAATTATAGTAGGCGTTATTGGCGCGCTCGAAGAAACTCAGCGGCAGCACCACTTCCAACTCGGCCGCCAGCGCGGAAAAGTGTTTGATAAGCGGGCTGGTTTCCAATTCCTGCGCCAGCGCGTAATGCTCTGGGCTCTGGTCGATGCAGAAATAAGGCGCGGCAAACAGTTCCTGAATCAGAATGATTTGCGCTCCCTGCGCATGAGCCTGACGCACCAGCCTTTCGGCGTTTGCGATATTTTTTGGCAAATCCCAGGTGCAGGCCATCTGCGTGGCGGCAACAGTAACTTTTGTCATGCGAAAACCTCAATAATTTCTGTATGGGGTGCTCATGCCTGCGCCACCTGCGCGTGGGAATAGCATGAGACGGGTAAAAGTGTAGATCAGCAACTCACCCGACGCCCGGTGAACGCCGCAGGGCATCGACATTATGCCAGCGAATCATGACGGTGAGGATGCACCTGCATGTCTGCGTTACCCACCGCTGGCATACACCTCGTTCATCGGGCCGTCGCCGTTTTCCGTTTCCCAATAAGAAATCCCGCCCAAATAGAGCGGGATTTGCTTGCTCAACCCGGCCACGCCGGGTGCGCATCAGAACAGCTTCTTGGCGGTATTCAGCCAGTCGCCTTTGAACGGGCGCTTCATGTTCTCGATGGCGTCGATAATATCATGATGGACCAGTTTTTCATTCTGAATCCCGACGCAACGGCCGCCATAGCCTTGCTGCAACAGCTCAATGGAGTAGGCCCCCATGCGGGAAGCCAGGATGCGGTCATACGCTACCGGTGAACCACCACGCTGAATGTGGCCCAACACCGTGGCGCGGGTTTCGCGTCCGGTTTCCGTTTCAATATAGTGTGCCAGTTCATCCACATCACACACCAGTTCGGTAATCGCGACGATGGCGTGTTTCTTCCCTTTGGCGATACCGGCTTTAATCTCTTCCACCAGGTCTTCTTTTTTGAAGTCAACTTCCGGCAGCACGATGAATTCACAACCACCGGCAATCGCTGCGGCCAGCGTCAGGTCGCCACAGTGGCGTCCCATCACTTCCACGATGGAAATACGCTGGTGGGAAGACGAGGTATCACGCAGGCGGTCAATCGCCTCCACCACGGTTTCCAGCGCGGTGAAATAACCGATGGTGTAGTCGGTACCGGCCACGTCATTGTCGATGGTGCCCGGCAGGCCGATGCAGGGGAAGCCCATTTCGGTCAAGCGCTTAGCCCCCATGTAGGAACCGTCCCCCCCGATCACCACCAGCGCGTCCAGGTCATGCTTTCTCATGTTTTCCACGCACACCTGACGTACCGCTTCCTCACGGAACGCCGGGAAACGGGCAGACCCGAGGAACGTGCCGCCACGGTTGATCACGTCAGACACGCTATAGCGGTCCAACTGTGCCATGCGATCTTCATACAAGCCCAGATAGCCGTCATAAATACCGTATACTTCCAGGTTTTCCGCTAACGCGGCACGCACCACACCACGAATGGCCGCATTCATCCCCGGCGCATCGCCACCGCTCGTCAGTACTCCGATTTTTTTAATCATGACAACCTCTGGATTTGTAGATGTAAATTCGCAGATTCTTCTATTCTCAAGGCTCACAAGACAAAGCCTAACCGTTTTATCAACATAGTATAACAAATACACCCAGCTGAATTGATTCAGGTCAGTCTCTTCATCCACGAAAAATCTATCGTAGATCACATTCTTACAACACATCATGGCCCGGATAAAACCCGACCCGTTACAGTTCCCAGCGCCCACGCTGCTCCTGCGGCACCACCGAAACAGGATCCTGATGAATGATAACATCTGAACCGGGGAAGCGTTTGAGCAATGCCTGCTCCAGTTCGTCCGCAATCTGGTGTGATTCCACCAGCGGCAGGTTATCCGCCATTTCCAGATGCAACTGGATAAAGCGAGTCGGGCCAGAACGGCGGGTGCGCAACTGATGCGCACCACTTACCCCCGGCCATGAAGACACGATATTGACGATTTCCTGTCGCTCGTCATCAGGCAGGGCTCTGTCCAGCAGAACCTGAATCGCCTCATAGGCCATGCGCAGCGCGCTGCTCAGAATATAGATACCAATCCCCAACGCGAAGACCGCGTCGGCCCAGTTGATACCTTTCCAGCTTAGTACCAACGACAGCAAAATGGCGCCATTCATCAGGACATCAGACTGGTAATGCAGCATGTCTGCCCGCACCGCCTGACTATGTGTTCTGCGGATAACCCAACGCTGGAAGCTCACCAGAAAGCCCGTCGCCACCAGCGCAATCACGGTCACCCACATACCCAGTTCAGCCCCTTGTAGCGGCTGTGGGTTCATCAGATGCTGAGCGCCCGTCAATAACAGAAACAGCGCCGAACCGGCAATGAACATGCTCTGCGCCAGCGCGGCCAGCGACTCGGCTTTGCCATGCCCGAACGTATGTTCCATATCAGCAGGTTGCAACGAATAGCGAACGACTAGCAGGTTAACCAGCGACGCTGCGATATCCACCAGCGAATCCACCAGTGATGCCAGCAAGCTGACCGAACCGGTGTACCACCAGGCATACACCTTCATGCCAAACAGCGATAACGCCATACCGGTAGCCAGAAAAGCCGCGGTCGTCACCAGACGTGCGTAATGAGAATTCATACACTATTCCATTCAAGCGAGGGAGCCAGTATACCGAATTCCAGCAGGGAAAAACCGTGACACTTTATGTCAGGATTGGGGTCACCCGCGCTTTTCCAGCGACGGCCAACCCATCGATATATACAGCGCGTCATGCCCTTCGCTGACTCAGGGCTTACGCAGAATTTTCTGCAACCGTTCCTGCTCCCAGCGTGACCAGCGATCTCGCAGCCAGAAAATCCGGGCCGACCGAACCAGCAGCGCGCCGCCCCACGCCAGCAGTGGCCAGATAAACCAGTACGTGTGCGGATTAACCCACAAATTGATGACCACCAGCACGATGTTCACCGGTACAAACAGCAACAGACTGCGCCAGAAACGGCTTTCCTGCTCAACCTGTGTTCTGGCCTGCGAAATGCGTAACGCCAGCGAGTCGCCACTCGCCGCCTGCTCGCTGTCTTCTGGCATCAACGTCGTCACATTGACGCCAAACGCCGCGGCAATCGCACTGAGCGTTTCCAGACTGGCACGTTCTCCGTTTTCAATCCGCTGAATGGTTCTGACGCTCAACGCCGACAGTTCGGCCAGTTGTTCCTGAGACCAGGCACGGGCAAGGCGCTGTGATTTGATCGTGTTCATGGTGCACTCCTGTTGAATGAAAACCCGATGCAAGCCTGCGTGAGCACCGTGAAAAACACCACGACAGTAACCTGACACCAACCCGACAGCCACCTGACACGCCACGCAAGCCGCGCCATGGCTCGCTTTTTCGCAGCAGGCATGGACATCACGTCTGGTGATGGGGAGAATAGCGACGACCAGATAGACATCGGGAAATCGTATGAAACGGCGACCAGCTTCACGCCTGCTGATTCTCAACCCTGAACAACGGGTATTGCTATTTCTGTTCCATCATACTCAGGATGCCCTTGCCGGACAGCGTTATTGGGCAACACCTGGCGGGGCGGTAGAAAACGGAGAAACGTTTGAGCAGGCAGCGGTACGAGAGCTGTGGGAAGAGACCGGTATCCGTCGTCAGGGTCCCGGCCCGTGTATCGCGACGCGTACCTTTACCATGGCGATGCCTGACGGAAACACCGTGCTTGCCGATGAACGGTTTTTTGTCATCCCTATCACCGGCAGTACTCTCCACACTGGCAACTGGACGGCGCATGAACAGGAAGTGATGCGAGACCATCACTGGTGGAGCCGCGATGAACTCCTCGCCACACAGGATAAGGTCTACCCGGAACAGCTAGTTGAAATGCTGTGGCCGGGCAGAGCTTGTCTGGTTACGCCGCAGGAGCAGCAGGCCAGGTGATATCGGGTGCGGTGGATGTGTCAACTCTATTTAAAAGCACACGATAATTCCGCCACTCAGCTAATAGCGTAACTTCACGGTCTGTTGCCATACCAAGATCAACAGCATCCTGAAAGGGTGCAATTACTAATGCAGCGTCAGAAAGTAGTTTGCTCTTCATTGCTTGGGCATTCGCAACTGCTTGCGAGGATGTCAGTTGGGGAGCATTTATTAATACAGGGTAACCATTATGGTCGGTTGTAATTACCATTCCTGATGCTTGCCCCTGAATTAATTCAGACCATACCTCATCAGTCACAGGTACTTGCTTATTTGAAATACATTCAAATGTAAAACCCGTATCAGTTGCATAAAACATTAGATTCCCCCCATTGCAATATATTTAAAATCAAATGTCCCATTAATCAGTGCACCATTAACCACATGTCGCGCATAAATAGTTACGGTTCCTGCACCGGCTGGTGTTGCCGCAAAACTAATTGCGCCATTCCCCACATCAATAGCAATAAATGAAAAATAGGCATCGCTGAATGCTAATGGTAACGTGAATATCACAGTACCATTAGAAAATACTCCGGAGCCCTTTCCTTGCATAATCCGTCGTTTTTTAGCGATATCGATGGCTGAAAATACACCGTCGAGATGGTATTCCGTAAATTCACTATTGATTTCATTTACTACAAAGGCGGTTGTTGCCAGTTGTGTCGTTCTCGTTCCTGCTACAGCGGTCGGTGCCGCAGGAGTACCGGTAAATGCCGGGCTTTCAATCGGGGCATACTGCTTATGCGGGTTAACGGCAACGACATGATCAGCCAGTAAGGTATCGGCATAGCGCCGTGTCGCCAGTGCCACCGTCGGGTCAAATTTCAGCGTTATCGCATCGGTACGGCTGACAATCAGGATCATGCGCACCGTCTGCACCCGGCCCGATCCTTCCTTCAGTTCCGGTTTATAGGTTTCCGGGCAGTTACCGAGCGCAATCAAGTCACCATCAACATCGTACAACCCGATTTCACGCAGCCAGAATCCCCCTTCATTTTCCGGGATCACTTGCTCGGCAATCATCTGATTGGTGTTGTCCGGGTCAACCGTTAGCGAGTTGATCACCCCACGTCGCTTTTCATTGACCAATTTGGTTTGCAGCGGATCGGGAGTGGGGAGTACACCGTTGCCATCCCCCACGCCCATTTGGGCCAGCTCCAGCGCTTTTCCTGCGGCTATCGCCGCCGCCAGCTTTTTCTCACCCACCTGGGTGAGCAAGGTAAAGTATTTCGTTCCCATCGTTTCTCTCATCAGCATGAATGTAAAGGAAAAGGTCAGGCAGTCGTCGGGGAGAATCAGCACACGGCAAGCGTGCACTGTCCTGTCTGCCGTCTGACAACCATTATGCTGATGGCCCGTTAAATCACCCGCTCATACGGGTGTAGCAGCGATGGCACAACATCATCACTACAGGGTCGGTAAACAGGAACGAGCGATAAGACCCAGGAGGGATAACGCATTGGAATGGGGTAGCAAAAAACAACCCGTTCGGAATAACAACGCCGCGTTATTCCGAACGGGTGTAGCGTCTCATCAGTGTGATGGAGGGGTCGGCCAGTCGATGTCCGGTGTATGACTCAAATCGACGCGACTTAACTGCACCAGATAGATTTTCCAGCTTTTAAGCGCCTCGGTTTCCTGCTCGGTGGCGATGTCCAGTTCCTGCGCATAGGTCAGCTCGCGAATGCGGTCATGTGCTATCTGGCGACGGGCGTCATACTCCTGTCGGGCCGATTGCGCCAGGCTTGCCTGATAGGCCGCCGTATCCGTTACCCATTGCGCCCCCTCCCAGCGGTCAAAGGCACTGGCAGGCGGCAGCAGGGTGAGGTTTGCGGGCAACGCACCCAGCTCACTCACCACCTGTGGCTGACGGGTCTGCGTATCGTAAGCGGTCTGCCCACGTAAATCAGGCACCCATTCCCACTGCAGGCCGTCAGATGAACGCCGTAGCGCTTGCCCTTCCACCTCTGGCTGCGGCGGCTCATCGGCGTAGCTATGGGCGGGAATCCCGGTACCGACCATCAGGTATTCATCGCTGTAACCATCGAACTCACGGGTGAGCACATCCACGTGGTACACCCGCAACCAACCTGCCTGAGTAGCCAGCCCGTCTGCCGCCAGCACTGCGCGCACGTCCTGCGTCGATATCGTCATTACGCCGCCCTCACGATGTAGTTAAAGGCGATGTTACGAGGCCTGATATACCATTTACCTCTTGAGCCATTCGACGTAGCTCCCGGAATATTGCTCAGTGCTCCTGTCATTGATAAATCAAAACCACGCTCAGTATTCCCAAGAGCGATAGCTGATGCAGTTGTACCGTTTTCTAAATCTGGTTGTATCCACGTAGATTCTTGCATAGATAGCAATGATCTACCTGAATCTATCCCTCTCCCATCATCCCAGCCACGAATAAATTCACCGCGCAAATCCGGCAACACGCCAGACGGGTAGACCTGCGCCAGCCGGGGATAAGCGCTTTTATCAAACGACTGGCCGTTACATTTCAGCCAGCCCGCCGGGGCGGTCGCCTGCGGCCAGGGTTGTGGGATCCCCACAAACTCACTGATCAGCAGGTACTGCGAATGCGGGTTAGGCTCAGCAAGATGCCCGGCCAGCAGTGTGTCGGCATAACGCCGTGTCGCCAGCGCCACCGTCGGGTCAAATTTTAGGGTGATGGCATCAGTACGGCTGACGATCAGAATCATGCGCACGGTCTGAATCCGGCCCGACCCTTCCTTCAGTTCGGGTTTATAGGTTTCCGGGCAGTTTGCCACCGCAATCAGATTACCGGCCGCATCATAAAGCCCCACCTCACGCAGCCAGAACCCCCCTTCATTTTCAGGGATTACCTGCTCGGCAATAACCTGACCGGGGTTATCCGGGTCCACACTCAGGGAATTAATCGCCGCCCGGCGTTTTTCATTCACCAGTGATGTCTGCGTCGGGTCCGGTGCCTGTAATACACCACCGCCATCCCCCACCCCCATTTGGGTAATTTCCAGCGGTTTTCCGGTTGAGATTGCCTGCGCTAATTTCGCCTCACCGATATGAGTGAGAATCGTAAAATATTTAGTTCCCATCGTTTATCTCGTCTGAATAAATTTAAAATAGAGTCAGCGGCAAAAATATTGCCGTAATACCAGAGTCGAGTGTTCGTTCTGCGTTCTCACAACCATTATGCAAAGATACTAAAATAATTACCTGTTGATGGCGTTGTTTCTGCTATGACACAACAGATGGGATAAATATACCTTCAGGTAATAATTTCATTAAAAACAAGCATGCTGTAGTTGTAAGAAATAAATCCCATCCCCCAAAATAAATTTGTATTGTTTTATCCATACTGCCGATGAATAAATAACACTCTTTTTTATATCTATTATGCCGCCTTTACGATGTAGTTAAAGGCAATGTTTCGGGGACGCGTTTCTGCACCACCTGCTGGCGAGACCGCAATAGTAGTAGTGCCATAATATGGTTCATCACCAAACACTGCATTGCCTGCTGTTGCTGGTGCTCGGTCAAGACTTACCGTATATGTATGTGAGTGATTTTTAAACTCATCAGATTGCAACACTAACAACTGCCGACCACTATCCACCCCACGCCCATCATCCCAACCACGAATAAACTCACCACGCAAATCAGGCAATACTCCCGACGGGTAGACCTGTGCCAGCCGTGGATACAGGTTTCTATCAAACGCCTGACCGTTGCATTTGAGCCAGCCCGAAGGCACGTTAGCCTGCGGCCAGGGCAGTGGAATACCCACGATGTCATTAATATCCAGTTTTAGTTTGATGTTGTTATCGGTTTTATCTGACAGTGAATTCACCGCCCCTGCCACAAATGCCGTCGTTGCCAATTGTGTTGTGGTCGTTCCTGCCACTGCGGTCGGCGCGGTGGGAATGCCCGTCAATGCAGGGCTTTCAATCGGCGCATACTGCTTGTGCGGATTCGCCTCACTCACATGGCTGGTCATCAGCGTATCGGCGTAGGCTTTCACCTCAATGGCTTTGTCATCAACCGACTGACGGGTTGCCAGTACCACCGACGGGTCCACTTTCAAGGTAACGGCGCTGGCATTGCTAACCACCAAAATCATACGCACGGTTTGCACGCGACCCGAGCCTTCCTGCAACTGCGGTTTGTAGGTGTCCGGGCAGTTGGCGACTGCGATCAAATCCCCATCCGCATCATATAACCCGATCTCACGCAGCCAGAATCCGCCTTCATTTTCCGGGATCACCTGTTCGGCAATAATCTGGTTTGGGTTATTGGGGTCCACTCTCAGGGCATTCAATACCGCCCGGCGTTTTTCATTAATTAATGCCGTCTGTGCCGGGTCTGGCGTTGTTGGGTTACCGCCCCCATCGCCTATCCCCATGTGGGTAATATTCAGCATTTTTCCTAATGCCGCGGCATTCGCCAGTTTCGCCCTTCCCACCTGGGTGAGCAATGTCATGTATTTCACCGTCATACCATTTTCCTTTCAGGTCAGCTTAATCCGTCATATGGCATCGCAATCCGTACCGCGAAGACTGCCGTCTGTTTTTGCAAGCCATTTCATTTTGTTGTTGCCTCTGACAACATTATGCAAAGAGACGGCAGGCAAATCGTCTGGCTGGCGTTGTATCCGCCATGGCACAACAACACGGGTGAAAAAAACCCGCCATCAAGGCGGGGAACGTTAAAAAAGACGATGAGAAAAACTAAAAAGAAAAATACGGTTATTTATTTTCAGGTAATAACGGCCATTCAATAGTGACGGGAAACCCCGCCTGTTCAGGAATCTTGCGCAGTGCCTCCCGATATATCCGCCAGGCCTGTTGATCTACTGGGGCATCAGGCGCTTGCGTCCAGTCACTGGTAGCCAATAAGCTATCTCGTTGACGCCGTGCGGCCTCCGCCAACTGCGTTTTCGATGGTGATGCCGGTGTAACCGCTATCGGTTTTTGGGTTGATTCATCAAACACAATAGCGTTACCAAGAACCTGTTGGCTTAATAAGTCCTGATAATCATCATCACTGATTTCAATAACATCATCAGGAACATTAGCACCATGAATTTCACGGCTATAAAAACCATTAGACGATTTAGAGTAAAACATATTACACCTCAATTCCCTATTGCAATAAACTGATATGAAATACCCGAAGAGAACTCAACGGAACCACCATTACGAACAAAGGCACCATAGCCTTTCAGCATTTCTTTTGTACTATTACTTTGCCCATACACTGTCACCCCCGTATAATTCCAGCCAACGGAGTTATTTTCCGTAATAACGACGGAGAAGATATTATTAGGATAGGCAATAGGGAATAGCTGGTTGATAACTCCCGCGCCTAAGGTTACCCCGGTCCCCCATTGCATAATAATGCCGGACGGTAAAATTTGATAACCATTCAACCCTACACCAGCAGCGCCTACACCACCAATCGCACGCCACTGTGGCCCCGTGGAAAGGAATTTTATATTCGTCCCACTTTTAACCGTCATCGTATTTGAGCCAGATGGGTTATTGGGCCCCAGAATATTCACCCCTGCACCAGAAATCGTCACAGCTCCGTTGGAGATATTATTGAACTCAATAACCCCACCAGCGCAAAGGGACGCGTTCGGTAACGTAATCGTAATACCTGCCACCTGGGCTTCAATAAAGCAGCCAAACGCATCACCGGTTAACACCTGGCTTTCTTTGACACCCAATACCGACCGCATATTACCCAAGGCTCTTTGCACAAACGCCGTAGTCGCAATACTGCTATCCGCATCAAATAAAGGTGGCGTTGGTGCCGCGGGATTACCGGTAAATACCGGGCTTTCAATCGGTGCATACTGCTTATGTGGATTTACAGCAGCAGTATGTGCGGCTAATCCATTGTCGGTATAGGATTTAACTTCCGTGATTTTCGTATCGGTATACGCCTGCGACGATAATGCCTTGTCGTCAACATATTGCCGACTTGCCAACACTACCGCCGGGTCAATTTTCAATGACACTGCATCAGTCTGGCTGACAGCCAGAATCATGCGCACTGTCTGTACACGACCAGAGCCTTCCTGCATCTGCGGTTTATAGGTTTCCGGGCAGTTGGCTACCGCGATCAAATCCCCATCTGCATCGTATAACCCGATTTCACGCAGCCAGAACCCCCCTTCATTTTCTGGAATTATCTGCTCGGCAATAATTTGGTTCGGATTAGCGGGGTCCACGTTCAGGGTCGTTAATTCCGCCCGACGTTTTTCATTAATTAATGCCGTCTGAGTCAGATTAGGTGTTGTCGGGTTACCGCCGCCATCCCCCACCCCCATATGGGTAATATTCAGTATTTTCCCTAATGCCGTGGCATTCGCCAGTTTCGACGCTCCCACCTGAGTGAGCAATGCTATATATTTCGCCGCCATACCATTTTCCTTCCGGGTTACCTTAAACAGTCATGTTGTATCGCCATAATGCACAGCAAGAATCACCACCTGCTTTTGCAAGCCATTTCATGTTGTTGTTGCCTCTGACAACATTATGCAAAGAGATAGGGGGTAAATCGTCCGACGGGGGTTGTATCTACCATGGCACAACAGTGCTGATAAAAATAAACCCGCCATCAAGGCGGGTAGAAAAAGAGTGATATATTCAGTCAATCCAGTTCAAATAGAATAATCAATGTGTTTTTATTCACAGAAGATATTTACTACAGTGGAAAAATATCTCTCGTTTATGCGGCTCTCACAATGTAGTTAAAGGCGATATTTCGTGGACGAGTCACCCCCCAATAAGGAGAACCAATCGACTCCTGAGTACTAGATGTAGCTATCCAATATATTGACCTTGCTATCGAATCTGGTTTATCCGCATTACATTCTTGCAAATTCCCAATACCCTGCACTGCGGGTGTATTACCATTATCACCTGTAATATAAGTACCAGCCTGTGCAGACCCGAGAACTCGTCCTTCATCCACTCCTCTCCCATCATCCCAGCCACGAATAAACTCGCCACGCAAATCGGGCAACAAGCCTGATGGATAAACCTGCGCCAACTTGGGATACAGATTTTTATCGAACGACTGACCGTTACATTTAAGCCAGCCAGTGGGTGCCATAGACTGCGGCCAGGGCAATGGAATACCCGCAATTTCATCAAGTGGGAGATTGGCACCTGAGACACGCCAATCGCCCCCCGTCGTCAGTAAGCGTACGTAAGTTCCGCTCTGCAATACGATACTGTCCGGCCCCACAGGGGTTACGGAACCCACAATACTTTTCCCCGCTCCAGAGACCGAGAGCACACCCCCGCTGGCATTGCGCAGCTCAATTACCCCGCCTTGACATAGGGTTGCATCAGGCAAAGTAAGTGTAATACCGGGTGAAATGACTTCAATAAAGCGCCCAAACGCATCAGGGGTCAGTGTGGTCGACTCTTTTATCTGGTATACACCCTGTAAATTACCCAGTGATCTTTGCACAAACGCCGTAGTCGCAATACTGCTATCCGCATCAAATAAAGGTGGTGTCGGTGCGGTGGGATTACCGGTAAATACCGGGCTTTCAATCGGCGCATACTGCTTGTGTGGATTCACAGCAGCAATATGTGCAGCTAATCCATTGTCGGTATAGGATTTAACTTCCGTTACTTTCGTATTGGTATACGTCTGCGAAGATAATGCCTTGTCATCGACATATTGCCGACTCGCCAACACCACCGCCGGGTCAATTTTCAATGACACCGCATCAACCTGGCTGACAGCCAGAATCATACGTACCGTCTGTACACGGCCAGAACCCTCCTGTAACTGCGGTTTATAAGTTTCCGGGCAGTTAGCTACCGCAATCAAATTATCATCGTCATCGTACAAACCAATTTCCCGCAGCCAGAATCCCCCCTCGTTTTCCGGGATAACCTGTTCGACAATAATCTGGTTCGCGTTAGTGGGGTCGATACTCAACGAATTAATCGCAGCGCGGCGTTTTTCATTCAACAGCGCAGTCTGGGAGGGGTTCGGCGTGGGTAATATACCACCGCCATCGCCTACGCCCATCCGTGCGATCGCCAATTGTTTTCCCTGCGCGATGGCATTAGCCAGCCTGGCGGCTCCCACCTGGGTAAGCAGAGCCGTATATTTCGTACTCATAATATGTCTCATCAGAATTAGCGATAAAGAGACCCATGCTCAGGCATGGAGAAAATACCGCCACACCTGTCGACATGCACTTTTTCAAGCGATTTAAGCCTGTTGTGGCAGTACCGGGCATTATGCTGACAGGCCAACAAAAAAACGCCTGATTAGGGTTGGAACAGCGATAGCACAACCACTCTTATCGTGTTTTTTTATCGCCATAAATTCATCGCCATAAACAACGGGAAAGCAGGTGATAATTAGTAACATCATTGGCATGACAGAAATATAATTCCTCCAGAGAATCGACAGGCGGGTAGTCACCTCAACCAGCATGCATTATTATTTTTCAGAGGAATCATGAAGCAACGTTAAGGAGATAGGTCATGAAGATGAATTTTTCATTTCTTTTTCTGGGACTGATGACCGTCAGCTCCAGCAAGGCAAGCTCGTTAACCACCGATAATAATGAGCAAAAACTCGAAGTTGGCTTTGGTGCGCCGACTTACAAGCAAACGCTGCATTACCGTAAACTCTATGAAAAGAAACCCTTTCCTGATGCGGAAATATTTTATTATGACAATGGTATTTATAAAATAATCTCCCAGGGTGAAGAGCATTATGGCGTCTATGTCATGCAGGGAAATTTTCAAGATCAAACATACACTATCAGATATATCTCATTACCTTCTGAAGATTGGGGAAAAAAGACTGCCTTTCACCAGTTAACCTTTATTAATGGGGATAAGGAAAAATACTTTATACAAAATGCGATTGTCGACACGGGAGAAGCTATCGCACAACAGAATGGCACCTTTACCCTGGCAGAAAACAACATCAGTAACCCCATCACCCAGAAATGGCGTCACCATTAGGCCCAGCCGCGCTATTGGTAATCGATGTATCAGCCTGTGTTAGTTAAAGGCAAAAGAGTTATTGGTTATGTGCACCAAAAAAAACCCCGCCATCAAGGCGGGGAAAAAGACAGGGATGGTGTCTATGGCAAGGAAAACAGGTTACTTCTTTAACACACACTACTCTCGGCACTACTCTCACTTCTCACTACTCGGAAAAACACGCATTACTCGGTACTATCATTCATTACTCAAAACTATCACTGCTCTGGGCTCTCATCCTGCCCCTGACGGGACAGTTGCAAATTCTGGCTGCTCGAGTCGGACGCGGGCATCTGCTGGCGCACAGTCTGCATCGCCTGCTCATGTTTCTGGTTTAACACCGCTTTTTGCTCCGGCGTCAGCATGTTGTACATCTGATTACTCACCCGGGCGATTTCTACCTGACGCGCAATCTGTGCCTGTACCATTTTGGCGACCTGCGCCTGCACCGCCGGGGCATCAAATTTTTCTGCCGTGACCAACCGATGCATGATTTCCACATCATTCGCCTCATAAGCAGGCTGTTCGTGGCGCACTTGCCGCATCAGGTCACGCATTTGCTGACGCTGGTGTTCCGTCAGCCTCACACCGTCGAACATACCTTGCTGACTCTCTTCACGTTTCGTGGCAGAGTCATCCCGATAACAGTTCCCCACTTGTGGGGCATTGTTTTCGGCAGAGGCATCACTGTCGACAGAAGAATGATGCTCGATCGCCATCACAGTGCCGGTGACCAGCATCAGCAGTGAAGTAAAAGATAACGTGATGAGGGTGCCCCGCATCTCATGACTCCTCTGTGTTCACCGACATGTGTTCACGTACAGCTTATGTTTGCGTAAAGTGTGCCGTGTACTGTTGGCTAATCGATGGACCTAGTCTAAATGCCTTGCTGCAAACATGCGTCAGACGATGTAAAACTAAGTAAAGTCATGGAATAGCGGCGATCTATGGCGTATTTTGCCCGTGGAGGTAGGTAAATCATGAATAAAATCCTGTTGGTTGATGACGATCGCGAACTGACATCCCTGTTACGGGAATTGCTCGAAATGGAAGGCTTTAACGTCGTTGTCGCCCATGACGGCGAACAGGCGTTAAGCGTGCTGGATGACTCGGTTGACCTGTTATTGCTGGATATCATGATGCCGAAGAAAAACGGCATCGACACACTTAAAGAAGTGCGCCAACGCTACCAGACGCCGGTAATCATGCTTACCGCCCGTGGCAGCGAATTGGACCGTGTCCTCGGCCTGGAATTGGGCGCAGACGATTACCTGCCGAAACCGTTTAACGACCGGGAGCTGGTCGCCCGTATCCGCGCTATCCTGCGTCGTTCTAACTGGACCGATCAACAGCAGGCCGGCGAAGCCAGTGCCCCCACTATCGAAGTGGATGCGCTGCGGCTTAACCCCGGTCGTCAGGAAGCCAGCTTCGATAACGAAGTGCTGGACCTGACCGGTACGGAATTCACCCTGCTCTACCTGCTGGCACAACGTCTGGGACAGGTCGTCTCGCGTGAGCATCTCAGTCAGGAAGTGCTGGGTAAGCGCCTGACGCCGTTCGATCGCGCCATCGACATGCATATCTCCAACCTGCGGCGTAAGCTGCCGGAGCGAAAAGATGGGCTGCCCTGGTTTAAAACCCTGCGTGGCAGAGGTTATCTGATGGTGTCTACCGCATGATTCAGGCCGCCATCGTATGATAAACAGCCTCACCGCCCGTATTTTCGCTATTTTCTGGCTGACGCTGGCACTGGTGCTGATGCTGGTACTGATGCTGCCGAAACTGGACTCACGGCAACTGACCCCGCTGCTGGAAAACGAACAGCGGCAGGGGTTGATGCTGGAGCAGCACATAGAAGCCGAGCTGGCGAGCGATCCCGCCAATGATTTGCTGTGGTGGCGTCGCTTGTTTCGCGTGATCGAAAAGTGGGCGCCGCCGGGTCAGCGCCTGCTGCTGGTCACCAGTGAAGGGCGCGTGATCGGTGCTCAGCGTAATGAAATGCAGATAGTGCGCAATTTCATCGGCCAGTCCGACAGTGCGGATTTCCCGCAAAAGAAAAAATACGGTCGGCTGGAATTACTGGGGCCGTTCGCTGTACGTGATGGCGAAGACAGCTACCTGATGTACATGCTGCGTCCCGCCAGCAGCCCACAATCCGACTTTATCAACCTGTTGTTTGACCGCCCGTTGTTGTTGCTGATAGTCACCATGCTCACCAGTTCGCCATTGTTGTTATGGCTAGCCTGGAGTCTGGCGAAACCGGCACGCAAACTGAAAAACGCGGCCGATGATGTGGCGCGCGGCAACCTGAAGCAGCACCCGGAGCTGGAGTCTGGCCCACAGGAATTCCGGGCGACCGGTGCCAGCTTTAACCAGATGGTCAGCGCACTGGAGCGCATGGTGACCGCGCAACAGCGCCTGTTATCCGATATCTCCCATGAGTTACGCACACCGTTGACCCGGCTGCAACTGGCAACCGCGCTATTACGCCGCCGTCAGGGCGAAGGCAACGAACTCAACCGTATAGAAACCGAAACCCAGCGTCTCGACGGTATGATCAACGACTTGCTGGTGCTCTCCCGCAATCAGCATAAGAACGAACTGTCACGCGAAGAACTGCAGGCGGATGAGCTGTGGAACGATGTGCTGGACGACGCCCGCTTTGAAGCCGAACAGATGGGCAAAACGCTTGAGGTGTTATCACCACCGGGACCGTGGCCGTTGTTCGGCAACCCTACCGCGCTCGACAGCACACTGGAGAATGTGGTGCGTAATGCGCTGCGCTATTCGCACAGCCGCATCGCCGTGTCGTTCTCGGCCGATGCTCAAGGCGTGACCATTGTCGTCGGTGACGATGGACCGGGAGTCAGCCCGGAAGATCGGGAACAAATTTTCCGCCCGTTCTATCGTACTGACGAAGCCCGTGACCGGGAGTCTGGTGGTACTGGTCTGGGGCTGGCTATCGTCGAAACGGCACTGACCCAACATCGTGGCTGGGCCAAGGCTGACGAAAGCCCGTTGGGTGGTTTACAGCTCACACTCTGGTTACCGCTCTATCAGCGTTAGGATGTTGTCGGCATTTATTGTTGTCAGTGTGAATGTGTTGTCCAAGTGAATGTTGTTATGCGTGTGAATGCGGCATCAAGGCCATCTCAAACGCATCAAGGGCAGGCACGCGGTATCATCGGATGTGGACAGTTTTCGGGCGCGGTGTAGCGCGCCTGTTGTCACATCCAGACCGTCAACCAATTGAGTTTTTCCTGTGGTCGGGTAGAGTGTAGACCAGTGCCACGGGTCCTGACTTGCCAACAAACAAACCAGACTACCCGCTGGCCATGCTGTTTGTCCCTTCAGTCATGCATGAACCTACACATGTTTGATGGATACGTTCTTGATGTTGCCTGACACCCTGCACAGGAAAAGGACATGAAAGGATTAGCCTTATTGGCTGGATTCATTGCCACTCTGGTACCAATGTCAGCGTATGCCTCCGGTGATGGCGTATGCGGTTTTTCCGATGCTGATTGCGGTATGCCCGCACTTCCTTACCTTTTGCCGGATAATGACACCCGTACCAATCTCATGCTGCTGCAAAGCAGCCATAACCATATCCCGCTGCCTATCCCGCAGCCGGAGCCGGATCAAACCCGTTCCCGTGTCGACCCGTTCACCGCGTACCGCGTGATGGGGCTCGACGCCACCGAAGACAATGGCAATGGCACCGACGCCGACACTCAGGCCGATCCTGGTGCGCCTGTGGATGATAAAGCCAACGACGAGAATGCATCACTGCTGCAAAAAGCCGTTCAGTTACATTTCCCCGATACCGAGTTGGATAAACTGCGCTCCCTGACACCCGTTGACCTGGATGGCCGCTGGATATCCAACGACCTCACCACACTTGAGCGTTTTTTCGACCTGCTGCTGGCGGATAAGTCGCTGAGCGACGCCCAGCGGACCCAGTTAGCCCTGGTCAGAACGAGGATGTTATCCAGCGATTACCTCCTGGATAACGCGACAACCGATCTGGCCGATGTGCCGGAAACAGGCCACGCTGGTGAGCTGCGACGCTACCTCATCAGCGCCACCGCATTTTATGACGGGCAATTGGATCAGGCGGACAAGGGCTTCCAACAGTTGTTGCCAGCCGACCAATCTTGGGTCGCAGAAACCGCGCGTTATATGCTGATTCGGGTGTCGATTAATCAGGCGATGAAAGACGCGCAGGACGAGTACAACATGTTCGACCCACGCAAGATGGATAAAACGGCCGGGCAACAGGCGGTGCAACGCATCGATGACTACCTGAAACAGTACCCTAAAGGGAAATACGTCGACTCCGCGGAAGGCCTGTACCGCCGGGCTGAATGGATCAGCGGTGATACCGTTGCACTGGCCCGGCGTTTTAGCAAAGCGCTGGCATCAGCCACCAGCGTGGAGCAACTGCAAACCATCGGTAACGAAATTGACAACAAACTGCTGGAAGACAGTCGCTTTGTGTCTTCCGCCGACACCCCCATTCTGATGCTGGTGCAGGACATCAAACGTCTGCGCAGCCCCGACGGTTGGATGACCTTACCCGCTCTTACACAGGAAGAAATCACCCGTCAGCAACCGCTGTTTGAAAAAGCCGGGATGCAGGACGCGTTTCACTACCTGCAGGCGGCGTTTCAGTATTACCAATTGCGGGACGACGCAGCGGTGCTCAAAACCCTGCCGATGACCACTGCAAAGGATATCTCTGATGTGACCGCCTTTAGCAGCCAGGTGCTGCGCGGGCTGGCGATGCAACGCCAGAAACAGTGGGATGACGCGGAAGCACACTGGCGTCACCTGCTGACGTTGAAAACCACCTACACCCAGCAGCAGTATCTGCAACTGGCGCTGGCACAAACGCTGGTGGATAGCGGCCATCCTGAGCGAGTCTTCACCCCCGAAAGTCCGGTCAAAAACCTGCGTTTTCGTTCTGCCATTCTGAAAGTCAGCGCCGATGCCGATCTGCTGCACCGACAGACCGGCCCACAACAGACGCCGGAAGAGCGGGCCATCGCCCTGCACACACTGCTCACCAAACAGCTCACCCACCGCGATTACACCGGTTTCCTGAAAGACAGCGAGTTGCTGAAAGTCATCGCACCGCTGAAAAGCACAGAGAACATGAGCTGGAATGCAGAAGATCTGACGCTGTTTAACTGGGACGGCAGTGATACCGAAGAGGGGTATGAATGTCCCACCTTGCAGGAAACGGTCACAGCCCTGAGCCATAACGCCAACGACGCCCACGCGCTCAACTGCATGGGCGAATTCTTCCTGCGCACCGGTAACGGCGTGGGGTTCGATTGGGGTGAAAGCAACATGCTCAACGGCCTGACGGATGCTACCGATTATTATCCCGGTCAGGAGTTCAACCGTCTGGATAACTACATGCAAGTGATTGCCGACGCGAAAGCCCCAGAGGAAGACAAGAGCTATGCGCTCTACCGCGCTATTTATTGCTACGCACCCAGCGGCTATAACGACTGCGGTTCGCAGGATATCAGCAAGGGAACCCGCAAAGCGTGGTTCCGACAGCTCAAAACCGAGTTCAAAGGTAGCCAATGGGCGCGACAGCTCAAATACTACTGGTAGTCCGTTGTACTGTTGTGCTGACAAGCCTGCTGTGCCTGAGTATCACCGCCTACGGTGCCACCGTTGACGCCGCCCGTTATCATGCGTTCTGGTTATGGGCGGCGGTACAGCCGCAACCGGTGCTCGCTCAGGCCGATACGCTTTACCTGCATCAGGGGGAAATCGCCCGCCGGAACGGCAAAACCGTTTTTCTGCGCCAGGGGATCCCGGTCAGCAAGTTACCGGTCAAACACCTGTGGTTGTCGTTTCGGGTATCTGAATTGCGGCTGAGTCAATCGGAATGGCAACGCCTGTTGCACCTTCGGCAACGTTGGGCCGCTGCCGGTAATCACCTTGATGGCATCCAGCTTGATTTCGACGCCAAAAGCTACCACTTGTCCCATTACGTTGAATTTTTGCAGGCGTTACGCCAGCAATTGCCGCCCGGTTGCCGGTTGAGCGTTACCGGGCTGCTGGATTGGGCCAAAACCGGCGACGTTCGCCAACTCAATCGCCTCAACGGGGTGGTCGATGAAATGGTGGTGCAAACCTATCAAGGGCGGCAAACCGTGGAGAATTACACCGCGTATCTGCCTGCGCTGTTGCGCCTGACCTTGCCGTTCCGGCTCGGACTGGTACAACACGGTAAGTGGGATGAACAGTGGCAGCGGCGGCTGGCATCATCACCCTTCTACCGGGGCGAAGTGGTGTTCCTGCTTAACCCGACGCCTGCGCGTCGTACCCCTATCCTGCAACAGCGTTAACCCGACTTCCGTCTGCCACCGTGCTCCTGCCACCACACAACGCTTGCCAGCCGTTACGGAACCCGATATCCGCACCGTCACAGCAGTAAAGGGCCGGTCAGCGGCGGCCACCGAACCCATTCTGACGCCAGGCTTCGTAACTGATGATCGCCACCGAATTGGACAAATTCAGGCTACGGCAATTGGGTTCCATCGGAATGCGGATGCGGTTTTCCGGTGCGAAACCATTGCGAATGTCATCCGGCAGACCGGCGGTTTCCGAGCCAAACAACAGCACATCACCCGGCTGATAGTCAGGCTCGTCGTAAGGACGGCTGCCTTTGGTGGTACAGGCGAAAATCCGCTGCCCTGCCACTGCCTGCAAAAAATCCTGATAGTTACGGTGACGGCTGACATTCGCCAGGTCGTGATAGTCCAGCCCGGCGCGACGTAGCTTTTTTTCCTCGAAATCAAAACCCAAGGGTTCGATCAGGTGCAACGAGCAACCGTTGTTGGCCGCCAGACGGATAATATTGCCGGTGTTGGGTGCGATCTGCGGCTCATAGAGTGCAATATGAAACATGATAAAGTCAGGCACGAAAAAAGGTGGGCGTCAGTATAGCGTATTCCGTGTCCGTCCCCCAGCAACGACCTGTGTGGCACATCGTCCGATCTGTCGGCGAAAACCAGACGCGGCTTGCATTAACCGCTAGAATAGAACCTGATAAGGCCGTCGTTTCCCCCGGAGGAGCTATGAGAATACTGCCTTCCCTGATGTGGCTGTTGAGCCTGCCGTTGCTGGCTCAGGCCGCTACACAAACTATCTCGCCCCAGCAACAGCAGTTTGAAAACGGCATCAGCAGCCAGAAGCGGTTGCTACAGGAGATGCAGCAAAGCCAACAATTCCAGCAGCAGCAGCTCAATCAGGACATTCAGCAGCGCAGCCGCGAACAACAGCAACAACTGCAACAGCAACTGGAGCAAAATCGCCAGCGCATTCAGCAATCTGCCCCCGGTAATACCAACCGCAGCTACTGATGATATCGCTGCTATCACCGAATACCCGTCAGTGCCCGTCAGGCAATCGCCTGACGGGCACTGACATGAGCAGGTAAGAGGCCTGAGCGTGTGTTAAACCCGCACGCCCATCAGCGTCAGGATCAACGGCGTGGTCACCCCCGCCAGCGCGGTCGACATCAGCAGGCTGGCGGCAACCGGGCCACCCAATACATTGAACTGCCGGGACATCAGGTAGATATTCACGCCCACCGCCATCGACCCCAGCAGCACCACCACACGGGTTTCCATCTCCGGCAGTCCTAATGCCAGCGCCAGCCCCCACACCACCAACGGCTGTACCACCAGTTTGATAAGACAGATAGCCACGCTGATTTGCCACCCGTCACGGATGCGGTATTCCGCCAGCCCCATCCCCAGCGCTATCAGCGACAGCGGGACGGCAATTTGCCCTAGCATGCCTATCGGCTTGTCCACCACATCCGGCAGCGGCAAGCCCGTCAGGCTGTAAAACGTGCCGGACAAAATGCCGATGATCAGCGGGTTTTTCAGCACGCCGAGCGCCGTTTTGGTAAACCCCTGCATCGACAACGAACCGTTACGCGCCCACTCCACCGACACCGTTACCAGTGTCCATAAAATCAAACCATTGAACACCAGCACCAGCGCCACAGACGGAACCGCTTGTGGCCCCAGCATCAGGGTGGCGATGGGCAGGCCAAGCATCACGTTGTTGGAGAAAATACCGCTGAGCGAAAACACCGAGCCGGAAACGCCATCCAGCCGGAACACCCGACTGGCAACCACCCGCCCCAGAATGAAGACCAGCAGGCAACTGCCAAAGAAGGCAATGAGCAACCGGGCATCCACCGAGGGTCGTTTGGAAAAGTCGCACATCATGCGAAATAGCATGGCGGGCAGCGCCACGGAAAAGACGAATTTACTCAGCGCATCGGTCACCGTGGACGACCAATGGCCGAAACGGATCAAGGCATAGCCCAGCGCAATCAGCACAAACAGCGGTAGAGAAAGAAAAATCTGGTGCCAAAGAGAAACAATAAACGTGGGCATCGCCCTTCCTTAATAAGGCGTTGCTCCCCAGGCGAAGGCTGATGGCAGGTCACGACGGTAAGGCGTAACGCCTTACCGGGAGCGGGCGACATGGCCCGAGGTCATACAGGAAACGCCTGACGAAACACGCCGATTTATGGGTCGGAGTCATACGCTGTCAGGACAGACGATACCCGCCGACGTTAATTAAATTGCGGTCCAATCAAATCTATCCGGTCGGTACAGATACAGTCAACGCCCCACTGCAACAGGGTACGCGCCCGATCGGGCTGATTGACGGTATACACCAGAATACGCAACCCGGCGTCTTTCAACGCTCTGACGCGCGCTTCATCAAGCAGACGGTGGTTGAGGTGAATCGAGACGCAGCCTAACCGTGTCGTCAGATTACGCCAGTCCTCCTCCCATTCATCCAGCAGCAGACCTCGCGGTAACTCCGGCACAGCCTGCTGCGCGGCAGCCAGCGCCTCAACCGAAAACGACGACAGCAGCGGCGCGACAGGATGGCTCTGCCACAGCTCGCGGGCGACCAGCGCCACCACACGGCCGGTCTGCTCCTCGCAGCCGGTAGTCGGTTTGATCTCGATATTGGCCGCCATACCGTACTGTTCGCAGCGTTTCGCCACTTCAGACAGCAGCGGCAGGCGTTCGCCCTGAAACTGGCTGCTGTACCAGCTACCGGCATCCAGCCCGACCAGTTTGTCCCACGGCAGCTCGCCCGCCACGCCCCACCCGTTACTGGTGCGCTCCAGCGTGTCGTCGTGCAACAAGAAGATGTGCCCGTCCTGCGACAGCTTGGCGTCAAACTCGATCATCTTGTGACCATGCTGCGCACCGACATCAATCGCCGCCAGTGTGTTTTCCGGAGCCAGAGAACCGCCGCCACGGTGGGCGACGATAGCAGGATAAAGCCAGTTCGGGGTCATGCTTCCATCCGTAATCCGCTTTGCGAATCAAATATATGCCAGGATACCGTCGGCAGTGTAAGCCACAGGGTTTCTCCCACCGCCGGACAATGCTCGTGCGACAGGCGCACCACAATATTCTGCCCCGCCCATTTGCCGTGCGCCAGATTATCCGCACCCAGCAGTTCCAGCGTGTCCACCACCAGCGGTACGCCACCGGCCTCAGCGGTGGACTGCACAATGTGCTCCGGGCGCATGCCCAGCGTCACCGCGCGCCCTTGCCACTCCGGTTTCGCCACCGGCAACGGCAGCGAAAAATCCGCCGACAGTTCAACCCGGCTACCGTCGGCGCTCACCTGCCCGGCCCACAAATTCATCGCAGGCGAGCCGATAAAACTGGCGACGAACAGCGATGCCGGTTTGCGGTAAATCTCTGCCGGTGCGCCGATCTGCTCCGCCACGCCTTTATTCATCACAATCACGCGATGGGCCAGCGTCATCGCCTCCACCTGATCGTGGGTGACATACAGGCTGGTGGTTTTCAGTCGTTTGTGCAGTTGTTGCAGTTCAAGACGCATCTGCACACGCAGCTTGGCATCAAGGTTGGACAACGGCTCATCGAACAGGAACACCGACGGTTCGCGCACAATGGCACGGCCCATCGCCACACGCTGACGCTGGCCGCCGGACAGCTCGCGCGGTTTGCGTTGCAACAACGGCTGCAATTCCAGAATGCGCGCCGCTTCATCCACCCGCTGGCGGATCTGATCTTTACCAAAGCCACGGATTTTCAGGCCGTAGGCCATGTTGTCGTACACACTCATGTGCGGGTAGAGCGCGTAATTCTGGAACACCATCGCAATACCGCGATCTTTGGGTTCTTTATCCGTCACACGCTCATCGCCGATATAAATATCGCCGCTGGTGGTCTGTTCCAGCCCGGCGACCATGCGCAGCAGGGTCGATTTACCGCAGCCGGACGGCCCCACCATCACCACAAATTCGCCGTCTGCCACGTCGAGATCAATCGGTCGAATCACCTGATTTTTGCCGTCGTAGGATTTGGTGACGGCCTGAAGTTTTAAGCATGCCATAGGGTTTTATTTCTCACTATCAACCAGACCGCGCACAAACCAGCGTTGCATCAGCAACACCACCAATAACGGCGGTAACATCGTCATCAGCATCGCCGCCATCACCTGATGCCAGGGGGTAGCGGTATCGCCGGTGGCGATCATGCTCTGGATACCGGCGACCGCCGTACCCAGACGAGGGTCGTTGATGATCAACAGCGGCCACAGATACTGGTTCCAGCCGTAGATAAAGGTGATGACAAACAGCGCCGCCAGATTGGTTTTAGACAACGGCAGCACCATGTCGAAGAAAAAGCGCATGGGGCTGGCACCGTCGATACGCGCCGCCTCCAGCAGTTCGTCCGGCAGCGTCATAAAGAACTGGCGGAACAGAAACGTGGCGGTGGCCGACGCCATCACCGGCAGAGTCAACCCGACATAACTGTTGGTCATATTCAGGTGAGAAATCACCTCCACCGTCGGGAAGATACGCACTTCCACCGGCAACATCAGGGTAGAAAAGATCATCCAGAAGAACAGGTTACGGCACGGGAAACGGAAATAGACAATGGCGTAGGCCGACAGCATCGAGACGCTGATTTTGCCGACGGTGATCGTCAGCGCCATCACAAAGCTGTTAAACAGCATCAGGCCGAATGGCGCGCTGTTGTTATCGCCCACACCGTGCTGCCAGATATACACCATGTTTTCCCACAGGTGGCCGCCGGGGAGCAGCGACATCGGCACCTGTGACATTTGTTCCTGACTCATGGTGGCGGCGATAAACGCGACATACAGCGGGAACAGCACCACCACAATGGCGACGACCAGCATGGCGTGGCTGAAGACATCCAGCCCGCGACGGTTCTCAATCATCCGGCTTGCGGTCATGGCAGACTGGCTCATTGATAATTCACCTTACGCTCGACAAAGCGGAACTGGATAACCGTCAACACGGTCACCACCAGCATCAGCACCACCGACTGCGCCGCCGAACTGGAGAGATCAAGACCGGCAAACCCTTCGCGGTAAATCTTGTAGATTAACGTGGTGGTCGCCTGTACCGGCCCGCCGCCGGTCGCGGCATCGATAACCGGGAAGGTATCGAAGAAGGCGTAGGTCAGGTTGACCACCAACAGGAAAAAACTCACCGGTGAAATCAGCGGCAGCACCAGATTAAAGAAACGGCGTACCGGCCCGGCACCATCAATCGCCGCCGCTTCAATCAGCGAACGGGGAATAGACTGTAACGCCGCGAGGAAAAACAGAAAGTTGTAGCTGATTTGCTTCCAGACCGACGCCAGCACCACCAGAAACATCGCCTGACCACTGTACTGCGCGTGGTTCCAGTCATAGCCCAACTGGTGCAATAACCAGGTAATCAGCCCCAGACCGGGGTTGAACAAAAACATCCATAATACCGCCGCCACCGCAGGCGCAACCGCATAAGGCAGAATCAGCAACGTCTGGTATAAGCGGCTAAAGCGCAGGGTGTAATCCACCAATGCGGCCAGAAACAACGACAACACCAGCCCTGACGCCGCCACCAGAAAGCTGAACAGCAGCGTGGTGTAAAACGAGCCAAGGTAATAGCTGTCGTGGAACAGATTAGTGAAGTTCTCCAGCCCGACAAACTGGCTGGACAGGCCGAACGGGTCGACACTCTGCACCGAATACCAGAGCGCCTGCCCGGCTGGCCAGAGGAAAAAAACCACCGTGATGGCCAGTTGCGGCAGCACCAGCAGGTAAGGCAACAGGCTGCGGCCAAAAACAGGACGGGAAGCACTCATGCACAAGGCTCTCAGAAAACAGAATTCTCAGAAAACAGGGTTCTCAGGAAAAAACAGGGGTGGCCGAATCCCTTCGGCCCGGAATGCGGTTACTTGTTCGCTTGTTCGAAGCGACGCAGCAGCACGTTGCCGCGTTCCACAGCGGCATCCAGCGCCTGCTGCGGGGTTTTCTTGCCAGTCCAGACGCTTTCCAGCTCTTCGTCGACGATGGTGCGAATCTGCGGCATGTTGCCCAGACGCAGCCCTTTGGTAAACGGCAGCGGGTCTTTGTTCAGCATCTGACGGGTGGCGATATCAGCACCGGGGTTCTTGTCATAGAAACCCTGCTTTTTGGTCAGCTCGTAAGCGGCGGTGGTGATCGGCAGATAGCCGGTCTTCTGGTGCCACTCGGCGGCGATTTCCGGTGTAGACAGGAACTGCATGAATTCCGCCACGCCTTTATAGGTCGCCGCGTCTTTGCCGCTCATCACCCACAGGCTGGCACCACCGATAATGGCGTTCTGCGGCGCGCCTTTCACATCGGCGTCATACGGCATCATCGCCACACCGTAGTTAAATTTGGCGTACTGACGAATATTCGCCAGTGAACCGGATGACGCGGTGGTCATCGCGCAATCGCCGTTATAGAACTTCTCGGTCGGTTCGTCTTTACGACCGTAATAGGTGAAGTCGCCTTTCTTGTTCATGTCTTCGAGCATTTGAATATGCTTGACCTGAATCGGCTTATTGAACTCCAGCACCGCATCAAGGCCATCGAACCCATTGTTTTTGGTGGCGATCGGCAGGCCGTGCCAGGCGCTGAAGTTTTCAATCTGAATCCAGCCCTGCCAGCCACTGGCGTAACCGCACTTCATGCCAGCCGCGCGCAGCTTAGCGGTGTAATCAGCCATCTGCTGCCAGGTTTTCGGCGGCTGCTCTGGGTCCAGACCGGCTTTTTTGAAGGCGTCTTTGTTGTAATACAGCACCGGCGTCGAGCTGTTAAACGGCTGGGACAGCAGGTGACCGGTTTTGGCATCGGAGTAGTAACCGGAAACGGTCGGCACGAAAATGCTCTCATCAAACGGCACGCCCGCGTCTTTGAAGACCTGATAGACCGGCTTGATAGCCTTGCTGGCCATCATGGTCGCCGTACCGACTTCATACACCTGCAGGATAGCCGGGGCGTTACCGCTACGAAACGCGGCGATACCCGCTGCCAGGCTCTGCTCGTAGTTGCCTTTGTACACCGGCACGATTTTGACGTCGCTGTGTGTCTGGTTGAAGCGGTCAGCCAGAGAGTTCACGGTCTTGCCCAGTTCCCCTTCCATTGAATGCCAGAACTGGACTTCGGTAGCGGCCTGCGCCTGTGCGCTGGCGGCTAACGCCATAATAACGACGGCGGCAGTTTTACGGATAGCGTGCTGAAACATGCTGTCTCCTGAGATCATGGTGAGTACTGCTGTAAGTACGGATCGTTTATAAGTACTGATCGACTGTAAGTACTGATCGACTGTCAGTACCGAGCGATTGCGAGTACGGATTCGTTGTTAGCGCCATGAGCGAAAAAGCACGTTTTATATTCGGCAGGTAACATGACACGCGCAGATGACAGAAAAATAACCTCAACATGACAACGCCATGACAAGTGCATACGATTGCATTGGCGAAAAGGAAACGGGGAAGGTCGAAAGATCAGTAACCGAATTTTATTTTTTAATCAGCAAGTTGTTGAGAATCATTACCGTAGCCGTCAGCCCTGTTCGGTATGATCCCTCTCTCCTGAGCACCAAGAAATGACACCGCAAAACGTGAGCTGCCGCCAGCACGTCTGTGACCTGAAAAATAGCGGCGACTCCCCATTACGCAGGCCAGTTAACACACCGTGAGTCAGTCTTACCCAGCCACCATCACCGTTACCCCCATCTTCCCCAGTGCGTCTCTGGCGGCGACGGGTAGCCCGTTATCAGTAATGATGCTGTCGAATACCGTTATCGGCGTGGCAATCCAGGTCGCGATACGGCCATATTTAGAGGCGTCACTGAGCAGGATGCGTTTACTGCTGGCCTCGATAATTGCCCGTTTCACCGATACCTTGTCTTCGTTAGGGGTAGACAAGCCACGCAGGCTCCATGAGGAAGCAGAGACGAAAGCAATATCAATCATCAGGTTACGCAGAGCCAGCGCCGCCCCCTCACCAACACAGGAGCGGTTTTCCCGGCACAGGGTGCCACCGGTGTGGATCATGCGGCACTGGCTGGATTCGATCAGCAACGCGGCGATAGCGAAATCATTGGTCACAATCAGTAAATCATCCCGCTCTGCCAACTGGCGCGCCAGCGACAGCGTGGTGGTACCCGCATCAAGATAAATGCAACTGTTATGCGGGATCTGCTGCGCAGCCAGCCGACCAATCGCCTCTTTCTGCTGGCTGAACATCACTGACTTATCCTGATGAGAGGGTTCCATCGCCAGGCGCTCCGGCGAGCGTACCCCGCCAGACACACTGAGCAACAATCCATCCTGCTCCAGCTTTTGTACGTCCCGCCGCACTGTCATGTGCGATACGCCCAGCATGTCCGTCAGCTCACTGATGCTGACCACTCCACGTTCAGTAATCAGTGACAAAATCTTTTGATGGCGTTCTACCGGTATCACTTCCCCACTCCTGTTAATTGCTGTGATAACTATTGTGATTTCACCCTGTGCCGAGCGCGATAATTATCATAAATTCACGTCGCAAACTATGCGCTCACCGACATCCGCCCGCAATAGAGCGTAACATCCGCCAATATGGCCTCCTCATGCCCCGTCACCCGATTCTCGTCGTCTTGCCCATCAATGTTAATTTGTGTGATATCAATCACCGCATTACCGCTAACAAGCGCCTACATTTAACACATCACAACAAAATATCACTAAAATTAACAGAGAAAGCCCTATGAACCCACAGACCCCCGCACAGTATGCTGTCGCCGTGATCGGCCTCGGCTCCATGGGATTCGGTGCCGCCGTCTCCTGTATCCGCGCCGGATTGACCACCTACGGCGTAGACATCAACCCGCACGCGCTAGAGCGACTGCGTCAGGAAGGCGCAGAACAAGCCGACAGCAGGATCGACCACTTTGCCACACAGCTCGATGCGGTCGTGTTGCTGGTGGTCAACGCCGCTCAGGTCAACAGCATTCTGTTTGGCGAGGCCAATGTCGCCGCACAGCTAAAACCGGGCACTGCGGTCATGGTGTCTTCCACCATTTCAGCGCAGGACGCCAAACGCATTGCCGAACGACTGGCGGAACACCAATTACTGATGCTGGATGCGCCGGTGTCTGGTGGTGCTATCAAAGCCGCTGCCGGGGAAATGACGGTCATGGCATCCGGCAGCCATGAAGCGTTTGAGAAACTCGAACCGGTACTGAATGCCGTCGCAGGCAAGGTGTACCGTATCGGAGAAGAGATTGGCCTCGGCGCGACAGTAAAAATCATCCACCAGTTGCTGGCGGGCGTACATATCGCCGCCGGTGCCGAAGCGATGGCGTTGGCCGCCCGCGCCGGTATCCCACTGTCAGTAATGTATGACGTGGTGACCCACGCCGCGGGTAATTCCTGGATGTTCGAAAACCGCATGAAACACGTGGTAGAGGGTGACTACACGCCAAAATCTGCCGTCGATATCTTCGTCAAGGATCTGGGACTGGTTACCGACACGGCCAAATCGTTGCACTTCCCGCTACCGCTGGCTTCCACCGCGTTCAACATGTTTACCGCCGCCAGCAACGCCGGTTTCGGCAAAGAAGATGACAGCGCGGTGATCAAGATTTTCAATGGTATCGAACTGCCACAACAAGGATCGTCACAACAAGGATTTCCACAACCACAGGAGGACGCATGATTACCCTGGGCGTCATCGCAGATGATTTTACCGGTGCCACCGACATCGCCAGCTTTCTGGTGCAAAACGGCCTGTCGACGGTACAACTCAACGGTGTACCGTCGGCGGATTATCAGGTGCAGGCGCAGGCGGTGGTCATCAGCCTTAAGTCACGCTCCTGTCCGGTGCAGCAAGCTATCGACGATTCCCTGAGCGCACTGTCATGGTTACAGGCACAGCATTGTCAGCAGTTTTACTTCAAGTACTGCTCCACCTTCGACAGCACGGCAAACGGTAATATCGGCCCGGTGACCGACGCGCTACTGGACGCGCTGGGCGAATCGATGACGGTGATTTCCCCGGCGCTGCCGGTCAACGGTCGCACCGTGTATCAGGGGCACCTGTTTGTGATGGATCAGCTGTTATCCGATTCCGGTATGCGCCATCACCCGGTAACACCCATGACCGACAGCAGCCTGTTACGGCTGATGGAATGCCAGGCGCGCGGACGTTGCGGACTGGTACCTTATCGTGTGATGGAGCAAGGCAGCGAGGCGGTGCAACAGCAACTGGCGCAACTGCGTGAACAAGGCTGCCGCTACGCGGTGTTAGACACCCTAAACGAGCAGCATTTGCTGACGCAGGGCGAGGCGCTGCGAACGATGAAGCTGGTCACCGGTGGTTCCGGGCTGGCGATAGGATTAGCACGCGTCTGGGCAGGTGCCGACTCATGCCCGGCGACGAAGGCGGGCGAGCCGCAACCCGGCCCGGCCGTGGTGCTTTCCGGCTCCTGCTCAGTAATGACCAACCAACAGGTGGCGTGTTATCGCCAGCAGGCGGCCAGTCAGGCGGTGGATGTCGTGCGCTGTCTGGCAAGCGAAACCGGGTTGCAACGTTACGCCCGCGAACTCGCCGATTGGGCGATCACCCATCGGGATGACACACTGGCCCCCCTGCTGTTCGCTACCGCTGAACCACAGGCGCTGAGTGCTATTCAGCAGCAGTATGGTGCCGCCGCCAGTAGCCGTGCGGTGGAAACCCTGTTCGCCAGCGTGGCGGCACACTTGCAGGCTGCGGGTTTCCGCCGCTTTATCATCGCGGGCGGTGAAACCTCCAGCATCGTCGTACAAACGCTTGGCATTCGCGCCTTCCACATCGGCCCTACAATTTCGCCCGGCGTGCCGTGGGTCACCTCGGTGGATCACCCACTGTCGCTGGCGCTCAAGTCTGGCAACTTCGGCGATGAAAACTTTTTTGCCCGCGCCCAGCATCCCTCGTCACCCTCAATGCGTTAACAATAGGAACTGAGTGCATGAGCAAACAAAGCGAACATATCACCTCAAGTGAAAAACAGGCCCGCGAAGAGATGGTGCGGCTGGGTGCCTCGTTCTTTCAGCGCGGTTATGCCACCGGTTCGGCTGGTAATCTGTCGCTGCTGCTGGAAGACGGCAACCTGCTCGCCACCCCCACCGGCTCGTGTCTGGGAGAATTACAGGCGGAGCG
This sequence comes from Dickeya oryzae, assembly GCF_009372235.1. GTDB lineage: Bacteria > Pseudomonadota > Gammaproteobacteria > Enterobacterales > Enterobacteriaceae > Dickeya > Dickeya oryzae. The sequence goes on along the minus strand of NZ_SULL01000016.1, from coordinate 134,630 downwards.
CTTATCCAAAGTCAGCCTGAACGGCGAATGGTTATCGGGTGACAAACCGTCTAAAGAGGTGAGCTTTCACCGGGCACTGTATCTGAATAACCCCGACTGCCGCGCCGTGGTCCACCTGCATAGTGCTTACCTCACCGCGTTATCTTGTCTGGAAGGACTGAATACGCAGGATGTGATCCGACCGTTTACACCCTATGTCGTGATGCGGGTAGGGACTGTCCCGTTGGTGCCCTATTATCGCCCTGGCGATGCCCGGCTGGGGGAAGACCTCGCCCGCCTTGCTCCGCATTACCGGGCGTTTCTGCTGGCCAACCACGGGCCGGTTGTGACCGGCAAAGACCTGCGGGCCGCCGCAGACAATATGGAAGAGCTGGAAGAAACCGCCAGACTGATTTTTATTCTTGGTGACCGACGCATCCGTTATCTGACGGATGAAGAAATTGCCGAATTACGGAGTTAATCATGCCGAAATTTGCCGCCAATCTTTCTACGCTATTTACCGAACTGCCTTTTCTGGACCGTTTTCAGGCCGCTGCGCAGGCCGGGTTCAAGGCCGTTGAATTTCTGTTTCCCTATGACTATCCCGCCGACCTGCTGGCGGAGAAATTAAAACAGCATGGGCTGCAACAGGTATTATTTAATACCGCGCCAGGCAACGTCGCCGCCGGAGAATGGGGCGTTACCGCATTGCCTGAGCGGGTAGATGACGCCCGTCGTGATATTCAGCTCGCGCTGGAATACGCCATCGCTCTGCAGTGTCCGTCGGTGCATATTATGGCAAGCGTCATACCCGAACATGCCGATATTCAGCGCTGCCAACAAACCTACATCGACAATATTCGCTACGCCGCCGATCTGTTTGCGCCCTACGACATCACCGTAATGCTGGAAGCGTTAAATCCTGGCCTCAAACCACGTTATCTCCTCGCCAGCCAATATCAGACGCTGGATATGGTCAACCGGATAGACCGCAGTAACGTGATGGTGCAGGTCGATCTGTATCACGCACAAATTGTCGACGGTAATCTGACGCATATTTTGCGCGAAATGAAAGGGCGCTATGGTCATATTCAAATTGCGGCGGTACCGGGTCGTCATGAACCGGATGAAGGGGAAATAAACTATCCATTTATTTTCGATGAATTAGACAAAATAGGTTATTCCGGCTGGATTGGATGTGAATATAACCCACGTGGCAATACCGAAGCCGGATTGACCTGGATAAAACCTTATTTATTGTAATAGCCGAATGAAATAACCGAATTCATTATCACCGTGGCCTTGCCACCAGGGATAATTTTTAAAATACGCTTCCTGAAGAAGTAATGGCGGCATAGTAATTTTTGCGATGCATTTTTTACGAAAAATGACGCAGATATATTGCTGCCAGAAATTCGTGGGACACCCGTATTTATAACGCATAACGATATAAATAACCGCTTCCCCCATTGCGAGGATAACCTATGTCTACCGCGCTGTTGCTTACCATCGCCATCGCTGGCGTCCTGATTCTGCTGCTGATGGTCATCAAGGCCAAAGTTCATCCTTTTGTCGCGCTGCTGGTTGTCAGTTTCATGGTGGCGCTCGCTACCGGTATTCCGGTCGATAACATCATGAAAGCCATCACCGGCGGCATGGGCGGTTTACTGGGCTCTATCACGATCATCATTGGTCTTGGCGCGATGCTGGGCGGCATGATCGAAGCCTCCAACGGCGCAGAATCGCTGGCACAGCGCTTTACCCGCAGCCTTGGCCCCAAACACACCGTGGTCGCGCTGACCATGGCCGCCTTTATTCTGGGTATCCCGGTGTTTTTTGAGGTCGGGTTTATCATCGTGGTCCCCATTATTTACGGGTTCAGTAAAGTCGCCCATGTTTCGCCGCTAAAATTCGGCCTGCCGATGGCTGGAGTGATGCTGGCAGTACATGTCGCGCTGCCTACCCACCCGGGCGCAGCGGCGGCGGGTGCCATGCTGGGTGCCGACATCGGCTGGCTGATGATGGTTGGTATCGCCATCGCGATTCCGGCCAGTATTGTCGGCTACTTTACCGCTCGTAGCATGAACCGCCGCCACTATGCCTTGTCTATCGAGGTGCTGGAACAGATGCAGTTATCCAAACCGGAACCCAGCACATTACCGGAACCCAGCCGATTGCCCGGTCATCAAGCGGTTCCCGGCGCGGGTCTGATAGCCAGCCTGATCGTTATCCCTATCGGTATTATTCTGCTGGGCACCATTGCCGCTGCCACCCTGCCTGCCGACAACCTGCTGCGTAAAGCCATGGTACTGGCGGGCACACCGGCGGTTGCCCTGCTGATTGCGCTGGCGCTGGCGACCTATTTTCTGGCACTGCGTCGCGGCTGGTCGAAAGACAAAATCAGTGATGTGATGAGCGCCGCCATTCCTACCTCCGCCGCAGTGATCATGGTCGCGGGCGCTGGCGGTGCCTTCGGTAAGGTCCTGGTGGAGTCCGGCGTCGGCAAAGCGCTGGCCGAATCCCTGACCGCCATCCATCTGCCCATCATTCCAGCCGCCTTTATCATCTCGCTGGCGCTGCGTGCCTCGCAAGGCTCCGCCACCGTCGCCATCATCACCACCAGTGGCTTACTGAGTCAGGCGGTCAGTGGCATGAGTCACATGCAGTTGGTGCTGGTCACGCTGTCCGCCTGCTTTGGTGGGCTGGGCTTGTCGCACGTCAATGACGCCGGTTTTTGGGTGGTCACCCGCTATCTGGGGCTGTCGGTCGCCGACGGTCTGAAAACCTGGACGGTACTGACCACGGTGATGGGTCTGGTGGGTTTCGTCATTATTCAGATGCTGTGGTTTATTATTTGATAGGTATCATTTCTTGTTTGCGCGTTCTTCCCTTTCTTTAACGTAAAACTGTAAAAGTACGACCAGAATTGCAAAAACACCATCTGAACTTATCAGGTGGTGTTTTATACCCGTCATACTTCAAGTTGCAGGTGTGTTGGCTGCGCTCGCTCACCCGAATCACTAACCTGAGTAAACTCATCGGGATTCACTCTCTTGCCGCCTTCCTGCAACTCGAATTATTTTGGGTATATTTGGCCTTACGCACTTTACATTCGACAAATCAAACTATATTCCTTACTCTTATTAACCAGCACAGCTATGGCTAATTTTATTTAAGGCTATTTTTACGTTACTCACTGATTTCAACGATCCATGTTACTGGCTCTTATAAAACATCATCTTATCTATTCATAGAATACAGTTAATAAACAGGAGAATTGTCGGCTAGCTCACAGAAATACTCATATGAAATAGAATAAACCTGAATGATACACACTCAGAACTATTTAACCTCCTGGACGAGGTAAAAATAATACATGGAATACACGACGTTAAGGACATCTATGAACGCGCTAAAAAAAATGAAGCTGGGCACCATGCTGAGTGCCGGATTCGCCCTGGTCATCGTAATCGGTTTGCTGGTCGCGACCTTCGGCCGAACCCAACTGGTAGGACTCGGTGATGACATTGATCACCTCTCCTCCACGACCCTCACCAATATGATGTTGATTCAGGAAGCCAAAACCGGCTTCGATACCAATTCCCGTCTGGTACGCAATATCGCACTCAGTAACGACCCGGAGCGTATCGCGGCTGAAAAGCAGCAGATAGACCGGCAGATCGCGCGTAACACCGAGGTGCTCAAACAACTTTCCGAACGGCTGGATACGCCGGAAACACGCGACCAGCTCAACCAATTGACGCTGGCGCGTCCGGCTTATCTGCAAGCCTTTAATAAAGCCGTCGCACTGGGGATGTCCGCCCAGCAGGAACAGCGCACCCAGGCACGTGACCTGATCCTTAACGACATGCAAACCGCCCAAAACGGCGTGTTCAAGGCGTTGGACAACATGCTCGACTTTCAAAAGAAAGTCACCATGAATGTGGTCGAAAGCTCGATGCGTGATGCCCGTTCCGATGGCTCGGTGATGCTGGCGCTGGCGCTGGCCGCCGCCGTACTCGGCGCACTGACCGCCTGGCTTATCACTCGTACAGTAAAAGGCCAGTTGGGTGGCGAGCCCGCGTATGCCGCTGCGGTGGCGCAGAAAATCTCTGACGGCAATCTGGCTTTTCAGGTTGAACTGCGCTCAGGCGATAGCAATAGCGTGTTAGCTGCCATGAACGAAATGCGGCAGAAGCTGGGGCAGATAGTGACCCAGGTGCGCCAGAGCAGTGAATCCATCGCCACCGGTGCCAGCGAAATTGCCGCCGGCAGTACCGACCTGAGCCAGCGTACCGAAGAGCAGGCCGCCAGCCTGCAACAGACCGCCGCCTCAATGGAGCAGATGAGTCAGACCATCCGCCAGAACGGCGATACCGTGCGTACGGCGTCCACACTGGCGCAATCCGCCAGCTCAACTGCCGCCAAAGGCGGCGAGGCCGTCAGTAACATCGTTCGTACCATGGAAGAGATCTCCCACAGCTCGCACAAAATTGGCGACATTATTAGCGTCATTGACGGCATTGCTTTCCAGACCAATATTCTGGCCCTCAACGCAGCAGTGGAAGCAGCCCGTGCCGGTGAACAAGGCCGCGGCTTTGCCGTCGTGGCCGGTGAAGTCAGAAACCTGGCGCAGCGCTCCGCTTCTGCTGCCAAAGAGATCAAGGAACTGATTACCGCCAGCGTTGAAAAAGTGGAAGTGGGCTCGGTACTGGTCAGCGAAGCCGGTTCCACCATCGACGAGCTGGTGAAGCAGGCGCGTCACGTCGCGGATTTGATAGGCGAAATCGGTGTGACCACGCATGAACAGGAATCCGGCATCTCGCAAATTAACGATGCGGTCAACCAGCTCGATCAGGTCACCCAGCAGAACGCCTCGCTGGTGGAAGAGTCAGCCAGTGCCGCCGACAGCCTGAGTGATCAGGCGGCAAAACTGGTGGAACTGATGAGTATCTTCACGACTCAGAATACCTTTGGTCAGCAGCAGCCCCCTTCATTGCAGAAACCGGGAATGTCATCGCATAAGTTAGCGCCGTCCAGACTGGCGTTGGCAAACGACACCGGCAGCAACGGCAACTGGGAACAGTTCTAAGCACCTTTTCTCCTGACACCGCCACGGCAACGTGGCGGGCTATCCCGATTAAAAATACCTGACACCACGATTAATAACGGGGTCTATTATCAGCCGCTGTCGTATATCCACAACGATACTCATTTTTTTGAAAATGATTTCCCCAGGTATAGATATCGTCAACCGATATAAAATAACGCACATGACTATTATTATTTTCCACCGCCAAAGAAAATTAAAAATTAAAACGTAACACCATGATTGATAAAGATTAAAAAAATAAATTCACAATCAATAAAATTTATTTCACATCCTAAGATATAACAAAGACTCATCGATTAGATTAACCCTCGATATCACAAATAACCTGATGATTTTGGTATTCGTTCTTTCTTATGCCCGTAATCATTCATATTGCGGCAAGGCAGAAAATAACGCTGCAACGTGAAGAATGACGGGTAACACGCACCGGTTTGTCGTGATTAAAAACAACATTCGGGGGATACACCATGAGCATTCTGAAGAATATGAAACTTGCCACCATGCTGGGCGCAGGTTTTGCCATCGTGCTGGTCATCAGCTTTTTCGTTTCTGGCTATGGGCAGCTTGAATTACGCCAGCAAGGCAACACCATCAATACCCTGGCCAGCGACCAACTGGAAGGATTACTGCTGGTTCAGGAATTGAAAGATAACCTGAACAGTACCGCCATTGCGGTACGCAATCTGACACTGTTTACCACGCATGACCAGGTGGAGCAGGCAAAACAACGTATCAATCAAAACTCGGCCAGAAATAATGAAATATTAAAACGTATAGGTGAACTGGCGAGCACCCCCAAAGAAAAATCGCTGCTTGATGCAATCAATCAGGTACGGCCCATCAACCAAGCTGCCACGCAAAAAACCATTGCGCTCAGCCTGAACAACAAGCTGGATGAAGCCAAAACCGTCATCATGGACGAAGTGAAACCAGCGCAGGATAATTACTTCAAAGCCATCAACGCGATGGTGAGCTACCAGAAAAGTGACACTCGTCAGTCGGCTGACGTGCCAGCGCAGCGGCACGCACCGCCGGTATCCTGATGCTGGCACTCACCGCTATCTCGACGGTACTGGGTATCGCAATTGCCTGGTTGATTACCCGCCGTATCAAAAAAATGCTGGGTGGCGAGCCGGCGTATGCCTCTGATATCGCGCGTCAGATTGCCAACGGCAACCTGGCCATCAACGTCGAACTGCAAGCCGGGGATACCACCAGCCTGCTGGCTGCCATGGGCGACATGCGTGCCAAACTGAGTGATATCGTGCATCAGGTACACGACAGCAGCGCCTCAATTTCCACCGGCTCCAGTGAAATCGCCATCGGCAGCAACGACCTGAGCCGCCGTACCGAAGAGCAGGCCGCCAGCGTGCAAGAAACCGCCGCCTCAATGGAACAGATTAGCCAGACCATCCGCCAGAATGGCGACACCGTGCGCGAAGCCGCCCAGCTTGCCAGCGCGGCCAGCCAGACGGCGACCAAAGGCAACGATGTGGTACGCGATGTTATCGCCACCATGGGCGACATCAGCACCAGTTCCCGTAAGATTGGCGACATCATTACCGTGATTGACGGCATCGCCTTCCAGACCAACATCCTGGCGCTCAATGCCGCGGTAGAAGCGGCCCGCGCTGGTGAACAAGGGCGCGGTTTTGCGGTGGTCGCTGGGGAAGTTCGCTCACTGGCACAACGTTCAGCGTCTGCTGCCCGCGAAATTAAAGAACTCATCACCACCAGCATGGAAAAAGTGGAAAGCGGCTCTCAACTGGTGTCGCATGCCGGTGAAACCATGACGGATATTGTGACTCAGGCACAGCATGTGGCCGACCTGATTAGCGAAATCGGCGTCACCACGCAGGAACAGGAATCCGGTATCTCGCAAATCAACCAGGCCATCACCCAGCTGGATAGCGTCACCCAGCAAAACGCCGCGCTGGTGGAAGAATCGACCAGTGCCGCTGAAAGCCTGAGCGAACAGGCCGCGAAGCTGGTGGAGCTGATGAGTGTGTTTAACATTGCGCACGCCTCGGCCACACCGTCGCCGTCTCCATCGCCGCGCCGTCAGCCGCAGACTGCACCGGCGTTAAAAAAACCGGCTGCGCTTAAACCGGCCCTGAAACCCGCGCTGGCGAGCAGAAACAATAACCACGACTGGGAACAGTTCTAAGCCCGACTACACGACGAACCGTAACCCCTCCAACCGCCACGTCACCGTGGCGGTTTTTTTTGAAAAACGGATTCACGACTTTTTCTCTCCCCATTGCACCTCAGGATGCCGGAAGATTTTCAACCATCTCGGCATATTCAGCCTCACCAGTTTTAACAACGCCACACACGCCAGCACATGCAACTTTTATCGCACCATCAATGGTCTGCCTTTATTTCGCCTGCACGCCACCTGTCATGTTGGTTAAAACAGTGGATGTATTTTGTTAAAAAGTTAATTAACTAAAAAATCATTTCGCAACTCAACGATAACAAGTTGAAATCAATTCGCACAGGTTGTTTCGCCGGTGAGGTTACATCCACCGTCTTTACCACCGATATCCCACATCACTCGATGTGGCAGGACAGCACGACTGCCACCGGAAGTATGACGGCTATACGCGCTTTTGTTTCACTCCAGGGAATGCATATTCATGCATGACGGCAACACCAAAATAAAATAAGGCACACGATGCAGATACTAAAAAATATGAAGCTCGGCACTATGCTCGGATCCGGTTTTATACTGGTCATTCTGATCGGTTTTACCGTAGCCATTTTCGGGCGCAGCCAGTTGATTCATGTGGGCAATAATCTGGATTACCTGTCCAATATTCGCCTGAATAACCTGATTGCCATGCAGGAAATTAAAGATAACTTCAATGCCGCAGCCCGAATTATTCGGGAAAGCGCAATACAAACTGACACCACGCTTCTCACGCAGGAAAAGCGCCGACTCGACACACTTATCGAACGGAATAACAGTCTGCTCAGGTTGCTGGATGAAAAACTGAAGCTGAAAAAGTCACGGGAATTGCTGACGCAACTCAATCAGGCACGTCCGCCTTATTCCAATGCGGTACGAAAAGTCATGGAACTGAGCATGAACGGCCAGCAAGAACAGGCCCGCGCGTTAATTCTGGGTGAGCTATTGAGCGCGCAGTCCACGCTGTTCAACGTGATGGATACCATGATAACGGAACACAAGAATGACACGGTCGAGATGTCCCAGCATTTCATGGCGGATGCCCGCGACGCCGGTAGCCTGTTGTTGATAGTCACCGCCATCAGTGCATTGTTGGGTGTACTGGTCGCCTGGCTGATTACCCGTCAGGTGAAAGGGCAACTGGGCGGTGAGCCAGCCTATGCCTCACATATTGCCCAACAGGTGGCACAAGGCAACCTGGCGGTAGAGGTGCAGTTACACGCCAACGACCAGTACAGCCTGCTGGCCGCCATGCATACCATGCGCGACAACCTCAGTCACATCGTCAGTCAGGTACGCCAGAGCAGCGAGTCTATCGCCAGCGGGTCGCAACAAATCGCCATCGGCAACGCAGACCTCAGCCAGCGTACCGAAGAGCAAGCCGCCAGCCTGCAACAAACCGCCGCGTCGATGGAGCAGATGAGCCAGACGATTCATCAAAACGGCGAAACCGTGCGCGAAGCCGCCCTGCTGGCCACCACCGCCAGCCAGACGGCCACCAAAGGCAGTGAGGTGGTGAGCGACGTGATTTGCACCATGCAAGAGATCACCAGCAGCTCACAAAAAATCGGCGATATCATCAGCGTCATCGACAGTATTGCCTTCCAGACCAATATTCTGGCACTGAACGCCGCGGTGGAAGCCGCCCGTGCCGGTGAGCAAGGCCGTGGCTTTGCGGTAGTAGCCGGAGAAGTACGCTCACTGGCGCAACGTTCCGCGTCCGCCGCCCGGGAAATCAAGGCATTGATCACCGAAAGCATGGAGAAAGTAGAAAGCGGCTCTCGTCGTATCAGCCATGCCGGTGTCACGATGGGGGAGATCGTCTCTCAGGCGCGTCATGTTGCTGAATTAATTAATGAGATTGGGGTCACCACCGGTGAGCAGGAATCCGGCATCGGCCAGATTCATCAGGCTGTCAGCCAGCTCGACCAGGTTACCCAGCAAAACGCCGCGCTGGTAGAACAATCCGCCAGCGCGGCGGAAAGCCTGAACGCCCAGGCTAGCCATCTGGTGCAGTTGGTGAATGTGTTCATCCTGGTCAGTCATGCTGGCCAGACCCGACGCCCATCGCCTGACAACGTCGCCTTGCCTCTGACATTAGCGTCACGATAACCACGGCATCAGCAGCGGTTAATCACCTATTCGGGGAGAAGGAGACTGGCCCGACTCCCCGAATCATGCTGCTGTGTGACGCTCAGACCTGCACATCAATCGAGACATTGCCCGCCGGGCCGACAGACAGATCGGCACTGATATCCGCCCCTCCCGTCATGTTCATCGACTGCACCGTCTTCTCGATATCGGCAACAGCGCGATTGATCGCCTTAATCTGCTTTTGGGCTTCGTCATCGTCATGTCGGCTGGCATTTTTCGCCATCGAGAGTAACGATTTCAGCTCACGAACGGCATCCTGTATTGACTTCGCATCTGCCCGCCGCTGCGTTGAACCGGCACTGCGCTCAATAAACGCAGCAGCCACGTCCTGCCATTGTTTCGCTTCCCGTGCAGACGCGTCGCCCTCACCACTTTTTGCCGTCGATGGCACGCCCGCAGTACGCTCCCCCGCGCCCAGAGTCGGCGATTCAGCAGAGGCACTGTCACCAGCGGCAGAGGTGGTGGTTGCTGCTGTGGCTGTGGCTGTGGCTGTGGCTGTGGCTGTGGCTGTGGCTGTGGCTGTGGCTGTGGCTGTGGACAATGCACCACCACCGCTTTCTGCTGCCACGCCAGACTGATTTTCCCCTCCCGCCGAGCCGGTAGCCGCCCCGCCGCTGCCTCCGCTCAGTGTTTTCGCCGCCTGTCCCAGCTCTGCGGCCAACTGGCGAAGCTCGCGTAGTACACCGGGAGGCACCGACTGGCCAGCCAGCGACAGCAACATCATCTTCAGCATCTGGATGCGCCGTTTGATTTGTTCAATACGCCCGCGCGCCAGGTCCTGGTCGGCACTGTTGAGCTTGTTCATATTGACCCGCATGGCGGCATCAATACGTTTACGAACCTCGTCGCTGAATTGCACCATCACAGACGTCAACGATGGCTGCTCGCGGGATGTCTCGGTTTCGGTGCTGGTTTGCGCCGTACTGGCGTCACTATTGGTCCTGACATTCTGCGTTGGCGTACCTGTGGCAGAACGGTTGAAAGAAAGTGGAGAAGTCATTCGAAGTCCTATGCAGCGCCGGTCATCACTCATCAGCAAAAATGAAGCATGAGGTGTTCCCACACCATCGGGCCACATTTTTCTGACACATATTGAAACATAACGGCACCACACCCACAGTCTTTAGGCCATGTACGTCTTCACCACCACACCGTCGTCAGGCAAAAGCATTTCTCATTACCCTGCTATACAGCGATATGATAGACAGGCGAAAAAAGACGGTATTAATAACAATAAATTATGCCTAATCCATTCGCAATAAAATGAATTAATATAAAAATAATCACACCAATGAAGTTTAATAAAAAAATAAATATTGCCCTTTATAGACAAACCCTCATTTTGCTTCCATATTGATAGTGTCGGCCTAGTAAGCGTTACCACGGAAGACATCATCTGCCGGACTGGCATCAACCAACGATATGTTGTTCAATTTTCTTTTTATACACCTGCCGACGGTGTTATAGCCCGACACCAGATAATAGACCCTTGCTGGATAAAACCGTACTGCGATATTTTTTGAATATACGCCGTACAGATAACTTTATACAAAATAATAAGATATCTGGGCCAATCCAATGAAATGAGAAGGCTTAGTGTTTTTATTTTCCAGCGATAGGTTACACATTGAATATCAATGTAAAAATGCAGTTGCACGACACTATGGCAGGTATATCAATCGGCCAGTCATCATGACAAGGTGATGATATTCCTTATTTTCTGGCACCCGTTCTTTGCATCACCCATGTGAACGAAGACATCGACACACAGGCACGGAAATATGGACAAATTAAAGCACATGAAACTCAATACGATGATTGGCGCAGGTTTTGCTGTCGTTATTATTATCGGATTTCTCGTCGCTACATTCGGTAAAATACAATTACGCGAATTAAGCTCAGATATTCAGTTACTTTCCCAGAATCGTATCGTTAAATTGCTACTCATACAATCCTATAAGGATAATATGATCGTCGTAACCAATTCCGTGCGCAATATGGTTATGCTGACCGATGTCACCAAGATGAGTCAGGAGAGAAAGAAAATCGATGAGAACGTGGAAAAAAATGCAGCGATCATCAATAAATTAAAAGCAATGTCCAGTGACCCAACCGGTCAGCAACTGATAAATAACCTGGCCACTGTCCGTCCCGAAGCTGTCGCCGCCCTGAGCAAAGCCATCGCACTGGCGCAATCTAATCGTAATGAGGAAGCCCGCAATGTCATCATCAACGAAATGCAACCCGCGCAGGACAAGCTGATTGCGGCCATTGATGACATCGTCACCTATCAGAAAACCGCCACCACCGATCTGGCTGATGATGCTGAAAATCTGTCAGACAGTGCCGGTAATACCATGTTTATTCTGGCGATTGTGGCCATGCTGATCGGAGCGCTGATCTCCTGGTTGATTACCCGTCATGTCAAAGGCACCCTCGGGGGTGAACCGGCAGAAGCCGCGCGTATTGCCCGGCAAATCGCACAAGGCAACCTGTCGCTGGCGATACCGCTACAGAAAAACGACAATCACAGTCTATTGGCTGCCCTTGAGATGATGCGCCGCAGCCTGAGCCACATCGTCGATCAGGTGCGCCAGAGTAGCTATGCGATCGCGATGGGAACCAGCGAAATCGCCAGCGGAACCAACGATCTTAGCCAGCGTACCGAAGAACAGGCCGCCAGCCTGCAACAAACCGCCGCGTCCATGGAGCAAATCAGCAACGCGGTCAGCCATAACGTAGAAATCGTCCATCACGTGACAGAGCTTGCCAACAACGCCAACAGTACTGCCGATAAAGGCAATGACGTGGTCAACAATGTCATCAGCGTGATGAACGACATCAACAGCAGTTCCCAGAAGATTGTTGATATTATCCAGCTTATCGACAGCATTGCTTTCCAGACCAATATCCTGGCGCTTAATGCCGGGGTAGAAGCCGCCCGCGCCGGGGAAGAAGGGAAAGGGTTCGCCGTGGTCGCCAGTGAAGTTCGCTCGCTGGCACAGCACGCCGCCAGCGCGGCACACGACATTAAAACCCTGATTACGGAGAGTGTACAAAAAATTGAAACCGGGGCTGATTTGGTCACCCATGCAGGCAGCACCATGAGCGATATCCTGCAACAGACCAAGCAGGTTGCTGAACTGATCAATGAGATAGGTATTTCGACCAGTGAACAGCAACTGGGGATCTCGCAAATCAACACCGCAGTGGCGCAGTTGGATCAGGTCACCCACCAAAATGCGGCGCTGGTAGAGGAATCGGCCACCGCGACCGATAGCCTGAACCAGCAAGCAGCCCATCTGGTGGACGTGATCAAAGTGTTTGTAGTGGAAGAAACTATTTCACGCAAACGGCTGGATATGAACGACCCGGTTAACATTGCCGATGCCCCCATCGAGCGCCGTCTGGTTATGCATTGATACCGTGATGCACAGTCATACATAGCAGTACTACCTATACAGAGGGGACGTGTAGCACGTCCCCTCTGTGGTGTGACCGATATCTATAGCGTGCCGGTAATGTATCCAGCCTGATGCGGCTTACAGCGCACGGCGCAAACGCGCCACCGCTTCATGCATCTGTTCTTCGGTGGCCGTAGCGAACGACAAACGCAGCGTGGACTGGTCCGGTTTATCGGCAAAGAAGAACTCGCCGGGCACGAACACCACACCCTGCGCCAGTGTTTTCTGCAGCCAGGCGGTGGTATCAAACGGCTGACGGAAACGCGCCCACAGGAACATGCCGCCTTTCGGCTGGTTGAAGCTCATCACATCGCCCAGTTCATGCGCCATCAATTCAGACAACAGTTCACCTTTGCGGCGATAAGCCTGACGGATGGTATCGATCTGTGCAGGTAAGCGCCCACTTCCCAGATAGAACTCCACGATAGTCTGGGACAATGAGCTGGCGTGCAGGTCGGCGGCCTGTTTGATAATCGCCACGTTATGCAGCAGCCATTCCGGCAGAATCGCCCAGCCTAAACGCAGCCCCGGTGCCAGAATTTTGGAAAACGACGAGGTATAGACCACGCGGTCGGCATGACCGGCTTCTTTCGCCAACTGGTAAATCGTGGCATGGCGTTCCTCGGTGAAACGCAACTCGCCATACGGGTCGTCTTCTACGATCAGGAAATCGTGACGGGCGGCCAGCGCCACCAGTTGACGGCGACGGTCTGCGCTCAGGGTAACGCCGCTCGGGTTACCGAAATTCGGTACCAGATAGACACCTTTGATACGCGTGGTTTCGAGCAGTGCTGCCAGCTCCTCCACCACCATGCCGTTTTCGTCAGACGATACCGACATCACCTGCGCTTCTGCCAGTTGCAGCGTTTGCAGTGCCGCCAGATAGGTCGGGCGCTCTACCACAAAGATATCTTGCGGGTTGGCGGTGGCACGCATCACCAGATCCAACGCCTGCTGGGAACCGGCCGTCACTACAATGTCCTGCGCCTGCGTTTGTACACCACGCAGCGCACACAGTTCAGCGATACGCTCACGCAACAACGGGCTGCCTTCGGTCAGGCCATACTGAAACGCCGATTTTGGCTGCTCGGTAATCGCCCGTTGAGTTGCTTCATTCAGTCCCTGGAAATCAAATAACGCATCAGAAGGAATGCCGCCCGCCAACGAAATCACGCCGTCCATTTTGCTGTGCTTGAGCAATTCACGAATCGCGGAGCTTTTCAGGCGCGCCATGCGCTGCGCCAGTAACCCATCCGTTGACATGTTAAATCTCACTTATTTTTTTAAAAAGATGGTAGAAAAACGGGCCGGTAAAACCCGGCCCGATGAGGTGTCTCACGTGAACAGTAATTTAACCACCAAGGTAGGCAGAACGCACGGCTTCGTTAGCTAACAAAGCATCACCGGTGTCTTCCAACACCACTCGGCCGTTTTCCAGCACATAGCCACGGTCCGCCAAACGCAGCGCCTGATTGGCATTCTGCTCCACCAGGAAGATGGTCATGCCTTCTTCGCGCAACTGCTGGATGGTGTCGAAAATCTGCAAAATGATGATCGGTGCCAGGCCCAACGAGGGCTCGTCCAGCAACAACAAACGCGGCTGGCTCATCAGCGCACGGCCGATAGCCAACATTTGCTGTTCACCGCCGGACATGGTCCCGGCACGCTGAGCACGACGCTCAAACAACCGAGGGAACAGGTCATACACACGCGCAATGCGCTCCTGATACTGTTCACGGCTGGCGAAGAACCCACCCATCGCCAGATTCTCTTCTACCGTCATGCGGGAAAACACCCGACGGCCTTCCGGCACGATAGCGATAGCTTCACGCATAATGCGCGCCGTCTGCCAGTCGGTAATGTCTTTGCCGTCGAACACGATAGACCCTTGCGAGGCACGCGGCTCACCGCACAGTGTGCCCAACAGGGTGGTTTTACCCGCACCGTTAGCGCCAATCAGCGTCACGATCTCACCCTGATTGATATGCAGGCTGACCTGATGCAACGCCTGAATTTTGCCGTAGTGCGCAGAAACCTGATTCAATGACAACATAACGTTTTATCCTTCACCCAGATATGCACGGATAACATCCGGGTTGTTACGAATTTCAGCCGGGGTACCGTTTGCCAGCGGCGTCCCCTGATTCACCACGTAAATCCGGTCAGAAATCCCCATCACCAGCTTCATATCATGTTCAATCAACAGCACGGAAACCTGATGATTGCCGCGCAGGTCGATAATCAGCTCGTTAAGCTCTTCCGTTTCTTTCGGGTTCAGACCGGCAGCGGGTTCATCCAGCATCAGCAGTTCCGGGCGGGTCACCATGCAGCGGGCGATCTCCAGCCTGCGCTGCTGACCATACGCCAGATTTCCCGCCTGACGATTCGCCAGTTCCAGCAACCCCACGCGCTCCAGCCAGACGGCGGCTCGCTGCTGGGCATCCGCTTCGGCACGGCGAAACGCCGGTGTCTTTAACAGGCCAGCGAACACCCCGCTTTTGAGGTGCTGATGTTGGGCGACCAGCAGGTTCTCAATCACGGTCATTTCGCGAAAAAGACGCACATGCTGGAAAGTGCGCACCACCCCCATACGGGCTATTTGCTGTCCCGGCAAGCCTTCCAGATGCTGGTCCCGCAGCACAATGGTGCCGCCAGTCGGGCGATAGAAACCGGTCAGGCAGTTGAATACCGTGGTTTTACCGGCACCGTTGGGGCCTATCAACGACACTATTTCGCCCTGATGCAAATCCAGCTCGACGTTGTTGACCGCCAGCAGGCCGCCGAAGCGCATCATCAGGCCCCGGACCGACAATAATGGCTGCGTGCTCATGCCTGCTCTTCCTTCTTCTCAACCTTACCAACCTGCAGCTTTATCTGCGGACGCTTCATCGGTAACAGCCCTTGTGGCCGCCAAATCATCATCAGTACCATCAGCGCACCCAGCACCAACATGCTGTACTCATTCAGGTCACGCATCAGCTCACGCGATACCACCAGCAGGATGGCCGCCAGAATCACCGCAAACTGCGAGCCCATCCCACCCAGCACCACGATAGCCAGCACAAACGCCGACTCCACAAAGGTGAAGGATTCCGGGCTGACAAAGCCCTGGCGAGCAGCAAACAGCGTACCGGCGAAACCCGCAAATGCCGCACTGATGGTAAACGCCGTCAGTTTGATCTTGGTGGGACTCAGCCCCAGCGAACGGCAGGCAATTTCATCTTCACGCAGCGCTTCCCAGGCCCGGCCCAGCGGCATGCGCAGCAAGCGGTTGATGACAAACAACGTCAACACCACCAGCAACAATGCCACCATGTACAGGAAGATGATGCGGTCGCTAGGGTCGTAGCGCAGGCCAAAGAAGTGATGGAACGTATCCCAACCGCCTTGCGCAGTACGGTTAAACTCCAGACCGAAGAGCGTCGGCTTCGGAATCTGGCTGATGCCGTTCGGCCCACCGGTAAAACCGGTATTGTTGAGCAGCAGGATACGCACAATCTCGCCAAACCCGAGGGTGACGATCGCCAGATAGTCACCGCGCAAGCGCAGTACCGGGAACCCGAGCAGGAAACCGGACAACGCTGCCGTCAGCCCTGCCAGCGGCAGGCACTGCCAGAAACCGAGGCCATAATAATGGCTCAGCAGCGCGTAGGTGTAAGCGCCGATGGCGTAGAAACCGCCGTAACCCAGCACCAGCAGACCAGACAACCCCACCACCACGTTCAGGCCAAGGCCCAAAATGATGTAAATCATGGTCAGCGTGGCGATATCCACCGTCCCGCGCGACACCACGAACGGCCAGACGACGGCGGCGATAACCAACGCCAGCGCCAGCAGTTTTTGCCGTGGCGTGCTGCCGTCAAAGCTCGGCAGCACAAAACCGGGGCCAGAGACTTTCTTCGCCCCTTGCGCCAGGGCAGGACGCAGTAATTGAAACAGGAACACCAGCGCGCAGGCAGCGATAATCCACATCCAGCGTACTTTTTCCGCTCCGTGTACCACCAGACGGGTTCCATCGAGACTCAGTTGCATCCCCATCAGGAATGTCGCCAGTACCAGCAGTACCAGCGCTGAGACCACGGCATTAACCAGCGTGTGCAGTTTCATACCTTTTCCACCTCCGGACGGCCCAGAATCCCGGTCGGCATCACCAGCAGCACCACGATCAACAGCGCAAAGGAGACCACATCTTTATATTCGGTACTGAGGTAGGCAGACGTCAGCGACTCGGCAATGCCGAGAATCAGGCCGCCGATCATCGCCCCCGGAATACTGCCGATACCGCCCAGCACAGCGGCGGTAAACGCTTTCATACCCGCCATAAAGCCGATATAGGGGTTAATCACGCCATAGAACTGGCCCAACAGCACCCCGGCCACCGCCGCCATCGCGGCACCGATAACGAAAGTCAGCGAGATAACACGGTCAGTACTGATACCGAGCAGGCTCGCCATTTTCAGGTCTTCCGCACAGGCACGGCAAGCGCGCCCCATACGGGAGTAGCGGATAAACAGCGTCAGTGCCAGCATCGCCAGAAAGGTGACGACCCAGATAGTCAGCTGCATGGCAGAGAGCGTCGCGGCAAAGCCGTTGCTTTCACCCAACACCCACTGGCCCTGGATAAGGCTCGGCAACGCCACATCACGCGACCCCTGCATCAAACTGACGTAGTTCTGCAGGAAAATCGACATCCCGATGGCAGAAATCAGTGCGATCAGACGTTTGGAATTGCGCACCGGCTTATAAGCCACACGCTCGATACTCCAGCCATAGGCGCTGGAGATCACCACCGCCGCGATAAACGCGACGCCAATCAATAGCCAGCCAGCGTCGATGCCCATCATCATCAACGCCGCAATCACGATAAAAGAAACATAACTACCGATCATGTACACCTCGCCGTGGGCGAAGTTAATCATGCCGATAATGCCGTAAACCATGGTGTAGCCAATGGCAATCAGCGCATAGGTGCTGCCCAACGTCACGCCGTTGAACATCTGCTGAAAGAAATAGAGGAACTGCTCTGACATACCTTAACCTTAGACATTGCCCCCGCAGCCTGACTACTGAGGGGGCATCGGTATTGGGAGTAATACGGGTTCGGTTAATTACTTCGCCGGAGAGGAAGTACCGTCTGCGTGCCACTCGAATACGCCAAATTCAAACCCTTTCAGGTCGCCTTTTTCGTCCCAGCTCAGCGGGCCCATCACCGTGTCTACCGACTTGGCTTTCAGGTCAGCGGCCAGCTTGGCAGGCTCGGTGCTGCCAGTACGCTGCATTGCCGTACTCAGCGACTGCAACGCGGCATAGGTCGTCCACACGAACGGACCGGTCGGATCCAGTTTTTTGGCTTTCAGCGCGTCAACGATCGGCTGGTTGGTCGGCACCTGGTCATAACGCTTAGGCAAGGTGACCAACATGCCTTGAGAGGCTTCGCCCGCGATGTTGGACAGCGACGAGTTACCCACACCTTCCGGGCCCATAAACTTGGTCGTTAGGCCAGCGGCACGAGCCTGGCGTAAGATCTGCCCCATTTCCGGGTAGTAACCGCCAAAGTAGACAAAATCGACGTTTTCTTTCTTCAGGCGCGCCACCAGCGTGGAGAAGTCTTTATCCCCGGCGGTGATCCCTTCGAACAGCACCACATTCGCATTGGCTTTTTTCAGGCTATCCTGCACGGCACGAGCCAGGCCTTCGCCATACTGCTGTTTGTCGTGCACCACGGCGATGCGCTGCGGTTTAACGTGCTCCAGAATATATTTCGCGGCGGTCGGCCCCTGATCGGAATCCAGACCGGTGGTACGCATAATCAGCTTGTAGCCACGGGTGGTCAGGTCCGGTGCGGTCGCAGCCGGTGTAATCATCAGCACGCCTTCATCTTCGTAAATGTCAGATGCAGGCTGAGTGGACGACGAACACAGGTGACCAATCACATAGTGAATACCTTCGTTAATCACCTTGTTGGCGACAGCAACGGCCTGTTTCGGGTCGCACGCGTCATCGAATTCCACACCCACCAGTTTGTTACCGTTCACGCCGCCTTTGGCGTTAATGTCGGCAATAGCCTGACGCGCACCGGTAAACTCCATATCACCGTACTGCGCTACCGGGCCAGACATGGCACCGACGATCGCGACTTTGATATCCGCCGCGTTTACCGCATGGCTCATTGCCGCTGCCAGGCACCCCACCAGTAATGCGTTACCTTTGCTTAATTTCATCCGTTTTACCCCATCTGTCATTTTTGGATATTGCTATAATTATTGTCGTTAACCGTTATTGTTCGCACTTTTTCATACGGAATAACGAGTTAGACTCTACTATAAGCAATAGTTTGTAATAAGGCTTTATTATTCATAATATTAAACAGGAGTTTTATGCTGTAAATCAACTGTAATTCTCAGTAAAACACGGTGCGAACAGCATAAAATATCACCTTTAAAATTTGAGTTTTGCTTTATTAATAGTCAGTTATGCTGGTTTTAACACCAAAGAATGATTAATTACTCGAAAAATTAATGCCGGGAAAACCTTTTCCCCTGTTAACCGTACAGAAAAAGTTACACAACCCTTTTTCTACAGGATCACTACAATATTCTTAAGAATCAACAGGAGTACCCGCGTATGAGACTCTCGGTTGAACGCCTCACAAAAATCAGCGAACAGGACAGGCATGACCTGGCTTTCATTTGGCCACACCAGAATTTCGACGCACTGGAGCGCGACCTGAACCATGATCACCGCCTGTTTGCCGCCCGCTTCAACGACCACCTGCTGGCCGGGGTGATTGTCGAAATCGATACCAACAGCGACAGCGCAGAGTTAACCGACCTGCAAGTCAGAACCTCCACCCGGCGGCATGGTGTCGGCAAGTATCTGCTCGAAGAGGTACTAAAAGCCTGCCCTGACGTGAAAGAGTGGTGGCTGGACGCCGCCGACCATGCCCTGGTCAGTGAAGCCGTGATGGATAAGTTTATGCAATCCTGCGGTTTCTATCCGGTATCCGGCGGCTGGGAATATATTGTCAATCAGGAAGGGAAGTGAACAAGGAAGGAAAGTAGTGGCGTGCCCGTGATAAAAAGCCTGGCGTGTATACCCTAAATAATCCAGGTTGCAGGTATACGGGTATAAAACAAAACGACCGGGTAGTTTGAACTATCCCGGTCGTTTATACCCATCATACTTCAAGTTGCAGGTGTGTTGGCTGCGTTCGCTCACCCGAATCACTTACCTGAGTAAGCTCATCGGGATTCACTCTCTTGCCGCCTTCCTGCAACTCGAATTATTTTGGGTATAGACGTTGAATCGTCTGCGAATAGCACGGCGTTATGCTTCGATAGCCGCTCGCAGTTTCTTCATCGCGTTCTTTTCTAGCTGACGCACACGCTCAGCAGACACACCGTAATGATCCGCCAGTTCCTGCAACGTGGACTTATTATCATCGTCCAGCCAGCGGGCACGGATAATATGCTGGCTGCGCTCATCGAGCCCTTCCAGCGCATAGGTCAACTTGTCTGCCGCATGGGTTTCCCAGTTGTCCTCTTCGATGCCATCGGCAAAGTCGGACGACTTATCCTGCAGGTAGAGCATCGGTGCCATCGGCTGGCCCGGCTGCGCATCATCTTCCGGCGACGGATCAAAGGTCATATCCTGCGCCGCCATACGCGATTCCATTTCACGGACGTCTTTGCTGGTCACACCCAGCTCACGCGCCACCAGCTCCACTTCATCCTGATTGAACCAGCCTAAACGCTGCTTGGTCTTACGCAGGTTGAAGAACAGCTTACGCTGCGCTTTGGTGGTCGCCACTTTGACGATACGCCAGTTGCGCAAGACATACTCGTGAATTTCGGCCTTGATCCAGTGCACGGCAAACGACACCAGACGAACACCGACATCCGGGTTAAAGCGACGTACCGCCTTCATCAGGCCGATGTTGCCTTCCTGAATCAGGTCCGCCTGCGGCAGGCCATACCCTGAATAATTACGGGCAACATGAATAACAAAACGCAGGTGCGAAAGAATCAACTGCTTGGCGGCGTCCAGATCCCCGTGATAATGCAGTCGTTCAGCCAGCGCCCGCTCTTCGTCTGCCGTCAGCATCGGATAGGCATTGGCGGCACGGATGTACCCTTCCAGACTGCCCTGGGGAACTAAGGCGAAAGTTTGCATATCTTTGGTCATTCCACCCCTCTCATTAATCATTCATAACGTTGCACATCATCGGATAGCATACCGGTAATTGCTGCACTTTCTGTGCCTAAAAAATCGATTTGCTGCGCCTAAACACTATTTAGGTCTTACCACCGGTTTAGAGTGTGACAAGCTGCACAAGTTCCACCATTTTTAACCATCTTATTTTTCATATCAAGATGGCAGCACGGTGAAAGGCAGGCTGGCGAACAGCGAAGAAAGGAAGGCTCTCACTCACAACTTTAGTTAACTAACGGTCTTAGCTAACTAACAATCTTAGTTACACACTTCCCCCGCCGGGCGTCACGCACTTCGGGGGAAGAGTATACCAGAAAACCATCAGGCTGGACGTCGAGACAGGTTATTGCGGTGTAAAACGGCGTAAATGTTGTACCGTTGCCAGCCAGGCCGCCAGCCAGCCAATCATCGCCGCGACCAGAATCAGCAGTAGCGCTTCATCCCAGCCCAACCCGCGTACCGTGAAGGTGGTGCCGAATACCGCTGCTACCTGTGCCGCTGCCCCTGACAACTTCCAGACCAGCGCCTGCGACAGGATTAGCGACAATACCGCGCCGCAAAATCCCAGCAGCGCACCGCCATGCAGGAACGGCCGCAGAATAAAGCCGTCCGTCGCACCGATAAGCTTCATCACATTGATGGTTTCACGACGGCTGAAAATACTGAGCCGCACACTGTTGCCGATCACCAAAAAGACCGCCACCACCATCAGAATGCCTATCGTCGCTGCCACCTGACCCACCAGCCCAGTCAACGCCACCAGACGGGAGAACCAGCTGTCATCCATGCGCACTTCATCCACCCCTTGAGTAGCGGCGATACGATCACGCAAGGTTGTGAGTGTCTGGTTAGACTGGAAGCCCAGCTTCGGCGAGACAATGGCCACCGCCGGCAGTGGATTTTCCTCCAGCATATCCAGCGCGCCGCCAAAACCGGACCAGTTACGGAACTCGCCCATCGCTTCATTGCGTGACAGGTAGTTGACCTTATCTACGCCATCTTCCGCCTTGATTTTGCCAATCACCGCTTCGGCGGCGTTGTCATCCAGCGACTTGTCCAGATACACCGTCAATTGCGGTGTGGGATACCACTGTGACGCCGCCTGACTGACGTTTTTCCACACCAGATAACAGATGCTGGGCAGTGTCAGTGAAATGGCGATCACCATGATGGTTAATAACGTAGCCAACGGCTGACGCAGCATATCGCTCAGGGTGTTAGCCCAGGCGTACCGCCACTGTTCCTGCCAGCCACCTTGCAAAGCACGGGACTTGGATTTGGTGTTGTTGGCGGTTCGCTGCGTGCGGGTATTATTCGCCATCGTGACCTCCCAGCATGCGACCTTGCGCCAGCGTCAGCACCCGATAATGGCGACGGGCGATAAGCCCGGTATCATGCGTTGCCATCAACACGGTGACGCCCACGCGGTTAAACTCTTCAAACAAGCGCAGAATGCCTTCGGAGAGCGCGTCATCCAGGTTGCCGGTCGGTTCGTCCGCCAGCAGTACGGCAGGTTTATTCACCACCGCTCGGGCAATGCCGACACGCTGTTGTTCACCGCCGGAGAGCTGAATCGGGTAGCTGCGCGCCTTGTCGAGCAGCCCGACCTTATCCAGCGCCGCCGACACACGGCGACGGATATCCTCGGCGCTGGCACCGGAGATAATCAGCGGCATAGCGACGTTTTCATACACCGTGCGATCCATCAGCAAATGGTGATCCTGAAAGATCATACCGATCTGCCGACGCAAAAACGGCACCTCACGTTTTTTCAGGCGGCTGATATCGTGGCCACCAAACAGGATGTGGCCCGCGCTGGGGCGCTCAATCCCGCAAATCAGCTTCAGCAGGGTACTTTTCCCCGCACCAGAGTGACCGGTCAGAAATACCATTTCAGCCGGGCGGATATGAAAATCCACCCCCTGCAACGCCTGGCGACCACCGAGGTACGCCTTACTGACCTGCTCAAACCGAATCATCCGTTTTAATCCTCACGGGCAAACAAGGCTTCAATAAAATCATCCGCCTTGAACGGCCTTAAATCATCGATACTCTCTCCCACCCCGATGTAGCGGATAGGAATGCCGAATTGATCGGCGATAGCGAAGATCACGCCGCCCTTGGCGGTGCCATCCAGTTTAGTCAACGTGATGCCACTGAGCCCAACCGCCTCGTTAAACAGTTTGGCCTGGCTGACCGCGTTCTGACCGGTGCTGGCATCCAGCGTCAGCATCACTTCGTGCGGTGCGTCTTCATCCAGCTTCTTCATCACGCGCACAATTTTCTTCAGTTCTTCCATCAGGTGCGATTTGTTTTGCAAACGACCGGCGGTATCGGCAATCAGCACATCGACGCCACGCGCTTTGGCGGCCTGCAACGCATCGAAAATCACCGAGGCGGAATCCGCACCGGTGTGCTGCGCCACGACGGGGACATTGTTACGCTGGCCCCACACCTGTAACTGCTCTACTGCCGCCGCGCGGAACGTATCGCCCGCCGCCAGCATCACCGATTTGCCTTGCGCCTGATACTGACGCGCCAGCTTGCCGATGGTGGTGGTTTTACCCACCCCGTTGACGCCGACCATCAAAATGACGAATGGCGTTTTGCTGTCGATAGCCAGCGGCATATCCACTTTCGCCAGAATCTCGCTCATTTCCGCTTTCAGCAACGCGATCAGTGCTTCGGCATCTTTCAGTTGCTTGCGGCTGGCATGTTCGGTCAGACGGGCGATAATTTTGCGGGTGGTTTCCACCCCGACATCGGCGATAAGCAGTTGTTCTTCCAGCTCATCAAACAGATCGTCATCAATTTTCTTACCGCGAAACAGACCGACAAATCCTGAACCCAGATTCTGACGGGTCTTGATCAAGCTGCGCTTGAGGCGGGCAAAAAAGCCTTCTTTGGTCGGGCGCTCCTGCTCTTGCGACACGACCGGTGCCGCCATCGCTGCCACCGTATCGTGCTCGGGTTCCGCTGGCTCCTCGACTTGCACGTCATCTGGCGTTTCGGTGCCGTCTACTGCGTCGGCGTCAACGGCGACCTCATCTTCTACGCCAGCATCTGGCGTATCGGCTGCCAGCGTCATGCCCGGTTGTTCGGGTGCTGCGGTTGATGCTTCTACTGCCGTGTCCAACGGTTGCGCATCTGGCGATGGCGTTTGCGCCGTTTCGGCTGTCACCCCGTCTTGTACCAGCTGCTCGGGTACGGTTTCACTGATATTCTGTGCCGATGCCACCGCCGCAGGCGTTGCGTCATCCGCAGTCTGATCTGCGGTCTGTGTCGCTTCCGGCACCGGTTGCGATTGTTCGGTTTGCTCTTCGTCCTGACGCCCTAATCCCAGCCAGGAAAAAAATCCGCGCTTTTTCTCTTTTGCCATCGTGTAATTGCGCTCCTGCCACCCAGTGCGGCTGATCAATAACCAATGAAGTCAATAAAACAACGAGTTTAACACTTTCCCGACGCCAGCAACACGCGCCGGACCACCGGGGAGAGTGACAATCTCCGTAACCAGGTGTGTCAAACAACGGACAAATCTACGAATTTGGGGGATTTTTCCGCGTTTCCTCCCATTAACTGCATCTTTACATTTGCTACACCGGCCGCCACCGTTAAAATAACGCCTCACAAAATCCGACGGGCAGCCGTCGGTACCCTTTTCAGCAAAATACAGGTTATGGCAAAACATCAAGCGACATCCGCACCCGGCCAAATCCGCATCATCGGCGGGCAATGGCGCGGCAGAAAACTCCCCGTGCCGGACAGCCCCGGTTTACGCCCTACCACTGACCGCGTACGCGAGACCCTGTTCAACTGGCTCGCACCGGTGATTGCACACTCACGTTGTCTGGACTGTTTTGCCGGTAGCGGCGCGTTGGGGCTGGAAGCGCTGTCCCGTGCCGCGGCCCACGCCACGCTGCTGGAAGCCGAGCGCAATGTTGCACGCCAGCTGACGCAAAACCTGGCACTGCTGCGTGCGGATAACGCCGAGGTGGTGAACACCGACACGCTGCAATGGCTGGCTAAACCGTCGTCGGCGCTTCCTTTCGATGTGGTGTTTCTTGACCCGCCATTTCGTCGTGGCCTGTTAGACGACACACTGCGGCTGTTGGAAGCCGGTGACTGGCTGGCGGAAGAAGCCTGGATCTATATCGAAACCGAGGCGGAAAACCGCATGCTGGCTATTCCGCCCAGCTGGTCGCTACACCGGGAAAAAACCGCAGGACAGGTTTCCTATCGTCTTTATATCCGTCACGCATCTGACGCAACGCCTGGAGGCAACGATGAGCATTTGGATTAACTTTGGCCGACTGCTGATGCTGGGTATATGGGGATTCTTGATTCTGAACCTGATTCATCCTTTTCCCCGCCCGCTGAATATTTTCATGGTGCTGGCGATGGGATTCATGCTGTTGATGCACGGCGTGCAATTTCTGCTGCTCAAAGCCAGTCAACCCAAAGACGCCCCGCCGCTCAGCGGGATGTTGCAGTTGCGCATCTTTCTGTTTGGGGTATTCGAATTACTGGACTGGCAGCGCAAACAACCCGTGCCGCCGCGTAAAAAACGCTAACGGCCAACCGCCTATCAGCAGGGAAACGGTGGCGCGCCACGCGCCACCGGATAGCTTAGGTTTTTTTACCGGGCAAATAAGGGAAATGGGTAACGTTATCGCCCAGGTCTGAAATACGCGCACTATCGCGATCACGCCCGGTCACCGCATCAATACGGATAACCGCCTGAAGCGGGATATAGCTGCGGCCCACACCGGCAAACTCCGTTTTCAGCTTTTCCGTGGTGGGATCAACCAGTACCGCAGACTGGTTATCGAAAACGAAGTCGGCAATTTCAATAAATCCGAACAGATTGCTCTGCACCAGCTCGCGTACATACAGCTGATAGTTCTTACCATTATTCATGAACTGGATACGGTAAAGTACGGGTTCATTGCTCATTAAAAGTTCGTCTCCCCCGGCTGGTTGTCGGGTATCATCATTCCGTCACAAAAACTGGCCGCTAACATAGCATGAAGCCTGACGCCTCTCCACCGGTACACCGGTCGAGGCCGTGAAGTGCACCGCCCATTATCAGGTTCTACCTATACTTAGGTAACAACACGTTGACTTAGCATGACTCAGACAGGCAACACCTGTTGGCGTGACCACACTGCCGGGCAGGCCAATAAAAAGCGAACACGCCGACTTTCGCGACACGACAGGACGGCGCCTTATTCACCCGATTAAAGGACACCCTATGCTCTGGTCTTTTATTGCCGTACTTTTTTCTGGCTGGTTGTATGTCGATGCCAGCTATCGAGGCCCAGTCTGGCAGCGCTGGTTGTTTAAACCGCTCACCCTGCTGTTGATGATGCTGATGGTCTGGCAGACACCACAACTCGGTATCCCCGGTTATCTGGTTGTGCTGGGGCTGGCCGCCACCCTGATAGGTGACGCGCTGTTACAGCTTTCAGGTGAGAAATTACAGTTCGCGCTGGCCGCCTATCTGGCCGCGCATGTGCTCTATACCATCAGCTTTTTCGCCGTTCAGCCTTCGCTGGGCTTGTTCTGGCCGTTACCACTGGCGCTGATACTGTTCTCGGCGTTGCTCCTGGCACTGCTATGGTCACGGCTGAAAGCCGAGCGTCTGATAGTCACCGCACTGGTGTTGGTGACCGCCTTCATGGCATGGGTTGCCGGGGAGCACTATTTTTCGCTGGGCAACGCCGCCAACTTCTCGTTACTGGCAGGTACGCTGCTGCTATTCGTCGGCCACGCCATCTGGCTGGTGAATCACTTTCGCGTTAGCTTCCGCGCCTATCAGGCATTAATGGCTATCTGTTACTTTGGCGGCCATTTCCTGATAGTGCGTTCGCTTTACGTCTGATAACAATGGCCTCCCGGCCAACCGGGGGGCACACTTTAGTGACGCGTTTAGTGACGTGTTGAGTTACGCGCCTTTACGCAACAAATAACGATACGGCAGTTGCTCGGTCGTTTGCGCCAGCAACTCATGCTCCATGTAACGGCAAAAACCGGGAATATCGCGGGTGGTCGCCGGGTCATCGGCGATGATCAACAACGTTTGCCCGGCCTCCATCTTGCGCACCGTTTTGCGCACCATCATCACCGGCTCCGGGCAGCGCAGTCCCTGTGCGTCCAGCGTGTGGTCTGGATTGGCGAAAATATCGGTCATTCAGTGTCTCATTATGCTTATCGAATACAGTGCGGCGTAGTTATGCAGCATCGTTATTGCAGCGTAGTTTACGCTTCCCGCAAGGGGGTGCAAGCCGCCTGCCAAACATGAATTATAAGCACAGAAATGATGCGCTGACTAAGCATTGCAAAGCCGCAACAACGCGGTATGATGCCGACACGTTAGCGTTAAAAAGACGCATATACCCTAAATAACGCAAGTTACCGCACGGCAGAAACCGAACGTCTCACCCAAGGCTTATTCTGAGCCAGTCATCGGGGAAGCAAGGGCGATCAGCGCGGCAGTAACCTGAAGCATGGCGGGTATGACGAGGCAATAGTCTGGGTTCCCTCACCCCAATAACCAAAAAAAGGTCACATTATGTTTCAGTTCTCCGCACAAAAGCGGCTGACAGCGCTGTGCTGGCTGTCGCTCTTCCATATTCTGGTCATTATTTCCAGTAACTATCTGGTGCAGTTACCCATTACGATTTTTGGCTTTCACACCACCTGGGGTGCCTTTACCTTCCCGTTTATCTTTCTGGCTTCTGATCTGACGGTACGCATTTTCGGTGCACCACTGGCCCGCCGCATTATTCTGACCGTGATGGTACCGGCCTTGATCGCCTCGTATCTGGTCTCCTCCCTGTTTTATAAAGGTGAATGGCAGGGCTTCAGCGCGCTGAGTCAGGTGAACCCGATGGTCGCACGTATCGCCGCCGCCAGCCTGATGGCTTATGTGCTGGGCCAGATTCTCGACGTATACGTTTTCAACCGCCTGCGTCAGCTCAAAGCCTGGTGGGTAGCCCCAACGGCCTCCGCGGTATTTGGTAACCTGAGCGATACGATCGCGTTCTTTTTTATCGCCTTTTATCGCAGTACCGACCCGTTCATGGCGACCCACTGGATGGAAATCGCGACGGTGGATTATTTCTTCAAAATCGCTATCAACCTGGTCTTCTTCCTGCCGATGTACGGCGTACTGCTTAACATGTTGCTGCGCCGCCTGAGCCAGCCAGGGAGCTCGCCGTTCCAGAATCAGGCCGCCTGATACACGTTTTTATGTAAAACGGACTTTCCCGCCCAGAAAGGGGTTTCGGAATAGCCGGAAAATTGCCTGCCCCAGCCTGATTCGGGCGCAATAACAGCCAGCGTAATAACAAAACGCTTGTTTTTATGCCCCGAATCAGGTGCCATAGCGCCACTTCTGTTTTTGTTCGTGATGAAAGAAAGGATACCCATGCCAAACTTAGCGAAATATATCGGTATTGGTCTGCTGGCCGCTACACTGGCTGCCTGTGACGGCAACAGTGATAAAAAAGCCACTGCGCCAGCCGCTAACCCGGCGGCAGAAAAAACCACCATTCAGAATGTGTCCCTGCTCTCCGGTAAACTTAACTTTACCCTGCCAGACGGCGTGAGCGACCAAAGTGGTAAACTGGGCAATCAGAACAACAACATGCACGTCTATGCGGATCAAAGCGGCCAGAAAGCCATCATCGTGATTATCGGTGATGACACGCCACTGGACCTGCCGGCATTAGGTCAACGGTTGGAACAGCAGCAACGTAACCGCGACGCCAGCCTTCAGGTACTGGGCAACAAAACGACTGAGATCAACGGCCACCAGATTCAGCAGTTAGACAGTGTCATGACCAGCAATGGACAGAAAGCGTTCTCGTCCATCGTACTGGCTAAAGTAGACAATCGCTTGTTGACGCTGCAAATCACCCTGCCAGCAGATAACTTGCCTCAGGCGCAGGCTGATGCAGGCAAGATAATCAGCACGCTGAAACTGAACTGATTCGTCGCCTTCTCGATTATCCCGCCGCACCGACAACGGCTGACGGCGGGAATACGCTTCACTCCACTCGCCCTTCCTGCCCCGCACGCAACGACAATCGCGCCGTCAGCAACAACCCCACCAACGCCAGTACCGCCGCAGCCAGATAGATAGTATCGATAGGGGTGTAGGCCATCATGACGCCCGCCGCCGGTCCTGCCACCCCCAGTGAGAGATCAAGAAAGATGGTATATGTCGCCAGCGCGCTGCCCTGATTCTGCGCGGATACCGCTTTGACGGCCACCACGCCCAGCGCCGGGAATACCAGTGAAAAACCGGCACCCGCGAAAAACGCGCCCACTTCCGCCATCAGCGGGTAAGACGCCAGCCACACCAGCAGCAGACCGGCACCTTCCACCACAAAACAGACCAGCGCGACACGCAGACCACCAAAACGGCTAATCACATTGGGGAATAACAGCCGTGTACCAACAAAAGCGCAACTGAACACACTCAGGGTCAGCGCGGCACCTTGCCACTGATGGCTGGCGTAAAACAACGTGATAAACGTTGAAATCACGCCAAATCCTGCGGACGCCAGCGACAAAATCACACCGTACAACCAGACCTTACCCAGCACCTCACGAAACGGCAGTTTCTTGCCCGGCGTGACCGTGACCGCCGGACGCGGCAGCGCCAGTAAAATCGCCGTACCGGCCACCACCACAATCACCAGCGCCAGCAAACGCAACCCACCCAGATGATAAATCCAGACCCCCAGCGGCGCGCCAATCGCCATCGCGCCGTAAGTCGCCACCCCGTTCCACGAGATCACCCGGCCAATGTGTAACGACCCGACCACACCAACGCCCCACAGCGTGGCACCGGTCCCGGCAAAGCTCTGCCCTATTCCGAGAATCAAGCGGCCCACGCACAGTAAGACCAATGCCAGCATCGGTGAGCTGTCGCTCCAGGAGGCCAGCGCATAGAACACGCCACTTAGCAGTACCCCCGTCAATCCAAACACCACCACCTGCTTCGGCCCTTTTTCATCGGCATGGCGGCCAGCACGGGGACGACTGAGCAGGGTAGAAAAATATTGCAGACTGATAACCAGGCCAGCCCAGAATGCGCTAAACCCGAGGTGTTCATGCACATACCCCGGCAATACCGCCAGTGGCAAACCAATATTCAGGTAACTGGCAAAATTAAACATCACCACAGACATGATGCGTAAATTCAAACGTAAGCCACCGGCAGAGGGCTTCGGCGCTACAGGCGGTGTGGCAACAGGCATGACGAATAGGCTCGCTTTCGGGTCGCGTCGACAGGCGATCGCGGCGGACAGACAACGTTAAGATTCCGAGTATAAACAAGACATTTTCGTCTTTCAGCATCAATCCAGGCGATATACCTTCTTTACTCGTTAACGTTTACATGAGCACCACTTTGACATAACAGCCGTACGCCTGCGTTATACTCAGCAGGCGTATTACGTCCAGGAGAAACCGCATGCCTGTGAAGCCCGCCCCACACACGTCATCGACCGAACAGGGGATGCCCCATCAACAACCCGGTCGTCTGACCCGCTGGCTCCATCACATCCGGTCGGTACCGGCTATCGCGCATCTTATCCGTGCAGGAGAACGCTTTAACGACCGAATGGGTAACCAGTTTGGTGCCGCTATCACCTACTTTTCATTCCTGTCGTTGATTCCTATTTTGATGGTGTCGTTCGCCACGGTTGGGTTTGTGTTGGCCTCCAACCCTGATCTGCTGACGGGGCTTATCAACCGAATCGTCAACAGCATCAGCGACCCGAACCTGGCCCGCACCCTGAAGAACACCGTGAATACCGCCGTACGCCAGCGTACGACTGTCGGATTGACTGGTTTGCTGATAGCGCTTTATTCAGGCGTTAACTGGATAGGCAACCTGCGCGAAGCGATTCGCGCCCAGTCACGTGATGTGTGGGAGCGCCAACCCCATGAAGAAGAGAAACTGTATCTGCGCTATCTGTGGGACTTCCTGTCACTGATTGGCCTGCTGCTGGCGCTGGGGGTCACGCTCTTTCTCACCTCAGTCGCAGGTAGCGCGCAGGCTACCATTGTGCGGGCGTTGGGTCTGGGCGGCATTGAATGGCTGCGACCGGCCATGACGTTAATTGCGTTATCCATCTCTATTTTCGCCAACTATCTGTTGTTTTTGTGGATACTGTGGGTGTTGCCGCGCCATAATCCCCGACGCACACCGCTGCTGCGCGGCACATTAATGGCAGCCATCGGCTTTGAAGTGTTGAAATTCGTCATGACGGTGGCGTTACCCAAACTGGCGACCTCGCCTTCCGGTGCCGCGTTTGGTTCCGTTATCGGCCTGATGACATTTTTCTACTTCTTTGCACGCCTGACGCTGTTCTGCGCCGCCTGGATAGCCACGGCAACCCCGAAAAACGATGCCAGCCGACAGACACCGTTACCCGACGCCTGACGTGTACCACGCTGATAACCAGGAGTACCCCATGCCATTCGTTAATATTCGCATCACCAAAGACGGCGCCAGCGCCGAACAAAAGAAACAGCTGATTGCCGGTGTAACGCAGTTGCTGGTCGATACGCTGGGGAAAAACCCGGCCACCACTGTCGTCATTATTGATGAAGTGGAAACCGACAATTGGGGTATTGGCGGACAGAGCGTTACCGAGCGCCGCCAGCAGCAGTCATAACAGGAAACACAATGTATTAACCGTTCACTCTGCGGCGAGGATCGGGATTACAAGCGGTTTTCCCGATCCATATCATGAAAAAATAAAACATCGTTTCATCGCTATTGACTCTACGCTGTGTAATGTTGAGACTGGCGCTAGTTTCCATTGGGTTCACCTTCTCTTTTTTACAGGTCAGCTGTCATGACGATGAAGAACATTGCGATTATTGGCGAGTGCATGATTGAACTGTCACAAAAAGGCGCGGATCTTAGCCGTGGCTTTGGTGGCGATACCCTCAACACCGCCGTTTATATCTCCCGTCAGGTAAAACCAGACGCGCTCGGTGTGCACTACGTCACCGCACTGGGTACCGATTCCTTCAGTAGTGAAATGATGGCGTCCTGGCAGCAGGAAGGTGTCAAAACCGATCTGATCCAACGTCTGGACAACAAATTACCGGGGCTGTATTTCATCGAAACCGACGCTACCGGTGAGCGTACGTTTTACTACTGGCGTAACGACGCCGCCGCCCGTTACTGGCTGGAAAGCCCGGATGCCGAAGTCATCAGCCAGCAACTGGCGAAATTCGATTACATCTACCTGAGCGGTATCAGCCTGGCTATCCTCAATCAACACAGTCGCGAACGTCTGCTGGCCGTGTTGCGTGCGTGCCGCGCCAACGGCGGCAAAGTGATTTTCGACAACAACTACCGCCCACGCCTGTGGCAAAGCAAGGAAGAAACCCGCCAGTCGTACGGCGCGATGCTGGCCTGCACCGATATCGCCTTCCTGACGCTGGATGACGAAGATATGCTGTGGGGTGAGATGCCGATAGATGAGGTGCTCAACCGCACTCACGGCGCTGGCGTGACCGAAGTGGTTGTCAAACGCGGCGCAGATTCCTGTCTGGTGTCTATTCAGGGCGAATCACTGCTGGAAATTCCAGCCATTAAACTGCCGAAAGAGAATGTCGTCGATACCACCGCCGCAGGTGACTCATTTAGTGCCGGTTACCTGTCAGTTCGTCTCAATGGTGGCAGTGCAGAAGAGGCCGCCAAACGCGGCCATCTGACCGCCAGTACCGTTATTCAATATCGTGGGGCGATTATCCCGCTGGAAGCCATGCCTGCCTGAGCAGCACCATAGCTGACGCAACAAAAAACGCCGGTTCAGTACCATGCTGAAGCGGCGTTTTTATTGCTATCGAGTTATTGCTATAAAACCGCGGCGATAAAACCACGATTATCGCTACCGAACGACAGTTGCCCACTTACTGCCGGTTATCAAACCGACAGCGAGTGGAACGCTAACGCTACCTACCCAAACCAATACTGCGCGTTAGCGATCGGGGGGGTTAGCGCACCGCCGAGTTTTCATCCTGCGGTGCTCTGGCTGCATCCGACGTGGCAGACGTGGCGTTATTGTCCGGCTTCATGATGCTCATATAGGTTTCCCGCAACGCCTTCATGTTGGCTTCGGGCTCACCTTGTGGTTGCAGCATCATCAACGTCGCTTCCTGAGACAGTTGTTGATGCAGTTCCTGATTCAGCATATCCAGGGTAACGGACGCCAGATAGTTCTGACGCAGTTTCTGATATTGCTCCGGTGCAATATCCACCACCCCGTTTTTCTGCGAACGCAGGCGCTGACTCATCAGAATATCCGTGCTGGCACGGGCGTAAGTCGCGAACAGTTTACCCAGCTCTTCTGTCTTGCGTGCCATCAGCGTTTCGAACTCAGCCTGAGACAACCCTTTATCCCGTAGCGCCAGCAGTTCTTTGCTCAGGAATGTCACGCTGGTCTGTGCCGATTC
Source organism: Dickeya oryzae (assembly GCF_009372235.1). Classification (GTDB taxonomy): domain Bacteria; phylum Pseudomonadota; class Gammaproteobacteria; order Enterobacterales; family Enterobacteriaceae; genus Dickeya; species Dickeya oryzae. Next base: position 101,029 of record NZ_SULL01000016.1, on the reverse strand, counting down.
AGCAGTAACATTGTCCAGATGGATAGCACACTGGGCGCGGCCATACACCACATTGCAGTCAAAACGGATATTGGTGTCTTTCAACGGACTTCTGGTCAATGCCTGCTGCATATGCCAGAACAGCGCCTCGCGTGCCAAATCGCTATGCCAGTAACGAGCCAGCGCCTTTGAATCACGGATGGGTTGCCAGGGCATATCCCACACCAGCGACAGAATATCCTGCCGCACAGTGCTATCCATCAGGCTTATCGGGGTCGGCGGCATCGCAGACAGCGTCGGCAACGGCGATGGCGTCACCCGTTTCCCCTGTAACGGTGAAAATGCCTTGTCTATTTGTTCTGCGATAGCACGACTGTCAACATTCCCCACCACGTACAACGTCATGGCATCCGGCGTGTACCAGGTTTTGTAGTATTTGCTCAGTTGGTCGGCCGTTACCGCTGCTTTCAGCGGCTGCCCTGGCGCGTATGACAGCAATGACGATCCCTTCAAACGATAGCGCCAGCTCGGATCCTGCGGATTGGCAGGCGCAGTGGCTACCGGGTCAATCATCTTCATTGCCGATGCAATGCGTTTATCATTAATCGGCAACTGGCCTGCGGTATCCGCCAGCCAGCTCAGTGCGTCTTTCAGCAGGTCAGGCCGGTTATTCGGCAGACTCAGGTTGTACGACGTAAAGTCATACGATGTCGTTGCTGGAGGCAACGGCCGGGTTTCGCTTTCAGACTGCTGCCACAAGGACGGCAACTGGCCTGCAGAAAAGGTATCGCGCGGCAACAATGCCAGGCGAGGAATAAAATGGGCAAACCCCGTCTGTTGCGCATTCTCCGTCAATGAACCGGTATTAATCATCAGCCGTAGTTCAATCCGGTCGCTGGGACGCTGGGGTGTTGCAAGAAGCTGCCAGCTAAAGCCGTTATCCAGCTTGCCTTGTTGCCAGGCGGGATCGGGTTGTAGTGCTTCAGCCTGCACGTTGCTGACTGTCATCGCCAGCAACACTCCACCAACAAAAAGGCCAAATTTGGTGCCCTGCATGTGAACCCCTACTTTAATCACTAACCAATACAGTATGTTTTTGTGAATTCGGGCGACATCGTCCTGTCACCTCACGTGTCATACCCACATCATTCGAGTTGCAGGACAATGCGCTCGTTTGAACAACGCAAAACGCGGGCCCTTCAAGGGGAAAGCGCATATGAGCCTTGTAACGCGGCAACCGGGTGAGTGAGGGCAGCCAACGCAACTGCAACTTGAAGTACGACGGGTATAGTCGCCCCACAAAAAACGAGAGGCGAAGTGTACCATCAGGTTAGACAGCGTGCTTTCGTCTATGTCACTCAACAATGTGAAAATAAGAGTAAAAAATTTAGTGGCGTCTAAATTTAACACAGAGTGGATGAAAATTACCCACAGTCCGTGAAACGAACTGTGGGTAACCGGCAGGAAAAAATCCGAACTACGCTATCTGACTATCAGGATGGGTGGGATTGCGCCGCCGTGCCGTCCTGACGACCGGACAACACATCGCTCATCTGTTTGGAATCAAGCTGTTTACACCACTTGGCAACCACTACCGTCGCCACACCGTTGCCCACCAGGTTGGTCAGCGCACGGGCTTCGGACATAAAGCGGTCAATCCCCAGAATCAGCGCCAGACCGGCAATCGGCAGATGTCCTACGGCAGAAATGGTCGCCGCCAGCACAATAAAGCCGCTACCCGTCACGCCTGCCGCCCCTTTAGATGACAGCAGTAACACCACCAACAGGGTAATCTGATGCCAGATATCCATGTGGCTGTTGGTGGCCTGGGCGATAAATACCGCCGCCATGGTCAGGTAAATCGAGGTGCCGTCCAGGTTGAAGGAGTAGCCGGTCGGGATAACCAGACCCACCACTGATTTCTTACAACCCAGTTTTTCCATCTTCTCCAGCATACGCGGTAGCGCGGACTCCGAAGACGACGTTCCCAGTACGATCAGCAGCTCTTCACGAATGTAACGAATGAATTTGAAGATGCTGAAACCGGCGGCTCTGGCAATACTACCCAGCACCAGTACCACGAACAGGATACAGGTAATGTAGAAGCAGATAATCAACTGCCCCAGTTGCACCAGCGTACCCACGCCATATTTACCGATGGTAAAGGCCATCGCACCGAATGCCCCCAGCGGTGCCAGACGCATAATCATATTGATGATGCCGAAAATAACCCGGGAGAAACTGTCGATCACGTCGAAAATCAGCACACCTTTGTCACCCAAGTGGTGCAGAGCAAAACCGAACATGACCGCAAACAGCAACACCTGCAGGATGTTACCGCTGGCAAACGCGCCAATGACGCTGGAAGGAATAATATCCATCAGGAACGGCACCACGCCTTGCTTACCCGCTTCCGTAGCATAGTTCGCTACCGCTGCGGCGTTCAGCGACGATGGATCGACGTTCATGCCCGCACCAGGCTGCAATACGTTCACCACCACCAGACCGATAATCAACGCTAATGTACTGACAATCTCAAAATAGAGCAGCGCAGCCGCACCGGTGCGCCCGACCGCTTTCATACTCTCCATCCCGGCTATCCCGGTGACGACGGTACAAAAGATCACTGGCGCGATCACCATTTTGATTAATTTCACGAATCCATCGCCCAGAGGCTGCATTTGCTGCCCCAGCGCCGGGTAGAAATGACCCAGCAATATCCCTATAGTAATAGCTGTAAGCACCTGAAAGTAGAGACTTTTGAATATTGATTTTTTCATAGTGTGACGTCCTTTGATGGGAAAAGACACAGGGGACAAAGAACGATAAAATTGCCGCCTGTGCTTGCGTCGGAAAATAACATCCCGATAACAGAGAAAATACTTTTATAACTTTAGTTTGTGAACGCCCGGTTAAAAACAAGAGCTGAATCGCTTCAACAACCTCTTTCCCAAAAACATTGCATTAATCTACTGGCAACATCACGCATAACTAACACGCTTTCAGGCACGTGAAAAACCGCGCCACAGCACTATTCTGTGCTGATTCATAAGATTTTTTTGTGAATGAGATCACGGGTAACAATCAGGTTAACAAAGCGTGAAGCACAAACTGACAAAGGGGGATGAGAGAAGAGGAGTATGGCGAGGAGAGTATATGGCGAGGAGAAGTACCCCGCCATGTGTAGACTCACTCGTTATTGGTGACGTGCCGCCATCATCGCCAACAGGCGTAAGCTGGACGAGTAGTAATCTTCCGCAGCACCAGGCTTATCACTCAATGCGTCAAGGTTACCCATCGTCAGGTCACGAACCGCCAGTAAGCCGCCCTGCATCGAGTACGGCGCGGTATTATTGCTCAGCACATCAATCCAGGCGGGTGTCGCCAGGCGGGAATAATTACGCCAGTACAACTGGAACGGCACCAGTGCTGTGGTTTTGGCATCATACCAGTACAGGTATAACGGCACGCGGATAGCGTCATAACTGAAACGCGACGGCCAGGCCGTGGCGGGTGCCATCGTGCCATCCGCGTTCAACGCCACCCAGTCCGTCGGTAAGCCAACCTGACCGAAGCGCATTTCACCAATCAGCGATAAACCATCGTCAATCAGTTGCCGCCACACCTGTAGGTGGCTGCGACGGGCAAAATCTTGCCAGGCTGGGAACAGGAAATAGGAGGGATTCAGGACCACATAACTGTTTTTATTGAAGCCATAGGCACCGGGCAACATCACGGTATGACCAGCAAACTGGATAATCTCATGACTGATGACCGCTTTCTGAATAGCGTCCGAGGCTTGCAAATAGCTATTGTCCTGCCACTTGTTCCCGGCCTTCAGCAACGCCCACGCAATCAGTACATCACCATCCGACGCGTTGTTTTTATCAACGACCGGATTGGCTGCCGACGGGTCATAGCGCCAGTAAAACAAGCCGCTGGACGTATCCCTGAGGTGGCTTTGCGTCCAGTTCCACAAGCTATCGAATGCGGCACGGTCGCCATAGTGCACCGCCATCAACATGGCAAACCCCTGGCCTTCGGTATGACTGACATTCTTGTTGCCCGTATCCTGAATGCGTCCATCTGGGGTCATGAAGTGGCTTTTGTAGGTTTCCCACCCGGTTGCTGCCGTTGCCGACACGCTAAACCACATCATCGCTATCAATACCCAACCACGCCACATTGGCTTTATCATGTTATCCCCCGGCTCAATGCTGATAACGAAACAGCAAAATCGAGCCATTGTCGGTTTCCTCACAGGACAGCGGGACATATTCCGCTCCGCCCTGCTCACATAGCCAATGGCCGTAGAGTCCTTGCAATACTGCCGCCATTGACATCCTCCATCGCGTGCTACCCGCAGCCCCCACCAGAACAGGCAATGACAGATGATAAATCTCCAGCCGGTTTTCATACGGCCGCAGGTCCACACATCCCCAGTGAAACAGGGACAATACCTGATTCATCTCCCGTTCAAGGTCGGCAACGGTAACCGCCGCAGGCAATGCATAACGCCCCGCCAATTGCCTGCCCATGTGGCGTAAAAACGCCAGCCCTTCCTGCTCACCGGCGCTATCCATCATCCCATTGACGATCACACCGAACAAATCCGCCCAGCCAGGCGGCAATTGCTGCTGGCGATAATAGTTCAATGCATGCTGTTGCAGGTCACTCATGCTTATTTACCTCCGAGCCCGTAGCGGAAATAGAGCTGTGCCGTGGTTTCGTTATAGTTGCCAAAGGTGTCATAGCCCATCTGCCCACCGACGGTCACGTCCCTGGTGACGCGATAATCCGCACCAACATGCACGTTGTAGCCGATACCGCTCTTGCTATCGCCCGCATAGTGGGATTCTTTGGCCAGCCCCAGGAGTTCGGCACCGTCCAAGGCTCTTTGCCAGTCTGGATTATTCGGGAAGTAATCACTCCGATCACGCGAGTAAGACTGATACCCCACCGACACGCCCGCCCTGACGCTCAGGTCGTCATATTTCTGGCTCCATTCCACTGGGAACGACACGGAGACATAGTCCTGTGGGCTGAAATAGCCCCCCTGACCGAAACTGTAGTACCCCAGGTTGTTGGCAAAGTTCATCCAGCTCAAACTAATACCGGTTTTCAACTCACGATCGCGGTCATGGAAGGGCCGAATATAAGCGCCAGCATTGGCCATCACGCCGGTATTGCTCTTCACATTGTCACCAAGGTAACTGTAAGCGCCGCCGCCGCCATAGAACCCGACATCACCGTTATCGTAACTCAGCAGCACATTGCCGCCGTTTTTGGTGACCTGTCCCCAGCGTTTGCCGGTCAGCGAATCCTTGGCACCCACATATGACAACAGACTATCCGTCACTGCACGACGTTCACCCGTCACCACCAGCGTCAGGAAGTCTGTCAGTTTAGGCGACCACTGTACCCCGCCGACCAGAGTATTCAGTTCCTGGCCCAACGGCGTACTACCCAGGTCAACTTTATAATTCTTACCGATCAGCGCCAGATTCAGCTCTGCGCCAGAGGCATTTTGCTTACCCTGTGAATCCACCGTGACCTGATCGATATTCGGTTTCTTCGTAGAGTTTTGGAGAATATTTAGCACCTGAGCAGATGAGAGAGAGGCAAGGTTGAAATTCCCCCCCAACTCATTGATCAATGTTTGATTAGCTGCATTGAGTGCTTGAGCCAAAGCACCTGTCCCGAACCGTCGGTTCGCATCACCGCTTGACGAACCCGCACTTAGTGTCATCGGCGTAACGTTAAAATTGATGTGAGAGTCACCAAACGAGCCACTCGACCAGGTCAACGGTGCTTTGGCTTCGGTTAACCGACTTAAACCCGACTCACCGTCGCGGGATCGAATCTGCACTCCGGTCTGCACCCAGCCACCGCTATCCCGCTCCAGATCGTCCATCATGGTGTTGATCTGGGTGAGTGTTGCCGTTGGCTGTTGCGCCGCCGTGCCTGCAACCACCGCGGTATCACCGCCAGTAGTATCAGGACGTTGCTGCCATGGCATCACGCCGCCATACGCAGAAGGGTTACTGGCCTTGCGGGTGGCAGCCAGTGTCGAGCGATCGATGAACGGATTATCCGCCATCGCCAGGCCACCAATGGCGGGCGTTTTGCCCGGCGTGGCCCCGTCCAGCCCCACCGCTTTAGCACGGGCCGTTTTCAGGTAAGCCAGCGCCTGATCGCGGTTGCCTTCAGCATCCGCCACCCGGGCCAGCAATAACAGCCGCTCCGGCGTCTGCTCACCCTGCAACCCGGTGGACAGTGCGTGCGCCTTTTGCGCGTCATGCCGTTCCAGCGCCACATTGATGGCACCGACACGGGCTTCCTGTGTCGGCGTATCGTGCGCCAACAGATAGTCGTAAACGTCTGCCGCTTCTTTGTACATTTTGCCGGACTGATATAACCGGGCCATTGCGAACATCAGGTCGGTATTTTTCGGATCGCGTTGCAACGCACGGGCCAGCTTGTCATACGCCTGCGCATACTGCTGGTTCTCCCGCAGACGGTCGGCTTCTCGCACCACAAAACCGGTGCGCAGTTCATCCAACTGCGCAGGCGTGCTGCGCGCCACCAGCTCAGGACGGCTCAACCACGACTGCGCTTCATCACCCAGCCCAGCCTGATTCAGTACCCCAACCTGATCCGCATAATCGCCCGCATTACCCTGAACACCGCGCTGCATATTGCTGCGTACCACCGCCACAGCAGCGGTAGTGTCGCCCGAGGCAGCGAGCGCCCGGGCCAGTTTACCGGCATCAGCCGGGTTATCCGGCGGTGTCACCGACAACGCCCGCAAGGTGTTGGCAGCCGCGGCGTTCTCACCCCGCGACAGATACACCTGAGCGGTCGCCATCTGCAAATTGAAATTGACGCGTCGCGCCAGACTGCGGCTCTCTTCATTCTGATCGCGCGGCGGAATACGTGACAGCAACGTGCTGGCCTGTTGCCAGGCGTTATTTTCGCTGGCGAACAACGCCGCCGCGTAGAGGTCATCCCCACTGGCACCGGCACGGAACAAAGGCTGCATTACCGAGGTGGCGGCAGCGGTATTACCCTGTTGCTGGTAAATCCGCGCCAGATCGAGCCTCAACCAGCCGTCGTTCGGGAAACGCTGCACCCCTTGTTGCAACAGACCAATCGCCCGGGTTGTGTCACCCACCGCCAGTGCCTGTTTGGCTTCATTACGAATCGGCGAACTGGTCGCGACCGGACGCGGTGCCATGCTGCGACGCACATTCTCCGGTAACGCTGCAAACAGGGTGTTAGCTTCAGCGGTACGGTTCTGCTCGCGCAGCACGTAATACAACCCTTCTTTAGCATTACGGTTGTCCGCATCGGTTTGCAGGATGTCACGGTACAGACGCTCCGCCTGCGGAAAATTGTTGGTGCGGCGCAGCACATCAGCCCGGAACAGCTTCGCCGCCATCCCTTTATCACCGCTCGCCTGCACCAACGGCTCGCTCAGGCTCAACGCCTGCGCGGTATTGCCGCTTTTCATTGCCTGCTGGGCATTCGCCAGTTGAGCGTAGAAACGGGCATCCTCAGCCTGCTGCTGACGCTGCGTGCTGTTCTCGCCGCCCTGCCGGGCCGCTCTCTCCAGATAGGACGCGGCAGCGGCAAAATCACCACGCCGCTGGGCCGCATATCCCATCCCCGCCAGCGCGTCTGCATCTTCCGGGTTAGCCTGCAACACCTGACCGAACGCCGTTTGCGCACTGGAGAGATCGCCGCTGTTTAGCGCAGTAAAGCCTTTGTCTTTCTCGTTGCCACCCACATTTTTGCGGTAATAATCTATCACCGCCGTATCCTGTGGATGTCGCTGCTGATAAAGCTGATAGAGCGGCGCGTCCTCGGCTTTCGGACCCAGCCACAACAGTGCCTGACGCATCGCCTGATCTGCATCGGTACTGCCCGATGCCAGTCCGCTCAATATTTGCAACCCTTCACGCCGGGTCGGCTCCTGATAGGTCAGTGCCTTGCCGAGCGCGACCGCAGCGCTGGTATCCTGCGGGTGCGACGCAGTAAACTCGCGCAAATGGTCAATCGCCTGTGGCAGTAATGTCCGGTCACCCGCCATGGTCAGATAGTATTCAGCCGCGATGCCAGCAGGCGGCTGGTTACCGCTAAACAGATTGCGCCAGGTTTGCAACGACGCACTGATATTACCGCTGCGGGCCTGTTGGCGCGCCAGCGCCAGTTGCGACTGCGGGATGGCCGCCGCCTGGCGGGCATTATCCAGCGACTGCAATAGCGGGTCCTGCGGCGATACCTTGCTCAAACGTTCGCGCCATTTGGCGGCTTCAGCACCGTCGCCGCTGTTCTGAGCGTACAGCGCCATCAAATACAGCGCCTTGGTATTGTTGGCATCCACCATCAGGATTTTCTGCAACGCACTACGGGCAAGATCGTCATGAGAACGTTGATGCCAGTAATCAGCCTGATCAAACAGCGCCTGTAACGCCGGATTGGTCTGTGCCGCCAGTGCGCAAGTCGACAGCATGCCGCTGACCACCACCCCGGTAAGAGACAGTGACTGACGGATGCGGGCTGTTAAGGTCGTTATTTTCATACGTAGCTCGCTTATTTTTTATCCGTTCCCGCATCACGTCGGGTCGACAGCCTTTTTTCCGCCAGACGCCGGAGAACCGATGTCAGGCTCAGCCCTACCGCTGCTGCCAACAGCAACGCCATCACAGCCAGATACACCGAGTGCTGATTGGCGTACCAGACAATCATCATGTACCAGGGCATTTCACCGCTGGGGAACTGCGGCCCTACCCGAAAACTGCGCACGCCGTTTTCATCGGTAATGATGGCGGTATCGCCCCGTACCGCAGCGTTAATGTTGGGTGAGTTCAGGTCGCCATATAAGCGCAATAGCTGTTCATCGCTGCTACCGGTCGCCACCACCACCACATGACTGGAACTCCACGGCGAGCGATAACTCAGGAAACCACGCCAGGCCTGATTAGACGAAAAATAACGGTCAGCATCGATCGGCGTGCGGTTCCAGTCACCGGTCATCAACGTGCGCAAATGGGCCCACATGCTCGGAGTCTTAACGCCAAAGGTGTGAGGGTTCACGGTGTACGGTGAATCGGACAGCAAGGTTTGGTTGAACGCGGTCTGCTGCAATGTGGTCACGGTCAGCACGTCACTGCTTTCCAGCTTCTGACGATCAGCGGCATTGGTCGGCAGGCCAAACATCACACGGTTATGATTGAGGCTTACCCCGGTGGCATCACCGGCACGACCCGCCAGGTCCAGCAGCAAACCAATTTCAGCATTGCTCGGGTTTTCCGGCAGTAGCATCACGGTCTGGGCATAATCTGCCTGACGGCTAAACGGGAATGCCACCCCCACAAAGTAGGAGAGGTTCGGCAACATAGTGAAATGGCGCGTGCGACTCAGATCGATAGACGAACTGTCAGCAATCTGACTCTTGATATTGTTGTTGAGCAACACACTGCACGGCGCGTCATCTTTTGCCCGAATATTGAAATAGAGCTGGAACTGGTTGTATCCGTAAATCAAATACGGATCCACTTTAAGCGTATAGTTCTCCTGACGGGAGTCTCCCCCCATCTCACGCCATAGCTCTTGCAGCACACCAATCTTATTCACCGTCAGATTGCGCAAGAAGGTACCGTTGAGCATCACGTTCAGGTACGAGCGTTTCTCGTCAATCCAGGATTCTGACGGGAAACGGTAATTGACGGTGACTGGAACGGTATCGCCATCCCACAAGAACAAGTCCGGCGCGGCACGAAAATTAATACGCAGAGCCTCATGCCACAACCCATTGACCGTCATACTTTGATCGTTGCGCAACAATTCACTCAACCGTACCGGTCGGTCGGTATTAATCCAGCGCGGCGCGTCGTAGGCACGACGAAACGGTATCTTCTGCGGTGTGACCAACAGGCTTGAGGCATCACCGGTGAATGGCTGGCTCACCAGACGGTAGGCCGCCTGTCGTAATTGCTCGTCATCCTTACCAACCACCAGCAGCAGCTTGTAAACCGGGTTCACTGGGTTATCAATCAGTTGCAAGGTAGGGTCTGCCACCTCCGGCAACGTCAGCGTGCCGATTTTATCCCCTGGGCGGCCAAACACGATGCCACTTTTCTCGGGCAGCGCATCACGTATTACCGGGAACGTCACGCCGTAGCCGTCCATCCGCATCCCCAACCAGGAGGCCACCAGCGAGGCGGCACTCACCTCTGAAGGGTTCACCGTGGTCGGGAACACCATCGTCACTGTGGCTGGCGTCATCTGCAACGGGTCGATAAACGGGCGTGGGAAATTCTCCAGCCGGGTACCGATATCCAATTGCTGACCTTCCAGATGCAGCATCGTCGTCGGCAAAATGGTCAGGTTGTAACGGGTCGCGCTATCGCGCTCACACAGCAGGCGATCGGCATCGTTGATGCGAAAACTCAGGTTGTTGCTGGACACCACCATCGCGGCAGGAATATCCAACTGAAACAGCGTGCTGTCGCCCGTCGCCGCACTCAATGGCACGGTGCCCAGCGGCTGGCCGTTTAACATCAGTTGCATCGACGTATTCAGCGCCGCCAGTTCCGGCGATACCCGCAACGCCAAATCCAACCGTGCGTTAGTCACCACCTGATCGCCCGGCAGGGTAAAAATCACCCCGGCCTGCACCTGTCCCCCGGCCAGGGTAATGCCCTGCGCTTGCCCCATCTGCGCGACGGAGACATCACTGGACAATGGCTGATAACCTGCCGCCGGATCGCCCACTGGGGTCGGCAACAGCATAGGAGGCGTAGTCAGCGGTGACGTCGTTTCTGGCACGACGGGGGACGGCGTCACCGGTGTAACCGATGTTGTCGATGATAATGGTGATGACGCTGGCGATACCGTTGGTGAGGTTACCGGCGGCATATCGGGTAACGGTGCCGGTGTTGGCGCAACCGTCGTCACAGGCGTCGGTTCGGCTGTCGTCGGCTGCGGACTATTGCCACCGGGGCTCAGCATCGAGGGCAATGGCTCATCAGCGGCATCACCAGCGGCCAGCACACCATGACCACACAGCGCCAGCACACTACCGACACACCAAGGCAACAGCGCTTTGATAAAACGTGGCGTTATCATGCTGCAACGTCCTCCTTCTTCAGGTCCGCTTTTCTGCTACGGCCTCTCACACTCATCCAGAAGAACGCGCAAACGGTACACACTACCGCCCACAGAGAACGCAAAGGACGATCTTTCTGCCAGGGCTGGCTCATCCAGGCATCCGCACGAGACAGCACCACACGCACCAGCGCCCGACGCTGGGCCAGTGGAATATCGTCAAATTGCAGGCGAATAATGTCGTCATCTGCCGCCACCGACTGCGCTGGCAGGCAGATTTCGCTGGATTGCAGCAACAGCTCCACCGCTTCAATTTCATCGGTTTTATGGCGCTGATCCGGCGCTTTAAGCTGTACCCCGCCCATCGACAGATTGATGGTCGTGGTACGCGAAGCAATACCGCTGGCGTAATGGATGATAGCAGGCACATCCACATCGATACGGATGGTCTTGCGCACCTGCTTGGTTTCCCGGGCTACGGCTATCGCCGCCAGCAGGGTCAGCAAGCTAAACAGCGCCCACCCGACGTTCAGCAACATCACATAAGGGTCAACGTTGAAATAGTCATGCGCCACGATACGGGTAATACCGGCACACACACCTGCCACCAGCAACACCGCCGCAACGATATGCGGACGCACAATGCGGAAATCAAAAAAACCTTCGTCCAACAAACCGCCTTTATCAGTTACGTTGAACTTGCCGTGCGTCGGTGAAAACAGGGTAACGATAGTCGGGATAACCAGATGGAACGCCATCACCGTTTCATAAATTTCACCCCAGAAGCTATAGCGAAAACGCCCGTTCATACGCGAGTTGACGTACATCGATACCACCAGATGTGGCAGCGCATAGGCGAAAATCATGGCCGCTGAGGCATGAATAATATTGAGATTAAACAGCAAATAAGCCAGCGGCGCGGTCAGGAACACCACGCGCGGCAAACCAAACTGGAAATGCAGCATGGCGTTGAGGTAACACAACCGTTGCGGCAAGGTCAGTCCGCGCCCGAATAACGGGTTATCGACCCGGAAAATCTGCGTCATCCCGCGCGCCCAGCGGGTACGCTGAATCACATGCAGTACCAGTCGTTCCGTCGCCAGTCCCGCTGCCAGCGGAATTGACAAAAACGCGGACTTCCAGCCTTTACGCTGCATCTTGATGGCGGTATGTGCGTCTTCCGTTACGGTTTCCACCGCAAAACCACCGATCTCCATCAACGCCGAGCGACGAATCACCGCACAGGAGCCGCAGAAAAAAGCCGCGTTCCAGAGGTCGTTGCCTTGCTGCACCGGCCCATAAAACAGTGCACCTTCGTTTGGCATATCCCGCGCTGCACGCAGGTTACGTTCGAACGGGTCCGGCGAATAAAAGTAGTGTGGCGTCTGCAACAGAGCCAGTTTCGGGTCTGACAGGAAGGGGCCCACCGTCGCCTGCAAGAAGATACGCTTGGCGACATGGTCACAGTCAAATACGCAAATCAGCTCACCCTGGGTCAGCTTGAGCGCATGGTTAAGGTTACCGGCCTTGGCGTGCGAGTTGTTATCGCGGGTGATATAACCAACGCCAGCCTGCGAGGCGAACACAGCGAACTCACTGCGTTTACCGTCATCCAGCAGATAAATTTTCATTTTCTCGCGCGGATAATCGATGCACTGCGCTGCCAGTACCGTATCACGCACCACATCCAGGCTTTCGTTATAGGTAGGAATATACACATCCACCGTCGGCCACAATTGCGTGTCCTCCGGCATCGGCTCAATGACGCGCTCCAGCGGCCAGGCCGTCTGGAGAAAGCCTAATAACAACACAATCCAGACATAGAACTCGGCAATAAACAGCCCAATACCGAGAATGGCTTCGATTTCAGAATTGAAATGCAGGGTTGCTGTTGCTCGCCAATATATATAGCGCGTCGAAGAGAGTACCGACAAAATAATCAGTATCAGCGTCACCTGCCGACTTTTATTGAAGCCCAGCAACAACATCAATGCCAGACTAATCAAACCAAAAATATATTGTTTTTCACTATCCATTGGGGTGATAACAATCACCGCCGCAACCGGTAACAATAGCAACAGCACGGCTAAAAACAGGATCTTTTTCATCGATTATCCTGATATTTAATTGATGGAAAATATTTGCGCGCACACACCTTGTGCCGGGAAAACCAGCCGGAGAATATCAATTTCTTCACAAATATAGCCGGAACCGGCGACTAGTGGTTCATTACAGTCTGATAGGCTGGCAGATCGGCGTGAACTTCTCCATTCCCGATTCGAATATCCAGCAGCGCAGCAACGCGCTTTCCAATCAGTTCGATATCAAATGCAGCGGCAGACACCGGGCTGAAATCAAAAATAGAGCGTTGTGAAGCATTGGCTTCCGCCACGCTTTCATCGCGGTGCACACTGCCTATCAGTTTGTCCGCCATGCGTTGCTGAACAAACGAGGTGACCTGACTGCTGACTGCACGACGGTTATCCGTCTGATTGAGCAGCAGGTAAGAACCTTTGCGGTGGTTGAGAGGCTGCCCGGTCAGCTTGTTGCCTTCAACATGTGGCATCAGCGACAAAGAGGCCGTATCCGCCATCATCACCACCAAATGCAGGTCGGCCAGCTCCGTCATCGCCTTCAGGGCCGGGCTTGGTCCCGGCGGAAAATCCGCCACGATTACCAGCCCCGGATAATTCATCACCGAACTGAGGCCACGTTTAAGAAACAGTGGGTCGCTCGCCAGACGGTGCTCAAATGCCAGTCGCTGCTCTTCAGTGACGTTGCCGTAAGGCAGCACAAAAATGTTATCGCCCGAGGTCATAATAGACTGGCTCCAGTCCGCCGTTTCATCGGATTTAGCGACATAACCACGTTCGTCGCCAAGCGGCACGCCAAAATGCAGACGCAAAGCATTCTGCACATCGAAGTCGATCGCCAGCACTTTGCTACCCCCACGGGCCAGCGCATATGCCAGATTAGCCGCCATGGTAGTTTTACCGACGCCACCTTTCGGAGAACAGACACAAACTAACGGCATAACGCAATTTTCTCCAACAAGGGTTTTAATAACATCGTCTTGGAACCCGAATGGGTTTCATCATGACGTTGAACATTGAATAGCTGGCGGAATCGCCCGGTATCGGTCGCCATTGACGCGTCGTTTGTTACCGGAACCGACAGCATAGGTGCCGGTGACAACGGACGAGGCCGTACCGCTTCGGGTTGCAATACCGCGTTGCTCCCGGTGACCACCGGTTGCGGTGGTTGTTGTGGTTGAGGTTGAGGCTGTGGCGGTATTGGTGGCAGTGGTTGTACGTGTGGTGCAGGTGCTACTCCGGCAGGCGGCAATGACGCAGCAACAGCACTCAGCAGCGAACGTGAATCATCCACTGGCGTATCAGGAACCAGAGGAGAAGGAAGTGCCACGCGACGAGGCGATGTCGGCGCGGTCGCAGACAACGCATGCAGGTTCGCGGGCACAGGTTGTGCCACACCCACCGCTTGCGCACCAGACAGCGAATCGTCATCCGCCTGATTGCGCAACAGTTGTTTCATGATCGGCCAGACGACAGTGTCAGATTGCAATACCTGTCCGGACATGTCCCTGAAATTAATATCTTTTATCTGGGCTTTATCCTTAAAGCGTTGCATATCATCGTAACTATTCATCTAACTGACATTTCCCTGGAAAAGGATGACGGCTAAATAGCGCGAAACAACCGCGCAAAAAACGCTCTTTTAAGATTAGTCTTATACCGAGATTTGTGATGAAGGTAAATTACCCAAGAAAAATAAATAAATATTCTATAAGTAAACTTTTCCTTCTCTAACGTGTTTAAAGCAACATAATCTATCGGCTGAATGTTCACTGTCTTGATAGTTAAACTCACGGTAATTACAGCGGAAACCACTTGCTCAAGGCGGTGCAATAAATGTACTGCGAGAAGATAGTCTAGTCTCCACCCGAAATCCACGATTAAATATTAACCAAATCGTTAAAATAAATTAAATAATCACCCCATCAATGCGTGTCTTGCGCAACCGTGCGGTGTGAACGCCGTGATACAGCAGGACACCTTGTTACAACTGTCGCACCCATCGCAACAGCCATAGCCGTGTGCCAAATACGTTGACCAATAATCCCAGCATAACCAACGCTGCCCCTGACAGTTGCCTGCCGGACAGACTTTCCCCCAGTAAGAGCGATGCACTCAGTATGCCAACGACCGGCACCAACAACGACAACGGCGCAACCCGCCAGGTCTCATAGCGCGACAACAAATTGCCCCAGATGGCATACCCAATCAGCGTAGAAATAAACGACAGATACATCAGCGCCAGCATCGTCGGCAAGCGCATCGCAGTCAGGCTTACGACAATGGTATCCGCGCCTTCAAATAACCAGGAACACAGCAGAAACGGCCCCACCGGAATCAACGCGCTCCAGACCACCAGCGACATAGCGTTGACCTGATAACGGCGCATAATTTGCTTGTTACAGAGATTGCCACAGGCCCAGGAGGCCGCAGCGGCCAGCATCAGGGTAAAAAACGCCTGCGACTGGAGAACTAATGACGCCATGCCAACCGGCATCCCCATTTTTATGGCGCAAAACAGAAATGCGAACTGCCCGAAACTGATGGTCATACCATAAGCCGCCAGCCAGCGTAGCGGCAACGCCGGGCGTGGCACCACTAAAATAGCTGGCAGCACCACCAGCAAAAAGCGCAACCCAGCCAGCAAAAATGGCGGCATATCATGCAAGCCCATCTTCATCACCACAAAATTCACACCCCATACCACCACCACGCACAATGCCAGCAACCGATCTTTTATTGTCATTTTTATCTGCCTTTAAACGTCACACCTGTGAGTAAACTACTGGCAAACAGGTTCAGCCGACAGACACAGTTATCTGCAATGACAGGTAATACAGAGCACCGCCTGACGAACAGATAGAGGCGCCACACGACGGAATTTGCCTGTCACCCACGCTTCAACGTAACCTGTCGGCATCACTGTCGACGCCAGGGACTTCCCGATGCCAGACCTGCCCCGTTACCGTCAAATCGCCGACCATTTCATTCAGGCTATCCAGAGCGGCACGTTGCCCATCCACCATCGGCTCCCCTCAGTACGGTCACTGGCACAGCAACATGGCGTCAGCGTCACGACCGCGATGAAAGTCCTGCGAACGCTGGAAGATGAACATTTCGCCCTCGTGCGCAAACTGCGCAGCGAACTCACAGATCAGGTCGGGCGACTGCGTCAGGCGGTGCAGCATTGTCGCCATAGGGATCACGAAGGTATAACCAAATAAAAAGTGCTACTATAGTGGCAACAAAGATCATTTTTCCTCATTAATTGCTACCATTATAGCAATAAAGCCATCTGGAGCCTCAGAATGCTATCGCTATACACGGCTTACGACATTCAACAGAAACTCAAACAACATCTGAAAGCAATGCGCAAACATCGCAAGCTCTCTGTTGATGCACTAGCCCGGCAGTCCGGTGTCCCCAACAGCACCATCCGCAAATTTGAAGCGACAGGTAATATCTCTCTCAGACAATTTCTGATGTTGTACGAAGTCCTGGGTAACCTGAACGACCTCAACGCACTCACCAGCCAGGTACATGCCCCCACCAGCATCGAAGAGGTGCTTAAAAATGCTTAGTGTACCTCTGGAAGTCATGCGCCGCCTGAGCAATGGCCGGGAAGAGCATGTTGGACAACTGGCGGAAAACCGACAGGGTGTCTATTTCCAGTACAGCGCAGACTATCTCACCAGCCACAACGCCTCTCTCAGCCCTTTCAATCTGGAGTTTACTGGTCAGCTTCAGGCTGCGCCGCGCCAACCCCACTATGGTTTACACGGCATATTTGCTGACAGTCTGCCTGATGGCTGGGGCTTGTATCTTATGGACCGCTTTTTCCGCCAGCAGGGTTATAACCCCGCACAAATGACGGCACTGGAAAGGCTTGCTTTCATCGGCCACCGTGGTCCAGGTGCGCTACGCTATGAACCAGCGATGCCCCGTTCTGATGGCGTTGGTGAAGAGGTTATTGAGTTGATCCAATTGGGCCACGCCGCTATCGATGAATTCGAAGGCACGGAATCCAGTCTGATTGAACACTTGATGAATGCAGGGGGATCGGGTGGTGCCAGACCGAAGCTCAGCGTGACAAAAAAGCCTGACGGTACCTTTACCACTCGTCAGGATACTGTGGGCGATAAGCTGCTGGTCAAGCTCACTTCAGAGAAATTTGCTCTCCAGCATGCTGAAAGTCAGATCGAATATCTCTATATGAAAATAGCCAGGCAGGCCGGTATTGATGTCGCTGACTTTGAGTTGCTACCTGTCGGTGGAGGACGTTACTGGTTACAGCAGTCCCGATTTGATTGTATAGGTGAAGCCGGTCGCTTACACATGGCATCTGCCAGTGGCTTACTGGATGCAAACTTTCACGCCCCTTCTCTGGATTATGTCGATCTGGTTAAAGCAACACGGCTACTGTGCGGCGTGAAAGAAGCCAGAAAATTACTGCGTCGGGCCCTGTTCAATTACCTGTTGGTCAACCAGGACGATCACGCTAAGAATTTTTCATTTCTGGCAGACGATCAGGATCACTGGCGACTGTCCCCATTTTACGATGTGGTCTACAGCCCTTCACCACAGAGAGAGCATATGACGGCGTTTAATGGTCATGGCTCACGCATTACCTTAAGCGCAATGGAGCAACTGGCGGGGCAGGCTGGTTTATCAAAGGCTAAAGAGGTTCTCAACATAGCGGATGAGCTCTATGACATCGCCAGAAACTTTCATCGGGAAGCCAGCCATTTCAGCCTCCCGGCACCACTGATTACCAGCATTCAGCAGGAGATCGATAGCAAGTGGCGGCAATTAAGGGAGTAAAGCGAGCCTGCTCGCCAATCGTAAAACAGCCCCGATTTTAGTCGGGGCCGTTTTTATCTCACCAACGCGTATCAATCAGCTAACCTGACTCTCTTCCTGCTCCACCGCGAAACAGGCGACCAGTTGCTCGCCATGCGGTTTCAGTTGCGGTTGCAACTGGGTGCAGGTGCCGAAACGGTGCTGGCAGCGCGCGTTGAAGGCGCAGCCCGGCGGTGGGTTCAGCGGGCTTGGCAGCTCACCGGTCAGTTTGATACGTTCACGGCGGGCATCCGGGTTGAGACGTGGTGTCGCAGATAACAGCGCCTGGGTGTACGGGTGGCGCGGATTGTTGAAAATCGCGTCTTTGCTGCCTTTCTCCACGCAGCGGCCCAGATACATCACCATCACTTCATCAGCAATGTGTTCCACCACCGACAGGTCGTGCGAGATAAACACGTAAGACAGCCCCAGATCCTGCTGCAAATCCATCATCAGGTTCAGCACCTGCGCACGCACCGATACATCCAGTGCGGATACCGGTTCATCGGCAATCACCACGTCCGGGTCGAGCATCAGCCCGCGGGCGATAGCAATACGCTGGCGCTGGCCGCCGGAAAACATATGCGGATAGCGGTCGTAATGCTCGGTTTTCAGGCCCACTTTCGCCATCATCGCCAATGCTTTTTCACGGCGTTCTGCCTTGGTGAGCTCGGTGTTGATCACCAGCGGCTCTTCCAGGATCTGCCCGACCTTTTTACGCGGGTTGAGTGACGCATAGGGGTTCTGGAACACGATCTGGATTTTCTGCCGACGCAGCTTTTGCGCTGTCGGATCAGGCTTGAGCAAATCCTGTCCCTGATAGTACAGCTCGCCATGCGACGGCGTTTCAATCATGGTCAGCAGGCGTCCCAACGTGGACTTGCCGCAACCAGACTCGCCTACCACCGCCAGCGTCTTGCCGCGCTCCAGCGTGAAGGACACACCGTCCAGCGCTTTCACCAGTCGTTCCGGTGCGAACAGCCCTTTTTTCACCGGGTAGTGTTTTTTCAAATCAATCGCTTCGAGCAGGTACGGCTGCCCGGCAGCATTCATGGTCTGGCTCATACGGTTGGCCTCCCCGCATCATCCAGCGGTGTGTGACATTTCACCTGACGACCGGGGATATCCCGCATCTCAGGCTCTTCCTGACGGCAACGATCGCTGGCGTACGGACAGCGTGGATTAAGCAGACAGCCCTGCGGTCGGTCATACTTACCCGGTACCACGCCCGGCAGCGATGCCAGACGAGATTTGTCGGCCGCGAATTCCGGCAACGCACGCAGCAGCGCCTGGGTATAGGGGTGACGCGGGGCGCGGAAAATATCCGCCGCTTTACCGGATTCCACCACCTGCCCGGCGTACATCACGATGATGTGGTGCGCCGCTTCCGCCACCAACGCCAGATCGTGGGTAATCAGGATCAGCGCCATATTCTCTTTCTGCTGCAACTCCAGCAGCAGCTCGATGATCTGCGCCTGAATGGTCACATCCAGCGCGGTCGTCGGTTCGTCTGCGATCAGCAGTTTCGGCCGACAGGCAATCGCCATGGCAATCATCACACGCTGGCTCATCCCGCCCGACAACTGGTGCGGATAGACATCCAGCCGGGATTCCGGGTCAGGAATACCCACCTGATTGAGCAGGTCAATCGCCCGCTGACGACGGGTTTTACGGTTGCCGCCCTGATGCACCTTGATGGCTTCCATGATCTGGTAGCCTACGGTGTAACACGGGTTAAGGCTGGTCATCGGGTCCTGGAAGATCATCGCCACTTCCGCACCCACCAGTTGACGCCGCTCCTTGTCGGAGAGCGTCTGCAAATCACGCTGGTTAAACTCCAGCCGGTCAGCCATCACTTTACCGGGGAAATCAATCAACCCCATGATCGCCAGTGAACTGACGGATTTGCCGGAACCGGACTCGCCGACGATGCCGACCACCTGTCCCTGTTCCACCTGATAGCTGATGCGGTCTACCGCACGAAACGGCAGCCCCTCATCGCCAAAATGCACCGACAGTTTCTCTACATTGAGTAACGCCATCTCTCTACCTCTATCACTGCATGTTACTGCTTGAGTTTGGGGTCGAGAGCATCACGCAGGCCGTCCCCCATCAGGTTAAATGCCAATACCGTCAGCAGAATCGCCAGACCGGGGAACGTCACCACCCACCAGGCGCTCTGCGCAAACTGCAGCACGTCGGAGAGCATGGTGCCCCATTCTGGCGTAGGCGGCTGTGCGCCCATGCCGAGGAACCCAAGCGCAGCCATATCAAGAATGGCGTTGGAAAAACCCATCGATGCCTGCACGATCAGCGGTGCCAGACAGTTAGGGAAAATGTTGACGAACATCTGACGCAGTGGACCGGCACCTGCCACACGCGAGGCGGTCACGTAATCGCGGTTCACTTCCACCAGCACGGCGGCACGGGTCAGGCGCACATAGTGCGGTAGCGACACGAAGGTCAGCGCCAGCGAGGCATTGACGATAGACGGGCCGAAAATGGCCACCAGTACCAGCGCCAGCAACAGACTCGGTAGCGCCAGCATGATATCGACCAGACGCATGATGGCCGCATCAACCGTACCGCCAAAGTAACCGGCGAGCAGCCCGAAAATGATGCCGAGGACAAGCGACATCACCACCACCAGACAGCCTACCAGCAGCGACAAACGCGCGCCGTACATCAGGCGCGACAGCACGTCGCGGCCCACATCGTCAGTTCCCAGAATGTACTGCCAGCTGCCGCCTTCCTGCCAAACTGGCGGTTTAAGCAGCGCGTCGCGGAACTGTTCAGCCGGTGCGTGCGGGGCCAGTACGCTGGCACCAATCGCTATCACCAGCATCAGGATGATATACACCAGGCCGACAACAGCCCCTTTGTTACGTTTAAAGTAGTGCCAGAACTCCTGCAACGGGGTCATGGGCTTCGGCGCAGCCGTCGCTGCGGATTCGGTAACGTGAGTCATCCCGCGTCTCCCTTATTTCTTATGCCGAATGCGCGGGTTCACCACGCCGTAGAGCACATCCACCAGCAGGTTCACCAAAATGATCATGGTGGCAACCAGCAATACCCCGCCTTGCACCACCGGGTAGTCACGACGCTGCAACGCGTCTATCAACCAGCGGCCTAACCCCGGCCAGGAGAAAATGGTTTCTGTGAGGATGGCCCCGGCCAGCATGGTGCCTACCTGTAAGCCAATCACCGTCACCACTGGCAGCATCGCGTTACGCAACGCATGTACCACGATGACCCGCAGACGGCTTAGCCCCTTGGCGCGCGCAGTACGGATATAATCCTCGCCCAGCACTTCCAGCATCGCTGAACGCGTCATACGCACAATGACCGCCAGCGGAATGGTACCGAGCACAACGGCTGGCAGCACCATGTGCATCACCGCGTCTTTGAAGTCGCCTTCCGCACCCCAAATCAAGGTATCGATCAGCATAAAACCGGTCAGCGGCAGGGAATCATCCAGGAACACGGTGTCGCCCACGCGGCCGGATACCGGCGTCAGGTTGAAATGCACCGACACCAGCATGATAAGCATCATGCCCCACCAGAAGATAGGCATGGAATAACCGGTCAGCGCGATACTGACAGCCGTATGGTCGAACACGGAACCGCGTTTGACCGCCGCCAGAACCCCTACCGGAATACCGACGATCACCGCGAAAATCATCGCGCAGGTGCCCAGTTCCAGCGTAGCTTTGAAACGCGGCACGAATTCATCCCAGACCGGGATGCGGCTTTTCAGGGACATGCCCAAATCACCGTGCAGCACGCCGTAAATATAGTGGACGTATTGCTCCCAAAGCGGCTTGTCCAGGCCAAGCTCCGCCATCAACTGCGCGTGACGCTCCGGGGAAATACCGCGCTCTCCTGCCATGATCATTACCGGGTCGCCGGGGATCAGGTGCACGAAAGCGAAAGTCAGTAGGGTAATACCGATAAACGTTGGGATAACCAGCCCCAAACGACGGAGTATGAACTGCAACATATCCCGAACTCTCTGTGCTTTCTCGTATAGAGATAAAGGACTCGATGGTGCTCACCATCGAGCCTGACATTGCTCACTGCGTTAAAATGGGCGTTGAGCGCACCCTGCCGTTTCCCTACAGAAACACGTGTCTCCAGAAACACGCATTTCAAAAACAACAGGGGCGACAGCGCTGCCATCGCCCATAAGTGTGACGTGATGAGATAATTAGTCTATTGATACGTGGTTGAAGCTGTGTACGCCGCGCGGCTCGATAACGTAGCCTTTCACGTTTTTACGGATCGGTTCAAACACGGTGGAGTGCGCCACAATCAGTGCCGGAGCCTGATCATGCATCACAACCTGAGCCTGTTTGTACAGTTCGATACGTTTGGCCTGATCGGACACCGCGCGAGCTGGCTGGATCAGGTCTTCGAACGGCTTGTAACACCACTTGGAGTAGTTAGAGCCTTTCTTCGCCGCATCGCAGCTAAACAACGTCGCCAGGAAGTTATCCGGATCCCCGTTGTCACCAGTCCAGCCCATCAGCACGGTCTGGTGTTCGCCCGCTTTGGCACGTTTGAGGTACTCGCCCCACTCGTAGGTAACGATCTTGGCTTTCACACCGACTTTCGCCCAGTCAGCCTGAATCATCTCTGCCATACGGCGAGCGTTCGGGTTGTACGGACGCTGTACCGGCATCGCCCACAGATCTATCTCAAAGCCGTTTTCCAGACCCGCTTCTTTCAGCAGCGCTTTGGCTTTAGCCGGATCGTACGCGTAGTCTTTAACGTCGTCGTTATAGCCCCACATGGTCGGCGGAATCAGGTTTTTCGCTGCCTGGCCCGCGCCCTGGTATACCGCTTCGATGATAGCCTGCTTGTTCACCGCATACGTCAGCGCCTGACGTACTTTCACGTTATCCAGCGGCTTTTTCTCAACGTTGAACGACAGGTAACCGACGTTCAGACCCGGTTTCTGCAGCAGTTCAATGTTCTTGTCCTGCTTCATGCTGGCAAGGTCAGCTGGGTTCGGGTACGGCATCACCTGACATTCGTCTTTCTGCAGCTTGGCGTAACGCACGGAGGCATCCGGCGTAATGGAGAATACCAGACGGTCGATACCCGGCTTGGTGCCCCAGAAGCTGTCAAAACGCTTGTAGAGAATGCGGGAGTCTTTCTGGTACTGCACCAACTGGAACGGACCGGTACCGATCGGATCCAGGTCGATTTTCTCCGGCGTACCGGCTTTGAGCATCTTGTCGCCGTATTCAGCGGACATAATGGACGCAAAATCCATCGCCAGGTCAGCCAGGAACGGTGCTTCAGCGTGGTTCAGTTGGAAGCGGACAGTATAGTCATCCACTTTCTCGATTTTGCTGATCAGGTCATTCATCCCCATGCCTTCAAAGTACTCGTAGCTGCCGCCGGAGACTTTGTGGTACGGGTGGTTAGCATCCAACTGACGCTGGAAGGAGAACAGTACGTCGTCCGCGTTGAACGTACGGCTCGGTTTGAAATCTTTGCTGTCCTGCCACTTCACGTCTTTACGCAGGTGGAAGGTGTAAGTTTTACCGTCGGCGCTGATGTCCCATTTTGCGGCCAGACCCGGCTCGATTTCGGTAGTACCGTTCTTGAACTCAACCAGACGGTTATAGATAGGAATGGAGCTGGCATCAAACGTCGTACCAGACGTAAACAGCTGTGGGTTAAAGCCTTCTGGAGAACCTTCTGAGCAATATACCAGGGTTTTTGCCTGTACACCGGCGGCAACGGACAGCGCCAGCAAACCAAGGCCGAATTTCAGCACCCTTGATTTCATCAGGGATTTAGCCATTACATGAACTCCATTGTGGATGTTGTGTGTCAGCCAGACCTGTTTGTTGTCATCGCGACTGTTGTGATTACAACAGGGTTATCGCAACTTAGGTTATCGCGATGATTTTTATCGCGGTGGTCTGTACTTTTCTTCTATTTCAGCCTGAGGAGCGCGTCCAAAGACCAATGTAATAGTAAACAGGGAGAGACAACAGTGCGGGACAAGCAGGAAAAACCCCACCAGCCCTGTCGATTCAACCGTAATGATTCCTGGTCCTCTGCTGCTGTTCTCCTCCTTGTGACGCCCACAATGTGTCAACAGATCACAATCGCGTCAATATAACCTGTTAGGATTTACAAACAGAAACCACGGAATCATCAAGGTATAAAGTTAGCTCAATTTGCCACTGAGTTGGTGACAAAACCCACAAAATAACAAAAATCCAACAGAGAAAACCACACCAGAGCCATCATTCGATAATTATCACCACACAATAACTCATAGGAAAACCCTCTCGAATGGTGAATTACTGCACAATAAAGCGTGTTAAAAAGGTTAAAGTCAGGTGAAAATACTGACAAAACCCCTCGATGGTGATGTATTCCTATCATCCCTGACGATTGTTAGCCAACTATTTGCGCATTATAAAAAAACTTTATCGCACAGCGGCAAAAGCACCGAACACGGTGACAGAACATGGTAGAGGCGGGTGATCGCCACGTCATGTCATCGCTTCCTTTACTTCGCCTGCCTAACACAGTGTAGATCATCGTGCAGTGTAGAATGCCCCAACGCTGAGATATCGTGAGCAAGGTCGAATACCGTTTGTTACCACACAGGAGGAGTATGGAGAGACAGGCGCTAAAAACTCCTGCGCTATTCGCTTCACACCATTCGCTTCACACCATCAATTAACGACAAGCGGCATAACAATAAGCAGAACAACAGCAGCAACATAACGGCAAGGTCAGGCAAAGATATCACATGAGATTGGAGAAAAGGCGGATTGAATACTTTATTTATATAACTTTAAAAAATTATTTTTCCATCCATCGCTAGCGTGTTAACTTTATATAACACTGAATCAACCCTTCCATATAAATATCCCGCCCACGGCACTCACGAACTAATTTTAATTACAAAATAGCTAATTAAGCTACTTAAAAATGAATTGCTGTGCGGTTCACAATTCCCTAATATTTGCAGTGAACAACTATTATTTTTAACATTTCTCCATGCTAAATTACTTGCCACAGTATTATAAAAATAACATCGCATCCGTCTTGGATGGTGCAGCACACGACTACGTGCTCTGCGCCCTGACTGAGTTTTCCACGTATTGCAGAGCAAACTGCTTATCTCTGTCCTAATGCCGCTACAACAGGGTGAATATAATGAAAAATATTGAAACTGAAATCATGAGCGATAACACGCTCGCCACCACCGCACCATCAGGCTTACTGGAAAGCCTGAATAAAGCTCGCATCGGATCAGTGCCTTTTATTCTCTTCCTGGTCATTTCCGCTGTTGTTTTTATTGCGTCTTATGCCAGCTACTTGCCTAAGAATATGATCGGCGGATTCGCGGTGATCATGACCATGGGCTTCCTGTTGGCATATATCGGCCAGCGTATTCCTGTTCTGAAAGAAATCGGCGGCCCGGCTATTCTCTGCCTGATGGTGCCGTCAGTTCTGGTGTATTTTCATCTGTTCAACGCTAACACGTTGGATACCGTCAAGTTGTTGATGAAAGACGCCAATTTCCTTTACTTTGTTATCGCCAGTCTGGTTGTTGGCAGTATTCTGGGTATGAACCGCGTTATCCTGATTCAGGGGATGATCCGCATGTTCATTCCGCTGGTGGTGGGTACCGCTACAGCCGTCATTACCGGTTTGCTGGTGGGTAAACTGTTTGGCTACAGCTTCTATCACACCTTCTTCTTCATCATCGTGCCGATTATCGGTGGCGGTATCGGTGAAGGTATCCTGCCGCTGTCACTGGCCTACTCCGCTATCCTTGGTCACGCACCGGATGTGTATGTTGCCCAACTGGCCCCGGCCGCTGTAGTCGGCAACATTTTCGCCATCATTTGCGCCGGTGTGCTGGCTCGTATCGGTGTATTGCGCAGTGACCTGAACGGTAATGGCAACCTGGTGCGTAACGAGGCGGATAACGCGTTATTTGCCATAAAAGACACACCGAAGACGGTGGATTTCCACCTGATGGGTGGCGGCCTGCTGCTGATTTGTACCTTCTTCATCGTGGGTGGGTTGTTTGAAAAAGTGCTGCACATTCCCGGTCCGGTACTGATGATCCTGATCGCGGTATTGTGCAAATACGGTCGTATTATCCCCTCCAGCATGGAAACGGGTGCCAACAGCTTCTATAAATTCGTGTCCAGTTCACTGGTGTGGCCGCTGATGATCGGTCTCGGTATGCTGTACGTACCGCTGGAAAGCGTGGTCGCGGTCTTCTCCGTCGGTTACGTGGTGGTGTGTGGCTCGGTAGTGCTTTCAATGGCGCTGGTTAGCTTCTTCATCGCGCCGTACCTGAAAATGTACCCGGTTGAAGCCTCCATCGTGACCAGTTGCCACAGTGGCCTGGGCGGTACCGGCGACGTCGCCATCCTGTCAGCCTCCAACCGTATGTCACTGATGCCGTTCGCGCAAATCGCCACCCGTATCGGCGGTGCTTCTACCGTGATCGCAGCAACCCTGCTGTTGGGCTGGCTGGTGTAATCAAATCCACTGATTGCCATACGACAAGGCCACGGATTTCGTGGCCTTTTTCGTTTTATACATCCAATAAAAAAGCCACGTCGTCCGTGGCTTTTTTATTGGATTTTATTGAGTTATTCGCAGTACTGACGCAGGGCGTCCTGCTTTTCCGGCAACAGTCGGTAGAGATAAACCGGGCGGCCGGTGGAGCCGTAGAGAATGTTGGTATCGAGAATACCGGTGTCTGCCAGGTAGATCAGATATTTACGGCAGGATACACGCGAAATGCCGATGGCATTGGCTAACATCTCGGTGGAGAACTCTGTCCCTTGATTACCTTCAATCCACTCACAGACGGTGCGCAATGTCAGGCTGGTCAATCCCTTCGGTAATTTTTTGCGTTCCACCACGGGTGTGCCGCTGGTACGACGGATCAGGTTATCGATATCTGACTGTGCTACAAACTCACGGTGCTTGAGCAGATTAGCTTCTTCCCGATAAGCCGTCAGCGCCTGCTCGAAACGCGCAAACTGGAACGGTTTGATCAGGTAATCCACCACGCCATAGTGCAGCGCTTTTTTGATGGTATAAACATCACTGGCTGACGAAATAATGATGACATCCGTGTGTTCACTAAATTCACGGATGGTGGGCAGCAAATCCAGACCATTATCCTGCTGCATGTAGATATCCAGCAGCACCAGATCAATCTCGCAGTCCGGCTGCATCAGCAGATTTCGCGCTTGCTGCAACGTCGGCACTGTCGCATAGCAGCTAAACCCGGAAATCTGATTCAGATAACACTTATTCAACTCCGCCACCATGGCGTCGTCATCGACGATCAGTACATTTATCATGGTCAAATTGCCTTAATCATGGTCAAACTGCCTTGCTTGATACGGGATATTCACAAAAAACTGGGTGTAAACGTCCGGTTCGGATTCAAAATCGATAGTCCCGCCGATTTTCTCAAGACTCTGTCGGGTGAGATACAAACCGATACCGCGTCCGGAGCCTTTGGTGGAAAAGCCTTCCTGATAAATGCGCTGCTGAATATCCGGCGCAATACCCGGCCCATCATCGCTGACCGTGCAGTGCAACTGCCCATCCTGATGATGAAATGTCACGGTGATTTCTCGATTATCCAGACCAGATAACGCGTCCATCGCATTTTCGATCAGATTGCCCAGCACGGTAATCAATTCATTGGTGGCCTGAGCATCGTCGGTATCCGGCAACAGGCTATCTTCACTGATGGATAGCGTGACACCTAAATCCCGCGCCCGGTTGATTTTACCCAACAGGAACCCGGCAATCACCGGTGATTTTACTTTTCGAATAATCGAACCGATTTCCGCCTGATAATTATTGGCGGTTTTTAAAATATATTCTTCCAACTGCGGGTAATATTTCAGATGCAACATGCCGAGAATCACATGCAGCTTGTTCATGAATTCATGTGACTGGGCACGCAAGGCATCAGCGTAATAGGACATCCCGGTCAGACGTTGCAGCAACTGGCTGACTTCCGTTTTATCGCGGAAGGTCGCAATCGCACCGATAATATCGCCCTTCACCACCACCGGTACGGTGTTGATGAGCAGCAAATTGCCGTTGAAATTGATTTCCTCATCCTGGCGCGGCGCGCCAGAGGCCAGCACCTTTTCCAGGTTCATCAGCGCCGGCCAGCGGCTAATAGTACTGCCGATAGCCAGCGTTTCGCCGGAGCCGTGCTGGCTGAAGAGCCGTTTGGCTTCGTCATTGATGATAGTGACACGCAGGTCGGTATCGACCGCGATCACCCCTTCCTTGAGTTGTTTGAGCATCGCGTTACGTTGCTCGAACAGGTTGGAAATTTCGAACGGCTCAAAACCCAGCATGATGCGTTTAAGGGTTTTCACCAGGAAATAGGTACCCAGCAGACCGACCAGCGCACCAAACAGAATAGTCCAGGGGATAATCCAGCGATTTTCGTTGATGACCGACTGCACGCTGGACAGTGAAATCCCAACGGCCACGACACCAAGCTGGTGGTTATTTTCGTCAAACACCGGCGTAAACACACGCAGTGCCGGGTCCAGTACCCCACGGTTCACCGCCGTATTCTCCAGCCCCAGCAACGCCGGATAGAGATCATCACCGATAAAGTGACGACCAATTTGTTCCGGCTCCGGGTGGGAATGACGAATCCCCCCCATATCGGTAACAATCACAAACAACAGATGGTTGCGGCTTTTCACATTCTCGGAAAAGCGCTGCACCAGCGCCGGGTCACCGATGCCTTTGAGTTCATCCACCACGATCGGCGAATTGGCGACGGTGCGGGCAACCGCAAAAGCCTTATCTTTGAGATGTGCTTCAGTGAGTTCGGTAATGCGAAAAAACAGCAGTGCATACACCACCAGCAAGACGGAGCCGATCACCGCCGACACCATCAGGATGACCGAGGTACCCAATTTCAGCGGCGTCTTTTTTTTACTCATTTCTCGCTCCGGAATTCGCATCATCGATCCCGTTATCTTAACCTGTTCAGGCCCTTTCTGCCCGTGCTGATAACAAAACCGCCGCCCTTAACAGGCGGCGGATGAAACAAACCGTCAGGCAATACCCTATACCTAACGCTTGTTACCACATACCCAAGACTTTCCACCACAGGCTACCGATACCTAACCAGATAGGAATCACCACCAGTCCAACCAGAAAACCGATTTTCCACCAGGTGCCCAACGGCAGGTAACCACAGCCGAACATGATCGGTGCCGGGCCGCCAGAATAATGCGTGGTCGCCATAAACAGGTTACTGAACGCGGCAAACGCCAGCACCGTTAATACCGGCGGCGCACCGGCAGCAATAGCGATAGACACGAAAATGGCGTACATGGCGCTGATGTGCGCGACCGCGCTGGCCATGAAATAATGGCTGTAGTAGTACACCAGCAACAACAGCCCCAGCATTGGCAGCCAGTGCATGCCGACAACCGCGTGACTGGCGATACCGCCCAGCCAGGCTATCAACCCCATCTTGTTCAACTGCGTCGCCAGCATCATCAAGACGGCGAACCACACCACGGTATGCCAGGCTTCTTTCTCACCGGTGACGTCTTCCCAGCTTAACGCTCGGGTCAGCAACAGCACGCTCAAGCCGCCCAGCGCGGTCAGGGTCGCATCGATATTCAGGGTCGCACCCAGCACCCAGAACACCACCAGTCCCAGGAACACACACAGCACAACCCATTCGTTGCGGCTCATCGGCCCCATTTCCTGCAGGCGGACTTTAGCAAGCTCGCGCATTTCCGGCGTTTTCTTCAGTTCCGGCGGGTAGAAACGGTAGAGCACCAGCGGGATGACGATTAACGACAGCAGCCCCGGTACCAGCGTGGCAGTGGCCCATTCGGTCCAGGTCAGGTGAACACCGAACTGGGTCGCCAGTTTGCTGATAAGCGGGTTACCGGCCATTGAGGTCATGAACATCGCCGATGTAATGGTGTTGCACTGGAAAATGGTCTGTACCAGAAACGCACCAATACGACGCTGCGTCCCTTGCTCTGGCGTCGAACCGTAGGCTTCAGCAATCGAACGAAACAGCGGGGTGATGATACCGCCGCAACGGGCAGAGGTTGACGGCATCGCCGGGGAAAATAGCAGGTCGGTGAACACCAGACCGTACGCAAGCCCCAGGCTGCTGTTACCGAGTTTACTGATGAACAGAAAGCCGATACGACGGCCGAAACCCGTCTTGATGAAGCTGCGCGAAATGAAAAATGCACAGGCAATCATCCAGATAGTCGGGTCACTAAACCCAACCAACACCTCCTTGACCGGCAGGAGTCCGAGCGCCGACACGGCGGTGATACTAAAAACGGCAATAGCGCCAAGTGGATAGGGAGAAAGGATCAAACCGACAACGGTAGCAACAAATATTGCCAACAGATGCCACGCCGGGGGATTCACACCTTCAGGGACGGGGATAAACCAAAATATAATGGCTATACCAAGGATAATAAAAAGCTTCACTAACCTGCTGTTATTTGCAGACATACTAACACCACTCAAGATTAAAACGAAATCAGCCACGTTTACCGGAGGCCCCGTGTTATGAGTGGAGGAGTTATTTTATTTCTTCATCACCCTTAATGTCGCCATCTGACAATCCAGACAAATGCAAAAGCGCAAATAAATGCAGATAGCGGTTTTTTCATCATGCCATCACCACGTTCATGACGAGTGCGGCCTGACAAACACAACGGGTACAGCATCAGCAAAAAAAAGACGAGAAAACAATAAAGAACAGGGTGCTTTTCTCGTCCCATCAAAATCAAGTGAAGTGATCAACGAGGAAAATAGTATTATTAAAAACGGAATAAACCATTGTTATTTTAATTACTAAATAGGTTTAATAATTTACTTTTAAGAATAAAAACACCCTTTCAAAAATAAATAAATATTTACCATTATCGCACAAAATAACAATTACTGAACATGCCATTAACGATAATGTTAATGGTAATTTATCGCCGTATTTCTTTTTCACCGTGATTATTTATTGGTTTATTTCGCCTGATTGGCTCGGGAAGTAAAATAACTCTAAAGGGTTATTCACTGTTTATCTTTCAAATGAAGAAAACTATTCAGCTACCGTAAAGCGAACCACGCCCAGCCTTGAAGGAAGGCGCGGGAAGTGTGACGCGAAATGTTAAAAAACCGCTCACGGACACACCGCGAGCGGTCGGTAACAGAAGGAACAGAATGTTAAGCCTTATCGTCAGGCGCACTCTCATTGAGTGCGGGGACCGGTCGGCCAATAGCGATACGCTGCGGTTGCAATGCCTGCGGCACTTCGCGGATCAGGTCAATATGCAGCAACCCATGCTGGAACTGGGCCTGTGACACATGCAGGTGCTCGGCCAGGGTAAAACTCAGCGTGAAGGGTTTGAACACCAGCCCTTGGTGCAGATACTGCACTTTTTTCTCTGGCAATGTCGGCGTGCCTTTCACGGTCAGACGCTGGCCTTCCACTTCAATATCCAGCTCTGACTGGCGGAATCCGGCCAGCGCCAGTGTAATACGGTAATGGTTATCGTCGATTTTCTCGATATTGTACGGCGGGAACTCCACGGCGTCCTGATTACCCATAGAACTGGCGAGCTTGTCAAAGCCAATCCACTGACGCAGCAGGGGGGATAAATCGTAATTACGCATACTCATAACTCCTTCTGTGAAGCGAGATAATGGTTTCCGGCCGATGACCGGATCGTCCCCGTTCGGCGGACGAGTCACAATCAGGATTCGGGGTGATAGCGCTCACGCCCGGTCATCCACATAACGCCGCGACGTGGCACGCCAGCGGCCATAACGGTTATTTGATTTCGATACGACGCGGTTTGAGCGTTTCTGGAATCACCCGCTGTAACTCAATAAACAGCAAGCCATTCTCCAGGCTGGCACCACGAATCTGGATGTGCTCGGCCAGTTGGAATTTGCGCTCAAAATTGCGCTCGGCAATGCCTTGATAGAGGTAATTGCGCGGGGTGGCGTCACCACTATGCGATCCTTTAACAATCAGCATGTTGTCGTGCGCGGTGATCTCCAGTTCGCTTTCAGCAAACCCCGCCACGGCAATGGCGATGCGATACAGGTTTTCGTCAACCAGCTCAACGTTATAGGGAGGGTATCCACCATTCCCCTGGCTCTGGCCAGCTTCCAGCAGATTAAACAGACGGTCAAAACCAATAGCAGAGCGATACAGCGGGGAAAAATCGGGATTACGCATAAACTCTCTCCTGACATGCAGCGAGGTCAATATCGACGGCCCTCCATTCGGACGGGCTCCTGGCCGCAGCTGCTGTATATCAGGAACACAGCGCCATACCCTGTCGGCGTATGTCTGCGGCTCTGATTGAGATATGGTGATTTGTCTCTGCTTTTCAACACGGCAGGTGGGAAATTTTTCTTATTCTCTAACCCAGTCCTGATGTAATCGCATACACTGGACAACGCGCACATTTTGCTAAAACATGTAAGCACATGCAGGTCGAGGGCGGGTCGATGTAAGTACAGTCAACCACGTAACCGGGACGATTTACCTCAAGGTAACATGATGACCATTCTGAAAAATGCCTCATTGTCGTTCGTGCTGTCAGGCGGGATACTGGCGACGTGCGGCGGTTGCTCCAGCGTGATGACCCACTCTGGCGGCGAACAAGGATACTATTCCGGCACCAAGGCCAGCATGACCACGCTGAAAGATGAGGACACCAGTTGGGCGATGATGCCGATGGTGGCGCTGGATGTCCCCTTCTCCGCCATGCTGGATACGCTACTGTTACCCTATGACTTCTATCGCACCCACGACGATACCCACAGCACCTCCGCACACGACCGTCTGGGAGAATACGAGCGCCGCCAGCCGATGGGCTCCCCTCCACCTTTGGTGGTGATGCCAGCGTCGGCGAATAACGCGGGTCAGTGATGCCCGGCCTGACGACGATGGATAAGCGTCATGGGGATCACCGCTTTATGCGGCTGCACTTCACCGTTTAACGCCTGCTGCATCGCGGTAAACGCCTGTTCTGACCATGCATCTTCATTCTGACGCATCGACCACAGCGTATTTGGCAAGAACCCCAGCATGGCGTGTTCATCGAAGGTGCCGATATTAATATGCGCCGGAATATAGCCATAGCGCTCACGAACTACACTGAGCATCCCCTCCAGCACCGGCAGTGATGACGCGATAAACGCGGGCGGCGGCGCATCGTGCTGGCGTAAAAACTGCTCCATCATCAACATGCCATCCTCACGGCGGTTATGGCTGGCTTCCAGCACCGCTGGCGTCAGGCCCGCCTGCTGCACGGACTGGTGATAACCACGCAGACGATCGCGGATCGCCGGTTGCTGTACGTCACCCGCCATAAAAAACAACGGTGCGGCAGGCTGGGCAGTCAGCATCGCCTGAGTCAGCGCCGCGCCGCCTTGCAGGTTGTCACTCATGACCAGCGGCACCTGTTCGATACCAAAATCGCGGTCCAGCAGTACCAGTGGCTTTTTCACCACTTTAGCGTGATGCTGCGCGGCCTGTAGCGATGAGGGCACCACAAACAGCCCGTCGACATTACGCTGCAACAACGCCTCCACCAGCCGGTTTTCATACTGTGGGTCACTGTAAGAACAGCTGATCATCAGTTGGTAGCCCACCTCACGGCAGCGCGTTTCGAGCTTTTCGGCCAGTGTCGAGAAAAACAGGTTGGATAAACGGGGAACGATAAGCCCCAGCGTTTCGGTTTTGTTCAGCTTCAGGCTGCGGGCGACGTGATTAACGGTATAACCGTACTCCGTCACATACTGGTGGATGCGTTGCTGGGTTTTGGCACTGATTCGATACTGTTCCGCTTTTCCATTGAGTACCAGGCGTACCGTGGTCACGGACAACTTCAAGGCACTGGCAATCTGTTCAACTGTTTTCGCCATGAAACAGAATATCCCTATGAGAACTGAAAGATAACCAGTGTAACGGAATAACTAACTCGACGCAGCTAAAGCGCGGCCTACCCTGGCCGCGATCAATAAATCACACGTCTTTGGTCATATCCCGGCGTGATGTTTCTGGCGCTTTCCAGGCGGCGAAGGCCGCGACCAGCGCTGCTACCGTGACGTAGGTTGCCACCAGCGTCCAGGATTCGTTATCTATCGCCGTCAGCCCCTTGGCGATAAACGGGGTAAAACCACCGGCCACAATCGCCCCCAGTTGCGCACCGATAGACGCGCCGCTGTAGCGCACTTTCGGGCCAAACAATTCGGTAAAGAACGCCGGTTGCACCGAGTTAATGGAGTTATGAGCGATATTGATCAGCAACACATACCCCAGCACCATCAGCCCAAAAGAACCACTTTCCAGCAGATAGAAGAACGGGAATGCCATTGCCGCCGCGCACAATGCACCGAAGATGTAGATAGGACGACGCCCCACCCGGTCAGACAGCGCGCCAAACAGCGCGTGCATCGGGAACGCCAGCACACAGGTCGCCATGATCACGTTGAGCATGGTTTGCTTCGGCACGCCTAACTGCACCGTGGCGTAGGATACGGCGAACACCGTCGCCAGAAAGAACGGCACACTTTCCGCGAAGCGCAACACCATGATCAAACAGACACTGCGCCACTGATTACGCAGCACTTCCACCACCGGGCTCTGACGCGGCGCGGCATCACGCTGATTCGCCTGCTGCTGTTGCTGCTTCTGAACCTGTTGGAACACCGGGGTTTCATCCACCTTGCGGCGCATGTACAGCCCCACCAGCACCAGCGCCACACTCAGCATGAACGGCACACGCCAGCCCCAGGACATCAGTTGATCTTCCGGCAGTGTCGAAACCATGGCGAATATTGCCGTCGCCAGCAATTGACCGGAAAAACCGCCCGTCTGCGGGATAGAGCCTAACAGGCCGCGACGATTGGCAGGCGCGGTTTCCACCACCATCAGCATCGCACCGCCCCATTCGCCACCGACCAGAAAACCCTGCACAAAACGCAGCACCACCAGCAAAATCGGTGCCCAGACCCCGATCTGATGATAGGTCGGCAGACAGCCGATCAAAAAGGTCGCCATCCCCATGCCACCGAGGGTAATCAGCAGCGTCAGCTTGCGCCCCAGGGTGTCACCCATGTGGCCGAAAAAGATGCCGCCTAACGGACGGGCGATAAACCCCACGCCAAAGGTGGCGAACGATGCCAGCATCGCCGCTACCGGGCTGACGTTGGGAAAGAACAGTTTGCCAAAGACCAGTGCGCTCGCCAGTCCGTAGAGCAGGAAATCGTAAAACTCGATGGTGTTGCCAATCCAACTGGAGATCACCACGCGGCGAATGTTGGATTTATTGTGCATCGCCTGGTGTTGGGATAATTCCACGGAAATCGACATGATGTTCCTCGCTTTATGATTTTATCGCCCTTCAGGCAAAACCATCCGGACGCCGCCTAACCCGGAGGTTGGCGGGGGGTGTAGGGTACAGGTTTTTTTGAGTGCTACAACGACTACCCGCTGAATATCAGCGCGCAGTAAACGATATTTTTTCGATTCCAGGTGTAGGTCACATGTAACGTATCGCCATCAGCAATAATGGCGGGATAAGAAAACTCGCCAGGCTCCTGCTCAAGACAGAGGGCATCCTGCCAGTGTTCACCGTTGTCCGTCGAACAGGCCACGGCTAACGGGTAGCGACGATGCCAGTTGCCGGTCACCGGGTTGTAGACCAGCACCAGACGACCCGCGCCCAGATGCACCAGATCGACCCCGCTATTATTGTTTGGCAAATCCACCGCGTAAGCCCCGCACCAGTGGCGGCCATAATCGTCAGAATCGCTGCGGTATAACGCGCCACGGGTACTGCGCATCAGTACGTGTACCCGCCCGGGTGACGACTCCCATGCCGACGGTTGAATCACACCGTCCCACTGGAATACACGGGTCAGGTCGTTTTCCCACAACGCCGCCTGCTCCAGCCCCGACCACAAGGCCTCACGACCATGATCGCCGGGTAAGCGATGGGTCAACGGGATAGGCGCACGCTGCCAGTTCTGCCCCTGATCAGCGCTGAGATCGACAAACGCGTCCCAGTGGCGGTCATCCTCAACGGACGCGGGAGCCAGCCATTCGCCGTTCGACATCACCAGCAGCTTATTCTTCACCGGCCCGCGCGGTGCGCTGTCGCCGGGCACCAGTGGGCGCGGCTCGGACCAGCTCGCGCCTTCATCCGTGGACAGCTGTACCCGCGTCTGCCAGTGGTGGACGTCAGCCCCCACCTTGTAGAACAGCCACAGCGTGCCCGCTTGCCAATGCAGCACCGGGTTCCAGTGCGCCAGCCCGTCTTCCCAGGCCACCCGAACCGGCGGCAACCAGCGCCCTTGCTCGCAGTTCGCCAGCCAGATAGCGGTATCGCCACTGCCTTCTTTTTCACCGGCAAACCAGGCAACCCGTAACCGCCCGTCCGGCAACGCCACCACGGTCGAGGCGTGGCAGTTGCCAAAATAGTCATGCCCCTCGGGCAGGACATATTGCCGTGTTGTCGTTGTCAGCCTCATCAGGATGTCCTTGCGTTAACGTGGCGATACCGGGAGCCCAGCCGCCAGCGTATTGCCCAGCCGGAGCATGCTCTCGATAGCCTGTGGGAAAAAACTCTCGTCGTAAGCCGCGCTGTTGCGTACCCGGCAAACGTGGGTCGAGAACGTACCACATTGTTGCTGATAGAACTTGGCGCAGGCCGGATAATCGAGAAATTCCACCAACGCCGCCGTACCGAGGTAGTCCGCCAAATGCGCCGCTGCCTCCGGGTGATCCCGCCAGTGCTCGAACAGCCACACGTACAGCTGCGGATGGAAGTTAGCCATCACACCGCTATAGGCCTGACACCCCGCCTGTAACGAGGGCAGCAGTGTCTGGCTATTGGCATTCGCCAGATGCAGGCGGGAACCCTGCGCCAGTTGCAACCGCCGACGAATCGTTGGTAAATCGCAACAGGTGTCTTTGATAAAGGTGTAGCGCTCGCTGCGCGCACACCAGGCGACGGTCTCGTCAGACAGCAACCGCTTGTAAGGATAAGGACACTCGTAAATCCCCAGATCCACCTGCACGGGCAGTTGCGCCGTCAGCGCCTGCAACCGGGCCAACGCCAGTTCATCCGACTCACCGGCCAGCGCCAGCCGGTTACTGATGAGGATCACGCCGTCAACGCCGGTTTCCGCCACGCCGTTGAGTTGATCCACCTGCTGACTGAAGGCGCTGGCGGTGTGGCCTGACGCCACGACCGGTACCCGACCATCCACCTGCGCGACAATAAAGCGCACCAGCTCGCGGGTTTCGGCGTCGCTTAAGAAAAACATCTCGCTGGACTGGCAGGCGGCAAACAGACCGTGTACACCCGCCTGCAGATACCACTCCACCAAGCGCGCCAGCGACGCGTAGTCGATTTCGCCACGTGCATCGAACGGGGTGAGCATCACCGGCCAGATGCCGGTGTACTTGTTTTGATCACTGTTTTGATCACTGATCGAAGGATTGTCGTGGGTCATGATGTTACTCCGCCAGCAGTGAATGAGCGTCGCCCGCTACCCATACCTGGATATGCTGCGTCAGCGCCTGGGCAACAAAGGCTTTCAGTACGTCGGCGAGTTTATCGTCGTCCACATACGCCACCGTCAAATGGTTACTCTGGTGACCCGCCATCAGGTCATCGCGGGTCACACCGTCGAGCACCGCGTTGAGCAGCGGCCACTCGTAGTTGGTTGCACGGCGACGGCGCTCGAACTCGTCCGCAGGCAGCTCCACCGCGGTACCGGTACCAATATGCATGACAACCTGCGTTCCTTCGTAGTGCGCCCTCGCCCAGACAAAACGCCCCGCTTTACCCTGTCCGGCAATCGTGGAGCCGCCATACGGGAAGAACATCGGCGGTTGACGATAGCCGGTAGCCCCCGCAATACCACCTTTAAGATGGGCGAACGGCACCGCACCAGAGATTTCCAAATCCCAGTAGAAAACGCCCTGATACTCACTGCCCCAGCGAATATCGTGCAGCGTGGTTTCTGCCGGTAATCCCAGTCCGTGCAACAGGTGCCACAACATGACCTGCGGAATGGCGCTGCCCATGTCCACTTCATTGATGCAGGGGATGGCGACATCAGGACGAATCGGTACGCCCTGCTCATCCGGCAGCGGGAAACGCTCCGCATTGCCGATCGCGCCTTCGGCGAAATCGGACGCGGCGCAGCTGTCCTTCAGCCCTTGCTGATACTGCACCCCAACCGCCGACAACCCGAAACGCTGTACGAAACGCGCCATCGCGATCATCATCGCGCACTGCTCCAGTACCTGTTCGCGTATCAATTGGCGGCTGGCATCATCGCCGAACTCAAAACGCATACCACGCTGCTCATACCACGCCAGACAGCTTTCCCGCAGGCTATGGGGCACTTTCGCCATTTCCACCAGCAACGCCGACTGGGACAACGACTCGATCGGCATACCGGTCTGGATCATCGCCTGTTGCGGGAATACACCGTTGATCATCCCCATACAGAAGCTATCGAACAGCCCGATAATCGCCTTGTGACGCAAAATGTAGTCGCCGACCTGGCGGCCAATCTGTCCGGCAGTGGTCGCCAGCACCGGGTGAGACGCGGCCACCGGACGCAGGTAGCCGGTCTTGTGACTGACTGCGCCGTCACGCAGCCAGGTCGCCAACCCCTGATGGAACGCCTCATCATCAAAGGTTTCTGACCATAAACGGGAATAACTGCGCCCCAGGCTGGTCAGACAGCCCGCCATACACAACATCCCCACCAGCCCCGGCCAGGTGCCGTCAAAGTTGGCCAGCAACAGCACCGGACCACGGTGATGCACCAGCGACGGGGCGATATGGTGGGAATACTGCCAGGCGGTCAGCAGCACAATCACTGGCACATCCGGGTCGAGTGCGGCGAAAACATCACTGCCTTCCCGCTGAGAGCTGATAAAACCATGCCCGCGTGCGGTGTCTACTGCATGGGCGCGCGTCATGCGGTACCCAAGGTGTTCCAGCGCGCTCTGCAGGCGGCTTTCGAACTGTTGTTGGGTCGGCCAGCAGGTCAGGTTGGCGGATTCACGCAAGTCCGCATTGGTAACCAGCAAGACCTCACGTTCGCCGACGGAAAGCGAGCGGGGTGAGACGGGAAGATTCAGTGTCAACATAATGTACTCCTGGTGTCCTCTCCGGACGGTACCGGAAGAAAATTC
Organism: Dickeya oryzae; assembly: GCF_009372235.1. Lineage (GTDB taxonomy): Bacteria > Pseudomonadota > Gammaproteobacteria > Enterobacterales > Enterobacteriaceae > Dickeya > Dickeya oryzae. Next base: position 61,726 of record NZ_SULL01000016.1, on the reverse strand, counting down.
GGCTATCAGTGACGGCGCATCTGTTGCTGTGCGGCCTGCTGGTAGTCATACATCTGCAAATAAATCTGATATTTATCGTCGTGAAACGGTTGATGGCCTCGATCGGCGCGGATTAGCACACCGGGGCGCACCAGCGACTGTGCCGCTTGTGGTAACGAGGAATACGCGCCGCACGCCACCGCTCCCAATAACGCCGCCCCCAGCGTGACCGCATCCTCCTCACTCGCCAGTTGAATGTCGCACCCTGTAATGGCGGCGTATTCCCGCAGCCACAGCGGGTTTTTAGTCGCCCCGCCGCACATCACCAGCCGGGTAATACGATGACCGGCCTGATTCAACGTCTCGATAATGTGCCGGGTGCCGTAGGCGATAGCCTGTAACGTCGCCAGATAAAGCCGGGCCAGCGCGTCCGGGCCTTGCTCCAGCGTCAGCCCCATCACCATGCCGCGCGTATCCGGGTTCGCCCGTGGCGAGCGATTACCGTGGTGATCCGCCAGCACATGCAGGTGACGGGTCGGTAACGGCTCGCGCTGTTCCAGTGATGCCACCCATTCATTCAATAAGGCATACGGGCTACGCTGCTGTTGTTCAGCCTGCGCGAGCAGTGTCGGCCACTGGGCATGCTGATGTAAGGTCCACTCCACCAGCGCCCCTGCCGCGCTCTGCCCACCTTCGTTGAGCCACCATTGCGGCAGCATTGCTCCCCAGTACGGCCCCCATACGCCGGGCACCTCGACCGGCTGACGACTGACCAGCATATGGCAGTTAGACGTCCCGCTGATGATGGCCAGACTCCCCTGCGGTTCACTGCCCACCAATGCCAGCCCACCGGCGTGCGCGTCGATGATGCCACCGGCGACCACCACGTTTTCCGGCAATCCCCAGTCGCGCGCGACGTCAGCCGCCAGCGTTCCGGCTGCCTCACCCAGTTGTAGGATGCGTGGCGGGATTTTCTGCACTACATCGCCCAACCCGACGGCCTGCAACAGACCATCGCTAAAGCGATTTTCATGCGCCAGATAGTTCCACTTACACGTCAGGGTGCAGACACTGGCCACATCCGCACCAGTCGCGCGCCATACCAGATAGTCCGCCAAATCGAAAAAACGCCATGTTTGTTGGTAACGTGCGGGGAAATGGCGCTTCAACCACAGGATTTTGGGCAGTTCCATCTCGATACTGACTTCACCACCCACATAGCGCAGCGCCTCGTCACCAGTGGTATTGATATCAGCGGTTTCGGTTGCAGCACGGTGATCCATCCACATGATGATGTCCCGCTGCGGGTCATTCTGCTCCGCTACCGATACCGGCTGCCCTTGCTGACCCACCGCCACCAGCGAGCAGGTGGCGTCGATACCAATGGCACGGACCTGCGAAGGTGCAACCGCCGCCACACTGAGCGCTTCACGCACACAGGTACCCACCGCTTGCCAGATATCCGCCGACGATTGCTCCACCACATGCGTGCGGGGATGAAACTGTTCAATAGGCCGCACCGCAAACGCCAGACGCTGGCCATTGCCGTCAAATACCCCAGCCCTGACGCTGGCTGACCCGACATCCACACCGATAAAGCAATCGTTTTTCATGCTGAAATCTCTTTGCTAAGTCGAGTTAGCAATTTATTTTAAGCATGGAGAAGATGACAATGATTTTTGTTGCGAACTGTGAGGCAGATCGGTGAATAAAAAATAATCGCTTGAAAGAAAACAGTTTTATCAGGCAAGTAAAATTGCCTCGCGATGAACACCGCAGAGAAGGTGCTGACGCGGCGTCAGCACTGGGCGGCGCAGACATCCGGTACGCGCCGCCTGAGGGAAAACCGGTGGTTAACGGGCGACTGTCACCACAAAAATCTGGCTGAAACCGTCAATGTCCCGCAGGTAGGCAAGGCGATCGCCATTGGGTGAAAACACTACCGCATCCCCTATAGGCGGCGTTTCACTGCGCGCCGTCTGGCGAATCAACCGACCGGTGGCGACCTCACACAGCATCACGCTGTTGTCGGCAATAAACGCCAGAGAGTCACCGTCCGGATGCCAGCTGAATGCTGACTGTATCGGCCAGTCGCTGTGCGTGACCTGACGCGGCTCACCGCCGTTCGGCGATACCGTCCACAGTTGCACAATGCCACGACAGTCTTTCATCAAAAACGCGATTTGGCTGCCGTCCGGCGAGCTGCGTAACCAGTGGCGCGGTTGATTCACCACACCGGGGTAAGCCCTGTCAGCAGTAAAGGTGAGTCGGCGCTGGTACACACCGGCTGGCGGCGCAGGCAAGGTGTCATCCGTACCACCCAGTGGGCGTTCGCCGGGGCGGGCGTAGTCGTCCAGTTTTTCTGGTAAATCAACAATAAACACGTCAGGCACTTTTTCGCCACGCGCCGATAGCGTATCGCCGATAAACGCCAGCGCCCAGCGCTGGTGGCTACCGTCCAGACGGACATAACCGGTATTGCCGACCCAACCTTCTTCGTAAGCGCGGTTAATCTCATCGCTACCGGGACGCGGCTGCGGTGTGGTTTGACTCACCAGCACACAGTAATGGCTACCGTCGTGCTCACGCGGATGACGATGTGGCGCGTCAACCCGGTGCAACGGCACCGCTACGCCGACGTTGCGCAAGTCCAACGCCGGGTCACGCTCATGCAACACATGGTCGTTGTAGGTAAAGCTCAGGCGAGTACCGTCCGGGCTGAACACATGCACATGAGAACCGCCGCGCAGTGCGCCAGCCAGATAGGGTGCCGTCAGGACACAGGCATCCAGCGTCGTGGCCTGCTGGCGATCGTCATCGGCTATCATCACGCCACGGCGATGGTGAAAATCATACTGCCAGAGCGCATCGGGATTTTCCGGACCGTGGATAAACACGTAGCGTTGCGGCGGCACCGGGCTGCCGGTCGCGACACCCACATGTGCACCTTGCCCGGCACGATAAAGCACCTCGCACTCGCGGGTTTCCACATTGACGCGCTCAATCGTCGAACCGGTAAACGAAGACCCATGCGGCCGGACATCATAAATCAGCCAGTTTCCATCACATGACCAAATACTGATGTTGGTCAGCTGATGTGAAAATGCCCCACATGTTATCTGCCTGTCTTCATTCATCACAGATTCCCCGCTTTGATAAATTAACTTGGCATATCATAAGAAACCACGCAATGAATGACAAAAACAATGAAAAATCAGCGGTTTGTTTACAATACCTGACTGTATTGTTGGTCAAAAAAGTAGAAAGATAGCGTCAACAACCTCCGTTTTCCACGAAGGCTAACAGGGCGTAACCTCTGCGTTATATCGAAAGCGCAAACGCCTTTACCAAGATGACCGAAAAAGGAAAGAGACATGAAAAACATCAAAACCATCGCTATCGCCGCCGCCCTTGCCACAGTATCTTTTGGTTCTTTCGCGGCCGCTCATAGCGTCAGCTATGCACAGGCTCAACAGCTGGAAAAAATCGGTGCCGTGTCCGCCACCGCCAATGACGTGACCTCGCTGCAAAACAAACTGGCACACAAAGCCAGCGCAGCTGGCGCTTCCGCGTATACCATTACCTACGCTGGCGGCGAAGATACCCTGCACGGCAATGCGACTATCTACAAATAATCCTTGCCCACGAATTCATCATTATCCCTCAGCCCCGGTGCCTGTGTCCCCCCGGGGTTTTTTATTTTCAACGCCATACACACCGGCTTCATTCAACGCTTACTTATCACCGCTGAAGAGATGATCGTACACATGCTGGAGATGACGCTCCATGCTGGCACGCGCCCGGGCCGGGTCGTGCGCAATGATAGCGTCGGCAATATCGGCGTGATCCTGATTCATGGTGCGAGGGAAATCGGAGTCGGCATAGAGCGTTTCCAGCCGAACAAATCGGCTGCTCTGGCGCTTGTTCCACAGGTATTCCATCATGTCCTGCAACACCTCATTGCCAGACATTTCGCTCACCAACAGGTGGAAGCGCTTATCTTCATGCAGAAACTGCGCGTCATTAATGTGCAGGCGAGACAAATCGCGGGTGATTTCCTGTAGCGCGGCACGCTGTTCGTCGGTGGCATGTACCGCCGCCAGTTCCGCCATCATCGCCTCGTAGACCTGACGGGCCTGAATAAACGCCCGCAGGCTGAACTCGTCTTCTGGCAACACAACGGACGGCGCTTCCGGCAGCGGATCGTTAACGTAAACGCCATTGCCGGTACGGATTTCTACCCAACCGGTAATCTCCAGCGCAATCAACGCCTCACGGATGGACGATCGGCTCACCCCCAGTTGTTTCGCCAGCTCACGCTCCGAAGGCAACAATTGCCCGGCCGCAAACTGACCATTTCTGATGCAGTTAATCAGCAGTGTGGAAATCTGTCGATACAACCGCTCAACTTTCAGTGTGGGTAATACCATATCCCCTCCAGATCCCCCGTCCGTCGTGTCCTGTAAACCGATGTGATGCCAACATGTTATGCCAACAATAGCCCGCAGCTTACCATAGCCGTCAAAACGTCAGAAAATTAAATGCCCCGGTCTGGCGCTTGCGCGTCATTGCACCGTCTGCCTGATGTTTACGTGATCTAAATCACAGAAATATCACTACAGGTGGTGAATAGTGAGCTGGTCAGGCGGTCAGGCCACCAGACCGACCATCTAATATTCACTATTTCCCAATCTATACCCAAAATAATTCGAGTTGCAGGACAACACGCTCGCGTGTTGAACAACGTAGTACGTTGGCCCGACAGGGCAAGGCTCGCCAAGAGCCTTGTAACGCGGCGACGCAGCGAATCCCCAGGAGCTTACATCAGTAAGTGACTGGGGTGAGTGACAAATCGGCACTCGCCGATTTGAACGCTGCTTGCTGCGGCCCGTAGGGCGAGGCCCATTGATGGGCCGAGTAAGAAAGCCAACGCATCTGCAACTTGAAGTATGCCGGGTATATAGCTTAAGGAGCTACATTATGGAACACACCTGGCGCTGGTACGGCCCCAACGATCCGGTGTCGCTGGATGATGCCCGCCAGGCGGGCGCGACCGGTATTGTCACCGCCCTGCACCACATCCCCAATGGGGAAGTGTGGAGCATTGAAGAGATTAAGCAACGTCAGGCGTTGCTGGCGGAAAAAGGGCTGACCTGGTCAGTGGTGGAAAGCGTGCCGGTGCACGAATCCATCAAAACCCAGACCGGCGACTACCGGCGTTATATCGCCAATTACCAGCAGTCGCTGCGCAATCTGGGTGCCTGCGGTATCGATACCGTGTGCTACAACTTCATGCCGGTGCTGGACTGGACCCGTACCGATCTGGAATACCCGCTGCCGGACGGCTCCCGGGCGCTGCGTTTTGATCACACCGCTTTCGCGGCGTTTGAGCTGCACTTGCTAAAACGTGACGGTGCCGCTGCCGACTATACCGATGAAGAACAACGTCAGGCTGCCGCGTATTTCGCCGCCATGACCGACGCTGACAAAGACAAGCTGACCCGCAATATTATCGCCGGTCTGCCGGGTGCTGAAGAAGGCTATACGCTGGAGCAGTTCCGTGCCCAACTGGCGCAGTACGACGGTATCGATAAAGCGAAACTGCGTGAGCACATGGCGGAATTCCTGCGGGCAATCGTGCCCGTGGCGGAAGAAGCCGGTATCGTGCTGGCGGTACACCCGGACGATCCACCGCGTCCGATTCTCGGCCTGCCCCGCATCGTCTCCACCATTGAGGACATGCAGTGGCTGAAAGAGACCGTGGACAGCATCCATAATGGCTTTACCATGTGTACCGGGTCTTACGGTGTGCGGGCAGACAACGATCTGGTGAAAATGATCGAAACCTTCGCTGATCGCATCCATTTCACCCATTTACGTGCTACCTGCCGTGAAGACAACCCGAAAAGTTTCCACGAAGCAGCCCACCTGAATGGTGACGTGGACATGGTGAAGGTGGTGAAAGCAATTCTGGCGGAAGAATACCATCGCCGTCAGCAGGGCAACACCCGCTCTATCCCGATGCGCCCCGACCACGGCCACCAGATGCTGGATGACCTGAAGAAGAAAACCAACCCCGGTTACTCTGCCATTGGGCGGCTGAAAGGGCTGGCGGAAGTGCGCGGCGTCGAGCTAGCCATCAAGCAGACGTTCTTTAACGACTGATCCGCACACTCCTGAACGTTTGGCCCGCCTGCGCCGGGGGTCAAACGTTCAACACAAACTTCTCAATCGCGTAAGCCACGCCATCTTCACGATTAGAGCGGGTAACGAACTGGCTCACCGCTTTGACGCTATCAATCGCATTGCCCATCGCTACACCCAGACCAGCAAACTCGATCATCGCCAAATCGTTTTCCTGATCGCCCAACGCCATCACTTCATCACGCTCCAGGCCGAGGTGCTGCGCCAGCATTTTGACCCCTTCGCCTTTATTCACGCGCTTATCCAGAATCTCCAGATAGAACGCCGCGCTTTTCATGATGGTATAACGTGCGAAATCCTGCGGTGGAATACGGGCGATAGCGGCATCCAGCACCTCTGGCTCATCGATCATCATCACTTTTGGAAAACGCAGGTTGCGGTCCATTTCCTCTACCGCACGGTATTTCAGTGGCATGCTGGTCAGGTGAGACTCATGCACGGTGTAGGCGCTAATGTCTTTGTTGGCGGTATAGACATAATTGAAATCAAGCGCGTGGAAATGCACCCCCAGCTCGCGTGACAGCGCTTCAAAATAGAGATAATCCTCAAAGCTCAACGTCGTTTGTGCCACGCACTCACCCGTCAATGTGCTCTGCACTAACGCGCCATTGTTGGTGATGCAGTAATGTCCGTCCTGCTGCAACGCCAGTTGTTGCAAATAGCGCTCGATACCAATGAACGGGCGTCCGGTCGCCAGCGCTACATACACACCCTTTTCACGGGCAGCCGTAATCGCTTGTTTTACCGCAGGCGAAATATGGTTTTCCGGCGTCAGCAACGTGCCGTCCATATCAATCGCAATCAGTTTTATCGCCATGAATAATCCCCAATAATCAACCTCATTGCCCGCATGCTAACGCGATTTAACCGGACGAAGCCAGAAAATCCACTGACGTGTCATCATTGTGCGATTAAAGAAACGCACACTATGGTCGATGCTAATTCTGAATACAGAAAAAATAATCTCCGTATCCAGTTGTATTCATTCCCGCTGTTATTTATTTAATTCATTAATGACGCTATACAGTGGAGTACTGCTATGCCTAACCCGTTGGTTTCCTATGCTTCCTCTGCGGTTTCTTCGGTCAGTACTATTGATATGCTGAAAAGAAATGATGCGCTGACAAGAAAAAAATCCCTTTCTACCCGAGCGCTGGTGCTTGTCACCACTGTCATCATCATTACCGCAGGATTTGCCATCACTATTGGTTTTTTGCTGTGGCAGTCAGGCCAACAACAAAAAACCAGTGTCCAGCAAGTGCTGGAACAAACTGCAACGGCCAGCACCTATTCAGTACAGAATCGCATTGATGTGGCATTGTTTGCCGCACGAAATCTGGTGCAAAGCGTTGTCAGCCTACGTGAGTCCGGCTCGACAGACCGCGCTACAGCGGAACAAATGCTGAAAAACGCACTCAAAAATCACCCTGAACTACTGTCTATGTCGCTAGCGTTTGAGCCAAATGCCTTTGACGGAAAAGATGCACAATACGCCAGCCAACCAGATCAAGACCCGAAAGGCCGGTTTGTTCGCTATGTGGACCGCGATAACGCCGGTCAGGTGGCGCTGCACAACCTGACCGATTACGAAACCCCCGGCAGCGGTGATTACTACCTGTTGCCGCGAAAGCTGCAAAAGGAAGTGATCCTGGAGCCTTACAGCTACCCCTATAACGGGGTTGATGTTTTGCTCACGTCCATTGCAGTACCTATCATGATTGACGGTAAGTTTTACGGTTCGGTCACTGCGGACTTCTCGCTGGCCACACTGCAAAAAATGGTCAACGACATTAAGCCGTTTGGCGGTGCCGGTTACGCCATGATGTTTTCATCCAATGGAAACTATATCGCCCACCCGGACGCCAGTCGCATTACCAAAAAACTGGAAGGCGACCCGAAACTGCTGGAGAGCATCCAGTCAGGAACCCCGTTTGTTTCCAACCGCATGAGTTCCTTCACCCAGAAAGAGATGATGAATGCCTACCTGCCGATTACTATCGGCAATACCGGCACGCCGTGGATGTTGGGCGTCACGGTACCCGAGCAGGTGGTCATGGCGGAATCCGTACGGTTACGCTACATCGGCGCGTTCATGACGCTATTGAGTATTCTGGTCGTCTCCGGGGTGATTAGCGTTATCTTCACCCGCAAGGTGTTGCGCCCTATAGGCGGTGAGCCGACGGAGGCCGCGCGAATCGCCCTGGCGGTGGCACAAGGTGACCTGACATTCCACATTCCGGTGCAACCTAAAGACACCAGCAGCATCTTCTATGCGATGTCGGAAATGCAGCAGCAGTTACGCAATATTGTGGAGCAACTGATGTCCACCAGCGAATCCGTCAGCCACGGTGCCGCAGAAATTTCAGCCGGTAACGTCGACCTGGCTTCCCGCACCGAACAGCAGGCCGCGGCGCTGGAAGAGACCGCCGCCAGCATGGAGCAAATCACCGCCACCGTGAAGCAAAACGCCGATAACGCCCACAGCGCTACCCGGCTGACACAAAACGCGGCGCACATTGCCCAGCGCGGTGATGAGATAGTCGGTCAGGTGGTAAGCGTGATGGGTAGCATTGACGACAGTTCGAAGAAAATCAGCGAAATTACCACCATCATCAGCAGCATTGCCTTTCAGACCAATATTCTGGCGCTCAATGCGGCGGTGGAAGCCGCCCGCGCTGGCGAACAGGGTCGTGGTTTCGCGGTAGTGGCAGGCGAGGTACGTAGCCTGGCCCAACGCAGCGCGGATGCCGTCAAGGATATCACGGCGCTGATTGGTGAATCTGCCGAACGGGTCGGTCATGGGGTCAGTATGGTGGAGAATGCCGGGAAAACCATGCGGGACATGCTGGCCGCCGTCACCTCGGTCAACGATATCATGAGCGAGATTGTCGCCGCCTCCGATGAACAATCACGCGGCATCAGTCAGGTAACGCAGGCGGTGCATGAAATGGACGGCGTTACCCAACAGAACGCCGCACTGGTACAACAGGCAACGGCGGCCGCGGCCTCTCTGGAAGATCAGGCCCGGCAACTGGCGCAACTGGTGCAGGTGTTCCGTATCCATTAGGCTCAGGATAACGTTTTCATCATCGCCATTGCTCAATACCATTGCCCAATAACAAACCTCCATAACAAATAAGGGCATAGTCATCGCTATGCCCTTATCGTTGGTTTGGTCTATCGTCGTCTATCTGCGCGCATCAGCACCGTTTGTGCTGCTTACACCTCTTCATCACGCAGCGGCACAATCAGCATGTCGATGTGTACCGTATTGATCAACTGACGCGCGGACGACATCAATTTGCTCCAGAAATCCTGATGATGACCACACAACACCAGATCAACATCATACTTGCGAATCGCATCGACCAGCACCTGACCCAGATCACCGCTGCCGCTCAGGGTTTCCGAAATAGGATAACCGGCACCGTCCGCCAGGTCTTTCAGGGCATTCTGGGTTTCCTCGGAAATGCGTTGCTGCATATCGCCCAGATTGACATCAATAAGCCCGGTGTAGAGATCGGAGTAATTCACGTCAACATGGATCAAAGAGACTTTGGCATCATACGGCCGCGCCATGGAGACCGCTTTTTCCACTAACACCTTACTTTCCGGTGACAAGTCAACCGCAATAAGGATGTGTTTGTAAGCCATGATTAAGCTCCTTCCTAATGACTAACTGATGGGTCAGCAGATATTTCTCCTGCCAGTCTGACAACCTATGGCAGTCATGAGCATAACACCCCCTCAATTCCGGGTTATGTTCAACGGATCACAACGCCACACATTTTGTAACGGTTCTGCGACGGCGGATAACCACTTACCCTGAAGTGACCACCCATTTGCGCCGATAACTCTTTATACCCGTCATACTTCACGCTATACCCGTCATGTTTCACGTTGCAGGTGTAGTGGTTCCTGTAACACGAATCATTGAGGTATGCAGGGGGAAGCCTCTCGCCCGTGCGTAAAGTGTAGCTGAAAAAAACAAGGTCTATGGCAGAGAAAACCGCGCCAGATCAAAAGAAGTCATGATGTTTTTAGCTATCAGGAACCTTGCGCAAGGTATGGAAAAAAAGCGTCAGGCTCTTCTACAATGAAACTGGAGAGGGACTTTTCAGGTTCTTTTCCAGACAGGGATATCGAGGTGAAGAAGAATACCTGGGCAACTCGCCATGGTCTGGCAGCCCCATAACATCGCGTGAATAACGTGTGGCATAAATACCCACAGATGTGACGTCAGCAGGACCCGACGCCTACCCGCATCTGGAGGGTCATAATCCGGGAGGGAAGCATGATGATTAGTACATTTGCGCTTTTCTGGGCTTTATGTGTCGTCTGTGTCATCAATATGGCGCGATATTATTCTTCGTTGCGAGTGCTGCTGCTGATTCTGAGAGACTGTGATCCGCTACTGTACCAGTATGTGGACGGAGGCGGTTTTTTCACCTCCCACGGGCAGCCCAGCAAGCAATTACGGCTGGTTCGCTATATCTACGCACAACGTTATCTTGACCATCACGATCCGGAATTCATCCGTCGCTGCGCACGAGTGCGGGGTCAGTTCCTGCTGACCTCGGCCTTATGCGGGCTGGTGGTAGTGAGCCTTATCGGCCTTGTCATGTGGCACTGAGGTGAACGACAACAGCGGTGGCGGACGCCTCAACCGGTCGTGTACCCCTATCAACCCTTAAATAACGCAACACTGAAAGCAGAAAGGCGACCGGGTGGCCGCCTTTCTTATTTGGTGATAACGATGTGATTTAACGATGCGATACCGTGGTGGCATATCGCCCGTCAGATAACCTTCAGCGCCAGCCAGTACAGAACCCCGGACAGCACCATCGACACCGGCAGGGTAAACACCCAGGCCAGCATAATGTTTTTCACCGTTTTCCCCTGCACACCGCCGCCATCGACAATCATGGTTCCCGCCACCGCGGACGAGAGCACGTGAGTGGTGGAAACTGGCATGCCGGTATAACTGGCGATACCGATGGACACCGCCGCCGTTACCTGCGCCGAGACGCCCTGCGCATAGGTCATGCCTTTTTTACCGATCTTCTCACCGATAGTGACCGCCACGCGCTTCCAACCCACCATGGTACCGAGCGACAACGCCAGCGCTACCGCAACAACAATCCACAGCGGAGCGTACTCCACAGTATGGAGCAGGTCACCGCGCAGATTATTAAGCAGACGCCTGTCATCAGCCGAGGTTTCCGGCAGTTTGACGACGCGATCCAGCGTATCGGAAATGCACATCAGCAGGCGACGAGCACGGGCGCGATCGTCTGCGGCCAGATCATCATAACTCTTCACATTATTCAGCAGCGTCAGTGCGCGGTCGACAGCAATCAACGCACGCGAGGTATCGCAGTGAAAATCCGGTTTATTGCCGGTGGAAGGGATCACATTTTCCGGTGCCGGGATGACCGGCTGAGACAAATCAATCACATGAGCCAATGCCGCCTGATGAGACTGATAGTAGGTTTGCAGATTCACCACCGCGTCGCGGGTACGGCTAATGTCATAACCGGAGGCACTCATATTCAGCACAAACCCGGCAGGTGCCACGCCAATCAGCACCAACATGATAAGGCCAATGCCTTTTTGACCGTCGTTAGCGCCGTGAGAGAAACTCACCCCTACCGCAGACAGGATCAGCGCAGTACGGGTCCAGAACGGTGGCTTACGTTTGCCATCTTGTTTTTCACGCTCAACCGGTGTCAGGTGAATCCGCTGGCGCTTCTGATTACCGCTCCAGTAACGACGCAGCAGATACACCATCAACCCGGCGATGATCATGCCGACCACCGGTGATACCAGCAGCGACAGGAAAATACTGACCATTTTGGGAATATTGAGTGCATCCACCACCGAGGTGTGGCTCACCAGCGCGTTGGTTAAACCAATACCGATGATGGCACCAATCAGGGTGTGGGAACTGGAAGCCGGTAAACCAAAGTACCAGGTCCCCAGGTTCCAAATGATCGCCGCCAACAGCATGGAGAACACCATCGCCAGCCCGTGGGTGGAACTGACGTTCAGCAGCAAATCGGTTGGCAGCAGGTGGACGATGGCATACGCCACACTCAGTCCCCCCAGCAATACCCCAAGGAAATTGAAAACACCGGCCATGACAACCGCCAGTTGGGCACGCATCGCACGGGTATAGATAACAGTGGCTACCGCGTTGGCGGTATCGTGAAAGCCGTTGATAGCTTCGTAGAACAGAACAAATAGCAAGGCGAGAACCAGCATCAGACCGGTGTGGAAATCAAGCCCGGCAAATAAATGTAACATAAGTGTTAGGCCATGTAGTGGTCATGAACGCGGCGCATTATCGGTGACAAGCTGAAACGGGAAAAGCAAAATATGACATTATTTTGACTTAAATTACGCTACTTCTACCGGTGATTTTGATTTAGCTAATTAAAATCAATGCATTATTGATTTCACCCCTCTACATATTCTGTTACTGGTAAAGGCACCGTCCCACGGTCACCACTGGCGTCAGGCACCTGCAGGCAGATGACCGACGAAGAGACATCCCCTATAATCGGCCCCCCGGATATCACCGGCGCAAGAGCGGGAGAGTAATGTGGAACAGTTTGACGTCATCATCATTGGTGCGGGAGCAGCCGGGCTATTTTGCGCGGCACAGGCAGGCCAGAGAGGGTTACGTGTGCTGCTGGTGGACAATGGTAAAAAACCGGGCCGCAAAATTCTGATGTCCGGCGGTGGACGCTGCAACTTTACCAATCTGTACGCCGAACCGGCGGCTTACCTGTCGCACAACCCACACTTCTGTAAATCTGCCCTCGCCCGCTATACCCAATGGGATTTCATCAGCCTGGTTAGCCGCCACGGCATCGCGTATCACGAAAAAACGCTCGGCCAGTTGTTCTGCGACGATTCCGCACAGCACATTGTCGATATGCTAATGAAAGAGTGCGATGCCGGTAACGTGACGCTGCGCCTGCGCAGCGAGGTGCTATCGGTAGAAAAAAACGCGCTGTTCCAGGTGAAGCTCAATACCGGTGTGGTCCAGGCACCTGCGCTGGTTATCGCCACCGGCGGGCTGTCGATGCCCGGTCTGGGGGCCACACCATTCGGTTATCAACTGGCGGCACAATTTGGCCTCAACGTGTTGCCGACTCGCGCCGCACTGGTGCCGTTTACCCTGCACAAGCCATTGTTGGAGCAATTACAAACGCTCTCGGGCGTGTCAGTACCGGCGGTGGTCAGCGCCACAAACGGTACCACCTTCCGCGAAAATATCCTGTTTACCCACCGCGGCTTGTCCGGCCCGGCCATTCTGCAACTGTCCAGCTACTGGCAGCCGGGAGAATTTGTCACCATCAATCTGTTGCCCACGCATGATCTGGCGCAATGTCTGAACGCTGAGCGTCAGGCCCACCCGAACCAGAGCCTGAAAAATACGTTGTCGCAATGGCTGCCGAAACGACTGGTGGAATGCCTGCAAGCATTGGGGCAACTACCGGATGTCACCTTAAAGCAGCTCAACAAGTCGCAACAGGCCGAGGTGGAAGCGACGCTACAACAGTGGCGGGTACAGCCTAACGGTACCGAAGGTTATCGCACGGCGGAAGTCACGCTCGGCGGGGTCGATACCCGCGAACTGTCGTCAAAAACGATGGAAGCCAGCAAATGCCCCGGATTGTACTTTATCGGCGAGGTGGTGGACGTCACCGGCTGGCTTGGCGGCTATAACTTCCAGTGGGCCTGGAGCTCCGCCTGGGCCTGTGCGCAGGCATTGGGGTAAATCCCCATCATCACGCCACGCCTCCCTCCATCACTCCGCTTAAAAACATCACCTTTACAGCAGGCCATCTGCGCGGAAAACAGGCAGATGGCCTGCTTAGCGGTTATTGCAGTTCAACCCACAGTGGGTGGTGATCGGAACCCTGATTCTCCGTATCGACCCAGCAACGGCGTACCGTCAGCCCCAGTGAAGGCGTCAGCAGGCAATGATCGATCCGGCCGCCGACATTCGGGTGGGTAGAGCCGCTACTCTCCAACTGGCCTGCCGCAACCCAGGCATCCATCAGCCCGCGATGACAGACCAACCGACCGTGATGCGGCGACACCGGCCCCACCAAATGGCGGTATTCGTCGCTGTCCGGCAGGCAGTTCAAATCGCCCATCAGGATCATCTCCTGTGGCATCACCGGCATGCGGCCTTCGGTCCAGCCAGCCGTCGGGTCAGGATGACCACCGCACCAGGCACCGCCTTCCTCCGGGGCGCGGGCAAAAATCCCCAACATCGCATCTACCTGTGGTAAGCGTGTCTCGGTACACAGGTGACTGAGGTGGGTGTTATAAACGCGGATCGCCCCGCCATCGGTGTCGACCACCGTTTCCAGCACGCCTTGCTGAATCGAATGCTGGGTGAGTGTACCGAATTTCGGCAATGGGAAGTTGCGGCTGGACAGGATCGGCCTGCGCGACAACGTCAGGGTACCAAACTGGCGACGGCGGTTGAGAACCTGGCCATCCTCGGCCACCGTACTCGCGTCCATATCCAGATTAGCGCCATACACCCAGTGATACTCACCCAGCAACGCGGCCAGTTCCGCCGGTTGGTCCGTCATACCGGAGCGTTGCCAGAAGCGTTCTACTTCCTGCATACAGATGATATCCGCACCGCGCACTTCGTCGGCAATGCGAGCCAGATCGTAACGGCCATCGCGGCCAAGACCGTATTGAATGTTATAGCTGACAATGAGCATGAGGCAACCTGTTGGTAGAGAAGGAGATTAACCTGCCGTCCGGCAGGCGGGAAAGTCATCGGCGGGCAGCACCACACCGACATCACAAAGCCGATTACCGTCGGCACCAAACAGCAGCAGCGTGTCTGCCGACAGCGATACTCCGACGCACATCCCCGCGTCATACTGCGCTATTGAACCGGCTATCAACGCCTGCAAGGGGCCAAGCGAGGTGTGCAGGCGGTAGAGGATTTCCCGACCCATCGGTTCAACGTGTTCGATACGCCCCATCAACAGCCCGGGAGCCGCAGGCTTCAGCGTGACGTCTTCCGGTCGGATACCGAGCGTCACGGCCCCCTGATACGCCGATGACAGTTCCCAACCGACCTCACCCACCGTCAACTGATGTCCACTGACGTACCCCGGCAGCAGACAAATCGGCGGCGAGCCGATAAAGCTGGCGACAAAGGTATTAGCGGGCTGGCGATAGAGCTGTTGCGGGGTGCCGATTTGCTCCACCCGCCCTTGATTCATACAGATAATGCGGCTGGCGAGCGTCATCGCCTCCAGCTGGTCATGGGTGACCATCAATGTGGTGGCGCGCGAACGGGCATGAATCGCTTTCAGTTCGGTACGCATTGTCATACGCAAGGTGGCATCAAGGTTGGATAGCGGTTCATCCAGTAATAGCAGCGACGGCCGTTTTACCAGCGCGCGCGCCAGCGCCACCCGCTGTTGCTGACCACCGGACAGTGCCGATGGTTTGCGATCCAGCAGTTCCGATACCTGCACCAGTGCGGCCGCTTCCCGCACCCGCTGGTCACGCCCGGCACGCTCGTCGGGTTTAAAACGCAGCGGGAACGCAATGTTGTCGTACACATTCAGATGCGGGTAGAGCGCGTAAGACTGGAACACCACGCCAACATTGCGATCACGCGCATCAACGCCATTAACCCGCTGACCGTCGAACAGAATCTGTCCTTGTGTCGGCGCATACAGCCCGGCCAGCAAAAATAAGGTGGTGGATTTACCACACCCCGATGGCCCGAGGATCGCCACAAACTCGCCATCAGCCAGCGTCAGATTCACCGGGTGCAACACCGGCGTATCGCCCCAGGCTTTGGTTACACCATCAAGCACAATCTCTGCCATCATTCAGCCTTTAATTCCGCCAACGCTCATCTGCGTCAGGTATTGTTGGGTTAACAGGTACAACGCCAGTACCGGCAGGATATAGACGACGCCGACGGCAGCAATCAGCCCGGAATCTGCGCCCATACTGTCTTGTGATGCCCAGAACAGGTACAGGCTCATGGTCATCCTGCTGCTGTCAATCAGCAGGGTGCGCACAAAAATGTACTCCTCCCAGCCGCGCAAAAAGGCAAAGGTGGCGATAGCGATGATGCCGCCGGTCACCTGTGGCAACACCACCAGCCGGAATGCCTGAAAACGACTGGCACCGTCGGTAATGGCGCTCATTTCGATATCCCACGACACGCCGTCGAAAAAATTCTTCATCACGAAAATGGCGAACGGCAGCTCAAGGGCGCACATCACCAGCATCACCCCCCACAGACTGTTGAGCAGCCCCATCCAGTAAAGCTGAATAAAAATCGCCACCGTCAGCGCCATCACCGGAAAAGCGTGTAGTAATAACAAGGCTTTCAGTACCCCTTCGCGCCGTCGAAAGCCAAGCCGGGATAAGGCATAGGCGGCTGGTACCGCCAGTACAGTCACCAACACCGTATGGCCGGTCGCAAACAGCAGCGAATTGCCCAACGCCGTCCAGACAGACGGCAACGTACCACTCTGTACACCGGTGGCCTGCACATCCGGGTTCCATAAAAAACGGTAGTTGTGGAATGTCAGTTCGGGGGCGACCCACAAACCGCACACCAGTAATGCCGCCAGACCAACCAGCCAGCGCAAACGGCGGGCATGCTGTTCGGTACGCGCCCGCCAGGCGATCGCCAACAACAAGGCGTAGGCCAGCGCGGCAATCGTCAGTAATCGCCACAGCACCTGATACTCGCTACCACCATCCCGATGGGTAAACGAGATAGCCAACAACCACAGATACGGCGTCACAATCGGTATCGATACCAGCGTCAGAAACAGCACCACGCTCGCCAGAAATCCCACCCGATTCCAGCGTGAACGCGCCGCCTGACGCGTCCAGTCAACCGCGTTCATCGTCGTCATCGCATCACCTCAATACGTGGCGGAGAAAACTGCGCACGCATGTTCATCATCCGCCACTGCAACAGCGTCAGCAGCCCACCGAAGACCATCAACCCCAGCGCCAGCATCGCGCCATAACCATAAGCACCGGACTCGAACGCCCGCCGGTAGATATAAAGGGCATAGGTGGTGGTGTCGTACACCGGGCCACCGCCGGTAATCAGCAAGATGTACTCGTAGGTCACCATCAGCGACAGCGCCTGATACAGCGCAATAAAGCACACCGGGCTTTTTAACGCTGGCAGCACCACATGACGAATCACCGACCACTCGCCAGCACCATCAACACGTGCGGCATGCCACAGGTGAGCCGGAATAGCGCGAATGGTGGAAGCAAGGATCACCATGGCAAAAGACGCCCCCACCAGACCGTTAGCCACCACAATCAACACCATCGGATGGTCATTACGCAGGTTGAGCGGCGGCAGCCCGAATAAGCCGACCACCACCTGATTGATCAGGCTGTGGGGCGACGGGTCCGCCGCCCAAATCCACAACAGCGCGTACAACACCGAGGGGGAAATACGCGGCAAAAACCAGATACCGCGAAACAATGCTCCCAACGCAGGCGGCACCGCCGTGGTGGCAATCGCCAGCACAATCCCCAGCCCCAGGTTGAACAACAGCAGCGTACTGACCACATACACCAGTGTGGTCAGCAAGATAGCGGGCAGGCGCTTGTCCGACACCAGCAACCGCATCAGGTTGTCGGTACCAAAGGCGCTTATCTGCACGTTGCTGCCCATATCGCTAAACGCAATCACCACATTGAGCAGCATCGGCGCGACAAAAAACACCGCCAGCACCGAGATGGCCGGGGCCAGCCAATGCGCCGGATGTACCCCAGCCGTGCGGTTCGACAACGTCACAGACATACACCACCTCGTTCATCAACGTGGATAACACTCGCGCCCACGATGCCTGCCATCAATGCAGGCTATCGACGATTTCCACATCCTTGCCCAACTGGGTTTCCAGTTCGTCGGCAATAAAGTCCACCGCCTGCGCTGGCGTCATCCGTTTGGTTTCCACCGCCTGCAAGCCTTTAAACAGCACGCGGTTGTAGTCGCCAAATCGGGCGTGATTCGGCACGAAGGTAATATTTTTCATCATCTTGCCGGCTTCACTCAGCGCCCAGTTATCGGTGTACTGCGGCATGGCGGCCTGAGCGTGGCTGATAGCGGTGTGATAGGAGCTGATGTCGTGGCGATTGTTGTAGTAAGGCAGGCTGGCGATAGCCACCAACTGCGCCGCCAGATCCTTATACTGGCTCTTGTTGCTGACCACGTAAGCGATAGGGTGCGACAGGTTGGCAGGTTTACCGCCTCTCACCAACGCCGGAGCGGCAATCCAGCCAATCTTGTGGGTGTATCCCGCTTTATCGGCAGGCCACGCCGGGCCAAAGCTATCGTTCACTTGCCAGGCCATCGCCCAAATCCCTTGATGGAACAGGAAGGCTTTTTCCTGCTTGAACGCCGTCTGGATAGCGTCCCAGCTCATGGCGGTGTTATCGGTCGGCGTGACACCCGCTGCGACATTGCGGGCATACCAGCTGAGGGCTGCCTGGGTTTCTTTTTTCGCAAATAACAGTTTGCCAGTCTTCTCACCCATAAATCTGGCACCGCACGCGGCAAACACCATCAGGTAATCGATACCGACATTCGGGCGGTGCAACATGCCGATTGGCGCTACCTGACGGTCGACCACCTCTTTGGCCAGCGCCGTCAGGTCATCCAGCGTGAAATCGCCGCTGTCGACACGGGCAGGCAGGCTATCGATAAACGTTTCGTCTTTGCCAATCTTGCGCAGCATGTCCTTGTTATAGAAAAACATGCGGATTTCCGCATCCTGCGGTATGCCGTACACCTTGCCCTGATACTTCATCGCCTCCCACAATACCGGCAGAATATCGGCGTACACCCACGGGTTGGCTTTGATTTGCCCATCCATCGGCATGGCGTAACCATTGCGGGCGAACTCGCCAATCCACTCGTGCGGCAGCAGCACAATATCCGGCCCCTGATTCACACCGAAGGCTTTCAGCGTATCCAGCGCCAGATCATCCCAGCCTTGTACCGCGCTGGCATGGGAATCGATAACTATTTTGCGATCCACACCCGCATCGGCGAATTGCTGGTTGAGCACCGCCGCCGCCTCTTCGATATTGACGGTGCGCATCGGCGCGTTTCTGTCATTCAGGGTCCAGAGCTTGAGTTTGATAACATCCGCTACCGCCGTGTGGGCCATTAGCCCGCTCACCAGTAACGCTGTCAGGGATAACGAGACAAGTTTACGCACGGGTACCATCCTGTTATTGGGGTTGACGAATTAATTAAGTAGCTTAATTATATTGCAGACGTATGAAGGAAACCGGACAGAACCGGGACAACGGATACCCATGGAAAAGCGAGAACTCACCACCACCCACCGCAAGCTGCTGGGGTTGCTGCGCCGCTCTGGCAGCCTGTCACGCAGCGCCCTGGCCGCCGCCAGCGGCCTGACGACCGCCGCCGTCAGTATGATGACCAGAGACATGCTCAACCTTGGCCTGCTGGAAGAGAGCGACCGGGCTCAGGGGCGGCGTGGCCCGCCACAAATCAACCTGCGACCAGCGGCTCAGGCAGGCTATGTGCTGGGGGTGTACGCGGAATACGACCTGATTTGCCTGATTCTGATGGATTACGCCGGGCAAGCCGTGGCACACACCACTCTGCGTGGTGATTTTCGGCGGGTGGCGTCAGTCGCGGATACGCTGGCCAATGCGATTAACAGCCAGCTTGATGCCATACCACAGGCACGCGAACGGCTGCTGGCTGTCAGCCTGGCACTGCCCGCCCGCTTTGACGGCGGAGCCATGCCTGTGTGGATAGCCCCCGGTCTGGCGGCCTGGCGCGGGGTCGATATCGCCCGGCAATTGAGTGAACGGCTGGGCTGCCCGGTGTTGGTGGAAAACGACGCCAACTGCGCCGCCATCGGCGAACTGCATTTTGGTTCCGCCGCCCCGGATGACAGCTTTTTTTACCTGTATATCGGTAAAGGGATTGGCGGCGCCCTGATCTTCAACGGTGAGCTCCACCGAGGCCGACAGGGTAACGCCGGTGAGATAGGCGCACTGCGCACACGCGCGCAATCACGCCCGTCGTTTGACGATCTGCATGATTACCTGCAAGCGGCAGGCGAGTCGTTGCCCGCCACGACGACCGATGCCAACTGGCAAACTCTGGCAGACTCGCCTGCCGGAGTGCGCTGGGTCCAACGTGCGGCGGGCGAACTGTATCAGCTACTCTATGCCGTCACCGCGCTGCTCGACCCACCCAGCCTTTATCTGGGCGGGACTTTGCCCACCCCGTTCATGGTGGGTTTGCAAGCCGCCGTCATGGCGCAGGCACCTGCGCCGGACGATGACGCACCACTCATGCTGCCGCCGGTGAGCCTCTCCACGCTACCCACACAACATAGCGCCGCTTTCGGCGCTGCTGCGCTGGCATTGAGCCAGTACTGAAAACAACAAAAACTGCCGCCACACTTACTGCGGCGGGCACCGCCACCGCATGTCGATACACGGATTGTGCTTATCACTGTCAGCCATCGGATGTGACGGCACACAGCCGCCGCTCATCGTCTCCAACGTGTTTGTCGTTCCATTGGCCGGGTGCGCCAGTAGAGACTCCATCACAATTCGACGAATCTCCGCCCGCTGCGCCTCGGTGAATGCATGGCTGCCATCAGCCGGATAAGGTGCGATAGCCAGCCCGTATAATGGCAGCAGCATGAGTAGTGTGCCTGCCACCAGTCTGTTGACGTTCATGGTGACGTCCTCTGCGTTAGGAGACACGCTATGGCAGGCTCACTCCCCCCTGAAATGAACCTGCCGCACAGCGCATCTGAGCTGTATCAAAGCCCATGATTTCGCCCCCGACACGACGTTCAACCCGCCTTTGGTTGACGCCGCCCCGCCCGGGGACACGTCATCAGATTACGAGCCAGACGGTAAATTTGTCGTAAAAGCCGTTTGTGCGGGTATAAAAATTCTGTATAGAGAGCCAGAAAATCTATCCATATGATTATAAAGGAAATAATAAAAACAGCCTCTCAGCCGCCATGCCGACGGGTAAAACCCTGTCAATGCAGGCATGATAAATAACAGGGTAGGAAAAACGATGCAGACAGGAGACCACGATGACAGGTGATGCCTTGCACGGTAAAACGTTGCAGCAATGGTTCCATGACTTTCCACTACTGGCCCCCCTGGTGAGTCGCCAGCCGGTATGTTGGTTCAACCCGGCAGCAGCATCCGTACATGAGGCGTTGGGTGATGTGCCACTCACCCACGCCGACGTGACCGATGCCAGTCAGCGGTTACAGCGGTTTGCGCCCTTCCTGCAACACGCCTTTTCGGAATTGCAAGCCAGTGGCGGCATCATCGAGTCCGAGCTGGTGGCGGTGCCGACATTCGCGGCGGCGGTCGCCCGACAGGCTGGTTTGGATACGCCGCCGTCGGTATTGCTGAAGCTGGACAGTCATTTGCCGGTCGCTGGGTCCGTTAAAGCCCGCGGCGGTATTTACGAGGTTCTGTTCCATGCGGAACAACTGGCGTTGGGCCACGGTTTGTTGCGCGAAGACGATGACTATCGTCGCTTACTGGACGACGACTGCCAACAGTATTTCCGTCGCCATAAAGTCGCTGTCGGCTCCACCGGCAATCTGGGTATGTCCATTGGCATCACCAGCGCCCGACTGGGGTTTGATACCACCGTACATATGTCCGCCGACGCCCGTCAGTGGAAAAAAGACCGGCTACGCGCACACGGTGTGCGGGTGGTGGAATACGACGGCGATTATGGCCAGGCGGTGGCACAAGGCCGCCGGGAAGCCCAGTCCGACCCGCTGTGTCACTTTATCGACGATGAGAACTCCACCTCGCTGTTTCTTGGCTACGCCGTAGCGGGCGAGCGGCTAAAAGCACAGTTTGCCGCACAAGGCCGGGTGGTGGACATCGATCATCCGCTCTTCGTTTACCTGCCGTGCGGCGTCGGCGGTGCACCCGGCGGTATCAGCTTTGGGTTGAAGCTGGCGTTTGGCGATCACGTACACTGTATTTTTGCCGAGCCCACCGAATCGCCCTGCATGCTCATGGGCGTTTACACTGGTTTGCACGATAAGCTGGCGGTGCAGGATTTCGGCATCAGTAACCATACCGCCGCCGACGGGCTGGCGGTCGGTCGTCCTTCCGGTTTTGTCGGCAAGGCCATGCAACGACTCATCGATGGTTACTACACGCTGACGGATGACGAGATGCTGGCATTGCTGCATACCATGCACGACACACAGCAGATTCTGCTGGAGCCGTCGGCACTGGCAGGCGCGCCGGGCTTTCTGCGTCTGTTGCAGGAAGATCAGGGCTACCGCCAGCGTGCCCCGCTCACACCACCGCGTTGTCAGCAAGGCACGCATGTTATCTGGGCCACTGGCGGCGGCATGGTGCCGCCAGACGAAATGGCACACTACCTGCAGGCTGGTGCCGCCTGCCGCCAGTCGGCCACGCGGTAAGCAAACACAAAGGACACGCCGTTCATGCCTCTTATTGATTTTACACCGGCGGATTACCCACGGCTGATTCACTGGATAGACAGCGCCGGGCTGAATCTACTGTGGGGCGGCCCCAGCTACTCATTTCCGCTTACCGCTACACAGATTGCCGATCATCTGGCCCATCCCCAGTTTGCGCCATACCTGTTCGAACATCAGGGCGATATTGTGGGGTTCGTCGAGCTAAATCAGGTGGAGCCGGGTCACAGCCGCCTGTGCCGGGTATTTATCGACCCGGCCTGCCGCGGCCGTGGGCTGGCACAAGAAATGCTGCGGGCGGCTATCCACCGGGCAGTACAGCACTATCAAGCCCACACGGTGTCGCTCTCTGTGTTTAGCCATAATCACAGTGCGCTGCGCTGTTATCAGTCGCTCGGCTTTCACGCCACGGCCACGACTCCGTATGGCAGCCAGGGACTGGCATTGACCACGATGCGCCTGACGCTGTGATGCCATGGTTTCCGACACATCCCGGCGTTTTCTTTTTTTCTTTCAGCTCCGTGACCGACCCGAAAGTGGCAGCGATATTTTTCCTGCCATAATTTTGTTTACAGATTGAAAGAAAATCCTTGTTTATTAGATAGAAAAATAGGTTTCCCGCTGCCGCCGTCATGTCACGCTGGTGGCGACTAAAAAACATGTACCTGAGGATTCATTATGGTATTCACACGCAAGATCATCGCCGGGCTGCTGCTCTCGGCGCTTCCCTGGCTGGGGGCGCAGGCAGAAACCACGTCGTCAGGCTGGACGCTGGAAAAAGTGGTGGAGGTCAGTCGCCACGGTGTTCGTCCACCGACTGAAGGTAATGTTAAAACCATTCAGCAAGGCACCGATCGCCAATGGCCGACCTGGCTGACCCATTACGGCGAACTGACCGGCCACGGCTACGCGGCAGCGGTGTTAAAAGGGCACTACGAGGGGCAGTACCTGCGCCAGCATGGGTTACTGAGTCAGGCTTGTCCGGCTCCCGGCGATGTGTTCGTCTGGGCCAGTCCGCTACAACGCACACGGGAAACCGCGATGGCGCTGATGGACGGCGTGTTCCCCGGTTGTGGTGTGGCAATTCAAGGCCCTGAGGATGAAGACAACGACCCGCTGTTTCATGCCGAGACGGCAGGCGTGAAGCTCGATCAGCAACAGGTGAAAGCCGACCTGCAAAACGCGATGCAGGACAAAAGCGCCGCACAAATTCAGGCGCAATGGCAACCGGCTATCGATCGTCTGAAACAGGCGGTCTGCCTGCCGGATAAACCCTGCCCGGCGTTCAGCACCCCCTGGGAAGTGAAAGAGAATAAAAAAGGGAATATTTCTCTGCGCGGCCCTGGGGCGCTGGCCAATATGGCGGAGACCATTCGGCTGTCCTACAGCAACAATAATCCACTCAGTGAGGTGGCCTTCGGTCATGCTAAAACCGCCGCAGAAGTGGCAGCGCTGATGCCACTTCTGACCGCCAATTACGACTTCACCAACGATCTGCCCTACGTGGCTCGCCGCGGTGCGTCGGTACTGATGAACCAGATAGCGCTGGCGCTCAACACCGGGCATCAGGCCGATGCCCCACCAGATGTCAAATGGCTGCTGTATGTGGCGCATGACACCAACATCGCCAAACTGCGTACGATGCTGGGCTTTACCTGGCAGATGGGCGACTATCCGCGCGGCAATATCCCGCCCGCAGGTAGCCTTATCTTCGAACGCTGGCGCAATCAGCAGTCTGGTCAGCGTGTTGTGCGTATCTATTTCCAGGCACAATCGCTGGATCAGATTCGTGGGCTGACTGCGCTGGATGACAGCCACCCGCCGTTACGCAGCGAGTTCTCGATGCCTGACTGTCAGAAAACCGATATCGGCACCCTGTGCCCGTATGACGCGGTGATGAAGCGCCTTAACGACGCGGTGGACCGTACCGCGCTGCTGCCAGTGCGCTACACGCCGTAAAAACCCGCCATACCTCAAGTTGCCGTACCGGTATCGCGTTGTCGTACCAGTGTCGCGTTGCAGTACCACCGGTAATTGTCGTACTGTATGGCCATCACGGGCGGGACCCGCCCGTGATTAACGACGGCTGGCGGCTACCAGCGCCAACAACGCGACCCCGCCAGCAAACAACGTCACCGGTAACCATCCGCCTGCCTGCCAGGCCGCCATCGCCCCACTGGACCCCAGCGCCCCACCAAGAAACATACCGCCCATAAACAAGGTATTGATACGACCGCGCGCAGCAGGCTGAAGCCCATAAATCACATGTTGATGAGCAATCAACGCGCTCTGTACCCCAAGGTCCAGCAGCACCACGCCGACAATCAGGCCCGCCACCGTTCCCCACAAACCGATAACGCCCCACGCCAGCAACGTCAGCAACGCCCCCAGCAAAATCACCGGCCGACTGCCGATACTGTCTGCCAGCCGTCCTGCCACCGGGGCGGCCGTAATCCCCGCTACACCGATGACGCCAAACAAACCTGCCGCCGCCGCACCGAGCGGATGGCTGCCGCTGGCAAGATACAGCGCCAGAATGCTCCAGAATGCGCTAAACGATGCGAATAGCGCGCCCTGAATCCAGGTCGCACGACGCAACATTGGCTCTGCACGCCACAACGTCAGCAGCGAACGCATCAACGAACGCCAGGACAACACGGATGATGACGACAACACGGGTAACATGCGCCCCATCAGCACCGCACCGGCCAACGCCAGCGGCACACTCAGCCAGAACATGGCGCGCCAGCCAGCAGCATCCGCCACTAACCCGGCCAGCGTCCGGCTGAGCAAAATACCGCTCAATAATCCGCTCATCACCGTACCGACCACAGCCCCACGCTGGCCTTCGCCCGCTATCGTCGCGGCAACCGGCACAATCTGCTGAGCGACCGTCGCCCCCACACCAATCAATACCGACGCGGCCAGCAACACCGGTGCCGATGGTGCCAACGCCGCCAGCACCGAGGCCAATGCCAACAGTAAAAATTGCCAGACAATCAGCCGCCGACGCTCAAATTTATCCCCCAACGGTACCAGCATCAGCAATCCCAACGCGTAACCCAGTTGGGTGGCGGTGGGGATCATGGATGTCGCACTGCTGCCAGGAAAACTGGCGGTGATAAGGCCAAGCATCGGCTGGTTGTAATAAATATTGGCGACTGCCGCGCCGCTGGCGGCGGCCATCGCAAAAATCAGCGGTTTCCCCGTTCTTACGGTGTCATCGCTGTACGATAATGTGCTCATGGTTATCTCCGTGGTTGCCTGTCTGACGGTCATTTTCCCCTCAGGCCGCAGGCAACATCATGCGGTACGGCATGGGGGGCAGGCTCAGAATAGGGAAAGCGACTTCATCGCAGAAGACAGCCATCTGCCATAATAGTTATTCCAGAATGGAATGGATGAAGGAAGACTCAGGCAGGCGCGGATAAATGGCGGGCCACAAACTCGGTAAATGCCTGAGCACGGGCTGAGGTTAACCGGCCGCCGGGGTAAACCGCCCACACATCCCTCACACCGATATGCCAGTCGGTCAGCGCGGTGACCACCGCACCGTTCGCCAGCTCTGGCGCAAACATCCACGCCGAGGCTACCGTCAACCCATTGTCGGCCAGCACCGCTTCCCGCACGCCTTCCGCCGCCGTAGTACGGATACGTCCGGACAGCGTCACCCTTTGCTGCCGGTCACCCTTCTGGAAGCAAACACTACCCGGCGCTTCATCTTGCAGGTAGATAACCGCATCATGGTGTTCCAATGCGTCGGGTGATGTGGGTGTACCGTGGGCCGCGAAATACGCCGGTGTTGCCAGCAACCGCATCGGTGCCGACCCTATCTTTCGGGCGGTCAATCCGGAGTCTTTCAGGTCACCGACTCGCAACGCGACATCAATACCTTCAGCAATCAAATCCACCGGACGATCATCCAGAATGATGTCAGCCTTCAGGTTCGGATGCTGCGACAAAAACACATGCAGATGAGGCAGGACATGCAAGCGGGCAAAGGTCACAGGGGCCGACACCCGCAAATAGCCGCTCAGCTCGCCGTTGCCACCGCGCACGGCATCCTTCGCCTCCTGCAATTGCCGCAGTGCCGGAGCGACCTGGCGATAAAACTGCTGCCCGGCTTCCGTGGGCGTCAGGCCGCGGGTGGAACGCAACAACAATTTGACGGCCAGTTGCTGCTCAAGCTGCATGATAGCTTTAGAGATGGCTGGCTGGCCGATACCCAGACGGCACGACGCCGCAGAAAAAGACCCGCACTCGTACACACAGACAAAGGTTTCCAGCGTTACCAGACGATCCATTTTCTCCTCCGGTGATTCACTCCCCCAGCACTACTCCGCCACTTCCTGATTTGCTGTTTTGTCGGCGTAGCGCGTCGTCATCGTCGGCAAGGCGTTAGCCGCCAGAAACAGTAATCCCAGTAACACCAGAATCGCGATAAGCCCATCACGGCCGTACCACTGCATCAGCGAACCGCTCACCAGCGGCCCACTGAAGCTGCCAACACCCCACAGCACACCGAACAGCGCGTTGATCGCCACCAAATCGACGCCGCTGAACCACTTACCCGCCCGCACCAGCGACAAGGTATAAATACTGCCCGCTACGGCACCCAGCAAAAAAACGTTCGCCCACACCCAGCCGGTACCGTAGCTAAACGGCAAACCCGCCAGCATCAGCACGAACATCCCGCCACAGGCAAGGTGTACCCGTACCGTACCCAGCTTGTCGGATATCCAGCCCAGTGGCACCTGCAATAAGGCATCGCCGATAAACAGCACGGTGACCAGCAGCACGGCCAGCGACTCCTCGTAACCGTGCGCCATGCCGTACAGTGGCAGCATTGACAGGACTGCGCCGTCAAAAAAAGCGAAGGCAAACACCGCCATTGCCAGTGCAGGGGCGGCCAGTAACAAAGAAAACAGGTTATGCTGCCGATGCGCGCTCAGCGCCAACCGGGAAAATGACGCACCGGGCACCATCAGCAGGCATGCGCCATGCAGTGCCAGAATCAGCAACAACCCGGTTGGGTCATCCAGCCCTGTCAGGGAGATCAGCAACGGCCCCAGCAGTTGCAGACCGGTAAACGCGGTAGCGTACAGCCCGACCAGTACCCCACGGCGATGCTCGGCGGTATGGCCACTGACCCAGGATTCGCCAATGACGATAATCAGGCCGCAGCAAAACCCCATCATAAAACGGGGAACCGCCAGCAGCGCGACATTATCGAGATAAAACGACAACGTCAGGCTTATCCCCATTCCCCACGTCGACAACGCCAGCAACCGGCCAACCGGCAGGCGCATCGCTACCGGTGCAGCGACCCATGAAGAGACAAACACGCCTATCGCCGGTAGTGCGGACATCATGCCGGTCAGTGCAGAACCGTATCCCAGCGCCGTGAGTTTCAACGTCACCAGCGGGATGGAATACCCCTGAACCAGCCCCACCAACGAGGCGCTGGTCATCACCACCAGAATCGCCAGTTGATGCGCACGGCGCGATGTCGACATGCTTTTTCTCCGTTGTGTCATTTCTGTCATTACGTATCGGGCGCTCAGTATAGCGGATGTCAGCCTTCTCTTTGGGATATCCGCATCGCCTGCAGATTTTGACGTCAAATCCGCGAGTAAAACGATTTTTTAATCGTCTTAAGTCTCTCTTAATGCTCCCTCGCTAGCATGACACCATCGCATCCTTAGCGGCCGCTTTCCGACTGTCAACGCGCCATTCAGGAGTAAGACATGAGCTTTTACCAACAACTACAATCCGCTACCTGTACCTCGCAGCAGCTTATGATGTCCGCGCCGGTTATTCACGCCTGCCGCCAGGGGACCATTACCGGGGAGATGTACGTTGCGTTTCTAACGCAGATTTATCATCACGTCAGTTATACCGTGCCACTGTTGATGGCCGCGAGCGGGCGTGTCCCCCAGCATCAGGAGTGGGCACGTCAGGCACTGACGGCGTACCTCGACGCCGAATATGGCTACAAGGCGTCGCTTCGCCGCAAAATTCGAGCCTGCGGTGTTGAAATGGATACCTGGCGTCAGCGTGCGGTCGCGGAGTGGATCGAGTTGATGGCCGCTTACTTTTACGATCAGATCCAGCGCGGCAACCCCATGAGCATCTTCGGACTGATGCACGTACTGGAAGGTCTCAATCTCAACATTACGACCAGCACCACAGGTCAATCGCCATCACGGGCTCCGACGAATCAGACGCCGCTTCCTTGCTTTGCCACACTGATGGATAACATTAACGACTCAGCCGATCAGGCCGCCATCATCCACGCCGCTCATGTGGTTTATCGGCTGTACGGCGATATGCTGCGCAGCCTCACGGAGCACTAAGCTATGAAACTCGACAATAAACGTATTCTATTAACTGGCGCCAGCAGCAACCTGGGTCAGGACCTGGCACTGGCACTGGCCGCCAAAGGTGCCAGATTATATTTGGTGGGCCGTAACGAGCAGGCGTTGCTGGCATTACAGCGCAGACTGCCTGATCCCGGTCATCACAATATTTTGCTGGCAGACCTCTGTAACGAACAGGATCTCGACGCGCTGGCGGAGTGTTTTCCGGAAAACGCCAGGCTGGACGTGTTGATTAACAATACTGACACCTCGACCTTTAGCTCGTTTAACGATCAAAGCCACGACACGATTCGCCAACAGCTCATGCTAAATACCGAGGCACCGATCCTGCTCACCCATGCGTTGCTCGGCTGTATCAACACGCCCGGCATTATCATGAATATTGGCTCCACGCTGGATGGGATAGGCTACCCTGGATACAGCGTCTATTGCGCCAGCAAATTCGCTTTACGCGGATTTAGTGAGGCACTGCACCGCGAACTGTCATCAAAAGGCGTTAAAGTATTGCACCTTGCTCCCAGGGCCGTCGATGCCAAAGGCGATACCTCCACCGCCAGCAGGCTGATTCAGGAACTGGGCTATCGCAGCGACCGCCCTGACTGGGTAGCGGATCGCGTGGTTAACGCGCTGGAGCGGGAAAGGTTACGCCAATGGCTGGGGTGGCCTGAAAAAGTGTTTGTGGCGCTCAATGCACTGTTGCCCAACGTGGTGGATAAAGCCATCCGGCGCCAGTTAGCCGTTATCCAGCGTTATATAACATTGCCAAAAAAATAGGGAAATCGTACATGACTCTGCGTTCGATGGTGCTACTGTTTAGCGGATTACTGGCAACCGGCATGGCCTATGCAGGCGATATGTCGATGGATATTCACCGGCAATGGTCAGTCTGCCAGTACAGAACACCAGCGAGCATGAAAGAAGCCTGTTTCGCCACACTCAGCCAGCAGGCGCAGGAACTGGCAGAAAATTACCCCAACCGCGCGGATTACCTGATCTCATCAGCAATGGTGGAGAGTAGCTGGGCGGGCGTTAAAGACGGTATGGAAGCGCTCAATCTGGCCGGGCAAGCCAAAAGCCTGCTGGAACAAGCCATTGTTATCGATCCACAGGCACTCAATGGCGCGGCTTACACTATCCTCGGGGTACTGTATTATCAGGTGCCGGGCTGGCCGCTCGGGTTTGGTGACGATAAAAAAGCAGAGCGATACCTCAAAACCGCCTTGAAAATGAACCCCACCAGCATTGACGCTAACTTTTTTTACGGCGACTTTCTGCTGAAAGCCGGGCGCAAAAGCGAAGCCAGACAATACCTGTCCACCGCACTGACTGTCGCGCCGCGTCCGGGGCGTGAAATTGCCGACCAGGGGCGTCGCGCCGAGGCCGAAAAGGCGCTGGCGCAGTTGAGATAGCAGCAACGCCCCCTTCGTTCAACCTACACGGTGGTTTCGAGCCACGTCGGCCATTGCCGAACCGACTGGCATTCTCCCGTGTCGTTTTTTTCACCTTTTATTGATACATTCAGATTAAAACAGCTCACATTTTCGCGAGAAAATGGGACAGCTGGCCGCCTTAATGTAAATAAAGGTGAAAGCCAACAAAAATACGTTACCACTGGCTATAAATAGAATAAAAACAAAAAACTATATAAAAAAACAGGCGGGTTATCTGCGGAAAAAACAGCGTACTTCACACAAAAGTAACAGAGAAATAGCGTCTACCATAAGGTTCAGGATAGTGAAGTCTGAAAAGCAAAGAAACCGACGAAAAAAACACCAAATAAAACGACAAAAACAAAAAAACTCGCTATCGGTAAGATGCGAGTTTCATGTCAACGATAACCGGGTTTTATCGTTTTAAAAATGGTCGGTGAGAGAGGATTCGAACCTCCGACCCCTTCGTCCCGAACGAAGTGCGCTACCAGGCTGCGCCACTCACCGAATGCGGGGCGCATATTACTGCTCCCCTACTATAGCGTCAATCCTTTTTCATCGGCTTTTTTATAAAAGCCGACAGGTTGATGACAAAGTGTCCGGCCCGGCAACCAAACGCCGTATACGCGCCTGAACGCGCTTATTCCGGTCATGATTTCACGCCTTGCTCATTAAGCCACGTCAGTTGACGGACTATCTCGGGGTGGTGCAGAAAATCCCGAATACGTTGCGCTCGTCGCACACCAATCCCCGAAAATTGCTGCCATTGTGCGACAGATCGTTGCTGTAATTGTTCGAACGAAGCGCCATCCAACGCCTGTCTGGCACTGGATGGCAACGGCAACCCTAACGCCAGCAACCACTGACGCAACGGCTGGCGACGCGCCCGCTGGAACTGACGATAAATCCGCTCTACATATTGTTTATCAACATCACCGCCTGCCGCCAGTTGCGCAGGCTCAAGCGCCAGCCAGGAAACGACATCGACGACCTTACCCTGCTGTATCAGCCGTCGCCAGGTGCCCTCACTGATACCGCTGAGCGACAGCCCATTACGTCCGCTCATCCACACCAGTCGGGCCAGAAACTGCGGCTGGCACGCTTTACTCCATTGCAAGCAACTGAATACATCAAAAGATGACGCCGCCGGGACGCTAATCGGCTCACGTACCGCCCCGCGCCATACCACGGCGTCCAGCCGGGGAATCCCCAATCCTGCCAGACTGATGCTGACCCGATCACCCGGTAATACATCCCACTGCCGCCAGCGGGAAACCGAACCGAGATTGACCCGACTCACGTTCTTGTCATCCAGCATCATGGGCTTTACCTGCAGCACGACCGTCATTCTGCCAGTACGCCCGATCTCGACATCAACACCGGTCACTTCCGTTACCCGATTCACCAGCGGGTATTTCCAGGCTATGGCCCACTCAGCTGGCGTATCCTGCCAGTAACGCCCGGTGGGTTCCTGCGACTGATGCAATACCACACCATCTGTTACAAACGGCAGCGGCGCTTGATACCAGCGTTCCCGCCATCGCGCCGCCTCGTCAAAGGAAGCAATGGGCTGGGTGTAGTCTGCCGTTAGCCCAAATCCCAGTTCCCGTAATGCTGCAAGCCTCGTCGGCATGTCTGCCGGGCCGTCAGGCCAGGCCCAGATGAACACGCGAAGGCGAGACAGCAACGGTGACGGCTGTTTTCGTCGCATTTCACCTGCGACCTGAGCCCGCGCATTGATGCCGCCAGTCTGCTGTTGCCGATGCGCCGTCACTGACAAATACAGCTCCCCCTGCAATACCAGACGCCCATACATGTCGGAAAGTTGCTGCGGCACAGCATCCATCTGGCGCACTTTATCTGTCCAGTCCTCACCCTGACGACCATTGCCGCGACTGATGGCGCTCACCAATTTTCCTTGTTCATACACCAGCGTCACCGCGACACCATCGATTTTAGGTTGTATCCACAGGTCACGATGCTGAGCTATCCACTGTTTCAGTTCCGCCGGTTCAGTCAGTTTTTTCAGACCGGTATGCGCCACCGGATGCGGTTGCTTACCACTTGATGGCAGGCTAACCGCAAAACCGTCGGCGTCCGCCTGAAAACACACCTGCCAGGTTGCCAGCGTTTGACGCAGTTGATCATAGACCTGATCGTCAATCAGGCTCTGACCCCGTTCATAATAGGCCTTGTCCCACTGCGTCAGTTGTTGCCCCAACTGGTCTACCTCCTGTTCAGCCCGTGCGGCAGACCATGCCGGACAAGGCTCCGCCTTTACCAATCCGCAGGCCACAAGCCACAACATGACTGCCAACGCGTATCGATATCGCATCGCTTTTCCTCCCTGAGCGAAAACCCAGGCATTAATCCGCAGACAGTCAGAAAATACGAGCGTAAAAATCAGGTGATGCAAAGCAAGCCGCACAGTATTGGGCGCGTTGCAGCAAGCGGCAGAAAAACAGGAAAGCAGCCCGCAAAGTAAAAAAAGGTGGGGTGACAGATAACAGGTGGAGTATCAGGCTGTGTTTCACCACGCGACGGCCTACACAGCGGCGTGTATAATGCGGAAAAACGCGCAACTGGTTGCATCTCTTCTTCCATCTTTATCAGACGCAGAATTCACTATGGCTCAAGGCACGTTGTATATTGTTTCCGCCCCCAGTGGTGCAGGGAAATCCAGTTTGATTCATGCGCTGTTGAAAACACAGCCGCTCTATGACACCCAGGTTTCCATTTCGCACACCACACGCGCCATGCGTCCGGGTGAAGTTCACGGTGAACACTATTTCTTCGTGCCGACTGATGAATTCCAGCAGATGATCGCAGCGGATGACTTTCTGGAATACGCTGAGGTTTTCGGCAATTATTACGGTACGTCCCGCGCCGCTATCGAGCAGGTGCTCTCCACCGGCGTTGACGTTTTTCTGGACATTGACTGGCAGGGTGCACGCCAGATTCGCGAACGCATGCCGCAAGCCCGCAGTGTCTTCATTCTGCCGCCTTCACAAGATGAACTGGAACGTCGCCTGCGCGGGCGCGGCCAGGACAGCGAAGAAGTCATTGCCCGCCGGATGAAACAGGCGGTGGCAGAAATGAGTCACTACGCCGAATACGATTATCTTATTGTGAATGACGATTTCGATCTGGCATTACTGGATCTGAAAACCATTATTCGCGCTGAGCGTCTGCGCCTGAGCCGTCAGAAAGTTCGACATGACGCTTTAATCACCAAACTATTGGCAGACTGACGGCACTTTCAGTATGATGCCCAGTCATTTTATTTCCCCACTGGAGTACACACTATGGCACGCGTAACTGTTCAGGACGCTGTAGAAAAAATTGGTAACCGTTTTGACCTGGTGCTGGTCGCCGCTCGTCGCGCCCGTCAGATCCAGGTGGGTGGCAAAGATCCACTGGTTCCGGAAGAAAACGATAAGTACACCGTGATTGCCCTGCGCGAAATTGAAGAAGGCCTGATCAACGGCCAGATTCTGGATACCCGTGAGCGCCAGGAACAACAGGAACAGGAAGCAGCGGAAATTCAGGCAGTTACCGCCATCGCTGAAGGTCGTCGTTAATTCGCATTCGGTCGTGAGTCGCCCTTGTATCTGTTTGAAAGCCTCAATCTGCTGATTCAGCGTTATCTGCCGGAAGACCAGATAAAACGTCTCAAGCAGGCTTATCTCGTTGCACGTGACGCTCACGAGGGCCAGACACGCTCCAGCGGTGAGCCCTATATCACGCATCCGGTGGCAGTAGCCTGTATTTTGGCTGAAATGCGTCTCGACTATGAAACGCTGATGGCCGCCTTGCTGCATGATGTCATCGAAGATACGCCCGCCACCTATCAGGATATGGAACAGCTGTTCGGCAAAAGCGTCGCTGAACTGGTGGAAGGCGTCTCCAAGCTGGATAAGCTGAAATTCCGCGATAAGAAAGAGGCGCAGGCGGAAAACTTCCGCAAAATGATCATGGCGATGGTGCAGGATATTCGCGTCATTCTGATCAAACTGGCCGACCGCACCCACAATATGCGAACGCTGGGATCGTTGCGTCCAGACAAACGTCGACGCATCGCCCGGGAAACGCTGGAAATCTATAGTCCGCTCGCGCACCGTCTCGGTATTCATCATCTGAAAACCGAACTCGAAGAGCTGGGCTTTGAAGCGCTCTACCCCAACCGTTATCGGGTCATTAAAGAGGTGGTGAAAGCCGCCCGCGGCAACCGTAAGGAGATGATTCAAAAGATCCTCTCCGAAATTGAAGGGCGTTTGAAAGAAGCAGGTATCAGTTGTCGCGTCAGCGGCCGCGAAAAGCATCTGTACTCCATTTATTGCAAGATGCACCTGAAAGAACAGCGCTTCCATTCCATTATGGATATCTATGCCTTTCGGGTAATCGTGCGGGAAGTCGATACCTGTTATCGCGTGCTGGGGCAGGTACACAGCTTATATAAACCGCGCCCGGGCCGGGTGAAAGACTATATCGCCATCCCTAAAGCGAACGGCTATCAGTCGCTTCATACTTCCCTTATCGGGCCACATGGCGTGCCAGTTGAAGTCCAGATCCGTACTGAGGACATGGACCAGATGGCAGAAATGGGGGTTGCCGCGCACTGGGCTTACAAAGAAGGCGAAAGCAGCAGTACCACGGCACAGGTGCGCGCTCAACGCTGGATGCAAAGCCTGCTGGAACTACAGCAAAGCGCCGGGAGCTCTTTCGAATTCATCGAAAGCGTTAAATCTGACCTGTTCCCAGACGAAATTTACGTGTTCACGCCAGAAGGCCGCATTGTCGAGCTGCCTGCCGGTGCGACACCGGTGGACTTCGCTTACGCGGTACACACCGATATCGGCCACGCTTGCGTCGGCGCTCGCGTCGATCGCCAGCCTTATCCGCTGTCTCAGGCGTTGTCCAGCGGGCAAACCATCGAAATCATCACCGCACCGGGCGCTCGTCCAAACGCTGCCTGGCTCAACTTTGTCGTCAGTTCCAAAGCACGCGCCAAGATTCGCCAGATGCTGAAAAACCTCAAGCGTGACGACTCTGTCAGCCTGGGGCGTCGTCTGATTAACCATGCATTGGGCAGCGGCCGTAAACTGTCCGACATTCCAGAGCAAAACATTCAGCGAGAGCTGGAGCGTATGAAGCTCGCTTCTCTGGATGACCTGCTGGCGGAAATCGGTCTGGGTAATGCCATGAGCGTGGTGGTAGCGCGTAATCTGCTGGAAGAGCGTGCTGAAAACGGCACGACCGGCATTCGCAAACTGCCAATCAAGGGTGCCGACGGCGTCTTGATCACCTTCGCTAAGTGCTGTCGCCCCATCCCTGGCGACCCGATTATCGCGCATGTCAGCCCCGGCAAAGGGCTGGTGATTCATCATGAATCCTGCCGCAACATCCGTGGCTACCAGAAAGAACCTGAGAAATTCATGGCGGTAGAGTGGGATGAGGTCACCGAGCAAGATTTCATGACCGAAATCAAGGTCGACATGTTCAACCATCAGGGGGCATTGGCCAACCTGACGGCGGCGATCAGCGCATCGAACTCCAATATTCAGAGTATCAACACCGAAGAACGAGATGGCCGGGTGTACAGCGCCTTTATCCGCCTCACCACACGCGACCGTATCCATCTTGCGAATATTATGCGCAAGATCCGCGTGATGCCGGACGTGATTAAAGTCAACCGTAACCGAAATTAGCCAGTTATGACCCCAGAACGTTATACGCGTATCCGCGAGATGCTTAACAACCGTCAGCCTGATCTGACCGTGTGCATGGAGCAGGTACATAAGCCTCACAACGTATCCGCCGTTATCCGTACCGCTGATGCCGTTGGCGTACATCAGGTGCATGCCGTGTGGCCCACCAGTCGCATGAAAACCCTGGTGTCTACCGCGGCAGGCAGCAACAGTTGGGTTCAAGTCAAAACCCACCGTACCATTCAGGATGCTGCCCGCCATTTGAAAACGCAGGGCATGCAAATTCTGGCGACCAATCTGTCTGCCGACGCAGTCGACTTCCGCGATGTGGATTACACCCGCCCGACCTGCATCCTGCTTGGACAGGAAAAAACCGGTATCTCTGGCGAGGCGTTGGCTCTTGCTGATCAGGACATCATCATTCCTATGATCGGTATGGTGCAGTCGCTGAACGTGTCGGTCGCTTCCGCCCTGATTCTGTATGAAGCGCAACGCCAGCGTCAGTTGGCAGGGATGTACCAGCGCGAAGACAGCCCTTTGGATGAGGAAGAGCAACAACGCCTGCTGTTTGAAGGGGGTTACCCGGTACTGGCCCGCGTCGCCAAACGCAAAGGGCTACCGCGCCCACATATTGACCAGACCGGCCAGGTGATTGCCGATGCGCCCTGGTGGGCGGCGATGCAATCCACGGAGCAATAATGGATAGCCGCCTGCTGCATACCCAGCCGTTGAGCACCCTTGCCGGCGTCGGGGCCAGCCAGGCGGAAAAACTGGCCCGTCTTGGTCTGGAGACGGTGCAGGATCTGCTGCTACATCTGCCACTTCGCTACGAAGACCGCACCCATCTTTATCACATTAACGATTTGTTGCCCGGCATGTACGCGACGGTAGAAGGCGATGTGTTGCGCAGCGATATCACCTTTGGCCAACGCCGGATGCTGACCTGCCAAATCAGCGACGGCAGCGGCATGCTCACGCTACGCTTCTTTAATTTCAACGCCGCCATGAAAAACAGCCTGTCGCCGGGCCAGCGCGTACTGGCCTATGGGGAAGTACGACGCGGCAAACTGGGCGGCGAGATGATCCATCCCGAATACCGGGTGCAGGGCGAAAGCACGACGGTCGAGCTGCAGGAAACGCTGACGCCGGTTTACCCCACGACCGAGGGTGTGCGGCAGGCAACGCTGCGTAAACTGACCGACCAGGCGCTGAAACTGTTGGATACCCATCCGATTGACGAACTTCTGCCCCAGGAAATGCGCCACGGGTTGATCAGCCTGCCAGATGCGTTACGCACCCTGCACCGCCCACCACCGGATGTAAAGCTGGCGGAGCTGGAGCAAGGGAAACACCCGGCACAGCAACGTCTGGTCATGGAAGAGCTGTTGGCACACCACCTGAGTATGCTGGCGGTACGCGCGGGTGCACAGCGCCACCGGGCACTGGCGCTGGATACCAAAGACGACCTGAAGCAACAACTGCTGGCCGCGCTGCCGTTCAGCCCTACCGGCGCGCAACAACGGGTCGTGGCAGAAATCGAACAGGATATGAATCAGCCATTTCCGATGATGCGTCTGGTGCAGGGCGATGTCGGCTCCGGTAAAACACTGGTCGCGGCGTTGGCGGCGTTGCGGGCCATCGCTCACGGCAAACAGGTGGCGTTGATGGCACCAACGGAATTGCTGGCTGAGCAACATGCCGCCAACTTCCGTCGCTGGTTTGAGCCACTGGGTATTGAAGTGGGCTGGCTCGCAGGCAAGCAAAAGGGTAAAGCGCGGCAAGCCCAGCAGGAGGCTATCGCCAGCGGACAGGTTTCGATGGTGATCGGCACCCACGCTATTTTTCAGCAACAGGTTCAGTTCAGCGGCCTGGCGTTGGTGATTATCGACGAACAACACCGATTTGGTGTGCATCAGCGACTGGCGTTGTGGGAAAAAGGCGAAGAGCAGGGCTTCCACCCTCACCAGTTGATCATGACTGCCACACCGATTCCCCGCACACTGGCGATGACCGCCTATGCCGACCTGGATACCTCGGTCATTGATGAGCTGCCACCGGGCCGCACACCGGTAACCACTGTCGCTATTCCCGACACTCGCCGCGCCGACATCATTGAGCGGGTACGCCATGCCTGTCTGCAAGAGGGGCGGCAGGCATACTGGGTTTGTACCCTGATTGAAGAATCCGAACTATTGGAAGCGCAAGCGGCTGAAGCGACCTGCCAGGAGCTAAAAGCCGCGTTACCTGACCTCGCGGTTGGTCTGGTGCATGGCCGGATGAAAGCGAAGGAAAAACAGGCCGTCATGGAGGCATTCAAAGCCAATCAACTACATTTGTTGGTTGCTACGACCGTGATTGAGGTGGGTGTGGATGTGCCGAACGCCAGCCTGATGATCATCGAAAACCCGGAACGACTGGGGCTGGCGCAATTGCATCAATTACGTGGCCGCGTCGGCCGTGGTGCCATCGCCTCCCACTGCGTGTTACTGTACAAATCACCACTGAGTAAAACCGCGCAAATGCGGCTTCAGGTTCTGCGCGACAGCAACGATGGCTTCGTCATCGCCCAGCGCGATCTGGAAATTCGCGGGCCCGGCGAACTGCTCGGCACCCGTCAGACCGGTAACGCCGCTTTCAAAGTAGCGGATTTACTGCGCGATCAGGCACTGATTCCGCAAGTCCAACGAGTCTCGCGCCATATCCATGAGCACTACCCGGAACATGCCAGAGCACTGATCGAGCGCTGGCTGCCAGAACGCACCCGTTATACCAACGCCTGATAACGTAGAAAGCGTTTTTATTGCGTTGCCTTTATCCCGTTGTTGTTACCCCTATCCTTAATAAAAGGATTGTGCCCAGTTGGGTTTATCTGTTTGCGGCGATGATTCCCGGCGATAAGTAAATCCCATCCCGCAATCGATTGCTTTTACACAGCAGATGATTAAAATGCGTTTTTTGCCGTTCAGGAGCGCCCCGCTATCATGAGTCTTTCCACCACCGAGCTACCCCAGACTGACGCCGTTACCCCGGCAAACAGCGAGCTGATTTACCGTCTGGAGGACCGGCCTCCTTTACCGCAGACGTTATTCGCCGCCTGCCAGCACCTGTTGGCGATGTTTGTTGCGGTCATCACCCCGGCGTTACTGATTTGTCAGGCGTTAGGCCTGCCAGCGCAGGATACGCAGCACATCATCAGCATGTCGCTGTTCGCTTCCGGTCTGGCTTCTATTTTGCAAATCAAAACCTGGGGACCGGTCGGCTCCGGCTTGTTGTCCATTCAGGGGACCAGCTTCAACTTTGTTACCCCGCTGATTATGGGCGGTATGGCGCTGAAAAACGGTGGCGCGGATGTACCGACGATGATGGCGGCGCTCTTCGGCACGCTGATGGTAGCCTCTTGCACCGAAATTCTGCTGTCACGCGTTTTGCACCTGGCTCGCCGCATTATTACACCGCTGGTTTCCGGTATCGTCGTGATGATCATCGGCCTGTCGCTGATTCAGGTTGGCCTGACATCAATCGGCGGTGGTTTTGCTGCCATGAGTAACCACACGTTTGGGGCACCGAAGAACCTGCTGCTGGCAGCCGTCGTTCTGGTGGTGATTATCATCCTGAACCGCCAGCGTAACCCTTATTTGCGCGTGGCATCGCTGGTTATCGCAATGGCCGTCGGTTATCTGGCCGCCTGGCTGATGGGTATGCTGCCGGAAAGTACCGGCACATCCAACCACTCGCTGATTAACGTCCCCACCCCGTTGTACTATGGCCTTGGTTTTGACTGGAATCTGTTGATCCCGCTGATGCTGGTATTCATGGTGACCTCGCTGGAAACCATCGGTGATATCACCGCCACTTCCGACGTCTCCGAGCAGCCGGTCAGCGGCCCGCTCTACATGAAGCGCCTGAAGGGCGGCGTACTGGCTAACGGCCTGAACTCTTGCCTGTCTGCCGTATTCAATACCTTCCCCAACTCCTGCTTTGGGCAAAACAATGGCGTGATTCAACTGACCGGGGTTGCCAGTCGCTACGTTGGTTTCGTTGTAGCATTGATGCTGATCGTACTGGGGCTGTTCCCGGCGGTGAGCGGTTTTGTGCAGCATATTCCAGAGCCGGTTCTGGGTGGCGCAACTATCGTCATGTTCGGAACTATCGCCGCGTCTGGGGTACGAATTGTCTCCCGCGAGCCGCTTAATCGTCGCGCTATTATGATTATCGCGCTGTCGCTGGCTGTTGGTTTGGGTGTCTCCCAGCAGCCATTGATTTTGCAGTTCGCACCAGACTGGTTGAAAACCCTGCTGTCATCAGGCATTGCTGCGGGCGGTATCACAGCAATCGTGTTGAATCTGGTGTTCCCTCACGAAAAAGAGTAAAGCGCGCTTCCAGAAATTTTTCCTCTTACGTGATAATAAGGGCCGATGGCGGTATACCCTAAATAATTCGAGTTTCAGGACAAAACGCGTTGGCCCTTCAAGGCAAGGCTCATTGAGCCTTGTAACGCGGCAAGGGAAGGAGTCCCGATGAGCTTACTCAGGTAAGTGATTCGGGTGACTGAGCACAGCCAACGCACCTGTAACTTGAAGTATGACGGGTATAACATCGGCCCTTATTTATTGTCTGTAATAAGTTACCTGTTGAGATGACTGGATAATTACGGCATAACACGATCATCCCTTGCGAATGGCGCGGACTTAAGCAATGAAATTTATCGGGAAACTTCTTCTCACACTGCTGTTACTGGCGCTACTGGCTGTGGTGGTGCTGTATGTCCTGGCCCAGACTGAATGGGGAGCCAGGCATATCAGTCAGTGGGTTAATCAACGTACCGAATACCACGTGTCATTCAGAAAGATGGCGCATGAGTGGTCTTCGCCCGGCAGTATTCAATTGCTGGATGTCAGTTTCGGCCACAAAAACCAACCGGTAACACTGGTCGCGCAACGTGTCACGGTGGGGTTCAGCGTACGCCAGATCACCGACCCTCGTCATTTTTCCAGTCTGGTGCTGGAAGGCGGTACCCTCAATCTGGGACAGACCGATTTCACCTTGCCGATTGAAGCCGACGTTCTGCAATTGAAAACCATGGCGCTGCATGCACAAGATGGCGACTGGCGTCTGAAAGGCGAGCAAGTCACCGGGGGGATAACCCCGTGGCAGCCGGAGCCCGGCTACCTTTTGGGTAAGAAAGCCGCTTTCCAGCTTAGCGCCCACTCTTTATTGCTTAATGATCTGCCCGCCAGCAAGGTCTTGGTACAAGGTCAGTTTGCCAACCAGCAACTGACGCTGGAGAATTTCGGTGCCGACGTGGCGCGTGGGGAACTGACGGGAAATGCATCCCGAGCGGCGGACGGCAGTTGGCTGGTCAATAATCTGCGACTGAGCAA
Organism: Dickeya oryzae; assembly: GCF_009372235.1. Taxonomy (GTDB): domain Bacteria; phylum Pseudomonadota; class Gammaproteobacteria; order Enterobacterales; family Enterobacteriaceae; genus Dickeya; species Dickeya oryzae. The sequence goes on along the minus strand of NZ_SULL01000016.1, from coordinate 20,100 downwards.
TGTCCGGTTGCAAACCCGACAGTCGATGGCGGATTTCTGGCAACCTGTCACTCGTCTGCCTGCCGTCACCGTTAATCGTTTTGACCTGATTGATGCCCGCATCGAAGGACAAAATTGGGCATTTACTGATCTGGACGTCACTCTGCAGAATGTGACATTCCGGCAAAACAGCTGGCAGAGTGACGACGGCTCGTTGTCATTCAACGCCACCGATATCGTCAATGGCAACATGCATCTGGTTGACCCGATCGTCAGTCTGGACTTGTCAAAACAGGGTGTGAACATCAAACAGTTCTCCACCCGTTGGGAAGGCGGCTTGCTACGCACCAGCGGCAACTGGCAACGCAGCAATCAACGACTGACGCTCGATGAGCTGGTGGTGGCAGGCATGGAATACACACTACCGGAGGACTGGCGCCAACGCTGGCAACAGACGCTACCTGACTGGCTGTCAGAAGTGGAACTACGGAAATTCAGCGCCAACCACAACCTGCTGATTGATATTAACCCCGCGTTCCCGTTCCAGCTCACCGCCCTGGACGGCTTTGGCAATAATCTGCTGCTGGCACGTAACCATCAGTGGGGTGTGTGGCAAGGCACGTTGAACCTGAATGCCAGTGACGCCACCTTCAACAAGGTGGATGTTCGTCGTCCCTCACTGGCGTTAAACGCTAACGACAACCAAATCACGTTAACAGACCTGAGCGCGTTTACCCAAACCGGCTTACTGGAAGCCAAAGCGGTGATCGCGCAGCAGCCCACGCGAGCATTTACGCTGGACCTGAACGGCAAAGCCGTCGCATTTGATATTCTGACGCGCTGGGGCTGGCCAACACCCGCCAACGCCCCCACCGGCAACACCAATCTGCAGTTACATCTGAATGGTCGACTGGAAGCGGCAAGCCCGCTTAAACCAACACTCAGCGGTACGCTGCAAGGTATAGACAGCGCCGGACACCCCATCAATCAGGCAATGCATCAGGGAACAGTGGCGGACAGTGCGCCCGCCGCCTCCCCGGCATCCTCCGAACCGGCCTCGACACCAACAGCGCCTGTCGCACAGTAAGCACCAAGGCGCATAAACACAAACAGCCACCGTCATGGTGGCTGTTTCATATTCGTCGTCATCGCTTATCGTCGACGTTGCATTAACGAATGGCGGAACCGCCTTGCTCCAGCGATTCATTCTGATCTGGCGGCAACACAATGTAGGTACCATCAAATACGGCACCTTTTTTATCATTGCCGAACAGTTCTACCTGTAACTGAACCCGTGCTTTACGGCCACGAGCCAGCCGGTCCAAATCACCACTCAGCGATCCTAAATCCGCCACCGCGCTGGGACGACCGGTTACCGGTGTGCTGTAGCGAATATGCGCATCCGCCAGAATAATGGTGCCGCCAAGTTGCCGTTCGCGCAGCAGCAACCAGATAAGCCCCCACCCGGTCAGGGTCGCCAGTGAAAACATGCTACCGGCAAACAGCGTATGGTGCGGATTCTGGTTCCCCGTTTCCGGCATCGTGGTAATAAATTTCTGACCGGTGTACTGGCTGATGCGTACACCCATTTTTTCACTCAGCGGGATATGGTTGTACCATGCCTGCTGTAGCTGACCACACCAGTCTGGGCGATGCAGAATGTCATCCAACGTTGCCACCGGCTTAATCATCAGAAAATGGCGCACCGGTGTGGTCATCGGCGTGGTAATTTCACCCTGATTCACAAAACCAAGGCGGGAAAAAAACGCCATCGCATCCTCGCGGGCGCTACATACCACCCGCTTTACGCCTTCCTGACGCGCCACCGACTCCAGCGCCATCGCCATCAGGGTTCCAAGCCCTTTCCGCTGAACATCCGGATGAACCGCCAGAAATCGTATCGATGCTTCATTTTCAGCATTGATTGAGAGACGGCCAACCGCCACCAAATTACCTTGCCCATCGACAATGGTTTGATGGTGCGCCAGCGCATCATAGGCATCCCGTTCGGAGCCAAGTGGCTGATGCAGCGGTTTACGCAACATTTCCCAGCGAAACTGGTAATAAGCGTCCAGCTCTTCAGCGCTTTCCGGTACTCTCAGGTAGTACATAACCGCCCCTTCTCAACGCATACTCATATTGCAGTTTGCAGCGTAATATTGCTGCTTAACCCGGCAACCAGGCCAGACCTGTGGCTAAACTATACCTGCAGCCAAAACGTCACAGGCCCGTCGTTCACCAGAGAAACCTGCATGTCTGCAGCAAAACGACCGGTTTCCGTCGTCAGGCCATGCTCACGGCATTGACCGACAAAATACTGATACAGACGCTCGGCCTCTGCCGGCGCGGCACCACGGGAAAAACTGGGGCGCATTCCTTTTTGCGTATCCGCCGCCAGCGTAAACTGCGACACCACCAGCACACTGCCACCCGCTTGCTGAACATTCACATTCATCTTGCCGTTATCATCACTGAAAATCCGATAGCCGATCACCTTTTCACATAAACGGGTTGCCTTTTGTTCATCATCGCCCTGCTCTACACCCAGTAAAACCAACAGCCCGTGGTTTATCTCCCCGACTATCGCGCCTTCTACCGCCACACTGGCGGAGGAGACTCGCTGAATTAATGCGATCATAACGGCCTTACGACTCCTGCTTAAAAACCTGGCTGGCAAAAAAATCCGGCACCACCTGCCGATCACTGACCAGAATAGAACGGATGCCCAGTGCATTTGCCGCGTCTACATTGGCAGCATTGTCATCAAAAAAGAGCGCATCACTGGCTGCAAATCCCTCTTCGCGCAACACATGATGGTAAATCGCCGCTTCGGGTTTTCGCATACCGATATCCTGAGACAAATAAAGCCTGTCGGCAGCTTGCTGTACTTCGGGGTATTCGCCCGGCCAGAATTGACAGTGCAGGCGATTGGTATTGGAGAGTATTACCACGCGATGGCCTTCCTGCCGCAACCGATGCATGATATCGATCACATCTTTGCGCACACCGATGAAAATTGCCTGCCAACCGGTCGAAAACTGCTCAAAACTGAGTGACATCCCCAACTCATGGCACAACCGCGACGCAAATTCTTCATCGCTGATTTCACCACGTTCGTGCAGCTCAACGGTGTGTCCCAGCTCAAAACGCTTACGCAAGGTCGCCAGCGGTGCGCCGCTCAGATTGCTCCACACCCCCAGAACACGATTGAAGTCGATATCGATTACGACGTTACCTAAGTCAAAGATATACAGCATGAGTCCTCCAGACAGGCCAGTAGAGTTTTCACTGTAGCGAGAAAAATCCGTGCTGAATAGGGAGGATAAGCAGGATCATAATAAGGTTATGAAGGAGGAGGGCCAGACGCAAGGGCAGGGGACAACGGTCTAAAAAACAAAGGCCCCATAAAGGGGCCTTATCGCAAGGCAGCGCGGTCAAGTACCGCATTCCACCTGATGTATCACTAAGATAGTGAATTATTCTTCTTTGGCAGAGCGGTTAGCACGACGACGATCGTTTTCCGTCAGGTGACGTTTACGCAAACGAATCGAGGTCGGCGTCACTTCAACCAGTTCATCGTCATCAATGAACTCCAGCGCCTGCTCCAGCGACATTTTCACCGGCGGTACCAGTACGGTAGCTTCGTCAGTACCGGAAGCACGCATGTTGGTCAGCTTCTTACCAGTCAGACAGTTAACAGTCAGGTCGTTAGAACGAGTATGAATACCGATGATCTGGCCTTCGTACACTTCAGCGCCGTGACCCAGGAACAGCTTACCGCGCTCCTGCAAGCTAAACAGCGCATAAGCAACTGCTTTACCCTGACCGTTGGAGATCAACACACCGTTCTGACGCTGGCCGATTTCACCCGGACGGATGTCATCATAGTGACTGAAGGTGGAGTACAGCAGACCGGTACCGGAGGTCATGGTCATGAACTCGGTACGAAAGCCGATCAAGCCACGGCTTGGGATCACGTAATCCAGACGTACGCGACCTTTGCCGTCTGGGATCATGTCACGCATTTCGCCTTTACGCAGACCCAGCGCTTCCATCACCGAGCCCTGATGCTGCTCTTCGATATCCACGGTCACCTGCTCGAACGGCTCCTGACGGCGGCCATCGATGGTACGGAAGATAACTTTCGGACGGGATACCGCCAGTTCGAAACCTTCACGACGCATGTTTTCGATCAGAACGGACAGGTGCAGTTCACCACGGCCAGATACACGGAACGCATCCGGATCTTCCGTTTCTTCTACACGCAGCGCCACGTTGTGCACCAGCTCTTTACGCAGACGATCCAAAATCTGACGTGACGTGACGTATTTGCCTTCCTTGCCGCAGAACGGCGAGGTGTTAACGCAGAAATACATGGTCACGGTCGGTTCGTCTACCGACAGCGCCGGCAGCGCTTCCACGCAGGACGTATCGCAGATAGTGTCGGAAATGTTCAGTTCACCCAGACCGGTGATAGCAATGATATCGCCCGCTTCTGCCAGTGAACTTTCAATACGCTGCAAACCCAGGTGGCCCAGCACCTGGCTCACTTTACCGTTGCGTACTTTGCCTTGGCTGTCGATGATGCTGACCTGCTGGTTCGGTTTCACCACGCCGCGTTTAATACGGCCGATACCGATAACGCCAACATAGTTGTTGTAGTCCAGCTGGGAGATCTGCATCTGGAACGGACCGTCGAGGTCGACATTCGGCGCTTCAACGTGTTTCACGATGGCTTCAAACAGCGGGGTCATGTCTTCGGCCATATCGTTATGGTCCAGACCGGCGATGCCGTTCAGCGCGGACGCATAAACAATCGGGAAGTCCAACTGCTCGTCGGTAGCACCCAGATTAACAAACAGGTCGAATACCTGATCGACCACCCAGTCAGGACGAGCGCCAGGACGGTCAACCTTATTAATGACAACAATCGGCTTCAGGCCATAGGCAAAAGCTTTCTGGGTCACGAAACGCGTCTGCGGCATCGGGCCGTCCATCGCGTCTACCAGCAGCAGTACAGAGTCCACCATGGACATCACGCGTTCTACCTCGCCGCCGAAGTCGGCGTGCCCTGGGGTATCCACGATATTGATGCGGTAGTCATTCCAGTTGATGGCGGTATTTTTAGCGAGGATGGTAATTCCGCGCTCTTTTTCCAAATCATTGGAGTCCATAACACGTTCAGTGGCGTCATTACGCTCACCCAACGTACCGGACTGTTGCAGCAACTTATCAACCAGGGTTGTTTTTCCATGGTCAACGTGCGCAATAATAGCGATGTTACGCAAATTTTCGATCACAGCTTTGCCTCAGGCATTTTAGAAATAGCGCGCTATTGTACACGTATTAATCGAGCGACTGAACAAGATCACAATCATCTTCCACAAACAACCTGCGAATTACGGGTCTGTGATCCCTTTCACGGTGCAATAAAGCAGCACCCCACAAACTCAGAGCACCAATTAAGTGCAATAACACCAAAATGGTGCACAGTTTTGGTGCAGTTAACTATCTTGGTGCAGCTCAGGAGGAGACAAAAAACCAGCAGGAATGCTGTTTCAAACTATTCTTTAATAGTTGGCACAGTTTTAGCTATATGTTTTGTACGGTAACAACATCATTCCACAACGATATTCGTTCCACGACGATAAATGACACAATCGGGAGAACCAAGTATGTCAGTAGAACACGTTTTGACGATGCTGAATGAGCATGAAGTGAAGTTTGTTGACCTTCGCTTCACGGATACCAAAGGCAAAGAACAGCACGTCACTATTCCGGCCCACCAGGTTAACGCTGACTTCTTCGAAGACGGTAAAATGTTTGATGGTTCCTCGATTGGCGGCTGGAAAGGCATCAACGAATCCGACATGGTGTTAATGCCGGACGCGACTACTGCGGTTATGGATCCGTTCTTCGAAGAACCGACTCTGATCATCCGTTGTGACATTCTGGAACCGGGCACCATGCAGGGTTATGACCGCGACCCGCGCTCCATCGCTAAACGCGCTGAAGACTTCCTGCGCTCTTCCGGTATCGCTGATACCGTACTGTTCGGGCCAGAGCCGGAATTCTTCTTGTTTGACGACGTACGTTTCGGCAGCAGCATCTCCGGCTCTCACGTTGCTATCGACGACATCGAAGGTGCCTGGAACTCCAGCACCAAATACGAAGAAGGCAACAAAGGCCACCGTCCGGCTGTGAAAGGCGGTTACTTCCCAGTTCCGCCGGTAGACTCTGCGCAGGACCTGCGTTCCGCCATGTGTCTGACTATGGAGCAGATGGGCCTGGTAGTTGAAGCACATCACCACGAAGTCGCGACCGCTGGTCAGAACGAAGTGGCTACCCGCTTCAACACCATGACCAAGAAAGCCGACGAAATCCAGATCTACAAATACGTCGTACACAACGTGGCACACGCTTTCGGCAAAACCGCAACCTTCATGCCGAAACCGATGTTCGGCGATAACGGTTCCGGCATGCACTGCCACATGTCTCTGGCTAAAGACGGTACTAACCTGTTCTCCGGCGACAAATACGGCGGCCTGTCTGAAACCGCGCTGTACTACATCGGCGGTGTTATCAAACACGCTAAAGCAATCAACGCGCTGTCCAACCCGACCACCAACTCCTACAAGCGTCTGGTCCCAGGTTACGAAGCGCCGGTTATGCTGGCTTACTCTGCCCGTAACCGTTCTGCCTCCATCCGTATTCCGGTGGTATCGAGCCCGAAAGCACGTCGTATCGAAGTGCGCTTCCCGGACCCGGCGGCTAACCCGTACCTGTGCTTCGCTGCACTGCTGATGGCTGGTCTGGACGGCATCATCAACAAGATCCACCCTGGCGATGCCATGGACAAGAACCTGTACGATCTGCCGCCGGAAGAAGCGAAAGAGATCCCAACCGTAGCAGGCTCTCTGGAAGAAGCGTTGAACGCGCTGAGCGCAGACCGCGAGTTCCTGACCCGTGGCGGCGTATTCACTGACGAAGCTATCGATGCTTACATCGAACTGCGTACTGCTGAAAACGACCGCGTTCGCATGACGCCGCACCCGGTTGAGTTCGAACTGTACTACAGCGTGTAACCTCCTACGCGCTTGACGGCAGGACGAAGAAAATGATGTTCATACTGCCGTCAGATAGCTGTTTTTTATTTATGTTTATTTTTGTTGCCGTGGAAACTTTTCAGCCCATCTTCGGATGGGCTTTTTTCTCCACAAGACATATTACCGTTGCGACTTAAACTACAATCGAGAATAGTGTGCACTAAAATAGTGCGGGAGTCTGCGTTATGGCAACAGGCACGCTGCCCGATGCTGGGCAGATCCTTAATTCTTTAATAAACAGCATCTTGTTGCTGGATAAAGATCTGGCTATTCACTACTCAAACCCAGCGGCGCAACAACTTCTGGCTCAAAGTTCACGTAAGCTGTCTGGAACGCCCCTGCCGGATCTGCTCGGTTACTTTTCGTTAAATCTCGACCTGATGCGGGAAAGCCTCGACTCTGGGCAAGGTTTTACCGATAACGAAGTCACCCTCGTGGTAGATGGTCGGGCACATATTATGTCGCTGACAGCTCAGCGCATTCAGCACGATTTTATCCTGTTGGAAATGGCGCCGATGGATAACCAGCGCCGTCTCAGTCAGGAACAGCTACAACATGCCCAGCAACAGGCGGCACGCGATCTGGTACGCGGTCTGGCGCATGAAATAAAGAACCCACTTGGCGGCCTGCGTGGCGCGGCACAGTTGCTGTCCAAAGCCCTGCCGGACCCGGCGCTGATGGAATACACCAAAGTCATTATCGAACAGGCAGACCGCCTGCGTAATCTGGTAGACCGTTTGCTCGGCCCGCAACAGCCCGGGTTGCATGTCACCCAGAGCATCCATCAGGTCGCCGAACGGGTATTCCAGTTAGTCTCGATGGAAAAAGCCGACAACGTGACGCTGGTGCGCGACTACGACCCCAGCCTGCCGGAATTGATGCACGACCCGGATCAGATTGAACAGGTATTGCTGAACATTACTCGTAACGCCATGCAGGCGCTGGGAGAGGAAGGCGGTACCATCACCATCCGTACCCGTACCGCGTTTCAGTTGACGCTACATGGCGTACGCTACCGTCTGGTGGCCCGTATCGATATCGAAGACGACGGCCCCGGCGTGCCAGCCCATCTGCAAGACACGCTGTTCTATCCCATGGTGAGTGGTCGTGAAGGCGGCACCGGGTTGGGTTTGTCGATTGCCCGTAACCTTATCGACCAACATTCCGGAAAAATTGAATTTAACAGTTGGCCAGGTCATACCGAATTCTCGGTGTATCTGCCCATTCGCCAGTGAGGTTCACGATGCAACGAGGGATAGTCTGGATTGTCGATGACGATAGCTCCATCCGTTGGGTGCTTGAACGTGCGCTTACCGGGGCGGGATTAACCTGCGCAACCTTTGATAACGGTACCCAGGCGTTAAACGCGCTGACCACGCAAACACCGGATGTCCTGCTGTCCGATATCCGTATGCCCGGTATGGACGGGCTGGCATTGCTGCAACAAATCAAACAGCGCCACCCGATGCTGCCCGTTATCATCATGACCGCACATTCCGATTTGGACGCAGCGGTTAGCGCTTACCAGCAGGGGGCTTTCGATTATCTGCCCAAACCGTTCGACATTGATGAAGCGGTAGCGCTGGTTGAACGCGCCATCAGCCATTACCTGGAACAGCAGCAACCGGTACGCAGTCAGCCCATCAGTGGGCCGACCACCGATATTATCGGTGAAGCACCGGCTATGCAGGATGTGTTTCGAATTATCGGTCGCCTCTCACGCTCATCAATAAGCGTACTGATCAACGGTGAATCCGGCACCGGTAAAGAGCTGGTCGCCCATGCATTACACCGCCACAGCCCACGCGCCAAAGCCCCTTTTATCGCGCTGAATATGGCGGCAATCCCTAAGGATTTGATCGAATCAGAACTGTTCGGCCATGAAAAAGGCGCGTTTACCGGTGCAAACCAAATTCGGCAAGGGCGTTTTGAGCAGGCAGATGGCGGAACGCTGTTCCTTGATGAAATCGGCGACATGCCGCTGGATGTGCAAACCCGCCTGTTGCGTGTACTGGCTGACGGTCAGTTTTATCGTGTCGGCGGCTATGCAGCCGTGAAAGTGGATGTGCGCATTATCGCCGCCACGCATCAGAACCTGGAATTGCGGGTTCAGGAAGGCAAATTTCGCGAAGACTTGTTCCATCGTTTGAACGTGATTCGTGTTCATTTACCGCCGCTACGTGAACGTCGGGAAGATATTCCACGTCTGGCGCGCTACTTCCTGCAGGCAACGGCTAAAGAACTGGGTGTCGAACCGAAAAACCTGCACCCGGAAACTGAAGCGGCGCTCACCCGTCTACCCTGGCCGGGTAACGTGCGCCAGCTTGAAAATACCTGCCGGTGGCTGACGGTGATGGCAGCGGGACAGGAAGTGCTGATTCAGGATCTGCCACCGGAGCTGTTTGAAACAACAGCACCAGACGCTACCGTACATGTCATGCCTGATAGCTGGGCGACGCTGCTGGCACAGTGGGCCGACCGTGCGCTGCGTTCCGGTCATCAAAACCTGTTGGCCGAAGCGCAACCGGAAATGGAACGCACACTACTGACAACCGCGCTACGCCATACGCAAGGACATAAACAGGAAGCAGCAAGACTGCTGGGCTGGGGGCGAAACACGCTGACGCGTAAGCTTAAGGAACTGGGCATGGAATAACGGCGCTCTGCCTTTTTCCCGTTACCATTCATCACAAGGAACAGCGCCCACGGATGGGTTGCGTTATGAAACCCACACATCTGCAATTTACGTCACCATGGATATATTTTGTACTTTACTTGCGCCGCGCCAGCAGTATGATCATGTCGCTGACTGGAGAGGGTAACCATGCTGGAATCCATTTTTTCTGCCGTAACGCACGGCGCTGAAATCAGTAGTGCGATGGGTCCATCATCGCAAACTGCGATTGCAGCCGTGTTGTGCGCAGCACTGATCAATTTCTTCAGCTAACACACGCTGACACAATAAGAAAAGAGCCAGTCATATGACTGGCTCTTTTCTTTTATCTCTAACCACTTCCCATCTACCATAACAAGGTCATGCCAGATTCGGTGGCCAACACATTTTCGATTCCCGCAGGAATTACCCGGTGGAATTAAATGACTCGGGAAAATTGGCGCTCACGCATTTTGTTGCGGAAATACACATCAAAACACATACAAATATTACGAATAAGCAGCCGTCCTTTCGCCGTCACCCGAATACCGTCGGCCTGAATTTCTACCAGTCCATCCTGGGCCATCGGTGCCAGCAATGCCAGGTCCTCACGGAAGTAATCGCCAAATGACAGGTCATAGGCCTGCTCAATCGCCGCAAACTCCAGTTGGAAATGACAAATCAGCGCTTTAATGACATCACGGCGAATACAATCATCACGAGTCAGGGACAAACCGCGCCACAATGCATGACCACGTTGTTCAACATCTGCGTAGTACAGCTTCAATTCTTTTTGGTTCTGCGCATAACTGTCGCCAATCATACTGATGGCAGACACGCCCAACCCCAGCAAATCGGTATCGCCTTGTGTGGTATACCCCTGGAAATTACGGTGCAATTTACCTTCTCGCTGCGCTACCGCCAGTTCATCATCTGGCCGGGCGAAATGATCCATACCGATAAACTGATAACCCGCTGCCGTCAGGCTTTGAATGGTCTGCTGCAAAATAGCCAGTTTTTGTTCCGCATCCGGCAGATCCGCTTCTTTAATTTTTCGCTGTGCGGCAAACAAACTGGGTAAATGGGCATAGTTAAATACGCTCAGGCGATCCGGGCGTAGCTCGGCTACCCGTTGTAAGGTAAACGCAAAACTGTCCGGCGTTTGTTTGGGCAGACCATAAATCAGGTCGATGTTGGTCGAGGTAAACCCTAACGTCTTGGCCCGCTCAATCAGCGCAAAAATGAACGCTTCATCCTGCTCGCGGTTAACCAGCCGTTGCACCTCTTTATTGAAATCCTGCACACCCATGCTAAGGCGGTTGAATCCTTCGGCGCGCAGATGATCGAGCACATCCAGCTCAATTTCCCGCGGATCCACTTCCAGCGACATTTCGGCGTGCTCAGAAAAATGGAAATGCTGGCGAAGCAGCGCCATCAGCCGACTAATCTGTGCTTTATTCAGGAACGTGGGCGTTCCGCCGCCCCAATGCATTTGGGTGACCGTGCGGTTGGCAAATAACGGTGCGCGTTGATGAATTTCCAGCGCCAGCCGATCGAGATACTCATCGGCTTTATGCAGTTGCCGGGTTACCAGTTTATTGCAACCACAGAAGTAGCACAGGCGGTGACAAAACGGGATATGCAGATACAACGACAACGGGCGGTGGGGATAACGGGCCACCGCCTGGGCAAACGCCGCGTCGTCATAGCTGTCGCTGAATTCCAGCGCGGTAGGGTAGGAAGTATAGCGTGGCCCCGAATAGTTATATTTCTGGATCAGGGATAAATCCCAGTCGATAGTCTGTTCGGACATAGAGCTCACTCCTTCCTGTAACCGGTCCTCGCCGTACGACGCCGGGGCAACCGATGCTGCCCAGCCAATACGGCACGCTGTAATCTGCCTTTCCGTTTCGACAGACACCACAGTTTAACCAACAGGCCACCCAAAAAACACAGAACCAATAGGGTTATGAGCAGAAACAGCGCTTTTAACATTAATAACCGTCTTTCGGATTACCACGACGAAGCAGTTGCAGCATATCTTCTTCCTGCTGTTCATCTTCGTCGTCATCGTCCAGGCTAATCCCCAGCTGTTCCATCAGGATATCAATGCGATCCAGCGTTTCATCCAGCCAGGACTGTTCTTTAGCTGGCAATGTTTCACCTTTCTCAAGCCTGTCCAACAGGTCATCAAGACGCGGATCATTTTCCAGCATCTCCAGCTCTTCCTGTGGTGACAGGCGAACCGGTTTCTCTTTCGGCATAGTTACCGGTTTGGTCGGCGCAACGGCGCTTTCCGGCAGCAGCGCTACCGGCTTTTTACTGCCAATACGCGGGTCTTTACCTTGACCAGAGGAGGCATTGTGCTGATGACCACCAGACGGCTGCGCGCGGCTGCCTGCAGCATGACCACGGTGTTTTTTCTGGCGTTTGCGATCGCGAGCTTCAAGATCCAACTGCTCGCGACTTTTTCTTTTGGCCTTTGGAACAGGAGCTTTGCGTCCCGCCCCTTGTGATGGTTGTTTCATAGCGTCAATCTCAGGTTCGGATGAGCAAATATAGGGAGAATTGCGGCGGAATCTAGCAGAAAGCATACCAATAAAAAAGTGCTCCAGGCGCTCTGTACCCGTTTTATTTTTTCAGTCTGTTACCGCGCTAACACCCGTACAAAACAGATAAACGCCGCCTTTCTCATCCGTTACAGGTATAATCAGCTATATAAAACCGTGATCCAGACAGAGACGCACACTGTGACCCAGCAATACAACTATCATGTGACTCATTTTGTCACCAGCGCGCCGGACATTCGTCATCTTCCTGCCGACAGCGGTATTGAAGTCGCGTTTGCCGGCCGCTCCAATGCGGGAAAATCCAGCGCCCTCAACACGCTGACCAACCAAAAGAGCCTGGCCCGTATCAGTAAAACGCCGGGGCGTACCCAGCTCATCAACCTGTTTGAAGTCGCTGAGGGAGTACGTCTGGTCGACTTGCCTGGTTACGGCTATGCCGAAGTACCAGAAGAAATGAAACGCAAATGGCAGAGAGCGCTTGGCGAGTATCTGCAAAAGCGTAACTGTCTAAAAGGGCTGGTGGTATTAATGGATATCCGTCATCCGCTCAAAGATCTGGACCAGCAGATGTTGGAATGGGCTGTTGATGTCGGGTTGCCGGTACTGGTGTTACTGACTAAAGCAGACAAACTGGCCCAGGGAGCCCGGAAATCCCAGCTAAACATGGTGCGGGAAGCCGTGTTGCCCTTTATGGGAGATATTCAGGTTGAGACGTTTTCTTCGCTGAAAAAAACCGGTGTAGATAAATTACGTCAGAAATTAGATAACTGGTTCAGCACATTACCACCCGCCGATGAGTCCTCTCTTGCCGAGTCTGAGCAGTAACGTCTCCATCAAGAACGTGCGAGCTTTCTGAAATGCCATCCTTGTCCACTCCACTACCGGTAAATTTTTTTGCCGGTAGCATAAGCGTTCGTTATCCCGAAAGTTTATTATCGGAACAATAAAAAACGCCCCGGTCAGAAACCTGACCGGGGCGGCTAACATTCAGCCAAATCCGATTACGTGAAGTAAAAGGTCTGAAAGATAGAACATCTTACCTCTGTACCCTACGTGTTTAACTCTACTCCATTTCTTTTCTGGAAAAAAGCATTTTTTGTTGTTTAATTTCATAAAAAATGGCGATGAATTAAACAAACCCAAACCAGGTCACACAATCATGTAGCTTAATTACATAATGGACCATACCCCAGCCGAAAAAACCAACAGAAAAAGGAAAGCGCTATTTCTGTCAGCATTTACAGCTAAACGCCCGATAAATCACGAATACGTCAGCCCCGTTTTTTCACCGAAGACATTAATGGGCCTGATCCCAGTTACTGCCGGTACCGATATCCACCTGTAATGGCACATCCAACTGCATGCAGCCTTCCATCAGGTTACGAATATTCGCACTGACCTCATCCAGTACAGAGTGGTGCACTTCAAACACCAATTCATCGTGTACCTGCATCAGCATCGTCGCTAATGGTTTTTCCTGCTGCAACCAGTCATCAATGGCAATCATCGCTTTTTTAATGATGTCTGCGGCGGTTCCCTGCATCGGTGCGTTGATAGCAGCCCGCTCTGCGGCTTTACGGCTCATGGCATTACGGGAATGAATATCCGGCAGGTAGAGACGTCGGCCATCCAGCGTGGAGACATACCCTTGCTCTGCCGCCTGCTGGCGAGTGCGCTCCATGTATTCCTGTACCCCTGGATAGCGCTCAAAATAGAGATTCATGTATTTCTGCGCTTCATTACGCGCAATGCCCAACTGGCGGGACAAACCAAAAGCACTCATACCGTAAATCAGGCCAAAGTTGATGGCTTTGGCACTGCGGCGCTGTTCCGTCGTCACTTTATCAAGCGGCAAACCGAATACTTCGGCAGCGGTAGCACGGTGAATATCCAGACCTTCGGAAAACGCCTTCAGTAATCCGGCATCCCGCGACAGATGCGCCATAATGCGTAACTCTATCTGCGAGTAGTCAGCCGCCAGAATTTGGTATCCTTGCGGAGCAATGAACGCCTGACGAATACGGCGCCCTTCTTCATTACGCACGGGAATGTTTTGCAAGTTAGGATCACTGGAGGACAGACGCCCCGTAGCCGTTACCGCCTGGTGATAAGAGGTATGCACCCGTTTAGTCAACGGGTTAATCATCTGCGGCAACTTATCCGTGTAAGTCGATTTCAGTTTAGCCAACTCACGATGTTCTAAAATTAACTTCGGTAGCGGATGATCCAGCGCCAGCTCAGCCAGCACTTCTTCATTGGTCGAAGGCGCGCCTTTCGGCGTTTTCTTAATAACCGGCAACTGCATCTTTTCGTACAAAATGGCGCCTAACTGTTTAGGCGAAGCCAAATTGAAAGCCTCACCCGCCAGCTCATGGGCCTGAACTTCCAGTTCCGCCAGACGTTGCGTCAGCTCCTGCGAGTGTTCGGCCAGAATCGTGGTATCGATCAGCACACCGGTGCGTTCCATACGAGACAACACTGGCACCAGCGGCATATCGATATTCTTGAATACCTTGCACAGATCCTGTTGCGGCTCCAGCTTCGCCCATAACGTTTCATGCAAACGCAACGTCACGTCAGCATCTTCCGCGGCATAGACCGCCGCCTGCTCCAGTGGGATCTGATTGAAGGTTAACTGGTTCTTGCCCTTACCAGCGATCTCTTCAAAGGTGATGGTCTTATGCTGCAGATAGCGCTCTGACAGGCTATCCATATCGTGCCGACCCGCCACACTATCAAGCACATAGGACTCCAGCATGGTATCAAACACAATCCCGCGCAGATCAATACCGTAACGAGCCATCACGCCTTTATCGAACTTCAGGTTTTGCCCGATCTTACCGATGGCTTCATTTTCCAGCAGTGGTTTTAATCGCGCTAACACGGTATCTCTATCCAACTGTGTCGGCGCATCGAGGTAATCATGACCTAATGGCAGGTAAGCGGCTTCACCGGGTTTGATAGCCAGAGAGATACCCACCAGATTAGCCGTTAGTGTATCGAGGCCATCGGTTTCGGTATCAAACGAAAACAGACCAGCCGCGTTGATTCTGGCAATCCAGTCCTGCAAGTATGACTCATCCAGAATGGTCACATAACCATCCTGAGACAATACGCTGGACGCCTCTTTAGGTGCATCTTCAGTGTCTGGTTTCACAAACGGCACCGCAGCCGGACTCTTTTTACCGCCCTGCAACCATTTGCCATCTTCCACATCTGCCAGCCAGCGTTTGAATTCATAACGGGCGAATAACTCACGCAGTTCCGTTGCATCCGGCTCATTCACCGTCAGTTGTTCGCAACCGAGTTCCAGCTCGACATCGGTTTTAATCGTTGCCAACTGGTAAGAAAGGTAAGCCACATCTTTATGCTGCTCGAGTTTCGCAGCCATGGTTTTAGCACCACGGAAGGTCAGGCCAGCAATCTTATCCAGATTGCCATAGAGCGCATCCAGCCCACCCACACCTTGCAGTAATGCCTGCGCAGTTTTCTCACCCACACCAGGCACGCCGGGAATATTGTCGGAGGAATCCCCCATCAGCGCCAGAAAATCGATAATCAGAGAGGGAGGAATACCATATTTGGCACACACCTCATCCGGCCCCAGAATAGTGTTATTCATGGTGTTGATCAGGGTTATCTGCGGCGTCACCAGTTGGGCCATATCTTTATCGCCAGTGCTGATCAACACAGGTTTACCAGCGCGCTCCGCCTGTTGTGCCAGTGTCCCAATCACATCGTCAGCCTCAACACCGGAAACAGAAAGCAGCGGCAACCCCATCGCTTTCACCATACGATGTAATGGTTCAATCTGCGCACGCAGATCATCCGGCATCGGCGGGCGATGAGATTTGTAGTGTTCAAACAAGTCATCACGAAATGTCTTCCCCTTCGCATCAAACACCACCGCCACATGGCTGGGATGATACTGCTGCAACAAACTACGCAGCATATTGAGCACCCCGTACATCGCCCCGGTCGGCTCGCCAGCAGCGTTAGTCAAGGGAGGGAAGGCGTGGTAAGCGCGGTAAAGGTACGATGAACCGTCAACCAGAATGAGAGGGTTTTCTGCTATTTGAACCATGATATTTCGTGATCGTTGTTTTCTGCCATGGGGGTAAGGATGCCATAGCTGGCAATCAGAGACGAATACTAACGATCGTTCATTACGCTTTTTGCACAACGTCTCGCAAAAATTCTGTGGATAACTTTGTGTATAGAAATTGAAAGATAATTAACAGCGATATCACCAGAATTGTTTGTTATATGTATTTCATTATTAATCAATACGTTAACAAAAAATCATTGATATTGTAGTTATATCAAAACGTTGTTGTTAATGTGGATAGATATGAAACCACCAAGCCCGGCAGTAAGCAGAAATGTCCAGACGTTAGCAGTAGACGGAAATAAAAACGCCATATGCGTTAAGGCATATGGCGTATGGCGTATGGATAAAGCGGAAAGCTTATTTCTGAGAGAGCAGGAATTTCACTACATCAGCATACTGTTTGACATAGCTGTCCATAGAACTGGTATCAAGCCCGTCGCTTTTCACCATGTATTTACCGCTAACAAATACCGCCGGTACACCACGCAGTTGCAAATCGGCAGCCGCTTTCTCCTGTTGTGCGACCAACGATTTCACCACGAAGCTATTCAACGCACTGTCATAGTCTTCAGCTTTTACACCCGCAGCCACAAAGACCTGACGAATATCTTCAGTCGTTTTTACCGTCTGAGTTTTCTGGACAGCATTAAACATCAACGGACTGACTTTGTCTTCCACACCCAGCGCAATCGCAACCGCCCACGCCTGGGTCAACTCTTTACCCAATGGGCCCAGGAAGTCGACATGATACTTGGTCAACTTAGCGTCAGCCGGTAAGGCTTTCTGAATAGCCTCAGGAATGTGGTAAACCTGAGCAAACTGGTAGCAGTGTGGGCAGTAGAATGAGAAGAATTCCAGCACCTGAGGGGATTGGGGAACCGGTTTATCCAGGGTAGTGAACTGTTTACCATCGGAAAAATCAGCAGCTGACGCACTGAACGCCAACACCACACCAACCAGCGCAAGCCATATTTTCTTCATATCAAGGTTATCTCCATAATTGTCAGTACATCGGCGCCAGCTGCAACGGTGGTTCCTGCAACAGCCTGACCTGTTCAGTAAAAATAGCGGTCTGCTTTGCCCAAAAATCAGCGTCTTGCATCCACGGAAAACTACGGGGAAAAGCCGGGTCGTGCCAGCGGCGGGTCACCCAGGCCAGATAATGGACCATTCGCATGGCACGTAGCGGCTCAATCAGCGCCAATTCTGACTCATCAAACGAAGCAAATTCGCTGTAAGCATCCAGCAAAATATCCAATTGAATACGCTGCTCCTGACGCTCACCATGCAGCAACATCCACAGATCCTGAACAGCCGGGCCATTACGCGCATCATCCAGATCGACAAACAATGGACCATCGCGCCAAAGAATATTCCCAGGATGGCAGTCACCATGCAGGCGTCTGGCTTGCCAGTGGGTATGCCAGTGTAATTTCACGTCCTCGATAAGCCGGGTTGTCGCGGCCAGAAAGGGCGCTTTCTGCGCATCAGCGATCAGAGCGCTGTCCGTTAATGTGAGCAGTGGGTCATCAAGGTATTCCTGCACCCCGATAGTAGGACGCGTTGAGAACAGATTTCGACTACCAGTCTGATGAATTCGGCCCAGATAGCGCCCGACTTCCTCCAACTGGTTATCATTGTCCATTTCATACTGACGCCCACCAACGCTTGGGAACACGGCAAACCAGAAACCATCATGCACATGCAGCGTATTGCATTGTAAGGCCAGCGGGGCAACCACCGGCACTTCATCATCAGACAACTCAGCCGCAAAGCGATGCTCTTCATTAATCTGGGCAGCATCCCAACGTTGCGGTCGATAAAACTTCACCACATAACGCTTACTGTCTTCATCGCTAAACTGGTAAACCCGGTTTTCATAGCTGTTAAGTGCTGTCAGGCCGGAGTCAACGCGGATCCCCACAGACCAGAGTGCGTCCATGATGACATCCGGCGACAGTGTATGAAAATTGAATACGGCATCATGCATGGTAAGCATAGCTCCATGGCATCAAATCCTGGCCGTTAATCCTTAATAACGCCGCGGGCACGCAGTAATGCAGTTTTGAAATCTTCTTCATAATCCTTCTGCAAGCCAGGGATAGGCTGTGCGCTATCTGCGTCACGTAACTTAAGATGATAAATAAGGATATCATCAGTCAAATCACTAAGCGCCCCCTCAAACCCGGCTTCCTGTGCAAGTTTTTGTAAAAATTGCACCAAATTCAAATCAGGCTCTTTTTGCCAGGCTGGATGCAGTAACTCAATCAATTCATTTACACGATGGCACTTCATTATCATGACCTCAAATATTGATGATTGTTTATCTAGTATGGGGAAAGGTCTTGGCCTTACGCCATAGTTTTCCGACAATAACGCATTAAATCATTACGGATACCAATACGATGATAACAGGTGTGATTCTGGCTGGGGGTCAGTCATCCCGCATGGGCGGAAATGATAAGGGATTGATTGAGCTGGAAGGTAAGCCGCTCTATCAACATGTTCTGGCTCGTCTGAAACCACAGGTTGATACTCTGCTCATTAACGCCAATCGCCATCAGGCTTGTTATCAGCAAAGCGGTTATCCGGTGATCGGCGATACTAATCGTGATTTTTCCGGTCCTTTGGCTGGCATTTTTACCGGGCTAAGTGTCGCCAACACAGAATGGGTGGTATTCGCCCCTTGTGATGTACCGGCATTACCCTGCGATTTAGTCTCACGGCTGCGGCAATCCTGTGGCAATCAATCCAGTGACAATCATTGCGCCGCCTATGCTACCGATGGAGAACGCGAGCACCCGACACTTTTGTTGATCCACACATCCCTGACCGGAAAGCTGGAAAGCTATCTGAATCGCGGTGACCGAAAACTGATGTTATTCCTGGAGCAGGTCGCGGCAAAAGCCGTTTCTTTTGCCGATCAGCCTTTATCATTCCGTAATCTCAATACACCAGAGGATCTCGCTCACTGGCAGGGGAATGCACATGACTGATGTCCCGCTTTTGGCTATTGCCGCTCACAGCGGTACGGGTAAAACCACACTACTGAAACAACTGATCCCTCTGTTGAACACCATGGGGATCCGGGTGGGGATCATCAAACACACTCATCACGATATGGACATCGATAAACCAGGTAAAGACAGCTATGAACTGCGCAAAGCCGGTGCCGATCAAACACTGGTTGCCAGTCATACTCGCTGGGCATTGATGACGGAGACACCAGAACAACAGGAACCCGACTTGTTTTTTTTGGCCAGCAAAATGGATAGTTCAAAGCTGGATTTAATTCTGGTAGAAGGTTTCAAGCATGAGTCTGTCGATAAAATCCTGCTTTACCGCCATAAGTCTGGAAATAATGAAGTGATGGAGATTGATGACCACACGCTGGCTATCGCCAGCGATGTACCATTAACGCTTCTCAGGCCTTGTCTGGATCTGAACCAACCACAACAGGTAGCAGTATTCATCCGGGATTGGCTGCGCCAAAAGAAAGGTATCTGACTAATTGAGGTAGTAGCAGAGATGATTACCCGGAAGATTGACGCGGCCGCCCGGGTTGCAGGCATAAAAAAACCCCCGGCGCTAACCGGGGGTTCTCTGTTTGATGCCTGGCAGTTCCCTACTCTCGCATGGGGAGACCCCACACTACCATCGGCGCTACGGCGTTTCACTTCT
>NZ_SULL01000015.1 GCF_009372235.1 Dickeya oryzae | reverse complement strand
TCAGAAGTGAAACGCCGTAGCGCCGATGGTAGTGTGGGGTCTCCCCATGCGAGAGTAGGGAACTGCCAGGCATCAAATTGTGGTGTAAGTAAGACACCGGTTATCGGATTGACTCCTCTGATAACATACAGAATCGGTGGTGCGGTAGTTCAGTCGGTTAGAATACCGGCCTGTCACGCCGGGGGTCGCGGGTTCGAGTCCCGTCCGCACCGCCACCCTATTTAGGGGCGTAGTTCAATTGGTAGAGCACCGGTCTCCAAAACCGGGTGTTGGGAGTTCGAGCCTCTCCGCCCCTGCCAAACCAAAAATAGCCCTTCACGTTAACGTGAAGGGTTTTTTTTAATCTGTCGATCCCTGATTTTTCCATTCCGTGCTTTTTCCGTTGATAAGAACATCCTCACCGTCCTTTGGATTTATCAAGCCAGGACGGGTCTTTAAGCAATTCCACAAGCATACGTCGCTAGCGCCGTGTTTTATGTAGGAACAGAACGGCAGAGGGGAAGGGATATAATGGCGGATTCCTCACCGACCATCTGTCTGTGACGAATAACAATATAGTGACTTGAGACGATTATTAATAGCCCGCAGCAGCCGATCATCCGAAAGCCACAAGGACTTTCAGGTAGATCGCATCGTGTGCCAGATACTGCTTTAACAAGCTATATTCAGTGGGGTTTTCAGTAACTGTTTAATCAGTTCCTGTTGGTCGCCATTTTCAAGCCAGACAGCATAGCAAGGTCGAACTATTGTATTCGCTTCGGGAATCACAAGAAGCTCGGGATAACTCTGGGACCATTCACTCGGTAAAAATGCGCATCCGCCAATGGCTGACATTAACTGGCGTGTCAGATGTGCGGAGGATGTGGTGAGTGACGGCACCTGATCGCCAGGTAGCCAAGGGGTTTCATATTGATGGAAATCCGCCCCCCATTCCAGTCTGATATAGGGGCGCTCTTCGGTTGGTGTATTGTTGGCAGGAGCAAATAACGACAAGGAGAAATTACCTAATATCTGGCAGGAAAGCTCGTCCATCTTCGGCGATTCGGTGGTTATCAGTAAATCTAGCTGACGTTCATGGAGTTGCTTAATTAGCGTTTGTCGCAGTGCAATTCTGGCCTCCAGTTGTAGCAATGGACGCTGCTGGTAGAGCTCATTTAACCAGGGTGTCAGGAAGGCTTCCCAAAGCGATGCAGTCGCGCCGATGGACAGCTGGCTATGTTGCTGAGAGCGAGCGACTTCCTTTTTAGCGATTTGCCAGGTACCGATCAGGTTTTCCGCATAAGGCAGCAAGCGCTCACCTGCGGGTGTCAGGCGAATATTGTTACGGTGCCGAGTGAACAAATTAGCACCGAGTTGATTTTCCAGTTGTCTGATACGGAAACTCACTGCTGACTGTGTCAGATACAAAGATTCAGCTGCCCGACCGAAGTGTCTTGTCCGGCTGACTTCCAGAAAGGTTTTCAGTAAGTCGGTATCCATGCTTTTCTCCAAAAAAATTTTGTCGTCATGATTTAAATGTTTTGTTTTACAGGAAGTCAAGCCTATCTAATACTCCGCGCCATAAACGGCACGACCATATGAGAATTAGGAGCGTGTAAGATGGCGGAAAGCTTCTCAACAACCAGTCGTTTTTTTGATAACAAATTCTATCCACGTGGTTTTTCCCGGCATGGTGACTTTACGATTAAAGAAGCTCAACTGCTGGAACGCTATGGACATGCATTTAACGAACTTGATTCGGGCAAACGTCATCCGGTGACGGAAGAAGAGACCCAGTTTGTCGCAGTATGCCGTGGTGAACGTGCTGCACAGACCGAACTGGAAAAAATCTGGGCGAAGTATATCAGTCGTATTCGTCGTCCTAAACGCTTCCATACGCTGTCTGGCGGTAAACCGCAAATGGACACGGTGGAAGAGTACACGGAAAGCGATGATTAACTTGAATGGGGCTCTGGCCCCATTTTCATTTCTGTCGGTTGCTGCCGAAAGCAAGAGCCGGTTCATGCCAGGCTTTTGTGTAGTTGAATTAACAGACGGTCCATACAGCGATAACTGAGTGCTTCAGATAAGTGAGCGCGACGTATCTGCTCTTCTCCCCCCAGATCCGCAATCGTACGTGAAACCTTTAGGATCCGATGCCAGGCCCTGACTGATAATCCTAACTTGCTCATCACCTCTTCCAGATAGGTGGCGTCTTCATGGTTTAGTCGGCAGTAACTGGCGATATCATCCGATTTCATTTGTGCGTTGATTCTGCCAACGCGATCCAGTTGCCGTTTTCTGGCGTCAAATACCCGAGCCCTCACAGTAGCGCTGTCTTCCCCGATACGTGTCTGTTGTCGGAGAATCCCTGGTGGTAGCAATGGCACCTCAATAGATAAATCAAAACGATCGAGAAAAGGGCCGGAGAGCCTGTTGAGATAGCGCAGAATTTGTTGTGCTGGCATACGGTTATGGATGCCTTGATAGTGCCCTGATGGGCTGGGGTTCATGGCGGCGACTAACTGAAAGCGTGCGGGATAACACACCTTGGCACGAGTGCGAGAAATCACTATTTCTCCTGACTCCAACGGTTCTCGCAGTGAGTCCAGCACTCGCCGTTCAAATTCAGGCAGTTCATCCAGAAACAATACGCCATTGTGTGCCAGTGAAATCTCTCCTGGCTTAGGTAACACACCACCGCCGACCAGGGCGGTAATGGATGCGGTATGGTGGGGGGAACGGAATGGTCTTTTGCGCCATTGCGACAGACCCGGCTGAATATCAATCAGGCTATTGATGGCTGCACTTTCCAGTGCTTCATCGTCATTAAGCTCTGGCAGTAAACCGGGCAGGCGGCTGGCCAGCATCGTTTTGCCGGTTCCTGGTGGGCCGAGTAATAGCAAATTGTGTCCGCCTGCCGCCGCGATTTCCAATGCACGTTTCGCTTGTTCCTGGCCAATGATTTCTTTCAGGTCTGGCGCTGAGGTATGGGGGGATATGGTGTGAGGGATCTCGCTACCACGCAACAAGGCGGTCTCTCCTTGCAGAAAAGCACAAACGTGTAGCAGGTGATTTGCCAGTAGCGTATCTCCGTGGGGAATCAGGGTCATTTCCAGTTTGTTGTCTTCCGGCAGGATTAATCCCCTCCCTGCCTTTTGCGCCTCCATGGCTGCAGGAATCGCGCCATGAACGCCCCTCAGGCTACCTGATAGCCCAAGTTCACCGAGGAACTCATATTGTGCGAGTTTCTCGCCAGCAATTTGCTCAGAGGCTGCCAGAATGGCTAGCGCGATAGGAAGGTCATAACGTCCCCCTTCTTTCGGCAGATCTGCTGGAGCCAGATTGACGGTGATCCGTTTGGCTGGAAAGGTAAAGCCGCTGTTGATTAGCGCGCTGCGTACTCGGTCTCGTGCTTCTTTGACCGTCGTTTCCGGTAAACCGACCAGCGTGAGTGCCGGCAAACCGTTGCTGATGTGTACTTCAATTGAGACTTCCGGTGCCTGCATACCGATGGTTGCTCGCGTATAGGTCACTGCCAGTGTCATGACTTACTCCTCCCTGTGGCGTGGGCATCATGCCTGTCTGAGCGTGTTAGCACACGGTTGATGTCGCCACGATGCGAGTCATCGTCAGAAAACAATCTGCTTTCTCAGGCGGAATTCATGAAATTGTGTGCATGCTTCCGGATGTTGTTAATAAAAGGTTACAAGGTGGCTGGGTTCGCAACAGATTTATACCGCTTATAGCATTGCTCAATGGTCGTGATGGGCGTATTTAACAATTATTTAAATTATTGCCTGCGATTTTTACATCGCCTCACCGACTGCGGCATCACCTGCCGTTCAGCCTGCTGAGACATGCGAGTGTCTCTACTACAGGACAGGATAAAATTATGTTTGGTTGGACTCCTCTGCAGCGTAATGCCGCGATTGCCAGCTTTTTGAGCTGGGCGCTGGATGCATTTGATTTCTTCATTCTGGTTTTTCTGCTTAGCGAACTGGCCCACGCTTTTTCGGTCAACATCGAGCAGGTGACGCTGGCCATTTTGTTAACGCTGGCTGTTCGGCCTGTCGGTGCATTGTTACTGGGGCGGCTGGCGGAAAAGTTTGGCCGCAAGCCAATTTTAATGCTGAACATCGTGATGTTCTCCCTGTTTGAGCTGTTATCCGCCTCGGCACCGAATATCACCGTATTTCTGCTGTTGAGGGTGCTGTATGGCGTGGCGATGGGGGGGATTTGGGGGGTCGCATCGTCACTGGCGATGGAGACCATTCCAGACCGTTCGCGTGGGCTGATGTCCGGTATTTTCCAGGCGGGTTACCCTTTTGGTTATTTACTGGCTGCAGTCGTTTACGGACTGCTGTTTGACCATGTCGGCTGGCGTGGCATGTTTATCATTGGCGCGCTTCCTATCCTGTTGTTGCCGTTTATCTATTTCTGTGTGGAAGAATCACCGGTATGGCGGGCTGCAAGGGTGCGCAAGGAAAGCACCGCATTGCTGCCGGTGTTGAAAACACATTGGAAGCTCTGCGTCTATCTGGTGGTGTTAATGGCATCGTTCAATTTTTTCAGCCATGGCACACAGGACCTGTATCCGTCATTTTTAAAAATTCAGCACGGTTTTGATGCGAAAACCGTCAGTATGATCGCCATTAGCTACAATATTGCTTCGATTATCGGTGGTATCTTTTTTGGGACGTTATCGGAGCGTATCGGTCGGAAGAAGGCGATTATGACCGCTGCATTACTCGCGTTGCCGGTTATCCCGCTGTGGGCGTTCTCTCATGGGCCTTGGATGCTGGGGCTGGGGGCATTTTTAATACAGTTTATGGTGCAGGGGGCCTGGGGGGTAATCCCAACCTTCCTGAACGAGCTGGTGCCGAGTAACACACGGGCGGTACTCCCTGGTTTTGTCTACCAGCTCGGTAACCTGATTGCCTCAGTCAATGCCACGCTACAGGCGAGCATTGCCGAATCACATAACCATAATTATGGGCTGGCGATGGCGAGCGTTGCAGGTGTGGTCGCGATTGTGATTGCGGTGCTGGCGGCATTCGCGGATAACAGTTGGTCAGCAAAAAAACACGGCGTGGGTACGACGCAGGTTAATGTATGAATAATAAGCTGTTTTGTAATGTGAGGAACGATTGTCGCCCACAGCACATGGAAAAAAAGAGTTGTCACAGTGTGGCTTGCTGTGATAACTCTGTAGGTATTCGTTCGACAGTAGATTAATGAACAACCTGAAATGAAAGCCTTCAACCTAGTGATTAGCCTAGTCGTGATTAGCGTGGTGGTGATTATTATCCCACCGTGCGGGGCAGCACTTGGACGAAGAATGGCTTAAAAATCAAGGCCGAATTCAAGAAAACCCCCGCACCGAAAGGTCGGGGGTTTTTTTATGGGCCGATAATGGCAATAAGGGAGCAGATAATGCTGAGTAGCATAAAATCCTGTTTTCCTCAGACAGAGTCGGGGAAATAACTATGAATGGTGCGCAGTGGGTGGTACAAGCGTTGAGGGCGCAGGGAGTGGAGACTGTTTTCGGTTATCCTGGTGGCGCGATCATGCCGGTCTACGATGCATTGTATGATGGCGGCGTGGAACACCTGCTCTGTCGCCATGAACAAGGGGCTGCGATGGCCGCGATTGGTTATGCCCGCTCTACCGGTAACGTCGGGGTGTGTATCGCGACATCCGGTCCCGGCGCGACCAACCTGATCACGGGTCTGGCAGACGCACTACTGGATTCGGTCCCTATTGTGGCCATTACCGGTCAGGTTGGCTCGGCGCTGATCGGAACGGACGCTTTTCAGGAAATCGATGTGTTGGGTCTGTCTCTGGCCTGCACCAAGCATAGCTTTCTGGTTGATTCTATCGAGTCATTACCGGAAATCATGGCAGAAGCCTTTGCTGTAGCCCGTAGCGGGCGTCCCGGTCCGGTTCTGATTGATATTCCCAAGGACATTCAACTGGCGCAGGGGGATTTTTCGCCTTGTTTTATGCCGGTGGATGACGTGATGCCGTTTTCCATCCAGCAGGTGACAGAGGCGCGAGCGATGCTGGCGCAGGCGAAAAAACCCGTGCTGTATGTGGGCGGCGGTGTGGGAATGGCGCAGGCGGTTCCGGCATTGCGCACCTTTATTGAGACCACTCGGGTTCCAGCAGTGGTGACCCTCAAAGGGTTGGGGGCAGTAGAGAAAGACTACCCTTACTATCTTGGTATGATCGGTATGCACGGCACGCAAGCGGCTAACCTGCTGGTGCAGGAATGCGATTTGTTGATCGCGGTTGGTGCCCGTTTTGATGATCGCGTGACCGGTAAGCTGAGCGCGTTTGCGCCGCATGCCAGTGTTATCCACATGGATATCGACCCGGCTGAACTGAACAAGCTGCGACAAGCGCACGTGGCGCTGCGTGGCGATCTGAACCAACTGTTGCCCGCATTGCAGCAGCCGCTCAATATTGTTGAGTGGCGTCAGCATGCCGCGATGATGAAAGCCGAATATACCTGGCGTTATGATCATCCTGGCGAGGCTATCTATGCACCGGCATTACTGCGTACGCTGGCGGATCGCATGCCTGCTGAAACGGTGGTGACCACCGATGTGGGTCAGCATCAAATGTGGGCCGCGCAGCATATGCACTTCAGCCGACCGGAAAATTTCATCACCTCAAGCGGACTTGGCACGATGGGATTTGGGGTGCCAGCAGCGGTGGGGGCGCAGGTGGCACGTCCTGACAATACCGTTATCTGTATTTCCGGTGACGGCTCTTTCATGATGAATGTGCAGGAGCTCGGCACCATCAAACGAAAACGCCTGCCGTTGAAGATAGTCTTGCTGGATAATCAGCGACTGGGGATGGTTCGACAATGGCAACAACTGTTTTTTGACGAGCGTTACAGCGAAACCAACCTCTCCGATAACCCCGATTTTTTGATGCTGGCCAGCGCTTTCGGCATTCCCGGCCAGCATATCACCCGTAAAGACCAGATTGACTCTGCCCTGGATGCGCTGCTCAACAGCGAAGGCCCTTACCTGCTGCATGTTTCCATCGACGAGAATGAGAATGTCTGGCCACTGGTGCCGCCTGGTGCCGGTAATGAAACCATGTTGGATAAGACAGAATAATTCGATAAGACAGAATAATGGCAGGAGACTTTCCCATGACACATCATCAGCTTTCCATTCAGGCTCGCTATCGCCCGGAAGTTCTGGAACGCGTATTACGTGTGACCCGTCACCGTGGCTTTCAGGTGTGCGCCATGAACATGACGCAGGGTCACAATGACGATCACGTGCAGATAGACATGACCGTTGCCAGCCACCGGTCAGTGGATTTATTGTCAACCCAATTAAGCAAACTGCTGGACATCGCCTGTGTGGAGATCCAGCCGCTCACATCACAACAAATACGTGCCTGATGGCATCGGTAAGGAAAGCAATAATGACGAAGAAAGCAGACTATATCTGGTTCAATGGCGAGATGGTTCCCTGGGCGGATGCCAAAGTTCACGTGATGTCCCACGCTTTGCACTACGGTACGTCAGTGTTTGAAGGGGTGCGTTGCTACAATTCCCATAAAGGTCCAGTGGTGTTTCGTCACCGCGAACACATGCAGCGTTTGCATGATTCCGCCAAAATTTATCGTATGCCGCTCTCCTACAGCATTGATGAGCTGATGGAAGCCTGCCGTGAAACACTGCGTCGCAATAACCTGACCAGCGCTTATATTCGTCCTTTGGTGTTTGTTGGCGATGTGGGCATGGGGGTCAATCCGCCAGCAGGCTACAATACCGATGTGATCATTGCTGCGTTCCCGTGGGGCGCGTATCTGGGCGAAGAAGCGTTGGATCAGGGGATCGACGCGATGGTGTCGTCCTGGAACCGCGTCGCGGCCAATACCATTCCGACCGCTGCCAAAGCTGGTGGTAACTACCTGTCTTCCCTGTTGGTCGGCAGCGAAGCGCGCCGACATGGCTATCAGGAAGGGATCGCGCTGGATGTGAATGGCTACGTGTCTGAGGGTGCCGGTGAAAACCTGTTTGAAGTGAAAGACGGTGTGATTTTCACCCCGCCGTTTACCTCTGCGGCGCTGCCGGGTATTACCCGCGATGCCATTATCAAGCTGGCGAAGGACAAAGGGTTTGAAGTCCGCGAGCAGGTATTGTCCCGTGAGTCGCTGTATCTGGCCGATGAAGTCTTTATGTCCGGCACCGCGGCGGAAATTACTCCGGTTCGCAGCGTGGACGGTATTCAGGTCGGTATTGGTAAGTGCGGCCCTGTCACCAAACAACTGCAACAGGCGTTTTTTGGCCTGTTTACCGGCGAGACCCAGGACAAATGGGGTTGGCTGGATCCGGTAAACCGTTAATCGAACAATGACTGACTTTTTTCCGGTGGCTGTATGCCACCGGCTATCTGCTTAAACTGGAGTAATCAGAGTATGCCTAAGTACCGTTCAGCCACCACCACGCATGGTCGTAACATGGCTGGAGCGAGAGCCCTGTGGCGCGCGACAGGGATGACCGATGCCGATTTCGGCAAGCCAATCATCGCAGTAGTGAACTCGTTCACCCAATTCGTCCCCGGACACGTTCATTTGCGCGATCTGGGCAAACTGGTCGCTGAGCAGATTGAAGCGGCCGGTGGCGTTGCCAAAGAATTCAACACCATCGCGGTTGATGACGGTATCGCGATGGGGCATGGCGGTATGCTCTACTCTCTGCCGTCCCGCGAGTTAATCGCTGACTCGGTGGAGTACATGGTTAACGCGCACTGTGCGGATGCCATGGTCTGTATCTCTAACTGCGACAAGATCACCCCAGGGATGCTGATGGCGTCGCTGCGCCTGAACATTCCGGTGATTTTCGT
Source organism: Dickeya oryzae (assembly GCF_009372235.1). Classification (GTDB taxonomy): domain Bacteria; phylum Pseudomonadota; class Gammaproteobacteria; order Enterobacterales; family Enterobacteriaceae; genus Dickeya; species Dickeya oryzae. The sequence continues at coordinate 199,145 of NZ_SULL01000015.1, read as the reverse complement.
TTCCGGCGGCCCGATGGAGGCCGGGAAAACCAAACTGTCTGACAAAATCATCAAGCTGGATTTGATCGATGCCATGATTCAAGGGGCGAACCCGAAAGTCAGCGATGAAGACAGTGCTCAGATTGAACGTTCCGCGTGCCCGACCTGTGGCTCCTGTTCCGGTATGTTCACCGCCAACTCGATGAACTGCCTGACCGAAGCGCTGGGGCTGTCTCAGCCGGGTAACGGCTCACTGCTGGCCACCCATGCTGATCGCAAAGCGCTGTTTATCAATGCTGGTAAGCGCATTGTCGGTCTGGCGAAACAGTATTACGAGCAGGATGACGACAGCGTGTTGCCGCGTAACATTGCCTCTAAAGCCGCGTTTGAAAACGCCATGACGCTGGATATCGCAATGGGCGGTTCTACCAATACGGTACTGCACCTGTTGGCGGCAGCGCAGGAAGGTGAAGTGGATTTCACTATGGAGGATATTGACCGTCTGTCACGTCAGGTGCCGCACCTGTGCAAGGTAGCGCCGAGCACCCAGAAATACCACATGGAAGATGTGCACCGCGCTGGCGGCGTGATTGGCATTCTGGGCGAGCTGGATCGCGCTGGGTTACTGAATAAAAACGTGAAGAACGTATTGGGTCTGACCCTGCCGGAAACACTGTCTGCCTATGACGTGATGCTCACACAGGATGAGGCGGTGAAAAAGATGTTTGCCGCCGGTCCGGCTGGCATTCGTACCACGCAGGCGTTTTCGCAGGATTGCCGTTGGGATTCGCTGGATACCGACCGTCAAGAAGGCTGTATTCGTTCTCGCGAACATGCGTACAGTCAGGATGGTGGGCTGGCGGTGTTGTACGGCAATCTGGCGCAAGACGGCTGTATTGTGAAAACGGCTGGTGTAGACGAAGGCAGCTTGGTATTCCGCGGCCCGGCCAAGGTATATGAAAGCCAGGATGATGCCGTGGAAGCGATTCTGGGTGGTCAGGTTCAGGCAGGCGACGTGGTGGTGATTCGCTACGAAGGCCCGAAAGGCGGTCCTGGCATGCAGGAAATGCTCTATCCGACCAGCTTCCTGAAATCAATGGGATTGGGTAAAGCCTGTGCGTTGATCACCGATGGCCGCTTCTCCGGCGGTACTTCCGGTTTGTCTATCGGCCACGCGTCGCCGGAAGCGGCCAGTGGCGGTACCATCGGTCTGGTGCAGGATGGTGACATGATCGCTATCGATATTCCCAAACGCGGTATCGCGCTGGAAGTCAGCGATGACGAACTGGCCCGCCGTCGTGAGCAAGAGCTGGCTCGTGGTGCTGCTGCCTGGACGCCGAAAAACCGTGACCGGCAGGTTTCCTTTGCGCTGCGCGCTTACGCCAGCTTGGCGACCAGTGCGGATAAAGGCGCGGTGCGGGACAAGAGCAAGCTGGGGGGCTAAACGCCATGGCAGTATCACTCCCTCTTCCTGCCGAACCCGGCGGAGCAGAGTATTTGCGCGCGGTATTGCGTGCGCCGGTGTACGAAGTGGCGCAAGTTACGCCGCTGGAACGGATGGATAAACTCTCCTCGCGGCTGGGTAATGTCATTCTGGTCAAGCGAGAGGATCGCCAGGCAGTGCATAGCTTCAAGCTGCGCGGTGCGTACGCCATGATGGCGGGGCTGACTGACGAGCAGAAATCGCACGGTGTGGTGACGGCATCTGCCGGTAACCATGCACAAGGCGTGGCGCTGTCGGCCAGCCGTCTCGGTATTCGGGCGTTGATCGTGATGCCGGTCGCCACTGCGGACATCAAGGTCGATGCGGTGCGCGATTTTGGTGGCGAGGTGTTATTGCATGGCGCCAACTTTGATGAGGCCAAAGCCAAAGCCATTGAACTGTCGCAACAGCAGCACATGACGTTTGTGCCGCCGTTTGACCACCCGGCGGTGATCGCCGGGCAGGGAACGCTGGCGATGGAGCTGTTGCAGCAGGATGCCCATCTCGATCGCGTTTTCGTGCCGGTCGGTGGTGGTGGTCTGGCGGCAGGGGTGGCGGTATTGATCAAACAGTTGATGCCGCAGATCCAGGTTATCGGGGTTGAAGCGGAGGATTCCGCCTGCCTGCGAGCGGCGTTGGATGCCGGTCAGCCGGTGGATTTGCCGCGCGTCGGGCTGTTTGCCGAAGGGGTGGCGGTAAAACGCATCGGTAACGAAACCTTCCGCTTGTGCCGGGAGTATCTGGACGATGTGATTACCGTCGACAGCGACGCCATCTGTGCGGCGGTCAAAGACCTGTTCGAGGATGTGCGGGCGATTGCCGAGCCGTCCGGGGCGCTGGCGCTGGCTGGGATGAAAAAATACATCCAGCAGCACAACATCCAGGGCGAACGGCTGGCACACATTTTGTCCGGCGCTAACGTCAACTTTCACGGGTTGCGTTACGTTTCCGAGCGTTGTGAGCTGGGTGAACAGCGTGAAGCGTTGATGGCGGTGACGATTCCGGAACAGAAAGGTAGCTTCCTGAAGTTCTGTCAGTTGCTTGGTGGGCGTTCTGTCACTGAGTTTAACTACCGTTACGCGAATGCCGACAACGCCTGTATTTTTGTCGGTGTGCGACTGACGCGTGGCAATGCGGAACGTCATGAAATCCTGACGGAATTGCAGGCGGGTGGGTATCAGGTGGTGGATCTGTCTGACGACGAGATGGCGAAGCTGCATGTGCGTTATATGGTCGGTGGCAGGCCGTCCAAACCCTTGAAGGAGCGGTTGTACAGCTTCGAATTCCCCGAATCGCCGGGGGCGTTGCTGAAGTTCCTCAATACGCTGGGTACGCACTGGAATATCTCGCTGTTCCATTACCGCAGCCACGGCACCGATTTTGGCCGGGTGCTGGCAGCGTTTGAACGCACGGAACACGACCCGGCATTCGAGCAACATCTGCAGGCACTGGGGTATGAGTGCCATGATGAAACGCAGAACCCGGCGTTTCGTTTCTTCCTGCAAGGTTAACACCGGTTAGCCTGATGACTGCGCCCGACGGTGTTATGCCGCCGGGCGCATTTTATTTTATAACCTGTTGCGGTAGGCTTGACCCTCTATCTGTCAAGGACATCACATCATGGCTACGGGATTCAACGGCTTCTCACCGCAGACGCTGACGTTTTTGCAGCGGGTACGCCAGCAGGACAGCAAAGAATGGTTTGAAGATCACCGGCAGGAGTATAACGATCAGTTACTGACGCCGTTTCGCTCGCTGGTAGACTCGCTGTCTATCCCTATGTTGCAGATTGACGATCATTTCGAAACCAAACCGGCGGTAGGCAAAACGTTATCCCGCATTCATCGCGACACCCGCTTTTCCCATGATAAATCGCGCTATCGTGACAAGATGTGGTTCACTTTTAAACGCACCCATAAAGATTGGACCGACGCACCGGTCTATTTTTTCGAGCTAACACCGACCGACTGGAGTTACGGGCTGGGGTATTACAGCGCCAGCCGCACCACGATGGAGCTGTTTCGGCAAACGCTGCGTGATAATCCGCAGGGTTTTCTGGAGGTGGCGGCGTGTCTGGGGCGCGAGTTTGAGCTGGTGGGGGAGAGTTATAAACGACCGTTGGTTAAGGAACAGCCCGCAGAACTGGCACACTGGTACAATCGTAAATCGTTTGCGGTGATGACCACCCGGCAGGATCAGGAACCGTTGTTTAGTGGTGAATTGGTGCCGCTGCTGGCGAAAGGCTTTACCCGGCTGGAGCCGCTGTACCATTACCTGATGAAAATTGAGGCGATGAAGAAAGCGGCGGAGCCTGAAAAGGTCAGCCCCGCCTTTTTGGATGAGAAGTGGTTTAGCCGCTGAGGGTTATTTTCCCCGGCTCATCAAATAATCAAACAGGTAGCTTTCACCGGCGGCGTCAAACACGGTGATTTGCAACTGCCGGTTATCCACGCAGGTCAACAGCAGTTTTTTCTGCCCGCCGAAGCTGCTCTCCGTCTGGCCAATCGCCTGGGTATCGGTCATCTGGCGGGCGCTGAGTGTGATGTCATCGAGTTTGGTCGCATAGCGAAAGGCCACCGAGCCATTGCCGGTAATATCACTGTCTCCGGTATTCAGCGTGACGTTGACCAGATGGTATGGCGCTTTCTGGTCATACATCTCTTTGAAGTAATCGCTCAACTCGTCGTACTCCTGTGCCGGGAGTTGCAGGTAATACTCGTAGCTGTAGTCGCCGTCAAAGCAGCTGTTGTGGCGCGGCCGGGCGATCGGATCCGGCAGGGTGTGCAGCGTGACGTCGTTGAGGTAGCGCAGGCGACTAAGTTGCTGTTGGTAGCTCTGACGCAGGCACTCTTCATCCCGACAGGTATTCCGGCTGGACAGCCAACTGCGCTGGAACTGCGTCAGGATTTTATCCTGTGCGACACGCTCTGCGTTACCGGTGAGAAATGCGCGCGATTTCTGCCACTCTTTCGCCAGTTCGTCGTCCAGCTGACTGAGCGCGGGTGTCTGGCAAATCAACTTCTCCTGCGCCGAACTGGCCTGTTGGCAGGGAAAGCTGGCGGCCAGCGACGGCAGCACAACGCACCCCACAGCCAGAGGCAGCAGCCATGTAGCGAGCAATCGTTTCATTATTTTTCCTGTAAGGTTTCCCAAAATGCTGCAATCAACGGGGTGCCAAGATGTGTTCTCTGTACGCAGACACCCAGTTCGAATGGTTCCATCGCTTGTGCTTCTAATACGGATACCCGATTACGCACCGGTTCCGGGCTGTTTTCAAGTACCACATCAGGGATCAAGGCGATACCGCAGCCTAGCGCCACCATCGATACCATCGCTTCATGGCCGGAGACGGTCGCATAAATAGGTGGATTGGTAATGTGTTGACGACGGAACCAGACATCGATTCTTTTCCTCACCGGACCGTGTTCTGGCAGGATAAACGGGATTTGCGACCAGTCCGGGTGCGGCTGCAACGCCTGTGTTTGCACCGGGCACGGTAACGCCGGAATGATCAATACCAGCGGGACCTTGCCGATAGGCATGAAATCCACACTGGCTGGCAGCGTTTCCGGGCGGCCGGCAATACCGAGGTCCGCTTCGTTGGATTGCACTTTATCCAGCGCGTCAGCGGCATCCCCCGTGGTCAGTTTGATTTCCACCAATGGGTGCCTGGCTCGGAAACGGTCGAGGATCGGCGGCAAGTGGCTATACGCGGCGGTGACGGAGCAAAACAGCCGTAGCTCACCGCTGAGCGACTGACCCTGCTGTTGTAAAATCAGGCGTAATTGCTGGTATTGCAACAGGGTTTGCTGGGCAAAGGTTTTCAGGTGTTCACCGGCATCGGTCAGGCGCACGGTGCGGTTATCGCGCAGAAACAGCGCCTGACCAATGTCCTCTTCCAGCCGCTGAATCTGGCGCGACAGCGTGGAGGGGCTGATATGCATCGCCTTGGCGGTGCGGCCGAAGTGGCGGCTTTCCACCAGATGCAAAAAGAGTTTCAGGTCCCGTAAGTCCATGCGCGCTGTGTCTCGTTTTAGTGTTGCAAATCTTGCAATATGACGTTGTTAATATATCAATTTAAGCAATGTATTTCCTGTCATATGATAATGACATTCTGATGGCGGTACTTATCGCTGTCCCGCACATAAAGCAAACACAATATCAAATGGAGCACGCCTCATGGCCAATTACTTCAATACACTGAACCTGCGTCAGCAGCTGGCGCAATTAGGCAAATGCCGTTTCATGGGCCGTGACGAATTCGCGGATGAAGCCAGCTACCTGAAAGGCAAGAAAGTGGTCATCGTGGGGTGTGGCGCGCAGGGGCTGAACCAGGGGTTGAACATGCGCGATTCCGGTCTGGATATCGCCTATGCGCTGCGTGCTGAAGCCATTGCTGAAAAACGTGCTTCATGGCGCAAAGCGACCGAAAACGGCTTTAAAGTCGGCACCTATGAAGAACTGATCCCGCAGGCGGATCTGGTGGTTAACCTGACGCCGGACAAACAGCATTCTGCTGTGGTACAGGCGGTACAACCGTTGATGAAGCAAGGCGCTGCGCTGGGTTATTCCCACGGTTTCAACATCGTTGAAGTGGGCGAGCAGGTTCGTAAAGACCTGACCGTGGTGATGGTTGCGCCGAAGTGCCCGGGTACCGAAGTACGCGAAGAGTACAAACGTGGTTTCGGTGTACCGACGCTTATCGCTGTTCACCCGGAAAATGACCCGAAAGGTGAAGGTATGGCGATCGCCAAGGCGTGGGCGGCTGCAACCGGCGGTCACCGTGCGGGCGTGCTGGAGTCTTCTTTCGTGGCGGAAGTGAAATCTGACCTGATGGGCGAGCAGACGATTCTGTGTGGCATGTTGCAGGCTGGTTCTCTGCTGAGCTTCGACAAGCTGGTTGCTGACGGCGTTGATCCGGCTTACGCGGAAAAACTGATCCAGTTCGGTTGGGAAACCATCACCGAAGCACTGAAGCAGGGCGGTATTACCCTGATGATGGATCGTCTGTCCAACCCGGCCAAGCTGCGTGCGTTCGCGCTGTCTGAGCAGTTGAAAGGCATTATGGCGCCGTTGTTCCAGAAACACATGGACGACATCATCTCCGGCGCATTCTCCAGCGGCATGATGGCTGACTGGGCTAACGACGATGTGAAACTGCTGACCTGGCGTGAAGAAACCGGTAAAACTGCGTTTGAAAACGCGCCGCAGTTTGAAGGTAAGATCGCTGAGCAGGAATACTTCGACAACGGCGTGTTGATGATCGCGATGGTAAAAGCGGGTGTAGAACTGGCATTCGAAACCATGGTCAGCTCGGGTATCATCGAAGAATCTGCTTACTACGAATCACTGCACGAACTGCCGTTGATTGCTAACACCATCGCTCGTAAGCGTCTGTATGAAATGAACGTGGTGATTTCCGATACCGCTGAGTACGGTAACTACCTGTTCGCCAACGCGGCGGTGCCGTTGCTGAAAGGCGCGTTCATGGACAGCCTGCAGCCGGGTGATCTGGGCAAACCGGTCGCAGCGACCAGCGTGGACAACGCGCAACTGCGTGATGTGAACGAAGCTATCCGCAACCACCCGATCGAGGTTGTGGGTAAGAAACTGCGTGGCTACATGACCGATATGAAACGTATTGCGGTCGCTGGCTAAGGTCATCGGGACCTTTCCTCCTGAGAGCGGGGCGCAGATTGCGCCCCGTTTTTTTTGCACTCAATTCACAATGTAGGGCAGGGATGAGCGATGCAGGACATAAAAATAGCGAAGACGTTCTCTTTATCCTCAAGGAGAGTCGGTATTGCTATGGTCGGCGTGGCCGTGATGCTGGTGGCCTTTCTCTATGGGGCAGGTGACGATTACACGTTGATACGGCAATACCGGCTTGAAAACAACGTGACGGTGAATCTGCTGGAGCTGGGGAGTGGTGGTGCCATGGCAGGGGATGTCTATCGGTATACCGTCAGCGTGAATGGTGGGGAGGCCAAAGAGGTTCTGAAGACCAATAGCCGTGACGCCGATATCCGTATGCAAGAGGGTGTACTGGTGATTAACCTGACTGGCGATGTGTACCGGTTGGATAACCGTGTTCGCCTTCATGACGGCTATGACACACTGAAAACCCGCATTACCGTGACCCACCCATAATACGGCCCGATGCGCTGGGCCGTATCGTTATCTTAAGCTCAGGCGTCCGCCGGTGCAGACTTAAATACCTGCTCGGCCTTTTGGAAGCGCTCGGTGACGACAGAAGAAGGTGCCCGGCCCAGCAGGCTCACGACCATAATCGCCGCACTGGACAGCAGAAAACCGGGGATGATTTCATACAGATTTAGCCAGCCGTGCTGTTTCCAGACGATCACGGTCACGGCACCGACCAGCATGCCTGCCAGCGCGCCATTGCGAGTCATGCGCGGCCACAGCAGGGAAATCAGAATGACAGGGCCGAAGGCCGCGCCGAAACCGGCCCAGGCGTAACTGACCAGCCCCAGCACGCGGTTTTCCGGGTTCACCGCCAGTGCAATCGCGATGACCGAGACCAGCAGCACCATGGCACGACCGACCCAGACCAATTCTCTCTGACTGGCGTTTTTACGCAAAAACGGTTTGTACAAATCTTCGGTGATGGCGCTGGAACACACCAGCAACTGGCAACTGAGCGTACTCATCACCGCCGCCAGAATCGCGGACAGCAATATGCCAGCAATCCACGGGTTAAACAGCAGACGCGCCAGTTCAATGAAGACGCGCTCACCGTTTTGAGAAACATTGCCCGCCTGATCAGGATTACCCGTGAAGTAGGCAATACCGAAGAATCCGACGGTGACGGCACCGGCCAGACAGAGCACCATCCAGGTCATACTGATACGACGGGCATTGCGGATGGTGTGGTGTGAATCGGCTGCCATAAAGCGCGCCAGAATATGCGGCTGGCCGAAATACCCCAGCCCCCACCCCAGCAACGACAGAATCGCGACGGTGTTCAACCCCTTGAACATGTCCAGATTAGCCGGGTTTTTGCTTTCAATGACCGCCAGTGACGGTGCGATGCCGCCAACCGACAGAATGACGATCACCGGCGTCAGGATCAGCGCGAAAATCATCAGGCTGGCCTGTACGGTGTCAGTCCAGCTAACGGCCAGATAGCCGCCGATAAAGGTATAGGCAATGGTCGCCGCCGCACCGGCCCACAACGCGGTGTTGTAGCTCATGCCGAAGGTACTTTCGAACAGACGGGCACCCGCCACAATGCCGGAAGCGCAATAAATGGTGAAAAACACCAGAATCACCAGCGCGGAAATGACCCGCAGCAGTTTGCTTTTATCTTCAAAGCGGTGGCTGAAGTAATCCGGCAGTGTCAGCGCGTTATGATTAACCTCGGTATGTACCCGCAGGCGTCCGGCGACCCAGGTCCAGTTCAGGTAAGCGCCGATGGTCAGGCCAATCGCTATCCAGCTTTCCGAGATACCTGACAAAAAGACGGCCCCCGGCAGCCCCATTAGCAGCCAGCCGCTCATGTCGGAGGCCCCGGCAGATAACGCCGTGACCACACTCCCCATACGGCGTCCACCCAGAATATAGTCGCCAAAATTGTGGGTGGCGCGATAGGCCATCAGGCCGATCAACACCATCCCGAAGATGTACACCAGAAAGGTCACCAGCAATGGTGTGCTCATCGTCGTCATTATTTTCTCCATTGTGATGCGATCCGTCAGTCCTGCGCTCCGGTAGGCCGGGCACTGTCCGGCTTGCCGGAACGGATTCGCGATAATAGTTGCTACAGGTTGCACCTTTCAACTGATGGCTGGCTAAAGCGACATGCCAACGCGGCTGGCATTGCCAATAAAGCCTGCGATCATTCAGAAGAATGGGCGGCAATAGGATGAAAAGCGTAGTTCATTAACAAGGTTGCACAAAGTTGCAACATGCCGGATAGTAGCTTTGCTTTCCAACATCACTTTCTTATACCCGTCATACGTCAGGTTGCAGGTACGTTGGCTTTCTTCCTCGCCTTTGGGGCCAACGCGATCGTTTTGGCCTGCAACTCGATGTATTGAGGGCGCACAACAGGAGCGGATATGGGCACCACGACTATGGGCGTCAAGCTCGATGAGGCCACGCGTGAGCGTCTTAAAGCCGCGGCGCAGCGCATCGATCGCACGCCGCACTGGCTGATTAAACAGGCCATTTTCAGCTATCTCGAACGCCTTGAAAGTGGTGCCGACACGCCTGAAATTCCTCAGCCGGTCGGGCAAGACCCGAGTGAGGCGGCAGAGATTATGCCGCAATCGCCACAAGAAGAAACCCACCAGCCGTTTTTGGACTTCGCGGAGCAGGTTTTGCCGCAGTCGGTACTACGTTCAGCGATCACGGCGGCGTACCGTCGGCCGGAAACAGAGATGATACCGATGTTGCTGGAACAAGCGCGCATGCCAGAGGCGATATCGCACGCCGCCAGCGCGCTGGCGACCCGCCTGGCGACGACGCTACGCCAGCAGAAAAACAGCGGCGGCCGGGCAGGCATGGTACAGAGCCTGTTGCAGGAGTTTTCGCTGTCATCGCAGGAGGGCGTGGCGTTGATGTGTCTGGCGGAGGCGCTGTTGCGTATTCCAGATAAACCGACGCGGGACGCACTGATTCGCGACAAAATCAGCACCGGTAACTGGCAGTCACACGTTGGGCGTAGTACCTCGTTGTTCGTCAATGCCGCGGCCTGGGGGCTACTGGTGACCGGCAAACTGGTATCGACCCACAATGAATCTCATCTCTCCGGTGCGTTGAACCGTATCATCGCCAAAAGCGGTGAGCCGCTGGTGCGCAAAGGCGTGGACATGGCGATGCGGTTGATGGGCGAGCAGTTCGTCACCGGGGAAACCATCGCCGAAGCGCTGGCGAATGCCCGCAAGCTGGAGGCGCGAGGCTTCCGCTATTCCTACGACATGCTGGGCGAAGCGGCGATGACCGGTGATGACGCCACGGCGTATCTGGCATCCTATCAGCAGGCCATTCACGCGATTGGTAAAGCCGCCTGCGGGCGTGGTATTTACGAAGGGCCGGGGATTTCCATCAAACTTTCGGCGTTGCACCCGCGCTACAGCCGGGCGCAGTACGAGCGCGTGATGGACGAGTTATATCCGCGCCTGCTGTCGTTAACGCTGTTGGCCCGGCACTACGATATCGGCATTAACATTGATGCCGAAGAAGCGGACCGGCTGGAGCTGTCTCTCGACCTGCTCGAACGGTTGTGTTTTGAACCGCAACTGGCCGGGTGGAACGGCATCGGTTTCGTGATTCAGGCTTACCAGAAACGCTGTCCCTTTGTGATTGATGCGATTATCGACCTGGCGCGTCGTAGTCAGCGACGACTGATGGTGCGGCTGGTGAAAGGTGCTTACTGGGATAGCGAAGTCAAACGCGCTCAGGTGGATGGGCTGGAAGGCTACCCGGTCTACACCCGCAAGCTGTACACCGATATCTCCTATCTGGCGTGTGCCCGTCGCCTGCTGGCGGTGCCGAACCTGATTTACCCGCAGTTTGCCACCCACAACGCCCATACGCTCAGCGCCATCTACCATCTGGCAGGCAACAACTACTACCCAGGGCAATATGAATTCCAGTGCCTGCACGGCATGGGAGAGCCGTTATACGAGCAGGTTGTGGGTAAGGTGGCTGACGGAAAACTGAACCGTCCATGCCGGATTTACTCCCCGGTTGGTACCCATGAAACCCTGCTGGCCTATCTGGTGCGCCGTTTGCTGGAAAATGGTGCCAATACCTCGTTTGTTAACCGGATTGCCGACCCGTCGGTGGCACTGGAAACACTGGTGGCTGACCCGGTCAGGGAAGCGGAAGCACTGGCGGTGCGGGATGGGCAGGTTGGGCTGCCGCATCCGCGTATTCCGTTACCGCGTGCGCTGTATGGCAATGGGCGACGCAACGCCAGCGGGCTGGATTTATCCAGCGAGCATCGGCTGGCGTCGCTATCCAGTGCGCTGCTAAGCGGTGCTGCCCGGCCCTGGCAGGCACAACCGATACTGGCTGTCGACGGCGATGTCGGCGGTGAGGCCCGACCGGTCGTTAACCCGGCTGAGCCGCGTGATGTGGTGGGCTACGTGCGTGAGGCGCAGCCCCAGGAGGTCATGCTGGCGCTGGAGCAGGCGGCCAGCGCCGGTGATATCTGGTTCGCTACGCCCGCCACCGAACGGGCGGCTATCCTGTCGCGGGCGGCCGACCTGCTGGAAAACCAGCAACAACAGCTGTTGGGATTGCTGGTACGGGAGGCCGGCAAAACGCTGGCGAATGCGGTGGCGGAAGTCCGCGAAGCCGTGGATTTCTTGCGTTATTACGCTGCATTGGTGCGCGAGACATTCAACAATCATGATTACCGCCCACTGGGGCCGGTGGTGTGCATCAGCCCGTGGAATTTCCCGCTCGCTATTTTTACCGGGCAGGTGGCAGCGGCGCTGGCGGCGGGTAACAGCGTACTGGCTAAACCAGCGGAGCAGACACCGCTGATTGCGGCACAGGCGGTGCAGATACTGCATGAAGCTGGGGTGCCGGTCGGTGCGCTGCAATTGTTGCCGGGGAATGGCGAAACCGTGGGGGCGGCACTGGTGCGTGACGAGCGGGTACGTGGGGTCATGTTTACCGGTTCTACGGCTGTCGCCTCTCAGTTACAACGCGTGCTGGCTGGACGGCTCGACCCGCAAGGGCGTACCACGCCGCTCATCGCCGAAACCGGCGGTATCAACGCGATGATTGTTGATTCGTCGGCGCTGACCGAACAGGTGGTGGCGGATGTGATGACGTCGGCGTTCGATAGTGCCGGTCAGCGTTGTTCGGCGTTGCGGCTGCTGTGTGTGCAGGAGGAAGTCGCGGAGAAAACGCTGACGATGCTACGCGGGGCAATGGCGGAGTACCGCATGGGGAACCCGGAGCGGCTTTCCACCGATGTCGGGCCGCTGATCGATGGCGATGCGAAGCAGCGGATTGGTCACCATATTCACACGATGAGGGCCAAAGGGCGGCCAGTGTTTCAGGCCACCTGGGCGAATAGCCAGGATGAGGCGGAATGGGGACACGGGTATTTTATTCCCCCGACGCTGATTGAGCTGGGCAGTGTGGAAGAGCTGCAACAGGAGGTGTTTGGTCCGGCGCTGCATGTTGTGCGTTATTCCCGCCATCAACTGGAGACATTGATTCGACACATCAACGCGGCTGGTTACGGCCTCACGCTGGGTCTGCATACCCGTATCGATGAAACCATCGCGCGGGTGACGGGGCTGGCGAAGGTGGGCAATCTGTATGTGAACCGCAATATGGTCGGTGCGGTAGTCGGTGTACAGCCGTTTGGCGGTGAGGGGTTATCCGGTACCGGGCCCAAAGCGGGCGGGCCGCTTTATCTGCACCGGTTGCTGTCGCATCGCCCGGATGATGCCGCAACGCAGATATTCACCCATCAGGACAACGAACGCCCGGCCGACTTCACCGCACGCCAGACACTGCTGGCCGGATTACAGGCGCTGGAAACCTGGGCGCGGCAGACGCAGCGTAACGCGCTGGTGTCTTGTTGCCAGCGTTATGCCGGGCTGACGCAGAGTGGTGCCATCCGGATATTACCCGGCCCGACCGGTGAGCGTAATACCTATACGTTGTTGCCGCGAGAGCAGGTGCTGTGTGTGGCGGATAATGACGATGACGCGCTGGTGCAACTGGCGGCGGTGCTGGCGGTGGGCAGCCGGGCGATGTGGCGTGAAACGCCGGAGCGACAGGCGCTGTATCGGCACCTGCCTGAAGCGGTACAGGCACGGCTGGTATTCTGCCGTGATGGCATAACGGACGGCAGCCGGTTTGACGCGGTGATTTTCCACGGTGATGCCGATCAGTTGCGTCAGCTTAGCGAGCAGTTAGCGCAACGCGACGGGGCGATTGTCGGTGTACAGGGGCTGTCCCGTGGCGAAACTGACATTGTGCTGGAGCGGTTGCTGATCGAGCGCTCGCTCAGTATTAACACCGCTGCCGCGGGCGGCAATGCCAGCCTGATGACGATTGGATAATGACACCAGAGGTTGTTATCGGTGATTTATGTCGGAACTGTGAAAGGTTTCGTGCTTGATAACATCGGTTATTCTTTTGCAGCATCACCGTACGCACGACAAGGAGAGGTTCAAACGCCACCTCTCCTTGACCACTGGCTTGGGGGCTAAACTGTGCCGCTTCGCGGTCCCTTCGGCGTTCGACTTCGCTGTTCGGGCCGCCCGTGACGCGTTCCTGACGCGACACGAGCTTTCGCGGCATCCATGCCGCTCACCCGGCGAAGTCGTCCACCTCAGCACAGTTTTAATGCCAGAAAGCACTCACCTGTAATGTAAGAGGGGGTGTTAACAGCCTAAAAACGGCTTTCGCCGCCTCTACTCCCGTTAGTTACGGTACAACACCTTGATAATGTGGTAGCCGAACTGGGTTTTGACCGGGCCGAAGGGTTTGAGCAGCTCGCAGGAAAACACCGCCTTGTCGAAGTCCGGAACCATGTCGCCTTTACGGAATTCGCCTAAGTCGCCGCCATTACGCTTTGACGGGCAGGTCGAGTGTTTTTTTGCTAACTGCTGAAAGTCCGCTCCCTTCTCGAGTTGAGCCAGAATGTCGGTGGCCTGCTGTTCGGTATCCACCAGAATGTGCAATGCTGCTGCGGTATTTGCCATAGTACGCTCCTTGAGCAAAGGGAAAGCCGATGTTACCAGTCACAGCCTAGCACCCCCTTGTGACGAAAGGAAATGCGGCGCGTGTTCCTGTTTGGGGAAGGAGGCCTCGCGCCGGTCCGCACTTTTGCTACAATCCTGTTCTGTTACAATCCCCTTCCGTTTGAACGTCGAGCTCGAAACATCATGCGCATGAATCCCAGCCAACAACACGCCGTTGAATTTGTGACCGGTCCCTGTCTGGTCCTGGCCGGGGCGGGATCCGGCAAAACGCGAGTAATTACCCAAAAAATCGCCCATCTTATCCGGGGTTGCGGCTATCAGGCCCGCCATATTGCGGCGGTGACCTTCACCAATAAAGCGGCCCGGGAGATGAAAGAGCGTGTGGCGCAAACGCTGGGGCGTAAGGAAACCCGTGGTTTGCTGATTGCGACCTTCCATACGTTGGGGCTTGAGATCATCAAGCGTGAGTACGCAGCGTTGGGCATGAAGTCTAACTTCTCGCTGTTTGACGATCAGGATCAGCTGGCGCTGTTAAAAGAGCTGACGGAGTTGTGGCTGCAAAACGACAAAGACTTACTGCAACAGCTCGTGTCTGCCTTGTCCAACTGGAAAAACGACCTGATTGACCCCGCACAGGCAGCAGTACTGGCGCGCTCAGAGCGGGACCGGTTGTTTGCGCATTGCTACCGGCTGTATGACGATCATCTGCGGGCCTGCAACGTGTTGGATTTTGATGACCTGATCCTGCTGCCGACGTTATTGCTTAAACGCAATGAAGAGGTGCGTGAACGCTGGCAGAACCGCCTGCGTTATTTGCTGGTGGATGAGTATCAGGATACCAACACCAGCCAGTACGAACTGGTGAAGTTGCTGGTAGGCAGTCGGGCGCGCTTTACCGTGGTGGGCGACGACGACCAGTCGATTTACTCCTGGCGCGGTGCTCGCCCGCAAAACTTGTCGCTGTTGCAGCAGGACTTTCCGCAATTGCAGGTTGTTAAGCTAGAGCAGAATTACCGTTCGTCCGGGCGTATTCTCAAGGCCGCGAATATTCTTATCGCCAACAACCCGCATGTGTTCGAAAAGCGGCTGTATTCCGAGCTGGGATATGGTGAAGAGCTTAAAATCATCACCGCCAATAACGAAGATCATGAAGCGGAACGGGTCGTGGGCGAGCTGATTGCCCATCACTTTATCCGCAAAACCCAGTATGGCGACTACGCCATTCTTTATCGCGGTAACCACCAGTCCCGGTTGTTCGAAAAAGTGTTGATGCAAAACCGCATTCCTTATCGCATTTCCGGCGGTACGTCGTTTTTCTCTCGCCCGGAAATCAAAGACCTGCTGGCTTATTTGCGCGTGCTGACCAACCCGGAAGACGACAGCGCATTCTTGCGTATCGTGAATACCCCCAAGCGTGAAATCGGCCCGGCGACACTGCAAAAGCTCGGCGAGTGGGCCAGGCAGCGCAACCGTAGCCTGTTTAACGCCAGCTTCGATATGGGACTGAGCCAGACCCTGAGCGGCCGCGGGCTGGAGTCATTGCAGCGTTTCACACAGTGGATCGGTGACATTGCCCGACTGGCGGAACAGGAACCGGTGAAAGCGGTACGTGATTTGATCCACGGGCTGGATTACGAAAGCTGGTTGTATGAAACCTCACCCAGTCCGAAAGCAGCGGAAATGCGCATGAAAAACGTCAATACGCTGTTTACCTGGATGACGGAAATGCTGGAGGGCAGCGATTTGGATGAACCGATGACGCTGACCCAGGTCGTCACCCGGTTTACCCTGCGCGATATGATGGAGCGTAACGAGGCTGAAGAAGAACTGGATCAGGTGCAACTGATGACGCTGCACGCCTCCAAAGGGCTGGAGTTCCCTTACGTGTATCTGGTCGGCATGGAAGAAGGGGTGTTACCGCACCAGACCAGCATTGATGAAGACAATGTCGACGAAGAGCGCCGTCTGGCCTATGTGGGTATTACCCGGGCACAGAAAGAACTGACGTTTACCTTGTGCCGCGAACGTCGGCAATACGGTGAGTTGATTCGCCCGGAACCGAGTCGTTTCCTGCTGGAATTGCCGCAGGATGATGTGATGTGGGAAACCGAACGCAAAGTCGTCAGCCCACAGGAGCGGATGCAAAAAGGGCAGAACCATCTGGCCAATCTGCGCGCCCAACTGGCGAAGGCCAGAGACAAAGACTAACGCGGGAAGAAAAGACTAACGCGGGAAGATATGCCGGGCGCGATGGCCCGGCGTGTTGAGGCTAACCGTCATGGCGTGACGGTTTTACCGTCTACGGTCACGTTTTTCACCGTACCGAATTTCCACGGTGAAGATCCGCTACGCAGGTTGCTGAAGGTCAGGTTATTGAACTGGCTGTCGCTCAGGTCGCTGATTGACGTCGCGCTGACACCGCTGAGTTTCATATTGCTGAAAGTAAACTGGCTGTGCCAGATGTCTTTGCTGCTGTCACCGGTGATTTCAATCGATGGGCTTGACCCGGTGCTGTCCTGCACGGTGATGTTTTTGACGGTGAAGTCATAAAAACGTGCAGGTACCGTGGCGGGGGTGTAATCGGTGGTGCCGTTGTTGTCAGCGTAACTTAACGTCACGATAACCACCTGTTTGGCCAGATTTTTCAGCGCACTGTTACGGAAGATGATGCCATGCGCACCACCACCGATGGCCGGGGCGCTTTTGGCCCGCAGGCCGATGTCGCTTTGGCTTATCACGTTGTTTTCCGCCAGGACATCGACGATGCCAGCACCGGTATGGCTACCCAGTACGACCGCACCGTGCCCGTGACGGAAATAGTTATTGAATAGCCAAGCGTTTTGCGTCGGTTCCTGCTTCTGTGCGGACTGACCCATACCAGCGGCGAAGTTGATACTGTCGTCTCCGGTGTCAAATACGCTGTTGAATACCATAATATTCTGGCTGTTGCCAAATTCGACACCGTCACCATTGTTGGCATTGAATGTCTGATGCGTGACGCCATTTTCCACTACATTTTGGCTTTCCAGGAACATCACGCCATGGTTGGCCGGGTTACGGATGGTCACATCAGCGATGTAGGCGTTTTTGACGCCGCGCAGGGTGATGAGGCTTGAACGGCGCTGGCTGTAGGCGGTTTTGGTGTCCATGCCGGTAGCGGTGGCCGCAGCAACCTGGTTTTTAGCCAGAATACCGTCTTTGCTCACCTTGCTGTTATCACTCTTCACATACTGCGGCAGGCTGTTGCCCAGTTCATCTTTGGCGTCTGTGCCGCGTTTCCAGCCGTTGCCGTCGATAACACCTTTACCGACGATACGAATGTTTGTGAATGTCCCAACGGCTGAACTGTTTTTGTCGATGGCGTTGATAAGCGAGGCAGGTCGCATCTGGGATGAATAACTGTAAATCTTATAGGCATCAGGGTAATCCGCCGCGTTATCCGAACCTAATAGCGTCGCACCCTGCAACAGATTCAGGGTCATGTCGCTTTTCAGCCACAATGCGCCTGTCTTGAAAACACCGGCCGGGATGTCAATGCGACAGCCGCTTGGGCAGGCGTTGATCGCCTTTTGTATCGCGCTGGTATTGAGCGTGGTGCCGTCACCTTTTGCACCGTACTGGGTAATGTTGATGACTGTCGGCGTGGCGGTGGTGGTGGCGGTGACTGCGTTACTATCTGTGGACGTTGTACCGTCGGCATAGACGGCCCGGACGGTGAACTGGTAGTCAGTGTTGGCTTTCAGTCCGTCGATTTTGGCGTTTTGTACCACAATGCGATGGTGGAAACTGGCCGTGTCATTTTTGTAAAACGCACTGATGTACGGTTTCGCTGGCGAGTTCTTGTCGTTATTTTGGCTGGCGAGTCCAATCAACTGGCCGTTCTGGTAAATCTGGTAATCGGTGATATTGGAGGTGTCTTCTGGCGCGTCCCACACCAGTACCACACTGTGGTCATCGTTAGACAACGTCGGTACCTGTAGCTTTTGTGGGACTTGAGCAGTACTGGCGATGGCCAGCGCCGGGAGACTGATCAGGCAGGCCGACACCATCGACGCCAGAGTATGGCGCCGGAAAAATATGAGCGTTCTCATCCTTGTTCCTTCATTGTGTTTATTTCAAAAATGCGCAATGGCGTCAGAAATCGTATTGACGTCAGATTCAGGCAGTAGTCTGTATTTGGTCCAGGTACAGCATGGCTTCCAAAAAGAAACGGTGTTTTATAAAAATACATCCCGTATTCCTTTTTTCCCCGGAAGCGATCACAAACCTAGTCGAGGGGATAAAAAAAAGGGGTAACCAATTGTTACCCCTTTTTGCTGTCAGACAGTGTGTTCTTCGATGAGAAGTGGCCAGTGCACGTAGCTTTGCCACAGGCTTTCCTGCGACAGGGTTTCGGCTCGCAGAGGATGTTGATCAAGCCAGCCCGCTGGCAGAATGACGCGCAGGCTATCGCCTTCTACTCGCAGGCGCACTGCCGGTAGGGTGTCGTCGCGTCGGCGGCTGGCAAAGATAATCGCCAGTCGCAGCAGGCGACATAACCGCTGTGCCAGCGTAACCGGCAAGGCGTTTTGCTGAGTGAGGGGGATAGGGTCGATGGTGTTGCTTTGGTTTTGTAACAGTGTCGCCAGCAATTTTTTCTGCGCCGGTGTGAAGCCCGGCAAATCGCTATTGCGCACCAGATAGGCCGCATGATGCGGTGCCTGACGGAAATCGACACTCAGGCCGATTTCGTGAATCAGACAGGCGCTAGCCAGTAATTCCCGACATCGACCATCTAACTGCCAGTCGCGGGCGACCTGCTGCAAAAAATTATCCGCCAGCAGCCTGACCCGTTGTGCCTGTTCGCTATCCAGCAGGTAACGGCGTTGCAGGTTTTTCAGAGTACGGTGGCGGATATCCTGCTCAATCGGCAGATGCAACATGCCATAGACCAGTCCTTCGCGCAGCGCACCACCTGCCAACGTCATGGAGTCGATATCCAGTTCCTGAAAGATAGCCAACAGGATGGACAAGCCGCTGGGAAATACCAACGCACGCTCCAGCGTAAGGCCTTCAATTTCCAGCTCTTCCAGCTTACTGCACTGGATGGCGCGTTGTTTCAGCTGGCGCAACTTACCGAGGGTGATGTATTCATCCATCCCCTGCGCCACCATGATTTCCTGTAACGCCTGTACTGTGCCCGACGCGCCGACACAAATTTGCCAGCCCTGCTGGCGCAGAATGTCTTTTACCGGCTGTAACATTTCACGGGCTGCCTGTTCGGCCCGCTCAAAATGCGCCAGGGTCAGATCGCGATCGGTAAAATAACGCTCCAGCCAGGTCACGCAACCCATCGGCAGGCTGAAGAGTTGGGTATGACGGGCACCGGTACCGGTCGCCAGTTCGGTACTGCCGCCGCCGATATCCACCACCAGCCGTTGTTCTGGCCCACCGGTGGTATGGGCGACACCCTGATAGATGAGCCGAGCTTCTTCTTCACCGCTGATCACCTGAATCGGCAGGCCCAGAATCTGTTGGGCCCGTTCCAGGAATTCATCCGCGTTGGTAGCCAGCCGTAATGTGGCGGTCGCCACGACTCGCACCTGTTGCGGCGGAATGTCCTGCAGCCGTTCGGAGAATAGCGCCAGACATTGCCAGCCGCGCTGCATGGCTTCCGGCGAGAGGCGGTTATTCGCGTCCAATCCGGCAGCCAGTCTGACTTTCCGTTTGATGCGAGCCAGCGTCTGTACACTGCCTGCCACCTCACGCACCACCAGCATATGAAAGCTGTTGGACCCTAAATCGATTGCGGCATAAAGAGAAGAAGCGCTCAGCATCGGCAACTTAACCCGGTCGTTTTCGATTGTTACGAGGCGCACCGCTGCGGCGAGGCGCGCCGGGACGGCGAGGGCCACCACTGGTGCGTGGACGACTCAGACGCTTAGGCTCAGGCAATCCGGTCATCAGCGCTTCGCTGTTGTATTTGCTCACCGGGATACGATGGCCGATATAGTCTTCAATGGCTGGCAGATTCAGCGCGTATTCTTCACAGGCCAGGCTGATAGAGAAGCCGCTGGCACCTGCACGCCCGGTACGGCCGATGCGATGGACGTAATCCTCGCAATCATCAGGCAGGTCGTAGTTGAATACGTGGGTGACTAACGGAATGTGCAAGCCGCGTGCCGCCACATCGGTGGCGACCAGAATATCCAGGTTACCCTGGGTGAATTCTTCCAGAATGCGTAGTCGTTTTTTCTGTGCTACGTCGCCGGTCAGCAGCCCGACGCGATGACCATCCGCCGCCAGGTGGCCCCAAATCTCTTCACAACGGTGCTTGGTGTTAGCGAAGATGATGCAGCGATCTGGCCACTCTTCTTCGATCAACGTTTGCAGCAGGCGCATCTTCTCTTCATTGGAAGGATAGAACAGCTCTTCCTTGATGCGATGACCGGTTTTCTGCTCCGGCTCCACTTCAACGTATTCTGCGTTGTTCATCTGTTCGAACGCCAGCTCGCGCACGCGATAGGATAAGGTGGCGGAAAATAGCATGTTCAGACGCTGATTAGTCGGCGGCATGCGACGGAATAACCAGCGGATATCCTTGATAAAGCCGAGATCGTACATACGATCAGCTTCATCCAGCACCACGACCTGGATGGCACCCATGTGGATATGGTTTTGTTTGGTGTAATCGATTAAACGACCGGTGGTACCGATCAGAATATCGACGCCGTCTTCCAGTACTTTTAGCTGCTTGTCGTAGCCGTCGCCACCGTAAGCCAGCCCCAACCGCAGACCGGTGGCTTTCGCCAGCGCTTCAGCATCGGTATGGATCTGCACCGCCAGTTCACGGGTCGGCGCCATAATCAGGGCGCGGGGTTGATTGGTCTGGCGTTCAGCGGGAGCGGGGTGGGTCAGCAAATAATGAAATGTAGACGCCAGAAACGCCAGCGTCTTGCCTGTTCCGGTTTGCGCTTGTCCCGCCACGTCACGGCCCGACAGCGTTAGCGGCAACGCCAGCGCCTGAATGGGCGTGCAGTTATGAAAGCCTTTATTTTCAAGAGCTTCAATAACCTGCGGATGCAGTGCGAAGTCGGAAAACTTCTGTTCGGTTAAGTGTGTTTTGCTCATAGCGTGGTAGAATATCAGTTAACTATTGCTTTACGAAAGCGTATCCAGTGAAATAAAGTCAACCTCATAGTTGGTTAATGCTACACCAACTGGGTAGAGATAATCCTGCGGAGTAAAACATGAGCGATAAAATTATTCATCTGACGGACGACAGCTTCGAGACAGACGTACTGCAGTCTGAACATGTGACACTGGTTGATTTCTGGGCTGACTGGTGTGGTCCTTGTAAAATGATTGCTCCGATTCTGGATGAGATCGCCGACGAGTATGAAGGTAAGCTGACCATCGCCAAGCTCAACATCGATGACAACCCGGCTACCGCACCGAAATACGGTATTCGTGGTATCCCGACGCTGCTGCTGTTTAAAAACGGCGAAGTGGCGGCGACCAAAGTCGGTGCGTTGTCCAAAGGGCAACTGAAAGAGTTCCTGAACGCCAATCTGTAATCCGTCCTACTGGCTTTCCTGGGCGACAGCGGGGTGATGAGATTTTCTCATTCTGACCGCTGGACGCCCACCGGGAAGCGTGCTAGATTCATCAATACTGCATATCGTACTTACCTTAGTTTAAGCCATTAGGCTTGAGCCTGAAGTTAGAATCTAAAGTTTTATCCCATGTCAGGTTTGGAAATCATTAATTTTCATCATGTTAGTGTCCAGTCTGGCAATCTGACAGTTTTACATTAATTAGTTTTACGGTGTCTTCGACCTCTTGCCATGAGTGTGCGTAGCGTCAGTGCGATTAAGCCTGAGCAACACAGTGTCTGGTGATTGAAGGCTGTTAAGCGGCATGGATGTTCCTGCCATACCATTCACGTTAATAGTTCGAGATTTACCCCGAGTTTAAGAACCCACCATTATGAATCTTACCGAATTAAAAAATACGCCAGTGTCTGAGTTAATTACTCTTGGCGAAAATATGGGGCTGGAGAATCTGGCTCGCATGCGTAAACAGGATATTATTTTCGCTATCCTCAAGCAGCACGCGAAAAGTGGTGAAGATATCTTTGGCGATGGCGTACTGGAAATATTGCAGGATGGTTTTGGTTTCCTCCGCTCCGCAGACAGTTCCTACCTCGCCGGCCCTGATGATATCTACGTTTCCCCCAGCCAAATCCGACGCTTCAACCTCCGCACTGGTGACACCATTTCCGGTAAGATTCGTCCTCCGAAAGAGGGTGAACGCTATTTCGCGCTGTTGAAGGTCAATGAAGTCAACTACGACAAACCGGAAAATGCCCGCAGCAAGATCTTGTTTGAGAACCTGACGCCGCTGCATGCGAATTCGCGTCTGCGTATGGAGCGTGGCAACGGTTCTACCGAAGACCTGACCGCCCGTGTGCTGGACCTGGCCTCCCCTATCGGTCGTGGACAGCGTGGCCTGATTGTTGCACCGCCGAAAGCCGGTAAAACCATGCTGCTGCAAAACATTGCCCAGAGCATTGCTTACAACCATCCGGATTGCGTGCTGATGGTGCTGCTGATTGACGAACGTCCGGAAGAAGTGACGGAAATGCAGCGTCTGGTGAAAGGGGAAGTGGTGGCGTCGACGTTCGACGAACCTGCCTCTCGCCACGTTCAGGTCGCCGAAATGGTGATTGAGAAAGCCAAGCGTCTGGTTGAGCATAAGAAAGACGTGATTATCCTGCTGGACTCTATCACCCGTCTGGCGCGTGCCTACAACACCGTGGTACCGGCATCCGGTAAAGTCCTGACCGGTGGTGTGGATGCAAACGCCCTGCATCGTCCGAAGCGTTTCTTCGGTGCGGCCCGTAACGTTGAAGAGGGCGGCAGCCTGACCATCATCGCGACCGCGCTGATCGATACCGGCTCGAAGATGGACGAAGTGATTTACGAAGAATTTAAGGGCACCGGTAACATGGAACTGCACCTGTCTCGTAAGATTGCGGAGAAACGTGTGTTCCCGGCGATTGATTACAACCGCTCCGGTACCCGTAAGGAAGAGCTGTTGACCACATCTGAAGAGCTGCAGAAGATGTGGATTCTGCGCAAGATTATCCACCCGATGGGGGAAATCGACGCGATGGAGTTCCTGATCAACAAACTGGCGATGACCAAAACCAACGACGAATTCTTCGATATGATGAAACGGTCGTAACCGGTTTTCCCTGTAACGGGTTATGCCATCAAACAAAAAACGCCACGAATCCGTGGCGTTTTTTGTTTCTGTCTCTTCTGCCAGTCTTGCCTGCTTTCAATCCGGTGGCGCTAATGCGGGCAGAGCGCATCATGTTTTGTTACGTGAACGTGCAGGAACTTTCTGAAAAATTTGGTAAATTAGCACCGGTTGACATAATTCGCAGTAGTATCATCAGGCACAGATAAGCGTGAATGAATCATGATGAGTGCTCAATTAGTCGCCGTATTCCTGTGCTCTTTCTTCTCCCTGCTGCTGGCGCGTCATGTAGCGAGAAAAACCGGTCTGGTCGACAGACCAAACCACCGTAAGCGCCATCGTGGCGCGGTGCCACTGGTTGGCGGAATTTCTGTCTACGCCGGTGTCTGCCTGTTGCCGTTCTTCATTCCCGAGTTGATTCCCCATTTCCTGATTTACCTGCTGTGTGCGGGGGTGCTGGTGCTGGTTGGCGCACTGGACGATCGCTTTGACATCAGCATTGCTATCCGGGCTACGGCACAGGCGGTTGTCGCCATAATAATGATGGCGTTGGCCGGGCTGATGTTGCTGCGTCTGGGGTATATTCTGGGGCCGGGGTGGGATATCGGACTGGGGGTGATGCGGTATCCCATGACGCTATTGGTGGTGTGGACGGCTATCAATGCTTTTAACATGGTGGATGGCATCGATGGTTTGCTGGGCGGGTTGTCTGGCGTGCTGTTTGTCGGCTTGGGCGTTTTATTCTATCTCCACGGCAGCAACGCGCTGGCGTTTTGGAGTTTTGCCATGATTGCTGCCATCTTGCCGTATAGTCTGTTGAACCTTGAATGCTTCGGTCGACGTTATAAGGTTTTCATGGGCGATGCGGGTAGTACCCTTATGGGGTTTACCGCCATCTGGCTACTGCTGCAAGGCTCTCAGGGGCCGGAGAGCGCTATCCGGCCGGTAACGGCATTGTGGGTTATTGCCATTCCACTGATGGATATGGTGGCGATTGTCTATCGCCGGTTGCGCAAAGGCTCAAATCTGTTTTCGCCGGATCGCCAGCATATCCATCATCTGCTGATGCGTGCCGGATTGACTTCCCGTCAGGCGTGTCTGTTGATTACACTAGCCGCCGCGTTACTGGCGGGCATGGGGATTGCCGGTGAGTGGTTGGCAATTCCCGAGTACATGATGTTTGTGTTGTTTTTGCTGGTATTTGGTGGTTATGGCTACTGCATTAAGCGGGCGTGGCGAGTGGCGCGCGTTGTCCGGCGTATTCAGCGTTACTGGCGCAATCATCGCTATTGTTGATATATACCCGTCATACTTCAAGTTGCAGGTGCGTTGGCTTTCCTCGCTCACCCCAGTCACTTACTGATGTAAGCTCCTGGGGATTCGCTGCGTCGCCGCGTTACAAGGCTCAATGAGCCTTGCCCTTACGGGCCAACGCGTTGCGTTGTTCAACACGCGAGCGTGTTGTCCTGCAACTCGAATTATTTTGGGTATAACCCCAATTTTTATAAACCGAATCGGGAAACACAATGAAACCGGAAAGCTCACCCCAGGCGGTGTCGTTGGATAATGAACTGGATATTCGCCAGCTCTGCCGGGTGTTATGGCAGGGTAAGGGCTGGATTGTTGGCTCAGCAGCGTTATTGGCACTGCTGGCGCTGGTGTATTCCTGGCTGGCTCAACCGGTGTGGCGCGCGATGGCAGTAACGGATAAACCGGCGGTTGCGATGCTATCGACGTTTTTTGAACAGCAGCAGTGGCTGCGTTCGCTGGATGCATCGTCAACAGTCGTGCCGGATAGCAGTACTATCGTGACAGATGCCTATACCGAGTTTACTCTGCAGGCCGCCGCCTACGACACCCGGCGCGAGTTTTGGCTACAGTCGCCGTATTACCGTGAGCGTCGAAAAGACGACAGCAAGGCAGATGCCGTCCTGCTGGATACGCTTATCAACGATATCCAGTTTATACCGCACGATGAGGCTAAAAAAACCAACGACACCCTTAAGCTGGCGGCTGACAACCCGCAAGACGCCAGTAACCTGTTGCGACAATATATACAGTTTGCCAACCAGCGTGCCGTCAATCATCTGAATCAAAACCTGGCGGGAAACTGGGAAGCACGTATTCGGTTTGAGCGTAGCTGGCTGCAACGCGAGGATGCGGTTGCCCGTGTAGCGTATGACCAGGATCTACGGCGCGTGACGCAGGCACTGGCTATCGCCCGCCAGCAGGGAATCACACAGCCGAAGCATGATGTGCCCTCCGCGCCCCCCGATTCGGCGTTATTTCTACAAGGCTCGGCCTGGTTACAGGCACGTTTGGAGATGCTGAAGGACAATGGCCCGGTATTCGATACGGATTACGCACCGCGTCAGGCGGTACTGGCGATGCTGGAAAGCGGTCCGGCGCTGGCAGACAGGTTTCATACTTACCGCTATCTGCATACGCCGCAAGAGCCTGTGCATCGCGACAGTCCACGCCGTAATCTTCTGCTACTGATGTGGGGCAGCATCGGGCTGGTGATGGGGGCCGGACTGGCGCTGGCGCGGCGTCGGCGTGATTAAATGTTCTGCGTGTTGATAGCGCGGTGGGCCAGTCACCCCTGTTTTACCGTGGTGGCAAACCGTAACCCGGGCCGGAATAAAGAGAGTCATCAGTGAAAGTTTTGACGGTCTTTGGCACTCGCCCTGAAGCGATAAAGATGGCACCGATAATACGAGCGATGGCTCAGGATGCCTGCTTTGAATCCCACGTCTGCGTGACGGCGCAGCATCGTGACATGCTGGATCAGGTACTGCGTCTGTTTGAGATTACGCCTGACTATGATCTCAATATTATGCAGCCGGGTCAGGGGCTGGTGGAGATTTCCTCTCGTATTCTTGCCGGATTAGGGCCGGTACTGACCCAACTCCAGCCCGACCTGATGCTGGTGCACGGTGATACCACTACAACGCTGATGGCCAGCCTGGCAGGGTTTTATCACCGTATCCCGGTCGCTCATGTCGAGGCTGGGCTGCGTACCGGCACATTGTCTGCTCCATGGCCTGAAGAAGCGAATCGCCTGCTGACGGGTAGCCTGGCGACCTACCACTTTGCGCCGACGGCTAACGCACGGCAGAACCTGCGACGTGAACACGTGCCGTCTTCACGCATCTGGGTGACAGGGAATTCTGTGATTGACGCGTTATTCTGGGTACGGGATCGCATCCTCCATGATGCGGCATTGTGTGCTCAGTTGCAGGAGAAGTACGCTTTTCTCACGCCGGAGCGAAAAATAGTGCTGGTCACCAGCCATCGGCGCGAGAGCTTTGGTGAGGGGATGGAGCGGATTTGTCATGCGCTGGCGACGCTTGCCCACCATCATTCGGATATTCAGATTGTATATCCGGTGCACCGTAACCCGCATGTGCGGGAGCCGGTCCAGCGTATTCTGGGCGATATCGATAATGTGCATCTGATAACGCCGCAGGACTATTTGCCTTTCGTTTATTTGATGCACCGTGCCTGGCTGATCCTGACCGATTCAGGCGGGATCCAGGAAGAAGCCCCTTCGCTCGGAAAACCGGTACTGGTGATGCGTGAAACCACGGAGAGACCGGAAGCGTTGGCGGCGGGTACGGTACGGCTGGTGGGCACCGATACCGCGACGATTGTCCGTGAAGTTTCCCGACTGCTGACGGATGCGTCGGCGTATCAGGCGATGAGCTATGCCCATAACCCTTACGGCGATGGGTTAGCCAGTCAGCGCATTCTTTCTGTTTTGAAACAACACCGGGTGACTGCATGAGTTTTAACCGTATCTGTGTGCTGGGGCTGGGATACATCGGCCTGCCGACTGCCGCCGTGTTGGCGGCGCGACAACAGTCTGTTTTTGGCGTGGATGTGAACCCGCACGTGGTGGAGACGGTCAGGCAAGGCCATACTCATATTGCGGAGCCGGGGCTGGCGCAGACGCTGCAACAGGCGGTAGCGCAAGGCTATCTACAGGTTGGCAGTCGTCCGGTGCCAGCGCAGGCGTTTATCATCGCGGTGCCGACACCGCTAAAGGCTGACCATCAACCCGATGTGTCGCTGGTGCAAGCCGCGGCGTTATCGTTGGCACCGGTATTGAAGCCGGGGGATGTGGTGATTCTGGAGTCCACCTCGCCGGTCGGCACCACGGAGCACATGGCCGAGTGGCTGGCGCAGGCACGCCCGGACCTGAGTTTTCCTCAACAGGCTGGTGTTGCGTCGGACATCCGTATTGCTTATTGCCCTGAGCGGGTATTGCCCGGCCGCATTATGGAGGAGTTGCTCAGTCACGAGCGGGTGATTGGTGGGATGACACCGCGTTGCTCGGCACGAGCCAGCGATCTGTATCGCCTTTTCCTTGAGGGAGAATGTGTGATGACGGACTCCCGTACCGCAGAGATGTGCAAACTGACGGAAAACAGCTTTCGTGATGTGAATATTGCCTTTGCCAATGAGTTATCGCGGATTTGTGCTGAGCAGCAGATCAATGTCTGGGAGCTGATCCGACTGGCCAACCGTCACCCACGGGTCACTATTTTGCAGCCAGGGCCGGGCGTTGGCGGCCACTGTATCGCGGTTGACCCTTGGTTTATCGTGGCGCAGCACCCACAACAGGCCCGCCTGATTCGTACCGCGCGTGAAGTGAATGACGACAAACCGCGTTGGGTGGTGGATCAGGTCAAAATCAGGGTGGCGGATGCGCTGGTTCAGGGCGGGAAATCGGCCCGAGATCTGTGTATCGCCTGTCTGGGGCTGGCGTTTAAGCCGGATGTGGAGGACCTTCGCGAGAGCCCTGCACTGGCGATTGCTGAGCAGATTGCACAATGGCATGTCGGTCCAACCTGGGTGGTTGAGCCTTATATCCGGCAGTTACCGCCGGGTTTACAGGGAAAAGCGGCGCTGGTGGATAGCGATCGCGCGCTAAAGGAAGCGGATATGCTGGTGTTACTGGTTGATCACCGGCAGTTCAGGGCAATTGCCCCTGAGCAGGTAGCGCAACGTTGGGTGGTGGACACCAAAGGCGTCTGGCGGTAAGACGCCTTTGGTGGCCTCTGTTGATTCTGTCTGCGTTAACCGGAGTGGCCTATGCCTGTTTGTGCCGAAATTGAACCGTTGGTTTGGGAAAGTGAGTTTTTCCAACGTATCTGTGGGCGCTTAAGTTTCACCGACATCGCACCGCCGTTAGTGCCCGCTGATCTCGATCGCTATGAGCTATGCCAGGCGAAACTGGCGGCAGGTGATTTGCCGACGGCCGATGCCCTGTCAGAACTGGGATTTCGGCTGGCAGAAGGTGAGGTCGATTTCAGTATGCCGGTCGTCCCCGCCGCCCGCGCGGTGTTTGCCGTGGGCGTGCGCGATGCCGACGTCGGCGATATCCCGTCGTTGCGGGCGGCGGCGGCAAAAAGTTTTGTGCTGAGCCGTTTTCGCTCGCCGTGGTATCGACCGGATGACTGCGGGCGTTTTTACGCCCGTTGGGTGGAAAAGGCGGTCTACGGTACCTTTGATGATGCTTGTCTGGTACTGGGGGCGCAGGGCGGGCCGTTACAAGGTTTTGTGACGTTACGCCAGACATCACCCACTGCGGCGCGCATTGGCGTGTTATCCGCCTGGCCTGGCATGACCGGGCAAGGGATTGGCCAGCGATTGATGCAGGTCGCGCGGGTCTGGTGCCAGCAGCGCGGGATTCGTCGGTTGACGGTGGCGACCCAGACCAGCAACCTGGCGGCATTACGGCTCTATCTGCGCAGTGGCGCACGGGTGGAGAGCACCGCCTACTGGTTTTATCGATGAAGGTTCGACGGATGAAGACCCCGTGGGTGACGAGATGATTCCTTTTAACGCCCCCCCAGTGGTGGGATCGGAACTGGAGTATATGCAGGCGGCGATGCGCAGCGGCAAGCTCAGTGGCGACGGCGCGTTTACCCACCGTTGTCAGCAGTGGCTGGAGGACTACTCCGGCAGTGACAAGGTTCTGTTGACGCCTTCTTGTACCGCGTCGCTGGAAATGGCGGCGTTATTGCTGAATATTCAGCCCGGCGATGAAGTCATCATGCCGAGCTATACCTTCGTTTCCACCGCCAATGCGTTTGTGTTGCGTGGTGCGACCATTGTGTTTGTCGATATCCGAGCGGATACCCTCAATCTGGATGAAAACGGCCTTGAAGCGGCGATCACCACGAAGACACGCGCTATCGTTGTGGTGCATTACGCGGGGGTCGGTTGCGCTATGAACGCTATCATGGCGCTGGCGCAGCGGTATGGATTGTTTGTGGTGGAGGATGCCGCGCAGGGCATGATGTCGCACTATCAGGACCGGCCACTGGGCGCTATCGGCCATATCGGTTGCTTTAGTTTCCATGAAACCAAGAATTACACCGCCGGTGGTGAAGGTGGGGCGACGCTGATTAATGATCCTGAACTGTCGGCACGTGCCGAGATCATCCGTGAGAAAGGCACCAACCGCAGCCAATTCTTTCGTGGTCAGGCGGATAAGTACACCTGGCGCGATATCGGCTCCAGCTATCTGATGGCGGAGATTCAGGCGGCGTACCTGTGGGGGCAGTTGGAGGCAGCACAGCGCATCCATGAGCGTCGTGTGTTGTTATGGCAGCGCTATGCCCATGCGTTCGCGCCGCTGGCGGCATCAGGCCGTGTGACATTGCCGGTGATCCCGCCAGCGTGCCGCCACAACGGCCATCTGTTTTTTCTGCGCCTGCGGGATGAAGCGGAGCGTTCGGCGTTCATCAGCCATATGAAAGCCGCGGACATACTGGCGGTCTTCCATTACATTCCGTTGCACTCCAGCCCGGCAGGGCGTCAGTTTGGCCGCTTTGTCGGTGACGATCGATATACGACGCGAGAAAGCGAACGGCTGGTGCGTTTGCCGCTGTTCTACAACTTGTCTGATGCGGATCAGCACACTGTCATCCATGCCGCGCTGAGTTTCTTTTCCTGATGTCACTGGCACGAGCATCGTTGTGGACGGCGGCTTCCACGCTGGTCAAAATCGGCACCGGGTTGGTGATTATCAAACTGCTGGCGGTGGCATTTGGCCCGGAAGGCGTCGGACTTGCCGGTAACTACCGGCAGTTGATTACCGTGCTGGGGGTGATGGCGGGCGCGGGGATTGTCAACGGCGTGACCCGTGCGGTAGCTGCCGCGCCGCCTGAGCATGACCGCGCCAGCCCGCTGCTGGGAACGGCGGTATCGCTGTCGATGGGGTTCTCATTGTTGCTGGCGTTGTCGCTATGGTTGCTGTCTACGCCGCTATCGCGCCTGTTGTTTGGTGATGACACCTACCAGCCGGTCATTCGTGCACTGGCTTGTCTGCAACTGGGGATCGCGCTGGCCAGCCTGCTGCTGGCAATACTGAAAGGGTATCAGGATGCGCCAGGCAACGCGCTGGCGGTGATAGCGGGTAGCCTGCTGGGTGTGGTCGCCTACGGCATAAGTTTCTGGCTGGGGGCCTATACCGGGGCGTTGGTCGGACTGGCGTTGGTACCGGCATTAGCCTGTTTACCCACATTGCTGTTGTTACTTCGGCGCACGCCATTATGTTTGCGAGCACTTACTCCATGCTGGTCGTGGCCGCTGGCCGGTCAGTTAACCCGGTTTAGCTTAATGACGTTGATAACTGCGGTGACGATGCCGGTAGGCTATGTGATGATGCGAAACCTGCTGGCCGCTCATTACACCTGGCAGGAGGTCGGGCTATGGCAGGGGATGACGACCATTTCCGATGCCTGGCTGCAGTTTATTACCGCATCCTTTAGCGTTTATCTGTTGCCGACGCTGGCGCGTTTGCAGGATAAACACGCCGTCCGGCATGAGATTTTTAGTACCTTGCGATTTGTACTGCCAGTCGCGGTATTCGTGGCGGTGGTTATCTGGTTGATGCGTGATGTGGCGATTCACATCCTGTTCTCGGGGGCATTTTCGACCATGCGTAGCCTGTTTGCATGGCAACTGGCGGGCGATGTTTTGAAAGTGGGTGCTTACGTCTTTGGGTATCTGGTGGTGGCCAGAGCGTCGCTGCGGTTTTATGTGCTGGCTGAACTTAGTCAGTTTTTGTTGTTGACCGGGTTTGCCCGCTGGCTGATTCCATTGCATGGCGCGTTGGGTGCCGCACAGGCGTATCTGGCAACCTATGCGCTCTATTTTTTGTTGTGTTGCGGCGTTTTCATGCTGTATTGCAGGCGTGCATGACCACACTTATTCATGTCCTGGGGGCGGATATTCCCCACCATAACCACACGGTGCTGCGTTTCTTTAATGATACGCTCGCACCGTCGTTGCCATTGCACCAGTCCCACCGGTTTATGGTGGTGTCGACGAAGGCACTCTCTGAGTCTGATTACCCCATGTTGCATATCACCCGGTTTTCCAGCCAGAAAGCGCTGGCGCGAGCGGTGGTTGCGCAGGCGCGGGCAGAGAGCTCCGTCCGTTTCTTTTTTCACGGCCAGTTTAACCCGTGGGTGTGGCTGGCGTTGCTGTTCGGCGCTATCCGCCCGGCGCAAGCCTACTGGCATATCTGGGGGGCGGATATGTATGAAGAGGCCCAGGGCTGGCATTATCGCTGGTTTTACCGCCTGCGGCGGCTGGCGCAACGGCGGGTCGCCCGGGTGTTCGCCACACGCGGTGATATCGACTATTTTCGACAGCGTGATCCGGCTGCGGCGACGTCACTGCTCTATTTCCCCACCCGGATGGGTCAACAGGTTGCGCTGGCGCATGAGAACGAGCCCGGTACGCCGCTGACCATTCTGGTCGGTAATTCTGGTGACCGCAGTAACCGTCATCTGGCGGCGCTTGATGCTATTCATCGCCAGTTTGGCTCGCAGGTGCGAGTGATCGTACCGATGGGGTATCCGGCCGGAAATCATCGCTGGATTGAGCAGGTCGAACAGCATGGGGTGGGGCTGTTCGGTGCAGACCGTTGCCGGGTGCTGCGTGAATCACTGGCGTTTGATGAGTATCTGGCGCTACTGAAAACCTGCAGTCTGGGCTACTTTCTGTTTCATCGTCAGCAGGGGATTGGCACCCTGTGTTTGCTCATCCAACTGGGGGTGCCGTTTGTTATCAGCCGTCATAATCCATTTCGGCAGGATTTAGCGGAGCAGCACCTGCCGGTATTGCTGGATGATGAACCGCTGAGCGAGGCCCGCGTGCGCGAGGCGCGCGAACAGCTAAAACGGGTGGATACCCGCCAGATTGCATTTTTCAGCCCTGGTTATGAACAGGGGTGGCGACAGGCGCTGGCGTTAGCCGCGGGGGACAGCCATGACTGAGTGGGCGTTTTTCGGGCTGTGGCTGGTCTGGCTGGGAGGCGGTGGTATGGTGCTTTGGCTCTGTGGGCGAGAGTTCCGCCGCTGGCGATTTAACTTCAATGTGTTGTTTTCACTGCTGTACTTACTGACGTTCTATTTTGGCTTTCCGTTGACGGCCGTGCTGGCGTTTCGCTTCGGTGTGGAAACGGCGTCACCGCTGAATTTATTGCAGGCGCAACTGTCTGCGACAGCGTTTTATGCCATTTATTATGTCAGTTATAAAACCCGGCTGTGGCCTGCTTCGCCGGTATCTCGTCCTTCGCCGTTAACCATGACACGTCTGGAGGTGGGGTTGACCAGTGGGCTGCTGGCGCTGGTCGCGTTATCAACCGCTGCTGTGTTCTTTGCCAACAATGGCCTGCTGCTGTTCAAACTCAGTTCGTATAGCCAGATTTTCTCGCGCGATGTTATCGGCGTCGCCCTGAAACGCTTCTTCTATTTTTTTATTCCCGCCATGCTGATGTGGTATTTCCTGCACCAGACCCGACGCGCCTGGCTGATTTTTCTGTTGGCGACGGTGACATTTGGTGGGCTGACCTACCTGCTGGTGGGTGGGACCCGCGCCAATATCATTATTGCCTTCGCTCTGTTTTTGTTTATCGGCCTGCAACGTGGCTGGATTACGGTGTGGGTGCTGATAGCCGCAGGCGGTAGCGGGATAGTGGCGATGTTTTGGCTGGCACTGAAACGCTACGGGCTGGATGTGCACGGTGACGAGGCGTTTTACACCTTTTTGTATCTGACGCGTGACACCTTCTCACCCTGGGAAAATCTGGCCACATTGTGGCAGCACCTCGACGAGATTACCTTGCAGGGGCTGGCCCCCATCGTGCGGGATTTTTATGTTTTTATTCCTACCTGGTTGTGGCCGGAGCGACCGGCTCTGGTGTTGAACAGTGCCAACTATTTCACCTGGGAAGTGCTGAATTACCACGCCGGTCTGGCGATATCACCGACGCTGCTCGGCTCCTTGTTGATCATGGGAGGGCCACTGCTGATCCCGCCAGGTGCCGTCGCCATCGGTCTGCTCATCAAGGGATTGGACCGTCTCTACCATTACGGCAGACAGGCCGAAAATCGCTATCTGTCCGCCGTATCGCAGGCATTTTGTTTTGGCGCGGTGTTTAATCTGATTGTGCTGGTGCGTGAGGGGGTTGATGCCTTTGTCTCGCGGTTGGTATTTTTCTGCCTGATTTTTGTCGCCTGCCTGTTTGTTGCCAGGTTGCTGTATTGGCTGCTGCTGCGTGCCGGTGTGGTGGTGAGTCGCCCCTGTTTGAAGGAGTCGTGGAATGAATGATGTGCCGCACTATGTTATTCGCGGCATCCCGGTGCATGGGTTTCGGGATAAGGCGCAGTGTGTCTCGATTCTGTTTGCGGGTGATTCACCGCAAGCAGGCACGCTGATTGCCATTAATGCCGAGAAGGTACTGGCGGCGGATCGCGAGGCGACTTTGCGTGAGCTGATGTTGCAGGAAGGGCATTGTAACTATGCTGATGGTATCAGCGTGGTGCGTTCTATTCGCCGCAAGTATCCGCAGGCGCAGGTGGAACGTATCGCCGGTGCCGATCTCTGGGAGGCACTGATGCAGCGTGCCGGTGAGTTGGGAACACCGGTATTTTTGCTGGGAGGAAAGCCGTCGGTGTTGGCTGCAACCGAGCGCAAGTTGCGAGAGCAGTGGCAAGTTAACATCGTGGGTACGCAGGATGGCTATTTTGCGCCGCAGCAGCGACAGGCAGTACTGGAACGTGTGCGTGATAGTGGTGCCCAACTGGTGACGGTAGCACTGGGTTCTCCCCGCCAGGAATTACTGATACGCGATTGCCGCCAGTTATACCCCGCGCCCCTCTATATGGGCGTCGGCGGCACTTATGATGTGTTTACCGGTCTGGTCAAACGAGCCCCGCTGGTGTGGCAACGCCATGGGGTGGAGTGGTTGTATCGTTTATTGACGCAACCCAGCCGCTTTCGCCGTCAGCTCAAGCTGTTGCGCTATCTGGCCTGGCATATCAGCGGTAGACTGTAGACGCGGCTTATCGCGGTATTAGTCTGGCGTTTTCTGTGAGTCATCCCACTTTTTCCCAGCTTTATCGTTGCGATCAAGGTCTGGCCGCGCTGTTTATTTCATCATGTCTGGGTACAGGAAAGGTAGGAATCCGGTTTGCATTGCGGTATCTTCTCGGCCGTTTTTCCGGTCGGGAGACTGTCGTGCCTTGCCGGGAGCGTGTCGGTATCCCCTTTAAAGCATGGCGGGTATAAAACAATAACGCTTTTGATACCGGCGTAAAAAGGATCTATTGAAGACAGAGGTTATATGGCAAATACAGAAAAACAGGGCAAGCTCCACCGTGGGCTGGAAGCGCGGCATATCGAGCTTATCGCGCTGGGTGGCACCATCGGTGTGGGATTGTTCATGGGGGCGGCAAGCGCCCTGAAATGGGCTGGGCCGTCCGTGCTGCTGGCCTATATCGTGGCGGGCGTGTTTGTATTTTTCATCATGCGCTCGATGGGCGAGATGTTGTTTCTGGAACCGGTAACCGGTTCGTTTGCGGTTTATGCGCATAATTACCTGCATCCGTTCTTTGGCTATCTTACGGCCTGGGGATACTGGTTTATGTGGATGGCGGTGGGGATTTCCGAAATTACCGCTGTGGGCGTCTACGTGCAGTACTGGTTCCCGACGTTACCGCAGTGGATACCGGCGATCGGCGCGGTGGCGCTGGTGGCAGCCGCGAATCTGGCGGCGGTGCGGCTGTATGGTGAGCTCGAGTTCTGGTTCTCGATGATCAAGATAACCACCATTGTGGTGATGATAGTGGTGGGTGTCGGGATTATTTTCTTTGGGATTGGCAACCACGGTCAGTCTATCGGATTGACTAATCTGACCGAACACGGCGGCTTCCTGGCTGGCGGCTGGAAAGGCGTGTTGTTTGCACTCTGTCTGGTGGTGGCGTCCTATCAGGGGGTTGAGCTGGTCGGGATTACCGCTGGCGAAGCGCGTAATCCGCAGGTGACGCTGAAACGGGCTATCAATAACATCCTGTGGCGTATCCTGATTTTCTATGTCGGTGCCATTTTCGTGATCGTCACGATTTTCCCGTGGAATGAAATCGGCACATCCGGTAGCCCGTTTGTGCTGACCTTCGCCAAGATCGGCATTACCGCTGCCGCGGGTATTATCAACTTTGTGGTGCTGACCGCAGCGTTGTCTGGTTGCAACAGCGGTATGTATAGCTGTGGGCGTATGCTGTATTCGCTGTCTAACAACCGTCAGTTACCGGCGGCGTTAGGGCGGGTAACCGCAGGTGGTGTGCCTGCTGTTGGGGTGCTGGTGTCGATTCTGTGTCTGA
The DNA here is from genome assembly GCF_009372235.1 of Dickeya oryzae. GTDB lineage: Bacteria > Pseudomonadota > Gammaproteobacteria > Enterobacterales > Enterobacteriaceae > Dickeya > Dickeya oryzae. The sequence goes on along the minus strand of NZ_SULL01000015.1, from coordinate 163,047 downwards.
TAGCGGGGTCTGCGCTGAATTACATTATCCCTAACCCGGAAAAAGTGTTCGTGTATGTCTATAGCGCCAGCGTACTGCCGGGTATGATCCCTTGGTTTGTGGTGCTGATTAGCCAGTTGCGTTTCCGTCAGCAGCATCAGGCGGCGATCGCTGGTCATCCGTTTAAGTCTATTTTGTTCCCGTGGGTGAATTACCTGACGATGGCATTCCTTCTCTGTGTGCTGGTTGGGATGTACATTAACGAAGACACGCGGATGTCGCTGGTGGTCGGTGGTATTTTCCTGGCGGCGGTCAGTGTGCTTTACGTTGTGTTGGGACTGGGTAAAAAACAGCCGCAAATGCAGGCAGAAGCGGAGTAATCGCAGCGAACAACGGGTGGTGACGGTGGATTGAACCGGGTTTTGACCGTAAATGAGCAAAGCATAAGCAAACGCATCATTTCTGTGAAAAAAGCACTGGACAGCCCCCTATTAAATCCGTACTATCCCCACCCGCAACGGCGCTACGCGCCCGTAGCTCAGCTGGATAGAGCGCTGCCCTCCGGAGGCAGAGGTCTCAGGTTCGAATCCTGTCGGGCGCGCCATTAGATTGGGCGCGGGAGCTGCGGAGGTACTTATTACCCCGTAAATCGAGTACCGGAATACGTAGTAAAGCAGTGGTATATGGTGGCTATAGCTCAGTTGGTAGAGCCCTGGATTGTGATTCCAGTTGTCGTGGGTTCGAGTCCCATTAGCCACCCCAAATTTTAAGTTTGTGACGCGCGAAGGTGGCGGAATTGGTAGACGCGCTAGCTTCAGGTGTTAGTGTCCTCAGGACGTGAGGGTTCAAGTCCCTCTCTTCGCACCACACGAACGAAAATAGCAGTACCGTGTTAGACCATGATCGGCGAGTAGCGCAGCTTGGTAGCGCAACTGGTTTGGGACCAGTGGGTCGGAGGTTCGAATCCTCTCTCGCCGACCACTTATTCTGAAGAAACGGTAGTCCAGACGGACTGCCGTTTTTTTTCGTTTTTAACACGGAGAATGCTATAAAAAACGTTGTGGTCGAGGTGATAAGTCACTTATTCCGCTTTACTGCTTTCCAGCACCTTATCGCTACCGAAATATTTCTCTGCCAACGCTTTTAGCTGACCATTCTGACGCAGTTCCTGCAGCTGTTGGTTAAATTCCGCCAGTAATTTATTACCTTCCGGTGTCTTGGCAAACGGGAAGGAGACTTGTTCGTTGGATATGGGGTTACCGACCAGTTTTAGCGGCAAGTGACGTTTGTTAATTTCTGCCAGCAGGATAGGGCGTGAGTTGACGTAGCCCTGAACACGGTTATTGATAACATCACTCATCGCACCATCGCGAGTTTCGTAGGTGCGAATGGTGATGTCATTATTGGGGAACGCGTTGCGCAGATTGGTGACATGGGTAGACCCCAGCACGCCAGACACCGTTTTACCTTTAAGGTCGTCCAGAGATTGAATATCTTTGCTGTTAATGCTGGTGACGATTTGCGATGCGTAGTTGAGATACGTGTTGGTGAAGTCGTACTTTTTCTGGCGCTCGGTTGTTTTCACAAAATTATTGGCGACCGTATCCAGTTTTCCTGCTTCCAACTGGCCCATCAATCCGCTGAAATCAGCGGTGGTCCAGGCTATCTGATAACCCAGTTTGTGAGCGATGGTTTCTGCCACTTCCACATCATAACCCACTAACGTGCCGTTCTCTTTATAAGAACCCGGGTAACTTTGCCCTGTGGTGCCCACGCGTAGCACGTTGTTCTGTGTCTGTGTACTCGTGTTGTTATCACAGCCGTTCAACATCACGGCTGCAAGGGCAGGGAATAGCGCGGCGCTGAGGTAGCGAGTCAGTCGGGTTCTCATTATGAATTCCTGTATGAATATTCCTGGTTTGGATCAGGTCTGATAGCGATATATGTCGCAACGTACTCATCAACTCTGGGGGAATGACAGACGAAAAAAGCGGGATAAGGAGTAACAGCGGTGATGAATCGTTGGTTGTGGGGAATACTATATCATTAAAAATAAAGGGAAATTTATACCATCACGTTATATCTTATCATTATTTGAACGGTTACACCGTACAGGCAGCATTTTACTATTATGTTCTGCAAGCTGTGCTTATGGGTTGGTACAGCATAGGGACATCAAGGAATTACTGTGTTTGCCATAAAATCCCCCGGGGTCTATCACCATCAGTCAGGTTTACTGTCACGCATTGGTGAGCTCATTGCGCCGTTTTCGCATCGCATCGCTGTATTAACCAGCCCGCGTGCCTGGGATGCCGTGCGAAGCTCGCTGTCCGAGAGTTTGGCGAAGGCTGATATACAGTTTGTTGTGCATCTGTTGGAAGGTGAATGCACGCGCGATGCTATCGCATACCATCGGCATCAAATTGCCCAACAGGGCGTTCATTTTGTGTTGGGTGTTGGTGGTGGCCGAGTAATGGACTGCGCCAAAGCGGTTGCTGATGGGTTGGACAACGGTCAGGTTGCGACGCTGCCGACGATTGCTGCCACCTGTGCTGCCTGGTCTCCTATCAGTATTTTGTATGATGAGCAGGGCGGGCATCAGGGAACACTGGTATTACAGCGTATGCCCGAAATGGTGCTGGTGGACAGCGATGTGATTGCCCGTAGCGATGTGCGCTACCTGAAGGCCGGGATCGTGGATGCCCTTGCCAAATGGTATGAATTTCAACCCTATCTGGCGAAAAACAGCGATAATCTGGCGTTGAACCTTAAAATACAGGCAGCGGCGCTGGCGAAGGACACCTTTGAACAATGGGGAGAACAGGCTTTGCATGACAATGCAGAGCAGCGTGTCACGCGGGCATTACAAAAGGTGATCGATGCCAATATTGCCTTGGCGGGCCTGGCTAACAGTATGCGTGATGATTCACCATCACCTGGCGTAGCCCACGCGATTCATAATCGTATGACACACGTTCCTGAGCTGCATGACTGGCTACACGGCGAGAAAGTAGGATTCGGATTACGTGTACAGTCCCTGCTGGCGCGTGGTGACGGCTCGGTTGAACCCGATTTGCAGGCACACTTACAGCGTTATAATGCTCCTGCGCATTTGCCGGTAGCGGAGGCACGCTATGCCGAACTGGCAGAGACGTTGTCTGAAACATTTAAATTCCCCAAAGACAGTGCCGTGTTGCTGCCATTTTCGCTCACACCAGAGGCGATTCGGCACGCTGTGCTTGCGACGCAGTACCGCGTCTGATTTGCATTTTGTACCTGACTGCTGTATCTCTTTGTGTGAATTTTTATTCATTAAATTTGCATTTAAATGGAGTTGAGCATGTCAATCGTCGAACCGGTCGAAAAACAGTTTGCCGCTTATAACGCCCATGATTTAGCCGCCTTTTCTGCCTGTTTCCACGAGCATTTCCGGGCGTACCGTATGCCATCGGAAAGCCCATCCATGGTAGGAAAAGCGGCACTGGAGGCGTTTTATCGCGACCACCGTTTTAATAACCCCGCGCTGCGTGCTGAACTGGTTTCTCGTACTGTGCTGGGTAATCAGGTTTTTGATCATGAAAAGATTTACGGCCTGGGTCCTGATGCGCTCGAAAGTATCGCCGTGTTTGAAGTTAGCGATGGTTTGATTACGACCGCATGGTTCTATTTTGCGTCGTAGCTATTTTTGTTGTTGTTTTTGTCATCATCATTTTTGTCACTATCCCCGCAGAATCACGCCTCTCGGTGTGTTTATGCGGGTGTCATGCTCCGCTCTGGTGAGCCAATGAATGACGATGGCGAACATATCGTTATGTTGCAACGCGCACCCGTCCTGCTCTCCACCCATCTGATTTGTTCTTAAGACGATTTATTGCAAGGCAAATAATCACCAAGGAAATCATAAAACAATAAAGAATATGTTAGATCGATCGCGTATATAGGCGCGAATATTGCCAGTGATATAGTTTTCGACAAATGACAGCGTCGTCTCGACCCGCCTCTCTTTCCCCCATTATTACAATGTAAACGAGTGAGTTATGGCATCACATCTGATTGATTTTCTTCTTATTGGAAATAACTTTGGCACACCAGAAATGCGCGCCGTATGGTCAGAGCAAAACCGGCTGACCCGCCAGGTTGACGTGGAAATTGCGTTAGCACTGGCAGAGGGCGAGCTGGGTGTCATTCCGCAAGATGCGGCCGACACCATTGCTGCCCACGCCGACGCCAGCGCCCTGAATATTGAAGAAATAGCTCAGGATGCGGTGCGTATGAAACACTCTCTGATGCCGACGATCACGGCTATCCAAAAGCAGTGCGGCGAGGCGGGTGAGTACATTCATTACGGCGTGACTACGCAGGACATCGTAGATACCGCCACGGTGCTGCAATTGCGTCAGGCATTCGACATCGTAGTGCGCGATACTCGTCTGGTCGCTATCGAATTGAAACGGCTGGCGAAGAAGCACCAGCATACGTTGATGACCGGCCGTACCCACGGCATGCAGGCCATGCCAACCACTTTCGGCTTCAAGCTGGCGGTATGGCTGGACGAATTCGTCCGTCACCTGCAACGCCTGAATGAAATTCGTGAGCGCGTGCTGGTCGGTAACATTAACGGTGCTATCGGTACCTACGCCTCTTTTGGCGAGTTGGGGCCGGAAATCGAGCGCCATACCCTTGCCCGTCTGGGCCTGAATACCCCCAATATTGGCTGGCAGTCTGCCCGCGACCGTTTCTCGGAATACGCGTCGGTGGCGGTGCTGATCAGCGGTACGCTCGGTAAAATCGGCAACGAGCTATATAACCTGATGCGTACCGAAATCAACGAAATCGAAGAGCCTTTCTCCGAAGGGAAGATCGGTTCTACCACCATGCCGCACAAACGTAATCCGGCCGCGCTGGAAGGGCTGGCCAGCCTGACGGCACCACTGTTCAAGAGTGCCGCGCTGATCCACGAGTCAATGAAGGTTGAACACGAGCGTGACGCCATGAGCTGGCGTGCGGAGTGGATAGCCCTGCCGGAAATCAACATCTATCTGTCGGCACAACTGCAAAACGCGCTCGGTATCCTGCGCGGTATGTCGGTGAATGAAAAACAGATGCGTGCCAATCTGGATTTGCAAAATGGCCTGCTGCTCTCGGAAAAGGTGATGTTTGAAATCGGCAAACTGCTCGGTAAGCAAACGGCCCATCATCTGGTGTACGAATGCTCTATGGCGGCGTTTGAGCAAAACCGTGAATTTAAAGCGTTACTGCTGGAACACCCGGTACTGTCGCAGCACCTGACGGCCGGGACGATTGATACCTGGCTGGACCCGGCGAATTACGTGGGCAGCGCCCCGCAGAAAGTGGATGAGGTGATCCAGTACGCCGATAACACCGGCTTGCTGGCCGAATGACGGGAGGTGCCATGAGTACCGTATTTCGTCAGGCGACGCTTGCCGATGATGACGAGTTTCTGGCGTTGGCGTTGGCCGCTTACGCGCCGGTGCGTGAGCTGGGCATCAAGTTTGACGCCGCCTATGCGGACATTGACATGGTGCGCCGCCATCTACGCAGCAACGGCGTGTATGTGATGGAAAAAGACGGTCGTCTGGCGGCGTCCGTCACCCTTCGTTATCCGTGGGGGCCGAATCCCGGTCCTTATGGTTTACCGCATATCGGCTGGTTAGCGACCCACCCTGACTTCAAGCAGCAAGGACTGGGTAAACAGATGCTGGACTGGCTGGAACAGGCGGTGTTGAAAGATCAGTTAAAAGCGCCTGCCGTAACGCTGGGTACCGCTAAGCAACATCCCTGGTTGCTGGATATGTACCGGAAGTATGGCTTTCAGGAAGTCGGCCAGGCAGATTTAGGGAAAGGACACCTCACGATTTATATGCGAAAAGTCCTGGATCAGGACCTTTATCACCACTGGGAAAAGAAACACTCCTAAGAGGCGTTATCCAATGACAATGAAAAAAATTATCCTCCCTGTTTTAGCCTTGTCGGCCGCTATTCTGGTAGCTGGCTGCGATTCTCAGAACAGTAACGAAAAAGTGTTGCGTATCGGTGCCACCGGGCAGAGTTACCCGAGCTCCTTCAAGCAGGACAACAAGCTGGTGGGGTTTGACGTAGAAGTCGCGGAAACCATCGCTAAAGATCTGAACTACAAAGTAGAGTGGGTGACGGCGGATTTCAGCGGCCTGATGGGGCAACTGGAAGCCAGTAAGCTGGACACGATTGCTAACGTAGTGGCGATTACCCCGGCACGTCAGGATAAGTACAACTTCTCCACGCCTTATAGCTATTACGGCAGCCAGATTGTTACGCACAAAGACAATACCAACATCAATACGCTGGATGACCTGAAAGGGAAAACCGTGGCAGGTGTGCTGGGTTCCAACCATGTCAACAACCTGAAAAAGGCCTTTGCCGACGGCAGCGTGACGATTCGCACCTATGAAACCCGCGATGGCGCGATGAGTGATGCGCTGGCTAAGCGTGTTGAAGGTTACATCAACTCCCGTCCCATCCTGCTGGCGGAAATCAACAAGCGTAACCTGCCGTTCAAGATGGTGGGCGAGCCGCTGGTGGTCGAGCAGGTCGGCTTCCCGTTCCATAAAGATCAGAAGGGTGACGAACTGCGCAAGAAGTTCGATGACGAGTTGACCAAAATGCGCAACGACGGCCGCCTGAAAGCCCTGTCGGTTAAATACTTCGGTGAGGACATCACGGCGGGCAAATAACCTCGCTGGCTCACTTAACTTCTGCGGCGCCAGCTCGATTGCGGGCTGGCGTTCGCTGTAATGGTATGGCTCATGAATATCGATCTTTCCTACCTGTTGAAGGTCTTTCCCCAGGTACTGATGTACTTGCCCACCACGCTGCTGCTGGCGGTGGTGTCGATGCTGGTTGCCATCGTTTTAGGCTTGATGCTGGCACTGGTTCGTGAGAGCCGCTTTATGGTGGTCTCAAAACTGGTGGAACTCTATATTTCGCTGTTTCGCGGCATCCCGTCGCTGGTTCAGCTGTTCATTATCTATTTCGGCCTGCCCCAGCTGTTTCCATCATTGAATGGTTTATCAGCCATGACAGCGGCCATTATCGGATTCAGCCTGAAGAACTCCGCGTACATGGCGGAAATTTTCCGTGCGGCGCTGGCGTCGGTGGATTTCGGTCAAACCGAAGCCGGTCTGTCGGTGGGAATGAACAAAGTACAGATTTACCGCCGTATTGTGCTGCCGCAGGCGATGCTCAATGCACTACCGGCGACCGGCAACACCTTTATTTCACTGATTAAAGACACCTCGGTGGCCTTTGCGCTTGGTGTGTCGGAGCTGTTTGCCGAAGGCAAGATGATCGCCGCCGAGTCGCTGCGTTTCTTCGAAACCTTCCTGGTGGTGGGACTGATTTACTGGATGCTCATCGTGGTCTACTCCTGGCTGCAATCTCAGTTGGAGAAAAAGCTCAGCCACTCACGGCAGCGTTAAGGAGCCGATATGATTAGCGTAAAAAACCTGACTAAACGTTTTGGTGACCAGGTCGTGCTGGACAATATCAGTCTGGATATCGCCGAGGGCGAAGTGGTCGCGATCATCGGGCCTTCCGGTTCAGGGAAATCCACCCTGCTGCGATGCCTGAATTTGCTGGAAAAGCCCGAGTCTGGTGTGATTACTATTGGCGAGCAATCGCTGGATACCCGCCGCTATAGCAGCAAGGACGCGTATGCGCTCCGGCGTCAGACGGCAATGGTATTCCAGAACTACAACCTGTTCAAAAACAAGACCGCGCTGGAGAACATCACCGAAGCGCTGATCGTGGTGAAGAAGATAGCGAAAAAGCAGGCAGACGAAATAGGGCTGTCACTGCTGGAAATGGTCGGGCTGTTGCCACAAGCGCATCAATACCCGGTGACGCTCTCTGGCGGTCAGCAGCAGCGTGTTAGTATCGCCCGTGCGTTGGCGGTAGATCCGAAGGCGATTCTGTTTGACGAGCCGACCTCGGCGCTTGACCCGGAACGGGTACATGAGGTGCTACAGGTTATCCAAAAACTGGCAGGGCAGAACACCACTATGGTGATCGTGACCCATGAGATGCAGTTTGCTAAAGACGTGGCAGACCGGGTGATCTTTATGGCTGACGGGCACATCGTTGAACAAGGCCCGGCGGAGAAGGTGATCAGTTTCTCCGATAATCCGCAGACCCGTCGCTTCCTGCGGCAACTCACTACGATTCAGGAACCTTCAGAGTTCGACATCTGATCGATAACCTATTCACCTGCGGGCACGCCCCATGATGACGGGGCAGAAGAAGAGGAGTCACCCGACATGAAAGAACATGCGCAGCATGCGCCGTTGGCGCAGTTTATTCAGGCGTTTCGGCATGAACTGCATCAGCATCCGGAATTGTCCAATCAAGAGTTTGAAACGACGAAAAAAATCCGTGCTGTACTGGAAAAAGAAGACATTCGCATCCTTGAGTTGCCGTTGAAAACCGGTCTGGTAGCGGAAGTGGGTGGCCTGCAAGAGGGTCCACTGGTCGTTGTGCGTTCCGATATTGATGCCCTGCCGATTGAAGAAGAGTCCGGCGTTGAGTTCAGCTCAAAAAATGCTGGGGTGATGCACGCCTGTGGGCACGATTTTCACTCATCGGCAGCGCTGGGTGCGGCGATCCTGCTAAAGCGTATTGAGCCGGAGCTGAAAGGTACCGTGCGTATTCTGTTTCAGGCTGCGGAAGAAACCGGATTGGGTGCGCCGGAAGTGATTGCTGTTGGCGCGCTTGACGGTGCCAGTGCCATTTTTGGTATTCATAACGACCCAACGTTACCGGTCGGCGTGATTGGTGGTAAAGACGGTGCACTGACTGCCGGGGTCGACCGTTTCGAAATCAAGATTGCCGCCAAGGGCTGCCATGCCGCCAAACCGCATGAAGGCAATGATCCGATCATTATTCTGGGGCAACTGATTTCCGCGGTGCAAACGATCATCAGTCGTACCGTACCGTCAGACAACAATGCGGTGGTGTCGATTACCCAGGTACACAGCGGCAGCACCTGGAACGTGATCCCTGATACCGCCTATGTGGAAGGTACTGTGCGTACGTTCAGTCAGGCGGCTCGTGACTTGATAGAACAGCGTTTTCGTCAGATTGTCGCCGGTATCGCCAGCACCTTCGGTGCTGAAATCGAATTTATCTGGCACGCGGGGCCACCATCGGTGGTGAACACGCCGCACTGGGTAGATTTTGCGTTGCAGGTGGCCGATGCCGAAGGGTTTGAGGCCCGCCGTGTTGATGCCAGCCCGATCGGTGAGGACTTTGCGTTCTACCAGCAGAAACTGCCGGGCACCTTCATGATGGTCGGGTCGGGTGGCCCTTACGCGCTGCACCACCCGAAATTCAGGGTGGATGACCGGGCGCTGTTTCCTACCGCACACTATCTGTATCAACTGGCGAAGCAGAGTCTGGAACAGTTGTCGCAGACAGCCTGATTCCGTCGTTATTCCCGTCTTATCCTTATTGATGACAGCGGCCACGGTTACCGTGGCCGTTTTGTTGTCAGTGTTAAACCACCTCCTCGGGAGGTGGTGATTGTTTTTGGGCTATCCCTGTCCGGTATCGGTTGTGGTTTTTTAGCGACAGAATGGGGGTTGCGGTGTCGCCAATGAGAGACATGTAACCATTTGAATTTTAAAGAGTATAAAAGTCAGTGCTTGTGGTGTCTCTGTTTAACGACAGTTCTGATCCAGAATGCTTGATTTTTCAGCACGTTAATCATTTTGGTGTTTGGTGGCTCACTACTTTTAATGTTTTATTTATCAATGAGTAATGATTTTTATCTGGTGAGATTTGAAAAGTTGGCATCATTCATGCTTAATTAGAGGCGTAGATGCTCATTCCACCTTCTATGTTTGCTTCGGCTTCATAAACCTGGGAATGACGCAGAGCCATTTACGGTGCCTGACGTCCGGTTATTGATGAAGTGCTGTTTCATCGCGGTTGGACGTAATGTTGAGTGGGGCACCTTAAAGTTGTCTTTCAGACCTGATTTTTATTGCACGCTTGTCGCTGGTCGGCAAGCGTTTTTTTTCGCCGTTATTTTGCTAAATCAATCGGTTATCAGAAAAGTGGGGAAGAAAGCCGAGTGGAAGAAAATAGGCGAAACGAAACCGGCGCGGGGTCGCGCCGGTGTGGGGGGCTTCAGGCGTCGTGAGATGTCTGTAACGTCAGCAGCAGGCCGTCGCGCCGCATGCGGGCAGCGTCTTCAGGGCGTTTGAGTCGGTCAAAGGCATCAGCACACCAGGCGTAGTCATAAGCGTCTGGTCGCAGTGCCAGTGCGGCGGAGAAAGCATCGCTGGCCTGTTGCCATTCGCCATGCTTCATCAGCAATTGCCCCAGCGTGCTGTGTAACAATGCATCGTTATTGTGCTGTTTCAGACGCTGACGCAGTAGTTTCTCCAGTGGCTCCGGTTGACCACTATTGAGCCGGGGGATCAACTGCACCAGTCGGTAGTCAAACTGCTGCTTGAGCCCGTCAATAATGATGTCTTGTGCGGTCGCCGGGTCATCACACACGATCAGGCGTTCAGCCATTGCCACCTGCATCGCCAGTGACTGGCGGGCTTTACGCGGCTGGTTTTTCCACCACTGTTTCAACCCTTCGCTGCCGCCTTCCGACATTGCCTGATCCATCAGACCGATGGTGGCGCGCTGCTGCAATTCATCCAGCGAGGGTTCATCATGCAGCCGGGTTTTACGCATGGCAGGCAGAATATCCAACAAGGCGCTGTAGGCGTGGGTACGCAAAAACGCCTGTTCCGCCAGACGCAACACTTCCGGGTGGCGTGGTGCCACTTCCAGCAGACGATCGACGCCATGACGAGCGGCGTGGTCTTCGTTACGTGCCAGTTGAATGCGAACGCGGGTGATATCGACCGGCAACTGGTCGCCGTCGGCGATTTCCGCCGCCCGCTCAAGATACTGACGGGTACGGAATTCATCGCCGCGTTGCTGGGCGGCTTCTGCCGCCAGCAGGTAATTCACCACTGGTTGCTCGGCGTGATCGGCGTTACGGGTGAGCAGTTTTTCTACCTGCAGATAGTCGCCTTCGGTCAGTTTCAGCAACGCGGCTTTAGTTTGCTGGCGTGCCCGGGTGCGTTTGCGTCCGATGAACCAGCCGCGTGTGCGCGCCCCGGTGCGGAATACTCGCCGCAGTAGCCATTCCACCGCCAGAAAGGCCAGCAGAAACAGGACCAGCATAATCACCAACCCGGTGACGCTGGTTTCAATGTTGTAATTGTCGGTTTGGATCAGTACGTAACCCTGATGACCCGCCAGCATTGGCCCGACCACGATGCCCGCCAGCAGCACCACAAATAGCAGCAGTACCTTCAGCATAATCAGCCCTCCTGTGGGGTGGCGGACGGCTGCGCCAGCAGGTTGCGAACCCGGGTTTGCATCAGTTTATCCAGCAGTGGCTGGCTTTGCAGTTCGTTCGGCACGTCCATCGCTACCGACTGTTGGCTTAGCGCATCCAACTGGTCGAGAAACGCTTTGGTGGTCGGATCGTTTTCGTCAAAGTAGGCGCGCACCCAGGTCGCGGCGGTTTCGAGCGATTGACGGTAGGTTTCATTCTGATGGCGCGGCACCGCTTGTGCGGCGATTAACAGGCGAGAGCGGATATTTTCACGCAGATAGACATCCTGATTCGGTGCCAGCAGCGGTTCAGCGCTGTCGTCACGGCGGCGGATGGTGATGAAATCCGACAGGAAATTGTGCCAGCTCTTGCTCAGGTTTTGCCGCCATTCACTCACTGAGGCCGACAAGGTGGAGTCGTTTTCTTCCATCGGCGCTTCATCGGTATCGGTATCCGCCAGACGCAGGTTGTCTACCTGATCGGCCAGTTGATTCACTTTCAGGATGATACCGTCGAAATCCACCTGACTGACACCCGCCAACATGCTGATGTCATGGGTAATGGCGCGTCGTACTTCCAGCAAACTCGGATCGTTCATGTCGGCCAGGCTGGCATCCGCGCTCTTCAGTAAGGCACCGGCGGTGGTGACGTCTTTATCGCTCCACAGTTTACGGCCTGCCTGTTTTACCAGGAAATCAGCCTGCGCCAGCAACCAGGTTTTCGAGTCGCTGTTATTGAGTGTCGCCAGTTTTTCCTGCATTTCGCCGGCTTGTCGCGTCAACGTCGCCAGCCGTTGTTCATCGGCACTTAGGGTTTTCGCCTGTTGGTCCAGCGTCTGCTGCCATTGTTGCTGCGCTTGTGATTGTTGTTTTTGCAGCGCCGCAATCTGGCCTTGCAGTTGGCTGAGCATGACATTCTGGCGGACCATCTGCTGATGGGTGTAATAGTACACACCGCCGCTTAGCGCCAGCGATACCACGATGGCGATAGCACCCAGCACCAGACCGTGGCGTGGTGCGCCGGGCGTTTTCGGCGATGTTTGCGGCGAGGAGGGTTCAGCCCGTTCGACCACCTCTTCGGAGGGCGTTGAGGAGGTAATGTGTTCCGTCATATGAGTACATCCTATGATCAGGGTAATGGTAAGTGTCCGGGTTCTTCTTTCGCTGCGTGACGACCGCAGCGTAACAGTCTATTCGGTATCGCTGTAGCTATTTGGTATCACTAGCTATTCGGTATCACTGTAGCGCGCGCATCAATGCATCGTTATCTGCGTTATCGGCGATCCGAATATCGCGCCAGCCCAACTCATGGGCCACGCCAGCCAGGCGTTCGCTAACTACCACGACCCGACAATCAAGCAGCCAGGTCGTTCGGTAATAGTCAGGTACCAGGGTATAGAACTGCTGCAACATTTCTCCACTGGTGATCACCAGTGTGTTGATGCTCAGGCGTTGCCAGCGCTGGCATTGTTCTGCGCCGTCGTAGACCACCGGGTTACGTTGATAACATTCGCAGTAACGCACGTGCGCCCCGCGCTGCTGCAATGTGTCGCCCAACAATTCTCGTCCGCCGTTGCCGCGCAGTAACAACGCCTGCTTACCCGTGACGTGCTGTAACGCCGGGGACTGCAATAGGGTTTCGCTGGTCGCGCGTTCCGGCGGGTAGTGCACCGCTAAGCCGCTGACGGTATGCAGCGCCAGTCCGGTGGAGCGCCCTACGGCGAAGTAGGTAAGTGACTCAGGCCAGCCCATTCCGGCACGGGATAGCGCTGGATCGGCGTATTCCACCACCTGCTGCGACAGGGCGAAAACCAAATCGCCGGGGCGCAGCGCCTGTAGCAGGGTGGGCAATTGTGATAATTCGCTGCCCGGAGAAAATTCAATTAACGGGCTATGGTAGGCTTGCAAGCCAGCCATTCTTAAACGGGCTACCAGCTGCTCACCCGCAGGAGAGGGACGGGTAACCAGAATCGTCATGACGAGGCTCCTCCATAAACCGATTGCAGAATGTCGCGCGCGCCGCGTTCGAGCAGCTCATCTGCCAGGTCGATACCCAGCGCTTCGGCATCCTGACGCGGGCCACGGCGTTCAGCGTAAATAATGCGGCTACCGTCTGGTGCTCCCACCAACGCTCGCAGATACAGCGTGTCGTCCTGTAGTTCGGCATAGCTGCCGATAGGCACCTGACATCCGCCTTCCAGCCGGGTGTTCATGGCGCGCTCGGCCAGCACCCGTGTGGCGGTATCATCATGGTTAAGCGGTGCCAGCAGCGCGCGGGTACGGGCGTCGTCCAGTCGGCATTCCACACCTACCGCACCCTGACCGACCGCCGGTAACGACTGTTCCGGGCTGAGGGCGGTACGGATACGGTTTGCCAGACCAAGGCGTTTAAGCCCTGCGACGGCCAGAATGATCGCATCGTAGTCACCGTTATCCAGCTTGGATAACCGGGTGCCGACGTTGCCACGCAGGTCGCGGACAACCAGATCCGGGCGATGGGCGCGCAACTGGCACTGACGACGCAGGCTGGAGGTACCGACGCAGGCGCCTTCAGGTAGCTCATCCAGCGTGGCATAGTGGTTGGAGACAAAGGCGTCGCGCGGGTCGTCACGCTCGCAAATGGTCACCAGACCTAACCCTTCTGGGAACTCGACGGGGACATCTTTCATCGAATGTACCGCGATATCAGCACGGTTTTCCAGCAATGCCAGTTCCAGTTCCTTGACGAATAATCCTTTGCCCCCCACCTTGGCCAGTGGTGTATCCAGCAGGACATCGCCGCGGGTGACCATCGGAACCAGTTCCACCCGTAAACCGGGATGACAGGCTTCCAGCCGTTGCTGCACAAAGTGGGCCTGCCATAGTGCCAGCGGGCTCTGTCGGGTGGCGATCCTGAGAATAGTGTCTACCATGCTTAATACCGTATTGATCCTTTTTTTCCATCGTACCATTGAAGGCAAGCCGGTGTCAGTTGCCCGGCCCTCGCAATGACGAGAGTGGGGAGAGAGAAAACCCTTGCCGGAGATAGCCGCACGTGGCAAAAGCGGCGATAATATGTGCAATGCTGAAGCATCAATAAACAAATCCGACTTTCTTTAGTTTCTTTACGCCCTTTCAGCAAGGTGTTAAATTGATCACGTTTCCAGCAATACACTGCCCACCATTCTTCCAATATCTATCCAGGGCAGTCTGGAAAACAACGGCTTCTTTATAGGCACTGGGATAAGCAGGCGAAACGTCTTGTACTTCTACATCGAGACACTGAAGCAAAGACTGGATGCGATCAACCAACTGCGTGTGGATCGTGCTCTGGAAGCAATGAAACCGGCTTTTAAGCAGGTTTACAGTCTTTTGCCAGTTTTATTACATCATCATCATCCGTTGATGCCTGGCTATCTGGAAGGCAAGGTTCCGCACGGCATTTGTCTTTTCTTCCCCGATGAAAAACAGCAACACTACCTCGATAGCGTGGAGTTACGCTGGGGTGAGTTGTCCGTGCCGGATCGCAAAGGCGAATTGCCGATCACCGGTGTCTATTCGATGGGCAGCACTTCGTCCATCGGGCAGAGTTGCAGTTCCGATCTCGATATTTGGGTGTGCCACCAATCCTGGCTGGATAGCGAAGAGCGCCAGCGGTTACAGCAAAAATGCCTGTTGTTGGAAAAATGGGCGGCAGGTCAGGGGGTGGATGTCAGTTTCTTCCTGATGGATGAAAACCGTTTCCGCCACAACGAGAGCGGTAGCCTGGGTGGCGAAGACTGCGGTTCTACCCAACACATTTTGTTGTTGGATGAGTTTTATCGCACGGCGGTGCGCATGGCGGGCAAGCGCATCCTGTGGAACATGGTGCCGGTAGAAGAAGAGGAGCACTACGATGAGTATGTGCTGTCTTTGTATGCCCGTGGCGCGCTGGCACCAAACGAATGGCTGGATCTCGGCGGCCTGAGCGCACTGTCGGCGGAAGAATACTTTGGCGCCAGCTTGTGGCAGTTGTATAAGAGCATTGATTCGCCTTACAAAGCGGTGCTGAAAACGCTGCTGCTGGAAGCCTACTCCTGGGAATATCCCAATACCCGTTTGCTGTCGAGCGAGATCAAATCGCGTTTGCATAACGGCGAGATCGTGTCTTTCGGGCTGGATCCGTATTGCATGATGCTGGAGCGTGTGACCCAGTATCTGACGGCGATTGATGATCAGACCCGGCTGGACCTGGTGCGTCGCTGTTTCTATCTTAAAGTGTGCGAAAAGCTCTCCCGTGAGCGCGCGTGTACCGCCTGGCGTCGCCAGATCCTGACACAGCTGGTGCAGGCATGGGGATGGAGCGATGAGCGGCTGGTGATGTTAGACAACCGGGCGAACTGGAAAATTGGGCAGGTGCGCGAAGCGCACAACGAATTGCTCGATGCCATGATGCAAAGCTATCGCAACCTGATCCGTTTCGCCCGCCGCAACAACCTGAGCGTCAGTGCCAGTCCGCAGGATATCGGCGTACTGACCCGTAAGCTGTACGCGGCGTTTGAAGCCTTGCCGGGTAAGGTGACACTGGTGAATCCGCAGATTTCGCCTGACCTGTCGGAACCGAATCTGACCTTTATTTATGTGCCTGCCGGGCGTGCCAATCGCTCTGGCTGGTATCTGTACAATCAGGCGCCGTCGATGGACGCCATCATCAGCCATCAGCCGCTGGAATATAACCGCTATCTCAACAAGCTGGTGGCCTGGGCGTACTTTAACGGCCTGCTGACATCGTCTACGCGTCTGCACATTAAAGGCCATGAACTGTGCGACATCGCCCGGCTGCAGGAACTGGTTTCGGATGTGTCCAGCCATTTCCCGTTGCGGGTAGCGGCACCCACGCCGAAAGCGCTGTACAGCCCGTGTGAAATTCGCCATCTGGCGATTATCGTCAA
Organism: Dickeya oryzae; assembly: GCF_009372235.1. Classification (GTDB taxonomy): domain Bacteria; phylum Pseudomonadota; class Gammaproteobacteria; order Enterobacterales; family Enterobacteriaceae; genus Dickeya; species Dickeya oryzae. The sequence goes on along the minus strand of NZ_SULL01000015.1, from coordinate 146,761 downwards.
CCTGGAACATGACCCGACGGCGACATTCCGCAATCAGGTGGTGCATTTCGATTTCCGCCAGTTGGATGTCTTTAGCTTCGGTCAGCAGCAGCAATGTCTGGTCGGCAGCATTGACTTGCTGTACCGCAATTCCTGGAATGAAGTGCGGACCCTGCACTTCAGCGGTGAGCAGGCGATGCTGGAAGCGCTGAAAACCATTCTTGGCAAAATGCATCAGGACGCTGCGCTGCCGGAGTCGCTGGAAGTCTTCTGTTATAGCCAGCATTTACGCGGGCTTATCCGTACCCGTGTGCAGCAACTGGTGTCCGAGTGCATTGAACTGCGCTTATCCAGCACGCGTCAGGAACCGGGCCGTTTCAAGGCGGTCAAGGTCGCGGGCGAAACCTGGGGGTTGTTCTTCGAACGCCTGAGCGTGTCGGCGCAGAAACTGGAAAATGCGGTGGAGTTTTACGGCGCGATTTCCAACAACAAGCTACAGGGGCTGCCTGTTCAGGTCGAAACCAACCATATTCATCTGCCACCGGTGGTGGATGGTGTCGCCAGTGAAGGTATTATCCAATTCTTCTTTGAAGATCAGTCTGATAACCAGGGTTTCAATATCTATATTTTGGATGAGTCGAACCGGGTGGAAGTCTATCATCACTGTGAAGGCAGCAAAGAGGAGTTGGTGCGTGACGTCAGCCGCTTCTATTCCTCATCACATGATCGCTTTACCTACGGCTCCAGCTTCATCAATTTCAACCTGCCGCAGTTCTACCAGATTGTTCAACTGGATGGCCGCACACAGGTGATCCCGTTCCGTAGCAGCGCCTTGTCGCATTTGTGCGTGACGCCGTCATCTGAGGAAAAGAAGAATCTGGTGTTGAACCAGCGCTTGCAGATGCTGTAGTACCACGTGGGCAATGCCGCGTAGGGCATTCGGGGGGAACTGACAGAGCGAATAAAATGGGGCGCGAATGCGCCCCATTTTAGTGTCGGTGACGACCTGCCCGGAGTTAGTCGAAATCAATCGTTTCGCCGCTCTGTTCTGAGCACGCCTGCGCCAGCAACGTCATGAAATCGCTGCCACTGCGGTCGCAAATCCAACGGTTGTTCTGATAATCGAAGTGGTAGCCGCCGCCTTTGGTCGCCAGCCAGACCTGATGCATCGGCTCTTGCCGGTTAATCACAATCTTGCTGCCGTTTTCAAAACTCAGGGTCATCACGCCACCATTGGTTTCGTAATCGATATCCGCATCGCCATCAAACTGATCCAGCGTTTCTTCTACTTTCAGCATCAGCGCGTCGGCCAATTGATGAAACTCGCTATCGTTCATATTCGATTCCTATTGATTTTCATGATCCACCTGCGATTATAGAGAGCATAGGTATCCGAATGACAGGTTTTAACGAAATGAAAACTTTTTTTCGTCAGGGCGCACTGGCATTGCTGGTGTTGTCGCTGGCGGGTTGTGGTTTAAAAGGCCCGCTTTATTTTCCGCCGGAGCAGCCAGCACCGGTTAAAAAAACGCAGCAACAAAACACCCAGGCTCCGCAAGCATCATCCGCCCGGCAGCAATAGCCGCCGTAATACGCAGGGTGATTGAGGGTAATCTCACGGGTTGCGACAGTATGGCTGCCGCGCCCGTTTAACGCAGCGGGGTCAGGAAATGCAGTTCTCCAAAATGCACGGTCTGGGCAATGATTTCATGGTTGTCGATGCCGTGACGCAGAATGTCTACTTTTCACCGGATCTGATCCGTCGTTTATCGGATCGGCATTGCGGAGTGGGGTTCGATCAACTATTGATCGTCGAACCGCCTTACGATCCTGAGCTGGATTTTCACTATCGCATCTTCAACGCCGATGGCAGTGAAGTGGCGCAGTGCGGTAATGGCGCGCGCTGTTTTGCACGTTTTGTCCGCCTGAAAGGGTTGACCAGTAAACGTGAGATCAACGTCAGTACGCATAACGGTCGCATGGTACTGTCGGTGACGGAAGATGAACTGGTGCGGGTCAATATGGGCGAGCCCAACTTTGAACCGCAACAGGTGCCGTTTCGGGCGACCAAGCCGGAAAAAACCTATATTTTGCGCGCCGCTGAACACACGGTGTTGTGCGGTGTGGTGTCGATGGGTAATCCGCATTGCGTACTTCAGGTGGATAATGTGGATACCGCGCCGGTAGAGGAACAAGGCCCGTTGCTGGAAAACCATGAGCGTTTTCCTGAGCGCGCCAATGTCGGCTTTATGCAGGTGGTCAATCCCCATCTTATCCGGTTGCGTGTCTTTGAGCGCGGTGCGGGGGAAACGCAAGCCTGCGGTAGCGGTGCCTGTGCCGCCGTGGCGGTCGGCATCCAACAGGGGCTGCTGGCAGCGGATGTCAAAGTCCAGCTGCCTGGCGGTGAACTGGACATTCACTGGGACGGCCCCGGTCATCCGTTGTTTATGACCGGCCCGGCAACCCATGTTTATGATGGATTTATTCATCTATGAAAAATGTGGAAGAGCAGGCTGAACGTCAGGCGTTGACTGACGAACTGGTGTTACAGCATCTGCACCAGCACCCTGACTTTTTCATTCGTCATGCTCACCAGGTTGAGAGCCTGCGCATTCCACACCCGGTACGGGGCAGCGTATCGCTGGTGGAGTGGCAACTGGCCCGTCAGCGTAACCGCATCCAATTTCTGGAAGAGGAGATCGCCTTGCTGATGGAGCAGGCGACCCGCAACGAAGCACTGTTCAGTCAGTTGCTAGCGTTGCAGATGGCACTATCGACTGCCGACTCTTTGCAGGACCTGCTAGACCGGTTGCACCGTTGGGCGCGCCAATTGGGGTTAGCGGGGGCGGCTATCCGGCTGTTTACCGATCGCTGGCGTATCGGCGCGCCTTCCGATTTTACTCATCTGGCCCTTAACCGGACACTTTTTGAGCCTTTGCGCATCCAGCGGTTGGGCGAACGACATCACTACCTTGGTACCCTCAACGGCCCTGAACTGCTGCTCCTGTTACCGCAGGCGCGCCATGTCGGTTCGGTCGCGCTGTCGCTGATGGGAAAACAGGGCGACCTGGGGCTGTTGATTTTCAGCAGCCGTGACAGCCACCATTATCAGGACGGCATGGGTACCGAGCTGCTGCAACATCTGGCGACGATCGTGCCAGTGTTGCTGGAGCGATGGATTGAACGCCTATGAACCCCGATACCCCCTTGTCAGCCCCGGCAGACGCCTTTCTGCGTTACCTGCGGGTTGAACGACAACTGAGTCCGCTGACACAACGCAGCTACGCCCATCAGTTACAGGTAATTATCGAGATGCTGTCGGCATCCGGCGTGACGGACTGGTCATCGCTGGATGCGGCGGGAGTCCGCGCCGTGGTTGCCCGCAGCAAGCGTGATGGCCTGAATGCGGCCAGTCTGGCACAACGGTTGTCTGCGTTACGTAGCTTTCTTGACTGGCTGGTGGGCCGTGGCGAGCTCAAGGCCAACCCTGCCCGCGGTGTGCCCGCACCGAAAGCCGGGCGGCATCTGCCCAAAAACATGGATGTGGATGAAATGGACCGCCTGCTGGATATCGATCTCAATGATCCGCTGGCGGTGCGTGACCGCGCCATGCTGGAAGTGATGTACGGTGCCGGGCTGCGTCTGGCGGAGCTGGTTGGGCTGGATTGCGGACACGTCAATCTGGAGAGCGGCGAAGTATGGGTGATGGGAAAAGGCAGCAAAGAGCGTAAATTGCCTATCGGCGCGACGGCGGTAACCTGGTTGACACACTGGCTGGCTATCCGCGAGATTTATGCGCCAGAGGATGACGCGGTGTTTGTCTCCAGCCTGGGTAAGCGTATTTCGATGCGCAACGTGCAAAAACGTTTTGCCGAATGGGGCGTCAAACAGGGGGTGAACAGCCATGTTCATCCGCATAAACTGCGGCATTCATTTGCTACCCATATGCTGGAATCCAGTGGTGACCTGCGCGCTGTGCAGGAATTGTTGGGCCATGCTAACCTCTCCACCACCCAGATCTATACCCATCTGGACTTTCAGCATCTGGCATCGGTGTACGATGCCGCGCACCCACGCGCCAAACGAGGTAAATCCTGATGTATTTTTATCGCCCGCTCGATCGGATTGATGCCATGACATTCGATTTGGACGATACCCTGTACGATAACCATGACGTTATCCGGCGTACGGAACAGGAGTCGTTGCGGTTTTTGCAGAACTACCACCCCGGGTTACAGGCGTTCACCAGCGAAGGGTTGCGGCTCTTGCGCCAGGAACTGCTGGCGCAAGAGCCAGAGATTTATCACGATGTGACCCACTGGCGCTGGCGTTCCGTACACCTGGCGATGACCCGGGTGGGCATGTCGCCAAACGAGGCCAAAACCGGTGCGGATGAGGTCATGGCGGAGTTTGCCCGCTGGCGCAGTGACATTACGGTGCCGCAGGAAACCCACGACACACTACGTGCGTTGGGGCAGCGTTGGCCACTGGTGGCGATCACTAACGGCAATGCGGATCCCCATGCCTGCGGCCTTGGCGACTATTTTCAGTTTATTCTGCGTGCCGGCCCGGATGGCCGCTCCAAACCGTCCCATGATATGTATCAGCTCGCCGCCGGGCGGCTGAATTTACCGTTGCACAACCTGCTACATGTGGGGGATGATCTGACCACCGACGTAGCAGGAGCGATCCGCAGCGGCGTGCAATCCTGCTGGATTAACCTGCGTGACGGCAACCTGATGCAGATTCACGATTCCCGACTGTTGCCGCATGTGGAAATTTTCAGTTTGGCATCGCTGACCACGTTGCTATAATTCTGCTATTTTTACTGTATATATAATCAGTGGAATTTGTCTCCGATCCGGAGGCCGGGTTCCCTTTTGACGGATAACCGACGCCTATGGACGTTTCTGACCTGCTCGACAGTCTGAATGATAAACAGCGTGACGCCGTGGCGGCGCCGCGCAGCAATATGCTGGTACTGGCTGGCGCAGGCAGTGGCAAAACCCGCGTACTGGTGCACCGTATCGCCTGGTTGCTGACGGTGGAGAACTGCTCGCCGTATTCGATCATGGCGGTGACCTTTACCAACAAGGCGGCGGCGGAAATGCGCCACCGTATCGATCAACTGCTCGGCACCAGCCAGGGTGGAATGTGGATCGGTACTTTCCACGGTCTGGCACATCGCTTACTGCGCGCGCACCATCTGGATGCCGGGTTACCGCAGGATTTCCAGATTCTGGACAGCGAAGATCAGCTGCGGTTGCTCAAGCGACTGATTAAAGCGTTGAATCTGGACGAGAAACAATGGCCACCCCGTCAGGCGATGTGGTACATCAACGGCAAAAAAGACGAAGGCCTGCGGCCACAGCATATCGATAGCTACGGCAATCCAGTGGAGCAGACCTGGTTGCGCATCTATCAGGCTTATCAGGAAGCCTGTGATCGTGCAGGGCTGGTGGATTTCGCCGAACTGCTGTTGCGTGCCCATGAGTTGTGGCTCAACAAACCGCATATTCTTCAGCATTATCGCGATCGCTTTAACAACATTCTGGTGGATGAGTTTCAGGATACCAACCGCATCCAGTATGCCTGGATCCGCCTGTTGGCTGGCGATAGCGCCAAAGTGATGATCGTCGGCGACGACGACCAGTCAATCTACGGCTGGCGTGGGGCACAGGTGGAGAACATCCAGCATTTCCTGCGTGACTTCAACGACGTGGCGACCATCCGTCTGGAGCAGAATTACCGTTCCACCGCCAATATTCTTAACGCCGCCAACGCGTTGATTGCCCACAACGGCGATCGACTGGGTAAAAACCTGTGGACCGACGGTATTGAAGGCGAGCCGATTTCGCTCTACTGCGCCTTTAACGAACTGGATGAAGCACGGTTTGTGGTCAACCGCATCAAGGTGTGGCAGGAAGCGGGTGGTGCGCTCAGCGAATGCGCTATTTTGTACCGCAGCAACGCCCAATCCCGTGTACTGGAGGAGGCGTTGTTGCAGCAAAGCCTGCCGTACCGGATTTATGGCGGTATGCGCTTCTTCGAACGACAGGAAATCAAAGACGCGTTGTCTTATTTGCGCTTGATGACCAACCGCAACGATGACGCCGCTTTTGAGCGTGTGGTCAACACCCCGACGCGTGGTATCGGCGATCGCACTTTGGATGTGGTGCGCCAGACCGCCCGCGACCGTCAGTTGACGCTGTGGCAGGCCACGCGTGCGTTGTTACAGGAAAAGGTGCTGGCCGGGCGTGCGGCGGCAGCATTACAGCGTTTTCTGGAACTGGTGGATGCGCTTGCCAGCGATACCGCTGACTTACCCTTGCATGTGCAGACCGACCGGGTGATTCGTGATTCCGGCTTGTGGAGCATGTACGAGCAGGAGAAAGGCGAAAAAGGTCAGGCGAGGGTAGAGAACCTGGAAGAACTGGTGACGGCGACCCGGCAATTCAGCTATCAGGATGAAGATCAGGATTTGCTGCCACTACAGGCGTTTTTGTCTCACGCGGCGCTGGAAGCGGGCGAGGGGCAGGCGGATGCCTATCAGGACGCGGTGCAATTAATGACATTGCACTCTGCCAAAGGGCTGGAGTTCCCGCAGGTGTTTGTCGTCGGTATGGAAGAGGGGATGTTCCCCAGTCAGATGTCATTGGACGAAGGCGGTCGTCTGGAAGAAGAGCGTCGGCTGGCGTATGTCGGCGTGACGCGGGCCATGCAGAAACTGACGCTGACTTACGCCGAAAGCCGCCGGTTATACGGTAAGGAGACCTACCACCGTCCGTCACGCTTTATTGGCGAGTTGCCGCCTGAATGTGTGGAAGAGGTGCGGCTGCGCGCCAGTGTCTCGCGCCCGGTCAATCATCAGCGCCTGGGGACGCCAATCAGCCAGAGCGACACCGGCTATAAGCTGGGGCAGCGGGTGCGCCACGCCAAGTTCGGCGAAGGTACCATTGTTAATGTAGAAGGCAGTGGTGAGCATTGCCGTATCCAGGTCGCTTTTGTGGGCCAGGGTATCAAGTGGCTGGTGGCTGCTTATGCCCGTCTGGAGGCGGTATAGCGTCGTCGAGGGATGAGGGCGTATGGTGTTCAGTCTGTGCTCATCGGATGTGGCGGGTGGACACAGACTAATCATCTGATTGTCTGTTGACAGTCTTTTTCATCTCAGCGTAACATGCGCCCATCATTATTCCCGGAGGACCCACGCCTTGGACACACCCAGTCGATACTGGCTCAATAACCTACTGATTAGGTATAACTTCTAAGGCTATCTTCCCTGTGCTGATAGCCTTTAAGGTTATCAGCGGCACCGTTTGTCGCATCGAGTCAGCACCGTCTCACGGCCTGAAACCTGATGGTGACGTTTCCCACCCAGTTTCTGTGTTTCAATCGCGTTTTGTCCCTCTTTGTTACATTTTGGGAGCATGGCTTATGCTGAGCGCATTTAAACTCGATAACTGCCGTTTAACTCGCCTGGAACTGGATGAAAGCGACGACCTGACTACCTCGTTATGGGTGGATTTGGTCGAGCCGGATGCAGAAGAGCGAGAATGCGTGCAGAGTCAGCTGGGACAAAGCCTGGCGACCCGACCGGAACTGGAAGACATCGAAGCATCAGCCCGTTTTTTCGAAGATGAGGATGGGCTGCATATTCACTCCTTTTTCTTTTTTGAAGACACGGACGATCACGCCGGTAACTCCACGGTGGCGTTTACCATTCGTGATGGCCGCCTGTATACGTTACGTGAGCGCGAGTTGCCTGCTTTCCGTCTTTACCGCATGCGCGCCCGTGCGCAAACGTTGATCGATGGCAACGCATACGAACTGCTGCTTGATCTGTTTGAAACCAAGATAGAACAGCTGGCGGATGAAATTGAAAATATCTACAGCGACCTGGAATCTCTGAGCCGGGTGATCATGGACGGTCGTCAGGGTGATGAATATGACGACGCGCTGTCGACGCTGGCGGAGCTGGAGGATGTGGGCTGGAAAGTGCGCCTGTGTCTGATGGATACCCAGCGGGCGCTCAACTTTTTGGTGCGTCGGGCCCGCCTGCCAAGTGGTCAATTAGAACAGGCGCGCGAAATTCTGCGAGATATCGAGTCGCTGTTGCCGCATAACGAATCGCTGTTTCAGAAGGTCAACTTCCTGATGCAGGCCGCGATGGGGTTTATCAACATCGAACAGAACCGCATCATCAAAATCTTCTCGGTGGTCTCGGTGGTATTCCTGCCGCCAACACTGGTCGCGTCCAGTTATGGGATGAACTTCGAATTCATGCCGGAACTGAAGTGGGCCTACGGCTATCCCGGTGCACTGGTGCTGATGCTGCTGGCTGGTCTGGCTCCTTACCTGTACTTCAAACGCCGTAACTGGCTCTAACGCCTCTCCCCTTTTCTCCCGATAGATGACTCGTTGGCCGCAAGGCTGACGAGTCTCTGCTACGCTTTGATTGATAATTATTGATAACGGACAGATTTAGCACCGATAGATGCCCGTCACTTGGGCTGGCAGGGTAAAATAACCGCTCTTGTTTTGATGCTGTAACAGGTACTGTGCATGGAGAAGTTTTCCGCATCGACACAATGGTTCATGCTGCTGGCAGTATCGTTGGTGTTGGGATTGGGTTTACAGTTTTATCATGTTCCGGCGGCACTGTTGCTCGGGCCGATGCTGGTCGGTGTGGTCATGGGCCTGAACGGTGCGGCCATTCGTATCCCCCGTACCTTCTTTTATGCCAGTAATGCCGTGCTGGGCTGTCTGGTCGCGCAAAGTCTTTCCCTGTCTATCCTGACGCCGCTGATGAAAGAGTGGCCGTTGGTGGTCTTCATTCTGTTATCGACACTGATTGCCAGCGGCTTGTCCGGTTGGCTGTTGATGCGTTACAGCGAACTGCCGGGAACGACCGGCACCTGGGGCGCATCACCGGGTGGTGCATCAGCCATGGTGGCGATGGCGAGTGACTTTGGCGCGGATGTTCGTCTGGTGGCGTTCATGCAGTACCTGCGGGTATTGATGGTGACCGCGTCGGCGGCGTTTGTGGCGCGAGCCAGTCTCGGGCCGGGTGCCGAAGCCAATAATGCGTTACTGGTTTGGTTCCCCACGCTGGACTGGCGTTTCCCCGGTACGCTGGCGATGGCGTTTAGTTGTGCCTGGGTGGGCCGATTGTTGCGTATTCCTTCCGGCCAACTGTTGGTGCCTATGATCGTCGGGTCACTATTACATTCTTCCGGCATCATGACATTGCAAACACCGGAATGGTTACTGGCGGTGGCTTATGCCTTGATTGGCTGGAGTGTTGGGCTGTCATTTACCCGGCCAGTGTTTTTGCTGGCGCTGCGTACCCTGCCAAAAATGATGCTTTCGATTATCACGCTCATGTTGCTGTGTGGTGGGATGGCGCTGATGCTGATGCATCTGCTATCGGTGGATATGCTGACCGCCTATCTGGCAACCAGCCCCGGCGGGCTGGATTCTATCGCCATTATTGCCGCTGGCAGCCGGGTGGATATCGCGTTTGTGATGGCGCTGCAGACGATGCGCCTGTTCACTACCCTGATTTTCAGCCCGATCTTATCGCGTTACATCTCGCGTCACGCGGAGGCTGGTGCGGCGTAGCCGCCGCTGCGTATAGAGCGCATCGAGCGTAAACACGCCGAGTGCCAGCCAGATGAACGCAAAGGTGACCAGCCTGTCTGGTGTGATGGTTTCACCGTAGACCAGTATCGCCAGCAGGAAGGTCAGCGTCGGTGCCAGATACTGAAAAAAGCCCAGTGTAGACAACCGCAGGCGTACGGCAGCGGCGGTAAATAGCAGCAGCGGCACCGTAGTCACCACGCCTGACGCCATCAACAGCAGATTGAGCGATAACGGGTTTTGACTGAATTGGCTGGTGGGTGAATCGGCCAGCCATTCCAGATAAACCAGTGCCGCAGGCAACAGCCACAGCGTTTCAAACAGCATCCCGGTCTGGCCGTCGATGGCGATCTTTTTACGCAATAAGCCGTAAACGCCGAAGCTGAAGGCCAGGGTGAGTGCAATCACTGGCAGTGAGCCGAGCACCCACAACTGTACCAGTACCCCACACACCGCCAGCAGCATCGCCAGCCATTGTGTCGGACGAAAACGTTCGCCAAGAAATAGCATTCCCAGTAGCACGCTGACCAATGGGTTGATGAAATAGCCCAAACTCGCTTCCAGCATGTGGTTATGGTTGACCGCCCAGATATACGTCAGCCAGTTACAGGCGACCAGTATGGCGGTGATCGCCAGCAGCAATAGCTGACGCGGCTGACGGCAGGCATTACGCACCGCACCCCAGTTACGGCACAGGGTCAGCAGCAACAGCATGAAAAAGAATGACCAGATAATCCGGTGGCCCAGAATTTCATTAGCCGGTACTTGCCTGAGTTGTTTGAAATAAATGGGGGCAATCCCCCAGAGGATATAGGCACCAAGGGCGAACAGAACCCCCTGGCGGTGTTGTGGCATGCTCATTGATAAGAAACCAGTCACCCGCGAATGAAAAATCCAGTGTACCGGAGCACAACGCGGGTGTCTTGTTACCGTGCGCTGATAAGTCCTCTGCCACGGTGCGTGTTAGCCCACGATGTAGGTGGCGATGGCACTGGCGATATGCGAGTGTTTTTCATTGTGCAGCTCGGCCCGCGCGACGGCGATTTTGTTTCCGCCACGTAGCAAATGGCTGGTCAGGGTAAAGTGTTCGCCGCGACCAGGCCGCAGGTAATCCACCCGCAGGTCGATGGTTCCCATGCGTGAGAGCCGATGTTGTAATTCCTGTTCGCTCAGGGTGTCATGGCGCAATAACGCGCTGCCCACACACACCAGCCCTGCAGCCACATCCAGACCGGCGGCGATCACGCCACCGTGCAGGATCTGCTGCAACGCGTTACCCACCAGCTTGTTCTGATGGTTAAAACGCAGTGTCACCGAGTCCGGTGAAAAGGCGTCCAGCGTGAGGCCCAGTTCCTGATTGAACGGCATCTGATAGATAAAAATATCGCTGACACGCTGACGTATCCTATCCTGAGTGAGCGGTGTAGTAGGCATGTGAGAGTCCTTAATAACGATAACGCCGGTAGGGTGGTTAATTTTTATGTTTTTATTGGTTAATGAGTTGTTATTTTAGGCGGCGTTATGGTTTCTTGCTACTGGTGGTAGTGATAAGAACAGGATAACTGCGTAAACCGGATGCGCTGTGTACACTATCCGCCGCGACTTCAGTTCGCTATTTGGGCCACTTATCTATCACGATCCTTTGGGAGATGACGTACATGTATAAATCAGGCGGGGTAGCGGTTGCGCTGATGCTGGCGGCGACGGCGCAGGCGCAAGGGGCTCACGTTCAGGAAATTCATGATGCACCAGCCGTACCGGGCAGTATTATCGCTGGTCTGCTGCAACAGCATGATACGCCGTTTATTCTCTACCCGTATGAAAGCAACTACCTGCTTTATACCTACACCAGCGATATCAATAAGCAGGCGATTGAGAGTTACAGCTGGGCTGATCACGCCCGCAAAGATGAAGTGAACTTTCAGATAAGCCTGGGTTTTCCGCTGTGGCGTGGCATCGCCGGTGATAACTCACTGTTGGGCGCATCCTATACCCAGCGTTCCTGGTGGCAGATGTCCAATAAAAGTGAGTCTTCTCCGTTTCGTGAAACCAACTACGAACCGCAATTGTTTCTTGGCTGGGCGACCGATTATCGCTTTGCCGGCTGGACGCTGCGCGATGTGGAATGGGGATTTAATCATCAGTCGAATGGGCGTGCCGACCCGACCTCGCGGAGCTGGAACCGGGTCTATGCTCGCCTGATGGCGCAAAATGGCAACTGGCAGGTTGATGTGAAACCCTGGATTCGCTTGCACGACAGTGAAGATGATAACCCGGACATCACCCGCTACATGGGCCATTACCGGGTGCGTGTCGGCTACCGCTGGGGCGATAGCGTTTTTAGTGCTGAAGGGCGTTATAACTGGAACAGCGGTTACGGCAGCGGCGAGATAGGCTGGAGTTATCCGATCACCGACCATGTGCGTTTTTATACCAAGGTATTCAGTGGTTACGGCGAGTCGCTGATCGATTACAACCACCGCCAGACCCGCTACGGCATTGGTGTGACGCTCAATGACATGTTGTAGTTATTGCGCTCTGCTTGCGGGTATTGCTGCGGGCCGTTACAGAAAACCCGGCAACAAACGTTGCAGTTTTAGCAGGTGGCGCTGAAAATAGCGGCGGTTTGTTTTTCCCGGCTTGTTTTCCAGCCTGTGTTTTTCCCAAAGCAGTGACTAACTTTTTTCAGGGCAGTGAGTAACGGTGAAGGCGTGTCTACGGCAGACGTATTGAATGCGGACGTATTGAGTAAAGAAATGCTGGCGATGCAGGTACTGCGCGAAACCTTCGGCTACCAGCAATTCCGGCCGGGCCAGCAGGACATTATCAATGCCGCCATCAACGGGCGCGATTGCCTGGTGATCATGCCGACCGGCGGGGGGAAGTCCCTGTGTTATCAGATCCCGGCGCTGGTGCTGGATGGGCTGACGCTGGTGGTATCGCCGTTGATTTCCCTGATGAAAGATCAGGTCGATCAATTGCAGGCTTACGGCGTGGCGGCGGCGTGCCTCAATTCGACCCAGAGTCGTGAACAGCAGCAGGCGGTGTTTAACGCCTGTCGTTGTGGTGAGCTGAAGCTGTTGTACATTGCGCCGGAACGCCTCTCGACCGACGGTTTTCTGGACCAACTGGTGCACTGGAATACGTCACTTATCGCCATTGACGAAGCGCACTGTATTTCCCAGTGGGGGCATGACTTCCGCCCCGAATACCGCGCACTGGGGCAGATTAAGCAGCAGTGCCCCACTCTGCCGATTGTGGCGCTGACCGCGACTGCTGACGACACCACCCGTCAGGATATTGCGCGGTTGCTGGATTTACGCGATCCGCTGGTCAATATCAGCAGTTTTGACCGCCCCAATATCCGTTACACGCTGGTGGAAAAATTCAAACCGCTCGACCAACTGTGGCTGTTTATACATGGGCAGCGCGGTAAGAGCGGCATCGTGTATTGCAACAGTCGTGCGAAAGTCGAAGACCTGTGCGCCCGGTTGCAAAACCGTGGGCTGAGTGTTGGAGCCTATCACGCCGGGCTGGAGAACGAGCGCCGCGCACAAGTGCAGGAGGCGTTTTTGCGCGACGACCTGCAGGTGGTGGTGGCGACCGTTGCATTCGGGATGGGGATCAATAAACCGAACGTCCGTTTTGTGGTGCATTTCGATATCCCACGTAATATCGAGTCCTATTATCAGGAAACCGGCCGAGCGGGGCGCGATGGGTTGCCCGCCGAAGCGGCGCTGTTTTATGACCCGGCGGATATGGCCTGGTTGCGTCGTTGTCTGGAAGAGAAACCGGCGGGGATGCAACTGGATATTGAACGGCACAAGCTGAATGCGATGGGCGCGTTTGCCGAAGCGCAAACCTGCCGTCGTCTGGTGCTGCTCAATTACTTTGGCGAAAACCGCCAGCAGCCGTGCGGCAACTGCGATATTTGCCTTGATCCGCCACGGCGTTATGACGGACTGGTGGACGCGCAGAAAGCCTTGTCCTGTGTTTACCGCGTGGGGCAACGCTTTGGGATTGGCTACATCGCTGAAGTGCTGCGTGGTGCCAATAATCAGCGCATCCGCGAATTCGGTCACGACAAGTTGCCGGTGTATGGCCTGGGTAAGGACAAAACCCAGGAGCAGTGGGTCAGTATTTTGCGTCAGTTGATTCATCTGGGTTTGCTGGCGCAAAACATTGCCCATCATTCCGCACTGCAACTGACCGAGTCTGCGCGGCCGGTACTGCGCGGCGAAGTGCCGTTGCAACTGGCGGTGCCGCGTGTTGCCAGCTTGAGTAAACCGCGTGCCAGTCAGAAGAGCTACGGCGGCAATTACGACCGCAAGCTGTTTGCCAAGCTGCGTAAATTGCGTAAATCCATTGCGGATGAAGACAATATTCCGCCATACGTGGTGTTTAGTGATGCCACGCTGTTGGAAATGGCTGAACTGTTGCCGGTGACCGCCAGTGAGTTGCTGGCGGTCAATGGCGTCGGTCAGCGGAAACTGGAGCGATTTGGCGCCCCCTTTATGACGTTGATTCGAGATCATCTCGATAGCGGCGACGACTGATATGTGTCGGTTTTGCCTGTCGGCAGCGTTATTTGCCGGGGGCATCGCCTTTTTCTGCATCTGAACGTTTTCTGTCTCTGAAAAAAGGATTGCTCATGTTGATGTTGTTTCTCACGGTGGCGTTGGTGCATTTGATTGCACTGATGAGCCCAGGGCCGGATTTCTTTTTTGTTTCCCAGACGGCGATGAGTCGTTCTCGTCGCGAAGCGCTGATGGGCGTGCTGGGGATTACGCTGGGCGTACTGGTGTGGGCCGCTATCGCCTTGCTGGGGTTGCACCTGTTACTGGAGCGCATGGCGTGGCTGCACCGCATTGTCACCGTCGGCGGCGGTGTGTATCTGTGCTGGATGGGCTGGCAACTGCTGCGCTCGGCGTTGCGTCAGCGTGCTCATCCGGAGGATGGCACCGTCGAGGTGGTATTGCCGCAGCGGGGTAAGACCTTTATGCGCGGGCTGTTAACCAACTTGTCTAACCCTAAAGCACTGATTTATTTCGGTAGTGTGTTTTCGCTGTTTGTCGGTGATGATGTGGGGGCGGCGGCACGCTGGGGGCTGTTCACGCTCATTTCACTGGAAACCTTGTTGTGGTTTAGCGTGGTAGCACTGGTGTTTGCCTTGCCAGTCATGCGTCGTGGTTATCAGCGGCTGGCGAAATGGGTGGATGGTCTGGCGGGCGCGCTGTTTACCGGCTTTGGCATCCATCTGATTATGTCGCGTTGATACGAACTTACGGGGCGAAACTCGCCGCGGCATGCGCGGCGAGTCGGGTAATACCGGATTCAGGCTTTACGCGCTGTAGCCAGCAGCGCGCCGACCAGAATGAACAGTGAGCCAAAGGTGCGGTTGAGCTGCTTGAGCTGGCGCGGGCCTTTCAGCCACCGTGCGATGCGCCGCGCCAGTGTGGCATAACCAATCATCACGACCACATCCACGACCACGGTGGTGACGCCCAGCACCAGATACTGCATCGCCTGGGGCTGGTGCGGAATAATAAACTGGGGGAACAGTGCTGCCAGAAACACGATGCTTTTCGGGTTGGTCAGGTTGACCAGGATCGCCCGTTTAAACAGTCGGCGGCGCGGCATACTGTTTGCCAGCGTCTGCAAATCCAGCGACCCGGCGCTACGCCATTGTTGAATACCCAGCCAGATCAGGTAAGCGGCACCGAGCCATTTCAGGGCATCAAATGCCAGTACCGACTGCGATAACAGCGCCCCAAGACCAATCCCCACCAGCACGATGTGAATAGTCAGACCCAGTTGCAGCCCGGCGATAGAGGCAACCGCACCCCGGTAGCCGTGGCTGATGCTGGTGCTCATGGTGTTGATAGCGCCGGAACCGGGCGACAGACTTAAAATAAGCGTGGTGAGAAGGTAGGTTAGCCACCAGTCTTGGGTCATGGGTGAATGCTCCCTGATTGCGTTTTTTTATGCCACAATACGCTAACGCCTGTCTTTGTGCTACCGCTCACAAAAATCAAACTGCTCGGCATGATTGACCTCGGGAGAGCCTGATGAATCCGTATCCGGAATGCCTGCTGACCAGAGAGTGGCAGTACGCCGCATTTGTTACTGGTCCCTTGCTGGATTTCTGGCGACAGCGTCAGGAGGGTATGTTCATCGGGGTGGATGACGTGCCTGTACGTTTCGTGCGTTTTACCTCATCGTTGCATCGCCATTTGGTGGTGGTATTGCCCGGCCGTACCGACAGCTATGTAAAATACGCCGAGGTGGCCTATGACCTGTTCCTGTGCGGCTATGACGTTCTGATGATGGACCACCGTGGTCAGGGGCGTTCCGGTCGGTTGCTAAGAGACGGCCATCGTGGGCATGTTAACCGCTTTAGCGATTATGTGGACGACGTAGCGACGCTGTGGCAGCAACAGGTCGCGCCGGGTGAGTATACCCGGCGGTTTGCGCTGGCCCATTCGATGGGGGGCGCGATTCTGGCGCAGTTCCTGACGCGTCAGCCACAGGCGTTTGATGCGGTGGCGTTGTGCGCGCCGATGTGCGGCATCCTGTTGCCGATGCCACGCTGGCTTGCCTGGCGCATTCTGGAGTGGGCTGAACGTCGACCGGGGATCAGGGATTACTATGCGATTGGCACCAGTCCGTGGCGGCCGTTGCCGTTTATGACTAACGAGCTAACGCACAGCCGTGAGCGCTATCGCCGTCATGTCCGTTTTTATGCCGATGACCCGGATTTACGCATCGGCGGCCCGACCTATCATTGGGTACGGGAAGCGTTACTGGTAGAAGAACAGTTACTGCAACAAGCACCCGCCATCACCACACCGTTACTGCTGTTGCAGGCGCAAGAGGAGCAGGTGGTGGATAACCGCAGCCAGGATGCCTTTTGTCAGGCGCTGGCGGCAGCCGGTCACCCGTGTGTGGGAGGCCGTCCTTACGTCGTTCGCGGTGCCCGTCACGACATTCTGTCGGAAAAGGATGCGATGCGGGCCGATGCCTTCGGGCAGATTTTGCAACATTTCAGCGATTATGATTAATACGTCTGTGCGGCCCGGCCGCCCGGCACCAGCGGAGGTTGAATTCCAACGTATGTACCCGATTGTTGCTTCCGATCTGGATGGCACACTACTGTCACCCGATCACACCCTGTCACCCTATGCCAGGGAAACCCTGCGTCTGATGACGGAACAGGGGATTCATTTTGTGTTTGCCACCGGTCGCCACCATATGGATGTGGCGCAGCTTCGCGATAATCTGGCGATTAGCGCTTACATGATTACGTCGAATGGCGCTCGGGTGCATAACACCGACGGTGAGCTGATTTTCAGCCATAATCTGGACCGCGACATCGCCCAGGAGCTGTATGGCATGGTGTATCACCACTCGGAAATCATGACCCATGTTTATCGCGATGATGAGTGGTTTCTGTGCCGCTCTCGTCCTGAGGAAGAGCGCTTTTTTACCGAGACGGTGTTCCGCTACAAACTGTTCGACCCGGATACACTGGGTACGGACGGTGTCGGCAAGGTGTTCTTCACCTGTGAGGATCACGACAAACTGCTGCCGCTGGAAGAAGCGCTTAACGCTCGCTGGGGCGATCGGGTGAATGTCAGTTTCTCCACCCTGAGCTGTCTGGAAGTGATGGCGGGCGGCGTTTCCAAAGGCCATGCGCTGGAACAGGTCGCTAAAATTCTCGGTCACACCATCAAGGACTGTATCGCCTTCGGCGATGGCATGAATGATTATGAAATGCTGTCGATGGCGGGCAAGGGCTGCATCATGAACAATGCCCACCAGCGACTGAAAGACATGCTGCCGGATAACGAAGTGATCGGCACCAACATCGAACAGGCGGTGCCTCGGTATCTGCGTCGTCTTTATCTCGGTGATGGAGCCTGAGTCACCGGTTGCTCGTTATGCAAGAACGCGACGGCCTTGTCCGGGAAGTCGGTGAACAGGCCATCGACATCGGCTTGCCGGTAAAGCAGGGCGTAGAGTGCGTTGACGTCGCTTGCGTATTTCGGCAGCCGGTCGGCGCGCACAGTATAAGGATGTACCACCATGCCGCTGGCGTGCGCCTCTTTGACCAGCGGGCTGATGGCGACCTTGCCCGTGTCACCGCTTAGCAACATGTGATAGTCGGGACCAACGCCATCGGCATAACGGGCGATTTTTTGCATGGCACCCGGCTTGAGCATCCAGTCGTAGTTATAGTTGACCCAGCGCCCGTCCGGTTGTTGCTGTTGGGTTTCCTGCCAGCGCGTTTCGGCGATCAGTTGCACCAGCTTCAGGTTCATCCCCAGCGCGGGCTCCAGTTCCGTTTTGATGCGCTGTAGCTCGTTGGCGTCAAAGCATTGCAGATAAACCCGATCGCTTTTTTGGGTGTAGCCGTACTGCTTCAGCACCTCCAGTACTGCGCGTGAAATATCCTTTCCTTCCTGACGGTGAAACCACGGTGCTTTGATCTCTGGATAAATCCCGATGTTTTTGCCGGTCGAGTGGTTCAGCCCCTGAATAAACTCGATTTCGTCCTGAAAGGTGTGAACACGAAAATCCGATTTACCCATTGGGAAACGGTTGGGGTAGCTCTGCACCGGTTTGCCGTCTTTCAGGTCAAACCCTTCGGTGAATTTAAGCGAGCGGATTTCTGCCAGCGTAAAATCGATGGCGTAGTAGCGGCCGTCGGCGCGAGCCCGGTCGGGGAAGCGGCTGGCTACGTCGGTCACCCGGTCAAGGTAGTGATCGTGCAACACCACCAGCGCATTATCTTTGGTCATCACCAGATCCTGCTCCAGATAGTCCGCACCCTGTGCATACGCCATCGCTTTGGCGGGCAAGGTGTGTTCCGGCAGGTAACCGCTGGCCCCCCGGTGAGCAATCACGATTTTATCGCCGGTTTGCGCCAGTGCACCGAGGGATATCGCCAGTGCGACACCGGCCAATAACGGTTTGAACAGAGGAATCATGTCAGCGTCCTTTTTCAGTGGAAGAAAGATAAGCTGTGTGTGTTGCTGCGTTTCACATGAGCAGGTTGTTTCATATGAATGCGTGTTGATAACCCCCCGCCGGGCCCGTTCGACCCGGCGGGGAGAAGGCTCATGGTTTCACCGTCAATGAGGTTTCAGTGAGTAAACCATGGCGTGATGACAGAATCAGGCGCGTTTCGCCAGTTCTGCTTTGTGTTTGGTCTCGTTGATCATAGTCAGCACCAGCAGCAGTACCGCCAGCACACTACCGCCGATCATGACCAGGAAGCCGCCGTTCCAGCCAAAGAAATCGACGGTGTAGCCGACGATGGCGCTGGCAGCGACCGAACCGCCCAGATAACCGAACAGGCCGGTGAAGCCCGCGGCGGTACCGGCGGCTTTCTTCGGTGCCAGTTCCAGCGCGTGCAGGCCAATCAGCATCACCGGGCCGTAAATCAGGAAGCCGATGACGATCATGCAGATCATATCCACGTTGGGGTTGCCGGCCGGGTTCAGCCAGTACACCACGGTGGCGATGGTCACCAGTGTCATGAAGAACACCCCGGTCGCGCCACGGTTACCCTTGAACACTTTGTCGGACATCCAGCCGCACAACAAGGTGCCTGGAATACCGGCGTATTCGTACAGGAAGTAAGCGATGGACGATTTATCCAGTGCGAAGTGCTTTACTTCTTTAAGGTAGGTTGGCGACCAGTCGAGAATGCCGTAACGCAGCAGGTAGACGAACACGTTGGCGAAAGCGATGTACCACAACAGTTTGTTGGGGAACACATACTGCATGAAGATTTCTTTCGCGGTCAGCTCCTGTTCATCTTTCTCGCTGTAATCTACCGGGTAATCGTTTTTGTATTCTTCGATCGGCGGCAGACCGCAGGATTGCGGGGTGTCACGCATCATGGCGAAAGCGAACAGCGCGACCAGAATGGCGGCGAAGGCCGGCATATAGAGTGCGGCTTTCCAGTCGTTGAACCAGGCCATCCCCAGCAGGAACAGTAACGGCGGGATGCCGCCACCCACGTTATGGGCGCAGTTCCAGATAGACACGATGCCGCCACGCTCTTTCTGTGACCACCAGTGCACCATAGTACGGCCACACGGCGGCCAGCCCATGCCCTGGAACCAGCCACAGACGAACAACAGCACAAACATCACCATGATGCTGGATGTCGCCCACGGCACGAAGCCCATAAACAGCATGACCGCGGCAGCCAGAATCAGACCGGCAGGCAGAAAGACTCGCGGATTGGAGCGGTCTGATACCGACCCCATAATAAATTTGGAAAACCCGTAGGCGATGGAGATACCGGACAGGGCAAACCCGAGATCACCTTTGGAAAAACCCTGTTCGACCAGATAGGGCATCGCCAGCGCGAAGTTCTTTCTGACCAGATAGTAGGCGGCGTAGCCAAAAAAGATCCCCAGAAAAATCTGCCAGCGTAACCGGCGGTAGAGCGGGTCTACCTGATGTTCCGCCACGCGCGGGCGATGTGCCGCAGGCTTGAAAATACTCAGCATAAATAAACGATCCCCGATAGTTATTTTCTATAACGCTCGTCAGCGTAGCGAATGCGCGCCATCGTCAATGTGAGTCAGTACGAAATTGTTACACTTTTATGACGGAGGGCGCTATTTTGAGCTTTAAGTAACACAAATGAAATAATGATTTTCCATTTTTGGGTGATTTGAATCACATATCTGCGGTTGTCTCCGGGTTTTATTTTCGTTTTTTGAGTGTTTTTGTTCTTTATCAATCATTGTGGCGTTGATTTATGTCCCACTACAGACAGGCATGATCCGGACTGAGGTAAAACGGCAATGGCAAACAACGGTTTGCAGCGAGAAACGGATGTAGTGATTATCGGCGGCGGTGCCACGGGGGCGGGAACAGCCCGCGACTGCGCGTTGCGCGGGTTGCGCTGTCTGTTGCTGGAACGGCATGACATCGCCACTGGTGCCACTGGACGCAATCATGGATTGCTGCACAGCGGTGCGCGCTATGCGGTTACCGATGCGGAGTCTGCTCGTGAATGTATTGAGGAAAACCAGATTCTGCGGCGCATCGCCCGTCACTGTATTGAGCCGACCGATGGGCTGTTTCTGACCTTGCCGCAGGATGATATCGACTATCAAACCCGGTTTATCGCCGCTTGTCAGCGCGCAGGTATTCGGGCGCAGGCCATCGACCCGCAGGAAGCTTTGCGGCTGGAGCCCGCTGCGAATCCGGCATTGATCGGTGCTGTGCGCGTGCCGGACGGTACGGTTGACCCCTTCCGGTTAACCGCCGCCAATATGATCGATGCCTGTGAACACGGTGCGGAAGTGCTGACCTACCACGAGGTCATTGGGTTACTCCGTCAGGGCGATCGTGTCGTTGGCGTGCGCGTTTTCGACCATAAACGTCAGGTGGCCAGTGAAATTTATGCACAAGTGGTGGTGAATGCGGGCGGCATTTGGGGGCAACGTATCGCCGAATATGCCGACCTGAATGTGCGTATGTTCCCCGCCAAAGGCGCGTTGCTGATTTTGGGGCACCGCATCAATAACCGGGTGATTAATCGCTGCCGTCCACCGGCTGACGCCGACATTCTGGTACCCGGTGACACTATCTCGCTGATTGGTACCACCTCGACCCGCATCGACTACGACCAGATTGACCACATGACGGTGACGCCAGAGGAAGTGGATACGCTGATTCGCGAAGGCAGCATGCTGGCACCGCAACTGGCACAGACCCGTATTTTACGTGCTTACGCCGGGGTGCGACCACTGGTGGCGAGTGATAACGACCCCTCCGGGCGCAGCGTCAGCCGCGGCATCGTGTTGCTCGACCATGCCAGCCGTGACGGGCTGGAAGGCTTTGTGACCATCACTGGCGGCAAGCTGATGACCTACCGGCTGATGGCGGAATGGGTAACCAACAAAGTCTGCGAAAAACTCGGCCACCGCGCCGAATGTACGACGGCGTCTCGCCCGTTGCCGGGGTCGGAAACCACGGAACCTGACAAACCGCAGGCCACCTCGTCGCTTTCAGCACCGCTGCGTGGTTCGGCGATTTACCGCCACGGGCATCGTGCCGCGCCGCTGGTCTCCGGTCATCGGGTGGATAGCAGTCTGGTGTGCGAATGTGAAGCGGTGACGGCAGGCGAGGTGCGTTACGCGGTTGAGTCGCTACAGGTGAACAACCTGACTGACCTGCGCCGACGTACCCGCGTCGGCATGGGAACATGTCAGGGGGAGTTGTGTGCCTGCCGCGCCGCTGGCCTGTTGTGCCGACTGGGGCAATCCACGCCGCAACAGGCGGTGTCGCAATTGAGCCAGTTCCTTAACGAGCGCTGGAAGGGCATGCGGCCCATCGCCTGGGGAAACACGTTGCGGGAAAGCGAATTTACCAGTTGGATTTATCAGGGCTTGTGCGGACTGACCGAACGCCCGGAGCAGGAGAACGACGATGCATTATGACGTGGTGATCATTGGCGGTGGGCTGGCGGGGTTAACCTGTGGCATTCGCCTGCAAGAGCAGGGCAAGCGCTGTGCTGTGATCAGTGTCGGGCAGAGTGCGTTGACCTTCGCCTCCGGCGCACTGGATCTGCTGGCGACATTGCCAGACGGCACTGCGGTCGGGCAGCCGCTGACCGCGCTGGATGAACTGGCCGCGCAGGCACCCTACCACCCTTATACCCTGATGGGCAAAGCACGAGTCAGCCAGCTGGCCGCGGATGCCGAAGCCTTGCTGGCACGCTGTGGTTTGTGGTTGCGCGGCGATAGTGGCGGCAACCATCAGCGCCTGACCCCGTTGGGCAAATGGCACCCCTGCTGGTTAAGCCCGTCAGATAGCGTTACGCGTGGCTTGTCGGGGTCACCCGCGTGGCGGCAGCCGTTGGTTGCTGGCATTGAAGGGTTTATGGATTTTCAGTCCCGACTGGTTGCCGGAGAATTGCAGGCACAGGGGATTGCGGCACGCGCCGATGATTTGCGCTTACCGCTGCTGGATGCGCAGCGGCAGAACGCCAGTGAGTTCCGTTCACTGGCTATCGCTCGTGTGCTGGATACTCCGGCCGGTATCGCGGCGCTGGCGGAAGAGCTGATGACGCGGGCGAGCGGCAATGATGCCGTTATATTGCCTGCCTGTCTTGGGCTGGAAGCTCAGGGGCAATTGAATGCTGCATTGGGTAAACCGGTCGGACTGCTGACAACGTTACCCCCTTCGTTGCCGGGCATGCGCTTGCATCAGGCGCTACTGGGGCGTTTTCGCCAGACCGGCGGAACGCTGATGCCGGGAGATAAAGTGTTGTCAGCGCAAGTGCGCGAAGCGGGAGTCGCTTTGTATACCCGCAGCCACGGCGAAGTGCCGCTGCGTGCCGAGCACGTGGTACTGGCAAGCGGGAGTTTTTTCAGCAACGGTCTGGTGGCGGAACGCGATCGGGTGGTGGAGCCGGTGTTTGGCCTGGATGTCGATTTCCTGCCGACCCACGAGGACTGGAGTCAGTCCAACCTGTTTGCTGCTCAGCCTTATCTGCAATTTGGGGTCATCGCGGACGAGCAGTTACACCCGGCTATCGACGGCCACACCCAACACCGTTTGTATGCGATTGGCTCGGTATTGCGGGGGTATGACCCGTTACGGCAGGGGTGTGGCGGCGGGGTTTCACTGCTGAGCGCGCTATACGCTGCCGAGATGATCACAAGGGAGAACCGATGATGAGCCGGTCTGACACCAGTTTTGAGAATTGCATCAAATGTACCGTTTGTACTACTGCCTGCCCGGTCGCACGCGTCAATCCGTTCTACCCCGGGCCAAAACAGGCAGGGCCAGATGGTGAGCGGTTACGGCGTAAAGACCCGGCATTATTTGACGAGGCGTTGAAGTACTGCACCAACTGCAAACGCTGCGAGGTGGCGTGCCCATCGGATGTCAAAATTGGCGACATCATCCAGCGTGCCAAAGCCAGCCATAGCCAGCATCGTCCGACGTTGCGTGACGCCATCCTCAGCCACACGGATTTGATGGGGTCTGTCGCGACGCCGTTTGCGCCACTGGTGAATACGCTGACCGGGCTGAAACCCATGCGTCAGTTGCTGGATAAAGCGCTGAAAATTGACCATCGCCGCCAGTTGCCGCGCTATTCCCACGGTACTTTCCGCAGTTGGTACCGCCAGCAGGCGGCACAGCAGTTGCAGTTTGCCGAACAAGTGGCTTATTTCCACGGGTGCTACGTTAACTACAATCATCCACAACTGGGCCGTGACCTGATCCGTGTGTTTAACGCGATGGGCGTCGGAGTTCAGTTGCTCACCAAAGAGAAGTGCTGCGGTGTGGCGCTTATCGCCAACCGTTTTCTCGATAAAGCCCGCAAGCAAGCGAACTTCAATCTGGCTTCGCTGGATGAGGCTATCAACAATCGCGGTCTGCCGGTTATTGCAACATCGTCCAGTTGTACCTTTACGCTACGCGATGAATACCCCCACCTGTTGGGGGTGGACAACCATCACGTGCGTGATGGCATAGAGCTGGCGACTCGCCACCTTTATCGCTTGCTGGATCAAGGTCGAACATTGCCGTTGCAACCGTTGCCGCTGCGGGTGGTGTATCACACCCCCTGTCATCTGGAACGAATGGGGTGGACAGCGTATACCCTGGAATTACTGCGACGCATTCCGGGGCTGGAGTTGCAGGTACTGGATTCTCAGTGCTGCGGTATCGCCGGAACTTACGGTTTTAAAAAGGAAAACTATGACACCGCGCAGGGGATTGGCGCGCCGTTGTTCCGACAGATCGAAGCCAGTGGTGCTGATCTGGTGATTACCGATTGTGAGACCTGCAAATGGCAGATTGAAATGTCGACCAGTAAAGCCTGCGAACACCCCTTCAGCTTGCTGGCCAGAGCGCTGCCCGCGTAAAGCACGGCTCACGTAAAGTACTGCCCGCGCAAAGCGCTCATGTCGAACCTCGCCTTCCCGGTTATTGGCTCCGGGAGGGCACTCCGCGCTATTTCCCTTCTTTTTTCAATGGTTAAACATCAACCACTTGATTCTGAAAAATAAATTTTTGGGATACTGGCAGGAATAACCAGCACGTCAGCCGGAACAGGCTGCCCGGCGAACATTTTCTTTAAATTGAACAAAAAATCGCTTTACAGATGCAAATGATAATGATTATTATTGCCATGCGTTCCGGGAAAGCCTAATGAATCCATCTCTGTGACTCATCGCGGTTTTGCTGTGAAGGCACGACATTGCTCACATTGCTTCCAGTATTACTTAGCCAGCTCGGGTGCTGGCTTTTTTTTATTCTGGATTTTTTGGAATCTGATTTCCAAATGTTGTTCCTGTTAACGCTGTTGCTGCCATCCCTGGCCGCCACCCTATGGGCTATCGCGTTGCGATATCAAAAATTTCTCCCGGAAATTTTTTGAATAGAGCGGTGAGTTTTTTAGGCTTTCTTATTCCCGGCTGGTCGCTAGACTGAAAAAAACATTCGAGGAGCGCAACATGATTTATTTACGCAAAGCACAAGATCGCTGCCATGCTAACCACGGCTGGCTGGATAGCTGGCACACGTTTTCGTTTGCCGATTACTACGATCCGGATTTTATGGGGTTTTCCGCACTGCGGGTGATCAATGAAGACTATATCGAAGGTGGGCAGGGTTTTGGAACCCACCCACACCGGGATATGGAAATTCTCACCTATGTGCTGGAAGGCACCGTGGAACATCAGGACAGTATGGGCAACAAGGAACAGATCCCGGCGGGTGAGTTCCAAATAATGAGCGCTGGCACCGGGATCCGCCACTCCGAGTACAACGCCAGCCAGGACAAACTGCTGCATTTGTACCAGATTTGGGTGATTCCGGAAAAAACCGGCCTGACGCCGCGTTATGAGCAGCGCCGTTTCGATGCGCCGCAAGGTCGCCAACTGGTGCTGTCACCGGATGCCCGCGACGGATCGCTGAAAGTATTTCAGGACATGACGTTGTGGCGCTGGGCGCTGAAGGCGCAGGAAGCGTCGTCCTACCAGACTCAACAGGGCCGTGTGTTATGGATTCAGGTGGTGCGAGGCACGATTGAGATCAACGGTCAGCAGGCGACCACCAGCGATGCGCTGGCTATCTGGGATGAGGATTCTATTACCGTGCGCGCCAGCGAAGACAGCGAAATCCTGCTGTTTGATTTGCCGAAGGTAAAGTAACAGTAACCGGCGCATGTCAGTAAAGGCGAGTCCACTGGGCTCGCCTTTATTTGTCAGCTTTAAACCACCTCCTCGGGAGGTGGTGATTGTTTTGATGACACGACTTACGATGGCTGCGTTGTTGAAGTATCCGCTTCACTGCTGGTTGTCACCGGCGTCGACTGGATGGTAATGCCCTCGTTGGAGGTGCCTGGCGTATAAACGACGCGACCTGCTGTGGTCGTGACCGGATTATCGGTACTGGTGACTTGTTTTGACAAGTCGCCG
Organism: Dickeya oryzae; assembly: GCF_009372235.1. GTDB lineage: Bacteria > Pseudomonadota > Gammaproteobacteria > Enterobacterales > Enterobacteriaceae > Dickeya > Dickeya oryzae. The sequence goes on along the minus strand of NZ_SULL01000015.1, from coordinate 120,677 downwards.
TAGGTCACGGTGACGGGCTTGCCTTCTGAAATGGTCACCAGGGCAGACTGAGGCGGCTCGGTACCTGCTTTTTGTGCCTCAATATGCGCCTGAAATCTACGCATGGCTTCCTCGCCGCTTTCAGGCGTAATATCCGGGTTAACTGATATGGAATCTATATTGATATTATATCCGCCCGTTTCTTCAGATTTGGTGACCGTAATTTTCGGACTTAATCCTACGGTGGGAACGTGCGTTCCAAGTTGAGAAATGCCAGTCATATTATTGTCTCCAGAGCGTTATTAATGCTGCCAGTGGCAGCCAGATTGATCAGCCTCAATACCCGTCATACTTCACGTTGTCGGTGTGTTGGTGTTACAGCAGCGTTGGCCGTATTACTCGCCCTGCAAGGGCGCAATGCATTGCGCGGTGCAACACGCGAGCGTGTTGTCCTGCAACTCGACTTATTGAGAGTATCTATTCAGGTTTATTCGCTTTCACTGAGAGAAAGCCAAATTTCTGTATCCCGACATTTTTTATGGCATGTAATGATGGGTGCCATTCCGGCAAGAATACAATAGTCGCATGTGAAACGGCTTATAATAAAAAATCATTTATGACCGTGTTGCTTCATTAAAAACCAATTAATTTATTGGTGTGTCTATTTATTGCAAAATTAATTAATGATAAAGGAATAATATAACTAAGTTGGTTTCGGGATACCGTCATACAGTTGTTATCATCGGTGTTCAGATAGATATTCTGCTAACCATTTCTTTAGTACAATCGGCGTTTTGAGTCGCGGGGATGTCAACGGATGATAAAGAAAAAAAGACCGGTATTGCAGGATGTCGCCGACCGGGTTGGGGTGACTAAAATGACGGTCAGCCGCTATTTGCGTAACCCGGAGCAGGTCTCTGAAGCGTTGCGAGGCAAAATCGCCGCTGTACTGGATGAATTGGGTTACATTCCCAACCGAACGCCGCATATTCTCGCTAATTCTACCAGCCGGGCCATCGGCGTGTTGCTACCATCGCTCACTAACCAGGTATTTGCCGAAGTGCTGCGTGGCATTGAAAAAGTGGCCGAATCGCAAGGCTATCAAACCATGCTGGCCCATTACGGCTACCAGCCGGAAGTGGAAGAACGGCGTTTGATGTCGCTGCTGGCTTATAACATCGACGGGCTGATTCTTGCTGAGCGCAACCATACGGCGCGTACCCGTCAGATGATTGCGGTGGCCGGGATCCCGGTGGTGGAGCTGATGGACTCGGTATCTCCCTGCCTCGATATGGCGGTGGGGTTTGATAATGTGGATGCCGCACGCCAGATGACGCGTTATATGATTGCGCGTGGTCGCCGCCGCGTGGTGTACCTCGGCGCACGTCAGGATGAACGCACGTTATTAAAGCAGCGGGGTTACGAACAAGCGATGGCGGAGGCCGGGCTTGCCAGCTACAGCGTGATGAGTGAAAGCCCCTCGTCTTATACGCTGGGCGGCGAGCTGTTGCGTCGTGCGCAGGCGGAATACCCACAGCTCGATAGCCTGTTCTGTACCAATGATGACCTGGCGATTGGTGCCATGTTCGAATGCCAGCGGCAGGGGTTACGCGTTCCCGAACAGATGGGGATTGCCGGTTTCCACGGCCACGATATTGGACAAACCACGGTGCCACGGCTCACCAGCATACTGACACCGCGTAAGCGCATTGGCGAGATCGGTGCGGCACAGCTGCTGGCGCGCCTGCACGGCGAAACCTTGCCGACGACCCGTGTGGACGTCGGCTTTACCGTACAAGTGGGAGAAAGCGTCTAGGGCCGGGGTCAGCGTGGCAGGCGAGCGCGCAATGCCTCGACACACCGCGCTACCACCTGGTCCATTGGGCCGTTGATATCCACGGTGATGACATCGGCTTCGGTTTCGTCCGGCTCTTCCAGTGCATCAAATTGACTTTGCAGCAGACCCGTCGGCATGAAATGGCCGGCGCGTGCCTGATGGCGCTGCAAAATGACGTCAAAACTGCCTTTCAGGTAGAGAAAGACTATGCCGTCGTTGCCATCCCGTAGCCGATCGCGGTAGCGCCTTTTCAAGGCGGAGCAGACGATAATGCCGGTTTCATTTTTATGTAGCAGACTGTAGGCGGCATCGTTCAGGCGCTCCAGCCAGGGGGCGCGGTCATCGTCATTGAGCGGCTGGCCGCTGGCCATTTTCTGGATATTGGCCTTGGGATGCAGATCGTCGCCATCAATAAACTTGGCGTGAATGGCTTGTGCCAACTGGGCTCCCACGCTGGATTTCCCGCTGCCGGAAACCCCCATCAGAATAATACTTTGTCCTGACATAATTTGATCTCTATCCCAAACTGTAAATTAAATGCGTCGCGCAGGTTTCGTATTTTAACATGTTACCGGTATCATGATACCGGTAACATCGTGCAGTGTGATAGTTGTCACGCGATAGTCACCGCATGGCAGCCATCACATTGGGTGGATGCGCTCCCGACGGGATGCAACGACGCATGCCTGTCACAACGCAGGTACACCACTACTGTAGCGAAGGTACCAATGTCACACCGGGAGCCTTCGCAAAACATAAGAAAATCCCCTGTCGTTGCCCGGCTCGCGCAGGCAGGGGTTGCCGGAGAGAGTTATGCCACTCGTGATTGTCGCTGTGGGTGTCGCACTGCTGTTGGTGCTGATGATCCGCTTTAAACTGAATGGTTTTATCGCACTGATTCTGGTTGCACTGGCTGTGGGCGTCATGCAGGGAATGCCGGTGCAAAAAGTGATGACCTCCATCAAAAACGGGGTGGGCGGTACACTGGGCAGCCTGGCGCTGATCATGGGATTTGGCGCTATGTTGGGGAAATTGCTGGCGGACTGCGGCGGTGCACAGCGGATTGCCACCACGCTGATTCAGCGCTTTGGTCGTAAACATATCCAGTGGGCGATTGTACTGACCGGGTTTACCGTTGGTTTCGCGCTGTTCTATGAAGTGGGGTTTGTGCTGCTGTTGCCGCTGGTGTTCAGCATTGTGGCCTCCGCCCGTATTCCGTTGCTGTATGCCGGTGTGCCAATGGCGGCGGCGTTATCCGTCACCCACGGTTTTCTGCCGCCGCATCCAGGGCCAACAGCGATTGCCTCGCTATTCCATGCCGACATGGGCAAAACCCTGCTCTATGGTACGCTGCTGGGGATCCCGACGGTGATTCTGGCGGGGCCGGTTTACGCCCGTTTTCTGAAAAAGATCGATAAGCCGATCCCGGAAGGGCTGTATAACCCGAAACAGTTCACCGAAGAGGAAATGCCGGGCTTTGCCGTCAGCGTAATGACTGCACTGGTGCCGGTTATCCTGATGGCGCTGCGCGCCGTGGCGGAAATGATATTACCGAAGGGACATGCATTGTTGCCGTATGCCGAGTTCTTCGGCGACCCGGTGATGGCGACCCTGATTGCGGTGCTGATCGCGATTTTTACCTTCGGCCTGAACCGTGGTCGCAGCATGGATGAGGTGATGGGCACCATTACCGACTCGATTAAAATCATCGCCATGATGTTGCTGATCCTTGGCGGCGGCGGCGCGTTTAAACAGGTGCTGGTAGACAGCGGTGTAGACAAGTACATCGCCGGGATGATGCACGGTAGTAGCGTGTCGCCGTTGCTGCTGGGTTGGCTTATCGCCGCCGTGCTACGTCTGGCATTAGGGTCTGCCACCGTGGCCGCGCTGACCGCGGGCGGGATTGTGGCACCGATTATCGCCACCAGCGGCGTCAGCCCGGAATTGATGGTGATTGCGGTCGGTTCCGGCAGCGTAATTTTCTCTCACGTCAACGACCCCGGTTTCTGGCTGTTCAAGGAGTATTTCAACCTGAGCATTCCGGAAACGCTGAAGTCATGGTCAGCGCTGGAAACCATTATCGCGGTGTGTGGCCTGGTCGGCACCCTGCTGCTGAGCTATGTGGTGTGATTGCGTGTGATTAAGATGAGCCGGGGATAACCCCTCTTTCTCAGTCTCCGCCTGGTGTGGGAGACTGAGAGAACAGCCTGAGGCGACAGCGTCCCGATGCTAGAGTTTCAGGTAGGCCCGAATACCGTCCAGGAACATCTGGGTGGAGAGCATGACCAGTACCAGCCCCATCAGCCGTTCCAGCGCATTGACGCCTTTGTCGCCCAACAATCGCAGGAACAGGTTCGATAACAGCAGCACGACCACCGTAATGGCCCAGGCAATAAGCAGCGCCAGTGTCAGATGCGGCAATTGATTCGGGTACTGGTGGGAGAGCAGCATCAGTGCAGCCAGAATCGATGGTCCGGCCACCATCGGAATCGCCAACGGCACCAGAAACGGCTCATCACCGGCGGGCAAGCCGCTGGTAAAGCCTTCCTGCGTTGGGAAAATCATGCGGATGGCAATCAAAAACAACACGATACCGCCGGAAATCGACACGGTTTCTGTACGCAGATTCAGTACGGCCAGAATCTTCTCGCCCGCGAACAGGAACACCAGCATCACCCCCAGAGCGATGATCATCTCCCGAATCAACACCACACGTCGCCGTTTGGGATCCAGGTGTTTCAGAACAGACATAAACACCGGCAGGTTGCCGAGTGGATCCATAATTAACAGCAACAGGACGGTTGCCGAGATCATTTCAGTCATGGTGGCGGTAAGCTCCTTTCATCACCCGTCTTCTGGCAGGCACATTAGGCCTGCTGCTGAAAACGTCTGAGTCATCGAATAAATTCACTTGCGACTTCTGATACATTTTGTAAGGTTGACAGACATCACTTAAAACTATGCTCCCTGCCTGAAATGGCAGTCGGATTGCTTTTTGTCACCCCCAGGCAGGACGGTTACCATGAAAAATGTTGGTTTTGTTGGCTGGCGCGGAATGGTCGGTTCGGTACTCATGCAGCGCATGGTGGAAGAACGCGATTTTGATTTAATCCGCCCGGTATTCTTTTCTACGTCACAGCACGGTCAGCCAGCACCGGCGTTGGGCGGCCAGCAGGGTGTCCTGCAGGATGCCTACAATCTCGACGCGCTGCGCGCGCTGGATATTATCATCACCTGTCAGGGCGGCGATTATACCAATGAAATCTACCCAAAGCTGCGTGAAAGTGGCTGGCAAGGGTACTGGATCGACGCCGCATCTTCTCTGCGCATGAAAGATGATGCGATTATTATTCTGGACCCGGTTAACCACGGTGTTATCCAGTCTGGTCTGGATAAAGGTATCAAAACGTTTGTCGGTGGTAACTGTACCGTCAGCCTGATGCTGATGTCGTTGGGCGGCCTGTTCGCCAACGATCTGGTGGAGTGGGCATCTGTTGCCACCTATCAGGCGGCGTCCGGTGCGGGCGCGCGCAATATGCGTGAGTTGCTGATTCAGATGGGCCAGTTGAACGCCGAAGTCGCCGCTGAACTGAGCGACCCGGCTTCCGCCATTCTGGATATCGAGCGCAAAGTGACGGCATTGTCACGCGGTGGTCTGGATGTGGAAAACTTCGGTGTGCCGTTGGCGGGCAGCCTGATCCCGTGGATCGACAAACAACTGGAAAACGGCCAGAGCCGTGAAGAGTGGAAAGGCCAGGCGGAAACCAACAAGATTCTGAATACCGCCAGCACCATTCCGGTGGATGGTTTGTGTGTGCGTATCGGCGCGCTGCGCTGCCACAGCCAGGCGTTCACGCTGAAGCTGAAAAAAGATGTGTCGATTGCGGAAATCGAGCAGATGCTGGCGACCCACAATGATTGGGTGAAAGTGGTGCCGAACGACCGCGAAATCACCATGCGTGAACTGACCCCGGCAGCGGTGACCGGTACGTTGTCTACCCCGGTGGGCCGTCTGCGTAAACTGAACATGGGGCCGCAGTACCTGTCCGCTTTCACTGTTGGTGACCAGCTGCTGTGGGGCGCGGCTGAACCGCTGCGCCGCATGCTGCGCATCCTGTTGTAATCCCGTTCCCGCTAAAACGCGCCTGTTGGGCGCGTTTTAGCGTTCTCCTTATTCCCATATCCTCTCCTCGGTAGAGGGTGATCTTTTTCTGGCAATGGTTCGCGGTATTGTCCATTCTTGTTTGTCCGTCAGGGATTTGAGCGCCGTTTTGCGCTGAATCACGATCATCATGATGAACCCCGGCATAATGGGACGACCTGCGTGGCACCACGCCGGAGGACTTTTTGCGCTTTTTTGTGAGGCTGAGATGCAACGATTGACGATTTCTCTGGATGACCCGCTGGCTGAGGCGTTGGATGCGCTGATGCTGCGAAAAGGCTATGCCAACCGGTCGGAAGCGTTTCGCGACATGTTGCGGCGTGAATTGGGCGAAATGACGGTAGCACAGGATAAAAACGCCGAGTGTGTGGCGGTGCTGAGCTATGTGTATGACCATCACGAGCGTCAGCTGTCGAGCCGACTGGCCGGTATGCAACATGAACACCATCACCTGACCGTGTCCACCATGCACACCCACCTCAGCCACGACGAATGTGTGGAAACCGTGATTTTGCGTGGCCCTACCGAGCGTGTAGAGCAGTTTGCCGCGTCGGTCATCGCTCAGACCGGCGTGCGTCACGGACAGCTGAATCTGATCCCGATGGAGCAGGCTGCTAAGGTATAGAGGCAGCAACACCGGTATTATTATCAGCCGGTTTGCGGGCCAGACGGGCGTCAGTGACGGTTGTGGTCGTGGCGAGAACGTACCGGGGCCAACCCATTAACCGTATGAATTATAAAAAATATAAAATATTTTCCTGCCGCAACAATACATAGTGCTTGCTTTCATGCCTGATGAATGCGTTAATAGCCGTACGGTTTGTTAGTCAGACCTATTTATGTCAGGCATTTTACTAAAGTAGTCCTCAGTCCAAGCGTTATCCCTAGATATCACTTCCCCTGAATCTCTTTTTTTCTTGCTCATAAGTATTTCCTGCATTGCAGACCCCTGTTGCCCTTAAACGGGCTGGAAAAAAATTACGAGGTAATATGATGTCTAATAAAATGACTGGTTCAGTAAAATGGTTTAACGAATCTAAAGGTTTTGGCTTTATCAGCCCGGCTGATGGCAGCAAAGATGTATTCGTACATTTCTCTGCAATCCAGAGTGACAGCTTCAAAACGCTGTACGAAGGCCAGAAAGTAGAATTCGTTATCGGCAACGGTCCGAAAGGTCCTTCTGCTGAGAACGTAGTAGGGCTGTAATTTCCCGGGTCATCCTCACCGACGATAGCGAAGATGGCGTTAGCCGGAGCAGTGACGTGATGTGATGCCGAGATCAGCCTAAGAACGGCTTCCCCCAGGGGAAGCCGTTCTTTATTTCAGGTATGCGTTTTATTTCGGGTATGAGTATGACTGTGCCCGCCTGACACGTTCTTATCCCACTCTCAGCGGCACTCGTACCCGAACGCGGGTAAAGCGTTCCGGCTCGCTGGTAACCGTGATGCCGTAATGATGGCCGTAGCGCGCTTTGATGCGCCGGTCTACCAGATTCATCCCCAGCCCATCGCTACCGTTGCGGGGGTAATAAGCCCCGGCGTTATCCTCTATCGTGAGCTCCAGCATATTGGCGTGAGTACGTGCACCAATGCGCAGATAGCCGTTATCCAGCATGTGGGCGATGCCGTGCTTGATGGCGTTTTCCACCAGTGGTTGCAGGGAAAAGGCGGGTAATCTGGCGGCCCTGAGCGATGTTGGAACGGCGATGTCCACCGTCAGCAGATTGGCGAAACGGGCCTTTTCAATATCAAGATAGGCGTTGATGTGCTCCAGTTCATCACTGAGCGCGACTTCATCACCGCTGCGTTTGAGGTTTTTACGAAAAAAGGTTGAGAGCGATAACACCAACTGACGGGCCTGATCCGGATTGCGGCGGATAATCGACGATAGGGTATTGAGGGCGTTAAACAGGAAATGGGGGTTCACCTGCGCATGCAGGAGCTTGATTTCGGATTGTGCCAGTAACTGCTTTTGCTGCTCGAAACGACCCGCGAAAATTTGAGCCGACAGCAAATGGCCGATACCTTCCCCCAGCGTGCGGTTTATGCTGGAGAATAACTTGTTTTTCGGTTCATACAGCTTGATGGTGCCGATAACCCGCTGCTCTTCGCCACGCAGTGGGATAACCAGCGTAGACCCCAACTTACAGTGTGATGACAGCGGGCAGCAAAACGGTACTTCGTTACCGTCAGCATACACCACCTGATTGTTGTCGATAGCCTGATGGGTATAGGACGACGTAATCAGCGAACCGGCGGTGTGGTGATCGTCACCGGTGCCGACAAAAGCCAGCAGCTTCTCCCGATCGGTGATGGCGACAGCGCCAACACCCAATTCTTCATACAAGATACGCGCTACCTGCAGGCTGGTATCCGGATTAAATCCTTCCCGTAATACCCCTTCCGCCCTTGCCGCAATCTGCAAAGCACGCGCAGAAAACGCCGACGTGTATTTCTCAAACATAGCCCGGCGGTCCAACAGGATCCGCATGAACATGGCTGCCCCGATACTGTTGGTGATGATCATCGGTAAGGCGATGTTTTTAACCAGCGTCAGTGCCTCGCCAAACGGGCGCGACAACAGCAGGATGATGCTCATCTGCACTATTTCCATCAGCAGAGTGACAGCCGCGATAACCAACGGCTGAAACAACAGGTCGATACGGTGGCGGCGCAGCATATAACGGTGTAGCAGGCCACCGGCCAATCCTTCCATGATGGTGGATACCATACACGCCAGTGCGGTCATGCCGCCTAATGAATAGCGGTGCAGGCCGCCGGTCAGGCCAACCAGTACGCCGACCGTCGGTCCTCCCAGCGCACCGCCCAACAGCGCGCCGATGGCGCGGGTATTCGCGATGGAGTCGTCAATATGCAGGCCGAAATAGGTGCCGAGGATGCAAAACATGGAAAACGTCAGGTAGCAGATCAGCTTATGCGGCAGATGAAGGGTGACCTGCGTCAGCGGAATGAACAGCGGCGTTTTGCTCAGCAAATACGCGATAACCAGATAGACGCACGTTTGTTGTAGCAATGACAGAATCAAATCGACCTGGCTGACCATCTCCATACACCTCCTTGTTGGATCAAGCAATTCTACGTGTTGTACACCAAGGTAACCCGAACAAGATCAATATTCGCTAACGCTATGATTAATTATTTTTTCTTATGGTTGTTAGAAGTAAAAATTTATCCAATATCTCAAATATTTTCTCTTTTCTTGACTAAGCTGAATCTTAGGCTTACCTGAAGAATACTTCGCAGCATCAACTATTACGGTGCTGTTGCACCTTTTCAGGTCGGCTCTCTTTTTATGGGGGTCAGGCTGGTTCCTTTTCTGTTATTGACTCAGGGCATTCGCATACCAATAAGAGTGCTGAAGAAGTGACCTGTCTCTTTAACATCTTTACTTTATTCAGATGGTTAATTCAGAGGACGGATGCCATGTCAGGATTTTCCGATCGGAACATCATTAATCTCCTATTTTCCGGCCATTACGCCGATCCTTTTGCAGTATTGGGTATGCACGTCACATCGTCAGGGCTGGAAGTCCGCGCACTGCTTCCAGACGCCAGTGAGGTTCACGTGGTGGATGCACACAGCGGACGCAAAGTGGCGCACTTAGCGTGTCAGGACGCACGCGGTTTTTTCGCTTCAGTGATTCCTCGTCGCAAAAAGCCATTCAGCTATCGGCTGGCGGTCACCTGGCAGCAGGATACCTATGTCATTGATGACCCTTATCGGTTTGGCCCGTTATTGCAGGAGTTGGATATCTGGTTGCTGGCGGAGGGGCGTCATTTACGGCCGTTTGAAACACTGGGTGCACATCCGTCCACGTTGGATGGCGTTGAGGGCACCTGTTTTGCCGTCTGGGCACCGAACGCTCAGCGGGTCTCGGTGGTGGGAGATTTCAATTTTTGGGATGGGCGTCGCCATCCGATGCGTTTGCGGCGTGAGAACGGTGTGTGGGAGCTGTTTATCCCGGGCGTTGGGATCGGGCAGTTGTACAAATTCGAAATTATCGATTGCTACGGCAATGTGCTGGTGAAATCCGACCCGTATGCCTTTGCCTCACAGATGCGCCCGGATACCGCCTCGGTGGTGAATGGGCTGCCGCCTGTGCTGCCGGTGGATGAGGCGCGGCAATCCGCCAACGATTTGCAGTCGCCGATTTCCATCTACGAGGTGCATCTGGGGTCATGGCGGCGGCATACCGACAACAATTTCTGGCTCAGCTACCGCGAACTGGCGGACCAACTGGTGCCTTACGTGAAAGAAATGGGGTTTACCCATGTTGAGCTGATGCCGGTGCATGAACACCCGTTTGATGCCAGTTGGGGTTATCAGCCATTGGGGCTGTATGCGCCGACCCGTCGTTTCGGCTCACCGGAGGACTTCCGTTATCTGGTCAATGCGTTTCATGAGGCGGGCATCAATGTGCTGCTGGATTGGGTATCCGGCCATTTCCCGACCGACAGTTACGGTCTGGCGCGGTTTGATGGTACCGCTTTGTACGAATATGCCGACCCGAAGGAGGGCTACCACCAGGACTGGAACACGCTGATTTATAACTTTGACCGCCACGAAGTGCGTAACTATCTGGCGGGTAATGCGTTGTACTGGACCGAACGGTTTGGCGTCGACGGGCTGCGGGTGGACGCAGTGGCGTCGATGATTTACCGGGACTACAGCCGCCGTGACGGCGAATGGGTGCCGAACCACTACGGTGGCAAAGAGAACCTGGAGGCGATCGGTTTTCTGCGTTACACCAACCAGATGCTGGGCCAGCACCGTGCCGGTGCGGTTACCATCGCCGAAGAATCTACCGACTATGCCGGAGTGACGCTGCCGCCGGAACATAGTGGTTTGGGGTTTCACTACAAATGGAACATGGGCTGGATGCATGACTCGCTGGCCTACATGCAACAAGACCCGGTGCATCGCAAATACCACCACGACCTGCTGACCTTCGGTATGTTGTATGCCTATAGCGAGAACTTCGTCCTGCCGCTGTCGCACGATGAAGTGGTGCACGGCAAACGCTCTTTGCTCGACAGGATGCCGGGTGATGCCTGGCAGAAGTTTGCCAACCTGCGCGCCTATTACGGTTTCATGTGGGCTTACCCCGGCAAGAAACTGCTGTTTATGGGCAGCGAGTTTGCGCAAGGACGGGAATGGAATCACGACACCAGCCTCGACTGGCATCTGCTGGATGAGCCTGAAGGCTGGCATGCTGGTGTACAGCAACTGGTGCGTGACCTCAACCATTGCTATCGCCAACACCCGCCGCTTTATCAATGCGATTACCTGCATCAGGGATTCGAATGGGTGGTGGTAGACGATCGCGAAAATTCGGTATTCGCCTTTATCCGGCGCGATGCCGACGGCAATGAAATGCTGGTTATCAGCAACTTTACGCCGGTACCGAGGGACGAATATCGCGTCGGTATCAATCAGCCGGGGTACTGGCGCGAAGTGCTGAATACCGACTCCATGTATTATCACGGCAGCAATATTGGCAATCAGGGACTGGTACGCAGCGAAGCGGTCGGCAGCCATTCCCGGCCACAATCGCTGGTATTAACACTGCCACCGCTCTCCACCCTGTATTTGGTGAGGGAGGCGTAATGGTTGAACTGCTGGCGGGTCGCCCCCGACCGTTAGGCTCTTACTTCGATGGCGAAGGGGTGAACTTTGCGTTGTTCTCTTCTGGAGCCACGAAGGTGGAATTGTGTATTTTTGACGGTCTGCGGGAACAACGCCTGCCACTGACGGCCCGTACCGGTGATATCTGGCATGGCTATTTGCCGGATGCCCAGCCGGGCTTGTGTTACGGCTACCGCGTCGATGGTGTGTTCGACCCGAAACGTGGCCTGCGTTTCAATGCCAGGAAACTGTTGCTTGACCCCTGTGCTCGCCAGATGGATGGCTGGGTGGTGGATGACGAGCGGCTGCACGGCGGTTACGACTACCCCGATGCCGAGGACAGCGCGGAAGTGATGCCACGCAGCGTGGTGGTGGATGAACGCTACGACTGGCAGGGCGATGCCTTTCCGCGCACGCCCTGGCATCACACCGTGTTGTACGAAGCGCATGTACGCGGCTTGACCCGACGCCACCCGCGCATTCCGGCATCGATACGTGGCACCTACGCTGCGCTGGCGCATCCTGTGATGCTGGAGTACCTGACGCAATTGGGTGTGACCACACTGGAGTTGATGCCTGTCCAGCAGCATGCCGACGAGCCCCGGTTGCAGTCGATGGGATTGCGCAATTACTGGGGGTACAACACGCTGCTGCCGTTCGCGGTGGACAGCAGCCTGGCGGCGGGGGATGACCCGCTCAACGAATTCCGCGACGCGGTGCGGGCGCTGCATAAAGCGGGCATCGAGGTGATTTTGGATGTGGTGTTCAATCACAGCGCAGAGCTGGACGTGGACGGCCCTACGCTGTCGCTGCGCGGCATTGATAACACCAGTTACTACTGGCTGACCGGGGAGGGCGATTATTACAACTGGGCGGGATGCGGCAACGTGTTGCGGCTGGATAACCCGGCGGTGTTGCAGTGGGTGATTGAGTGCCTGAAGTTCTGGCATGAAACCTGCCATGTGGATGGCTTCCGTTTTGATCTGGCGACAATTTTGGGGCGCACACCAGATTTTTCCTCTTCAGCTCCGTTCTTTACCGCGCTGCGTAACCACCGCACGTTGCGCGACTGCAAGTTGATCGCTGAGCCCTGGGATATTGGTCCTGGCGGCTACCAACTGGGCCAGTTTCCGGCACCGTTTGTTGAGTGGAACGACCGTTTTCGCGACGACATACGCCGTTTCTGGTTACTCGGCGATCTGCCCGTCGGGGTATTTGCCCGCCGTTTCGCCGCCTCCAGCGAGGTGTTCGAGCGTAACGGGCGCTTGCCCTGGGCGTCGGTCAACATGTTGACCTCCCATGACGGTTTTACGCTGCGTGATCTGGTGTGCTTTAACCACAAGCATAACCAGGCCAACGGGGAACAAAACCGTGATGGCACCAACAGCAATTTCAGCTTCAACCACGGGACGGAAGGGCTGGAAGCAGATGAGGCCACACAGGCGCGGCGACGCGCCAGCCAACAGGCGTTGCTGACGACACTGCTGTTGTCGCAGGGCACGCCGATGCTGCTGGCTGGCGATGAATTTGGTAACAGTCAGCAAGGCAACAATAACGCGTATTGCCAGGATAACGCGCTGGCCTGGTTGCACTGGGATGAGATGGATACCGATTTGCTTGCGTTTACCGCAGGTCTGATCCGTCTGCGCCGTGCTATTCCCGCGTTACGCAAAGCCGCGTGGTGGCGTGACGACGGAAACGATGTTCGGTGGCTGAATGCGCAAGGAGAGCCGCTGACGCCATATGAATGGGAGCAGGGGGCACATCAGTTACAAATCCAGCTTTCCGATCGCTGGTTGCTATTGCTCAACGCCACGACGCAGACGAGTGAGTTTTCGCTTCCCGCAGGGGCGTGGCGGGTTTCGCCCCCCTTTAGCGCGGCTGACCATCCGCTCAACGGACGGGTTTGGTATGGGCAGGCGAATGCGGTGTGCGTACTGGTAAAACAATAAAAAAGGAGTCTGACATGGTGAGTACTGACAAACATGATCCCTTGATGCTGGCCAGACAATTGCCCTTGAAATCTGTCGCACTGATTTTGGCGGGCGGGCGTGGGACCCGGCTGAAAGACTTAACGGCGCACCGTGCCAAACCCGCGGTGCACTTTGGCGGTAAATACCGAATTATCGATTTTGCCCTGTCTAATTGCCTGAATTCCGGCATCCGTCGTATTGGCGTGATTACCCAGTATCAGTCGCACACACTGGTGCAACATATCCAGCGCGGCTGGTCATTCCTGAATATTGAGATGAATGAATTTGTCGATTTGCTGCCAGCCCAGCAACGGCATGATGAAAATGATCACTGGTATCGCGGCACTGCCGATGCCGTATGCCACAACCTGGATATCATCCGGCGCTACGGGGCGGAATACGTGGTGATTCTGGCCGGTGACCATATCTATAAAATGGACTATTCCCGCATGCTGCTGGACCACGTGGAGAATGGCGCGGAGTGTTCGGTCGCGTGTATTCCGGTGCCTATCAAAGAAGCACACGCCTTTGGCGTGATGAGCGTGGATAAAGACAACCGCATTATCAGTTTCGACGAGAAGCCCGACAACCCGTCACCGATGCCGGATAACCCCGATATGGCGCTGGCCAGTATGGGGATCTACGTCTTCAACGCCAAATACCTGTACCGGCGGCTGGAGGAGGATGTGTGCACCTCGGATTCCAGCCATGATTTCGGCAAGGACTTGATCCCAAAAATCGTGGCGGAAGGGAATGCCTGGGCGCATCCCTTCACCCTCTCCTGCGTGACGTCTTCGGAAAATGCGCCGCCGTACTGGCGCGATGTGGGCACGCTGGAAGCCTACTGGCGCGCCAACCTCGACCTGGCCTCGGTGATGCCGGAACTGGACATGTACGACCATAACTGGCCGATTCGCTCGGCGATGGCGGCGTTACCGCCCGCCAAGTTCGTCCAGGACCGCTCCGGCAGTCATGGCTTAACCATGAATTCGCTGGTGTCCGGTGGAAGTATTGTATCCGGCTCAGTGGTCACGCATTCGGTGCTGTTCCCTCGGGTACGTATCAACTCCTTTTGCAGCATCGATTCATCGGTGTTGTTACCGGATGTCAACGTCGGACGCTCATGCCGCTTGCATCGTTGCATTGTCGATCGCGCCTGCGACATTCCGGAAGGCATGGTGATTGGCGAGAACGCTGAGGATGACAGCCGTCGTTTTTATCGTTCCGAAGAAGGCATTGTGCTGGTGACGCGAGCCATGTTGGCGAAGCTTACGTCCTGACCTGATTGTGTACCCGGCCGTAATGGGCTGGCGGATTGATGCTGCCCACGTGTGGGGCGTGGGTGGTGGAATGGGAGACAAGATGCGGGTATTACACGTGTGTTCAGAGCTATTCCCTTTGCTGAAAACCGGGGGACTGGCGGATGTGGTGGGCGCGTTGCCCGGTGCGCAGATAGCGGCGGGGATGGATGTCCGCGTGCTGTTGCCGGCATTTCCCGACCTGAAAAAAGGTATCCCGGACGCGCAGGTAGTGAGGGAGCTGGATACGTTTGGCGGCCATGTCACGCTGCGTTACGGCCATTACAACGGGGTGGGCATCTATCTGATCGATGTCCCACACCTGTATGAGCGGGCAGGCAGCCCGTATCACGATACGTCGTTATTCGCCTATACGGATAACGTATTGCGCTTTGGCTTGCTGGGCTGGATGGGGGCGGAAATGGCCAACGGCGTGGATCCGTTCTGGCGGCCAGACATCGTTCATGCCCATGACTGGCATGCCGGTCTTGCCTGTGCGTATCTGGCGGCGAAAGGTCGACCGGCAAAATCGGTATTTACCGTCCATAATCTGGCTTATCAGGGATTATTTGATGCCCGTCACATGTCGGAGTTGCGCCTGCCGCCGGAGTACTTCCACATGTACGGGCTGGAGTTTTACGGCCAAATCTCGTACCTCAAGGCCGGGCTGTATTATGCGGATCATGTCACCACCGTCAGCCCGACCTATGCCCATGAAATTACACAGGCTGAGTATGGTTATGGGCTGGAGGGGCTGCTCAAGTCGCGTGAAGAACAGGGGCGTTTGTCTGGCATCCTCAACGGGGTGGATGATGAGATCTGGAACCCGTCACACGATGCCTTGCTGACCGCCACCTATAGCCGCGATGAGCTGGCGCGCAAAGCGGAAAACAAGCGGCATTTGCAAACGGCGATGGGACTTAAGGTGGATGACCGTGTGCCGGTGTTCGCCATCGTCAGTCGCCTGACCAGCCAGAAAGGGCTGGATATCGCCTTGCAAGCCGTGCCGGATTTGCTGGAGCAAGGTGGACAACTGGTGGTGTTGGGAGCAGGCGATGCCACCTTACAGGAAGGTTTTCTGGCGGCGGCGGCGGAGTATCACGGCCGCGTCGGCGTTCAGATTGGTTATCACGAAGCGTTTTCGCACCGCATCATTGGCGGCGCGGATGTGATTATGGTTCCTAGTCGGTTCGAACCCTGCGGGTTGACCCAGTTGTACGGCCTGAAATACGGCACGTTACCGCTGGTCAGACGCACCGGTGGACTGGCGGATACCGTGGCAGATTGCTCGCTGGAAAATCTGGCTGATGGCCTGGCGAGCGGTTTTGTGTTCAGCGATTGTAATACCGCGTCGCTGTCGCGGGCGATTCGTCGGGTCTTTGTGTTGTGGTCGCGCCCTTCGCTTTGGCGTTATGTACAACGTCAGGCAATGGCAATGGATTTTAGTTGGCAGGTCGCTGCCCAGGCCTATCGTGCGCTTTATCAACGTCTTTGGTAGTACGCATCAGTGGGAATGACATTATGAACTCTCCATTTATCTACAACTCACCTACGCTCAGCGTAGACGCGTTGAAACACTCCATCGCTTATAAGCTGATGTTTACCGTCGGCAAGGATCCCAGCATCGCCAGCAAACATGACTGGCTGAATGCCGCGGTACTGGCGGTGCGGGACCGTATGGTCGAGCGCTGGCTGCGTTCTAATCGTGCACAGTTATCACAGGATGTCCGACAGGTTTATTACCTGTCGATGGAATTCCTGCTGGGGCGCACACTGTCCAACGCGTTGCTGGCGATGGGTATGTTTGATGACCTGCGTGATGCGCTGGAAGCGATGGGGCTGGACCTGAACGAATTGCTGGAAGAAGAAGACGACCCGGCATTGGGCAACGGGGGGCTTGGTCGTCTGGCCGCCTGTTTCCTCGACTCGCTCGCCACCATGGCGCTGCCGGGCCGGGGTTACGGTATTCGTTATGAATACGGTATGTTCCGGCAAAATATCGTCGATGGCAAGCAGGCGGAGTCGCCGGATTACTGGCTGGAATACGGTAATCCGTGGGAATTTGTGCGTCACAGCACTCGCTATAAGGTGCGGTTTGGCGGCCGTATCCAGCAAGAGGGGAGCAAAACCCGCTGGCTGGAAACGGAAGAAATCATCGCCTGCGCCTATGACCAGATAATCCCTGGCTTTGATACCGACGCCACCAACACCTTGCGGCTGTGGGCGGCGCAGGCCAGTAACGAAATCAATCTCGGTAAATTTAATCAGGGCGACTATTTCGCGGCGGTAGAAGATAAAAACCACTCCGAAAACGTGTCGCGCGTGCTTTACCCTGATGATTCCACCTATTCCGGCCGCGAACTGCGTTTACGTCAGGAATACTTTTTGGTGTCTGCCACGGTACAGGATATCCTCAGCCGTCACTGGACGATGCATAAAACCTACGCCAATCTGGCGGAGAAATTTGCCATTCACCTTAACGATACCCATCCGGTGTTGGCGATCCCTGAGTTAATGCGGCTGTTGATCGATGAGCACAAGTTCAAGTGGGATGTCGCCTGGGATGTGGTCACCAAGGTGTTCTCCTACACCAACCATACCCTGATGGGGGAAGCGCTGGAAACCTGGCCGGTCGACATGATGGGCAAAATCCTGCCGCGCCATCTGCAACTGATTTTCGAAATCAATGACCGTTTCCTGGACGAGGTGCAAGAGCGTTTTCCCAATGATGTCGACCTGCTCAAGCGGGTATCGATCATCGATGAAGAGCACGGGCGTAAAGTGCGCATGGCGTGGCTGGCGGTGATCTGTAGCCACAAGGTGAATGGGGTGTCCCAGTTGCACACCGACCTGATGGTGCAGTCGCTGTTCGCTGATTTCGCCCGGGTTTATCCGGAGCGCTTTTGCAACAAAACCAACGGCGTGACGCCACGGCGCTGGCTGGCGCTGGCAAACCGCCCACTGTCGAAGGTGCTGGATGAAACCATCGGTAAGACCTGGCGTACCGATTTGAGCCAACTGGCCGACCTGAAACCGCACATCGATTACCCGGCTTTCCTGCAGAAAGTGCGTAAAGCCAAGCAGGAAAATAAATTACGGCTGGCGGTCTACATTGCCCAGCATCTGGATATTGTGGTTGATCCTAACGCGCTGTTTGATGTGCAGATCAAGCGTATTCATGAGTATAAACGCCAGCTACTCAACGTCTTGCACCTGATAACGCTCTATAACCGCATCAAGGATGACCCGGATTTGGACCGCGTACCGCGCGTCGCCATTTTCGCCGGTAAGGCAGCCTCCGCGTACTACATGGCTAAACACATTATTCATTTGATCAATGATGTGGCTAGCGTGGTTAACAACGATCCGGCGGTAAAAGACAAACTGAAGATTGTGTTCATCCCGAATTACGGCGTTAGCCTGGCGCAAATCATTATTCCGGCGGCAGACCTGTCGGAGCAGATCTCGCTGGCCGGTACCGAGGCCTCTGGCACCAGTAACATGAAGTTTGCGCTCAACGGTGCACTGACCATCGGTACGCTGGATGGTGCCAACGTCGAAATGCGTGAGCGGGTTGGGGAAGAGAATATCTTTATCTTCGGTAATACGACGGAGCAG
Organism: Dickeya oryzae; assembly: GCF_009372235.1. Lineage (GTDB taxonomy): Bacteria > Pseudomonadota > Gammaproteobacteria > Enterobacterales > Enterobacteriaceae > Dickeya > Dickeya oryzae. The sequence goes on along the minus strand of NZ_SULL01000015.1, from coordinate 102,165 downwards.
GTAGAGGAATTACGTCGCAACGGTTACAACCCACGCGAGTTCTATAATCAGGATGAGGAGTTGCACCGGGTACTGACGCAGATAGCGACCGGGGTATTCAGCCCGGATGATCCCCGTCGTTATGCTGACCTGTTCGACTCACTGGTCAATTTCGGCGATCACTATCAGTTGCTGGCGGATTACCGCAGTTATGTGGACAGCCAGGATAAAGTGGATGAGATATATTGCGATGAAGATGAATGGACGCGTCGCACATTGCACAATATCGCCAATATGGGCTATTTCTCTTCCGATCGTACGATTCAGGAGTACGCCGACGAGATTTGGCACATCAAGCCAATACGGTTGTAGGTCGCTTATCCAAATGGGATAGGCAGTGACAGTAAAACGGCTTCCTCACGGAAGCCGTTTTTCTTTAGATTAGCCAGCTTTTAGTATTAACCAACTTTTAGTATTAACCCGCTTTGGCTAATTGGCTGCGGTAGCTGACCAGCCAGTCGGCGACACGCTGGCGTTGTGCGTCGTCCAGCCACATGCCGAGCTTGGTACGACGCCAGATAGCGTCTTCCAGCGTGACAACCCACTCATGCTCTACCAGATAACGTAACTCGGCTTCGTACAGGTTATGGCCGAAATGTTCGCCCAGGTCGCTTAAGGATTGGGCGTTGCCGAGGATTTTCTCGCTCTGGCTACCGTAAGTGCGGCTGTAACGACGTGCCAGCGCTTCCGGCAGATTGTAACGGCGGCGCAATGTCGCGGCGTAATCTTCGCGGCTGCCGCTGATATCACCACCGGGCAGAATGGCGTTACGGGTCCACGCTTGTCCGGCTTGCGGGTAGTATTTCACCAGCTTTTCCAGTGCGTGTTCCGCTAACTTACGGTAGGTGGTCAGCTTGCCGCCGAATACGGACAGCAGCGGTGCCTTACCGTTTTCATCGGCAACCGACAAGGTGTAGTCGCGGGTGATAGCCTGCGGCGAATCGGATTCGTCGTCGCACAACGGGCGTACACCCGAATACGTCCAGACGATATCGTCACGTGTCAGCTGCTTTTTGAAATGGTCGTTATACACATCCAGCAGGTAACGAATTTCGTTGTCATCGATCTTCACCTGATGCGGATCGCCGTGGTATTCCACATCGGTGGTGCCGATGATGGAGAATTCATCCTGCCACGGAATCACAAACACAATACGGTTGTCTTTATTTTGTAGAATGTAGGCCTGCTCTTCCTGATGGACGCGCGGCACAACGATATGACTGCCTTTAATCAAACGAATGCCATACGGTGATGGCAGCGCCAGACCGTCATCGAAGAACTGGCGTACCCACGGGCCGGTTGCGTTAACCAGGCCTTTCGCCTGCCAGCGGTGGGTTTCACCACTGAGGGCATCTTCGGCTTCGACGATCCACAGGCCGTTTTCGCGATGAGCGCGGGTGACTTTCATGCGGGTTTTCACCTCGCCGCCACGGCGCACCACTTCCTGCGCGTTCAGCACCACCAGACGGGCATCGTCCACCCAGCAATCGGAATATTCGAAACCGCGCGTCAGCTCGGGTTTTAACACCGATTCACGGCCGAATCGCAGCCCGTGGCTGGACGGCAGGCTGACACGTTTGCCCAGATGGTCATACATGAACAGACCGGCGCGGATCATCCAGGCTGGGCGCAAATGCGGCTGGTGCGGCAGGCGAAAACGCATCGGGAAAATGATGTGCGGTGCCATTTTCAGCAACACTTCGCGTTCGGACAACGCTTCCCCCACCAGCCGGAACTCATAGTGCTCCAGATAGCGCAGGCCGCCGTGAATCAGCTTGGAACTGGCGGAAGAGGTCGCACAGGCCAGATCCTGCGCTTCGAGCAGCAGGACGGACAGCCCGCGCCCGGCGGCATCTGCTGCGATGCCCGTGCCGTTAATGCCTCCGCCGATCACGATCAGATCTTGGGTTTCCACGTTTTCTCCTCCGCTACGTCAAACGCCGCCATGGTCGGCCGTTGAAAGTTAAAATGTTCGTTTTCGCTCACGATATTAATCGAAAACAAACATGTTAGCCAAGCGTTAACCAATTAAAAACATTTGCGCGTGATACAGCTAACAGTTTCGCGCCTGATTTCATTGAGAATAGTCCTTCTGCGTCGGCTTATGCCGTCACGATACCTGCGTGAGCGTGTTATATCCCTGTGTTTTGTCCGGTCTATCCGTGTGGTGGGTGGGTTACAATGCCGATAATGTCAGGCAAAGCCGTTGATAACCTTTTTTTAACCACGAATTTTCACCACGAACGATGAGGCAGGCAATGGAGCAGTTTGAGGCAATCGATATTGAGCAGGCGTATCAGCGCTGGCAGCAAGGCCAGTCGTTGGTTGATATTCGTGATCCGCAGAGTTTCGGTGCAGCGCATGTACCGGGGTCAACCCACCTGACCAATGAAACCTTGTCAGATTTTGTGAGCGGTGCGGATTTTGAACAGCCGGTGATGGTGATGTGCTATCACGGCATCAGTAGCCGTAATGCGGCGAATTACCTGATAAGCCTGGGTTTTGAGGCGGTATACAGCGTGGATGGTGGTTTCGATGCCTGGCAAAAACGCTTCCCGCAGGATGTCGCGGCAGGGTAATCCTGAACCGGTATGGCGCCTGACGCGCCATACCGGTTGTTGTCATCGGTTTATAAACCCGACGGTCTATAAACTTTCAGGTTTCAAACGGTTATCGGTTTCTTAACGAACAAGCCGTAGCTCAACGCACCCAGCATCAGCAAGCCTGCACCGAGGAAGAAAACATTGGTGAACACCCCTGTGGCATCCAAAATCACGCCGGTGATGATGGGAGCACTGGCCGCGCCGAGAAAACCGCCGAAGTTCTGAATGGCCCCGAGTGATGCCACCTGCTCTTTAGGCGCGATGTCGGTCGCCAGTGTCCAGATAACGCCGGAAGGCAACTGCGAGCAGAAATACCCCAATGACAGCAGCAGGATAGACAGCGAGGTGTTGCTGACAAACGGGATCGGTGCAACAAAGCAGGCCGCCAGTGCCGCCCCCATGACGATCGGAATTTTACGGGCGGTAATGGTGTTGACGCCGCGACGAATCAGACGATCAGAGATAGCCCCGCCGCACAGCACACCGAGAATACCGGCGAGGAACGGAATCGAGGCGATCCAACCGGTTTGTTTCAGCGTAAAGCCAAGGGATTTTTCCAGATAACCCGGCAGCCAGGTCAGGTAAACCCAAATGGTGAACATGATGGAGAAATTACCCAGAATCATGAACCAGGTGGTTTTATGGCGGAACAGGGCACCCCAGCCTTGCTGGTTTTTTGCCACTTCATGGCTGGATGCGGCTGTCGCTGCGGTGTCGGCGTGGATGTCGCGCTCTTCGGCCGCGGTCGGTTCGCGATAAAACTTCAGCCAGACCAACAGTAACGGAATGCCAGCCAGACCAATGGCGATAAACATGCCACGCCAACCCAGTGTCAGTAGCAGTACAGTCAGGATCGGCGGTGCAATGGCGTTGGCAATTTGCGAGCCGGTATTGATGATGGCGGTCGGCAGGCCGCGTTCGCGGGCGGAAAACCAGCGATGGGTGATTTTAATGCCTGAGGTAAAGAAGGGCGACTCGGCTATCCCCAGCAACATGCGCAGTCCATAAAACATGGAATAGCCGTTGATGAACCCGGCCAGTACGGTAAAGGCTGACCATAACCCTACCGCGCCGGAGAACATCTTTTTCGGCCCCAGTTTATCCACCAACCAGCCGGCCGGCAGGTTAGCCAGTGCGTAAGGCCACAGGAAGGCGGACAGCAGCATCCCCATCTGGGTGGCGCTAAAACCGAATTCTTTGGCGATGGTGGTATTGGCAATACTTAAGTTGGCGCGGTCGAGGTAATTGATAACCGCCGCCATCAACAGAATGAAAATGATCCCCCAGCGTAAGCGGGTAATCGGCGAGGCAGGGATAACCCTATTGTCTTGTAAGGCAGAAGTGGTATTTTTCATAATAATCAGCAATCCGTAAATAAACTGATGTGAATTTTAATAACTGCTTTTCGAATAAAAGAGGGGCCATTGCTTTGGCAACATGGCCGATGTAGATCTTCTGGAAAGAAAATGGCAAACATGCCGGGTGTTAGTGAAATAAAACTTTCGTTTTGAGTATCACGATAAAAAAAAATATCATGCTGCTCGCGTTTATCTTCAATCACGCTATTACGATGGCTACCTCGCGCAACGCCGATAGTTTCTTCTCCCTGTAATAAATATTGAATATCGACATACTGGAAATGCGATTCTGCCAGCCTGTCCGCGGCTGGTTCGGTGGTGAACTCCTGTAATAGACAGAACATCTTTCCGGGGATAATGTCATATTTACCGGTCGCCATAACGGCGAAGTCGGTGGTAGAGATATAATCGATGGCCTGGTGAATAATCGGATGTAACGCGTATTTTTCCAGAGCCCAGTCTTGTTGATCGCAAATAATCATAGTGGGTTATTCCTGGTGAGCGACAAGGTTGTGTCATTAAACCGGCAGGGGGAATATTTCCACCTGCCGGACAATACGCCGGTAAAAAAAGTGACGTTATCGTTATTGGATTTTTTGTTGGTAATGCTCGGTTCCCTGGCGGATCTGATCGAGGATCACCGACAAGGCCCAGAATTTTTCCAGCACATTATCGCTGGTGACCCGGCAGTTATCGTGCTCGAAAGTCCCCAGACGCTGGTGGTAAATCTTGGCGTTTTTGGGGTAGCCCAACGTTTCGGTCACGGCCGCCAGTGACAGGAACGTCGCCAGTTCCTGCGCCAGTTCTGGTTGCTGCTGGCTTTGGGAATAAAGCCACTGATAGAGCTCCGGGTGGAAATTGGTGAACACGCCGCTAAAGCCCTTGGAACCAGCGCGCATTGCCGGAAACGCGATGGCGGCGTTGGCGTTGATGATGTTCAGCGGTGTGCCAGCCGTGAGTTTCACCCGACGTTCTACCGTTGGCAGGTCGCAGCTCACGTCTTTGAGTACCACAAAACGGCCGCTGTTGGCGCAGTGCATCAACTCGTCATCGGTTAACAGGCGGCGATACGGTGCCGGGCATTCGTACAGGCCGAGCGGCAACGTCGCAGGCAGGGATGCCAGCAAGGTCTCCAGCGTCTCAAAGAACGTCTCTGAACCCTGGTTTTTCGGGTCCAGATGGTTGGTGACCAACACCAGTGCGTCGATGCCGGTGTCCGCCATCGCCTGTAATTCGGCTATCTGGTCATTGATGTCGTCGCTGATGTGACCGGATGCGATAACCGGTATGCGCCCTGCAACCTGTTCTACCACGAAACGCGCCAGATTCACGCGCTCCTCCAGGCTGAGAAACAGCATTTCGCTGGACTGACAGACGGCGAACAGTGCGTCCACGCCTTTGTCCAGATACCAGTCGATAAGCGTTGCCAGACCGGGGTAGTCTATTTCGTTTCTGGTGTTAAACGGGGTCAGCATGACGGGAACGATGCCTTCGATGCTTTTCATTCTCTTTCTCCTTGCCCGAAAACCGCTTCGGGGTGTTTAAAATAGGGGGGGGGATTAGCGTTGTGCCAGCCGGTTCGTCACTTGCTGATGCGTTGGCATATTGGCCGCACCTTCCCGTTCGACCGCCAGAGAGGCAAACGCATTTGCGTACGTGGCGGCCTGCGCCACGCTCTGACCGGCGGCGACGGCAGCCGCGAAGGCGCCGTTGAACGCATCGCCAGCGCCGGTGGTATCCACGCTGACAGCAGGAAAGGCCGGGATATGCTGAAATTGCTGGCCGTCAAATAGCAGGGCGCCATTGGCACCCATGGTGATTATCACCCTCGCCGCACCAAGCGCATGGATTTTTTGCGCGGCTTGTCTGGCGCTCTCAAGGTTACTGATTTCAATACCGGATAAGAGCGACGCTTCCGTTTCATTTGGGGTGATGATATCCACATAATCGAGACAGGAGACGACGTCATCGGAATAGGGTGCTGGATTGAGGATAATTCGGGTGTCGAGCGCTTTAGCTAATTTCATGGCGCTCAAGGTCGCCGGGAAGTTATTTTCCATTTGCAGCAATAACACATCTGCGTCTTCCAGGTCGGGCATAATCTCAGCGATTTCTTCATCGGTCAGTGTTTTATTCGCCCCGGAATAAATGGCAATCATATTTTCGCCGTTTTGTTGCGAGACATAAATAATCGCATTACCGGTAGGTTCTGTTTCTGACTGGTATAATTTAAAGGAGTGAATAGGGGATTTTGACAAATGCTCATAGGCGAAGTGACTGAATTGGTCTTTTCCCACTTTAGATACGAAATGCACTTTTGCACCGGCCATGCTGGCTGCCATCGCCTGATTCGCGCCTTTCCCACCCGGCCCCAATGCACTGCCTTGCGCCAGTAATGACTCTCCGCCTTTAGGAAAACGGGCAACCCTGGCAACAATATCCACATTAAACGAACCAAGAATACAGACTTTACCTTTCATGGTTTTATCCTTTTTGCGGGTACTTCTATTTCTGACCTGATTCTTTATTTTTTTTAACAGGACTTCGAAGTCTTTCCCGGTTTCGGTAATCAGCTGAGATTGCAAACTGCGCCGAATCATAATGGCACCACCGTGACAGCGTTGAACTAATCGCTGTCGGGCCAGCGCATTCAGATCACTGCGGATGGTTTCTCTGGTGACAGAAAAAAACTCGGCCAGATACTCCACGCTGACGCGATCATGTTGATCCAGATAGTCCAGAATCTTGTTTCTGCGTTCTTCAAGAAACATACCGTTAACACCTCTTGAATGAGAGTAATGGAGCTGCCCTGGTTGAAAAGTGACCGTGATCATAGGATGTCGGATAAAACGGAAGTAAACAAAAATCCTCACTACATCTACCGGGCAGCACGGGAGGCTGTCAGTACGCAGGGTGGCGAGATGTGAAAGCCGTCACACTGATATTGAAATAGGCAAGATAATCAGCGGTTATTACGCTGCGTTCCGGGTTGCAAATGTTTTAGAATCGAAAACATAAATTCATTGGCGGGAAGCGTTGGGCTATTGTCATGATTCGAATTGTTGCGCTATCCAATCCGCGTCTGGCGCAGGCGTTTGTCGACTATATGCACACGCAGCAGATCCGGCTGGTGGCCCGTATTAACGGGAACGAAGTGGATATCTGGCTGCCGGACGAAAGCCAGCAAGCGCGGGTAAAGCAGGAGCTGGAGCGCTTCCTGCAAGAGCCGTGGCATGAACGCTATCAGGCCGCCAGCTGGCAGAGCGGCACCACCAACAGCGGGCTGCGTTACCCGTCGTATTCCTATCTGCAAACCTTACGTCAGCGTGCCGGGCCACTGACACTGGGCGTGCTGGTGGTCGCCATTGCGGTTTACCTGTTGATGCAGGTGTATGGTGTTAATCGCATGATGACGCTGCTGGCCTTTCCGGACAGCACCCAGACCCTGCAGCTCTGGCGCTGGTTCAGCCATGCGTTGTTGCATTTTTCGCTGTTGCACCTGCTGTTTAATCTGATGTGGTGGTGGTATCTCGGCGGTCCGGTGGAACGTGTCTTGGGTACCCGGCGATTGTGTGTGATTTTACTGCTGTCATCCGCGATTAGCGGGTGGGTGCAGTCCTGGTTTAGCGGCGTCTATTTTGGCGGTTTGTCCGGCGTGGTATACGCCCTGATGGGGTATGTCTGGTTACGTGGCGAGCGTGAGCCGGGCGGGCCGCTGCACCTTCAACGCGGCCTGATGGCGTTTGCGCTGGTGTGGCTGGTGGCCGGGTATTTCGATATTTTGGGCATGTCTATCGCGAATGCAGCGCATGTCTCGGGGTTAGTCATTGGCGTGTTGATGGCATGGTGGGATACGCGCCAGCACCGCCGTTAACGCTATCATACCGTTATCGCAGCCTGATACGTGGTGTAGAGCCGCGTGGCTACTGCCGTGTGCATTTTACAATGAGCGCGGTTTCTTAGTTGGCCGACATGAGGTCATGTCGGCGTTTGAGGGGATTAATGTGAAGCAAACACAGCGGCACGACGCCATTATCGATCTGGTGCGTCGGCAGGGATACGTCAGTACCGAAGAGCTGGTGGAACATTTTGCAGTCAGCCCACAGACCATTCGCCGTGATCTGAACGATCTGGCGGAACAAAACAAGATCCATCGTCACCACGGTGGCGCAGCGTTGCCCTCCAGTTCAGTGAATACGGCTTACCATGATCGAAAAATGATGTGGTCTGATGAAAAAGCCAGGATTGCGAGGCAGGTCGCCAGTCAAATTCCGGATGGTGCTACGCTTTTTATAGATATCGGTACGACACCGGAAGCGGTGGCTCATGCGCTGATGAATCATAAGGATTTACGCGTGGTCACCAATAACCTGAATGTGGCAACGTTACTGACCGCCAAAGAAGACTTCCGCCTGATACTGGCGGGAGGCGAGGTGCGCAGCCGCGATGGTGGCATCATTGGCGAGGCCACGCTGGATTTTATTTCTCAGTTCAGGCTCGATTTCGGCATTTTGGGTATCAGTGGCATTGATATGGATGGCTCGTTGCTGGAGTTTGACTACCACGAGGTTCGCACCAAGCGTGCAATCATCGAAAACTCCCGTTGCGTGATGCTGGTGACGGACCATTCCAAGTTTGGCCGCAATGCGATGGTCAATTTGGGCAACATGGATTTGATCGACTATCTTTTTACCGATCAGTTACCGCCACCCAGTGTGCTGAAAATCATCGAACAACATAAGGTACAGTTGGAGTTGTGCTGATCCCGACGTGCCTTTTTCCATCACCCGCAAAGGAGAGAGGCACGATGTCACCCTTATTCAATCCTTCCCAGTTTACTGTGGCGTTGCAACGCCAGTTGCAGGCTCTCGCTCAGCCGTCGTTACAGGCGCTGTCGTTACGCCAGTGCTGGCAGTTGGTGAGTGCGGCGCTGACGGAGCAACTGGATGTGTTGACAGCTGCCGAGTCGTCTCCACCTGATGACGCCACGTCGGTATCGCGGCATGTGAACTACCTGTCGATGGAGTTCCTGCCGGGTCGCCTGACTGGCAACAATCTGCTCAATCTGGGGTGGTATGACGCAGTGGCGGAGGTGCTGGCCGGGCACGGACTGGTGTTGAGTGACGTGCTGGAGCAGGAAACGGACCCGGCGCTGGGTAATGGTGGGTTGGGGCGATTGGCCTCTTGTTATCTGGACGCGATGGCGACAGTGGGACAACCAGCGATAGGCTACGGCCTGCATTACCAGTACGGCTTGTTCCGCCAGCATTTTGACGCCGGTTTCCAGCGTGAAACCCCGGATGACTGGTTGCGCGATGTTTACCCCTGGGCGCGTCCCCGCCCGGAACTGGCGGTAGAAGTCGGTTTCGGCGGTGAGTTGGTCATCCAGCCGGATGGCCGCGAGCGTTGGATTCCGGATCAGGTTGTCATCGGCGAAGCCACCGATATCCCGGTTATCGGCTATCTCAATGGTCGTGTACAGCCATTGCGGCTATGGCAGGCTACCCACAGCGAGCCATTTGATCTTGAACAGTTTAATGCGGGCCATTATCTGAAAGCCGAGCAGCAGGGTATCGCTGCTGCCAGCCTGACCAAAGTGCTTTACCCGAACGACAATCATGCGGCAGGTAAAAGACTGCGTTTGATGCAGCAATATTTCCAATGTGCCTGCGCGGTCGCGGATATCTTCCGGCGGCATGAACGTGCCGGACGGCCGCTGGCGACATTACCCGATTATGAGGTGGTGCAACTAAACGATACCCACCCGACGCTGGCGATTCCCGAAACCCTGCGCCTGTTACTGGACGACTATGAATTACCGTGGGAGCAAGCCTGGCAACTGACCGGGCGCTTATTTGCCTACACCAACCATACTCTGATGCCGGAAGCGCTGGAGTGCTGGGATGAACGGCTGTTCGGTCGGTTATTACCGCGTCATCTGTCGATAATCAAAACCATTAATGCGCATCTGCGCCAGCAGGTGGATGCTCGCTGGCCGGGTGATAAGGGTGTCTGGGCGCGGCTGGCGGTGGTGTATCGCCGTCAGGTGAGAATGGCGAACCTGTGCGTGGTGGCGTGTTTTGCGGTGAACGGCGTCGCCCAGATGCACTCGGATCTGGTGGTACGCGACTTGTTCCCGGAATATCACCAGTTGTGGCCGACGAAATTTCATAACGTCACCAACGGTATTACGCCGCGCCGTTGGCTCAGGCAGTGCAATCCGGCGCTGTCTTCATTGATAGATGACACCTTGCGAACCGAATGGGGTAACCGGCTCACGTTATTGGAAGGGCTGGCTCCCTACGCGCAGGATAGTGGGTTTCAGGCGCGCTATCGCCGCATCAAGCAGGACAATAAAACGCAACTGGCTCAATTTTTACGGCGCGATTACGGCATCCATATCGATCCGAACGCGTTGTTTGATGTGCAAATCAAACGGTTGCATGAATATAAGCGGCAACATCTGAATTTACTGCATATTTTATCGTTATATAAGCGATTGCTTACCGACCCTGGATTGGATATCGTGCCGCGCCTTTTCCTGTTTGGTGCCAAGGCGGCACCGGGCTATGTTCTGGCCAAAAATATTATTTACGCCATCAACTGTGTGGCGGAACACATCAACCGGGACAAACGGGTCAACGATCGCCTGAAAGTGGTTTTTTTACCGGATTACCGCGTCTCGCTGGCGGAGCGGATTATTCCGGCAGCCGATGTATCAGAGCAGATTTCCACCGCAGGCAAGGAAGCGTCTGGGACGGGGAATATGAAACTGGCGTTGAATGGCGCCTTGACGGTGGGGACGCTGGATGGCGCCAATGTGGAGATGGCGCAGGAAGTCGGTGCGGAGAATCTGTTCATCTTCGGTCATACCGTCGAGCAGGTAAAAACGTTGATTGCCGACGGCTATAAACCCACCCGTTACATTGCCGAGAATCCACTATTAAAGGAAATCCTGACTGAACTGGGAAAAGGAAAGTTCAGTCATGGAGATAAAACGGCGTTCGCCCCTTTGCTCGATAGCCTGCTAAAACTGGGGGATCCTTATCTGGTGTTGGCTGATTTCGCCCCTTACTGCCAGGCTCAACAGCGTGTGGATGAACTGTATCGTGAACCTGATGAATGGACGCGTCGCTGCATTCTGAACACGGCTCATATGGGCATGTTCAGTGCTGATCGGGCAATTCATGATTATCAGAAACGCATCTGGACGATGCGTGATTAAGGAATCAATACCATGGCGTTGAAAGCAAAAAAATCTGTACCCCACCATCAGGGGATCGCTGATACCTATAAAGATGCTTACGGTAATGAACAGGCAATCGATAGCGACACCCGTAAAGCGTTGCTGCAATTGCTGGATGTGGCGGAACCGGCTGCAGCCCCCTTGCCTTCAGTCTATGTGTTTCGTCAGGGGCAGCAGCACAGGCTGCCGTTACATGGCGAGGGCGACTATATCTGGACGCTCATGTTTGAAAAAGGCGGCGTTATCGAAGGCCGTTCAGGTGGTCAGGCAACGTTGCTATTGCCTGACAATCTGCCGCTCGGCTACCACCAGTTAATGCTCACGCAGGGTGAGCAACAGTGGTCTTGCCGGGTGATTGTCGCGCCGACACGTTGCTACGAACCGGACCCGCTGACACAGGGGAAGCGTTGGTGGGGCGTCATGGTACAACTGTATACCCTGCGCTCGTCGGATAACTGGGGGGTTGGCGACTTTGGCGATCTGAAGACGCTGGTGGAACAGGTAGCGCGCCGTGGGGGCGCTTTTGTCGGCCTTAACCCGCTGCATGCGCTGTATCCGGCAGAGCCGGAAGCGGCCAGCCCGTATAGCCCCTCTTCACGTAACTGGCTGAATATTATCTATATTGATGTGAATCAGGTGGATGATTTTCATCAGAGTCAGGCGGCTCAGGCCTGGTGGATGCAAGACGACATCCAACGACAACTGACGGCGGCCCGCGCCAGTCGATGGGTGGATTACACCGCGGTGACCCACCTGAAACTGACGGCATTACGCCTGGCATTTGGTCACTTCACTGGTCGTAGCGCGCTGGACCCGCGCAAAACCGCTTTTCTACAGTTCCTGAAAACTCACGATGAAAGTCTGCTACAGCAGGCCACCTATGATGCGTTGCAGGCGTGGATGAAATTGCAGGGCAAACCGGCTGCTGACTGGCTGCAGTGGCCGCAGGAATACCATGATGCCCACAGCGATGCGACGCTGCGCTTTCGGCAGGAACACGCCGATGATGTGCAGTTCTATTGCTGGTTGCAGTGGCTGGCACATGAACAACTGGCCGCCTGTTTTTCCCATAGTAAACAGCTAGGTATGCCGATAGGACTCTATCGTGATTTGGCGGTGGGCGTCGCGCAGGGGGGCGTCGATACCTGGGGCGACCAGCAGTTGCATTGCCTGTCGGTAACCATCGGTGCACCGCCTGATCCGCTGGGGCCCGGCGGGCAAAACTGGAACCTCACGCCGATGCACCCGGCACGGCTGCGCCAGCGTGGGTATCAGCCGTTTATCGATTTGCTGCGCAGCAATATGGCGCACAGTGGCGCATTGCGTATCGACCACGTAATGGGGTTGCTGCGTCTGTGGTGGATCCTCAATGGCGGCACGGCGAACTGTGGTGCCTACGTGCTTTATCCGGTGGATGACTTGCTGGGGATCCTGGCGTTGGAAAGCCATCGCCACCGCTGTCTGGTGATCGGCGAAGATCTGGGTACAGTACCGGAGGAGATCGTCGACAAGTTGCCTGACAACAGTATCTACTCTTATAAAGTCTTGTTTTTTGAAAAGGATCAGCACGATCGTTTTCGCACCCCGGATGAGTACCCGGCCCGTTCGATGGCAACCATCACCACACACGACCTGGCGACGTTACGCGGCTACTGGCAGGGGGTCGATCTGACGCTGGGCAAAGATCTTGGGTTGTACCCGTCAGAGGCGTTGTTGAAGCAGCAGTACGATGCACGTGAACGCGCCAAGCAAGGGCTGCTGGATGCGCTACATGAACAGGGGTTGCTGCCCCAACGCGTCGGGCGTAATGCGTCGCTGACCACCATGAGCGCTCAGCTTAACCGGGGGGTGCAGCGTTATCTGGCAGACAGCGCCAGCGCGTTGTTGGGCTTGCAGCTTGAAGACTGGCTGGACATGGCAACGCCGGTGAATGTACCGGGTACCGATCAGGAATACCCCAACTGGCGACGTAAGCTGAGTCGTCCGCTGGATTCTATTTTTACTGACCGCTATCTGGAACGGCTGATTCGGGATATTGATTTGCGCCGGGGCGGCCCCGTGCCATCTCGAACCAAAAAGACGACCAAAGCAGCGGATCAACCGGTGGATAATGCAAAGCAGGGAAAGCCGAAAGAGGCAAAAAAGCCTGAGTGACGCGAGTTCGTGTCGACGGGATAACCACAAACAACGAGCGGCCAGGTGACTGACCGCTCGTGACATTCAAAACGATATTCGCGTAAACGGTATTCGTGTCAATGACACCCGCTTAATAGCTTAATAATAGGAGTGCTCGCCGCGCTGATGCTCGGTCAGGTCGCGAACCCCTTTCAGTTCCGGGAATTTTTCCAGCAACTCTTTCTCGATGCCTTCTTTCAGCGTGTAATCCACCATCGAACAGCCGTTGCAACCGCCACCGAACTGCAAAATGGCGTAGCCTTCTTCGGTGATTTCCATCAGTGATACGCGGCCGCCGTGTCCTGCCAACTGTGGGTTAATCTGAGACTGCAACACATATTCCACCCGTTCCATCAGCGGAGCATCATCACCGACTTTGCGCATCTTGGCGTTCGGCGCTTTTAAGGTCAGTTGCGAACCCAACTGATCGGTCACAAAGTCGATCTCGGCGTCTTCCAGATACGGCGCACTGAGTTCATCCACATACGCGGACAATTTCTCAAACTTCAGCACGGTATCGTTCGGCTCGACGGCATCGGGCGGGCAGTAAGACACCCCACACTCGGCATTAGGTGTACCGGGATTGATAACGAAGACACGAATCTGGGTGCCTTCCTCCTGTTTTGCCAGCAGTTTGGCAAAATGCTCCTGAGCAGCGTCGGTAATACGAATCATAATGTTAACTCAATAGTTGACTACGCTAGTTGGTTATAATACGCCCATCCCGGCGGTTACGACAAGGTGCGACATACACACCATACCTGAACGTGTTGCGCACCGGCACGCAATAGCGTGCGGCTGACCTCTGCCACCGTGCTGCCGGTGGTCACCACATCGTCCAGTAACACTAACCGTTTGCCAGCGACGCGCTGGCTGATGACATCCTGTCGGCATCGAAACGCGCCGCGTAGGTTGCGACGCCGTGAACGGGCTCCCAGCGATTGCTGGGGAACGGTATAGCGCACGCGAATCAAGGTATCAGGGTCATAGGCACACCCCAGCCAGTGTGCCAGCCAGCGCGCGATCAGGTCGGTTTGGTTGAACCCCCGACGCCAGTGACGCCGTCGGTGTAGCGGAACGGTGACGATAGCGTCAGGGCGGGGGTAAGCGTCGGGAAGGCGCAGAGCCGTGGCCCGGCGACATCCCTGCCAGCGCAGCAGTACCAGCCGTGCCAGCGTTGGAGCCAGCTCAATACGTCCCTGAAATTTGAACCGTGTAATCAGGCGGCTGAGCGGTGGCTGGTAGTCGCTGACAAACAGGAGCGACTGCCATGGTGGCGGCTGTTGCAGACAACGTCCACACGGCAGGATATCTGAGGCCGAAGGCAATCCGCATCGTGGGCAACAGACAAGTGGTTGGGGCAGATGACAGCGGCAGTGACTGCAAATTCCGTGATGACTATGATAGAGCGGCTGCTGGCAAAGCCAGCACTGGGCCATGATCGTCAACATTGTCTCGTTCCCTGAGTTATCAGGCCGCGGGCAGCATGGCCTGAACGCTCTACTCTACTTCTGACGGAGGACACAATAACTCATGGAATCATTGCACTGGTACACGCAAGGAGAAGGCGCATGCGAACTTGTGATGCTGCATGGCTGGGGAATGAATTCTAAAGTGTGGAACAACATCGTTGTGCGGCTGGCTCCGCATTTTCGCCTGCATTGTGTGGATTTACCGGGTTATGGTCAGAGTCAGCGGTTCCCCGCGATGTCGCTGGAGGAGATGACCGAGACGGTACTGGCAGGCGCACCCGCGCGAGCTGTCTGGCTGGGGTGGTCGCTGGGCGGACTGGTCGCAAGTCTGGCGGCGATCCGCGCGCCTGAGCGGGTCAGCGCGTTGATTACCGTGGCCTCTTCACCCCGTTTTGAGGCCGCAGATGAATGGCCCGGAATCAAACCGCTGGTGCTGTCTGGTTTCCAGCAACTACTGAACGAGGATTTTTCCGGCACTATCGAGCGGTTTCTGGCGTTGCAAACGCTGGGTACCGAAAGCGCCAGAAAAGACGCGCGTCTATTGAAGGCGGTCGTCACGACGCAACCGTCACCCACCGTGGAAGTGCTGGATGGCGGGCTGGAGATTCTACGTCGGGTGGATTTACGCCAGGAACTGGCCGGGCTGACGACGCCATTCCTGCGCGTGTATGGCGCACTCGATGGGCTGGTGCCGCGTAAAGTTGCTGCGCTGATGGACGAACTGTACCCGCACTCCACTTCGGTCGTGATACCGAAAGCCTCCCACGCCCCGTTTATTTCCCACCCGGAGGCGTTTGTGGAGCATGTGGTGGGGTTTGTGGGGGATAGCGTGTTGAAGTAACGGTGAAGTAAGGTCGCTAATGTGAAGCACTGACTACGTCAATCGTCGCTTCTACGTGCACAGGGTGGGTGCACAGGGTTCAGGCCCGCTAGCCTGAACCCTGACAAGGGCGATCACCGTTTCTTAAACGCCGCCGCCAGTGCGTCGCTCATGGCGCTGTTACCGGCTGGGGTGCTGCTGGTCTGGCGTGGGCGTGCCTTGTTGCCCGCCTGCGACGATGGGCGGGTGGTATTCGCGTTGTCACGCTCGCGTCCGCCGCCACGACGGCTATTGCCTTCGCCCGGTTGTTCGTCCAGCCGCATGGTCAGCGCAATGCGCTTGCGTTGCAGGTCGACCTCCAGCACTTTCACCTTAACGATGTCACCGGCTTTCACCACCTGATGCGGGTCTTCCACGAAGCGATCCGACAGTGAAGAGATGTGCACCAACCCATCCTGATGTACGCCGATATCCACAAACGCACCAAAGTTGGTGACGTTGGTGACAGCACCTTCCAGAATCATGCCCGGCGTCAGGTCGTTGAGGGTTTCCACCCCGTCGGCGAAGCTGGCGGTTTTGAATTCCGGGCGCGGGTCGCGACCCGGTTTTTCCAGCTCTTTGATGATGTCGGTCACCGTCGGCACACCGAAGCGATCGTCGGTGAAGCTGGCCGGTTTCAGGCTACGCAGCGCGCTGGCGTTGCCCATCAGATCCTGCAATTTCTGCTCGGTTGCCGCCAGAATACGCTCCACCACCGGGTAGGCTTCCGGGTGGACGGTGGAGGCATCGAGCGGGTTATCGCCGTGGTTGATACGCAGGAAGCCAGCGCATTGCTCGAAGGCTTTCGGGCCGAGGCGGCTGACTTTCAGCAACTGCGCACGGTTGTTGAAACGGCCATTTTCATCACGCCAATTGACGATGTTTTGCGCCATCATCCGGGTGAGGCCCGCCACACGGGTCAACAGCGGCACTGAGGCGGTGTTCAGATCGACGCCGACGGCGTTCACGCAGTCTTCCACCACCGCATCGAGTTTTTTCGCCAGTTGAGTCTGGCTGACGTCATGCTGGTACTGGCCGACACCGATGGATTTCGGGTCGATCTTAACCAGTTCGGACAACGGGTCTTGCAGGCGGCGAGCGATAGATACCGCGCCGCGCAGCGATACGTCCAGACCCGGGAACTCCAGCGCCGCCAGTTCCGAGGCCGAATAGACAGAAGCCCCCGCTTCGCTGACGATTACCTTCTGCGCTTTCACTTCCGGGAACTGCTTCTGGGTATCAAGGAAGAAGCGTTCGGTTTCACGCGATGCGGTGCCATTGCCGATAGCAACCAGCTCGACCTGATGCTTGATGCATAACGCGGCGACGATGGCGGCGGCTTTGGCTGCCTGACCGGTGTGCGGATAGATAGTGTCGGTGGCTACCAGTTTACCGGTCGCATCCACCACGGCTACTTTCACACCGGTGCGAAGACCGGGGTCCAGCCCCATCGTGGCGCGCATACCGGCAGGTGCTGCCATCAGCAGGTCGTGCAGGTTGCGGGCGAAGACGTTAATGGCTTCGTCTTCGGCTTTCTCACGCACGCTGCCCATCAATTCGGTTTCCAGATGCAGCAGCACCTTGATACGCCAGGTCCAGTTCACCACGGCACGTCGCCAACTGTCTGCCGGTGCATGACCAAGGCGTAGACCCAGGTGGTCGATGATGATCTGCTCGCAGTGGCTCTCTTTGGGTGGCTCGTCAAACTGCGGGTCGGCATTCAATGCGAGTTGCAACACCCCCTCGTTGCGGCCACGGAACATCGCCAGCGCACGGTGCGACGGCACTTGCGATAGCGGCTCATGGTGGTCGAAATAGTCGCGGAATTTGGCACCGTCTTCCTCTTTGCCTTCCACCACACGAGACACCAGATGGGCGTTTTTCCACAAATAATCACGCACCTTGGCCAGCAGCGCGGCGTCCTCGGCAAAGCGTTCCATCAGAATGTAACGTGCACCGTCGAGCGCCGCTTTGACGTCAGCTACCCCGTTTTCGGCGTTGATGTAAGCCTCTGCCACCTGTTCCGGTGTTTGCGTTGGGTCGTTCCACAGGGTGTCTGCCAGCGGCTCCAGCCCGGCCTCAATGGCGATTTGTCCACGGGTACGGCGTTTCGGTTTGTAAGGCAGGTAGAGGTCTTCCAGCTCGGTTTTGCTCAGCGTACCGTTGATGGAGGCGGCCAGCGCATCGGTCAGCTTGCCCTGTTCTTCAATCGATTTGAGGATAGTCTGGCGGCGTTCTTCCAGCTCGCGCAAGTAAGACAGGCGGCTTTCCAACTGACGCAGTTGGGTGTCATCCAGCCCGCCGGTTACTTCTTTACGGTAGCGAGCGATAAACGGGACTGTGTTGCCCTCGTCCAGCAGTTGAATGGCCGCGCTCACCTGCTCGGTACGCGCCTGCAATTCGCTGGCAATAATCTGGCTTAATGCATTCGTCATAGTGTTATCAACAAAATAGTGTTATCAACAAGATAGTGTAATTAGCGAGATAATGAATGTTGTAAGGATAGACAACTGGGGGACAGTTATACGGATTGACGGCATAAAATGCCAGTCAGACAAATGGAGGGTTTGTGGCGGGTCGACGGATGCCGACCCGCAAACGGGTTACGCGTTGTCGCGAAACGGTGCGATATAGCGCTGATAGCGTGAAGGTTTCAGTTGCTGTAAGTCCACCAGTACCAGGCCATCAACACAGTTGTTGAAATCGGGGTCGACACCAAAGTCGATAAACTGTACGCCGCCTGGCTCGCACACTTCCGAGTACTGTTTGTACAAGGTAGGAATGGAACATCCCATGTTGCTGAGCATGCTTTTGAGCCGGGTCAGATCCTGCTGGTAGTCTTCCCCTTCGAACTGTCGCAATACGTCCGGCAACGACGCCGGGTAAGGCCGACGCGAACGGGCCAGCATCTGACTGGGCGCGAAATGCAGGCGGTAGAAGGCAATCAGCAGGTCGCGCGCGGTAGACGGCAAGGTGCTGGACAAGGAAACCGGGCCAAACAGATAACGGTATTCCGGGTAGCGGGCCAGATAGGCGCCTATGCCCAGCCACAGATAATCCAGACCGCGTTTTCCCCAGTACTTGGGTTGGATAAAGCTGCGGCCCAGTTCGATACCGCTGGCTAACACCGGTGCCATCTCTTCGCCATAGTGGAACAGGCTGTGACTGTACAGGCTACCGATGTCTTTTTCCGCCAGCAGACGTGCGGTTGGCGTGAACCGGTAAGCGCCAACGATTTCCAGCTCACGCTCATCCCATAGCACCAGATGCAGGTAGTCGTCATCGAAGCTATCGAGATCACGGCGTTTGCCGGTACCTTCACCCACGGCGCGAAAGGCGATTTCCCGCAGGCGTCCCAGCTCACGCAAGATAGGCACATAATCTTCACTGCCGCGACGGTAGAGATAAATTTTCTTGCCGTCCGGCGTGGTACCGAGCGTTTCGCAGCTTTCTAACGCGCGTTTAAGCAGCGAGCGCTCTTCGGGAAGCGCAATCGGCTTTTCACCAGAGAAACAGCCGGGCTTACCGTGGCCCAGGCGGTAGACATGACGACGGAAACGGGCGGCCAGGTCATTGGGCTGCCACTCGCCCTGACTCCAGGTCGAGTAGGGGATCTGCGCACCAATGCGAAAGCGCAGTCGGTTGCCGTGCTGGCGGAACATTTCCCGCACCAGCAACAGGGTGGATAACGGGCGGTAAATCAGCGAGGAGAGATAGAACAGGTTGCTGTTACGGCCACTGATGTGAATCGGGACTATCGGCGCACGCGCTTTGGCTGCCATGCGAATAAAGCCACTATGCCAGTGACCATCGCGGATGCCTTTCAGGCTCATGCGGGAGACTTCACCGGCCGGGAACATAATGATCGCACCCTCAGCGGCCAGATGTTCCTGAATGGCAGCGAGCTGGTTGCGTCGGGTTCGGTTGCTGAAGTTATCTACCGAGAAAAACAGGTTTTTCAGTGGCCCGATATAGGACAGTAATTGACTGGCGACGACACGGACATCAGGGCGCACGCTGGCAACGGTACGCAGTAAGGCGAGCCCATCCAGCGAACCGATTGGGTGGTTAGCCACCAGTACCACCGGCCCCTGGCTGGGGATGTTTTCCAGGTCGCCCTCTACCATTTCGCAGTTAAGGCTGAAGTGATCCAGGATCTGCTCTACCAGATCCAACCCTTTCAGGTGTGGGTAGCGCTGGGCAAAATCCTGTATTTCGGTTTCGAATAACATCGTGCGCAGAATGGAGCGCTGCCACTTCGGCGTGGGACGATGCGGTGCAAGATCTTGCAGAATGGTATCCAGGCTGAACATAGATTGGCCTCCGTAATCACCGTTGTCACGGTAAGGGAGGGAAATGACATCTTTATTTCAGCCTTAGAATAAATTTTTCTTAATGTAATTGAGGTAAAGCAAAAGCAAGTGAGCGTAACGATGCCTGCGGCTGCAGGCATCGTAAGTGGTCACTTCTCGGTGAAGCCCTGCTCGCGGGCGTTAATCTGCCAATGTAGCAAGGCAGGGAAAGCCGCGATTCGTTGTTGCTGCTCGGTGCTGAGGGGGTGAGCGGTTGTCTGGGTGAGCATCGGGTTGGCGGCATCCCAGGAATAACGTCCGGTACTACCGACAGGAGTCACGCCTTGTTCGTCGATCCACAAAGCCTGATTGTAGCCAAACGCACGCGAGGTATCGTCCTGTTCCGCCAGCATATTGCGCCCGCCGAGTGCGTAATAGGGGGTATCGGCGAGGCTGTAAGTGTAGAGCGTTGGGAATATATCCTTGTGCGAACCGGGGCGTGATGGGTCAAAACGCCAGGCGGTGTTCGCCAGAATGGTTTTTGGCACGTACAGATAAAAAGGGACAGCCCGATCCAGGAATTGCTCATGCGGATACTGTGCCTTCAAACGGCGCATCTGGTGGTCGCCGGTTGCTGCAATCAGGGTGGATTCTCCCACCGGGGAGGATTTTACCGCAGCGATAAATTCTCCCAGCGCGTTGGTGGCGTACTGGTAGGTGGCCGCGATGGATTCTTGTTCCTGCTGACTTACTTCGGCATGCGCCATCATTTCCGGCCCGGCATGCACCGGTTGTGGGCGATAGCTGGCAGGAACCTTATAAGGAGGATGGTTGGTGACGGTCAGAATACTGATGAAGAGCGGCTGGTGCGCTTCTTTCAGCAAACGTTGCGCCAGGCGAAACGCAAACTCATCCGGTACGCCCCAGTCGGTCAGCATAGCGCGTGATTCGGGGTAGCGTTCCATCAGGGAGCTTTGGTCGTAAATCTCATCCACACCAAGTCGTGGCAAATAGTTGCCTAAGTTACGCCACATACGGCTTCCTGACGTGATGAATATCACTTTGTAGCCCGCTTTTTTGTACGTGGCATAAGGAGTGTCATCCAGCGATTTATATTGTGCGGATGAATGGCTGAGGTTCTGGATAGGGCTTTGGAAAAACAGGGCAGCGAACGACGGTGCCGTACCATTGCCTTCTGATACGAAGCGACGGAAAACGAAATCCGACGCGAAATGAGGCCGCAGTGCGCCCAGCATGTCGTTATCTGGCAGGTGGTCATATACCAGCATATTACTCCCCATGCTTTCCATCAGCGCCACCACCACGTTGGGACGATGCTGTGCCAGCCAGGTGCTAGCCGGTGTACGGCTTTCCAATGTGGCCAACCCACTTTGGGTTCGCAACTGCTCTCCCGCTGTGCGTGTTACCGGCTCGAAGTGGATATCGTCATCCCTGTCGCCCATTGCCCAGGCCGATGCCATTAAACCATTAGGTACCAGCTTATTGAGGATAGTGACGGTGGATATTTGTGAATCGTTACGCCGCAACGGGAAGGTGCTCAGGCTGCCGCGGATCATGGTGAAAAACACCAGCAGGCTAATCAGCAGGTACACCACAAACACCGGGTTGGGTAGCAAACGTGGCCGACGTGTTGACCACCTTGTTTGTGAAAACAGTGTCTGTTGAGTCTGTGGAAAGAGAACTTTCCTGCCCAGTCGGTTGCTCAGCCAAACAAACAGCACCACCAGCAGTAGTGATCTGACAACCGGATAGTCCTGCCAGATGGTGGTCATGACAGCGAGCGGGCCATCGTCAATGAGCCCGAAAGCGAAAATATCGATGTAGGTATGGTAGGTCTGGTAATAAAAATAGTTGATGGTGGCGATAGTGCTGACCAGAAACGCGCATCCCCCCAGATACCAAGGTGTGATACGTTGCACCCAGCGCCAGCCGGTGCGATGCAGGCTCATCACCAGGCCGATGACCAGCAGTGGCGCCAGCAGGATGGACACTGCACGTAAATCGTAACGTAGCCCGGTTAGCCACATTAGCCTCACGGCTGCGTCGTAATAGTGTAATTGCTGAGTGTCGGCAAACACGGCAAACATGGTCAGACGGGCGCCGGACAACAACAGGCTCAATAATAGAATCTGGCACCACAGGGTTTTCAACAGGGTGCGGGCATGCTGTTGGTAGTTATCCATTTTTATTCTTGGGATGTTATTAGTGCGGGAATGATACGGAGTTATTGCAGAAAAATCTCAGGAACATGTCAGGAAGATGAAAGAAAGTATGAGCGGCAGATCGGGGTCTGCCGTTGTGTTCGGTGTTGCCTGTTTCACCATCAGTCAATCGGGTGCT
The DNA here is from genome assembly GCF_009372235.1 of Dickeya oryzae. Lineage (GTDB taxonomy): Bacteria > Pseudomonadota > Gammaproteobacteria > Enterobacterales > Enterobacteriaceae > Dickeya > Dickeya oryzae. The sequence goes on along the minus strand of NZ_SULL01000015.1, from coordinate 79,760 downwards.
GATAGTCAATTTTATTGACGTACCAGACCCTGGGACCAGCGGGTGTCGTGACCACGGCTTCTTCGTCCACCGCTTTTTTCAGCAAGGCGCGGGCCATTGGCGCGTCAATCGAGATGTAATCCTTACGACCATAGATTTCATCTGGCCCGACGATACGAAAGCGTTTCACCTCACCTTCTTCGTTTTCCACCTCGACCCAGGCACCAAAAAAGACCTTACCGTCCTGCTGGGGGGAGTAATCTACCACCCGCACCACCTGCAGGCGTTTGCGCAAATAACGTACCCGGCGGTCTATTTCACGCAGCAGGCGTTTGTTGTAGAGGTAATCGGCGTTTTCGCTGCGATCGCCCAAACTGGCCGCCCAGGCCACCTTCTCTGTGATTTCCGGGCGACGCTCTTTCCACAGATAGTTCAGTTCCTGATGCAGGGCTTCATAGCCTTCGCGAGTGATCAGATCGGTTTTCATACGCTTTTCTAAAATGTGAAGATCATAAAATCGTTATAATCGACGACTGTGGGATAACATAGCGGATAAATCGTCATTTGTGCGTGGCTTACGGTGAATTATGGCGGGAACGGCTTGATTACAACGTATTTTTATATCCTTTGTAACAATTTTGCCTAGAATGTATACCAGAAACGGCTATCAGTTCGTTGCGGGTTTCTGAACAATACTAGATTGTGTTTCGTGATGGAACCAAGCGCTGGCGGCTATCATGTCTTTGGAGAAGAGAGATGCAAGAGAATTATAAAATTCTGGTTGTGGATGACGATATGCGCCTGCGAGCGTTATTGGAACGCTATCTGACCGAACAGGGTTTTCAGGTACGCAGTGTTGCCAATGCCGAACAGATGGATCGCTTGCTGACACGCGAATCTTTCCATCTGATGGTGTTGGATTTGATGTTGCCGGGCGAGGATGGGTTGTCCATCTGCCGTCGTCTGCGTAGTCAAAGCAACCCGATGCCGATCATCATGGTGACGGCGAAAGGCGAAGAAGTGGACAGGATCGTCGGGCTGGAAATCGGTGCCGACGATTATATTCCCAAACCGTTTAACCCACGCGAACTGCTGGCCCGTATTCGTGCGGTACTGCGCCGTCAGGCGAATGAATTACCCGGTGCGCCGTCGCAGGAAGAAGCTGTCATCGCGTTCGGCAAATTTAAACTGAATCTGGGCACACGCGAGATGTTCCGTGACGATGAGCCCATGCCGCTGACCAGTGGCGAGTTTGCGGTACTCAAAGCGCTGGTGAGCCACCCGCGTGAGCCGCTGTCCCGCGACAAACTGATGAATCTGGCTCGTGGCCGTGAGTACAGTGCCATGGAACGTTCCATTGACGTGCAGATTTCCCGCTTGCGCCGCATGGTTGAGGAGGACCCGGCTCATCCGCGTTATATCCAGACCGTGTGGGGACTGGGTTACGTTTTTGTGCCGGACGGCAGTAAAGCATGATTCGATGGCGCTTCTCACCACGCAGCGCCTTCGCCCGCACGCTGTTGCTGATTGTTACTCTGCTATTCGTTAGCCTTGTCACCACCTATCTGGTGGTGCTTAACTTCGCGATTCTGCCCAGTCTGCAACAGTTCAACAAAGTTCTGGCCTATGAGGTCAGAATGTTGATGACGGACAAGCTGCAACTGGAAGATGGTTCCACGCTGGACGTCCCCCCGGCGTTCCGGCGTGAGATTTATCGCGAGCTGGGTATTTCGCTCTACACCAACGCCGCAGCCGAAGAGAGCGGTCTGCGCTGGGCGCAGCACTACAAGTTTCTGAGCCAACAGATGGCTCAGCAACTGGGTGGGCCGACCGAAGTGCGGGTTGAGGTCAGCAAGAATACGCCGGTGGTGTGGCTGAAAACCTGGTTATCGCCCGATATCTGGGTACGGGTGCCGCTAACGGAAATCCATCAGGGCGACTTCTCGCCACTGTTTCGCTATACCCTGGCTATCATGCTGCTGGTGATAGGTGGCGCCTGGTTATTTATTCGGGTGCAGAATCGACCCTTGGTGGAACTGGAGCATGCCGCCATTCAGGTGGGGAAAGGCATTATTCCGCCACCGTTACGTGAATATGGTGCCTCGGAGGTGCGTTCGGTGACACGTGCCTTCAACCAGATGGCATCCGGGGTCAAGCTACTGGCGGACGACCGAACGTTGCTGATGGCTGGCGTCAGCCATGATTTGCGCACGCCGTTGACCCGCATTCGTCTGGCAACCGAGATGATGGGCCAGGAAGACGAATATCTGGCGGAATCTATCAATAAAGATATTGAAGAGTGTAACGCCATCATCGAGCAGTTCATCGACTACCTGCGTACTGGTCAGGAAATGCAGATGGAGGTCGCTGACCTCAATGCGATTCTGGGTGAAGTGGTTGCGTCTGAAAGCGGTTATGAGCGGGAAATCGACAGTGAACTGACTCTGGGCGAACTGCCCATGAAGGTCAGCCCCTTGTCGATTAAACGGGCGGTAGCGAATCTGGTCGTGAACGCCGCGCGTTATGGTAATGGCTGGATTCGTGTCAGTAGCGGCCGGGAATTACAGCGTGCCTGGTTCCAGGTGGAAGATGATGGCCCGGGTATCGATCCATCACAGTTGGCGCACCTGTTTCAGCCGTTTGTTCGCGGTGATAGCGCTCGCAGCACCAGCGGTACCGGGTTAGGCCTGGCGATCGTGCAGCGTATCATTGACGCACACAACGGATCGTTGGATGTGGGGAGCAGTGAACGCGGTGGACTGCGCGTGCGGGCTTATTTGCCACTGGCGTTCCCGAACCCATCCGGCACAGCTTCAGTCCGTGCGCGTGAGGGCCATCGACGTAGCCCGACGCAGGCAGGTCGCAACCGGCAAGACAAAGAATAATGTCGACCCACCGAGGTGAAATCGGTGAAAGTGGTCAAAATAGCAAAGAAAAGGCGCGGTTATCTGCGCCTTTTTGCTGTCGAGAAAACTGCTGTCGGGACAACGCCGCCGGGTGAGCGGCGGCGGTTGTTTGGTTAGCGTTTCGGCCCAGCGGATACCAGTGCCGCACCGGCTGGGGTGTCGGTGTATTTATCGAAGTTGGTGATAAAACGCTGCGCCAGATCGTGCGCTTTCTCTTCCCACTGTTCGACAGAAGCGTAGGTGTCGCGAGGATCCAGAATCGCCGGATCGACACCCGGCAGAGCCGTCGGGATCGCCAGATCGAAGATCGGCAACGTCTGGGTTTCGGCGTCATCGATGCTGCCATTGAGGATCGCGTCGATAATGCCGCGTGTGTCCTTAATAGAGATACGCTTGCCGGTGCCGTTCCAGCCGGTGTTGACCAGATAGGCTTTTGCACCTGCTGCCTGCATGCGTTTCACCAGAACTTCAGCGTACTGCGTCGGGTGCAGCGTCAGGAACGCTGCGCCAAAGCAGGCGGAGAAGGTGGGGGTCGGTTCGGTGACGCCGCGCTCGGTTCCCGCCAGTTTGGCGGTAAAACCGGACAGGAAGTGGTACTGGGTCTGGTCCGCTGTCAGGCGGGAGACCGGCGGCAGCACGCCGAAAGCATCCGCCGTCAGGAATATCACCTTGGTGGCGTGCCCGGCTTTGGACACCGGCTTCACGATATTATCGATGTGATAGATAGGGTAAGACACGCGGGTGTTTTCGGTTTTAGAACCGTCGCTGAAATCAACGCTGCCATCAGCCAGCACCGTCACGTTTTCCAGCAGCGCATCGCGCCGGATAGCGTGGTAAATGTCCGGTTCGGCTTCGGCGGAGAGGTTGATGGTTTTCGCATAGCAACCGCCCTCGAAGTTGAACACGCCGTCATCATCCCAGCCGTGCTCGTCATCGCCGATCAACTGGCGTTTCGGGTCGGTGGACAGTGTGGTTTTGCCGGTACCGGACAAGCCGAAGAACACCGCGACATCGCCTTTCTCGCCAACGTTGGCCGAGCAATGCATGGAGGCGATGCCTTTGAGTGGCAGCAGGTAGTTCATGATGGAGAACAACCCTTTCTTCATCTCTCCACCGTACCAGGTACCGCCGATGAGCTGGATGCGCTCCGTCAGGTTGAATGCCACGAAGTTCTCTGAGTTCAGCCCCTGTTCCTGCCACTGTGGGTTCGTGCATTTTGCACCGTTCATCACGATGAAATCAGGCTCGAAACCCTGCAACTCTTCCTCGCTGGGGCGAATAAACATGTTTTTCACGAAGTGAGCCTGCCAGGCCACCTCGGTGACAAAACGGACCTTCAGGCGAGTATCGGCATTAGCACCACAGAAAGCATCAACGACAAACACGCGTTTGCCTGACAACTGGTTGGTGACCAGCTGTTTCAGGTGCTGCCAGGTTTCCTGGCTAAGCGGATGGTTGTCGTTTTTGCCTTTGCCTTGATCTGACCACCAGACGGTATTACGGGTCACATCATCGCGGACGATGTACTTATCCTTCGGCGAACGGCCAGTGAAAATGCCAGTATCCACAGCAACGGCCCCCAGTTGGGTTTCGATACCGCGCTCATAGCCTTGCAGGGTAGGGGATGTCTCTTCAGTAAACAGTAAATCGTAGCTTGGGTTGTAGATAATTTCGTGGACATCATGAATACCATAAGCCGTCAGTGCCTCTGGCGTAATGCCTTTCATCTGCATGTTGCTACTCCTAGATCGTTATAGTTGTACTACATAGTAAGTCTAGAAGCTGAGCTTATTTTAACCGCGATACCAATCAAAAAATTAAATAAATTCATTAATAACTTTGCTTATTCATGTGAATGAAAAGTAAGCGAATGGTTGGTATGTAAGCAGAATGGTGTGATAAAAACACCAGCGGCCTGTTTATGTACTGATCTCTTATGTACTGACCTGTTTATCTACTGATGAATCTGAAAAGCACAGATAGCCCGCAAGCGGGCTATCTATGAATGGATTGACACGCCGTGAGATGGCGCGCAAATAATTAGCGTGATTAATGTAAGGTTGGGGTGGCGCTGGACTGGCGAATGTTATCGATGTCCTGAGCATTAAACAGATAATGGCTGCCACAATAGTCGCAGTGCATATCGATTTGCCCGTCTTGCGCCAGAATATCGCTAACCTCATCCGCTGGCAGCGTCATCAGCGCGTCAGCACAACGTTCCCGTGAACAGTGGCATTGGAACTCGACCGGCTGTGGCTCATACAGCGTGACGTTTTCCTGATGGTATAAACGATACAACACATCGTTGGCCGGCAGACCAAACAGTTCTTCCGCTTTCACCGTGGCGGTTAACTGTGTGAGATGGTCAAAGTCCTCGCGGTTACCGTGCTGTGCGGGTAGCACCTGTAGCAGCATACCGGCAGCGCACTGGCGACCATCATGCTCACCGGTGCGAATGAACAGGCGCGTCGGTAACTGCTCGGATTGCTGGAAGTAATTTTCCAGACAGGCGGCCACGTCGTCGCCATCCAGCCCCACTACGCCCTGATAGCGTTCCCCTTCCGTCGGGGTTATGGTTATCACCACATAACCGTTGCCGACCATGTCGCGCAGTGAACTGTCGGCGGCAATGTCGCCCTGCAAACGCGCTACGCCACGCATTTGCTGCTGATGGTTGCCGTTAATTACCGCCAGTTTCAGTGGGCCGTCGCCCTGTAACTGAACCGTGATATCGCCGCTGAATTTCAGCGTTGCGGTCAACAGGCTGGTCGCTACCAGCATCTCGCCCAGCAGGTTTTTTACCGGCACCGGGTAGTCGTGATTTGCCAGCATGTGCTGGAAAGTGTCGCTTACCGTGACCAGTTCGCCGCGAACAGCGTGATTCTCGAACAGGTAACGATGCAATTGGTCATGATTGGCCATAATGTTCTCTCGTGGTGACGACGGCTTATTCCGCGTCACTATATTTGAATTTGATTAAATCCCGACGCTCTTTTTTATCCGGTCGCCGGTCCGGATGCGGCATCGACAGGGCATTCAGCTTTCTGGCTTGGGCCAGTTTTTCGCGTTTTTCAATGCTCTGCGGCGTTTCTTCATATAACGCCTGCGCTTGTGCAGCCGGGCGGCGCTGATCGCTGATGGCGCGAACCATCACCGTGCGCGTATCGTTGCCCTGGCGCAGCGTAATTTCGGCATCTAATTCCACCAGTTTGCCCGGTTTACTGCGCTGGCCGTTATAGTGCACTTTGCCGCCGTCTATCATCTCACGCGCCATGGCTCGGGTTTTGTAAAAACGCGCAGCCCATAGCCACTTATCTAACCGGACGGCGTTGTTGTCATCGTGTTGATAGTCTTTACTCATGAACACTCCTGATTGCCGACGCGAATCGACTGATGAATGTCCGACAGAAAGGCCAGATAGTCGTTCATCGATGGGTGTTGCCGGAAGCGGTTTTCCTGCTGGCTGGTCGAGTCAGGATTGCGGACACCCAGACAGTAGCGGATACCGAAGGTTCTGGCGGCATCCAGTATTGGCTCGCTGTCATCCACAAACAGGGTTCGTTCCGGGTTAAACCCGATGTCTTCCTGCACCGCCTGCCATAATCGCTGATCTTCCTTGGGATACCCATAAGTATGGGTGGAAAGCAATAAATCAAGGTGTCTATCCAGCCCGGTATGGGCCACCTTGACTGACAGGCTATGCGGGTGGGCGTTGGTCAGCAAAACCGACCGGCGACCGCTTTTACGCAGTGCGTGCAAAAATGGCGTGGTGTCATCCCGCAAGCGGGCGCGGTAACCGATGTCACTGGTCATCTGGTAAATATCCAGCCCCAGCCGTTCACTCCAGTAATCGAAGCAGTACCAGTTCAGGGTATGACGTACCGCCTGGTATTCCACCGCGATCAACTGCTGTGCCTGATCCAGGCTGATATCACGCTGACGACTCAGGGATTCCGGTACCAATTGCAGCCAGAAATAACTATCGAACGCAAGGTCGAGCAGCGTACCGTCCATATCCAGCAGGACGGTATCGATCTCATTCCAGTTCAGTTCGGGATTCATACATACTCCAGGACAATGCCTTGTTTCCGGTTCAACCGGAAACAAGGTAGTCGATATTATTCGCGTAGCATAACCGCTAAACGCGGCTGATAGCACGTATCGATTGAGGAGGGTTAGGAGTGAACCGCATTGCCGTACAAGGTACTGGTGGTCGGCGCTTCCGGCACCAGATGGCGCGCATAGTACTGCTGAATATTGGCGATACGCTGCTGGCTCCGGCGGCGTTTGACCAGCAGCAGCACCAGATTCAGCACCAGAATGACGCTAAAGGTCAGCAACAACAGGCAGGCACCCAGTGAGCGCCACATGGTAACGGCATCAGGTTCGCTATGCAGCGAAATATGGCGGGTACCATTGGCGTCGATACTGATCTGGGTTATCACGCCGCTGGCTTCAAACGGCGTATGCAGCAACTGCGAGGACAGGCGTTCAAGTTCCTGCCATTGCTCCTGCGGCGGGAGATCGCGTAGCGGCGCGACCGGTGCCTGATGATTAACGAATTGCCGGCCTTCGTCACTGCGAATCAGAAAACCGCCCGGTGGCGGGCTATTCAGTGAATTGGAGGCGGTAATGATTTCGCGGCTGTAGAACTCGTCGGTAGCGTTTTTCACCAATCCATCCAGTGATTCAGCACTGACCGGACGTAATACCACGCTCATGCCTTTTAGCGCCCCGGAGCGTGCTCGTTTAACCAACAGATCCCAGTTTTTGGCATTACCCAAATTGATCAGCGCATTTTTGAGCCGGATACAATCTTCTTCTTTCTCACATAAGGCATCGGTTTTCAGCACGATATCGGAGAAGTTATTTAACAGAATCATGCCGGATTTCTGAATAGCATCTGCCAACTGGGAGCTGACCTGATTGTCGCTGGCAGCAGGGTGCAACTGTTCGTTCACCGTTTTTTGTAAGGCGGCGGTTTTCTCGATGGTATCTGATTCAGGTAATGGCAGCGGTGCCGCTTTATTCCAGTAAATGGCGGCGCAATCAAACGGGGCGAAAGGTGAGGCTTTGGATGCTGTTGGGTTGAGACTAATCGGCGGCATGTAACACATCCCGCTGCCGCGAACCTGTAGTTTATCGCCAATGTGCAGCGGCATGCGCTCCAGCTCTTCAACCTGGTTTACTTTGATGCTGCTGGCACCCTGAACCCAGGCCAGGCTGAGCTTTAAGGGGAGATCAAGCGGTACCGAGGTCAACAGTAGGATAAGGCTGAGCAGGGTACCGGCAGCCAGTATGGCGTTTTTGCCCCATTGCTGTAGCGGGAAGAATTTGACTTCGTTATGTAAGGACAGATAGTTGCCCTGGCGCACGACCTGACGGGTCAGATAAATATCCACATCGGTTTTTTTGCCGAGGTCGTAACCAATATAAGGTTGCCAGTGAAGGGGATAGAGAAGGTCGATATTGCCAAGCGAGACATTGCTGATCTGGCTTTGTGTGGTGTCGCTGAATAACCCCATGCACTGTGGTGTGCCGTGCAGACAATGCACTTCGCGCAACTCTTTTTGCGATGGAGGTCGAAACAGTTGCCAGCATCCCCAGGCAGACAGCAGGCAAGCGGCACCGGCCAGCCAGGGCAGCATCGTCAGCGGGCTGGTCAGGCTAAACACCAGCAGCAGAAATGCCAGACTCAGCACTCCGGTTTCACGCAGACCGCGTGAACGGTGTACGGCATGTTCTTCCGGCGTTTCCTTGCGGATAGCGACCAGTTCGGTGTGTTCATGGCTTTCCGGGCGAATGTATGCCTGTTCGCCAGGGATGTCTGAACCGGCGAACGAATCCATTTCGGTAACCACTTCCGTCAATGAATGGCCATTCAACGAAATCACCAGAGGGATCGAACGGGTTTTGATCAGTTCGATTTCATTGTTCTGAGTAATGTATTGTTCCCAGCGTGCGGGCAGGTGGATTTCCTGAGTATCGATGTAATAGCGCCATTTGTTGGGCGCGTCAGTACTCAGCCCATAGCGGGTAATGCTATGGGTTATGGGATACACCCGATTGCCCGGTAGCAGACGGGTCAAGGTGGCCGGAACAGACGCAGAAACCGGACTGTCTATACGGGCCATAGCCAGATAGCGTTCGACGGCAATACGTTCCGACGCTGTCAGCTGGCGATGTCCCGATGGTGTAACCGGCAAACGTTTGGCGAATAGAAGACGACGATACATGAGATAGCCAATGATCCCCCCCACGACAATTAGACAGGCAAACAATACAGCCAATATGATGAGTATTGTGCGCATATTATCTCCAGCCAACAGCGTAAGGTTCCCCCTGTTATTCCCGGATAGTAACAAAACTACACGAACGATGTTAACCCACGTCGTACAGTTAATAACTGAATTAACCAACTATTACTTGTTTAACAGTGCATGGTAGCAAGCGAATGTGGGCGCGAAAATGAGGAAAATCTGAATTTTTTCTGGTGGGGTTAGGGTGGAGAGACATCTTCATACGGTCGTTCTTGTATAAAAAAAATTAATGTGTAAATATTGTTGCGAATATGTAAATTCACCATGATGGAGTTGCAGCGACTGTTAATGTTAACGCACAATATGACTTACTGAATATTCTGCAGGAAATCGCGGCTCTACCAGTTTGTGTTCCGTGCCGACACTGGCCTGAACGGGGAAAGCCGGTTGCGGTTTCCTCATCGAGGCCACGATGGATAATAACCTGCAAAAACCTAAAATCCTCAAGGTTGAGACCGTAGCACGTTCACATTTGTTCAATGTGGAGGCCGTTGATCTGGAGTTTAGCAACGGTGAGCGCCGCATCTATGAACGTATGCGTCCGTCAGGCCGTGAAGCGGTGATGATAGTGCCGGTCATCGGCGATGAACTGTTGCTGATTCGTGAATATGCGGTGGGGATTGAGCAGTATGAATTGGGGTTCCCCAAAGGGCTGATTGATTCGGGCGAGACCGTGTTTGAAGCGGCTAACCGTGAACTGATGGAAGAGGTCGGGTTTGGCGCGGAACGGTTTGAGTTGTTATCCACCCTGACGATGGCACCGTCGTATTTTTCCAGTAGCATGAATATTGTGGTGGCGAGTGGTCTCTATCCGAAACACTTACAAGGCGACGAGCCAGAACCATTGCAGTTGGTGCGCTGGCCGCAGGCAGACATGATGTCGCTACTGAAGGAGCCGGATTTTCGTGAGGCGCGTAATGTGAGTGCGTTGTTCTTAGCGCAACAGTTCTTAGCACAACAGTTTTTAGCGCAGCAGGGCTAATGATCAAAACACGACTTGTCAAAACAATCGCTTTATCACAGCCCAGATAAAGCAGTCGATCCAGATAAAGAAAAAGGCGCGAATATCGCGCCTTTTTGCTGCGTTGTTATCGCAGTCGTGGTGCAGCCCCAATCAGTGCTGCACCGCATGTTCGCATCAGAATAACTCTTCTGCCTGACCGCTACTGGTGTTGTACAGCGTGGTACCGGCGTCATGTACTGCCCGCTCGGTGGGTTGCGTACCGTCGATGAAATACTCCTGACGACTATTCCCGCCGCCATCCGACAGTTTGCCGGTGCTGCGATCGATAGTAACTGTCACGACACCCTGTGGCGGTGTCTTCGGTTGTTCTGGTACGCCTGCCAGCGCCACCTTCATATAGTCATCCCAGGCAGGTTCAGCACTTTTCGCTCCGCCTTCATAACCGGAAATCTGGTCGCGAATGACACCGGATGCTGACGTACGGCCAAGGTCACGGCGGTGATCGTCAAAACCAATCCACACCGAAGCAACAATATTCGCGCCATAACCGGAGAACCAGGCGTCTTTCGAGTTGTTGGTAGTACCAGTTTTACCACCAATATCATGGCGTTGCAGTACTTTACCCGCGCGCCAGCCGGTACCCATCCAGCCCGGTTCGCCAAACACGTTACTGTTAAGTGCATCTTTGATCAGGAAGGCCAATGGCGTGCTGATAACATGCGGGGCGTACGGTTGAGCGGCGGCCTGTTTAGCGACTTCCGACGGTGTAATCGGGTCAACCTGCGGGGCAGCCTGCACCGGATTTTCCTGCGATGTCGCCACGTTTTCCATGCTGTCATCCGACAAGACGGCGGAACGTTGGGTATCGCCGTAAATGACGGGCAGATTGCAGGTATCGCACACGATTTTCGGTGTAGCACTGAAAACGGTGTTACCGGCGGCATTGTCGATTTTGGTGATGAAGTAAGGGTCGACCAGATAGCCGCCGTTAGCCATTACCGAGTAACCACGCACCACCTGCAACGGCGTAAACGATGCTGCACCCAATGCCAGTGATTCTGTATGTACGATGTTCTGTTCCGGGAAGCCGAAGCGTTCCAGATAATTAGCGGCGTAATCCACACCCATTGCACGCATTGCCCGCACCATCACCACGTTTTTCGACTGCCCCAGACCCTGACGTAAACGGATTGGGCCGTCGTACACCGGCGGTGAGTTTTTCGGGCTCCAGTCGGAACCGGCACCGGGGTCCCAGCGTGTAATCGGGGCATCGTTGAGGATAGTCGCGAGCGTCAGACCTTTATCCATCGCGGCGGTGTACAGGAATGGCTTGATATTTGACCCTACCTGCCGCAGCGCCTGCGTAGCACGGTTGAACTTGCTCTGATTGAAATCGAACCCGCCAACCAGCGCCAGTATCGCGCCGTTTTGCGGATTGAGGGATACCAGCGCCGAGTTGACGTCAGGGACCTGAGCCAGCCACCAGTCGTTGTCGACTTTGCGTACCCAAATTTGTTGACCGGCAGCCAGCACATCGGTGACGCGTTTTGGCGTGGGGCCTTGCTGGTCATCTGAACGATAGGCGCGCGCCCAGCGTACCCCCAGCATTGGCAGTTCTATCTTATCGCCGTTAGCCATCACGGCGTGGGCTTTATCGGCGCTGGCATCGGTAACAACCGCCGGGAACAACGGCCCGTAAACCGGTAGTTTTTTCAATGCCTCGACAATCTTGTCCTGCGTCAACGCTGGGGTGCCGACTTTCCAAAGCACCTGGTCCGGGCCGCGGTAGCCGTGGCGCATATCATAGGCGATGACATTGTTGTGTACCGCGTCTTCCGCTGCTAACTGCAGTTTGCGGGTGATAGTGGTGTAGACCTGATAACCATCGCTATACGCATCTTCACCATAGCGTTTCACCATTTCCTGGCGAACCATTTCAGCCAGATAAGGGGCGGAGAAGGCGATTTCCGGTGCGTGATAGTCCGCCACCAGCTTTTCGTTACGGGCCTGATCGTACTGCGCCCGCGTAATGTAGTTCTCGTCCAGCATGCGCGACAGCACCACGTTACGGCGCGCCACGGCGCGATCGTAAGAGTAAAGCGGGTTAAAGGTGGACGGTGCTTTCGGCAGGCCGGCAATCATTGCCATTTGCGCCAGCGTCAACTGGTCGACCGGTTGTCCGAAATAGACCTGAGCGGCGGCACCCACGCCGTAAGCACGGTACCCCAGGTAGATCTTGTTCAGATACAGTTCCAGGATTTCGTCTTTGGTCAGTGTTTGTTCGATGCGGATAGCCAGAAACACTTCCTTAATCTTACGCAACAGCGTGCGCTCAGGACTCAGGAAGAAATTACGCGCCAGCTGCTGGGTGATGGTACTGGCCCCCTGCGATGCATGACCTGATGTCAGGGCAATGACCGCCGCGCGGACGATCCCCTGTGGGTCAACACCGTGGTGTTCAAAGAAGCGGCTGTCTTCCGTGGCGATAAACGCGTTAACCAGCATCGGCGGGATCTGGTCCAGCTTCAGCGGGATACGACGCTTCTCGCCAAACTGGGCGATCAACTCGCCGTCAGCACTGTAAACCTGCATCGGCGTTTGCAGGCGGACGTCTTTCAGCGTAGCGACATCGGGTAACTGTGGCTCGATATAGCGATAGAGGCCATAGAGCGAAGCGACTCCCAGCAGAATGCAACTCACTGCAAGGATGAATAGATACTTTACGAACTTCACCGGAGATTTTCCATTCAGTAGCAATTGAATAGTTTATAAACAGACGGGCGCTAGTATAAAGGGAAGCCAGCAAGGTGGATATACCCGTCGTCTTTCAGGTTACAGGCGCATGGCGACCCGCTGTACCCGGCTTTTTTATGGTCCTCTTCCCTTGCGGGGCGCCGTAAACCGGGTATGACTCTATGACCGCCTTACCTGCACCGCGATGTCCATCGGGTATCTGTTCTGTATGAAACGATAAGGAGATCGAACATTCATGGCTTATCCCATCTGGCAGGTTGGGTTGGACATTCAGAACGGCGTAATGCGCGCTCTGGCCGTACAACGTCGCCGACATAGCTGGCAATTACGCCATTGGTGGCAATTGCCGTTACCAGACGACATATTACGCGGCGGTAGTCTACATCATCCCGCTGCACTTTGTACGGTTCTTCGTCAATGGCGGCATGAATTGCCACGATTTGTTTCACTACGGTTGGGGTTCCCCGCCCCGCGTGTACTGCAACAACGGCTGCCGATGCCAGACTATCGTCTGCGTGAACCGCAACGTGGCGAATATATTCGTAAAATGGCGGCCAAAGTGCTGCCGGTGAGTGGCGACGATCTGGCGCTGGATTATCGTCCTGATCCGCAGACCCCCAATAAGTTGCTGGTTACCGCGGCGCGTCAGACGGAGCTGGATGTCTGGCTGCATTGCCTGCGTGATGCCGGCCTGCAACCCGATGTGGTGGATATTACCCCTTGCGCATTGCGGTGTATGGCGGCACGGGCCGGGTTGGCTGGCGATCGTCTGCTGTTGCACCGGTTTGATGATCACTGGCTGTGGGTGTCACCGCTGGACGCGCCTTTGGCATTCGGTACGTTTCATCCGGATGAGATAGCAGACGACCCGACGGGTACAGGAGCCGAGCACGAACTATTAAAGTACGTGAGCACTTGCTATCAAAAAGAGATCCCGCCTGCTGCCTACCTCAGTGCATCTGTTCCTGTGACGCTGCAGCAAACGTCTGCCGGGCTGATTTCCTGGTCGCCTCTGACCGCATTTGCTCAACAACAACCGCCATTACCGGGGTTTCCGGCCGCTTTTGCTATTGCGGGTGGGTTGGCGATTCGCCCGGAGGATTCACCATGCTGACGGTGAATCTTCTGGCATGGCGACCTCGCCTGTTGCACCGGCGTATACGGTTAAGCCTGTTGCTGACCAGTATCGTCATGGTGGCTGTCGGTTATGCGGCAGTTATCACCTGCGTGAACTACCGTCAACAACGGGTGTGGTGGCAGTTGCAGGTTGGACTGGCGCAGTCGCAACAGGCGAGCTATGCGCAGCGCTACCATCAGACGTTCGCTGCCTGGCAGCGACGTGAAGCCCAATTGGTACAACTGGCGGCACAAGAGCAGAGCCAGCGACAGAACCAGCGTTATCAGACCTTACTGGCCCAACTACCGACCCTGATGCCCGACGCACTCTGGCTGACAGAAATTGGCGACAACGGTGTGCGCTTATCACTGTCCGGAGTGAGTAATCACTATTCGGCTATCGTCACGTTGGCGAAGGCGATGTCGGCGTTACCACAAATAGCCCACGCCAGCGTGCAACAGGCCGATCGCGATCCTAAGAATAGCGCCCGGCTGAGTTTTTCGTTACGTCTGCACTGGCAGGCTGTAGACGGCGTGGGAGCGAAAGGATGATGCACTGGTTTTATCTCCGGGTCGCACATTGGCTGACCGCGCCGCTATGGTTGTGGCTGCTGGCACCGCCAATGCTGGTCATGTTGGCGACGGTGGTCATCGGTGGAATATGGATGCAGACGCAACAACGGCAATTAGCGCAACTCGAACAGCAAGTCCGTGACAGTGAACAGGTCATCAGACAGTGGCGAGAGAAAATGGCCGCGTTACCGGCGTTACACGTCTTACAACGCTGGCTTGCTGAGCAGCCTTCTCTGGCTGAAGACAGGTCGGTAAATCGCATCGCGTCGTTACTGGATGAGCTACTACGTGATAGTAGTGTTCAACTTGAAAGCTGGCATCCATTACCGGCGCAGAGCGCGAATGGTGAGCCGTCTGCCTGGTTACTGGTTTTTAGTGCGCAGTACGGTGCGACCCTGAATTTCCTGTCGCGTTTTCAATCGCTGCCAGTGGTGCTGCGCATCGACCACATTACTATCCGAAAGGCGTCTGTTGGGCTGCGTACCGAACTGCGACTCTCGTTGCCGCAAGCGCCATCAGTGAAGGTGGGGCAATGAATTACTGGCAAGGTTGTGCACTGTTTGTCGGAGGGCTGCTTGGCTTGGTGAGTACAGCGGCGCTATGTGATTCAGTAATACGTGATTCAGTAATACGCGAATCCGCTATGCGCGACCCGTTCCAGCCCCTGTCGGAGATGTCGTGTAATAGCGGGCAGGATCAGCAGAAATGGCAACTCAAAGGAATGGTGGGGTCATCGTCGCGGTGGATTGCCTGGCTGGTGCAGCCGCAAATCGGCTGGCTACGTGTTCGTGATGGCGATGTTATTCCCCCCGGTGACTGGCAGATTACCCAGCTTGACCGTGGCGGTGCAACGTTGCGTCAAACGGGTGGGAAAGTGATCTGTGGAGTGGCGGAAATACGCCTTGGGCCGCCTTTTCATCACAACAAGGAATGAAGGATGAAGACAGGATGTTTTCCCGGTAGACGGTTTTACCGGTACGGCTGGTTGATGATGTTATGCGGCAGCATGCTGGCCAAAGCAGGTAGTGGTGAGCCGGTTTCACTGGTCTTTGACGATGTGCCCGTGCAGCGAGTTTTGCAGGCGCTGGCAGACCACCAGCAACTTAATCTGGTGGTGGCACCGGGGGTAGCCGGTAACATTAGCCTGAATTTACAGCAGGTTCCCTGGCAGCAGGCGCTGGATATTATTCTGCGAATGGGGCAATTGACGGTTGAACAGCAAAATAGCGTCATGATGGTTTACCCCGATACCTATGTGAAAGACCGCCAGCAGAAACAGGAGGAACAAGCGGCTAAGCAGCGTTTGCAACTGCCGTTGCAAAATCTGTCCGTCACCTTGCAGTACGCGGAAGCGACTGAGGTGGTGGCGAATCTGCAAAGCCAGCGCGGTACGTTGCTGACAGAACGCGGTAACGTCACCGTCGATAAACGCACCAACACGCTGCTGATTCGGGATGTCGCTTCCGCGCTGGAACAAATTCGGCCCTGGATTGACGCGTTGGATAAGCCATTGTCGCAGGTGCAACTGGCAGCGCACATCGTCACCATCAGCAGCGAGCATTTGAAAGCGTTGGGCGTTAACTGGGGGCTGGGGGACGCTTCCATTGCAGGGCAGGCGATGCAGATGAATAACTTCACGGTTAGCCTCCCGGTTGAATCGCCCGCTGTTAACGCCGGGTTTCATCTGGCAAAGCTCAATGGACGATTGCTTGACCTGGAACTAATGGCGCTGGAGCAGGAAAACGAGGTGGAGATTATCGCCAGTCCGCGCCTGTTTACTGCGCATCAACAAACAGCCAGCATCAAGCAAGGCACGGAAATCCCGTATCAGGTATCCAGCGGTGCCAGCGGTTCGACATCGATCGAGTTCAAGGAAGCGGTGTTGGGCATGGAAGTCACCCCCAGGATTCTGCATGGTGGGCAGATTACGCTCAACCTGCTAATTAGCCAGAATATGCCGGGACGGGCTATCAAGCAGGGGGAAGGGGGCGAAATCCTGGCGATCGATAAACAGGAGATCCAGACTCAGGTCACCGTGCAGGATGGCGAAACCATTGTGCTGGGTGGGATTTTCCAACAACAAAAAAATCAAGGGGAGCGTCAGGTGCCGGGCTTGGGGTCGTTACCGGGCATTGGTCAGTGGTTTCGCGCCACAAGTCAGCAGCATACGCGCCGCGAGCTGGTCATCTTTATCACGCCTACACTGATTCAGGCGGCTAAACGCGCACCAGCAGCCTGATTATCTCAAAACGGTGGGGTGCGATGTGTCAGCCTGCTTTATACACTCGCTTTGTGAAATAGTGTCCTTCATTGTTTGACGATACCGTCGTTTTAGCATACAAGGATAGCGGCTTGAGCACGGAAGTGGTGTTACATCAGCAGTGTAGATAAAACGCACGGTTTATGACGACCTGGTTTGTGTGGCGTTTTATTCGGTTGCCAAACCACCCTGAGTATTGAGATAATTTTTTGTCTGATTCTCGCACTATCGCTCATGAGGTTTCAGTTTAGGTTCCGCCGCAGGTTACATGGCGGGGCGGGTTATCATTAACGAATTTCTTAGTAATACCAAAAAAATGGCAGAGAAACGCAATATCTTTCTGGTTGGGCCTATGGGTGCCGGCAAAAGCACTATTGGCCGTCAGTTAGCTCAGCAGCTCAATATGGAATTCTTCGACTCCGATCAAGAAATTGAGCGTCGTACCGGGGCTGATGTGGGCTGGGTATTTGATGTGGAAGGCGAGGAAGGCTTCCGCGAGCGCGAAGAGAAAGTCATTAATGAATTGACGGAAAAGCAGGGCATTGTGCTGGCAACCGGCGGTGGTTCGGTAAAATCACGCGAAACTCGCAATCGCCTGTCAGCACGTGGCGTGGTGGTGTATCTGGAAACCACGATTGAAAAACAGTTGGCCCGTACTCAACGAGATAAAAAACGTCCGTTGCTTCAGGTTGAAGCCCCACCACGCGAAGTGCTGGAGGCATTGGCGAGAGAACGTAATCCGCTGTATGAAGAGATCGCCGATGTTACGATTCGCACCGATGAACAAAGCGCCAAAGTCGTTGCCAACCAGATTATCAGCATGCTGGAAAACAACTGATTTTGTGTAATCTCCTGTATACCGCAGGTCTCTGACAGATCAATGGAACGAGCATGGAAAGAGTCACCGTAACTCTCGGGGAACGCAGTTACCCCATTACGATCGCCGCCGATCTTTTCAACGACGCGGCTTCTTTTATGCCGCTGAAGGCTGGTGATCAGGCCATGCTGGTGACCAATGAAACGTTGGCTCCGCTGTATCTGGACAGAGTACGTAGCCTGCTGGAGAACAGCGGTGTGCGGGTGGATCAGGTTATTTTGCCTGATGGCGAGCAGTTCAAGTCGTTAGCGGTGCTGGAGCAGGTCTTTTCCGCATTACTGGCTAAACCGCATGGTCGTGATACCACGCTGGTAGCGTTGGGCGGCGGTGTCATCGGTGATTTGACCGGCTTTGCTGCCGCCTGTTATCAACGCGGTGTTCGCTTCATTCAGGTTCCCACCACGCTGTTGTCACAGGTTGACTCCTCTGTCGGTGGTAAAACGGCAGTCAATCATCCGCTTGGCAAAAACATGATTGGCGCGTTTTATCAGCCCGCCTCGGTGGTTGTCGATTTGGATTGCCTGCGAACATTGCCTGCACGCGAGCTCTCCTCCGGGCTTGCCGAAGTGATCAAGTATGGCGTTATCCTCGATCGCGTCTTTTTTGAATGGCTGGAAGCGCATATCGACGAGATTCGTCGACTGGAGGGTGTGCCGCTGGCCTACTGCATCCGTCGTTGTTGTGAGCTTAAGGCAGAGGTAGTGGCCGCAGATGAACGTGAGTCCGGGCTGCGCGCCTTGCTGAATTTAGGCCACACTTATGGACATGCCATTGAAGCGGAGATGGGGTACGGTAACTGGCTGCATGGCGAAGCCGTAGCGGCTGGAATGGTGATGGCGGCTCATGCGGCTCGTCGGCTCGGGCAGTTGAGCGCTGACGATGTTGAGCGTATCAAGGCGCTGTTGCTGCGGGCTGGTTTGCCTGTTACCGGACCGCGCGAAATGGTCCCGCAAGCGTATTTACCGCACATGATGAGGGATAAGAAGGTTCTGGCCGGAGAGTTGCGTCTGGTTCTGCCTACGGCAATTGGTCAGTCTGAAGTCCGGTCGGGTGTATCGCACGAACTGGTGCTGGCATCCATCGCCGACTGCCTTCCCTAAACCCTTCACTGAGCTGGCTGAATAGCCAGCAGGTGGAGTCGCGGTGGTTTACGTTTAAAATACAATGCCTTATGATTTAGACTTTCGCAGCGTCGGATGTGTGCGAAAGCTAGCCTTTCAGTGGGAGGGTAAAATGGATGAGTTCAACCCGGAAGAAGAGTTGAAACCGGATGCCAGTGATCGACGCCCCGTGCGTCAGCAGAGAAGAAGCAAAAGTTTATCTGCTCCGAGTGTTTCGCTATCCAGACAACACACCATGATTGGTATCGGTATTGTGGTATTGGTGCTGCTGATCATTGGTATCGGCTCTGCCTTGCAGTCACCCAGCCAGAATACGCCTTCAGCGTCGTCACCCGCAGCAGGTTCTGGTAAGAATATCGATCTGTCATCGTCGATGTCTTCCAGCCAGACCCAGAGTGCATCACCGGCGGTATCTCAGCCTTCTTCCCCTGTACCGGTAAGCAATAACCCGAATGCAGGAAGAAGTGGTGCTCCGCAGGCGTTAAGCGGCCAGCCGGTTTCCGGCACCCCTACGCAGGCACCCTTGTCCGCACAGAGTAACAACCAGCAGCGCATTGAGCTGCCGGGTAATATCACCGATGCCTTGTCTCAGCCTCTGCAGCAAGACAGGGTAAATGCCTTGTCGGCGGGATTGCCGACCGAACCGGCTACTGTATTCTCGCCGACGACCAAAGGTGGGCGCACGCAGCTTGTAGAGAAGGCGCCTTCGCGTGTGCAGGCTGAAAAGCAGCCTTCTACTGTGCCATTCCATGAAACTACGCCATCCCATAAAAGGGTCGCAGAAGCTAAAGAAGCGGCGAAACCCGCTACGAATACACATCGTGCCCCTACGACCGCTGTGATGCCCGCACCATCGAGCAGACCAGTTGCAGTAGGTAAACCTGCGGCGTCAGCCGCAAGCCAGAGCAGTACAGCTATCCAGAGTGCGCCTGCCAGCCACTTTACCTTGCAGCTCAGCAGTGCGTCCCGCGAAGATTCTCTCAAGGCTTATGCTCGGGAACAGCGACTGGCGAACTACTGGGTGTATGAAACGAAACGTGACGGGCGGCCCTGGTATGTGCTGGTGAATGGTGTTTACGCCACACCGGAAGATGCCAAGCGTGCTATTGCGTCCCTGCCTGCTGATGTTCAGGCGAAAAAACCATGGGTCAGGCCGATCCGTCAGGTGAAGCAGGACTCGACCAAGTAAGACCAAATTGGCCCTGATGTGCTGTCTTAACAGAGTACAATCCGTGGCTCTGAACTGTGTGAGTAACTAACGACGGCATGAAGAAAAACCGCGCGTTCTTAAAATGGGCCGGTGGGAAATATCCGCTGGTGGAGGAGATTCGCCGATATCTGCCAGCGGGAGAGCGATTAATCGAGCCTTTCGTGGGTGCGGGTTCTGTGTTTCTCAATACCGACTACGACAGCTATATTCTGGCGGATATTAACAGCGATCTCATTAATCTTTATAAAATTGTCAAAACTGAGACCGATACATTCATTAGCGATGCCCGCGAGTTGTTTATCGATGAGGTGAATACCTCGGATGTTTTTTATCAGTTGAGAACGGAATTTAACGTCTGCACCGATGATTATCGCCGCGCGTTGCTGTTTCTGTATCTGAACCGACATTGTTATAACGGCTTGTGCCGCTATAACATGCGGGGTGAATTCAATGTGCCGTTCGGGCGTTATAAAAAGCCCTATTTTCCGGAAGAAGAACTTTACTGGTTTGCGGAAAAGGCGCGAAATGCCACGTTCGTTTGCGAGCATTATCAGCAGACGTTGACCAATGCGACCTCAGGCTCGGTGGTGTATTGCGATCCGCCTTATGCGCCGCTGTCGGCTACGGCCAATTTCACGGCGTACCACACCAACAACTTTAACCATCAGGATCAGCAAAATCTGGCGCAGTTGGCACAGCAGTTGTCATCGCAGAACCAGATCCCGGTGCTGATTTCCAACCATGATACGGTACTGACTCGCGAGTGGTATCGTGATGCGTCATCGTTGTATGTGGTCAAGGCGCGTCGCACCATCAGCCGCAATATTTCGGGCCGCAGTAAGGTCAATGAACTGCTGGCGTTGTACTGCCGGGCGTCTTGAGTGTGACGAGAGGCGGTGGGCAGGGGGAATAACGGTGAGAAAAGCCTCACCCTTGTTCCCCTAACAGAGTGGCTGCGAAGGTGTGTCATCAGTGGGCGTACCCGGCAGCGGAATGCAGACTTGATGGTTTGGAGAAACGCATGAAACCGTTTTTAATCGCCCCGTCTATTTTGTCGGCTGATTTTGCCCGTCTTGGCGAGGATACCGCACGTGTTCTGGCTGCCGGAGCCGATGTCGTCCACTTTGATGTGATGGATAACCACTATGTCCCCAATTTGACTATTGGCCCGCTGGTGTTGAAATCCTTGCGCAACTACGGCATTACCGCACCGGTCGATGTGCATCTGATGGTAAAACCGGTGGACAGGCTGATACCTGATTTTGCCGAGGCGGGTGCCAGCTTCATTACGTTTCATCCCGAGGCATCCGAACATGTCGACCGGACGCTGCAACTGATCAAGAGTCATGGCTGTAAGGCAGGTCTGGTGTTTAACCCTGCCACCTCACTGAGTTATCTTGATTATGTGATGGATAAGCTGGATATCATTTTGCTGATGTCCGTGAATCCAGGCTTCGGCGGTCAGTCATTCATTCCTTCTACGCTGGATAAATTACGCCAGGTACGTCAGCGGATTGATGAAAGCGGCTATGATATCCGTCTTGAGGTCGATGGTGGCGTCAAAGTCGATAACATCGCGCAGATTGCGGCAGCCGGTGCGGATATGTTCGTCGCCGGTTCGGCGATTTTTGGCCAGCCGGATTACCGTGCGGTGATTGATAAGATGCGTCAGGAGTTGGAGACGGTACGGCATGACTGATTTTGCTGCGATTCGCGGGCTGGCGTTTGATCTGGATGGTACGCTGGTCAACAGTGCGCCAGGGTTGGCCGAAGCGGTGGATATGGCATTAGGCGCATTGTCGCTGCCACGTGCGGGCGAAGAGCGAGTATCCACCTGGATTGGTAACGGTGCCGATGTATTGATGGAGCGGGCGTTACGCTGGGCGGGGGTAGAGCCAACGAGCCAGCAGATTCAGGATACCCGTTCGCTGTTTGATAAGTACTATGCCCGCACGGTAGATAGCGGCAGCCTGCTGTTTCCCGAGGTGAAGGAGACGCTGGCTGCGCTTGCCGTACGTGGCTTTCGTATGGCTGTTGTCACCAATAAACCGACACCTTTCGTCGCGCCGCTGCTGGATGTGCTGGGGATTGGGCACTATTTCTCGCTGATTTTAGGCGGCGATGACGTTACCGAGAAAAAGCCACATCCGGCACCGTTGTACATGGTGTTGGGTAAACTGGGTTTACGGGTAAACGAATTGCTGTTTATCGGCGATTCTCGTAATGATATTCAGGCAGCCCGAGCCGCCGGATGCCCGTGCGTCGGCATGACGTATGGTTATAACTATGGTGAGGCGATCGCGTTAAGTCACCCTGACGTGGTGCTGGATCGCTTTGCGGATTTATTGACCCTTGTCGGGTTACCCCTTTTACACGATCAGGAAGCATGACATGAGTAAGCCCATTGTATTTAGCGGCGCACAGCCGTCAGGCGAGTTGACCATTGGTAACTACATGGGTGCGTTACGTCAGTGGGTCAACATGCAGGATGATTTTGACTGCATTTATTGCATCGTGGATCAACATGCGATCACCGTGCGTCAGGATCCGCAGCAACTGCGCAAGGCGACGCTGGATACGCTGGCGCTCTATCTGGCCTGCGGTATCGACCCGCAAAAGAGCACGATTTTTGTCCAGTCGCACGTGCCGGAACACGCACAACTGGGTTGGTTGCTCAACTGCTATACCTATTTCGGCGAACTGAGCCGCATGACCCAGTTCAAAGACAAATCGGCCCGTTATGAAGAAAACATCAATGCCGGATTGTTTGACTACCCGGTATTAATGGCGGCTGACATTCTGCTCTACCAGACCAACCAGGTACCGGTAGGCGAAGACCAGAAACAGCATTTGGAACTGAGCCGGGATATCGCCCAGCGCTTCAACGCGATTTACGGTGAGGTGTTCCGTGTTCCTGAACCGTTTATTCCGAAATCCGGCGCACGGGTGATGTCTTTGCTGGAGCCGAACAAGAAGATGTCTAAGTCGGATGACAACCGCAATAACGTCATTGGCCTGTTGGAAGACCCGAAATCGGTGGTGAAGAAGATCAAACGCGCAGTTACTGACTCCGACGAGCCACCAGTGGTGCGTTACGATCTGCAAAACAAGGCCGGGGTGTCCAATTTGCTGGATATCCTCTCCGGGGTGACGGGGAAAGCCATCCCTGATCTGGAGAAAGAGTTTGAAGGGCAGATGTATGGCCACCTGAAAGGCGCAGTGGCCGATGCTGTTTCCGGCATGCTGAGCGAACTGCAGGCGCGTTATCACCGTTTCCGTGATGACGAAGCCTTCTTGCAGCAGGTGATGCGTGATGGGGCACAAAAAGCCAGCGCCCGTGCGCAGGAAACACTGCGCAAAGCCTATGACGTGGTGGGGTTTGTCGCTCGCCCGTAATCTGATCGTTCGTTATCTGGTCGTAGTTATTTTTATTCAGACAGCGCCGCTTCTTATCGGAAGCGGCGTTTTTTTATTGATGTTAGTCTGAGCGATGGATAAGGAAAATAAAGATAATAAAAATAGAGATTGTAAATAGGGCAATTGCATAATCATCGGGCGGATAATTTTCACAAATGTTATAAATTGCCTAATGACCTCGCGGTAAACTTCCTCAATAATCGATATAAATAAAACGAAGTTTTATTAAATCAGCACTGTTTTTTTATTTTTATCAATTCATAAAACCGATGCTGGCGGGCGCTTCACCTTCAGGCAGGTAATCAACGTGAAAATTGAATCCATTGACGTCACCGTCTTCACTTATCCCACTCGCCGCGTTTCTGACAGCGCAGGACATTCCCACCCAGGCGATGAGCATCAGGCTGGCATGGCGCTGCTGACCATCAGTACAGAGGATGGGCACAAAGGGTATGCGTTTGCACCGCCGGAAGTCATTCGGCCCTATGTGGTGAACAGTTTTTTCCGCAAGGTACTGATTGGGCAGGATCCGTTTGATCGTGAGCGTTTATGGCAGGATCTGGTGCACTGGCAGCGCGGCAGTGCTAACCAGTTAACTGATCGGGCGCTGGCTATCGTCGAGCAAGCCTTGTGGGACTTGGCCGGGCGGGCGCTGAACACGCCGGTCTATAAACTGCTGGGAGGTTACCGTGACAAAGTACTGGCATACGGTAGCACCATGTGTGGTGATGAACTCAAAGGTGGCCTGTCGACGCCGGATGAGTACGGTCAGTTCGCCGAAAAGCTGGTCGCGCGCGGTTACAAGGCCATTAAACTGCATACCTGGATGCCGCCGGTCTCATTCGCACCCAGTCCGCAAATGGATGTGAAAGCCTGTGCGGCGGTGCGTGAAGCGGTCGGGCCGGATATCAACCTGATGCTGGATGGCTACCATTGGTACAGCCGTAGCGAGGCACTGTATATCGGTCGTGAGCTGCAAAAACTGAACTTCACCTGGTTCGAAGAGCCGATGGAGGAGCAGAGCATGGCATCCTACAGTTGGTTGAACAAAAATCTGGATATCGATGTCATCGGGCCGGAAAGTCTGGGCGGGAAATATTTCAGCCGTGCCGACTGGGTGAAGGAGGGGGCCTGTGACATCCTGCGTGCCGGGGTGCAGGGTGTAGGCGGTATTTCACCGTGCCTTAAAGTGGCACATCTGGCGGAAGCCTTCGGCATGGATTGTGAAATCCATGGCAACGGCGCACCCAATCTGGCCGTTGTGGGAGCGATTAAAAACTGTCGCTGGTATGAACGTGGTCTGCTGCATCCATTCATGAACTACGATGAACCCGCCGCTTACCTCAATTCACTGGTGGACCCGATGGACGAAGACGGTTTCGTTCACCTGCCGCAACGTCCTGGCCTGGGCGAAGATATCAACTTTGACTGGATCGAGGCGCACACGCTAAGCCAACATTAATCGCCAGGTAGCACATCATTCTTTTGACCCTTTCTCTCCCCCGGTTATGATGTTCCGACTCCGGGGGAGCGATGGCGGCTGTCATGATGTTGAGTCGGCGGGTGGGAGAGCAAATAGTGCTCTTTTTTTCGCCAATGGGTGGCCGTGATCGCGTAAAAAAAGGTAAATGGGTGGCGTAGAAAGGTACGGCTATTTAAAATCGGTACGCTTTCTGTCGTTGATCCTCAAAAGGAATGCTTCATGTCAAAACGTATACTGGCAGCGGTAGTGACTGTATTTGCCCTGACCGCCTTTTCACCGGCTTTTGCCGCTACCACGTCCACTCACGTGTTGCTGACAACCACCGCAGGTAACATTGAACTGGCGCTGGATGATCAAAAAGCGCCGATTTCCGTGAAAAACTTTGTCGATTATGTCAACAGCGGTTTTTACAATGGCACTATTTTTCACCGGGTTATCCCAGGGTTCATGGTTCAGGCTGGCGGTTTTAGCAGTGATATGAAACAGAAAGCCACCAATTCGCCTATCAAGAATGAAGCGGATAATGGTCTGCGTAATCTGCGCGGCACTATCGCTATGGCGCGCACCAGTGAAAAAGATAGCGCCACCAGTCAGTTCTTTATCAATGTGGCGGACAACGCTTTTCTGGATCACGGCCAGCGTGATTTTGGTTATGCGGTATTTGGTAAAGTGGTCAAAGGCATGGAGGTCGCGGACAAGATTTCTCAAGTCCAGACAGACAATGTCGGGCCGTACCAGAATGTACCGACGAAGCCTATTATCATTCAGTCAGCAAAAGTGATTAAGAAGTAATCGCCTGTTGGTTTGACATGTCTTGTGCATTATTTCCCCATTCCCGCAGCAGGATGCTGTGGAGTGGGGAAACAGCCTCATTTATTTTTAGACAGCGCCAGCTGTTTGTCATCAATCAGCATGTGCTGGGTAATCACTTCGTACACCACATAGTGAAACAGTTCTGACATGCCAATCTGTTGCTGCTCAAACCGCTGTAGTAGTTCGCTTGCCCGATAGAGCAGGTGGCTGTGTAAGCGGGCATGATAGCCGACGTCCGGGTGCTGCTTTTCGCGCAGCATTTGCTCTTCATGCTGCATGTGTTCGTGCAGTAAATCGATAAGCTGGCTGACCTGCTGTGAGAATTCTTCCCGTGTTCCGCTACGCAGTATTATCTGTAACAGCGCATTAGCCTGACGAAACAGGTGCTGGTGTTCCCGGTCGACATCCGGATGACCGGTGGCGTAGCTGTAGTGCCAGGTCAGATGAACCAGATTGGTATCCGGTAACACCATCAGCGAATTATCGACAATCAGTGCTTCTGTCTCGATACGGTTACGGCCTGCCGCTTTAGCGCGATAGAGCGCGGAGTCGGCCCGGCTTAGCCAGCTTTCCCAATGATCGCTGGACTGACAAACAGCGATGCCAATGCTGGTTGTAACCTGCAGGCCGTTGGAAAAACGTTGTGATTCGAGTGCCTGCCTGATGCGTTCAGCGGTCAGTATCGCACCGCCGATGCCGGTGGACGGCAGGATCGCGACAAACTCTTCGCCTCCCCACCGCCCGAGTACGTCGGTGGAGCGCAACGTGGTGCGGGCAATGTGGGCGAATGCTTTGAGCACTTCATCTCCCGTTGCGTGGCCGTAATCGTCGTTTACTTTCTTAAAATGGTCCAGGTCGAACATCAGCAACGACACGGGATAGCCATATCGCTCCAGCCGGTCCATTTCCTGACGCGCTATCTCTTGTACCCGGATGCGGTTCCAGCAACCTGTCAGGCTGTCCTGACGCAACGTCAGGTTGTTGAGATGGTCTGAACGATCTTTCGCCATCATGATCAGTCCGTTAGCAATGAAAAGCAGTGTGGCGAGACTTGCCACATTGATAATCGTCAGTGCCGGGGCGCTGGAGAGTAATGAGGTAGGATAATTGCCGCTGGATAGTAACAAGAAGAGTCGATGGATAAGGCTGAGGATATTCACGCCCAACCCTAACACCATCAGGTTACGCCCACGAACGGGCTGATCGGTTGCCTGTGTCAACAAATACCCAATCACCACACTGGCTTGCAGCATACACAGAATGCCGCTGACCAGCGTACGGGCTTTCTGGTTATCCAGCATGATGCTAAAGAACACGGCGGCAAATACCGCTGGCATCCACAGCAACCAGTGCGGGACACGCCGTTGTTGGAACGTGGTGACGGAAAGAAGCAGTAATGAGTAAGCCAGAGCAATCAGGATGTTCGAAGGGACGATGGAGAGTGTGTCAGGAATTTGGCCGCGTAATGCATACAATATGTAGGCGATTCCGTGAAAGAGTAATGCCCAGGTACAAATAATCAGTTCTCGATCCCGGTGGCTATGCGCTGCCCAGCGCACACACAGGGCCAGGGCAAAACTTGAGACGATGATCATCATAAACATTGTGGGGACATCGACTCGCATGTATCACCTCAAAATAAAAAAAAGCAAAAAGTGTGACTGTCACTGGCATTCGTTGTTATTCGTGCGTGCTCAGCGGAATAGCAGTTGGGTTTTATTCTCTTTCCTTGCGTCACTGCCATCGATTTTATTGATGCTGACACAGTAGCCAATACAAATATATTGAATTTGCAGTACAAGAGCATGACAAGGCAGGCACACGATATAAAAAGCGTGTCTGAAAGTCTGTACTCGTTGCAGGCTTGTTTATTGCCGTCCGATGGCAGGATACCGCGTAGCGTGGCGGAATAATGCCTGACCAGGGTGAGAATCAGGAGGGCCGAATAGGTGTCGTTCGGCAACGCAATGGCATTGTCATCCTGATGATGACCTGTCCGGCCTATTTTGCTGTGTGTCTGTTTTCGCGATGTCGGTCTTTTTCGCTGTTTTGATAGTATTGATATACGGTTTAGCGATGGTTGTTGTCAATATACCCGTCATACTTCAAGTTGCAGGTGTGTTGGTTGCATTACTCGGCCCATCCCTGGGCCTCGCCCTTTCAGGGCCGCAGCACGCTGCGTTCAACTCTGCTCCCGGCAGAGTTGTCGTTCACCCGAATCACTTACTTGAGTAAGCTCATCGGGATTCAATGAGAGACATCCTGTCTCTCACCAGAGGCCAGCCGTTGGCTGGTCAAATTCGTTCCCAACGAATTTGTCACTCGCTTACCGCGTGACAAGGCTCTAATGAGCCTTGCCCTAAAGGGCCAACGCATTGCGTTGTTCAACACGCCAGCGTGTTGTCCTGCAACTCGAATTATTTAGGGTATACGCGCGTCATGCTGCCAGAAAAAAGGGAACCTATAATCGGTTCCCTTCTATTTTTTAACGCGTTGGTGATGAATCTTGGGGGGATTATTCCAGGTCTTTCGCCATCTGTTGCAGCCAGCTGTCAACACCGCTGGATGGCACCGTCAATGTACGCGTAGTCGTGGTCGCGGTGGGATAACCACCCACTTCGCTCTGGCTGTTGACGAAGGTGCCGCTGCGTTTCTGGAAATCACTAACGATGCGTTTATCCACCGCGTCGCGGTCTTTCGGACGGGCACCGGCGTGCTGCGTCACCTGGCTGGCTACCGATGAGGAACTGAGCGCTGTCAACCCGGTGGGCCAGACGGGGGCGGATTTCAGCACGTTAATGCCGGTACCGGAGGTCTGCGCGACGGCTTTGCCGGCTTTATCGAAGGCCAGGTTGTCGCTCATCCAGACATCGCCGCCAGTGGTATTGCTGCCGACCAGTGCGAGATCGGATTTGGTGTTGGCGCCGTAATACATCACGTTACCGGCGATCGCGACTTTGGCGTTAACCGGCAACGTGCGGCCTTCCCACTCACTTTGTATCGCCCCGATACGGATACCCCAAATCCCCGGGTTGTAGATCAGGTTATTGACCACAACGCCGGTGGTTGCACCTTTAAACCATGGGTTGCGTTCATTGTTGTGGGCATACAGGTTGCCGATGATCGCCGCATTGGTCACGTTATCGTGTACCAGCGTCCCCATCGAGTGAATGCCTTTGGCGTGGCTGGAGTCGTACAGCCCTTCCGCAATAATGTTATTTGAGAAGGTCACGTTATGGGCGGTGCCGGACTGGCCGTCGTAACGTGGGCC
Organism: Dickeya oryzae; assembly: GCF_009372235.1. Classification (GTDB taxonomy): domain Bacteria; phylum Pseudomonadota; class Gammaproteobacteria; order Enterobacterales; family Enterobacteriaceae; genus Dickeya; species Dickeya oryzae. The sequence continues at coordinate 50,696 of NZ_SULL01000015.1, read as the reverse complement.
TGAAACCGACAGATTTTCATCGGTGCCCCAGGCAAAGCTACAGTGATCCACGACGACGTTGTAGGCATTCGGTCCATACAGCGATACGTCTTTCTCAAAACCACTCTTTTTGGCGTGACCGTTATCGCCAATGCGAAAGCGGATATGCTGCATCAGGACATCATGAGTGGTGATCATCATGCCGCCCTTGACGAGGGTAATACCTGGTGATGGCGCGGTTTGCCCGGCAATGGTCACGTAAGGCTCAGCGAGCCGAATGTCCTGCTCGTTGAGATCAATAATACCGCCCACTTCGAACACGATAACTCGCGGGCCTTTGGTGGCCAGCGCTTCGCGCAGCGAACCGGCACCGCTGGAAGCCAGCGTGGTGACGCGGATAACTTTGCCGCCGCTGCCGGCTACCGTCTCGGTGCCGAAGCCTTTCAGGTCCGGGGCGGCCGTGCTGGCGGCCTGAGCGGTCAGCATGCAGGTACTGAATAGCAATGTAAATAGCAGGGTGTGTCTCATGATGGCTTGATCCCTATGCCGGGGCGTGTTCTGCCTGATAGCGAGGCGTTTCAAACGAAAGGCGGGTGAGTAATGATGGCCCTCCCACCCAGAACTAATCCGGTGTCCTCCACCCGGCAAAACCGGGCGAAGGACGCTCCTGACACAGTCAGGCCGACGGGAACGTATTACTTACAGGCTGAACTGGTCAGTGTTGCCAGGTTTTTGCCTACCCCGGCGTAGTTAGCCAGTTTGTCTTTCACACACTGGGCGCTAACCGGGCTGTAGCTGTAAGGCACGGTCGGGAAAGTACCGGTGGACGTCCAGCTGTCGGCGTTAACGTAAGCCTTGGTGTCGGCTGTCCAGGTAATGTTGTACGTCGCAAAATCGGCCGGTTTGGTGATGTTGTTGTTTTTCAGTACCCAGGTACCGAAATTGCTGCCGTCATAGCGTGACGTTACCGGGCTTACCGCATTTTCGAACCAATTGTTTTCGATCAGCGCTTTGCCGTTCTGGCGGACGTTCAGGCCGGAGCTGGTGACGTTGGTGTACAAGTTGTTGTACGCATGGACATTACCCCCACGCTGCAACGGCAGACGGGCGTTGACGTCGTTGTATATGTTGTGGTGGTAAGTGATGTTGCGTTCAGCGGTGTCAGAAGAACTGAAGCCTGCCAGACCGACCTTCTTCACACCGTGGATGTAGTTGTAGGAGATGGTGACGTAAGTCGCGCCTTTTTTGATATCGAAGGCGGATTCAAAGGTGGTATCGCCGTCTTTGGTACCGTCACATTCGTGGTTCGCAGCGAACAGCTCGTTATGGTCCAGCCAGACGTTTGGCGAGTTGTCGATACGGAACATGTCGCCATCCTGAGCGCCGCCCGGCAGGTAGCCGATACGCATGTTGCGTACCACGACGTCGGAGGAATTGACTATCCAGATACCGAAGTTCGCGGAAGAACCGTTAGCGCCGATGATAGTGATACCTTTGGTGAAGTCTTTGATTTCCACGCCACGGGCATCTTTGCTCCACTGACCGCAAATGTTGGCGGCTGCCGCGTTGATCAGGCTGTCTTCGTTACCGGTATAGGTGATGATCAGCGGATAGGCACCGCCTTTCACTTTCTTACCGTTGGCATCCACTTTGGCGGCATTGATGATATCCACAATGTCCTGCATGGACGTCGCCGTTTTGCTGACCGCACCCGTGACGTTACCACCGTCCGTTTTGGTATAACCGCCGGTATCCGCGGCCAGGCTGGATTGACTGAATGCCAGCAGCAGACCGGCAGCAATGGGAGTAATGAATGATTTCATGAGTCGTGTTCCTGTTTTTAAAAAAAATGTGAAATGGGCATTTATCGTTCCACATGCCCTTATTGGTGGTTGATGCAGCCGCGATATTCCCGTCATGCTTCATGTTGCAGGGGCATTAACTGCCGTTCAGTCACACAACTCATGCAGGGTACACATAAGTAAAACCGAATCGCATGAATCAACCTGCGCTCAGTTTTAGCTCAAAAAGACGACATTTCAATAGATGAAACAGCAGTTCATTATTAGTAACGGTTATGTTTTTTCAAATTTTGACAGGCATCACTCTTTGTGGACGGAGTTCTGACCTGCTGGTTATAACCTTTAATAATTAAAAACCTGCTGATTATTAAATTCATTCGCCAGATGAGTGACAGGCTGATCCATACCGGTAATCGAGCAGGCGGTTGCCTGCTCGATTACCGGGTTATTGATTGCTGGGTTACTGACAGGCTGCGCTGGTCAGCGTGGCCAGGTTTTTACCTACACCAGCGTAATTAGCCAGTTTGTCCTTCACACACTGCGCGCTAACCGGGCTGTAGCTATAGCTCACCGCCGGGAAGGTACCGGTAGAGGTCCAGCTATCCGCATTCACGTAAGGTTTGGTGTCTGCCGTCCAGGTGATGCCGTAGGTCGAGAAGTCAGCCGGTTTGGCGATATTGTTGTTTTTCAGCACCCAGGTGCCGAAATTCTTGCCGTCATAACGGGATGTCACCGGATTCACCGCGTTTTCGAACCAGTTGTTTTCGATCAAGGCCTGGCCGTTCTGACGCACGTTGAGACCGGAACTGGTGACATTGGTGTACAGGTTGTTGTAAGCATGCACCAGGCCACCGCGTTGTAACGGCAGGCGGGCGTTCACGTCGTTATAGCGGTTGTGGTGATAGGTGATGTTGCGACCGGTGTCGCTGCTGCTGGAACCGTCCAGCCCCACTTTTTTCACACCGTGGATGTAGTTGTAGGAAACGGTGACGTAATCTGACGCCCCTTTGATATCTACCGCGGCTTCAAAGGTGGTGTCGCCGTCTGGCGTACCGTCGCACTCATGGTTGGCGGCGAACAATTCGTTATGGTCAACCCAGACGTTCGGCGAATCATCCACGCGGATCATGTCGCCATCTTTAGCCCCGCCCGGGACGTAGCCGATACGCATGTTTTGTACCACCACGTCAGAGGATTTCTTAATCCAGATACCGAAGTTAGCGGAAGAGCCGTTAGCGCCGATGATGGTGATCCCTTTGGTGAACTCCTTGATTTCCACACCGCGGGGGTCTTTGCTCCACTGACCGCAGATATTGGCGGCAGCGGCGTTGATCAGCGAGTCTTCATTACCGGTATAGGTGATGACCAGTGGGTACGCGCCACCCTTCACCTTTTTGCCGTTAGCATCCAGACGGGCCGCCGCGATGATATCGACGATATCTTGCATCGATGTAGCCGTCTTGCTGACGGCACCTGTCACGTTGCCCCCGGCAGTTGCGGCGTAACCGCCGGTATTGGTGGCAGCCAGCACGGGTTGGCTGAGTGCCAGTAATAGTCCAGCGGTAATCGGGGTAATGAGTGATTTCATAGCCTGTATTCCTTTTCTCTAAACCATCAATAAGTTTGTGGGCATGAGTTTTTCCCTGCGCCCGTAGTGGACGTTGGCCGGTATGCCGGTAGATGAACGCTGGCCATGCATGCCGGTCACCAGACTCAGTTTTAGTGTGAAAATCGAACACTTCAACAAGCGAAATGCCATTTCACTATCTGGATCGAATAGATTTTTTAATAGTTTTGAGCAGGCTCACGCTAACGGGTTTCGGTTACAGTTTTGGTAATAACTATTCAGTAAATCTTCATAGTTTTGGTTTGGAATGAATTGTGAAGTCGTTCACAGGCACGGTGGCCGATCCGTTCGCTGACCCGGTTGTGCCACCCGGTGGTTTCTCTCCCGCATTTCGCCGTATTTCCACGTTGAACAGCCGCGCTGGTGGTCGGCTGCGCGTTCCTCTGTTATCTGGTGTGGGAATTAGTTGATCACCAAACGCCGTTTCAATAAATACTGCTTCTTGATGCCTGGTCTCGTTGCAGGCACAAGAATACCGCCGTTTTGCTTCGTTGCCCCGGTTGATGACCGTGGCTCAGGCTCATGATGTCCTGATTTCCTCCAATTTTGCTGCATGTTCTCCTGCTTTTTACCGAGGTTTCCCCAAGAGAGGGAAGCGTCTTCCTCTGCAAACTGACTGCGTCAAGCCATTGAGGAGGAAACCGAATGACTCTTGAAATTAGTCAGGAAAAGTTAAAAAAGGTAATGACGGCCGCAGGTGCTGACGATCTCGCGCAATTCCAGCCGGCGTTACAGCAGGAATGCAACGCGGCGCAGATCGACACACCTTTGCGTTTTGCGCATTTTATTGCCCAGATTGCGCATGAGAGCAATGAATTGCGCGCCCGGGTGGAGAACCTGAATTACAGCGCTAAAGGGCTGCGCTCGGTGTTCGGGCGCTATTTCACCACGGATGAGATGGCCGCACAGTGTGAACGCAACCCCGAAGCCATCGCCAATATTGTTTATGCCAACCGACTGGGTAATGGCGCGACGCAAACCGGCGATGGCTGGAAGTATCGCGGCCGTGGGCTGATTCAACTGACGGGACGGGATAACTATCGTGCCTGTGGCAGCGCTATTGGACAGGATTTGGTGACCAATCCTGACTTGATTAGCCAAAATCCGGACGTTTCGGTGGCGGCGGCAATTTGGTTTTGGAAAAAGAACGGTCTCAACGAGTTGGCCGATCAGGATGATATCAACGGGATCACACGTAGGATTAATGGCGGCTTGAATGGCCTGGTTGATCGTAAAAACTATCTGGCGAAGGCTAAACGCGTTTTTAACTGATTAAATGTGTTTTTAACTGATAAATATGATGACATGCGGACAATACCGGTGCCAGAGGCCAGGTCGGCTATGAAATGTGGTGCCGGTTCATCTGGAACCGATATTTGCCGTAACAGTGTTAACGACCGTTTTTAAAATGGTTTTTTTGTTCAATAAGATTTCAGTATTTTATTGGGCGATTATGGGTAACCTATTGAGTTACCTTAAGCTGATAAAACTGATACTAAAGTGATACCAAAATATTTTTTAAGTAAGGTTAGTATGAATTTATTCGTTCAGGATAAATAAATGACACATCGCAGGTCGTTTAAATCATCAGTGGCGATAATATTTATTGCGATAGTCTGGTGCGATAGTCGTGTTTGCTGTGTGAAAGTACTACGCCAGTTTCAGAGTGAAAGAAAATATAACCGGACAGCATGGTTATCATTCATGCAATAGTAGCGGTTGTTATTCTCTTGCGACTAGAAATGGTCTGAAAACACCGGGGATTTTACATTCCACATTCAGGAAAGAGAATGATGATGCACTCGTCGAACACTCGTGATGTATTCGTTGATAATCCACTGTCGGGATTGCAGCAATTAGGGGTAAATGGAGAGGGAGTGAAAATCGGTATTATTGATGGTGCGATTGATAGTCATCACCCGATATTAAACCATTTAACCATTGAACACCTGACTGCACAGCAAAATAAAACGACCTCACACGGAACGGCTGTCAGTAGTATTATTGGCGGAAAAGGTGTGGGTATTGCTCCGGCCGTCACTGTTTTGAGTATCCCGGTATTTCATGAGGATGAAAGGGGGAATATTCATGGCTGCTCTGAACGCACCCTGGCAAAAGCGATTCGTGATGCCCGTTTACATGGCTGTCATATTATTAACGTGAGTGGTGCATCATTATCGATAAATGGCCAGGGAACGGATGAATTACGTAAAGCCATTGACGATTGTGAAAAAGAAGGCGTGTTGATTGTTGCCGCTGTCGGTAATGAAGGCCGTAATAGTGAATCCTTGCCGGCATCAATGGATTTTGTTCTGGCTGTTGGTGCCTGTGATAAAGAAGGGTTGCCCGCTCCATTTAATAACTATGGGTTGAAACTGAGAAAGAAAATGTTGCTGGCATCCGGTGTATCCATTCCTGTTGCTACGCCGAATTATGATCTGTCTGTTGTATCTGGCAGCAGTTTTTCTGCCCCGGTGGTGTCGGCAATATCGGCGTTAATCATGAGGGCAGTAAATGTGGCGGGGCATTGTCGTGCGCCACAAATTATTCGGGAGCTGCTGTTTACTACAGCGACCCCACTGGTGTTGTCAACGGCAGCTAATCGGGAGTCAGTGATATACCGATTAAATATTCAGAAAGTATTCCGGCAAATAGCACAGGAATTCTCTCACCAACCACCCAAAAGGATCATGACCATGTCAACTGAAGAAAAAAATATTGAGCCTGCCGCTGTGGAGCTGCTGGTTCCCTCGATTATCGACACCCATCAGGAGAGTCAGGATGTGGCGTTGGGCGATGATGCTGTACTGGCGCCTTCCAGCCTGAGTACCGAAGTGAGTGCGCCATCGCGTGACGCTGGCCTGGCGTTCCCCAAAATCAGCGACCCGGCGGCCAACCATTATGTGCATGCGCCTGCCCGGCGGATTATGCCGCAGTCTTCTGCGCTGGATGCGCGCACAGTGCGTGATCAGGAAAAGATTTTTGTTATCGGCCAGGTTGGCTATGACTTCGGTACAGAAGCACGGTTGGATTACTTCACCCAGGTCATGGGTAATAAAAGCGGCTATCCGTTTGATCCGGTGCAAATGGCCGAACATTTGAATACCGGCGATAACGCGGAGCAATCCAACGCGTTGATCTGGACATTAAAAATCGACGGTATTCCGGTGTACGCCATTAAACCGGATGCACAGTTCGCGGTGCTGGAATACGCCCGTCTGGTGGAGTTCCTGTATGAGCAGGAAACCAAAGGCGTGGAACGTGTTTCCATCGCCGGGATTATCAGCGGTGAAACGCGGCTGTTCAACGGCCAGGTGATTCCGACCATCAGCCCGGTATTACGCGGCATGTTCAACTGGGAATCCCAGGATATTTCGAAAATGCTGATGGGCGAAAGCGCCGTCGGTACGCCGAAATCCAAAGAGCTGATCAACTTCATCAACCGTATTTACTACGAGCTGCGTAACCGTGGTTACGAGTCGAATGAGCGTGCGATTAACTATGCGGCCACCAACGCGTATCAGATGAAAGAAATCTTCGATGATGCCTTCGCTGAAGGGTTATTCCTGAACAAAATCAGCGCAGAGCGCAGCCCGGTCAGCCGCCCGGAATCCGATTGCTGGGACGTGGTACTGGAGTTCTTCAACCCGAAAGAACGCCTTACCGCTGCCCGCAAACTGTATCGCTACACCATTGACGTCAGCGATGTCATGCCGGTCACCATCGGCACGCTGCGTAGCTGGCATGCCTATTAATACCGGCTTGCCGTTTGTTCTCGGTTTTAAGATTTGCCGCCAGTCGGGGGCATTAACCTGGGGATATCCCCAAAATACGATGTAAATACACTCAAGGAGAAATACCATGAAACTTCCAACCCAAGCACAGAATGTGAACCGCGCTAACCGTGTTGCTGAAGCCAAAGCCTCTGGCGTTAACCCGGCTTTCTGGGGTGAAGCACTGAATCTGCTGAAAAAAGCAGGCCAGGGCGCGCTGAGCGGCGTACTGAGCTAATCGACAATGGTGCATGGCCATATGGCCATGCACCATTTCTTCATAATAAGAAAAAATACAGTGATGTAATACGGTAATAATTATATTGTCAAAATCAGGGGATATGACGTTCGGTGAATGTACATCATAACGAATTAATAGGTTCGATTGTGGCTCTGCATGATTCATGTGCATGAATATCAACCCACAGTAAATGAGGGTTGATGTTTAAAGTGTGTGATGAAAATAGTGCCATAAAAAGAACGTATTAATTTTTATTGCAGAGGGGAATGTATGTCTAACAATGGATTTTTCTTGAACACCGCAGTGATCAAAGACCTGAGGCTAAAAAAAAATTAAGTCAGGAGGAATTGTCGGAGCAAAGTCTTGAGTCGAAGTGTTATATCTCTATCTCTACAATAAAAAGAGCTGAGTTGGGCAAGCCTATTTCCCGGCAAACGTTGTGTAAATTCGCGAAATTCTTTGATGTCACGGTAGACAACCTCATCTTACCCTCGCATGAGCGGGTTTCTCGTGACGTGACTCACGATGAGTGTAAATGTATCGCGTTTATTTTTGCCGGAATATATAACATGTTGGTTATGAATGAGGCGAATAAGACCTGATTGTAGACATAGAAAATAATATTTTAATGAAGGCCATATTAACCCTCGAATGATTGTTGTGAGGGTGGGTGATTATAGATAAGCACAGGCATGCACTGTAGCGGTCACATCACCAATGTTGGCGTTGTGAATTGAGTTTGAGTGCCTGCAGGGAAAGCATTTTATTTTTATCCCATGTTTGCGGTGATAATGAATAAAAACAGTAAAGGGATTTACTTTATTTTGCCAGGGTGTCGTCAGGACGTTTTTTTACAGGGTATATCGCTATCACATTTCAGGTTGCCGGTGTGTATTGATGGGGTTCCCCCAGCCATTCACTTGCGTCAACACCTGGGTAATTGCTGTATTGCTGTTTTTGGCAACCCGAATTATTGGGATAGGGATAGGTGTTTTTATGGTTGGAGTAGCGGTTGAAATAAGACGGTAGCGTGCATAAGCCAACCCCGTTCTTATGAAGGAGTACATTGTTGTGAAATGTACGCTGGCAGGAGTTGAATAAAGGATTTTCCCGTGAAAACAGAAAATATACTACCTGGTAAGTTAAGAAATATTCCTGCTGAAAAGATCCCTCTGGCGGGTTATTCGGTAGGAAGGCATATTCCTGAGTTCATCTTTTTACCCTCTGTGCTGCGTGGGCAAATCGATCGGTTATTGCTGTCCGGCAGGCCGATTCTGCTGTATGGCGAACCGGGTGCCGATCTGTCTGATATCACCAGCTATATTCGTGCCAGGCTGCTGGCATCACAAGGACGTTATGTCGAGCTCAGCGGTGAGGATGACCCAACGAAACAGGTGAGGGAGATGTTGGCCTCACTGCCTGACGGCCATCGGTTGACGCTGTGCATACCGGGCTTTGACGCCCTGACTGAGCAACAACAACAGACGTTGCTGACACAATTGCAGGATGAGCATACCGGTCGCAATGCGCTGCGGCTGGTATTCGGATTGATAGCCACGCCGACAGAGCGCGGTGCGTTGCCGACACAACCCGGCGCACAACTGATGTCGACCTTTGGGTGCCAGCTATTACCTGTTTCGGCCCTGAAAGGCAAAACGCCGGAGATAGTCGAATTGGTGCACGCGGCCTGGCAGGCGTATCGTCAATCTGTCCGGCAGACGCTGCATCCTGACGTGCTGTTTTATCTGCACCATTACGAATGGCCCGGCAATGTCAGGCAGTTGTGGCACAGCGTCGCCCGGCTATTAATGCTCAGTGAGGATGCTGAGATTAGCCTGGCTCAGGCCAGCCGTATTCTGCCGCATATTATCCCCCCAACGGAGCTGGCACAGAGGGAGGAAGGACGGCGGATTAACCGCTCATTGTGTGACGCGGTACTCAGCCGTGATCAGGACGCGTTGCAGCAGTTTCACCCCTCGGTGATCAAAGCGCTGTTGTATCTGGGCGAGCATTTTCAACGTGAAGTGACGCTGATTGAACTGGCGGAGAATTCGCATATCAGTCCGTCGCATCTTTCTTATCTGCTCAAGCACAGTCTTGGCTTATCGTTTAAACAGATTCTGAACCAGACCCGCATTTTCTATGCCTGCCAGCGGCTGGAGTGCCACCCCATGAGCCGCATTACCAACCTCTATCTGGATTGCGGCTATGGCGACCTGAGCCATTTTGAAAAGATGTTTAAGCGCTACACCGGTGCCACCCCTATCGAGTTTCGCAAACAGTTCAATCCGATGCTGCTGCGTAATGAAACCGGGTGAGAGCCAGGTTGTCACGAAACGCCCCGGTCGTGACTGGCCGGGGTTTTCCCGTGAAGTCGTCAGGTTTTTACCCCCGCTTTCTGCACCACATTTACGTTCTGTACCGATTGTTTCCACCTCGTATCTGGACATCCGCCTCCCAACTCTTCAGACTCGGCACATTCATTCGACATCATGCGCGGTCAGCATGATATCGACGACGCATCTGGCGTCATTTATCTGCTGATCAATAAAGATATGCTGCTACTTATCGATAACTACGACTCCTTTACCTACAACCTGTACCAGTATTTTTGCGAACTGGGTTCAGAGGTGCTGGTCAGGCGTAATGATGCGCTGACGCTGGCGGACATCGAGCGGTTATCGCCGCAACGACTGGTGATTTCTCCCGGCCCCTGTACACCGGATGACGCCGGGATCTCGCTGGCGGCGATTCGCCATTTTGCTGGTCAACTGCCGATTCTGGGGGTCTGTCTGGGGCATCAGGCGTTGGGACAGGTCTTCGGCGCACAGGTGGTACGCGCCCGTCAGGTGATGCACGGCAAAACCTCGCCAGTGCGGCATACCGGGCGTGGTGTGTTCGCCGGGCTGGCAGATCCGCTCACTGTCACGCGTTACCATTCGCTGGTGTTGGAAAAAAATACGCTGCCTGACTGTTTTGAGGTCACAGCCTGGACTGAGCTTGATGGTGATACCGACGAGATCATGGGAATACGTCATCGTTCGTTGCCGCTGGAAGGTGTGCAGTTTCATCCAGAAAGCATCCTCAGCCAGCAAGGGCACCAGTTATTGAAAAATTTCCTTGATTTATAGTCGGATAGCGCAGGTCAGGCCAGGTGCATCGGATTATCGATTGCCTATTTTTGATTTTTTATGCATATTTATTGATTATATTTTCACTTAAGATCTTCACTCCACACTACGGGATATGACAACGGGGCAGCAAATGGCGACAGAGAAAGCAGCAGTAACACGGGATACTTACGATAAGGTAATTCTTCCGGTTTATGCACCCGCGCAGTTTGTGCCGGTAAAAGGCAAAGGGAGCCGTGTCTGGGATCAGCAGGGCAAAGAATATATCGATTTTTCTGGTGGCATCGCGGTAACCGCACTGGGACATTGCCATCCGGCGTTGGTGGCGGCGTTGAAAGAGCAGGGTGAAACCCTGTGGCACACCAGCAACGTATTCACCAACGAACCAGCACTGCGTCTGGCGACCAAACTGATCAACGCCACGTTTGCCGATCGTGTGTTTTTCGCCAACTCTGGTGCAGAAGCCAATGAAGCGGCGTTCAAACTGGCACGGCATTACGCCATTACCCGTCATAGCCCGTACAAAACCAAGATAATCTCGTTTTACCAGTCGTTTCATGGCCGTACCTTGTTTACCGTGTCGGTCGGTGGTCAGCCGAAATATGCCGATGGCTTTGGCCCGAAACCGGCGGATATCGTGCATGTGCCGTTCAACGACTTGGACGCGGTCAAAGCCGTGATGGATGACCACACCTGTGCCGTGGTGCTGGAGCCGATTCAGGGCGAAGGCGGCATTACGCCTGCGACACCGGCGTTCCTCAAGGGGGTACGTGAGCTGTGCGATCAGTATCAGGCGCTGCTGGTGTTTGATGAAGTGCAGTGTGGTATGGGCCGCAGCGGTAAGCTGTTCTCTTATATGCACTACGGTATCACGCCGGATATTCTGACCACCGCGAAAGCGCTGGGCGGCGGTTTCCCGATCAGCGCCATGCTGACTACGGAAGAGATTGCGTCGGTGATGGCGGTCGGGACGCACGGCACCACCTATGGCGGCAACCCGCTGGCGTGCGCGGTGGCGGAAGCGGCGCTGGATGTGATCAATACACCGGAAGTGCTGTCCGGCGTGGTCGATCGCCATGCGCGTTTTGTGTCTGCGCTCGAGCGCATCAACGCCCAGTACGGCATTTTTGATGAAATTCGTGGCATGGGCTTACTGCTGGGCGCACAACTGAAACCGGCCTGGCATGGTCGCGCCCGTGATTTTCTGGCGGCATCAGCAGATCTGGGGTTGATGATTTTGGTGGCAGGGCCGGATGTGATCCGTTTTGTGCCGTCGCTGGTGATCACCCCGGAAGAGATAGACCAGGGGATGGCGCTGTTTGAAAAGGCCGTGGCACAGGTGGTGAAGGGCGCGTAAGCCGCGCTTTTACGCATCACGGCAACACGTTTCTGCGAAGAGCGTGAGGCGCATGAACAGCAAGAGGGTGACCAACGGTCACCCTCTTTGTTTTCGTGCTATCCCATATCCCAGACTACCCATACGGGAGTGATGTATCAGTAAACCCTTGCATGGTGTGAAGGGCCTGTCACACCAACATGACGCTGACCCCTTTGTCTTGCAGTTGGGCGATCACCTGTTGATCGGCGTCTTTGCCCGTGATCAGAATATCGATCCGATCCGCTGCGCAGAACAGCATACCGGCACGCTGTCCCACTTTGCTGCTGTCGGCCAGCACCACCAGTTTGCCGATGTGGTTAAGCATTTTTTGCTCGGCCATGGCCGTTAGCATATCCATTTTGTAGAGGCCGTCCGCAGTAATCCCCTTACCACTGGTGAACATCCAATGTCCGGCATAAAGCGAGGAGATTTCATCCTGTGGGGCCAACGTAATGGATTGCGATTTATTGTACTGCCCGCCAATGATCACCACGCCGTCATGGTCATGTTCAATCAGGTAATTCGCCAGCGGGAAATAATTGGTGATGACCTGAACATCCTGCCCACAGATTTCCTGCCCCAGCACAAAGGCGGTTGAGCCGCAGTTGATCACGGCGCTTTCACCCGGTTTTATCAAGGCTGCCGCTGCTTGCGCGATACGCATTTTCTCACTGTGATGAGAGAATTCGCCGCGACTGACAGGTTCATGGCTGTTGAGCGGCGACCAGTGGGTTTTGGTTTGCGTGAGTGCTTCTGCACCGTTGCGCACCTTACGCAGCTTGCCGGAATCGTTGAGTTTGTTGATGTCGCGGCGGGCGGTGGCGGGGGAAATATCAAAGGCCTGCATGATACCCGTAACCGACAGATGGCGTTTTTGATTGAGCAATTCCAGGATGGCGCTGTGGCGCTGGGCTTCCGTCATATCGTGCCTGATAGTGATTGAATCTGATTTTTTTATGATTATATCCCGCATGCGCGTGAATGACAGCCGTTCCTCGGATTCTTTTGACGACATCGGTTTAGGCCAGTGCCAAACCGGCCTGACGGCCTATTTCGGCCAGACGTGCGCGGGCCAGTTTCAGGTTAGCCGCCCATTGTTCGTCTTTGGCCCACATCTCCAGTACCAGCGGGCCGTTGTAACCCATTTCGGCCAGGGTGCGGAAGATGGCGGCAAAATCCACCTCACCTTCACCAATCACCAGGTCGCGGAATTGCCCCTGACTGTGCGCGGAAACCTTGCGGGTGTCTTTGAGGTGGATTTGTACGATGTGATCGCAACTGAGCTTTAGCTCGGTGCAGGTATCGTAGTTCCAGCCGGTAATGTTGCCCACATCCGGGTACGCCATAAAGTAAGGGGAAGGGATGGCTTTTTTCAGCACCTCAAATTTGCTCAGCGAATTGAGGTACGGCGTATCCATGATTTCGACCCCCAGCATGACACCGGCCCGTTCTGCCATCCGGGTAGAGGCTTTCATGCCCTCAATAAACCGCTGGTGGGTTTCAGCCGAGGGTGACTCGTAGTAGACGTCGTAGCCCGCCAACTGAATACAACGAATGCCCAGCTTGTAAGCCAGGTTTATCGCTTTTTCCATGATCTCATGGGCTTTTTCACGGATAGCCGGGTCGTGTGAGCCGAAGGGAAAGCGGCGGTGGGCACTCAGGCACATGGACTGTAACGGGAAGTTGTTTTTCTCGCACAAATGTCGCAACTGGTAGGTTTCGTTATCGCTCCACTCAAGTCGTTGCAATTTTTCGTCCGATTCATCGACGGATATCTCAATGAAATCAAACCCCAGTTCTTTGGCGACCAGAATCTTCTCTTCCCACGTGAACGCGGCGGGTAGCGCCTTTTCGTAAAGCCCGAGGCGAAAGGGCTTGTCAAAGTTGTGCATGTTGCTCCCTCTGTTGCGGTTCTGCCTTGCTGTGTGGTCAAGGCCATGAATGCCCGCAGGACGGTTCATGGCCCGTGCCTGTGCGTTACAGGAAGGATTTGTAAGGCAACTCCGGTTCGTCGACGAAGATGTCGTCAAAGCCGCGTGGATGCTGGTAATGCAGCGTGTTTTTATCGGTTGGGAAGGTGTATTTCCCGCCCACCTGCCAGAAGAACGGGCGGAAGCGATAACCAAGCCGGTCTTTCTTCATGTTCCACAGCACTTCAATTTCACGTGGGTCGCTCTGGAAGTTGGCCCAGATATCGTGATGGAACGGGATAACCACCTGAGCATTAAGCGACTCGCCAGCGCGCAGAATGTCTGACGAGGTCATTTTGTCGGTGACACCGCGCGGGTTCTCGCCATAGGAGAGCAGGGCGACGTCAATCTGGTAGTCGTTGCCGTGTTTGGCGTAGTAGTTGGAGTAGTGCGAGTCACCCGAATGGTAGAGGTTGCCGCCCGATGTCTTGACCAGATAGTTGACGGCCCGGTCGTCCATGCCATCCAGAATGCTCTTGTCTTTTGACGACACCCCGGCAGGCAGCGTCACCAGTGCGGTGCGGTCAAACGCATCCAGCACCTGGATAACGATGTCGCCGACCGGAATTTCATCGCCGACGCGGGCGACGATGCAACGATCTTCCGGCACACCCCAGCGCAGCCAAAGATCCACACAGGCTTTGGGGCCGATGAATTTCACGTGGTCACCGACGTTTTTCAGTACTGCCGCCGCCACATTCACATCGATGTGATCGGCATGGTCGTGGGTCGCCAGTACTGCGTCGATCTGCTTGATGCCGAAGGGATCAAGCACGAACGGTGAGGTTCTCAGGTTGGGTTGTAGCTTGCGAACCCCGCCCATACGCATCATCTGGTGCTGCTTGTTCATATAAGGGTTGGCGTGGGTTTTCTTGCCGGTACCGCACCAGAAATCGATAGAAATATTGGTATTGCCCGCTGATTTCAACCAGATGCCGGTGCACCCCAACCACCACATGGCAAAGGTATCCGGTTTCACGTTTTCCTGCTCAATCTCTTCGTTTAACCACGTGCCCCATTCAGGGAAGGTGCTCAGTATCCAGGATTCACGGGTGATCTCATCAATCTTGCTCATCGGACGTACCTTTCTGGTTTGGATGCCGCACTGCGATAGCGAACCCGGCAGCGGGTCATCGGACAATGACATGACGCACATGGCTGCGCGTCTATGATTGGTTGTGATTTTTCGTGACTATAACAATGGTTTTTTTGATTATCAATGATTGCAATGATTATTTTGTGATATGGACGAATCTTTTATGACCGGCTCCATGCATGCATGAGCCTATTTATCTGTTTTTTATTTTATTTTTATGTTTTCCCACTGCGTAATCCATGAAGGAGTCGCTGAGTGACAGGAAAAATCATTCGCAAATGCTACCTGATATCGCTGACATTTCGGATTTAGTGAGATTTTATTGGCAAGACATTCATCACAAAAAATCATTTTATGATGAAATATGATTGTTTGTGAGTTTGCCAGGGCGACGGCCTATGCTGTCCTCCGCCCACAGAATGTAAGCAACCCATACCTGGACGGGTGGTGATCGAGTCCACTACTCCAATAGCAATCCAATAGCAGTGTCAGTGTCCTTATGTCGGACGGAGCAACGTTATGGAAACCCTCTACAGCATTTTTTATATTTTTTATAGCCAGGTGATGACCAAGGCCCCGTTGTTGTTGGGGCTGGTAACCTGTATCGGTTATCTGCTGCTTAGACGTGACGGCACCACCGTGGTGAAAGGCACGGTGAAAACCATCGTTGGTTTCATGCTGGTGCAGGTCGGGTCAACGACCCTGGTGTCTGGCTTTAAGCCGGTGATAGACAAAATCTCTGAGTACCACCACCTGACCGGTTCGGTCATCGACCCTTACACCACCATGATGGCGACCATGGAAACCATGGGGAGCCGTTATTCCTGGGTAGGGTATGCGGTGTTGCTGGCGCTCGGTCTGAATATCCTGCTGGTGGTGTTCCGCCGTGTGACCGGCATCCGCACCATCATGCTCACCGGTCACATCATGTTTCAGCAGGTTGGGCTGGTGGCGGTGTTCTATGTGGTGATGGGGGCTTCCATGTGGGAAACCATCCTGTATACCGCGGTTATTATGGCGCTCTATTGGGGGATTTCCTCCAACATTATGTTTAAGCCGACCCAGGCCGTAACCGGTGGGGCGGGGTTTTCTATCGGCCATCAGCAGCAGGTCGCTTCCTGGATAGCCACCCGGCTGGCGCCTAAACTGGGCGACAAGGAAGACAGTGTTGATCAGCTCAAGCTGCCGAAATGGCTGCATATTTTCCACGACAGTATTACCGCTACCGCCATCGTGATGACGGTCTTTTTCGGCATTATCCTGCTGTCGTTCGGCCTGGATAACCTGCAAAAAATGGCCGGGTCGACTCACTGGACCATTTATATTCTGGAAACCGGCCTTCGCTTCGCGGTGGCGATTCAGGTGATTGTGGCCGGTGTGCGTATGTTCGTGGCCGAACTGTCTGAAGCGTTTAAAGGGATTTCCGAGCGCGTTATCCCCAATGCCGTGCTGGCGATTGATTGCGCCGCTATCTATGCCTATTCCCCTAATGCGATGGTGTTTGGTTTTATCTGGGGGACGCTGGGGCAGTTCCTGGCGGTGCTCGGTCTGCTGTTGCTCAACTCCTCTATCATGATCATCCCCGGTTTTATCCCGATGTTCTTCTCTAACGCCACTATTGGGGTGTTTGCCAACCACTTTGGCGGTTGGCGTGCGGTGATGAAGATCTGCTTCGTCATGGGGATTATCGAGGTGCTGGGGGCGGCCTGGGCGATTCACCTGTTTGCCCATAACGGTACCAGCTTCAACGGCTGGATGGGGATGGCGGACTGGGCGCTGGTGTTCCCGCCCATTATGCAAGCGCTGTCGTTCTCATCCCTGTTCTTCTTTGTGTTGCTGGCGGGGGCTGGTGTCTACATGTACTTCGCGTCACGTACCCTGCGTCAGGAAGAAGACAATGCGCAGCCGGTCACCGAGCAGACCGACATCGACCCCATCGAGCCGCAATCAGCGATGCCGACTGAGGGACGTGCTGTGCGTATTCTGGCGGTGTGCGGCAACGGGCAGGGCTCTTCCATGATGATGAAGATGAAGATCGGCAAGTTTCTTGAACAACAGGGAGTGCCGCACATCATGGACTCCTGCGCCGTGGCAGATTACAAGTCCAAACTCCCGACAACCGACATTATTGTCTCGTCCAGGCATCTGGCTGGGGAAATGAGTCCCGGTGACGGCAAATTTGTGTTGGGGGTGCAAAACATGCTTAACCCACACTCTTTCGGTGACGAGTTGCTGGGGCTTATCAGGAAAAACTTTGCCGGTTAATCAATCACGCCTTCCCCTCTGCGAGGGGACAGGCAAGGAGACGCAGATGAAATTCAAACAATCGTTA
This sequence comes from Dickeya oryzae, assembly GCF_009372235.1. Taxonomy (GTDB): domain Bacteria; phylum Pseudomonadota; class Gammaproteobacteria; order Enterobacterales; family Enterobacteriaceae; genus Dickeya; species Dickeya oryzae. The sequence continues at coordinate 33,367 of NZ_SULL01000015.1, read as the reverse complement.
ATCGACAATGACTCTGTACTGCTTCACGCCAGTGCGGCGGACTGGCGCGAGGCTATCAAGCTCGGTACCGATATGCTGATTGCCTCCGGCGCCGTCGAGCCCCGTTACCATGAGGCGATCATCAGCAGTATTGAAAAGATGGGGCCTTACATCGTGATTGCGCCGCAGTTCGCCATGCCCCATGCCCGCCCGGAGAACGGTGTGAATCGCACTGCGTTTGCGTTGGTGACGCTCACCACACCGGTCAAATTTGAGGGAGAAGACGAACCGGTGGATGTGCTTATCACCCTGGCAGGGAGTACCTCCGATGAGCATATGGAAGGGTTGATGGAGGTGACCCAGATACTGGAAGACGAGCACAGCGATACCGGAATCAACCTCGACAAACTGCGGGTTTGCACCAGCTGTGAAGATGTGTTCCGTGTGATTGATAAGGTACTGGCGCAAACCGCCTGAGCGGCAACAAGGCGCTCCGGCAGGGGCGCAGGAGAAACAACGATGTATCAGCAATTGAAGGCTATCGTACTGGAAGCCAACCTGCTGCTCCCCCGTCATGGTTTAGTGACGCTGACCTGGGGCAATGTCTCCCAGATTGATCGCGAGCAGGGTGTTATCGCGATTAAACCCTCCGGGGTCTCTTATGAGCAGATGACCATCGACGATATCGTCGTCGTCGATATGGAAGGGCGGGTGGTCGAAGGGCGACTTAATCCTTCCAGTGATACCGAGACCCACGTGGTGCTGTACCGTGCCTTCGAGCACATCGGCGGTATTGTGCATACCCATTCACGCCACGGCACGGTCTGGGCGCAGGCCGGTCAGGATATTCCCGCGCTCGGCACCACCCATGCCGACTATTTCTATGGTGACATTCCCTGTACCCGCTCGTTGCGTGAAGACGAAATCGCTCAGGATTATGAAAAAAATACCGGTCTGGTGATTGTGGAGGAGTTTCATCGCCGCCATCTCGACCCACTCGCGGTGCCGGGGGCGGTGATTACCGGTCATGCTCCCTTCTGCTGGGGAAAAAATGCACTGGATGCGGTGCATAATGCGCTGGTGCTTGAAGAGGTGGCCGCCATGGCGTTCTCGACCCGATTACTTAATCCAGACATTCATATCGCGCAGGCGCTGTCTGATAAACACTATTTCAGAAAACACGGTGCGAATGCCTATTACGGCCAGCGTTGAGCGGCCGCACACGTAACACGATGACAAGGTAATAATGGCTTGAAATAAACAGTGGCAATGGGCCACGGGCGGCGCTCGCCCTCAAGTCAGAGATCCCGATATTTTAACGATTGGAAAGGAAATCGCATGATGACTAAACCTATGCTGCAAATTGCCCTTGATTCGACCGATCTGGCCACGGCTGTGGAGGTGGCTGACCGGGTCAGCGGCTTTGTTGAGGTGATTGAGGTGGGAACCATTCTGGCCTTTGCCGAAGGGATGGCGGCGGTGCGCACACTACGTGAACGCCACCCGAACCATATTATCGTTTGTGATATGAAAACCACGGATGGCGGTGCGATTCTGGCGCGAATGGCGTTTTCCGCTGGTGCTAACTGGATTACGGTGTCTGCCGCCGCGCATGTGGCGACGATCGAGGCTTGTAAGAAAGTGGCTGATGAGTTTGGCGGCGAAATCCAGATTGAGCTGTACGGTAACTGGAACCTGGATGATGCCAGAGCGTGGCGTGATAGGGGGATTACCCAGGCTATCTATCACCGTTCCCGCGATGCGGAACTGGCTGGGGTTAACTGGACTGCGGCTGATCTCGGTAAAATGCGGGCGCTGTCTGAACTGGGGCTTGAGCTGTCTATCACTGGCGGTATCGTGCCGGAGGATATCCACCTGTTCGATGGCATTCGCGCGAAAGTGTTTATCGCCGGTCGCGCCCTGGCGTCAGAGAGCGGCCGCGCTACCGCAGAAGCCCTGCGCACCGAGATCGACAAGTACTGGTAATACCGGATGCCGTCAGGCGACGGTGTTTGAGCCGGGGAACGGTGTGGACCATGTGAGATTATGTGAGACAAAAAGGGCGGCCATCTGGCCGCCCTGTCCGATAACGGGGTTGCTGATGGGATCAGCGAGTACCGTATACCACGATGGTTTTACCGTGGGCGGAGATCAGGTTCTGGTCTTCCAGCATTTTCAAAATACGGCCGACAGTTTCGCGGGAACAGCCGACGATCTGGCCGATTTCCTGACGGGTGATCTTAATCTGCATCCCATCCGGGTGGGTCATGGCATCCGGCTGTTTAGCCAGATTAAGCAGGGTTTGCGCGATGCGGCCCGTCACGTCGAGGAACGCCAGGTTGCCGACTTTTTGCGAAGTAACCTGTAGACGACGTGCCATCTGTGAGGACAAGCGCATCAGAATGTCCGGGTTGACCTGGATGAGCTGGCGGAATTTTTTATAGGAGATTTCAGCAACTTCACAGGCTGTTTTTGCCCGCACCCACGCACTGCGTTCCTGCCCGTCTTCAAACAAGCCAAGTTCGCCAATAAAATCGCCCTGATTCAGATAAGACAGAATCATTTCCTTGCCTTCTTCATCCTTGATCAGCACGGCAACCGAGCCTTTCACGATGTAGTAAAGCGTCTCTGCTTTTTCACCCTGGTGGATTAGGGTGCTCTTCGATGGGTACTTGTGAATGTGGCAATGAGAAAGGAACCATTCGAGAGTCGGGTCTGTTTGCGGTTTGCCGAGAACCATTCGCTGTTATCCTCTGTTGTTAATTCACTGCGCAAATCACAGGGCTCAGAGTTCCCTGTACGGCGTGATAACATAGTTATAATTCAATTCCGTCCTGGCGGAATGACGTCAGGGAATATACTGAGGCTGTCTATCAGATGACGCCAGTAAGCCGGTGGTGGGTCAGGTATCGACGCAACAACACATGCCGGTTTACGCTTTCGTTTGTAACACAGGTTGAGTGTAGTGTCTTGTGTTGTCTCGCTTCAGCATGATTAGGCTCTGATTATCAGGCTTTTTTGTACATAAGCGATGTAAAATTTCAAAAATAATTGATTGAGGACAAAATTATGCAGGCGCGGGTGAAATGGGTTGAAGGGTTAACGTTTCTTGGTGAATCCGCTTCCGGGCATCAACTGTTGATGGACGGCAACGCAGGCGATAAAGCGCCCAGCCCGATGGAAATGGTACTGATGGCCGCAGGCGGATGCAGCGCCATCGATGTGGTGTCTATCCTGCAAAAAGGCCGCCATGACGTGGTGGATTGTGAAGTCCGCCTGACGTCTGAACGCCGCGAGGAAGCACCGCGTCTGTTCACTGCCATCAACCTGCATTTTATCGTCACTGGCAAGGGCTTGGGCGATAAAGCCGTGGAACGTGCGGTGTCGCTGTCAGCCGAAAAATACTGCTCTGTGGCGTTGATGCTGGGAAAAGCGGTGAACATCACCCATAGCCATGAAGTGATCGCGCTGGATTAAGCGCCTGCTCGCGGCGGCGTGCTGTCGTGGCCGCCGCGTCGTTAAGCGCCGGTTCATCGGCGCTTATTATTGGTGCTTATCATCGGTTTTATCGCCGATGTCAGTCGATTTTATTGCCCTCCATCAACCGCTGTACCAGCGGCATCATGATCAACTCCATCGCCAGCCCCATTTTGCCACCCGGCACTACCAGCGTATTGATGTGGGAAATGAACGAGCCCTGCAACATGGCCAGCAGATAGGGGTAATCGATGCGGTCCAGCCCCTGAAAGTGGATCACCACGAAACTTTCGTCCATTGAGGGAATGGCTTTGGCGGCGAACGGGTTAGAGGTATCGACCGTCGGTACGCGCTGGAAGTTGATATGGGTGCGGGAAAACTGCGGCGTGATATGGGTGATGTAGTCTTCCATCGAGCGCACGACAGAATCCATCACCGCCTCGCGGGAGTGGCCGCGTTCGTTGACATCACGTACCAGCTTCTGAATCCATTCCAGGTTGACTATTGGCACCACGCCGACCAGCAGGTCGACATGCCGGGCAACATCATGCTGCGCGGTGACCACGCCGCCGTGTAATCCCTCATAGAACAGCAGGTCGGTCGGCTCTGGCATTGGCTCCCAGGGCGTGAACGTCCCCGGCACCTGATTGTAGGGGATGGCTTCATCATAGGTGTGCAGGTATTTGCGGGTCTGCCCGGTGCCGCTACGACCGTATTCGATAAAGGTGTTTTCCAGTTGGCTGAAGTCATTGGCTTCTGGCCCGAAATAACTGATGTGACGCCCCAGGTCCCGAGCCTTGCGGATCGCCATATCCATTTCCGGTCGGGTATAGCGGTGATAGCTGTCGCCATCCACCAGTGCGGCGCGCAGATTCAGTTGCTGGAAGATCTTGCGAAACGCCAGGCTGGTGGTCGTGGTTCCCGCGCCGCTGGAGCCGGTGACCGCGATAATCGGGTGCTGGTGCGACATGGTGTGTAACCTCCGATGTGTAGGGCAATCTTCGGTGAAGTCATCATTCGATGCGTAAGAGCAATGCCGTGCAGAGCCATCAGGCCATGTTATATCTGAGCCATGTTGTATCTGATCCATGTAATATCTGATCATTGTTAGCATGTTTATCGCACACTGACACGGCAATTTACGTTTTTAAGCGATTGATTCAGGGCTGATACCGTTCATTCCGTTCATTATTGCTGAGCTGGCGGCGGGGCATGATGTTGACGGTTTCGTGTAATTCCGACCACACCAGGACGACCTCGCCGTTTGCCAGTTGCTGACCTATCTCCGCCACTTTTTCTTCCAGTGTGCGCTCCTGCTCGCCGTAGTCGGTGCCTTCACGCAGGACGAATGATTCAATCAGATTTTGCAGTGTTTCCGGTGCCAATTCTTGCCAGGGAATGATCATGCGTTCTGCTCCAGATAAGGGGTAAACCACTCGGGAATACGGTGCTCCAGCCACAATTCAGGCCGCCGCCAGGATCCGCCAACAAACCCGACATGACCACCATGCTCCGTCAACTGATAGTCGATATTGGCAGGGAGTTGCGAGACATCAGCGATGACCTCCGGCGTCATAAACGGGTCGTCTTTGGCGTGGATGACCAGCAATGGCTGGCGGATACGCGGCAGCAACGGCAGGGCGCTGCTGCGCCGGTAATAATCGGTTGCGTCGGTAAAACCGTGCAGAGGCGATGTGACCAGCTCGTCAAACTCCCGCAGGTGATGCACCCGACGTAACCGACTGGCGGACACCGGCAGGCAATCGGGGTACATCGTCAGCTTGTGCAAGGCGTTGCGACGCAGTGAATTCAGCAGATAGAACTGGTAAATGCGTGAAAAACCCTGCTCCAGACGGGTGCTACACGGTTCTAGCATCAACGGCGCGGAGACCACCGCCGCGGCATCCAACGGGCAGGCGGCACCTTGTTGTGCCAGCAGGCAAGCCAGCATATTCCCGCCCAGAGAAAACCCCGCCGCGACGGTAGGGACTTCACCCAGCGTCTGACGCAGCCAGTGCAGGAAGTAGCGCGCATCTTCGGTTTCGCTGGCGTGATACGCCCGTGGCAGGCGGTTCGGTTGTCCGCTGCAACCACGAAAGTGCATCACCACCGCCAGCCAGCCGCGCTGTTGGCAGGCTGCCATCAGTCCGTGAGCGTAAGGGCTGTGAAAACTACCTTCCAGCCCGTGAAACAGTACCACACGGGGTTTATGTGCCGCCTGTTGTGGCGCTTCGCTCCAGGCCAGGTCGATAAAATCGCCGTCTGGCAGGGGCAGACGCTGCCAGACGGGTTTCAGGGCCGCACGACGACGAAGCAGACGTGGCAATAGTGTCTGAATATGCGGGTTGCGCCCACCCGGCAGGGGCTGAAAGCACGCACTACGGTAAGAAGAATTATTCATAAAAAGAGAGCCATGATGAAAAGAGGCATGGGAGCCCGTCGCGGCATGGCGAAGCACTTGTCTGCATCCTGCTGCGCTGCTAGGTTTAACGTCCCTTATGTTAAAGGATCGTCGTTTCATGGAGCACGTCAGCCTGTTTCTTTCAATGCTCGGTTTCTTGTGGGTCGCTGCCATTACACCAGGGCCCAATAATATGCTACTTACTGCCTCCGCAGCCAACTTTGGCGTATTACGTTCCATGTCGTTGATGCTGGGCATTATGATCGGTATGCAAAGCATACTGCTGTTGGTGGCACTGGGGTTGGGTAGTCTTATCCTGCTTTATCCCTCGCTGCATCTGGCGCTGAAGGTGCTGGGTAGTGCCTATCTGCTGTGGTTATCGTGGAAGATTGCCACCGCGGCTTACGAAAAGCTGGATACCGAAACGGCACCACCGCGGCCGATTCCGTTGTATCAGGGTGGATTGTTGCAGTTCCTCAACCCCAAAGCCTGGCTGATGTCGTTGGGTGCGGTGGCTGGGTTTAGCCTGTCTGGTGATGGCTATGTTGGGTCGGTGGTGGCTATCAGCGTGGCGATGGTGTGCGTTAATTTCGTGGCCGGGGTTATCTGGCTGGGATTTGGTGCGATGATCGGCCGCCTGCTGCAAAGTCCGCGTGCCTGGAAGGTGTTTAATCTTGCGATGGGGTTACTGACGGCGACCTGCGTGCTGATGATTTGGCATTAATCATCGTCAAGAGAACCTGAACGGCGGGCCACCGTATGGCGCCCGCCGTTCACTCAGGATGGTGCTTAACGGTATTAGCTTAACCCTGCGTCTCTGCGTCGCGCAGCAACTGTTCGAGTTGTTCCTGCGCATCCAGCCAGGCCATTTCGGTGTTCTCCAGTTCGGCCTTCGTCGCGCTTTGTTTTTGCAAGCAGTCGGTCAATTCGCTTTTGCGGCTGACGTCATATAACCCGCTGTCGGCAAGGCGCTCTTCTACCGCACTCAGCGTTGCCTGCAACTTCTCCATCTGTTGTTCCAGTTGGGTTATCTGCTTACGCAGCGGTTGGGTCAGAGCGCGCAGTTCGGCGTCACGCCGTTTTTGATCCTTCCTCGACTGCGCACTGTTGGCGGCGTTGTCTTTGGGGGCGGATTCTGCCGCGTTATCCTGCTTCTGGGCATCCAATAGCCACTGCTGGTAATCTTCCAGATCGCCGTCAAACGGCTCGACTTTACCGTCGTGCACCAGATAGAGATCGTCGGTGGTAGATCGGATCAGGTGACGATCGTGCGATACCACCACCAGCGCGCCGTCGAAGTCGATCAACGCTTCGGTTAGCGCCTGACGCATGTCGAGATCCAAATGGTTGGTCGGTTCATCGAGCAGCAACAGGTTAGGGCGCTGCCAGACAATCAGCGCCAGCACCAGCCGTGCTTTTTCGCCGCCGGAAAAACGCTCGGTGCACTCGGTGACCTTGTCGCCCCGAAAGCCGAAACCGCCGAGATAATCACGCAGTTGCTGCTCGGTCTCGCGCTCTGCCAGTCGGGTCAGGTGCTGTAACGGTGACTCGTCGGGGCGCAGAAACTCCAACTGGTGCTGAGCGAAATACCCCAGCCGTATGCCTTTGGCCAGGCCGATGTCGCCGCTAAACGGCTGCAGTTCGCCCGCCAGCAGTTTGATGAGCGTCGATTTACCAGCGCCATTGTGGCCCAGTAACCCGATGCGTGAGCCGGGCACCAGATTGAGTTTGATAGAATCAAGAATCAACCGGTCGCCGTAGCCCGCGCTGACCTTTTCCATCCGCAACAGTGGGTTGGGCAGCGCTTGCGGTTCACGAAAGCTGAAGCGGAACGGGTTGTCGACATGCGCCGGGGCGATAAGCTCCATGCGTTCGAGCATCTTGATACGGCTTTGGGCCTGTTTGGCTTTACTGGCTTTGGCGCGAAAACGGTCGATATAGTGCTGCAGATGCGCGACCCGCTCCTGCTGGTGCTGGTACATCGCCTGTTGCTGGGCCAGACGGGTGGCGCGCTGTTGCTCGAACGAGGTGTAGTTGCCGGTGTACTCGAACAGGGTTTCCTGCTCGATGTGCAGGATGCGGTTGGCGATCGGGTCAAGAAAGTCCCGGTCATGGGATATCAGCACCAGCGTACCCGGATAATTTTTCAGCCATTTCTCCAGCCAGATCACCGCATCCAGATCCAGGTGGTTAGTCGGTTCATCAAGCAGCAGTAAGTCGGAGCGGCAAATCAGCGCTTGCGCCAGATTCAGACGCATACGCCAGCCACCGGAGAAATCACTGACGGATCGTTGTAACTGGTCTTGCTGAAAACCCAGCCCGTTGAGCAGGCTGGCGGCGCGGGCTTGGATCGACCAGGCCTGAATCGCGTCCAGTTTGCCGTGCAGAGTGGCGATAGCGTTGCCGTCGTTGCGGGCGTTGGCGGCGTCGAGGTCGGCTTCCAACTGGCGATACTCACGGTCGCCGTCTATCACATAATCAAGCGCCGAGCGCGCCAGCGCCGGGGTTTCCTGATTCACCCATGCCAGTGCCCAGTTTTGCGGAAAGGTGACGCTGCCGCCGTCGGCGCTGATTTCCCCTTTCAGTAATGACAACAGGGTTGATTTGCCACAGCCGTTTTTACCTACCAGACCGACTTTCTGACCTGGGTTGATGGTGGCAGTGGCGTTGTCCAGCAGTACCCGTGTACCGCGTCGAATTTGCAAAGAGGAGAAAACAATCATAACGCGCCAAATGTTCAAATATGTTAAATTACCGATCGGGTATCAGGACTGCCGTGTCCTGTTGTATTGCACTACGCATGGTAGCCGAAAATACCTGCAATGACGACGCCCTGGAGGGGAATGATGTCGCAGCCACCAAAGATTTTGCTGCTGTTTGCCCATCCGGAATCTCAGGATTCGGTCGCGAATAAGCTGCTACTGCACTATGCCCGGCAACTTGGGCATGTCACGGTGCACGACCTGTATGCACACTATCCTGATTTTTTTATCGACATTCATCATGAGCAGCAGTTGCTGCGTGATCACCAACTGATTGTGTTCCAGCACCCGCTTTATACCTACAGTTGTCCGGCATTGCTGAAAGAGTGGCTGGACAGGGTACTGACGCGTGGCTTTGCCAACGGGGTCGGCGGTAATGCGCTGGCCGGAAAATATTGGCGCTCGGTGGTCACGACCGGTGAGCCGCAAGACGCCTACCGTGCGTCGGGCGTGAACCGCTACTCGATGGATGACGTCCTGCGACCGTTTGAGATGACGGCGGCCATGTGCCACATGAATTGGCTATCGCCGCTGGTGATTTACTGGGCCCGGCGTTTGCCGCCTGATGTATTACGGGAACACGCTAAAGCCTACAGCGATTGGCTGGCGTCACCGTTTCCCCATGGGGATTACTAAACATGGAAACGTCTTCGTTATTGAACGCCGGGGTGTTGTTCCTGTTTGTCGCCGTGTTGATGGTGCCGATTGCCGCACGGCTGGGGATTGGTGCGGTGCTGGGCTACTTGCTGGCCGGTATCGCCATTGGCCCGTGGGGGCTGGGATTCATCCGTGATGTGGAAGCCATCCTGCATTTTTCCGAGCTGGGTGTGGTCTTCCTGATGTTTATCATTGGCCTGGAACTGGACCCGGCCAAATTGTGGCGGCTGCGGCGGTCTATCTTCGGTACCGGTGCGGCGCAGGTTTTGCTGAGCGCGACGCTATTGGGTGGCGCGTTGTATCTGAGTCATTTTTCCTGGCAGTCGGCGATGATCGGCGGCATTGGGCTGGCGATGTCTTCTACGGCTATCGCGTTACAGCTGATGCGGGAAAAAGGCATGCACCGTAACGAGGCCGGTCAGCTCGGCTTTTCTGTGCTGCTGTTTCAGGATCTGGCGGTTATCCCAGCGTTAGCGCTGATCCCGGTACTGGCGGGGGTACAAGGCGAACTGGATGACTGGCGGCAGGTGGTGCTGAAGGTGGTGGCATTTGGCGGCATGCTGATTGGCGGTCGCTATCTGGTGCGCCCGCTGTTCCGGTTTATCGCCGCCTCCGGTGTGCGTGAAGTGTTCACCGCCGCTGCGCTGTTGCTGGTGTTAGGTTCGGCGCTGTTTATGGATGCGCTCGGCCTGTCGATGGCGCTCGGCACGTTTATCGCCGGTGTGCTGCTGGCGGAGAGCGAATACCGCCATGAACTGGAAATCGCCATCGAGCCATTTAAAGGGTTGCTGTTGGGGCTGTTTTTCATTTCGGTCGGCATGTCGCTCAACCTCGGGATACTGTACGCCAATATCCTGATGGTGTTGACGGGTGTGGCGATTCTGGTGGTGGTGAAAGGGATTATTTTGTACCTGCTGGCATGGATGTACGGGCTGCGTTCCTCTGAACGATTGCAGTTTGCCTGTGTGCTCAGTCAGGGCGGTGAATTTGCTTTCGTGCTGTTTTCTTCTGCGGCGACGTATCGGGTACTGAAAGGGTCACAACTGCCGTTGTTACTGGTGACGGTCACTCTGTCGATGATGCTGACGCCGCTGCTGATGACGCTGATCGACAAACTGTTATCGCGCCGCTTTAACCATCAGGAAGAGGTGGATGAAAAGCATTATGTGGAGAATGACCGGCCTCAGGTGATCGTAGTGGGGTTCGGGCGTTTTGGGCAGGTTGTCGCGCGTTTATTAATGGCCAACAAAATGCGCATCACGGTATTGGATCGTGATATCAGCGCGGTGCGACTGATGCGCTCCTATGGCTATAAAGTGTATTACGGTGACGCGACTCAGCTCGAATTACTGCGTGCTGCCGGGGCAGATCAGGCGCAATCTATCGTGATTACCTGTGTGAACCCAGAGCACTCTATGACGATTGTGCACTTGTGTCAGCAGCATTTCCCCCATCTGGAGATTCTGGCGCGTGCCCGCGGGCGTGTGGAAGCGCATGAACTGCTGCAGGCAGGTGTCACCCTGTTTACACGTGAAACGTTTTCGAGTGCGCTGGAATTGGGACGCAAGACGCTGATTACACTCGGCATGCATCCCCATCAGGCGTACCGGGCTCAGCAGCATTTTCGTCGGCTGGATATGCGTATGCTGCGTGAACTGATGCCGCAGCATAAAAGCGATGTGGCGCAGATTTCCCGCGTCAAAGAGGCCCGCCGCGAGCTTGAGGAGATCTTTGAGCGAGAAATGCAGCGTGAACGGCGTCGCCCGGATGACTGGGATGAGCACGACGACCATTAAGCAGGGACAAGGTGTACAAGTTGTCTGTCGTAAGTGAATGCAGACCTGATTAACCAGGAGCCGGAGAACAACTATGCGTAAACGCTTTATTGCCGGAGCGGTGTGTCCAAAGTGTCATTCACAGGATACGCTGGCGGTAGGACGCGAAGGCGATGACGAGGTCGTGGTGTGTGTGCACTGCGGGTATCAGCAAAGCCAGTCGGAAGCGCCACCCAAGGCGGCCACGCCGCCTGCCGGTGAAATCATCGGCCTGTTTCGACCGGAATAGCCAGGCTGAAAGCCGCTGTAATGGCGGTGGATGATGCACGGTACGCCGGTGGAACAGGTCTTCCAGACAGTTTTTTATCCCGGGCAATACATGGGGATGTTTTTCCGCTACAATTTGCGCAAATTGATTTCCAACGCTAGGAGATATCATGAAAGTAGCAAAAGACCTGGTGGTCAGCCTGGCTTATCAGGTTCGTACAGAAGATGGTGTATTAGTTGATGAGTCTCCGGTGAGCGCACCGCTGGACTATCTGCATGGTCACGGTTCGCTGATTTCCGGTTTGGAAAAAGCGCTGGAAGGCCGCGATGTGGGCGAGCGTTTTGACGTTAGCGTCGGTGCTAACGATGCCTACGGCGAATACGACGACAATCTGGTTCAGCGCGTACCGAAAGACGTATTTGTCGGTGTGGATGAGCTGCAGGTTGGTATGCGTTTCCTGGCTGATACCGATCAGGGTCCGGTACCGGTAGAAATCACCGAGGTGCAGGATGACCACGTTGTGGTTGACGGTAACCACATGCTGGCAGGCCAGAACCTGAAATTCAACGTGGAAGTGGTTGCTATCCGTGAAGCTACGGAAGAAGAGCTGGCCCACGGCCATGTGCATGGCGCGCACGACCATGATCATGAAGGCTGCTGCGGTGGTCACGACCATGATCACGACGGTTGCTGCGGTGGCCACGGCCATGATCACGATCATGACCATGAAAAGGGTAAAGGCGGTTGCGGCGGCCACGGCGGTTGCGGTTGCCAACACTGATATTTCCCTGTTTCAGAGAAAGCCGCGTGTGAACGCGGCTTTTTTTTTGCTATTTCCCCTTGTGGGAGGAGGGTGATTTTTCCCTGCCCCCGTCTGGCGGTTGTGGTGGCGCTGTCGAATGCGTTAGCGTTTGGTACCCGTCTTTGTTGCCGGGTAGTCCGGAACAATCGGTGTTTTGCTTTTTTGTAATGACTGCATGAAGGCGTTGTTCAGGTGCAGATGCTGCTCCACCAGGGCTGGTGGTGTCAGTGCCAGCCATTGATTGAGCGAGATATCCGCATAGTGGTCGCTCTTAAACAACTCCAGAAAACGCAGTGGCGTCGTGCCGGTATTTTCCACGTAATGCCCCATCGCGAAGGGGACGTAACCGACATCACCCGCACGAAAATCGAAGGTGCGCGCCTGCCCGGATGAGGCAAACACCCCCATCCGCCCCTCTCCTTCAAGATAGTATTGCCACTCGTCATTATTCGGATGCCAGTGCAGTTCTCGCATGGCACCGGGCTCCAGTTCTACCAGTGCTGCCGCGATAGTTTTGGATACCTTGAACACCGACGAGTCGGTAATACGCACGGTACCGCCCTTGGTCTTGATGGGGGTCTGCGCCAGCATACGGTGGCTGAATGGGTTGACTACCTGACCTGCGCCGCCAAACGCGCCCTTGTCGATGTTTCCCGGTACCGGCGCGGCAAAAATGTACTCGTCGGATGGGCTGGGTAGGTGGCTGAAGGTCTCCACCGGTACGCCGAAATTCTTCGCCAGTACCTCCGGCGGTATATGTTTAAACCAGTCACTCAGCAAAAAGGTACTGTCTTCATCGAAGTTACCGCTGTCAAAAGCTAACAGGAACTCACAGCCATCAGGCCCCAGGCCCTGAATCGAGTGCGGCACACCGGGTGGAAAATACCACAGGTCACCGACACCCAGATCATCAACAAACCAACGGCCTTCAGCATCGATGGCGGTAATTCGGGCGTTACCGTACAGCATGTAGGCCCATTCACCTTCTTTATGCCAGTGTAGCTCACGGATACTACCTGCGTTGAGGCGCATATCCACGCCAGCGATGGTGGTGGATATTCCCAGCTCGCGTTGCGTCACCTGACGTGTCCAGCCGCCACTGCCTTTGCGTATATGGGCGTCGCTAAAAGAAAAACGCAGATTGGGTAAGGTCCCGTTATCGGTTAATGGTGGGTTGACCAGATCGGGGTTCTGCATTTGCCGCTGTCGGTTTTGCGGGCCGGGGTCGTTCCCTCCCAGGCCGTTCCCAGTCCATGGAATGGCGTTATCTTGTGCGTGCAGTTTCCCGGCTGCCAGCGCCACGGTTCCGCCAACAGTAAACGCCATAAAGTTTCGACGTGTTAATGCATTCATGAGCGACTCCTTGCTAAGTTAAATGTGATGTCATCATGACGGCGGATACCATTCGCATCGGGCCTGCTCGTGATGTAGGCTGATGCTGTGCTATCTCGTCGCAGTCAGACATCCTGTATTTTTATAACAGCAGCTCACTTTCTCTGCGGGTGACTTGTAAGGAGTTATTGGTAATAAATATAAATAATATTTATGTATTACCAGTGAGAAAGGGTGAGGAAATGGCCGTGTTTGCTATTTGTTTCGCCAATGTTTCGTTTTTGTTTCTCTCAATGCGTGTTTTGGCAAAAAAATAGCGAGGGCAGGGAAGCGGTATGGCTGTGCCGGACGGCGGATGTGCTGTAATGCTTGTTTACAGGTTGAGTTATTGTCACCTCACCGTTCAACGCCTCCCGAGGGAGGCGTTGAATAATATAGCGTTGAATAATATGGTGTTGAATCATTCCGGTGAGAAAGACAGATTACTCCTTCCCTACCAGCATGGCGTCTTGAGGGGCATTGTCTCGCTGGGCGCGGGTCATCAGGAAATAGCTGTAACCCATCAGCATCAGCACAATAAACAGGCCGCCAATAACCGGGTTGAACCACAGCATCGCAATCAGGCACACCACCGACAGTACCAGTGCGATAGCCGGGATTATCGGATAACCCGGTGCCAGGAACGTACGATGCAGCTCCGGTTCGCTGCGGCGTAAACGAAACAGGCTCAGCATACTCATCATGTACATCACGTTGGCCCCGAACACCGCCATCGTGATCATTGCGGCGGTCAACGTCATTCCCTGCAGGTTGATCCAGCTATCGCTAAAGATGGTGGCGATGCCAATCACGCCGCCAGTCAGAATAGCGCGATGCGGTGTCTGGAACCGGGATAGCTTCGCCAGTCCGGCAGGTAAATAACCGGCCCGGGCCAGCGCGAAGAATTGACGTGAATAGCCGAGGATAATGCCGTGGAAGCTGGCGATTAACCCGAACAGACCGATCCACACCAGCATGTGCATCCAGCCCGAGTTTGATCCCACCACGGCTTTCATCGCCTGCGGCAGCGGGTCGTTGATGTTAGACAGCGTACGCCAGTCACCCACACCGCCTGCCATCACCATGACGCCGAGCGCCAGCACCACCAGCGTGATAATGCCGCTGATGTAGGCTTTAGGAATGGTGCGTTGTGGGTCTTTGGCTTCTTCGGCAGCCATTGCGGCACCTTCAATTGCCAGAAAGAACCAGATAGCAAAAGGAATGGCGGCGAAGATGCCGGAAATGGCCGGGCTACCGAAATCACTACTACCGGCCCAGCCGTTGGCGACGAAGTGGCTGATGCTGAAACCGGGCGCGACTACCCCCATGAACACCAGCAATTCGATGACCGCCAACACGGTGACGAACAGTTCAAACATCGCCGCCAGTTTCACGCCCAAAATATTCAGTGTCATAAAGATAAGGTAAGCGCCGGTGGCGGCGTAGCGCGGATCCAACGACGGGTACTGCACATTGAGATAAGCGCCGATAGCCATCGCGATCGACGGTGGCGCGAACACAAATTCGATCAGGGTCGCCATACCGGCAATCAGGCCGCCGGTTTCGCCAAAGGCGCGGCGGCTATAGGCGAAGGGGCCACCAGCATGAGGAATGGCGGTGGTCAGTTCGGTGAAGCTAAAAATAAAGCAGGTGTACATGGCGGCGATAATCAGGGTGGTGACGAGAAAGCCTAGCGTTCCCGCCACACCCCAGCCGTAACTCCAGCCAAAGTACTCGCCGGAAATCACCAGGCCGACGGCAATCCCCCACAGATGAAGCGTACCCAGGGTGGGTTTTAACTGCGTGGGTTTTAGCTGCATTGTCATGACGGTCTCCCCTACAAGTCGTGGGATGAAAATAGCGGCTTTTCATCACCTCTGTGTATAAAAATCATGTGTTTATAAAAATGACCGCGTCAGAAAACGGTACGGTTGCGTGCTGTGCCAGGTCTGTCCGACAGGGTGGTACGCTTTCGATAATGCCGCCTGGGGTTCGTCGGCGACTTGACCTCTGCCCGTAGATTTTTGCGCTCTACGGTCAAACCGGGAGGATTCGCTGGGGCGGTGTCGTGCAAGGTCAATTTGCGGCACTGTGACGTCAAGCATCATCGCCGGAGTGATCTCATTCTGATAGTCAGGCGGTGCCCTGTCCGCTGGACACCACCCGGTTTGGCCCTCTTTGGATGAGATAACACCTATGGCAGAGCAGGATATGGCAGAACAGTACGATACCCTTGATAACACCACGCTGGACCAGTTGGCCGCACTGGCTATGCAACGTTACCCATCGGCGCAGCAGGGGCAGCTCAGCCTGTTGTGTCGTTCGGAAAATGCCACCTATCGGCTGATCGCCGGTGGTAAACGCTACGCGATGCGTATTCACCGTCCCGGCTATCATCAGCGTGAGGACATCGCCGGTGAACTGGCCTGGCTGGACGCGTTGCGCGAA
Source organism: Dickeya oryzae (assembly GCF_009372235.1). GTDB lineage: Bacteria > Pseudomonadota > Gammaproteobacteria > Enterobacterales > Enterobacteriaceae > Dickeya > Dickeya oryzae. The sequence continues at coordinate 17,427 of NZ_SULL01000015.1, read as the reverse complement.
GAAGGTATTACCGTGCCGCAGGCCCTGAACGGGTTGGATGGCGAAGCCGTGCAAACCGTGACGATGCGTGATGGCACGGTGCGCAATGTGGTGCTGTTCCACTGGATTGACGGTGAAATGCCGACCACCGAGGTCGACGCCGCTGCTTTTGAACAACTGGGGATGATTACTGCCCGTTTGCATCAACACAGCCGTCGTTGGGAGCGCCCCAACGGTTTTCGTCGGCTGGTCTGGGATCATGACACCATGGTCGGGCCGCAAGGGCATTGGGGGCGTTGGCAGGATGCACCCAACCTGAAGGCAACGGATCACGGCGTCATCGAAGAAACGCTGACACAGGTGCATCAGGCGCTGACCCATTACGGCAAGGATCGCCAGCGTTATGGGTTGATCCACGCGGATTTACGGCTGACCAACCTGTTGCTGCAAAACGGCGAAACCCGGGTGATCGACTTTGATGATTGCGGCTTTAGCTGGTATCTGCACGATCTGGCGGCAGCCATCAGCTTTGTGGAGCATCACCCCAGCGCACCGTCATGGGTGGAGGGCTGGATCAATGGTTACCAGAAAATTTGCCCACTGGGCGAGGCAGACCGGGCGGTGATCCCCTCATTGCTGATCCAGCGGCGCATTCAGTTAATGGCCTGGGCGGGATCCCATAGCCAGACTGAGCAGGCCATCAGCCTGGGAACCGACTGGAGCGATCACACCGTGCGGTTATGTCGACGTTATCTGGAGAACGCCGCACTGCCGGTGGGTGCCTGACTCTGCCGTAGCGAACTGTGCACCATGATAGCGCACCACGGGATCGTCGTGGTGCCACTTTGCCTTTCGACGCGATAGAAATCAGTGACTTGTGAATGGTATGGAATTTGCAGGTTTATGATATTGAATCGGTTGTGTGAGGCAGGAATCATGGAAACCACGTCTTTTCGGTTACCGCCGGTGGCCGAGCTATCCGGGCATCGGGGGGTTCTGGCGGCGGCGGCATCAGGTCTGACCGATTTTATCGGTGAAAAAGGCGGCGATGCGGATCGCATTCTCGGTATCAGTGGTATCAACCCGGAAATGCTGGCCTGCCCGACGCTTAGCGTCGGACTGGTCAATTATTGCCGGGTACTGGAGGAGGCGGCCCGCTATTCGGACTGTGATAATTTCGGGCTGCATTACGGCCGACAGTTCAAGCCGCAGGCGTTGGGGTTGATAGGCTATGTTGGGTTATGCAGTGCCACTCTGGAGCAGGCATTGCATAACGTAGTCAATGCCTTCCCGTTCCATCAACACGACACCTTGATTCGTCTGGTCGATAAAGGCGACTGCTGGCGCTTTGACTATCAGGTGCGTCACGGCGCTATCCTGCATTGTCGGCAGGATGCCGAGCTGACATTGGGGATGATATTAAACCTGATTCGTCATGCGGCAGGCAAAAACTGGGCACCGCGGGAGGTCCATTTTGAACATCCTCGTCCCGAGCAGTGGCATGAGCATTGTAAAGTGTTTGACGCGCCAGTGTATTTCGATCAGCCGTTCAACTCGTTGTTGATCCCCAAACGTGATGTAACGCGGTCTATGCCGGACAATGACCCGCTGTTGCTGCTGGTGGTACAGGACGCGTTGCGTCGGCTTAACAACGATGCCCCCCAGCAGAGCGTAGTGGAGCTGGCGCGCGCCCGGCTACGTCAGGTGTTGTCGCAGGGGGAACCGTCGCTGGACGAGGTGGCGGAGAGCATCGGGTTATCGAGCTGGTCACTACAACGTCGGCTGAAAGACGAAGGTATCACCTTCACCCAACTGGTGGAAAAGGTGCGCTGCGAGATGGCCACCCACTATTTACAGCAACGCCAGCTGTCGATTTCCGAGATGGCATTCCTGCTGGGGTACTCCGAGGTGAGCGCGTTTTCCCGCGCCTTCCGCCGCTGGTTTGGCATCAGCCCACGGCAGTGGCGCAAGGCATAACACGCTGGTGGTTATCGGGCTTGCCGGTATTTAATAATGCGGCGGCGGTGTTTCTTCCGACTGCGAGGCAATCATGGAAGGGGACGTCGCCCGCAGTTTGTCGGTGAGCAGCCGTAATTGTTCGCGCAACCGGGCCATTTCCAGTTCATGGTGCACGACGGTCTGGTTCAATTCCTCAATCGTTATCTCCTGAAAAGCCAGTCGGCTTTCCAGCAATTCGAGCCGTTGTTCCAGTGGTGACAGTGACATCATTTTTCCTCCCGTGCAGTGAGTGCAAAGTGTGTCAGAAAGCGGAAAGTTCTGGTAGTAAAACCCTACGCCATCGGGCGTAAATCCTGGTATTCAGAATTTTTCGCTATCTGGTGCGGCGTGTCGTTGTATTGTCTTTGCACGCAACGTTATAGTAGCTGGCGAAATGTTAATGTTGCCGGGGCATGGTGCTCCGAATGTTGGAGAGATGGATGAAATCACTGTTTAAAGTCACACTGCTGACGGCGGCCATGGGACTGGCGCTGAGTACGGGTGTTATGGCAGCGGATGCGGCCAAGACCACTGATGCAGCAGCTACCGCTCCTGCGGCAGCGGACGCCGCGAAAGCAGCGGCAGGTCAATTTAAGAGCGATGAAGAAGCCGCCGCGTATGCGCTGGGCGCCTCTTTGGGTCGCTACATGGACAACTCCCTGAAAGAGCAGGAAAAACTGGGTATCAAACTGGATAAACAACAGTTGATCCAGGGGGTTCAGGATGCGTTTGCTGACAAGAGCAAATTGTCTGACGAAGAAATCGAGAAAACCCTGCAGTCGTTTGAAGGCCGCGTGAAAGAAGCGGCTCAGGCAAAAATGCAGCAGGACGCTAAAGACAATGCGGATAAAGGCACCAAATTCCGTGATGCCTTCGCCAAAGAAAAAGGCGTGAAGAAAACGGAATCCGGCCTGCTTTATCAGGTAGAGAAGGAAGGGACCGGCGCGGCACCTAAAGACAGCGATACCGTCGTGGTGAACTACAAGGGTACGCTGGTTGATGGCACCGAGTTCGATAACTCCTACAAACGCGGTGAGCCGCTGTCTTTCCGTCTGGATGGCGTTATCCCGGGCTGGACTGAAGGCCTCAAGCACGTGAAGAAAGGCGGTAAGATCAAGCTGGTTATCCCACCGGCATTGGCTTACGGCGAAGCGGGTGTTCCGGGGATCCCGGCTAACTCTACGCTGGTGTTCGACGTCGAACTGCTGGATATCAAGTCGGATGCCGACGCGAAAGGCGCTGCTGCACCGAAAGCAGAAAAACCGGCTGACGACAAAGCGAAGAAAGCCGCTCAGTAATGCCTTGTACGCCGCCAGTTCGGGGCGTGTAAACCGGTCTCGATACCGCCCGTGCGTTTGCACAGGCGGTATTTTTTTGCGCCAGACCACACCTGTGGTATCACCGCCTCTGCGTTATCGAGTATCCGTTATCGAGTATCTGCGGCCCCTTGCACAGCTGTAATCAGTACACCGCGATACTGGAGTCGGCACGCGGCTCTGTCCCGCCGCACAGCACGCCGCTGGTGGGATGACGCACGATAATCTGCCCACGGCCGTAGTCGACAGAATCACAGTCGATTTGTACCTGATGACCGGCTTGCAGCAGACTCAACGCCAGAGCGTGCGGGGCGCTTTGCTCAATGCCGACTTTCATGCCACCCAGCCATTGCCAGCGTGGCGCATCCAGCGCTGCCTGTGGATTCAGATTGAAATCAATCAGGTTCATCGCCATTTGTACATGCCCTTGTGGTTGCATGTACCCCCCCATCACGCCGAATGGCCCCACCGCCTGACCATCCTTACTGATAAAGCCGGGAATGATGGTGTGGAAGGTCTTCTTACCGGGCTGGAGGCAATTGACATGATGAGGATCGAGGCTGAATTCGGAGCCGCGATTTTGCAGTCCAATGCCGCTATCGGGTAGCACCACGCCAGAGCCGAAACCGTGGTAGGCGCTCTGGATGAACGACACCATGTTGCCGTCGGCATCGGCGGTCGCAAGGTAGACGGTGCCGCTGGCGTGTGGGTCACCGTGGCGTGGTGGTTGCGCCTGCTCGGAGATTTCCACCCGACGCTGTGCCGCGTAACGTGGCGACAATAACGCGGCGGTGCTGGTTCGCATCTGTTCCGGGTCGGTGATGTAGTGCAGGCCATCGGCATACGCCATTTTTAATGCTTCTAACTGGCGGTGCCAGGTCTGGTGGCTGTCGCGCTGATCGAAGCTGAAGCCTTGTAGAATATTGAGCGTCATCAGCGCAATCAGCCCCTGGCCGCTGGGTGGAATTTCCCAAATGTCATAGCCACGGTAGTTGAGGCGAATCGGGTCTACCCAGCCAGGTTGATAGCGGTTCAAATCCGCCAGCGTCAGGTAACCGCCGGTGGACTGGGCGAAGTCTGCCAGTCGTTGCGCCAGAGCGCCCCGGTAGAAACTCTCGCACTGGGTTTCGGCCAGTTCCTGTAACGTCTTCGCCTGTGCGGGATTACGAAACAGTTCGCCGGCAACCGGGGCCTGACCGTGATGAAGGTAGGTGTCGAACCAGGCATCAAAAATCGGCAGGCGGTGGCGTTGATAAAGCCGGTGTGCTTCCTGCCATTGATAGGCCACCATCGGCGACACCGGAAAGCCATCCCGGGCGAGCTGAATGGCCGGTTGCAGCAAATCGGCAAACGGCAGTGTGCCAAACCGGCGTGACAGTTCCGCCCAGGCAGCCGGACAACCGGGAACCGTCACCGGCTCCCAGCCGTACAACGGCATGGCGGTGTGACCACGTGAGGTGACAGCGTCAATACTGAGTGCGGCAGGGGCGTAGCCGCTGGCGTCCAGCCCGTGTAGGGTGTCTTTCACCCACACCAGCGCGAAAGCATCGCCGCCGATGGCGCAGCCGGTGGGTTCCACCACGGTCAGCGCTGCGGCGGTGGCGATGGCGGCATCGATAGCATTGCCGCCCCGACGAATCATCTCGATACCGGCCTCAGCAGCCAGTGGTTGCGAGGTGGCGACCATTCCCCGTTTCGCAAAGACGCACTGGCGCTGTGACGCATAAGGGTAGTGGTGGGTGGAAAAGTTCAGCATAGGATTTCCTTAACGAGATTTCCTTAATGAGATTTTCTTAACAAGAACGTCAGCGTACCCGGCTGAGAAATTCACCGGTACGCGGATGTACGGGATGACTGAACACCTGCTCCGGTGAACCCTGTTCGATAAGCTCACCCTGATGGAGCACGACCACCTGGTCCGCCACTTCACGGGCAAATCCCATTTCATGGGTGACGATAACCATGGTCATGCCGTCCTGAGCCAGCTCTTTCATGACGGCCAGTACTTCGCCCACCATTTCCGGGTCGAGTGCGCTGGTGGGTTCGTCAAACAACATCGCCTGTGGTTTCATCGCCAGCGAGCGTGCGATAGCGACACGTTGCTGTTGTCCGCCCGATAACTGCGAGGGGTAGAAGTCCACTTTTTCCTGCAAACCGACGCGAGCCAGCAGGTTGTAGGCGTCGGCTACCGCAGTTTCGCGCGACACACCCAGTACCTGCGTCGGCGCTTCAATGATGTTTTCCAACACGGTCATGTGTGGGAAGAGGTTGAAGCGCTGAAACACCATGCCGACATCGCGACGGCGGCGGGCAATATTGGTTTCCGTATCGCGCGTCAGGCTACCGTCCGGGCGCTGTCGAAAGCCTATCAGCTCACCATTGATGCGAATGGTGCCTGACTGAATATCTTCAAGGCAGTTGATGCAGCGAATGAAGGTGGTTTTGCCGGAGCCTGAAGAGCCAATCAGCACCACCACTTCCCCCCGGTGGACATCCAGCGACACGCCTTTGAGGATAGGTTGGTCGCCAAAAGACTTGTGGATGTCCCGGGCGGAAATAACGATATCTTTTTCGTGATAGGACATATCAGCGCCCCCTTAACGTTTTCATCGCCTGGCGACCAAACAGGCTCATCGTTTGACGGCCAAACAGTCGGCTTGATGCGCTGACACGCACGTGTGGCTGGTTGAAGCGTTTTTCCAGCCAGTACTGAAACAGTCCCCACAGTGACGTAAGCACCAGAAAATAGATGGCTACTACGGTGTACAGTTCAAATACCCGGAACGTAGCGGAGGTAATCATCTGGGTGCTTAACAGCAATTCCTGTACACCGATAACGCTCACCAGCGTGGTGTTTTTCAGCATCACATTAAACTCATTGCCGATGGACGGGATGATGACCCGGAACGCCTGCGGCAGAATAATGCGGCGCATCAGCCTGGGAAATGTCATACCGAGGGATTTGGCCGCCTCATACTGGCCTTTATCCACCGCCCCCAACCCTGAGCGGATGATTTCGGCCATGTATGCGCCTTCGTTCAGCCCGAGCGCCACAATCGCCGCCTGAATATTACCCGGGATCACCAGCGAACCGAGGGTGATATCCTGAAAGTGGAACAGGCCGCCTGCCGCCAGTGCGGTATACAAAAACACGATCTGCACCAGTAATGGCGTGCCGCGCATCAGCCAGATATAGAACCCCACCGGGTAGCGCAATAGTGGGCTGGCGGACAGCCGCAGTAACGCGGCCATCAACCCCAACACGCTGCCAAGTAGCATGGCGGAAACGGCAATAATGCAGGTCAGCCATAGCCCATAGAGATAGACATCGCTAGGCTTGAGCAGATACTGCCAGAACACCTCCCAACTGAAATTCATGATGATTGGCCGGCATCCAGCCGGTCACCCGTGATGTGCCATTTTTCCAGCAGCTTGAGGTAACTGCCATCCACCTGCATATCCTTGATAATCTGTTCCACCGTGCCGCTGAAGGCGTTGTCGTCTTTACGAAAACCGAACCCGGTGAGGATGCGGGCAAACGCAGGTACGCCGGTTTCAAACAGATTGGGGGCGAGAGATTGGTAATAACCGGCAGTTTCCACCGTAGTACCGTAGGCATCGCTTTGCTGGATGCGCAACGACTGAAACGCATCGGTATCGGTGTTGAATACCACGATAGTCATCGGCGCTTTTCCGGCGGCCACCAGGGTTTTATTCTGGTCTTCCAGCAGGGAGCGGATGGTTGAGCCGTTTAACACCGCGACTTTCTTACCTGAAAGATCGTCCAGTGTATGAATCCCTTTCGGGTTGCCCTTCGCTACCACCACCGACTGGCTGGAATACATGTAGTCGACCATGTCGATCACTTCCCGACGAGCCGGTTTATCAAAGAGCTGGTCGGCCAGCATATCGCACTGACTGGCAACCAGTGCCGGAATCAGCCCGGAAAACGGGATGACTTTCCACTCCACTTTCTTGCCGCCCAAACGTTTGGCGATTTCATTACCAAAATCCACGACTACGCCTTGTAGCTTTTGGTTACTGTCATAAAAGCCGATGGGGGGGGAATCCATGCCGCCGCACAGGGTGATTTTATCCACGGACTTCAGGCGAGCGGGGATCTCCGTAGCGGCATGAGCCAGGCCGACGGAGAGAGCAAGCGCCGAAGCACAGAGAAGAGCACCAGGTTTTAACATTGTTCACCTCGTTAAGTGGGGGAGCGATTGTCAGTGGAGCGATGTGCCGGGATGGCACTATTTGTTGTCTGTTCTATCGGTTAATTGGCCTTATCGGGTATTACGGCAACATGTTGGTCAGCAACGGAATGGTGCCTTCCACATGGTGGCGAATCATCTGTTCCGCCAGTGTGGGATCACCGGTGCGTAGCGCATCGATTATCTGCCGGTGATCTTCCCGGTCGTTTTGCGGTTGATTGACCCGCTGACGCCACAGGTGCATGTACGGGGAGATCGACGAATTCAACAGGCTTATCTGGCGCAGCAGGCGCGGCCGTTCGCTCAGGCTGCACAGGTACTCATGAAAGACACGGTGATGGAGCACCCATTCATAGGGCTCATTGTGGGTGTCATCCATGCTATCCAGCAGCCGCGTCAGATGGGTGAGGTGTTTCTCTGTCAACTTCGGTACCGCGATGCGGATAGCAAGCCCTTCCAGTACGCTTCGCATTTCAAACACTTCGCACATCTGCTCGCGATTCAGGCCGCTGACTACCGCACCACGGTTCGGCCGCAACGTCAGCAGGCTTTCTGCTGCCAGTCGTTTGAACGCGCCGCGTACCGGCATCCGGCTCATTTGCAGTTCGGCTGCAACCTCTTCTGCTACCAGATGGGTGCCCTGTGGGTGGCGTCCACGGCAAATACCGTCCAGCAGGTACTGGTAAGCCTGATCTTCCGCAGTACCGTTATGGTCGCTGCCATCACCGCTGGCGGCATACACCACGTTTTCACCGTTGGTAAAAAGTCGCATGTCGTAAACCCTTCACTTTGGATCCAAAGATACAAACTGGTTAAAGCAAGAAGTGGGCCAGTGTGTGAAGGGCTGATGCAACGTAGGCCAGGCGTGAGTAAATGAAAAGATGGGGGAGAATAAAGCGAAAAACCGCACCAGTTCGGTGCGGTTTGGTCATTTTTGTCGCAGAAGAACGACTTATGACATCATCGGGTCAGTGTGCTGTGGCAATAAGTATAAACACACAATTAGCCAATATCGTGTTCGTAACTGATAGCGTCTTCACTATGGGGATGATTGAACACCACTCGCGCCTGGGTACCCGTGCGATCGCGCCGGTTTTCCAGAAAGAATTCGCCGTGATGTAATTGCACGATGCGGGTGACGATACTCAGGCCAAGGCCGATGCCGCCATAGCGGGTATCCATACGCACAAACGCTTTGGTGAGCTCTCCCACCTGAGATTCATTAATCCCCGGCCCCTCGTCAGACACGCTCAGCTCGTAGCCACCGTCGGGATGATCGGCCAATCTGATGCGAATCGTGCTGTGTTCAGGGCTATACCGGTAGGCGTTTTCCACCAGATTACGCAGCAACAACTGCAACAGTGTCGCGTTGCCCGGCACGATGGCGTTTTGCGTTTCTAACTGCCAGTCGAGCTGCTGATGCCGTGCCGCCGCCATTTCTTCCAGCTCCTGCTGGTTCGGCGTGATGATATCATCTGCTAGCGACACCGATTCATAGTGGCCGGTTGCCAGCTCATTACTGGTGCGTGCGAGTAACAGCAACTGTTCGATGGTTTTTGTCAGGTGGTCGATGCGCTTAATTAATGGCTGGCAATCGATATGGTGGAGTTGTTCATGCAATTCCAGGCTTAACCGGATACCGGCCAGTGGGGTGCGTAACTCATGCGCGACATTTGAGGCGAAAAGCCTGTCGCGGTATAGCGATTCACTAAAACGTGCCAGCAATTGATTCATGCTAGTGATGACGGCCGCAATCTCGGTGACATCACTGTGCTGTTGTAGTGGATCGAGATTTTCCGCTGTGCGGTTGTGTAGTTCTTCCTGCAGTTTTAAGAGTGGTCGGGTGATCCAGGTCACCGCATGGGCACACAAAATGAGAGAGGCGATGATCATCACCAGGCTGGGAATACTGAGTGAGGCAATCGCTTCATGAACTTCTAATTCGATATCCTGACTGAGCTTTTTCGCGGTCAGCGTTTGTTCTACCAGTAACTGGATTTGCTCTTCACTTTCATGCCAGAGCCAGACCACGCTCAGCAACTGGCATGCCAGCAAAATACACCCCAGCGTCAGAATCAACCGGGTTCTGATGCTGGCAGTTTTCTCCAGCGGTGAGGGGTGAGGGAGCAGTTTCATGGCTGATCATCCTTGGTCAGCAGATAGCCGAAACCGCGTAGCGTCTTGATGCGATTTTTGCCGATCTTTTGCCGCAGATTATGGATGTGGACTTCCAGTGAATTCGATGAGGGGTCGTCGTCCCAACTGTACAAGTCCTGATGCAGCACTTCGCGGTGTACCTGTGTGCCTGCCTTGAGGATAAGTCGGGAGAGAATGGCGAATTCTTTTGGTGTCAGCACAATAGGCTTGTCATCCAGCATAACCTGTTGATTGTTGAGATCGAGCGTGATGTTGTCTACCCGAATCCAGCTGTCGCTGGATCCCTGGTGGCGGCGAATAAGCGCGCGAACCCGTGCCTGAAACTCACTCAATGCAAAGGGCTTTATCATGTAGTCGTCGGCACCAACATCCAGCCCGGTGACGCGATCATCCACGGTATCCCGGGCTGTGAGAATGAGCACCGGTTGCTGGTAGTGGTTGCGGCGCCAGCGGCCTAGCAGGGTGAGGCCGTCTTCGTCCGGTAAACCCAGATCCAGTACTACCAGACTGTATTGGGCGCTGTTGATGAGGGCATCCGCTTCTTTGGCTGTGGAAGCACAATCGCAGACATACCCTTCATTACGCATCGCCAGCATTAGCCCTTCTTGTAACAACGTATCATCTTCAACAATCAATAGTTTCATGAAGTGCCCCGACACGGTTGAAGAATATCAAGCGGTACCTGATATTCTTTTGTCGCAATGTTAAACATGCCCAGAACGGTGTGGAAAAGATTGTCCTGAGAAAAACGCTGTTGGTCGGCTTGCTTACGCATACAACTGTCGTTGATGGCAAACTGCTGCTGGTAGCCGCCGGAAAACCACATCAACATCGGGATATGGGTTTGCTGTGTGGGCGCAACGGCATACGGTATGCTGTGCAGGTACATTCCGTCTTCACCCAATGATTCGCCGTGGTCAGAAAGATAAACCAAAGCGGTATTAAATTTATCCTGATGCCCTTTCAAGACATTAATTGCCTTATCAACAATATAGTCTACGTAGAGAATCGTATTATCGTAAGTATTGATTAATGATTCTCGCGAGCACGTCTGAATTTGATTGGTATCACAGGTTGGCGTGAATTGTCTAAATGCTTCAGGGTAACGCTGATAATAGGCTGGCCCGTGGCTACCCATGGTATGCAGCACGATAATACCGTCATTATTCAACTGATTAATGTAGTCGTCCACGCCATGGAACAGGGCTTCATCGTGACATTCGCCGTCAATACACTGTCCGGGAAGATTCAACTCGGTGATGTCACGCGTCGGCACGCGATCGCAGGCACCTTTGCAGCCACCGTCGTTTTCTTGCCAGAGAACACTGACGCCCGCGTGCTGCAGAATATCGAGTAATCCTTCCTGATGGGAGGCTAACTGCTCGTCGTAGCCAGTACGCGGCATGCCGGAAAACATGCAGGGAACGGACACCCCGGTAGAGGTTCCGCAGGATGCGGTCTGTCCAAAATAAACCACATTATCGTTGGCCAGCCGGGGATTGGTGAGTTTTCCGTAGCCGCCAAGTGAAAAGTTCTCGGCACGTGAGGTTTCTCCCACCACCAGAATCACCAGATTCTTTTTGACATCCCCCGCAGGCAGTGGGTTTTTGTGTGCATCCAGTCCGATTTGCACCAACGGTAAATTGGCTTGTGCGTGATGACGGTAATAGGAAATAGTCGCGAGAATAATATTGCTGGGGGTTAATGATTTCACCAGCTCTTTATTATTACGCATCAGAGAGGCGTAATCTTTATAGAAAAACGTGGCCACCAACAGAATGGCGACAATCGACACCATGATGCTAAAAATACGCGAACCAATGGCTATCCAGCTTAATGGTGTGGGCCGAATCTTAACCCACAATGCGCCGAGCGCCGGAACAATACCGGATAAGGTCAGCCACAGTACATATTGGGGCGTCACCAGCGCCATCGATTCAGCCATGTTGGTTTCGAACACGTTCTGCATCATGGTCCGGTCAATGATGATGCCGTAATTAATCATGAAATACTGTACCGCCGCGCCGCCGATTAAGAGCAACGCGACGATACCCTGACGCAGCCAGGGGATAACCAGTAGCATGAACAGGATATTGAGTCCCGCAAAGATAACGATAGGCATGGTGGCGATAAACACGCCATCCAGCCAGGAGTCGACTGCAACCAGGTGTGAGACCTGACGGTAGTAGGCGATATTTTGTATCAAGGCAATAAAAGCCGCGAAGACAAAATTATAGGTAAAGCTGCTCCATACCGGGCGGGAAATGCGTGAAATTCTGAGCATTGCAGATAGGCTATCCATGCGGGAAAATATGATACGTCGCACTCTAAAGCGCATAAATTAACTCAACCTTAAGAAGGAAAACGCCCGACCGCTCTCGAAATACAAAGGACGACGCAAGGGTTATTTGGTAAACTCGCTATTCTGTCAATACGATGATAAATGACGTTGAGGGTGGTGCCTGTCATGTCTACTTCGCTTGTTACTGGCGAATCCAGCGACCTTGATTTGCTTGACCAGCGTCCGTTCACGCAGACGGATTATGAAATCCTGAAATCGTATGAGGCTGTGGTTGACGGCCTGGCGATGCTGATCGGCGATCATTGCGAGATAGTCTTGCACTCGCTGGACGACCTGAAGTGCTCGGCGGTTCGTATCGCGAATGGCGAGCACACCGGACGTAAAATCGGCTCGCCCATTACTGATCTGGCGCTGCGTATGTTACATGACATGGCGGGCGAAGACAGCAGTGTTTCCAGAGCGTATTTTACCCGCGCCAAAAGTGGCGTATTGATGAAGTCGGTCACCATCGCCATCCGCAATCGCGAACAGCGTGTCATCGGGCTGTTGTGCATCAATATGAACCTCGACGTTCCTTTCTCGCAGATCATGCAAACCTTCCTGCCACCGGAGATCAAGGAAGTGGCGTCTTCCGTCAACTTCGCTTCTTCGGTGGATGAACTGGTGGCGCAGACGTTGGAGTTCACGATTGAAGAAGTGAATGCCGATCGTAACGTTTCCAACAATGCCAAGAACCGCCAGATTGTGTTGAACCTTTATGAGAAAGGTATTTTTGATATCAAGGATGCTATCAATCAGGTCGCTGATCGGCTGAACATTTCCAAGCACACCGTCTATCTGTACATCCGCCAGTTCAAAAGCGGCGATTTCAGCGGGCACGATCGGTAATGTTGAGTTATTGCCTGCTGGTGACCGGGCCTGCTTATGGCACGCAGCAAGCCAGTAGCGCGTTTCAGTTCGCACAGGCTTTACTGGCGCAAGGGCACCGGTTACAAAGCGTTTTCTTCTACCGCGAAGGGGTACTGAACGCCAACCAGTTCACGGCACCCGCGAATGATGAGTTTGATTTGGTTCGTGCCTGGCAGCAACTGGCGTCGTCTTATGAGGTGGAACTGAACGTTTGTGTCGCGGCGGCGCTGCGGCGCGGTGTGACCGATGCAACGCAGTCGGCGCAGTTGCAACTGTCAGGCGCTAATCTTCAGCCAGGGTTTACCCTGAGCGGTTTAGGCGATCTGTCGCAGTCGGTTCTGTGTTGCGATCGTGTCGTCCAGTTTTAGTCCGTGGGAAAAGAAGATGAAGCGCGTTGCCTTTGTATTTACCCAGCCGCCTCATGGTTCGGCCTCTGGCCGGGAAGGGCTGGATGCATTGCTGGCAATGTCGGCATTGACCGAGGATATCGGGGTTTTCTTTATCGCTGACGGCGTATTCCAGCTTCTCCCCAACCAGCAACCAGAGCGGATTCTGATGCGCAATTATATTGCGACTTTCGGTGTGCTGCCGTTGTATGACATAGAGCGTTGTTACGTCTGCGAGGCATCGCTTCGCCAGCGAGGCTTGTCTGTGGACACCCGCTGGGTGTTAGATGTCGAGCCGCTGGCGGCAGATACGCTACGTAACATGCTCAATACTTACGATACTGTACTGACCTTTTGAGCGGTGAACCCATGCTGCATACTTTGGCGCATTCTCCCTACCATACCGATCTGGATGCGTTGCTGCGTAACGTTGGCGCGGATGACGCTATTTTGCTGTTGCAAGATGGTGTGATTGCGGCGTTAAGCGGCGTGCCCTTTAGCGAACGTCTGCAGTCTTCTGGCGCCACGGTGTATGCCTTGCAAGACGATGTGGCAGCGCGTGGGCTTTCTGAGCAAATTTCCACCACAATTGTACTGATTGACTATACTCAATTCGTGCAATTAACAGTCCTGCACTCCCGGCAACTGGCTTGGTAGTTTCGCCTTTTTGTATATTTCTTGACTCCTTACCCGGCCAGCCCTAAAATTCTGCGTCCTCATACTTTGCCTCTGTCTCTGTATGGGGTGATTTATTACGTGTTTACGAAGCAAAAACCAGGAGCTTTTTGAATGGCAACAATTAACCAGCTGGTACGCAAACCGCGCTCCCTGAAGGTTGCTAAGAGCAACGTTCCGGCGCTGGAAGCCTGCCCGCAGAAACGTGGCGTATGTACCCGTGTATATACCACCACCCCGAAAAAACCGAACTCAGCACTGCGTAAAGTTTGCCGTGTTCGCTTAACCAACGGTTTTGAAGTTACCTCCTATATCGGTGGTGAAGGTCATAACCTGCAGGAACACTCCGTGATCCTGATCCGTGGCGGTCGTGTTAAAGACCTGCCAGGTGTGCGTTACCACACCGTTCGTGGCGCGCTGGACTGCTCTGGTGTTAAAGACCGTAAGCAATCCCGCTCCAAATACGGCGTGAAGAAGCCCAAGGCTTAATGGTTCTCCGTTAAGTAAGGCCAAACGTTTTAACTTTAATGTCAAACTAAACTCGTAGAGTTTTGGACAATCCTGAATTAACAACGGAGTATTTCCATGCCACGTCGTCGCGTCATTGGTCAGCGTAAAATTCTGCCGGATCCGAAGTTCGGATCAGAACTGCTGGCTAAATTTGTCAATATCCTGATGGTAGATGGTAAAAAATCTACTGCAGAAGCAATCGTCTATACCGCGCTGGAGACCCTGGCTCAGCGTTCTGGTAAAAGCGAACTGGAAGCTTTCGAAGTCGCTCTGGACAACGTTCGTCCGACTGTCGAAGTTAAGTCCCGCCGTGTAGGTGGTTCAACTTATCAGGTTCCGGTTGAAGTCCGTCCGGTTCGTCGCAATGCTCTGGCTATGCGTTGGATCGTTGAAGCTGCTCGTAAACGCGGTGATAAATCCATGGCTTTGCGCCTGGCGAACGAACTTTCTGATGCAGCAGACAACAAAGGTACTGCTGTGAAGAAACGTGAAGACGTTCACCGTATGGCTGAAGCCAACAAGGCGTTCGCTCACTACCGCTGGTAATCCCTGCGTAGACGTTAATACCCTGGCGGGCGCTCAACGGCTGACCCGCCCGGGTTTACTACTTTGAACGCCCTAGGAATAGAGGAAACAAATGGCTCGTACAACACCCATTGCGCGCTATCGTAATATCGGTATCAGCGCACACATCGACGCCGGTAAGACCACCACTACTGAACGTATTCTGTTCTACACCGGTGTGAACCACAAAATCGGTGAAGTTCATGATGGCGCCGCCACTATGGACTGGATGGAGCAGGAACAAGAGCGTGGTATCACCATTACCTCCGCTGCGACCACTGCCTTCTGGTCTGGTATGGCTAAGCAGTATGAACCGCACCGTATCAACATCATCGACACCCCGGGGCACGTTGACTTCACTATCGAAGTAGAACGCTCCATGCGTGTGCTGGATGGCGCAGTCATGGTTTACTGTGCGGTAGGTGGTGTTCAGCCGCAGTCTGAAACCGTATGGCGCCAGGCGAACAAATATAAAGTTCCGCGTATCGCGTTCGTTAACAAAATGGACCGTATGGGCGCGAACTTCCTGAAAGTTGTTGACCAGATTAAAGTGCGTCTGGGTGCGAACCCGGTTCCGTTGCAGCTGGCCATCGGCGCAGAAGAAAACTTCACCGGTGTTGTTGACCTGGTGAAAATGAAAGCCATCAACTGGAATGAAGCAGACCAGGGCGTTACCTTCACTTATGAAGATATCCCGGCTGACATGCAGGATCTGGCCGATGAATGGCACCAGAACCTGATCGAGTCTGCGGCAGAAGCCTCTGAAGAGCTGATGGAAAAATACCTGGGCGGCGAAGAGCTGACCGAGGAAGAAATCAAAACAGCACTGCGTCAGCGCGTACTGAACAACGAAATCATTCTGGTTACCTGTGGTTCTGCGTTCAAGAACAAGGGTGTGCAGGCAATGCTGGACGCCGTTGTCGACTATCTGCCGGCACCGACTGACGTTCCTGCGATCAACGGTATTCTGGATGACGGTAAAGATACGCCGGCTGAGCGTCACGCTAGCGATGATGAGCCGTTCTCTGCACTGGCGTTCAAAATCGCAACCGACCCGTTCGTGGGTAACCTGACGTTCTTCCGCGTGTACTCCGGTGTGGTTAACTCCGGTGACACCGTACTGAACTCAGTGAAGTCCGAACGTGAACGTTTTGGCCGTATCGTTCAGATGCACGCCAACAAACGTGAAGAGATTAAAGAA
This sequence comes from Dickeya oryzae, assembly GCF_009372235.1. Lineage (GTDB taxonomy): Bacteria > Pseudomonadota > Gammaproteobacteria > Enterobacterales > Enterobacteriaceae > Dickeya > Dickeya oryzae. Next base: position 1,216 of record NZ_SULL01000015.1, on the reverse strand, counting down.
GTTCGTGCAGGCGATATCGCCGCTGCGATCGGTCTGAAAGACGTTATCACTGGTGACACTCTGTGTGACCCGGAAAACCCGATCATTCTGGAGCGTATGGAATTCCCGGAGCCGGTTATCTCCATCGCTGTAGAACCGAAAACCAAAGCTGACCAGGAAAAAATGGGTCTGGCTCTGGGCCGTCTGGCGAAAGAAGACCCGTCTTTCCGTGTATGGACTGACGAAGAATCTAACCAGACTATCATCGCAGGTATGGGTGAGTTGCACCTGGATATCATCGTTGACCGTATGAAGCGTGAATTCAACGTGGAAGCAAACGTGGGTAAACCGCAGGTTGCTTACCGTGAAGCGATTCGCGCTAAAGTTACTGATGTTGAAGGTAAACACGCTAAGCAGTCTGGTGGTCGTGGTCAGTATGGTCATGTTGTTATCGACATGTATCCGCTGGAGCCGGGCTCAAATCCGAAAGGTTACGAGTTCATCAACGACATTAAAGGTGGTGTGATTCCTGGCGAATACATCCCGGCCGTTGATAAAGGCATCCAGGAACAGCTGAAAGCGGGTCCGCTGGCAGGCTTCCCGGTAGTTGATCTCGGCGTGCGTTTGCACTTCGGTTCTTACCATGACGTTGACTCCTCCGAGCTGGCGTTTAAACTGGCCGCTTCTATCGCCTTTAAAGCTGCGTTCAGTAAAGCGAAACCTGTTCTGCTTGAGCCGATCATGAAGGTTGAAGTAGAAACGCCGGAAGAGAACACTGGTGATGTCATCGGTGACCTGAGCCGTCGTCGTGGTATGCTGCGTGGTCAAGAATCCAACGTGACTGGCGTTGTGATTCACGCTGAAGTTCCGTTGTCTGAAATGTTCGGATATGCAACTCAGCTGCGCTCTCTGACCAAAGGTCGTGCTTCTTACTCCATGGAGTTCCTGAAGTACGATGATGCGCCGAACAACGTTGCCCAGGCCGTTATCGAAGCCCGTGGTAAGTAATTCAGGTTTAACAACACATTGATCCCGTGCTCTCTCCATAAGGGGAGAGCATTTGAGTAAGGAATATAGCCGTGTCTAAAGAAAAATTTGAACGTACAAAACCGCACGTCAACGTCGGTACTATCGGCCACGTTGACCATGGTAAAACTACTCTGACCGCTGCCATCACTACCGTTCTGGCAAAAACCTACGGTGGCCAGGCTCGTGCATTCGACCAGATCGACAACGC
>NZ_SULL01000014.1 GCF_009372235.1 Dickeya oryzae | reverse complement strand
AAAGAGAAGTGAGGCAAAAAAAGCCCAAATACCCTTTTAAAAACAATGCCAGTCACCTTAAGTGACTGGCATTAGCCAGATGGCGGTTTTTTTGTGCATCACGCGCGGTGATTATTTGTACAGGTCGGCGCCGATAGTGTAGTGGTCGCCGTTTTCCTGCCACTGTTTGGTGATGTGATAAAACTTAGCACCTTTCTTGTAAGCGCGCTTGGCCACGGCTTCAGAAATATCTGTCGGGCTGCTAAAGCTATCGCGGAAGTTAATGGAGTCAAACGGTGCCATCTGAGCGGCAGTGGCGTTGTTGAGTTCCTGAATCTTGGTGCCATCCGGCATCGTTACCGTGTAACGTGAGCCTACGTTTGAAGACTGGGTCTGGAAGAAGTTACCTACCTTATCGCTCAGGCTCGAAGAGGTTGCCACCCCGGGGATTTCCACTTTAGCAGCGGCATTACCACCCGCTGCTACCGCGGCCTTACCAGCTTCGGAGTTGGCCGGGATCAGATCTGGGCTTTGTACCTGACGCTTGGGCGCGTCTTTTTTGTAGATAAAAGCCGTGATGCTTTGGGTTGAACCGCTAGAATTGATATCAGCCTGACGAACGATATAGAACGAGTAAGCGCCTTTCTTTTTGGCTGCACTACCGACGGCTTCATTGACTTCCGGCTGGTTACTGAATGCACCGTTTACCGTGACGGTGTCGTAAGGCTCCAGACGTACGGCCTCATCTTTCGGCAGTTCCTGAACGCCACTGAATTCACGGTGAGAGGTATTTTTGACGGCAGCTGGCGCATCTTTTTTATACAAATCGACGGTTACCTGCCAACGGCCACCGTTAACTTCGGAAGTACCCTGAATGTAAAACGCCGCCGCGCCGCTCTCATCGGCCTTTTGGGAGGCAGCCGCTGCCGCTTCATAAATAGCATCGTAACGACCATAAAAGGTTATACGCTTAAAGGGCTGTAGTGATTGTGCTTTTTCTGGCGTAAGTTCCTGCGCAGCCTGCGTCGAAAACGCTACTATTGATAAGAGTGTGGATGCAACAACGCTAGTTCTCAGCTTCATAAAAAATCCTTTCGCCTGACGCATACGGTGAATACGTTCCAAGCCATCTTTATATGGTAGCCGCTGATTATGGCATGGAACCTGATGTTATGCCTCCGCATTTTAGGCCAAATCTTACAAAATCATGCGGTGAACAACGGGGAAAGAGAAAAATGGAAATAATCACCATTAATAATCGAATTCATTTTATAAACGATATTTATCGTAATTAGTGTGGTTAACAAAGCGTTAACAGTGCTTTTTTGTGAGGTGTCTTTGAATATTGTTATAGCAATAATGGTAGAAAAACTTGTTTTAGCTGTGATTTTTGACCGTAAATAGGCATTGCAGCCTGTCATAACTCTGCTTTTAGAACGTAATGGTTTTAGCAGTGGATCATTAATTCCATTTTAAGTAGGTTATAAAGGGGCTTATCGCTGCCGCCGCGGGTGCTGGTAACAGTGACAAGTCATTTTTCAAATGATTGACATAGCCTATATAAAACCTTCGTGACAACGAAAAGGGATTCACAATGCGTATTGGTGTACCAAAAGAGAGGTTGGCCAATGAAGCCCGTGTCGCAGCCACGCCAAAAACGGTGGAGCAACTGCTGAAACTGGGCTTTGAGGTCGCTATTGAATGTGGGGCGGGCAAACCGGCCAGTTTCGAGGACAGCGCTTACGAGCAAGCTGGCGCGATAATTCTGGATACGGCGGAGATCTGGCAGAGCGATATTCTGCTCAAAGTGAATGCGCCGCTGGATGAAGAAATAGAATTCACCCGCGCTGGCAGTACGATCATTAGTTTCATCTGGCCTGCTCAGAATCCGGCATTGCTGGAAAAACTGGCGGCACGTCAGGTGACCGTTCTGGCGATGGATGCTGTGCCGCGTATTTCCCGTGCCCAGTCCATGGATGCGCTGAGTTCAATGGCGAACATCGCCGGGTATCGTGCCATTGTTGAAGCGGCGCATGAGTTTGGCCGTTTCTTTACCGGTCAGATAACGGCGGCAGGTAAAGTACCACCGGCGAAGGTGATGATCATCGGTGCCGGTGTGGCAGGGCTTGCTGCGATCGGGGCTGCCGGAAGCCTGGGTGCCATCGTTCGTGCATTCGATACACGCCCGGAAGTTAAAGAGCAGGTTAAAAGTATGGGTGCCGAATTCCTGGAACTGGAATTCGAAGAAGAAGCCGGCAGTGGCGACGGTTATGCCAAAGTGATGTCTGAAGCCTTTATCAAGGCCGAAATGGCGCTGTTCGCCGCGCAAGCGCAGGAAGTAGATATTATCGTCACTACCGCGCTGATCCCGGGAAAACCCGCACCGCGACTGATCACCCGTGAAATGGTGCAGAGCATGAAGCCCGGCAGTGTGATTGTCGACCTGGCTGCCCAGACAGGCGGTAACTGTGAGCTGACCGTCGCTGATCAGGTAACGGTGACAGAAAACGGCGTGAAGATCATCGGTTATACCGATTTGCCCAGTCGCCTGCCGACCCAGTCGTCACAGTTGTACGGCACTAACCTGGTGAATCTGCTGAAGCTGCTGTGTAAAGAGAAGAACGGCGAAATCGATATTGATTTCGAGGATAACGTGATTCGTGGTGTGACCGTGGTTAAATCCGGTGACATTACCTGGCCGGCTCCGCCGATTCAGGTTTCAGCACAACCGCAACAGGCTAAGCCAGCGGCAGCGGTGGCACAGCAAGAGACTAAGCCTGCGTCGCCCTGGAAGAAATTTATCTTCATCGCGTTGGCGATAGTATTGTTTGGCTGGCTGGCAAACGTGGCGCCGAAAGAGTTCCTGTCTCACTTCACGGTATTTGCGCTGTCTTGCGTGGTGGGGTACTACGTGGTCTGGAACGTCAGTCACGCGCTGCACACGCCATTGATGTCGGTCACCAATGCGATTTCCGGCATTATTGTGGTGGGGGCGTTGTTGCAGATTGGGCATGGGGGATGGGTATCTTTTCTCTCCTTTATCGCCGTGCTGATCGCCAGCATCAATATTTTCGGCGGGTTTACCGTCACTCAGCGCATGCTGAAAATGTTCCGTAAGAATTAAGGGGTAACGGATGTCTGGAGGATTAGTGACAGCAGCATACATCGTTGCTGCAATTCTGTTTATTTTCAGCCTGGCTGGTTTATCCAAACACGAGACGTCGCGTCAGGGGAACATTTTCGGTATTAGCGGGATGGCCATTGCACTGTTGGCGACCATCCTGGGTCCGCATGCCGGGAACGTAGGCTGGATTCTCGTCGCGATGGTGATCGGCGGCACTGTCGGTGTGCGCCTGGCTCGCAAGGTAGAAATGACCGAAATGCCGGAGCTGGTCGCGATTCTGCACAGCTTTGTTGGCCTGGCGGCGGTACTGGTCGGCTTCAACAGCTTTATTGGCGAAGCCGATATTGCTGAACCCATCATGGAAAATATCCATCTGACCGAAGTATTTTTGGGTATTTTCATTGGTGCGGTGACCTTTACCGGTTCGATCGTCGCGTTTGGTAAACTGCGTGGTTTGATTTCATCGAAACCACTGATGCTGCCTAATCGCCATAAGCTGAATCTGTTGGCGTTGGTACTGTCATTCCTGTTGTTGCTGGTGTTTGTCAAAACCGGCAGTGCTGGAATGCAGGCATTCGCGTTGCTGCTGATGACGCTGATTGCGCTGGCGTTCGGCTGGCATCTGGTGGCCTCGATCGGTGGCGCGGATATGCCGGTGGTGGTTTCCATGCTGAACTCCTATTCAGGGTGGGCGGCTGCAGCGGCAGGGTTTATGCTGAGCAATGACCTGCTCATCGTGACCGGTGCGCTGGTGGGTTCTTCCGGTGCGATTCTGTCTTACATCATGTGCAAGGCGATGAACCGCTCGTTCATTAGCGTTATTGCTGGCGGTTTCGGTACGGACGGCTCTTCGGCAGGTAGTGATGAAGCCGTGGGTGAACATCGTGAAACCACCGCAGAAGAGGTTGCGGAACTGCTGAAAAACTCTACCTCGGTGATTATTACGCCGGGATACGGTATGGCGGTGGCGCAAGCCCAATACCCGGTGCATGACATTACCGCTAAACTGCGTGCTCGAGGCATTACGGTTCGCTTTGGTATTCACCCGGTTGCGGGGCGTCTGCCTGGGCATATGAACGTTCTGCTGGCGGAAGCGAAAGTACCTTACGATATCGTGCTGGAAATGGATGAAATCAATGATGATTTCACCGATACCGATACCGTGTTGGTGATTGGCGCTAATGACACCGTTAACCCTGCCGCTCAGGAAGATCCACACAGTCCTATTGCGGGTATGCCGGTACTGGAAGTCTGGAAAGCGCAGAATGTTATCGTGTTTAAACGCTCGATGAATACCGGCTATGCTGGTGTGCAGAACCCGCTGTTCTTTAAAGAGAACACCCAAATGCTGTTCGGCGATGCCAAAGAAAGCGTGGAAGCGATTCTGAAAGCGTTGTAAGTCAGCATCAATGCGATGAAGCATCAGTAAAACAACAATCTATAAAACAACAGGGGCCGATGGCCCCTGTTGCTATTGGGAGTGTTTACTGAGCGTGATAACCGCCGCGGTCAGTTGGGCTTTTCCTGACTACCCGCGTCATTTTCACCCTGCAATGTGACCGGCGAAACAAAGTCGTCCGGTTTAATTGCCAGCAAATCGCATTTTAGGTGATCGATCACGTGTTCTACCGTGTTGCCGATAAATGCAGCGGACAGGCCGGTGCGCCCAAGCGATCCCAACACCACCACCCCAGCTTGCAGATGCTCCGCCAGGTCGGGGATGACCTCTTCCGGCAGACCTTTTTCCACGTGGGTGACGCGTTCATCCAAATTGAATTTCTGTCGCAGAGATTTCATCGCCAGCAGGTGTTGGCCGCGGATAGCCCCGTTATAGACGCCGGGGTCGAAATCCGGCAGCTCAATGGCGATATTGATGGGGGTAACAGGATAAGCACCAACCAGGTGGACTTCGGTTTGGTTGACCTGCCGAGCCAAATCCATCGCTTCGGATACCAGTTTTATATTAAGCGGATCGTGATAGGGGTCTTCACTCGCCAGATTGACCGCCACCAGTGCGCGACTGTCTTCTGGCCAGGGCTGGTCTTTCACCATCCAGACCGGGCAAGGACATTTACGCAGTAACTGCCAGTCGGTCGGGGTGAAAATCACCGCTTCCAGCCTGTCGTGCTGGTGAGCCATTTTGAGCAATAAATCGTGTTTACCGGCAATCACCTCCTGAATAATGGCTTCATAAGGTTTGTTATGCCAGACGACCTTGATATCAATGGGGATCCCCGCATCAAGGTAGTATTTACACTGTTCCGCAATCCATTCGGTTCGTTGGGCGATAACCCCTTGTCTCATCTCGGTTCTTTCATCCGGAGAGAGCAGGGTAGTCATTTCGTAGGAAAAGTCGTAGATAGGCAAAAACGCCTTAATACGACCACCAAGCCGCTGGACCAGATAAACGGCCCGTCTCAGCGCGGGCTGGTCATCCTGATTGGGGTCAATAGCTACCAGTAAATTCTGATACCTCGCCATAGCTCCTCCTGTTGGCTGTCACTCTGCAGCCTGCCCGTTAAGAGTAACGCAAGGAAATCGCTTTGAACAATAAGATGAGCGCGACCGGATCAACAATTCAGAGCAATCATTGATCCGGCGCTGTACAAGGGGTGTTAAGCTTTAGTACGTGATGAGCCCGCCAGTTCGGCCAGCAGCTCATTATTCTCGATAGTGATGTACTTACCTTTCACGGCCAGCATACCGCTTTTCTGGAAGCGACCGAGCAGGCGACTGATGGTTTCTACCGTCAGACCCAGATAGTTGCCGATATCACCGCGAGTCATGGTCAGCCGGAATTCACGAGGTGAAAAACCACGCTGGGCAAAACGACGGGAAAGGTTGTAGATAAAGGCGGCCAGGCGCTCTTCGGCGTTCTTCTTCGACAACAGCAGGATCATGTCCTGATCGCCACGGATTTCGCCGCTCATCAACCGCATCATTTGCTGACGCAAGTTGGGCATTTTACCGGATAGGTCGTCCAGCGTTTCAAATGGGATTTCGCACACCATGGACGTTTCCAGGGCCTGAGCGAAACTGGGGTGCTGAGCGCCACCGATAGCGTCAAACCCAACCAGATCGCCCGCCAGATGAAAGCCAGTGATTTGCTCATCGCCTTGTTCGGTGATGGTGTAGCTTTTGATGGTACCTGAGCGGATAGCATACAGTGATTTCAGTTCATCACCGGCCTTGAACAACGCTTGCCCTTTCTGGATGGGTTTTTTCCTTTCGATAATGTTGTCGAGCTGGTCGAGTTCATGCTCGTTCAGTGTGAAAGGAATACACAGCTGGCTGATGCTGCAATCCTGACAATGGATTGCGCAGCCGCCAGACTGAATGCGTCGGATTATTCGCTTTTCAGGAATCATAGACTTTACTCAGGCGATAATTGATATTGGTCAATTTTAACAGCTTTTATTGGGTCTGATAAGATCTGCTATCTCTGGAACTGACAAGTAAATAGTGAGCTTATTAATATTTTTGGGCACGATATTTGGATTCTTCGCCTCACTACTCCCGGATTTTCACTCAGTGGCCGCGGTTGAATAAATCCTGCTGTGGTAAATACCCTTCGTGGGTTAATAACCATTGTTTACGATGAATGCCGCCGGCGTAACCGGTGAGCGCACCTCGCGCACCAATAACACGATGGCAGGGGACGACAATACTGATGGGATTGGAACCATTGGCCAGCCCAACGGCGCGGGCGGCACCTGGTTGTCCGAGTCGGGTAGCCAGTTCGCCGTAAGTGGTTGTACTGCCGCAAGGTATGGTACGAAGCGCCTGCCAGACCTGATGCTGGAAGTCGGTGCCTGCAGCAGCAACTGGCAAGGTCTCAATAATGTTCAGGTCACCGGCGAAATAGGCGCATAACGCATCGGTCAATTGACCCGGATTATTACAGGCTTTTAACACGAACGGGTCATGACGGTAACGCTTATTCAGCGATTGATATAAATTCTCTTCATATTCACGCCACTCCACCGCTCTAAGGTGATAATTTTCATCAGCAATCAATAATAATTCCCCAATGGGCGTGGGGAGCGTATCAAATAAAAATGTCTGCATGGATATCGTGTTATGTAACGTCAGCCAATAACAGTGACGTGGTAACCAGATTTAAGCGTGGGCGCATTGTCGCTTTAATAGCAACATCTGTCACATAAAAACTGCATGATGTTGAGAAAGGGCTGGAGGTGATAGCCGGGTACACGGCCAGCACCTCCAGAGAACGATAGACTCAGGATGAGGCCAGTTTTTGAAGCGTCGTCAACTGGTTAACGGCATCTTGCATGGCGTCCATCCCTTTGGCGAGATCTTTCAGATTACCCAGATTCGCCGTCATGTTGGCCCGGTCCTTATCGGTTTCGGCACTCATGGTGGCGATTTGGTTGGCTGCCGAGATACTTTTATCCGCCATTTGTGCGGTTGTCGTGACGGTTTGCTGAGCAATGGAGCGGATATGCGCGATGGTTTGAACCGCCTCATTAATGCTGTGGGTGGTCGCGTCAACCTGCTCTTTAGAGGAGCTTGCCAGTTTGCGGACCTCATCCGCGACCACGGCGAATCCCCGACCTGCCTCACCCGCGCGGGCCGCTTCTACGGCGGCATTCAGCGCCAGCAAATTGGTTTTATCCGCAATCGCGTTGATGCCGCTGGTGATATGGCTGATGCTGGTTGAAATACGCTCCAGGTCGTTAAGGCCGGTTTCCAGCCGGACCTGTGCTTCTTGTGTTTTTGAGGCGGAGTCGCTAATTGCACGGATGCTGCTTTGAGCCACATCCAGTGTATCGCTCTGGCGTAGTGTTGCCTGTTCCAGTTGAGGCATAGCTATCAACAGCGGTGCCAACGCCTGTTCATAATCAACCACCTGTTTGACTACGGCCGACTGAATGTCATGCAGGGCTTCCCAACGCCGCAGGGCGCGTTGAGCATAATGACCGGCGTAGGCGGCGTATTCGACCGGGAAATGGTTCATGGCTTTCACGTCACGGTCAAAAAATGCCAGTGCGGATAGTGTCTGGTTGATGGGTACCCCCAGAATTTCACCAAAGCTGGAAAACCCGGCAGCGGGGACCTGATCAAAAAATTGAGCCTGCTCCAGAACGGTATTGCCAACCCGCCGCAGTACACAGTCATTGAGCAGTAACAGCTCCGGTTTGCCATGTTGTGACACAAATTGTTGCCAGTCTCGTTCGGTGGTGGCGATAAAATCGGTTGACTGCATAAGATGCAGCCGGTCACCAAATTCCAGGTCACAGAAAAAGGCAATGTGGTCTTCTTTAATGGCGGCGACGGAACGAACGAAGTATTCATCATTGACCTTAACCGCGAACGTTTTTCCTGTCAGATGCTGGCTGATTTGACCTGGCGGACAGCGTAAACAGGCAGCGATCGCGTCAATAATCGGCTGCTCATGGCCGTGGGCATCGAAAACAGATTTTACCGTACGGGCGACAGGATCAGCTTCTGCCACCAGCCAGCTCTGTTTTGTCGGTTCAAAGTTCTGGCTCTTGAATGGCGCAAATGATTTGCCGGGTGCCATCTGACAGAACACGATCACCGCCTTTCCTTGCAGTACGGCATTGTCTGCACCAATGTAGGTGCCGCTGAAATCGAGCCGACCACCTGCCGCGCCGCCGATAGTCAGGCAGGGGAAACGGCGGCAGGCGTACCAGGCCTGCATCAAAAAACCTTCCGATGCCGACAGACCATCGCAATAAATCAGTGCGAAGGTGTTATTCGCAGAGAGCGGCATACTGACGTTCAGGCGCTCCAGTTCTCGTTTAATGGCGTCGATTCTGACGCGAGCACTGGGTTTGTCATGCATGTGTAGATCGACCAGATGTACCTCATGTCTGGCGATCAGCGATTGAGGCATCCATAACCAACTCCCCTGCGGACTATTCATCTCACAGTAAGCAGAGTGATTACGTTGACTGCATAACGTACCGGTGGACGAAAGAGTGATCACCGTGCGATTAGGGGCAGAAAAACGTTGCCAGGCACGGTTGACCTCGGAAAAGTTGGCTTCAGGAGGGACAAACGCCAACAGCAACCCTGGCTTGGAGGGGAGCCCGAGAGCAGACAATGAGTTGGGTAAGGCGTCACAACGATAGGTGCCACGTGCTGGGCGGTTCCTTGTTAAACCTGGGACTGCGATATGGCTCAGGAAAGATGACATAATATATCCACTCCCTATATTTAAATTAATTTAATGGGAAGCCTGATTTTATCCTACGAGATGTGAATAGGGTGTAGGGTGATCGTGATCACCAGTCATCACTCAAATAGGCAAGAAATCTGATTCCGTGTGCGGGATCACATTGATGATAGTGGTAAATGAACGGGTTAGGGAATGATAAGAAAATTATTTTGTGAAAAATGAAATTACTTATTTTTGTTAATGTATTTTGCGGGGTGGAGGGGGGTAACCATCGCCATGACGGCGACAGAAGTGGCCGACGCGGTGCAGGGCCGCATCGGCCGGGGTACGTCACTGGATAATGCCGCAGGCGATGCGTATTCCACCGCCGCCAAGTTCCTTCGGCGTGTCGGCGTAGTTGTCACCACCGGTATGAACCATCAAGGCGTGGTCCTTCACTTCTGATAGCGATTTTAACCGTGGTGCCAGTACTTCATAAGTCGCGGTGCCATCCGCGTTGACGACCAGACCAGGTAAATCGCCCAAATGCCCTTTATCATTGTAAGGGCCGAGATGCCGACCGGTTTTTTGCGGGTCCAGATGCCCGCCCGCTGCCAGTGCCGGTACGGTATTGCCATTTTGTACGCCCGGCGCGCAACTGGCATTAGCATGGACGTGGAAACCGTGAATGCCAGGCTGCAACCCTTTCAGGTTGGGACTAAACAGCAGGCCATACTCTGTTTCTGTGATGGTGATATTACCAAGCGTATCGCCATCGCCAGTGGGCAGTGCTTCTTTTAGCGTGACGGTCGTACTGGCCGCGTGGGTGATGGCGCTGATGAACAGGCCAGACAGAATCAGTGCGTTGAGTTTCATGATGCTCCCTTTTCCTATTGTCATGTTATTGCCGCAATCCTGAGTATTACACGGCAACATCAGCGGTCATGCCGAGGGCATAAAACGCCCGTTGACCTCATCACCGGGTTCCCAATAAAACGGATTTCCTCCAGCCAAATATAGTCGGGACGGTATAGTACGCCAGTTTTTTGTGACGCTGTCACGCATTGTCAGTAGGGATCTGCACTGGGAAGATGGGCCACAGCAGCGTTTGTGCATCGTCAGACGGTGCAATCGCGCCAGCAGGACAAAAATTGGGGCTATCACACTGATAAAACAACAATTCGATATATAGTGTAATCAGGGGATGGAAAATGTGATGAAAAAATTAGGTACGAAGGAGACGAAAAAAATGAGTAAGGGTGTGGTAACGAAAGGGCTATGTGGCCTGTTGCTGGCGATGCCGCTCTGTGGGTTCGCCGATAACAAAAATCCGGATCTGATTGCCGGTTATACCTCGCAACAACTGGCTGATGCGTTACCGGCGGTGGTTGATGGCTTAAAACGTCGCGGCGTGGAAGTGGATGCCAAAGAGCATTCCGTGCAAGCAGAATATGTGGATACCGCGACAAAACGTAAGACGCTGGTCACTATTTATATTCCGCCATCAATCAGCGGGCAGGAGGCGGCCAGTGAAACTGAACTGGAGGCCGCGGTTGCCAGTTCCGAGAAAGAGATGCTGCGCCAGCGAATTCGCCCGGAGAAAAAGGATCTGGTTGCCGATGGCACCCCAAAATTCCGGTGTCTGCTGACTATTCTCAATGGTCAGGTTGTGCATTCATTATGTTCTGCGGTAGTGAAAGGTCGGGTGGTGGAAATCCAGCCGGTCACACTGGTTGACAATAAAGCGTTTGAGCCGGCACAGCAGCGTCAGGCCGGAGTGGTGTTGTCCATCGGCAAAAGTCTACTGGCGGGTGCTAAGTAGAATGATGGTTATTGCCTGATGGGCTCAGCCCTGCCAGTCGGCAGGGCTGTTTGGTTTATAGACCGTCAGACTGGCTGAGGGGTTGTGTTTTAAGCTAACCGCTACCGATCTGGCAGTCCGGTCGGGCGTTGTTTAGCGCAAATTTTGCGGAAAGTTGTCCGGCAAGTCGCTGGCCGGGCAATCAATAACGCTATTGTTGTTTTCACCACAGTCGCGCACGAACGTAATGGTAGCGAATTCGTCACGGAGGTCGCAACGCTGGTAGCGCTACTGACGGAGGCCGCCGATGTCATGGCATAAAGTGACATTGTCACTATTCATGTGTGACAGCCGCTCGCTGTGCAACCACCCATTACCCATATCCATTCAGGCGAAGTAGCGTGCTTTGAACGGCATCAATGCGGCGCCAATCACGGCCGGGTCATGTTGGATCTGGCTTAGCAACAGCTGTGGATAGCGAGCGGCGTGTCCATATCGTGGTGACTGCTGGGTGGGAGGAACCGTAAGCAACATCTCTCCTAATGCTGTTGGTAACTCACCGCCAAATACAATCGCTGCCGGGTCGACCACCGCGCGCAGCGCATCAATAGCACGGTTCAGGCAAGGTCTGACTTCTTCGACCCACTCGGATACACCCGGCCATTGTGGGTTGAACTGCTTACGCAGGGCGCTGACCCGCTGAATATCGATACCCTGTGCATTAAGCCGCTTAAGTAATTCGCCCAGTGCCGGGCGGGAGGAAAACTCTTGTTTGGTATAAAGACGGCTGATTTCCCCCGCGTTGCCGAAAGAACCGGCAAAGGACTGACCATTGAGGATGAGACCTGCGCCAAAGCCATAGTTGAATGACAGGTAACCGAAGGTCGGGTACTGCAACCCCGCCCCCAGCACGGACTCGCCGATTGCCCCAGTGGTGGCGTTATTCTCTATCCAGACGTCCAGATCAAACAGGGTCTCCAGTTCACTTTTGATATCAACCAGCGACCAGTCACGAAGTGGCTCCGGTGCGTTAAATAACCGTTTCTCATCCACCAGATAGCCCGCCATAGCAAACCCTATGCCCACCACCGCAGAGGGGGAGATCGCACACTGCTGCAGTGCTTTGCGTGTCTGCTCTTTCAACATAAACAGCGCACGCGTGCGGTCATCCAGCGGAATATCGAGGGTTTCCTCATAGACCACCTGACAACTGAAGTCACACAGGCAAAACGCCAGCGCATCGGTATTCACGGAGATACCGATGCTATACCGCGCCGACGGTGCCAGTTCCAGGGCCGGGCTGGGTTTTCCTCGCCCATGCACAATGCTTTCGCCTAACTGCAATAGCCCACGCTCCAGCAGGTTATCGATGATTCGATGTACCGAGGGTTGGGTCAGGTTGGTCTGCGGTGATATCGCAGAGCGCATGATGTGCCGGTTACGACGAACGATATCCAGAACCAGACGTTCATTTACGGTGACACTTGCATTGTCGTGAAGTATTGGCCACATCAGGCGCGGGCCTCCGCGTGTGTCTGCATGGTGTTTATGATCCTTTTATCACGCCTTGTCGTGCAGTTAGCTCATCGCTGATGCCGGAGGGCGTACCGGAAATACCGGCGTCACTAATTATTAATCATAAAGAATGATAATAACCCTTTTCATCAGATGCAACCTGATGGGTGATCTGATTTCATCAGAAATTACAGCCAATTAAAATTTATTTTCTTATATATCATTTATTTGAATTTTCTATTTTCTGTGACGCATTTGAAACGTATTTGTCATTATTATTATGCATACTGCATTATAAATTCAATTGGCAGCGTTTTCACCTGATTAAAAAGGTGCCTGACGAGCAATGGGGAAGGTGTGATGAGTAGACTGGAAGTGGAGCGCGCCAGTGTGGCTTACGGTGATACGCCCGTACTCAAGGGGGTATCATTCGAGGCTAACGAAGGTGAGTTCGTTACCCTGCTGGGGCCGTCTGGATGCGGCAAAACCACGCTCTTGCGGGCTATTGCCGGCTTTGTGCCGCTGGATGGTGGGGCCATTCGTATTGGTGGCCGAGAGATGAATGGTCTTGAGCCAGAGAAACGCAACACCGCGATGTGCTTTCAATCTTACGCCTTGTTTCCCCACCTGACCGTATCAGAAAACATTGCCTTTGGATTACAGCAACGCCGGGTGTCGGGAGAGGCGCTAAGCCACCGGGTTGTGGAAACCGCATTAACGGTAGCGATGGCCGGGCATTTGGATAAATTACCCGCTCAGCTCTCCGGAGGGCAACAACAGCGCGTGGCGCTGGCGCGCTCCATGGCCGTGCGGCCGGATGTGATGTTGTTTGATGAGCCCTTGTCCAACCTGGATGCCCGGTTGCGCGAGCAACTGCGGTTGCAGATCCGCGCGTTACAACGCAAACAGGGCTTTACTGCGGTGTATGTCACGCATGATCAGGCTGAAGCGTTAGCTATGTCTGACAAGGTGATGGTGATGCACGGCGGCAATATCATTCAGGCCGGTACTCCACAAGATATTTACCAGCGGCCGGTCAACCGCTTTGTCGCGGATTTTATTGGTACTGCCAATACTATGGTCGGCACGGTCATGACGCGGGATGAACACAGCGGGCATTATCGGGTGGTGACGCCACTGGGCGAGCTGGTGGTCGCCTCCGATGAACCGCCGGTTCGGGATCGACTTTATCTGTGCTGGCGTCCTGAAAACGTCCGCCTGCTGTCACTGTCCGCAACGGGGCAGAATATTTTTTCTCTGCGGGTGAAACGCCATACTTTTCTCGGCAACCTGACCGACATCGAGGGCAGCCCGACGGATTCCGAGATGAACTGCTATCGCGTTCAACTGTTGGGATACCAGCCGCTACTGGAAGGGGAAACCTATACCTTTTCGCTGCCGCCGGACGCGTTACGCTTTTTGCGCGAGGAGGTGACATGAAATCGTCATTCATGGCTTACCTGCTACTGCTGCCTGGCGTGGGGGTTATCGTGCTGGTGATGGGGGCGGTGTTGGGAATGGCGTTCTCCCAGTCGCTCGGTTTTTTCAATTTTGCCGGAGACAGTGCTTTTTCGCTGCGTTTCTGGCAGGTCATGCTGGCGGACGAGCAACTCTGGCGCTCTTTTTTCTATTCAGCACGTATCGCATTGTTTAGCGCCGTATTGTCCGTTGCACTGGCGTACCCATTAGCCATTTGGCTACGTAAACCGTTTCCGGGTGCCGTTACCTTGCGTGCGGTACTCAAAGCGCCGTTGCTGGTCCCGGGGCTGACGGCGGCGTTTCTGTTCGTCAACTTTATTTCCTATCAAGGCTTTCTCAACGTGGCGATGCTACGGCTGGGGCTAACGGAACGGCCTATCCGTATGCAGAATGACGCCAACGGTATCGGTGTGATCCTGCTGCAAATCTGGAAACAGATGCCGTTTGCGTTGTTGCTGATAAGCGGCTCCGTGCAGGCCATCGGTGAAACGGTGCTGGAGGCCGCCCGTAATCTGGGGGCCGGTGTCTGGGTCCGCTTTCGGCGAATTGTGCTGCCGTTAACGCTGCGGGCATTGCAGACGGCCATGATGCTGATCTTCATCGGTGCCGCCGGTGACTTTTCCTTCCAGTCGGTCGCTGGACCGGTCAACCTGAACTCCATGGCACAACTGATGTTGCGGGTACAACAGTCAGGAACCGATGGCTGGAATCAGGCGGCGGTCGTGGCGGTGATGCTCATGTTGCTATCACTGGTGGGGGCGGGATTGTTGGCGCTGGCGACAGGTGTCGTCGTGCGGGGCATAAGGAGATAACTGATGCAACAAACAGCCGTTAACCGACTCAATCGCCTGCTGGTCATGTTGCTTTTGCTCTTGGGGCTTGTCTGGCTGGTTCTGCCATTTGCCATGGCGATACTGTGGTCCCTGGTCGACCCGGCGCATCCCTGGTCTTACCCGGATGTCTTTCCGCCGGTCTTATCGCTATTGCGCTGGAGCGAGCTGTGGAATACCACGTCGCTACCTGATGCGCTGTTGCACAGCTACCTGTTGGCACCCTGTGTCACCGTAACATGCCTGCTGCTGGCGATGCCGACGGCTTATGCGTTTGGGCGGTTGTCATTTCCGGCAAAGGGGGTTGCACAGTTAATGACACTGTTGCCGATCGTCTTGCCGGGGTTTGTTATCGCGGTGTTCTTATCCTCGTTATTGATGCGATTGGGGGTTTATTCGCGGTTTATGGGGATTTTTGTCGGGCACACCGTGTTATTTATGCCATACGCCATTCGCATTCTGAGTGTCTCTTTTAGCCAGGTCCGGCAGGATCTGGTGGATGCGGCGCGCAATCTGGGGGCCAGCAGGGGGGAGATCTTCCGGGTTGCCTACTGGCCATCCCTGCAATCTGGGGTGATGGCGGCGATGATTATGGTGTTCATCCTCTCTATCGAAGAGTTTTCCGTTTCCTACATCGTGGGAGCACCGGATTTCATCACCGTACCTACCATTTTGTATTCATACCTTGGTTATAACTTCATCCGGCCTAACGCTGCAGTGGTGTCGCTGATTCTGGTGGTGCCCAACGTGGTGTTGATGCTGCTGATGGAGCGCTGTCTCAAAAATGTGCCGACCTCTGCGTTTGTCAATAAAGGATAGCGATGAGGCGGCCTCACTACTTATCAGGGAAATCATCAGGGGAATCTTGCATGTTTACTCGATTTACGCCGTCGACCTTACGCAAGCTGGTGGCATTGCCGGTGTTGTTGTTGCCACTGTGTGGGGCTCAGGCTGCAGATTTAAAAACGATGTCCTGGCAGGACGTAGAAGCTCAAGCGCGTCAGGAAGGGCAACTCACCTGGTTTAACTGGTATTACCAGGATCGGCTGCGCGACGAAGTGAAAGCGTTTGAGAAACAGTACGGTATCCGGGTCACCATTCCGGATGGCGAGGCGGCGGGCAGTATCAATAAGTTGTTGGCGGAACAGAACCGCGACCAGGGGGATATTGATGTGATATCCGTGGGTGGCAGTCAGTTTGGGTTGCTCAATGGACCCAAATTGTTCTGGGGGCCGCTGACGTCGCGGTTGCCCGATGGCGACAAGCTAACCTATCAGATAGAAGGGGTTGATACGAAAGGCTACGCCGTGGCGTTCTGGGGTAATCAGACGGTCATCGCTTACAATTCAGCCCGTATCAAGGAGGCCGACCTGCCGCATTCGTTGCCTCAACTTGAACAGTTTCTGGCGAAAAACCCCGGCGAATTCACTTTTAACGTAGAGAATGGCGGTTCCGGGCCTGCATTTATCGAGTCTGTCACCCGCACGCTGGTGCCAGATGTGAACTATCGCGACGGGCGCGTTACACCGGAGATAGTGCAGCAGCTCGCCCCGTCCTGGCGCTGGTTCAACCATTACAAAAGTAGTCTGGTGATCAGTGCTTCCAATGCCGATAGCATCACCCGGCTCAATGCCGGTGAGTTTAAACTTGCCGCCTCCTGGGAGGATTTGGTGCTTTCGCTGCAACATAAAGGGGAATTGTCGCCGGATATCAAATTTTACCTGCCCGATTTTGGTATGCCAGGCGGCGGTAATGTCGTCGGCATTCCCGCTAATGCCCGGCACAAAGCGGCGGCATTGCTGTTTATCCACTGGCTGACACTGCCGGACACCCAACGTCGCTTTCATTCTCAGTTTGGTACAGCACCATTGATGCCAGCAGGAACCGACGTACCGGCGGCGGGTTCGCTGGACAGGTCACACAGCTTCGCCTGGGCGGCTAAACCGCTGGGTGATGAAATTAAAAAACAGTTTATCCAAAACGTGATGCTGAAATGAGATGACGACGCCTGGCCGCAATACCGGAACCCGGCTGGTGCTTTCCGGTGTCTGTCTGGGTGTAACGACACGGATAAGACGCCTGACGTCATCCAGATATCAACACATTTTTTTACTCAACACCGATGCATTGAAACACCAGGGAAACCATTATGTCTGATGTTGTAACCGAGCACTCACGCCGCCGTGTGGTAGCGTCTTCACTCATTGCCCACCGTGGGGCATCCTCGCTGGCACCGGAAAACACGCTGATTGCAATGCGTAAAGCTGCGCAACAGGGCGCGACCTGGCTGGAGGTGGATGTCAAACTGACCCGGGATGGTCAACCGGTGATCATTCACGATGACCGGGTCGATCGCACCACCAACGGCCGTGGTTTGGTCGCCGGGTTAACACTGGCGGAGATTCGCCAGCTTGACGCACGCGCACACTTTGGCGACGCATTCGCTGGCGTGACAATTCCTACTTTGCAGGAATTGATTGAATGTGTACTGGAATTAGACATGGGGCTGCAACTCGAACTCAAGCCCACCGCCGGTGATGATGTGGAAACGGCGGAGGTCGCCCTGGCGGTACTGAAGTCCATGTGGCCTGCTAATCGTGATCGCCTGTTTCTGTCGAGTTTTTCTGTTCGCTCAATCCAGGCGGCGGCCCGATTGATGCCGGATGTACCGCGTGCTTTTGCCGTCGTGGTACCGCCTAAAAACCCCGTTGCGCTGTTGCAGGAAACGAACTGCCAGATTTTGCACTGTTTGTCGGAACTGCTGGATGATGAAGCGCTGCATATTCTGGCCGACAGTGGTATTGAATACGCGGTGGCGATTGTCAATGATGCCGCACAAGCCCGGCGATTTCTGGATAAGGGTGCGCAGACCGTACTGTCTGATATTCCCGATTTGCTGGGGTGATATAACCGGAGGACGTCGTGTCTGATTTGCAGTTACGCTTTGAGACCGCCAATGCGGTTATGGAAGAGGCCGCGTTGCTGGCGAGGCAATTGTTTGCCCGGCGTGACAGCGTGGTAGTGGAACAGAAATCCGCCAACGATTTTGTATCCAATGCGGACCGTCAGGTAGAGCAGTTGATTCGTGATCGCCTGAAAGATGTCTTTCCTGATGACGCTATTTTAGGCGAGGAAATGGGCGGAGAGGTTGGCGATAGTTTCTGGTCTATCGACCCAATTGATGGCACCACCAACTTTTTACGTGGGCTGCCGCTATGGGGGATTTCCATCGGGTATGTCGAAAACGGATTAGCGGTGGTTGGCACCATTGCGTTGCCGATGCTGGGCTTGACGCTGTCAGCCGCAATTGGATGCGGGGTCTGGCGCAATGGCATGCCTTATCGCCGTCAGGTTCCCTTTAGCGAGGTTCGCTTGCTGGCGTTGGGCGAAAGCAATAAATGGGCGGCGGCGGAAGTGGCGATGCTCGATGGCTATCTGCGCGATGAAGGTTGGGCTGTGGCGCGTTATCGTTGTGCAACGGTTGGGCTGAGTTTTGCCGCGCTGGGCTTTACCGACGGCTACGTGGAAAAAAATACCAGCATTTGGGATATCGCCGCCGGGGTGGTCATCGGTTCGGAGGCCGGGTTGGTGGTGAAATATCGGGGAAGCTACGAGGCCGGGGGCATGCATGTGGCAACGGCTATCCCCGAGGTTCAACAGATAATCGAACCGTTTTTCATCCTATAACTCAGTCGCTGACGCGATCTTAATGTATACCCAAAATAATTCGAGTTGCAGGACAACACGCTCGCGTGTTGAACAACGCCACGCGTTGGCCCTTTAGGGCAAGGCTCATTAGAGCCTTGTAACGCGGCAGAGAGTGACAAATTCGTTGGGAACGAATTTGACCAGCCAACGGCTGGCCTCTGGTGAGAGACAGGATGTCTCTCATTTCATCCCGATGAGCTTACTCAGGTAAGTGATTCGGGTGAACGACAAATCGGCATACGCCGATTTGAACGCTGCTTGCAGCGGCCCGAAGGGCGAGGCCCATTGATGGGCCGAGTAACATAGCCAACACACCTGCAACTTGAAGTATGACGGGTATAGATAAATAAAAAAGCACCGCCAATGCGGCGGTGCCCGTTCAAACCCATCAAAAACGGCGTTATTTGTTGATGAACGACCGTGGTTTTGGTGGCGTGGCCGCCAGCGCTGCCTGAATTCGCATCGGGTTGAAATAATTACGCATCAGCCGAATGCGGTGATCACTGGTAAATTCATACCGGATTGCCCAGTCATAGCTGTAAGGTACGCGGGTAGATTTGGTGATCCCTTGCTGGCTGCCGTAAGCCATCGCCTGATTGTCGCTAAAGAAGACTTTTTCCACCACCTCACTGCTGAACTCCACGGTCTGGCTCATCAGTGACCAAAAGCGGGAGAAACCTTCATGACCGTAGAATACGCCGGTATAGGGCACATCTACCGGGCCGGTCATGTCCCACACCAGTTGTTCGCTCAGGCAAGCCAGCGCCATCTGCAAGTCACCGGCGGCATAAGCCTGAGAAAGTTTTTCCAACGTGGTCTGGTTATTGGCGAAGGTGACTGCCTGACTTTTAGCCTGAAAACGCGGCGGCGGCGGTGGGGTATATTCGAATGTCGGTGCGGCGTGATATGCGTTATCCCCGGGGAACGGATGGGCGACGATGGCGCGGAAATCTTCGCGCAACGACCCCATCGCCATGACCGCCGGGGTCAGCTTCAGTGGACGACCGGACAGCGCCAGTTGCAAGTTTTCCAGTATCTCGCTGTAACGGCGATTGAAACGCACAATGGCTTTACGCAGCTCGCTTTCTGGGTAATCGGCGATTTTGGCAGCACTGTGGGTTTTGACCGCTTTATCCCATTCGATATTCAGTGGATCGCCGGTTGGGCCGCTGGCGATGGTATCGCCGTGCGTATACATGCGCTCACAGTAGATTTCGTTGAAGCGGTAGTAATGCGGCACATTATTTTCGTCACCCTGCCAGATGTTGTGCGGCGAACCTTCGCCTTGATCGCAAATTTGACGCAGGGTATAGACCGCGCTGTCGAGGTCGACCACGGGCGTGATATTGCCGTATGAGCCGTGGCAGAACTGTTCTGGTTCGATCTGACGGGTTGGGTCGCCGCAGAACACGGCTTTTTCGCCGAAAGACTCTACCGCTGCGCGTAGACGTGATTCGATGTAGATGTAGTACTCACCGATAGACATGTCACTGCAAACATGACTGGCTACCACTTCCGGGCGAACGTACTTGGGGTGTTCGATTTGCATCGCCTGATGAATGGCGTGCTGGGAAAACGGGTGGAGCTGAATTTCCAGATCTTCAATGCCGAACGGTAGTGTAGCCGGATAGTCAGGCATAAAACCGGGGCCGCTAATATCGGGTGTGCCACCTACCGCGTTGAGTAGGTTGCCAACCATGACGAAGTGCAACATTTCTTCTATGACGACCGAGTGGATAACGTCAGTGACCCGTGGGTCGATATCGTCATTCACCGTGTAAAGCATGGTCAGATAGGGGGGGATTACCGCATGTTCCAGCACCATCGCCTTTTGCAGGAGATCGCGGATGTCGTCCAGTTCATGGGCCAAATCTTTATGACTGGTGAGTTTGACGTAGCCCTTTTCCCTGAAAGTCGCATCCAAATCGTGCTGTTGGTTTTGTTCGTTTAAGTTCATGGTGTTATTCCGTCTAGTCAGTTGCGGCAGTGACGAAGTGTGTAATTAGTCTTATCTATTTATTCCTAGCATGAAACCTGAATATCATCATCTTTTGTAGCGCTTTTTTCACGTTTAACGTGTGCTGGCACACATTCTGTCCAGTTCGGAAAGAATTGTGTGCGCTGCCCATAACGTCAGTGCTGCCAGTGTCAGAGTCGGTGGTGCTGTTCCCATGCTAACCATATTTCCGGCTCCTACCAGATAGAGATTCTTATGAGTCCAACTACGCTGTTGGCGATCCACCACCGAGTGGCGCGGAGAGTTCCCCATGCAGTGGGTTCCTGCGATGTGCCCGGCACCGGTAAACGCCAGCGGTTGGCCCTGACAGGTAAAATAACCGGGTTCATCCGGTGAATAATGGCTGGCGTTATGCACCCCCATCTGCCGAAAAACCTGCCGCATAACCGTGCTGGCGCGTGCAACGCCCGTGCGGGTATACAGCGACAGGTCGTAATGAATCACCGGGCGGTAATTACCCAACGCATCACGGTAATCCGGATGGATCGTCACCCGGTTATTGTACTCTGGTAACTGTTCCACCATGCAACGCGCGCTGCATTGGCGGGACAGCCGCTCACGAATCTGACTGCGTAAGCGGGGGCCACACAGGGGTTCTTGCAGTAACGTGTCGACATCGTCATACAGTTTGTTCACCGGCCAGCGCCAGCCGTCATTGCTCAGTTCGATACGGAACGCCGCCCGGTGTACACGGGCGCTGCCGCTTCGCATCGCTTCAATGCCTGAGGTGGTCAGCGGGCCACGCATCGGCCATTGTGGTGCATCCGCCCGACCCCAAACCGGTAATACCGGATGATCCATCAGATGGCGGCCTACCAGATCATTGCCTTTGCAGGCACCGGACGCCAGCAGCAGAATCGCGTTAGCAATCGCGTTGCCAGCCAGTACATAGCGTCGGGCGCTGACGGTATGCAAATGATGTAATGCCGTTTCATGATGGACATAGTGACGAAACTGGATACCGGTGATGGCATCGGTGGTCGGGTCTATCAGTAACTTATGCGCCACACTGCAGGTGAGCACATCCAGCCGTGTCGCATCGGCGTCTTCCAGTGTTTTCAGCGCGTTATACCGCGCCTGTGTCGGACAGAGCGGCGTGCAATAACTATTACCGGTGCAATACAGACCAAGGTGCGGGTTACCGGCGGCCCCACGCGGGTGATAGCCGCGCCCATGGTCATAAGCAGGATGCGGTACACCATTACGGGCCGATGGGGTACCACACAGCGACAGAGGGATAGACTGCCCGTCCTCCATGATACTCATACCGGTCAGACGCCGGGCCAGTTGCCGATCCCCCCAGGCGGTGGGTATTCCGTGCATGGGATAAACATAGTCCGGTGGAAAATGAATACCACCATAGGCTTGTTCTTCGACATTGGCTGATACCCCCAGCTCATACTCGGCAGCCCGATACCAGGGTTCCAGGTCGTTATAACGCAGCGGCCAGTCCAACCCGACGCCGTAGCGGCTTTGCAACTCGAAGTCTTCTGGTAGCATGCGCATAGCACTGCCTAGCCAGTGTAGAGAGGTGCCACCAAGCTGGCGGCAATAGGTGGAGCTGAACGGTAGCGGGCCGCGTTGCACCAGATAACCACGGTCGTCGTACCCACCCGGTAACAACGAGTGCAATGCCGTATCGTGCGGTACGGGCGCATTGACATTATGCACGCCAGATACCTGATGGCCTTTATCCGGCCGCTGGCGATAGTGCGCCAGCGTTTCCCGGTAGCCGGTGTAATGCAGGTTATCGCCAGAGCCGGCTTCCAGAATCAGACAACGCTTGCCTGCGCGAGTCAGTGTTTTGGCCATCAGCGCCCCGGCAATGCCGCCGCCGACAATCACTACATCGTAATCAGTCTGTTCTGCCTGATGGGGCGTGACAACGTTCATCCACGTGTTCTCCATTCGGCTATTGGTGGCTCGGCCCAGGCACCGAACTCCTGTTGACGGATTGACTGCGGATGGGCATGGATAGCCTGCCAGATCAAGGCTTCGCGCCAGGCTGCTTCGCTGAGAAACCGGGCATCTACATGGGGTGTCGGGCTGACGGGGATCCACTGCCCGGTATACCACAGCCGTAACAGGCTGCGTGCGACTGGCCCGAGTGATGATGATGTCAGCACCGTGTTTTGCAGCCAGGTGAGCCTTATGGTGTCATCGTCGGGTTGTGATGAAAAATCGCGCTGCAATTGTTTGAAGGGTAAAGGGGCAGCCTGTTGCAACCAGGCGAAATAGTCATGAGCCAGCCCGGTACCGGTCAGTTCAAATCGACTGAACCCGGTAAGCAGGGCGGAAAGGGTCAGAAAATCATCAAATGCGGTATCGGATTCGCTACTGTTACTCATGATGCGTTACCTGTGCCATGTTGTAAACAGCTAAAAGAAACCCGCGCGACTGATCAGGGTTCAGGCGTCGTGGAATAGGAGATGCTCTTTTTATCTTAGCTAATCGTTTTACGGTGATAGGCCGAAAAACGGCATCAGTAACCGGATATGTGAATGCGGATGGTCAGTACGACTGGCGCATACCCAATCGATAGCGGCAACTGATATCCCTGGACGTGGTGCTTTTCTGTTCTCGCGAGAGAGCAGAAGAAACAAAACAGCATCAAGATGGCGGAATAAAGAACGGGGTGGTCTGTGTTCCTTTTTTTAAATCAACAGCGTGTTTTAAACCGGGCGAATTAACGAAAAAGTATGACAATAGCAGACATTCGGTACCACAGTACGCACCCCGCCTGAAACTATGACGTGAGCGCTGCATTTTTGCAAGACCAGCCTGATTTATAACGTGATTTTGTCGAAAGACACAGTGCGAAAAGAAACATAATTATTTGATTATGTAAAATTTTTTACAAAAAAGGGATGAAGGCGGAGCCTGCTGCTCCGCCTGAGCCGTTAGCCTTCGGTGGGTTTGATCTGACTGAGGATCGTTCCCAGACGTTCGCGTTGTTTTGGCTTGATATCACGGCCTGCCGCGTAACCCGCGTTCTGGATAATCATCTCATTGAGACCAATCAGCCAGTCATAGATGTAATACGCGGTGTTGTTGACCGGAGTGACGGATAGCTTCGTCAGTCGATGTGAGGCACCAAAGTTGGCGACCTGCTTTTCCGGTTTAGCGAAGATCTTGTTGCCTTTGTTGACCCGGCTGTCCGGGCGCAGGGATTCCGATATTTGCTGGAAGCCCAGCCAGGCGACGAAATCACCGAGCACATTCAGTGCGCGGGATACCTGACGGTCTGCTTTGCTTTCCCGGTTAATCCCTAGCTGGCCGGAATCCACCAGCATGATTTGTAATTCGTCTTCGAGTTTCAGACGGATACTGGCGGTAATCAGCTCTTCCACCAGCATTTCTATCGTCGGGCGGTTAATCCCCAACAGCTCAATGATGGCGACATTTTCCGGCAAATTGCGCAGGTGATTGATCCAGTAACGGTACAGGTTGCGGGCGAACTCTGCCTCATAGCTGTGATTCTCGGCCTGCTCCTCTTCTGTTTGCACTGCAGGTACGACAGGCGTTGGTTTTTCTTCGCTTTCAGCCTGCTCGCTCTCATCACTGAAGAGGTCGATATCCAGCCCGACGCCAAAAGGCTCGTAACTGGCCATCGGCACCGCGGTATCGGGTGTTTCCTGATAGGCGGCAAAATTACGCGATTGCTGCACTTGTTGCTGCAGATAAAGGTGACGCAGCTCATCGCGAGAAGGGAGCAACCGCTCCAGCAATTCGCCGTGTACGCCGGTCCGTGTCTGCAGCGCCTTGAGCATAGATTCAGCGATGTGTTGCTTGCGTGCCGGGTCATCTGCACCGGCCGGTTGGTACCAACTGCCGAGCAGGTTATCAGAAAGCTCGCGCTGTAATTCGCTCAACTGTTCGTTAATACGCCCCAGTTTGACCTCACGGCGAACTTCGGTATCCAGCCAGGCAGCCATGCGGTTGATTCCGCGCTTGTCCATCGCCAGCATGGTGCCCCAGGCATCGCCGGGATTACCCACATAGCGCTGTACCGCTTCATCGTTGTTATGGCCATGAGTGAAACGCCTGTCATGGCGGGTGACGGCCCAAATCAGGCCAGGCTTACGGCGGCTGCGGATTTGCGGGTTTTCCCCCTGGGTATGGCGAACCCAAAAATCCAGTGCCCGGCCAACGTGGCGCACATCTGCTTTACAGGCTGCGGCGGTACACACCATCAGCAGATTCATTTCCTGATCGTCGGTATAGCGCTCCAGCAAATAAGCACGCTTGGCGCGCAGCAACGCCCGGGATAATGGATGCGGCTTGAGCCGCAACAGGCGGTCCGGGTTATCGTCATCCACCTCCGCTTCGGGTTCATCCTGCAGGCTAAAACCTGGGAAATCGAGTAGATCGACCTGACCGAACAGGGTTTCTTTCGGCGGTGACAGCAGTGGAATCAGCACTTCGGCTGTCAGCATAATCAGTTCTGCCAGTGACAGCTCCACGCTGCGGGCAGCACGACCATTCACGATAGGGCGTACCTGTACGCTCAGGTCGGAAGGGCTATTAAGCCGGTCGAACTGACTGGCATTAAAAATGCCGCTGTCCGGTTGCAACGCTTCGTCCACCAGCAGGCTAATCGGTGCCAGTACTTTTCGGGCACCGGAGAGCTGTTCCAGTGTGTGAGCAAAATGGCGATAGAGCGAGGTATAGTCTGCGCGTTCGCCCCACAGCACCGAGAACAGGCTCGCGCGATCGTCGATACTGAGATGTGGGGCCAGTTCGACCGCCAGCGGCCAGAACTTGCGCTCCAGCGGTTTTTGCCGCCGGGCGTCATGACGTGTCAGGTAATCCCACAACGCCACCACATCATCACTGCCAAGCCCGGTTACGGGCTCCTGTTGGCGGTGTAGCGACAGGGTTTTCAGGTGCTCGGCAATATGCTGCTCATCCAGTTCCGCCGTGTCATTCTGAGCGTCTTCCAGAATGAAGGAGTAAGCCATAATACGGGCGATATCGGCTTCGTGAAGCAACTGGAGTTGCACCGGGTTTGGCGTATTTTTGCCTTCAACCTGACGGGTAAAACGGGTGACAAACGCCGGTTGCTGGTTGTCCGGGTTGATATTTTTCTGGTAATCCAGTGTGACGCCACCGACGGACGTTTCGATTCGACCGTTTTCTCCGCCAGCCAGTGATGTCAGCAGGTAGGTTTTCCCCCCCTGGGCCAAACCGAACATCCCCATGGCGATCTCTTTGAGCGATGACTCGGACAGCCCACGGGCTTTGTTGCGACAACGACGCAATTTAATGATCAGCCGATCGGCTTCCATATCCAGACGAGGAACATTGCGTCGGGTTTCTTCTACCCAGGCGATCGCCTGATCCACACCTTGTGAAACGGATTGTAACTGACGGCTGAGACGGCTCGACAACTGTTTGGGCGTTAATGGTTTCATTTCTTGAAGACGCTCCCGCTATCGATCCAGTAATGTGCCATGCCGGAAACCGTGCTGGATAAGGTATTCAGTTTTAACCTCAATTGATGCGGTGAAATAGTATTTCCCGACCCCAACACCGCACTGGCTATTTCAACGCGTTCTGGCGTCGGGTTATCGTCACCCGGTACGACTTTCAGGCGCACATGCAATACGCTGTCACCCGCGACTTTACGCGCCAGCTCCGGGTCGACTATCGACAGCGAATAGAGTGGCGAAGCGGGCCAACGCTCGTTATCCAACTGGCGGAAGCCGAGGCACAGCGAACCGCGCACTTCAAAACCGGGTTGGTCATCCAGCGTGAAATCCGCATCATCCAGATCGATATCGTTATAGTAGACGTTATCGGTGGTGAGCGTATTGGTGTTGTCGAGCATGCCAAGGTAACGCACGGTGGAATAGGGCTCGAAATCCCCGGCTTTGAAGTAGAAGCCGGGCAGGCGCAGATCCAGCGCCAGCAGACATAACATGGCCCCCACCGCCGCGGTGGATTTCGGGTTTTCAATGCGACCGCGCTTGTTAAACGGGTACCAGTCGCTGGTGTGATAACCATCGAGTGACATCATGCGGTTAATCGGCAACGGTTGCAGATGGCGGAACAACGCCTGAATCCCCGGGAAACGGGACGGCCGACCGGTCAGCAACAGCACATCGCAGGCGTACAGCGAGACCACTTCCGACATCAAGCGCAAATGTTGGGTGATACTCATGCGGTTAGCCAGAAACTCGCTGTGCAGCTTGCTAAGACGCAGAATCAGCGGCACCTGCAGAATGTCGAACGGGGCCTCTTCATCCGGTAATTCGCGTTGGATCTCGGTGTTGACGTAATCCAGCACCTTACGTGTCGGTGTTTGCGACAACATTTCACCGAACGTGGTATCGATTTCCGCATTCAGATCGAGCGGGTCGAATCGTTCATAGGCTTCCAGAATCGCCTGCCCGATAGGAATGAACATTTGCAGCGTCACCTGCTGACGCAGTGTCAACTGACCATCCATTCGGCCTTCACTGCCAAACAGGCGGGTCATCAGGCTATCCGGACTGGTGACACCGGCTTTTTTCAACGCTGCCTGCAAGGCTGGCAGGACATACAACTGAATTACGTCCAGCAAAATGTCATCGCCAGCGACTTTGAACCCTTCACGGAACAGCAGGCGAGGGATGATTTTGACGTTGCTGCCGACACCGTCATCGAGCCAGTACTGGGTAATCGCCAAATCGGTGGTGCCACCGCCGATATCGATAGATGCGATGCGCAAGGTTTTCCCCGGCTGCTCGTCATCCGCCAGCTCTTTATCAGGCCGCGCCATGCTGGCGAAAAAGGCCTCTGCCCGGCCACCGAAATTCACTTGTGCTTCGTTATAGAGGTACACCATCTGCCCGCAGGTGGCTTCATCCCACTCCATCTGCACGTCAGGCACCGGTACCGTGCTGCGGCGCTTGTCGTCCACCGTCATGAACTCATCATCGGATGGGTGCCAGCCCATCGCTTTCCACACCAGCCCGATCGCTTCGATCATACGGCGGCGGAAAATCTCACGCTCTGGTTTGGGCATGGCTGAGGGCAAGGTCAGAATAATATTGCGCAGCTGACGCGGCGCATTGGCATGAATCATCTTCAGACGCTGGGCCGCGCTGTTCATTTGCATCAGCGCCTGTGCCAACAACTCGGAGAGCATGAATGTCATGACCGAACTGCGGCTGTAGTGTGGGTCGAACACCGGCAGGCGTTCATCCAGCGGCAGGCTGAACAGAGGCTGACCTTCATCGTTGACCAGCATGGTCAACGGCATGGCAGTCGCCAGCGGTTCCTGCTGGCGCGGGCTGGTTGTCTGGCTAAAACGCCAGCCTGGCACGTACGGCTCTTCATCCCACAGATAGCGACGTGGGCTGGAAATACCGCTGGAACCCTCGGTTCCCTGACGCTGTAGCGCCAGGCGGCTGGCTTCCCGGCCAACGCGGGTAATGGATGGCCAGACAAACGCGTCGTCGCGCCCGCTTTCAAAGGAGAAGTTTTGCTTACCGAAACGCGCCTGGGCGAATTCCACCCGGCTGTCGAACAACTCATTGTATAAATAATGAGGCTGGCTCAAATCGCGAATCTGCAATTCGTAGGTCTGCCGCAAGCCGTTACTCTCATCGGCATGATCTTCGACCAGGATCCCGGCGGTATGGGAGTTGCCGACATCAAGGATCAGATCTACGTTAATGGCGGGTTCCTTTAAGGTACCGCTGGTGATCCGGATTTCCGGTACATCCAGCAGCGTCGCCATAATATCCAGCAGATTCAGGTAATGCGCCTGATATTCGAATTCACGCAGGTTCTGGCGAATGTCGCGAGGTTTGCGGTTTTCCACCGTAAGCGCTTGCTGCGAAAAGGTTTCGCGCAACCAGCCGTCCACCCAGGTCTGGTCGAGAAAATCATCCAGTTCTTCGCTGTGGTAAGCCAGCGTGAATAGTCGCCCGGCGTTGATATCGTTCTCGCTGGGGGCCAGCGTTTCCAGG
Organism: Dickeya oryzae; assembly: GCF_009372235.1. Classification (GTDB taxonomy): domain Bacteria; phylum Pseudomonadota; class Gammaproteobacteria; order Enterobacterales; family Enterobacteriaceae; genus Dickeya; species Dickeya oryzae. The sequence continues at coordinate 234,700 of NZ_SULL01000014.1, read as the reverse complement.
TCATGGCTTTCCGGGTAAACACGGGTATCGAACGCCAGACAAATCCGGTGAGTGTTGCCGTCATCATCTGGTTCGTCGAGTTCCAGTACCTGTACCCGCGCCCAGTTATTCGGGCCACCCATAAACGTACGCGGTGGGTTAAAACGGAAAAACGGTAGCGGTAACCACGCATTGCTCAGTAAATGGAGAGACTGCTCCAGCGTATAACTGGATTCCGGGTTGACCGCTTCCGGCAGTACCTGCATCGCACTTGGCAGGGTGTATTTCCCGCTGTGTTCGTTATAGGTCAGTCGCAGCAACGGCCCATTGGCGCTTTTACGCACGAAACGATTGGCGAAGCCTGCGCGGGCTGGCGTGAGCTTCAACGCAAAGTCAAGAAACTGAATACCGCTATTTTGAATCAGCGTAATGTGTTGTTTGTAATCTGTCAGGGTTGCCAGCATGGTTATTTACTCTCACGCTTAATCGTCATCGGTAGCACAGTGTCGGCATCATAGCGGCCTTTACATTCAGCAGCCTCGCTCGACTCCTGTCGGGTACAGACGATTTCCGGCATCGGATAGCGGGAACCATCGCTGCAGCGCGCACGGTAGCGGCTGTTGATCACCAGATTACCGGATTGATGCAACCCGGCCTCCACCTCGGCCTGACAGGTGATGTTGTCACCATAGGTAAAGTGCACCCGGCCTTTGCCGTTTTTGAGTTGATAGCGCAGTACTGGCGGCTTACCTGTCAGCGGGTTTTTCGCCGACAGTGTGGCTTGCCAGTTGCCATCGAGGAAGCGGATGGAGCCGATTTTCACCGCGTCGGCTGGCATCACCAGCGCACCTTTCGGCGCGGCGGCCATTTCTATTGCAGCTGGCGCTGGCGGTGCTTTCTCTTCCGCTTTTTTCTGTGGTTCTGCTGTTACGGGGGCGGGCAACAGTGTGGCCACATTTAATGGCAGATTGGGTGGTGGGAGTGTTTCCGGCGGCGTTGCTCCCAGTGCGCGTTTTTCCGGCTTGATAGCGGTCACGGCGGAAGGCGCGCTGGTTTCGGGGTGGGAAACGCAGCCGCGGATCTGAAACGCCAGCGTCGCCAGTAGGGCGACACCCGGACCCAGTACCCAAGGGCTGGTCCAGACACGGCGCGCCGACAGCGGAGCGGGCTGCGCTGCGACCGGCTCGGCAATCACGACGGGTTCCGGCTCGACGACGGGCGGCGGCGGTAGCTCCGGTTCGGGCTCGGCAATGTGTACCGTGACTTCCGGCAGCGGTTCCGGTTCCGGAACTGGCTCAGGGAGTTCAACCGGTCGCAAGCACTCCAGCACATCCTGACGAGATTTTTTGCCCAGGCTGACGAATCCCCAGAAGGTAATAACCGGTTTATCGTCCACCAGATACACATGATTGGAACCCGGAAACTGAAACGCCTTCGCCAACAATACGCCGAAAAGTTTTTGTGCCGGTTTGTCGGACTGACGCGCTCGTTCGCTGATCGCGTCAACCGTGTTGAGATAATGCTCCAGCAGCGTCAACGCGTGCTCGCGTTGTTCGTCGCTGGCCGCCATCCAGGAAGTAATTTTACCGGAGAAGGGGGAATACCAGTCGATGCGATCGCCATCCTCATTAGGCTGAGGAATAGCCAGACAATCAGCGATAGGCTGTTGTTTGCGAAGACGCAGTGTTTCCCGTAGTTGTAGCGCCGAAGCATAAACGGGCTGGCCGTTCTCTCCCAACGCAAGAAAATCGTCTAAATTTCCACTGCGTAAAAATAATTTTGCCACGCCAAAGAGACCCTTTGTGATAAACCGTCAAGGCAGAAAATCGTGTCCACTGTCTGCGATTATAATTCTGATGGGCACGAATCAAATAAGTAAAGAAGTGACAAATATGACAAATATTTGCGTCATCAGCTCTCTGAGAAAGCAATATCGCATAAGTGCGATATGACCGGAACTAAAAAACCAACCGTAGCCATTTTACAGATTACCCGGTAACGCGTCAGCAGGAAGCCAGTGGCCGGGATGTTGTGATGATGCTCGCATTGTTATTTCACACTAACATTCTTGTTAGTACTTACTAAAAGTGAGTTCAGGCCATATGCTGCAGGTATGAGTTTCAACCGGATACCGATGTTTAGGATATACGGACTGAAGCGTGCAGCGGTATTTCCCCATAAACAGGAGTACATGATGTTTGCGATTACAGGAGCAACAGGTCAGTTAGGCCGTTTAGTGATTGATACTCTGGCGAAATCAGTACCGACAGCGCACATCATTGCTGTGGTTCGCGATCCAGCGAAAGCCAGTGGACTGGCGTCAAAAGGGATCCATGTGCGTTATGGCGATTACGATCGGCCGCAAACACTGGTCAAGGCACTGAGCGGGGTCGAAAAGCTGTTGTTGATTTCATCCAGTGAGGTGGGCAAGCGCGAAACGCAACATAAAGCCGTTATTGACGCAGCTAAAGCGGCAGGTGTCGGTCTTATCGTCTACACCAGTTTGCTGCATGCTGATACGTCGGCATTAGGATTGGCGGCAGAGCATCTGGCGACGGAAGCGGCGTTAAAGGCTTCCGGCATTCCTCATGTGATTTTGCGTAACGGCTGGTATACCGAAAACTATGCCGCCAGTATTGCCCCGGCGTTGGCGCATGGTGCGTTCGTCGGCGCGGCCGGTGAAGGGCGTATCGCGTCAGCGGCGCGTAGTGATTATGCACAGGCGGCAGCACTTGTGCTGCAATTGGGCGGTCAGGCTGGCAAAACTTATGAACTGGCCGGTGACAATAGCTATACGCTGGCGGAGTTTACCGCTGAAATTGCCCGGCAGAGCGGCAAGCCGGTGCAGTATGTCAACCTGTCGCAAGCCGAGTTCGCCAATGCGTTAAAAGGCGCAGGCTTGCCAGGCGGGCTTGCCGATATGCTGGCTGATTCGGATGCCGGGGCGGAAAAAGGCGGGTTGTTTGACGATAAGAACGCGCTGTCAGCACTGCTGGGTCACCCGACGACGCCGTATGCTGATGTCATCCGCAGTACGCTGGCATCGTTGTAGTGCTGTTGTCATTCCGTTATTGATGACTGAGTGATGCTCTGAAGTGGTGCGTTTGGTGACTTACGCACCATTTTTTATTCTGCTAATTTTTTCTTCCACACTCTTCTGTCTGGTTTTTTTTGGGCAGACTGAATTGTCCGTAACAAAACATCGATTTTCTTGATGAAATATTGTCATTTTATTTCTGTTTTACTAACCTATTTGTGTTATCGGACTATGCTGCCTGAATAGTTGATTCATGCCTAACAGGGAACATTCGCTTTTAACAGCAAAAGTGAAAAGTGAATGGTGGGTGTTCAGCGAGCGTTTTATGAATTACATGCTGACAACGCGTGTATTTATAAAAAGATGTTGTACCCTAAATAGTTCGAGTTGCAGGAAGGCGGAAAGGGAGTGAATCCCGATGAGCTTACTGAGGTAAGTGATTCGGATGAGCGAACGCAGCCAACACACCTGCAACTTGAAGTATGCCGAGTATATGTCCGCACGGATAACATCATCAGATATGAACGTAATTTCATGGAGGAAGCGTGATGGCTTTATATAGCAAAAAAATCGATCTTTCTTCCGCATCGTCCGGTAGCTATACCGGTGTTGCGGATGTCTATCAATTCTGGAATTATCACCACCGTGGGGATGGCAATATTGGCGATAAGCCATCCTATACGCTGGAGCAGGCGCGGGATCAAATAACCCGAGGTAATGTCACCTGGAATGGCGAAAACGTTTTTGGTAAACCTGTCGCACTGACTTATGCTTTTCTTCAGTCAGTTTCTGATGCCAATATGCCTGATAATTACAAAGGCTTCGTCAAATTTAATGCCGCACAAATTCAGCAGGCCAGACTGGCATTACAATCCTGGGCTGATGTAGCGAATGTGACTTTCACGGAAGTCAAAAACCCTCAACAGGCTACGATTAAGTTCGGTAACTATACATTAACCTCTGATGGCCATACGGATAACAATAGCCAGGCCTTCGGTTTCTATCCTGGAAATTGGAAGTGGGCTGGTTCAGCCTGGTTTAATTACAATCAGGCTGATAACCAGCGGCCGGATATTAATGAATTTGGCCGCAATACGCTGACACATGAAATTGGCCACACGCTCGGATTGTATCATCCAGGGCGTTATGACGCCACAGATGGCAACCCCGGCTATAAAGACGTGACCTACGCCGAGGATACTCGTCAATTCAGTATCATGAGTTACTGGAATGAAGGCTATACCGGTGGCGATTTTCATGGCTATCATGCCGCCGCTCCGTTAATGGATGATATCGCTGCTATCCAAAAAATGTATGGTGCGAATATGACCACCCGCACTGGCGATACGGTATACGGGTTCCACTCTAATACAGGCCGCGATTTTTATACTGCGACCGACAGCAAAACACCGTTGATATTTTCCGTTTGGGATGCGGGCGGTAATGATACCTTTGATTTTTCCGGTTATAGCTCGAATCAGCGCATTAGTCTGATTAGCGGTACGTTTTCAGATGTCGGCGGTTTGAAGGGTAATGTTTCTATTGCGGCGGGCGCGGTAATTGAAAATGCTATCGGCGGTTCTGGTAATGATGTCATTGTCGGTAACCTGTCTGATAACCGTATTGATGGTGGGGCGGGTAATGACGTGTTGTACGGTGATGGCGGCGCAGATATTTTAACGGGCGGGGCGGGTAAAGATATTTTTGTTTATGCCTGGGAAAAAGACTCGCTCGCATCGGCACCGGATACCATTACTGATTTTCAGCGTGGTGAAGATAAAATCGACTTGTCCGCATTTAATAAGAATCATGATCTCCAGTTTGTCGATCATTTCTCTGGCGCTGGCAACGAAGTGCTGTTGAATTGGGATGGTCAAGCGAATCAGACCAATATGTGGATGCATTTAAGCGGACACAGTTCGGCTGATTTTCTGGTGAAGATTGTCGGTACGGCGTTGCAGCCGTCGGATTTCATTGTTTAACCGTCGTATTTCATGGCTTAACAATAGTATGATCGTTTAAAGACTGCGTGGTTTTTTAACGAGAACAGAGAAAGTGAAAATAGAAAAACCCTGTTATTTTCAGGGCTATAAAATAATGGCAGGCCATGCGCCATGTGGATGAGCCTGCCATTATTAATGTATTTAACCAGATAGTTTCAGTCATGAATGGCGCGCTCTGATACCGAAAGATGGGAATATCATGAAAAAGCTGATTATTGCGACATTACTGAGTGCACTGAGTGGAGGATGTATGGCGAGCAGTCTGAGATTACCGTCGGCAGCAGAGCTGAGCGGAGAGTGGGTATTGAGTGGCACGGAGCAGCACTGCGATATCCGTCTGAATACGGAAGTGCTGGATAACACAACCTGGCGGTTGGTTGGCGACACGACCTGCCTGCAAACGCTGTTGCCGGAAGCGCCGGTTGGCTGGCGACCTACGCCTGATGGCGTGACGCTGACACAGTCAGATGGTTCGGCAGTGGCGTTTTTTAGCCGTAATCGTGATCAGTACGAACATACGCTGGCTAACGGCAGTGTGCGTATTTTGAAAAAGAAAGCCTGAGTGGGAGTCGCCCGTCGTGAATGCTTCCTCTGAGCAAGATCGTTCGCTGTTCGGCGTACTGCGTCAGTTTCGCCGCAGTTTTTGGAGCGTCGGTATTTTCAGCGCGGTCATTAACCTGCTGATGCTGGCTCCTTCGGTCTACATGCTTCAGGTGTATGACCGGGTGCTGGCGTCTGGCAACGGTATTACCCTGCTGATGCTGACCCTGCTGATGGCGGGGCTGTGCGCGTTTATGGGAGCGTTGGAATGGGTTCGCAGCCTGCTGGTCGTGCGACTGGGGACACGAATCGACCTGGCGCTCAATCAGGATGTTTTCAATGCGGCTTTTGCCCGTAATCTTGACGCTGGTGATGGTCGCGCCGGAATGGCTCTCACCGATTTAACACTGTTGCGCCAGTTCATTACTGGCAATGCGTTATTTGCTTTCTTCGATGTACCGTGGTTCCCGTTGTTCCTGCTGGTGCTGTTTTTATTGCATCCCTGGCTGGGGTTGCTGGCTCTGGGCGGTACCGTCGTACTGGTTGCGCTGACCTGGCTAAACCAGTATCTGACCAGCCAACCGCTGGCGGAAGCTAACCTGCAATCCCAGCAGGCGACTCACCTGGCGGATGCCCAACTGCGCAATGCTGACGTGATTGAAGCGATGGGGATGTTGGGTAACTTGCGTCGGCGCTGGCTGGCCCGTCATTACCGCTTTATTTCTCTGCAAAATCTCGCCAGCGAGCGTGCCGCAGCGGTGGGTGGTGCCTCCAAATACAGCCGTATCGCGTTGCAATCATTCATGTTGGGGTTAGGGGCATTGCTGGCGATCGACGGCAAAATTACACCGGGGATGATGATCGCCGGCTCCATTCTGGTTGGTCGTGTTTTAAGCCCGATCGATCAGTTGATCGGCGTGTGGAAACAGTGGAGCAGCGCACGCATTGCCTGGCAACGTTTGACCCGGCTAATTGCAGTGTATCCGCCGCGTCCCGAATCGATGGCATTACCCGCGCCGGAAGGTCATCTCAGTGTTGAACAGGTATCACTGCGTCCGGCACAAGGTAATGGCAACGCCCGATTACAGAATATCCATTTTTCACTACAAGCGGGGGAAACGCTGGTGGTGTTGGGCGCCTCTGGTTCTGGTAAGTCTACATTGGCTCGCTTGCTGGTCGGTGCTCAAGCGCCGACGCAAGGCAAAGTACGCCTGGATGGCTCAGACCTGGATCTGGTGGATAAAAGCGCGTTCGGCCCGGCTATTGGGTATTTACCACAGGATGTGCAGTTGTTCAGAGGAACACTGGCGGAAAATATTGCCCGCTTTGGCGAGGCCGACCCGGAAAAAGTGGTGGCGGCGGCAAAACTGGCGGGGGTACACGAGCTGATTTTGTCCTTGCCGAAGGGGTATGACACGGAATTGGGGGATGGCGGCAGTGGCCTGTCGGGGGGGCAGCGTCAGCGTATTGGTCTGGCCCGGGCGATGTACGGCGATCCTTGCCTGTTGGTGTTAGATGAACCCAATGCCAGCCTTGACAGTGACGGTGATAAGGCTCTGATGCAGGCGATTGTTGCACTGCAAAAACGTGGTGCCACCGTGGTGCTCATCACGCATCGTCCGGCGCTGACGACGCTGGCACAAAAAATTCTGATCCTCCATGAAGGCCAGCAACAGCGTATTGGCCTGGCCCGGGATGTGCTGACGGAGTTGCAGCAACGTAGCGCAGCCAATCAGGCCCGAATGAATGCGCCGGCTGTGATGCCGCAATAACAGGGATGAACCAATGACAGGCATGGATGTAACGACACAGGATGAATTAAGCGAAGCGACAATGCGCGATCGTGCCAGCCGTGATGAAGAACGGGCGTTGCGATTAGGCTGGTGGCTGGTGTTTGCCGGTTTTGGCGGCTTTCTGCTGTGGGCTTTGTTGGCACCGTTGGATAAAGGCGTGGCGGTGCAGGGTAATGTCGTGGTGTCTGGCAACCGTAAAGTGATTCAGCACATGCAAGGCGGCATTGTCGAGCGCATTCAGGTCAAAGAGGGGGACCGGGTTGCCGCCGGTCAGGTATTGCTGACGCTCAATGCCGTTGATGCCCGTACTACCAGCGAGGGCCTGGGTTCCCAATATGATCAGTTGATTGCACGCGAAGCCCGGCTACTGGCAGAACAGCGTAATCAACCATCGCTAGTGGCGACGCCCCGGCTGGTTGAGGCACGTCGGCGGCCGGAAATGACGGGCATTATCGCGTTACAGGAAAATCTGCTGTATAGCCGACAACAAGCCCTGAAACTGGAAACCGACGGTGTGCGCGCCAGTATCGACGGTATGGAGACATCGCTTGGCGCGCTGCAAAAAGTGATCACCAGCAAACAGTCGGAACAAGCCGTATTAAGCCAGCAGTTGCAAGGGTTACGTCCACTGGCGGCGGAGAATTATGTGCCACGCAATAAAATGCTGGAGATGGAGCGGCTGTTTGCGCAGGTAAGCGGTGAACTGGCGCAAACCAGCGGTGACGCGGGGAGAATCCGTCGTGATATTCAGCAACAGAAACTGCGTATTGCCCAGCGCCAGCAGGAATATGACCGGGAAGTAAGCAGCGAGTTATCTGACGTACAGTCCAAACTGAATGAAGTGATAAGCCAGCGCGAGAAGGCAGATTTTAATCTGGCCAATGTACAAGTGCGTGCGCCGGTTGCCGGTACCGTGGTGGATATGAAGGTGTTCACTGAAGGCGGGGTGATCGCCGCCGGACAGGTGATGATGGAAATCGTGCCGGAAGATCAGCCCTTGCTGGTGGATGGTCGTATTCCGGTAGAAATGGTGGATAAAGTGTGGGCCGGGTTGCCGGTGGAGTTGCAATTTACCGCGTTTAGCCAGAGTACAACACCGCGCGTTCCGGGGACGGTGACCTTGCTTTCCGCCGACCGATTGGTCGATGAGAAAGATGGCATGCCGTATTACAGCCTGCGTATTCAGGTGAGCGAAGAAGGTAAACGAACATTGCATGGGTTGGAAATTAAACCCGGCATGCCGGTGCAGGGCTTTGTGCGTACCGGGGAACGCTCGTTTATCAATTATCTGTTTAAGCCGTTGATGGATCGTATGCATCTGGCGTTGACGGAAGAGTAACGGAAGAAAGCAATGCGAAGGAAAGCGGTATTACTGGCGGTAGTGTTATCTCTGTCAATAGGGTTATCTCTGACGGGCGGCGGTGCTCAGGCGATGGGGTTGGTAGACGCCTGGGAACTGGCGTTGCGTAATGATGCGCAGTTGCGAGCGGCTGGTTTTGAACGGGATGCCGGGCAGGAAGAAGTGGCGATCGGTCGGGCCGGATTGTTGCCGTCGTTACAGTACAACTACGGTGTCAACTACAGCCATTCCAAGGTGACGCAGCGGGATCGTACGGTGAATAACACCAGTCAACGTGACTACGACAACTATGTGTCAACGCTGACGCTGCGTCAGCCGTTGCTGGATTATGCCGCCTGGGCGCGTTATCAGCAGGGTATCAGTCGTAAACTGATGGCCGATCAGCGATTTCGTGATCGCAGCCAGGACTTGATGGTCCGACTCTATCAGTCCTGGAGTGACGCACTGCTGGCACAGGAAAAATTAACGTTACTTGATGCGCAACGTCGCGCCTACGAGGAACAATTGGCGTTGAATCGTCGCTTGCTGGCGGCGGGGGAAGGGACGCAAACCGATCTGCGTGAGACGGAGGCGCGTTACACCGTCACCAATGCGCAGCGTATTGAGCAGGAAGATACGCTGGATGCTGCCATGACTACGCTGGAAAATATGATTGGCTCGCCGCTACAGATTCAGGATTTATCGCCGCTGGCGTTGGATGTGTTGCCGGATAATGTGACAGAAAACCGTTCGTTGACGCAATGGCGTGAACTGGCGGTCCGGCACAACGCAAAGCTGGCGGTGCAGCGAGAAAACGTCGGTTACAGTCGCTATGAAATCGAGCGGAACCGTGCCGGTCATCTGCCGAGCATGGATCTGGTGGCGTCAGCCCGCAATAGTCTGTCTGAATCTGAATATAACTATAACCAGAAATATGATACCCAGACGGTAGGGTTGCAGGTGCGTGTACCGCTGTATTCCGGCGGTGCGGTGTCGGCGTCAATGCGTCAGGCGACAGCGGAATATGAGCAAAATCAGGCTGAACTGGATAATCAGACCCGGCAAACCTTCGCAGAATTACGTCGTCAGTTTAACCTGTGTACCAACGGCGCGGCCAGGATCCGAGCCTGGCAAATGAGTGTCGATGCCGCAGAGGAAGCCATTCGCGCTACACGCCAAAGCGTTGCCGGTGGTGAACGTATTAATCTGGATGTATTGATGGCGGAACAGGAGTGGTACAACGCCCGGCGTGAACTGGCGGAAGTGAAATATCGTTGGCTTCAGGCATGGTTAATTCTGCGCTATACCGCAGGTACGCTCAATGAGCAGGACATGATGCAACTGGCTGCCTGGTTCCAACCCGCCGATGTTGCCAGAAAGGGGAAGGTAAAAACGCCATCCGGCAATAAAACACATTAATAAGCGCCTGTTGCGCGAATTTATGCCGTATCCACAAGATTTCTTTCGTAGCAGGCTGCGAAAGAAGGGTGTGCCATTCGTTGGGCGGTCAGGGTGACTGCCGACGATATAATGGCGAATAAGGCATTCTGACTGTAATAAATAAGTCAGACTTTATGGAAGAAGTAATATGCAACAAAACGAAAATATACCATTAAATACCTCTGCTGCCGCCAAGGCAGGTAATTATATCGGCTATGCCGATATCTATGATTTTTGGTATTACCATCAACGTGGTGATGGCGTGACGGTGAATGGCAAGCCGTCCTATTCCACGGATAAAGCGGTGGATGAAGGGTTAACCCGACCGCATACCACCTGGAACGGTGACAATATGTATGGTAAGGCAGCGAATCTGACCTATTCGTTCCTGAATACCTTTACGTCGACGCCCAACGGCCACACCGGGCCGGTAAAATTTACGCCGGTACAAATGGAACAGGTAAAGCTGTCATTGCAGTCGTGGGCGGATGTCGCGAACCTGACCTTCACCGAGGTCAGTCCTAATCAAAAAGCGAATATTACCTTTGCCAATTACACCCGCAATGCGGATGGCAGTCTGAATACGGATACTCAGGCTTACGCGGCTTATCCGGGGACGCATCCGCTATCGGGCAGCGCCTGGTTCAACTATAACCAATCGACTGTACGCAACCCGGGTACCGAAGAATACGGGCGATATACCTTCACCCATGAAATTGGGCATGCATTGGGGCTGAGCCACCCGGCTGAATATAACGCCGGTGAAGGGAATATCAGCTATAAAAACAGTGCGGCCTATGCAGAAGATTCCCGCCAGTTCAGCATTATGAGCTACTGGGATGTGGAAAATACGGGGGGAGACTTTAAAGGCCATTACTCCGCCGGACCGTTGATGGATGATATTGCGGCTATCCAGAAGCTGTACGGCGCGAATATGACCACCCGCACTGGCGATACGGTATACGGATTTCACTCTAATACCGATCGTGATTTTTATACCGCGACCGACAGCAGCAAAGCGCTGGTTTTCTCGGTGTGGGATGCCGGTGGCAATGACACCTTCGATTTCTCCGGTTACAGCAGTAACCAGCGTATCAACCTCAATGAAGGTTCGTTCTCAGACGTTGGCGGTCTGAAAGGTAATGTATCGATTGCGCATGGGGTCACTATCGAGAATGCGATTGGCGGCTCTGGTAACGATATTCTGGTTGGTAACAGCGCTGATAACGTCCTGCAGGGCGGCGCGGGCGATGATGTGCTGTTCGGCAGTCTGGGCGCGGATACCCTGACCGGCGGTGCCGGTCGCGACATTTTCGTCTACGGCAGCGGCCAGGATTCTACTCTGTCTGCGTACGACTGGATCACTGATTTCCAGACCGGTGTGGACAAAATTGATCTGTCGGCATTCCGTAGCGAAGGGCAGCTGAGTTTTACGCAGGACCAATTCTCTGGAAAAGGACAGGAAATCATACTGCAGTGGGATGCGGCGGATAGCATCACGAATCTGTGGTTGCATGAAGCGGGCCACAGCTCTGTCGATTTCCTGGTGCGTATCGTCGGTCATGTGTCGCAGTCCGATATTATCGTGTAATTAATCACTGAAAATATTAAACAGGGTAGTGTCACTATCCTGTTTAATAAGATTTCTATCGAAATCTTATTTACATGCCATTCTGGCAGGGATGTGTTCGCCCTGAATAAGTAATGGCTACTCTCGGTTATATTATTTTCAGAGGATTTTATGGGAAAAAATCTGTCTTTGCGTCAAGATGACGCGCAAAGTGCATTATCTGCCAATAGCAGCAATGCGTATAATTCGGTGTATAATTTCCTGCATTACCACGACCGGGGTAATGGTCTGACAGTTAATGACAAGGCCTCTTATTCTGTTGATCAGGCTGTGTCACAAATCACCCGGGAAAATACCACCTGGAATGGAAGCAATGTATTAGGTAAATCAGCCAACCTGACATTTAAGTTTTTGCAATCTGCAAGCTCAACCCCATCGGGGGATACCGGGTTTGTGAAATTCAATGCAGAGCAAATTGCACAGGCGAAACTGGCATTGCAATCCTGGGCTGATGTCGCCAACCTGACGTTCACCGAGGTAACGGGAAATAAATCAGCCAATATCACCTTTGGTAATTATACCCGTGATGCCAGCGGTAATCTGGATTATGGTACTCAGGCCTATGCCTATTATCCGGGTCAGTATCAGGGGGCTGGCAGCACCTGGTATAACTATAACCAGTCCAATATTCGCAGCCCGGGGGCTGAAGAATATGGCCGTCAGACTCTGACGCATGAAATTGGGCACGCTCTGGGGCTGAGCCACCCGGCTGAATATAATGCCGGTGAAGGGGATATCAGCTATAAAAACAGTGCGGCCTATGCAGAAGATTCCCGCCAGTTCAGCATCATGAGCTACTGGGATGTGGAGAACACCGGTGGTGATTTCAGAGGCCATTACTCTGCCGGCCCGTTGATGGATGATATTGCCGCTATCCAGAAGCTGTACGGTGCCAATATGACCACCCGCACCGGCGATACGGTATACGGGTTCCACTCCAATACCGATCGTGATTTTTATACCGCGACTGACAGCAGCAAGGCGCTGATTTTCTCGGTATGGGATGCGGGCGGTAACGACACCTTTGATTTCTCCGGCTACAGCAATAATCAGCGTATCAACCTCAATGAAGGTTCGTTCTCGGATGTTGGCGGCCTGAAAGGTAACGTATCGATTGCGCACGGGGTCACTATCGAGAATGCGATTGGCGGCTCCGGCAACGATATTCTGGTTGGCAACAGCGCCGATAACATATTGCAGGGCGGCGCGGGCAACGACGTGTTGTACGGTGGTGCTGGGGCAGATACCCTGACCGGCGGTGCCGGGCGTGATACTTTCGTCTACGGCAGCGGTCAGGATTCTACTCTGTCTGCGTACGACTGGATCACTGATTTCCAGACCGGGGTGGACAAAATCGATCTGTCGGCATTCCGTAGCGAAGGCAAACTGAGTTTTGTGCAGGGTCAGTTCTCTGGTAAAGGGCAGGAAATCATACTGCAGTGGGATGCAGCGGATAGCGTTACGAATCTGTGGTTGCATGAAGCGGGCCACAGCTCTGTCGATTTCCTGGTGCGTATTGTCGGTCAGGTAGCACAGTCCGATGTTATCGTGTAATTAATCACTGAACGTCATACACAGGGCAGACTCTCTGCCCTATTTTATTATTAATACATTATTGTAGTATTATTTCCTACTGCAATAATCTTCGCCTAGTAATACTTACTTTTTTGCAAAGCAATCGTTTCCTTTTTCTCTTTTACCATTCTTATAACTTATTTTATTTTCATCAATTAGTGGCATATTTAAGTTATCAACATATCACTGTGGTGAAATGGAAAAATAACGACACATTCTTTACAAATTCATTACAGTGAACTATATAACTAATCAGTGCTGGTGACAGCGCTGATTAGTTATATCTGACATTAGCAAATTTATTTCCTAAAAATAGGCCATTAAGTTGGTAGGGTGTTTTTATCCCAAAATTTAATGGCGCTTTATGATTATTCATGAGAATGAGGGTTTTATGGAAAGAAATCTGTCTTCACGTGATGATGACGCTTTACATTCACTATCTGCCTCCAGCAGCAGTTATGACGCAATTTATAATTTGCTGCACTACCATGAACGTGGCAACGGATTAACGATTAACGGCAAGCCTTCTTACTCGCTTGAGGAGGCTGGTGCGCAAATTACCCGTGACAATGTGAGCTGGAATGGTGCGAATGTCTTTGGCAAATCAGCTAACCTGACGTTTAAATTTCTGCAGTCAGCGCGAGCTACACCGGATGGCGACACCGGTTTTGTCAAATTCAATGCCGCACAAATTTCCCAGGCGAAGCTGGCGCTACAATCCTGGGCGGATGTCGCCAATGTCACGTTTACGGAGGTTACCGGTAATCAGTCAGCCAATGTCACCTTCGGTAATTACACCCGTGATTCTAGCGGTCGTTTAGACTACGGTTCCCAGGCTTATGCGTACCTGCCGGGAAGTGGTAGTGCTTCAGGCTCGACCTGGTACAACTACAATGTGGATAACATTCGTAGTCCGGATACGATGGAGTACGGTCGCCAGACCCTGACGCATGAAATTGGCCATGCGTTGGGCCTGAATCATCCTGGCAATTATAATGCCGGTGTCGGGAACCCCAGTTACAGAGATGTCACTTACGCGGAAGACACCCGCCAGTTCAGTATTATGAGTTACTGGAGTGAGAGAAATACCGGCGGTGATTTCAAAGGTCACTATGCCGCCGGACCGATGCTGGATGATATTGAGGCCATTCAGCGTTTATATGGTGCCAATATGTCCACCCGCACGGGGGATACCATCTACGGGTTCCATTCCAATACCGATCGTGATTTCTATACCGCGACCAGCAGCAGTAAGGCGCTGATTTTCTCGGTATGGGATGCGGGTGGTAACGACACCTTTGATTTCTCTGGCTACAGCAATAACCAGCGTATCAATCTCAATGAAGGTGCGTTTTCGGATGTTGGCGGCCTGAAAGGCAATATATCGATTGCTCACGGGGTCACCATTGAAAACGCGATTGGTGGTTCAGGCAATGATGTACTGATTGGTAACGACGCCAACAATACCCTGCAGGGTGGAGCGGGTGACGATATCCTTTATGGTGGGGGCGGTGCCGATCGTCTGTATGGTGGTAGTGGCAAAGATACCTTTGTGTATACTGCGGTGTCTGACTCGAGTGTTAACGCTCCAGACTGGATTCTCGATTTTCAGACCGGGGTTGATAAGATCGATCTTTCCGCATTCAATACCGGCCACAATTTGCACTTTGTTAATCAGTTCAGCGGTAGCGGTGGAGAGGTCATGCTTAATTGGGATGCCTCATCCAATGTCAGCAATCTTTATCTGAATCTCGATAACAATACTTCTGCGGAATTCCTGGTGAAAATCGTGGGTCAGGTATCACAAACAACAGATTTCGTTGTTTAACGTTTATATCGGAGAAGGGCGGTTGTCCGCCCTTTATTCCTGAACACTTCCTGCCAATATTTATTGCATGTCAATGACCATACGATTAGTTACAACATACTATGTTCTATCACCACAGACACTGTCTGAAACTCTACCTTTTCTATCGCAAAGCAGGGCTGGAAGGGATATGAGAGGGTGACAGACAGAAGAAACGCTTGTCACCCTTCGATGGCCGGTTAGATAGCTATTCGGCGGCCTATTTCGATTACCTGATTGCCCGGCAACTGATAATACTCAGTGACATGCAGGCTGTTTCTCATCATCCAGGCAAAAAGATAGGATTGCCAGCGTGGCAGGGCATCAGTGCCGTCTTTAGCAACAATGGACTCATGGCCGATATAGTAAGTCACGGCTTCATGATCGTTACATGCCTGAATGGGTGGCGTTTGTTTAAGCAGTTCGGGGATATTGGGCTTTTCCATAAATCCGTAGTAAGCCACTCCTTGCCAGAACCCCGGGTACTGCTCGGTAATAATCAGTTTATCTTCCTTTCTGACTCGCGGCACATCCAGTACCTGAATAGTCAGCGCGATAATTGGGGTAAAAAGTATTGATTTCTGGCAGGCACTGGGCCTGTTGGTACTGAGTCGTATTCTGTTCGGCGGTCTGGGATTCCGGCCCGGGATGTTTGGTATGGCACGCGAGCGCCGCCGTATGCATGAGCGTTGGATGCAAATGACACCGGAACAACGTGAAGAATTTATCAGGCAACGCCGTGACGGATTTGGCCATCACGATCGCTGCAACTGGCATGGGCGTCGTCATGATCGCAATGCAACAGATGCCGCACCTAAAGCACCGGAAGCCGAGTAACCACGATGAAAGCCGAAATGGCGGGAGAATCGCTGCTGATATCGGCCATCAAAGCCTGCCGGTCGCGGTTAACCGCGTTTATCCGTGGCCGGACGGCTGTACGTGATGATGCTGACGATATCTTGCAGGAAGTGACTTATCAGTTGATGACGGTAGAACAGCCGGTGGAAAATGTCGCCGCCTGGCTGTTTCGTGCCGCACGCAACGAGATGACCGACCGGGCGCGCAAAAAACGCGAGCTGCCGTTATCCGGATATTTCACTGATGATGACGATGGGGATTTCCCAGAGGATGAACTGGCAGAAACGCTGTTCGGCACACCGCAAACGTCGGAAGATGAGTATCTTAAAGCGTTATTGTGGGATGAACTGGACGCGGCGTTATCTGAATTGCCATCCGCACAACGTGAAGTGTTCGACAAAACCGAGTTGCAGGGCTACAGCTACAACGAGTTGTCAGCTGAAACCGGCGTTAGCGTTCAGGCGTTGCTATCACGCAAACACAAAGCCGTTCTTTATCTGCGCACACGACTACGCAGTGTTTACGATGCGCTGACAACAGAATAATTAACCTCACGGTTGAAGACCTGTCGCATACAGCAGTTGTGCACGTAACCAGACGTTGGCCGGGTCATGACTATTTTTGGGGTGCCAATACATGCTGATGACAATCGGTTGTAGGGGGACCGGTGGAGCAAAAATATCGAGTGCCTGGCCAAAACGTTGCAACATTCGTCTGGGTAACGTGCAAAGCAAATCTGTTCCAGCGACAATCGGTGGTGCCATAGCATAGCTTTGGGTGGACATCACCACGCTACGCTGGTACCCAAGGCCTGCCAGCGTTTGATCAACAAAACCGGTAAACGGATCCCCTTCGGAAGAAACGACCAGATGGGGAAGGGCGCAATAACTTTTCAGGTCAAGGGGAGCGGTGCCTCGCGGATGTTCTTTACGCTGGGCGGTCGCAAACTCGTCGTCAAAAAGTTTGCGTCTGATCCAGGCATCATGCGCACCGGCATTCACGCCAATATAGATGTCGATGTCACCACTTTCCAACTGCTCAGGTAAGCGAGCCCTTTCCGGCAGGGCGAAGCGAAGCCGGATACCCGGTGCAGCAACCCGAAATTGATTAACCAGATCTGCCCCCAGCATCATACGACCTATCCATGGTGTGAATAGGTTGGGGTTTGTTCACGAATTTCGCATTGCCCGAGACTCGATCAATGAAGGGATTTTGTCCGAAATTAAGGCAATGAATGACAGAAACCAATACTACTGGTCACCCGAAAATGAAAAACCATCCACGATAATCGACTGACCGGTAGACATAGACACTAGGGCACAGTATGCGCATACTTAATTTAACATAATATACATTATGCGAACCAAGGTAAGGTCAGGCGGGTTCTGGCGTCCTGGCTGGACAATTCAACGTTATTATTACTGCAACCTAGCCAGAGCACCACTCACTGCCATCCTTCCAATCCAAGTGATGATGAGTGCTTAGGTACCGGAAAAAAACTTGGGTTCGCACCCTTTCATATACCATCAATTTGCCAAAACCGTGATCCCTGTCTAGGCTTAACAAAGCATTCGAATCATTTCCATAAAAATAATCAGGCGAATAGCGTTATGTCGCCAATCCGCATGTCAGTTGCCTTATACCATTCCCTCATCACACCCACATAGACACAGGAGGTAAAGTGCCTGAATTGACTACGAATTGGGTTATTTTTACCGATCTGGATGGTTCATTACTGGATCACGACACCTACAGTTGGGATGCGGCCAAACCCTGGCTGAACCGCTTGCAACGCCATCAGGTGCCGGTTGTCATCACAACCAGTAAAACGGCAGCGGAAATCATGCCACTGCAGCAGGAACTTGGGTTAAGCAATATGCCCGCTATCGCGGAAAACGGTGCTCACATTTTGCTGCCATCATGCTGGCAAACACCGCCGCTATTCACACGCTCAATGCATTCCCTTGCCTACCCTGATCTCTGTCGGGAACTACAGCAGTTACGTGAACAACATGGCTTTCGTTTCCGTAGCTTTGCTGACATGGATAATGCCACGGTGGCGGCGGAGACAGGTTTGACACTGCCGCAGGCGGCGCTGGCCCGTCAACGCTATGCTTCCGAGCCCATATTGTGGCAAGACGATGCAACACCGCTGGAAACATTCAAGACCTGTCTGGCCCAAAAACAGCTTTGTTTAACACAAGGCGGCCGTTTTCTTCACGTAATGCCTGACGGTATCAGCAAAGGTATTGCGGTACAGCGCCTGATAAAACAGATGCAAACCGTGAGCAGACAATCCCTGGTTACTCTGGGATTAGGTGACGGTCCCAACGATATATCGTTACTGGAAGCCACTGATTACGCCGTGATCATCAAAGGTCACCATAACCATAACGTGACGTTGTCACAAAAAAATCATCAGGAGGTCTATCGTACCCAGGCTGCCGGACCGGCTGGCTGGAATGAAGGACTCACGTATTTTCTTAGCCGTTACGGGGCTGAACTGCTTGATTGAGATGGGAGGAATCGCAACCATGAGTGAATTCTATCAGGATGGAATGATTACCAATTTTCATAACCTTACCCGGCGCAGCGTTGAAGAGCTGGAATACGAATTACAGGTGTTTTCCGGTCAAAGCAGCATGGGGTTGATCCTCCCTTCCCTGTATTCTGAGCTGGAAGGCCCGGCGCTGGATAAGATTGTCGACATGCTCTCTCAGGTACCTTACCTGTCAGAAATCGTCATCGGGCTGGACAGGGCCGACCGCGAGCAGTTTCTGTTTGCCCGACAGTTTTTCTCCCGCCTTCCGCAGCGGCACCGTATTTTGTGGAACGATGGTCCCCGCCTGACACGGCTCAGTCAGGAACTGACCGACAAGGAACTCGCGCCGATGGAACAAGGCAAAGGCCGTAATGTCTGGTTTTGTGTTGGTTATACCTTAGCGTCACGGCGCACGGCCTGTATTGCATTGCATGATTGTGACATTGTCACTTACGATCGCACTATGCTGGCTCGCCTGCTCTATCCGATCGCCAACCCCTATTTTCACTACGATTTCTGCAAAGGCTATTATGCACGGGTAGCCGAGGGAAAACTGAATGGCCGGGTTGGGCGTTTGCTGGTCTTCCCCTTGCTGAAATCGCTGCAAAGCGTTTACGGTAATTCAGACTATCTCGAGTATATGCGCAGTTTTCGCTACCCATTATCCGGTGAGTTCGCGATGCGCAGCCATGTGTTGCGGAATTTGCGCATTCCGAGCGACTGGGGACTGGAAATCGGTATGTTGTCTGAAATCCACCGGGGAACCGCAACCAGCCGCATCTGTCAGGTGGATATCGCTGACAATTACGACCACAAGCATCAACCGATGTCGGAAAACGACCCCAGCTCCGGGTTGCAGCGTATGGCGATGGATATCACCAAAGCGTTATACCGCAAACTGGCAATTCAAGGCGTGAATATCACGACGGATTCGTTCCGGGTGTTACGTGCCACTTATTATCGAACCGCACTGGATATGATCGACTCATTCGAACATGATGCGCGTATGAATGGCCTGCATTTTGATCGCCATACCGAAGAGTCGGCAGTCGAACTGTTTGCCGATGTCATTACCCAATCAGGACAGGCATACAGCGACAGCCCTGGGGACAAGCCATTTGTCCCCAGTTGGAACCGTGTTCAGTCAGCATTCCCTGATATTCTGGAGCGGCTGTACGACGCCGTTGAAGCGGATAATCAGGAAATGGATGACGCCTAACCCGCTATTTTGTTCCTTCACTCGCTCCTTTATCCCCGGCTGGCAACAATAAAAGCGGTATCGGTGGTAAAGGAGCCATCAGGCTCAATAGCGTAATGGCGGATAACGTCGGCCGACATTTGCTGCTGCAGGGCGCGGATTGCGGTGACAAAATGTTCTGGGGTCCGCATCCGCGTCACCCAGCTTTGGAATTCCAGGTGCAGACGCGATGTTTGCACAGAGCGTACTGTTAACCCAGCTTCGCTCAGCAGCGTCAACCATTCCCCCGAGGAATAATCGCGTACATGCGATGTGTCGCGCAGCATTTCCGCCGTTTGCAAATAAACATCCAGCACCGGATGGCCGGGTGAAATCACGTCCATGAAAATCGCTTCGCCTCCCGGTTTCAGTACCCTTCTGACTTCCCGCAACGCCAGCCCGACATCCTGCCAGTGATGGGCCGAATAACGACTGACCACCACATCAAAGCTCGCATCAGCAAAGGGTAATGATTCTGCTACCGCCTGCTCAGTCGTGATATTCGCCAGCCCTTTTTCCTGTGCGGCACTGGCAACGACATCCAGCATCCGCGGCGATAAATCGCATGCCACGACACGGTTAACCAGGCCGGCAATAGTAAAGCTGACATGACCCGCACCGCAGCCTAAATCCAACACGTTGGCATGGTGGTTATCCTGCAAGCGCAGGGCCAACTGGGTAAGGTCTTCACCTTGGGCGTGAACGGCGCTGTTAAGATAGGCGTGAGCCTGTTCGCCAAACTGTTGTTCGACAGACTGCTGGTGACTTTTACTGTTTTCCACAAACGCTCCTTACCGGTGTTATCGATACCCTGCTTAATCATTACCTCAAAAATCACTATAGTGCCAGACAATAACCGATAACAACCCGGCGTTAATTAGCCTGCAGCCGGGCTCGATAGAATGTCTGCAACACAGTGCAACGCGCTATCCTGCATACGAGACGCACCGAAAAGATCAACACTGACATAGAGATAGCCCTGAGGTTGAGGTATGCTGATTTTCATTAGGGTGTGACAGGTATTGCAGTCAGAAATAACAGAGGAAAAACGCATGATTATTTTGGTTACCGGTGCGACGGCGGGCTTTGGTGAGGCAATTACCCGGCGTTTTATCAAAGAAGGCCATCAGGTTATCGCCACAGGGCGCCGCCAGGAACGTCTTGATGCGCTGAAAGCTGAATATGGCGATGCGCTTTTCACGCTTCGTCTTGATGTTCGCGATCGACAAGCCATCGAGCAGGCTATCGCTGCGTTGCCAGCCCAGTGGCGCAACATTGACGTACTGGTCAACAATGCCGGTCTGGCTTTAGGGTTAGAGCCTGCGCATAAAGCCAACGTCGATGACTGGGAAACCATGATCGATACCAATAACAAAGGGCTGGTCTTTATGACCCATGCGCTATTGCCGGAAATGGTGAAACGCAATGTGGGCCATATCATTAATATCGGCTCGACAGCGGGCAACTGGCCTTATCTTGGTGGGAATGTCTACGGTGCCAGCAAGGCATTCGTGCGTCAGTTCAGTCTGGGATTACGGGCCGACCTGTCCGGTACTCGCGTGCGTGTGACCAATATTGAACCCGGCCTGGTCGGTGGTACCGAATTCTCAGCCGTACGCTTTAAAGGCGATGAAGCCAAGGTCAGCCAGACGTATGATAAATCCAACCCACTGACGCCGGAAGATGTGACAGAAGCGGTGTTCTGGGTGGCGACATTACCCTCTCATGTCAATATCAACACCTTGGAAATGATGCCGGTAAGCCAGACGTACGGCGGCCTGAAAGTCACCCGTGACGAGTAATTCATACCGGTAGTCCCACATAAAGTAGTACCACATAAATAGGCTGGTGTGATGCGCCAATGCCTGATGTGGATATTCAGGGACGAACGCGGAGCGGTATCACTGTCATGCCATGAAACATTCCGGCCCAGTGATGCCGACTCTGCCCAGACGATACTGCAGTGAAAGCAGCGACGTACCCTGAATATGTTAGTTCAGTTATAGTTTGTTGATGGTAGCGGATGCTATAGTCACCATAACGCTATCTTTTGTTATGACAACGTTGCTTTCGTATTTACAGAACTCCTGTCTGGGTGAAACATGCAGAAAAAAACACGTAATTTACTCCTTATTCTTTCCTCATCCCTGTTTAGTCTGGGCCTTTTGTCATCAACACAGGCCGCGCAGCACATCGTGATTGATAACGGCAACAGTGCGTTATCAAAAGAAGCGGCGCGACAGAGTAGCGAAGACTGGAACGAGACGCGTACGTTGCGTAATAAAGTAAACAAGCATCTTGAAAAGCGCGTTGATAAAGCCGATCGAGATTTCGATAAAGCCGATATGGCAGAAGCGCTTGAAGAAAAATGCAAAGCCAGTTCCAACTTCAATGCTTATTGGGAACCCAACTCTTCGCGCTGTCTTGACCGTCGCTCAGGCCGCCCGGTAACACCCTGATAGGTTGATCTATACTTTATCTGCCCGTGTTTGGGCAGATAAACCATCAAGATGAGTGGGAGGTGCCATGAAGAAAACGATGCTGGCCGGTGCAATAACACTGTTACTGACACCACTTATCGCACAAGCTTCACAAGCCTCCTGTGAACGTATTCGCGATGACATCGCTCGCAAGATTATCAGCAATGGCGTACCTGAATCCGGTTTTGAGCTGGATATCGTACCTAACGATCAGGTCAGCCAGCACGGTGGTCAGGTTGTTGGTCATTGTGGGCAGGATACGCAGAAAATCGTTTATATCCGCCTGCCGGATAATGATAGTGATGACCTGAGTTCTCACCCGATGGGTAAGAAGCGTTAGGGTCCAACAGCCTGTCCGCGTTAATAATGAAGCCCGCAAAACAATAAATCGATGCAATAAAAAAGGGGAGCGACATTCTCCCCTTTTAACATTCATTTTTTTACATTCGTTATTTAGCGGTAAAAATCGCATTAATACCTTGCCATACCCGGATGAAAACCATCGGAGGAATATCTCCACCATGCATTGTGGCTGATATGGAACCGAGTGTCTGACGACGGTTAGAACGACTGGCTAATCGCGGAAAGATCAATATAGGTAGATAAATCCCGTTGTTCTGCGCGGGGCAAATATGGCAGTTCACCCAATTGAGGCGCAGGAATTTTTTCCCGCAGCGCCTGGATGATTTCAGCATAGTTAGCCAGCCCTGGGTTAATGCGGTTTGCGACCCAGCCGACCAGCGGCAACCCATCATTAATAATCGCCTGCGCCGTCAGCAGCGCATGGTTGATACAGCCAAGCTTTATCCCGACCACCAAAACGACCGGTAATTGCTCCTGAACCACCCATTCCGAATAGGTCCGCATGTCGTTCATTAAGGTACGCCAGCCACCGCTGCCTTCGACAATAACCATGTCCGATAACCCACCAAGCTGGTTCAGCCCTTCAGTCATCGCGCAGTAATTAATCTCTTGTTCACTGGCACTGATTTCATCTTCCTGTAACGACACAGGATTGACCTGCAGATAAGACAGTGGGATCGACGAGGCTTCCTGCAAGATCAGCGCATCTTTGTTACGCAGCCCCTCTTCTGTTTCCTTGCAGCTCTTGGCGACAGGTTTATATCCCGTCACGGTTTTGCCCGTTTTCGCCAGCGCCTGTAATAACGCCTTCGATACTACTGTTTTTCCAACGGCAGTATCCGTTCCTGTAACAAACATACGCTTTAACATGAAAACACCACTCCGGCAGGCCCCACCTGAAAAAATAAACCTCAAAAAACGTACTGATGAAGCCTAAAGTCTAGGGGATGGGCCTGTGGAGCGGCTTGCGTTAGCGCAATGTTTTGTCGGTAAGCGAAGACACGGTGCTGTAATGATTAACCCTGCATCAGTTTAATCAGCAGAGAGCCGTTATAGAGCGCATCTTTAATGAGCGCGGCACCGGGCACGGTTCCCTGATTATAAAAATGGGTCGATGTGACTTGCAGATGGTGACTATAAGCCGGTAATGCCTGGCGGCGAATACAATCAAGGATTGCGGGATACAGAATATCGGCAGCCTGATTCAGTGGAGAACCAATCAGAATTTTTTCTGGATTGAACAGATTAACCATG
Organism: Dickeya oryzae; assembly: GCF_009372235.1. Lineage (GTDB taxonomy): Bacteria > Pseudomonadota > Gammaproteobacteria > Enterobacterales > Enterobacteriaceae > Dickeya > Dickeya oryzae. Next base: position 210,784 of record NZ_SULL01000014.1, on the reverse strand, counting down.
ATGGCGGTAATACGACCGACGTTATTGCCGACATCAACGATAATATCTTTTGCCAGTTGATCACCGTTCAGCGCTGCCTCACACAGAGACTCGACCGTCAACGGCGAGCCGTGCAACGGCGAACTCATCGAGCCTTTGAGCCGCTGCTGAGCCAGTTCCAGCATACTTTCAATGCTGGCAACGGTTTCCAGACACCCGTGGTTACCGCAATAACAGCGCTTACCATAAGGGTCAACCTGAGTGTGGCCAATTTCCACCAGTGTTCGGCTACCGGCATGCAGTATACGTCCACCGGTAATAATGCCGGCACCGACGTTATGGTCGATAACTATCTGGATAACGTTTTGGCAACCGCGTGATGCGCCAAACAACGCTTCTGCCATCGTCCAGGCACAAATGTCATGTTGCAGATAAACTGGCACCCCTGTGCGCTTTTCCAGCGCCGGACCAATCGCCATTTCTTCTACAGCGTAAAACGGCATACGGTGAATGATGCCGGTGGATGAGTCCACCATACCGGGTGACGTGATGGCGATAGCGGTCAGTCGTTCCAACAGACGTTGGTGGCGGATAAAAAACTGATCGATGTCCGTCAGAATGCGTTCCAGTAGTGGCTGGGGATGTTCACTGGGTAAATCAACCTTATCCTCCACCACCAGATGGCCACTCAAATCACGCAGGGCCAGGGTCATCACCTGGTTGCTGATTCGTACCGACAGGTAGTGCCACGCTTCGGTATCCAGCACCAGACCGATTGCCGGCCGCCCACGGCTTCCCATTTCCTGGTACTCGGTTTCCCGTACCAGATGTGCCTCCATCAGTTCACGCACAATCTTAGTAATACTGGCGGGAGCAAGCTGAGCCTGTTTTGACAACTCTATGCGGGAGATGGGGCCATGTTCATCGATCAGTCGATAAACGCCACCTGCATTCATCTGTTTGATCTGATCGATGTGTCCCGGCTGACCACTGACAATCACGGTAAAGCGGCTCCTGCAATTAGGCGTAATGGGTATTTTTTACGCTGTAAAATAAAAAACTGAGGCTATGGTGGAGCTTTTGTAAATAGCCGTCAAATATTTGATTCGATATGTGATTAACCGCACATATTTTTGAGGGTATTACCCAACATTAGCGTGATTAACGTCTGAGCGGCGGTGTTCAGCGGGCGGTGCTGGTGGGTTACTAACCACATTTCACTGATAGCGTCTTTTTCCTGCAACGACAGGTATTTTACGCCATCTATACGGATACGACGGAATGACGCAGGTAGCAAGGAGACCCCTAATCCAGATGAAACCAGGCCGATAATCGTCATCGCCTCACCGACTTCCTGCGTAATGTACGGTGTAATGCCGTACTTTTTGAGTAAGTTCATCACTTCATCGTATAGCGCCGTTCCCCCTTCACGGGCAAAAAATACGAAGGGTTCATTAGCTAACTGCTGGATACTGATATGCCCACCGGAGACAGAAGCCAGCGGGTGTTCCTCATGAACAACCGCTACCATCGGCTCACGCAGTAATAGCTGATGATGCAGCGTATCCGGCAATGGGTTGTTACGCATCACCCCGAGATCCAGCTTACCGTCAAGCAACGGTGCAATCTGTTGTTTAGTGTTGATCTCCATCATCTGGATATGCACCTCAGGATAGCGCTGGCGAAACTGCAACAGACTACGCGAAACCTGTTTAACAAACGGAGCTGATGAGGTGAAACCGATATTAAGCTCCCCTATTTCACCACGCTGAATGCGGGCCGCTCGCTCTGCTGCCTGATTGACCTGGCTGATGATGGCCCAGGCCTCTTTCAGGAATAATTCGCCGGCCTGTGTCAGGCGCACATTACGGTTGTTTCGCTCCAGCAGTTGAGCGCCGATTTGCTCTTCTAATGCCTGTATCTGCTGACTGAGAGGTGGCTGGGAGATATGTAGTCTTTCCGCCGCACGACCGAAATGCAGTTCTTCAGCAACAGCAATAAAGTAACGTAAGTGCCTGAGCTCGATATTCATATTTATAAAATATCATTATTAACAATTAATATATTATACAAAACAATCGAGCTAATTCTATGATTTGTCCACTGATGTTTTTGCCGTATTTTTTCCGGATAAGGATTGATTTTGAGTACCCCCATGTCTGCACAGAGAATGTCCGTTTCTGTCACTGACGATATTCAACCTCAGCGCAACACCCGCGTCCCCGTCTACAAAAATCCATTTATTTGCCGAGGCACGCCACCGTTCATTCGCGTCACGCTCGCCTTATTTTCCGCCGGTCTGGCGACCTTTGCTCTGCTGTACTGCGTACAGCCCATATTACCAATACTGTCGCAGGCTTTTGGTGTATCCCCGGCAACCAGCAGCCTGTCGCTTTCCGTTTCCACGATGACGATGGCTGTTGGATTGTTATTTACCGGCCCGCTGTCAGACACCATTGGCCGTAAAAATGTCATGGTGGTATCGCTACTGCTGGCGTCGGTATTTACCCTGATAGGTTGCATGATGACCAACTGGGTTGGCCTGCTGGTTATGCGCGCCCTGGTTGGCTTATCGCTCAGCGGTGTGGGTGCGGTAGCAATGACCTATCTGAGCGAAGAAATCCATCCCAGTGTGGTGGCATTCTCTATGGGGTTGTACATCAGCGGTAACTCAATCGGCGGCATGAGTGGCCGCCTGTTAACCGGGGTCATTGCTGATTTTTTCGGCTGGCGAGTCTCCATCACCTGTATCGGCATCGTTGCCCTGCTGGCCTCCCTGACGTTTTGGCGCATACTGCCGGATTCTCGTCACTTTCGGGCGGGCTCGCTGCGCCCCAAAACCCTGTGGATCAATACCCGCTTACACTGGCGTGATGCAGGCCTACCGTTACTCTTTGCCGAAGGCTTCCTGTTGATGGGCTCCTTTGTGACGCTGTTCAACTATATTGGTTATCGCTTGCTGGATGCTCCTTACAACCTGAGTCAAACGGTGGTGGGTTTGCTGTCTGTGGTCTTCCTCACTGGTAGCTATGCATCACCACGCGCCGGGGCAATGATTGCTCGTTTCGGCCGGGGGCCCGTGTTAGTCGGCAGTATTATGCTGATGTTATCAGGCCTTCTATTGACCCTGTTCAGTTCGCTGCTGATGATGTTTTTGGGGATGATGCTCTTTGCCGCCGGGTTCTTTGCCGCCCACTCGGTTGCCAGCAGTTGGATCGGCTTGCGTGCATTACGTGCTAAAGGCCAGGCTTCATCGCAGTATCTGTTCTGTTATTATCTGGGGTCGAGCCTCGCGGGCACGTCAGGTGGCTTCTTTTGGTATCACTATGGCTGGACAGGGCTGGTGCTGTTTCTGTCATGCTTGCTGATGCTGGCTATCGGCTTGGGCTTCAAGCTGAAATCCCTGAAAAACTGATCTAACAGTTACTTATCTCCCTCTTCTCCCCACCGGCTCTGAACGTTCAGAATCGGTGGGGACGGCGCTTTTTCATACTGCTAAGCGAATAAGAATACGGATTGTCGAACTGGGCTTTTAGGATATAATTAAAAGTATGTTGTAACTAATATAGTGTTAATTATGCCTGCCTACGACCTGATTGAACGGATGAACCATTGCTTTACCTCGCTGGAAGCGCATCTGGCTGAAATGCATCAATTATTTCTCACCTTTCACTTTACCGGTGGACGTTTGTTTACCCTTCCCCCTGTAGAAAAAGGCACCGAGCATGACCCGATAACACATATTCAGGTTACGCCTGTCGACGGTGCAGAAGCCCGTGATATCGGTTTACAGCATTTTCGTCATGTGTTTATTCATCACTACGCGGAGACTATCAGTAGCAAAGCGGCAATCCGCCTGCCTGGCGTGCTGTGTTTTCGGGTTAATAACGCAGAATCACGACTGGCTCGCCAGTTAGTAGCGAACATAAACGCCCGGAAAAAGGAGCTGGAGCACATCATCACGGTGGAGTCTGGACTGGAACCCGAGCAGCGCTTCGATTTTGTCCATACCCATCTCAAAGGGCTGATAACACTGAGCGCCTATCGCACCATTACCCTGCTACTTGACCCTGCCTCGGTGAGATTTGGCTGGGCGAATAAGAACATCATCAACAACATTACCCGTGATGCCTTACTGGAAAAACTGGAGAAAAGTCTGCAGGCAGGACGCAGCCAGGCCCCTTACAGCAAGGAGCAATGGGCATCGTTGCTGGAGCAAGAAATCCGTGATGTGAAGCGCCTGCCGGAACAGGCGTTGCTAAAAATCAAGCGGCCCGTGAAAGTACAGCCGATTGCACGGGTCTGGTATCAGGAACAGCAGAAGCAAGTACAGCACCCTTGCCCGTCACCACTGCTGGTACTGTGTCATCAGGATACGATGCCGGTTATGGGTGAACTCAATGACTACGATGCCGACAACATTCAGCATCGCCATCGGCCCAAAGCCAAGCCACTGCGGTTGTTGATCCCGCGCTTGCATCTGTATACCGATGACGGTGCCTGAGTATCACGGTTTCATGCTGCCGACCATGTCCTCTGGGCGAACCCATTGCGTAAATTGTTCCTCGGTGAGATAGCCCAGTTTCAAGGCTGATGCCTTCAGTGTCAGCCCTTCTTTATGCGCTTTTTTGGCGATTTCAGCGGCCTTGTCATAACCAATATGCGGATTGAGCGCGGTCACCAGCATCAGCGACTCATTCAGCAATTGGTTGATCCGCTCGCGGTTAGGTTCAATGCCCACCGCGCAATGTTCGTTAAAGCTCTTCATACCATCAGCCAATAACCGAACGGATTGCAGAAAATTGTGAATCACCATCGGTCGGAAGACATTCAGCTCAAAGTTACCGGATGCGCCCCCAAGATTAACCGCCACATCATTCCCCATCACCTGGCAACACAGCATGGTCATCGCTTCACACTGTGTCGGGTTAACTTTACCCGGCATAATCGAGCTACCGGGTTCATTTTCAGGAATAGCAATCTCGCCAATGCCGCAACGCGGTCCGGAGGACAGCCAGCGCACATCATTCGCAATTTTCATCAATGACGCCGCCAGACCTTTCAGTGCGCCATGCGCATGCACCAGCGCATCACAGGTGGCCAGGGCCTCAAATTTGTTCGGCGCACTCACAAAGGGATGCCCAGTCAGCGTCGCCAGTTCCGCCGCCACCCGCACCGCGTATTCAGGGTGTGTATTCAACCCGGTGCCGACAGCCGTGCCACCTAACGCCAGCTCACACAGGTGCGGAATACTATTTTCGATATGGCGTACATTATGCGATAGCATTGCCACCCAGCCAGAAATCTCCTGCCCTAACGTCAGCGGCGTCGCATCCTGCAGGTGCGTTCTGCCAATCTTGACGATATCGGCAAATTGTGTCGCCTTATCCGCAAGGGTCTGTTGTAGCACGTTCAATTCAGGGATCAGATGTTCACGCAGCACGGTCACTGCCGCAACGTGCATAGCTGTAGGAAAAACATCGTTAGAACTCTGGCTTTTATTAACATCATCATTAGGGTGTACCAGCCGGTCATTACCCCGCACTCCCCCCAACAATTCGCTGGCCCGATTTGCCAGTACCTCGTTCATGTTCATGTTGGTTTGCGTGCCAGAGCCCGTCTGCCAGATAGCCAGCGGGAATTCACCGACGTGCTGACCATTCAGGACTTCGTCTGCTGCCTGAATAATGGCATCACCTTTACTGTCGGCTAATAATCCCAAATCCATGTTGACGCGCGCTGCGGCACGTTTGGTCTGTGCCAGCGCCATGATTAGCGCGCCCGGCATTTTTTCTTCCGAAATACGAAAGTGCTCCAGTGAACGCTGGGTCTGAGCCCCCCACAAATGCGTTGCCGGCACGGCAATCGGCCCCATGGAATCGTTCTCAATACGCGTGTCTGACATGGTTTTCTCCTTTGCGAAACACGTCATTTTCAGATGACTGCGAATTATTACCCTTCTGGAATCATGGCATATAAAGCATTAGCATAGCGGGCATTAAGACGGAACGGCCTTTACAGGCATGGTTATCCGCCGTTATTGCCATGGAAATTAACAATCTATCTAATAGCAGGAAAATATTATGCAAAAAATGCGCAACAATGTGCAGCATTATGCCTGGGGCAGTAAACACGCGCTAACCGAACTGTATGGGATTGAAAACCCAGACAATCAGCCAATGGCAGAACTGTGGATGGGGGCACACCCGAAAAGTAGCTCTCTATTACTTGATGAGCAGGGTCAGGCACAGAGTCTGCGTGATCTGATCAATAAGGACCCGTCCGCTTTTTTGGGTGCAGCAGTGGCAAAACGTTTTGGTGAGTTACCTTTTCTTTTCAAGGTATTATGTGCCGAACAACCGTTGTCTATTCAGGTTCACCCCAGTAAATCTGCGGCCGAAGTCGGGTTTGCGCGGGAAAATGCCGCCGGTATTGCACTTGACTCACCACAACGCAATTACAAAGACGCTAACCACAAACCGGAGTTAGTCTTTGCCCTCACCCCTTATCTGGCGATGAATGGCTTTCGTGAACTAACGGCGATCGCCGATTTGTTGCAACCGCTAGCCAACGCCCATCCCGCCATCGCCGCATTTTTGTCATCCCCGGATAGCACAACGCTCCGTACCTTGTTCTCCAGTCTGTTGAGCATGGAAGGCGAGCAAAAAGTCTCCGCTATCGCTGAGCTGCAACGTGTTTTGAACCAACGACACGGTGAACCCTGGGATACCATTCGCTTTATTGCGCAGTTTTACCCTGATGACGGCGGTCTGTTTTCTCCGTTACTGCTGAACGTCGTCACATTACAGCCGGGCGAAGCCATGTTTTTGTATGCTGAAACCCCGCATGCCTATCTTCAGGGGGTAGCGCTGGAAGTGATGGCCAATTCGGACAACGTTCTGCGCGCCGGTCTGACACCCAAGTACATTGATATCCCAGAGTTACTCGCCAACGTCCGCTTTGAGTCGAAACCGGCTGACACCTTGCTGACGTCGCCGGTAAAAGCGGCTAACGAACTGAGTTTTCCTATTCCGGTCGATGACTTTGCCTTTTCACTGCATTATCTTACCGATGTACCGCAGATGCTGAGTCAGCAAAGTGCAGCTATTATCTTTTGTGTCGAAGGTCAGGCAGTGTTGGAACGCGGCGCACAGCAAGTCAGCTTGCTGCCAGGTGAATCATGCTTTATCCCCGCCAGTGAATCACCGGTACAAATCCAGGGGAAAGGCCAGATTGCCCGTGTTTATAACCAGCCTTTACTGGTATAACGCCATGTATTCCCTGATGAGGAATACAACACATTGAATCAACAAGGAAATATAACGTGGCAAAAAAAACAGTTGTAGCCGCTGGGGTTGTTATTGCGCTCGCCGTAGCCTGGGGAGGAGCCTCCTGGTATACCGGTAAGCAGATTGAACAGCATATTGGGGACGTCACCGACAATCTGAACAACGAGTTGAAAAACGCATACCCACAATCAGGTATCAAGGTCGCCTACCGGGATTATCATCGCGGTCTGTTCAAAAGCCAGCTCGCGTTGGTGTTACAGTCTGACGGTACTGATGCCCGCCAGCGCCTGTTAGGCGCCAATGAAGAAGTGGTGTTTAACGCTACAGTCTTCCACGGCCCCTTCCCGCTGACCGCCAGTCAGTTTAGCCTGAAACCAGCATTGGCCGCCGTACACGGCGAGCTGGCTAACACTGAATCGGTAAAAGCACTGTTTGATCTGACGAAGAATAAACCGTTCATTACCGCGGATAGCCGCATTGACTATAACGGCGATACTCACTCCGCTGTCACGCTGGAAGCGCTGGACGTTAAGAGCCAGGACACGAAGGTTAATTTCAGCGGTACAACACTGTTGGTTGATGTAGCGGGTAATCTGCGTGCAGGCAAAGTGGTCGGCAATGTGGCTAACCTGACGATGGAGAAACCCAACCTGCAAGGACAGAATGAAAAACTGACGTTGCAGGATCTGGCACTTAACAGTGACACCCACAAAGGTAAATTCGATCTCAATGTCGGCGATGCCAAAATCACGCTGAAGAAACTGGCGCTGGATGTGCAGAGCGGCGATAACCTGGTATTGAATGATTTCTCGCTGGTCAATCACAGCTCGGAAGATGACACTAACCTGGCAGGACAGATGACGCTGTCGCTGGGGTCGGCGCTATTTCGCGATCAAAATCTGGGATCGTGGAACATCAACTTCGCCTTCTCCGGGCTGGATGGTAACGGTACTCGCCAGTTCGTGACCGAGTACCAGAAAAACCTGCAATCACTGCTGCGAAATATCGACCAGGTGACCCCGGAAGTTTACGACCAGCAGTTAGCCGCACTGGTACTGCACAATCTGCCGCAATTGTTGAAAGGTAATCCGAGTATCAAGATTGCGCCATTAAGCTGGAAAAACGCGAAAGGCGAAAGTACCTTCGCACTGGCGCTGGATTTAACCGATCCGCTGCAAAAGAGTGCCGCACCAACCACGAATCTCTCTGACGAAGAAGCGATTATCCGCCAGTCCGTTAAAAGTCTGGACGCACGCCTCAACGTGCCGATGGATATGCTTACCGAACTGATGGTGCAGATAGCGCCAAAAACCACCACGGATGAAGAGAAAAAACAACTGGACCAGATGGCGCGTCAGCAAACACAATTGATGGCCAATATTGGCCAGATGAGCCAGGTCACCGTCACCAAAGACAACACCATAACCAGCTCATTGCAGTACAGCGATGGCACCGTGACCTTCAACGGACGTAAGATCCCGTTGGCTGAGTTCATCGCGCCGTTCATCACCCAGCCGTCGGAAAATGTGCCCGAGCAAGGCGATGATGCACCAGAAGACAACCAACCGGATGCATCAGTCAGTCCGTAATCGTTTACCGGCGCCACTCAGGCGCCGGTTTCTTTCGCACGACACACAAGTCACGTTGTAGTCTGCCGTACAGCGTATTACGCGACTGATTACGCAAGCGGGCATCAATCGCTTATGCTCAATTTGTATTATGTCAACATTGAAATATAAACTTCTTTTTATCAATCAATGGTAAATTGTCTGGGTTTATTCTTATACTGCACACCGAGTTATCAGACTCTGTCCCTTGTGGTACGGTGGCGAATGCCAGCGTCACAAGGAATACCGCCTGCTGATGGATTTTTTTAATAAAAAACGAGTACAACATACAACATGATTGATCCGTACATTCCGTTGACGGATATCCATCGCCATCTTGATGGTAATATCCGCCCCCAAACCATCCTTGACTTAGGCCGCCAGTTTACTATCGATTTGCCCGGCCATGACCTCGAGTCCCTGCGTCCCCACGTACAGATAATCGACCACGAACCCGATTTGATAAGCTTCCTGCAAAAGCTGGACTGGGGTGTGGCCGTACTGGGATCGCTGGATGCCTGCCGTCGTGTGGCTTACGAAAACGTGGAAGATGCGATCCGCGCCGGACTGGATTACACCGAGCTACGTTTTTCGCCTTACTACATGGCTCTCAACCATCAGTTACCGCTGGAAGGCGTGGTTGAGGCCGTAATCGATGGTGTTACCGCGGGTTGTCGCGACCATGATCACGCCGTGATGGTGCGCCTTATCGGCATCATGAGTCGTACCTTTGGTACCCACGCCTGCGAGCAAGAACTTGACGCATTGCTGGCACACAAAGACGGCATTATTGCCATCGACCTGGCGGGCGATGAGCTCGGCTTCCCCGGTGAGCTCTTCACTACCCACTTTACCCGAGCACGCGATGCGGGCTGGCGTATCACCGCTCATGCAGGCGAAGCTGCCGGTCCGGAAAGTATCTGGCAGGCGATACAGCAGCTAGGTGCTGAGCGTATCGGCCACGGTGTTACGGCGATCGTCGACAGTACACTGATGGAATATATGGCCGAGCACCAGATTGGCATTGAATCCTGCCTGACCTCTAACCTGCAAACCAGCACGGTAAAAGCGATGCATGAGCACCCACTGGTGCATTTCCTGCGTCACGGTATTCCGGCGACGATTAACACCGACGACCCAGCCGTGCAAGGGATCGATATTCGTCATGAATACGAGATAGCGGCCCCCTTAGCTGGCCTGTTGCCGGAAGATATCCGACAGGCACAAGAAAACGGCCTGCGTATGGCGTTTATCTCCGAACAGGAAAAACAGCTGTTACGCCAGCGCGCTCAACAACGGCAAGCGCAATCAAGCTGAATCAGACAAAAAAAAGCGGATACCACAAGGTATCCGCTTTTTTCATGTCGGAGGTGACCTGTCGATAATATCATCGACAGCATCCCATCCCGGCACAATTAGTCTTTCGGTTGTACGGACGAATGGTGACTGGAGATCAACCATTTACCGTCTTTGAAAGCATAAGTATAGGTATAACGCGCTTTAGCCTGTGAGTTATCACCAAATGTGAAGGTGTAATTGCCGATATCCAGCGCTTCGTTACAACCAATCTTGATAACGCGGTTATCAATCTTACCCACAGGTTTTTTTGCTAAGAAATGCTCAAAATAGTCAATGCGCTCAGCATCTGTCGTACGTATTTTTCCAGACAGCGTCGGCAATAACACTGCGTCGGTCTCATAATTGGCGTTGACCTTCTTCGCATCCCCAGTCTGTAACGATGCATTCCAGCGATCAAACAAACTGGCGATAGCGCTTTCATCAGTCTTGACACAGGTTTCCGTTGTCGCGGCATAAGCCTGAGATACGGTAACGGCACTGAGGAAACTCAGCGAGAGCAGTACTTTCTTATACATGTCTATCCCTCATCTATCAATTAATGATTACTTTCTCTATCCCTATTGCTGCGAGGCCTCAAAAAGCCTCGCAGATTAACACTATAGTCAATGTGCTCTCGGTTGACCATTTCGCGAGGAAACGATCGACATCAGGAAAAGTGGTTTAACCCTGTCGTATTATTTTCCCGCTTTTTTTTCTTCATCCGGCGATGCGGCTCGCTTTGCATAACGCTGCGCCAGTGTCGCACACACCATCAACTGGATCTGGTGGAAAATCATCAACGGCAACACCATCGCCCCAACGGCGGCGGCAGGAAATAGTACGTTAGCCATCGGAATACCATTGGCCAGACTCTTCTTAGAACCACAGAATACGATGGTGATTTCATCCGGGGTATTGAACCCCAACTTGCGGGCTGCCAGCGTGGTACAAACCAGCACAATCCCCAGCAGCACCAGCGAACAGATAACCACCGCCAGCAGCGACCACCCGTTGATCTGGTGCCAAATCCCCTGCACCACCGCCTCACTGAATGCCACGTACACCACTAACAGAATAGATGAGCGGTCAGTGATATTGATCAGTTTGCGATGACGATCGACCCAGTGGGCAATCAACGGACGGGACAGATGACCAATGACGAACGGCACCATCAGTTGCATGATAATTGAACCGATCGCATGCAGCGTATCAGTTTGCCCACCCTGCGTGTGCATCAGCAAACCAACCAGGATCGGCGACAGGAAAACCCCGAGAATGCTGGATGCTGAGGCGCTGCAAATCGCGGCCGCAACGTTACCGCGAGCCATCGAAGTGAAGGCAATGGCGGATTGCACCGTCGCAGGCAATGCACACAGATACAGGAACCCCAGATACAGTCCGGGGGTTAACACCTGTGGTGACAGGAATGCCATGCCAATCCCCAGTAATGGGAACAGAATAAAGGTACTGGCAAACACCACCAGATGCAGCCGCCAGTGGCCCATACCAGCCGTAATCGCATCACGAGATAGCTTGGCGCCATGCATGAAAAACAGCAGTGCGATGGCGGCAGTGGTCAGGTTTTCGAAAAAAACCTTGGCCGTGCCCTCACACGGGAAAATGGACGCGGTAATAACGACCGCAATTAAAACCAGCAAAAATTTGTCAATTTTCAAGCGTTGTAACCATGCCATAGTGTGTTTGCATCCTCAGACATAAAAAATACAGGCGATCCTAAGATCGCCTGCTTAAACAATGCCCCACTATCAGCAATAAATACCCATAATGCAAGACAGAAACCCGCCTCGCGTTCAGGGATTTACGTCACAAATCATGACGGTTACCGGCTAACTGCTCTTCAGTGTCATCGTTTTTTTCTGTTCGTACGAGGTTAACCCCAGCTCGATCAGCTCCATCACGTTAATCGCCTGTCCGACAGGTACCGGGTTGTCGCCCCGCCCCCGCAGCGCATCACGAATACCGGCATAATAAGATTGATAATGCCCAGGGATGGTCGGCACGGGTTGGTCCGCCAGTACACCATCACGGTGCAGCGTCAGAATACCGTCATGGTTATCCTGCCCCCAGTCATCATGTTCTTGTGGTTTTTCGCCCGCTTTCAAGCGGTCTTCCTGCGGGTCAACACCAAACTTCACATAGCTACCCTGAGTACCATGCACGGTGTAACGGGCGCTGGGTGCCGCCGACAGCATAGAACTGTGCACCACAACACGTCGCTGGGGGTAAATCAACGTCGCGTGGAAGTAATCGGCGGCTTTACTGCCAGGACGGAGCTGCGCCATATCCGCCTGAATCGCCACAGGCAAGCCGAACAACTGCAACACCTGATCAATCAGATGTGGTGCCAGATCGTACCAAATGCCACTCCCTTCGCTGCCGTCTTCACGCCAGCGTTGACGCACTTGCGGACGATAGCGATCAAAATGCGATTCCATATACACCACATCGCCCAGCGCACCTGCTTTTAGCAATTGCTGTAATGTCAGGAAATCACTGTCCCAGCGCCGGTTATGGAATACAGAAAGGAGTTTACCCGCATGTTCTGCCAGTTGGTTCAGCTCACGTGCTTGTGACAGCGTCACGGTAAACGGTTTATCCACCACCACATGCTTACCGGCCAGTAACGCCTGCCGAGCCAGCGGGAAATGGGTGTCATTCGGAGTGGGGATAACAACCAGGTCGATATCGGGATCATTGAACAGCGCCTGCGGCTCGGCCACGACATGCATTGAGGGCCAGTCAGCCTGAACTTTCCCCGCATCGCGGCTCGATACTGCCGCCAGCTTCATTCCTGACGTGGCTGCAATCAGTGGCGCATGAAACGTCTTACTGGCATAACCATAACCTAACAGACCAACACGGATGGTCTCCGTCATATATTTCCCCTCATTGGCGGGCCTGCAGTTAAGGCCCGTTGTCCTAGTGCAATTAGGCGGCGTCCCACCTGCAGCGCACCGCTGGCAGAACACAGCCTAGTATAGCACCGGGGAAAACGATAATTATCGGACAGTGCTGAGATGGCAGCACGGAGATAGAACTGAGAGAGTACGGAGAAAGTATTGAGATAATTGTCATGATAGCACCCCGGCTATAACCTCCTGTGGCAGTCATAGCCGGGGTACGCGGACCGACAATTACGGCCTCTACGGCGTCACAACCCAGGGATGAGGCGGAGCGAGCGATTCACCTCGCCAGGGAGAAACCTCCACCGGTTTTTCTATCAACGGATGATGGATTTCGCTGTTACGCCGCCTGAAATCGCTGGGGCTAACACCTACCCGCTTGCGGAAAACGCGGGAAAAGTAGAGCTGATCGTCATAGCCAACCACACGACCGACAGCAGCGATCGACTCCTGTGTGGTCTGTAACAACAGCTTGGCACGGATGACACGTTGGTCTTCGCGCCAGCGCAGGATGTTCACACCAACCTGTTCACGAAACAGATGGGCCAGCCGCGACGGCGACAGACAAACATGGCGAGCCACCTCATCAATGCGCAGTTCTCCGGCCAGATTACCGGTAATAAACTGGCACGCTTCGATCACGCGCGGGTCCATAATGCGCTGCGGGCTCTGTGGATCTTCCTCCATCGCGCGCAATAACAGGCGTTCTAGCAAGTTCATCGCCAGTTCCTCAGCAAAACGCCGCCCGGAACGGTGGGTCTGCTCAATATTGGCGAATAACTTGTCAAACTCCTGCAACAGCCCAGGATTGGAGAGCGTCAAGCGCCCCACATCACAGCCTTTACTGTGCCACTCCAGCCAGTCGGCCCAGTAGGCACGAGGACGAAAATAGACCCAGCGGTGATACCAACAGTCGCTACCGGGCGCACGGCCATAGTAATGACGCGACCGGGGTGGAAACAGCAGCAGGTCGCCAGGGTTACAGAAAAACGTATCATCGCCATCCAACACCTTCCCCTGACCTTTGATGGTCAGGTTAATGATGTATCCCTTCATACCATCTGGACGATCAATGAAGAAATCCAGCGGTCCACCAGCCAGAATCGGCGTCAGTCCCGCCACCAGATAGGCGTTAAACGCATAACCGGGCAGCAACGGGTTAGGCTGGGACTCATGCGCCATACGGTGATACATGCGGCCTCCTGAAAAGAGATTTTCGTCTCGTTATGGATAGCGCCAGCTCAGGCTGGCGCTATCCGGCTATCACACCGTTTTCTTCGACAATTGTTTGTAGCGGTCAAAGATAACCGCGGCCAGCAGAATCAGACCACGCACCACATATTGAGCAAAGGGCGAAATATTCAACAGGTTCATGGCGTTTTCCACCGTCCCCAGGATAAGCACCCCAGCCACCACATAGGATATCTTGCCGATACCGCCTTTCAGTGACACACCGCCCAGTACGCACGCTGAAATCACAATCAATTCATAACCGATGGACGTCATCGGCTGTCCACTGGTCATACGCGATGCCAGAATGATACCCGCTGCCGCAGAAACCAGCCCGGACAGACCGAAAATGATGATTTTGGTTCGTACCACCGGCACCCCGGCCAGGCGGGCTGCCTCTTCGTTACCGCCAATCGCCAGCGTGTTGCGACCAAAGGTGGTTTTATTGAGCAGCAAACCGAACAACACCATGCAAATGACCGTCAGCCAGATCGGTGCTGGCAATCCCAGCCAGTTGGCATACCCCAGCGTGAAGAAGCGTTCGTCTTCGATACCAACCGCCTTGCCATCAGAAATGATGTACGCCAACCCGCGCACAATCTGCATGGTCGCCAGTGTGGTGATCAGCGCATTGATTTTCAGTCGTGCGATGACAAAACCGTTGAGTAAACCGAACGCCACGCCAAGCAGTAAGCCCGCGGCAACGCCCAGCCACAGACTCTCGCTGATGTTGATCACCACGGCGGTAGTGACACCCGCACAGGCAATCACCGAGGCGACCGACAGGTCAAAATCGCCGGAGGCCAGACAAAACAACATGCCACACGCCACCATGCCCGACATGGAAATCGCCAACCCCAGTCCTTTCATGTTGACGAAGGTAGCGAAATTAGGCACGAACAGCGTGCAGGCCAGAAACAGTGCGGCAAACACAACCAGCATGCCGTAATTATCCCAGATACGGGACAGGCTGAAGCCATGAGATTTACCGGCATGAGAAGGGGAACTAACCGTAGACATTCATCAACTCCTTGGCGGTCAGGCAACCGCGGGTTCAGTAGCAGTCGTTTTTAACATCGCCAGACTCAGGACCTGCTGCTCGCTGGCTTCGTCGTGCAGCAATTCGCCGGAAATGGCACCTTCGCGCATCACCACGATGCGGTCCGCCAGCCCCAGCACTTCGGGCAGGTCGCTGGACGCAAACAACACGGCAATACCCTGCCGGGCCAGCTCATAAATCACGTGGTAAATCTCATGCTTGGCACCGACGTCAATGCCTCGGGTCGGTTCATCCAGCATGATCACTTTCATTTCCTCTGACAGCCAGCGCCCGAGGATCGCCTTCTGCTGATTACCACCGGACAGGTTCATGATCAGTTGCTCTGGCGATGGTGTTTTGATATTCAGCGCCTGAATGTGGTGATCGGCGTTTTCCTCCTCCCAGGCTTCATTGATGATGAAACCGTTTTTGATGTGTTTGCGACGGGCGCTGATATTGATGTTATCTCGCACCGAGTGCACTGGAATGATACCGTCAGCTTTACGGTCCTCCGGGCACAACATCAGCCCGCTACGAATCGCATCACCGGGGGTTCTGGCACGCAGTGGTTGCCCATCCAGCCGCACCTCGCCGCTGGTAATACCGGTCGCGCCGAACAGCGCCTTCATCAGTTCACTACGCCCGGCGCCCACCAACCCGAACAGGCCGACAATTTCGCCGCTGCGTACTGATAACGACACCGGTGATTTCACCCCAACAGCTTTGACGTCGTGCAGTTCCAGCCGCGGTTCGCCATGTGGACGTGGCTGATAACCGTAAATATCACCCAGATTGCGGCCCACCATGGCTTGCACCAGTTGCGCATGGTCAACCTGCTGCATATCGGAGAAGGTTTTCACGTAGCGTCCATCTTTAAACACGGTGATGGCATCGCTGAGTGCAAAGATCTCCTCCATACGGTGTGAGACGTACAGAATCACCCGCCCTTCACTGCGCAATTCACGGATCACCCGGAAAAGTTGTTCAATCTCACGTGCCGACAACGAGCTGGTGGGTTCGTCAAAGGCGATAATCTTGGCATTGCGTGCCAGCGCCTTAGCGATTTCCACCATCTGCCATTGCCCAATGGACAGGTATTTCAACGGCGTGTCCGGGTCGATATCCAATCCAAGGTGTTCCAGTTGTAAACCGGCCTCGTAACGCAGTAGCGATTGGTTTACCAACCCGCCTTTATGCGGCAACTGCCCCAGATAGATGTTTTCCGCTACCGTCATTTCCGGCACCAGATGCAGTTCCTGATAGATGATCGCCACACCGGCATTCAGCGCGTCCATCGTGTTGGTAAAGCGCACTGGCTGCCCTTTAATATGGATTTCTCCCTGCGACGGCGTGTAATTGCCGCTCAAAATTTTCAGCAAGGTGGATTTCCCCGCGCCGTTTTCTCCCATCAACGCGTGGATTTGCCCGGCATGACAGTCAAAACTGATGTCATCCAGTGCCTTGACGCCGGGAAACACTTTGCCGATCCCCCGGAAGGATAAATAAGGTGACTGTACGGTCATTTCAGCATCCTCAATGGTCTGCGCCGTCTGATGACGGCGCGGCCAGTGTTTTGCCCGCGCGGCTACCAGCACAGGCGGGCAAAGGTCATCACATCAAGCCTTTTTTCTGCAGTTCAGTTTTAAAGTTATCGCGGGTAATCAGCACCACATCCGTCACCTCGGTGAATTTCTGCGGTTCAACGCCTTTTGTTACCCAGTCATGCAGCATCTGGATGCTCTTGTAGCCATGTACGTCCGGGCTTGGCAGCAGTGAGCCGTAGAAACCGGTCGGTTGTGCTTTGGAC
Organism: Dickeya oryzae; assembly: GCF_009372235.1. Lineage (GTDB taxonomy): Bacteria > Pseudomonadota > Gammaproteobacteria > Enterobacterales > Enterobacteriaceae > Dickeya > Dickeya oryzae. The sequence goes on along the minus strand of NZ_SULL01000014.1, from coordinate 193,571 downwards.
AGTTCGCTGACCGCATCTACTCCATTGATACCGATACCGATAACACTAGCGGCCTTGAATCCCTGCCCTTCGGTCGCACGCACACCACCCAGTACGGTGTTGTCGTTCATACCGACGATCAGCCAGTTCTTCACGTTAGGGTGTTGCACCAGAAGCGAGTTAGCGGCATCAAATGCGCCGGGGATATCGTTAGACTTGGTTGGAACCTGATAGATCTGTTTTTCCGGGAATCCAGCGGCTTTCAGTGCCTCCATCGATCCCGACGTGCGGCGGCGAGCGGTATCCAGCTCATTGGCGGTGATCGCCATCACCGCAGTGTCTTGCAGTTTCCAGCCACGTTTCTGCATCTCTTTCCATAATTCCTGGCCCTGACGTTCGCCAATCTTGGTGGCGGCCATCATCACCAGCGGTACGGTGTCCATCGGTTGCCCTTTGGCATTCACAAACTGGTCATCTACGGCAATCACTTTCAGGTTATAGCTGCGCGCTTTGGCAACGATAGCTGACCCCAGTTTCGGATCAGGTGTACAGATAACGAAACCTTTGGCACCGCTGGCAGCGAGACTGTCGATAGCATTGAGGGTTTTCTCGCCATCGGGTACGGCTATCTTGATAACGTCAAATCCCAGGTCTTTACCGGCTTTGTCGGCGAACCGCCATTCAGTCTGGAACCAGGGCTCTTCCGGTTGTTTAACCAGAAAGCCCAGCTTCATATTTTCTGCGATAGCCGATTGTGACATAACCGCAGCCAGGCCAATCGCCGCCAGAACCTTAGTGAATTTATGCATGGTTTTCTCCGCTCATTGTTATCTTTACCACGATGGCAACCGGAGGTGCCATCACGTATGTAAACGCTCTCAGTAAAATGCTTTTTTCTGGAACAATGGAAAAACAATAAGTTATTGTGATTCCATCCTCCGTTTACCTTCAGACGCGTAAGTTGTAGCGGGTATTTTCACCACGAAGAGAGAGCGCAATCACATTCAGAAACTACAGCTGATTCGTGCATAGATTCAGCAAATTTAACCTGCCATTAACTTATGACCGCCATCACAAAACCCCTGAGCGTGGCAGAAAAGTACATACTTCCAGCTAATGACTCCTCACGGCGTTAAATCGGCCTGTCTATCGTAAACAGCGTGATCCCTACGATTAACAGGAGCAGCAACGATGAGTGCGGGCGCCATTACTCTTGGTCTTGATTTTGGCAGCGATTCTGTCCGTGCGCTGGCGGTGGATTGCCACAGCGGGCAGGAATTGGAAACAGAAGTGGTCTACTATCCGCGCTGGCGTCAGGGACAATATTGTCACCCCGCCAGCAACCAGTTTCGCCACCATCCATTGGATTACATCGAATCACTGGAATTAGCGATTCGGACTGTGGTCGCACGATTGACTCCCGAACAGCGCCAGCAGATAAGCGGCATTGGCGTCGATTCCACCGGTTCAACGCCTGCGCCAATCGATGAACAAGGCAACGTGCTGGCGCTACGTCCGGAGTTTGCGGATAACCCCAACGCCATGTTTGTGCTATGGAAAGATCACACCGCTATTGATGAAGCTGAAGCCATCAACCAGCTATGCCGCAGCGGCCAATTCCCGGATTACACCCGCTACATCGGTGGCGTGTATTCATCAGAATGGTTCTGGGCCAAAATTCTCCATATCACCCGTCAGGATGCGGCAGTACGTCAGGCGGCGGTCTCCTGGATAGAACTGTGTGACTGGGTACCCGCCCTGCTCTCCGGCACCACAGCGCCGGGCGCAATTCGTCGCGGCCGTTGCAGCGCCGGGCACAAATCACTGTGGCACCCGGATTGGGGTGGCCTGCCGCCAAAAGATTTCTTACAGGCGCTCGATCCCTGCCTGACAGAAAAACTGCACTACCCACTCTTTACCGAGACCTGGACGGCTGATCACCCGGTCGGCATGCTGACGCCACAATGGGCACAGCGATTAGGTTTGCCTGACAATGTCGTGATATCCGGCGGTGCTTTCGATTGTCACATGGGTGCAGTCGGTGCAGGGGCTAAGCCCTACACGCTGGTTAAGGTTATCGGTACCTCAACCTGTGACATTCTGATAGCAGACGCGGATCGTGTTGGCGACAAAACGATCGCCGGGATCTGTGGTCAGGTGGATGGCAGCGTCGTTCCCGGTTATATCGGTCTGGAAGCGGGTCAATCCGCCTTCGGCGATATGTACGCCTGGTTTGGCCGTGTGCTCGGCTGGCCACTGCAACTGGCCGCCAGCGAACACCCCGAGTGGCAATCACAATTGGATCAACTGCAATCCAGCCTGTTGACTCAACTGACGCAAGCCTGGGCCGATTCCCCCTCACTCGACCACCTGCCGGTGGTGCTCGACTGGTTTAATGGCCGTCGCACACCGTTTGCCAACCAGCGGCTCAAAGGCGTGATTGCTGACCTCAATCTCGGTACCGACGCCCCGGCGCTGTTTGGTGGATTGATTGCCGCCACCGCGTTTGGCGCACGCGCCATCATGGCGTGCTTCGAATCTCAGCAGATCCCGGTGGAAAACCTGCTGGCGCTCGGCGGGATAGCCCGTAAATCCGCCACCATCATGCAAGTGTGTACCGACGTGATGAATCGCCCGATGCAAATCGTGGCCTCGGACCAATGCTGCGCGCTGGGTGCGGCTATCTTCGCCGCCGTCGCTGCCGGAGCACATCCGGATATTCCTTCTGCGCAACAGCACATGGCCTGTGGAATCGAACGCACGTTGATGCCAGACCCTGAGCGTGTCGCCCGCTATCAACGGCTCTACGAACGTTATCAGCAGTGGTGTCGGCTGGCGGAACCCGCCTACAGCCCCCACGCCGGGGCAGACCATTGAGTGTTTGCCGAACATCACTTTTACATCCCTTTGGGAACCCAAACAGGAGTCATCATGGAACAATTTAAGCCGCTCGAAGTCTGGTTTGTGATTGGCAGTCAGCATCTGTACGGCCCGGAAGCACTGCGTCAGGTAAAAGAGAATGCCGAAAAAGTGGTGAATGGCCTTAATCGTGACGCCAATCTGCCAGTGCGGCTGGTACTCAAACCGCTGGTCAAAACACCGGATGAAATTACCGCGCTGTGCCGCGATGCCAATTATCAGGACAACTGCATCGGCTTACTGACCTGGCTGCATACCTTCTCACCCGCCAAAATGTGGATTGGTGGCCTGAGCATCCTGAATAAGCCGTTGTTGCAGTTCCATACCCAGTTCAATGCCGATATTCCATGGGACAGTATGGACATGGACTTTATGAACCTGAACCAGACGGCCCACGGTGGGCGTGAGTTTGGGTTTATCGGCGCACGCATGCGTCAGGCCCATCAGGTGGTGGTCGGTCACTGGCAGGATCGCCATGCCCATGAACGCATTGCCAAATGGATGCGCGTTGCTGCCGCGTTGCAGGAAAGCCGCCAGCTCAAAGTGGCACGATTTGGCGACAACATGCGGGAAGTGGCGGTCACCGAAGGTGATAAAGTCGGTGCGCAAATTCAGTTCGGCTACGCCGTCAGCGCCTGGGGATTGGGAGATCTGGTCGGTGTGGTGGACGATATCGGCCAGAGCGATGTGGAAGCGCTGATTGAAGAGTACGAAGCAACCTATACGCTCAGCGACGCGGTCAAACTGCACGGCCCCAAACGGCAGAATTTGCTGGATGCCGCTCGCATCGAACTCGGTCTGAAGCGTTTTCTCGATCAGGGCAACTTTAAAGCCTTTACCACCAACTTTGAAAACCTCTACGGCCTGAAGCAACTCCCCGGCATAGCGGTACAACGCTTGATGCAACAGGGGTATGGTTTTGGCGCTGAAGGCGACTGGAAGACAGCCGCACTGCTGCGTGTCATGAAGGTGATGGCGCAAGGTTTACCCGGTGGTACCTCCTTCATGGAGGATTACACCTACCATTTTGCACCCGGTAACAATCTGGTGTTGGGTGCACACATGCTGGAAGTCTGTCCGAGCATTGCCAGCGAAGCCAAACCACTGGTGGATGCGCAATACCTCGGGATCGGCGGTAAGGCGGATCCAGTACGGTTGATCTTCTCCGCCCCGGCCGGATCAGCACTGAATGTCAGCATGATCGATCTGGGTGATCGTTTCCGCTTGCTGGTGAATCAGGTCGATGCCGTCGCGCAGCCGCACCCATTACCGAAACTGCCGGTTGCCCGCGCACTGTGGCAGGCTCAGCCATCACTGGAAACCGCGGCCGAAGCCTGGATTCTGGCCGGTGGCGCACACCATACTGTCTTCACGCAGTCGCTTGATCTGGATTATTTACGGTTGTACGCCGACCTGCATAACATCGAGTTGACGGTGATCGACCAGCACACTACCCTGCCTGCTTTCAAAGACGGGCTGCGTTGGAACGACCTGTATTACAAGCTGTGCGGACATCGGGCCTAATCCCCCCAACCGCTCGCCGGTCAGTAACACGGTAAACAGACAACGCTGTAAACAACAAAGCCGACACCATGTGTCGGCTTTGTTTATTTTATAGATCAGTTAATTACCCCTAAACGCAGCCAGTGACGGCCGCTATTTTGTCAATGTCACGACGTCGTACATAAAGGTGCCGCCATTGAGTGTAAACGTAATGGTGTTGGTACCGTCGCGTAGTAAACCACTGTCGATAGGAATACGCTCGTAGTGATATTTACCGCTGTTAAGCGCCCCGCGGTACACGGATTTGTCATTGTCATACTGAATATCTTTGACTTTAGTGCCGTTGACCAACACCGATAACGACGGCGTCGTCGGGTTAGTCATTCCCCGGTTACTGGCGGCGGCAAACGCCACATTCAGCACCCGACCACTGCCATCGGCACGATCGATATAATTCACATTCCAGCTACCGGGATTGGTCTGGGCGTAATACCAATCCTGTGCCGGGCTCGACTCGCCGATGGTATACGTCAGATTGGCCGGAACATCATTCTGCCAGTGATAATTACGCAGTTGGTCGCCAAACCGGAATTCCGACGCCAGCCGATCACTCTGGCCAATAGCCCACACCACCGGTGCCGCTTGAGCTAACTGGATAGCGGGTATTGGCGTATTACCGGTGACATTCACAACATCGCTGTAGAGCACGCCCGGTCTGCTGCCACCATTGGCGTAAATCGTCAGGGTATATTTCCCTTTGCGCACCTTATCAAAGCGAAAATTTCCCTGACTGTCGGTATTAGTAGTGAAGGCATAGCCTAAGGTCTGTACATCTGATGCTTCATTGAGTGAAGACGATAGTGTCACGTTCAACGGGACGGTGGTATTCACGCTACCGGTTACGCTGGCGCGATCCACCGGGAAACGACTGTCGTTCACCCAATTATATGGCCATGAGGCGATTTCCTGCCGACTACGCGCCAGCGCGTCACTGTACATCTGCTCATCAGTACCCGCGTTCACATACAACAACCAGGGGCCATACAGCTTTTGCCAGCCAGGCGGGGCTATCAAGTCCGGCGTACCGAAATGCGACCCCGTCATATACATGATCGCCAGCCCGTCCTGATGCACCATCAAATCCTGCTTGGTGTCGTCACCCGACATATATTCAGTACTACCAGGGACTATCCAGGCACCGATATTGTTGCCGTATACGCCCCAGACCGGGGTTTTGCGCATATAACCGGCGAAGTCGTATTTGGAGTAATAACTACCATCCGGTAATTTCCAGGTTTCATCCTGAATCTTCTCAAAGTTATTGAGCTGGGAGTAGAGATAGGGCTTGGTGGTACGAATACCATTGGAGATATGATCAAGCAGAAAAGGATTAAACCGGTACACCCCGCGTAATTCGCTCACCGTGAGATTGGATGACGTATCATTTCGTGCCACGGCATAGCTATAAATCCCACTGACACCACGTCGGACGATAAAGTGGTATTCCAGACTCAATGCGCTGGTTTCATTATCGATATAAGCAATATGTACAATGTCTTTCGTGTTTTCAATCACAGAAATCTGCTGTGGTTTAAACTTCAGAAATGCGCCTGAATAATAATCCAGATAACCGGTACTGCTTTTACCCAGCGCGTTCACCTGGCTATTGGCTTTATCGATAAGATTTTGACTGCCGTTTGACAGAGTGCCGATACTGCCATCGCTGCCAATCGCGACGGAAACCAGTCCGTTATCTATTTGTGCTTTCATGCCAGAAAGCCCCACGCTGACATCAGACGGTGATGCCGCCTGTGCCAGAGAGGAAGCCAGTATGCTGATTGCGATAAGCATTTTTCTGCTTTGCATAGACCATTTCCCTTTTCTCTACGTCATCGACATGACCCGACATCGACGGAAAGAAACTGATTGGACGTCATGACCAACGCTCCTTCGTCAACATGCGGATTCCCCCGCGCTTTCACCACCTGTGCGGAGTTCCATTCTGTGCAACCGATGATATCCCTACCTTTTTGCTATTGCCCTGACAGTCAGGATGGTGGCAAAGAAACGAAGATATGCCTGACCACTTTCGCATTTTCAGGTTACGGCGTGCTGACCATTCTGTCGCCCCCTGGCACACTGACCTTTTACGATGCCCAGAACACGCTGCCGACTCTCCCGTAAAGCACGCTATTTCCCCTGAAACACAAGATATAACGCCGCTGTTCACAGCAGTGTTTTCTTCTACAATCCGAATGTCGGCAGGTATAGAAAACCAGTGAAAGCACTATTCATCCTTTTATTTATCAGTCGCAAGCGCATTACTCGCGGTTTTACGAAATGACGTGTTAATTAAATCCGCAACGACGCATTGATTCTTGATGTCGTCTTCTGATGAATATTTTATTAACCATAATGCGTGCCACCACTGGACATAAATATTATGGCGAATATACTGAATCCCCTAAAATCACTACTATTGATAATTTTGCGCAAATGAGCGTTTACGAATATTTGTTAAAGTTCAGAAAAGTGAATTCACCAGAAAGTCTTGAGAAATTATTTGATCACCTAAATTATTCTCTGACTGATGATCATGAGATTATTAATATGTACCGTGCCGCTGACCATCGTCGGGCGGAATTAGCATCGGGCGGAAAGCTGTTTGATATTGGCCAGGTGCCGAAATCTGTCTGGCATTTTGTGGTCTGACATTTTATGGTTTGACATTTTATAGCCTGAACGCTTTGTGGTCTGGGAGGTATGCCAACCTCACAGACTGCATGGATAGCCCTGCCCACAGGGTAACCAGTGCTCGCCCCCCACGCACGGCTCAGTGGATTTCCGCACCGTTTTATATTTTCTTACTATTTATACCCAAAACAATTCGGGGTGCACTTCAACACACTTGCGTGTTGAACAACGCCATACGTTGGCCCTGTAGGGCAAGGCTCATAAGCAGTATTAATCACGCTATCCTGCAACGTAACCGATGGCGGCTGACGCCTGTTAGCTTATCTTTTCCCCGCCTGCCCAAGCGATTGCTGAATAACCCCACAGAGGGTAAGTTGCCGAACGCCTGACAATACCCGATAATACGCCGGTTTTATTGTGTAGGCACTGTAATGAGCGAATATGTATTACTGTTTGTTGGCACGATTCTGGTCAACAACTTCGTACTGGTGAAATTCCTGGGTCTATGCCCATTCATGGGTGTGTCCAAAAAGCTGGAAGCCGCTATTGGCATGGGGTTTGCCACCACCTTTGTGATGACGATAGGGTCGGTATTTTCCTGGCTGGTCAACACCTATGTCTTGCTGCCGCTGAACCTGCTCTACCTGCGCACGCTGGCTTTCATTCTGGTGTTTGCCGTCGTAGTGCAATTCACCGAACTGGCGGTGCGAAAAACCAGCCCGGCGCTCTACCGCTTACTGGGTATCTTTCTGCCGCTGATCACCACCAACTGCGCCGTCCTTGGGGTGGCATTGTTAAGCGTCAATCAGTCGCACAATTTCCTGCAATCAACCATTTATGGTTTCAGTGCTGCCGTCGGCTTTTCACTGGTACTGGTGTTGTTTGCGGCACTGCGTGAACGCCTTGCCGTCGCCGATGTACCGGCACCGTTTCGCGGGTCATCAATAGCACTGGTGACTGCTGGGCTGATGTCGCTGGCCTTTATGGGCTTTACCGGGTTGGTGAAACTGTGATGAACACGATCGGAATGGCTATTGTCGCTCTCAGCGCGCTGGCGATAGTGTCCGGGCTTATTCTGGGATTCGCCTCCCGACGCTTTCGTGTGGAAGCGGATCCGGTGGTAGAACATCTGGAAGCAATGCTGCCACAGAGTCAGTGTGGTCAGTGTGGCTATCCAGGTTGCCGACCTTATGCCGAAGCGATCGCCCTCAATGGCGAGCTCATCAACAAATGCGTGCCGGGCGGAGAGCCGCTCATGCTTAAACTGGCGGAGCGCCTGAATATTGAGCCGCAGCCGCTGGATGCCGATACGCCGCAAAAGCCGGAACCGCAGGTCGCCTGGATAGACGAAGCAAACTGCATCGGTTGTACCAAATGTATTCAGGCCTGCCCGGTCGACGCCATTATCGGTTCCACGCGTGCCGTTCATACCGTCATCCGTGATCTGTGCACCGGTTGCAACCTGTGTGTGGCCCCCTGCCCGACGGATTGTATTGACTTAAGACCTTTAGCGCCGACAACCGCCAACTGGAAATGGAATCTCGACACCATTCCGGTGCGAGTCATCCAGGCGGAAAACCGTGTGATCGAAAACCATGTTTAAGCTGTTCGCCGCCTTTAGAAAAGACAGAATCTGGGATTTTGCGGGCGGGATTCACCCTCCGGAAATGAAAACCCAATCCAGTCAGATACCGCTGCGCCAGGTTCCTATGCCTGACTATCTGATAATCCCGCTCAAGCAACATCTTGGTCCGGAAGGCGACCTGTGCGTCAAAGTCGGTGATCCGGTACTCCGTGGGCAACCGTTGACGCGTGGCTTTGGCCGTATGCTGCCAGTGCATGCGCCAACCTCCGGCACCGTACATGCCATCCGTCAGCATATGAGCAACCATCCCTCCGGGTTGACGGAACTGAGCATCATTATTATCCCAGATGGAGTAGACCGCTGGTGTGAACGCCGTAAGCTGGTCGACTATCGTCAGGCAACAGCATCCGAATTGGTGGAACATCTGCATCAAGCCGGTATCGCCGGGCTGGGTGGCGCAGGTTTCCCCACCGCCGCCAAATTACAGGGCGGCCTGCGCGGCATCGAGACGCTGATCATCAATGCCGCTGAATGCGAGCCCTATATCACCGCCGACGACCGGCTGATGCAAGAGTGCGCACAGGAAATTGCACAAGGGGTCGATATTCTTGACCACCTGCTACAACCTCAACGTATCCTGCTGGGTATTGAAGACAACAAGCCGGAAGCCATTACGGCGCTGCGTGTTGCACTGGTGGATTACCCACGCATTCAAATGCGCGTCATTCCCACCAAATACCCCTCTGGCGGGGCCAAACAGCTAACCCGCATTCTGACGGGCAAAGAAGTGCCATTCGGCAAGCATTCAGCGTCTATTGGCGTGCTGATGCAAAACGTCGGCACCGCCTATGCTATCAAACGCGCCGTTATTGATGGCGAACCCTTAACCGAACGTGTCGTCACCCTCACCGGTGATGCGTTACGCCAACCGGGTAACGTCTGGGCGCGGCTGGGGACGCCGGTACGTCATTTGCTGCGCCATGCCGGTTATCACGTCACCACGACCCAACCGATGGTCATTATGGGCGGGCCGCTGATGGGGTTCACTCTGCCAGCACTGGACGTGCCGATCATCAAGACCAGTAACTGTATTCTGGCCCCTGCCCGCGATGAAATTCAGCCGCCGGAAGAAGAGCAGGCCTGTATTCGTTGCGGCAAGTGCGCCGATGCCTGTCCGGCAGGGCTGCTACCGCAGCAACTCTACTGGTTTAGCCGGGGACAAGAACACGAAAAAGCGCGCCAGCACCACCTGTTCGACTGTATCGAATGCGGTGCCTGCGCCTATGTTTGCCCCAGCAATATCCCGCTGGTGCAATATTACCGCCAGGAAAAAGCCGAGATTCAGGCGCTGGATCAGGAATCCCGCAAAGCCGCTGAAGCGAAAGCGCGTTTTGATGCACGTCAGGCTCGGTTGGAGCGCGAAAAACGCTCGCGTGAAGAACGACATAAACAGGCCGCCGCCAGTGTCGCAGCTACCGATAAAAGCGCCGTGATGGCCGCGCTGGAAAGAGTGCGGAATAAACAGGCCACCGCCGTGAAACCCGACATCCGCATTGAACCAGGACAGTTGCCGGATAACAGTACCGTTATTGCTGCCCGCGAGGCGCGCAAAGCGCAACTACGTGAACGGCAGGCGGAAAAAGCACTGGATACCACGCCCGACGATATCCCCAAAGCCGCCGATGCGGTAACAAGCGACAAGGCTGACCCGCGTAAAGCGGCGGTCGCGGCAGCCATTGCCCGGGTTAAAGCTCGTAAAACGGGGCTATCTGATAGCACCGGACAGGCTGATAACGCAGAGAGCGTGACAACGTCACCTGAAACACCCCCATTAACGGCAGTCACCGCCCCAGACAGTAGTCTCTCGGCTGCACAGGGCGATGCCACCCAGAATGACAACCTCGACCCGCGCAAAGCCGCCGTCGCCGCCGCTATCGCCCGGGTTAAAGCCCGTAAAGCGGCACTATCTGATAGCACCAGACAGGCCGACAACGCAGAGAACGTGACAACGTCACCTGAAGCATTCCCATTAACAGCAGTCACCGCCCCCGACAGTGATCTCACTGCTGCACCGGGCGATGCCACCCAGAACGACAGCCTCGACCCACGTAAAGCGGCGGTCGCCGCCGCTATTGCCCGGGTTAAAGCACGTAAAGCCGCCGCATTGTCGGCATCGCAAGAGGATTAAATGGCTTTTAGAATCGCACCCTCACCGTTTACCCATAACCGCCAGTCCACTCGCGCGATTATGCGTTGGGTCTTGCTCGCCTGCGTGCCCGGCATCGTAGCGCAAGCATGGTTTTTCGGGTACGGCAACCTGATTCAATTGGCACTCGCCAGCATCACCGCACTTTTTACCGAAGCGGTCATCCTGGCCTTGCGAAAACGCCCGGTGCTGGAAACATTGCTGGACAGCTCCGCACTGTTAACCGCGGTCTTACTGGCTGTCAGCTTGCCCCCTTTTACCCCTTGGTGGATGGTCGTGTTGGGAACAACCTTCGCGATTATCATCGCCAAGCAATTGTATGGCGGACTGGGGCAGAACCCGTTTAACCCCGCGATGATAGGTTATGTGGTTCTGTTGATTTCATTTCCGGTGCAAATGACCAGTTGGCTACCTCCACAGGGATTACAAGCCTCTCCTGTCGATTTTCAGGAGGCGCTGATGGCTATCTTTACCGGCCATGGCACAGCAGGCCAGACTATCCAGCAACTGATCCAGGGTGTCGATGGTATTAGTCAGGCGACACCGCTTGATGCCTTCAAAACCGGCTTGCGCAGCGGCCATCAACCCGATGTGTTGTTGCATCAGCCATTATTCAGCGGTGTATTGGGTGGGTTAGGCTGGCAATGGATTAATCTGGCGTTTCTGGCTGGTGGTCTGTTTATGCTGCTGTTGCGAGTCATTCACTGGCAGATCCCGTTGAGCTTTCTGCTTGCGTTGTCCTTGTGCGCGCTGGCTGGCTGGCATCTTCATCCAGAGATCAGCGCCCCGCCGCTGCTCCATCTGTTTTCCGGTGCCACGATGCTGGGCGCGTTCTTTATCGCGACCGATCCGGTAACGGCGTCGACCACCCCCAAGGGTCGTCTGATATTCGGTGCGCTGATCGGCATACTGGTATGGACGATTCGTACCTATGGTGGTTATCCCGATGGTGTAGCCTTCGCGGTATTACTGGCCAACATTACCGTACCGTTGATTGATTACTTCACCAAACCGCGCGCTTATGGCCATCGTTAAGGACGGATTATGTTGCTGACCACAATGCGTCGCCATGCGACGACACTGGCCTTGTTTGCCGCGTTCACTACCGGCTTGACAGCGCTGGTCAACTATCTGACCGAAAGCACCATTTCACAGCAGGTCACCGCGCAACAGCGCGCCCTGCTTGATCAGGTACTGCCTGCCAATCGGTATAACAACAATCTGCTTAGCGAATGTTATCTGGTGACTGACCCGGTGTTGGGGTCAACCTCGCCACACCGCGTGTATATCGCACGCCACGACGGTACCCCCGTCGCCGCGGCACTGGAAAGTACCGCGCCAGACGGTTATTCCGGCGCAATCCACCTGCTGATTGGCGCAGACTTTCATGGTAACGTGCTGGGAACACGTGTTACCGAACATCACGAAACCCCTGGCCTGGGGGATAAGATCGACATTCGTATTTCCAACTGGATAACCGGTTTTACCGGCCAGACGATAACGGGCCCGCAGGACAGCCGCTGGGCGGTGAAAAAAGACGGCGGCCAGTTTGACCAATTTACCGGTGCCACCATTACCCCGCGAGCGGTGGTGAACGCCGTGAAACGCAGCGTGTTGTTTTTGCAGACCTTGCCGCCGCGTTTATCCAGCCTGACGCCATGTGGAGAGAAACCATGAACCAGACGAAGGAACTGGCCTTGCAGGGATTGTGGAAAAACAATTCTGCACTGGTACAACTGCTGGGGCTCTGCCCACTGCTGGCTGTTACCTCAACGGCCACGAACGCACTCGGACTTGGGCTGGCGACCACTCTGGTACTGGCCTGCACTAATATTGCCGTTTCAGCGTTGCGCCGCTGGGTGCCAGGCGAAATTCGCATTCCGATTTACGTCATGCTTATTGCCTCGGTGGTCACCATCGTGCAAATGCTGATCAATGCTTACGCCTATGGGTTGTATCAGTCGCTGGGCATTTTTATCCCGTTGATCGTGACCAACTGCATCGTGATTGGGCGAGCGGAAGCCTTCGCTTCTAAAAATACGGTGATACTGTCCGCGCTGGATGGGTTGTTCATGGGGCTCGGGGCCACCAGTGCGCTGTTTGTGCTGGGGGCGATACGAGAAATCCTTGGCAACGGTACCTTGTTTGATGGCGCTGACCTGCTGCTGGGCAGTTGGGCACGGGTACTGCGCGTTGAGGTGGTACATATGGATTCGCCATTCCTGTTGATGATTCTGCCACCCGGCGCGTTTATTGGGCTGGGAATGATGCTGGCCGGTAAGTACCTTATCGACGAGAAACGAAAACAGCGCCAGGCCCGTGCGGTACGCCCTGCCGTCATCGGTTCATCACAAACGTTAGCGGAATAACAGAACGCGGGACAACATGAACAAAGAGAAACGGATTGCCATTCTTAGTCGCTTGCGGGACAACAATCCCCATCCGACCACCGAGCTAACATTCAACTCGCCGTTTGAGTTGCTCATTTCGGTACTGCTGTCCGCACAGGCAACCGATGTGAGCGTCAATAAAGCAACAGAAAAACTCTACCCGATCGCGAATACGCCACAGGCTATGCTGGACTTGGGCGTGGAAGGCGTGAAAGCGTATATCAAAACGATCGGGTTATTTAACAGCAAGGCGGAGAACATCATCAAAACCTGCCGCATTCTGCTGGAAAAACATCAGGGTCAGGTGCCGGAAGATCGTGCCGCACTGGAAGCCCTGCCGGGTGTGGGGCGCAAAACCGCCAATGTCGTATTGAATACCGCCTTTGGCTGGCCCACCATCGCAGTCGACACACACATTTTTCGTGTCTGCAATCGTACCCATTTCGCACCGGGCAAAAACGTCGAGCAGGTAGAAGAAAAATTACTGAAATACGTCCCGGCTGAATTTAAAGTCGACTGCCACCACTGGCTGATTCTCCACGGCCGTTATACCTGTGTTGCCCGGAAACCACGTTGTGGCGCATGTCTGATAGAAGACTTGTGCGAATATAAAGAAAAAGTCGATATTTGACCGACAACAGCCGTTTCCTCTCATGATAAGGGCAGGTTTTCACCTGCCCTTGTTGCATTATGTCGCGGCGTAAAAATGGATTGATTATTTCACCGGCAGTGTCACATCCTTGAACATGGCTTCGATTTCTTCATTGGAGCGCAGCGAAATCGCGGAATCGACCACATCCCGCGTCAGGTGCGGTGCAAAACGATGAATAAAATCGTACATGTAGCTGCGCAGAAACGTGCTGCGACGGAACCCGATTTTCGTCGTGCTGTAGCTAAACAGGTTATCGGCGTTGATCGCCACCAAATCCGGATCACTGGCTGGCGTGACTGCCATGTTGGCGATAACGCCAACGCCCAGCCCCAGACGGACATAGGTTTTAATCACATCGGCATCGGTAGCGGTGAACACAATGCGCGGCGTCAACCCGGCCCGATTGAATGCGGTATCGAGTTCTGAACGACCGGTAAAACCAAAGGTATAGGTAACAATCGGGTAAGCGGCCAACTCTTCAATACTGATCTGGGATTTTCCCGCCAATGGATGATCGGGTTTCACAACCACCGCACGGTTCCAGTGATAGCACGGCAGCATGATCAGGTCTTCATATAAATGCAGCGCTTCAGTGGCTATGGCGAAATCCGCCGTACCTTTCGCCACCGCCTCAGCAATTTGCATGGGCGATCCCTGGTGCATGTGCAGCGATACGCGTGGATAACGCTCGATAAATCCTTTAATCACATCGGGCAGAGCATAACGCGCCTGAGTATGAGTCGTTGCCACATACAGCGACCCCTTATCCGGGTAGGTATGCTCACCCGCAACGGCCTTGATGGCATCGACCTTGGACAGGACTTCTCGGGCAATACGAATGATTTCTTGTCCGGCGGGTGTCACTTGCGTTAAATGTTTTCCGCTGCGTGCAAAAATCTGAATACCCAGTTCATCTTCCAGCATCCGAACTTGTTTACTGATCCCTGGCTGGGAGGTATATAACCCCTCGGCCGTGGAGGAAACGTTCAGATTGTGATTAACAACTTCAACGATATAACGAAGCTGTTGCAGTTTCATAAGTTATCCCATTCCGTAATATGTCATGCGCGGCGGCATCTGTATTATTGACGTTATCTGCGTTGACAAGGTGGTGACAGCTCAATGCAACGGTATAGATTCCCGCCATGTGATAAATGCCATTTAATCATAAAAAAATATTTTATATAACCATTTCCCATATCGGTTAGACAGTACTGGTACTGGAAAACGGGTTTTTATTTCCTTTTTTGTTATCGGCTGCCTGCGGATGATATTCATGGTTCATGGATCAAAAAAGCCAGCCTGTGCAGGCTGGCTTAAGGTAATGTAACCGTAACCACTGGGAAAAAATGCGGTTTTAGTCAACTATCGGCACAATTAACGCGAGGCCTCGGCCCATTTACCGTCAACATAGAACGCCGACCATCCCGTTGCCTTTCCTTCTTTTTCAGAAGAGACATACTGTTGTTTGGTCTTACGGCTAAACCGCACCAGCGTTTTATTGCCTTCCGGGTCGGTTACCGGCGCATCAGCCAGATAACGCAGCTTTTCCGGCAGGCGATCACGGAAGCGCACCAGCTCTTCCACCAGTGGCGCACGGGTTTCCCGTGATTTAGGGAACGTATTGGCTGCCAGGAACACACCGGCAGCGCCGTCGCGCAGCACAAAATACGCGTCGGATTTTTCACACGCCAGCTCCGGCAAAGGAACCGGGTCTTCTTTCGGCGGTGCAACTTCACCGTTACGCAGAATTTTACGGGTATTGCCGCAGCTTTCGTTGGTACAGGCCATGTACTTGCCGAAACGCCCCATTTTCAGGTGCATTTCCGAACCACACTTCTCGCACTCAACGACAGGGCCATCATACCCTTTCAGCCGGAATTCGCCGTGTTCAATCTCATAGCCATCGCAGGATGGATTGTTACCGCACACATGCAGCTTACGCTGATTGTCGATGAGATAACTGTCCATCGCCGTACCACATTTCGAACAACGCCGACGAGCACGCAGCGCATTGGTCTCAGCCTCATCACCTTCCAGCACATTCAGTACTTCTGCTTCCGGGATCAGGTTAATGGTAGTTTTGCAGCGCTCTTTCGGCGGCAACGCATAACCAGAACACCCCAAAAACACACCGGTACTGGCGGTTCGAATGCCCATCTGACGACTACACGTCGGGCAATCAATGCTGGTGATCACCATCTGGTTCGGCTTCATCCCACCTTCATCCGGCTCCAACTCGGCGGTTTCCAGTTGCTTGCTGAATTCGGCAAAGAATTCGTCCAGCACCGCTTTCCACTCGGCCTGGCTGTTGGCGACCAGGTCAAGGCTGTTTTCCATACGTGCGGTGAAATCATAATTCATCAACTCGCGGAAGTTATCTTCCAGCCGGTCAGTGACGATTTCCCCCATTTTTTCCGCATAGAAACGACGATTTTCTACCCGAACATAACCACGATCCTGAATCGTAGAAATGATAGCCGCATAGGTAGAAGGACGGCCGATACCGCGCTTTTCCAGTTCCTTAACCAGCGACGCCTCACTGTAACGTGCCGGTGGCTTGGTAAAATGCTGACTTGGCAACAATTTTTCCAACGACAACGCTTGTCCGACTTCAACAACTGGCAACGTCCGGTCTTCATCGCTCTTGCGCAATGCCGGCATCACTTTGGTCCAGCCATCAAAACGCAGGGTACGCCCCTTGGCGCGCAGTTGATAATCTCCGGCACTGACCACCAGTGTCGTGGAGTCGTACTGGGCCGGGGTCATCTGACACGCCACGAACTGCCGCCAAATCAGTTGATACAGTTTTTGTGCATCAGCTTCCATGTCTTTAAGCTGGTCAGCCAGTACCTTGACATCGGAAGGACGGATCGCTTCATGCGCTTCCTGTGAATTTTCCTTGCTGGTGTACAAGTTAGCGGCATCCGGCAGATAGCGTTTACCAAATTCACTCTGGATATAATCACGCGCCATCACCAGCGCATCCTGACTCAGGTTCGTGGAGTCGGTACGCATATAGGTGATGTGACCGGCTTCATACAGTCGCTGCGCCATCATCATGGTTTTTTTCACGCCAAAGCCCAGGCGGGTACTGGCGGCTTGTTGCAGCGTAGACGTAATAAAAGGAGCACCCGGTTTGCTGCTGGTCGGTTTGTCTTCCCGTTCAGCGACCACATAACTGGCTTTTTCCAGCAGGCTGAGCGCCGCCTGTGTCTGTGCCTGATTGACCGGACGGAAGGGTTTACCCTGATGATGCGTTACCTGCATCTGCAATGCCGTCTCGGCATTCGCCAGCAGATCGGCATGTAATTCCCAGTACTCTTCCGGCACAAACGCTTTGATTTCACGCTCGCGCTCGACGACCAGACGCACCGCCACTGACTGCACTCGTCCGGCAGACAATCCGCGGGCAATCTTCTTCCACAGCAGCGGCGACACCATGTACCCCACCACGCGATCCATAAAACGGCGTGCCTGTTGGGCATTAACACGGTTGATATTCAGCTCGCCTGGTTTTTCAAACGCCTGGCGAATGGCATTCTTGGTGATTTCGTTAAACACCACACGGCTAAACCGCTTGTCATCACCACCGATAATCTCCCGCAGGTGCCACGCAATGGCTTCCCCTTCGCGGTCAAGGTCGGTTGCGAGGTAAATGTGGTCAGCATTCTGTGCCAGCGTTTTTAACTCTGAGACCACTTTCTCCTTACCGGGCAGGATCTCATAATGGGCTTGCCAGCCATGGTACGGATCAACGCCCATGCGATTAACCAGCGCGGTTTTTTCATCTTTTTTGACCGCTTTCTTGGCTTTCTCACCACTTTTGGTTTTCTCGGCAGAGCCTTCAGCGCCCTTCTTGCTCGCGGAACCCGAACCACTGGTCGGCAAGTCACGTACATGCCCTACACTGGACTTCACCACGTAGTCATTGCCAAGGTACTTATTAATCGTTTTGGCCTTTGCCGGGGACTCGACGATAACGAGAGCTTTACCCATAATATATTGTTACCTACTGAATTCTTTGAAAAAAGAAAAAACTTTCTCAGTTACTCGCTCTGGCTTTCCAGCCGGCGTAGCCTGAACCATCACGGTTGCGGGAAATCGTTTTTTTAACGCGGCGATGGTGCGCCGCACGCATCCACTGCGCCGCAACCCTATGATCAATCAGGATTATTCTTTACTGCATCGCACTCACCAGCAACCGGCTCTATCCCGGTGTAACGCAACTTTTCCGCCCGACGATGCAAAATCCCACACTCTACCTGATAAATAGCACCACGCAACCTAATTAGCATGTAAAACCTGTTTTCGCCAATCATTGCTCTTGTGTTTATCGGCAATAGAGTGACTAAAAATCAGTCCATTTGCGCTAAATCCCGCTCAAACGTTACAATAGCGCCAGAAAAACTAGGGTTACTAGCAGGAGAGAAAGACCATGCCTGGTTTTATGCACATAAATGAAGAAAAAACACCGATTAGCCGTGAAGCCCTGTTACAGGAAGCCAATACACTGATTCAAAATCACGAAGATTATCTGCATGGCATGATCGCCAATGCAGTCGAACAGAAGAATGGGGTGCTGGTGTTCCGCGGCGAGTACTTTCTCGATAACGACGGGCTCCCCACCAACAAAACCACCGCCGTGTTCAACATGTTCAAGCATCTGGCGCACGTCTTGTCAGAAAAATACCAACTCATCGATTAATGCCAACCTTGCACCGGGACCACTGCGCCCGGTGCCTTCGCGGTGTTTTTACGCTTCCCGATTCACGTATCGTTTGGCATTCACTGATATTTCTTTTATGTATTCCCGGTTACCAACTGTCAGTCATGCTATGACTACACTTTTTATGTCGTCATAATTGAGAATGGTAACGCTACCATTAACAACACGCAAATAATTTAAAAAGAAATATAATGGACTTAATTTAAAAAAATATTATTTAAATGAGATCCTTTTAAAAGCACAGAAAACATTTCACAACAAAAATTGCTATTTATTTACATAACAAGAATCATTACTTATACTCTCGAACGATGCCTTATCGGCATCCATTAAAAATCATTTATTGGAGAGTGTTATGAAAAAGCAATTTGGATTGCCTTTGTTATTGTCACTCGCAGCAGTTTTTAGTCATGGCAGTTATTCTCAAACTCTTAATAATACCGATGAGGCAGGTCTGCCGATTGAATCAGGCCTGACAGCATTTAAACCGCTGGAAAGCAACAGTTCGTTTTTTTCGACCAAAGAGGCACCTCGTTCGTCGTCTTCTGGTCCTCTGCGGGCTCCAGCACCTGCGCTGTCACGCGTTGCTATCTACGCTGTAGGGTCATCAAACTGCGACTGGGAATACATAACATCCGGGCAGTTCTCTACCACCTGTGACCATGGTGGCTCGCTGCTAAGAGTCGCTGTAGTGGAAATGGGTTACGGCAGTAATCCGGTAGCCTGGATGAATAGCAATTTATTGCCACGCAGCGCCAATTATCAAACCGATACTATTTGTAATGTTGGGGGGCAATATACCTTCCCTTGTCCGGCCGGTTATACCGTTGTAGGCTGGATGCGTTATTATAATCTGGATGGAAATGAAAGCGGTAAGTTCCAATTCCAGGATACATCAACGAACGCGCCAAGAAATACGTTATCCACACAGATAACTATTCGATAGTTCGTCACATGAGCGGCCCACGGGCCGTTCATTCATCGAGGTCATCTATTTTTATTTTGAATAACAGCCATGAACTATAAAAATTAAGTTACCGGCATCAGAAAAATAAAATAACTCATAGATGAATAAATGATTAAAAATCATCACACAATATTCATACCGAAACCAGAATATAAATAACAGGGAGGAGCCCACCTATCCGGCACGCCACAATACACTGATGGTATTGATACAAAGGCACTACACGGACAGGCAGGTCAAACAACCGACTTACAGGTGAGGATGATTTCCTCGTTGCCACCAACGCAGCATCAGACGTTCCAGCGCATCACTGGTACTACCGGTTAACCGGTCCAACAAGCGCTTACGGCGGGTATAGCGTACTGCCAATACTTCGTGGTTTTCCATTTCAGCAATCAGCAGGTCGTCACTGGTGCCAATGGCATCCACCAGCCCCATATCCTTCGCCTGTGTACCAAACCAGTGCTCACCGGTCGCGACCGATTCAACATCCAATGACGGACGCATCTCGCTGACAAACTGTTTAAATAGCAGATGCGTTTCATTTAATTCCTGACGGAATTTTTCCCGTCCTTCATCCGTGTTTTCACCGAACAACGTCAGTGTGCGTTTGTACTGGCCCGCCGTATGCAACTCCACATCAATATCTTTATTTTTCAATAAGCGATTGAAGTTCGGGATTTGTGCTACCACGCCAATCGACCCGACAACAGCGAACGGTGCAGCCACAATACGATCTGCCACACATGCCATCATATAGCCGCCACTGGCTGCCACTTTATCCACGGCTACCGTCAGGCGAATACCACGCTGCCGGATGCGCTGTAACTGGGACGCGGCCAGCCCATAGCCATGCACCACGCCACCGGGACTTTCCAGTCGCAGTAACACTTCATCTTCCGGACGCGCCACCGCCAGCACTGCCGATACCTCTTCACGCAGCGAACTGACCTCGCCCGCATCCATGCTGCCGTTAAAATCGAGTACATATAAGCACGGGCGAGCGGATTTCTCCTCGCCACGTTTGGCACGTTTCTTTTCCTGTCTGGCGGTTTCCTTGTCTTCTTTTTTTTGTTTTTTCTCCAGCAGGTTGCGCTCGGTGTCGCTCATCGCGGCAGACCGCATCTCCTGCCGCATTTCACGGTATTGTTCGCCCAGATTAATCACTTGCAGTTCGCCTTTACGATGGCGTTTACGCTGCGTCATACCGACTGTCAGCACCACCAATGCGCCGATCGCGACGACAAGGGTGACGACTTTTGCCAGGAATAAACCATACTGAGAAAGTAATTCCACAAATACCGCCTTCATTGACCAATGTGATATATGACGTTGATTCTACAACAACCATTACGGTTTACAGCGCGGTGCGCCGAGCTTCTAACCTAACGTATGACAAGCGTGATGGCGATGATCTTTATATATAAATTGAACTTTCCGCTGCTTTTTGCTGCGTAGTCTGTGAGAAAGCCGGACCTTCTGATTGAAAACACCTATTGTTTCAGGCATAAAAAAACCATGATGGCTTTTTAGAAACACCTCATCATCCACGAATGATGACAGCCAGAGGACACTGTTTTGCATTACCAACCGAAAAAAGACTTGTTGCAACACCGTATTATTCTGGTCACGGGTGCCGGTGACGGCATTGGACGCGAGGCCGCACTGACCTATGCTCGTCATGGTGCAAGCCTGGTGTTGCTGGGACGTACCGAGAGTAAACTGCGGGACGTGGAACAACAAATCCTGCAAGAGTGCGGGACCCATAGTTATCTCATCCCCTGCGATATGCTGACCGCCAGTCAACATGACTTTATGCAGATAGCCGGGCAGATTGGTCAGGCGCTACCGCGGCTAGATGGCGTGCTGCACAATGCTGGTCTGCTGGGTGACATTGTGCCGATGGAGGAACAATCTGCTACCGTCTGGCACCAGGTCATGCAGGTTAACGTTAACGCGACTTTTATGCTGACACAGGCGTTATTGCCGTTGCTGCTGAAATCCGCCAGTCCGTCGCTCATTTTCACCAGTTCCAGTGTGGGTCGTCAGGGGCGCGCTAACTGGGGGGCTTATTCGGTCTCCAAATTTGCGACCGAAGGCATGATGCAGGTACTGGCCGAGGAGTATCGCAACCGCAACCTGCGGGTCAACTGCATCAATCCTGGTGGTACCCGTACTCCGATGCGCGCCGCCGCATTCCCCAACGAAGATCCGAACAAGCTCAAAACACCGGCAGATATTATGCCGCTTTACCTCTATCTGATGGGGGATGACAGCCGCCGTAAGACCGGCATGAGCTTTGACGCACAACCCGACCGCAAACCTGGCCCAGCCGAATGATGCAACACACAATGGAACAAAGGGTACCCGCTTATGAGTGATGATCGTCACCAGCAACGTCAACAGCGACTTAAAGAGAAAGTCGACGCCCGCATCGCCGCCGCCACAGACGTACGTGGCATTCTGATGGTATTTACCGGTAACGGTAAAGGAAAAACCACGGCGGCCTTCGGTACGGTGACCCGGGCCGTCGGACACGGACTGAAAGCAGGCGTCATCCAGTTCATTAAAGGTGAATGGCCAAACGGCGAAAAGAATCTGCTACAGCAGCATGGGGTGGAGTTTCAGGTGATGGCGACCGGTTTTACCTGGGATACACAAAACCGCCAGACAGACACCGAAGCCGCCCAGCATGTGTGGCAGCATGGCCTGCGTATGCTGGCCGATGATTCGCTCGACCTGGTGGTGCTCGATGAACTGACCTACATGCTGAGCTACGATTACCTGCCGCTGAACGATGTCATGATCGCACTACAGCAGAGGCCTGCGCACCAAAGCGTTGTCATTACTGGCCGGGGTTGTCATCGCGACCTGCTGGAAATGGCGGATACCGTAACGGAAATGCGACCGGTGAAACATGCCTTTGACGCCGGGGTCCAAGCCCAGCAAGGGATTGACTGGTAGATATCAGGAAAGAACAAACTGCGAAGGTAGATGGGCACCCAGGAGACAACAGCAAAGAGGCTGCGCCAGTCGGCACAGCCTCCGACAAACCAATCAGCCGTTGCGCTTCGGCGCACTGCGACGGTTACCAGCAGGACGACTCGCCGCGCCCGTCTGCCCATGGCGTTTCACCGCACGGCGTATCTGGTTAGCCTTCACCCGACGGCGCTCGCGCTCCACTGGCAGTTTACTGACCGTTTCGGGCGTCAGTTGCACCAGTTCACGCAAGTAGTTAACGTCGGCCAACGCCATCTCCGTCCAGCCACCACGGGGTAACCCTTTAGGCAACTGAATATCGCCATAACGCACACGGATCAGACGACTCACCTGTACGCCCACCGCTTCCCACAAGCGACGTACTTCGCGGTTACGGCCTTCCGTCAGGGTGACGTTGTACCATTGGTTCAGGCCTTCGCCACCTTGATAGCGAATCGCGCGAAATGCCGCAGGGCCATCTTCCAGTTGAACACCTTTACTCAATTGACGAATTTTATCATCACCCACCTCGCCAAAGACGCGTACGGCATACTCACGCTCAACTTCACGGCTGGGGTGCATCAGACGGTTAGCCAGCTCACCATCCGTTGTAAACAGCAACAGGCCAGAGGTATTCACGTCAAGACGCCCTACTGCCACCCAACGGTATCCCTGAATGCGCGGCAGACGATCAAACACCGTCGGTCGGCCTTCCGGGTCGCTGCGGGTACAGAGTTCCCCTTCCGGTTTGTAATACATTAATACACGGCAGACAGCTTCTTCAGTTTCACGAACTGACACCACATGTCCGTCGATACGAATTTTGGTCGCCCGGGTAACCTCAACGCGATCCCCCAGCGTGGCAATCTTGCCGTCAACGCTAATGCGCCCGGCTTCAATCATACTTTCAATTTCGCGGCGTGAACCGTGCCCTGCACGCGCCAGTACTTTCTGTAGCTTTTCGCTCATTGAGCAACCTCTGATGTCGCCTTCACAGGCGTCGGGGGGAATGTCATTGATGACCAGAAATGCGTTAACTCATTAAAAATAAAGCGTTAACGCAGAATAGTGCGATTATACCTTGATTCCACCCATTTGTATGCTAAATGTTAGCGACAATGGGCGTTGTGCGGTAAGCCTCGCCTGACCGTAAGGCTTATTGCAGAATAACGCATGACAGACAGGAGGCGTTTTACAAAAACGGTGTCACATCCCCCGTACCTTCGCGTACTACCACTGGTACATCGTCGGTCAGGTCAATAACCGTGGTGGGTTGTTGTCCCAAAAAGCCACCATGAATAATCAAGTCCACCCGCTTACCCAGCTGTTCCTGAATTTCTTCCGGGTCAGACTCGGCAAAATCATTACCCGGCAGCATCAGCGTGGTTGACATTAACGGCTCATTCAGCACCGACAGTAATTCCAGTGCAATCGGGTTAGACGGCACACGCATCCCAATGGTTTTGCGCTTGTCGTTCATCAGGCGACGTGGCACTTCCTTGGTTGCCTTGAGGATAAAGGTGTAATTACCCGGCGTATTATTTTTGATCAAACGAAACGCGGCATTATCCACATACGCATAGGAGGACAACTCTGACAGGTCGCGACACATCAGCGTGAAATTATGGTTTTGATCCAGTTCGCGAATACGGCAAATGCGCTCCATCGCCGCTTTGTCTTCCAGCATGCACCCCAGTGCGTACCCTGAATCGGTGGGATAAACGATAACACCGCTTTTACGCAGGATCTCCACCGTCTGGTTAAGCAGACGCGGTTGCGGGTTCTGCGGATGAATATAGAAAAACTGACTCATGCTACATCCTCTGTCTTCTGAAAACGCGTCACTCTCAGGCAAGCCGCCACAACAGAAGTGACACGCGACAAAATGCTGTATGAATAGCGAGCGGGGTAAAGGCGAAACCGGTATACCAGCACCATCACGATGACCTGGTAACAGCAACGAGTAAATGAAATGAACCTATCCCGCGTCGTACCGTCGTAACTTAGCCCGCTAACGCCGGGTGTTGCCAGACTGGCTCCACGCCCGCAGGCAACCACAATTTTCGCCCCAACTCTATCCAGGCACAGGGTTGATGAAAGTCCGACCCCTGTGACCCCAGCAAATGATAGTCCTGCGCATAACGCGCCAGTTGTGAACGCTCATCCGGTGCCTGCTGACATTGGGCGATTTCCATCGCTTCCCCACCACAATCAGCAACATGCCCGATCAGGCGTTTGAGCCATTTGGTGGTCAGGTCATAACGGCCAGGATGCGCCAGCACCGCCACTCCACCCGACTGACGGATAGCGTCCACGGCTTGTTGTATTGTACACCACTGTGGCGGTACATAGCCGGTTTTCCCTTTAGCCAGATATTTTTTAAACACCTGGGCGACCGTGTCGGCTTTTTCCAGCTCGACCAGGTAGCGCGCAAAATGCCCGCGGGTGATCATGCCGCCCTCCGCCAGCCGCGATGCGCCAGCCAGCGCATCAGGGATAAGCGCTTTTTCCAGCCGCAGAGCTATCTGTTCGGCCCGTTGCTGACGATACTGCACTTGCTGTTGCAGCAACGAGGTCAAGGCGGGATGGTCACAATCCATCCCCAGTCCGACGATATGAATTTCGTGATTTTCCCAGACCGTGGAAATCTCAACACCAGCAATCAGCCGCAATGGTAATGCCTGCTGCACAATAGCCGCCTGTGCCTGCGCCAATGCCGCCGTGGTGTCGTGATCGGTAATTGCCAGCACGCTGACGCGCATACTCACCGCTCGCTGCACCAATTCAGCAGGCGTCAGTAATCCGTCAGACGCCGTGGTGTGGCTGTGCAAGTCATACAGGGGAAATGCAGGTGATGCGGGTAACTCATCTGGCACGTCGGGTATCTCGCTGTTTCAGGAAATTTCAGGCGGCATGATGCCATCAACCTGACCAAAAAGGAAAAAAGATCGGTCCGTGCTGCCTGCTCTCACCATCCTGCCATCAGCCACCAGACATTCCCCCGAAAAAATCCGGTTAAATGTTATTGACTTCCTTTCTGTGTTCCAGTTAACTAGTACACAAGTTCAAGCGTAGCGATAAGTGAGGATATGGCGATGACGGTAACAACCCTGCCCCTGAAAAATCATG
The DNA here is from genome assembly GCF_009372235.1 of Dickeya oryzae. Lineage (GTDB taxonomy): Bacteria > Pseudomonadota > Gammaproteobacteria > Enterobacterales > Enterobacteriaceae > Dickeya > Dickeya oryzae. The sequence goes on along the minus strand of NZ_SULL01000014.1, from coordinate 167,839 downwards.
CTGGTTGGTGGCGCTTCTCCCTGTTGCGGGTGAAGTGATAACGCATAGCCATTTTCCGACATGCCTATCCTGAAACCCGCTGGTAGCGGGTTTTTTTATGGACAAAATACGAGTAAACATCATGCACACACCACAACCTGAACTAGAGCTGTTGCGCGTCGACGCCGAATACCGTAACGATCCCAGCGCCACGTTCCATCAATTATGCGGCGCGCGTCCGGCAACGCTGTTGCTGGAGTCAGCCGAGATCGATAGCAAGCAGAATCTGCAGAGCTTGCTGATTGTCGACAGTGCATTGCGTATTACCGCCCTCGGCTCGCAGGTATCCATTCAGGCATTAACAGCTAACGGTGCCTCGCTGTTACCGTTGCTGGACAAGGCACTACCGAGCGATGTCACGGTCGATGTGCGTCCAAACGGTCGCGAACTGACCTTTCCTGGCATCGACGGCCTGTTAGATGAAGATGCGCGCCTGCGCTCGCTGTCGGTATTCGATGCGCTACGCCAGATGCTGACACTGGTGACCTGCCCGCCAGACGAACGTGAAGCGATGTTCTTCGGTGGCCTGTTCGCCTACGATCTGGTAGCCGGCTTCGAGAGCCTGCCGCCACTCAGCCAGCAACAGCGCTGCCCGGATTACTGTTTTTATCTGGCTGAAACACTGCTGATTGTGGATCACCAAAAACGGGTCACCCACCTGCAAGCCAGCCTGTTTACACCTGATGCTACTGAGCGTCTGCGTCTGCAACAGCGTCTGGAGCAGTTACAACACCAGTTACGCCAGCCTGCGCCAGCGTTGCCGTACCAGACAGTAGACACCATGACCCTGAACTGCAATCAAAGCGATGAAGACTATGGTGCCGTCGTCAGCCAGATGCAGCAGGCAATCCGCATCGGTGAGATCTTCCAGGTCGTCCCATCCCGTCGTTTCTCGCTGCCATGCCCGTCACCGTTGGCCGCCTACCAGACACTGAAAGACAACAATCCGAGCCCTTACATGTTTTACATGCAAGATCAGGATTTCACCCTGTTCGGTGCCTCGCCGGAAAGCTCGCTCAAATATGACGCCATCAGCCGCCAGATTGAAATCTACCCTATTGCAGGCACTCGTCCTCGTGGGCGTCGCGCTGACGGCTCGCTGGACCGGGATCTGGACAGCCGTATCGAACTGGAAATGCGCACCGACCATAAAGAACTGGCCGAGCATCTGATGCTGGTTGACCTGGCTCGCAACGATTTGGCGCGGATCTGCGAACCCGGTAGCCGCTATGTGGCTGACCTGACCAAAGTGGACCGCTACTCATTCGTGATGCATCTGGTTTCTCGGGTGGTTGGCACGCTGCGTCACGATCTGGATGTCCTGCACGCCTACCGCGCATGTATGAACATGGGGACGCTCAGCGGCGCGCCTAAAGTCCGGGCGATGCAGTTGATCGCGGAAAGTGAGAAAACACGCCGCGGCAGCTACGGCGGTGCGGTAGGTTACTTCACCGCACGTGGCGACCTCGATACCTGCATCGTCATCCGTTCCGCCTATGTGGAAGATGGCATCGCTACCGTGCAGGCTGGTGCTGGCGTCGTGCTGGATTCCCAGCCGCAAGCCGAAGCCGACGAGACCCGTAACAAAGCCCGCGCGGTTCTGCGCGCGATTGCCAGCGCGCATCATGCCCGGGAGGTGTTCTGATGGCCGATATCCTATTACTCGATAACATTGATTCTTTTACCTATAACCTGGTCGATCAACTGCGTGCCAGCGGCCACAACGTCGTGGTGTACCGCAACCAATTGCCTGCGGATGTGATCATCGAACGCCTGCAGCAGATGGAAAAGCCGGTGTTGATGCTCTCTCCCGGGCCCGGCACCCCCGCTGAAGCTGGGTGCATGCCGGTACTGCTGCAACGCTTACGCGGCCAACTGCCGATCATCGGGATTTGTCTGGGACATCAGGCCATCGTCGAAGCCTACGGCGGTCATGTGGGTCAGGCCGGTGAGATCCTGCACGGTAAAGCCTCCAGTGTTGAACACGACGGTCAGGCCATGTTCATCGGGTTACCCAGCCCGTTGCCGGTAGCACGCTATCACTCGCTGGTGGGAAGCAACATCCCAGCAGAACTGGTGATTAACGCCAGTTTTAACGGCATGGTGATGGCGGTACGCCATGATGAACACCGTGTCTGTGGTTTCCAGTTCCACCCGGAATCGATTCTGACGACACAAGGTGCGCAGTTGCTGAATCAAACGCTGGACTGGGCTTTGGCCTGAATGGAAGGAGACACACGAATGCAACAGATTCTTGAGAAATTGTACCGTGCCGACATTCTGAGTCAGGCAGAAAGCCAGCAACTGTTTGCGGCTATTATTCAGGGCGAGCTGGAGCCGACACAGTTGGCGGCGGCACTCATCAGCATGAAAGTTCGTGGTGAACACCCCGATGAAATCGCGGGTGCCGCAACGGCGCTGCTGGCTGATGCCAAACCGTTCCCACGTCCGGATTACCTATTTGCTGATATTGTCGGCACCGGCGGCGATGGCTCTAACAGCATTAACATTTCTACCGCCAGTGCCTTTGTCGCGGCTGCTTGCGGGGTAAAAGTCGCCAAACACGGCAACCGTAGCGTATCCAGCCGTTCAGGATCGTCTGATTTATTGTCGGCCTTTGGTATCAAACTCGATATGTCGGCAGAGCTATCCCGTCAGGCACTGGACGATCTGGGCGTCTGTTTTCTGTTTGCACCGCAATACCACACCGGTTTTCGTCATGCGATGCCAGTGCGTCAGCAGTTAAAAACTCGCACCCTGTTCAACGTGTTAGGGCCGCTGATTAACCCTGCACGTCCGCCGCTGGCGCTGATTGGCGTCTACCGGCCCGAGCTGGTCGCGCCAATTGCCGAAACACTGAAAGTACTGGGGTATCAGCGTGCCGCTGTGGTACACGGCGGTGGAATGGATGAAGTCGCCATTCATGCCCCAACGCACGTGGCAGAACTGCGTGACGGGCAGGTAACCACTTACCAGTTAACCCCCCATGATTTCGGGCTGGACTCCTTCTCACTGGACGATTTACTGGGCGGCTCACCGGAAGAAAACCGTGATATTCTGGCCCGACTGCTTCAGGGCAAAGGACACCCCGCACACGATGCCGCCGTCGCGGCTAATGTGGCGCTCTTGTTAAAACTGTTCGGACAGGAAGATCTACGGCAGAATGCCCAACAAGCACTGGACGTGATTCATAGCGGTCAGGCTTACCAACGGGTATTGGAACTGGCAACCAGAGGATGATGATGAACATGCAGGAAACCGTATTAACCAAAATCGTACGCGACAAAGCACTGTGGGTAACCGAGCGCAAACAACGACAGCCGCTCGACGGCTTTCAGTCGCAGGTCACGCCCAGTTCACGCCATTTTTATCAGTCGCTGAAAAAGGCCAGCCCGGCATTTATTCTGGAATGTAAAAAAGCCTCTCCCTCCAAGGGGTTGATTCGGGCTGACTTTGACCCGGCGGCTATCGCGCGAGTTTATCAGGATTACGCCTCCGCCATTTCCGTGTTGACTGACGAGAAGTACTTTCAAGGCGACTTCACCTTTCTGACCCAGGTGAGCGCCGCGGTTGCCCAGCCGGTTCTGTGCAAAGATTTTATTATCGACCCGTATCAGATTTACCTGGCCCGTTACTATCAGGCAGACGCCATCCTGCTGATGCTCTCAGTGCTCGATGATGACCAGTATCGCCAGTTGGCACAGGTGGCACACAGTCTGGATATGGGCATTCTGACTGAAGTGAGCAATGAAGCCGAACTGGCGCGTGCCATCGCGCTGGAGGCTCGCGTTGTCGGCATTAATAACCGCGATTTGCGCGATCTGTCCATCGATTTGAACCGTACCCGCACACTGGCACCACAGTTACCCGCCAGCGTCACGGTCATCAGCGAATCTGGCATCAGCCGCTATGCCCATATTCAGGAATTAAGTCAGTATGCCAACGGCTTTCTGATCGGCAGTTCGCTGATGGAGGAAGACGATCTGTCCATGGCGGTGCGTCGGGTTATTTTGGGCGAAAACAAAGTCTGTGGGCTGACTCGGCCTGAAGATGCTGCTGCCGCTTTCCAGGCCGGTGCGGTATATGGCGGGCTGATTTTTGTTGCCAGCTCACCTCGTTACGTGACAACGTCACAAGCACGTACTGTCATGGCCGGTGCCCCGTTGCGCTATGTCGGGGTATTCCGTGACGCGCCACTGGCTGAAATCGTGGAAGCGGCATCATCGCTTCAACTGGCAGCAGTTCAACTACATGGCCATGAAGACGATGCCACCGTTGCTGCACTGCGGGAGCAACTGCCTGCAACCTGCCAGATATGGAAAGCCCAACCGGTCGGCGATACGCTGCCCCTTCTGGCACTGCCACAGGTTGATCGGATACTGCTCGACAACGGTCAGGGTGGCAGTGGTCAATCGTTCAACTGGTCATTGCTGCAAGGACAATCGTTACAGCAGGTGCTGCTGGCCGGTGGCCTCAATCCGGACAACATCGCGCAGGCGGCCAAATTCGGCGCGGCAGGACTGGATGTTAACTCCGGCGTTGAATCGCAACCCGGCATCAAAGATTCACAAAAAATTGCGGCGGTATTTCAAACGCTGCGTGCGGCGCAATCCCGCCGCACCTCTCATGCATAAAGAAGGTACAGGCTGATTATGACATTACTTAACCCTTATTTTGGCGAATTCGGTGGTCAGTATGTACCACAGATTCTGATGCCCGCCCTGCGTCAGTTGGAAGAGGCGTTTGTTAGCGCACAGCGTGATCCCGCGTTTCAGTCTGAATTCAGTGATTTACTGAAGAATTATGCCGGTCGCCCGACCGCGCTGACACGGTGTAAAAACCTGACGGCAGGCACTCGCACCACACTCTACCTGAAACGTGAAGACCTGCTGCACGGCGGAGCCCACAAGACCAATCAGGTATTGGGTCAGGCGTTGCTGGCAAAACGGATGGGTAAAACAGAAATTATCGCCGAAACCGGTGCGGGCCAACATGGTGTTGCCACGGCGCTAGCGTGTGCGCTGTTGGGATTGAAATGCCGGGTCTACATGGGTGCCAAAGATGTCGAACGTCAGTCGCCGAATGTATTTCGTATGCGCTTGATGGGCGCAGAAGTCATCCCGGTACACAGCGGTTCTGCCACACTGAAAGATGCGTGTAACGAAGCGTTGCGTGACTGGTCCGGTAGTTATGAAACGGCGCATTATCTGCTGGGTACTGCCGCAGGCCCACACCCTTACCCCACTATTGTGCGGGAATTTCAGCGCATGATCGGGGAAGAAACGAAAGCTCAGGTGAAAGAAAAAGAAGGTCGCCTGCCGGATGCGGTGCTGGCTTGCGTCGGTGGCGGATCCAATGCGATTGGTATGTTCGCCGACTTCATCGATGAGCCTTCTGTACGCTTAATCGGTGTAGAACCGGCGGGACTCGGGATCGAAACCGGGCACCACGGCGCACCACTGAAACATGGTCGCACCGGTATTTACTTCGGGATGAAATCACCGATGATGCAGACTGATGACGGGCAGATTGAAGAATCATACTCGATTTCAGCCGGTCTGGACTTCCCTTCTGTCGGTCCACAGCATGCGCACCTAAACAGTATCGGGCGAGCGGAGTATGTGTCAGTAACCGACGATGAAGCGCTGAACGCCTTTCGGGAGTTGTCTCGTCATGAAGGTATCATTCCGGCGCTGGAATCATCCCATGCGTTGGCACATGCGCTGAAAATGATCAGCGCTGAGCCGGAAAAAGAACAAATTCTGGTGGTGAATCTGTCCGGGCGCGGCGATAAAGACATTTTTACGGTTCACGACATTCTGAAATCCCGGGGAGAAATCTGATGGAACGCTACCACGCTTTGTTTAAACGGTTATCGGAAAAGCAGGAAGGGGCGTTCGTGCCGTTTGTCACCCTGGGTGATCCTTCCCCGGCACTGTCACTGCAGATAATCGACACGCTGGTTGCCGCCGGAGCGGATGCATTGGAGTTGGGTATCCCTTTCTCCGATCCGCTGGCAGATGGCCCAACCATTCAAAATGCCACGCTGCGCGCGTTCGCCGCAGGTGTAACCCCGGCCCAGTGTTTTGAAATGCTGGCCACTATCCGTCAGAAATACCCTGACCTGCCGATTGGGTTGCTGATGTATGCCAACCTGGTTTTCAGCAACGGTGTTGATGCCTTTTATCAGCGTTGTGCGCAAACTGGCGTTGACTCTGTGTTAGTCGCCGATGTCCCGGTAGAAGAATCCGCACAATTTCGTACTGCAGCAATCAAGCATGGTGTCGCGCCTATCTTTATCTGTCCGCCGAATGCCGATGACGAGTTATTGCGTGAAATCGCTTCCTTTGGTCGCGGTTACACCTACCTGCTCTCTCGGGCCGGGGTAACCGGTGCAGAAACCCGTGCACAGCTACCATTACATCATTTACTGGAAAAATTGCAGGAATACCACGCGGCACCACCGTTACTCGGTTTCGGTATTTCTGAACCGACTCAGGTGCAGCAGGCGTTAACATCTGGCGCCGCCGGAGCGATTTCTGGTTCAGCGATTGTCAAAATCATTGAGCAGCACCATGAGCAACCAGATACGATGCTGGCAAAACTGAGCGAATTTGTCAGCACGATGAAAGCGGCCACCCGCACTCGCTGATTTATCTCCCCCTCCCGTCGTTTTGACGCCATAGCTGTTGACCGGCTATGGCGTTTTCGTGTCAATCACTCCAGATCTTATCCGCGGCGATGCTGACCCCTGCCTTGCCCAGTATCCTGCCGTTTGGTTATGTTGCCCCCTACCACTCCATATCGCCCTCATTCACAAGCAGGATTAACGTCACAAAATGATAAACATACTCATAAATATGAATTCATTAAGAAGAAGATAAATTGTTAAAAATTAACAAAAAAATATAAAATCCAATAAAAATAAATATTTATATGTAACATTATGTAATATAATGAAATAATATAATTCATATTTATTGAAACATGGTTTTATTTCTATAGGCATAGATTTCCTGCTATGTAAATAGACGAACATCACACAATGAAATGGCTTTTCATTTTTTTCAATTTAATGTTCCCGATCACACATTTGTAAGCAGAGATAAATAAAAATCGGCATCGTGCTGCGCCGCATCGGCGACACAACACTTATAAGAAATGATCTCTGAGAGGGTTATAACAATGAAATTTAAAATTCTGACAGTGATGGTTGCATCTTTGGTAAGTATGAGTTCAATGGCAGTGACGTTTGATTATCGCCATGAGATGAACGATACCAAAAACGCCGATCACAAAGATCGACTGCTGATTTCGCATCGTTTTGACAATGGATTTGGTCTGTCTTCTGAAGTGAAGTGGAAACAAAGCGATAAAGATACAACCCCAAACAAGCCGTATAATGAACCTGTCAGCAACGAGACCGAAGTGACTGCCAGTTATCTATATAAATTCGATAAGACATTCAGTCTGGAAAGTGGCTTCAACCTGGTCTCCAGCAACACGTACAGCAACTACCGCCCTTATATCAAAGGCGGCGTCAATATAACGAATGATCTGTATTACTTCCTGCGTTACCGTCCTTCCTACAAGCGGTATAGCGGTAATATCGGCGGTACCGACACCACCATGAAGGGCTATACGATTACCAGCACACTGGGGTACAAATTCCTGAACAATTTCACCATTGAATACGAACTGGAGTACAATAAAAATACTAAAGCCGGTTCATTCGGTTACATTGCTGACAAAGATAATGATAACTTCACCCACGACGTGAAGCTGGCCTACAAGATCGACAAAAACTGGACACCTTACATTCAGCTTGCCAATATTGATGGCAGCAAGACAACTGACGAGCGTCAGACTCGCTACCGCGTCGGTGTGCAGTACAACTTCTGATAACTGTTATCGCGGTTATAAAAAAGGCGGAACCTTGGTTCCGCCTTTTCTGCTTGTTACATCGTTTATTAGAACGTGTAACCGACACCAAACATAAATACCCAAGGATTGAGGTGAGTTTTGATGCTCTGATCCTGACCGGCAGCCTTGAATTTTACAGTAGTGTTGATATCCATCCACCATACCGACATGTTTACTAGCCAATTTTTATTCAGGTTGTAATCCAAGCCAGCTTGTGCAGCAACTCCCCAAGAACTTTTAAGGTGTAAATCACTCAATTGACCACCGAGATCCTGGGTAAATTTTTCATTAAAAAACGTGGTGTAGTTTAAACCAACACCCAAATAGGGCCGCAGACTATCAGTACTTTGCCCGAAATAATATTGTGCCATTAATGTAGGTGGTAAGTGTTTAACTTCAGCGATTGAGCCGAGCCTACCCAGACTAACTTTATGCTTAAACGGCGTTGCCGCCAGTAATTCCATCCCGATGTTATCGGTAAACATATAACCAGCGGTTAACCCTAGCTGAGTGTTGCTATTTACACTGAAAGAGCCTAACCCCAACACATTATCAGAGCCAGCATTAGGGCGTACCGTTGCGGTTCCAGCACGAACAATAATATCCCCTGCCTGATGGGCTTCTGCCAATGCAGGTACCATCGCCGCTGCTACCATCAATAAAGCAACCTTTTTCATTATCCACTCCATTTGTAAGGTTAATGTCCGTGCGAACTATACCCACTAAGGGGTAGATTTGTTTGAATCCAGATCACATCCTGACAGGTTTTTTGCAGCAAAACGACCTCAATCAAATCACCCCAAGTCACTAAAAAACATAGAATTGATCCAAATCAAAAAGCACGGGAAAGGCAAATCCCCCGCAAGCACAAAAAAAAGCTGCACTGCCAGATATTCCGGCGTAATGTTATTTTTTCATCTGAGATTCAGCGCCGAGTGAGGCCGGTGGGTAATCAATTATGAGTCATCACAGTCACGTTAACCCTTGTATGGAATGTGGCGCATGCTGCGGCTATTTCCGGGTATCGTTTTACTGGTCAGAAGCGAATGATGGAGGCGGCGCAGTACCCGTTGATCTAACTGAGCCAGTCACGCCGTTTCTACGCTGTATGGCAGGCACAAACAGCAAACCGATCCGTTGCTGCGCGTTGGAAGGTAACATCGGCGAGTCGGTCAGTTGTCGCATTTATGCCCAACGCCCATCGCCATGCCACGAGTTTGCGCAGTCGGGCGAAGAAGGGCGGTCTAACGATGCCTGTGATCGGGCACGTGCGGCCTATGGCTTACCGCCGCTCATCCCGGCCAGTTTGCTGCAGCCGTGCTCATAAATCAGAGCAAAAATAAGCAGATAGATGAAATAAATGTCGGGGTGCCACGGAACACCTGAACGGGTTACAATAGCCAGCTAATGCCTATTGCTAACTTTTGCCAAGGAGTTTTCATGCCTATCACGGCCAGCAGGTTGTACCGTGACACCTTGAATTTTACGCGTAACCAGTTTTTCAGCATTCTCATGCTGGCGCTGCTGACGTCATTGATCACCGTCGTCCTTGGGCACGTCTTTACTCCCGATAGCGATCAACTACAACTACTCAGTAACAGCAATGTCGATTTATCCTCCATTGAGCAGCCAGGCATCAGCGATATCATTGCGCAGCTCTCCCCTGAGCAACAACTCGTTCTGTTGAAGGCATCTGCTGCAGGTACTTTTGCGACGCTGGTAGGTAATGCCTTGTTAACTGGCGGTATCCTTATGCTGATCCAACTGGTCTCAGCGGGCCACCGGACCAGCGCGCTGCGGGCCATTGCCGCTTCCGCACCGCTGTTACCCCGCCTGCTTCTGCTGGTGCTGGTTTGTACCCTGTTAATTCAGTTAGGCATGCTACTGGTGGTGGTACCGGGGATTTTATTATCCATCGCCTTTAGCCTGTCACCGGTGATCGCCGTAACGGAAAAGCGCGGCGTATTTGCTGCTATGCGAGCCAGCAGCAAGCTGGCATTCGCCCATTTCCGCCAGACAGCACCCGCCGTCATGCTATGGTTACTGGTCAAAGTCGCACTACTGCTACTGATCGCCCGTTTGCCAATGGTGTCGCCAACCGCGATGGCGGTGGTGTTAAATACCATCAGCAACATTATCTCTGCCATGTTGCTGGTCTACGTATTTCGTCTGTACATGCTGGTACGCAGTTAATGCTGCCTATCCTGAACGGGAGTGGCGCCAGCGCCGCTCCCTCTCAACCCGCCGTTATAACGGTGACAACGTAATTTTCTGCAAATTGTTACGATAAATCGGGAATCGTGCCGCATAAACAGCGATAATAATTCGCAGAGAGTTCACCCTTTTTTGGTATACGCGGCCCCACACCGGATACGTGACGGATTAACATAATGAAGCAACTAATTGATTTTATTCCACTTATTGTCTTTTTTGTTTGTTATAAACTGTATGATATTTATGTCGCTTCGGGTGCATTGATCGCAGCAACAGCCGCCGCATTACTGTTTAGCTGGTTCATTTACCGCAAGATAGAAAAGATGATGCTGCTGACCTTCCTGATGGTGGCCGTATTCGGCACCCTGACGTTGGTCTTCCATAACGATCAATTCATTAAATGGAAAGTCACCATCATTTACACGCTGTTCGCTACCGCATTGCTGTTCAGCCAGTTTGTCATGAAAAAACCGCTAATTCAGCGCATGCTCGGCAAAGAGCTGGTCTTACCGGAAATGGTGTGGGCAAAACTGAACATAGCCTGGGCTATCTTTTTCCTGCTGTGCGGACTGGCGAACATCTATATTGCCTTCTGGTTACCACAAAGCGTTTGGGTCGACTTTAAAGTATTTGGCCTCACCGGCCTGACTCTGGTATTTACATTACTGTGCGGCGTTTACATTTACCGTCACCTGCCGGGCGAACCGGAGAAGACGGAAAATGAAGGCGATAAATAACCTACCGCCACAGACTGATTATTGACTACTCACAAGCGGATTCGTTGATCCTATGAGCAAACAAGATGTATTACCTCACGGCGAGTTGGTGCTGCGCACCCTGGCCATGCCAGCGGATACCAATGCCAATGGCGATATCTTTGGCGGCTGGTTAATGTCACAGATGGATATCGGTGGCGCGATTCTGGCAAAAGAGATTGCAGAAGGCCGCGTTGTCACCGTTCGCGTCGATGGCATGACCTTTCTCAAGCCCGTTGCCGTTGGTGATGTGGTTTGTTGCTACGCCCGTTGCGTTCGTACCGGACGTAGTTCAATGACAGTCAATGTGGAAGTGTGGGTGAAAAAAGTATCAACAGACCCCATTGGCCAACGCTATCGTGCGACCGAAGCCCTGTTTACTTATGTCGCAGTCGATGAAGAGGGGCGTCCACGAGAATTGCCGCAAGGGAAAAGCAATTTCGCACCAGAACAATAATCACCTTAACCATTCTGGAAGCATGACAATAAGGCACCACAAGTGGTGCCTTATTCATTGGTGCGACACTGACCCGGGGCTTATTCCATCGCCGTAGCACCATTAACTTTGAAAATAATCGTCACCACCAGGTCTTTCCCTGGTCGATTCTCTTCATAACGCCACTTACGCATCGCCTGCCTGATATCTCGCTCGAACAGGTTTTGCGGTTCAGCTGACAACACCCGGACATTACCTACATGACCCGACTCATCCACATCAAACTGTACTTTAACCCGGCCTTCAATATGCAGGGCTAACGCACGGGCAGGATATTCCGGCTGAGCCCGATTTACCGGTTTGGGACCAGCAGGCTGGGCGCTGGCAACCGGAGCCTGACTAACCGGTGCCGGATTATGGTTCACGGTCTGGCTGGATGCGGGTGCGGCATTCGGCTCAGGCACACGTTCCTGGGGCTTGTCCTTTTGCGGCTCCAGCTTTTTCACCGGTTTGGGCTTTGTTTCCGGCTTAGGCTTGGGTTTCGGCTGAGGTTTAGGTTCCGGTAACGGAATGGGGACCGGTTTTGGCAACGGCGGCGGCTCAGGTTGAACCTGTGGTTCCGGCACTGGTTCGGGTTCATGTGTTGGCTCTGGCTCAGCGGTCGGTGCGGGTGCGGCTTCCTGCGGTGCGGTGTTAACCATCATAACCTGGATCGGTTGCGGCGCCGTCGGCAGAGTGACTGAGGTATTAAACGAAGCAAACAACAACCCAGCTATCAATGAACCATGGAATACGACGGAAACCAATACAGGCCATGAGTATCGGTGGGTCAGGAAAAATGTTTTCTGCGGCATAGTTATATGATGTCCTCTCACCGCTCAATTTTAAATGCAAATGACAATCATATTCAATAGCATCACTTCAATTCCTGTCATAAACGACGTCACGATTTATCCGGTTTCGGCCTGTCAGCATCATAGCGTATGATGACGCTTCATCTCATAACGATATGACACAATGAGGTTTACTATGCTGTATGTGATTTATGCCACCGATGTCCCTGGCTCACTGGAAAAGCGTCTTGCTGCCCGTCCGGCACATCTTGAACGATTGCAAACACTACGCGATCAGGGGCGTTTGTTAACAGCAGGTCCGCTACCTGCCATTGACAGTGAAGACCCAGGGACCGCCGGATTCACCGGTTCCACCGTTATTGCCGAATTTCCATCGCTGGAAGAAGCTCGTCAGTGGGCTAACGACGATCCTTATGTCGCCGCAGGTGTTTACGACGCGGTCAGCGTTAAACCCTTTAGAAAAGTTTTTTAATCTAAACTTGACGGAGGTTATGGAATTTTCAATAAACATGACCTCCATTTTCACCCCAAACATCTGAAATATTTTATTCATTTAATGATGTTATGTTGGCGGCAGTTTTCTTTAGCGAGTAAATTGTCATGTCAATGTCAACATCCACCCCGTCACGCTCCGGTTTTCTGGGCAAATTACGCCAGTACCGCCTGAGTTTCCTTTCCGGTTTATTGTTGATCATCGGACTCTTTTCCTTATTACAGTTGTTGTCTGTAGGCATGATCTCGAAAACCATGACCGAGGTGCGTCAGGATAGCGCCGCCAACGAGGCACTGCGCCAGCAACAGGCACTGATGGATCAGGCGCGAATGGAGGTCATGAACGCCAGCGATAAGCTCAATCGCGCGGGTATCTACCTGATGTTTGATAAGGAAACCGGCTCTGTCGGCAGTTGGAATAGCCTGATGTCAGAAGCAGAAACCTCATTAGCTAACGCACAAGGGTCTTACCAAAAACTAGAGCGTTTCTCTGGCTCCGCACGTAATGATGCCGCTTTCACTGACCTCAAAAACAGCTATCAGCAGCTTTATAACGGGTTAGTTGAACTTGCCCAGGGTATTAAAAAAACGAACGAAATCGACATTTTCTTTGCCGTACCTATTCAGGCTTACCAGACGCAGTTCACCCAGAAGTATTCCCGATTCCTGCAGGAAAACGATGCCCGTCAGAAACAGCATGCTCAGCAGTTGTTGAATAACCTCGATGCTGCACACACCCTGTTTATCGTGATTCTGGGGTTACTGCTGGTCATTTCGGTGCTGGTCTGGATTGGTGTCAACAAGGTGATCGTTCATCCACTTAAACGCATCACCGACCATCTGAAACTGATCGCATCCGGTGATTTGTCCCACGACATTGCCATAGAAAAACGTGCAACCCGTGAAATCGCCGTCCTGAACAACAGTGTAGTCCAGATGCAAAGCGGTCTGGTTGAGCTGATAAGCCAGGTTCGTCAGGGCATGGAAACCATGATGCAGCAGGTAAGTCATGTCACCAGCGACAACCGCCAGTTATCAGAGCAGGCCAACCTGCAATCTGCGGAACTGAAAGTCACCACCGAGCACATCATTCAGATTAGCCAACATCTGGAACAGAATGCCCAGTACACAGAGCAAGCCAGCCATCATGCCCAAGAAACCAGCCATATCGCCGAACAGGGCGAAGGCATGATGAGTGACGTCAGAAATGCGATGCAGAATATTTCCAGTCGCAGTAAAGAAATGACGGAAGTGATCTCACTGATAGAAAACGTCGCCTTCCAGACGCATATCCTGTCACTGAATGCAGCGATTGAAGCCGCACGGGCCGGTGAAATGGGCAAAGGATTTTCGGTCGTGGCGCGAGAAGTCGGTACGCTGGCCTCGCAAAGCAGCCAGTCAGCGCACAACATTAATGCCTTGATTCACGAATCAGACAGCAGTGTTGCCACCGGTGCCAGGCTGGTTGTTCGCCTCAATGATAGCTTGCAAGAAATTATTCAGGCCGCCAAAGGTACCAGTACCTTTCTCAATGAAATCACTGACATCTCGCAACAGCAGAATCAGAGCATTCATGAGGTCACCAACCGAATCAGTTCACTCAATGATACCGTGAAGCAAAACGCCCTGCAGGTGGAAGCCTCGGCCCGAACCTGTCTTCAACTCCTTGAACAGGCAGAACAGCTCAACCTGTCAGTATCACTGTTCCATTTGCCCGTGATGGAAGACACACCAAGGGAAATCAATGCCCAGCACACGACACCGATTCAGGTCGCCAAAAACTACGTCGCCCTGCCGCAGCATTCCCCCGCATTGTAGTCTTCAGATAATCTGATTGGATAAAAAAGCCCAACAACCTGATGGTTGTTGGGCCTGACACTCACTACCCGGCGACTACCACTCGTAAGCTACGGCATACAATAACGCACGGCGCTGCTGTTTCTGGCACAGATAACGTACGTGATGGATATGTCGGTAACTACGCGATTGGGCCTCAAGCCAGCGACTCCGACGGCGCTGCACCTGACGTTGCATACGCCAGCGGCTGACTTCATTCCGGCTGCGTTTCATGGCACGACTCTTATGATCAACATGATGGGCGCGTCTATTATATCCCCCTGTTTTCGCGCGCCAAGAGAGAATGCAGGATTTTCCCGAATCCGCATGCTTGCCAGACATACGCTATAGTATTCAGAGTAAAGGACTTTCCCCTCAGGGGAACTATGCATACACTTGAGCTGGTGAACATTTCGCAGCAGGGAACCGTACATTGTTACTATGACAGCATTTTATACTGTACTTAGCGGATTACTGGTTTTCAGTTACTGGCTGCTTGTTGCCAGTATTACGTTGCGTATTCTGATGAAAAGGCGGGCCGTCCCTTCTGCGATGGCCTGGCTGTTGGTGATTTATATTCTGCCGTTGGTCGGTATCGTCGCCTATCTGTTGTTCGGCGAGCTACATTTGGGAAAGCGCCGTGCGGAGCGCGCCCGACAAATGTGGCCAGTGACAGCCCAATGGCTGCGAGACTTGAAGGAATATCGTCGCATTTTCGCCACCGAGAATAGCGAGGTCGCCCGCTCATTATTTCAACTGTGTGAACGTCGACAAGGAATTGGTGGTATCAAGGGCAATCAGTTGCAATTGCTGACCTCCTTTGACGACACCATCAAAACGTTAATCCGCGATATCGAACTGGCACACAGTAATATTGAGATGGTGTTCTATATCTGGCAGGCGGGCGGTTTGGTGGATCACGTGATGAACGCCCTGCTGTTAGCATCACGCCGTGGGGTCAAATGTCGAATCCTGCTCGATTCGGCAGGCAGCGTACAGTTCTTTCACAGTACCTACCCGGAGATGATGCGTACTGCTGGCATCACCGTGGTGGACGCATTACAGGTGAATCTGTTACGCGCCTTCCTGCGTCGTATGGATTTGCGTCAGCACCGCAAGGTCATCCTGATAGACAACCGCATCGCCTACACCGGCAGCATGAATATGGTGGACCCGCGTTATTTCAAGCAGGATTCCGGTGTCGGTCAGTGGGTGGACCTGATGGTACGTATCGAAGGCCCGGTAACCACGACCATGGGCGTGATTTATAGTCTCGACTGGGAAATGGAAACTGGTCAGCGCCTGCCACCACCGCCGCCGGATGTCAATATCATGCCATTCGAGCAAGAGCGCGGCCATACCGTACAGGTTATCGCCTCTGGCCCCGGCTACCCTGAGGAGATGATTCATCAGGCATTGCTGACAGCGGTTTACGCTGCACGGCACCAGCTCATCATGACTACCCCTTATTTTGTACCGAGTGATGACCTGCAACACGCCATCTGTACCGCAGCCCAGCGTGGTGTAGAGGTCAGTATTATCGTACCGTATAAAAATGACTCCATGATGGTGGGCTGGGCCTGTAAAGCCTTTTTCACTGAGTTACTGGCGGCGGGGGTCAGAATCTACCAGTTCGAAGGCGGTTTATTGCATACCAAAAGCGTGCTGGTCGATGGGCAACTTAGCCTGGTCGGTACGGTTAATCTGGACATGCGTAGCCTCTGGCTGAACTTTGAAATCACGCTGGTGATTGACGATGACGGTTTTGGTAGCGATCTGGCCTGTGTGCAGGAGGACTACATGTCCCGCTCACGACTGTTGAATACCAAGGAGTGGTTAACACGCCCTTATTGGCAACGGATTGTCGAGCGACTGTTTTACTTTTTCAGCCCACTGCTGTAATCACACCGCCCTTCATGCTCTAATACCCCATTACGTTTTAACAGGAATGTTGTATGGATTTAAATAACCGCCTGACAGAAGATGAAGCGCTGGAACAGGCTTACGATATCTTTCTGGAACTGGCACCGGATAATCTGGATCCAGCAGATATTTTGCTGTTCAACTTGCAGTTTGAAGAGCGTGGCGGTGCGGAACTGTTTGACCCGGCGGAAGACTGGCAAGAGCACGTGGATTTCGACCTGAATCCGGATTTTTTCGCCGAAGTGGTGATTGGGCTGGCCGAGCAGGACGGTGAAGAAATTACAGATATTTTCGCTCGTATTCTCATCTGCCGGGAAAAAGACCACAAGCTGTGCCACATCTTGTGGAAAGAGTGACACTCTCGTCGAATATAACCTGACTGGCGGGTCAACCGCCTGTGTTAAAACGCAAAACGCCCCATATTTGGGGCGTTTTGCGTGATACTGGATACCAGACGTATCAGCGAATCACGGTAATGGGTCGACCTTCAGGCAGGATACAGCGTGTCTGAAGCTACCTTCCAATACTGGACGGGTTTTGGTGCACTCCGGCCCCACAACCGGGCAGCGGGTACAGAATACACAGCCCGTCGGCGGATTAATCGGCGAAGGGAGATCGCCTTCCAGCAGTTGAATCTGTTTGTTGCGCTCCTTGTCTGGATCCGGAATCGGCACCGCCGACATCAGCGCACGGGTGTAAGGATGCTGTGGATTATGGTACAGCTCATCATAGGTCCCCAGTTCTACCGCATGTCCCAGATACATCACCAGCACACGGTCAGAAATGTGTTTTACCACCGACAAATCATGGGCGATAAAGATCAATGACAGCCCCATCTCACGCTGCAACTGTTGCAGCAGATTCACCACCTGAGCCTGAATCGACACGTCCAACGCAGAAACCGGTTCGTCACAAATAATCAGTTTGGGTTCCAGAATCAGTGCACGGGCGATACCGATACGTTGACACTGGCCGCCAGAAAACTCATGCGGGTAACGGTTAATCAGGTTCGGCAGCAAGCCAACCTTCATCATCATGGTTTTGACGCGGTCTTTTACTTCCTGACGCGACATATCCGGGTGGTAGGTACGCAACGGCTCGGCAATAATTTCACCAATGGTCATACGCGGGTTGAGCGATGCCAGCGGATCCTGAAAAATCATCTGAATATCGCTACGTACATCACGCCATTCAGTGTCACGCATTCCCAGCAGATCTTTCCCCAGCCAGCTAATGCGTCCGCTGGTCGCTTTTACCAGACCGATAATGGCGCGAGCCAGTGTGGATTTACCACACCCCGACTCCCCGACCACGCCCAGGGTTTCCCCTTCATAGAGACGCAGGGTAACGCCATCTACCGCTTTCAGCTTTTTAGCCGGTTGCCAAAACCATTGTTTGTCATCACGGATATCAAAGTGGACCTTGAGTTCATCCACTTCAAGCAAGACTTTTTTGTTTTCCAGCTCATTCATACTAATTCCCCCACACTCCGGAAACAGGCTCGCAGACGACCTTCACCAAACGGCTTCAATTCAGGTGCATGCTGACATTGTTCCTGTGCATACGGGCAACGCGGCTGGAAAGGGCATCCTTTCGGCAGGCGCAACAGGTTAGGTGGATTCCCCGGAATCGTAGCCAACTCAGCATTCTCTTCATCGAGACGAGGAATCGCTTTTAGCAGACCCAGAGAGTATGGATGGGTTGGCTCATAGAAAATCTCGCGCGCACTGCCGTACTCCATAGTACGTCCGGCGTACATAACCAGGACTTTGTCGCAAATACCGGCGACCACGCCCAGGTCATGGGTAATCATGATAATGGCGGTATTGAACTCACGCTTCAGGTCATTGAGCAGCGTCATGATCTGCGCCTGCACCGTCACATCAAGCGCGGTGGTCGGCTCGTCAGCGATCAGTAATTTAGGGCGGCACAGCAACGCCATGGCAATCATCACGCGCTGGCGCATCCCACCCGAAAACTCATGCGGATACATACGCATCCGTTTTCTGGCCTCTGGCATTTTTACCGCGTCCAGCATGCGTACCGACTCTTCAAACGCATCGCTTTTACCCAATTTCTTGTGCTGCATCAGCACTTCCATCAACTGATCGCCAACACGCATGTACGGGTTCAGTGAGGTCATCGGGTCCTGAAAAATCATGGCGATCTCTTCTGCTCGCAGGCGATTAAGTTCACGCTCCGGTAGATTGAGAATCTCACGCCCGTTGAAACGTGCCGAACCACCAATGTGACCATTAGCAGCCAGCAGCCCCATCAGCGCAAATGCCGTCTGGGATTTACCCGAGCCGGACTCACCCACAATACCCAGTGTTTCACCGGCACTGAGCGAAAAATTAAGATCGTTTACCGCCGTGACATCACCATCAGGCGTACTGAACGTCACGCGCAAATCTTTAACATCAAGCAAGGCGTGGGTTTCTGACGTATTCATCATGATATGAAGCGTCTCCTTAGCGGTCTTTCGGGTCGAGGGCGTCACGCAAGCCATCGCCGATAAAGTTGAAACAGAACAGGGTTACCACCAGGAAACCGGCGGGATAAAGCAACAACCATGGCGCCACTTCCATTGAGTTCGCACCATCGTTTAATAATGCCCCCCAACTGCTCAGCGGTTCCTGGGTACCCAGGCCAAGGAAACTCAAGAAGGATTCAAACAGGATCATGCTCGGCACCAACAGCGATGCGTACACCACCACCACACCCAGCACGTTTGGTACCACATGACGCAACACGATGCTACGGGTAGAGACACCGCATACCAGCGCTGCTTCAATAAACTCTTTGCGCTTCAGGCTCAGCGTCTGACCGCGCACGATACGCGCCATATCCAGCCAGGACACCATGCCGATAGCCACAAAGATCAACAGAATATTCTGCCCGAACAGGGTCACCAGCAAAATCACGAAAAACATGAACGGGAAGGAGTTGAGGATCTCCAAAAGACGCATCATCACTGAGTCGACTTTGCCACCCAGATACCCCGACGCCGCACCATACAGTGTCCCGACAATGACCGCCACCAGAGCTGCAGCAACACCGACCATCAGCGAAATACGCCCGCCGATAGCCACTCGCACCAACAGGTCGCGACCGGAAGAGTCGGTACCAAAGTAGTGCTTAGACGCCATATCCGGTGCACTGGACATCATATTCCAGTCGGTGTCCGCATAATTGAACGGTGCCACCATCGGGCCGATAACAACAAACAGCGTAATCAACGTCAGGACAAACAGACTGGCCAGCGCGGCACGGTTGTGCATGAAGCGACGGCGCGCATCCTGCCACAGGCTACGCCCTTCCACTTCCAGTTTCTCGCTGAAGTTATCCAGCGCTTCACGGTTACGTTTATTCCAGAACATCAGTGATTTACCTTAGTAACGGATCTTCGGATCGATGACCGCATATAGCACATCGATGACCGCATTAAACAGAATGGTCAGCGCACCCACTAAAATAGTCAGGCTCAGCACCAGCGAATAGTCACGGTTAAGCGCACCGTTAACAAATAACTGACCAATACCAGGTAAACCAAAGATGGTTTCAATCACCATAGAGCCAGTGATAATCCCTACGAAAGCCGGCCCCATGTAGGACAACACTGGCAACAACGCAGGCTTGAGTGCATGGCGCAAAATGATCCGACGCAACGGCAGCCCTTTGGCACGCGCAGTACGGATAAAGTTTGAATGCAGCACTTCAATCATGGAACCACGGGTAATACGCGCAATGCTGGCGATATACGATAACGAGAGCGCGACCATCGGCAGAATGATGTATTTTGGCGCTCCACCGTTCCAACCGCCCCCCGGCAACCAGTGCAGGGTTATCGCGAATATCAACACCAACAGCGGTGCCACAACAAAACTGGGGATCACCACGCCAGTCATGGCAAACCCCATGACGGTGTAATCCCATTTACTGTTCTGATTCAACGCGGCAATCACACCGGAGGTCACCCCCAGCACTACCGCCAGCAGAAAAGCAGCAATCCCCAACTTGGCCGACACAGGGAAAGCCTGGGCAACCAAATCGTTGACTGAATAATCTTTGTATTTGAAAGAGGGACCAAAGTCACCTTTCAACAACTGCACCAGATAATTGCCATACTGTTTGATCATCGGATCATTCAGATGGTATTTGGCTTCGATGTTCGCCATCACTTCAGGGGGAAGATTACGCTCTCCCGTGAACGGACTTCCCGGGGCCAGCCTCATCATGAAAAACGAGATCGTGATCAGGATGAACAGTGTCGGGATCGCTTCCAGGCAACGACGGAAAATAAATTTTAACATTGACCTTACCTATAAAACCGGTCTGAAATTTTCGCTTCTATTTATCACACTTTATTAAACCGAATAAGGGCTGTGTGCCAGACACACAGCCCTGTCATCATTAATGCTTGATAATATAAAGGTTTTTAACGTTCAGGTTATCCAGTGGATCTTTACCTGTAATGCCACCCACATACGGTTTAACCAAACGGGTGTTGGCATAGTAATACACCGGAACCACGACAGCGTCTTTTTCCAGCAGCATCTCAGCCTGCTTGTAAACATCCCCACGCGCTTCTTCAGTGGTGGCAGCCAATGCTTTTGCCATCAACTTGTCGAAATCTGCGCTCTTGTAATGTGCGGTGTTGCTGCTGCTGTTGGAAATCATGGTATTCAGGAACGTGGTCGGTTCGTTGTAATCTGCACACCAGCCAGCACGAGCGACATCGAATGTGCCCTGATGACGGCTGTCCAGGAATGTTTTCCACTCCTGGTTTTCCAATTTTGCATCTACCCCGATGTTGTTTTTCCAGATAGAGGACGCCGCGATCGCCAGTTTTTTATGCAGATCGGAGGTGTTGTATAGCAGATTAAAGGTCAACGGTTTTTCTGACGTGAAGCCAGCTTCAGCCAGCAGTTTCTTCGCTTCAGCGTTACGTTTCTCACGCGACCAGCTCATCCACTCAGGCGGAGTCAGTTTGCCATCCAGACCATCGATGTACGGAGGGGTGAAACCAAACGCCGGGGTATCACCCTGCGCTTTCACCTTGTTAACCAGAATGTCTTGATCCAGACCCAGCACTAACGCCTGGCGTACACGCGCATCGTTAAACGGCGCCTTCTGGTTGTTGATCTCGTAGTAATAGGTACACAGATACGGATCCGCTTTCACTTCGTTGGGGATCTCTTTCTTCAACTTCTGGAACAACTCGATAGGCAGGTTGTTATAGGTCATGTCGATTTCACCGCTGCGGTAACGGTTAACATCCGTCACTTCAGAAGAAATCGGCAGATAGGTCACTTTGTTGATGATGGTATGGGCGTTATCCCAGTAATTCGGGTTACGCTCCAGAACGATTTTCTCGTTTACAACCCACTCTTTCAGCGTATAAGCGCCGTTGCCGACCCAGTTAGCTGGCTGAGTCCACTTTTCACCGTATTTTTCAACAGCTTTCTGATTCACCGGGAAGGTAGAGGGGTGAACCAACAGCTTATAGAAGTACGGAACTGGCTCACTCAACGTGACTTCCAGCGTATGATCGTCAATGGCTTTCACACCCAACGTATCCGGGGATTTTTTACCGTCGATAATTTCATCAATGTTAACGATATGACCGAACTGCAGGTAGCTGGCATAAGGCGATGCTGTTTTCGGATCGGTAACACGACGCCAGCTATAAACGAAATCCTGTGCAGTTACCGGATCGCCATTGGACCATTTAGCGTCTTTACGCAAGTGGAAGGTCCATACTTTGAAATCTTTGTTATCCCAGCTTTCTGCAACACCCGGTGCCGGGCTGCCATCCGGAGAGGTAACCAGCAGCCCTTCCAGCAGATCACGCGCGACGTTAGATTCCGGCACGCCTTCCATTTTATGCGGGTCGAGGGAAGCGACTTCAGCACCGTTATTACGCACCAGTTCCTGCTTTTCAGCCAGTTGCACACCAGCAGGCACCGTAGCAGCCCAGGCAGAAACGCCTGCGGAAGCCGTGATCGCAGCGAAAATGCTCACTGCCAGTCTTTTTTTAATAGTGTTGTTTACCATTATTTACCTTGCTCCTGTTCTACTGTTATCACCCAATCAGGCATATAACGTTTTTTACGTATTACGCGGACAGACAATACCGTCGCCAGAGGAACGACTCTGGCAACATGGCCGCTTAATCACATCAAAATTGTTTTATCCACGTCGCACGACTCGATACGCTTAATGCCGCAACAACGTGTTGGAAAAATCAACAGAGATAAAAACAGCACATATCAGCAACCCAAAAACTGCCGCTGTCCCTTCCCAGGACCGGCAGTCTGTCGCCATTTCCACTCTTCCCTGATGGTACGCCTTCCCCAAATTCCACAAAAGTCGCCGGGGATAACGTTCTAATAAAATTAACTTATCCGTAACGGCTTGGGAAAATAGCGTGATGCCGAACGTATCAGAAGAATCCGTCTTCGCCAATAGATTTTGCAGGCTGTTACTTAAATTTCTTTTCAATCCCGGAAAGTCACAAAAAAACCAGTATGTGTAAATGGACACAAAAGCACCCGAGCATGGCATCAACTATGGCAAAAGCGCCCCCGACAGCAGATTGTCCAATAAGTGGCAGGCATGGAAGAATTAACCATAGTCAAGGACAAAAAATGCACGATAAAAAACTTCTACCGCCATCAATGACTTTCCAACGCCCGCGCCTCTACATGTGAATAAATTAACAGTGAAATCTCATGTGCATTGCAATAAAACATCTGCTGTGTTTTACGCCACATGCATTAGCTTATCTAAGGCATTCACATGGTATAAAAATAAGTTATGCCGCCTCGTGTGATAAATAATAGTAGGGAATGCGCCTTTTTCTGCTGATGATGACCGGGAAATGGCATAAGAAAAAAATAGTAATAAAAATAAGGCGAATCAGATGAACGGAATGTACGCAATCGGGGGATAGGAGTGTTGTAAGATCGGGGTGGATTGGTAGATGAAGCAGGTAACACATTAACTTATCGTTGCTCTCCCACTTTAGTCCACCGGCACTTTAGCGCCGACGACATAGCCATAGCGCCAACAACATAGCCATGCCGCCGGGAGCCGAATTGAGCAAAGTCACGCTCTCAGGCAGATTCACCAGCGGCCCAGCAGCAGAGTATAAAGATAAATAAAGGCAACACGGCTCAGACATCACATATCGACACCTAAGCCTCGACACATTCGTTATCAGGACAATCCTGGAAATAACGCGCGAATGCCTGTCACGATAAACTCAATACCAAGCGACATCAGCAACAGCCCCATAATACGTGTCACGACGTTGATACCGGTTTGTCCCAGCAACCTGACTAACGCGGGTGCGGCCCGAAACAACAACCAGCAACAAAATGCAAAAACAGCAATCGCCAACGACAGACCTAGTAAATTCTGCCAACCGTGATAGCGGGAACTCCAGACAATGGTGGAGCTAATGGCACCCGGCCCTGCCATCAATGGTAATGCCAGCGGCACCACACCAATACTTTCCCGATTGGCGGTTTCTGTCTTCTCCTGTTTATTCTGTTTGTCCTCACCCAGTTTGCCGCTGATCATCGACATCGCGATAGTGGTAATCAGAATACCGCCTGCAATGCGGAATGAATCAATCGAGATGCCAAACAGTCGTAGGATAGCGTCACCAAAAAATAGCGCGACCCAAAGGATAATCACCACGGAGACATTGGCTGTCAGGTTGGTTCTCGCCCGCCCTTCCCCTGCCTGGTAGTTGGTCATACTAATGAAGATAGGCAGAATACCTACCGGGTTTATCAACGCAAACAGCCCAATAAAAAACTTGATGTAACCAGAGAAATCCAGAACAGGCTGAATCACTTTTCACCTCTGAAGATTATTGTCAACGCCAGGTGTCTTTGGCGATCGACGGCACACACCGTGACATCGCCTACAGTAATGTAAAGTACAACGTGCCTCCACTTTTTCATCTGACGATTATTCTCTGTCACCACGCCAATTTTCGATACAAAATCACCCATAAGAGCACATGGAATGGTCATTTATTTTTAACAAACCACGGACATAAATGATATTAATTCTCAACAACACCATGCTGAATGGTGTCAGCATGACAATTTAGCGAGTGAGATCACAAAAAACCGACTAGCAACGGGGTATTCTGACTTCAGAGAAAAGAACAGCACCTGAAGCAGCGAACATTGCCCTTATATCGGCAGCCGTTTTAGGAATAGCATTGAGAAACCATGGTTTCTGCCCGTAAAAAGGCAATGACACGCATCAGAAGATTAATCGAGCGCTTTGAGTCAATGGATAATCGTAAGAGCCAAATTATCAGGTACCTCAACCATTATCTATACTGCTTATTTATCGATGGACCATTGACTGAAAGAGCTTAACATTACAGGAGAGCATTATGGCCGTAACAAACGTTGCTGAACTTAACGCTTTGGTCGAACGCGTCAAAAAAGCGCAACATGAGTTCGCAAACTTCTCGCAAGAGCAGGTTGATAAAATCTTCCGTGCAGCAGCACTGGCTGCCGCAGATGCGCGTATTCCGCTGGCAAAAATGGCGGTTGCAGAATCAGGCATGGGGATCATCGAAGATAAAGTCATCAAGAACCACTTTGCTTCCGAATACATCTATAACGCTTACAAAGACGAACAGACCTGTGGTGTACTGTCCGTCGACGACACATTCGGCACTATCACGATTGCCGAACCTATCGGTATTATCTGCGGTATCGTCCCGACCACCAACCCGACGTCTACCGCTATCTTCAAGGCACTGATCAGCCTGAAAACACGTAACGGTATTATTTTCTCTCCTCACCCACGTGCGAAAAACGCAACCAACAAAGCAGCCGATATCGTGCTGCAGGCAGCAATTGCCGCTGGTGCCCCGAAAGACATTATCGGCTGGATTGATGAACCCTCCGTCGAACTGTCCAACCAGCTGATGCACCACCCGGATATCAACCTGATCCTGGCAACCGGCGGCCCGGGCATGGTGAAAGCCGCTTATAGCTCCGGTAAACCGGCTATTGGCGTAGGCGCGGGCAACACCCCTGTCGTGATTGACGAAACTGCTGACATCAAGCGCGCTGTTGCATCGATTTTGATGTCAAAAACCTTTGATAATGGCGTAATTTGTGCTTCCGAACAGTCGGTCATCGTCGTTGATAAGATCTATGACGCGGTACGTGAACGTTTCTCTACGCACGGCGGTTACCTGCTTAAAGGCAAAGAGTTGCAGGCCGTGCAGGCGATGATTTTGAAAAACGGCGCGCTCAATGCCGCTATCGTCGGCCAGCCCGCCATCAAGATCGCCGAAATGGCCGGTATTATAGTCCCAGCCAGTACGAAGGTATTGATCGGTGAAGTCACCCATGCAGACGAGTCTGAACCGTTTGCACACGAAAAACTCTCCCCGACACTGGCTATGTACCGGGCGAAAGATTTTGAAGAGGCCGTAGAGAAAGCGGAAAAACTGGTTGCGATGGGCGGGATCGGCCATACCTCGTGTCTGTATACCGATCAGGATAATCAGCCGCAGCGTGTGAACCATTTTGGCGACAAGATGAAAACTGCCCGCATTCTGATCAATACCCCAGCTTCTCAGGGTGGGATCGGTGATCTGTACAACTTTAAGCTGGCACCATCGTTGACTCTGGGTTGTGGCTCATGGGGCGGTAACTCTATCTCCGAAAACGTCGGACCGAAGCACCTGATCAACCGTAAAACCGTTGCTAAGCGAGCTGAAAACATGCTGTGGCATAAACTTCCTAAATCTATCTATTTCCGTCGCGGTTCACTGCCGATCGCGCTGGAAGAAGTGGCGACTGATGGTGCCAAACGCGCCTTCATCGTAACCGACCGTTTCCTGTTTAATAACGGCTATGTAGACCAGATTACCTCCGTACTGAAACAGCAAGGTCTGGATACCGATGTTTTCTTCGAGGTGGAAGCGGATCCGACACTCAGCATCGTTCGCAAAGGTGCTGAACAGATGAACGCGTTTAAACCTGACGTCATCATCGCACTGGGTGGCGGTTCGCCGATGGATGCCGCCAAGATCATGTGGGTCATGTACGAACATCCGGATACCCATTTCGAAGAGCTGGCGCTGCGTTTCATGGATATTCGCAAACGTATCTACAAGTTCCCGAAAATGGGTGTGAAAGCAAAACTGATTGCCGTCACGACCACCTCAGGGACAGGTTCTGAAGTCACACCGTTTGCCGTAGTAACCGATGATACCACCGGTCAGAAATACCCGTTGGCAGACTACGCGTTGACACCGGATATGGCGATTGTCGATGCGAATCTGGTGATGAACATGCCGAAATCGCTGTGTGCTTTCGGCGGTCTGGATGCCGTCACCCACTCGCTGGAAGCCTACGTTTCAGTACTGGCAAACGAATACTCCGACGGACAGGCGTTGCAGGCACTGAAACTGCTGAAAGACAACCTGCCAGCCAGCTACCACGAAGGTGCCAAAAACCCGGTAGCACGTGAACGCGTCCACAACGCGGCCACCATTGCCGGTATCGCTTTTGCCAACGCTTTCCTGGGTGTCTGTCACTCAATGGCACACAAATTGGGGTCTGAATTCCATATCCCGCATGGCTTGGCTAACGCCTTACTGATCAGCAACGTGATTCGTTACAACGCTAACGATAACCCGACCAAACAGACGGCATTCAGTCAGTACGACCGTCCGCAGGCGCGCCGTCGTTATGCCGAAGTCGCCGATCATTTAGGCTTGAGTGCCGTCGGTGACCGTACCGCTCAGAAAATTGAAAAACTGCTGGCTTGGCTGGAAAGCATGAAGAAAGAGCTGGGGATCCCGGCGTCTATTCGTGAAGCGGGCGTGCAGGAAGCCGATTTCCTGGCCAAAGTGGACAAGCTTTCTGAAGATGCCTTTGACGATCAGTGCACCGGCGCTAACCCTCGTTATCCGCTGATTGCCGAACTCAAACAAATCCTGCTGGATTCGTTTTATGGACGTCCGTTTGTCGAGCATGCCGTGACGGACACCAAAGCCACCGCGGTCACCGCCAGCGCACCAGCCAAAGCGGAAAAGAAAGAGAAGAAAGCCGTTAACTAATAGTCGTTAACCCACAACGTCTATCAAGCCCTGTGCCTAGCGCACAGGGCTTTTTTTATCCAGTCATTTTTTATCCAGTAATGTAATTGCCGCCCTCTTCCTAACCGCCGCTGGCTGAGGCGCCTATAGGCTTGTATAACGCTATGTGTCTGTATGTCTCAACCAGCCATAAGAAGACGAGAATCGAGGCCATAAACGCACGTTATAAGCCTGAAATTCAGGATGCTGAAGGGGGAGCCAGGGTGAACAAAAGAAAAGCGTGGCGAGCCTGCCAGCAACGGTTCCCCTTTCGGGGCAAAACCACCCCATTTTAGGCAACACCACACGCGCGTCTTTTAGAATAACCGTCATGACATGGGGAAATCTTACTGCCGACGTTTGGCAACCTGAGACACGGCTTCCATACACACAAAGTAACGAATATTTAATTTTTATTAGCAATATTTACCGAGGGCTATAACCGGACCGATGTGCCACGCTCCGGCCATTAATAAGGCAGGCTAAATACTTAACCTATTATTGATATGGATTATTCCGCCTCAGCCCGCGTCAGCCCCAGTGCGATTTTATAATGCTTACGGCATACCGATACATAACTTTCATTTCCACCAATCACAACCTGAGCGCCCTCAATGACAGGCTTGCCATGTGAGTCTACTCGCAATACGTGATTCGCCTTACGCCCACAATGGCAGACGGTTTTAAGTTCAACCAGTTTGTCAGCCCAGGCCAATAAATAATGACTGCCACTAAACAATTCCCCACGGAAATCGGTGCGCAGGCCATAGCAAAGAACCGGAATGTCTAATTGATCGACAACATCACACAACGCATTCACTTGCTCACGCGTCAAAAACTGACTTTCATCAATTAGCACACAGTGAATAGTTTGCTGACGATGGGCCTGTTCAAGAGCCTGGAATAAATCTGTCTGCTCGTTAAACAATAACGCGGGTGAAGAGAGGCCGATACGCGAACTGACGATGCCGCTCCGGCCGGAACGATCATCTATTTCAGCCGTAAACACCAGCGTGCGCATTCCCCGCTCCTGATAGTTATATGAAGACTGCAACAGTGCGGTAGATTTCCCTGCATTCATCGCGGAATAATAAAAATAAAGCTGCGCCATGGCTCCTCGTTCAACGGCATTCACCGGTCAGTAATCGTTAAAATTTATTGTAACATAGGTATTGATGCTGACGAGGGTTTAGTCATACCGTCGGCGTTGTCAGTACCACAATCATTCTGTGGTTTAGTAATATTGACTGCGCCATCATGAGCCCCAAGAAACTATCGCTACACTTGTGCATGACTATTTCCGCTACAGAGCACGCTAACAGAATGTATTAGCTGGTTTGTTAGAAATTTATATTGCTCGTCTGATACGTGATTTTCGATTTAAATTTGCTAAATTTTAACAACCTGACAATTTTGCCTATTGCAGAAAATAAAACAGCACTCTATTATCTCTGTACTGTCACCGATAATATTTATTTTGAGATTAATCCAATGAGCGAAGCACTTAAGATTCTAAACAACATCCGCACTCTGCGTGCCCAGGCAAGAGAATGCAGTCTCGAAACACTGGAAGAAATGCTGGAAAAGCTGGAAGTCGTGGTTAACGAACGTCGTGAAGAAGAAAACCAGGCTCAGGCTGAAATTGAAGAACGCACACGCAAATTACAGCAGTATCGTGAAATGCTTATTGCTGATGGCATTGATCCTAACGAATTACTGCAATCTCTGGGTGCGAGCAAAGTAGCGGGTAAAGCTAAACGTGCTGCACGTCCGGCTAAATATCAATACACTGACGAAAACGGCGAACTGAAAACCTGGACCGGCCAGGGCCGTACGCCTGCAGTTATCAAGAAAGCCATCGAAGAACAGGGCAAATCCCTGGATGACTTCCTGCTGTAATTCTTAGTTTAAGAATAAATAAAAACACCCCATTAACGGGGTGTTTTTTTATGTCTGATTAGCGCAACCAAACGATCGTCCAACTGATACTCTCGCCATACTTCGCAACGACAGGCCTGCAGGCTTTTTACTCACCTCGCCTTTAACCTTTACTCGCTCTATAAATAAGCAGGTCTTTCTGGTGGTGCTCTAGCAAATGCACTCCCCCAGTTTTAGACACCCTCAGCCGTTTAACCATGTAAACGACTGAGGATATGTGTTGCGTGTGACGTTACGGCTAGAGAGAAAGAGAGGGATTAATTAGCGTCTTCTTCTATCGCTTCTTTCAGCCACTGGGTAAAGTCCTCACCCAATGCGTCGTGACGAATACCATATTCTACAAATGCAGTCATGTATCCCAGTTTATTGCCGCAATCGTGACTTACGCCTTTCAGGTGATAAGCCTCAACAGTTTCTTTTTCCATCAGCATGGCAATAGCATCTGTCAGCTGAATTTCATTACCCGCACCAGGCTCTGTTTTCTTCAGCAGATCCCAGATCTGAGCAGACAACACATAACGGCCAACCACAGCCAAATTAGACGGCGCTTCTGACGCTTTTGGTTTTTCAACAACCCCAACCATAGGTGCACTGTCGCCCGGCTTTAATTCGACGCCTTTGCAATCCACCACACCGTAGCTGCTGACGTTTTCCACTGGCTCTACCATAATCTGGCTATGACCCGTGCTATAAAAACGTTGCAACATTTCACTGAGGTTGTCTTTCTTCAGATCAGATTCATATTCATCGATGATGACGTCCGGCAAAATAACCGCTACCGGTTCATCACCCACTAAAGGATGTGCACACAGCACCGCATGCCCTAATCCTTTCGCCAACCCCTGACGAACCTGCATAATAGTGACATGCTTTGGACAAATAGCTTGAACTTCTTTCAGCAACTGACGCTGAACACGTTTTTCCAGCATAGCTTCCAGTTCAAAGCTGGTATCAAAATGGTTTTCTATTGAATTCTTGGAGGAATGTGTAACCAAAATTATTTCATTGATACCCGCCGCAATACATTCATTAACTACATACTGGATTAACGGCTTATCGACCAGCGGCAACATTTCTTTGGGAATAGCCTTAGTCGCAGGCAACATACGTGTTCCCAACCCGGCCACTGGAATGACCGCTTTTTTTACTTTTTTATTAACAGTTGACATAAACAGCCTCGTATATATCGTTCAAATAATGAGTTTTATTTGTCCGGTGCATAAAACCGCGAAAGTATATCAGGTTCAATGCGTGATGCTCGTCCAATCTGGATGTGTGATGAGAAAAATCATAGGCCACTATACCCGTCATACTTCAAGTTGCAGGTGTGTTAGCTGCGTTCGCTCACCCGAATCTCTTACTTAAGTAAGCTCATCGGGACTCCCTCTCTTGCCGCGTTACAAGACTCATTATGTGTCTTGCCCTGAGGGCCAACGCTTTGCGTTGTTCAAAACGCAACGCGTTTTGTCCTGCAACTCGAATTATTTTGGGTATAGTAGGGGATAAAGAATAATTACGATAGATACACAGAGTCTGAAGTGCGGGGAGACTCGCCGCTATCGGATTAGTCTGTAGACAACATCAGGCGCAGACGACCGCCACTC
This sequence comes from Dickeya oryzae, assembly GCF_009372235.1. Taxonomy (GTDB): domain Bacteria; phylum Pseudomonadota; class Gammaproteobacteria; order Enterobacterales; family Enterobacteriaceae; genus Dickeya; species Dickeya oryzae. The sequence continues at coordinate 136,691 of NZ_SULL01000014.1, read as the reverse complement.
CCCCACATCTGACACTGCCATGCTTCACACGGGTAACTCATCTGATTGATATAAGCACCCTCTAATGTGCCTAACGGTACGCCGTTATTCAGTCCGATATTATGATCTTCAACACTTAACGTGGCATGCAGACCAGCTGAAATCAGAATCAGCCGTTTCAATTCGCGATGGTAATACCCCACCAGCAAAGGAAACTGTCCTTGCAGATTCGCCTGACGCAATAGCTGGTTGACCTGATTAAGCAAGACCGATAATTCAGGTAAGCGGCGCTGCTGATGAGCCAGATGCTCCTGCAAAAGACTGTTGAATAACGCTCGCAACAGTAATGCCGCCAATACGCCGTGATTATTCGCAGCCTGCGTCACATCGAGACAGTAAAACGCCAGCTCATCCTCAGATAACGCTGCAATATCCAGCACCAATCCTGGTCGGTCTACCGCCATCAATTGCCGATAGTTGATACGACAGCGAGCCAGCGTCTGCTGGACCGGTGGCTGCAATTGCTCCAGAAGTTTCAATGCAGCGCCCGGAGACTGGTTTAATGTATCCAAATCACGCATCAGTTGTTCCACTTCATTCGCCTGTGAAGTAAACATTGTCGGATATAGACACGCCATGACCGACTCACGCAAACGCGTGTAATCGTGCAGGGGTTTGAGCAGAACATCCTGTACGCCAAGACGTAATATTCTGGCGACATCTGCCAGATGGCTGGTGGCGGATACTACCAGTACCGGCGTTGTAGTATCGTGCAGGCGCAAGCGTTCGACGAATTCAAAACCGCCCATCATGGGCATATTGAGATCGCAAATAATCAGATCGGGTGGCTGAACAGCCATTTTTTCCAGCGCTTCTTTACCGTTACCCGCCTCGTGCACATCCGCGCCCAAGGATGTCAGATAACCAGCCAGCACAGAACGGAAAACAGCCTCATCCTCAACCACTAAAATGTGTTTTCCCGTCAATGGTTGTGCCATCCGCGACCCCTTGAAACGCTTATTATCATTCGTTGCCGAATCCTAAATCGAAAAACTTCCTTAGATGACCCGGTTGACCAGCGGTAACAATAACTCCCGCTGTTTTTCTACCGCCGCCCTGCCAGACTCAATAGCCTCTCCCGCCCGATGAAAATCCAGCGTGGCAATTTGCGGACAATAAGGTTGAATCAATACATCAGGGGGATCACCCGCCATACGGTTCATTTTCAGGCGATTCTCCAATATCTGTATAGAAGTACTCATTATCTCCATCGCGGTAGGCGTCACCTCCGTCTGTTGACGAAAGCGATGAGATAAACGATGACGAATGCGCTCACGCCAACTATGCGGAGTCGTCATTTCTTGCGCTGGAGCCATTTTACCGGACAACAGATTATGTTGCTGCAAGCTGGCATCATGTTGCAAATCCACCGCAATCACCACATCCGCTCCCATCGCCCGCGTCAATGAGACCGGCACGGGATTCACCACGGCACCATCTACCAGCCAGTACCCATTCAGTTGAACAGGTGCCAATAACCCCGGCATGCTGCAGGAGGCACGAATAGCTAAGTGCAAATCACCTTGTGTGAGCCATAGTTCCCTTCCTGTACTCAGGTTAGTCGCTACAGCACCATATTTGATAGCACACTCTTCAATATGTTGCGTAAGTACCAGATGCTTTACGTGGTTGAAAACACGATCGCCCCGCAATAATCCACCACGACGCCAGGAAAAATCCATCAATCGGATGACATCCCAGTAGCGAAAACCGTTCACCCAATGCGCCATGCTATCCAGTCGATGTGTGGCATAGGCGGCACCAACCAGTGCGCCCACCGAACATCCTGCAACGACATCAGGAAAAATCCCCAACTCCTCCAGTGCATTCAGCACGCCGATATGTGCCCATCCCTTGGCAGCACCAGAACCCAATGCCAGACCTATTTTTACCTTCCGCATGGTGTTCCTCCTATGTCTTATTCTAGGCGGTGTCACACAATCGTGTGTGACAGTTATCGTGCGTGACAGTCGCTGATGGTCATTCCGCTACGAGTGCCGACTGGTTGCGATATCGCCGTGATGTCCCTGCAAGACCAGATGATTGCGGCCGACAAACCGTATTAGGTAACATACCCCACGTCTTATCGATGGTGTCTTAATTAATTAACGTTATTGCAGAATTTTGCAGGAGATATTGTGTCCGAATATTGCCCATGCGGTAGCGCCCAGCCGTACGAACGCTGTTGTCAGCCTTACCTGCTTCATGACAGTCAGGCTCCTCGTCCTGAGTTGCTGATGCGTTCACGCTATACCGCTTACGTCAAACAAGACGTTGACTATCTGGTCGCCACCTGGCATCCAGACTGTCACGCGGAAAACTGGCGAACCGATATTGCCGCCAGTTGTGCTGATACCCATTGGCTCAGTCTACGGATACTGGATGTTACCCCGGGAAAAACAGCAGACGAAGGGTATGTTGAGTTCGCTGCCAGCTATAGCACAGCCGACCATCCAGACTCGCGGGTATTAATGAGAGAGCGTTCTCGCTTCCTTCGCTGTCACGATCGCTGGTACTATGTCGACGGCGTTCACTTGCAAACCGGCAGGAACGATAGCTGTCCGTGCGGCTCCGGCAAAAAATACAAAAAGTGCTGCGGACAATGACACCTTGATTACGGCGGTGATTCCGGCATCGCGTAACAGCAATACTTGATTTATGTTTTGGACAGGATCCCAACTCCATGCAATCCCAGAATATCCAACGAAAAATTTTACGGACAATCTGCCCTGATGCAAAAGGGCTTATCGCCAAGATCACCAACATCTGTTACAAGCACGAACTGAATATTGTGCAGAATTCGGAATTCGTTGATCACCGTACTGGTCGTTTCTTCATGCGCACGGAATTGGAAGGCATTTTCAATGACACTACACTGCTGGCCGATATGGACAGCGCCTTACCGGAAGGTTCCGTGCGCGAACTGAGCAGCGCCGGGCGTCGCCGTGTCGTCATTCTGGTGACCAAAGAAGCGCATTGCCTTGGCGATCTGCTAATGAAAAGCACCTACGGTGGTCTCGATGTTGAAATCGCTGCCGTGATTGGTAACCACGACACGCTGCGCACGCTGGTAGAACGCTTCGATATTCCGTTCCATCTGGTCAGCCATGACGGCCTGACACGCGAAGAGCACGACCTGAAAATGGTCGCGCAGATAAACCAATACAAACCTGACTACGTTGTACTGGCGAAGTATATGCGCGTCTTAACCCCCGCATTTGTCCAGAACTACCCTAACCGGGTTATTAACATTCATCACTCATTCCTGCCAGCCTTCATCGGTGCACGCCCGTATCATCAGGCTTACGAGCGTGGCGTGAAAATCATCGGTGCAACCGCGCATTACGTGAATGACAATCTGGATGAAGGCCCCATCATCATGCAGGACGTGATTAATGTTGACCACACCTACACTGCCGACGACATGATGCGTGCCGGACGCGACGTAGAGAAAAACGTCCTGAGCCGGGCGCTCTATCATGTTCTGGCCCAGCGCGTGTTCGTCTACGGCAACCGCACTATTATCCTGCGTTAGTTAACTATCCTGCGCTAGTTAGGCCTGAGTTAATTAGCCATCCTGCGTTGATTAGCACTTCGCCGCCCTTTGCCTACAATTACATCGGGCGGCATAAAAAAACGGCAAACGAACTTGTTTTTGTTTTTTCAGTCTTTACAGAGGCGCGGCATTTGATATGATGCGCCCCGCTCGACACACAAAAGAGCAATCAGGCCAGTGGTGGGGTTCCCGAGCGGCCAAAGGGAGCAGACTGTAAATCTGCCGTCACAGACTTCGAAGGTTCGAATCCTTCCCCCACCACCATCTCTACCGCGTTATCGCGACTCGCTGAAATCCATCACGTTGTTATTTCCCGATACACTCACTCTTACAAAAAACAATCAATCGCCAGATAACGATATCTCGCGGCAAAACCGATGCGGCCTGTAGGCGTTATCGCATCCGTGATGTCCTACAGCGATGTAATCGTCAGTGTCACCGTGTCCGGTGAAAGAACCATTATTCTTTCCAGCGTTCTGGCATATAACTGAATACTGGTAACTGCCAGGACCAGAAAATGGCCGCCAGACGGAGCGCCAGACCGATAGAAAAAGAGATAAGCTGATTGATGTCGTGGTTTATGCCGATTTCACGCAAGCTAAGGTACACCAGTGCCACCAGCAGTGACACGCAAGCGTAAAGCTCCTTACGCAACACCATGGGCGTGCGGTTGCAAAAAATATCCCGCAAGATGCCGCCAAAGATACCGGTGGTGATGCCAGCCATTACAACCACGGTGGGTGAATAACCCAGCTCGATAGCCACATTGCAACCGATGATGGTAAATGCCACCAACCCCATGGCATCCAGCACTAAAAACAGCCGATGCAAGTGATGCATCACACGTGATGCCAGCACGGCCAGAAGACCTGCACCGATGGTGAGATAGATATAGGCAGGGTGTTGCGTCCAGGCGATGGGATAATTACCTAGCATGATATCGCGCACCGTACCGCCACCCAGCGCGGTAATAAAGGCGATCATCGAAACACCAAAAATATCCATGTTACGACGGCCAGCGGCCAGCGCACCGGACATCCCCTCAGCAGTAATAGCGATCAGATAGATATAGGTCAGCACACATGTACCCTTGTGAAATGTGCCCCTCCCTCTGTCCTTTTACCTGAGAGTTTACGCGGTGATACCGCTTGCCCCTTCGGTGGGTTGTCTCGCAACCGCTCTCCAGTTGGCGTCATTGAAATGTGCAGTAAGGTGGCCTGAGCGATTATGGGAGTTTGCGCCTTCGGCGGGAAGGCCTGTCGTGGTATGTCGTGCCTTCCGCTCTCCTGCAAGGCGCGGAGTATACGGGCTATTGTGAACCGGTTCAACCAGCCATCACCGATAGTTATGACTGTTGACACGATCGTATCGCCGCCGTGACTCCTCTGCCGCCTTTCTGCTAACATCAGAGCACGCTTTTTTAACAACGGCAGCGAACATGAAATTTGTTTCTTTCAATATCAATGGGCTGCGAGCCCGTCCCCATCAACTGGCCGCAATCATCGAACAACACCAGCCTGACGTAATCGGCTTACAGGAAACCAAAGTCCATGACGACATGTTTCCACTCGACGATGTAAAACAGTTCGGTTACCACGTTTTCTATCATGGACAGAAAGGCCATTACGGTGTTGCGCTGCTGACCAAAGCTGAACCATTGGCGGTTCGGCGCGGTTTTCCCACCGACGACGATGACGCCCAGCGCCGTATCATTATGGCGGATCTGGCAACGCCGCTCGGCACACTGACGGTGGTGAATGGCTACTTCCCGCAGGGTGAAAGCCGCGACCACCCGGTCAAGTTTCCTGCCAAAACCCGTTTTTACCAGGATTTGCAGCACTATCTTGATCTGCACCATCAGGCGGACCAGCCGGTGCTTATCATGGGTGACATGAACATCAGCCCGACCGATCTGGATATCGGTATTGGGGAAGATAACCGTAAACGCTGGCTGCGCACTGGGAAGTGCTCATTCCTGCCGGAAGAGCGTGAATGGATGGAACGGCTGAAAAGCTGGGGGCTGGTCGATACATTCCGGGCTGCCAATCCCGAATGTCAGGATAAGTTCTCGTGGTTTGACTACCGCTCATCAGGATTTGATGATAACCGTGGGCTGCGTATCGATCTGATCATGGCAACCTCACCGCTGGCGAGCCGCTGCGCCGCCACGGGTATTGATTACGCCATTCGGGCAATGGAGAAACCCTCTGACCATGCGCCGGTATGGGCGGAATTCACTCTCTGAAAGAACAACGGGGCTACATCGCCCCGTTATCGCTGTTTATTGCTGATCTTTGAGGATCCGCCACACCAGATTATTGGTGCCCAGGTTGCCTTTATCGCGCTGGCATTGCAGTAACACCCCTTCCGCCCTGACGACCGAGCCTTCAGAGTAGCTTCTGTTTTGATAAATACAGCAACTCATGCAATTAACCTGAGTTTCTCGCTGAACATTACCACCGGCATTACCACCGTTACCCCACACGACCTGTGGCGGCACAGGCACCACCACGTCTGTGTTGGTCGTCCCCTGAGCATTGGCAACGCCCTGCGTACTAATCGCACCCTGCGCGCCGGATACCGTGCCCTGGGTTGCGACATTGTTTCCCGGCAAAATGACGGGATGCCCCTGCGTCACCACCGTGGTTTGCGTCGCCGCCTGCGTAGCGGAAGATAGCAACAAGCCGGTTGCCATCAGGAAGGTGCCCCATGCTTTCATCTGCGTTACTCCTTGGTGCTGGCTGAACGTGACTGACGACGTTTGCGCTTCTCGGGCGAAGCGCTCTTAACGGGCGGTAATCCTCTGAACGCCGAGATATTACCACTTTGTCGTGCCTGCTGAATCAGTTCGTACAGCGATTGCGTCAACGGCTGCATGAAATCCTGATAGCGGCAACGTTTTTCACTAATCTGCGTCAACGTCGCTTCCCAGTGCGCCGTCATATCTGGGTGCGCGGCGATCGGTGGTAGCGAATGAATCAACGCCTTACCTGCATCAGTCGAATGAATATAGCGCCCTTTCTTTATCAGAAACGCACGTTTAAACAACAGTTCGATAATGCCTGCGCGCGTAGCTTCGGTGCCCAATCCATCTGTCTCACGTAAGATTTTCTTCAGCGCCTTATCCTGCACGAAGCGGGCAATCCCGGTCATGGCAGATAGCAACGTTGCGTCGGTAAACGGCCGGGGAGGCTGAGTCTGTCGCTCAACCACCTCGCCCCTCTCACACAGCAATTCATCGCCTTTCGCCACCACCGGCAATGGCATTCCCTCGTTTTCCTCGTCCCGCTCTTTATGGCCGAGCAACGTGCGCCACCCCGCCTCTGCCAAAAAACGGGCTTTCGCCACAAACTTGCCACCAGCGATATCCAGCTCGATAACACATTTACGAAACACAGCATCGGCGCAAAACTGCATCAGGTATTGCCGGGCAACCAACCCATAAACCTGATTTTCCTGCTCGGTTAGCGACGTGCGGGTGCTACGCGCGGTGGGGATAATGGCATGGTGTGCGTCAACCTTGCTGTCATCCCAGCAGCGATTACGGCGTTCAGGATCCACCACAGGCTGCGGCAATAAATCCGGCTGATGTGCAGCAATCGCGTTCAGTACCGCGTGTCGCCCGGCGAAATGCTCTTCCGGCAGATACCGGCAATCCGAACGTGGGTAGGTGATCAACTTGTGCGTTTCATACAACCGCTGGCAAATATCCAACACTTGTTGGGCGCTCAACCCAAAGCGTTTAGCCGCTTCAATTTGCAAGGCGGAAAGCGAATACGGCAACGGTGCGGTTTCCGATTCCCGTTTATCATTATAGGCCGTGACCTGTGCAGGTTGTCCTTCAATGCGTTTAACAACGTGCTCAGCCAGCGGACGGTGTAGCAAGCGCCCTTCTTCGTCCTGATACGGTTCACACGACTCACTTGGCTGCCACAATGCAACAAACCGCTCATTGGCGGGGGTAACAATGTGGGCCTTAACCTCGAAATAGTCGCGCGGCACAAAATTATCTATTTCTTCATCACGACGGACAACCAACCCTAATACTGGCGTCTGTACCCGACCGACTGACAATACACCTTCATACCCGGCATTTTTCCCCAGCAAGGTATAGGCGCGGGTCATATTGATGCCATATAACCAGTCAGCACGTGAACGCGCCAGTGCGGAAACACACAGCGGAACAAACTCCCGGTTTTCACGCAGGCGCGATACTGCACGCTCCACCGCCTGCGGGTTCAGGTCGTTGATGAGACAACGGCGTACCTGCTGGCGTTTCGCCTCAGGCAGCGCCAGATACTCCAGCACCTCATCGACCAGCAACTGCCCTTCCCGGTCCGGGTCACCGGCATGGATCACTTCATCGGCCTGCGTCAGCAGTTTTTTGATCACATTCAGTTGCTTGCTCACCGATGGACGCGGCTGGAGCAGCCATTTTTGTGGCACGATCGGCAAGTCAGCCAGCGACCAGCGCGCGTAGCGGGCATCGTACACGTCTGGTTGTGCCTGTTCCAGCAGGTGCCCCACACACCAGGTCACCATATCCTGTTCGCCACAGGCAATGAAGCCATCGCCCCGCCGGTGCGGTTTAGGCAAGACATCGGCAATCGCTCTGGCAAGACTGGGTTTTTCCGCAATAAACAGTCGCATGTTACACCGCACAACAGAACGGATATCCCTTGCTTCACCGGCCCATCGGGCATGTAGCGCAAGGGAAACATCGTCAATACAGGATTAGAAATAGCTGACAAACTTCGTGCTATCAACGGACGCGACAGCGGCGGAGGCTTTAAGCTGCGGAGTCCCCAGATAGAGGAAACCGACAATTTCATCCGACGCACGGCAACCAAAAGCATCACGAACCAGCGGATGATGAGTCCAGGCACCACTACGCCAGATACCGTTGAAACCTTGTGCCAGTGCGGCCATTTGCATCGCCTGTACCGCACATCCTGCTGAGACCACTTGCTCCCAATGGGGAACCTTCGGATTATCCACACAGTGCGCTACCACGGTAATGATCATCGGCGCACGAAACGGTGCCTGACGCGCTTTTTCGACGGCCGCCTCATCCTGCTTATCCTGCAATGCCGCTCTAACCAGCAACTCACTAAAACGGGATAACCCATCATCCTGGATAATAGAAAAACGCCAGGGTTGTAGTGCACCATGATCAGGAGCCCGTAAACCCGCTCGCAGGATATTGTCCAGTACCTCACCTGTCGGCGCAGGGGCGGCCAGACGCGAGGCCGAACGGCGATTCAGTAGCAATTCCAGAGCATCCATCACATCTCTCCTGTCATGAAAAATCTGCTGTCGGTGAATAAAATCCGGTTGCGCGCCACGGTAGCACAGGTAGAAGATTTGTTACAAGTTAGCGCCCTGCTACTGACCCTGCGGCAAGATAAATAGCTGACTTTTATTCTGTCGCTCATTAGGATACCGCCAGTGCTCGCGTTCGGATGCGTTCGCGCAGATTCACCGCGAACCCGAGGCACAGCTTAAACCCAGTTTTCTTTTGACGGAGTGGACATGCGCACAATGTGGCGAATTTTCAGTGGAATATTCAGATGGGGATGGCGCCTGCTGAATTTCATCCGCGAATTTATCCTCAACCTCTTTCTGGTTTGCCTGATCCTGGTCGCTATCGGGATCTACAGCCAGTTCAAAGCCCCGCCGGCTGAACCTGTGCGAGGCGCATTATTGCTGGATCTGACAGGGGTGGTGGTGGATAAGCCGTCCGTTAATAACAAGCTGCGCCAGTTTGGCCGCGAATTTTTCGGTGCGTCGGCAAGCCGCCATCAGGAAAATTCGCTGTTTGATATTGTTGAAAGTATTCGACAGGCCAAAAACGACAGCAATATTACCGGCATGGTGATGGATTTGTCTGACTTTGTCGGCGCTGACCAGCCTTCACTGCAATACATCGGTAAAGCGCTGCGCGAATTTCGTGATGCGGGCAAACCGATTTTTGCCGTCGGCGACAATTTCAACCAAACGCAATATTATCTGGCCAGCTTTGCCAACAAAATCTACCTGACCCCTCAGGGAAATGTTGACCTGCATGGCTTTGCCACCAATAACCTCTACTACAAGACGCTGTTGGATAAGCTGAAAGTCACCGCGCACATTTTCCGCGTGGGCACGTACAAATCCGCCGTCGAGCCGTTTATCCGCGATGACATGTCGCCCGATGCTCGCGAAGCCGACAATCGTTGGATTTCCACCCTGTGGCAACACTATCTCGATACCGTCGCGGCTAACCGTCAAATCACCCCGCAGCAATTGTTCCCCGGCGCTGACGCTATCCTCGCGGGTCTGCAGAAGATAGATGGTGATACCGCGCGTTACGCACTGGAAAATAAACTGGTGGATGAAGTGGCTCCCCATTCGGCGATTGAGCAATCGCTTATCAAAGCCTTTGGGTGGGATGCCAAAACCAAAAACTTCAATTTCACCAGCATTTATGATTACACCCCAACGCCACCGGCCACGAGCAGCAATGAGATAGCGGTCGTGTTTGCCAGCGGCACCATTGTTGATGGTAAAGAAACCCCCGGATACGTTGGTGGCGATACCACCGCCGCACAAATTCGTGATGCGCGGCTGGACCCGAAAGTGAAGGCCATTATCCTGCGGGTTAACAGCCCCGGCGGCAGCGTGACGGCGTCTGAACTGATTCGTTCTGAGCTGATGGCTGCACGCCAGGCAGGTAAGCCGGTTATCGTCTCCATGGGGGGGATGGCTGCATCTGGCGGTTACTGGATTTCTACGCCAGCTAACACCATCATCGCCAGCCCCAGTACCCTGACCGGTTCGATTGGGATTTTCGGCGTGGTAACCACGTTTGAAAACGCGCTGGATAGCATTGGTGTGCATACCGATGGTGTTGCCACTTCGCCGCTGGCTGATTTGTCTCAAACCAAGACCCTGCCACCGCAAGTAAGCCAACTGATGCAGATTAGCATCGAGCGTGGTTACCAAAACTTTGTTTCTCTGGTAGCCCAGTCACGCCAGAAGACATCGCAGGAAGTCGATGCGATAGCCCAGGGGCATGTCTGGGTCGGCAGTGACGCCAAAGCTAATGGTCTGGTAGATCAATTGGGCGACTTCGACGATGCCGTGAAGAAAGCCGCAGAGCTTGCCAAACTGGAACAGTATCAGTTGAGCTGGTACACAGAAGAGCCGGATCTGCTCAACGTGATGTTCAGCCAGGTCAGAAGTTCGGTCTATGCGCTGCTGCCTTCCGCCGTGCAGGCGTTAGTACCGGCACCGGTGGCTCAACTGGCGCAAACCGTTCGTGCCCAGACTTCGATTCTGGACGCGCTAAACGATCCACAAAACCGCTACGCGCTGTGCCTGAACTGCGGCGACTTACGATAACACTCCCTTACACAGCCCGACGCGAGTCGGGCTGTCTTTACTACTGAAACCTTTTTATAATCCCGGCATTTCAGGGCTAACCCTTTCTATAACCAATCGAGTCCCGACCCATAACACCCATGCAAAAGAAATCCATTTACGTCGCCTATACGGGTGGCACTATCGGTATGCAGCGCTCTGCCCACGGGTACGTCCCGGTTTCTGGTCACCTGCAACAGCAATTGGCGCAAATGCCGGAATTCCATCGCCCGGAGATGCCATCATTCGCTATTCATGAATATACGCCGCTGATTGACTCTTCCGATATGACCCCCTCGGACTGGCAATCCATCGCCAACGATATTCAGCAACACTATGATCAATACGATGGCTTTGTCATTCTGCATGGTACCGATACCATGGCGTTTACCGCTTCCGCGTTGTCATTCATGTTGGAGAATCTCGCCAAGCCGGTTATCGTGACAGGGTCACAAATTCCGCTGGCAGAATTGCGCTCTGATGGGCAAACCAACCTGCTCAATGCGTTGTACGTGGCAGCCAATCATCCGGTCAACGAGGTTAGTCTGTTCTTCAACAACAAATTGTTGCGCGGCAACCGGACGACCAAAGCACATGCCGATGGTTTCGATGCTTTCGCGTCCCCGAACTATCCTCCCTTGCTGGAAGCCGGTATCCACATTCGCCGCTTAACACCCGCTAATCCCGAACCACTCGACGGGTCACTGATTGTCCATGCCATCACACCACAACCTATCGGCGTGGTGACCATCTATCCCGGTATTTCTGCCGATGTGGTGAGTAATTTCCTGCGCCAGCCAGTCAAGGCACTGATTCTGCGCTCCTATGGTGTTGGTAATGCGCCACAAAGTTCAGGTTTGCTGGATGAACTACGCCGCGCATCTGAACGCGGTATCGTAGTGGTTAACCTGACGCAATGTATCTCCGGTCGGGTCAATATGGATGGTTATGCAACCGGTAATGCACTGGCACAAGCGGGCGTTATCAGCGGGTTTGATATGACGGTTGAGGCCGCGCTGACGAAACTGCATTATCTGTTAAGCCGAAACGATCTCTCCCCTGAGCAAATTCGCCAACTCATGCAGCAAAACCTGCGCGGAGAATTAAGCGATAAAGATTAAATCACCTGCAGCCGATGTATTAGGGTAGACAACATCAATGAGAAGAAGAGACGATGAACAGAGCACTCTTGCTGGTGGATATCCAAAATGACTTCTGTGCGGGGGGCGCACTGGCTGTCTCGGACGGGGATAGTGTGGTCGCGATCGCCAATCAGGCTATCGCGGCCTGCAAGTCGGCTGGCGTTATGGTGGTAGCCTGTCAGGACTGGCATCCGGCGGATCACCGCAGTTTCGCCATTAATTCCGGCACCCATGTGGGTGAACAAGGTGAACTGGATGGCCTGCCACAGATTTGGTGGCCGGTGCATTGCGTACAGGGCTCACCGGGTGCCGACCTGCACCCCAGGCTGAATCAGCGTGCCATCGACTGGGTAGTGCGTAAGGGGACGCACCCTTTTATCGACAGCTACAGCGCATTTTTCGATAACGGTCACCGCACCCGCACCGACCTGAACGACTGGCTGAAAGCCAGAAACATTACCCGTTTGACCATCATGGGGCTGGCAACCGATTATTGCGTCAAATACACCGTGCTGGATGCACTGGCGCTGGGGTATCAAACCGAGGTGCTGGCAGATGGCTGCAGAGGCGTTAACCTGCAACCCAACGACAGCGAGCTGGCGATAGATGTGATGGTAAAACACGGTGCCACCCAGGTTTCTCTGACAGCGTTTATTGCGTCACTGAGTTAATCACGCCCTTCTCATCACGCCAGCGCTCAGCGCTGGCGTGCCCAAGCCACCGATATCGCTAATGCTTAGTCTTGTGGTTTAAACCTTAGTCTTGTGGTTTAAACCTTAGTCTTGTGGTTTCAACGTGGTAATCGTATCACCAGCAAAGCGCTGTTTTAATTCCTGCTTACTCTTCATTTCGATTTCACCACGGGTGTTGATCGTCATATGGTCAGCCTCGGTGTTATTACGCGCCTGCCATAACATCACCATCTGTAGTGCGTTTTCTTTTTGTTCCGTTGTCAGGGCCACGCCATCTGGCCACTTTCCCAGTTCTACCGCCGTCGTCAGACGCTGATAAATCTCCGGCGTCATGCTGGTTATTAAATCGTCTAATTGCATGTTTTTCTCTGCCTGAAGTCAGATTTAGCTGAAACGTTTCAAGTCAATCTATTGGTTTCAAGTCAATCGATTGTATTAGCCCGGCTAACCATCCGTCTGCTGACCATTTTCTGCATCAATAAAGCTGAGTGATACAGAATTTACACAATAACGCTCGCCGGTCGTCTCCTGTGGACCATCCGGGAAGACATGCCCCAGATGAGCGTCACATTGACCACAACGGATCTCAATACGGTGCATATGGTGGGAATAATCCTCAAGATAGCGGATAGCCTGCTCATTCACTGGGCGATCAAAACTCGGCCAGCCGCAGCCGGAATCATACTTGCTATCGGAATAAAACAACGGCTGATGGCAGCACAGGCAGTGATAAACCCCCGTGCGCTTGTTATGCAACAGCTTACCGGTATAGGGACTTTCCGTCCCCCGTTGCTGTGTCACGTGCCGTTGCAAGTCGGTTAACTCATCCAGATTGCGTTGGGAAACAGTTATCTTGGTCATCAGATGCTCACTGAAACACGATTTTTTTCACCAGAATGATGCCGCATAATTCTAACAAAAAGTTAACACCACCACAGCCTATTTTGGCCTACACTTATCCCCACGCAGTAATGGCACATTTAATTGTGATCACTATCACAATTACACCTATGGCAGGTGTTTCCATGCCTGTGCATTCCTCATATGATTGGGTTATGTCCTTTAGTTAGGCTGATAGCTGTTTATCGTGCAACTGTTGAGCGGACTTTTGACTTACCGCAACGATTGACACGATTCCGCTTGACGCTCAGTAAGGTTTTTGTAATTTTACAACCAACCTTTTATTCACAAACCAATAGCTGGTGGAATATATGACTATCAAAGTAGGTATCAACGGGTTTGGCCGTATTGGCCGTATCGTTTTCCGCGCTGCACAGGAACGCTCTGACATCGAAATCGTTGCCATCAACGATTTGCTGGATGCGGAATACATGGCATACATGCTGAAGTATGACTCCACCCATGGCCGCTTCAAAGGTACTGTTGAAGTTAAAGACGGTCACCTGGTTGTTAACGGCAAAACCATCCGTGTTACCGCTGAGAAAGATCCGGCTAACCTGAAGTGGAACGAAGTTGGTGTTGACGTTGTTGCTGAAGCAACCGGTATCTTCCTGACCGACGAAACCGCGCGTAAACACATCCAGGCTGGCGCTAAAAAAGTGGTTCTGACTGGCCCGTCTAAAGACGACACGCCGATGTTCGTTATGGGTGTTAACCACGCTTCCTACGCTGGTCAGGATATCGTGTCTAACGCCTCTTGTACCACCAACTGCCTGGCACCGCTGGCTAAAGTTATCAACGACAAATTCGGTATCGTTGAAGCACTGATGACCACCGTTCACGCCACCACTGCGACTCAGAAAACCGTTGATGGCCCGTCTCACAAAGACTGGCGCGGCGGCCGTGGCGCAGCTCAGAACATCATCCCGTCTTCTACCGGTGCAGCTAAAGCTGTAGGTAAAGTTATTCCGGCACTGAACGGTAAACTGACTGGTATGGCGTTCCGTGTACCGACCCCGAACGTATCTGTTGTTGACCTGACTGCTCGTCTGGAAAAACCGGCAACGTACAAAGAAATTTGTGCAGCAATCAAAGCCGCTTCTGAAGGCGAACTGAAAGGCGTTCTGGGTTACACCGAAGATGACGTGGTATCCACCGATTTCAACGGCGAAAAACTGACCTCTGTGTTCGATGCCAAAGCCGGTATCGCACTGAGCGACACCTTCGTGAAACTGGTTTCCTGGTATGACAACGAAACGGGCTACTCTAACAAGGTTCTGGATCTGATCGCTCACATCTCCAAATAATGTGGCGATGAACAGATGATAAGAGGGCGACGTGAGTCGCCCTTTTTTATTGGGTATACAACAAGACCACTAAGGCAAAACCAATACCATGAACGACAACATTTATTCACTTCCCCTCACTCATGCGATCACCACCCATCTGAGCCAACGTCAACTGGGCCAACTGCCGGTGATTGTGGTCGATCATCCGCAGGTTCGTGCTGCCGTTGCATTACAGGGTGCTCACCTGCTGAGCTGGCAGCCTACTGGCGAACAGCCGGTGCTGTGGTTAAGCGACAACACGCCATTTGAAAACGGTGTGGCCATTCGCGGCGGTGTGCCTATTTGTTTCCCCTGGTTTGGTCCGGCTGCGCAGCCCAACCATGGCTTCGGTCGTCTGCTGGCCTGGGAATTCACCTCGCACAGTGAAGACGCCCATGGCGTGACCCTCGCCTTTACGTTACGTGACTCCGAACAGACACGCGCCGCCTGGCCACATACGTTTACCGTTCTGGCTCGCTTCCATTTGACGGCCCAAGAATGCCGTATGGAACTTGAATGTCATGGTGACTACAGCCTGACCACGGCGCTGCATACCTACTTCCAGATTGGTGACATCAGCAAAATTCAGATTAGCGGCCTGGGTGAGACCTTCATCGATAAGGTTAACGACGGTAAAACCGATACACAACAAGGCGACCTGACCTTTGCCACCCGTACCGATCGTATCTATACCCATCCGGCGTCAGTCAGCCTGATTGAAGACCCGGTACTGCAACGCACCATTGAAGTGCATCACACCCATCACAGCGATGTTGTGGCCTGGAACCCAGGTGCAGAGTTGTCTCGCACCATCAGCGATATGACGGATGACGGCTACCAGACGTTTGTTTGTGTTGAAACGGCACGCGTAACGCAACCGGCTGTGGCAACCACGCAAACCCCCGCCCGCCTGACCTCCACGATTCGTCTGCGTAAGTAATCTTTACTGTTGTTTTGTTGCTGCATTACATGACTGGCGAAAGCCAGTCATGCTTGGGTTATCCCGCTTATACGACATCCAGCGGTTGTTTGTGACGAGGTGCCGGATAAGCCTCATCGAGGGTAGCTATCTGCTCAGGTGACAACGTCACATCAAGTGCAGCGGCGTTTTCTTTGACATGTGCCAGTGTACTGGCTTTGGGAATAGCAATAACGCCAGACTGGCGAACCACCCAGGCCAGCAACACCTGCGCGGGTGTCAGCGCCTGCTGGTGAGCAACCTGCACGACCGCCGGATGAGCCAATAAATCATGTCGTAATTGCCCGGCCTGAGCCAAAGGGCAGTACGCCATCACCGGAAGTTGGCGCTGCTGACACCAGGGCAGTAAATCATATTCGATACCGCGTGAAGCCAGATGATACAACACCTGATTAGTCTGGCACTGATTGCCTCCCTGACATGACCACAGTTCAACCATATCCCGCGTATCCAGATTAGAGACACCCCAGCGCCCAATTTTGCCAGCCTGTTGCAAGCGCTCCATCGCGGTAATGGTATCAGTCAACGGAATCCCGCCACGCCAGTGCAGTAAATACAGGTCGATATAATCAGTTTTCAAACGTTTCAGACTGCGTTCGCAAGCGGCAATCGCCCGTTCACCACCGGCATTATGCGGATACACCTTGGAAACCAGATAAACCTGATCACGACGGCCACGCAGCGCCTCCCCGACGACCTCTTCCGCGCCACCATCCGCATACATTTCCGCCGTATCGATCAGCGTCATGCCCAGATCAATACCCGCCTGTAGCGCACTGACTTCCGCACGTCGTCGTTGTGCACTCTCGCCCATAAACCACGTTCCCTGACCTATCGCGGGAACCGTTCTCCCCTCAGGGAATACCACCTGCTTTAGCATGCTCTTACCCTCCTGCGCTCAGGGTAACAAACCTTGGCTGCGCCATTAATGTGCAAATGGGGTGAACACACCCCATTTTTGTGCAGCTAATGCACAATACGCGAGCACGCCATGTCAGAAACGATAACTGACACCACCGCTCAGCATCAGGTTATAGCTTTTATCGACCATCGGGCTGTCTTTCACGTCATCAGACAAGCGGATATAACGCCCACTCACCCAGGAACTCCAGTTGGAATTGATTTGATAACCCGCACTCAACTCGACGTAGGGCGACCAGCCATCGTTCGGTTGGTAATTGCGTAATCCAGAGCGTGCCGCTTCATCGCCCGTCACACCATAGTAGTAGCGGTTCTGATTCTCGCTCGACCAGGTAATCCCTATTCCCGGCGTCAGGCTCCAGTTGCCGTCATTGAAGCGATAGAGGTAGGCAGAATCCCACACCAGGCCGTTGCTGTAGTCTAGCGTGTCGCCAGCGAAAACCGTGCGCAACGTCCCCCACTGCGCGTCGTAACGATACGCCAGCCCCGCCATCAACGTGCCACGTCGCCGGTCGAGCTGCTTCATCTGACTGTCGTCGCTGTCTCCCGGTCTAAAACCGAAAGGATTGTAATAGGCGGTTAGTGAGAGCTTGTTCTGTGCGTCATTCCACAGGTAATACCCACCTTGCAGACCACGCAGATAAAAATTCTCGCCGTCATAGTTCACCATTGGGAAAGGATAAACATGCCCACTATCGCCACGGTATAGTGCCGTTCCGCCAACCGCACCCACGCCCAGCGAGAACTCGTCCGCCAGTGCAGTGCCAGTCATAACCGCGCCAGCCAGTGTCGCCGTTAAGAAAGTGAATACGTGTTTTTTCACGGTCGTCGCGCTCCTTCGATGTTACACATTTGATCGCATTCGGCAGCATAGCAGCGCCGGAGTCCTACATACATCACATTAATGTGAAAGATACATAAGTTATAACGATTTCGTCTGCCAATCATCACCCCGCATCGGGTCTGCGTTGGCGGATAAAAAAGCCAGCTTTACGCCCTCATGCCGAAGTGAGTCATTGAAATATCTTAAAAATGCGACGCAAGAATAGAGGCAAATTTATGGATGCAAACTACGCTTTAAACAAGGCAGAGGATTTCCGCTGACTACAGCCGGGTGCCAGTAATCCCCAGACCCATTGCCAGCCAAGTTGGCATAAGGGTTGCTGTATTCCAGTATGAGGTCTTCTTCCGGGAGAGCCATCCATTACATAGGCTTTATACATACCATTCGCTCTCTTACTCTGTGTTAATCGACGAAGGACGGGCAACGCTATGAACATATTTGATCATTATCGTCAGCGTTACGACGCTGCCAAAGACGAAGAGTTCACTCTGCAAGAGTTCCTTACCATCTGCCAGCAAGACCGCAGTGCGTATGCGAACGCCGCTGAGCGATTGTTAATGGCTATCGGTGAACCGGTTATGGTAGACACCGCCCAGGAACCACGTCTGTCTCGTTTGTTTTCCAACCGGGTAATTGCCCGCTACCCTGCGTTCGAAGAGTTCTATGGCATGGAAGAAGCCATCGAACAAATTGTTTCCTATCTGAAACATGCCGCGCAAGGGCTTGAAGAGAAGAAACAAATCCTCTATCTGCTGGGCCCGGTCGGCGGCGGTAAATCCTCGCTGGCTGAACGACTGAAAGCACTGATGCAGCGTGTTCCTATTTATATCCTGAGCGCCAACGGCGAGCGTAGCCCGGTCAACGACCATCCGCTGTGCTTGTTCAACCCGCAAGAAGATGCGTCAATCCTGGAGAAAGAATACGGCGTTCCACGCCGCTATCTGGGCACTATCATGTCTCCCTGGGCAGCCAAACGCCTGCAGGAATTTGGTGGTGATATCACCAAGTTCCGTGTCGTCAAAGTCTGGCCTTCTATTCTGGCCCAACTGGCTATCGCCAAAACCGAGCCGGGTGATGAAAACAACCAGGACATTTCAGCGCTGGTCGGTAAAGTGGACATCCGCAAGCTGGAGCATTTCGCACAAAACGACCCGGACGCTTATGGCTACTCCGGCGCGCTGTGCCGTGCCAACCAGGGCGTGATGGAATTCGTGGAAATGTTTAAAGCACCGATCAAAGTGCTTCACCCCTTACTGACCGCCACACAGGAAGGCAACTATAACGGTACCGAAGGTATTGCCGCGCTGCCGTTTAACGGGATTATCCTCGCCCACTCCAACGAATCTGAATGGGTGCAATTCCGTAACAACAAAAACAACGAGGCTTTTCTCGACCGTGTCTACATCGTCAAAGTGCCTTATTGCCTGCGGGTTTCCGAAGAAGTCAGAATTTATGACAAGTTGTTGGTAAACAGTGAGCTGAGTCGCGCCCCCTGCGCCCCCGGCACGCTGGAAACACTAGCCCGCTTCTCCATTTTGTCGCGGCTCAAAGATCCAGAAAACTCCAGTATCTACTCAAAAATGCGGGTATACGATGGTGAAAGCCTGAAAGATACCGATCCGAAGGCCAAGTCGTATCAGGAGTACCGTGATTACGCAGGTGTCGATGAAGGCATGAAAGGGCTTTCCACCCGTTTTGCCTTTAAGATCCTCTCGCGCGTGTTCAACTTTGATCACAGCGAAGTAGCGGCCAACCCGGTTCACCTGTTCTATGTACTGGAACAGCAAATTGAGCGGGAACAGTTCCCGCAGGATGTCGCGGAGAAATACCTGGAACACCTGAAAGGCTACCTGATTCCAAAATACGCCGAATTCATCGGTAAGGAAATACAGACGGCCTACCTTGAGTCCTACTCGGAATACGGTCAAAACATCTTTGATCGCTATGTGACCTATGCCGACTTCTGGATTCAGGATCAGGAATACCGTGACCCGGATACCGGTCAGTTGTTTGATCGTGAATCACTTAACGCTGAACTGGAGAAAATCGAAAAACCGGCGGGTATCAGTAACCCGAAAGACTTCCGCAACGAGATCGTCAACTTTGTATTACGCGCCCGCGCCAGCAATAGCGGCCGTAATCCGAACTGGACCAGCTATGAAAAACTGCGCACGGTCATTGAGAAAAAGATGTTCTCCAATACCGAAGAGCTGCTGCCGGTGATTTCGTTTAACACCAAAACATCGACGGAAGAGCAGAAAAAACACGACGACTTTGTCGATCGCATGATGGAAAAAGGCTACACCCGCAAACAGGTGCGTTTGCTGTGCGAATGGTACCTGCGCGTGAGGAAGTCATCCTGATGCCGGACATCGACAGGCATGTCGTTTGGGGGAAACATGGCCTATTTCATTGATCGGCGCTTGAACGGCAAGAACAAAAGCGCGGTTAACCGCCAGCGTTTTTTGCGCCGTTACAAGTCGCAAATAAAGCAGTCGATTGCCGGGGCCATTAACAAGCGTTCGGTCACCGACGTGGAAAATGGGGAGTCTATCTCGATCCCCAACGCGGATATCAGTGAACCGATGTTCCATCAGGGGCGTGGCGGGGTTCGTCACCGGGTACACCCCGGTAACGATCACTTTGTCGAGAACGACAAGATCGAGCGCCCTCAGGGTGGCGGCGGCGGTAGCGGCTCAGGCCAGGGGGATGCCGGACAAGACGGTGAAGGCCAGGATGATTTCGTGTTCCAGATATCCAAAGATGAATATCTTGACCTGCTGTTCGAAGATCTGGCGCTGCCAAACCTGAAAAAAACCGAGCATCGGCAACTGAACGAGTACAAAACCCACCGTGCGGGGTACACCGCCAATGGCGTCCCCGCCAATATCAGCGTGGTGCGCTCACTGCAAAACTCGCTGGCCCGCCGCATGGCGATGACCGCCGGTAAACGACGCGATCTTCACCAGCGAGAGGAAGACCTGGCATTGCTGGAAAACACGGAACCGGCTCAGCTGCTGGAGGAGGAGCGGCTGCGTCAGGAAATCGCCGAGTTACGCCAGCGTATCGCCAGTGTGCCGTTTATCGACACCTTCGATCTGCGTTACAAGAATTACGAACGCCGACCGGAACCGTCGAGCCAGGCGGTGATGTTCTGTCTGATGGATGTCTCTGGTTCTATGGACCAGGCCACCAAGGACATCGCCAAACGTTTTTACATCCTGTTGTATCTGTTCCTGAGTCGAACCTACAAAAATGTGGAGGTGGTGTACATCCGCCACCATACACAGGCCAAGGAAGTGGATGAGCAGGAATTCTTCTACTCTCAGGAAACCGGTGGCACGATTGTCTCCAGCGCCCTGAAATTAATGGAGGATGTCGTCAAAGAACGTTATAACCCCGCGCAGTGGAATATTTATGCCGCGCAGGCTTCCGATGGCGATAACTGGGCGGACGATTCGCCGCTCTGTCGTGAATTACTGACCACCCGCCTGCTGCCGGTGGTGCGTTACTACAGCTATATAGAGATCACCCGCCGCTCTCACCAAACGCTGTGGCGGGAATATGAAGTGCTGCGGGAGAATTTTGATAATTTTGCCATGCAGCATATTCGCGATCAGGACGATATTTACCCCGTCTTTCGCGAAATCTTTCACAAACAAACCGTCAACAATTAACCAGACCTACATCAGCCAGCGTGTTACACGCTGGCTGCTTCCCCTGTTATCCCTACCCTTTTCTGCTGTACGGACCGATATTTCATCAACCCAGCAAACATTTAAATAACCGGTACCACCTTGCCGAACGATTTGTTGAATGACGAGTCTTTAATTTTCCCCTCAGAGAACACAAACAACATCTTATGTTTCCCCATATAGGCACCGAACCCGTTCTTCGCATTGATCACCACCGGGACCACCCAGCCAAATGTGACTTTATTCTTTGATGTGAATGAGTCCTTTTCCAAATAACCTTTGTATGGCGCCATGAATGAATAATGCGCGCTATACGGGTCTTTCAGCGCAAAGCTGCAATAGCTGTAAATCTGTTTTTTATAATCTGCCGGTAATGTTCCATAATCCGCCGTTTCAGCGGCCATCCGCATTGAGGCTGACTGATTCGCACAGCCAACCAACGCGACCGACAGCGCAGCCGCGGCAATGATTTTTTTCATTATGTGTAATCCCGTTGATGGTTGTTTCCCATTGCAACATCTCAGGATTGACCTCAACGGCACCTTAACCGCTACCCGGTCTCCACATTTTATCCTTAATCTTGAGCAACCTGGCGCTTAACTTCGCATCAGTTGCACTCGCTACGCCGTTAGCTCGACTTCATCAAAGCAGGCCGTTATGATCACGGCTTCAGTCATACTGGTTTATCTCACGCCTTAACCATAGCGAATCCAGCACCCGACAGTATGCCTGAGGTGACCTCCGGTCAGGGTGCGCTTTACATGGAATATCACGATGAAAAAAGTAGTACTGCCACTGATTGTCTCGGCCCTGTCAGCGCAGGCATTAGCTGCCACGCAATTGGCAAATTTAAGTAAGCTGGAATATGGCGCAAATTGGGCATTTAATCGTGAAGAGGTTCAGCTAATCTGCCGGGCTGACCACGCGATGTACGTGATTAACCCCAGCACGCTGGTACAGTATCCACTTAACGACATCGCTCGTGAACAAGTCAGCACCGGTAAGGTAAACGCCAGCTCGTTGGAAACCATCCTTCTGGATGACCCAAAAAATCCGGGACAAAAAATGAGTCTGCAACCCTTTATTGACCGGGCACAACGCCTGTGCCAATAGCACATATAGCACGACAGAAAAGCGAGTGGCTCGTCAATATGCAGGTTTGCGTTGGTTGTCACAAAGTGTACAGATTGTTTCGGAATTGACCGTCAAAGCGCGTGCCAGACTGGAAAACAGAGAGGGGTCGTCTACGCTTAAAGAGCAGGTTGTGATGCAACTTGCAACAAATGCCAACTTTTAGCGCACGGCTCTCTCCCAAGAGCCATTTCCCTAGACCGGGCACAGGAATCGTGTTCGGTCTTTTTTTATATCTTTGATTTAAAACAAAAAAATATCAGTCGGCCCGAAAATGCCCGAAATTGGCCCGAAATTCCGTACCCGGTGTAAATTGCTGCAAGCTGGATATCTACTACTTTCTGTAGCAAGATAGACTATTCAATTACATGGATGTAATAAAAAATGAGAACTATCGACCACCATGGAAATATAATTTGTGTACTCGAAAATAACGAAATGCTAACCGAATGTCCGCATGGGCTTATGCAGTTTTTGAGGATATTAGTGGCTGGTTGGCAGTCAAAATATTACCTGGTATAGCAATACCACTGCATATAGCTCAGTGTGAAACAATGTTCGATGCACTCGATGAAATGGGGAGCCGTATTAAATCGCTAAAAACCCACTGATTGCTCAGTGGGCCGCTTCCCTGGCGTTTCAATTAGCGTTTTAAGCATAATCATGATGGCATCTAAATCGATTATTTTATAGACGTTTCTATAGATCAATTATTCAGAATTGATCGCTATAACCGATCGTAAGATGCAGTCTACTGGCCATTGACGCGTAACCCCCGGCAACACATGAAAACCACTTAATAGTGGCTCTCAGGTGAATTATCGATGAAAGTCCCCGACACAGAAAATACTGGGCTGTACCGGAGCCTCCAGGAAATCACATCAGGTGAAATCAGACAGCTTCTGCCCGGAAACAATCAACTCTTCCAAGAGCATTTTACGGCGTTCTGGCGGCGTATCGCGGCTGATCATAAAGCAGACAGCCGCTACCGCCTGACCACTGCGTGAGCGAATCGGGGCAGCCATGCAACAGGTAAAACTTTCCGATAGCCCTTCCGTCTGGCAATACCCTTGCAGCCCTGCCTGATGAATATCATCAAGAAACGCCTGTTTATCCAGAACGGTTCCATTCGCCAGACGATAATCCTCTTCAGGGATCAGCTCAAGAATGGCACTGTCTGACCAATTGCTCAGTAGCAACCGCCCCGTCGCCGTCCACGGAATGGGAACGCGTACACCGATATCCGAGGTTATCTTGAAGGGATGTGCGTTACTTTCCGATAGCACGACGGTGTATTTATTCCCTTCCAGCATGCAGAGCTGCACGGTTTCACCATGACGCGCAACGAGTTCCACCATGAGCTGGTGCGCACGACGAATTAAATCATTGTGCGCCATGTAGTCCGCACCATAGTAGTGCATCTCACGACCGAAGAACACGGCACCATCAGCATCCAGTTCCAGCAAGCCAGCCTCACTGAGCAGGCTCACCAGTTCATAGACGCTGGAACGGGGAGCACCTGTCGCGTCAATCAAATCACGCATGGCCATGGGTTTTCTGGAAATATGCAGTTGGCGAAAAATCTCGATGACCCGGTCCACACCGCGCGCCCGTGACGTTTTCTCGTCAGACATAGGCACATTCTCCTGTTGCAATCATGCAATGATAAATACGCTGAAAAAAGAAAGCATCATACACTGCCAGCCCTCGTTAACCCATCTCGATAAAATAATTTTTTACTCTGGATACCGATAATACCTGCGCTCCATTTTAGTGCCCCATGTTGGCGCAATAAATAATAGCAGGGTTAAAAATATCAATACTGCCGATGTTTTCATCCCTAAAACTGATATTCGTTTCTCTTATTTTTGGGATCCTGTCAGCAGGATTAAAAATTAAATACGGATCCCTATATTGCAAAAATAAAAATCCTGTGCAAATCTTGCGCTATCCGGTATTGCAGATTTTAGTCTGATATATCGGACAAAGATACAGGCAACACAATACCCGAGTTATCATGAATAAGGAGCAGGTGGCATGACGATCAAACGCTACGGCATTGAGGGTGGGACGGGGACTGGCGGGCAAAAACTGCCATTCGCACGGGCCGTCGAAGCCGATGGATGGCTGTATATCTCCGGTCAAACGCCCATGCGCAATGGCGAAGTGGTGGAAGGTGGCATCATCGAGCAAACGCAATTAGCGTTCGATAATTGCCTGACTATCATGCGTGAAGCGGGTTACCGTGTGGAAGATGTCGTCCACGTCACGGCAGTATTAACCGACGCCCGTTACTTCAGTTCATTTAATAAAGTATTCAGTGAAATATTTAACGGCCATCCGCCCGCACGAATTTGCAGCGTGCAGGATTTGGTCGTCGACTGCAAAGTGGAAGTGGATATGAAATGCTTTCGTGCCGATCGCAAGTAATTAAGTCCACGCTAAAAACAGGCTAATTATTTTATGCGTCAAAACCAGGGTAGCCTGTTATTAATAAGCGTTTTCCACTTTTCTGCAAAATAACGGTTTTCATATCATCTCCATTCAATAAGAGAGCATAAAATGAATACAACATCGCTAAAAATAAACACCAGGCTCTTTGCCAGCGCGCTGGTGTTGTTGACCCTGGCAGGCTGTACGCCTACCGATGAGAAGAAGGCTGATAACGCTGCACCGCAGTCTGCCCTTCAAACCGTTTTGCAACGTGGGACGCTACGCGTCGGTGATTGTCTGAGCTTCGCGCCATTCGGCTTTTATGACCAGGCGGGTAACCCTGATGGGTACGATGTGGATTTGGCCAAAGCACTGGCAAAAGCGATGGGAGTCAAGCTAGAGATGGTCAATACCACCAGTGCCAACCGCATTCCTAACCTGCAGACCAATAAAGTGGATGTCGTGTTTTGTAACTTCACCCGCAACCTGGAACGCGCCAAAGAAATCAGTTTCACCGCCCCGTATGTCGTGGCAAGCGAAGCCATGCTGGTGCGTAAGAACAGCGGAATTCAGTCCGCTCATGATATGGCGGGCAAAACCATCGCCACAGTGAAAGGGTCAACAAACGGCGACGAAGTGCGCAATCTCGGTATCGATGTCAAGATTCAGGAATACGACTCATCCCAGGCGGCCATTCTGGCGGTAAAACAAGGTCAGGCTGATGCGATGATCGAAGATAATAATTTCCTCGCCTATCAAAGTAAGCTCGACTCAACACTGACGGTCACCAATGAAGCCTTGGTTCCGCTTGAATACAACGCATTCGGTGTGAAGCAAGGCGACCAGGTCTGGCTGAATTACCTGAATGAATTCCTGTTTGAGATTAATGCGTCCGGCCAAAACGCCGCGCTATATCAAAAATGGTTTGGCAGTAAACCCCGCTACCCACTGAACCCACAATATTGACCGCGCGTGGCGCAACATTCCTGTTGCGCCACTCAAAGGAGTAGACCCATGAATTATCAATGGCTAACCCTGTGGCACTACGGTGGTACGTTTCTTACGGCCACCTGGCTAACACTGCAGGTCACTCTGCTGGCTTTTGCACTGGCAATAGCGCTTGGACTATTAGCGGCGCTGGCAAAAGCCTCATCGCTGACGCTGGTACGCTGGCTGAGCCACTGTTATGTGGAATTCATTCGTAACACGCCGGTGCTATTACAAATTTTCATTATTTTCTTCGGCCTGCCCTCACTCGGCATCACCATGAGTGCAACAACAGCAGGGATTCTGGCATTGGGCATTAATGTCGGTGCCTATTTATCGGAAACCTTTCGGGCCGGCATTCAATCGGTGCCTAAAGGCCAATTGGAAGCCGCCTGGATCCTGGGTATTTCGCGTCGACACATTTTCCTGAGCGTGATACTGCCCCAGGCCACACGCGCTGTATGGCCCGCGATTATCAACAACCTGATCCAATTACTGTTAGGCACCTCGTTGTTATCCGCCATTGCTCTGCCGGAACTGACGGGTACGGCAACCGTCATCAACGCCCGCACATTGCTGTATATCCAGACCTTCAGCATCGTAACGGTGATTTATTTACTGCTCAGCAATCTGTTTTCATGGTTAGGTCATCTGGCAGGACGGCGTCTGTTTACCCCGCCGCTGGTCACCCCGGTAAAAAAGCCCGCCGCCGGGCTGATAAGACGATGGCTGATTAATTCGCTGCCGAAACGGGAGAATGCGCTATGAACGACATCATCATCCGTGCTCTGCCGTTGCTGTTAACCGGTTTGGGTACCACGCTGGTGCTCTCGGTGGCCGCAATTATTGGTAGTACGTTGCTTGGCTTGCTGGCAGCGGTGCTACGCACCAGCCGATTGCCTATCGCCCGGCAACTCGCCCTGTTGTACATCGAGCTGTTTCGCGGCACACCCGTACTCATTACGCTGATGTTTATCTACTTTGGCGTAGCGTATTTTGGATACGACATTAATTTGTTCGCCGCCGGGATCCTGGGGCTAAGTATTTATCAGGGTGCTTATATCGCGGAAGTGTTTCGCGCTGGCATTGAAGCGGTGCCCAAAGGGCAATGGGAAGTGTCATGGATTTTAGGGTTATCCAAACGCCAGACCTTTCTCAGTGTGATCCTGCCCCAGACTCGTGGCATCGTGCTGCCCCCTCTGACTGGGCAATACCTGTCGCTGATTAAGGATACCTCAATAGTCAGCATGATTGGCATGTCAGAACTGATGCATCAGGGGCAGGCGATTGTCGATCGCATCGGCCAGCCGGTCATCATTTATGGGCTGGTCGCCCTGCTCTATTTCGCCGTTTGTTTTCCGCTTTCCCGTTGGGTTCAACATCACCAGGCCAGGAGCCAGTTATCATGAGCAAATCCGCCATTACACTGAGCCGTATTTCCAAATCATTTGGCACCACACAGGTGTTGAAAGCCATCAGTCTTGACGTTTCACCAGGTGAAGTTTTGGTACTGATTGGCGCGTCCGGTTCCGGCAAAAGCACCGTATTGCGCATTATGAGCGGGCTGGAAAGTGCCGACAGCGGCGAGATTTGGGTCAATGACGTGCCACTGCACGATGCCAACCGCAGCCATGAAATCTGCGGCCATGTTGGTATGGTATTCCAGCAATTTAATCTGTTCCCTCACAAAACGGCGCTCGGCAACGTGACCTTAGCGCTAATAAAGGCTCAAAAACTGTCTGAAGCCGAGGCCACTAAACGCGGTATGGCAGCACTGGAACGTGTCGGGCTGGCGGAACGCGCGCACCACTACCCTGCACAGTTATCCGGTGGGCAACAGCAGCGGGTTGCCATCGCGCGGGCATTGGCTGTTGAACCCAGAATTATGTTCTTTGATGAAGCCACGTCTGCACTCGACCCTGAGTTGGTCGGTGAAGTAATGGAAGTCATGCGCAGTCTGGCTCGTGATGGCATGACGATGGTGGTGGTAACCCACGAAATGGGCTTCGCACGCAAAACGGCTGACCGTGTGGTGTTTATGGATCAAGGCATCATCGCCGAGCAAGGCTCACCCGAGCAGATTTTCGTGCATCCGCAAAATCCACGGACTCAACAGTTTTTATCCCGCGTACTTGAACATTAACAGGAGGCGACATGTCGATTCACTTTCCGTTGCAGGCAGATGGCTTACTGGATGCGCCGCACACCGCACCGCGTTTTAAATCTGTTGCCGGTAGCGGTACGGAATACTTACCTGTCGGAACGCCAGTGTTGAGCAGTGAAAAGGTATTCTCTCCGTTGATGTTGATGAAGCAGTCCGCTCTGGAGAACAACTTGCGCCAGTTGGCGACCTTCTGCCGCGAGCGAGGCGTAATGCTGGCGGCCCACGGTAAGACATCCATGTCTGCGACTGTTTTGCGCCGGGCGATTACCGAAGGTGGCGCATGGGGCATTAGCGCCGCGACGCCTGCGCAAGTGCGTGCACTGCGTCACTTCGGCATTCGTAACGTTTTTCTCGCTAATCAATTGGTTGACCCTGCCGGTATCCGCTGGATAGCGCAATGGCAACAACAGCACCCCGACCATGGTTTCCTCTGCTACGTCGATTCACTGCACGGGGTAAAATTGCTGGAGCAGCATCTTGGTAATACCCGTATCTCGGTGTTGCTGGAGATGTCAGTCAGCGGCGGTCGCACCGGTTGTCGAACACGCCAGGACGCGGTGATGATTGCTGACGCCATCGCGGCAAGCCCATCGTTACAGTTGGTTGGTGTATCGGGCTATGAAGGGGCATTGGGTGCCGGGCGGGATGCTCACGGTATCGCACGAGTGAAAGACTATTGCGACATGCTGATCGCCACCGCGACACAACTGGCGGAGAAGCACTTATTCAGCAGCGATAGTATTATTCTTAGCGCCGGTGGCGGAGCCTGGTTTGATGTGGTCACTGACAGTTTAACTAGCGCACGCTTACCATTACCGGTTATCCCGTTGATCCGCTCCGGTGCCTACATGGCACATGACAACGGCCTCTATGCACGTATCGCGCCATTCGCCCAACCCGGTAGCCACTATCATTTCACGGCCGCACTGGAAATCTGGGGACGCGTGTTGTCGCGTCCAGAGCCTGGACTGGCATTTCTCGATTTTGGACGACGTGATGTGCCATTCGATCAAGATTTACCTATTCCGTTATGGATCCGCCAGGCAGACGGTAGTGCCGCACGCACGGCGACACAATTACGCATCACGGAAGTGAACGATCAGCATGCGTACCTTAGTCTGCCAGACACAGAACGGTTACAACCCGGAGACTGGGTGGGATGCGGCATTTCCCATCCCTGTACGGCATTTGATAAATGGCGCTACCTGCCATTGGTGGATGATCATTACTGTGTAACCGATTCACTGGAAACCGTATTTTAAGACGCTAGCCCCAGCCCCACGGATGGGGTATACCATCATGACGGTTGAAAACGACTGAACAATAAACACCACGTCGATAAGACCTTAAACGCAACAGGTGTCACAGCGGATTGGATTTAACGTGGGATGAGGAAGGTCTGGCAAGAGCATCGCAAGGGGAATGGGTAAAAAAGGAACGGGTAATAGGGAAGCTATTACCCGACTCATATCAGGCAGATGGGGTTACCGAGGCCGCCATTTTTTTCAAATCCTGATCAATAAAGAACAAGCCACCTTCCTGTGCATTCACCATACCCAGCTTGTCGAGAATGGACTTGAACAGTTTTTCTTCTTCGTGCTGTTCCGCTACATACCACTGCAGGAAATTAAAGGTGGAATAGTCCTGCAACGTCATGGCTGAATGAGCCAGTTCATTGATTTTTTGGGTAATCAACTGCTCGTGCTCATAGGTCAGTTTGAAGACATCCTGCAATGAATCAAACTCGATCGGTGGTGCGGCAATCGCACCCAATTGCGGCATGCTGCCGGTGTCGTTCAGATAATCGAACAGGCGTTGCATATGATCCATCTCTTCACGGGAATGTGATTTCAGGAAAATCGACGCACCTTCAAAACCTTTATCGCCACACCAGGCGCTCATCTGCAGATATAAATTGGCGGAGTAAAATTCAAGATTAAGCTGTTCATTCAGCTTCTGAATCATTTCTTTCTTTAACATGGCCGTTCCTTATTTTACTGGCAGGTGACTGATTTTCATATTATGCCTGTAAAGGGTGGGATTTAAAACATTCCGTTAACACAAAATTGAAATAAATTCCTTATAACTTCAATGCATTATCATTTGGTTATGAGAATAATTTTCATTATTCCCATGATTAGAAAATGGCGTTGATAACTATTTTCATTAACTGGTTTTATTAAGCATTCTGGGTTTATTAAAAATCTGGGGTTATTAAAAATCCAGGTTTGTTAAAAATCTATATTTGTTAAAAATAAAGTCAGTATGCTTGTCTGCATAATATGCCCGACACCGGCATATTCCCCTTCCCCCACCAGAGCACTCATGCTGGAGACAATGTCGCCAGAACACTGACCAGCCCAACCACCAGAACAGACAACGACAGTTCTGCCATCGTCAACCGAAGAAAATAACTGTAAGCAGCATGCCCAGCATGCTGAAAGCGCGGCACTACCCAGTAGCGATTGAACAACGCCAACAACACCATAGCAGCGACCAGCAGAACCTTCACCGCCAGCAATGTGCTATACACCCCGAACGCTGGCAACGGCCAGCCGAGAATCAATCGGGTATTCACCAGACCGGTCAGGATTGCCAGCGCAACGGCCAGATGACCGAAACGAGAAAAGCGCATCATCGTCAGGATGGCATCCTCGCGTGCCGACACCCGCTGCGCATCCCGCAATACTGGCAGTAACGGCACCAGCCCACCGACCCAAAAGGTTACCGACAGCAAGTGTACCGTCTGGCTCAGGCCATGCACTATCCCCGGCCAGCCCTCCAACATCGCCGCGTGACCTACCCACGCCATACCACAGAGTTGGGCTACGCCAGACACCAGCATACCCGTGAGCCACCTACTACGGTGCCAGAACACCGTCGCACACGTGATTAACGCCAGCACCGGTTGCCAGACCCATAGCATCCCGAAACGGGTACCCAATACAGCATACCAGGTACTCACATCACCGATATTGCGCCAGTCACCGCTCATCAATCCTGTCTGCGCCGCCAGAATGCCAACAGCGGTCAACATGGCTACAGCGCTACCGATCACCATCACCCCATACAACTGCGACGCCAACTGCGCCCGATAGGTACGGGGTGACAGTAACCGACAATAACAGGCTGTCCCCACCAGCAACATGAGGCTGGAAAAATGTCCGATACGCAATCCTGCGTATACCGCCTCCAGCAGCATCAGCCAATCACTGCCGTATTATTTGACATCAAAACGATAGCTTCCCTGCGTTTTATGACCATCGACAGACAGCACATGCCAGGAAACCTGATAGCTACCACTGGTTAACGGCTTTTCAATCGGCACCACCATTACATTATGATGATCATTTTCTACCGTCGCCTTGCCTACCGACACAGCCTGCCCCGCTAGCGTCAACTCCACACCACTGAACGCAGGTTCGATATCTTCTGAAAAAAGCAGCGTCAGAGAAGACGGTGCTGTTTGTGCCGTAATCGCCTTGTCTGCCGCTGGAGTCTGACTTTTGAGATGAGCATGGGCCAGTGCAGCCTGAGAGATAAACAGGCTTCCTACGAACAGTACTGCCTT
This sequence comes from Dickeya oryzae, assembly GCF_009372235.1. Classification (GTDB taxonomy): domain Bacteria; phylum Pseudomonadota; class Gammaproteobacteria; order Enterobacterales; family Enterobacteriaceae; genus Dickeya; species Dickeya oryzae. Next base: position 104,908 of record NZ_SULL01000014.1, on the reverse strand, counting down.
CATCGCCGGGAAAAATGTACGCTTCAACATGGTGTTACCCTTTCTAGTAGTTTCCTGTTACGTTCAGTTAACGCAAAACAACGGCAAGGATACGAGCCACCCACTGCCTTGTCGAGGGTCTGGAGAGTAACAGAATTTGCCAATTCCGCACTTCTGCTTTACTTTTGTGGCGCAACACAGAGGAGGCAATCATGGGATACAATCTGGCCGACCTGCCCTATGAAGAAATGGAAAAGGTCAATGTGGATTTGGCGGCATCCAGCGTGGCGTTTCGCGAACGCTATAACATGCCGGTGATCATGGATGAAATCGAACAGCAGCAACCCGCACATCTGCGCCCCTATTTTCGTGAAAGGGTCAGTTACTACCGGGGAATCTCCCACCAGTTCTCCACCTTACCGTATGACCCAAACAGTAAATAACGGCTCCGTTCATCAGCACACGTTCACCACGACGCTATCCAATACCCTCGGATAGCGCCTGATTACCCACCCTATACCGATTTTCGCCGCCGTTTCTATTCGGTCCACCCTTACTTGCTCAATTCTTCGCCGTCATTTTACTGGCCAAAAAAGCACTTTTTCACTTGCATCTCCTCACAAACAGGAGGTTAATAAACAGGCATACCAACCTTTTACCAAGCGAGGCACAAGATGAGTAAAGGAATGGACAGCAAGAAAAACGCCAAGAAAAAACCGCTGAAAACCGCCGCGCAAAAACGGGCGGAAAAGCGGGCTAAACGGGCGCAACCGCAGCCTGAAACCAACTGAAACTAACCACGTTGCCTAAATTTGGCTGCTTGCCGAATGCTGCAGTATTCAGGCAACATCGGCTCAGGCGACATCCGCGTCAGGCAACATTCTGCGATCACCCTCTGCCTCCTGACACCCGGTGATCGCAGTTCCAGTTCTCTCCGTCTGGCTGCTCGTTTTTCTTGTACTACTTTCTTGTACTACTTTTCCTGTACCGTTTTTTCGGCACGGTCTTCTGGTGTAAAGGTTCGACAAACTATGCCGTCCATCTTTCTCCGCTACACCAATCTGAAGTGCTACCCCTGCAGTGACTGACCTTCAAGCACCATTAACAGGAAGGTAAACTCCTGTGCAATGTCTTCAAACTGGGCCAGGCGACCAGATTTACCACCATGACCAGCCCCCATATCGGTGTGTAACAACAACAGATGATCGTCGGTTTTCAGTTCACGCAGTTTTGCTACCCATTTGGCCGGTTCCCAATACTGAACTTGTGAGTCGTGCAGGCCTGTCGTCACCAGCAAGTGGGGATAACACTGCACCGAGACTCGGTCATAAGGACTATATTGCTTGATGTACTGGTAATCAGCCGCGTTATTCGGATTGCCCCATTCATCATATTCGCCAGTAGTAAGCGGAATGGACTCATCCAACATGGTCGTGAGGACATCGACAAACGGCACCTGCGCCACCACCCCATAAAACAGTGAAGGAGCCATGTTTATGACGGCCCCCATCAGTAACCCGCCGGCGCTGCCCCCCATGGCGAAGGTTTTTTTCGGGTCGCCATAACCTTGCGCCAGCAACGCCTGCGTGACATCAATGAAATCGGTGAAGGTATTCATCTTGTTGGATAGCCGTCCCTGATCGTGCCATTGCTGCCCCAATTCTCCCCCGCCGCGAATATGCGCCAGCGCATACACGAAGCCGCGATCCAGTAAACTTAAACGACTGCTACTGAACTCTGGATCCATACTGCTGCCATACGCACCGTAGCCGTAAACCAGCAATGGGCTTTGCGCCAGTTGGCAGTCTTTGTGATACACCAACGATACCGGTACCGATTCACCATCACGGGCGGTTATCCAGACTCGTTCGCTGCGGTAATTGTCGGCATCAAAATTTTTTACTGCGGATTGTTTGAGTACCGCCTGCACACCGGTTGCCATATCCAGTTCATAGATGGTCATGGGCGTGGTCATTGAAGAGTAACCGTAGCGCAGTTGTTTGCTCTCGGGCGTTGGGTTATAGCTCAGCCAGCTCACGTAGGCAGGGTCATTAAACGCAATCTGGCGAGAAACTTCCGTCTGCCAGTGAATATAGCGAATCTGGGTCAACCCACGTTCACGTTCTTCAACTACGTACCAGTCATCAAACAGTGCAAACCCTTCCAGCACACAGTCAGGACGTGGGCTGATCAAGGGCTGCCATGTGGATTCGCTGGCATCATGTGCACGATAAAAGCCGAATGTTTTGCCGTCTTTGTTGGAGCGAACGTAAAAATCATCACGAAAATGGTCAATCACATACTCGTGATCCGGCCGTCGTGGTAGAAACACCTGCGGTTTTGCCTGTGGGTCAGTCGCATCCAGCAACAGAATTTCAGTACTGGTAGTACTATCCAGATAGAGCAGGATATAGCGCTCGGAGGTAGTTTTATCCAGGCTGAGATAAAATGTGTCATCTGTTTCTTCATACACCAACTCATCCTGCTGTGGATCATCCCCCAGACGATGGCGATACACTTGATAAGGCAGCAACGTCTGCGGGTGTTTACGCACATAATAGAGCGTGCGAGAGTCTGCCGCCCACTCACTACCGGCAGACACATTCTCCAGCCGATCATCCAGCCACTCACCGGTGGTCAGGTCCTGAAACGTCACCACATACTGCCGACGGGAGAGTAGATCTTCTGACACGCTCATCAGTCGGTTATCCGGGCTCACCCCCAACGCACCAAGGCTGTAGAACTCGCTGCCAGCCGCCCGTTGATTGCCATCCAGCAATACCTGCCAGGTATCAGCCCCCGTTTCCTGCTCAGCTTGACGCTGATAGATAGCGTAATCTTTGCCAGGTTCATAACGACTTTGGTAGCGGTAGCCACGTTTGACATAAGGCACCGAAACATCTTCACCGGGGATACGCGCCACCATTTCCTCGTACAACGTTCGACGCAGAGCCTCATGAGGTGCCATTACCCGTTCGCAATAGCGATTCTCTTGCTGTAACCAGGCAAGCACATCCGGATTGTTGCGTTCATCATCCCGCAGCCAATAGTAGTTATCGATACGGGTATCGCCATGCATTGTCATCTTATGCGGGCGTTTTTCGGCTTGCGGCGCGCTCATGCACATCACTCCTTTCCATTCATTTGTCAGACTCTGCCTTACCGCTGCCCCACACTGGCACACCAGCCATGGGGCAACAGCAAATGCCCAAAGCCTGTCATGAATCAGCAGGGGAATCCAGCTCGTACCGAGATCTGCACGGATTTTCACTCGCTTTTGCGTACCAGTACGCGAGTGATGCCAAACGCAAACGTTTTCGTTTATACTGCGGCCACGTTCGGGCCATCGTCCGCCCGTTTTTACCCCCTCTTTTCACAACACCATCAGGTATCAGGTTATGTTAACAATGGGAACAGCCCTGCGTCCCGGCGCCACTCGCGTTATGCTGCTAGGTTCCGGTGAACTGGGAAAAGAAGTAGCGATTGAGTGTCAGCGTTTGGGAATCGAGGTGATTGCGGTTGATCGCTATGCTGATGCCCCGGCGATGCAAGTCGCTCACCGCAGCCATGTCATCAATATGCTGGACGGTGACGCATTAAAACAGCTGGTGTTACAGGAACGCCCGGACTATATCGTGCCGGAGATCGAAGCTATCGCCACCGATATGCTGGTCGCTCTGGAACAGCAAGGGCAGCGAGTCGTGCCTTGCGCTGAAGCCACCCGCCTGACCATGAATCGCGAAGGTATCCGCCGGTTGGCAGCAGAAACGCTGGGGTTACCCACATCCAGCTATCGTTTTGCCGCCGACGAAGCGGCATTTCGTCAGGCTGCAGAGGAATTAGGTTTTCCCTGCATCGTCAAACCCGTCATGAGTTCCTCAGGGAAAGGCCAGAGCCTTATTCGTTCACCGGAGCAATTGGATCACGCCTGGCGCTATGCACAGGAAGGCGGCCGGGCCGGTGGCGGAAAAGTGATTGTCGAAGGTCTGGTGAAGTTCGATTTCGAAATCACATTATTGACCATCCATGCCGCCGACGGCCTGCACTTCTGTGACCCTATCGGCCACCGTCAGGAAGACGGCGATTACCGTGAATCCTGGCAGCCACAGCACATGAGCGACCTGGCGTTGTCGCGAGCTAAAGAGATTGCTGGCAACGTAGTAAAAGCGCTGGGCGGGTTCGGTTTGTTTGGCGTGGAGCTGTTTATTTGCGGCGATGACGTCATTTTCAGTGAAGTTTCGCCACGCCCGCATGATACCGGTATGGTGACGCTCATTTCACAAGATCTGTCCGAGTTCGCTTTGCATGTCCGCGCGTTTCTCGGCTTGCCGATCGGCGCTATCCGCCAGTATGGACCATCCGCTTCGGCGGTTATCCTGCCAGAGCTGACCAGCAATGATGTGCGCTATCAAGGCCTGGAACAGGCTCTGAAACCGCATACCCAGATTCGCCTCTTCGGCAAGCCAGACATCAGCGGGCGCCGCCGTATGGGGGTTGCGCTGGCGACAGCCGACAACACAGACGCAGCAGTAGACCTGGCAAAATCCTGTGCATCAGCCGTCAGTGTAAGCGGCTGAGACCTGCGATAAAGCCAGCCTGTCGGCCCGTCGATTCAGAATGCAAAAAAAGCCCGCGATGCGGGCTTTTTGGTATGAAGAAAGGGATAACGCTATCAGGCTGTTGCGCCAGCAACGGCTTCACGCGCCAGCGCGGTGATACGGTCGTAGTCACCACTTTCCAGCGCATCAGCAGGCACCAGCCAGGAACCACCAACACACAGCACACTTTTCAGCGCCAGATATTCACGATAATTCTTCAGTGAGATACCGCCAGTTGGGCAGAAGCGAATTTTGCCAAACGGACCGGCAATCGCCTGCAATGCCTTCACACCGCCATTCGCTTCAGCCGGGAAGAATTTAAACTCACGTAATCCGTAGTCCATCCCCAACATCAGCTCAGACACGGTGCTGATCCCAGGGATCAACGGAATAGTGCCTTCTGTTGCTGCTTTTAATAACGGTTCGGTCAGGCCGGGGCTGATGGCAAACTGCGCACCCGCTGCGGTCACTTCCGCCAGCTGCTGTGGGTTGGTCACGGTACCTGCGCCAACGATAGCGTCCGGCACTTCCTGTGCGATCAGGCGAATAGCCTCTACCGCGCAGTCGGTACGCAACGTCAACTCCAGGACACGAATGCCACCCGCTACCAGGGCTTTCGCCATCGGTACCGCGTGTTCCAGTTTGTTAATTACAATAACAGGAACAACCGGACCGGCTGTCAGAATCTGTTCCGCACTGGTTTTCCAGTTTTTCATCGAGGGTAATCTCCAGTCATGCCCAACGGGCACTGATTAATATCTGGCGCGCCCCTGCCACAGGGATCCGCAGTTACCCACGGATGTCCGACCGCACCGTCAGCCAAAAAAATGCTAACGGCCTCACTCCGCCTTTCGGCAGTGCAAAACCGCGTTATTCCACTTCGTTCCAGGAACGCCCATCACGGGTAATCATGGCGACAGATGCCACCGGTCCCCAGGTCCCGGCCTGATAAGGCTTGGGAGAGTCATTGTCCATTGCCCAGGCATCCATAATGGAGTCTACCCATTTCCAGGCTTCTTCCACCTCGTCACGACGTACAAACAGCGCCTGAATGCCGCGCATACTTTCCAGCAACAACCGCTCGTAAGCATCCGCCAGATGTTGCTGATTAAAGGTTTCGGAGAAACTCAGGTCGAGCTTGGTGGTCTGTAACCGATGTTTGTGATCCAACCCTGGGATCTTGTTGAGGATCTGAATTTCGACCCCTTCATCCGGCTGCAGGCGAATGATCAATTTGTTCTGTGGTAACTGCTGGTAGGAGTCATGGAACAAATTGAGTGCCGGGTTTTTGAAGTAAACCACCACTTCTGAACATTTCGACGGCAAACGCTTGCCGGTACGCAAATAGAACGGCACGCCGGACCAACGCCAGTCGTCGATATCAACACGAATCGCGACAAACGTTTCGGTATTGCTAGCCTTGTTGGCTCCCTCTTCTTCCAGGTAGCCAGGTACTTTTTTGCCCTGCACAAAGCCGCTGGTGTACTGACCACGCACGGTTAAGTCATGCACATTAGAGCGATCGATACGGCGTAATGAGCGCAGCACTTTCACCTTTTCATCGCGGATGCGATCAGTGCTCAGGTCCGCTGGCGGCGACATGGCAATCATGGTCAGAATTTGCAACAGATGGTTTTGGATCATGTCGCGCATCTGGCCTGCTTTGTCGAAATACCCCCAGCGCCCTTCAATCCCCACCTCTTCGGCCACGGTAATCTGCACGTGATCGATAGTGCGGTTATCCCAGTTGTTGGCGAACAGGGAGTTGGCAAAACGCAGCGCCAGCAAATTCAGCACAGTTTCTTTGCCAAGGTAGTGGTCGATACGGTAGACCTGGCACTCGTTAAAGAACTCCGCCACCTGATTGTTGATAACCCGGGAGGATGCCAGATCGGTACCCAGCGGCTTTTCCATCACCACACGGGCGGGTTCTTTGTTAAGACCCGCTTTCCCCAAACCACGGCAGATAGCGCCGAATGTGCTGGGCGGCATGGCGAAATAGTTGATGGTGGTACGATTTTGCTGATCGAGCATCGTTCCCAGCCGACTGAACCCCTCGGTGTCTTCCACATCAAGGTTGCAGAAGTCGAGGCGGCTGCTCAATGTTGCCCATAACGCAGCATCAAGCGGCTCTTTGAGAAAGGTTTCCAGCGCTTCGCGCACCACACCAACATACGTGTCGCGGTCCCACGCCGCACGCCCGACACCGATGATGCGGGTTTCTGGATGAATATGGCCTGCTTTTTCTAGTTGATACAGTGAAGGCAGCAATTTACGGCGCGCAAGATCGCCCTTCGCACCGAAAATAACCAGGTCACACGCCTGGGCTGTTGACGTTACCGCCATTTTCAATCTCCTCATTGCAGGACGCTGTAATTTTATTACATCAATAATGTACTCTTTTTGACGCAAGCCAGTAAACCCGTAAGAAAACCACATTATCGACTGATTCTGATACCATAAGGCCTCAGAACCTGTTGTGCCGATGAAGGAAACGAGTCTGGCATCCGCCTAAAAGAGAAATTTTCCATCGTTTCTGACAGCCAGTTACCGTTCTGAAAGTTAGACACACATCATGTTCTGACAAAAAAAGCCGATGACTGGGTGTGTCCACCTCTGCCAACCGTAGCGGGCTCGTAGTATATTTCACAAAATCCGCATCGGTTTCACCTTTGGCTGAAATCCAAAATACCATAGATGGTCGTTGTCATATGAATATGCTGGAAAAAATCCAGAGTCATCTGGAGCTGTTGAGCAAGTCAGAACGAAAGGTGGCGGAGGTTATTCTTGCCTCACCACAGACAGCCATCCACTCCAGTATCGCCACTCTGGCCGGTATGGCTGAGGTCAGCGAGCCTACTGTTAACCGCTTCTGCCGTCGTCTGGACACCAAAGGGTTTCCCGATTTTAAACTGCATCTGGCGCAAAGCCTGGCTAATGGTACGCCTTACGTGAACCGCAACGTGGAGGAAGACGACTCGGTAGAGTCTTACACCAGCAAGATTTTCGAATCCACCATGGCTGCGTTGGAACAAGTGAAATCATCCCTGGATATCCAGGCCATCAACCGTGCGGTAGATCTGCTTACCCAGGCGCGCAAAATTTCCTTCTTCGGATTTGGTGCCTCGGCGGCGGTAGCCCACGATGCAATGAACAAGTTTTTTCGCTTCAATATTCCCGTGGTTTACTTTGACGACCTGGTTATGCAGCGCATGAGCTGCATGAACTCTGGCGAGGGCGACGTGGTGGTGCTGATTTCCCACACCGGGCGCACGAAAAGCCTGGTGGAGGTGGCACGGCTGGCACGGGAAAACGACGCAACCGTGATCGCCATTACCTCGGAAGGTTCCCCGCTTTCTCGCGAAGCCTCGCTGGTCTTGCAGGTTGATGTCCCGGAAGATACCGATGTTTATATGCCGATGGTATCGCGTATCGCACAGTTGACACTGATCGATGTGCTGGCAACCGGTTTTACTCTGCGGCGCGGTGCAAAATTCCGCGATAACTTGAAGCGGGTCAAGGAAGCATTGCGCGAATCGAGATTTGATAAGGAAGAACGATTCAGCAACCCGTTCAACTAATTATGCTATAACATCAACATCGGGTGGCAAGGTGTGATATCGATGATAAGGCCAACCTGTCGCCCAATCATAACTACAGGCGCGGCATCCGGACAGTGCAGAGCGGCAAAAACAGCGCTATACCATGCCCTCGCCTGACGGCATTACCACATTACAACAGCTTCACCAGTCAACGGAGTTATACATGTCCAGACGGCTCAGAAGAACCAAAATCGTTACCACGCTGGGGCCGGCTACGGACCGCGACAATAATCTGGAAAAGGTCATTGCCGCAGGCGCAAACGTAGTCCGCCTGAACTTTTCTCACGGTACGCCGGAAGACCATCTTCTGCGGGTCGACAAAGTTCGCGAAATCGCAGCTAAACTTGGCCGCCATGTTGCCATTCTGGGTGATCTTCAGGGGCCCAAAATTCGTGTATCGACCTTCAAAGAAGGGAAAATTTTCCTGAATGTCGGCGACAAGTTCCTGCTGGATGCCAACCTGGAAAAAGGCGAAGGCGACAAAGAGAGAGTGGGTATCGACTATAAAGGATTACCCAACGATGTGGTTCCAGGCGATATTCTGCTGCTGGATGATGGCCGTGTGCAGTTAAAAGTACTGGCAGTCGATGGCATGAAAGTGTTCACCGAAGTCACTGTCGGCGGCCCGTTGTCTAACAACAAAGGCATCAACAAACTCGGTGGCGGCCTGTCGGCGGAAGCGTTAACAGAAAAAGATAAAGCGGACATCGTTACCGCGGCCAAAATCGGTGTAGATTTCCTGGCTGTCTCCTTCCCTCGTACTGGCGAAGACTTGCACTATGCCCGTCGTCTGGCTCGCGAAGCTGGCAGCAACGCCAAAATTGTGTCGAAAGTAGAACGTGCAGAAGCCGTATCAACGGATGAAGCGATGGACGACATTATCCTTGCTTCTGATGTGGTCATGGTTGCTCGTGGTGATCTGGGCGTAGAAATCGGTGACCCGGAGCTGGTCGGTATCCAGAAAAAACTGATTCGCCGTGCTCGTCAGTTGAACCGTGCCGTTATTACGGCAACACAGATGATGGAGTCGATGATCACCAATCCGATGCCAACCCGCGCGGAAGTGATGGACGTCGCCAACGCCGTACTCGACGGCACCGATGCCGTGATGCTCTCTGCAGAAACCGCGGCGGGTCAGTACCCAGCCGAGACGGTTGCCGCTATGGCTAAAGTGTGTCTGGGCGCAGAAAAAATCCCCAGCATTAATGTCTCCAAACACCGCCTTGATGTGCAGTTCGATAACGTGGAAGAGTCGATCGCCATGTCCGCTATGTATGCGGCCAACCACCTTAACGGTGTTACCGCGATTATCGCCATGACCGAATCCGGCCGCACCGCATTGATGATGTCCCGCATCAGTTCAGGCCTGCCGATTTTCGCTATGTCGCGTCATGAGCATACCCTTAACCTGACTGCCTTGTACCGTGGTGTCACTCCGGTGCAGTTCACCAGCTATACCGATGGCGTCGCTGCGGCTAATGATGCGGTACTGCTGCTGCGTGACAAAGGCTTCCTGGTCTCCGGCGATCTGGTTATCGTGACCCAAGGGGACGTGATGGGAACGGTCGGAACCACCAATACTGTGCGCGTACTGCGGGTTGAATAACCGCCTATAGGCAACGCCGGTGATACCCGGTAATCACACTATCGTGCATTCTTAGATAGTAAAAAAACGGGGCAGCGTTAGCTGCCCCGTTTTTTTACTCATTCACCAACGCACCCTCTGCCTTGCGTTCGTTTTTGCCTGATCCGCGTCGGGTTAACGTGCCCCCACCACAGGCTCGCTATCCAGCCCACCAGAGCGATTGGCGCGACAACTCTCCGCCTGGGAAAAAGGAATATGTGCAGTCAGTAACGCAAGACATAAAAATAATTTATTCATAAAAACCAAGCTTTCATCCAAAAGGGATATATCCCCTTCATACGCCGAGTTGCAGGTGTGTGGCTGCATTACTCAAATTATTTTGGGTATAACGCCGGTCAGGAATAGCGTTCTGGTTATCTGGCAAATTGGACTTCATTGCCATAACACCTATCGCTATTTCCTGACCGGTAAATTATTGCCATCTGCGCAAACACTACTGTTTCTTTTATTATTGCGTGATGTTCATCTTATTGTTTATTGACTAACGGACGTTTTATTGGGCATTCGTGGTGGTGTTTTTTATGTCGTCCTGTTTTTCTCCGGTACTGGCTTTCGTTTTTTCCCTGGTATTAGCGCTATCAGTATGATGTTTTTTCACCACCTTCTTCGCCGACTTCTCTTCAGTTTTCGTTTGTGTTTGTGCCGTGGCCTTTTCAGGTTTTATAGTTGCATCCCCACGAGCATTGGCTTTCACGGCCGATGCGTCAAGCTCTGCCCGTTTGGCTGCGTCCGTGTTGGCTTTATCCACCGCCTTACCCAGTGAAGATTCCGCCGATGCGGGTGTCGTACTGGTTGCCGGGGCGTTAGTTGCACTTTTTTCCACCGTGGTGGTCGCTGCGTTGGCAGTTACATAAGTCGTTGCCAGTAAAACGCCTAAAAACAGTGGTTTCAGATTCATGGTTGAAATCCTTCAGCAGAAATTTTTTTATTAGCCGGAATTAAATAAGCAATCTCGCATTATTTATGGTGGCTAACGGTTGAAGTCATAACAGAGCGGCTTCGGGGGTTATTAAATCAAAAGCGATAATAAAAAGAATATGGAATAGTCTGAGAAAAAAAGAACGACATTCAACGCTATTTTTAAGTTTTTTTATAAGTTCCAGCAGTTACTAAATTAAGAAGAGGTTAACTGTTACAGATTATGTATTTCCTGCCGAGTCTTATGTACCGGACGCCTATGTGTTGGGTACACAACACAAAAATAGCATCTTAAAAACGCAGATAAGATGACCTATACCTGGTGAAGACCAATAAGGGCGATACCACTGGTATCGCCCTTATTGGCTGTGCGCTTAAACCACGCGAGTGATTTATTTCTTGCGTGGGTACAAATCTTTGCGCAAATAGGGTTCAGTTTCCCCCGGTTTGCGGGTTTTCAACAGCTTCAGAATCCAGGTGTACTGCTCAGGATTCGGCGTCACCAGATGCTCAACTTCTTCATTCATACGACGGGCGATAGTATGATCGTCTGCACCACTAATATCGCTCATTGGCGGGCGAATGTAGATATCCAGTTGTGACGTTTTGCCGTTATAAACCGGAAACAGCGGTACGATTTCAGCCCGGCAGACCTTCATCAAACGGCCAATAGCAGGGAGTGTCGCTTTATAGGTCGCAAAGAAATCGACGAACTCGCTATGCTCTGCGCCATGATCCTGATCTGGCAGATAATACCCCCAATACCCTTCGCGCACCGAACCAATAAACGGCTTGATTCCATCATTACGGGTATGCAGACGACCACCAAAACGACGGCGCAAGGTATTCCACAAATAATCCTGTAGCGGGTTTTTCTGATTGTGCATCATGGCCGCCATTTTCTGACCTTGCCAGCTCATCAGCATCGCCGGGATATCGACAGCCCAGCCATGTGGCACCATGAAAATAATATTACGCTGCTGCTCCCGCAACGCATCGACAATCTCCATACCGTGCCAGCGAACGCGACGATAAGCGCGGCTGGCCGGTAATATCGCCAGTTCCACCATCATCAACATCGCTTGCGGCGCGGTCGCAAACATTTGATCGATAATATGCTCGCGTTCGCTTTCCGTCAGTTGCGGCATGCATAACAACAAATTGATGCGTGCGCGCCGTCTGGCACCTTTGGACAATCTCCCTACCCACCGACCTAGCGTCCCCAGGATAGGATCGCGCAGACGAGCTGGAATACATACCAGCAGCACCATCACCCCGACCACCAGCCAAATTCCCCAGTAACGCGGATACAAAAAAGCCGACGTAAACTGTGGAATGAATTCAGCGTTGGTTTTTCTTTCTTTCTTTTCTTGTTCCATGCAACCACTCTTCATTACAAAATCGGGTTAATGATAATCGCTACCCGATGTTTTGCAATTGAACACGCACTGGCCTGACATTTACCCGTACGCGATAAAAAAACAGCCGGCAGCGTTGACTGCCGGCTGTCGATCATCCACAACGACACTCAATCCAGCTGCAGTTGAGGCAGAACTTCGCGTACATGCGCCAGATAATCACGACGTTCTTTACCCATCAGGCCCTCAGAGCGTGGCAATTTCGCCGTGAGCGGGTTGACCGCCTGCTGATTAATCCACAGTTCATAATGCAGATGTGGGCCGGTTGAGCGCCCGGTATTGCCGGATAATCCAATTCGGTCGCCACGTTTCACCTTCTGCCCCGGCTTCACCAGCAAGCGGGTCATGTGCATATAGCGAGTGGTATACTGACGCCCGTGACGCAAGGCCACAAAATTACCGGCTTCGCTATCACGCTCCGCCACAACCACTTCACCATCACCCACGGCCAGAACAGGGGTACCTACCGGCATGGAGAAATCGACGCCACGATGCGGCGCAATACGACCGGTGACCGGATTGAGACGACGTGGATTGAAATTAGAAGATACCTTGAACTGCTTCATGGTTGGGAAGCGCAGGAATCCTCTGGTCAGCCCTGAACCTTCCCGGTCGTAGAATTTGCCGTCTTCAGCGCGGAACGCATAGTAATTTTTCCCGCCGGTACGCAAGCGAACGCCCTGCAATTCACTTTGTTCGCTGCGACCATCCAGGATTTCTCGGGAAATCAGCACAGCAAAGCTATCGTCTTTACGCAACTTGCGGAAATCCAATTGCCATTGTAACGCGCGAATCACTTCGCGCACTTCGCTACTGGTCAACCCGGCAGCCTGCGCGCTGCTGGCAAAGCTACCGTCGAGCCGTCCGGTCAGCACCTTGTTTTGCCAGTCGCCCTCAACGTTTTCGATTTCCTCACGGAATATGTCGCCGCTGCGGGTATACGTGCGACTTTCACGTCGGGAGACTTGCCAGGTCAAAGTTTGCAGTGCGCCATCGGCATCCAACGTCCAGCTCAATTGCTGACCAATTTTCAAATTGCGCAGCGCCGCATTCTTGTCAGCCAGTGCAGCAATATCGGACATATCGATGCCATACTGGGTCAGAATACTGCTCAGTGTGTCACCGGTAGAAACAACGTACTCATGTGTATTATCAGAGTCTTTGTCGTCCAACTCGTCGCTGGCAATACCATTCGTTGTTGAGGGTTGATCCAGCGGTTCGCTGTTAACTTCGGAAACATCCATCGTTGGTGCAGAGGCAGCCGTTTGCTGGGCAGCGACAGGCGGCAACGGATTACTATCCAGGGGTTCACTGGCTGGGGGATTCAGAGCCTGGCTCTGGGTCTGTGTTTGCGTTTTTTCGCTTTCCGCGTCTCTTACGATAACAGGTGCGTCATTGACTGGTGGATATGTCATTGGCCGCCAGACAGCGGCGGCCAGTGTAACAACAGTCAGTGACCCCAACATCACACGGTGAGGTCGGGGCAGGCTGTTATACGCCAGAGCGATAGTTCGGACTATCTGCTGCACTTATTCCTATCCTCATGATTTTTCCTTCAGGCAGCTCAAATACTGCTCAGACAGTTGCGACAGAAAACGCATATAGCTGTCTTGATCCAGTGCAATGTCACTTCCCAATGGGTCCAGCACGCCGATGCGCACGTCAGTTCCCTTGGCGACAGCATTGATGACCGCTGGCCTGAATTGTGGTTCAGCAAAAACGCAAACCGCTTTATGCTCAACCAACTGTGTTCGTATTTGGTTTAAACGCTGTGCGCCGGGTGCAATCGCCGGGTTGATAGTAAAATGCCCCAGTGGGGTCAACCCGTAATGCTGTTCGAAGTAGCCATAGGCATCATGGAACACGAAATACCCTTTGCCGCGCACAGGCGTCAGCATATTAACAATATTTTTATCTGTCTGTGCAAGTTTCTCAGTGAATTTACGCAGATTTGTATCCAGTTTGTCTTTATTCTGCGGCATGAGTTCCACTAATTTTGCATGAATCGCAATGGCTGATGCCTGCGCCATTTCCGGCGACAGCCAGATATGCATATTAAACTCGCCATGATGATGCCCATCATCATCGCTATCCTGATGATTTTCAGGCTCATTACCGTGATCATGCTCGTGGCTGGCGTGATTGTCATGATCAGCGTCATGATGCGCATCATTTTCTGCTGCCGCATGCTCAGGATGTGATTCCTGTAACAATAGCGTGCGGATTGCCGGTTGCTGACTTAACGCGATTTGCCGCTCCGCGGGTAACGGCTGTAACGCTTTAGACAGAAAGGCTTCCATTTCCGGCCCGACCCAGATGACCAGTTGCGCCGATTTAAGGCGCTGTACATCAGACGGACGTAGTGCATAATCATGCGGTGATGCGCCGTCCGGGAGCAGCACTTCCGTCGGTGTCACACCGTCAGCGATAGCGGCGGCAATAAATGCCAGCGGGCGAATAGACGTAACCACCGCGGCGCAGGCCGTCGACATGGTAGCCAGAGACGCCAATAGTGCTCCGGTGGCCAGCACAGCGTTTAGCCATTTATAATGAGTGACTCGCAACATTCCCAATCATCCGTCGATTTATTAACAAAAACGCGTTATATTATAACGTCACACACCCTCTGCAAACAGAATTCTATGTCAACGCTGGTTTCACTGGAAAATATTGGCGTGCAGTTTGGCAACAAATCTGTACTCAATGATATTTCTTTCACATTGCAGGCTGGTCGTATTCTGACGCTGCTTGGACCGAATGGCGCGGGGAAATCCACACTGGTACGGGTTGTACTGGGTTTGCAGCCTCCCACCCACGGTAAGCTGACACGGTCTGCGGGTCTTTGCATTGGCTATGTACCGCAAAAACTGCATCTGGACCCGACCCTGCCCTTGACGGTCAAACGCTTTATGCAATTACGCCCTGGGGTGAATAAGCAAGATATTATGCCGGCATTAAAACGCGTGCAGGCCGGTCATCTGCTAGAGCAACCGATGCAAAAGCTTTCGGGTGGTGAAACCCAGCGCGTTTTGTTGGCGCGCGCGATCCTCGCCCGCCCGCAACTGCTGGTGCTGGATGAACCCACGCAAGGGGTCGACGTCAATGGGCAGTTGGCGTTGTATGAGTTGATTAACCAGTTGCGACAAGAATACCAATGCGGTGTGTTGATGGTTTCCCACGACCTGCATCTGGTGATGGCGAAAACCGATGAGGTCCTGTGTCTTAATCAACATATTTGTTGTTCAGGCACGCCGGAAGTCGTGTCGCTACACCCGGAATTTTTAGCCATGTTTGGCCACCGTGGTGCCGGACAACTGGCTATTTACCGCCATCATCACAATCACCGTCACGATCTGAACGGAAAAATTATTTTAAAACGACAGGATGGTAATAACGCATGATCGAGTTGTTGTTGCCCGGCTGGCTGGCAGGGGTATGTCTGGCTGTGGCGGCAGGGCCGCTGGGTTCCTTTGTCGTGTGGCGCCGCATGTCCTATTTTGGCGATACCCTCGCCCATGCTTCATTACTCGGCGTCGCACTGGGGTTACTGTTGGGTGTTAACCTGTTTTATGCGGTGATCGCCATTACCCTGTTACTGGCGGTAGGGCTGGTCTGGCTGGAGCGCCGCCCTGGACTTGCCATCGATACCCTGCTTGGCATCATGGCGCACAGCGCACTGTCGCTAGGTCTGGTGGTTGTCAGCATGATGAATAATGTCCGCGTCGATCTGATGGCGTATTTGTTTGGTGACCTGTTGGCCGTTACCAGTGAAGACTTGTGGCTAATAGGCCCCGGTGTACTACTGGTGCTTGGTGTACTGGGGTGGCAATGGCAGGCACTACTCTCAATGACGGTCAGCCCTGAACTGGCGCACGTTGACGGTGTAGCTATCGCCCGCACCAAACTGATTCTGATGCTAGTCACGGCATTAACCATCGGGCTGGCGATGAAATTTGTCGGTGCGCTGATCATCACATCACTGTTGATTATTCCCGCCGCTACCGCACGCCGATTCTCTCGCACACCGGAACAGATGGCACTCTGCGCGATGGGCGCGGGTATTCTGGCTGTTACGGGAGGGCTTGCCTTCTCGGCCGAAGCGAATACACCAGCGGGTCCCTCCGTTGTGCTATGCGCATCACTGCTGTTCATTCTCAGTCTGCTGAAAAAGCAGGCCGCCTGACCTGACGTATCACGCTACGGTAAAACAATACCCACCAGTGGTAAAACAATACCCACCAGTTGCAAGAACCAGCGTTGCCGCCAGCTTATAAACTGGCGGCAATAACGGATAGAGGTGGCTGACTATATCGTCTTGTCCTGCTTACTCACCGTGTTCACGAGTGAGTCCGAAATGGCGATAGGCATGCTGTGTCGCAATACGCCCCCGTGGCGTGCGTTGCAAAAAACCCTGCTGAATCAGGTAAGGCTCCAGCACATCCTCAATGGTTTCGCGTTCTTCACCAATAGCTGCCGCCAGATTATCCAACCCCACCGGACCGCCCATAAATTTATCGATAACCGCCAGCAGCAGTTTACGGTCCATATAATCAAAACCTTCGGAGTCAACCGCCAGCATGTCCAACGCCTGCACCGCGACCGTTGCTGAAATTGCGCCGTCTGATTTCACTTCGGAGAAATCCCGCACCCGGCGCAGCAATCGGTTGGCGATACGTGGCGTACCGCGTGACCGGCGGGCTACCTCCAGCGCACCGTCATCCGTCATATCCAGCCCCAGACATTGCGCACTGCGCTGCACGATATGCTGTAAATCAGCCACCTGATAGAACTCGAGCCGCTGCACAATACCAAAACGGTCTCGTAGCGGTGATGTCAGCGAGCCCGCACGGGTTGTCGCGCCGATAAGCGTAAAAGGAGGCAAATCCAGCTTGATAGAACGTGCCGCCGGCCCCTCACCTATCATGATATCCAACTGATAATCTTCCATCGCCGGATAGAGCACTTCTTCCACGACCGGTGACAGTCGATGAATTTCATCGATAAACAGCACATCGTGTGGTTCAAGGTTAGTCAGCAGCGCCGCCAGATCACCTGCCTTTTCCAATACCGGCCCGGAAGTCGTGCGCAGATTGACGCCCATTTCATTGGCGACAATATTCGCCAGTGTGGTTTTCCCCAACCCCGGAGGGCCGAAAATCAACAGATGGTCAAGCGCATCACCTCGTTTGCGGGCCGCCTCGATAAAAATCTCCATCTGTTCGCGCACCACCGGCTGTCCGACATATTCCGACAACAGCTTAGGACGAATGGCGCGATCCAGTATCTCTTCATCGGATACCGCGGCAGGTGAAATCAGACGATCGGCTTCAATCATATATACCTCACAACGCAGCGCGTAGCGCATCCCTGATGAGGGTTTCGCAGTCAACGCCCGGACGAGACACTTTGCTCACCATTCTGCTCGCCTCCTGCGGTTTATAACCAAGCGCGACCAGTGCGGCTTCAGCCTCCGCCAACGGATCCGCTTCCGGCGTTGCATTCCCGGTTGCCGTCGGCAAGGCAATATCACTGGTGGCATTAAACAAATCACCATTCAGACCTTTAAAGCGATCTTTCATTTCCACGACCAGCCGCTCGGCGGTTTTCTTGCCGACGCCCGGCAATTTCACCAGTGCGTTAATTTCCTGGCGTTCCACCGCGCTAACAAACTGCTGTGCCGACATGCCGGACAGGATAGCCAGCGCCAGCTTCGGCCCTACGCCGTTGACTTTAATCAGCTCACGAAACAAAGAGCGTTCTTGTTTATTGTTAAAACCGAACAACAGTTGCGCGTCTTCACGCACCACAAAATGGGTAAAAATCACCGCTTCCTGACCGAGATCCGGCAATTCGTAAAAGCAGGTCATCGGCATATGCACTTCATATCCGACACCGCTGGCTTCAATCAGTACCAGTGGCGGCTGTTTTTCCAATACGATGCCTCTGAGACGACCTATCACGTGATGTTTTCCTTAATCTGGCTGACGTAAACGTGGCGTATAGCTTATAACACAAAAAAAAAGGCGGATACAGAAAAGCTGGATGCATATCCAGATATCAGACAGGGTTGTGAGCGTTCTCCGGTGACGGCATGAAAACCGCGAAACACCGGAGAAATTGGTGATGAGATCGTCCAGTCAGCTTGCTAATTACACTGCCTGGCTATTAATGGCGTCGTAATTGCGCCAGCGATAATTACACAGCGAGACAACCCAACAGGCGATAAACAGCGCGACCACATAAAATCCGGCATTACCCAGTTGTTCATTGAACGCATCGATGAGGCTCCAAAACCCGGTATGCAGGTCCAGTTTATCCGCCAGCAACCCGAGCGCCTCCATACCACCAATAAAGACGGCTACCACCACCGACGTCGCCGTAATCGTCAGGTTATAGTAAAGCTTGCGCTGTGGTTTGCTGAACGCCCAACCATAAGCCCCCACCATCAGCACATTATCCAACGTATCCACCAATGCCATACCGCAGGTAAATAACGCCGGGAAAATCATGATTGACCAGATAGACATTCCTTGCGATGCCCCCGCAGCGGAAATCCCCAGCACGCCAATTTCGGTAGCGGTATCAAACCCTAAACCAAACAACAAACCGACCAGATACATATGCCAGCTTTTGTTCACCATCCGAAACGTGGCGCGGAATAACCATCCCATAACGCCTGTAGTGGGTACCGCGTCAGTCTGGCCCAGTATCCCTCCGCCTTGCTTGAACTGCTGAAAACGCTGCCAGACACCACGCAAAATCACCAAATTCACCAGAGCCATCAGCAGCAAGAAACCGGCAGAAACCGAGGTGCCGATAACACCGCCAATCTCATGAAACCACGCCATGTCATCTTGCAAGGCCGCCGCGGTGGCTGCCAGCGCCAGCGATGCCAGGATTACAATGGAAGAGTGCCCCAGCGAAAACCAGGCTCCGACGCCTAATGGCATCTTTCCTTCCTGCATCATTTTTCGGGTAACGTTATCGATGGCGGCAATATGATCTGCATCCACCGCATGGCGCAGGCCATAGCACCAGGCTAACAGACACGTCGCCATCAGTGCGGTTTGATTGTGAAACATACCCCATGCCAGTAACCACACCACTACATTGACCACACCCAGCGCGCTCAGTATGACCACAGCGCGTGGGTTATTTTTGAGAAGCGAAGACAGCATAACAATATCTCTGTATCGATCCGGCGGGTCATTGCCGTCGGGTAAATTGCGGGTATGAGATTTTATGAATTGTTCATACACTGCTGTGTTATCCCAGATCAAAACAGGGCGTGGTTGTACAAAGAAGACGTTTCAGGAATAGAGGAAAAGAAAGAAGAGGAATCAGGCTGCCGTCTGACAAACGTTATGGTGCAGTCAAACGACAGCCGGGGTTAAAACATCACACCATTCAACGAATTCGTCCACGCGCCAGCGTCAGTTTGTCATGACTGATACGTGAAAGATTCTGGCTAAAATGGCAATGGGTGATGGCAATCGCCAGTGCATCGGCAGCATCTGCCTGCGGATTAGCCGACAGCTTGAGCAGCGTTTTCACCATGTGTTGCACCTGGCTTTTTTCCGCCGCCCCCGTGCCAACCACTGTTTGCTTCACCTGCCGCGCGGCGTATTCAAATACCGGTAGAGACTGGTTTACCGCTGCAACAATGGCCGCACCGCGTGCCTGCCCCAGTTTCAGCGCCGAATCCGCATTGCGAGCCATAAACACCTGCTCGATAGCGAAATAGTCGGGTTGAAATTGAGTGATGATTTCGCTAACACCAGCATAAATCAGCTTAAGACGCGTAGGCAGATCATCCACCGCAGTGCGAATACATCCACTGCCCAGATAGCTTATCTGCCGCCCCTGCTGACGAACAATGCCGTAGCCGGTCACGCGGGAACCGGGGTCGATACCGAGAATAATGCTCATCGTTCTTCCCCAGTCACCGGTAGAAAGGAAGGGACTGCCATTACAGCAGTGCCGCTACCTCGTCGGAGATCTCACCGTTGTGGTAAACCTCCTGAACGTCATCACAATCTTCCAGCATGTCGATCAAGCGCATCAGTTTCGGTGCTGTCTCTGCATCCATATCCGCTTTGGTGGACGGAATCATCGAGACTTCAGCAGCCTCAGACACCAGACCCGCGGCGTCCAACGCATCTTTTACCTGACCGAAGATTTCCCACGGTGTAAACACATCGATGGCACCATCATCATAGGACACCACGTCATCAGCACCGGCTTCCAGCGCGGCATCCATCACCGTATCTTCATCCAGACCCGGTGCATAAGAAATCACGCCTTTCTTGGAGAACAGATAGGACACAGAGCCGTCGGTTCCCAGGTTTCCACCACATTTGGTAAAGGCATGACGCACTTCAGATACCGTACGATTACGGTTGTCACTCAGGCATTCCACCATCACCGCTGTACCACCAGGACCGTAACCTTCATAAATGATGGTTTCCATGTTGGCTTCTTCATCGCCACCCACACCACGCGCGATCGCCCGGTTCAGGGTATCGCGCGTCATGTTGTTGGACAGCGCTTTATCGATAGCAGCACGCAGACGTGGGTTAGAGCCGGGATCGCCGCCGCCTAAACGGGCCGCGGTAACCAGTTCGCGGATAATCTTGGTGAAAATTTTACCGCGTTTAGCGTCCTGTGCCGCTTTGCGATGTTTAGTGTTGGCCCACTTACTATGACCTGCCATAAAAATCTCCGAAAAAAGCCTGTTATTCCCTAACGTTATCGGGCCGCCGCATTGCAGCGACCCAAAAGCGGTCAGGGCCTGGCTGGACAAATAACAAATTCTTCAATCGCCTGCCGGTTGCTCCAGGATTTGGTCAACCGCGCCGCATCAGGTGCATCCAGCCATTGGTAAGCCAGATGCTCACTGATATCTACCTGACGCTCATCGGGCAACGCCAGACAGAACCAGTGTTCCAGGTTATGCGTTACGCCTGGGGCATAGCGACGTCTCAAATGAGCAAAAAGCTCGAATTCCACACAGCGTTGACAGTCAAGCAACGACAACGCCTCAGCGGCGATGTCGATGTTAACTTCTTCTTTCACTTCACGCTGTGCGGCACATCGCGCGCTTTCATCCTCTTCCAGGCTGCCGGTAACCGACTGCCAGAAATCCGGATCATCACGCCGCTGAAGCATGAGCACCCGCCCCGTGTTCTGGGCATAAATCACCACCAACACCGAGACAGGTCGCTTATAGTTCATCTTACTGATTCTCTGCATCCTGCGCGGCTTTGCCCTTACCCACCACCGCAATGGATAACTCCTCCAGCGCAGACGGGTTCGCGAAGCTCGGCGCTTCGGTCATCAGGCAGGCTGCCGCGGTGGTTTTCGGGAAGGCAATCACGTCACGGATATTGTCGGTACCAGTCAGCAGCATCACCAGACGATCAAGCCCGAACGCCAGACCGGCATGCGGCGGCGTACCAAATTTCAGGGCATCCAGCAGGAAGCCAAATTTTTCGCGCTGTTGCTGTTCGTCGATACCGAGAATACGGAACACCGTCTGCTGCATCTCACCGTTGTGGATACGCACGGAACCACCACCGACTTCGTAACCGTTCAGCACCATATCGTAAGCGTTAGCGATAGCGGCTGTCGGGTTGGCTTTCAGCTCCGACGGAGACATATCACGCGGTGCCGTAAACGGGTGATGCATCGCGGCCAGACCGCCTTCGCCGTCATCTTCAAACATCGGGAAGTCGATGACCCACAGCGGCTGCCAGCTGTTTTCATTGGTGATCTTCAGATCACGGCCCAGCTTCAGGCGCAGCGCACCCAGTGCGTCCGTAACCACTTTCGCGCTATCAGCACCAAAGAACAGAATGTCGCCGTCATCGGCAGCGGTACGCTCCAGCAAGGCGGCCAGAATGCCGTCATTCAGGAACTTGGCTACCGGGCTCTGGATACCCTCAAGCCCTTTAGCCTTCTCGTTAACCTTGATATAAGCCAGCCCTTTAGCGCCATAGATTTCGATAAATTTAGCGTATTCATCTATCTGCTTACGGCTCAACTGCGCGCCACCCGGCACACGAATCGCGGCTACGCGGCCTTTGGGGTCGTTGGCCGGACCGGAAAAGACTTTGAAATCGATATCTTTCAGCAGGTCAGCCACATCCACCAGTTCCAGCGGGTTACGCAGGTCAGGCTTGTCGGAACCAAAACGACGCATGGCTTCTGCGAAGGTCATGATCGGGAAATCGCCCAGATCCACCCCTTTCACTTCCAGCCACAGCTCACGCACCAGTTTTTCCATCACTTCACGCACTTGTGGCGCGGTCATGAACGAAGTTTCCACATCGATCTGGGTGAATTCTGGCTGACGGTCAGCACGCAAGTCTTCGTCACGGAAGCATTTGACTATCTGATAATAACGGTCAAAACCAGACATCATCAGCAGCTGTTTAAACAGCTGCGGCGACTGCGGCAACGCATAAAATTTGCCTTTGTGCACACGGCTTGGCACCAGATAGTCACGAGCGCCTTCCGGTGTGGCTTTGGTCAGCATCGGCGTTTCGATATCGAGGAATCCGTGGCTGTCCATGAAGCGGCGTACAAAGCTGGTAATGCGGGCGCGGGTTTTCAGACGCTGAGCCATCTCAGGGCGGCGCAGGTCCAGGTAGCGGTATTTCAGGCGCGCTTCTTCGGTATTGTTCTGGTTAGAGTCCAGCGGCAGCGGTTCAGCACGGTTGATGATAGTCAGTGCTGTCGCCAGTACCTCTACTTCGCCGGTCGCCATGTCTTTGTTGATTTGAGTGTCCGGACGGGCACGCACCACACCAGTGAGCTGGATGCAGAATTCGTTACGCAGCTCGGAAGCCAGATTGAATGCTTCCTGACGGTCCGGGTCGAAGAACACCTGCACCAGACCTTCGCGGTCGCGCATATCAATAAAAATCAACCCACCCAGATCGCGGCGACGATTGACCCAACCGCACAACGTCACTTCCTGGCCCACATGGGACGAATTCAACAGCCCGCAATATTCAGTACGCATTACGATGTCCTTTTACACCGCCGCCGGTGCTCTGTTTCGCTTGCCAGATAGCAACGATAAGAATCGGTGAACCGGTCGGCATGGTTTTTCTGGATTACAGTCCAATGAAAAAAGGGGGGCATTATAAAGGAATTTCCCCACAACGATAAGTATGATGGTAGCGGTCTGCGGGCCGCCCCGCATACTCTTTTTTGTTTTTTGCCGTGCATTTGCCTGCTGGTTACACAATTGCGAGTTATTATGCTAAAACCCTGTTACATCCATCGCCATAAAAGTGGATAGCATCAGGATGTTGGTTCGCAGAGAAACCTATCAGGACAAGGGCTTATGTATATTGGTTTACCGCAGTGGCAGCATCCGGGTTGGACCCGGCTGGGCCTGCGCGATCTGGCGGATTACGCCCGCTATTTCAACTGCGTGGAAGGAAACACCACCTTTTATGCGTTGCCGTCGGCCGAATCAGTATTACGCTGGCACGACATGACCCATGATGATTTCCGCTTCTGTTTCAAATTTCCCTCTGCCATTAGCCATCAGGCCGGTTTACGCCATTGCCAGCAGCAAGTGACCGAGTTTTTCCGTTGTCTTGAACCTCTGCACCCTCGTCTGGGGCAACTGTGGTTACAGTTGCCGTCCGCGTTTGGCCCCGACCAGGAAGAAACGCTGTGGCAATTCCTGGATACACTGCCCACAGGGTTTTGCTACGGGGTCGAGGTGCGTCACCCACTGTTTTTCGCTAAGGGTGACGATGAACGCCGTATCAACCAAGGGTTGCATCAACGCGGCCTGAACCGGGTTATTATGGACAGCCGGCCAGTGCACCATGCCGCACCAGTCAGCGAGGTACTGCGCGATGCGCAACGCAAGAAACCCAAAGTACCACTCCATGTGGTGCGCACTGCCGATGCCCCTTTAATTCGGTTTATTGGTAATGAAGACGCCGACGACAATCTCCGCTGGTTTACACCGTGGATAGACAAACTGGCGCAGTGGCAATCACACTCGCCTTATCTGTTTATCCACACAGCAGGTACCGCCAGCGCCCCTGAGCTGGCGCAACGGCTATGGCCGCTTCTGAGCGCCGTGATTCCCGGCATGCCGCCCTGCCCCGACTGGCCGCAGCAGACCTCGCTCTTTTAAAACCTACGGCTTAACGCATAGCGTTTTAAAAAGCGTGTATTGAAAATAGTTTTTTGAAGATGATGTCTTGAAGTGACTGTTTTAGCGCATTTTTCGGCACTCGGCCCCATGATTGCCGTCGTTGGCTTCTATCACAATTTCTTATTAACAGAATTGGATATCCGACAATTTTACCTACAATATCTTCGTGTTATGCGTTCAACAGACACGTTATGATAACAGCTGCCGTTTCTGGTCAGGCAATGGAGTAAAAAATGGTAAGCGCGCTTTATGTGGTGCTCAGCGCATTGTTGTTAGTGAAATTATCAGTTGATGTCGTAAAACTGCGGATGCAATACCGGGTGGCTTACGGCGATGGCGGATTTTACGAGTTACAGACAGCCATTCGCGTTCACGGCAATGCGGTCGAATACATCCCCATCGGTGGCCTGCTGTTGGTACTGATGGAGATGAACGGAGCCATGAATGCGATGATTCATCTGTGCGGCATTATGCTGTTGCTTGGTCGGTTGTGCCATTATTATGGCCTGCGCCACCGCGAGTTGAACTGGCGACGTTCCGGCATGATGGCCACGTATGTGTCGTTACTGCTGATGATCCTGTTCAACCTCTATTATCTGCCCTGGGAGTTGATACTGACCCTGCGTTAACCCCATTGGTTATTCACGGTAAGGCATCCCTACCCGCTTATAGTGATGTCTTACCGCCTTTCTCTCATACATCTTTGTGTCATCTTTCTGCTAGAATGCGCGCCTGTTCTTCCCTGTATGTATGTTTCCTGCTATGTCAAACCGCGATATGCTTTTTTCCGCGCCCATCGCCAATCTGGGTGACTGGACGTTTGATGAACGCGTCGCTGAAGTGTTTCCAGACATGATTCAGCGCTCTGTTCCTGGCTATTCGAATATTATTTCCATGATCGGCATGCTGGCGGAGCGCTTTGTTCAGGCGGACACTCAGGTCTATGACCTTGGTTGTTCTCTGGGAGCGGCCACCTTGTCGATGCGTCGCAACATTCATGTGCCGGGTTGCCGTATCATTGCTGTGGATAATTCGTCGGCGATGGTGGCACGCTGCCGCCGCCATATTGAAGCGTTCCGTGCCGAGACTCCCGTAGACGTACGCGAAGCGGATATTCTGGATATCGACATTGAAAATGCGTCACTGGTCGTGCTCAATTTTACGTTGCAATTTATCCCGCCTGAACAGCGCTTGCTGCTGCTAAAACGTATCTGGCAAGGGTTACGTCCCGGTGGTGCGCTGGTGCTGTCGGAGAAATTCAGTTTTGACGATGCTTCTATCGGCGAATTGCTCTTCAATATGCATTTGGATTTCAAACGTGCCAACGGCTACAGCGAGCTGGAAATCAGCCAAAAGCGCAGCATGCTGGAAAACGTGATGCTCACCGATTCGGTTGATACCCATAAAGCCCGGCTGCGTGAGGCTGGCTTTGCACACAGCGACGTGTGGTTTCAGTGCTTCAACTTCGGCTCTTTGCTAGCGCTAAAAGCGGAGCCACAACCATGATCGATTTCGGTAATTTCTATCAACTGATCGCCAAAGGGCCGCTTAGCCATTGGCTCAACACGCTGCCACCCCAGATCAGCCAATGGCAGCAGGAGTCGTTGCACGGCGAGTTCAAGCACTGGTTCAATAGCGTTTCACATTTGCCTGTGCTAACGCCCGACCAGCTCGACCTCACCCACGGCGTGACGGCCAGTCTGGACACGCCGTTGTCGGTGCGTCAGCAAGCGGGTGTTGAGCGCCTGTTGCGCAATCTGATGCCCTGGCGCAAAGGTCCGTTCTCGCTCTACGGCGTCACTATCGACACCGAGTGGCGTTCTGACTGGAAGTGGGATCGCGTCTTGCCGCATATCAGCCCCTTGCAGGACCGATTGATTCTGGATGTAGGCTGCGGCAGCGGTTATCACTTGTGGCGCATGATCGGTGCCGGTGCCAAACTGGCCGTCGGTATCGACCCAATGCAACTGTTTCTGTGTCAGTTTGAAGCGGTACGCAAGCTGTTGGGTGACGATCAACGTGCGCACCTGCTGCCGTTGGGCATTGAACAACTCCCGGCACTGGCGGCATTTGATACCGTATTCTCGATGGGCGTGCTGTACCACCGGCGTTCACCACTCGACCATCTCTGGCAGCTCAAAAATCAGTTGGTTACCGACGGAGAACTGGTGCTGGAAACCCTGGTGGTGGAAGGCGATGAGAATACGGTGCTGCTACCGGGCGAGCGTTACGCTCAAATGCGCAATGTCTATTTCCTGCCTTCGGCTGCCGCACTTGCTCGCTGGCTGGAAAAATGCGGTTTTGTCGACATCCGTATCGTGGATCAATGCGTGACGACGCTGGAAGAGCAACGCCGCACCGACTGGATGACAACCGGGTCACTGGCGGATTTTCTTGATCCACATGACCGCAGCAAGACAGTCGAAGGCTATCCTGCGCCGTTACGTGCGGTACTGGTTGCACGCAAACCCTGACCGGGCAACACGATATACAAAAACAGAGCGGCGCGACATGCCAGCCCCAATACCAACTGGCATAATCTCGCCGCCCCATACTGCACAGAACGTCAGTTGCGGTGCTTGACGATCATATCAATGGCCGCCTCTTCGGTCATATCAGTACTCTGGATCTCGACCTGAATGTCCTGATTGCTGGTTTCATTAAAAAGCGTCGTATTACCAACGGTATGAAAATCACCGGTTACCGTGTCTCCTCTTTCCACCTCATAAATATCCAGCAATTTGGCAACGATAAACCGCTCTTCAGGATCGCGGATAACGATGAGACCAATGCGATGCTCATGATGCACAACGACTCCACGCATAACAGGATTCCTTTTGACTGTTGAGATAGTAAGCAGCATATCACCGGCTTAGAATGATAAAAGATAAGCGTATAACAATTCAGCGCATTTTTGGGTATGGATCACGTTCGATACCGGAATAATCGCCACACCAACCCCACATTACGTGAACGGCTACAATGCAATTTATAGTAGAAAATTTATAGCAGAAAAAAAGCCCCGACAAAGTCGTCGGGGCCTGGTACTCGCAAGCAGACCGAAAAGGGAATGCTGCGCGGCAAAGGGCATCGGAAGAATACCTGATGGTGCCCACCCCACGGGGTACCACCTAGGAAGCAGATGTCGCAGAGGGAGCCATCTGTGGGCTCAACGCGTTTTTCATGGCCGCGACGACATCGCCATCAACACAGTAATGCTGGAACTCATCCATGTCGGTTTCAGAGCAGAGCGTGACGCCTAATTTGCGATAACGCATCGGTGAAGGTAGCCACTGGCCTGCGGATGTATGTAACTCCTGAATGCCGCTAGCGCGAAACTTGTGCAAATTAGTCAAACGCACCCCAGCACCAGCCATAATAATTGGACCACAACTGGCCTCATTAAGTTCCCGTAATAGCGTTAAACCATTTTCGGCACTTTGCTGTTGCCCGGATGTCAGCACCCGGGCGATGCCCAAATCCGTCAGTTGATTCAGCGCCAGACGCGGGTTCAGGCACATATCGAATGCCCGATGAAACGTAACGGCCAGCCCATCACACCGCGCCATCACCTGCCGCATCCGCACGATATCGATATGCCCTTCCTCATCCAAAACGCCGACGACCAACCCAGGAAACCCCATCGCCTTAATCTGATCAATGTCATACAGCATGGCGTTAAATTCCTGCTGGCTGTAACAAAAATCTCCCCCACGCGGTCGAACCATCGGGTGTACCGGGATAGACAACATTTCCCGTGCACAACGCAGCACACCGTACCCCGGCGTTAAGCCTCCCTCTCGCTGTGCAGCACAGAGCTCGATTCGATCCGCACCTGCCTGCTGTGCCGTCAGTGCGCAGTCCAGACTGTAACAGCAGACCTCCAACATTGGCATACCCCCTCCTTCGAAAAAATAACCACATCGGAAAAACACCAGACTTTCCGAAACAATTGCCCGCTCATAATGCGTTGACCGTATGGCATACGGCCTAATACTGGCATCCCCTCGCAGGTGGCGAAGAGAGGCATGTCACACTGGTGACAGCATTTACACATGGAATATGACGCGCCACACAGTTTACCGATCCCTTGCCGGCCACCACGACCATGTCATTGATGACATACCATTTGTTATATATGGCGCAGTGGGTTGCATAGCATGTAGCGGGACTTAACCTACTGACGGGTCGACTGTTCGCTGGCTGACTGTTCGCTGGCTACGATGTCCTGAATGCGATAGGGATGGAATTTTAACGTGATGCGACCATTGGTCACTGCCAGCGTCGGGTTGGGCAATCGCTCATGCTCACCCTGGGGATGACTGAATTTCAGTTTAATCCCGGGCGCGGTCAGGGCCGTATCCGACAAACAGGCCAGTGCGCGGGGATGAAGTGTCGCCGGGTCGCCGGGCAATACCAATTCCACATGCTCCCACCCTTCATGCGGGTAATGCCGATTGCCTGGCCAGGGTAACTCCACGCAATCAATCTGCCACGGTCCGACAGTTAATGGCTGGTGCAGCGTGAACAGACAGATTGTTCGGCCATTAATCACGTTTTCCGATAACAACGTGCCACAAGCCAGTAATGCGGTACGCCACTGCTCAGCGGTACTGTTTTGATGACAACGCAGGGATATGTGGTCGGCTTCAAACGCAGCCAGATCAAGCTCAAGCTGTTGCGCGAGTTGCTGGAGTTCTATCGTAAAGCGGGAAAGATCATTCATTAAGGAGGGGGGAAGCGTCGACGGTAACAGAGCGGTCATTATTTCCTCATTAGCCTGAATAAAAAGTTTTTTCAGTATAATTTAACATAGGCAGAATAACCGCCGTCTTTTTTCCGCTTTTTGTATCAAACAATGCTGACATTAGCCCCCTATTCTTGTCTTTTCATGTCATCATTGACAATGTTGGACAAACTTCATTTCAATCAAACAATAATACCAACAGGCACCATTAACAAAATGAAAGAAATATAATATAAATTACAATTCATTGATTTTAAATGACTTTTAAAACCCGGTGAGAGTATTCTTAAATATTCCCTGTAACATTGAGAAATAAACGAAAAGCAGATAACTTCGAAACTACCCACTCTCCACTAAATGACTGAAGGGCATTCATCATGTTGCTAATAACGTTCTCTATGCTGGTTGTCATTGCTGGCTATTCTCTGTTCCGCCATTTCAAAACGATACAGAGCACACGCCTGAGTACGGATCGCCGACACAAACGGCGCTAAGTTTTTTTATAATCCCCCCCTTCATTATTCCGGCTTGTCGGTAAGCCGTGTGTTTTACCTTAATTCTGACTATCGATAATGACAGCAAGTATCTTGCCGCATTATCAGGCACTGTATTTATTTTTATTGCCGCCCCGCCCGGGGCGCTTGTTATGCGGCTCTGCTGACTACACCACCCAAATATGGTATAAAGAAAGGCTTGATTCGTCATTTAGGGTAAACCGGTGAATATTCAGGCTCTTCTTTCAGAAAAAGTCCATCAGGCAATGATTGCGGCGGGCGCACCCGCTGACAGCGAAGCAATGGTTCGCCAGTCAGCAAAAGCGCAATTTGGTGATTATCAGGCAAACGGTATCATGGCTGCCGCCAAGAAATTAGGCATGCCGCCACGCCAGTTGGCCGAAAAAGTAGTTAACACGCTGCAATTAGATGGCATTGCAGCCAAGACGGAAATTGCCGGTCCCGGTTTCATCAATATCTTTCTCGATCCTCAATGGTTGTCTGCCCAACTGGAGCACGCGCTGACGGCACCGAAACTGGGTGTTTCACCGGTTGAGCCGCAAACTATCGTCGTTGACTATTCCGCCCCCAACGTTGCAAAAGAGATGCACGTCGGCAACCTGCGCTCCACCATCATCGGTGATGCGGCCGTGCGAACACTGGAGTTCCTCGGTCACTACGTTATCCGTGCCAACCATGTCGGCGACTGGGGGACACAATTTGGCATGCTGATCGCGCATCTGGAAGATGTCCAAAATGACAGCACCCAAGACCTGGAACTGGCTGATCTGGAAGCCTTCTACCGCGAAGCGAAAAAACAGTACGACGACGATGAAGCGTTCGCTGAGCGAGCACGTGGCTATGTGGTGAAACTGCAAAGCGGCGATGAGTACTGCCGTTCAATGTGGCGCAAACTGGTCGACATCACCATGGTGCAGAACCAGCGCAGTTATGACCGCCTGAATGTGTCATTGACGCCAGAGAATGTCATGGGCGAAAGCCTTTATAACGCCATGCTGCCTGACATCGTCGCAGACCTGAAAGCCAAAGGGCTGGCAGAAGAGAGCGAAGGCGCCATCGTGGTCTATCTGGATGAATACAAAAACAAGGAAGGCGAGCCGATGGGCGTCATCATCCAGAAAAAGGATGGCGGCTACCTCTATACCACCACGGACATCGCCTGTGCCAAATATCGCTACGAAAAGCTGGGTGCCAACCGTGTGCTGTATTACATCGATTCTCGCCAGCATCAGCACCTGATGCAGGCCTGGAGCATCGTACGCAAAGCCGGTTACGTGCCGGAATCCGTCAGCCTGGAACACCACATGTTCGGCATGATGCTGGGTAAAGACGGCAAACCGTTTAAAACCCGTGCTGGTGGCACCATCAAATTGTCCGAACTGCTGGATGAAGCCTACGAACGTGCACTGACGCTGATTGCCGGTAAAAATCCAGACATGGAACGTACCGAGCTGGAACAACTGGCGCAAGTGGTCTCTATCGGCGCGGTCAAATACGCTGACTTGTCGAAAAACCGCACCACCGACTACATCTTCGACTGGGATAACATGCTGGCGTTCGAAGGCAACACCGCGCCGTATATGCAGTACGCTTACACTCGCGTGGCGTCTATTTTCAAACGTGCTGACGTGGAAGAAAGCAGCCTGACTCAGCCTATCGTGCTGACAGCAGAACACGAACAGGCGCTGGCTACCCGTTTGCTGCAGTTTGAAGAAACCGTAACGACCGTAGCACGCGATGGTACGCCACATGTGATGTGTGCTTACCTCTACGATCTGGCTGGGGTGTTCTCCGGTTTTTACGAAAACTGCCCTATTCTCAATGCTGACAACGACAGTACCCGCCAGAGCCGTCTCAAACTGGCACAGCTGACCGCGAAAACGCTGAAAACCGGCCTGGATACGCTTGGCATCCAGACCGTTGAGAAGATGTAATTTCTTTTGCATCCACCTCCCTCCCCGTCATGGGGAGGTTTTTTCGATATCATCAACCGTCCTGTTCCGATACCCCCTCAGCTCATTGCACCTTTGCCGCGTTGAAACTCTCCAGTGCCGCTTTTGCCTGATGTTGCAGTAGTCTGACGATCGGCGTGCGTTGACTATGGCTGTTATTCGTCAGATAAACGCCGATCGCATGCAGCAGGGCTTCCACACTCGCCTGGGATTTTTGCTGATGGAAATTCGCCAGCGCCGCATCGACAGCAACAATATTCTTGCGAGTCGTGGTCATTAAAAACTCACGAGTGGTGGACTGTTGAATAAATTCGTTATACCCCATCACGCGATTGATACCGACCATCACCACCGCGTCTTTGTCTATCGCGGCCGTCAGCCCGTCGCTGGCCTCGGCAAGTGATTTGCCGAACGCCTGGGAATCGGGAAGATGCAGTTGTTTGATGTGGTTCTTGCTGTCTTCAACCGCCTCCAGCGATGACGTCAATCCCTGTTTTTCCAACATAGCGCCATCAACATTCGACAACGATCGCAACTTCTCTATATTGGCTTCAATGCCTTGCATCAGCTTATGTTCTTCATCAACCAGTTCGGCATACTGGTTTTGCAACATCTCGATACCATATTTTTTGTTGAATTCAGCAAGCTGGCGATTGGCCTGTTCATCATTAAATTTTCCCACCAACGCCCGGTGGTACTGACTTTTACGCTGCAGCAGCTCCACATATTTCGTTTCCAGCGTTTTCCTTTTATTTCCTGCGCTCAGGCTGCGCTGTTTCAGTTTTTGCAGGTATTTTTCTATGGTCTTACGTTCATCACGCAAAATACGCATTCGCTCGTCGCCGCTGCCGGCAATCGGCTGATTCCCTTGCAGCAGGCTCTTCGCTTCCGCTCCTTTAATGGCGCGGTATTCCGGCGGATTGGCTTTTTTCCCTATTCCCAGTGTTTCCGGCTTTTCCGGCACCATCGCGTCTTTCGTGCTGCCGATTTTGCCCACCAGCTCGTAATTCCCCATGCGCCACTCGGCGGCGGTATATTCAAAGATAGTTTTATTAAAGAAATACAATGCCTTGGCCTTTACCACCACCCCAATAGACGCCACTGCTTCCGGCTTGAAGCGATAATCAATCACCAACGGTTCGGTCGTCTTAAACTGGCGCGTATCACGATCGAACCGAGCCTGTCCCCCCAGGTTCACCTGACTGTTCAGCATGGCCTTGCCTTCGGCAAAAGCCCCGGCGCTGAGCGCCAGCAGCAGTTGAGTACCCGCATTCACCCCCAGTTCAGCGCGCAGGCCGATCTCGCCCTTAAAAATGGCATGTTTGCCGATGGCCCATATGCCATCCTTGCCCTTCGCGTTCAGTAAAATATTGATATTCAGATTGGCTTTCGCCTCCAGCGAGCCATAGACCTCCAGCCCCGTGAAAATCGGAAATATTATCTCAACCTTGAGCGGCAATCCGGCGGCCAGCCTCTCCAGCGACAACTGATTCTGGTACTCTACTTCGCCGAACAGTTCCGACGGGTTCAGCCGCGCCGACGCGCCAAACGCCGAAAAATGCAGTTCATCCAGTTTCGGTTGGAAGGATTTCACCGTCAGCCCGCTCTGCCTGAGGTCTACGCCGGAAACCAGAAACGTCACCGGACCTATCGGCAAAAAATCCATGATCCCGGTATTAAAGCCGGGAACAAACTCCGTCATGTTGTTATCATCGCTGGCCGGTCGATTAGGCAATAGCGTCAGGCCCGCTTTATCGACGTGTAAACCATCGCGGTTGATCTGCGCATCGTTGATCCCCAACGAAAACAGCGATGTTGCTACACTGGCGGAAGCCACAGTCCCCTGGAAGCCATCTGCGCCCATGCTGAGGCGCAGCTGTTTCGCACTGCCGGTGACTTTAGCCAGCTTGAGCGCTGCATCGCTGGTCAACGTCATCGACTTGCCGTTCTCTGCGATCAGGAATTGCAGTTGCTCCAGCGTAAACCCGGAAAACAGCGCCAACTTCTGCGGACCGCGCACAATAGCGGAAGAGAAATTCACGCCGTTGCTATCAATGCTGACATCATTCACCTCGCCTTCAACATCGATGGCTTTGATACGCAATACCGCCTGTTTCATGGTGAAGCGTCGCTGGTCATGGTCGTACCCCAGCTCGCTGGATTTCAGGTGAAAGGCCTGATAATCCGCCTCGAAGTGCCCGTTACTGAGCACGATGTGCGTTTTCTTCTCGCGGCTGTTGTAGCGAATACTCGCCGTACCGCCGGCCTTCACTTCGGAAAACAGTATGTTGAGGGTGGCGCTGGCCGCCGCCTCCCATTCGTCAGTACCGGCGCGCAATTCACCCTGCACTTTTTCCAGCATGACCCGATCGCCAAGCAACGGGATCCGCTGCCCGACGATCAAACCTTCACCGGTTACCGCTTTATTATTCACCGCTAAGCTTGCGATCATCCCGCGGATATCCAGTCCGGTCAGCGGTTGTAGATTCAGTTCGGCGTCGGTGAGGCTTAGCCCGTTCGTTTTACTGATGGCCGCCTGCTTGATAGTGACGACGCCTTTGCTTTCATGAAAGTCATCCAGACTGCCCGACTTAAAATGCCCAGTTTCATCAAGCTCCAACATCAAATGCGCGCCCGCATTCCAGCCATACAGACCAATGCCGGCGTAGGCGGAAAAGGTCATCCCGGTATTTTTCTGGTACCTGGCCCGTATGTCCTGCGCCAGCACCGTGCGATTGCCGATGGAAAACTCCTTCAGGAAAAAGCCCAGCTGTTGCAGCCCTTCATTGCTGACCGACAGCGACGTCATATCCAACTGGCGCACTACAAACAAATCGCTGCCGAACACGATTTCCTTGCTCAGGTTGATGCTTTCCTGCGATTCCAGAATCGCCCCGCCCTCCCAAGGCAGGATCAGCGTCAGCTTGCCGTTCTGCCCCAGCGATCCTTCATGATCAAACAGCCGATAGCCGAGTGAAAACCCGGCGTGCAGCCCGCCCTGCGTCGTTTTTCCGTCGCTCTCCTGCTGGGTATTTTTCAGTTTTACGGAGCCGACCTTCAGCCAGATGATGTGCAAATCCAGGCTGGCGATCGCTTTTTTCTGTTCATCCGGCGATGTTGTTTTTCCTTGCTTGCCTGTTGTTGATGTCGGTGCGCGTCCAGCGCCCGGCCCCTGCCACCAGTTGGCGTAGAGGTACTGACCGAATTTGACCGCGCTGCTGATCGGATGGCTGGCCGCGTTAATGGCGATCTTGAGGATATCCACCACCTGCAATAGCACATGGGTAGACGCCCCTTCGTCGGCAGCCACCAGTAAGCTGTGGCTAAAGCTGACCGCCCGTTGACTCGGCAGGTAGCTCGCCACCTTGCCGGCCAGAAACAAGATACCGGTTCTCACCGGCGCCGGCAGCGCTTCCCAGATGCCGATGGCGGTACTGAGCGCATTGCTGAATACGGTCACTTTGTCGATGATTTTTCCAAAGGACTCGTAATGCGACAGCATCTTCAGCGCCTGACCGTCGGCAAACAGCAATATGTTGTTCAGACCCAACGGCAGCAGATGAGTTTTCAGCAGAGAAAAAGTGAAATCAGACACGACGCTGCGCTGCATCGCCTGATGGGAGCCCGACCAGGCATAACGCTGCACCGGCCCGGCAGACGACGCGGCAAGACCGCGATCGCCGGTCAACGGCGATGCTATCGCCATCTGCTGCGCCTGTTGCCCCATGCGGGTCGCCTCGGCTTCCAGCGCCGGATCATCATTGATGCCTGCGCCATGCAGTTGCGTCGTAGCGCGCACCCGCCCCTGCGCCTGTTGCACCACATGACCCAGTTCATGCGGCAGATGGTGCGATTGCCCTGGCGCGAGATGAATATCGGCGCCCTGCGCATAGGCATACGCGCCGTAGTGCGCCGGTTTATCCGAGTTATAGTGCACCCGGACGTGATCCAGCGATTGCCCGGATAGCTGCTCCATTCCTGACTTCAACGATGACGGCAGACCGGTTTGTCCCGCTGACGGCGCCGACTGACGATTATCCGGCAGCGCCGCGCCTCCCCGATGCGGCTTACGCTGCGTGACGGACTGGGTGTGGTGGCGTTGCTGCCGCGATGCGGAATTAAAGTCAGCCATGTCGTTACACTCTGGTCATTTGAATTTGGATGACGAATTTCCCTGGCTGAACACCCCGCCGGGATACGCGCTTTTATTGGCCGCCCACCACTGGTTAGCCGCGGCATGGCTCTTGAACGAGCCAACGTAAGTCCAGTTCCCGCCTGCAAGTTTGACCCAGTAATAGCGATCGCCTTTGAGTTGCAAGGTAGCCGACGGCGATGCCCGATTATCCTGCAACGGCTGACGTGGCTGGCGTTGCGCCTGGCGCTGGGGCGTTGCGGTGTGATGCTGCAGACTGGCATGCTTCATGATGCCCCCCGCGGTGAATGGGTTAAGCGAATGGTTTTGTTGTCTTTCTGGAATTCCTGACGGATACCGTTCAGCAGATCGTCACGATGTACGACGCGTTCGTTGCGACGGATGGCTTGCAGCGCGCACTGTCGCAAGACGTTGATAATTTGCCCGCCGGACAGCTCGAAATCTTCGGCGATGCGCGATAAGTCGATATCATCGCCCAGTTCGCACACCCCCCGAAAGGCGTTCTGCCACAGCAGCAGCCGCTCTTGCGGGCCGGGAAGAGCAAACTCCACCATGCTCTGGAAGCGGCGGGTGAAGGCCTCATCCATATTGGCCTTCAGGTTGGTGGCTAGAATCACGGTGCCGGGAAAATCCTCAATGCGCTGCAACAAATAACCGGTGAGCTGGTTGGCATGGCGATCGTTGGAGGACTGGGTGAGCGTACGCTTGCCGAACAAGGCGTCCGCTTCGTCAAAAAACAGGATCCAGTCTTTGTAACTGGCAGCGTCAAATACCCGCGACAGGTTTTTCTCGGTTTCGCCGATGTATTTAGAAACCACCATCGACACGTCCACGCGATACACATCCCGGTCTGTGGTTTTGGCCAGCAACGCGGCAGTGAGAGTTTTTCCCGTCCCCGGTGGGCCGAAAAACAGCGCGCGATAACCGGGTTTGACTTTCTGATCGAGCCGCCACTCCTGCATCAGGGTATCGCCGTAAGACAGCCAGGCGCGGATCTCATTCACCCGGTTCATCACCCGATAATCCAAAACCAGATCGTCCCAGCATAGCGGCGTCTCCAGCGGATGGGCTGGAAAGCTCATGCTCAGTTCGGGACGCGGATGCTCGCCGGTAATCAAATAGGTCAGCCAGCGGTCGCTGAGCCGATAGACACCGGCCCAGGCAGGCAATGCAGGGTCGGCTGGCAACAACTTGGTCACTTGTTCCGCCATAAACCGGTGCCGGGGCGATAGAATATGCATCACTTCCAGCCGCCAGGTCGGATCATTGCCGGCAATCAGGAAATTAAGTGTTTGTCCGGTGGGAATGAACCCGCTGAACGCTTTATCGCTCACCCCGCCGAATTCGCTAAACCCCCGCTCAGTACTCAGGTTCAGCCCGAATAATTTATCCAGTACGTTGGGACTCAAAGCGGGAGCCATAGCCAGCGCCAGCGCCAGACGCTCAAACGTATTCAGTTCCCAATTCAGGACCAGATCGGCATACACACTGCCGTGGTGTTCCAACCGTGGTGGGGTAATTTCCAGCCAGTGATTTTCATGCCCTTCATGCTTGAGATAGCAGCCAATCACCTGACTAACCACTTGCGACAGCCAGTGCATCTCCCGGTAAAGCGCAGCAATATTGTGTTCGGGTGAAATCATGACCTGGCTCCTTATTAACATCCGGTGACAGCAAACCTATCGGGTTCATGACCAGGGCGCGATCGTAGGAGAACGGCCCGGCATGAACCAACGTCAATGTTACGTCTCCCTGCGGGTTATGCCGCGTAGGCCGCGGCTCTGGCTGCCCCCAAACCGGCCGTCAGCGAATTCAACAGCACGGTGGCGCTCGCCAAAGCGGCCTGCGCCGTATCCAACTGCATGCTCGCCATGTTCCCGGCCGCCAACGCTGACTGATAGCTTTTCACTGCCTGTTGATAGCTTTTCTGGACTAGGGTGAACAAGGCATTGTCCTGCTGACTTTGGATAATCTGATTCAGTTGGACGATATAGATATCCACCTGAACCGTGATATCCACCAGCGTGTCATTGGACTGCTGATAAGCCTGACAGGCCTGCTCCATCGCCTGGTGCGCCTGTATCACCTGCAGTTGCTGCTGACGCTGCGCATTGCTGCTGTCCGCCGTTGCTGTTTCAGTCGGCGCACTCATCAAATTGAACTGAGTTTGATACGCGGCTGTTTGGGCGTACTGTGCCGCCTGTAGCTTCTGGTTGTCTTGCTGCGCCAGGGTTAACGCCTGCAACGCCCCCTCGACATTGCCGATCGCATCGATCACGCGTCCGTACAGCTCGCCCGCTTGTGGCGAATCGCCTTCGTCACCCACCAGCAACTGCCGCAATTGCGCCGCCTGCTGGCATTCGAGCGCTGCGACGCTGCCCGCTTCATCCACCGATGCGGCGGTGGCGTAGCTGCTTTGTAGCGCGGTCAGCGTCAGTGCCACCGCGCTGTTGGCATCGGTCGTAGCCTGATTCAGCACTGTGACCAAATCATTTGGGATGACGTTATTCGCCGCTTTTTGGCGGTTAACGAACCCGGACAATTTCTCGATCACATCTACCGAAAAAATAAGCTGCTCAATCAACACCGCGATATCATCGGTGGTGTCTTTCACCTTACTGCGGCTCTTTTCGGTCTGCTGCTGCACCTGCTGCGAATAGCGCCGCAGCTCTTCCACATTGGCCACCAGCGACTTAACCTGATTGAGATTCGTAAGAGCTGTATCTTTTTTCGCGTCGGCGTCGCCGAGCAATGAGGTAAAATAGCTCTGCTTTGCCGTCAATGCCGCTACCACGGCCGTCAGTTCGTTGACCCGGTACTGCGCGCTATTGACCTGATTCACCAGTGCGTCAATCTCTGCATTTTTCTTTTCAGCGATGCCAATTTTCATCTTTTTCACGGTATGCGCTCCTTACAGATTAGCTATCAGTCTGCTGTTCGTTGTTTTCGTCGCCACTGGCAGGTGCCGCTGAGGGGGTACTGTCGCTGGAGACGGTCGTGGTTGTAACCGAGGTCGTGCTGGCGGAAGTCTCGTTTTCACTGCCAGCCAGCGCCACCAACACTGCAGGCGTCGTGGCCCACAGCGACGACATCACACTGGCGTAGGCATTCTGATCGACGCTGTCAGAAGGAACGGTGAGCACCACCGGCAGATAATACATACCGGCGATCAATGACGAGCCGAAGTTGTCGGTCATATCATCCACAATGGCCGCTTCCATGGTACGCATCACCGCGCCGTTGTCGATGTAGGTCGCTTTACAGTAGGCCAGTTGATAATTGGCACTGGAGACCTGTGCCGCGATGGTCTTGTTGAAATAGAAATTAATGAAGTTGCCGCCAGCACTTTTTTCTTTAAACGAGTCATCAGTCAGCAAGCCACCGGTCAACGGCTGCCAGGCTGGGAGTAGCATGACGCGAAACACCTGCGCACCAATATTGTCGGACTGGATAGTAAACAGGACCGATTTTTTATCCGCGCTAAAGCCGACGTTTTTCGCTACCGCCAACGGTGTCTTCACGTTCACGCGCTGAGAGGCGCTGGAAAGGATGTTGCTGAAAGAATTGATGTATTTCTGGTAAGGCAAGCTTAGTACCATGTACAGGTAAACCACATAGTCCACACCCGTGGCAAGCGGGTCACCATCGATATCAGTGATGGACTTCCCATTACCTGAGAACAGAATAGTGGTCTGGTACGGAGCCTTGTCCACCTGAACAAAACGCGAAGTAGCATAGGCGTTAAACACTGCCTCGACTTGTTCCAACTTTACGCCGGCGGATTTATCCGCTCTGACGACAAACACATGGCAGACGGGGGCGGCATCTGGGATCGCACCATCGTTGCCCGGATGTACGCCGGAGTCGGCCGGATAGGTAGGGAACGGTTGTTCATACGGAGTGAAACTGACCGTGATGCCATCTGCCTTATCCGTGGCCGCTGCGGTCAGGCCAAAATTGAGCGCCAGATTGCTATCGGCCACGGTTTTTCTGATGGCGTACATATCCCGTTCGGCGTCTTCCAGCACGCCTTCCGCCTGTTTCTCGGCCTTGCTGGCGTTGGACACCGCTTTCTGGTCGGTCACCGCCTGCGCCGACAAGGCATCAAACTGGGTATTGGTGGCCGTCAGCACCATTTTTAGGGCCGTCTGGGAATGGGTCGCCTGGTTCAATAGATCGGTGGCGATAATCTCCGAGCTGGCCGCCGCCGCATCCATCGCCTGTTTCGAAACATACTCCGCATAATTCGCGGTACTGCGAATGAAGCTGTTGGCTTCCAGCGTCTTCTTGTAAATATCTGTGCCATAGCACGCCGCCGCAGCGATATTCAGCGCACTACCCAACTCCGCCGACAATTTTGATATCGCTTTGGTGGCCGTTTGGATGTTAGCGGCGGCCGTAGCGCTATTGGTCACGGTGGTCGCTGTCGCAGTCTGGATCTGCGTGGCCGATGACAACAGATTCGTCAGCAGATTATCGTTTTTGACCCCTTGCTCACTGATAATCCGACTGGCGAGAAGCTGCGCGCCAGTGGCCGTCAGGTGCTCGATGGCGTTCAGTTGAGCGCCCTGCGCGTAGTACAGGCTATACTGCGCACTGTACAACTGCGATTGCAGTTGTTGCTGTTGCGTATACAGGGCCAAGAGGGCGTTGCCCACTGTGTCCTGCAAGTTTTCTCTGTACGAATTCATAGTCTCACCTTCCCCTTCATTCGTTGATTAACGATTCACGGCATACCAAAGCAACCCGGCGGTCAGACTGGCCAGGTGACATAAATTGGTTTACTCATCCACGGTAACCGGATGATGGTGTATGACAGCGCAGAGCGGCCGATCAGGATGTCGTACGATCGGCGCGTCACCACCAACTCCCAGTACTCGCTTTTTTCCGTCAAGGCACCGTCTCGAACCAGCCAGTTACCGCGGAACCCCTCCACCGACGTTTTGCCAATCGCCGACCAATACTGCGCAATGGCCTCGATCAGGCTGTGAATGGTGGCAATCTCATCACTACTGATCTCAATACCCGCGTCTAGTGGATGCGACAACGGCAAGCCACACAGCAGTTTGTTCAGCACCAACTCATGCTCTTCGCTATGGCTCTGACCGGTGATCAGGTATTGCAGGTAATGCACGGCGGCACGCTGCGCCCCGGCACTGACAAACGCGTTGTCGCTCACCAACCGCAATCGCTCGAACAGCGGCCTGATATAACTCTGCAACAGCACCACGCCGGCATTGCCGACGATCAGCGGCATCGCCTGCGGGGCAACGTCATGACGTACTGGTTCGACCGGTCGTAACCGGGACAGCGCGCGCTCCGACGCATCGCCCCGCGCCAAAATGCCGATAAGTGCGTCGAGTGCATGGCGCAGGCCGTGTCCGACAGACAGCCCAGGCGCACCTAATGCCCGCTGCAACTGGATACGGCTACACCCGCCATCTCGCAACAACCGCCAAAACAGTTGCCTGACCAGGGCGTCGGTATCCATTTGCCCGTAGCCAGGTAGTAACCAGGCATCCAGCAGGCACGACAGCAAACTCTGTTGGCGCACCGCCTGATTCACCGACGGCAACGCCAGCCGAGCCAGCAATGCACGCAATGCCTGTACGGTCTGTATTGATACGGTGACAGAGAGGCCAGATTGGGCGAGCGCATCCACTACCGCACTCACTGGCAGATGATTTAACAACCGGGCTTTTACCGCAGGTCGCGCATACAGCGGCCGGACGCATTGCGCGAAATGACGGGGAGCGTGTAGCAACAGCATCATCAGCCAGGTCTGCTCGTTGCATGGGATACTGTCGACCTCACTTGCCGACGCCGGCAACGTTCCATGCGTCAGCCAGGTCGCCAGCGCCTTGTCCGTCCCAGGCCACGGCCAGCAAGACGAGTCAGACGTCGACGCATCCGATTGCCCACTCTCTTGCGATGCGGCCGTGGTCGGTTCCTCAGACAAGGCGGTCGCATCAGAGGCGATAACTTGTGACAGTGTCACTAACTGGTTATCATTCGGAGTGTCATTCCCTGCCGTCTGCACCCCCGCCACTCGCAGCCAACTACGCCACAACGCAACGGCCTGCGCACCCGCCGGTGCCGTCAGTCGCTGTTGCAATACGGTAGTCATCTGCTGCGGATAAACAGGCTGTTGCCGACACCAGCGCAGCAGCAGCCGCGCTATAAAGTCGGTGACATCCGTGAGGCTGCCTACCAGCGTGCGGTGCGCCAGCCAGTATGCCCGCCATGTCTGGCTCAATTGCAGCCAGAACAGCTGACGAAGACGAAACAGCAAAAAAGTATCAACAACCGGTTCAGCCCCCACCGACCGGGACAACGCCTGACGGGTTACGCTGAGTAACTCACGCCACAGTTGCTCCCGCTGCTCCCTGGTACGCCAGACGGCCGGTAATGTCTCAGCCAGCCACTGTTGGCCTTGCGGCGTCCGGCTCAGTGCCTCAAGCAGCCGCCCGGCTTGCGGATGATTCAGCAGGCTATCCGGTCGAATCACCGGAATGACGACCGAGCCCGTCGATGTGTCATCACCAGTTGGCAGCGAATTCGTTTTCCTCTGCTCCGACGCCGACACGCGCGGCAATCCCGGTAGTGCCGATGCCCGGCGTCGGCTGACAGAGTAGTGCAGCAACAGTGGTGCCAGATCAGCGTCCAACTGGCCGAATGTCTTGTCGGTATGAGCATTGTCACGCCACTCGGCGACGATTCTCACCGCTGGCACTGCGGTGCGTCGGGACAAAATCGACAGCAGGCGATGCAGCCATCGTCTGGCGTTCTGCGGTCCATCAAGATCGCACAGCATCGCCTCGACCATTGCTTCCGCCAGTTGCCGCGTCACACCAGCCAGCCACCGCTCCTGTCGCTGCCAGACCTGAAGTGACGTCAGCAACGCCATCGCCGGGGCGCACAGCGTCGCGGACAACGCCGTCATCAACCGCTGCAGATCGGACAAGGTCACACCGCCATTTCCAGCCAGCGCGGCAACCAACCGCTGACTCAGTTGATGAGTATCGCCATGAGTCTGTCGTAACTGCCGCAACTCGCTGCGCAGACGGTCTGACGCGGACGGCATTAACAACACTGCACGCAGTCCGGCACGCCCGGACACGACGTGAAACATCCCCCCCTGATGGTGAGTTGAGCGCACCGGAGTGCCCTCCCGCAGGTAAATAGCCAGCGGTAGCCAGAGGCTATCGTCACGCTGATGTGCTTTCAGATGTTGCTTTTGCAGTTCATGCAGAATAGTCAGCAGCTCAAAATGCCCTGCTTGCAGTTGCTGTACCGACGCCTGCGTTAGCATCGTCAGCAACAGCACATAGTCGATACGTGTGCGCTGGCTTAGGGTGAGCAGCGTCTGCTGCACAAACTGGCGCCGACTGAAATGGCTGCCCGGATTCACCAGCAGCCAGGCCAGCAACACCTCCCAGATAAGCCAGGAAGGACGACGTTGCTGGCGGAGTGACAGTTGCGTGCGAGTGACATGCAGCATGATAAAGCGGTGATCCTGTGGTGCCAACACCGCCACCACCTGCGCCAGTTGCACCTGATTCAGGTGCCGCAGCAAGTGTTCGCGGACGTCAGCGCTGCGTCCTTCCTGGCGCAGCAATGCCGCAGCGCGCGTCTGATCCTGCCAGGCCAGCCGCATCAGCAACTCCGAAATATGCACGGATTCACGCCCTTGCTGGACGATCGCTTCGCGGCGATGCAGCAGACGCTGCAATGTCCCCCATAACCCACTGTCGTCCGGTGTTTCCGGCACGGAAAGGCCTGCTCCGTCTTGCTGTAACCGCACCAGCACCTGTAGGAAAGACGGCGCGACCGCGCCGTCGCGCTGTAGCCGACTGACAGCCCGACTCAACTCGGCAACCAGCGTCTGAAAATCCAACTGATAATGTTGCGCCATCTGCCACAGCGTTGAGTACACAAACTGCTGCGTATTGAATAGCGTGCCGCGATCTACCAGCAGGTGCGTCAGGATCCAGTACCAGAGGTGGGTACCAAACCGGCTGTCCTGCTGGCGCACAAGGGCATACCGCCGCTGGCTGTCGCGCACCTGATCGGCGTAACGGCAGATAAAGCGTGCATGCCAGGGCTCCAGCAGCGTGACGGTGCGGCACAAACGGTTATCGCCCCACTGCCACGCGATACGCTGCCGCGCCGCGGTCTCCTGACCGACATGCCGCACCAGTGACGCCAAATGTTGCGGCTGTTGGTTCAGCAACCGATCCACCAGCGACAACAGCGATGTACGTTCGCGGCTCCACCAGGGCAATGTCCCGTGGCGCAAGAACCAGCGCAGTGTTTC
This sequence comes from Dickeya oryzae, assembly GCF_009372235.1. Lineage (GTDB taxonomy): Bacteria > Pseudomonadota > Gammaproteobacteria > Enterobacterales > Enterobacteriaceae > Dickeya > Dickeya oryzae. Next base: position 60,877 of record NZ_SULL01000014.1, on the reverse strand, counting down.
CCGCGCTGTCGTATCAGCATCTTTTGCCGGCGCATCGGAGATGCGCACGGGCAGACAGCGTACCTGCTGTTGCAAAAATGCCCTCCCCAGCGCCTCTTCCAACGCGGCCACCAACCGCTGCGTCAGGGTGTCGTCCAGCGAAAGCAGCGGTACACTCCCTAGATCGACCTCCAGACGCTCAATGCGCCAGTTGTCCGTCGTCGGACAATGTGCATCGAAAAACCGGCACAGAATGCCCGGCATGACCTGATGGCTCCATTGACTCAACGCATTTTGCAGTGCCACAGCGTGCGCTTCCTGATCAAAGCGGGTTTGCCACTCACAGCGCGCGATCACATGGTCAGAAACCGTCATACGCCCTCCTGACACAAAGCCTGCAACGCGGCCATCAATGCCGAACGCGCCGATGGCTCTGCTGCTGGATCAGCATTCGGCACCTGAATCTGGCTGGACTGAAGCTGTTGATTGAACCAGGTACGGTAAGCGTCGATCAGCGCCGCCATTTGTGTACAGTTTCCGTGCGCGACACGCAGGCTGATATGCGCTGGCCAGTGCAACTGTTGCATCAGCGCCAATCCGTTCAGAAACGCGGGCTGGCCGGTCAGCGCTACGTAGTCCGGCAGCACCAACGTCGCGCCGGGCCAGCCGCCCGGCGGCGTTGGCACCGCATCGTCGGTTCCTTCCGGTACTCCCACCGCCAACTGTAGCAAGGTATGCTCCACCAACAGTACACCCTGACGTGACTGGCTCAGCCAGGCAAGCTGATCCACATACTGTTGTACCCATTCGGCCCCCATCCCCCCAGCCTCAATCGGTAAGTGCAGTACCGGCTGCGCGCCAATCAGAATATCCAGACAGGACGGGCTTTTTTGCACCGAAATATCGCCGATGATGTGATCATCGTCCGTCGATAGCATGTAGACTCCCGGGGCCGGTGTCGGCAGCCAGGCAAGAAACAACGGGTCTTGCAACAGTTGCGCCAGCGTAGCGGCCAGCAACCGCAAATGACGGGGAAAACCCAGTAACAGAGCGCATTTCAGCTCAAAAGTGCTGACGTCAGTGTACGTCTGCGACGGTAATCTGGCCTGCCGCTCCAATGCCGACAAATCCCACTGCCCGTCATGGCGTAATAACCGTTCGTCATTCCAGGAAGCCGCAATAACGTGTTGATTGCCGTCCTGCCGCAGCACACCGTCAAGCAGGCGCTGACGCCAGCTTGTGGTTGACGCCAAATCGGCAGTCGCTGGCGAGACGGGTATCGAATCCAGATAGCGGAGCAGCGCGTCGCGATGGTCAAAACTGTGCTGGTATACCGAGGTCAACAGTTCACTCAGTTCGGCAGGGCACTGATTCAGCCATGAGTGATAGTCTTCATCGCTCAACCGATAGCGCCCTGGTGCGGGCAGCGGCTGGGCGCGGGTGAAGTCGCACGCCTGAGCCCGACGGTAGGAGAGCGCTTGCAGGTTCTGCAACCAGACGCTTTTGACAAAAATACGGCTTTTCAGCTTGCCACCGAACCATTGCAGCGCATCAATGATGTCGTTGTAAGCATCAGCAGGTTCGCCGTGTCGGGCCAGCAGGTGGCTGAGCATCTCATCCCGCCGTTGTTCCGCCTCATCCGTGTTCTCCATCGCCTGCACCAACCCATAGTGGTAAACATTGAACGGGTCGCGCTGAAAACGTTGCCAGACCAACTCTGCCCGCAGGCGCGGGTCATCGGGATCCCCCGGATAGAAATACTGATAGCGCGCTTCGCCCTGCAACAGCGCCTGTACGTCCGGCACGTCATACAGCGGCTGACAGAAAAAGGTACGGACGGCCGGTTCGGCGGGCAACCCTGCCAGCGGATCTGGTTTTTCCGATAGCGTCCCGGCGTTACTCAGCCTCAGGGTTGGAGTGCGGGTAAAACTGAATGAGAACAAGTTGCCGAGGTTTGCCAGTTGTGAGAACTGGTTGGCGATCACCTGATCGAACATCAGCAGGTAGCCCTTCAACTGTCGCGCCTGCGCGACCCGATAGTCCGGCGTGTCCGCCTGCAACGAATTCGGCCCAACGGCATAAATGTCCGGAAAGGTGTTCTGAATAGAATAGTAGCGCTCGATATCACGATAGCGTCCGGATGGCAGCGGTGGTGCCAAATCAACACTCGCGTCCACGCTGCTGGTCTGATGCCGCGCGTGAAGCCGCGCCAGTGCATTGAGCGCTGTGATGCCATCCGATGGTGCAGCCGCGTTTCCTTGCGGATTGGCTTGCTGCGGCTCGAAACACAGCCGGGCGATGCAATCATCGGCAATCGTCAGGCTGGTTATCCCCGGTTGGTGGCTGAATTGTCCCTGTTCGATCGCCAGCACCCCCGGAATGCGGCCAATTAATACCACGATGTCGATCAGTCGGATGATATTTCGTTTGCCCGCCGACGCGCCGTCACCGGCGATCCAGCCTTTTTCCATCGTTGGGCCGTTGAAGATAACGTCGGGCTCGATGCCCTGCTCACGCAACTGGTCATAGCCCAACTGCTGCGCCAGCGGACTGACGTAATCGGACAGCGCTCGATCGATATCGGCATAAATCTGCTGCAGATCCGCATTCGGAGATAGCAATAACCGCCCGCTAATCACCACCGTTTGTTCCTTGAGCAGCGTCGGCGGTAAAAAATACTCTCCGATATTGCGCTGACTGTTCAACAAGTCATGCACCCGCGTCGTCAGTTGGTGGGCCGTCGGATCACCGCCACCCGGATCGCGATTGGTGACAATCGCCACCTGATACAGCCCGGTAGGCTGCTGCTGTTGTATCACGGCACAGAGATAGAGATTGTCGACTTCAGGAATGCGGTCAATGACCAAACGCCGGTAGTCCTCTACGGTAATCGGTCCAGTGGTCAGAATCTGTTCCACAGGGTAGAACTGACAGGCGTAATCAATCTGATGGTCTGCCTGCGTCAGCACATCCTCAACCGGGAAGCTGTTGACGTAACCCAGTTCCGTCAGGGCATAGCAGAGTTGTTCCAGAATCGTAACGCCCGGATCGCTGTCGTTGTAGTTGCTCCAGCCATGACCGGCGATGGCCTTAATCTGTTTGATCCCTTCCTGCTTAAGGAAGGTGAAGTTCTGCTCCGCCGGTAGTGGCCCGGCATTGATGCTGTTTTCCCCTACCTGTTGATCCAGCGGCAACGGCGCAGCCATATCGCTCATGTTGACACCTCCACCAGCGTGTTTTGCGGCATCGGCATCGCGGTGGCATCGGTCGCTGATGACGCCGACAGCGCGGTATTGCCGGCGCGAATAAAGGTCAGTTGGTGATGCAACGCGGACACCAGTACCTGATCCTCGTCCGTTGGCTGTAACAGCTCATCCGATGTTGTTCCCCCGGCCGGCGGCACCGCCTGAGCTGCGTTTTCAGGGTGATCGGGCGTCAGTTTACGCAATTGCAGCTGCTGTATTGCCGCCACCTCGTCAAAGCCAGTCAGGACACTCGCTATCGCGGCACTGCTGACGCCGGTGGCGATTGGATATTGCGACTGGTCGGCCCGGATCCAGGGCGACAGGAACAGGTTGATACTCTGCGTCAACGCTTGTGCCAAATCGTTGGCATTAGCCATCGTACCAATCACCAGCGTGGCGACGACCTGTACCGGCTCCGGGCGTAAATTACATACGGACACCTGCGCCACCGCCGACTGCCGGGCCGACAGATACGTCAGTATCTGATTCAGCCCCTCGCGCGGCACCGCTGGCCGAAAAGCACCCGCCGTACTGGCGTCGCTATACGCCTGTACCACCCCCAAGCGGACCTCACCTGGCCGCGTCGCACTGAGGTTCTTCACAAAAAACAGGCTGGGATAGGCCTGTCGGGCCAGCAGGGCGACGTCCCAACAGGTATGCATTCGGTCTTTGGTTTTCAGGCGCTGGCTGACGCGCTGGCGAAACAGAATGTCATCTTCCGCCGGGCGTCCTCCCGTCGAGTCAAACGGCTGCACGATACTGGCAATTGCCGGGTTGGGTGTCGCCAGCGCGGTGATACTGCCCGCCGCCAACCGCGGTTGTACGCCGGTGGGCAACATCGCCAGCGTTTGCCGCAGAACCCGCACCCCCTGCGTATTGCAATAGACCACCCGTACCGGGCGCGACGCAGCCTGAGTCATCAGCAGCCAACCGCGCTGTGACGTGACACCGGGGGTGACGGTCTCGGTGTCCAGTACCGGTGTATCCAGCGCCATGTCCTGCGGCAGGTCCAGTACTATCACTCCCGACGCGCTCAAGCCACCGGTCTGATCGCTCAGTACGCTGAGCGGCTTCCAGCCTGTCTGGCTCCAGTAATACATCTGTATCAATACGGGCAACGATACCGTTTCAACCTCTTGCGCCAGTTCGATAAACAGGCTAAGCCGACAGGGTGGGTTCACCGCCGTCAACGGCATAAATACCGCGCAAGCCGCCTGACACACCCCCTGATACAGCGCCAGCCCCGGCGCTGGCGTCGCTGTGCCCGGCTGCAAAGCCACACTGGCGAGATTAACCTGCGGCGTCGCTGTACCTGCTGGCTGTCTGAAATAACAATAACTCGCCAGTGTCCCGAGATGCACCAGCGCAAATGCCTGCGTCAGCGCCTGCGGCTGAGTGAAGTCCAGCGTCTGGCTGGCCCGATAGCTGGCGAGGACCTGGGTCACCTTCGGCACCCACGGCGGATTCGGCATGGCTGTGGTATCACCTTTACCCAAAAACGACATCAGCGCTTTGGCGTTCTCCAGGCTGATGTCGGCCACCAGTTGCGGGTACATATCAAACCCGAATGCGGGCGACGGCGCGCTAAGCATCATGCGCAGGTGAGGCGGCGCTATCGCTGCCGTTGAGTCATCCGCCAGTGAACGCCACACCATCCCCGACGGAAAGCGGAAACTGAAGGTGCTGGTGGGTGCGTTGACGTTTGTCTTGCCAGTCTGCGTTTGGGCCAGCAGGCCACCGGTCGCCTGAATCTCGTCGTTCGAAACATGCCGGGTCGGATGCCACAACCGCTGCCACAACTGCTGCAAAATCTGCTTTAACCAGGAACGATGTTGGGGTGCTGGCGATAACGGAACGTCATCGGTGGGCGGTGCAATCGTCAGGATGGCCGACTGTGCTTGCCATCCCGTCAGCGTGTCAGCCTGCCAGTCGACCCGAAACGCGGTATTGCTGAATGTGGTATCGCTGCCGCCGTGTTTAGCAAGCCATAGGTTATACGCGGCATAGTACTGGCTTAAATCAGTCGGTGGGTGGTCCCAGAAAAACTGTAGGCTCAGTTGCGTCAATGGTTGGTTGAATGCCTCAGGTGCGCTCAGGCCGCAACAGTCGCCGATCGTGGGCGTCGGCCCGAAGACGGTCATCGGTTTAGCGGCTGGCAGCAGTGCACCACCATAGATCAAGGTCACCGCCGGGCTTTGCTTCACGTCTATTGCAATCTGCAAAGCCAACAAACGCGGTGTCTGTTGCAAGTCAACCGTCGGTGGCAGCCATAACCGGCAATACGGCCACTCGGTATCAAAGCCCGAGGATGGTGCCACGGCAAACGCCGCTACCGCCGGGAATGATGCGTCCAGCGTCACGACCACGTTTATCTGTGCGGGCGTTTCACCCTGCTGCCAGCGACAATAGCGGGTGACATCCAGCCATTGCTTCGCGCTGCTGAGCGCAACGGCAGCCTGTTGGTACGTGGTCACATCGACGGGCTGGTCCAGCGTGAGCGTGAGCGTCAGCACGCGTTCGCCAGCACTGAGACAAAACATCGGGCTGGCGAACGCCAGCCCCTGCACCTGTGCCTGTGCCTGAACGCCACATCCCCCAAACCAGTTGCTGGTCAGGATGTGTTGCTGCGTATCACGCCGGATCTGCGTGCTGTCGGGGAGCGTATCGACGTAAAGCTGTTTGTCGCCGCTCTCGTCCTGCATATAGTGAGTGTTGATAACCGCCCCTAGCCGTATGCCGTTAATCTCGGTGTCTTGCGTACTGACAAAGGTTATCGGGCGTTGTTCGGCGTCAACGCCGGCGAGAAACGCCGTTCCGGCCGCCAGCGTCACCGGCACCTGCCCGGCGACGAGCGTCAGGCAGAGGAAGGTCTGATCCGACTCAGCCGGGCGTGGCTGCTGCTGCAACAGCCTCCGGTAATAAAAATCGAGATGGCGACGACTGAAACTATTCAGCCCAGCCTGAGAGAACTGCAAAAGCCGGTTGAAGGCGATAACCAATGCGGTATCAGGAAAGTCGTTCTGTTGGTCGCACTGGGCATAAAATGCGTCTTTGGCGCTGGTGATCACCTGCATAAAGAACGAAAACACCTGATGGTAGAGCGTTTCAAGCAACGACAGCGCCACCGGTATTGACGGTGGGCGCGCGATTTGTGGGCCGCGATTGCGCCATAACTCACCGAATTGACTGACATCCGGCATCGTCAGTGTCCAGCCCGGTATCGCCTCCATCAGATAGCGCTGCGCGCTGATACGCTGCCACAGGCAGTCAGACAATGATTGCGGGATAGCCTCCAGCACAAACTGACGCAATGGGTAAACTGTCGTGCTCTGCGATAAATACAGGCCCCAGGTATTGATGTGGTTAAACATCGTGTCCAATAGCAGCAACAACTGATGAATGGCCTCGACGTAGTTGTCAGGCGTTTCTTCTACCCCAGTCTGGTGGTTTCGGTACTGCGACAAGGTGCGCTGTAACTGACTGAAGCGAAAATGCAGCGGCTGATACGGCGTTTTGCTGATCACCGCCAGCAGGATGGCTGGGTCTTTCAGCATCAGCGCACGCCAGTTTCCCGCCGCCTGATTACGGACGTCATAAAACACCACCAGATCCGCGATAGCGGCGGCAAACGCCAGACGATCGCGCATGTCACGATCGTCTATCGCGATGCTGTCTGGATTCAGGCGGCGATTGATCTCGCCAAGCAACGTATCGCTGTCAACGTTGGTGCGCACCCTGCTGCTCCACGGTCAGATTGGTCCCTTCAAGCAGAGAAAATGGGAAAACATGGTTGTGCCGCGTATTGGTCTGTCTGATGAGGTAATCGATATGAATCGCCACCATGGCGGCTGGCTCGGACAGGAACCTAACCTCCACAGACACGACGCTGATGCGCGGCTCATCATTCAACAGTGTGGTCCGCACCGACTGCGCAATCTCATTTTGTAGCGTCGCATCGGAATGGCGGAACAGGAAGCTGCGTAGTTCGCTGCCAAAATAGGGCAACAGGCTGCGCTCCCCGCGTTGCGTCTGCAAAATCAGGTCAATAGACTGGCTGATGTTGGCCTCGGCGCTGTTCATCGCTACCTGCCGGACGGCCCCGGAAAATACCGGGGGAAACTGCCAGCCGCGGCCGAGAAAGTTACTGTCATCCATCCCCTATCCCCCGATCATCACCGTAAAATCCCCCAGTACCAGGCTGCCGCCATGCGCGGTGCTGTCGCCTATTCGTGCGGCGGGCATCCCGCCGATCAACACAGTAGCCGACCCTTTGATGATGCTGTCTGGCGGCCCGACGCACACCAACATGTCGCCCACTCTGGCGGCGGGCAGCTTGCCTATCAGCACGGTTGGACAACCCGGCCCGATAACCGGCCCGCCCACATGGGGGATCGGCGGCAATCCCGGCGTCACCATGGGGCACTGATGGAAATCGGTCAGTCTTGCTGCTGGCGGCATCGAATCCTCTCCTTTTACAGTTGGTCGTTACCTGTCAGTTGATCATCACCATGGCACCCTTGAGGGTCAGTTCAGCACCGCCCTGTACTTCGGCGGTGGCACTGCCTTTAGCGTTAAACGACACATCGGCGCTGGCGTTAACGTTCAGGCCGGAGACCTTCACGTCCCCCGACGATGCCTGAACCGTCACCCCGAGATTGCCTTTGATATTGACCTTCTGGTCGGCCTGGATATTGATGGTAGACGGGCTTTTGATATCGATGCCGGCTGACGACATCGTGATGGCATTGTTATGCTGGTCGGTGATGCTGATTTGCTGTTTTTTATCATTCAGCACAATCACATTGTTGCCCTTGGTGGTGATCGTCATGATGCTGTCCTTATCATCGAAAACGATGCGCAGCTCACTTTTCGTCACGATCGCTTTTTTGCTGTTTTCCGCATCCGGGACCAGTGTGCTGTAGGGTTTGCGGTTGGTGCTGTACAGACTCCCGAGGACGATAGGAAACCGCGGATCCTGATTAAGGAAGCCGACAATGACCTCATCCCCGACTTCGGGCAGAAAAAAAGCCCCTACACCGCTGCTGGAATAAAAATTCGCCAGCCGTGCCCACAGTCCTTTTCCGCCGTCATTGAACAACGGCAGTTCGACCAGAATGCGATAAGCGTTGTCAGGATCCTGATCGACCTTCTTCACCGTAGCGTTGAACAACCCTTCGACACCGGGCAGCAGCCCCGCCGCCGACGGTGCCATCACATCGTGTTCCTGTACGAACCACAGTGGCGATAACCCCAGTTCCGCGCAGGTAAACCAGTTCCCGTCGGCGTAATCGTGTTCAATGCCGGAAACGAAGTAATCGCCGTCAAACCGGCTTCCCATACCGCTGATGGTCAGGTAGTTTCCGGCGGTCACGGCAGCGTCGCCCTGAAAACGTACCTCGCCAGTGATCTTGGCCAGTTCGCTCTTAAGCATTTGCGCCTTGGACCATTGTGTCAGTGCGTCGTTATCCAGCGCAGCCGTGGTCTGCAAGGCAAAATCCGACAGCCCCACCACACCAGACAGCGTTTTGCTGCTGAGATTGCCCGGCCCGGAAAGGGTATTGGCGGCGGTCGAGGAAATGCATTTCTGAGTTTTGTCGTCCCACGCGCTGGCCTTGACTTGCGCCAGTTGGGTCACCGCATTGAGCCCGGCGCTAAAATGGTAAAGCCCGGCACCGTAAGTCACCGTTAGCACCGACTGAGTGCTGGCCGTGGGTGAGAAAACCGACACCGTTCCGTTTAAGGTGCTCACCACCAGCCCGTTTACCTCGGCGCGGCTCAGTATGAAATCCCAGTCGCTACAGTAGTATTGCACCAGCTCTGGTCGCGTCACCGTGGTGCTGGTGACTTTTTTACTCAAGCCATACTGACCAATTAGCGTGCTCATCACATCGCTGTCGGTTTTATTCTGGTAGGCGGCACTTTTGCGCCCCACGCTCATCTTGATCGCGCTATCACGGCATTCCACCACCAACAGTGGCCCGACGCCGGGATTCACCTGCAAAGATTGCCGGGTGACAATACCGGAGAACACCTTTTTATTGGTGCAGTCATACCCCAAGCTGATCACGATTTCCGCCCCCGGCACAAACGTTGACGAGGCGCTCACCGTGAAGTTTTCCTGTGAGGCGCTGCCATCGAGAATTTCCAGCGTGGCGCGGCTGATGTGATTGATTCGCTGCTGTATCTGAATACGGCGAACCTGATAATCCGCCGGGATCGCCACCCCATTGGCGGTAATATCGTGCGTCGCCACCCCGCCTGATGTTATCCCATCGCTCATGCGTCGCCCCCACGTTTGAGCGGAGGAACGCGCAACTGTAGCCCAGCGGGCAACGCGCGGATCTTATCGAGTTGATTGAACGCCGCCAGTTGGACATAGCATTCCGGGTCGCGATAAATCATCTGGCTGACTTGTGGCAGACTGTCGCCATCAACCACATCCACCAGATGGGTCAGGTCCGGCGATTTTTTGTCTTCCTGTCTGGCAGCGGTCGCTGGGTCAAGATAGGAGGTGAACTGTAGCGACACCTTAGCGCGCAGCGCCGTACCGTCAGGTCGGAAAAAGGTATAGGTAGTGTCGAACCCCTGCAGCACGCCTTTGAACGACAACCCTTGCCCCCAATAGATGACCACGTAGTTGGGGCGGTGAATATTGCCGTTGTAGTCATAGACCACCTTTTTCAACTGGGCCATTTCTTTGGTTAAATCCGTGCGGGTGCTGTCGACCACACCGGTACAGTCGAGCACCATCTCGAAGCTCAGTAGCTCCCCAGGCGTGGCGCGATACTTGGATGACAGTTTGCCGCTGCCCGGCGCTTGTTCTTCGTCATAACTGACGCTGCGATTGATGCGGATTTGTTCGGGATTCAACATCACCACGAACTCTCCGCCAGCAACCTTGGTGGTGAACTTTTCATCACTGTAGGCCACGATCCGCATTTTCTTTAATCCGCCCATCGCCCCTTCCTGCCTCAGTTACGGTTCCATTACGCATGTTTTCATCGATTCTGATGGCACGACTGCCCGTCATCGCTCCAACGGATTATGCCGTTGCTGTTTTTCCAGTTGCCGCAGGCACTCCTGAACAATGCGCTGCTTCAGCGCCTGTAACTGCACCGGATCCAGTTCGGCAACCGTCGGCGTATTCTGGCTCTGGATGTCGGTTTTAATCACCAACTCGCGGATTTCCACAGGCATGGTCAGTCATCTCCTGGTTAAAAAGTTTCAAAATTAGGCATCTCGAAGTACTGATAAGCAAATTCCAGCGTTTCAATGAATATTTCACTTTCCTGCGACTTCAGACTGCTGCCGGACCACTTCACCGGGTAGGCGGCAATAAAATTCCAGTCCATGCTGACCTCGCCATTTTCATTTAGCAGCCAGACTTTAATATCGCGGGTCTTGATCGGTACGGACACGCCGTTGTCCAGCGTATCTTTCACCCAGCTAATCAACGCCGACTCTGCATTGAGTACGCCTCGCCGCAAGACCAGATTCTGAAACGTCGTGTGGGCAGGCAGCCGATACTTAAATCGGTTCTCCCCACCACACACCACTTCTTCAATCCCCATTTCTTTACTCAGCCCACTGACTTCCTGAAAAGCAGCATCGCTGCTGCCCATGCCGGAAATTGAGACGCTGAAGTAAAAGCTGGTTTGCAAGTTAAGAGCCATTGGTCACAAGCAATTGTTCATGAGCGATTTCCAGGGTATCCACCGCCACTTCATTGGCATCGGACTTCAGGTCAGTGCCGGTGATTTTGGTCGGCCAGGCATTGTTCAACTGCCATTGCATGGTGACCGCGCCGTTCTCATCCAGCAGTTTGATCAGCACCGTGCGCCGTTTGACGGTGTTCATCTTGATTTCGTCCATCCACTGCCAGAAGTTGTTGTCGTTGACAAAAACACCACGCTTCATCGTGATGTTGCCGTACTTGGCAATCCCCGGCATTTTGATGGTCGAGAACAAGGTGCTGTTGCTGTGCCGGTACTCAATGACCTGAACCTCTTTGTCCATACCGGACACTTCCTGAAACGCCACCCCTTTCAATTCTGAGCCGAGATCGACCTCAAACCGAAACTTGGGCATCGGCCATGTGCTGCCTTCTTTGCTGCCGTCATCTGCCATGAGCATGCTCCTTAACAGTTGCTAATCAATGTGTTGAATAGAGTGAACCCCACCACCGGGCTTAGCCCGACTTCGCCATTTCCTGCTCAAAGGTGATCACGAGGAATTCCGCCGGCCGGACGATCGCCACCCTGACCGTCACATTCAGGAAGCCGTTGAGCAGGTCATCGCCGGTCATGGTCGAGCCCAACCCGCAGAGCACCTGGAATGCATCGGCCGCCGATGCCCCCTGCAAGCCGCCTTCTTTCCAGATAGACGTCAGGAAGCTGATGATCTCACTGCGAACCGCAGCCCAGGTATTCGCGTTATTCGGTTCAAACACATAGGCGCGCGCCGCGAGTTTGACCGACTGCTCCAGAAAGGTCATGGTTCGGCGCACCGACACATAGCGCCAGTCCTGACTGTTGCCATCGAGCGTGCGGGCGCCCCAAATCAGGATGCCTTGCCCGTTGAAAAAACGGATCGCGTTGACTGATTTGCCCGATACCGCATCCACATTGAGATCCGCCTGCTGGGCATCCGTCAGACGGATAGGTAAGTGTGCGGCGCCGACGATGCTGGTGTTTGCCGGGGCGTGCCAGACACCGTTCAGGTTATCGTTAACGGTGTAGACACCAGCCACCGCGCCGCTGGGCGGCAGTATGTTTGCGCTGGTCAACACATGGTTAATGATTTGCGAGTAGGTCTGCGAGGCGTTGAGCAACGCCGCGTTCAGTTGCGAGTTGGTCATCGGGTTGGTGGTGGGTGGATTCTCAATCATACCGAGGATCTTGGCGACGGCGGCATTCGGTGCCGACGGTGGATTCAGAATCGGTGCCAGCTGTTTGACATCACCGCCAAACAAGTTGGTGAAGTTGATATCGCTATTTTGCATGATCGTGGTGCCCACGAACGGGTAATACGCTATCCCGTAATTCAACCCATTCGACCCGGTACTATTGCGGAAGGTCTCGATATCATTGGTGTACATGATAGGGTCCGGCGCGTTGCCACCGATGATGTCGAACAGGCACACCGTGGTTTGCAGTTCTGCCGCCTGCAGCAACATGCTCTGCATCAACGTGCCGTTGTCGTCCACCGACAGTAGCGTCGCTTCTGGACAGATATACATGGTCGGTTCCTGCTCGTTCTGCAGTAACGCTAGCCCCCGTTGCAGATCCGCCAGCGTCACATTCGGATTAACGAGCGGCGCGCCAACATCGCCCGCTTTGCCGCTGGCCGCGCCATAGTTGCCGACGGACACGATATACGCATCACCCCCGCCGTTCTGGTAGAACAGTCGGATACTGTTATAAAGGTAATAGATGGTATTCGGGTCTGGCACAATCGCGTAGTAGCTGCCGTTAAGCAGCAGGTAGTCACCCTTATCAGGCTGGCTCTTCTGCTCTACCAGATAGTATTCCGGACTATATTGCGAGGCGGGATCCGCCGGCGGTGCAGGATTCGGTTTCATGTAGATGGCCTGAAACTCGGCAAAGGACGTGATTTTCTGCGCCTTGTTATAGTATGACTTGCCCTGATATTCCGCATTGGGTGTGTAGCCGATGAAGGCCGGAACCGCTGTGGCGACAGGGACCACAGAGTTCGGAAACGCATTCAGCTCATTGATGTACACACCCGGAGTTTTGATATTGGATGCTAGCATGTCGTGGTTTTCCTTTGGTTCACTGAGTGAAATTCCTGTACTTCATTGATAGGCTGGCCGATAACGTCAGGCTGATGTCCTTCAACAGTAGTTTGTCGCCGACAGGTCGCGTCAGTCAGACGTATACATACATCACAGATACCGGCTGGTTATCGTCGGCGCGGTGTACAAACGGCTGAGTATCCATCGGGGTCGGCAGCGCCGATAAGATGCGGCGTTGCCGGGCGCTACCATCGGGTGTATCCATAATTGGGCGATCCATCAGCGACAGGCGCTGCATCGGCAGTTGCTGAAACGCAATCGCTGACAGGCTGCGGGTCACCCACCCACCAAACGCTCCCGATTCTGCTGTCAGCGTGGCAGTAGACGAAAATGCGACCTGACCCGAAGCATCCACCACCTGCGGCTCTTGTAACCGCATCTGACCGCGCGGTATTACGCGATACTCCCAGGTGGTGGAACGCGGCTGTAAGACGATGGCGTAGGCCTGCCGGGTAACCAGGTCATCCAGATGACAACAGACCTCCGCCACCGCGCCAGTCGGCGCATTGTCGCTCGTCGGTGCGCTGGCGATCAGTTGGGCTACCGCCTGAGCATCGCTTCCGGTCGTTACACGATGACTGCTAAACCCCAGCACGCCTTGCCAGTCCAGCGGTATATCGGTGATGACCACAAAATACGGTCGCGGCTGTACCACCCAGAAACGAAATGGCTGCTCATCCGCCAACGTAGAACAATATTGCAGAAATGCCGTCCGCCCGGTTACCGCACAGCCATAGAAACGCCAGATATTGCCGAACGCCACCAGTTGCAAACCAAAACGCTGCATCTGTCGCCGGGTATATTCATCCGGCAGCAGCGTGGCTTCTCGCCACTCCCCTTGCGGAAAATAATGGTGCTGCAAGGTCAGCTCCACGATCACAAACATCAGGGCGACACCTTATTAGTGATGTGCTGTAAGACAGGGATTTCACCCGCAATCTGATTCGACTGAATAGTGAGGTGGCGAATTTTATAAATAATTGATGGTTGATACCGGGCACCTAATGCACTCCAAAGATTTTGCGTTTTTTCATAAGATGAATTCTCTATTTCAAATTGCAGCTGTGTTAAATCATCCGGCATATCGGGAAATTTTTGTCTGACCAACGCTGGGGTCGCCTGAAAAAAGGCAATGGTGGCTGAGAGAAATTTTAAGGCCTCATGGTAATCATCAAAGTGTGCGGTAAATAAAACATCGAGATTAAATATTACAGGGGGTAGAATCTGCCTGACACTGGTATTTCCCGGGCTGTTTGGTGAGCGGCTGCCATAAAAGGGCTTTATGGTTTCATGTTCGAGATTGATCATCGTCAGCACCATTTTATTCTGATTTTTCAATGGATAACCACCATTCAACTCTACCAGGTTATTTACCACAACCAATTCACCATCACTGTCAAATTGATGGCATAGTTGTTGGTTCAACGTGCTTTTAATATAACCCAGAGCATCATCAATCATCAGAAATCCTTATATGCCCGATATACCTCATGGTTAACAATGTGTTTGAATCCTGACACCTTACCATGCAATTAAGCCAATATCAGATACATGAACTCGGCCACCACCTCCTGCAATGGAGCATTATTTAATGTATAATTAACACCATCAGAAAATTAATTTAATAGAAATAATTTCGCGAAAATAAAATAGCAACAACCACCTACCCTTTATATGAAAGCGCATATAAAAAGACAAAACAACACGCATCAGAAAAAACTGACGGCAAACATTATTTTATGGTGAATAAAGTGGTCTGTATGCAATTAGGATACGCTGTTTATTGCCTCCGGCTATAATTTACTTTCCGTTAATAACATTAAAAATCGACAGAAGCAGCTTTTTCCGCAACATCTTTTTTACTATCCACAATTGTTTTTCAGTATAAGCGGAAAATACAAAAAAACCACAGATGCGCCAGAGTATAATAAAAAAATTCATAATTAATTGAAATTACTATTGTTTATGCGAAAAATTTTTACCAGGAAAAATAATACCAATTCAATAGACAATGAAATGATTTTAGTCTACATCTGTTGTTGTGTGTGATGTTCCAAATGTATAGAGAAAGCGCCGGTCACGGTGAGAAAACGCTGAAAACCAGCCTGGATACGCCCGGCATCCAGACCGTTGAGAAGATGTAATTATCCGAACCCTGGCCGACATCCACTACGTGATGTCGGCCAGTCTCAGTAAATAATTCGATTGTCGTTAACTGTTACCTCATCCCAACAGACAACCGGGGTGCAGATACCTCGCCAAACTGTTGACGTTCCCCGCCTGCATTCAACCGAAAGATTTCTACCAATTGACGCAACCGCGCCGCCTGATCATTGAGTGATTCTGCTGCTGATGATGCCTCTTCCACCATAGCGGCGTTTTGCTGTGTGACAGCTTCCATCTGGTTAATCGCCACGTTGATCTGGCTGATGCCGCGACTTTGCTCTTCCGATGCCAGCGACATTTCCCCTACCAGTGATGATGCATTGGTGATCAAGGTTTTGACATTGCTGATGGCATCGCGCACATCATCAGCCTGCTGTGACCCGTTTTTCACTGCCCCAATAGCATTATCGATAAGCGTTTTGATTTCTCTGGCTGCGGAAGAAGAACGCTGAGACAACGTGCGCACCTCGCCTGCTACCACGGCGAAACCACGTCCATGCTCACCAGCACGTGCCGCTTCCACTGCGGCGTTAAGCGCCAGAATGTTCGTCTGAAAAGCGATACCTTCGATAAGCGTAGTGATCTCAGCGACTTTTTCGGAGCCGGAAGCAATCGCCTTCATCGCCTGCATCATGCGTTCCACCGAGTCATCACCATGGGCAACAGCATCTGCGGCCTGCTGACCAAGACTATTGGCCTGACGGGCATTTTCGACGTTACTTTCTACGGTAGAGGAAATTTCGTGCATGCTGGCGGCGGTTTGCGCCAGTGATGCCGCCTGCTCTTCAGTGCGGGCGGAAAGATCGATATTGGCGGCGGCTATTTCGTTAGATGCCGTCGCCACGCTCTCGCTAGCCGTACGCACATCTGCCAGCACCGTCGCAAAACGCTCGGTCAGGCTGTTCAGTGCTTGTGCGGTTTTACCGATTTCATCGTGACGACTATCATCTGCCTGTAATGTCAGATCCAGACTGTCGCTAATCGTCAGCAAAGTATGCTGCAAGTGGTTGAGGCTACGACGGACATAAATCAGGATCATCAACGCCAGGGTGCCCGCGACCGCGACCGAAACAACGATCAAGCCAATAAGCGTATACAGTGTGCTGTTATAGTTCTCCTGATTAGCTTTTTCCTGAGCCGAGGCCAGCGCCAGATTGTATTCACGCTGATCTTGCAAGGATTTAATCACCGCCTGCTCTGTTTGCTTTTTGGCGCTCTCCGCTGCCGCATCGGTACTTTTCTGGATAGTGCCGCTCTTATAAAGGTTATCAATGTTCTGACGGTAAGACACCAGCAGCTGAATCGTACTATCCGTCATCTGCGCATCACGGTTATCAGCAATGTAGTTCTGCTTATAATCCGCCATGAATTTATCCACGCTGGTGAGCTTATCCATAATGGACTTCAACTGGGTCACGCGTTGCGTCTGATCGTCAACATCACCTAACATCGCGAGTGCCGCCCGCACTTCGCGCACATTGATATTTGAATTAGATAATAACGTCAGGCTGGGCAGCGTATTCCCTGTCACGTATTCCACCCTATCTTTCGAATCCCCGAGAGCTTTAATGCCGTACCCGCCCACCCCAATGAGCGCCAGTACGAAAATCATGATAGCTATCGCTAGCTTTTGGAAAATTGTCATCTTTTTTTCCTTTGTTTACTAAAGGTTATCGTGTTTTTATTTAAAGCATCAGCCGTGTTGCACTGATAACTCATTATCGGCAACAAATATTGCACCATTAAAGAAATCGACTTATAAAACAGTAATATAAAAAAATTTCTTCAACAAAAATCGATTAAACCCCGATCTTTACTGAACAGGTTATTTGTGAAGCTTTAGGCTTAACTGATCAGAAAAGCTAAACAAAAGGCTAAGGGTCAGTTGATGTGCTATTTTTTTAGGAAACGTCAGAATAAAAAAATGGAACCCTGAAAAGCAGAAATCCTCTGCAGGCGGTGGGTCAGACCACCTGCAGAACGCGAGAGCGAGCAAGAAAAAGAGAAAGGATCAGAGACTGCGGCGAGAAAAATCTTTCGGACGAAAGCCCAATGCAGCCAGTGAAGCAAAGTAGCTGCCAGCCCCCACGACTACCACAAACAACAAGCGCAGCAGGCGCTCCGTCATGTTACCTTGTGCCCAAGGGGGCATCCACAGGTTCAGCGCCAGCAGCACCAGCGACATCACAACAACGGCAGTGACCATTTTAACCAGAAACATCATCCAGCCGGGTTGCGGTGCAAACAGGCGCTGACGGCGTAATTGCCAGAACAGCAACCCGGCATTGATGCAGGATGCCAGACCAATCGACAGCGACAACCCGGCATGCTGCAACGGGCCGATAAACATCAGGTTCATCAGTTGGGTCATCACCAGTGTTGCGATACCAATTTTTACCGGCGTTTTAATGTCCTGCCGGGCGTAAAATCCGGGCACCAGCACCTTCACCAGGATCAAGCCCATCAGCCCGATGGAGTAAGCCACCAGCGCCCGCTGGGTCATCATCGCGTCAAAGGCGCTGAATTTACCGTACTGAAATAACGCAACGGTCAGCGGCTTAGCCAGCAACCCCAGCGCGACTGTAGCGGGCAACGCCAGCAGAAAACAAAGCCGCAGTCCCCAATCCAGCAACCGGGAATACTCCTGGTGATCGCCGCTGGCGACACTTTTCGACAGCGAGGGCAACAAAATCGTCCCCAGCGCCACACCCAACACACCGGATGGGAACTCCATCAAACGGTCGGCGTAATACATCCAGGAAACCGCACCCTGACTGAGGAATGAGGCAAAAATAGTATTGATGATCAGGGAGATCTGGCTGACCGACACGCCGAGAATGGCGGGTGCCATCAGCTTCATTACCCGGCTGACACTAGGATCGCGAAACTTGATGCGAGGCAGTACCAGCATGCCGATTTTCTTCAGATGCGGCAATTGATAGCCCAGTTGCAGTACCCCGCCGACCACCACCGCCCAGCCTAACGCCATCACCGGCGGATTAAACCAACGCACACCCAGCAATGCAAAACCGATCATACTGACATTCAATAAGGTCGGTGCAAACGCTGGCACGGAAAAACGGTTCCAGGTGTTGAGAACCGACCCGACCATCGACGTCAGTGAAATCAGCAGAATATAAGGAAAGGTCACCCGCAACAGTGCCGACGTCAGCTCGAAGCGCTCCGGCGTGGAGGCAAAACCCGGTGCCGTCACCATGATGACCCAGGGCGCGGCAATCATCCCGGCGACCGTGACCAGCGCCAGAATCAGCGTCAACATCCCGGCGACATAGGCCAAAAAGGTACGCGTTGCCTCCTCGCCTTGCTGACTCTTATACTCCGCCAGAATAGGCACAAATGCCTGGGAAAACGCGCCCTCGGCAAAAATACGCCGCAACAGATTGGGCAGTTTGAACGCCACAAAAAAGGCGTCGGTCGCCATACCAGCACCAAACACGCGAGCGACGATAGCATCACGCACAAAGCCCAGCACACGGGAAAGCATGGTCATGGAACTGACCGCAGCCAATGATTTCAGTAGATTCATTCAGTTGTTCTGACTATGGGAAAGAGAGAGATGGCAGGGCAAAACCGGCTCAACCGCCATGTCCACGACGGTCAAACCGCCTGCGATACGTCATGCCGACAGCCACAACACTGACGGTCAGGTACGGCTATCGCGGCACACAGCCTAGTCGATTGTACCGTCAATAGCCACATGAACACCCGATGGTCGCTGCTTTTTTCAGCATTCTCTCAGCAGCGAGTCGATCAACCGCTGTGCATACAACGCCTGATCGCTAGAGGTCAACGGCGGCGTCTGTGAAACCACCGCTTCAATAAAATGTCGGACAGCACCAGTAAAACCACGCTGCTCCAGCGTGCTCTGCCAGGAAGGCGCGGGACGAAGTACCACGACCCCCTCACGTTCTTCACGCCATTCCCGCAGGTTATCCACCTGATACCAGCCGCCGTCATTGATCAACTGAACGCTTTCTCGCTGGCTACCCGCCTGGCGATGCATGCTGGTGGTGATCAGGGTATGCGCGGTCTGGAACTGGTGTTCGGCGTACACCATTTGCCCTTGCGAATTACACCGTATCCGGCCAGCGCACAACGTGGCGGTCGTATCCGGTGTTTGTGCCAGCCACAGTGCGGTATCCACCACATGCAAATAGTCATCCAACAGCGTAAACGCCAACGGCTGCGGGCCAACATTATCAACACGATGTTTTTCCATGCGCAGGCTATCCGGCGCCGTCTGCTGCTGTCGCAGCCGTTGGTAGAGCGGCGCAAAACGGCGGTTGAACCCCACCATCAGCAGCAGGTTACGGCTGGCTGCCAGCGCGACCAGCTCTTCCGCCTGCGCCAGCGTTTCCGCCAGCGGTTTATCCACATAGACGTGTTTACCCGCCAGCAGTAGGGTTTTCACCACCTCGTAATGGCTGGCGGTACTGCTATGCACAAATGCCGCGTCACACTGGCGACCTAATTCAGCCAGCGAGGAAAAACAGGTTATGCGGTATTGTTGACATACCTGTCGGGCGCGCGCCTGACCCGGCGACCAGGCCCCCACCAGTTGCCAGTCGGTGGCCTGGGACAAAATCGGTAAATAGGCTTTACGGGCGATATCCCCTAACCCCACCACACCAATACGCAAAAGCGTCATACTGTTCTCCCGCCTTCCCACTTATCCGGATGGTATCAGGCAAGGTGCGCCTGTAACGCCGCCAGTTGCGCACGCAGTTCAGCCACCTCATTTTCCAGCGCGCACACCCGTGCGGCCAGTGAGGTATCTACCGATGCGGACGTCTCGTCCGACTCAGAAGACGACACCGCATCGTCAACCTCGCCGCTGAACAGGTGCATAAACCGGCTTTCACGCTTACCCGGTTCCCGCGCCAGTCGCACAACAAACGGCCCGTCTTCGCGCTGTTGCAGGTGCTGTAGGACGTTCTCCACCTCGTCCATATCGGCAAACTCGTACAAACGAGCCGCACGGGTACGAAGTTCGCCCGGCGTCTGAGCGCCCCGCAACAGCAAGGTCGTGACCAGTGCCACTTCAGCGGTTGAAAACTTCAGGTCACCAAATTCGGAGTTACAGAAGCGGTGTTCATATTTCATCACCCGGTTGCCAAAACCGCTGACGGTACGCAGAAAATGCCGCTTCACCAGCAAATCCAGCGTTTGTTGTACCTCGCTTTCGCTCAGATCCATGACCGGCTCTCGGTTGGTCTTCTGATTACAGGCGGCGGTCAGCCCATTGAGAGACATCGGATACTGTTCCGGGGTGGTCACCTGCTTTTCCAGCAGGCAGCCAATAATCCGCGCTTCGCGGGGCGTCAATTGGTATTTCATGGGCTTATCCTCATTCGGATCCGTAGCGGTGTGCACTTAACGCATCGGCGTCCATTCATTATTAGTCAGGGCAGTCAGTACGTGATCTTGCCATTTACCATCAATCAACAGGTAATTCTTGGCGTAACCTTCCTTTTCAAACCCCAAACGCGCCAACAGGTTACCGCTGCGCTGATTGTGCGGCATGTAATTAGCCATAATACGGTGCATATGTTGCTGGCGTTGCATGTAACGCAGCGCAGATTGCAGCGCCTCATACATCATGCCTTGCCCCTGCCACTTTTGGCCCAGTGAATAGCCGAGGTAACAGGCGTGAAAAGAGCCGCGCAGCACATTGCTGAAGTTCGCGACGCCACGTACCTCGTTTTCATCCGGGTCCAGCAGCAGAAAGTAGTAGGCGCTGCCCTGTTTGTGCATATCGCAAATCACGCTTAACCGCGCCTGCCAGCCAGAAGGGTAACAATGGCTGGCATCGCGCACCGGCTCCCAGGGTTTCAAAAAATCACGGTTTTCTGCGTAATACTCAGCCAGACGCCAGGCATCGCGTTCGTGCGCCAGACGGACCACCAGCCGATCCGTAGTCAAGCGGACTCTGGGTGTCGTTGAGCGATAGCCAAACATGCCTTCCCCCTCAGGTGACGGATTATCGATGAATAACTTTTATTAATGTGATCAACGCCGACGAACGTCGCCACAGGATAAACAACCCATAGCGCTTACTATAACCCTATAAATTCCATAGCGTAAAATCATGACTGCTGAGTTATTGCACAATCGATACGCCGTCATGACTTTTTTTCTTAAATTGTTCGTCAGATAACAGTTGAACGATAAAAAAATTTATTAGCAGGATCCCCTATCGCCATCACGCAATCGGCGAGAGAATGGAATGGTTATCTTTTACCTTCCTCTCTTTCTGCCTCGTGGTGAAACATGTCGTTGATGGCACAGGCTCGCAGCCTGGGTAAATATTTTCTGTTGCTGGATAACATGCTGGTGATACTGGGTTTCTTTGTGGTGTTCCCGCTCATTTCCATCCGTTTTGTCGATCAACTTGGCTGGGCTGCGCTCACCGTCGGGATTGCACTCGGCCTGCGTCAGTTCACCCAACAGGGACTCGGTATTTTCGGCGGTGCCATCGCCGATCGTTTCGGTGCCAAACCAATGATCGTCACCGGCATGCTGTTGCGTGCCTCTGGCTTTGCGTTCATGGCGCTGGCAACGACACCGTTGATGTTGATGCTCTCCTGCGTGCTCTCCGCACTGGGCGGGACGCTGTTCGAACCACCCCGCAACGCCATGGTGATTAAGCTGACACGCCCCCATGAACGCAGCCGCTTCTTCTCCTTGTTAATGATGCAGGATAACGCTGGTGCGGTAATCGGCGCGCTTATCGGCAGTTGGCTGATGCAATACAACTTTTCCGTGGTGTGCTGGGTCGGCGCAGGCGTATTCGTGTTAGTGGCCTTGCTGAATGCCTTGCTACTACCCGCTTATCGTATTTCCACCACCCGTACACCAATCCGCGAAGGCATGATGCGGGTCATGCGCGACCGGCGTTTTGTGGTCTATGTACTGACGCTGACCGGCTATTTCATGTTAGGTGTGCAGGTACTGTTGATGATGCCGATCATGGTCAATGAACTGGCCGGTTCGCCGTCTGCGGTAAAATGGATGTACGCAATCGAAGCCGCGCTGTCGTTGACGCTGCTTTACCCCGTCGCCCGCTGGAGCGAAAAACGGTTTCGACTGGAACAGCGGCTGATGTTCGGGCTATTCATCATGACCCTGAGCCTGATTCCGATGGGAATGGTCACCAGCCTGCAATGGCTGTTGGGGTTAATCGGCCTGTTTTATATTGGCTCTATCATTGCTGAACCGGCGCGGGAAACGCTGGGGGCATCATTGTCCGATGCCCGCGCCCGCGGCAGCTACATGGGGTTTAGCCGTATGGGGCTGGCACTGGGCGGCGCGCTGGGTTACAGCGGCGGTGGCTGGTTGTTTGATACCGGAAAAGCGCTCGGCCAGCCAGCCTTACCCTGGTGCATGCTGGGTATCATCGGCATGCTGACTCTGGCGGCCCTCTACTGGCAGTTCCACTTAAGACGTATCGAACCGGCTATGCTGAGCGAGCATTGATCGCAGGTTGCTTCCACATCACGGACGGGGCGTTGCATCGCCCCGTTTTTATCTTCAATTTCCAGCTGTTGCAGCACACATTGCGCATGGACGGGCTGACGCTGACAATAGATAATCCCCTTCGACACCACCATCACAGTTGCGTCCGATGCGACGCTGATCAACCCAAGGAGTTCCGGTATGAAACTGTTTATTTATGAACATTGTCCTTTCTGCGTGAAGGCACGCATGATTTTCGGTCTGAAGCAGTTACCGGTGGAACTGTGCGTGTTATCCAACGATGACGAAACCACGCCGATTTCGATGGTCGGTCAGAAAATGGTGCCGATTCTGCAAAAAGAGGACGGCAGCTATATGCCGGAAAGTCTGGATATCGTGAAATACGTTGATGATCTGGATGGTAAACCGGTGCTGACCGGTACTACGAATCCGGCGATTGATGCCTGGATTCGTGGCGTGTACGACTACGCACCGCGTCTGCTGATTCCCCGTTTCTCCCAGGCTGATTTTGAGGAATTCGCGACAGAAGCTGGCCGTAATTACTTCATCAACAAAAAAGAGGGACAAATCGGCAGCTTCGCGACCCACTTTAGCCAGACGGATCCCCTGACAAAACAGCTGGAAAGTGATCTGCAGGCACTGGCCCCGTTGATTGTCTCGTCACAGGCCTGCAATGGCACATTGTCACTGGATGATATCAACCTGTTCCCCCTGCTGCGTTCACTGACCATCGTTGCTGACGTCAATGTCCCGGCGGCTGTCGCCACCTACTGCGATACGATGTCTCAGCTTGCCAACATCGACCTGCTGATCGAACAGGCACAATAACCCCTGGCGCCGCCGCCCGACGGCGGCGTTTAGGTGTATTCCGATTGGCGATATCAGCGGAATAACGCACCCTGCCGACAGGCCTCGCACGGCGGGGTCCATTACAAAAAACAAGAGGTTATAACAATGAGAAAATCGGGACTGGCCGCTCTGGCGCTGTTGGGGACGTTACTCATCAGTGGTTGCAACCAGTTGGCGCAATACAGCCTGAGCGAGCAGGAAATCAATCAGTATTTGCAACAGCATAATGACTACCAGAAGCAACTGGGTGTTCCCGGTGTGGTAGACGCACACATTACGCTGACTGACCTGGCCAGCCAAATTGGTCGCACGGAACCCGGCAAAGTCACGCTGAGCGGCAACGCGAAAGTGGATATCAGCTCCCTGCTGGGAAAACAGCAGGCAGACATGAAGCTGACGCTCAAAGCCCAGCCAGTATTCAACAAGGATGAAGGTGCCATCTACCTGAAAGATATGGAGCTGGTGGATTACAGCGTTCAGCCGGAGACATTACAAACGGTGATGCAAACGCTGACGCCCTACCTGAACCAATCGCTGAAGAGCTATTTTGACCAGAAGCCCGCCTATGTGCTTAACCCGGAGCACAGTAACAAAGAGGCACTGGCGAAAAAATTAGCTAAAGGTATCGAGGTAAAACCCGGTCAGTTGGTTATCATGTTGACCGATTAAATGGGGAACCCCCAGCCTGGCTGGGGTTTTCTACAGACAAGAAAGCGGGTGGCATGTGCCACCCGTTTTTCATTCTTCAGACGACTCATCATCCGTTTCGTCGCCTTCTGCTTCCGCCAGTTCGTCACGCATCGCTTCCAGCGCTTCACGGCAAATAATCGCCAGCGTACGATAAAACGCCGTCGTGGCATGGCTTTCCACCTTGCCCAGAAAACGATCGCTCCACGGCAACAGATAGTTATCGAAAAACGCTGACTGCGCTGCCGTTTCATCTTCCTGCGCTTGATCTTCCAGCCAGGATGCAGCCAGTAGCAATGCGCCAAAGTGGTCGACCGGCCCTTCGCCTAATGGCATACCGCGCTGTTGTAAAAACGCCCGAACTTCAGCTTGCGGTGCGTCCGGCTCCCAACTGGAACGCCATGGCGACACCGAGGGTTCTGCGCCGAACAAGGCCTCGTAATCCGCACTCATCGCCGGTAAATCGATACTGCGCTGCCAGCGCGCCATCAACGCATCCTGCTCTAGCGGCCATTGTTGTGCCAGCTTGCCCTGCTCAATCAGGGTAAACAACGGTGCCAGCAGCGGATCCTGTGGCGAGCGTTTAAACAGCGTGCCGAGAATACGGCACACCACGGAAAATTCATTCATCTCATCAACCTGTAAAAAGACATGACAGCGCGATTTAGTGACAACGTCACAGATCGGCAAACTCCGGGATGGCCGGTCTCCCGCGTTGTTCCAGAAAATCCAGCACCCGGCGCGGGCTGACATTCAACACGCGATCCTGCGGAAAATCAACGTCTCGCATAATACGCTCACAGTGTGGAAACTCACCCAGCGACCAGGCGATATGTGAATCTGATCCCAACGCCAGATAACCACCCGCGTCGCGCACCGCTTCGGCTACTGCCCGGCAATTCGCCTCACTGCCTTTGCGGGAATGAGTAAACGAGGAATTATTCAATTCCAGCGCTACATTATATTTCGCGGCCGCCTGAGCAACCGCCTGAATATCAATCGGGAATTTTGGGTTGCCGGGATGACTAATGATATGGACGGATCCTTGAGCCATCGCGGCAATCACCGCTTCGGTGTGGACATCACGGTTTGAGGGGGGAAACACCGGCTCATGAAAACCAGCGATAACCACGTCCATACACTCCAGCATCGGCCCGGTGCAGTCGATGTCGCCTGCCAGATTCTTAATATTCGCCTCAATACCACGCAGGATACCGACCCCTTCCACTATTCGCGGCCAGACACGCATATTGATGAAATGCCAGTGATGCGGTGCATCCGCCATATCCGGGCCGTGATCGGTAATAGCGAACAGGCGGATCTGTTTGGTTTTGGCTTCTGCCACGTAGTCATGCAGGGTGCTGTAAGCGTGGGTGCTGGCGACGGTGTGCATGTGTAAATCGACGGGATACATGGTTTCTCCTGACTCGGTATTGATAAGCAAGCATACCATTTATCCCGCACTGGCACAGCCGAGGCAATGATGGGATAACGACAAATTAACAGAAATGAAACATGCACGACTTTCCTCCATCGCTACGGAGAGCTGACAGGCAGAAATGGCGACTAAAGCAGCAAATTGCGCTAAGTTTGGCTAAACGCACGCTTTTATGAAAGAAGTGTGTTGACGCTGCTGCGGATTTTCCCTAGAGTAGCGCCCCGTTGCCCCTGCTGGCGACGATCCGGTGAGGTGTCCGAGTGGCTGAAGGAGCACGCCTGGAAAGTGTGTATACGTGAAAACGTATCGAGGGTTCGAATCCCTCCCTCACCGCCAGATTAAAAACAAAAACCCCAGACGAAAGTCTGGGGTTTTTGTTTTTAACCGGTGACGGGATGGATGAGAAGTCTCGACAGGGTTCGACAAAACGGCTTGCCGTTTTGGACCGCCGCAGGCGGCCCGCAGGGCGAGCGCAACGCGCGAGTCAATCCCGACCGGCGGTTTAGCCCCCCCCTTATCCTTGATTCAGGTGCAAGTCTGGGGATTCGATAGTTTTTCATTTATAAGATTTGATACTTGATACTGAACAAAAGAACTGGTATTAAATATATTTTAATACTCGACCAGTTTTTTGTTTATATATATATTACTCCTATTAACCCTGACAACTATTTTGGACACTAACGTTGGAAAAACAGAGTTAGGGAATGTACATTTCATATACATGAAAGAGTATAAAATACAAATTTTGATGTAATCAAAAAACCATGTAATTAATTTTCACCCCAAGGAAATTTTTATGAATTGGTTGATTTCAGCAAATTCAGAGGTGTACGATCATGCATCCTCTTTTAAGGATTATGGATCTATTGATTGGCGTCAGGGCATAGCTAAGTACGAAGTATCAGATATCGTTTACATTTATGTTACAAAACCAACAGGAAAAATCCAATATAAATGCCGTATCACTAAATTGAATTTGTCTTCAGACGAAATTCGTAATGATGAAAAATATTGGAAAAATCAAGATGAATATCAGAAATCTTTATCTGGATACTATATGAACCTAGAGCTTATTGAGCAAATCGAAAATCCCAATCTATCACTTGAAAAACTATTAAAACATGAACTTAAAGCCGCTCCACAAGGGACCAAAAAACTTGATCTCACTCCACACTTGCTTAATTACATTGAAGGTTATTTCAACAATAAACTCGAAAAAGAATCTCTCCCCGATGAGGCTCAATCATCCTCAGATATCAAGGAGGGTACAATAAAACAGCTTTTCACTAAAAAATATGAACGTAGTAGAGAAGCAAGAAATAAATGCATTAACTATCATGGTACGATATGTAAGGTGTGTAATCTAGACCTAACTTTAATCTATGGGAAATTGGCTAACGGATTTATACATGTTCATCATTTAATCCCAATATCAGAAATTGGTGAAGAGTATATAATTAATTATATAGATGATTTGATCCCTGTTTGCCCGAACTGTCATGCAATGTTACATCGTATCCAAAGCACAGAACCACTTCAGACCTTGAAGGAAATAGTTAAAAACAATCTAGGGAAAATATTGAAAGTAAATTAAAATAGAATACACCATACGCCACTATGCATCCATATAAAATACTATATTTGCAATATAGAGAAACTTAAAAACTAAAATATGTATTAATACATGAGCTTTTATTTCATTGTTTTTATAAAAGTTTATTTGTTATACAGTATAAAAGAGATTCATATGTCTAAAAAATTTAAATTCTACCCATGGGTTAACCTAACCCAAAGACAAGATATCATTGGGAAAGAGCATCCTGGTGTTTATATGATTGCCCGCGGTGAGACTGCGCCTTCTGATTATTGCGCCAAGAACGCATCCATCATTTATATCGGTGAAACGACAAATCAAAAACTTAATAATCGAATTCATCAATTTGTTGTATCTGCCTTTAATAATAAGCCGGGTCATTCAGGCGGAAATACGTTCCGAAACAACGAAGAAATATCAGGCGGTGTGTCAGAAAGTATGCTGTGGGTATCTGCCTGCCCTATTCCAGCCGAACCGATAAAACCGATGGAACGGACGGGCGGCATTTATACATCAGCATACATCAGATATTTAGAACGCAGACAAATTCTGCAGTTTGTTTACGCCAACGGTAGGTTACCCGCCTGCAATCGTAAATAGCACTTGTGACCACCCACAACATCAAGCCCGAACCAAACTCACCCCAGCCTGCGAAAAAGGTGCCGTCACCTCATCAGGCACCGCGGATTCCACAATAAGCGTGCTGGCCATGGTGAGTTCACCGATTGCATAGCGGGAGGCGACATTCAGTTTATCCTGTGTCGCCATGACAACGGTTTCCGCCGCACGTGCTGCCAGCGCCCGTTTGATATACGCCTCTTCCAGATCGCCGGTGCTGAAACCCGCCTGCGGATGCGCCCCGGTGACGCCCATAAAAAAGATATCGGCGCGGATCGTCGCCAGTGCTTCCACCGCCGCCGCACCTACCGCGACCAGTGAATGCTTGTAAAGGCGACCACCAATCAGCACCACATCAATACCAGGGTGGTTTACCAACGCCACCGCCACACTCGGGCTATGCGTTACCACGGTCGCCGTCAGCGAAAGTGGCAGACACTTCACCAGTTCGCCACTGGTCGTGCCGCCATCAATCATGACGACCTGCCCCGGCAGAATCAACGATGCAGCGGCCTGCGCCAGTTGATGTTTGGCACCTATCGCTATCCGGCTGCGGACATCAAAACTGACTACCGTTTCTGACGCAGGTAAGGCACCGCCATGTACTCGCTGTAATCGTCCTTCACTGGCCAGCTCACGTAAGTCACGCCGAATGGTATCTTCCGACACGCCAAAGGCATCGCTCAGTTGCTTTGCCAGCACCTGCCCTTCAGCCGCCAGTTGTTCCAGAATTCGCTGTTTGCGTTGTGTCGTCAGCATGGTGTTCCCCAGTATGTTGTGCCTACCTTTATTTACTTGATTATGCCTGAATTTGCACGTTTATTCTTTTTATCAGTATTTCAGGCAACAAATTCCGCACGAAATTGCACGAAATGACTTGAGTGTGCACGAAACCTCGCGCTAGGATGAGTGCTCATTCCTTGTTCAGGAGAGTAATGATGCTCACCACACGAGATCGCGTTCGTATTGTCGACAGCGTAGTACTGTCCGACGATTGGTATGTGCTGAAGAAAAACACCTTTGATTTTTTACGTCGGGACGGCACCTGGCAGCGGCAAAGCCGTGAAACCTATGATCGCGGCAATGGCGCGGTGATCCTACTGTATCATCGTCACAGGCAAACATTGTTACTGACGCGCCAGTTCCGCTTTCCGGTCTTCGTCAACGGGCACGACGGGATGCTAATTGAAGCCGCAGCCGGTTTGCTCGATCATGCCGACCCCGAAGTGCGCATCCGCGCCGAAGCGGAAGAAGAAACCGGCTATCGGGTATTCAATGTTCGTAAGGTGATGGAAGCCTACATGAGCCCCGGTTCGGTAACGGAGAAACTCTATTTCTTTCTTGGGGAATATGATGATAGCTCCCGTATCGGCACGGGAGGTGGCATTGAAGATGAAGGGGAAGATGTGGAAACGCTGGAAATGACGCTACCGCAGGCATTGGCCGCGATTGCCGAGGGTACCATTGTTGATGCCAAAACCATCATGCTGGTGCAGTACGTTGCGTTGCACCGTGCGTTACCGTTTGAGGGGCTGCCAGATTAGCCGCTAACCGGGTTTCGGCGAGCGCAAAGGCTCGCCGCACCACACATCATCGTCAAAAGAGACACCTTCCTCATCTAATAATTATTTAGGGTATGCCCGGTTATTTTCCATTCGATGTTTTTACAAAATAACCAGCCGACTAATTCATGATCACTATTATTTCCCATAAAAATAACAGCCTGTTTTTCTCCTTTCTCAAAATAATTTAACTAGCTGATACTTAAACGACATTAGTATTTATTACACCATAATTTGACATTTCGCGATTTTTTACGCATACAGAATACAGCTGCTATACTGGCATCACGCACATGTTGCGGTTATTTTTTCACCCAGTGTTTATGATCTAAAAAATAAGATCCATCGCAAGGTTTTTACTTGTAATTTTTGTCCGCCCTATGTGGTACGGTAAATGCGTACCCGTGCAAAACTAAGAAATTAGACAGGAGAAAGTTATGAAAAAAATATATTCGTTGCTGGCTGGTTTGGTATTCACCGTCGGCCTGACGGTAAGCCCTGCTGTGCCTGCAAAAGGCCAGGCCGGTGTGTTTGATTTCTATCTGTTGACGTTATCCTGGTCCCCCACGTTTTGTCTGACACACGCCAGTAATGAGCAATGCACCAAGGGGTATGGTTTTGTGCTGCACGGCCTGTGGCCGCAATATGCTAATGGTGGCTGGCCACAAAACTGTCCGCCCATAAAAGCGCTTACCGCGCAGGAACGTAAATACGGTAATACCCTGTTCCCAACCGATGCGCTGCTGACGCATGAGTGGGAAAAACACGGTACCTGTAGCGGGTTGGGCGCGAATGGATATTTGCAGGCGGCGGATAAAGCCGTAACCAGTGTGAAGATCCCGGCCAGCTTCAATGCACCGACCAAGCCGCTGCAAATGACCGCTGAGCAGATTCTGGCCGCATTCCGCCAGAGCAACCCGTCAATCCCACAAGATGGGATCGCCGCTGTCTGTAGCGGCCCGGAATTGTCTGAAATTCGGGTGTGCATGGACAAAAATCTGAATTTCCAGTCCTGCGGTAAATCGGTAAAAACCCAGTGTCGTGATGGCAACATCCGCGTGCCTAACGTGCGTTAATCCCCACGCTGGCGCTGTTGAGCGCCAGTTTCATGACATCTTTAGCCCGCCCTGCGTGCGGGCTATGTCAAGTAATGTAGAAACAATGAATAACAATAATTACTTTTGTAAAAATTTCCATTGTATTTATTCTATTTGTGAAATATCACTGTCACGCTAGATCTCTAGCATGTCCGGTCGGACATATTCATTCACCCCAGTGCAGGTATGAGAGCATGTTTTTGTTTTCCCCGCAGGACAGCACCTACACCAGGATGTTGTGTCAATTCGAATTTCAGGCACAACAAGAAGGGATTACCCGTCAGACCATGGCGGCCGCAGTGGTATTCCGGGGCGGTATACTCCTGGTGCGTCGCAGTGCTAATGACCCCATGTTACCCGGATACTGGGAGATCCCTGGCGGTGGCCGCGAACCTGGCGATCACAACCTGCTCGCCACGCTGATGAGAGAATTGCAGGAAGAAACCGGTCTGCGTTTGCGTTATATCCGTCATTATCTGGGTTTTTTCGATTACCTGGTACCGAGTAACGAAAAAGTTCGTCAGTGGAACTTTCTGGTTGACGTGATGCAAGAAGAGGTTTGCCTGAACGAAACGGAACACGATGCCTGGCAAATCGTGCGTCAGCCGTCCGATATCCCTGAGGATTGTCCCATCAGTGAAGAGAGTCGTTTTGTGGTGAATGCCGCCATGCGCATGTTATGACGGCACGGTGATAACGATGAGGCTATGCCCGTAAACTCGACTATCAGACCCCGACAGAGCGGGGTCTGAGGGCATTTAGGCCAACTGCCCAAGCGAGGCCGGTTCGAACCCTTTAAGGCTATCCAACTCATGACGATGCACTTTCGCCGCCCAATGAGAGTCGGTCAGCAGTGCACGGCCTACCGCGATCAAATCAAACTCATCGCGTTCCATACGCTCCAGCAACGTATCCAGACCCGCCGGACCAGACCCTTGCCCGGCAAACGCACCGAAGAAATCATCAGACAGCCCGACAGACCCTACGCTAATGGTTGCCGCCCCGGTGACTTTCTTCGCCCAGCCAGCAAAGTTCAGGCCGTTTTCACCGTCTACATCCGGGAATTCCGGCTCCCAGAAACGGCGCTGTGAGCAATGCAGAATATCTACGCCAGCAGACACCAGCGGTGCCAGCCAATCTTCCAGCGCCAACGGCGTCGGAGCCAAACGTGCACTGTAGTCCTGCTGCTTCCATTGGCTAACACGCAAGATCAGCGGGAAATCTGGCCCTACCGCTGCACGGACGCTTTTCACCACTTCAGCCGCAAAACGCGCACGCTGTTTAACCGTTGCGCCACCAAACGCATCAGTACGCAGGTTAGTTTCCCCCCAAAAGAACTGATCGATCAGGTATCCGTGTGCACCATGCAATTCCAGCGTATCAAACCCGAGGCGCTTCGCGTCAGCGGCTGCGCGGGCGAAGGCGGAAATGGTATCGGCAATGTCTTCTTCCGTCATGGCATGCCCACGCTCTACTTCTGGCGAGAACAGTCCTGACGGACTTTCAATGTAATCCGGTTCCCACTCCACACCATTAAGCGGCGCCGAACCAACGTGCCATATTTGCGGCCCCATCTTGCCGCCAGCCGCGTGAACCTCGTTAATCACGTTTTGCCAGCCCGCTAACGCACGCTCACCATGAAAAAACGGGATCCCGGGGTGGTTACGCGAACCGGAGCGATCCACCACCGTGCCTTCCGACAGAATCAACCCGACCTCACCTTCCGCACGGTGGCGATAGTAAGCGGCAATATCATCGCCCGGAATACCATCAGTGGCGAAACAGCGGGTCATCGGTGCCATCACGATGCGATTCTTTAATTTCAGTGTTTTCAGCGTAAAAGGACGGAACAGCACATCAATATTGGCCATGTAATCATCTCCTTGGGCATGAACCCGTGATGGTATACAATGTAAACCTGGTGTCAATCAGGCACATTCATGCTACCAGGTAGCCTTAAGGAAACCACCATGCTGAAATCTTGCGCCGCCCCTTACTCCCACGCTAACTGCCCCAGCCGCTTTCTGCTGGAACAAATCGCCGACAAATGGTCGGTACTGGTGTTAGGTGCATTATGTGAGAAGCCGCTGCGCTTTAACGATCTCAAACGCAGTCTGGAAGGCATTACGCAAAAAGCCCTGACACAGTGCCTGCGCAAACTGGAACGCAACGGTATTGTGGAACGACGGGTGCTGGCGTTTTCACCGATTGCGGTGGAATACCATATCACGCCATTGGGCCACACGTTGAAAGAACCGTTTCAGGCGCTGTACCGCTGGACTGTCGAGTATCTGCCGCAGGTGGCACAAGCGCGCGAGCGCTTTGATCAGCGGCTCAGTGAGCAGGAAAAAGCGATACCCGACGCCCAGGCCTGAAGCGGTTGTGCAGCGAACCTCGCTTTTCCTTAGTTTCAGGACACCGTAAACGACATCATCATACCGGTGTCCTCATGCTCCAGCAGATGGCAGTGCGCCATGAATGCCCGTTCTTTCGCCGCCGGGTGACTAAACTGCACCAGCACCTCGCTGCGTGCGCCTTCCACATGCACAATGTCCTTCCAGCCACGCCGGTGCGCAGCAGGCGGTTTGCCATTTTCGGACAGAATGCGAAAACGAGTGCCGTGAATATGGAAAGGATGCAGCATCATGTCGCCCTGCCCGGAAATATTCCAGACTTCGAGCTCGCCGCGTTTCACATCAAACATCGGCTGCCCCATCTGAAACGCGACACCATTGATGCGATTGGCCGACAGCAGATCCAGCGGTGCGAGCCCGGCTTGTGGGTCCATTGCCCCGTGATTCATATCACCGTGATTCATTCCGTCATGGTTCATGTTGCCGTGATTCATGTTGCCGTGATTCATACTCATGCCATGTTGCCCCATGCCCGATGGCATAGACATACCGGCATCATGCGACATCCCCTGCATCGAGCCGTGCGCGCTCATATCCATCCCTGACATCGCCTGCATACCATAACGCACCATGAGTGCCTGCATGCCCAGCATGTCAAGCCGCGGGTCCATCGACAGCTGTAGCTGACGCGTTTTCAGACCCGCCGTTGACGGCAGTGCCGGTAATGACACCAGCGTTTCTGGCAACTTGCCCGCCCCCGGTTGAACGGAAGGCTGGATACGCAGCACCGGTAAGGGTTGGTCAAACGGTGGCAGGCGCATCCCCATTTGTGTCACTGGCAACGCCACCATATCGAACACCTTGCCATCACGCGCGTCGACCATGACTTCAAACCGCTCGCCCATCAACACCGTCAGGTTGCTCACCTGCACTGGCTCGGCCAACAGTCCACCATCACTGGCAATCACATACAACGGACGGCCATCACTGCTCGCCAGTGTGAGCGAGCGTGCGTTACATCCGTTAAGAATACGCAAGCGTAACCAGCCGCGTGGCGCAGTATGCTGCGGATAGCGTGCGCCATTGGTCAGCATCAGGTCGCCGAACCAGCCAACCGCCGCCGACATCACATCCAGTTGATAGTCAATCTGCCCTTTAGCATCCAACCGCTTGTCTTGCAGGATAACCGGAATATCGTCCACACCCCATTGCGCAGGTAGTGGCAACGCCCGGCTGGCGGCATCCTGAATCAGGATAAGCCCACCCAGCCCCATCGCCACTTGTCGCCCGGTCACGCCATGGGTATGTGGATGAAACCACGCTGTCGCCGCCGGTTGTTCAACCCGGAATGTCGCCGTCCATGTCCCTCCCGGTGCGATCTCTGCCTGTGGACCTCCATCGGCGTCCCCGGGGATTTCCATGCCGTGCCAATGCAGGGTGGTGGTTTCCGGCAAGGTATTGGTGACATTCATCGTTACCGTCTTGCCTTGTTCCAGTTGCAACGCTGGCCCCAAAAAACCGCCATTCACGCCCCAGGTAGCGGCTTCCATTCCCGCCAGCCAGCGCATACTGCCCGTTTGCAGTGTCAGTGCAATGTTGCCTGCCGCATCCGGTGCCAGCAGTGGTGGTACCGGCAGGCTTGGGCGTTCATCCGCCCAGACGGAACGGCTCCACCAGGGCAACAGGCTGGATGCCCCCAGCATAGCGCTCAATTTGATAAACTCACGGCGACGCATACCGCTCTCCTCCAGTCAGCTATCATTCAAAAAAATGATGATAATAGCTGGCAGACTGCACCTTCCAGTAACAGGAAGGTCAAGGCTTTTATCTGACTACAGCATGCGCCATTGATAGCTGCGGTTATTCCTTTCGCCCCAGCCAGCGTTCTTTCAGGATGCTGCCACGGATGCCAATATCCAGCAGTGGACGCGGTGGAATCCAATTCGGTTTACCCAGCGACTGCATCTCGCTAATCAGAGGATTATCGACACCGCTTGCCAGATCCGCCAGCGTGCTGCCAGCAATGGTTTGCTTCGAAATACCGGCACCATTGCACCCCAATGCGGCATACAGATTATCGCCATATCGCCCCCAGGTCGGCGCACCGTTGCGGGTCACACCGATCATCCCAGACCAGGTGTGCGCGATAGCCACATCCGCCAGTTGCGGGAAACGGGATAAAAAGATCGCCTGATGCCGACGCGTGATGTCTGCCGTGTATCTTGCCGTGACAGTGTAACCTGGCACGTAGGTGACATGCTGGCGAATCAAAAAACGGTGGTCACGGGTGTAACGCAACGTTGCCCCGGCAATGGCATTTGCTGGCGTCATCCCCCATTCACCAATATTTCCGATGCGCTGGCGCTGCTCCGTCGTCAGCGGCTCGGTCAAGGTAGCGAATGTCGATAATCCAGCCACCTGGTGGGAAAACATCGGTAATTGCCGGGCACAACCGTTAGTCGCCACCATCACCTGCCGGGCCTGCACCTCGCCATAAGGTGTTCGTACCCGAACCTTATGCCCAGGTTGGATCTCCAGTACCGGCGAGCGTTCATACAGCGTGACATTATCAGGCTGGTTATCCGCCAACCCCCGCACCAGCGCCGCCGGGTTAAGCAAGACACTATTCGGCGTATAGATAGCCGCGTGGTAATAAGGTGTGCCTAATTGGCGGGCCAGGCTCTCGCCTTGTAATAATTGATAGGGTTCTGACAGCGACTGTAATTCGTGAGCATACTGGTCCAGTAACGTCCCCAACTCAGGGCGGACAATACAGTGATACTTACCGCTGCGGTTCCAGTCGCATGCAATACCATAGCGGCTGATTTGCTCTTCCAGTTGCGCCAGCCCTGCCTGCAACAGACGCCGATAACTGGCGGCTTTTTCCAGCTCTGCGGTGGAACTGCCGATGTTATGCGGCAGGTCAATGGCAAACCCGGAATTGCGCGCGGAGGCGCTGCCATCAATATCAAGCGCATCCAGTACCACCACCTGCTCATGTGGGTGGTTTTCCGCTATCCGGCGGGCAAACGCCAGCCCGGCGTAACCCGCACCAATCACCAACCAGTCAGCATTGACAGACTGGCGCAGTACCGGTTTTACTTCTCGTGGCGCTAACATCGCCGACCAGCCATTGGTATTGGCATCCAGCGGTAATGCGTTGATGTTCACGTTTTTCTCCCTGTTTTGACGCTTATATTTATGTGCTGTATTTTACTCACCGTCTCGGACAATGCGCAGGCCACCCTGTATCCCACCAGATCATCGCTCCACCGCTCGTCAACCTCGCGTTTGCAGGTAGCAGCGCAGCAGGTAAAAAAATGCCCGCTATCGCGGGCATTTCTCATTTAATAACAAAGCATTATGACGCCTGCTGCGTCGTTTCTGCTGCATCGCTACCAAACCCGCGCAGCCCCACCACATGAACATGCTCGTGGTTCTGGAATACTTTTCGCACCAGTTTGTAGGTAGTGCCTTTTTCCGGGCTGATGTTTTCCGGCGCGGCGATAATCAGCTGCATTTCCAACCGTTCACACAACTCGAACAAGGTCGCGATGGATTTCGCATCCAGACGCGCCGCTTCGTCGAGGAACAGCAGACGGCACGGCGAAATATCCTTGCCACGCAGACGGCGGGACTCTTCTTCCCAGCTCTGTACCACCATCACCAGAATCGACATGCCGGTCCCGATTGCCTCACCCGTGGACAACGCCCCACTCTCAGCACGCAACCAGCCATCGGCACCACGGTTAACCTCCACTTCCATCTCCAGATAGTTGCGGTAGTCCAACAGTTCTTCGCCGATAGTCTGTGGTGTGCGCTGGCCCATGTCGATTTCTGGGTTCAGGCGCTGGTACAGCTTCGCCAATGCCTCAGAGAAGGTCAGGCGGGTGCTGTTGAACAGATCCTGATGCAGTTCCTGCTGCTCAGACAGGACATTCAGCAGCGTGGTATGGGTTTCGCGCACGTTCACATTCAACCGCACGCTCTTCACCTGACCGAATGCCACCGACTGTAATCCCTGGTTGAGCATGCGGATACGGTTTTGTTCGCGCTGGATGGTCTTGCGGATGATGTTCGCCACACTGCGGGAACTGATCGCCAGCGTTTTCTCGCGGGCAGTCAGTTCTTCAGTCAGTCGGTTCAGTTCTATCTCCATCTGTTCGATGGCTTCCACCGGGTCATCAGTACGGATGATATCCTGACGAATACGCTCGCGCAGATGCTGATACACCGCAATGTAGAACTGAACTTTGCGCTCTGGTCGTTTCGGATCTTCCGACATGCGCAGCACATCACGCAGGTGTTCGTTATCCGCCACCGCCTGACGCAGCGCCCCCAGCGCCTTATCCGACATCGAGCGCAGTTCGTCGCCGCTCATGTATGCCAGTTCACGGCGGTGCAAACGGCGCTCTACGCCATTGTCTTTCACCAACCGCATCACGGCACACCAGCCCGCCTTGGCGGTCACCACCTGCTCGCGCATGACATGGTAATCACGCTCCAGCTTACGCAGTTTCTTCTGCAAGCTATCCATTTCCGCTTCACAGAAGGTTATCTGTTTTTCCAACTGGTTACGGCGGGCACGGTTGGCGCTCAGCGCCGCATGCAGTTCATCACGGCGAGTCCGGGCACGCGCTTCTGCATCGGCATCAGCACGAACACCGATATCCGACAGCTCTTGGGTCAACTCCTTGAGCATGTCGCGTTTAGCGTCATAAGAACTCTTCAGCGATGCCTGCAACTGGCTGTATTGGGTCAGTTGTGCCTGATGCTGGCGCAGTTGTTCGCGGGCGCGGGTGCGCTCCTGCTCCGCCTGCTCCAGCCGCTGACGCAATTTATCATTCAGATCAGCATTGGCATTGAGCATGCCTGCCGAGTCGGTGTAGCTGAAATGTGCACGGCGCTGAACCACTTCGGTCAAGGCGAACGCCTGCTGTTTAGCAGCACGTTGCGCCGCCTGCGCCTGCGCATAATCTTCACGCATTTGCTCATGCTGCTGCGGGTCGTTTTGCAACACCGCCGCCAGCGGCTCCAGTTTCACCAACGAAGCACCATGCTGCTGCATAAAGCGCGCGGCGTCTTCGGCTTCGTCCAGCTCTTCACGCAGTTCTTCTACCCGATCGGCCAGCGCATCATCACACAACAGGCTGATGCGCGGGATCAGGCGGTTTAACATACCGACCTGCTCTTTCGCTTGTTCGTACTGCTGACGCTGCTGCTGATTTTCGTTATCGAAATTGCTGATAGCGCGATCCAGCTCGCTGCGTCGGCTACTGATCTGGCGGATTTCCGCTTCCGGGTCCGCGTCAAACGCCACCGCTAAGTGGCTGCCGATAAAGCGACTGAACGCCTGATGCAAACGCTGGATTTTTTGGACGTCAAACGACAGCGTGGCGTACTGTTCCGCCAGTTGCTCCCGCTCTTCACGCAGGCTTTCCAGACGCTGTTCACGGGCAGCACGACCAAACAGCGGCACCTCGGGGAAGCGAGAGTAACGCCATTGACGATCGGCGATTTTCACCACCACCGCTTTTTCTAGCTCTTCGACTTCAAACACACTATCGTCAAACGACTGCGGATCCCCTTCGATCAGATAGAGATCTTCCGGGCAATCGTCCAGACCGGCCAGCTGCTCGCGCACCAGTGACAAGTCCGCCACGACAATCGCATGGCGCGACGGGCCGTATAACGCAGAGAAGTACGGTGCATCATCCAGCGTCACGTCATCATAGATTTCAGACAGCAGCACACCGCCAAACCGCTCCGCCAGCGCATTAAGCCTGGGGTCTTCAGAGCCACCCGGCTGGCTCAGACGTTCAATCTGTGCGTCAATGTGCTGCTTACGGGCTGCCACACTGTCGCGCTCCACCGTGGTTTCACGTTCGCGCTCTAGCAATTGCTGCATGAATTCGGTGACTTGCTGGCTATCAGCAAAATGCTCGCCGCTCTGTTCTCCTAGCTGGGTCAGGGCTTCCTGCGCCGCCAGCCATACCGGTGCACGGGTGGTCAGCTGCGCGATCCGCTGCTGGATCTGTTCCAGCTCCTGGCGCAACGCCAGACGGTGCTCACCAGCCTCCGACACACGGACGGATAAATCCTCGATGCGCGCTTCCAGCTCCTGTTGCAGGTCGTCGAGGTCTTCCGGCTGATAATCCTGACCGCTACGCTTGATGAATTCCTGCAACAAACGCTCGGCGTCTTGTTGTTCGCGCTGGCGCTGTTCCAGTTCCGATAACCGCATGCGCAGCGGTTGCACCTGTTCAGCCAGATAGCGCTGAGAAGAACTGTCGCGCAACAGGTCACGGGCAACGTCCCAGGCTTCGCTACGACTGACTGCACCGGCAATGCGGCTCACCAACTGATAAGCCTGCTCGAACTGGCTGTTGGCGGCATCGGCCACGCTCAGCTTTTGCTCCAGCATCAGCAGCAATTCTGTCGCTTCCTGCTCTTTGGCCTGGAAGCTGTCGAGCCACTCATCGGCGTTATCTGCCGTCAGTTCAGGTACCTGACACAAACTGCGCGCGCGCTCCAGCGCTTGTTGTGCCTGCTGGTACTGGATCGCACGGGTTTGCTGCACATCCAGCGCCTGCTGGTAATCGGCCAGTTGGCTCTTCAGCTCGTCGACTTCCTGCTCGGCGGCATCAGCACAGGCTTCATTCTCTTCGAGTTGGTCGCGCGCTTCTTCCACCACCTCGTTTTGTTCTTCCAGCCGGTAGCTCAGCTCTTCCAGGTCGGCGTTGTAACGCTCGATTTTCTCCTGCTGGCGCATTGCGGTCTGCACCAGATTGAGGTGATCGCTGGCGGCCTGATAATCGGTTTCGAGATCGCTTTCAGCACCGCTCTGTTCTTGCAGCTCACGCGCCATTTCCACATGGCGGGTTTGTTCGGTGATCAACTGTTTACGGCTGGCGAACAGCTCACGACGCAGCGCCAGCGCGCCATCCAGATGCACGCGTCGCTCATTGGCGTGGCGCATGTAGTCCGCTGCCACGTACGAAGTCGCTTCAGAGATCAGGTGCTTAAACAAGTCGCGGTCCGACTGAGTAACGCGGATGGCTTCCAGCGTCATGCGGTTTTCGCGCAGTGCCGCTTCCATATCCTGGAAGGCTTTACGCACGCCGCTGTTTTCCGGCAGCAAATAATCGCGCAGCGAACGGGTAATGGCACTGGAAATCCCGCCGTACAGCGAGGCTTCGATCAGGCGATAAAACTTACTGCGGTCCGATGCCGAACGCAGGCGTCTGGGCACTACGCCCAGATCAAACATCAACGAATGGTAATCGGTGATGGAATTGAACTGCTTGAACTGAACGCCTTCGTACTCGTCGAGCCTGTCTTTCACTTCCTGCAACGACAGTACGCGCGCCTGCCGCTCGCCCACCGTCTGGGTGAGGATCTGTGTCGGAGAAACAGCAAT
The DNA here is from genome assembly GCF_009372235.1 of Dickeya oryzae. Taxonomy (GTDB): domain Bacteria; phylum Pseudomonadota; class Gammaproteobacteria; order Enterobacterales; family Enterobacteriaceae; genus Dickeya; species Dickeya oryzae. The sequence goes on along the minus strand of NZ_SULL01000014.1, from coordinate 20,554 downwards.
CGGCAGGCCCTGAATGGTAAAGGGTTTAATATCGACTTTACGGTCGCGCCCGGCGACCTGCTGCAAGCGAACCCCGACCAGCACACGTTGATGGCGAGAGTTGACGACATCGAGCACCGAGTAGCACACCCCGGCACGTAGCTTACCGTGCAGCCCCTTATCGCGGGAGCCGCTGGTGGCACCTGCTTCTGTGGTATTACGAAAATGCAACAGCGTCAGATCGGGGATCAATGCGGTGATAAACGCCGCCATGGTGGTGGATTTCCCGGCACCATTACCGCCGGACAAAGTGGTCACCAATTCATCCAGATCAAACGTGCGGGCAAAGAAGCCGTTCCAGTTAACCAGCGTCAGTGAGCGAAATTTACCGCGTTCAATCATTCCTGTTCATCCTCAGCACGTTGATCATCACCGGAGGCGTTATCGCCATTCCCCTCATCGCTATCGTCCAGCGACAGGCTGCCGTCTATCGGCATGGCTTCGCCATCACGGATCATCCGCAACTGCGCTTCACGTGGGTCATCGCCACTACGCACATCGGCACCAAAACGAAACACCGCTTCGGTGATACGGAATTTGCTGCTGTCGACACCCATAAAGTAGATCATGCCAAGACGACGTAACCGGTTAAGCGAGGTGCGTACCTTCTCCTGCAATTTCTGCCGGTCAAGGTCCGAGCCGGTGGAACGCTGGTTTACCAGCTTCAACAATTTGTTCTCATCCGCCAGGCTCAGCAGTTCTTCATACAGTTCCTGTTGGCTGAAAATACCCTCATGCGCCAGCCGCTCGGGGCTGAGGTAGAGATAACAGAGAATTTTGCCCACCATCATATCCAATTCGGACAATACCGAACGAGGGATAAGCGTGGTGGAGCGCGGTCGCAGGTAGAAAAAGCCCTCGGGAGCGCGAATTAGCTCCACATTATAACGGCCGTAGAACTGCTCCAGCTCATCCTGAAAATCCATCAGGAAAACGTGATTTTCCAGCTCTTCCACACCAATGTGGCGACCGGCGCGCAGTTGACTGTCCAGCGCCGGAAATAAGGTGTTGGAGAGCGCGGTCATCAGCCGGGCGGAAACGTGTTGATCAATATTTGTCGATGACATGGGCCTGTACCTTGGCTCCGTAATCATTGATTGCCTGCCACAGCGCAGGCAATCCGGTGAAATCAGCTTCGGCCACGCCCAGGCGAACTGCCTGGTCGACCACGATTCGGGCAACATCAAAATGCTGCGAGCGCGGGTACTGCGTCAGGTATTCCCGCACAACGTCACCCAGATTAAGCGGTATTTGTTGCTGTTTGTATTTCTGCAGCGCCTGCTCGATCATAGCGGCGATCTGCTCACGAATTTCACTGAAGGCTTCATACTCCAGATCCGGCGGCAACTCGCCGGTAACTTCTTCGGAACGCAACGCCAGCTCTTCATCGCGCATGTCCAGCAGGCGATCCGCGTTGGCGTAGGTCAGCGCCCACGGTGCCTCGAAATAACTTTGTACCGACTGACGCAACCGCTGGGCAAAGACGCGATTCTTATCCATATCGATAGCGGTACGGATGAACTTGTGAACATGGCGATCGTAACCGATCCACAGGTCAATGCTTTGCTGGCCCCAGCTAATAATGCGGTCGAGCTTACCTTGCAGGTCAAAAACCAAATTGTCGACAAACGCCAGTTCAGCGTGGCCGAGCGTCGCGTCCTGAATACGCAGCAGACTGGTTTGTAACTTGTCACCCGCCGCTTCCAGCGTGTCCTGCAATTCACGCAAGGTATCCGAGGTTTCGGTCAGCAGTTTTTCACAACTGGAAATCGCCGCACGCCAGTCCTGATTGAGCAGCCCGGCGATATTCTCTTTCACCCCCTGCTGCTGTTCATCCATCACGCGCTGTGACAAGTCGATACTGTCGAAGATTTCTGCCACCGAATACTTGAGCGGCGCGAACACATTGCGGTGCCAGTGGAACTCGTTACCACCTTCTTCTGCGGCCTCAGCCGCACGCCCCAGCTCCTGCGCCACGATCGATAACTGCATCGACAAACGCAATGCGGAGAACTCACGCTGGCGAATGTAATAGTCGGTGATACCGATACCCAACGGCGTCAGCCGGTAAATCGCGTTGCCGTCCGCCAGTTCGCTGGTGAATCGGTTGATCAAACGCTGACGCACCAGGTCGTTGATAGCATTGTTGGCGCGTACCGGAATGGTTTCATGGGTTTGTTCAAAGCCTTTACTGACGTGACGAAATGCGTCCACCAGTTCCCCTTCGCTCATTTCGCCATCCATACGCTCACCATTTAAGGTGGCGATAGCCAGCAGAAACGCCAAACGCTCGGTGGGCAGCGTAATGGCGAAGTCATTTTTTCTCGCCCAGGCAACCAGTTCGGGTACGGTCTGGGAAAAATCACTCATAATGCATCCTTCATAGGGGGCTTATGCGCCATGACGTGCTCGTGTGCCATAACATGCTTGTGTGCCATAACATGGATGTAGCGCCCCAGGCTGACAAAGGGCTCCTGCCGACAATAGCGCTGCTCCAGCGCCAGCAGTTGGTCAAAATCGTCAATCTGTTGTTGCTTATTTTGCAGGTAGTCATGAAACACCCGGATGCCGGTTTTGCCGCTCAGTTGCAGCCCCAGTTCAGCGAGCCACTGATAGACCTGCGGCGGGTCCAACGGGTGGTCCGGTGACAGCGAACGCCGTTTGCGCTTGGGCATACCGGCTTCGACATAACCGAAATTACCCAGCACCATATTGCGCATCACCAGCGCCTGATGGTTGTAAAACATCAGCGATAGCGCACCGCCCGGTGCCAGACAATCGGTCAACGCACGCAACGCGTGTTGCGGCTCTGCAACCCACTCCAACACGGCGTGAAACAACACCAGGTCGACCGGTTGCGATAAATGCGCGCCGATATCCTGCGCAGCGCAGCGTACGAAACGCATGTTATCCGCCACACCCGCTTCACACGCAGCGTCATGGGCGCGCATAATCATCTCATCGGAGAGATCGCACAACAACACCTGATGGCCCAACGCTGCCAGACGGCGTGACATTGGTCCTTCACCGCCGCCTGCATCCAGAATACGCAGCGGTCGTGACGGCAGGCGTGTCAGCAGGGTTTCCAGATCCTGCCACAATACCGCCTGACGTAACCGCCCTTTGGTGGTGCCATAAATGTTGCGGGCAAATTTGTCTGCGATATCGTTAAAATTACGATCCTGCATTCCACGGTTCTGCATGATGGGTGACTGTACTATCTAAACAACTGGTTTTTCTCTGAACCTGACATTCTGTCACAGGCTGGCCTGGAATAAATGGTTTGAACACGCTAATTTCGCCCGTATGATGTTTTTTCATTCAAAAGGGACGCTATTTTATGCTGTTTGCCGTCAAAAAATACATCGGTAGTCTGTTACTGCCACTGCCGTTGTTAATGCTGGTGCTGGGTATCGCGCTCGCCCTGTTGTGGTTTTCGCGCTGGCAAAAAACCGCTCGTATCATGTTGACCGGCGGCTGGCTGGCCCTGTTATTGTTGAGCCTGCAGCCCGTGGCCGACAAGCTGCTGTTGCCACTGGAATCCCGCTATCCGACCTGGACGCCGGATTTTCCTAAAGTGAATTACATCGTGGTGCTGGGTGGAGGGTATACCTTTAATCCAGACTGGCCGCCCAGCGCGAACCTTATCAACAACAGCCTTGCCCGGGTCACCGAAGGTATTCGGCTCTGGCGAGCTAATCCTGGTGCCAAACTCATTTTTACCGGAGCCGCAGCACAGGGTAACCCCGTAACCAGCGCCAGCACCGCTGCACGGGTTGCAGAAAGCCTGGGTGTGCCCGCACAAGATATCCTGCTGGTGGATAAGGCGCACGATACGGAAGAAGAAGCGGCGGGAACCGAGACCCTGATCGGCAAACAACCATTCCTGCTTGTCACCTCTGCCAACCACCTGCCACGCGCTATTCGCTTTTTTCAGGCTCGTGGCCTGCATCCCATTCCTGCGCCCGCCAATCAATTGGCTATCACCTCGCCATTGAACCCCTGGGAGCGGGTATTCCCCTCCGCGCTCTATCTGTCTCACAGCGAACGCGCCTGGTATGAAGGACTGGGGCTTATCTGGCAACAAATGAAAGGGGTCACCCCCCAGCCGGAATCCTGATAGCCGACCGACTGAGGGTGGATAGACTGACAACAGCAACACGGGAGATTCAGACATCCCCCGCGTTGCTGATTATTCGAGCCAGGGCAGCAATTCTCGGGTGGCGGTATCAAACAACGGGCGATCCAACTGACCAGTGTGGATATAACGGGAAACCGCCGCCCACAGGATGTACAGCCAGCGGCGGCAAACAAAGGACTCAGCCAACGGCGCCTGTTTCAGATAGTGATAAAACAACTGCTCCGGCATACCCGGCTCTTCGCACAAACGGAACAGGTCATACTCTCTCGGGGCCCACAGCATCATGCCGGGGTTGATCATCGCCAGCAGTTGATCGCTGCGGGGGTCTTTGAGCATGCTGCGCAAGGTCAGATTGCCATGCACCAGTACGCAATTGTCATCGAAGTCCTCAAACAATCTGGGCAGACTTTGTCGTGAGCGGTACAGCACGGTGCGATCTTGCTGGGTCAGTTGCGTAGCGTTGACATTCATCAGCGTGGCCCACAGCACCTCCAGTCGCTGGCGATACCAGTTTGCCCAGCTATTATCCTGTGTACTGTCCACCGTGCCGACGCAACCATGACTGTCGATGCGGTGCCACGCCAGCATGTTCTCGACAATTTGATCCATCAGTAACGTCCAGCGCTGGGGCGAGCGGGACGGTGCTTCTACCGATACGCCGCGCAAGCGTTCGATGAGCAGCAACTCCTTATAAGGTGCCTGATGCGTCATCACCATCCCGTAAACGGTGGGTAGCCTGACTTCACCTTCGCGGGACAGCATGGTCAGCTTATACGCTTCCTGCCCGGCAACGCCCTGACAAATATAACTTTTCGCCAGCAGTGGCATCGCATTGCCCGCGTGATCATACAGAGCATACAAGTGCGCGTAAGGTTGTTCACTGATGCGTTCAAGGCGACTGAGTGATTCCCCCAGTACCGTACTCAATTCAGCTTTCAAGAGTTCCATAAGCGACCTATCTCGCGGTTGCAGACTTGTGTCGTTGTCACATGCCTTTATCATGCGAGTAGCACATAACAATTTCCCCAATGCAGATCAAAGAAAGCGGGATATACACCGGTGCAACTGATTGACGATAGACAGTATTCAGTCATCCAACAAAATGACCATCCCCACTGCCGCTGGTTTACCGACAAAAAAGGCCCGCCGAAGCGGGCATCCGTGAGATTATCCGGTGGTATCGTCATCTATCCTTCCAGATAACGGCCACACATCTATGTATTTTCAACTCACCTTAATTTTTCAACTCACCTTAATTTTTCAGCTCACCTTATTTTTCAGCTCACCTTATTTTTCAGCTCACCTTATTTCAGCTCACCTTATTTCAGCTCACCTTATTTCAGCTCACCTTATTTCAGCTCAAACGCCCCCAGATCCGGCGCGGCACCTTGATACGCAATCTTCACGTCACCGCCCTTATCGATCATCCAGCTATCTGTCGCCAGACGCAGGTGTTTGAGCACCGGTAAGCTGCCATCAGCCTGACGTGGCGCATCCCAACCGGTGGTCGATACACTCTGGAATTCCGCATCAGACATCACATTGCTGTAATTCCAGGAGTTGTAGCGCATATTCGCGCCATCGGTATAGGCCAGTGATTGCGACTTCGCCGCATAGGAAATATTGTTGCGCAGGGTACCCAATGCTATCGCATTACCGTTTTCGTCAATGCCGCGCATGCTGAAGTTAACCGTATTTCTGTACGACGTATTGTTGAAGAAATCGTTCGCGACCGGATGGTGGTTAGCATAGAAACCGGCGGCTTTATTCAGAAAGGCGACCGAATTTCTCACAATGTGTTTCGGTGCATTGTTAATATATTTGGCACCATAGCCACCCGCCTTGAAGCCGTTGCCGTTACCGGCCGCCAGAGATGTTGTGGTGCCGGGCAGATAACCGTGAGACCAGGCCCAGGAGTTCTCGATAGTGACCGCGGAATAGGCGTTGATAAGATCAAAACCATCATCCGAATTAGACCAGGCACGGCAACCACTGAAAATATTGCCTGGCATGTTAGCAGCGATATGCGCGCCGAAGCCATCGCCACTCTGTCCAGCACCATTAGACGTCAACGGATCATAGTTATGGTGCGAGTCAGAATTAAGTACAGTGTTATACGCACCATTTTGCAGGAATAACCCCGTCCCCATAATGTGATGGATATTAAGTTGCTCAAATCGATTGTTGCTGCCTTTTATCCATACACCCCATGATTCGTGGTTTTTATTATTGTTTTGCGGCACGCCTTTTATTTCCAGCCCTTTCAGGGTTACCCAGTCTGAGACGACGTTAAATCCTTTAACGCGGCAGTCATCTTTCATTTGGCTGAAATCAAATACCGGTGTTTCGCCAGTATAGGCGACATATTCAATGCGTTTGCCGGAGGTACCACTCTTGTTGAGCGTAATCGCATTCACGATATCCGTCTGACTGGCGCAGCGATTAAGCCCGGCGGTAAAGGTATAGGTCCCACCTCGAACCCACAGGCGATCACCCGGGGAGAGGGTTTGTTGTGCACGGGCGAACGATTTCCAGGGGGCGCTTTTACTGCCGTTACCCGAATCACTGCCGTTCGGTGCCAGATAGTATTCTGCCGCCAGAGCTTGTGCGACAGTCCCAGTCAGTACGCATCCCATGATTATGGGTAAAAATTTTTTATTCATATTCATTGTTACTCCATCCTTAAGTAAAAAAATCAATACATTCATCATAATGGGATGAATGCCATCCAATAATAAGCCATGGTTAATCATTGTGCATCTGCGTCATCGGTTTTTATTATTCCGATCTCTTTTTCATTCCTTTTTTCATTCCGCTGTTTCATTATTCCTGCCAATAATAAAAACCGGCATTCTCAGACACCGGATTTATTAATGACAGGATAATTCTCTCGTCACAGGCAACGCTGACAAGTCTTCAGGCGGAACTGACCAGCGAGGCCACTGGCAGGCGTTATGCGAATGATGCTGAACGACTGGCACCGATAACGGTACTGTAAGTGATAAAAACAGGTGGGATAAAAAAGTGAGACAAAAAAGCGCATGTGTTGTTAGCACATGCGCTGGCGAGACGGTATACCGAAACCGACGTCAGTTAGCCATCATGACCGCTCTGACCCGGGCCAGGTCTTCAGGGGTATCAACCCCGACGCTCGGCACTTCTTTGGCTACCGCGACATGGATCTTCTCGCCGTACCAGAGCACACGCAGTTGTTCCAGCATTTCGATTTTTTCCAGTTGGCTGGGTTCCCAGCCAACATATCGACGGATAAATCCGGCACGGTACGCATAAATCCCGATATGTCTCAGGAAATGATCACCAATGGTCTCCCGGGATTCAGCAAAACGGTCACGTTCCCACGGGATTGTGGCGCGAGAGAAGTAAAGCGCATACCCTTCCGCATCGGTGACCACTTTCACTGCGTTCGGATTAAACGCTTCCTCACAGGTCGTGATCGGCACAGCCAGCGTTGCCATACCGGCACGGCTCCCCGCCAGATTATCTGCCACCTGTCGAATGATCACCGGTGGGATCAACGGTTCATCACCCTGTACGTTGACGATGATTTCATCATCGGCAAACCCATAACGGTCGATCACTTCAGCCAGCCGCTCGGTACCGGAGTTGTGATCCGGACTGGTCAAACAGACTTCGCCACCCGCCAGTTCAATGGCGCGCGCAACATCGGCATGATCGGTCGCCACTACAACACGGCTGGCACCCGACTCACGAGCACGCTCCATGACGTGTACTACCATCGGTTTGCCATGAATATCCGCCAGCGGCTTGCCTGGCAGCCGGGTAGAGGCATAGCGAGCGGGAATAATTGCAGTAAACGTCATTGTGCAATCTCATCCGGCGCCAGTGAGCGAGCTTCGTTTTCCAGCAATACAGGAATGCCATCCCGCACTGGGTAAGCCAGCCCGTCGACTTTACAAATCAGTTCCTGTTTTTCTTTGTCAAAAACCAACCGCCCGTTACACACCGGGCAAGCCACGATTTCAAGTAAACGATGATCCATGCTTCCTCCCATCAAGAAGCGATTATCAAAAATAGCCGGTCACCCGATTTTCGTCTGACGCGACATACTACTTTTCGTATCAATCAGTTGCGTCAGACGCTGTAATAGTAACGTCGACTCCGGCACCGACAATGCGGCATCAACTGGCAGATACCACCAGTTAGCACGAGCAAAGGCGCGACATTTCACCGCATCCTTCTCCGTCATCATCAGGGGTTGCTGGTCAGAGTCAGTCAGCCGCTGTAACTCTTCAGCTTGCCAGTGTTGGTGGTCGGCGAACGCCACTTCACGCAAAAGCGTGCTTCCCAGCGCTTTCAGCGTAGCAAAAAAGCGCGGTGGGTGGCCGATCCCCGCCATAGCAACCAGTGGCGGTAACGTCGCTACCGCCCGGCGTTCTCCGGTCAGCAAATTCACGGCGTCACCCGCCGTGAGTTGCATGGCAATCTCACCCGGTTTCGCTTCACCCCCATTCACAATGACCGCGTCAACGGTCCGCAAGCGCGAGGCGCGCTCCCGCATCGGTCCCGCAGGCAGCCACCAACCATTACCGAAGCGACGAATGCCGTCTACCACCACCAGCTCCATATCCCGAGCCAATGCGTAATGTTGCAAACCGTCATCCGTTACAATCACATCCAGTGGGTGCTGAGCCAGCAATGCCTTCACTGCATCACAGCGTTTAGGGGCCACAGCAACGGGTGCACCGGTACGCTGGTAAATCAGCAGCGGCTCATCACCAGCCTGTGCGGTCGTCACCTTATTTGTAACCTGCAGCGGATACTGCTCCGCTTTACCGCCATAACCACGCGATACCACACCAACGCGATAACCCTGTTGCTGCAATTGCTCCACCAGCCAGATAACAACAGGTGTCTTACCATTGCCGCCCGCCGTCAAATTTCCAACGACGACCACTGGCACTGGTGCACGCCATACCTTACGCCAGCCACACTGGTAGCTCAGCCGTATAAGATGGCTCACCAGCCCATAAAGCAACGACAGCGGCAGCAACACCAGATACAGCGGCGAGCGCCCTGACCAGATGCGTTCAATCATGCGCCAAACTGCAACTTGTGGAGCTGGGCATAGGCCCCGTTACGCGCCAGCAAATCATCATGCTGACCACGCTCTATGATCTGCCCATCCTCTACCACCAGGATTTCATCCGCATTTTCAATCGTGGATAAGCGGTGGGCAATGACCAGTGCAGTACGGTTTTTTTGCAACTCGTCCAGTGCCGCCTGGATAGCGCGCTCCGACTCAGTATCCAGCGCCGATGTCGCCTCATCCAGAACCAGAATCGGGCAATCCCGCAACAGCGCCCGGGCAATAGCGATACGCTGACGCTGACCGCCAGACAACAACACCCCGTTCTCACCGATAACGGTATCCAACCCCTGATCCAGTTTGCTGATGAAATCCATCGCGTGGGCCATTTTGGCCGCTCGCTCGATATCCTCACGGCTGTAACGATCGCCGCAGGCATAGGCAATATTGTTGGCAATCGTATCGTTAAACAGGTGAACATTCTGCGATACCAACGCCACCTGGCTGCGTAATGATGGCAGCGTATAATCGCGTAAGTCGCATCCATCCAACAGAATTTCGCCAGACTGGATATCGTAAAAACGAGTAATGAGATTGGCGATGGTCGACTTGCCAGAACCTGATCGCCCTACCAGCGCCACGGTTTTTCCGGGCGGGATATACAGGCTAATATTTTTTAACGCCAGCGTTTCTTTACCGGGATACGCGAAGTTGACATCACGGAATTCGATATTGCCTTTAGCGTGCTCCAGTACATGAGTACCGGTGTCTTTCTCCTGCTCCATATCCAGAATGGTAAACAGGGTCTGGCAAGCGGCCATACCACGCTGAAACTGCGCATTGACGTTAGTGAGCGACTTCAATGGCCGCATCAACGTAAACATAGAGGAGAACACTACCGTGATGGTACCTGCCGTTAACGTTTCCATCACCGACGGGAAACTGGCGGCATATAACACGAATGCCAGCGCCAGCGAAGCGATTAACTGCACCACCGGGTCAGAAATGGAAGATGCGGATACCATTTTCATGCCCTGCTGACGCATGCGATTGCTGACGGCATCGAAACGCTCCGCTTCGACGGACTGCCCGCCAAAAATCAGCACTTCTTTGTGCCCTTTCAGCATCTGCTCAGCACTGGTCGTGACCTGCCCCATGGTGTTTTGCATATTTTTACTAATACTACGAAAACGCTTTGACACCACCCGCATACTGTAAGCAACAATCGGTGCAATCAGCACCAAAATCAGCGATAACTGCCAGCTATACCAGAACATCAGCACAAACAGGCCAATGATAGACGCCCCTTCACGTACTACGGTTACCAGTGCGTTTGACGATGAGGAGGCCACCTGCTCGGAATCATAGGTGATGCGCGATAGCAATGTACCGGTAGATTGCTGATCAAAAAAGGACACCGGCATCCCCATGATGTGGCTGAACAGCCGACGACGCATGTTCATCACCACCTTGCCCGATACCCAGGCCACACAATAACTGGATACATAACTGGAAATGCCGCGCATAATCATCAACCCGATGATAGCCAACGGCATCCACACCAGCACACTGCGATCAGCCTTGCCGAATCCGTCATCCAGCAACGGCTTAAGCAGGGACAGCATCAGCGTATCGCCCGCGGCGTTGACCACCAGCGCCACTGCCGCAACGGCCAGCCCGGCTTTATAAGGGGAGATCATCGGCCATAGGCGACGAAACGTCTGCCATGTGGAGAGATCTTTATCATTAATCATGCAATAAACCTGAGCCTTTGATAAATAGCCGTCTATTATTACTCATTATCCCGGCCAGCGCCAAACCACTGATGATACCAGCGAGGTGATATTTCACCCCGGTAGCGCAACATTTCGATGCTTTCGTCGAAAAAATGCACACTCAATTGCCCGCTGCTGGCTGTATCACGCCAGCGATACCCCATTTGACGGTAACGCCTTACCACGCTGACCGCTGGCAAACGCCACGGATTGTATCGGGAATTAGACGACAATACGGCTTTCGCCCCCACAGCCCGCAAAAATGGTGGTGATGACGATGTGGTGCTGCCATGATGCGGCACTTGCAGAATATCCGCCGCTAACTCGCCCGGTTGTGTGCGCAATAATACGGCCTCATCTTCGCGCTCTACATCGCCTGTCAGCAATACCCGGTAATGCCCATCATCGACCCGAACCACACAGGAATCGTGATTGCCAGCTTCACGAACCCGTAGCGGTGGCCAGATAACACTAAACGTCAGTCCCTGCCAACGCCATTGTTCCCCCTGAACGCAAGGATGGTGGCTCGGCTCAAGCAACGAACTGTATATCGGCACCGATGGCAATGCGCGCTGCAATGTCTTCAGCCCACCGCGATGATCCAAATGGCTGTGACTAAGGATAATGCCTTCCAGCTGCAGCCCTCGCCATTTAAGATAAGGCAGGATTTCACGCTCGGCACTATTACCACCTTCCCAGCCGGGCCCAGTATCGTATAACCAGGCTTTGCCCTGCCGTTCAATCACTACCGCTAGCCCATGCCCGACATCCAGCATATCGATACGCCACAACGGTGCCGGTGGTTTAGGACGCAGCACCATGAAGAGAACCAACGCCAGCAGGCTGAATGGGTATGTTCTCCACCAGCCGAAGCGCCAGACGATAACCGCCAGCCATCCTGCTACGCTGTATGGTACGAGATGTTCTCCAAGTGGTAACCAGCCCGGTGGCATAGCCTGCAACGGCAGGAAGACCAGTGCCAGCGATCGATCAGCCAACCACCAGAGACCTTGTGCCATCACCGGAAACCCCATTAGCGGTAACGCCAGCAGAATCAACGGCGTCGTCACAAATGAAACCAGCGGTACCGCCCACAAGTTGGCAGGCAGCGAACTCAGGCTAACACCATGAAAGATCAACACCTGCAGTGGCATCAGCAGCAATGTGACACCAGCCTGCATATGTAATCCGCGCAGCCATACCCATCGCCATGCGTGTTGCATGTGCGGCGGCAAAGGTGCCCATTGATACCAAAAAATCAAAGCGGCAACCGCCAGTGCCGAGAGCCAGAAACTGTCTGAGAGAACGCTCAGTGGGTCACTGACCAGAATTACGGCCACACACCACAACCACACCTGCCATGATGACACTGACAGACCGCGCAATCTGATCAGTGTCCAGCACGACAAGGCCAGCGCCGCCCTTACTGCAGGTGGGTTTCCTCCAGCAAGCCAGACATACACCCAGGCAAAACACAGACCACACCACAACGGGATACGATGCCCCACCAGATGGGCTGGCAGCAGATATTGCACCGCCCGAACCAGACTCCAGCCAAGCAGGGCTGCCAGTGCAATATGCAACCCCGATATCGCCATCAGGTGCATAATCCCTGTCTGTCGAAGTACGTCGAGCACCGCGTCGTCCACCGTGGCCATTTCCCCAACCGCCAGCGCCAGTATGATTGAACGCCACGGTAACGGCAGGGTTTGCTGTTCCAGTGCATCAACCAGTCGCTGGCGCAACCCGCATGCTGATGCCTCAGCCTCAGCGGCCATGATCCGCCCGGTAAACGGTTGGGCTTTCGCCAGTGCCCAGCGCTGACGATCAAATCCACCTTCATTCAGTCGACTATGAACAGGACGCAGCCGTAACCGAAGACTCCACAACTGCCCACCGCACCAGTTACTCATCTGCGGTTGTGCATCCAGCCTTGCATAGAGCGGCGGAAATACCCAACGCCCGTTAATCTGTAGCAAACGCACCACGACCTGATCGGCATCCGCTTGTGCAAATCGGACACTGCTCACGCTGACCTTCGCTGTCAGCGGCTGTCGGGTATACCGTTCCACCTGATCCAGCACCAAACGCCCACTGTAGAAGCTCCAGAGCACACCAATCACCACCAATCCGATGAGACAAAAACGTGATCGCAATAACCACAATGCGGGAAGCCCCCACCACAACACTCGGGTATCCGGCATCTCTGGCATGATCAGCAACAGCAGCGGCCCCACACTCAATGTTGTTGCCAGTTGGTTCAATGAAATTCTGATGGCGATTCCCTTACCCGTTGTCGCCGATGTTCCGGCAATCCTCCTTTCCGGCTGCAGTCTGCCACCGCACCATCCCCGGTAGTAGACCGAAAGGGCACATCAGGAATGCGTTACGCAAACAACCGCAATAGTTGCACACCATTACATTGAGACTGCGAGGTGCTATGAACGTATCAACACGCCCCAGGCACCACTGTTGACAATCAACAGCTCCCCGATCAATCGTCTATCGCGATCGCACCACCGTTTAGATATGCAGGTTGCGTAAATAGCGGGAGATTATGTAAAAAATTGTGCACGTCCATCGGCATACACGACGCGTGCCAGGGATAACGATTAAAAAGGGATAGCTCACCTATGGCTGACAGGCATGGCATTTCTTCAGTAGGGGCTTTACTGCTCGGTTCGTTGACGTTATCAGCCTGTACGGTTACTCCCCAGAGTTCGCCTGGTGATAACCCGATTCAACGGGTGGCAAACGCCGCCAACGAATGTACTGCCGATATACTGGCACAGGTGAAGCGCCTTAGTGGGAGATATCAGGTACTAACGCGATACTACATTAAAAATCAGACGATTGAGATGAACGGCGGCAGAGTTGTCGATACGCAGGTACGAGAGCTTCCTGCTATCAATGCCACATCCTTAGATAACGGCAATCCCGGCAGCGCCTGGCGTGATTGCATGAAGGGGAAAAACGCTCTGGCACCGGAAATCGTGATGAGTCAGTCGTAAACCAGGCAACAGCTTGCGTCAGATGCAGTGCCCCGCCCCAACGCATCAGGGCCGGAAACCGGCCCTGAATCAGTGAACTTACTTCGCCTCTACCGACGGTTTGATTTCACCCATTTCTTTAATTTTGCGGGACAGCTCACGACGCTCTTTCGACAGTTCCGCGTTCTTGATGATGTATTCATCAACACGGTCTTCATAGTCGCTACGCATGTTAGCAATAATGTTCTGGATGTCTTCAATCGACATACCCGGTTTGATGTACTCACTCAGGTTATCCAGCAGCAGCACACGCTTCTGGTTATCGCGGATTTTCTTTTCGTTATCTGCAATTTCACGCTGCAGCTTGTTTTTACGACGGAACATACGCACGAATTCCAGTACATCCTGGAAACATGGCTTAGTGTTACCCTTATCCATTTCTCTACCCTTACTTAACGATTAAGATTCGTCACGCGGAAACCGCTCTGCGTTAACCATACAGGTTAGCCGCTATCGTCGACAAGGTGGTTTACCCACATCGCTGATGCAATCGTTGCCTTTCTGTGCACCCTATCACTCCCGCGAGCGGATTGCACCTGACTCGATTCAACACAGCATAACATCACTGCGGTCAGCTTTAGTCAGACGACAGGATGGTTTACCATGGCGACTTTGTGTTGTCCGTCACCCTTTTTACTGAAAGAGTAATACGTTGCCGTTGCGCTGGCGAACCATCGCGCATGGTTCTAAGGCTCGCTAAAACCGGCGATGACAAACACGCTTCGCGGCGGTATGAGTATTTTATAACGCACGCCGACGCCAGGCTGAACAGAGAGAAACCGTGCAAAACCAACACATCGAACCCACTTTTTTCGTTCATGATTATGAGACTTTTGGCAAACACCCAGCCAAAGATCGCCCGGCGCAGTTCGCTGGTGTCCGTACTGATTTGAATTTTAACGTGATTGGCGAACCAATCGTGATCTATTGCCAGCCAGCCGATGACTATCTGCCCGAGCCGGAAGCGGTAATGATTACCGGCATCACACCGCAGGTGGCACAAAAACGAGGAGTACGCGAAGCCGAGTTTGCCAGCCACATCCATGAGGCGTTCAGCGTGCCAGGCACCTGCATCATGGGATACAACAATATCCGCTTTGATGACGAAGTCAGCCGTAACCTGTTCTACCGCAACTTCTTCGATCCTTATGCCTACAGTTGGCAACAGGGCAATTCTCGCTGGGATTTGCTGGACATGTTGCGCGCATGCTATGCCTTACGCCCTGATGGCATAGTCTGGCCGGAAAACGACGACGGTTTTCCCAGTTTCAGGCTGGAGCATCTGACTCGTGCCAATGGGGTTGAGCATACGCAGGCTCATGATGCGATGTCCGATGTCTATGCCACTATTGCGATGGCGCGGCTGCTTAAACAGGCACAACCCAAACTGTTTGACTATCTCTATGCGTTACGGAACAAGAATAAAGTCAGCGCGTTAATCGATATCCCGCAAATGAAACCACTGGTACATGTTTCCGGTATGTTTGGTGCCGCACGGGGTAATACCAGTTGGATCGTACCGCTGGCCTGGCACCCGGATAATCGCAACGCGGTCATTGTTTGTGATCTGGCGGGAGATATTCAGCCACTACTGGCGCTGGATGCGGATGAATTGCGTACCCGGCTTTATACCCGCCGAGACTTACTGGCCGAAGATGAATCGCCCGTCCCTATCAAACTGGTGCATATCAACAAATGCCCAGTACTGGCACCAGCCAGTACACTGCGACCCGAAGACGCGGAACGGCTGGGTATCGACCGCCAGCATTGCCTGAATAGTTTACAGTTGTTGCGTCAGAACAGTGGCGTAAGAGAAAAAGTCGTGGCGCTATTTGCCGATGCACCGCCGTTTGAGGCCGCTAAGGATGTCGACCTGCAACTTTACGATGGTTTTTTTAGTGACGCTGATCGCGCCGCAATGGCAATTATCCGTAAAACCGATGCTCAACATCTCCCTGCACTGAATCTCCAATTTGCCGATCGTCGGGTGGAGGAGTTACTGTTTCGCTATCGGGCACGCAACTTCCCCGGTACGCTGGACGAACAGGAGCAACAACGCTGGCTGGCACATCGCCGAGAAGTATTTACCACCGAGCGGTTACAAAACTATTTCGATACGCTGGATCAGCTTTACCAGCAGCACGATGGCGACGAAAAGAAAACGACGCAGCTAAAAGCGCTGTTTGCCTATGCACAGCAACTGCTGGCCTGATGTCGGTATAAATCAGCAACACAAAACCCGTTATCGAGTATGTAAACGGAACCCCTAGCCTGGCTGGGGTTTCTATAGACAAACAATCACCACCTCCCGAGGAGGTGGTTTAAAGCTGACAAAAAAATGGGCTCCCGCAGGAGCCCGTTCTCATCACCTGGGATTACGCCAGGTCTTCGTTGTACTGCGGTACCGGCTGGCTGAAACGACGCGTCACAAAGGCCAGATAAAGCAGGCCAATCGCTGCCCACACCAGTCCCAACGTCATGGATGTACGCTCCAGATTCAACCACAACGCGCCTACTGTCAGCGCCCCCATGACCGGCAGAACCAGATAGTTCACCGTATCCTTCAGCGTCTTATTACGGCGCTCACGGATATAGAATTGGGAAATCACTGACAGGTTCACAAAGGTGAACGCTACCAGCGCGCCGAAGTTGATCAACGCCGTCGCAGTAACCAGATCAAACGAAATCGCCGACAGTGCAATCACGCCAACCAGCAGTACATTCAATGACGGTGTACGCCACCGGGGATGCACATAACCGAAGAAACGCTCAGGGAACACGCCATCACGGCCCATCACGTACATCAGGCGTGAAACACCAGCATGCGCTGCCATGCCAGACGCCAGTACCGTCACGCAGGAGAAAATCAGAATACCGAACTGGAAGGCTTTGCCTGCCACATACAGCATGATTTCAGGCTGCGAAGCATCCGGGTGCTGAAAACGCGAGATATCCGGAAAGTAGAGTTGCAGGAAGTAAGACACCACAACGAAGATCACCCCACCCAACAGGGCTGTCAGGAAAATCGCTTTCGGAATCACGCGACCGGCATCTTTGGTTTCTTCAGACAACGAGCTGATCCCATCGAAGCCGAGGAATGAAAAACACAGAATCGTCGCACCCGTAATCATCGGTACTACGTGTGCGTTATCAGACCAGAACGGACGGCTGCTGGCCAGCGTACCGGCCCCTTCCCCCTGAGACACACCGTAAATCACCATCCCGGTGATAACCACCATCACGGCAACCTGCAGTACCACTATCAGGCTGTTGAAGTTGGCGACGGTTTTGATGCCACGCAGGTTGGATAGCGTCATGAACCCTACCAGCAGCACGACAAAGATCCATGATGGGATACTGGGGATCAACGTTTCAAAATAGATTTTTGCCAGCAGGATATTGATCATCGGCATGAACAAGTAGTCAAGCAACGATGACCAACCCACCATGAAACCCACCGTCGGGCTAATGGCTTTCTGGGCATAGGTATAGGCCGAACCGGCAGACGGGAAACGACGCACCAGTTTGCCGTAGCTGAGGGCGGTAAACAGGATAGCTATCAACGCAAAGGCATAGGCCGTCGCGACATGACCATCCGTCAACCCAGAAACGATGCCGAAAGTATCAAACAGCGTCATCGGTTGCATGTAAGCCAGTCCCATCATTACCACTGGCACCAGCGTCAGGGTCTTACGCAGTTGTACGCGCGATGTGGAAACCGTGGAATCAGTTGTCATTACGCAAACCTCCTTTACCGATAGCCGCCATCACCCATGAATTCATCGCCAATGGCAACGTAGCACAACGATGTTTCAGGTAACTGGACGTGGTCGCGCGAACGAGGTCGCCGTAACCGAGGTGAGCATGAGCAGCAGACACGCCGCCCGTTACAAAGTCTGCCCAGATAGCATCTTTGCCGCTGCGTTTACAGCACCAGCCGGCGGGCACCGGCTCAAAAACAACTGATTGCCCCATTGTCTCTCTCTATTCACTCTGCGCAGC
The DNA here is from genome assembly GCF_009372235.1 of Dickeya oryzae. Taxonomy (GTDB): domain Bacteria; phylum Pseudomonadota; class Gammaproteobacteria; order Enterobacterales; family Enterobacteriaceae; genus Dickeya; species Dickeya oryzae. Next base: position 2,479 of record NZ_SULL01000014.1, on the reverse strand, counting down.
CTGCATGGCATGCGTGTTACTGATATCTATCCGGAACCATCAACAGCGCCGGCCTCTTGATGAAATACAAAAAAATAACCGACGCGATAACGGTGCGTCGGTTTTTCAGGGCGCGTATTTTGCCCCAGCTAGCAATTTGAGACAAGACCTGTTATATCAATCGCGTGTGACTTGCGCACACTCATCAGGCTTGATGTTCGTTAATCAACGCAGGCGTTTGCGTTTTTCGTTCTGATCCAACTCCAGCTCAGTAATAACCTGCTGTAATCCACGCTCCTGCACCGCACTTAACGTCGGGAATTTGAAGCTCAGGCGCTCTATTTGTTTGACCTCGCCTTTACTGTCGACCACTTTCGTGGTGGCATGGTTGACAAACTCCATGTCCAGACAAAACTGCCCGTAACTGGCAAGATCGACATCGACGTTTTTCAATATCATTCCCGGTTCAAACAGCCCTGCCAGGCCTTGATCATCGGTGTACATGCACAAACCACCCAATGACAGATCCTTCAGGTTAAATTCAAAATAGGTACTGTCTGGTAATTCCCCACGGCAAACCATCGGTGGCCAGGCTGGCGAATTAATGCGGAAAAAATTACGGCGCTGGATATAGTACAGCACGTCAGGTATCGCCGCGCAGAAAGCAGGCAAGTCGTCATGTTCAACCGTGCGGATAATCGTCGTACGAAATTCAACTTTGGCACCCGCCGTTTCCGCCACAAAACCAAGCTCACCAGCAAACAGCGCCCGGCTGTTTTCACGCTCCAGCGCGCCGAGGTCAAACAGGAACTCTTCCTCGTCCGAATCGACCTCAAGGATCTTACTGATGAATTGGCCATGTGTGTGATACACCATTACAGTGGCGTCCTGCTTTTGCAGTCCGCGCAATGTGGCGCAAATAGCCATCTTGCCACGCCTGGCGTACTGTTCTTTCATATTGTCATCCACTACATCCATCCCCACCGTCGATTGAATGGTTAATCCGTTATTCAGTGTCCCAGCCCCCTGGAGACGATATGGCACTAGTATCGACATGCTTCTCGTCAACTTTAGTGCTTTATCAATTCATTAGCTTATATACCCACCTTCTATCGCGTTGCCAATACGCCAATCCGGTTTCTCACGTTTTTCCATAAACCTGCTAAGGGGCCAACGCACACAGTCATTCAATAATCAGCTATTCAGCAAGCCATTATTCAAAACCTGTTATTTACTTATCCGGTTGTTCAATTCCGTTGTTCAATTTCTGCCAAACCCGCCAATGTCCTGAAGCGTGAATAGTAGAAATATATGGCGCACGCGGAATCTCCGGCACGCACAATGCCCCGCCAGCGCGAGGCACATTTCATGAGAGGCAAACATTCATGAAAAACAGGAAGGGCTGTTAGTCAATAATAGACGAGGTTTAAGCGGCAGGATAGTGTGAAAGTAACCAGGTCAGTGCGAGCAGGTCGGCGCTACCGCCAGGGCTGATATTGCGTTCAACCAGCGCACGATTCATTTCCTGTAACCCCTGATGGGTCACACCATCGGACAGTAAATTACGTGCATAGGCTTGTACGAACGCCAACCCGTCTATCCCCCCCCGGGAAACGACATTGGTATCCGGGTTGTTGGCCATTAAAACTACCAGTGTCTGCAATAAAGCGGATTCATCGTCCTTACCCTGTGCGCGAGCATTGAGATAGGCAGGTAACGCATGCTGGCGTGCAGTAGCAAACCCGCTGGCCGCCTCGCCCCTCGCCCCGGTCAAGCCATGGCGTCGAAACAAAAGCTCGCCTGCTGTCGCCGTATGCTGACTATTTTCCAGCTCATTGCGAACCAAATCGGCACTCATCTGGGCTACGCACTGGCATAGGCTATCTTGTGTCAACGGCTGTCGGCGCCCCGCCAGCCAGCCTGCAGCACTACACAGCAGCCCGAAGGCAAAGATACCGCCTTTGTGGGTATTGACGCCACCTGTTGCTGCCAGCATCGCTTGTTCAGCAGCAATACCAATCGGCCGCACCTGCGACAATAGCTGGGTTATCGGCAACAGACTGTGCGTCATACCAGCTTCGGTAAAACGGGCAAACCACGGGGTCAGCGCGGCGATACTGGCCTGAAATAACGGTACATCCATATCGCGATGCGCGCCATTATTATCCCTATCCACCAGACCGGGTTTTGGCGTCAGCATCACTTCAACCGTCAGTGCGGCCACTACACGTTGATGAATATCAGGTAGAGCCACCAGCACGCCGGTGGCATCAGGAAATAGCGTCGTCAGTAATGGAGAAGCAACAACAGATTCAGTGTGCGTCAAACCAGGCATGGAGGATACTCTCGATTTTTTCAATCACGGCCGGTAACGCATGCCGACGCGAACGCGCGCAGGCATGCGCCGATTCCTCACAGAGTATACACCGACGAGGCTCGTGCGCCAGCAACGTTCGACTCACCGACCCGTCCTTCGGGCAGAACACGTCAAAATCCCACA
>NZ_SULL01000013.1 GCF_009372235.1 Dickeya oryzae | reverse complement strand
AAAGCGGGCTGTGCTATAACCGCTTTCGGTACTACGACCCGGCCGGTGGGTGCTATGTCTCGCCAGACCCGATAGGGGTGCTGGGCGGGTTGAACAATTATGCCTATGCTCCGAATCCCCTAACGTGGATCGATCCTTTAGGTCTTGCTAAGTGTGGGACTGGTGAATATAAAGATGTCGGTGGACATCACGTACATGCTAAAGCTGGTTTTAAGAGTAACCCCAAATATGATCCTAAAAAAGGATTCTCAATTAGTCAGGATTACATGGATAAGATGGGGTTAGACCATCAAGCTATGACTTCATATCAAAGGCAGGCGTTCAAGGAGCTTTATAATAGTGGGCGGCCTAATACTCTTGCAGAGCATACGAAAATAGCAGTCAATGCACTAGAATCAGGAGGAGCAACGACACAACAAGCAAGAAGTCTTGTTGCTGAATCGTTATGGAATTTACGCTCTCAAGGTGCAATCTCTCCCTCAAATATCCCTTGGTATAAGTGAGTTATCGCCATGACAGATAAAGAAATTTTAGATGAATTTGGTTGTGCCGTTATGCATATGGTTCGTGACCGTTCGATTGATAGGTTTGAAAAAATTCAATTAGGAACATTAAAATCACAGAGAGCTATAGAGCTGCATAATCTATTGTCGGATTTTGATGAAAAACAAAAAAAGGTAATTAAAGATTTAATTACCGAGTGTGTTGATAACACTGTATTTAATTTCCTTTTTATGTTTGAGGAAGATGAAAATAAGAAAATATTATCATCAGACGTTAATGTTAACGAAATAAGTGATGGTTTATCCGGTGAGCTTTTTACAGAAGATGGATGGATAAATAAATTTAGCAAGAAGAAATAATAAAATAAGCCGGAAGCGATCCCAACGATCCTTCCGGCTGCTTCTTATGCTGTTTAGTTCAACGATCATATATCAGGCTGTGTCCCTTAATTCAGACTCACTGGTGATGGTGACGAAATGTATTAAATTCATTCGTTTATGAATCAATTTCGTACATTTCCACTGCCGTCACTTGCCAACGCTGTATGATTTTCCACCACGCAGGTGATTAAGAGACACAGCCTGGATTGAATGAGGAAGTACTCTATTAACCAGATCCCGAAATGGATGTTGGGGATCCTCGCTCCAGTGCCGTTTTTAGTGTGTCACCACTTAGATGGTCGGTGATACCATCAGTTGATGCCCATTGTTCAAAAATGGACAACAGTTTATAGGGCTGCCTGATTAATGGGCTAATAGCCTCATTATGTTTACAGGCGAGCCAGAATAATCGTGATAACGGCGTGGATATCCGTGTGGAAGATGACGAGGATGTTTGGTTTTTGGTCGGCATGTTGATTAACTTTTCCAGTTCAGTATGCCGGATGACAAAGCAGGCATCTTGCGGTAGGTCGTGAACCGGAAAGTAATCCTTTCGGAAGTCTGGATTCATGCCTTGTTGTTGAATCTCTTGATAAATATCAGTCCACATTTTCTCAGGGAGTCGCATGATTTTCTGGTTTATTCTTTCCTGCCATGTGATCTTTTCGAATACCTGAAATATCTCTCCTGAAAGAGTTACCGATATACCGTAATTGATCTCATTCTCACCGATGTGTGGTAATGGAATGTGCAGGGAGCGGGCAAGTAAACGTTGTACCATGACGTACTCATGTCCCGCTAATAGTGTGTCAATAATGGGCTGGGTGGGAGTAATGTATCTTCCCTCGGTACTGAGAATAAGATTTCGTTTGCCAAGGAAACTGTTTCTATCGAGCAAACAGAGTCGGTCGATGAATGAGTGCCCGACCGGGCGTAGCTTCAATTTATTATCCAATGTTCGTATTTTTCGTAAAACAACCGGTGACTGGAAGTAGATGGAAAGGCTGATGTTGCCATATAAAGCATGGCGATAAATATCACTGTCCGTCAGTTCTGTTTTTGTTGTTTTCTTCGTTATTCTGATAGCCTCCTGTATCGTCATCCATTCAGGCATACTGCTCTTTGTGTTTAAAAGGAAGGTCTGTTTTTGCATGATGTAATCTCCTTCAGCATGACAACCTTTCCTGTGCGTAGGGGATAACTGGGGGTTAATAAAATTACCGTGTATAACGTTAAGCTTTTATATATAAATTTCCATGGCGTAGAAGGGGTTTAGTTAGAATGACCAGAGTATGCCATTTTTATTTTTTTATCTTTTAAGAAAGAAAATAAAAATCCACAAGGAATGAGATAACCTTGTATCACAAGTGGGCTACCGCCTGCAGTGGTAGCACCACCACAGCATCTGAGATACGTATTCTTTAGTTTTATGAATGGATGTCATCACATTGTTTCACTGGCATGGACAGCCCAGAACTGTTCTGCCAGATTGAATTTATAGAATGAAATTTTTACTTAAAGTGATGCAGTTTGTCATAAAAATAGATGTACTGCTGTCATTATTGGTTATTACGTGTTAGCTCCGGTATTTTTGCGTGTATAGAAAGGGTAATTGGCATCTTTTCATTCTTAAAAGGTTACCCATCGTAATTGGCGGGGCGTTTTCGTTTGCCATAGCTTGCTGCGTCAGGTTGCATGGATGCTTGCCGTTTTTGACACTGGCGATGATGGTGCTGCGGTCATGAAGGATGTGTCACCAATATGCCGTCCGGCCTGATAACCGGGTTGACGCCATAGGCTGTTTGCACCGAGGGACTGGCTGCAGGGCATGTCGCCTGTCGCGGGGATGATGGCCTTGATCGAATCAGGAGAGGAGCCGGTAAAGCTGTTGTGCGGGGAAGCCGGGCCAGCCAGTGCGCCTTTCGGCCTGGTCAGCCAGTGCGTCCTTGAGCTCGTTGTGAATCCTTGCAGAAGACGGGCTTTATGGCCGCAACCGGAAGAGGCAAACAATTTCCCCGGCGCAAACGCCTTCCTCGCGCAGCAAATTCTTTGCCTCTTCCGGTCCTTCACGGTGTTACGGTCGCAAGCGATGCGGCCAGCCCGGCTCCTGCCATTCGGATCACCACAAAGGACGCGACAGGCGCGACCTTGAAAATCCGAAAGGAGCAACATCATGGCTAACATCGGCACCTTCACCACACAAAACAACGGTTTCACTGGCACCGTCCGCACTCTGAATTTGAATGTCAAAGCCAGGTTCATCCCCTGCGACAAAAGCAGCGAGCATGCCCCTGACTTCCGCATTCAGACCCTCGGTGGTTATGACATCGGCGCAGCCTGGCGGAAAATCAGCCAGGCCGAACGGCCTTATCTGTCGGTGACGCTCGACGACCCATCCTTCCCGGCACCCCTCTATGCCCGCCTTATCGAAGAAGAGAATGGCAAGCACCAGTTGATCTGGTTGCGCAGCAAACCGTCTGCCTGACAGCCAGACACCTCGCCCCGCCAGTCACGGCGGGGCGCACACTGTTACTCCGGCAATAAACCAGTGGCTCATTGCGTTTTCGTGGCTCTTGAGATGGTCAATGCAGTATGTCCCCTGCGTTAATGGGCAGGGGACATACAGCGAATACTTTTTGCTAACCGATGATAAAGTTTACTGCGCGCTCCCTGCATTCTCGCGCATAAACATAGGGCGCAACGTATCCCTCCCGGTTCATATCCAGATAATCCGACCACCATTGCATCATCGCTTGTCGGGCATCAAGGTATTTCGCTTTATGGATGTAAGCCGCTCGCACGCTGTTGCGCTCCTGATGGCTCATCTGGCGCTCAACCGCATCCTGTAACCACAGGCTGGATTCCATCAGCGCGCTACAGGCCATTGCCCGGAATCCGTGACCACAGATATCATTTTTTGTGTCATAGCCCATCAGGCGCAACGCCTTGTTGACTGTGTTTTCGCACATCGGTTTATACGGATTGTGAGCGCCGGGAAATATCAGTACCTGATGTCCGGAGATTTCCTGTATCTGTCTCAGAATAGCGATGGCCTGCCGGGAGAGGGGAACGATATGTGGGGTACGCATCTTCGCGCCACGCCCGGAATAACGTACGCCGGGGATGGCTTTGCGGGTAGCGGGAATAGTCCAGATGTGGTTTCTGAAATCAATTTCCGACCATCGCGCGAAGCGCAATTCGCTGGAGCGGATGAACAGATGCAGGGTGAGCGATACGGCCAGCCGGGTTAATTCCCGTCCTTGCCGGTAGTCCTCAATGCGTGTCAACAGTTCAGGTAGTTGCTCCAGCGGCAGGGCAGGGTAGTGACGTTTAACGGGCGGGGCGATAATACCGTCCAGATTGGCCGCCGGATTGTGTTCTATCAGTTCCTGATGCACAGCATGACGCATGATGTTGCACAGGTGCTGCCGGGTACGGGCTGCCACTTCCAGTAAACCTTTTTTCTCAATCCCTCTCAGCAGACCGATGCAGTGACGGGGTTTCAGCTCCGTGACGGGCAGGTGCCCGATAACCGGAAAGAGATGGTTGTTCATACTGGCGAGCAGGCGAGTGGCATGGCTCTCTGACCATGTCCGGTTGCTCTTGTGCCAGTCCAGGGCTACATCTCTGAATGATTTTTCTGGTGAGCGGGGCGCTTTTTTTGCCGCCCGCTGGTGTGCGGGGTTGATATTCTGCGCCAGCAGTTTACGGATGCTGTCACGTTGTTGACGCGCATCAGCCAGCGATACATCGGGGTAGGTACCTAAACCAAGGCGGGATTCTTTTTTATTGATACGATATTTGAGATACCAGAGACGTGAACCGCCGGGATTAATCAACAGGTACAGGCCGTGAGAATCGGAAACTTTGTAGGGTTTTGCAGATGGTTTTAAGTTGCGGATTTTTGAGTCATTAAGAGACATGTGGGGGTCACTCCGTCATCGAACTAACCTGACCCCCACATTCTTCCCGTGCAGAGGGAAAACTGAAAATGCATCGGGAAGATATTTCATGCTATATCGCTAAATAAAAAGCAGATGCCTTTCGACATCTGCTTTTCTGAATTTGGCTCCTCTGACTGGACTCGCACTTCATCTATGATTCCTGTTATTCGTGGTTTTCATAATATTAGTGTTTTTTATACCAACACTTCTACCAACATTATTTAATCTGCTTGTATAAAATGTCAATTAAAAACAATTGGTTATGACAACATGCGGTGCTGAACTCTATTGAACAATATGCATGCTTGGGCTTGGTATGCTTTTGCTTTTACCCGCTTTATTTCAATAGATTAGCAACATCAAAACCGATATCTTTAGGCATAACATATCAAAGAGATAAGTAAAACCCAAAGGATACGTTATGACCAAAGCGGAGATCGCCGAAGCTGTTAAGGAATGGTTCAATATTGAGAATTACAGCGAGCTTCATGATTTGACGGTCGAAGAGCTTTTCCAAGAGATAGAGAACCGAATTATCGTTTACCGGATGGAAAGCCGTCTGGCTTCGATGAGTTACGAAAACAGGAAGATACATGATGATTACTATGATGATTTGCTGGATGGTAAAGTCATTTTTGGGGATATCTTCGAAGGGCCAAAGAAAGAGCTTTCTTCCAGCTATGCCATCAAGCCTGTCACACACCAAGGGCTATGGGAGGTGGCGGGTTATGTTGCTGCTTTCGATAAATACGTTAACCCGGAAGGAAAACCCCTACCTCATATGGAAGTCTCACACTATCTGAAGGAAGCCGGGGTAAACAACGAGGGGCTGATGCTGGTTCAAATTAATCTGGCGGAAACGTCATCCGAAGAAATCATAAATCACCTTAAAGTGATGGTGCCTGAGTGGAAAGAACAACTACAGGCTCCTGAGCCTCCAGCCAGAGATTTCCGTTTTGGGGTTAGCAACCTCAAAAGAATACTTGATTACAACATCATTCCCATCATGGATTTGCTGTTCTGGGCGCAGGGTGAAGAGGTCAGGATTGGTATGCCGCAACTGACCAGCTTTTTATACCCTGATGAGTTCAAAGGCGGTATTCGTGATGTTGAAAAAGTGAAATCAACAGATCATCCACTGGCAGTCAAGTATCTGACAAAGCATACTTACTATCAGTCTTTTGTCGATTTTACGTACAGATACGACGACAGAAGACACTGGAAAGTACAGGAACTGATCGAAGATGAACTTGGTAAGGACAAGGAGGAACTTGATCAGAACTGACCTTTCAAGTGGCGGTGTGTTGCGCAATGCAGATATCGCCTATATTCACTGAATCTGAACATACCCAATTTTTATCCTCCCAAAAATCTGCGTAAAAAACTCTTTTCTGAACATCCCTAGTTTAGAATCAGACAAAATCCTAGAATTATCTCCATCGAACAACACAGGAGATAAATATGGTTCAAATCGAAGAAAATAAAAAACAGCGCCTTATTCGTTTACCGGAAGTAATAAGAAGAACAGGATTTGGTAAGACGTGGATTTATGAACTTATCAAAGCCGGACGTTTTCCTGCACAGGTAAAAACGGGTGTAAGAGCAGTAGCTTTTATCGAAAGTGAGATTGATGCGTGGATTGATAACGCTATTTCACAATCACGTAGTGTATCTAAATAATATAAACAAGAGGAAATAAAATGAAGAGTATGGTATTGCCATCAATGAAAATGAATGTCACCAATGATTCTACAAGATATTTTATATTAAAAAGTTGTGAGGGTTATGATAAGTATTTACGACGCATGCAGGAATGTGTGGGGGAAAGGTTCTATTACCTCCTTGAGGATGATGAGTATATGGAAGATATTTTAAAAGCAGTCATAGGAAACAGCAAGATAGGTTTTAACAAGTTTTTAAAAAGGCACAGATATAAAGGTTCGCTTAATGACGTTCACTTTGATGAAGTTCTTGTGAATCTACGCGAAATACACAATGCAGTGAGCTTCTGTATTTTAAACGACCACCAGTAGGTGTTAGATCTGCCTCGTCAGGGGTAAATAATATCAAAGTGAAATATAAAAGCATTTAACTATGAGGAACAAATATGTCTAAAGAAACCGTTATTGAAAATAAATCCACAGCGCTGTTCTTTGATCTTGCTAAAAGGTCGTTTAAGACAAGCTGGAAAGTCCTGCAACAGATTAATGGTGAAAGTAAGGAGCTGCTGGATGATCCTGATTTTATGAGTCCATTCATTATGAATGTATTTGACCATATTCAGAGGAACTTTGAAAGGTTTACGGCTCAAGAAGGTAATCGTGGTGATATTACCGAAGTTAACTTTGAACTGGTTGCAGCAATGTTGGTGCGGTATTCAGATAGTTTTAGAAAGTAAGTTTAACGTTGCCCCGCAAGGGGCTAACAACCATAAATGTAACATAAGGATTAAAAATGAAAGAGATAGTATTGAAAGAAAAAAGTGAAGCAGCAATATATATTATTTCAACAGTATTACAGGGGTATTGTGAAACGATTTATCACATAAATGAAAAAGAGCCTGAAACAGCAATGAATATTATATCAGGAGAAATGCTATCAGAAATACTTTATGACGTGCTGATTGCACATGAGGTTGAAGTATGCGCTAAAGATGAGAGATATAAAGATTTATCTGACATCAACTTTGATGAGCTGAAGGAAACGATTCTATATTGGCATAAAGAACATGTCATAGAACTGGTGTTAAAAAACATAGAGCAGAATGACACTGATGATCGTGTTTATTGGAAACTTAAAATAACGGTAAATCGTCAATGACAAATGGCTATATTCCCTCGCTGAGAGGGAAATAATATAAATAAAAAGATGAGGTAATCAATATGATTGATGAATTCCACGTAATGTTTATGTACAGAAAAATCCAAGCAGAAGCCGCTACGACAGACCTTAAAACCCTGAACCAACTGTTGAAGAAGTTCCGCAAGGTGGTAGCAGAGCGCCGTGAAGAATACTATCAGGAGATTGGTGAGAAAAAGGCGCGTAAGCTGAAGGAGAAAAGATTACAGAAGCTGCTTGAAAAAATGGAAAGTGACCGTATTTCGCCAGAAGATCTTTGTTGCTGACACCAGAAACTGCGAAAGGTATTACTTGAATGAACTTTCCTTCCAGAAAGTAAGCTCGTAAAAAAGTGGGTGAAGTAAATGTCAATCACTACATACCATATTGGTGAGGTCACCAATATGGTCTCTCTATTTTCATTTAAATAGCCATTTTCCTGCGTTTTGTATTCGTTATCGCATATCCATTTACTAAAAATGATATATCAGAAAGTTGCTCAAGGTTTTTCTCAACAGACTGCTGAAAATCAAGAGCCGCTTCAGTTCGTTGCTTTACCACGAGAGCGATAATTTCATCATCACTTTTTTCTACAATCGCTTTCGCATAAAGCCTGCGTTCATAAAGCTTATCAAAATCCCCTGATGATTGGACAGATTTTTTAGCCTCTGAATAACTTATAGGATTAATTTCATCGATAAAATTAACCATTAGAGATTTTCTCTTTTTATCTAGCCTGCGTAGTTCGGTATGTGCAGATTTATATTTCTTAATTTCATATTCAAATGCGTCTTCATTACGCAGTTTACGATATCCTTCTTTATATTCATCCATTGATGGTTGTTGTTTTAGTTTTTCAATAGTATCTAAATATGCTAATAAATCGCTGTTGTCTAATTTTACATTCCTCATAAATACCTCGTTAATAATGATTGTTATATTTATATATTAAGGTATGTAGAGAAAGTGTCAAATTGAGCAGATGGTTAAAAATTATTTTCATCTGCGTTCCCGGTGAGTGTAATATTAACCCTATACCATTCTGGCATAATAAATTGTAAAGGGGTGTTTTAAACAAGCTGAAGCGTTTTATATTGCTCAAAAATCAGCTCACCATTATCAGTATAAATCTCAACCTTACCTATTTTACCATCAGGTCTTTTGATTGAATAACGAATCAATCTGATATCGTAATATTTATCTAACAGATCTTTTCGATTAGCAAAATATTTTGATTTTGTTGTATGATTTATTAGGTAGTTATAGCTTGAACAAATATGTTTTTTGAAGTCCCTTTCGGATAAGCCACTTTCTTTAATTTTTTTGGTGATAAAAAATTTTAGCGGTCGCTCATATTCTTCTTTCTCTCTGGCTTTACGGGCTTGTTCTTCCTTCTTACGTTGCTGTTCGATGAGATAGAGCCTATCTTTCTCTGCCTGTTGGCGATTTTGTTCATTTTGAATGATGCTACTTACCTGCGAAGCTGGAATAACCTGAATGTTATTTTCCCAATATCGATAAGGATTACTCGACTGAATGTTTTCAACTGTAGTGAATATTTTATTTGTATCAAGTTTTTTATCAAAAGAAATAATACGATTATTACCCTCTTTTGCGATTAGTTTTGCTGTATTCTCTAAGTTTGCCTGACTTCTTAAATTAAATGAACCTACAACGGTGTTTCGGCTATTGTGATATAAAGCTTGTTTTTTATTGTCACGATAACATTCAAGATAAGAATAGAGTTTGAACTCTTCAATGCCAAATGTTTCCTCAAGCATAGCCATCTGTTCAGCTAAGACATTCAGAATGTCGTTTTTAGATAGTTTTTCATGAAGTTTTATCACAAGTGAACCGGGTAGTTTTTTCATTTTTTCTCCTTGTTATTATTGTTTTTATCAGGATACTGCTTTCAAAATATTTGTGCCATCAGCTAATTCTTTTCTTGCCGCTTCATTTTCTTTCGTTCGTTTGTATACCTTTCGTGGTTTATCGATCTTGATACTGTTTTTAGCATTAGGAACTGCATTATTCTTTTTCTTCTTACTAAAAATAAATGCGTCCGTGTAGATCTCTTTCGTTTCTGTTTCTAACGCTAAGTTTCGTCTTTCTTGCTTTGAGTAATCAGTATAGTTTTCTGGGTATTGTTCAAGCTCCGCATGAAGACTTCTGGCATTACTTAAATGCTCTTTACGCTTCTCATCAAGTTGATGACTTAGACCTTTGGCGAAAATGTTCGAGTTAATATATAGATGACCATGATGCTCAACGAGTATTCCTTTCTGTTTTAGTTTTTTGAATATGTTTGACATATTACCGGATGCGATATTCAATGCTTTGCAGAGTGATGATTGAGACAGATTGATAAGATTTCCGAACTCCATGTATTCTAAAATATAAGTTAATACACGGAATTCATTCTTAGATATATCTAAATCAGAAAAAACACGAAAGTTGGAAGTGAAAGCAAAAACGTAAGGCTGTGCAAATGAGATTGCTTTATCTTCTTCTGTTGCAATAACAGTGGTCGATTTTATATCTTTGTTTTGCAGCAAGTGTCTTGCGATATCAATCTTTTGTTCAGTGGTTAATGTTTCAAATAAGCGAAGTAGTTCAGTATCATTAGTATTCATATTATTCTCTCTTATAGTTTTTATTCTGTTATTTTTAATACTATGCAGAAATATAAAAGTCAATAGTTAAACTATAAATAAAATAGGAGTTTTATTATTATGATATTGCTATATGTTAAAAAACCTATGTTCAAACATAGATCTTGCTATGTTCGAACATAGGACGGATCTATGTGCGCACATAGGTATCTGCTATGTTTGAACATAGCAAAAAAAGGTGTGAAGCCTTGATTTTATTGGGCTGGGACCGTGCTTATAATTAAATAATTAGTAAGAAGTTAAGAGAGTCCAGCTTTCCTTTTTTCTTATGTAAAGAGAGTTTTACGTGAAAATATGCGGTTTTCTTGATGCTAATTTTCAGCGATGTGATTGTTTCGTACAATCACGGAGCGCTGCTGGCATCTTAGGAATACTGCAATTGTTTTACCTTTATTTTATTGGCGGCTGTCGCCGCAATTCTTTATGGATAAATCCATCATTAACAGGGACAAGCCCTGTTTCAGCAATGTGATTGTTTCGGACAATCACGAAGTGCTGCTTCTTTGAATATAGTTTTCCTATACGTTTAAGAGCAAATGCTATAGCCTTGATGAATTTCTAGTTAATATACTGACAAAGGGCGAAGCCGTGAGCGAAAGCTCATAAGAAAGGATTTGTTTTTCAATATGAATTTTTAATTAAGTATAGGGTAAATCTGGTATATATAATATCGTAAAAACTAAACCGTCCATGAAGTCGTAATATTAATCATACTATTTCTGCTTTATCGGCTATCGCCGAGATTTTTTATGGATAAATCCATCATTAACAGGGACAAGCCCTGTTCCAGCAATGTGATTGTTTCGGACAATCACGAAGCGCTGCTTCTCTAAATATAGTTTTCCTATACGTTTAAGAGCAAATGCTATATGTTATCGCGGTAATTCTATGTTTAAACATAGGATCAATTTCTTATTTTATGATGGAGTGATCTGGAAACAGTTTTCCCTCTATTTACTATCAATATTGAAAAATCACCTCATAAAAATAGAAATATATATTTCAGAGTTAGGGCGTAGCCGTGCTCATGAAAACGGGTTTATCGTTTTCGACAGCACATGAGCGTTAGCTCATAAGATAAATATTTTTTTCAAAAGAAGATTAAAATAATAAGAAAAACGTTGTTGTCCAAAAGTTAAATTTGATTTTCATAAAATAAATATGGTATTAAAAAATAAAACAAAAAGGAAAATCAAAGGATGAATAATATTAAAATCATTACGCTATTTCACGCTAACAAAAACGTACCATTTATGACCTGTATGGTTAAAGACATTGAAGAAAACAAACACGGGATAAAACTTATCTTAGAAAACGGCAATAAAATCTATGTAAAAGATTACGATTTTTTCTTCCTGTCAGAATCTGCAAATGAACATGATAAAGAACGTATGGTAAATGTATTTGGGAGACTGATTTCAGAACTCAGCCAAGTTAGCGAAAAAACAATAAAATCTCTGATATCAGAGACCAAAACCTACAACAGTCAGCATCCCAACACGCCCGTTAGTGTTTTGGATGATTATTATTACTGTCGCAGAGTGAAAGCCAATACCTCAGATGAACCCGCATTGATGAATGCACTTGGCCTACAGGATCTGCGTGAAGCCATAACAGAAGATGTCTTCTTATCTGAACTGGAAGCCTCTGGCGGTATCGTACTTCACACCGATATGGGCTATCCAGTTGTGGAATACAAAGGTACTGATATCAGAATAGCTATCGAGCCGATAAACCTTGCCTCTATGCGAGATCTGACCAATGGCTATGTGGTAATGTTCAGGAACGGTGAGTTCGAGCATGAACTTGAGGGCGATCACTATGAGGCGTTATCTCAGGCTGTTGATAGGCTTAAGATCGCTGTTGTGATGTACATATCTTTTAAAAATAACCCCATATACTAAAAATTCATATACAAAATGGGAAAAGTTTTTTTTAGAATAACCATTTTTATTACTTCAATTTAATTAATTTTAATGATAAAAATAATGTATTTATTACGTTATAGATAAATGTTTATTTAATTTTTTAAAGGATGATTTAATGATCTCGGGGTTGTTTCTACGTAACTTCAAAAATTATGAAAACATAAACTTCATCCCATTCTGGACGTCTGAAAATGATAGGATGACTATTTTTGCAGGTGATAACGGCGCAGGTAAATCTGCCATTTTAGAAAGCATAAACTGTTTAATGAATAACATTGATAGCAAGGAGTGGGCATATTCAATTGGTCAAAACAAAGATCGCGTTAATATTTTCCCTTTGTTTTTGATAAAAAAGAATGAATGGCTGAACGATGATGTTCAACAGATGGAAAGAATTTCTCATTATTTTTGGAACTATAATTTTCTTGATGTATCAACTGCTGACTTTGTTAAGAAATTTATTTCATATAGAGATAGCCTTAGGGGTTGGTATCCACCTGATGAGTATTATCTCTTGGCGATTGGTAAGAATTTTGAAGGAAATATTTTACTCACGAGTACTTTTCATAGAAAAATAGCTGATGCAACAAAAAAAGATGGAGTCTCTAGAGATAAAATAAATTCTATATTCAAAAAATTGCTAGAGCGTTACAAATTTGTGTATCTTCCTGTGGAAAATAAAACTAGTGATATACTATCTCTTCAAGCAAATGAAATGCAAGGCATGATGGATAGAGAAATTTCAGATGAAATTAGAAATCTTTTATCTAATAAAGAGCACCTCCTGCCCGTAAGTCATCCATTAAATGATGGGAAAAAAAATGCGAAAAAACATAGCGTCATTGACATTATTAATAATAAACTAGATTTGTATATAGATGATATTAATAAAAAAATACCAGAAGGTTACAAATTTGAATATAAAGGGGCCATCAAAAGACCTATTAAGCCAACAGATATTTTGGATTCAATTTTTTTAAAATATTTTTCTTATAGACCATTATCAAAAAACTCTAAAAATATTAAAAATTTAAGCTCTGGGGAACAACGTATTGCATTGATTGATATTGCAACTGCACTCCTTTCTACAGAGTCTCCAAAAAATAAAGAAGTAATTTTAGCTATTGATGAGCCAGAGGTGTCTTTAGAGTCAGCCCATAGATTTGAGCAGTTTTCAAGCTTGATTAATTTATCTGAAAAATACAACAAACAAATATTTATTACAACACACTGGTATGGTTTAGTATTGAGACCTATGCATGCATCTTTACATTATATACATAAAGATAATGGCAATGTTAAAATAGATGCATTCCCATTAGTAAACATTCAAGAGAGTAGAAGAGCTTTTCCTAATTCCATTGAGATTAGAAGCTATTTTGATCTAATGGCATCTATGTTAAGTTTATTAAAGAAAAATGAATACAACTGGATTTTTTGTGAAGGGAGTGAGGATTATTTATATCTTAAGTCTTTTTTAAAAGATACGATACCGAACCTATTTATCCTTCCCTTCAATGGTTGTGGGAATATAAAGAAAATATTCGATTTCTTGCATGTGCCATTTTCTGATAATGAAGAGAATAAACAAATTAAAGGAAAGGTAATGTGCCTGATTGATACTGATACAAAAAACATAATCAAGGTAGATGGTTATTCTTTAAATAAATACAAAGGAAAACTTGGGTTCTTTCGGTTGTCTATTTGTGATGATAGTTCCGATATTGTAAGTATTGCATCCCCTGATGCGACAAATACAGAAATAGAGGATTTTTTAGATCCTGAACTCATGTTTGCATCATTAACTAATCTTTCTATAAATGATAGTACCTTACAAGGTTTTATGGGTCTATATAATTTGAATAAAGATGTTAAATTCACTAACATAAGTAATGGAATGAGTTTTCTAAAAAGAAAAACAAAAGCATCCCATGAAAAAATAAAAGATTTTAGTGATTATCTATCAAGTGCCAAGCTTAAAAAACTCATTGCTGAAGAATACACCAAAGACCCTAGTAAAATTGTAGTTAGACAGGAGGATCAATGGGTCATAAAAATAAAAGATTTCTTCTCTAAATGAATGTTATCAATAAATCTCCCCTCTAGTGTGAGGGGAGTATATTACTAATCCAACAACCCACGCGAAACCTTACTTGCTGTCTGACTGAAATTATATCGGTCAACAACATTCCCTTTAAACCAGATTTCAAGGGAGTTCATATGAGCGGTGTTGCTGTTCTTCAGCAGGGCCAGACCGGGAACGTAGTTCGATATCTGACTCTCACCTGACATACTGGAGTAGGACCACATTTCCTGACCATCATTGCTGGCGCGTGTTTGCGGCTCCCCGAATGCAGCCAAGATTTCCTGCTGCGTAGTTTTCCCTTTAACGATTTTGGTTTTAACGGTCTGTTGGGTTTCGTTTTTCAGGGATTTATTACCATAAGTCGTGCAGGCGGAAAGAGGCAGGATCACCAGTGCCGCAATAAGCAGTTTTTTCATATTAACTCCGATAAAACATAACAATAAAAAAGTAGTATGAAGGAGATTAAAAATCGTGTTGGTTGTAGACCACCACAAGCCTGTTTCATTGATTACTGGCGAACATGTGCCTCCACAGAAAAATGGAAAAGCATTAGGTGAACGAGTAATCGGGTAAATTAAGTGATTATCACGTTATTCCATATGAAACCTTGCCTGTGTATTTCCCCTGATGTGCATAACAGCCATTCCTGCCCCATAAAACAGCCTGTAGTGCGTTTCTTACAATCTGAAAGGCTTTGGCTTTTACTGAGCCTGAAGTACGTGGCAAATCGCTTTATGAGCCTCTGTTTAACTCTATCTATCAGCGTCAGGTATGGCAAGCAAAATGATCGGTATATCAGATCAATAATTACATATTGATAGATAATAGCGATTAAAATAGGTTTATCGATCGGTATTTTAATTGTTTTAATCGATCGAATATGCAAGTTATGATAGTTAATGTCTATCATTGTTTCAGTTTTGATCGTTACAAACGATATGACGGCCAGCAGAAATAATTGAAAGCTATCAATTGGTTAATGAGGTGGCTTTGTTCTTATGTGTCTGTCAGAACAAGCTGTAACGGATACCGGTAAACAGTCGCCTCCCTTAAATGACAGCGTTTTTGATTATCAGGATGGATAAGTAGATGAAGAAGATTTTGCTCGTTGCTGGCACGGCACTGGTTCTGGCGGGATGTGGTGAGAAAGGCGACTTTGAGAAGGCTATCAACGCAAAAATATCATCGTCCAAAGTGTGCTACTCACTCAATGACAATGATGTTGTATTCAATAAAGGTTTCCCCAGACGGGTGAACCGTGGTTTCCGCTCTGCCGGATACAGTGCCAGTGATGAAATCCTTAAAGGGCTTGTTGAACAGGGGTTGTTAAAGGTTTCGCAAGAATCTGACGGGTTTAACAGTGTTGATGTTCTGGAAATTACCGATAAAGGTCAGGAAGTTGAGTTCTGGGATCGCAAAGACGGTGCCTGTGTGGGCCATCGTGCTGTTGCTGAGGTTAAAAGCTGGACCGAACCCAGCGAAGGTAATGGCGTTAAAATGACGCAAGTGACCTATACGTGGAAACTGGATGGTGTACCGGGCTGGGTGGATAAGAAAGCCTTTTCTGGCGTCAAGGGGATGGCTGCACCCGAAGAAACTAAAACTGTTCTGGTGAAAACCAATAACGGCTGGTCAGCACAGTAATTTCAGGAAAAGAAGCTATGAACACTATCTGGATGTTTTTCATTGCTCTGCTGGTGAACATACCATCACTGGCCCCGGTACTGTTTCTACAGAAGATATCAAAGAAGGTTAAGGTATCATTGGCCCTGAGGCTTTTTCTGCTGAACGCCTTCTTGGTACTTTCTATTGTGACGCTATCGCAGAACACCACACAAAAATATGGGTTGTTCCCGTTATGGCTGATGTTAGCTGCTATCGGGCTGTTTATGATCACACTGGTGCCAACGATAAAATTTATACGTAAGCATTTGACCATAGGTAAAAGTCGGGCTGTTATCCTCTCATCATTCCTGATTGTCTATGCCGCCAGATTTCATAGCGTGTTTTCAAATGTGAGTGGCAGCGGATACACGCTTAATGGATTCAATGTGGTATGGACGTTGTGCTTCCTGTTTGCCAGTCTGCTGGCTTATCTCGGTTGTGCTGGGAACAAAAAATACTATGGGACATCTATTCCTCTTGCCAATGCGCAGCCTAAAAGTCATAAAGCCTATGCTCCCCAATCAGAGATTGATGTCGATATTGCTGTGAAAGGATCAAGTGTGTTATTCGATCCAAATCTGGATATTGTGGAACAGCAGCGCTTTCGGGATGCTATTGAAAAGCGAAATAATGATAGATGGTAAGCTGTTTTAATCTATAATCTTAATTCATATGGCCCTGTTTTATACAGGGCTTATTGTATTAAATAATGTGCTAAATGAATTCGAGGTTGGTTATTTTTCAATGTTTTTATAATTCATTAACTGGGCATACCCCTGTTCCATTTCTTCAATAAAATCCTCACCAATAGTTGGAAATCCTGATGTTAGATTTTCTTCTTCCTTGATTTTAAATATTTCATATAAATAGCTGTCTTTTTTATGTACGACATGAATGGCAGGGAAAGGTCTGTTGTTTATAATCTTCTTATTAATCTCCTTATCATTAATAATATTATATTGGTCACCAGTAATATCAATCACAATGTCATCTATCTCAAGCCAGTAGTGAGTAATCTGACCATTTTTACCTGTGGCAGCACTTACACCCTTTATCGAAAGCTCAGGCCATAATGTCAGGTAATGATAAGAAAGAAGCATCGAAGAAAGCTTACAACTCATGACAGGAAAGCAATCTATAACGAGGCTGGTGTTCTTTTTGTCACAGAATTCGATCAATTTTCGAAACTTTGTAGCTTCATCTTGGATTTCAGTAATCGTTAACAACATAAATCCTTAGTTGAGTAAAATAATTTACCTTGGCAATATACATAATTGGCTTCGAATTAAAAAGAACATTTTGTCATCATTCTCTGTAGTAGTGTGGTTTTAGTTTCAATGTATTATTTTTTCTGGATGGCGTAAGTAAAATCATAACCAAACTGTGATCGCGTTCAGAACGTTCATTTTTAGGAGTGCTTGGGACATAAGTAACTTCTTCTATACTTTTCAATAGAATAATTTTACGGATTACGCTTCAAGACCCAATGTCATCGTTTGATTGCTCTCGACATCCGCGTTATGATCTTACATCATCAAAATCCGTAGTTAATAAATAATGTAGAAAAACATATACAGATTATGAATGGACTTTTAACGAAAGATGATGCTGTGCATTTTCTGGTACTGACCCAAAAACTCATGTTTATAAGATATATAAAATTTTATCTTTATTAATAGTGTTTGAATCCATTCAGAACTTGTTTTTTATGATAAATTTATGTAAACGCATTCATTGTGTAATGATTTGTTGTTTATTTCTTGCTTTTTGAAGGCGAAAATAATATGATGTAAAATATTTTTTGATTTACAAATGAATTTCAGAGGGAAAAGTGTTTAAGCATAAACCAAAAAATATTATGGCATCAATAGGTGCTTGGGCATATGCAATTATCATTACATTGCTTGCATTTATTTATTCTTATCAAAAAAATGATGTTCAAGAATTAATAAAAGAAAATGCTTTTATTCTAAATTTTATTTTGGGTATTTCCGTTCTTTTAGTTCTCATACAATCTCAATTTATCTATGTCAAAAAAAGATTTAAGGAAAAAGATTATAATAAAATTTATTCTTATAATGATTTAAATTATTTTAAAGGTGTGATCCCGATAGTTGCTGTTTTAGGATTATCAAGAACGGGAAAAACAACTTTAATTGATACTATTCTATATAATAAACCATTAAATAAAAGAACACAGGGTGTCTATGGTAGGCTAAAAAACATCGAAGATAAAAAGAATGTTTTTTTCTACGATATGAGTGGTGAAAGTACTATACAGATAAATAACGTTATGCATTCATCAGATTGTATTATTTTCTTGCTGGATCATAATGAAAGTAGTGAGGATAAAGCCATTGATAAAAAAAGAGTTAATGCAAACGTAAAATTAATTGAGGATTTAATTTCATCATATAATGAAAAGGAAAGTAATAAAGGCATCCCAACTTTATTTTTAATAAACAAGTCTGACTTGTCTCGTGATTATGATTTGTATGAGGATTTTTATAAAAAAGCTATAATTAATTGGAGCCATGTTTTTGGTAAAAAAACAAAATGTATTAAATATTCAAATAAATATATTTCCGAGGCCATTGACAATACTTCGAGTACTACATATGCATTAAATGATATAATCGGCTTTATTAAGGAGAATGTATATGAAAAATAATTTTTTTGAACCTTTGATATTGAATGATATCCCATTCAATTTTGCTGTTATTTTACCAGTGAACGGTAGGGATACCCTCTGTATTTATAATGATAGAAAATTTGGACTAAAAGCATATGGCTATTTTCAATCAAATGGTCAGGAAAATAATAAATATTCCCCATCCACTATTATCTCAAGCTCTTTTGGTATAAAGAGTAACGAAAAAGAAATACACTTTATTTTCTCGGAAGATACCTATCCCGATATCAATAATAGAGATGAGAGAAGTTCTCATATTGTATTTGCATGGGAGGGTTTAAGTAATAAATACAACCATGAAAAAATATCAAGTATATTTTCCTCTTATGAGAAATATATTTATGATAACTTTAGAAAGTGGATTGATATTAAGGGCGAAGAGAGTGAAATAAATAACGGCGATATTTCATTAAATATCAATTATAATGATATGGAAAACATTGAGAGAAATATCGAAGAGCGCGTTTCTATAATTGTATATCAGGCAGAACGAACATCTTCCCTTATAGTTAATAAAAATAAAAAAACTAGACAGGTATTACTTGTTTTTTCATTCATATATTTAATTGTTATAACACTACTTTTTTTTACGAAGTTCATTTTTTAAAATCACAAATTCCTACTATGGCCACGTGATGGCCTCAGCGTTGGAGCGCTGTTGCTTGAATGCTCAGGTGGGCTGGATGGGGTGAGATTCATACTAAGCTCTAGAGCTTGATGATATTGCTCTGAACGACTTGGAAAACGCCTGATCTCATCCGCAGTTGGCTTGTAGTCATTACTGTTAAATCTGGCTCGTCTTTCATACTCAACGCGTGGAACATAGATACCCTGTACCTCATCAAACACGTAGTTTTCGGCAATACGTTTATCGTGATCCGCATCAACGGAAACAGGAGCGGGTTTCTTTCTGGCCCAGACAAATTTTTCTCTTATATATTCCACTACCAGCAAAGTGAAACGTTTGAAAATACCATCCTGACTCGGTTTAACCGGCTTTCTCTTACTTTTTACAGGAGCGCGTTTAACCGCTCTGGCCGTTGAAGAGGATGGGGTTATCAATTTGGTGCGTGTATGAGGCGCAGGGGCAACCAGAACAGGCTTTTGGTTTTCTGATGATGCTGATTGTGAACCTGTTTCAGAGAACTCTGTTCGAGGTTGTATTTCAGGTAAGACGATTTCAACAGGTTCAGGAAGCTGCGACACGGTAAAGCTTCTGAGGTCAACAACGATCTGAAGATCCAAATCTTTGAAGACACTATATGTGGCCTGTGCTTCCTGTTTCATCTCATCGCGTACAGCCTGTTCAGCAGCACGTTTTTCCTGAACGCTTCGACTGTTCCACTTGGCACGATGAATACGTTGCATTGCCGGGCGGCTGGTTGCTGTTGCTTTGGCAAGCCATAGTGCTTTTTCTTCTGCATCCAAGGTAATAGCAGCATGTTCGAGTGCTTCATTATGTTGAGCCTCAATAGAACGATGATCAATACGTTCATTACTGCCAGCAGCAGTAAGATAGCGGTTGGCAAGAGCAGACCACGCTTCACGCCACAGTATTACGTTTTTCTTGTCGTTCCAGCTCCTTTCTTTTTTACCAAAGCCATCAGCGGTGATCGGTTTTAATGTCAACATCACATGTGCATGGGGGTTATTGCCATCCAAATCGTGGAAGGCGATATCGGCAATCATCCCCTTATCAACGAAATTCTTCTGGCAGTATTCAACAACCAGTTTTATCTTGTCTTCATTGTCCAGTTCACAGGGAATAGCCACATCAAAATAACGGGCTGTTTGACCGTCTTTCTGACGCTCAACCCTTTCAACTTCATTCCACAAGGAGCTTGAGTTTTCGACAATATCAGCAGGTGCGGAAACAGGTGCTAATATCAGATGATGGAATAAATCTGTTCTGTGGCTGAAATCATAGGTATTGCCAGTGCGATCATCTGTTATTCTTGACCTGTTATGATAGGCGGCCTTCCTACAGGAAGACATACCCTCAGAACGTTTCACAATTTTAAACTCCAGATGAAATATCGCCATATAATAAAAGACCTCAATATAAAATAAAACCAAAATATAAAACGCAACGATAACTATGCTGCCGTTAGTTTTTCGCAAGAAAAACTTAGGGGTTGACGTTGACTTTGTTTCCGAAGGAAACGGTGTTAGCCTGCGGCAGGCAACCCCCGGTAGGGCCCACACGCTCACGAAGTGAGTGTATAAGTGGGCATTGTCTTATTAAAAATAGAGACAATGTAAAAGCCTCCCTACTTAATTAATACGAAATATATGAATGCCTGTAAAACAAAACGCCGAATTAAGCGGCGCAATCTGGATAACCGGGCGAAGTATTCCGCGATATTACATCAGTGGGGTTTAGATGGTGTCCGAAGGACAAAAAGAGTGTTAATTTATCCCGCCGTAAGGCGGGAAAACCCTAAAACAAGAAAATAGATGAGGTTATCGGTAATTTTCCCTGTTGCAGAATTCACAGGTTAAGGTAAGGAATCAAAGTAAAAAGTTTAAAGGTGGAATGGAAAACATTAATAAACAAAAATAAGTAACGCGGAGAGGTCGGGGTTTTAAAAGCAGCGGGATTTTATGTGCATTGTTTGTATGTTTCATTTTTCGCTGTGTTTCATTACTTTTAACTAACTGTAACATTGACGATTTTCGTTAACTAGCTGACGAAATAGTGTGATTTCATTCGAAAAATGCTCCTTGAATTCTGGACATTGAACGGCTCTGATCCAGCACTAACATTCCCAGTTTCGCGACTTCTGCAGGGAGTAAGCACGTTGCAACGATCTGTTTGACATCACCCTATGAGTCGATCGTGAACATATGGTGTTCTCATTTTTCATTATGGTGGTATATTATGATTACCACCATTACACAATCTATAAATTCCTTAATCGAATTAACTTTCAATGATAATTATTTCATTTAAAATGGTTGGTGTTTCTCTTGAGGCAGTGATCCACTGACTTGCTTTTTAGCAAGATAGTTACGGATAGATTGGATACGTGAATAAAACGCAAAAAAGTAACTATGAAAGCGGGTAGTGCGAGCCAGATACCAGATAGTGACTATCTGGCTGGAATAGCAGGAACTGTCGTTCTGTCTGTTTTGACCGGTAACCGCCTCCTGTAGTTAAGTTGTCTAGTAAAGATAGTGTGCTGGTTGAAAACTGTCGGGCCTCTTCATCTGAACATCTGGTGACTCTTGACACGGTTAGGACTATGCTTGCGAAACAGAAGTATTGCCAAAAACTAAAATGATTTATTAATTTCAGCTTATTATGGAGTAAGTATGACAAATGTAGGTTTTTCTTTTGAGGGGGTGATGATCGACCGAATTATTGCTCATAGAATCTTCCCAAGATCTCCAGATAAGCAAATGGTTCCACCTAAGTTGAGCAATCAGTTAATAACGTTAGAACAAGATGCTTTAGATGCACTACAGGTTCGTATAACAGAAGCCTTAGGCAATAAATCTCATGGTATTGAAATGTCTATTACCGATACCGGTAATGATAGTTTTTTTACGCTAACAACGTCTGTTCTGCATGTCGAAGGTCAATCATTTATTGACGTATCCAAACGATTGGCGTCTAAATTGACAGAGGCTCAATACAGTGCAGGGAAAGTTTCTGGTGGTGTGTTAGTAATCATTACAGGAAAAATTGGTGATCAAGCCTGCCCCTTCTTGGCTGTACTACGTGCTGAAATGCAAAATGGATTTCGGACTAATGATACTCCTGAAAAAATAGCGATGGAGTATATTGCTGATTTATTGCTTACGCCAACCCAACGCCTTTATAAAATAGGTATATTGATTGAATGTGAGTCAGGACATGAATTAATTGATGGCCGTTATGATACGCAATATTATCGTTCGTTTTTATTTGATCATTTGATGACATCGACAGAAACTAAAAATGCTGCTGGTTATTTTTACAGCGTTTTTCTTGGTATGGGGATCGAAAAGTCCTCCAAGAAATTGACTCAGGATTTTTTTGAACACACGCGAAATTTCATCAATCAGGCTCCGGTGGATGAAGAAACTAAATTTGATTTACACGAGTCATTGCGTTCTGAACTGCGAAGCCAGAAAGCAACTTTGAGTACTGCTTCGTTTGCTACGGAACATCTTCCTCAAGAATTACAGGCGAGTTATCAATCATTTATGGTTCAAAAAGGTTTTCCGCAGAATTCAGTATCTAAAGATACTGATTATATTAAGAAAAAACTTCGTCGAAGAAGTAAGCTAGTGTTTACAAGCGATGTATGGATATCCATACCACCAGATCAATTAAAAGAACTGGTACAGATTGAAAAAACAGATGATGATGATGACTCTACTACACTTAAAGTTAAAGGGCGGTTGAAAAGTCAGGAATGATTAGAATTGAGGATTTCAGACGTTATCTTGTTGAAAACCATGCTGCTTATGAAGCGTGGGGTAAACATATTGCGTCTGAAATCAATGCGACTTTGACTAAACAACTCGGTGAAGAAGAAGCAAAATACTTCATCAAGGTAGAACCCACGCCGAGAGTTAAAGGCATTGAGTCAGCCTTAGGGAAGGTTGGTCGAAAAGGTTATAACAATCCCATCCAGCAGATGACGGATCTCGTCGGAGTTCGTTTTGTTGTTTTACTCTCAGATGATATTGAGAGAATTTGTAATATCATTCAAGGTCATGAAGAATGGACAGTTATTGTATCTAAAGACTATCAGGATGATATAGAGGCGAACCCTAAATTATTTGACTATCAATCCAAGCACTTTGAAGTTAGACTAAAAGTAGATAGTGTGATATCGGGAGTAAATATTACTACAGATATGTGCTGCGAAGTGCAAGTTAGGACATTATTGCAACATGCATATGCAGAATTAGTTCATGATAGCGTTTATAAACCTGTTGGCCCTGTACCCAAAAAAGCTGAACGCCAAATTGCACGAAGTATGGCATTAATGGAGACAACGGATGAATTATTTTGTAATACGATGAAGCTTTTATGCGATACGAACAAACCAAGAAATGATTTTTTAGAGGAGCTAAAAGAACTTTATATAAATAAAATTGGTGGGTCTTATTTAAATAAGGAAGATAAAATTAACTATTGTTTTTTGGATGAATATAGAGGTTTTATCCAAGATGATCTTTTAACAAAATTAATTAATCTTCTTAATGAGAAGAAATATATACCAACTAAGATTCAACAAAGAGCAATGGCTAATTTATTTTTCGCTCAGCCTGTGGTTATTTTTGCCTACTGGATCGCAATCACTGAAGACAGTAGCAAATTACAGAGCGAATGGCCTTTGCCCGGATATTTAAATGAATTGAGAATGATTTTAAGTGATGTTGGTATAAGTAGCGGCATTGGGTATTAATCCCCATACCAACTTAAACTCCATGCTGTAGAAAATTTACTATAATCTAATGTCTGTATATATTAAATAATAACCAGCCATATGCTGCAGCTCCCTGTCTAAATCCCTTTATCTGCATCTGTAATATATCTTTTTATCTATGATCTAATATCTTTTTGGTAAAGCATTCTATATGTTTTCTATTGAATTGGATAAAATGAAAAGTGAAAATGATGTGAGACTCTGATGAAACAGTATTAATTTTAATGGGGAAAATTCTGTGATGTGGAGTATCAATATAATTATTGTTTTTTATATTTTATCAAATAAAGTTATCTTCTTGTATTGATAATTATTCAAAATATGGTAAATGATGATATAACAAAAACAAGGAGGTGTAATGTATAAGAATAATGATGAAGCCATTGATTGGGAAGCTAAAAGGCTTCTTGATGATGGTATCTATACTGATACAGAACAAGCTTATTTAGAAGCAGAGAAAATAGTAAACCAGATAAGGGAAAAAGCAAAGCAGCACCAGATAAAGCAACAATTTAAATTGAAGATTAAGTCAGTCAAGAAACAAATTGGTAATGGTTATGGTTATGATTATGCGAATGTCCCTTATGCCAACAAGAAAAAACATTGGGGAGAACATAAATGACCAGAAAAGATATCAAACAACAAATTGCTTCAGCACAGGAACGTTTATATTTCTTGGAAGCCAAAAAGAAACAGCAAACGAAAAAAGAAAATACTCGCCAGAAAATTATTTTCGGTGCAGAGGTTGCCAAAGTCTTAGGTTGTGATATTGGTTATGTAGATAAAGAATTAGTCTTTGGTGTTCTGCTCAATATATCTAATCTATCTGAGCGTGATATTGAAGGGTATAGAGCACAGGGCCAAATCTATATCGAAAATGTTATAAATAAATCCAAATGTTAATTATTTTTTTCACGTCCGAACGGTGAACCGACCTAAAACTTGCTTTTAGGTCGGTGAGCTGTTGAGCAAGCCCTAGAGGGCGCGGTAGCCAATTCAGATAAAATAAAAATAGGGGAAATATGTATTCTAAAGAAATATTTTCTACAGGAACGCCTGAAGATATATATGGAATGATTTTCGAACAATTACCATCAATCGAAAGTGATTATATTTGGCACGGTAGAGGTTGTAGATTATTGTTCACTATCATAGAAATATTGGTCTATTTGAGAGAAGAAAAATTTGTTATAATTGATTATGGGAAAGTAATTCGATTGATTGAACTTAAAAATCTAAAGGCTTTAATTGATTCGGATATACCAGAGCATTGCCGAGATAGTTTGAAGGAATATATCAGCGGTCTTCTCCCCGTTGAAAATGAATATCCTGTACACGAGTTCATCACGTTCCGTTTCCTGAAGATAGATACTTCTGATTTTTCATGACCAAAATTTCCACCATGCTTTTTTGCTTTGAACCCCTGATATATCTTTGGGTGGTGAAAATGATTCCAATGTTGTATTAACAGAGGGTGAATTATTTTTTAGGTAATCGATTAGTGATATCCATTCTCCCTGTCTCATTGTTTCAATGTGCTCTAAAGAAATACCCGTGGATGAGAATTTAGTGTTACTTTGGTTCAGTACTTCCTGACACCAAAATAAATAAGCCTCTCCAACAGGAAAACCATCATCCCAACTTTCGCTAAAACCAGAATCTAATACAGCTTTTTTACGACAACGTGAAATCTGACAATCCCCGAAATAGGAGAAATCATTTTTCAATGATATTTCGGCTTTTTGCTGGCTTGAATAGAAGCACATTAAGTAAACCCCCTCGGCTGGCGCGAGTTCTGCGTAGCGGTCTTTTAGAAGCTTATGGGGATAGTCTATCCCATTTCTGTTTTCCCATCTTTTAGCGCGAAATAAGCTATCCTGTATTTTTTTAAGTTTTACAGCGGTATCGATGCGGTAAATGTAATCATCCATATAACAATCTCTTCGCGTAATATAATAAATCCGCTAACTATAGACTAGCGGATTCGTTTTCGTGGATGCTGCGTTTCTTTATCAGATAGCAAAGTCTTCCAGAGTTTTACCACTTTCCAGCGCTGCGGCGATAGCTTTAGGTGTCCGCCCCTGACCTGTCCACGTCTGTTCGTTGCCGTTTTCGTCGGTATATTTGTACTTGGCAGGACGGGGAGTGCGTTTGGTTTTTGCTGTTTTGCTGGTAACACCAGCGTCGAGCAGTTCAGACGGATCAATACCATCTTCCAGCAGTCTGGCGCGTAAGGCTTCGATTTTAGCCTGACGCTCTGCGTTTTGTTGCTGTGCGCTGGCTTCTTCTTCACGCCGGTCTTCAACAATGGCAGTCAGCTTTTCCAGCATTTCTTCCAGTGTTGCCAGATCGGTTTCACGAGCCTGAGCACGGAGGGTGCGAATGTTATTTAATATTTTTAGGGCTTCACTCATTATCATTTATCCTGAATGTTGAACGTCATACACATCATACTATAAACGATAAAATAATGCAGATACTATAAATGTGTTTGATGCCTTATTATTCGTTTTTTATGGATTTACATTTCCCGCTCTTGACCACTTTTTCATTTTTGTTAATTGAATAGTACGTGAAAATAAAAAAGGACGATGAAAATGAAAAAACAAAATAAGACAGGGTTCTCACTGTTAGAACTCATTTTGGTGCTGGGTGTTGGAACCACAGTGACTTTTATGAAATTTCAGGATATGAAAAACGAACAGGAAACTGTTGTTGCTAAAGCTGTAGGTGAACAGATAAAGCAAATGGGTGAGGCGGTAAATGGCTATATCAATATCCGTTATGACAAACTTTCTACCCTGATATCCAGTACCAACCAGTCAAGTGATCCGGGACCAAGAACGTGTTCGGGTTCAGTCTGCGAAATTACCTATCAGACGCTGGTGAATGAAGGGTTATTACCTTCCTCTTTTTCTGGTGTTAATGCGCAAAAATCTTCATATAAAATTTTTTTGAGACGTTCAGGGAACGTTCCCAACTACATCATTAATGGCCTGATTACGACGACGAACGTATGGACTGATGGCGGGAAAGTCCGTTATGACTTGTTGGGTAAAGCAATGCAGGCGGCGGGCATTGACAGTGGAATGACAAAAACAACTACCGCTGCATCAGGTTATGGCGGGCAGTGGTCAGAACTTTCTACGGACTACAGCAATATCACCGCTGCGGGGCTTCTGGCTTATCGTGTGGGATATGATTCATCAATGTATTCTGTTTACCTGCGTCGTGATGGAACACTCCCTATGACGGGCGATCTGAATATGGGTGGTCAGAGCATATACAACGCTCAAAATATCACTGCGGCTGGGACAACGACAACGGGGGTACTTAAAACTGTTGGCGAGGCGACAGTAGGTGCGGATCTAACCGTGGCGGGGAACACTCAGGTTAACGGGAATATCAATGCCAATAATACTGTTACAGGTACAACCGTAGTATCTCGTGGTGAAACCTATACGCAAAACTGGTTCAGAACATTAGGTGATGGTGGGATTTATTTCCAGAAATACGGCGGTGGCTGGAATATGGCAGATACGGCAACCATTAACGCTTATGGCGGCAAGAATGTTCAGACCAGTGGCGGGTTATATGGTGGTTATGTTCATTCTAATGGCAACATCGATGCTAATGGAACGGTTAATGCTTCCTATATATGGGCAAGCGGGAATATAAACTCAAACTATGTGCATTCCAACGGGAATATCGATGCTAACGGGCGGATTAATTCAGGGGAATTTATCTATATAAATGGTCAGGCTAATGCTGGGTGGGGATGCTCGCCGAATGGATTAATCGGCAGAGATGGAGCAGGAAAGGCTATGTCATGCGTAAACGGTATCTGGTCTTCATTTGGAGCATCAACAATAGTTCGTTCTGCTGATTTTGGTTCAAGTAATTTAAATCGGAATTCCGCAGGCGTGGTAAACTGTGCATCTAATGAACACCTTATTTCCGGTGGTGTGAGTTGCCTGTCATCCGCTGGATTAGGTTTCATCATCAAGAGTCAGCCTGCTTCAAACGGCTGGTACGGCCTTTGTGGTGACAGTAGTCAGAATATGACAGGGATCACTGTATGGGCTGTATGTAGCCAATAGATGGGAATTAATATCGCTACTGATGTTTGTTATTTAAAAAACACGATGATGTGATGACACATATCCTTTAAAAGTCAGATCCACCATAAGACAGATCTGACATTTTCATATCCATCTGTTATGCCTGAAATTCACCCTCTGTGTCGTCAGTGCTGTCGGAATGAAATGTCCGATACAGGAAATCAAGGCGCTCCCACAGCACAAAACTCAGGATCTCTTTGACTTGGGGATTATCAATTTCAACAATCGCATAAATTAGTGCCCGACACTGATCGATAATTTCTTCTGGTTCCAGCGGCGTGTTATCGAACATAACACACCTCAAGAACAGACTGGCCCAAAGCAAAAAAGCCCGTATCCAGATGCAGATTTTCAGGTGGAGAATGGGTAAACTGATAAACAGCCATAGCGTTACTCCGTATAACGGTGTGGTTAGCCCCTGTCTGGTATTGAGAGTACCTTTCAGGGGCGAAACGGGTGTTCAGGTGAGTTTAATAGGGTTTCGTACCTGATCGGCTGCAATGTAAGGCTAAATAGCTTCTCATATCGCTGCTACACTTGTGGGAGGTGGTGCCCCGTTAGGTACGGGCCTCGCATAATGTGAGGTGAAGCATCAATATGCGAAGTTATTTAGGATTGGTGCTAGTCAATTGCTAAACGCGAGACAGAAAAATCTACAGTTGGTAAATTTCTGACCTTGAGAATTCGTATAGTTCTGAAGTTGCATAAAGCCGCTTTGAAAGCTGGTCTGTGTGTTGAGCCAAAGAGATGATGCATACGAACAGCGTCGAATCATACCTCCGACTTAGTATCCAGCAGGTTAGGGCTGATTAAAAAAAGAACATCATAATTGATGGGAAGCCACTTTTCTCAATCTATGTCTATATTTAAATGTCTGCTATATGGTGTTAATTAATTACGGGATGGTATTATGAAAAAACTAATTATTGCTTGTTCTGTTTTATTGATTGCAACAGGTGCTTTTGCAAAAGGTGGTGGGTACCATTCATACGCTGGAAGTGGTTATAGCGCACCGAAAACATATGGCTATGGGACAGGTAGTAGTTCAAGTCATGAAAAGGTAAATGGCTATATTAAAAACAATGGAACGTATGTTTCCCCATATCAGCGGACTTCAAAAGACACAACGCAATATAATAATTTCAGCACTAAAGGTAATTACAATCCATATACAAATACATATGGGACCAAAAAAGCAACACACTGATTTCCTGAAAATGGCGTTTTCGACCTAGCGCCATTTTTATATTCATAAATGAGGCTATAACCCGAAAAATATCATTTTCTATTTTTACTGGTTGATATAAGAATTGTTATGATAGTCACCTATGACTTAGGAGAAAGTTAATGTATTTCTGATTTAATATCTGTTTTATGTTGACGCGTTTTTTATCTTGTGCATAATAAATAGATAAGATTGCAGTTATCAAATAAAAGTCGTAAAATTTAAATCCTTTCAAAAATCAAATAGTCAATCTTAACGAGGGGTATATGTTTTCTCTGATTTATAAGGGTGATGTATGTTTTTTTTAGGATATCTCATATCTATAGTTGGATTTTTTTTCTATAAAAATACGTCACCAAATACTGCATTGGTGTTCATATCTTCTTGTTATTTTATTGTGATGATACATATCATAGCGTATAAAAAGGCTATAACCACTAAAAAAAATGATTTTTTTCGTTTTAAAAATGTAGTTTCTAAGCATATCCCGACTCTTTACAGAAAAAAAAGAGAAATCCTCAATAATAATGATTATGGCTTTTTTGATTCAGAGAAATGGGAGAGTGAAAAAAAACGATTTATCATCGGATTGAATTACAAATCTGATAGAAGCCTTTTATATAAAGGCATTAGTTTGCATGAGAAATTTGATATTATTGATGTGCTTGTTTGTAATTATACCCCAAAAGTAAATTTAATTTATAATGACTCTATGAACGGTATTGAATTTGAAGATTATTGCAGATCAATATTAAAAGATAATGGGTGGGATGTGTCAGAAACTAAAAGAAGTGGCGATCAGGGAGTTGATTTAATTGCCAGAAAAAATGGATTTTCTGTTGGCATTCAGTGTAAGAAATACTCAAAACCTGTTGGTAATGCGGCTGTTCAGGAAGTAAAATCAGGTATTGGATATTATGAGTTAGACTACGGTGTAGTTGTTTCTAATAATGAGTTTACCAGTGGCGCTAAAGATCTAGCGTTAGCTAACAATATACATCTTATACATTATTACAACCTTCCCAATTTGCATGCTGTTATTTTAAATAACACAATATAGATGTTTCTAAATCCTAAATATCTTGTAATAATGCTATAGCCCCTGTCGGGGCTTTACTCCCAATAATCTATCCCTTCTGCCCAAACTCAAACGGCCTGATCATACCGTTACGGTTAGCATCCAGAAAATCAGCCCACCATTGCAGCATCAGGCGGCGTTGCTCAAGGTGTTTGGCCTTATGGGTGTAGGCAGCGCGAACGTTGTTCTTTTCCATATGGCTCATTTGAAGTTCAACCACATCTTCAGGCCAGATGCCCGATTCGATTAACGCACTACACGCCAGCGTTCGAAAGCCGTGGCCGCACAGATCGGTTTTGGTGTCATAGCCCATTTTACGTAGCGCCTTGTTAATGGTGTTTTCACTCATTGGCTTCATCGCATCATAACAGCCTGTCAGGATAAAGCCGTCGTCACCGTTAACGTCATAGGTGAGGGTTTTTAGCTCTTTCAGAATGTCCAGCGCCTGACGGCATAGAGGAACATAGTGCTTTCTGCGCATTTTGGCACCGCGGCCTGAATGTTTGATCCCTTCAATGGCTTCACGCTGTTCAGGGATAACCCATAAGGCACTGTTAAAATCGATCTCTGACCATCTGGCAAAGCGGAGTTCACTGGAGCGAATAAATATCAGCAGAGTGAGTTTTATCGCCAATTGGGTCAGTCTGCTACGCCCCTGATAGCCTTCAATGCGTTCCAGTAGGGTTGGTATCTCTTCCAGCTCGATAGCGGGGCGGTGCTCTGTCTGTGGTTTCTGAACCGCACCTTCCAAATCATAGGCAGGGTTAAAGCGGATCATCTTTTGCTGGACGGCATAACGCATAATGGCAGTGGCGTACTGTTTCACCCGCATAGCGATTTCCAGATAGCCCAGCTTTTCTATCTTTTTGATGGGAACCAGCAGATCGCCTGTATCCAGTTCAGCAATGTCCTTGTTACCGATGTCAGGAAACAGATAGGTTTCAATACGGGTCCAGACAGAACGCTGATAATCTTCCGACCATGTGGTTTTGGTGGCAAACCAGTTTCTGGCTACCGTTTTGAACGCGCGGGTATTGTTGCGTTTTTCCTGAATCGCTTTGTTGTCTGCCTGCTTTTTAGCGCTGGGGTCAATTCCTGCCGCTAACAGCTTTTTCGCTTCATCTCGCCGTTGTCTGGCATCCGCCAGTGAAACAGCCGGGTAGACGCCTAAAGCGAGTATTTTTTGCTTCTTTTCGAAACGATAAGACAAGCGCCAGTATTTAGACCCATTAGGATGCACTAACAGGTGCATACCAAAGCCATCAGTAAGCTTATATTCCTTCTCAAGAGATTTGGCATTTTTTACTTTGGAATCAGTTAGAGACACGATTTGCCCCCTTGAGTTGTTGGTATAAGCAGAATCGAACCAGAAATACCAACAATTCTACCAACAAAAGTCGTGGGCAGTAGCGTTTTTTGGTGAACGAGGGTGAAGCTAAAGAAGGGGATAACCAATTGATAAAAAGCAAAAAAGCAGACGTCAGTGAACGTCTGCTTTCTTTAAATTGGCTCCTCTGACTGGACTCGAACCAGTGACATACGGATTAACAGTCCGCCGTTCTACCGACTGAACTACAGAGGAATCGTTTGAACGGGGCGAATCTTATCTGTGGTACCTTGCGCTGTCAACGGGCAAAACCGACATTCCGTACTGACTGCTTGGCTTATGTACAATCCGCGGAGTTCATCATCATTATGGTGATAAATCAGTCGGCTGGCGGTATTGCCTGCCAGCGTTGCAAGCGTTCCAACGGGTCCTGACGATAAAATTTGCAAAAATTCCGGTATACCTCTGGGAAACGCTCCACCAGCAAGTCAGGCGCGCTGAAGAAATATTCAGACAGCACCGCGAAGCACTCGGCCGGGTCGGTGGCGGCGTAAGGATCCATGCTGGCGGCATCTTCTCCCACCAGTTCGATTTCTTCGCGCAATGCCTCCATGGCGGCGTGCAGGGTTTGTTCCCAATGCGCGATGTCGCGTAGTGGCATCGCTGGTACGCCAGAAGGGCGTTCATTACCACGCTTATCTAGCTTATGCGCAACTTCATGGATAATCAGATTGAATCCGGAAAGATCAAAGGAGTCTTGAATCTCCAGCCAGTTCAGTACGACTGGTCCCTGATCCCAGCTTTGGCCAGACTGAACGTTAGGGCCGCTGTGCACCAGACCGAACTCATCCATCCACTCGCCATCTACCGTGAAAGGTGCGGGGTGGATCAGTACATCATGAAACCCATCAAGCCATTCAATACCCAGCTTCAGCACCGGCAGGGAAAATAATAGTGCGATACGTTGTGCCATCAGCTCGGTGAGCGCCAGCCCCTGCAACGGTACCAGGCGTTTTTGACGTAAAAATTGTCTTGCTACCATTACCACCTGTTGCCGTTCAGCTTCAGCCAGTGGCGTTAACAGCGGGATAGACAGTGCCTGCTGCCAGTCTAAGAACGCATCAGGTGTAGGGGATTTCCATTGCCACTTCATCATGGTGTTGCTCGCTAAGTCATCACTTGAATTCAAAGGCGTCGGTTTGTTCTTGTTAACATGCCATAAAACAGGGCATTATAAGCACCGATTTCGTGGAGAGATGCCGGAGCGGCTGAACGGACCGGTCTCGAAAACCGGAGTAGGGGCAACTCTACCGGGGGTTCAAATCCCCCTCTCTCCGCCACTCACTTCTTTTTGCTGTTCACTCCATTGTGTATTTTTTCGTTGATTCATCCCGTATGCGTGCATGGTGTAGCCTAACACCCGATGATGAGTGTTTCTGGCAGAACCGTCATGAAATCACCATTTTTATACCATAAGTTCTCGCCATTGATACCCTGGTTCAGCGCCGGTAGAGATACCGCTATGCTGTTTCATTTTATTGCTTGTTAATAATGAAGGTGCAGCATTCTGTATTGTTGTTTCTGGTTGATGGCACAACAATGAGAGCGATAAGTGTAGCGTCAAATCCCTTTATGATAATGACCGAAGCGATACGTTTTCGAAAGAACCTATTTTCTACTGAACTGGTGAAAATAGATTTTATTCATTGTCTAAATAAGGCTGATTGAAATGACTGAAGAAGATATCTATCCACTGTTGGGTAAATTGGCGTATGGCCGTGTTTATGCCTATGCCGTGCCTTGCTGTGATTATCATGCGCCACACCAGAAACATCCATTTATTCTTTTTTCACTGAGTCAGGAAAATAATTATAACGCCTCTCAGCAGTTGGCCAGCCAGAAGGTGACGGTCAGTGCAGACTGTTATGCGCATACCGTAGCTGAAGCCCGTGCGTTGCGTGAACAGGTACGAGCGGCGCTGTCAGTATTGCAGCCGAATAAAACCGTTGAATATAACGACTTTGATGTGGAATACGAAAAATTCCGTATGACACTGGAAGTTGATATTTCTCGTTAATTATTTGGATTTAAATTTATCGTCAACATCCATCTGGTATTGGATTGGCCTGTTTTTGACCGTTCCATACAATAAAGGAATAATGTTATGTGGTATAAGTCAGGTAGTTTGTCTTTATTTTCTGGCAGCAAGGTCGTCTTGGGTAATAATACTCTTTGGGCCGATAAGAATAATGGTGTTATTGCTGGCGGCATGTTGCTGATTTTTGCTGATTGCAGCATTAAGATTTATGAAATTGCCTCCGTCGTGTCGGACACCGAGCTGATGCTGGCCAGTGAATATAGCGGTTGTACCGCTAATGGTGTGCATTACGCTATTCCCGTGTTTGGTAGTAACGACACCTTCGATCACGCTGCTTATGTGGCGCAGATTGCGGCGATGCTGGCAGGTTACCAGTCCCAACTGACTCAGTGGAAACAAGTGCTGACCGAGCGTGGCCAGGTGACGCTGACGGATAATAGTGGTCAGAGCGTGGTGGTGAAAACGCTGCCAGATTTGACTGATGCCGTGAGCCGCATGATGGATAAAACCCTCAATGGTGCGGATATTCCGGATAAAGCGCAGTTTGTCGCTAATCTGGGATTAAGTGACGTAGTGCATAAGTCCGATCTGGCAAACCACACCCATACTGCCTCGCAAATTACCGACTTCACTGACGCGGTGCGTAAAGTTCTGGTGGCGACCCTGGCAGCCGGACAGGGTGTTTCCCTGAATTACGATACAACTAACAATCAGTTAGTTGTCAGTGCGACAGGTAGCAATAGCGGCGGCGGAAACAATGGCGGTCGTGGTTATACCGTAGTAACGCGCAGTGGTGCGACGGCGAATCAGGTATTCACCTTCCCATTTAGCGCTACCGGTTCTATGGATTACAGTTTCGAGGCTTTTGCGTTAAAAGAGGAAGCGGCAGCTGCCAGTCCGGTTGTTGTGAACAGTTTTGATAATGGCACTGGCATGATTGCAACTGATGGTTTGGTGTTTAATGGTGTTATGAAGCCATATACAGGCGGAGACACGACGCTGACTATGAATGCTAATGGAATTTACGAGGCTATCATCCCTGAAATCCAGATTGGCGATATTCAGGTATCCGCTTATACATCGATCATCCCGGTTTTGACATCAAATACATCAGCATCAGGGATAACAGTTTCAGCTACTAGCACTAATGAGATCAACTACCCATGGAAAGCCTTTGATGGGAACGCTTCAACCTATTGGCAGAATTACGGTGGTCCATCAGGGCTCATCGTGGCATTCTCTGTCGGCACGACCGTTAGCGGATATTATCTTGATGCTGCGCTGGCGGGGCCACCGATGGGAACTGGCTTCTGGGATTTTCAGGGTAGTGATGATGGGAGCACATGGACAACTCTTGATTCCGGTTCAGGCAACAGAATTACTGTTACGAAGTCATTACCTCAACCGGTATCATACAGATATTATCGGCTATACATTCCCGGTAGTGGTGGATTCGTCTATGAAATGAAAATCCTCAATAATGTTCAGCGGGTATTAATCCAGGCAAGTGATGACAAATACTATACCGTGACGAATGGCGAGCTTACGCAGATACCTTTGCCATCATCCATCGCTGATATCTCAGCGACCGGCTTCACCACCTCTGGAAAAATAACTAATGTCATCGTGAAAAAGCTGCTCTCAAATCAGGGTGGAAAATTGAATGTTATTGTGTCACCTGCGCCGCAGATTGCTAAAACAGCAAGCCTGAAAAATATTAAATCCTATAGCTTATTATCCACAGTGACAGCTACAGTAACGCAAACAGGTGCAGGTGCAGTAAAAATGGCTGTGTCGCGAGATGGGAATGAATGGTTTACATGGAATGGTAGTGCGTTTATTTCTATTGGCACATTAACTATTGACCGTAACGGCGCAGATAAATTAAATACCCAGGGTGTGTCAGTTTCAGCACTGAATGCTTTAACTAGTACTCAATGGGCACTGTTATATGCGAATACACAGGGGGTACCTGATAATATTGCTTTTGCGTTTGGTTTCTCTGTGCCTAATGGTGCTACTGATGATGCACAGGTAGACCAGATTATACTATCAGCGGTGTCTTCTGCCTGGAAAAAACAAACTGAAGCTGAAGTGGAAATACGGTGGTATCCCGATAAAGTGACGTTTAAAACCGTTGCGGCAGGTAACTACAAGTTGGCCTATCAGCAACCGTAATCTCTGACCTGTATGCATCAATAGACTGGCGGGCTGATATTCTCAGCCCGCCTTTTATCTATAGAAACGTCTATGTAAGGGGTCTATAGACAAAAATATGCCCGGTTAAACCGGGCATATTAATAGCTACATATGAATAGTTAAAGGAAACGCTATTAACCGTGCAGGCGGCGGGTAATTTCAGCAACGCGTGCGCCGTACAATCTAGCGGTTTCCAGGTCACCTGCCGGGATGGCATCCGCACCAGCGTCAGACGGAGACTGAATCAGTGCACCGGCAGAACCACCGAGGTTGTTGGCATCGTTACGGGTGGAAGCCAGCGCGTTAGCTGGCGCTTGTCCCAGGCTAACCCAGATACCGCCGTGCTGTGCCGCCAGCGTCTGCAGATAAATCAGGGTAACTTGCTTGTCACCATTCAGGCTGGCGCTGTTGGCGAAACCGCCAAATACTTTGTCCTGCCAGCCACGGGTAAACCAAATTTTGGAGCTGGCATCAGCAAATTTTTTGAACTGCCACGGTACGTTGCCCATGTAGGTCGGTGCACCGAAAATGATACCGTTTGCGGCGTTCAGAGTTTCCCAGTCGGCGTCGGTGATATCGCCGTTGCTATCAATAGCGATCAGGCTTGCCTGTGCGCTCTCTGCAACCAGTTCAGCGATATGTTTGGTGTGGCCGTAGCCGGAATAGTAGACAACCGCGAGTTTGCTCATTGTATTTCCTCATTTATGGACGCATAAAGGCGTTTATGGACGGATAAAAGCGTGGGTAAAACCATAAACCATGTTCAGTGATGTCGGCATATTATCGCGCCCCATTTTTATAAACAATGAATTACCCGAAAGTACCTAGGTTACCCTGTGGTAACCCGAGGTTGATAATTTGAATGAAAATAATCGAATACGAACTGATAGCGTATTTCTTTTCTATGATATGAATAAAATGAATAAGACAGATATCCACCAGACATGCTGAGGATATCTGTACCCGACGCTTTAATGAACCAGCCGCTGGATGCCGTCACGCGCCAACGCGTAACTACCGCATTTTTGGTAAAATTCCAGAGCCTGCTGCTTCATGCCGACACATTCCAAAATAACGCCGACATTGTAGTTGGCTTTATAAGAGTTGACGCCTTCTTTATTCCCTGTCGGCATATTTGTACATTGCACGAATAAATCGACTGCATTCTGCAGTTGGCCATTATTCATCAGTATGAGGGCTTTCAAAAATATAAAATCAGTGGATGAGAAGTTGGACTCATACTGGATAATATCCATCGCTTCTGCATATTTCCCCGCATTGATCAATGCATAGCCGTAAGTTTCAATCAGGTCTTCGGTGTATTCGTAAGTAAAATTGGTCTCGAAGCGTATTGCCTGTTGAAAATAGTGAATGGCTGTCGGATAGTCGCGTTTCAGATAATAACTTTTACCTAACTGGAATAGCAGGTATGGGTCATCTTCCTGCGTCGTGAGCGCCTGTTTCAGTAACGTGATATTGCGTGAAACCTTGTCGGTATCCTGCAAGACTTCCTTTCTATACCCCACATGATTGAGCCGGATTGGCGCCATAAATGGCGGCGCTAAGGGCGTGTTGGTGTCTCGTGGTGTCACTTGTTCGTGAATAATACCGCTGTAGTGATACCTATCTTTGCAAAATAGTCGGTTGATGGATTCCCGGGCAGTAGTGATATCGTTCCCTTCGTCCAGGTAATTGATGCGTTCTACGCGGCCTATCGAGTGCGGATGTGCTTTTATCAGAGCGTGTAGTGCTTCAATATCAACAGATTCGACCTCTTCATCGGCATCAATCACGAGAACCCAATCGTGACGCGCGTAATCCAAAGACACATTGCGTGCCGCAGAGAAATCGGCGACCCAAGTGAAGTCATAAACATGGGGGGTGAATTGGCGGGCGATGGCTTTGGAGTCATCAGTAGAACCTGTATCGACAACGATAATATCGTCAAAATGCGCTGCAATAGAGGCCAGCGTGCTGGCAAGATGCCTGGCTTCGTTTTTCATTATCATGCAGACGGAAATCATTACATTTACCAGGTAGAGGAAAAGAGTTCGACGATATTCTGTCACCAGCAGACATCATTGGCGTAATATCGTGCACTATGCCGCATCGCAACACCGATGCGTCCGCCATCAGAATAGCGGAATGGGGCGTCCTTCGTCATTGACTGCCACAAAATTGAACTGACCGGTAATCACTTTGGTGCGGCCTTCGGCGTACATCTGCTCCAGATAGACCGACACATCTACGGTCAGGCTGGTACGTCCGACCCGGCTGACCTGCCCGACCAGCTCCACAATCGTGCCTGATGGGATAGGGGTCGTGAAATTGATCTTTTCGGTTGAAACGGTGACCAGGGGTTTATGGCAAAAACGGGTGGCAGTAATAAAAGAAATTTCGTCCATCCATGCCAGTGCGGTGCCGCCAAACAACGTGGAATGGTGGTTGATAGTGGTAGGGAAGACGACTTTGGCGACCCGGGTGATGGATTGCTGAATGCGTTCTTCCTCAGATAATGCTTGTGTCATGATGCGACGACCTTATGGAGTAACATAAACGCGGTTATCTTACACCAATTCTGTTACAGCGGTCTGGCCGTTGGTCGATTAAGGTCGTCTAACGGCCAGTCTGGAGTGGATGGCTTGAGGTGGTGGTGGCCCTATTCGCATTCTTGCCGCCAGGCCGCGCACACGCCAGGCGTTCTGTCGGGGCAAGGCGTCAGGTCACCTGCCCACAGGTGTCACAGTCTGGATTCTTCGATAAGCGCATTTCGCGAAATTGCATCGTCATCGCATCAAACAGCAGCAATTTACCCGCCAGCGGCTGGCCATAGTGCGCCAGCAACTTGATGGTTTCCAGCGCCTGCAATGACCCTATCACGCCAACCAACGGTGCCATCACACCCGCTTCGACACAGGTGAGTGCACTGTCGCCAAACAAACGGCTAAGGCAGCGGTAGCAAGGCTCCTGCGGTTGATAGGTAAAAACGCTGATTTGCCCTTCCATTCGGATCGCCGCACCGGAAACCAACGGTATTTTCTGCAGAAAACAGAGATGGTTAAGCCGCTCACGAATAGAAACGTTATCAGTGCAATCCACCACGACATCGTGTTGCGTCACGACAGCCTGTAGGGCGTCATCGTCCAGATTATCCTGAATCGGTGTTATCTGAATGTGTGGATTGATGCGCTGCAAGGTCTGACGGGCCGACTCGACTTTCGGCATGCCGATGCGATCGTCGCGATGTAACACCTGGCGTTGCAGGTTGGACAGTGACACGGTATCAAAATCCAGCAGGGTGAGTTGGCCGACACCGGCTGATGCCAGATACTGCGAGGCGGCACAACCCAGCCCACCTAACCCGACAATCAGTACCCGAGCGGCTTTCAATCGTTCCTGTGCATCAAAATCAAACCCGCGCAGGACGATTTGCCGATTATAACGCAGGGTTTCTTCATCAGTCAGTTCAGGCAGCATCAGTAGTGGCTCTGTAACAGTGAGTTGAAGGGTTCGACTTCCACCCATTCGCCCGCGTCAACACGGCCGCGTTCCGCTTCCAGTACGATGAAGCAGTTGCCGAGACTGAAAGAACTGAACACATGTGAGCCTTGATGCCCGGTGGTCCGCACTTCCAGGTCGCCCTGTGAGTTACGGGTTAACACGCCGCGTTGGAAATCCAGTCGGCCGGGGGATTTTTTCAGCGGTGTCGCTGTTTTTACCCGAAAACGTGTCGGTAATGACCACCCGCTATGGCCGGACAACTGTGCCAGCAGCGGTTGCACGAGCTGGTAAAACGTTACCGCGGCGGAAACCGGGTTACCCGGCAGTCCGCAGAACCAGGCGTGGCTCAGCTTGCCGAAAGCAAATGGTTTACCGGGTTTGATGGCCAGTTTCCAAAAGCGGATATCTCCCAGCATTTCCAGCATCTGTTTGGTGTAATCCGCTTCTCCTACTGATACGCCCCCGCTGCTGATCACCACATCGGCAGCCTGATCCGCCTGCAGAAAGACCTCACGCAGCGCGGTGGGATCATCACGCACGATGCCAAGGTCTATTACGTCATGGCCCAATTGTTCGAGCATCAGCCGTACCGCAAAGCGGTTGGTATCGTAAATTTGCCCTGGTTGCAACGGCTCGCCGACAGGTTGTAGCTCATCGCCGGTGGAAAATAGCGCCACCCGCAGACGGCGTACGACCGATAT
This sequence comes from Dickeya oryzae, assembly GCF_009372235.1. GTDB lineage: Bacteria > Pseudomonadota > Gammaproteobacteria > Enterobacterales > Enterobacteriaceae > Dickeya > Dickeya oryzae. The sequence continues at coordinate 230,906 of NZ_SULL01000013.1, read as the reverse complement.
GCTGGCAATGCCCAGTGATGCCAGCAACGGCAATTCGGCCGCCCCCAGCCGCGTACCTGCGGGCAGAACCTGCGCCTGCTGTTGTATGTCCTCACCGATACGGCGGATATTCTGGCCCGGTTTCACCGCATGGGTGCACCGAATCCGGCCATCGGCATCGCTTTGTGTTTCCTCCTGCATGACCACCGCGTCGGCACCGGCGGGGATCGCCGCACCGGTCATAATGCGAATACAGCTGCCTTCAGGCCAGTCTGCGTCAAATGGCGCGCCAGCAAATGCTTTACCTGCTACGGGTAACGGCTGACCGGTGAGCTCATGACACCGCACGGCGTAGCCGTCCATCGCCGAATTGTCGAATGGCGGCACATTGATAGGCGAGGTCACCGCGGTGGCGGTAATACGACCGGCAGCCTGATAGATAGAAACGGTTTCTGTGGTGGTAAGTGCGGAAACTTGCGTCAGCATGGCATGCCGCGCCTGTTCCAGAGAGAGTAAACCCGAAGTATCCATGGCAGCTCCACACACCCGTTCGTTGCATGGCACAGCAGGCAAAACAGGCATGACATTGATGTATCGATAGCGTGCCATTATGGCAGAAATCGCCGGGGGGGAGAATGACGTGTATCAGAAGGGAAAGGGATAAAAAACGCGGCCGAGGCCGCGTCTGAAACCGTGATCGCCCTGCAATCCGGGCAATCGGCATGCACAATCAGAACGAGGTGCGTTTGTAGGTGCGGTACTGCGGATGCCAGAAGTTATGAGCAATCGCTTTGACCAGCGCCTCTTCAGTTGTCACTTCCGCCACACCCTGCAACTGGGCGGCTTTAGCCACTTCCAGCGCGATGTGTTTGGATACTTCCTGAATGGTGTCAACATCTGGCAGCAGTGCACCTTCACCCTGATTCGCCAACGGAGAGCAGTCAGCCAGCGCACGGCTGGAGGCCATCAGCATGCCATCAGTGATACGTTTCGCGCCACTGGCCAACACACCCAGACCAATGCCTGGGAAAATGTACGAGTTATTGCACTGTGCGATCGGGTAAACCTTGTCTTTGTGCTGTACCGGGGAGAACGGGCTACCGGTCGCGACCAGTGCGGCACCGTCGGTCCAACGGATGATATCTTCCGGACGCGCTTCCACACGGGATGTCGGGTTGGACAGCGGCATCACGATCGGGCGAGCGCAATTACGGTGCATTTCACGGATGATTTCTTCCGTGAACAAGCCCGGCTGACCTGATACACCGATCAGGATGGTCGGCTTGGCGTTACGCATCACATCCATCAACGAGATGGCGTCACGGGTGACATCCCACTGAGCCAGTTTGCCGCTTTTCTGCACCAGCTTGCTCTGGAAGTCGAGCAGGTTAGGCAGTTTGTCGGTCAACAAGCCAAAACGGTCTACCATGAATACGCGGGCGCGGGCTTCTTCGTCGCTCAGCCCTTCAGACTTCATCTGTGCGATGATCTGCTCGGCGATACCGCAACCAGCGGAACCTGCACCCAAAAACGCCACGGTCTGATCGCGCAACTGGCTGCCTGCTGCACGGCTGGCGGCGATCAGGCTGCCCAGTGCCACGGCGGCGGTGCCCTGAATGTCGTCGTTGAAGCTACAGATTTCATCACGGTAGCGGTTCAGCAACGGCATGGCGTTGTTCTGTGCGAAGTCTTCGAACTGCAGCAGGACGTTCGGCCAGCGGCGTTTCACAGCCTGAATGAATTCGTTCACGAACTCATAGTATTCGTCACCGGTAATACGCGGGTGACGCCAGCCCATGTACAGCGGGTCGTTGAGCAGTTGCGGGTTGTTGGTCCCAACATCCAGTACCACCGGCAGAGTATACGCCGGGCTGATGCCGCCGCACGCGGTGTACAAAGACAATTTACCGATCGGAATCCCCATACCGCCGATACCCTGGTCACCCAGACCCAGAATACGTTCACCGTCCGTCACCACGATGACTTTTACGTTCTGTTTGGTGGCGTTTTGCAGCATATCGTCGATATGCTCACGGTTAGGGTAGGAGATGAACAGACCACGAGCACGACGATAAATGTCGGAGAAGTGTTCACAAGCAGCACCAACCGTCGGCGTGTAAATGATCGGCATCATTTCGCTCAGGTGGTTTTCCAGCAGGCGGTAGAACAGGGTTTCGTTCGTGTCCTGGATATTACGCAGGTACACGTGTTTTTCCATATCGTTCTTGAATTCCTGATACTGCCGCCAGGCGCGTTCTGCTTGTTCTTCAATGGTTTCTACTGCTTCAGGCAGCAGACCGTGCAGGTTGAAATGATCGCGTTCTTCTTCGGTAAAGGCGCTGCCTTTGTTCAGAAGGGGGAACTCGAGCAGGAGGGGACCAGCATAAGGGATGTAGAGCGGACGTTTACTTTCGTATTCCAATTCCATGACTTTTTCGACTCTTTGGTAGCTGAAATCGGTTCGGAGAACCAGCGGGAAGCGATCGATACCGGCGATCTTAAAGTACCCAGCAAATATGTACAGGGATTGTTAATTAAAATAATTACAGATGACTTGCATATAAAAATTATGTGGGGGAAGTCACATAGTGGCGGCTTTTAGCGACAATGAAGGCCGCAGAAGGGGGGGATGCCGTCATCTCATCAATAAGATGACGGCGTGATGCTTCAATCGGCCAGTGCGTGGTGCAGTGCGGTGTACCCCAACGAGGCCAGCAACGGTTGGGCCAGGCTCCACTGACTGAGTGCGGCATGGCTTGACTCCACCAGAACCGCCCGCTGAATATCGCTAAATGCCTCGCCAGCCAGATTGACAAGATTCAGGGCCGCCTGCAAAGGAGGCAGGCTGGGGTTGAACGCAGCGTTTTCCGCATAACGTCCGGTGTAGCGATGGCCTTGCCGCGTCTCCAGCGCGATGCCGCTAAACGCCTTACTGTACGGTGCGTGGCTGCGGTTGGCGGCAGTCAGTGCTAACTGGCACAGCGCGTCGTCCGTTACCAGTGTTAATCCATTATCGATGGCATCCATCAACAGGGTGTTGATCGCTAAATCACGCGGGCCAAAGGCATCCGGCAGGTAATGGCTGAGCGCCGCCGCTTCCCGTCCCGGCAGACAAATACGCAAGTCAGGTGCACTGTTCAGTTCATTCATGAACTGGCGGCAGTGACCACAGGGCGTGTAATTGACGGTTACCGCGCGCAACGCAGGCTCATCGCGCAACCAGGCGTGGCTAATCGCGCTTTGTTCGGCATGGACAGTCTGCTGTAACGGCAGGCCGTCAAATTCCATATTAGCGCCCCAGTAGAATGCGCCGCTGACTCCTTGTGCGATAGCGCCAACGTGAAAATCAGAAACCGGCGTCAGTGCACAGGCGGCGGCCAGCGGCAGCAAGGCAAAGGCCAGTTCATCGGCGTCGAGCTGACAGTGGGCGCAAATCTGTCGAACGTCGTCGGCGGTTAGCATGGCGGCGAAATCGTCACGCGCCAGTATGGGAGCCAACGCGGTTTGTAGCGTCGCAGGCAGTTGCGTGAAGGCGTCATGAAAGCGTGCTTGCATGGTGGTTTCCCTTTCCCGGTTTACAAGGCGTACTGACCCAAGTGTGGACAGTGATACAGCTAATATTTGTGATTATTATCACTTTTAGAATGAAATGAATGAAAAAGAAATCACAAATGCGAGATATCTCGCAGGTTTTAGACGCAAACCCGGTTGGTATTGAGAAAGTGACTATGAACCACCGTCTGGTTGTGCGGCTTCATTTCCCTGCTGAATGAACGTGTCTATTTTTTGTGCGAGTCGTTTTGCCTGCTCAACTACCTCCGTTGCGCTCAATCCGTATTGATGGCTGAGTGTTTTCCAGTCATAAGATCTGGATTTTCTGCCGTCAGGAAAGTGTTGATAGAGCCAGTCGGTGAATGCGGAATGTGAAGAGGAGAAGGCTTCACTCAGGTAAGCCTCAGCGTAAAACGCCCGCAAGCCGAAGCGTGGATGGCGGCTGTTTTCGCTTTTTTCTCTGTAAATGTTCACGTAGAGAGGCCAGTATGTTTCCGCGCTGATCTCCAGCATAGTGTCGGTCACAAAATTAAACCAGGTGCGGCTGATTTGCAGATTATTGTTGTGCGAGCCGTCATCACCCTGCAAATCCGGCAGGGCTTTTTTCATGTTAACCAGCACACCGGCAATGCCTCGGGATTGGAACAGCTTGTCGCAAAGTGGGCGGTGCTGTTGCAGGAACAGCAGCATTTCGGCGTCGATGCCGGTAAATGTGCTGGCACGCCATTTGACCGGCGAGTGATTTCTTTGCTGATAAAAGTATTCCACCAGCGGTGCATAACGGATTGCCAGCGTGGCAGAAAGCTCGGAGATTCGTTGCTCGGCTGGGCTTTGCCAATCGGCTTGTTTCTGGCAGTACGACAACAGCAACTGCACCGCTGCATGATGATTTTCGGATTGCAGGCGGGCGCGATGCGCTGCTTTACCCAACCACTGGTAGTTCATAAATGCCCAGTGATTGGCCTGGCTGACAAAATCGTTATCGGCTGATTGATTAAACCATTTGTCGATGGTGACGAACAGGAAGAGATAGCTGTTGAAACAGGCGTTACGCGCCAGCGCTTTTTTCACTGCGGCGTGATAATCGTCAAGCTGGGTGACGTCGGGGGTTGAACCCGCTTTATTCTCTATCGTGACGATAAATTTGTTTTGCGGGTCGATCAAAAACAGGTCAAGGCGTCGGCGGCTTTCGTTACCGTCAAAAATGCTGAATTCCCGGCAGACAAACAGCGAACCAAAGCTGGTTTGATGAATTAAACCGGGGGTCCAGATATGGAAAAATTTTTTATTGTCGTATTTATGTTTGGTACTGCTGTAATAGGCGGCGGTCAGAAAATCTTTAATTATCGCGTCGCGCTGACCATGGCCTTCATTCGGATTCAGGCACCAGGCCAACATATGGGAGTGCTGATTTTCCGTTAGCGTAATCACATCAAGGATGTCATCCGATGTTTTGAGCAGCTCTTGTAACTCGATGAAATGTTTGTCTTCAAGAAAGGTATAAAATGTCTTTTCGTCCATGTGACCGTCTGAATGTTTTCTTACTCTGTAGTGGGAAGCAGGCCGACTGGCGTTTCGAGGTGCTGACCTGCCATGGGTTGGTTTTAGCGTGACCGGCAGCGTTAGTCCATCAGGCGGATGATCACCGGAAATAGGAATGGCGCGACCAACGAGGTAATGATGCCACAGATAACGAGCGCCAGCGAGCTGAAGGCACCTTCCTGAAAATCGACTTCCGCGCAACGAGCTGTACCCAGTGCGTGTGACGCGGTTCCCATCGCCAGCCCCCGGGCGGATTTGGCGCGAATATTCAGCCGATTAAGCAACGTGTGGCCCATCACCGCGCCGACAATACCAACAAGAATCACACACAGGGCGCTGATGGCTGGAATGCCGCCGATAGCGCTGGCAACGGCCATAGCGATTGGCGTGGTGACCGACTTTGGCAGCACGGAGGCAGCGATTTCCCGCGAGGCACCGAGCCACAAGGCAATCACGGTGCCAGAAATAATGGCGGTGACACTGCCGATAAAACAAACACTGATGATGGATTTCCAGCGCGCACGGATTTGGTGTAGCTGTTCATACAACGGGAAGGCCAGCGCCACCACCGCAGGTTGCAGCAGACTGTTGAGGATGGCGCTACCGCTAAAATAATGATTGTAAGGGATATCCAAAACCAGCAGCAGCGGGATGATCACCAGCATTGAGACCAGCAACGGGTTCAGTAACGGCATTTTCAACGTTAACGCCACTTTGCGGGCACCAAAGAAAACCACCAGTGTTAGCGGTAGTGACCACCACAGATAATTCAGCATTATTTCTCTTCCTTCGTGTCGGCGGTGTTGTGGTCTGGCGGTATCCGGTCACGGTGCATCATCTGGGTGGTGTAACCCACAACGGTCATGACTACAAATGTGCTGACCAGACAGGAGACGACGATGGGGCCGAACTGGTCGCGCACAACGTCATAATAGTTCATCACTCCCACCCCGATAGGCACGAACAGTAGTGCCATGTAGCGGATCAGCAACTGGCAACCCGGTTTGACCCAGCGCGACGGCAGAATTTGCGATGCCAGCAAGGCAAACAGCACCAACATGCCGAGAATGCTGCCGGGAATGGTAATCGGAAGTAACGCAGATATCGCATTGCCAATAAACAGACACAGATAAATCAATGCGAAAGCGCGTAAATACTGCCAGCACAGTGTGATGGTATTGCGCATAGGGGAAAATCCTGGAGAACCGTTAAGGTGATGATAACGCTAATGTCGGCAGTGTGCTACGAATCACAAAAATGAGGAGGGGAGTTTCACCTCTGTTGTACGGTTTTTCATGAATTGCCGCTGATTGAATGGACGATAAGGGTAGTCTGGGTAGGCGGAGGGGAGAACGTCGCCCCATAACACCGGGGCGACGTTTATGCCATTACGCCATTACGTCGGTTACGTTCGCTCTATCACAATTGTTTCTATTACAATTGTTTCTATCACATTGGTTCCATCATATTGCTTCCATGCCATTGGCCAAATGGCATGGATTACATGATATTGAACCGTGACGCAGGCTTAGTGGGGCAGGCCATAACCGAATGGGAACAGCGGTTTTGCGCTGTCATAAGGGAGATCGGGCTGCTGGTTGCGCACCGCTGACATAGAAGACGGCAGCTCAAACGGCAATTTTGCCGTATAAACCGCGCCTGACATCAGCCGGTTGAGCAATACACTATCGCTAACGCCAAAGTTGGCGACCAGTGCGCGGGTTTTATCCACCACATTGGTCAGAATGGCAGGCCGCTCCATATAGACGGTGACCAGCGTCGGCACCCTGGCGCTGGCACGCACGATAGCCTGATAGTCCGGGTTGTCGTTGCGAAATGCCAGCGACCCTTCATGATGGCGGCTGCCAAAGAAAAAGTTCTTGTGTGGCTGTTCGTATGGTGTGTGGGTGCGGATCAGCGCCACGTCTGCCTGCTCTGGCGTATTCACGACGATAAAACCAGCCTCCTGCGCGGCATTTGCCGCAATGCCATGCAGCCAGACCCGGCTGCCTTTACGCAGCGGTAACAGATTGTTGTTTTGCAACAAGACCAGCGAGCGAGCCTGGGTATCGTCTGCCAGTTGTTGCCAGTCTGCCTTGCCGACGATGTCGTTAGCTTGTGTGGCATTAACGTAGGGACGCTCGAATAATCCGGTCTGGAATTTCTGTTTCAGAATGCGGTTGACGGAGGTATCAAGGCGAGCCTCGCTCAGTTTGCCGTCCTGCACCGCTTGCACCAGCAGCGCTGAGTCGGTGACGCCGCCGAACTGATCGATTCCAGCATTCACGGCTTTGACGAAGCGTTCGGCGGGTGTCAGTTTCTCCACACCCCACGGCATACCTCGCGGCACCGGTTTTTCACCCGGCTTCACGCCGGTGAGGCAATCGCCTTTGCAGTCGTTGGTGATAAGCCAGTCACTGAGGATGACGCCGTCAAAACCATACTGGCCGCGCAGCAGGTCAGTAAGCAGGAAACGGTTGAACCCGGCACCGACCTGTTCGATGGGTTTGCCGTGCCAACTGGCGTTTCGCAAAATGGAGTAAGTCGGCATGATGCCCGCCGCATGGGCTTCAAACGCGCCGGTAAACGGGTCGATGTGCCATTGCAGGTTGTTTTGCCGGAATTGCGCGTATTTGCCGTAAACATTGTGGCTGTCCCAGCCGTCTTTTGCCGCACCATACCCGACCCAGTGTTTTACTATCGAGATGACGCTTTGTGCGTTAAGGCCATTTTTACCGTTCTGCATACCGGTGACATAACCGCGCACCATTTTTTTCGTCAGGTCGGGGTCTTCGCCAAAGGTGCCATCAATACGCGGCCAGCGTGGTTCGGTGGCGAGGTCTGCCTGCGGTGATAACGCTTCGGTGATGCCGACGGCGCGGTATTCCTGGCGCACAATATCAGCAAAGCGCCTGACCAGTTCTTCGTCGCCAATCGCCGCCAGTCCAAGCGTCTCCGGCCATTTACTGAATTTACCGACCGATACACTGACACCAACCAGCGACTGGAACGAACTGCGCGGGTCGGTGCTGATAGTGATAGGGATCCCCAGACGGGTGGCTTCCGCCAGTTGCTGTAATTTATTGTTTTCTTCGGCCATCTGTGCCGGGTTATCGCCAGAAAGCCGGGTAATAAAGCTGTTGACGTAGCGATCGGCAATCATGGTTTTTGCCGCATTGAGGTCATATTGCGTACCGGCACCGGTGACGCTGCCTGTCGTTGGCGCGGATCCGTGCATCATCACCCCGGCTTTTTCTGCCAGCGTCATGCGTGAGACCAGGTCCGCCGCCCGCTCTGCCGCAGGTAAACGCCAGTCTTCATACGGGTTGAGTTTTCCGTCGCGGTTCAGGTCCTTAAATGTCAGCCCGTTGACTTTGATCAACGGTGCGCCACGGGTATCGAGCACAGCCTGTTGTACTGCGCTTGCCAGAGGGGAAAACAGTAAGGGTAGCGCGATGAGAAGCGCCTTTTGTCGTATCGCACTTTTTTCCATGTGTAGATTTCTCGTTATTTGAGGTGGTACAGCGGTCGCGGACAACAACACCGCTTCACAGCGCATGTGGGAGGGTGCACGCCGTTGTCCTGCCAGAGAGGTCGTTCACATTAGCAATTCACATCAATAGTCCACATCAACACTAGTGCAGCCTTCAGGTGGCCTTCAAGTCAGCGGGGTAAAATTCTGGATAGAGTTCAAAGAAATAGTTCAAAGAAATAGTGGTGAACTGCGTGCTGCCACCGGTGCGGGTGGTAGCCGTCATTGTGCTGTGCGTAATAGTGCGTAATAAAGGTGGTGAATGAATCTGGTCAGGCTTAGTGGATAAATGCGGTGATGCTCAGCAGACTCATCGTCAACTGGTTATGCAATAGCATTGCCAGCAGAATCAGGCTGGTTGACCCCATTTGGGTTAACACCGCACGGTGCAGTTGGGAGGTGTGCAGCAACCAGCCAGGTTCACCGGGGCCAGTGGTGTCCAGTGCGGTCGTGGCCGGGTCACGCCATTTCTTTTCTGCGATAGAGTCGATGACGAAAAACGCCACGCTCAGGACAAACCACAATTGGAATAAGCGGTGCCAGTCATCCAGCCACAGCATGACAGCCCCGCTTATCATCAGCAGCCAACCTGCCACGTTGTAAAATCTGTCGGTAATGGTTAATCCACTGAGCAGTAGTTGCTTTTCGGGGTTATGCTGGCAGGATTGCAACCGCCATGAAAGCCAGGGGGCAAACAGTAACGGGCCTGTGGCAGCTACTGCAGCCAGCGCATGCAGCAATTTCATCAGGTTATATTCCAGCATGGGTCATTTCCTTTTTTATCGTGAATCGAGTTTTATCGTAAATCCTAGTGTGCTTACGGTAACGCAGTACGACCAAGCCGGGAATGCTCGATAAAGTCATAGTATCGAATGAAAGTGACAATTCACGTGAATAGGGCGATGACCGTCGCCGGGGAACCAGTGGACGTGGTTTGTAGACTCAGGCCGTGGGAGCGTTTTGTGTGTTGAGGTGTCGGCGTGCGTGGCTGGGGCTATTGCCGGTCATGCGGCGAAACCAGTGCCCAAAGGAGTCGCTGGATGAAAACCCTAGCTGGATGGCCAGCTCATCATTGGATTTATTGTCTGCCAGTCCGCGCCAGGCTTCGGATAATAACAGGCGATTATGCCATTCGGTAAAACGTAGCCCGGTATGACGCACAAACAGTCTGGCCAGCGTACGTTCCGTCGCCCCCACCAGTTTTCCCCAGTCAGCGAGGCTGCGGCGTAATGCCGGTGTGGCGATGAGACAATCGGTGATTTTTTTCAGGCGGTGATCGCCGGGTAAGGGCAGGGAGAGGTTGCTGGAGGGCATTTCCTCGATTTCTTCGAAGAGCAGTTGCAGGATGCGATCGCGACGTTCATCGCTCAGTGTGGTCTGTGCAAAGGCCAGACGTTCGCACAAGCCGACGATAAACGTGGACGCATCCAACAGTTTTATCTCACTCGACGAGCAGTGGCACAGCGAGGGGGCAACGTACAGCACGGTTAAATCAACCCGATGTAAGGCATGCCCCCAGTGCACGACATTCGGCGGGATCCATACCGCCATGCCCGGTTTAATCAGCCAGTTTCGAAATGCCGTATGACCGTACAGTATTCCTTGTCGCACCAGTACAAACTGTCCCTGAGTGTGCTGGTGCGGTACATTTTCAGATACGGAAACTGAATCAAGAATACGCTCGGTAAAAAAAGCGTCATGCTGGTGGATCACGTCGTCCATTATGCATCCGTCAGTGTTGCCCGTTACTGTCAGGATTTTTGATAGTAATTGGGGATAAGGAAACAAAAAATTACGCCTACCAGCATACTTCCCCCCAATAATGCGAAACAAGTCTGATATGTATTTCCTGTCTGAATATGCTGTTGCAGCGTCGCCAACAGGTTGACGCCAACGGCTGCGCCAATATTGCGTAAAAACTGGATGGTTGAGGTCCAGGCACCCAGACGCTCTGGCGGTGCGCTGTTTTGAGCCAGTACCAGCGTGGTGGTGGCGGTGAATCCCATCCCCAGACCAATCATGACCAGTGCCAACGCGATAACCAACGTGTTATTAAGCGTCAGCGCAGCATTCATTACCATACAGCCGATAGCCAGTAACGCCATTCCGGCACCCGCCATGGTTCGATATCCCCGTTTGGCGAGCAGGTTGCCGCATACGGCAGAGCCGACGACCCAGCCTAACGCGGCCAGCATAATCAGCAGCCCGCCCGATAACAGCGTACCGCCAGACTGACTGAGTGCCAGAGGCAGCAAGGTGACGGAGGCATAGAGACCCGCGCTGGAGAGCATGACCAGTACAATGACCGAGAACAGCGCGCCGCGGCGGAAAAATTCGACGGGAATCGGGCTGCTGAGCGGTTGTTTTTGCAGGCGCAAGGCCAGAAGTGCAGCGCTAATCAGCACCAGCGCGACAGGGGCAAACCAGGGCATCATCAGGCGCGATGAACTGGTCATCAGCCACATCAGCACGCTGGCCAGCACGATGAGCGCCAACTGTGCGGTCATATCGAGGCGAACCGTGTTTTGTCGCTTGCCCACCGTCGGCGTAAACACCAGCAACAGCAACGCACCCAGCCCGACGGGCAGGTTGAACCAGAAGATAGACCGCCATCCGAACCAATGGGTTAATACGCTACCGCACAGTGGGCCAATGATAGCGGCAAGCCCCCAGACAGCACTGAGCATGCCTTGCATTTTGCCTCGCTGGCTGGCGTCAAACAGACTGGCGAGTAACGCGTAGGTCAATACAATCAGGCCGCCAGCGCTACACCCCTGCAAGACGCGTGCGGCAATCAGCCAGCCCATCGTCGGGCTGACGGCAGCCAGAACCGAGGCGGCCAGAAAGATGATCAGGCTGGTTTTCAGCGTGATGGAAACACCGAGGCGGTCAGCGCAGGCACCAGCCAGCGGAGCAATCAATGCCACGGGCAGTAAGAAGCCGGACATGATCCAGGGCCAGAGTTCGGCGTGGCCCAACTCATCACGCATGGCTGGCAGTGCGGTGCTGACAATGGTGCTATCCACCGCGGCAAGAAACAGGGTGGCGACAATCGCCACCACACCTAAACGTGTTTTAGGTTGCGGCATTGCTGCCGCATTCAGAGCGTGTTCTTTCATGCGAAAGGACCCCAGCTATGTATATGAGAAGATTTGGAGAAATTAACGACCAGCGCCTGTGTCTGTTCGGTCATGGGGTTATTCATGAGTAATCCATGGTGGTATTCTGATTTATCTATAATTCCAATATGCTCTGAGATAAATATCGAAAATGTATTTTTGCTTCGCTAGCGACTCCATCAGCAGGATAAATAATATCAGGCTGTATATCAGCACTGCCAATAGCTCTACTTTTTTGCTTCAAATAGAACATGCTGATCCTTTGCTTGGAATTCCATATATGATAGGAATACTAGCAACGTTGATGCTTATGGAGAATGACCATTCAGGACAGAATGTCGAATAAAACGGACATTAATAGGAGCCAATTTTTTTAATAATGTTGGCCCCTGAAAATGAATTCAGGATTTTTTTAAGAAAATAAAAAGGTAAATATTTTACCAGCACGCTGATAATTATTCCGGAGGGGGATTGCCTGGCATTTAAATATCCAGGCAGGCAAGCAGAAAGTATGAATCAGTGGAAAAACGAAGGATGGGCACCACTCACGGCATCCGCGATAGCGTGAGTTAATTGTGCTAATGCCTGCGGTTCAATGATAAATGGTGGCATCAGATAAATCAGTTTGCCAAAGGGGCGAATCCATACTCCCCGTTCGACAAAGAACCGTTGCAGGTTCGCCATATTGACCGGCTGGTGGGTTTCCACCACGCCGATAGCACCCAACACCCGCACATCGGCAACCGCGGGTGCGTCCCTAAGTGGCAGCAACGCCTGACGCAGTTGCTCTTCGATGGCCGTCACCTGCGCCTGCCAGCGATTTTCTGCCAGCAGTGTCAGGCTGGCGTGGGCCACGGCGCACGCCAGTGGGTTTCCCATAAATGTCGGGCCGTGCATGAAGCATCCGGCCTCGCCATTGCTGATGGTCTCGGCGACCGCACGGGTAGTCAGTGTGGCGGACAGTGTCATGTAGCCACCGGTTAGCGCCTTGCCAAGACACAGTATATCCGGCGTGACGTCGGCGTGTTCGCAGGCAAACAGACGCCCGGTGCGGCCAAATCCGGTGGCGATTTCATCGGCGATCAACAAGATGCCGTGTTGATCGCATAACTGACGGACTTGTCGCAGGTACTCGGGATGATAAAAGCGCATACCGCCCGCACCCTGCACGATAGGCTCCAGAATGACGGCGGCGATTTCACGCTGATGCTGTTGCAGCAAGGCGCTGAACGCCGAGATATCTTCCTGTTGCCACGGCTGGTCAAACCCGCCGCGCGGCGCATCGGCAAACAGATGCGGTGGCAGATATCCCTGATAAAGACTGTGCATCGAGTTGTCCGGGTCGCACACCGACATCGCGCCGAAGGTATCGCCATGATAGCCGTGGCGCAGCGTCAGAAAACGCTGACGACGTTCCCCGCGTGCCTGCCAGTATTGCAACGCCATCTTCATCGCCACTTCTACTGCCACCGATCCAGAGTCGGCCAAAAACACACACTCGAGTGCCGCCGGGGTGATCGCTACTAACTGGCGACACAGCGCCACCGCCGCCGGATGGGTGATGCCGCCAAACATGACATGTGACATCTGTGCCAGTTGCGCTTGCAACGCCTGATTCAAGCGTGGGTGATTGTAGCCATGAATCGCCGCCCACCAGGACGACATGCCATCCACCAACTGGCGGCCATCAGCCAGTTGCAACCGGTAGCCGCTGGCAGCGGTGACCGGATAACAGGGCAGTGGGGACGTCATAGAAGTGTAAGGGTGCCAGATATGGCGCAGGTCGAAGTCCAGGTCATCCTGATTCATACTGTTGTCAACTAATCTGATCTCAATTTGGTTGACAGTATACCCACATAAATTACACTGGCGAGACTTTTTTACCCGGAGCAATGACGATGACCGAACGCGTAAACTGGACACTGGAACAGGCGCAAGCCCTGTTTGATAAGCCGTTTCTGGAACTGATGTTTGAGGCACAGCAGGTGCATCGCCAGCACTTTGATTCCCGTCAGGTGCAGGTCAGCACACTGTTATCCATCAAAACCGGCGCGTGTCCGGAAGATTGCAAATATTGTCCGCAAAGCGCCCGTTACCGCACCGGCATTGAAACCGAAAGGCTCATGCAGGTTGAGCAGGTACTGGAGTCCGCCCGTCAGGCAAAAGCTGCAGGCTCGACCCGATTCTGTATGGGCGCGGCGTGGAAAAATCCTCACGAGCGCGATATGCCGTATCTGGAATCGATGGTGCGCGGTGTGAAAGAGATGGGTATGGAAACCTGCATGACGCTGGGTACGCTGCATGGCGATCAGGCACAGCGACTGGCGGCGGCCGGGCTGGATTTCTATAACCACAACCTGGATACCTCGCCGGAGTTTTACGGCAACATCATTACCACCCGTACCTATCAGGAGCGGCTCGATACGCTGGATAAAGTCCGTGGTGCAGGTATCAAAGTCTGCTCCGGCGGGATTGTCGGGCTGGGGGAAACGGTGCGTGACCGTGCTGGCCTGTTGGTGCAACTGGCCAATCTGCCGACGCCGCCGGAGAGTGTCCCCATCAACATGCTGGTGAAAGTGAAGGGCACGCCGCTGGCGGAAAACGACGATGTGGACCCATTCGATTTTATCCGCACTATTGCGGTGGCACGCATCATGATGCCGACGTCTTATGTGCGGCTATCCGCCGGTCGTGAACAGATGAGCGAACAGACACAGGCGATGTGTTTTATGGCGGGTGCCAATTCCATTTTTTATGGTTGCAAGCTGCTGACGACGCCAAACCCGAAAGAAGATAAGGACCTGTTGCTGTTTCGCAAACTGGGGCTTAACCCGCAGCAAACCCAAACCGAATATGGCGACAACCAGCAACAGCAGCATCTGACCGAGCAATTGCTGCATACCGATACTGAGCAATATTACAACGCGGCGGTATAAATGAGCTGGCAGCAACGGATCGATCAGGCGCTGGCACAGCGGCAGGCGCAAGACGCCTACCGGGTGCGTCTGGCTAATGACGGTGGCAGCGGTCGCTGGCTGGTGCGCGAGCAACAACGTTATCTCAATTTTTCCTGTAATGATTATCTGGGGTTGAGCCAGCACCCGGCGATTGTGCGCGCCTGGCAGCAAGGGGCGCAGCAGTTCGGTGTGGGCAGTGGCGGCTCTGGTCACGTAACCGGTTATACCACCGCACACCAACAACTGGAGCAACAGTTGGCAGACTGGCTGGGATATGACCGGGCAGTGCTGATGATCTCCGGTTTTGCCGCGAATCAGGCGGTGATAGCTGCGCTGATGGCAGAGGGCGACCGTATTCTGGCGGATCGGCTCAGCCATGCCTCGCTACTGGAAGCCGCCAGCCTGTCACCCGCGACGCTACGCCGCTTTCACCATAACCAGCCGGAATCGTTGCAATCATTGTTGGAAAAACCGGCATTGCTGGAAAAACCGGTAGGTGGTCAGACGCTGGTGGTCACCGAAGGGGTATTCAGCATGGATGGTGATACGGCACCGTTGGCGGCATTGCACCAGTGTTGTCGCGAGCAGAGCGCCTGGCTGATGGTGGATGATGCCCACGGTATCGGCACGCTGGGGGAGCACGGTCGCGGCTGTTGCGCGCAACAAGGGGTGAAACCTGAATTGCTGATCGTCACCTTCGGCAAGGCCTTTGGTGTCAGCGGTGCGGCGGTGTTGTGTAGCCAGTCGATTGCGGAATACTTGCTACAGTTTGCCCGCCATCTGATATACAGCACCGCCATGCCACCGGCGCAAGCCTGTGCGCTGTCAGCGGCGCTGACGACTATTCGTGGCGATGATGGCGATGCCCGGCGTGATGCGCTGGCGCAGAATGTTCAGCGTTTTCGCAAGGGGGCTGCAGGCCTGCCGTTTCGCCTGTTGGCATCAGAAAGCGCCATTCAGCCGCTGATTGTCGGTGATAACGCCTGGTCGCTGGCGCTGTCGCAGCAATTGCGCTCGGCGGGGCTGTGGGTCAACGCCATACGGCCGCCCACCGTGCCACCGGGTACGGCACGCTTGCGCATTACCCTGACAGCCAGTCATCAGCCTGACGATATCGACAGACTGCTGGAGGTGTTGCATGACGCAGGTTGACGGGGTGTTGAACGCATCGCCCCCCCATAAACAGGCGATCGCCCGTGCTTTCGGCCGGGCGGCTTCGCAGTATGACCGCTTTGCCGCACTACAGCGTGAAAGCGGCGAACACCTGATGACTCTGGTTGGTGAACATCACGGCGGTGAACTGCTGGATGCCGGTTGTGGTACCGGCTATTTCAGTGCGCGCTGGCAGGCGTGCGGAAAACGGGTGACGGCGCTGGACCTGTCCGTGGATATGCTGACGATGGCGCGTCAGCGTCAGGCCGCGACACACTACCTGCAGGGGGATATCGAGCACTTGCCGCTGGCGGATGGCAGCGTGGATATCAGTTTTAGCAATATGGCGATGCAATGGTGTGATGACTTTGCCGCCGGTCTGGCCGAGCTTTATCGGGTCACCCGGCCTGGCGGGGTGATTGCCTTTTGTACGCTGGCGCAGGGGACGCTGGCCGAGCTGGATGACGCCTGGCAGCAACTGGATGGCTCCCGGCGTATTAATCGATTCTTGTCGCTGGAAGCCATTGTTTCAACCTGTCGTCGTTACCATGCGGATATCTCGCTGGCCCCCGCGACATGCTATTTTCCCGATGTACTGGCGCTGATGCGCTCCGTCAAAGGTGTGGGGGCGACCTGGTTGCGGGAAGGGCGGGAGCCGCGCGGCCTGAACCGTCAGAAACTGATGGCGCTGGC
This sequence comes from Dickeya oryzae, assembly GCF_009372235.1. Taxonomy (GTDB): domain Bacteria; phylum Pseudomonadota; class Gammaproteobacteria; order Enterobacterales; family Enterobacteriaceae; genus Dickeya; species Dickeya oryzae. The sequence continues at coordinate 214,380 of NZ_SULL01000013.1, read as the reverse complement.
TACGCATTATAGCCGTCACCCACAAGGCTATCCGCTGACCTATCAACGCATTTTTGGAGTGATTTACCGTGACTGAGCGCTGGTTTGTAACCGGAACCGATACCGAAGTGGGGAAAACCGTTGCCAGTGTGGCGCTGTTGCAGGCTGCCCGTCGTGCCGGATACCGTACCGCAGGTTATAAGCCCGTGGCGTCCGGGTGTGAGCTAACCCCACACGGCATCCGCAATAGCGATGCATTGCAGCTACAGACTAACAGCACACTGGCGCTGCCATACGACGCGGTGAATCCGCTGGCCTTTATGGAACCGACATCGCCCCATATCGTCAGTGCAGAGGAAAATCGACCGATTGACTTTTCTACCCTCAGTGACGGTCTGCGCCAGCTTGAGCGTCAGGCAAACTGGGTCCTGGTTGAAGGGGCGGGCGGCTGGTTTACGCCGCTTTCCACACAGCAAACCTTTGCTGACTGGGTACAGGAAGAGGCGTTAGCGGTGATTTTGGTCGTCGGCGTCAAGCTGGGGTGCATCAATCACGCCATGCTCACCGCGCAGGCCGTGCAGCACGCGGGTGTCAGGCTGGCGGGATGGATTGCCAATGTCGTGCAGCCGCCAGGGCGTTATCACCGCGCCTATTTGCAGACGTTACAAGATAACCTTCCGGCGCCGTTGTTAGGGGAAATCCCGTATTTATCCAAGCCGTTTCAGCAGGATATCGGTGATTACTTAAACATCACTTTACTAACAGGTTAACGAAGTTGGGTGAATGTTGCGTAGGTGGTGGTTTTATCCCTGTTCCTAATTGAAATTGATAGAAAAAACCATCTTGAAAACTGCTGATCGAGCCACTGGGTCAGCAGTTTTTCTTTTTGCTAAGTCTGTGTCATTTAGCACTTTTTTTTATAATAAGCGGCACGTCAAACACGGAAATTTTGTTTAAAAGTCGTTTGCCGGTCTCTAACGGGCCAAGGTAACGAAAGACGCCAATACAGGAGGCGCGGGCGCTTGTGGGAGTTATCCACTATTTCTGTGGATAACTGTGTGTATTAGGGTTAGAAAAAACGCGCCAGCCAAGAGCTGGCGCGGGTTACACCGGGTTTGGTGCTAAACTCCGCTTTTTTGTGAAGTTCTTTTAAATCAATAAATTAATTAAAATCAAGTCACTTTTATGTCAGTGCGTCATCCCTGAATAAATTACCGACACTGGTCGTAGCAGATAATTTGAGAAACAGCATTTCTGGGGATAAATGCGTGATTTTTTGCTGGATAGCAACATCACTCTGTGCTAGTCAACGAGGGCACGTGCTGGTGTGTGGTCAATGGTTAAGAATTACTTGATGCTGTTTTTATATCCAGTAATATGAGGCTGGCAAATCTGGCTGGGGGTTTTCATACTAGACGTATCCCTTTCCTGTCGATGAGGCGGGTCATGCCGACTCGCGTCTGATGCGTGATTCCAACCGTTTTTTATCCGGGTGTCTTGTTCATGAGTAAAGCGTTCAAACTGCATTCTGCCTTTAAGCCCGCAGGCGACCAACCTGAAGCGATACGTCGTCTGAAAGAGGGGCTGGAAGACGGGCTGGCGCATCAGACATTATTGGGGGTAACAGGCTCCGGCAAGACGTTTACCATCGCTAACGTGATTGCGGATCTCAACCGGCCTACCATGGTGCTGGCACCGAATAAAACCCTGGCCGCGCAGTTGTATGGCGAAATGAAGGAGTTTTTTCCGGACAACGCGGTGGAGTATTTCGTGTCTTACTACGATTACTACCAGCCTGAAGCCTATGTGCCAAGCTCCGATACCTTTATCGAGAAGGATGCTTCGGTTAACGAACACATCGAGCAGATGCGCTTGTCTGCGACCAAGGCCCTGCTGGAGCGGCGTGACGTGGTAGTGGTGGCGTCGGTATCCGCCATTTACGGTCTGGGCGACCCGGACCTCTACCTGAAGATGATGCTGCACCTGACGCAAGGCATGCTGATTGATCAGCGCGCTATTTTGCGTCGGCTGGCGGAGTTGCAATATTCCCGCAACGATCAGGCCTTTAGCCGTGGCACCTTCCGGGTTCGCGGCGAGGTCATCGATATTTTCCCGGCGGAATCCGATGAGATAGCGCTGCGGGTCGAGTTGTTTGACGAAGAAGTGGAGCGGCTGTCGCTGTTTGACCCGCTCACCGGCCACATCGTGCAAACCGTACCGCGTTACACCATTTACCCGAAAACCCACTATGTGACGCCACGCGAACGCATTTTGCAGGCGATGGAAGAGATCAAAGTCGAACTGGCGGAACGCCGTCAGGTGTTGCTGGCTAACAATAAACTGCTGGAAGAGCAGCGGCTGGCGCAGCGCACCACCTTCGATCTGGAAATGATGAATGAGCTGGGGTATTGCTCCGGCATTGAAAACTACTCCCGCTTTCTGTCCGGACGCGGCCCCGGCGAACCGCCGCCAACCTTGTTTGATTACCTGCCCGCCGATGGGCTGCTGGTGATTGACGAATCCCATGTGACTATCCCGCAACTGGGGGGGATGTATCGTGGTGACCGGGCACGTAAAGAAACGCTGGTGGAATACGGGTTTCGCTTACCCTCGGCGTTGGATAACCGGCCGATGAAGTTTGAGGAATTCGAAGCGCTGGCACCTCAGACCATTTATGTTTCGGCGACGCCAGGTAATTACGAACTGGAAAAATCTGGCGGCGAGATAATCGATCAGGTAGTGCGGCCGACCGGCCTGCTGGACCCGGTGCTGGAAGTGCGCCCGGTTACGACGCAGGTGGACGATTTGCTGTCGGAAATCCGCAAACGTTCGGCCATTAACGAGCGTGTGCTGGTCACCACCCTGACCAAACGCATGGCGGAGGACCTGACCGAGTATCTGGAAGAGCACGGCGAGCGGGTACGTTACCTGCACTCGGATATCGATACCGTGGAGCGGGTAGAAATCATCCGTGATTTGCGACTGGGCGAGTTCGACGTATTGGTGGGTATCAACCTGCTGCGTGAAGGGCTGGATATGCCAGAAGTGTCGCTGGTGGCGATTCTGGACGCCGACAAAGAAGGCTTCCTGCGCTCGGAGCGGTCGCTGATTCAGACCATTGGCCGTGCGGCGCGTAACCTTAACGGCAAGGCGATTTTGTATGCCGACAGGATTACGCCGTCGATGGAGCGCGCCATCAATGAAACCCAACGCCGCCGTGAGAAACAGCAGGCCTACAACGAGCAGCATGGCATTGTGCCGCAGGGGCTGAACAAGAAGATTGGCGACATTTTGCAGATTGGTCAGCCTGTCAACGGCAAGGGCAAAGGCCGCGGCAAGAAAGCGGCGGAACCGGCGGCACGGTATCAGCAACTGTCGCCGAAAGCGTTGGATCAGAAAATCCGTGAGCTGGAAAGCCAGATGCTGACCCATGCACAGAATCTGGAATTCGAAGAGGCCGCCCGTCTGCGCGACGAAATCCACGCGCTGCGCGAGCAGTTTATTGCGGCATCCTGACTGCGTTGGTGCTGTTGGCATACTTTTGCCAGCGGCGTGACGCGATACCTCCGAATACAAGAGTGATGGTGTGATGAAAAATACGATCCCCGATGTGCCGCTTTCTGGTGTCGATGTGCTGTTCGTGGCAGGTTTTGGGCCGATAACGGTGTCGGTGCCGACCAGCCAGACGTTCTATCAGACCCTGTTGAATCTGCCGATAAAACCGATGGAAGGTAATGACGCCTACCTGACCTGCGATACGTTGGACGGTGTGAAGCACTTTGCATTATGGCCGCTGGCGCAGGCGAGCCAGTCCTGCTTCGGCACTGACAGCTGGCCGTCAACCTACCCGATTCCGCAAGGCTGGATGGAACTGGAAGTGGTGGATATCGGGGCGGCGACCGAGGCAATCAAACAACAGGGTTACCCATTGCTGGTGGATAACCGACTGGAACCCTGGGGTCAGACGGTAACCCGTTTCCTCAGCCCTGAGGGGCTATTAGTGGGGGTTACCCATACGCCGTGGCTGAGGGCGTGACCTTAAGCCGGACACAGCCCCAGCGCTTGCACGGCCTGCTCTAACGCGGCTTGCAGCAATTGGCGATCATGGTGGTGGGGCACATCTTGTGCCCCCAGCGGCTGTCGGATAATCAGGCGGTCGTTCACGCCATGAGTATCGGTTTGGGGAGCGACAACAACGGCATCGATGATGCGCCGGTTGATCTTGCTTTCGATGAGTTGCAGCTTTCGGACCAGTGTCAGACGGGTGGCTATCTGGCTTTGTTCAGTCCCCAGATTACCGATATAGACCACCGGCGCACGCGCGTCGTGCAGCGACTGAGCCAGATCGGTCAGCAGTAAAGGCGGCATCAGGCTGGTGAGGAAACTGCCTGGCCCTATCAGGATCAGGTCTGCTTCGGCTATCGCCGTCAACGCCTCTTGTGTGGCCGGTGCACTTGGATAGAGCATCAGGTCTTGCGGCAGTGCGGCGAGTTGATCGACCGCCACTTCGCCATACACCGGGTTGCCTTGCGTATCAATCGCCATCAGGTCGACGGGCTGCTCTGACATCGGGATCAAAAGCGCGTCGACGTTAAGCAGATTGCGTATCAGGTTGATGGCTTCCAGTGGACGCACACTGAGGTGGTCCATCGCTTTGAGCATCAAATTACCCAGGTTGTGGCCGGACAACTCGCCGTTGCCGTTGAAGCGGTATTCAAACATGGCGGAGGCGACACTGGGCGTGGTGATCAGCTGGTTAAGACAGTTACGGGTGTCGCCCCAGGCAATGCCGCCTTCCGAGCGGCGAATGCGCCCGGTAGAGCCGCCATTGTCGGTGGTGGTGACAATGCCTGTCAGCCGCGAGCCGAGAAAGGAGAGCGATGACATCACGCGCCCCAGTCCATGGCCGCCACCCAGTGCGACCACGCTACCCAGCTCCGCCAACGTGCGATTACCCATACCTGCCCTTATATTCCGGTTATCTACCCTAAAAAGTAGCGGTTATATACCACATCTTTGGTGAAAGCTGCATAAGTGCCAACTGAAAATTTCAGCGCCAGGTATCGATGGGGTTAATGATGTTCACCCGAGGGGCAGTAAACAGCACCGTGACGTCGGGAAGGCCTGGTGGTGAACAGGCTGGCTGGACATCAGACAGGCAACGATGCCGAGGGGACAACGACCGATATCAAGGGAGAGGGAATATATTCTTCCCAAATTTAATTTGTAATAAATTATTCTGTTATATTTCTATCAATATTTATCATTTATTTGTTTTTAAAGGTGTTTAAAAATCATCATTTGATTTTATTGCTGATTAATAATGAAATTATTAAATGATGTTCAAGCTGTTATAGTCTAAATAACGCAGACTGTTTATACCCATTCACTCCTGCCCATTTTAAGATCAGTGCCGGTGGTATCTCGCCTCGGCGCGATATTTCCCGCGCGTTATGTCATCGGCGCACGTCGGCGCTGTTTCCTGATTCTGGCCTGCGTGCCAGCCGACAAGTAAAACGATAGCAGGGCTGATAACAGTCCAGGGGTAAGGCATGTTTGGACTCGATGCATTTCATCTGGCAAGGATACAGTTTGCGTTCACGGTATCCTTCCATATCATTTTTCCCGCCATCACTATTGGGCTGGCCAGTTTTCTGGCTGTGCTGGAAGGGTTGTGGCTGAAAACCAGAAACCGCGACTACTGTGATCTCTACCATTTCTGGTCGAAAATCTTTGCCGTTAACTTTGGTATGGGTGTGGTGTCCGGTCTGGTGATGGCCTACCAGTTTGGTACCAACTGGAGCGGTTTTTCGCAGTTTGCTGGCAGTATTACCGGCCCACTGTTGACCTACGAGGTGCTGACCGCATTCTTTTTGGAAGCCGGTTTTCTCGGTGTCATGTTGTTTGGCTGGCAGCGGGTCGGGCCGGGGTTGCACTTTTTCGCGACCTGCATGGTGGCACTCGGTACGATCATGTCCACGTTCTGGATCCTCGCCTCCAACAGTTGGATGCAGACCCCGCAGGGGCACGAAATTCATAACGGTGTGGTGGTGCCGGTAGACTGGCTGGCGGTTATCTTCAATCCCTCTTTCCCGTACCGACTGATGCATATGGCGACGGCGGCATTTCTTGCCAGCGCCTTTTTTGTCGGCGCGTCTGCCGCCTGGCATTTGCTGCGGCGCAACGATACCCCGGCCATTCGCAAAATGTTGTCGATGGCACTCTGGATGGCGTTGATTGTCGCTCCCATTCAGGCGTTGCTGGGCGATATGCATGGTCTGAACACGCTGAAATACCAGCCCGCTAAAATTGCCGCGATTGAAGGCCACTGGGATAACCCACCCGGCGAACCGACGCCGCTGATTTTGGTGGGCTGGCCGGATATGGAACGTGAAACCACCCGCTATGCGCTGGAAATTCCTTATCTGGGTAGCCTGATCCTGACCCACAGTCTGGATAAACAGGTCCCGGCATTGAAGAGCTTCCCTAAAGACGAACGACCCAACTCGCCGGTGGTGTTTTGGTCGTTTCGCATCATGGTCGGTTTGGGAATGCTGATGATCCTGCTCGGGGCTCTGGGGTTGTGGCTGCGCTGGCGTCAGCGTTTGTATCAGTCGCGGCCATTTTTGTGGTTCACCCTGCTGATGGGGCCGTCGGGGTTGGTCGCCATTCTGGCCGGTTGGTTCACTACCGAAGTCGGCCGCCAACCGTGGGTGGTTTACGGTTTGCAACGCACCCGTGAGGCGGTATCGGCACACGGTGACCTGCAGATGAGTGTGAGTTTGCTGCTATTTATTGCGGTGTACCTGTCGGTATTTGGCGTGGGGTATGCCTATCTGGTGCGCTTGATTAAAAAAGGACCGCAACCGGGAGAGGGCGCGCCCAACGGTGAACCGGGACTGGCGCAGACACCCGCGCGACCGTTATCAGCGGCGCAGGATTTGTTGGGAGAGGGGAAATAACATGGGTATTGAGCTTTCTGTTGTCTGGTTCGCCATCATTATTTTCGCCACCCTGATGTATATCGTGATGGACGGTTTTGATCTGGGCATCGGCATTTTATTTCTGACTCACCGGAACCCAGCCGACCGGGATGTGATGGTGAATACCGTCGCACCGGTGTGGGATGGCAACGAAACCTGGCTGGTGCTCGGCGGGGCCGGGTTGTTTGGTGCCTTTCCACTGGCTTACGCGGTGATCGTCGATGCGCTGACCATCCCGCTGACGTTGATGCTAGTGGGGCTGATTTTTCGTGGTGTGGCCTTCGAGTTTCGCTTCAAAGCGACGCCGTCACACCGTCCGTTTTGGGACCGTGCCTTCCTGTGGGGATCGGTGGTGGCGACCTTTTTTCAGGGGGTGACCGTCGGGGCGGTGCTTAATGGGTTTGAGGTGACCGATCGCCATTTCTCCGGCCCGGTATTCGGCTGGCTGACACCGTTTTCGCTGTTTTGCGGCGTTGGGCTGGTGGTGGCGTATGCGCTGCTGGGCTGTACCTGGCTTATCATGAAAACCGGACAGTCGCTGCATAGCCGTATGTCGGCATTGGCACCGTCACTGGTGGCGTTGTTGCTGGTGGTTATTGGCGTCATCAGCGTGTGGACGCCGCTGGCTCACCCCGCCATTGCGAAGCGCTGGTTCTCGCTGCCCAATCTGTTTTGGTTCCTGCCGGTTCCGATTCTGGTGGTGCTGTGTGCGGCAGGTATTGTGCGTGGCGTTCGCCGCCAGGCACATTACGCGCCTTTCCTGTTGACGCTGGGGCTTATCTTCCTGGGCTTTACCGGACTGGGTATCAGCCTGTGGCCGATGATCATTCCACCGCGATTGACCCTGTGGGACGCGGCTGCGCCACCGCAGAGCCAGGGATTTATGCTATTCGGCGCATTGCTGATCATCCCGGTTATTCTGGGGTACACCTTCTGGAGTTACTACGTGTTCCGGGGAAAGGTACGGCCTGAGGAGGGATACCACTGATGGTGGGGACAAACGCGCCATCGCTATGGCGGCGGCTGTTATGGATGGTCATCTTATGGGGAGCCAGTGTGCTCGCACTCGGTGTGGTCGCAACGGTATTTCGCCTGCTGATGACGGCAGCCGGGCTGAAAACCCACTAACCATGAGTCACATCGCTTAATTGGCATCAATTGGTATTGGCCTCGGCATGAGCACAAACCGCCCGCGGTAGCATCGCGGGCGGTTTGTGTTAACTGTACAACCTGTCGCCATTGGGAAGCGGTTTACTCCGATGGGAGTAGAGGATATCGGTCATACCATGATACAGGTCAGAAAAATTGATCGGGTTTCCGCTATGCTGAGCATGAAAATAGTGAATGAAATCCGCTATATACAAGATTATATACCGCATTTTCAGTGACGGATGACTTGATTTGGCGATAGACTTCATGAAGTAATCACGGTTATCCGACATCGGTGTTCGATGCCGGGAAATCAAACTCCTAGCCTTGGAACCTACGTTCGAGAGTCAGCGCGAATAGGGTTTCCTGGCCGTGACCTGAGGGTCACCAGGGTGCAGGGTAGAAATGCCCGCATCTCCCGTATTTGGAAAGGTGTTTATGGTGAGTCAACTGACCGATGCGTTTGCGCGCAAGTTTTACTATTTGCGTCTGTCGATAACGGATGTCTGTAATTTCCGCTGCACTTATTGTCTGCCGGACGGCTATCAGCCCAATGGCGCGACCCCTCATCGTTTTTTGTCGTTGAATGAAATCCGCCGTGTTGGGCGGGCGTTTGCTGAATTGGGCACGGAAAAGGTGCGCCTGACCGGCGGCGAACCCTCTTTACGACGGGATTTTGTCGACATTATCGCTGCGATTCGTGAAAACCCGGCTATCCGTACGCTGGCGGTGACCACTAACGGCTACCGGCTGGCGCGGGATGTCGCGAGCTGGCGTGATGCCGGATTGACGGCGCTCAATGTCAGTGTCGACAGTCTGGATGCCAGGGCGTTTCACGCCATTACCGGGCAGGACAAATTCCGTCAGGTGATGGATGGCATCGATGCCGCTTTCGCTAACGGATTCCAGCGGGTGAAAGTCAACACCGTACTGATGCGTGATGTTAACGACAACAGCCTGCACACCTTTCTGGAATGGATCCGCACCCGGCCTATCCAACTGCGCTTTATCGAACTGATGGAAACCGGCGAAGGGCGGGAGATGTTCCGCCGCCATCATGTTTCCGGGCAGGTGATTCGCGAGCGTCTGTTACAGCAAGGCTGGCAACAGCAGGTTCGTTCGCGCAGTGACGGCCCGGCGCAGGTGTTTTCACACCCGGATTATCAGGGTGAGGTGGGGCTAATCATGCCGTATGAAAAAGACTTTTGTCAGAGCTGCAATCGCCTGCGGGTTTCAGCTATCGGTAATTTGCATCTGTGCCTGTTTGGTGAGCAAGGCATTCCACTGCGCGATTTGCTGATGGATGACGAGCAACTGGACGCGCTGAAATTGCGTATTTCCGGCGGCCTTGGCAGCAAACGAGAGTCGCATTTTCTGCATGACGGCGACAGCGGCATTACCCCGAATCTTTCCTTTATTGGCGGCTAAGCAGCCGCGCAATACGGTATCACGCATACCGTTACGGAGTGTTTATGAGCAAGGTCAGCAGTGAATTTGTTCCTCTGCGTGTGGCAGTGATGACGATATCCTCCCGCCGTACGGCCGACGACGACACGTCTGGCGATTATCTGCGCGAAGCATTGCAGCACGATGGGCATCATCTGGCGGGCAGCGCGATTGTCAGTGAAAACCTCTACCACATCCGTGCACAGGTGTCTGCCTGGATAGCCCGCGAGGATGTGCAGGTGATTCTGATTAACGGTGGTACCGGCTTTACCGCGGGCGATCTCGCACCGGAAGCTATCCGGGTGTTGTTTGATCGCGAAATCGAAGGATTTGGCGAACTGTTCCGCATGGTGTCCTATGAAGAGATAGGCACCGCCACTATCCAGTCGCGCGCCATTGCCGGTATGGCTAACCAGACGGCGATTTTTGCGATGCCGGGGTCGACCAAAGCCTGTCGTACCGCCTGGGAGCGGATTATTTGCGAGCAACTGGATGCGCGCCAGAAACCCTGTAACCTCTATCCTCACCTGAAAAAGTAAGCTGTTATGTCACAACTGACCCACATTAATGCCGCCGGTGAAGCGGCGATGGTGGATGTTTCCGACAAGGCAGAGACCGTGCGTGAAGCGCGTGCCGAAGCCTTTGTGGAAATGGCACCGCATACCCTGTCGATGATTATCGACGGCAAGCATCATAAAGGCGATGTGTTCGCCACCGCCCGTATCGCTGGCATTCAGGCTGCCAAGCGCACTTGGGAGTTAATCCCGCTGTGCCACCCGCTATTGCTCAGTAAAGTGGCCGTTGAATTGGAAGCGCAACCGGAACATAACCGGGTGCGCATCGAATCCCTGTGTCGGTTAACCGGCAAGACCGGGGTGGAAATGGAAGCATTGACTGCCGCCTCGGTCGCGGCGTTGACCATTTATGACATGTGCAAAGCGGTGCAGAAAGACATGGTGATAGGGCCGGTACGGCTGTTGGCGAAAAGCGGGGGTAAATCCGGTGACTTTAAGGCGGAGGCATCATGATTACGGTGTTATTTTTCGCGCAGGTGCGCGAGCTCACCGGTATTGACCGGTTATCCCTGCCTGCCGAGTATCAGGATGTGGCATCGCTGCGTCAGGCGCTGTGTGAACGGGGCGACCGCTGGGCGCTGGCGCTGGAAGACGGCAAACTGCTGGCGGCGGTTAACCAGTCGCTGGTGGCGATGACGCATCCGCTGACCGATGGCGACGAAGTGGCGTTTTTCCCGCCGGTGACCGGAGGCTGACATGGATACGCGTATTCGGGTAGGGCAGGAACCGTTCAGCGTAGGCGACGAGTACAGCTGGCTGGCAGCCAGCGATACGGACGGCGCCGTCGTCACGTTCACCGGCAAAGTGCGTAACCACAATCTGGGGGATAACGTCAGTGCGTTAACCCTGGAGCATTATCCGGGGATGACGGAAAAAGCGCTGGCGGAGATTATCGAGGCAGCACGTGAGCGCTGGCCGATTCAACGTGTCAGCCTGATCCACCGTGTCGGGGCGCTTTTTCCCGGCGACGAAATCGTGTTTGTTGGCGTTAGCGGAGCCCACCGCCAGGCCGCGTTTGATGCGGCGCAATTCATCATGGATTACCTCAAAACGCGTGCACCGTTCTGGAAGCGGGAAGCCACGCAGGATGGTGACCGTTGGGTCGATGCCCGTGATAGCGATCGACAGGCGGCAGAACGCTGGTTCTAAGCGGTGACGGCGGTGGATTGATTGCCGCCGCTACACCATTGCTGGCGATATGATTTCACTACTGGAATAAAAACGATAAAAAGCAGCCGCTTATAAAAGTTGCATCGCTATAGCGTTCGAATAATAATTAATAAGAATCATTTTTATTTCTATTTTTATGCAACGATAATGAGCCGCGGTGATTTTTTGCCGGATTCGCTTTTATTGTCATACAGTTAATTGCCATACAGTGAAAAAGGATAATGGTATGAAACGGCGTATAGCTTCCCTGTTCCCCGCCACATTGCTGGCGTCTTCCCTGATGATGGGGCTGTCCTTCGGCGCACAGGCGGAGGATGCAGGTATTGTGATTTATAACGCACAGCATGAAAACCTGGTGAAGTCCTGGGTGGACGGCTTCACTCAGGATACCGGTATTAAAGTGACGCTGCGTAACGGCGGCGATAGCGAGTTGGGTAACCAACTGGTTCAGGAAGGCAGTGCGTCACCGGCTGACGTATTTTTGACGGAAAACTCGCCATCGATGGTGCTGGTGGATAACGCCAACCTGCTCGCACCGCTGGATGCCGACACACTGGCGCAGGTTGCGCCGCAGTACCGTCCGTCCCACGGGCGCTGGATTGGTATCGCGGCCCGTTCGACGGTATTTGTTTACAACCCGGAAAAACTGACCGAAGCACAATTACCGAAATCATTGATGGATCTGGCGAAACCAGAATGGAAAGGGCGCTGGGCGGCGTCTCCGTCGGGTGCAGACTTTCAGGCGATTGTCAGCGCGATGCTGGAGCTGAAAGGCGAGAAAGCAACGCTGGACTGGTTGAAGGCGATGAAAACCAATTTCACGGCGTATAAAGGCAACAGCACAGTAATGAAAGCGGTGAACGCCGGTCAGGTCGACAGCGGTGTTATCTATCATTACTACCCGTTTGTCGACGGCGCGAAAACCGGTGAAAACAGTAAGAATATCCGGTTGTACTACTTCAAGCATCAGGATCCGGGCGCGTTCGTCAGCATCTCTGGCGGCGGTGTGCTGGCATCGAGCAAGCATAAAGAACAGGCTCAGGCATTCATGAAGTGGATCACCGGTAAGAAAGGCCAGGAAGTGCTGCGCACCAATACCGCGTTTGAATACGCCGTGGGCGTCAATGCGGCTTCCAACCCGAAACTGGTTCCGCTGAAAGACTTGCAGGCTCCCTCCGTGGATGCGGCCAAACTCAACGGCAAGAAAGTGGTTGAGCTGATGACCGAAGCCGGTCTGCTGTAATACGTCAGTATAGGGCGGGAGTCCAATAAGACCGATGGCCGATGTGGAATGGAAAGTCGCTGGTGTGGGGATGCCACAACCAGCGCGTTCGGGGGCGAAGCCGTACCGGATAGCGGGCGGCAGTATGGCGCTGATGGCTGTACTGCTGTCACTGCTGGCGTTATTGCCGCTGGGTTTCGTCGTGGGGGTGACCCTGACGACGGGCTGGGAAACGGTAAAGGCGCTGGTGTTCCGGCCCCGGGTTGGGGAACTGCTGCTCAATACCGTGTTGCTGGTGGCGGTCACGTTGCCGCTCTGCACGCTGTTCGGGGTGGCGCTAGCCTGGTTGACCGAACGTACCACCTTGCCGGGGCGCCGGGTGTGGTCGCTGTTACTGACCGCACCACTGGCGGTGCCCGCCTTCGTCCAGAGTTATGCCTGGATCAGTCTGCTGCCCGGCATGAATGGCCTGGCAGCTGGTGTATTCCTGTCGGTGCTCGCCTATTTCCCATTTATTTACCTGCCGGCGGCAGCGGTGCTGCGTCGGCTTGATCCCAGCCTGGAAGATGTGGCGACCTCATTGGGTGCCAGACCCTGGCGCATTTTTTTTCGTGTGGTGCTGCCGCAACTGCGGCTGGCGATATGGGGCGGCTCGCTGCTGATTGCGTTACATCTGTTGGCGGAATACGGCCTGTACGCCATGATCCGCTTTGATACCTTCACCACCGCAATATTCGAGCAGTTCCAGTCGACGTTTAACGGCCTGGCGGCGAACATGCTGGCGGGCGTGCTGGTGCTGTGTTGTCTGGGGCTGTTATCGCTGGAAGCCATGACGCGTGGGCGTGCGCGCTATGCTCGCGTGGGTTCCGGTAGCGCCCGCAGTCAGACCCCGTGGCGGCTGTCGTCCCCGGCGGCGTTGATGTACGGATTATTGCCGCTGGCGTTAACCACGCTGGCGCTGGGTGTCCCGTTGATGACGCTGGCCCGCTGGCTGTGGCTTGGCGGCATCGAGGTATGGCGTAATGACGAACTGTGGCCCGCGCTGCGTCAGACAGTGTGGCTGGGCATCAGCGGTGCTGTGCTGGTTACGCTGTGCGCATTCCCGATGGCCTGGTTGTCGGTACGTTATCCCTCACGACTGTATCGCCTGCTGGAAGGGTGTAATTACGTGACCAGCGCGTTGCCGGGCATTGTCGTCGCTCTGGCGCTGGTGACGGTCACCATCCATACGTTGCGGCCACTGTATCAGACCGAGTTTACCCTGCTGCTGGCCTATGTGTTGATGTTCATGCCACGGGCGTTGATCAACCTGCGCGCGGGTATTGCGCAAGCGCCGGTTGAGTTGGAAAACGTGGCACGTAGTCTGGGGTGCTCACCGGGACGGGCATTGTGGCGCATCACGCTCAGGCTGGCGGCACCGGGTGCGGCGGCTGGGGCGGCATTGGTGTTTCTGGCGGTGACCAACGAATTGACCGCCACGTTGCTACTGGCACCCAACGGCACCCGGACGCTGGCGACCGGTTTCTGGGCGTTGACCAGCGAAATTGATTATATGGCGGCGGCACCTTATGCGCTGATCATGGTGGTGCTGTCGCTCCCGCTGACCTGGTTACTTTATTCCCAATCGAAACGCACGGCAGGCTTATGAATACGCTCGAACTTTATGGCATCGGTAAATCGTTTAACGCTGTTACGGTGCTGGACGGCATCGATTTGCAGGTCGCGCCGGGCAGCCGTACCGCCATTGTCGGCCCTTCGGGTTCCGGTAAAACGACGTTGCTGCGTATCATCGCTGGTTTTGAAGCGCCGGATAAAGGCACCGTGCGTTTGCAAACACGCGTTGTGGCCGATGCGCATCAGTGGGTGCCTGCGCACCTGCGTGGTATCGGTTTTGTGCCGCAGGATGGTGCGTTGTTTCCGCATTTTACCGTGGCGCAGAATATTAGTTTCGGGCTTGAGGGCAGTAAACAGGACAAACAGCGGCGTATTGATGAGCTGATGGAGATGGTGTCGCTGGACTCCCGGCTGGCGGCGTTGTGGCCGCATGAACTGTCCGGCGGTCAACAACAACGGGTCGCGTTAGCGCGCGCCTTGTCGCAACGCCCGGCGTTGATGCTACTGGATGAGCCGTTTTCCGCGCTGGATACCGGCCTGCGTGCTGCTACCCGTCAGGCGGTGTCGGCGCTGTTAGCGCAGGCGGGTGTGGCGTCCATTCTGGTCACCCATGATCAGGCCGAAGCGTTGTCGTTTGCCGATCAGGTCGCGGTAATGCGCCAGGGACGCTTAGTACAGGTTGGGTCGCCGCAGTCACTGTACCTGCGGCCGGCGGATGAGGGTATCGCCGCGTTTCTGGGCGATACGCTGGTGTTGCCTGCACAGCTTACTGGGGGGCGTGCCGCCTGTGCGCTGGGGGATGTCGCGGTGGATGATAATCAATCTGCCGGGGTGGCGCGTATCATGTTGCGCCCGGAGCAGATTCAGGTCACGCTGGCCGAACCTCACGTGACGCCACAGGCGGTGGTGACCGGTATTGAGTTTGCCGGATTTGTCTCTACGCTACGTCTGCGCATGACGCAAGGTGAGCAGGTGATTGAGCTGAAAAGCGTGAGTCGGGAAGAGATTGTGGTGGGTTGTGGCGTCAATCTGACAGTGGCAGGGCGGGCGCATCGGCTTGACTAACCCGGTAGGCGGGAAACGGTTGTATGGGGCGGGGAGGTTGGTTGAGTGATACCTGTCGGGCCATGTCCCGCTTTGCAGGAATTACGATCCTTGTTGAGAAAGTGTTACCCGTTGTGCGCGTGGTTTTGTGTTAAGCTGAAAGTCAGGTGGGCGTAAGCCTGTTGTGTTTCACTTCTCATGCAAAGGTTGCATCATGGATCGATTTCCACGTTCTAACGGTTCCATCGTTCAACAAGCCAGCACGGGTCTGCAAACCTATATGGCGCAGGTCTATGGCTGGATGACCTGTGGTTTGCTGCTGACGGCGTTTGTCTCCTGGTATGCCGCCAATACCCCGGCGGTGTTGCAGCTGGTGTTTTCCAGCAAAATTACCTTTTATGGACTGGTGATCGCCCAACTTGGGCTGGTGTTTGTGCTGTCCGGCATGGTGCATCGCCTGAGTGGTAGTGTGGCGACCACGTTGTTCATGCTTTACTCTGCGCTGACAGGCCTGACGCTATCCAGTATTTTCATCGTGTATTCCGGTGAGTCTATCGCCAGTACGTTTGTGATAACAGCCGGGATGTTCGGTGCCATGAGTCTGTACGGGTATGTCACCAAGCGTGACCTGACTGGTCTGGGCAGCATGCTGTTTATGGCGCTGATTGGTATCCTGCTGGCGACCCTGGTGAATTTCTGGTTGAAGAGTGAAGGGCTGCAACTTGCCATCACTTACATCGGTGTACTGGTGTTTGTCGGCCTGACGGCGTATGACACACAGAAGCTGAAAAACATCGGTGAAGAGCTGTCAGTTGATGACAAGGATAACTTCCGTAAGTACTCGATCATGGGTGCGCTGACGTTGTATCTGGATTTCATCAACCTGTTCCTGATGCTGCTACGTTTGTTCGGTAGCCGGCGTTGAGGTTGTTAACAAACAACCGGATTGTTTTGTGAACGGTGAAGTTTGTCTGGTCAGTGAATGATTTCGTGCGGGATAAACGGAGTGGTTTCTTTGTCACTTCACCGCACGCACGACAATGAGAGGCTCAAGCGCTGCCTCTCCTTGACCACTGGCTGGTGGGCTAAACTATGAACCCTGACGGGTTCACCCTTGCGGGCCAGCGCAAGCGCTGTTCCATTTTGCGTTGCAAAATGGTGTGCCGCTACGCGGTTCCTTCGGCATTCGACTTCGCTGTTCGGACCGCCCGTGACGCGCTCCATACGCGGCACGGGCTTGCGCGGCTTCCCTGCCGCGCATCCGGCGAAGTCGCCCGCCTCAGCACAGTTTTTACGCCAGAAAAACCCTTGTCTGATATACAACTCTTGTCTGATATTTAAAAGGTATCAGTAGTCCAACGGGGCAAATTGCTCTGTTAGCGTTTTTCATTTCTTTTCACTGTCATCCGCCGATGTGTGCCCCACCTGCGTTAACTGTGGGCTATGCGCCGGTAACCAGCCGACCATCGATGGGAAGCGTTTCAAAAAATGGAACACCACCACGTTTTTCAGCACCTGCCAGGACGAGCGTGCCGGTAGTTGTGCCGGGTCAACCTGCACGCAGTCGTCCTGTATCAACTGGTGCAGATTATCGCGTAATTGCTGGTTGAACCCCCGATCGTTGATGAACAGATTCGCCTCCAGATTGAGCGCCAGACTGAGCGGGTCCAGATTGCTGGAGCCGATGGTTGCCCAATACTCGTCTTGCAACGCCACTTTGCTGTGCAATGGCTGGCGGCGGTATTCGTAAATATCTACTCCGGCTTTCACCAGCCAGGGGTAGAGCAAGCGCGCGCCGAACAGCACGATAGGCATGTCCGGTTGCCCCTGAATAATCAACCGTACCCGCACACGCCGCCGTGCGGCTTTGCGCATCGCCCGCAGTAACCGATAACCGGGGAAGAAGTAGGCATTGGCAATCACCACTTCGCGTTTGGCACGCCGCAGCATCAGCAAATACTGTCGTTCGACATCGCGGCGATGCAGGCCATTGTCGCGCCAGACGAACAGCGCTTGTGCGTTACCGGGATGTGGGTTACGCACCGGGCGGCGAAAACGTCGCCGCCACCAGAGATGTGGTTCTTCATCGTGGACCAGTGCCGCCAGCATAAAACGGTAGATGTCATCCACCACCGGGCCTCGTACTTTCACTGCGTAGTCTTGTTTAGCTTCCGGGCCGTAATCACTCAGGTGGTCGGCGGAATAATTGATGCCGCCTATCCAGGCAGTGTGTCCGTCGACCACCACCAGCTTGCGGTGCAGCCGTCGGAACAAATTGGTACGCATCAGGCCAAACAGGCGAGGGCGCGGGTCGTAAAAATGAAAACGCACCCCGGCTTCGATCATTGGTGCCAGAAAACCGGGTGACAGGTCGTGCGAGCCGTAGCCGTCAGCGGTGGCGTCAACACTGACACCGCGCCGCGCTGCGGCAATCAAGACCTCCCGTAATGCGTAGCCTACTTTGTCTTCAAACCAGATAAAGGTCTCCAGTACGACCCGATTGCGGGCCTGGCGGATAGCCTCAAACACGCTGGGGTAGTATTCGTCGCCATTTACCAGCAATTCAATGTGATTACCGTCGCGCCATTCGGTTCTCACAAATGGATCTCCACCGCCAGCGGCGCATGGTCGGATAAATGCGCCCAGGGTTTGGACGGCAGTAGCTTGGGTACACTGGTTTTGGCGTTACGCACGTAGATACGGTCAAGCCGCAGCAGTGGGAAACGTGCCGGGAAGGTGCGGGGCGGTTTGCCAAAATGTTGGCTGAATACCTCCTCCAGCCCGGCGCGGCGCTTAAGTATGGCGCTGGCTTTCATCTGCCAGTCATTGAAGTCCCCGGCAACAATCAACGGCGCGTCAGCGGGCAGGGTAGCGAGCAGGTCACACAGCAGCGAGAGTTGTTGTCGCCGGTGCGAGGCGGTCAGCCCCAGGTGAACGCAGACGACGTGGATATGCACATCCCGGTTGGGTACTTTCAGTACGCAATGCAGAATACCGCGCTTGGCCTTTTCTGATAGCGATACGTCCAGATTGCGGTAGCTAAAAATCGGGAAATGCGACAACACGGCGTTACCGTGATCGCCTTCCGGGTAGACAGCGTTGCGGCCATAGGCGTAATCGTTCCACATGGTTTCTGCCAGAAATTCGTAGTGTGGGGTATCCGGCCAATGCTCCACTTGTAGCGGATGGGTAGAGTGACGGCCTAACACCTCTTGCAAGCACACGATATCGGCGGACACCGAACGTACGGCATCACGCAGTTCAGGCAAAATAAAGCGGCGATTGAGTGCGCTGAACCCTTTATGGGTATTGATAGTGAGGACAGTGAAAGAAATCCCCAATGGCGATGGCGAAACGGTACCCATGGCTTCTCCTCGTTCCCAAGTAGCTGAAAATCAGTGTAGTCAGGATTTGGCAAGACGTCGCTGACACCGAAGGCAAACGATTCGCTCACCGCTATCCTATCTTGTGCCTGAAGAGTGCGTAAGCCGCGCTGCCCGTGGTCGCGGTAATGGTCAGTAACGGCCATAGACCATGCCAGATGATGCTCATACTGGCGTTTTTCAGATAGATCTGTTTGGTGATATCAGTGAAATGGCGCACCGGGTTAACCCAGGTAAGTTGTTGCAACCACATCGGCATGTTCTCAACCGGAGAAACATAGCCGGAGAGCAGGATAGCTGGCATCACGAAAACAAATACGCCAATGAAGGCCTGCTGTTGGGTCGAGCAGAGCGCGGAAATTAATAACCCAAACCCTACCAGTGATAACCCATAGACCAGCATGCTGAGGTAGAACAGCAATAGTGAGCCGGAAAACGGAATGCGATAAGCCAGGATACCGGCTGCCAGCACGATACTGGCCTGTACGGTGGCGACAATCAGCGCTGGCACGGCTTTACCGACGAAAATTTGCCCGGTAGAGAGCGGTGACACCAGCAACTGCTCCAGCGTTCCTTGTTCCCGCTCACGAGCCACCGACAGCGCGGTGACGATCAGAACACCAATCGTGGTAATCAGCGCCACCAGCGACGGCACCACAAACCACTTGTAGTCCAGATTCGGGTTATACCAGTGGCGGATCACCAGGTTACTTTGGTGCGTCAGCGTCGAAGAGGTGATTCGCTCCTGCTGATAGTCCTGTACGATTTGTTGAATATAGCGGGCAGCAATTTGAGCACTGTTGGAGTGGCGTCCGTCAAGCAACAGTTGGAGGCTGGTCGGTGAATTGTTTGCCAGTTGGCGGGAGAAATCAGCGGGAAAGCGCACCAGCAGCAGTGCACGCTGGTCATCAAGCGTGGGGGCGATTGCCTGTGGGCTGTGCAACAGGATGACCCGCGAAAATGCACTGGCGCTGGCGAAACGCTGGGTCAGTTCGACGGATGCCGCGCCGTTATCTTCGCTGTAAATGGCGATGGTGGCGTCGGTGACGTCCAGCGTAGCGGCGAACGGGAATAACAGCACCTGCAACAGTACCGGTAATACCAGGATGGCGCGAGTTTGTGGCTCGCGCAGCAATGACTGAAGCTCTTTGCGGATCAGCGTCCACAGGCGATGCAACATACGCTTTTTCCCTCTGTGCCGCTCAGGGCGTTACTGTCCATGGTCGTGCTTCGGATCTAATCGAGCCGCCGTCGGGTTTTCCAGGCGGTCAGGCCAATGAAAAACACCGCTGATGTCATCAAAAACAACAGATTCATCATCAACACGCTGCCGATGTTCCCGGCTAAAAACAGGGTTTGCAGTGTGCTGACGAAATAGCGTGCGGGGATCAGGTACGATACCGCCTGTACCAACACCGGCATGCTGTGAATTTCAAAGATAAACCCGGACAGCATCACCGCAGGCAGAAATGCCGCATTCAGCGCTACCATCGCGGCGTTGAATTGGTTACGGGTCAGGGTGGAAATCAGCAACCCCATACCTAGCGTGCTGGCGAGAAACAGACTGCTCATGCCAAACAGTAGCCACAGCGAACCACGATACGGTACGCCGAGTACAAATACCGCCACCACCACGCACAGCACCATGGCAATCATGCCCAGCACGTAGTAGGGGAGTAATTTGGTGAGCAGCAATTCGGCGCGGGTGACCTGGGTTGATAATAATGCCTCCATGGTGCCCCGTTCCCACTCGCGGGCGATCACCAGTGAGGTCAGAATCGCGCCGATCACCGTCATGATGATGGTGATGGCACCGGGAATGATGAAATGGCGGCTGATGGCGGCGGCGTTGAACCAATAGCGTGTCTGTATGTCAATCAGCGGTTGGTAATGGCTGCCGTTGTCTTGTGCGTATTGCTGCTGCCAAAGTTGCCATACCCCTTGAGCATAGCCCTGTACGAACTGCGCCGTATTTGGCTCGCTGCCATCGGTGATCACCTGAAGCGGTGCTGAGTCTTGTGGGCGCGCCAGGCGGGTAGCGAAGTCTTCGGGGATCACGACTAAGCCGCGAATTTGCCCGGCTTGCATCTTCTCTATCAGCGCCGGGCGGTTGTCGCTCAGGGTGACGGACAAAAAGGGTGAACCAGTAAAGGCGCGGGCCAGACTATTGGCTTCGGCGCTGTGCTGCTCCATCAACACGCCGACGTTCAAACGGCTGGAGTCGAGGTTGATGCCATAACCGAAAATAAACAGCAGCAACAGTGGAATGACGAAGGCAATCAGTGCGCTGCTGGGGTCGCGCAGGATCTGGCGGGTTTCCTTCAGACACAGCGCGCGCAGCCGTCGCCAGGAAAAACGTTGATCGTTAAGGCGTTTTTTATCCCGGTGCTGGTTGTTAAGGTCTTGCGGCATGCGTCACCTCCCGGTCGTAAGCCTGTACCAGCGTGATAAACGCCTGTTCCATGGTCGGCTCCGGTGTGTCGTCGCAGGCCGCCTGCCGCTTGAGGTCGTCCGGCGTGCCGCTGGCAATCAGCCGTCCCCGGTATACCAACCCGATACGGTCGCAGTATTCGGCTTCATCCATAAAATGGGTAGTGACCATGACGGTCACGCCTTTGTCCACCATGCCGTTGATATGCTGCCAGAACTCCCGTCGGGTGAATGGGTCGACGCCGGAGGTGGGTTCGTCAAGAAACAGGATATCCGGTTCGTGCATTAACGCGCAGGCCAGTGCCAGCCGCTGGCGAAAGCCCAGCGGCAGCGAATCCGGTGTTTGCTGGAAAATGGGATGGAAATTGAACGCCTGCGCCATGCTGTTCACCTTTTCCTGCTGACGCTGGCCGCTCAGGCCGTAGACGCCGGAGAAAAAGCGCAGGTTCTGTTCTACCGTCAGGTTGCCGTAGAGCGAAAATTTTTGCGCCATATAACCGAGGTGCTGACGCGCTCGCCCGGAGCCGGTTTTGAGGTCCATACCCAGCACCAGCGCCTGACCCTCGGTGGGGGTTAGCAGGCCGCACATCATACGAAAGGTGGTGGATTTACCGGCACCGTTTGGCCCCAGCAAACCGAAGATTTCACCACGACGAACCTGAAAACTCACCTGGTCGGTGGCGGCAAAATCACCGAATTTTTTTGTCAGGTTGCGTGCTTCGATCACCGTTTCCCGTCGATGGGTATCCAGTTGCGGCAAAATCGCCGCCAGTGACGAGGTGGCGCTGGGGCCGCCCCCCAGCAGGTCAATAAACGCATCCTCGAAACGTGGCGCGGTATTTTGCACCCGATCCGGTGGCAGGTTGAGGGCATGCAGTAAGGCGTCGCGGTCTGCCTGCGGTTTTAGAATCAACCGCACGTAGCGCCCTTGAATAACCCCGTCGCTCACCTGTGGCTGGCGCAGCGCCTGTTGTAGCAGGCGGCGGTGATTACTGTCCGGCTGGTCGAGCAGAATGCAGCGGCCCGCCATCTGTTGCGTCAGGTCGGCGGGCGCGCCCCGGTAGAGCAGTTCGCCGTCGTTGAGTAGCAGTACATCGCGGCACTGTTCCGCCTCATCCAGATAAGAGGTGCTCCACAGAATCAGCATGCCATCATCTGCCAGCTCGTGCACCATGCGCCACAGCTCACGCCGGGAGATGGGGTCGACACCGACGCCAGGTTCATCCAGCAACAATACGTTGGGTTGCCCCAGCAGCGTACAGGCCAACCCGAGCTTTTGCTTCATACCACCAGAGAGTTTGCCTGCCAGCCGGGTGGTAAAACGGGTGAGATCGGTAAACTGCAACAGCCGCTCAAACGTGGCACGCCGGGTATCACCGGTAATGCCCCGCAGGTCGGCGTAGAGCGTCAGGTTTTCCATCACCGTGAGGTCTTCGTACAGGCCAAATTTCTGCGGCATGTAGCCCAGTCGGGCGTGTAGCTGGCGGTCATTGGCTATCGGGTCGAGCCCCATCACCCGAATGGTGCCAGCGCTGGGGGTGAGCAACCCGGCTAGCATGCGCAATAGCGTGGTTTTGCCCGCCCCGTCTGGCCCCACCAGCCCGGTGACTGCCCCGGCACGAATATCCGCACTCAGTTGCGCCAGTGCTGGTTTTTCCCGGCCAGCAAAGCGTTTTTCCAGCGCATCAAGGTGGATAAGCGGTACATCACTGGTCATGTGAGGCCTTATCCTGTTCCAGCGTGAGTGTGACCGGCATTCCCTGACGCAAACCGTCGTCTGCGTCGTCCACAATGATACGCAGCCGGTACACCAGGTCGGTGCGAAGCGCCGTGGTTTCCACACTCTTGGGCGTAAATTCAGCACTGGGTGAGACGAAGCCGATACGGCCATGATAAGGGCGTCCCGGACGGCTATCGGTGTCAATCAGTACCTTTGTCCCCGGTGCGGCACGCCCTAACTGCGGTTCACTGACGTAAGCGCGAATCCACACCGGATGGGTTAGCGACAGGGTAAAGACGGTGCTGCCCGCATTCAGCATACTGCCGACTTCAGCCGCACGGGTGAGGATCACACCGGGGGAGGGCGCATACAGATGGGTGTCCTGCACATTGAGTTGCGCCTGCGCTTCGACGGCTTGTGCTTGCGCCAGCGCAGCCTCGGCGGCAGCGATTTCTTGCGGCCGGTTACCGCGTTGATACTGGCTGAGTTTTTCCCGTGCGGCCTGCAATGTTGCCTGAGCCTGATTACGTGTCGAGCGGGCATCTTCCAGTGCGTTGGCGGCGAGGGTGTGTTGCTTCCACAATCCCTGCTGTCGTTGGTAGAAACTGTTGGCGTAGTCGTAGGCGGCTTGCGCCTGCTCCACCTGAGAGCGTACCTGCGCAATTTCTTCGCTGCGGTAGCCTGCCTGTAATAGCGCCAGTTGTGCTTGTGCGTTGGCGACGCTGGCTTTCGCCTGTTGCTGCGCGTTTTGCAACGGCGCGCTGTCCAGCCGGGCTAGCTGTTGGCCGGGCTGAACGACATCGCCCTCATCTACATAGAGTGCCGCCAGACGTCCACTTACCCTGAAACCCAGATTAACACTGCGGATATCCACATTGCCGTACAGTGTCAACGGCGTATTTTGCTGATGACGGTGCTGCACCAGACCGTAACCGACAGCTGCGATAATCACGACCGCCAGTGCCAGCCACAGCCCTGTTTTCTTATTCATAGCGCTCCCGACGTGCTCTTGCGTCCTGGTTGTGCCCATCGAGCGCGGGATGGCCTCTCCCACTGGACGATGGCATCACTGTAAGAATAATCGCTCATTCAACAGTTTGCCGCATGCTGACTGCTGACGGGGCGGTTTCACCCCCTCTTCACAGGCGCTGCGGTGGAGGAATGGGCTTTATAATCAGTAACTAATTGATATCCATAAAGAGCAAAACTATTTTGCGCACAATGCAGAGGATAAAATGTGATCGACAGATAAAAATTCCTCAAACAAGCGATTTCCTGTTACAATCGCAGGCAGTCATGCACCGTAGTTTGTGCCCATTCATCTGGACTCGGCGTTGTGCGGCATACAAGCCGACGCGACGCGGAACCCATCTGTCATCACCCTAAAAACTGCACCGGTAGATACCGGGTAGGGTGACTCTGGAGTTGTTCTCGTTATGTCTTTTCAATCCCTCGGTCTGAGTGCCGATATTTTGCGCGCTGTGGAAGAGCAGGGCTACCGTGAGCCGACGCCGGTTCAGAGTCAGGCGATTCCGGTTGTGCTGGAAGGGCGCGATCTGATGGCTAGCGCCCAGACCGGTACCGGCAAAACCGCCGGTTTCACCCTGCCACTGCTGCAACTGCTGAACGAACGCCCGGTACTGGCGAAAGGTCGTCGCCCGGTGCGAGCGTTGATCCTGACGCCAACCCGTGAGCTGGCGGCACAGATCGGCGAAAACGTTCAGGCGTACAGCAAATATCTGCGCTTGCGCTCGCTGGTGGTATTCGGCGGCGTCAGCATTAATCCGCAGATGATGAAGCTGCGTGGCGGCGTCGATATTCTGATTGCCACCCCGGGGCGTCTGTTGGATTTGGAGCACCAGAACGCGGTTGACCTGTCGCAGGTAGAGATTCTGGTACTGGATGAAGCCGACCGTATGCTGGATATGGGCTTTATCCATGATATTCGCCGGGTGCTGGCGAAATTACCACCAAAACGGCAGAATCTGCTGTTTTCGGCCACCTTTTCCGACGAGATTAAAGAGCTGGCTGGCAAGCTGCTTACCAATCCGGCCTCGGTGGAAGTGGTGCGCCGCAATACCCCGTCCGAGCTGGTGACGCAACACGTGCATTTTGTCGATAAGAAACGCAAACGTGAGCTGTTGTCGCACCTGATCGGCAAGCACAACTGGCAGCAGGTACTGGTGTTTACCCGTACCAAGCACGGCGCTAACCATCTGGCGGAACTGCTGAATAAAGACGGCATCACCGCTGCCGCTATCCACGGCAACAAGAGTCAGGGCGCGCGTACCCGTGCACTGGCGAATTTCAAAGACGGCGATATCCGTGTGTTGGTGGCGACCGATATCGCCGCGCGTGGGCTGGATATCGATCAGTTACCGCACGTGGTGAACTACGAACTGCCGAATGTACCGGAAGATTACGTGCACCGCATTGGCCGTACCGGGCGGGCTGCATCAACAGGTGAAGCGTTGTCGCTGGTGTGCGTGGATGAGCACAAGCTGCTGCGCGATATCGAACGTCTGCTGAAGCGGGAGATCCCGCGCATCGCCATCCCAGGTTACGAGCCGGACCCGACCATCAAGGCCGAACCGATCCAAAACGGCCGTCAGGGTGGACGCGGCGGGCGGGGCGGCGCACCACGTCAGGGGGATCGCCCACAAGGTGAAAGATCCTCTGCACGTCCGCAAGGCGATCGCCCACTTCAGCCACGTCGTGACGGCGGCGCTCGCCCGGCAGGCCGTCCAGAAGGGCAACCTGCTGCCCGCCGTCGCCCGCCGCGTAATAAGCCTGCTAACGCGCAATAATCGACTAGATGGCGGTTTTCGCCTCCGGCTGTGGCCGGGGGCGATAAAACATCACCGCATTGCCCGCCAGAATCAGCAATAATCCCAGCACCGCATTACTGCGCCACACGTACCCTTCATACAATGTGGAGACTGAAAGCGCCACTAACGGAAACAGCAAGGTTGCATAGGCCGCCTGACTGGCACCGATCCGCCCGACCAGCGCGAAGTAAGCGCCAAACCCAATCACCGAACCAAACAGCGACAGATAAAACAGCGAGCCGAGGTATTGCAGCGAGAATTCCGGCGTGAAGCGGTAACCCAGCATCAACGCTATCAGCCCCATCGCCAGCGCCCCGTACAGCATGCCCCATGCGTTGGTCGTCATAATGTCCCGACCACTGTGTTGATGACGGGCGCTTATCATATTGCCGAGTGAGAAACCGTAGGTTCCCAGCAGGCTCAAACCGACGCCCCACAGCAGTTGCGGGCTGCTATTAAGACGCAACAGGTCGTGCCAGAACAGCAAGAGAATACCGGCCAGCCCCAGCGGGGCGGCGATCATCACATTACGGCTGAGGCGGGTGCCGAAAAACAGCCGACTATTGAAGGCGTTAAACAGCACCGCCATCGAAAAAATCACCGACTCCAACCCGCTCGGGATCCAGGCGACGGCATGATAAAAACAGAAGAAATTAAGACCGAAGACGGTGGCCCCCTGTGCCATGCACAATACATGCGCACGTCCACTCAACGGACGCAGGCGACGCGTCAGGATCAAAAACGCCATCAGCAGCGTCGAAGCACTGGCAAAACGCCAGAAAATCGACACTTCCGGTGGTACGTTACCATGCTGCAAACTGATGGCTATCCAGGTCGTCCCCCAAATCAGCACGACGGCGCTATAAAGCAGGCTATTCATTGTTATACTCCAGACCTTACACAGGCGCTCATTATCCGGCATTGCCGACAGGCTGACTGTCAGCAGGTTGCGGTGAGTAACAGAATCCTGCGGTTTTTTCTGTCGTGCGGTGACAACTTCCTAATAACGAGCGCTTGTTTTACTCTGTTGGTCAGAGGGGATATTTCGCAGGGTGATCAATGAGTCAGTACGACGCTTTCGACGTGTTACAGCATTATAAAACCCGGTTGCAGCAAACCGTGACGCTGGATAATCAGGTGCAACTGGCAGTCTGGCAGAATAGCCACGATCGGGTCACGCTGGAAAATACCCGTCATCATACCTTCAGTATGTACGTGCAGGATGGATACGAAAGCTACCACAAGCGCCCGGATGGGTGGTTTAACGGTGGTGCGCCGGGACGTTTTTGCCTGATGCCGCAGCAGAGCCAGTCCACCTGGGATATTCGCGGTAGCCTGCGTTTTGCCCACTTTTACTGTACCGATCAACACTTGCGTCAACTGGCGGAACAAACCTGGGATCGCAGCCCGGCGTCTATCCGGCTGGATGAGCGCATTTTTGTCGCCGATCCGGCACTGGAAGCACTGTATCGCCATTTTTTGCTGACCGGTAACTGGGACGACCCCGCCAGCCAGATGATGCTGAGTTCTGCATCAACGATGGTGATGCTACACATGCTGCGTCAATACAGCCAGTTACAGTGGCAGACGCCGGGCAGTCGCGGTGGGCTGGCACCGGCGGTGCTGCGGCGGGTAAAAGCGCGAGTTGACGCCCAACTGGGGGAACCGCTGACCCTGGCGGATTTGGCGATGGAAGCCGGGCTGAGTGAGTTTCACTTTTCACGCATGTTCCGCCAGAGTGAGGGGATGGCACCGCATCAGTATGTGATGAAGCGACGGCTGGCGCAGGCGGAACAGTGGTTACGCCATAGTAGTCGTTCCATTACTGATATCGCGCTGGCCTGCGGGTTTAGCTCCGCCAGTCATTTCAGCCAGCGCTTTCGCGCTGAATACGGCATCACACCGTCGGCGCTACGCCAGCACAGCTCAGACTGATGGCTGTTGTGCCGCGAGCTGGCATAGCGTCAATGCCACCTGATACGATTTAACGAACGACGGCACCGGCAGAAACTCGAAGCGTGAGTGAAAGTTGTGCGCGCCGGTAAAAAAGTTTGGCGTCAGAATGCCTTTGGCCGACAGTGCCGCGCCGTCGGTGCCGCCGCGCATCGGAATCACGTTCGGGGTAATCGACAGTGTGCTCATGGCGGCAAACAGCAGGTCAAGCGCGCGCCGGTCATCCCCCAACGCGTTGCTGATGTTGCTGTAAATATCAGCGATGGTGCAACTGACCTGACCCGCAGGATAGCGGTCGGCAATCTGTGCGGCGACGTCGCGTATCTGTTGTTTTCGCTGTGCAAACCCGGCCAGATCGAAATCACGGATCGAGGCTTTCAGCACCGCTTCATTGGCGTTGGCGTGGATGTCGTTAAACCAGATATATCCCTCCCGCCCCTCGGTGTGTTCCGGGGTCTGCTGGCGATCAAACTGGCTGATGAAATCGTGCGCCATCAGAATGGGGTTAACCAGCACGCCTTTGGCTGACATTGGGTGGGCGGTCACACCGGTAAAGCGGATTTCCGCCGATGCCGCATTAAAATTCTCGTACACCACTTCACCTAATTCACAGCAATCGATGGTGTAGGCGAAATCGACGTTGAAGCGCGTCAGGTCCAGCGCTTTCGCGCCCCGCAAGCCAATTTCTTCGTCCGGCACGAACGCGACGACAATGTCGCCATGTGGCTGGTCATCAGGCAGGTTTTCCAACAGCGTCATCACCACGGTGACGGCGGCTTTGTTGTCGGCCCCCAGCACGCTGGTGCCGTCGCTGAAAATGATGTCCTGATTGCGATAGGGCAGAATCTCCGGGTGCTCACTGATGCGCAACCAAATATCCTGTTCCGGGTTCAGGCACAGGTCTTCGCCAGTAAAACGTAAGGTTTGCGGGTGAATATCCGGTGACAGGCCGACATCTACGGTATCAATATGGGTAATAAAACCAATGCGTGGCGCAGACGGAGTATTGCCTGGTTTCACCGCGGTGACGGTGGCATGTTCGTCGCACATTATCTGGCTCAGTCCCAGAGTGCGCAGCTCCTTTGCCAGCAACTGGGCCATCGCCATCTGACCTGGCGTGCTCGGTAGCGTGGTCGCCGCAGCGTTGCTCTGGCTGGTGACCGCCAGATAGCGGTAGAAACGGTCGGTCAACTGGCGCGTCAGGTTATCGCTCATAACGGATCCTTATTGGTAAACCCCATGGAAAGTTCGGTATTGTTTTCAACCATAATCAAAGGCTTCGTTGTACTCAGCGAGCTACCTGGAAGTCAATAAAAAGCGAGGGTGGGGATGAAAAACAGGTTAACACGTATTGCGCTGGCGGCGATGACGCTGGCGGTTACCCAGATGGCATGTGCCAAAACGCTGGTGTACTGCTCTGAAGGTTCACCGGAGAACTTTAACCCGCAGTTGTATACTTCTGGGACCAGCGTGGATGCCAGTGCCGTGCCGATTTATAACCGGCTGGTGGACTTCAAGGTCGGTACCACCGAGCTGATACCGAGTCTGGCAGAAAGCTGGGAGATAAGCCCGGATGGCACGCAATACACCTTTCATCTGCGTAAAGGGGTGAAATTCCATCACAACGCTCAGTTTACCCCGAGTCGTGATTTCAACGCCGACGACGTGATTTTCTCTTTTCAACGCCAGCGTGATCCCAATAACCCTTATCACAAGGTGTCCGGTGGCACCTATGCCAACTTCGAAAGCCTGTCGTTTCGTAGCCTGATTACCGCTATCGACAAGCTGGATGACCATACGGTGCGTTTCACCTTAAGTCATGCGGAGGCCCCGTTTTTGGCCGACCTGGCGTGGTATTTTGCTTCGATCCTGTCTGCTGAATACGCCGACCAGATGCTGAAAGCCGGTACACCAGAAAAAGTGGATCTGGAGCCTATCGGCACCGGTCCGTTCCAACTGGTGCAGTATCAGAAAGATTCCCGCATTTTGTATCAGGCGTTTGCGGATTACTGGCAGGGTAAAGCCAAACTGGACCGGCTGGTTTTTAGCATCACACCGGATGCCTCGGTGCGTTACGCCAAGCTGCGCAAGAATGAATGTCAGGTGATGCCGTTTCCCAATCCGGCGGAGCTGGCAGACATGAAGAGCAATAAAGACATTACCCTGATGCAAAAAGCTGGGCTGAACATCGGTTTTCTGGCATTTAATACCCAAAAACCGCCGCTGGATAACCTCAAGGTGCGTCAGGCATTGACGATGGCTATCAACAAACCGGCGATTATCGAAGCCGTATTTCAGGGCACCGGGACGGCGGCTAAAAATCTGCTGCCGCCTGGCGTATGGAGCGCGGCGTCTGATCTTGAGGATTACCCATACAACCCGGAAAAAGCGCGAGCGCTGCTAAAAGAAGCCGGTATAGCGCAGGGCACCACTATCGATCTGTGGGCGATGCCGGTACAGCGGCCGTATAACCCGAACGCGCGTCGTATGGCGGAAATGATTCAGGCTGACTGGGCGAAGGTGGGGGTGAAAGCCACTATCGTCAGTTACGAGTGGGGTGAATACCTCAAACGGGTGAAAAGCGGTGAACATCAGGCGGCGCTAATGGGCTGGACTACCGCGACCGGCGACCCGGATAACTTCTTCGGCCCGCTATTTACCTGTCCTTCCGCCAATGGCGGGTCTAATTCATCCAGGTGGTGCTACCCGCCGTTTGATACGTTGATTACCGAAGCGCGTGCCGAGCAGGATCACCAGAAACGTGTGGCGCTATACCGTCAGGCGCAGTTCATGATGCATGAGCAGGCTCCTGCGGTGATGATTGCGCACTCGACGATCTTTGAGCCGGTGCGCAACACGGTGAGCGGATACGAAATCGACCCGTTTGGTAAACACATTTTTTATCAGGTCGATATCCGACAGTAATATCCACACCACGGTGATACCAGCACCACAGCAATATCAACGCCACAGCGGGAGAGTTTCGGCTTTCCCGCTCGTTTAAGCACCCCGCTGTGACACCGTTTTTCCTGCCGATGCTTTCTCCCCGTCGACAGTTTCTCCCGCCGACAGTACCATGACCTGCCTTTTTTATGATGAGTTGAGTTATGCGCGTTTTACTGGCCCCGATGGAAGGGGTGCTGGATTCCCTGGTACGGGAATTACTCACCGAAGTGAATGATTACGATCTGTGCATCACCGAATTTTTGCGGGTGGTGGATAGCCGTCTGCCGGTAAAAGCGTTTTATCGCCTGTGCCCGGAATTGCGCCACGGTAGCCGTACCCCGTCCGGTACCCGGGTCCGGGTACAGTTACTCGGTCAGTACCCGCAGTGGCTGGCAGAAAATGCCGCCAGGGCGGTAGAACTCGGCTCCTGGGGGGTTGATCTCAACTGTGGTTGCCCATCGAAACTGGTCAACGGTAGTGGCGGCGGTGCCACCTTGCTCAAAGACCCCGAGTTGATCTATCAGGCCGCCAAAGCGATGCGTGACGCGGTACCGCTATCGTTGCCGGTGACGGTAAAAGTGCGCTTAGGCTGGGATTCTGGCGATCGCCAGTTTGAAATTGCCGATGCGGTAGCGCAGGCGGGAGCCAGTGAACTGGTGGTGCATGGTCGCACGAAAGAGGATGGGTATCGGGCCGAGCGCATCAATTGGGCGGCGATAGGGGAAATTCGCCAACGCCTGAATATTCCTGTTATCGCCAACGGAGAAATCTGGGACTGGCAAAGCGCACAGGATTGTATGGCCGTGACCGGTTGTGACGCGGTGATGATTGGCCGGGGCGCGCTCAATGTGCCTAACCTGAGTCGGGTCATCAAGTATCGTGAGGCGCGTATGCCGTGGGCGGAAGTGGTGCAATTGCTACAGAAATACGTGCGGCTGGAGAAGCAAGGCGACACCGGTTTGTATCATGTTGCGCGTATCAAACAGTGGCTGGGCTATCTGCGTAAAGAGTATGACGACGCCAGTGAGCTGTTCAGCCAGATTCGTGCGCTGACGACCTCGGCTGATATTGCGCGGGTTATCAACGGTATCCGGTAACAGTATCCGCTAAGCGATACCTTGCTGTGCCATCCTGAGCGTCGTAACCTGAGCGTTGTATCTGTTCCGTTACACCATCGACTTGAAAGGCGCGAGGTTGTGCATGTTATCCGGATTCAATCATCTGACATTATCGGTGTGCGATTTACCGCGCAGCCTGACGTTCTACCATCATCTGCTGGGGTTGCGGCTGGAGGCGGAGTGGGCGACAGGGGCGTATCTGTCATTGCCGGGATTATGGCTGTGCTTGTCACTGGAACCGGCACGTGGCGATATCGCCGCGGGCTATACCCACTACGCATTCAGCGTTTCTGCCGATAATTTTCCGTTGTTTTGTCAGCATCTGCGTGATGCGGGCGTTACAGAGTGGAAAGATAACCGTAGCGAAGGCGACTCGCTCTATTTTCTCGACCCGGACGGTCATCAACTGGAGGCACATGTCGGTGATTTGGCGTCACGGCTGGCGCGTTGCCGTCAGGCCCCTTATCACGCGATGACGTTTTATTCGTGAAGTTGGGCTGTGAAAAGAAAATTTACAACAATATCTCTTCCTGATCGGCAAAATGCGTGATGGCAGATTGAATTATTATGCTTTCGTATCTATACATGAGTATCGAAAAGCAAGATTTGTAATAATGACGCGGTGAAATAGAGGAAATAGTGATGAAAAATACGACGTTCCACATTCCACATGGGGGGTGTTAAGCCGGATTTATGGTTACGTGGGGAAAGTGAAAACAGCGATTGGTTTTTATCGTTATGATAACCGGTAACGATAGATCGTCTGACGTAATGAGATTCATTTTGCCAGCCAGCCATGATGGAAAATGGAAGACTGGTTTTTCTGGTAAGGAATAGATGGCGTTTCTGTTTAATCCGTTCTCTTTTTTCAGCATGGTGAACGCACACTGTGCTTTTTGCTTGTGGTGCTTATTTCAGCACATCATGCCAATGACGGCTGGCGCAACTCACGCGTCGTTACCCGGAGCAATATCCGGGTGATACGATTCCAGATAGGTAGAGTGCAGGGCGGTTGGCGGCGTGATAAGTGAGAACCATGAGCTATACCGCTGATAGCCTGGATAAAAGTTAGCATAATAATCTATCTGATGATTAATATTACATAAGCTGATCGTCTGTTGTCCTGCTTGTAGGTATTTGCCAAATAAAGCGACGGTCAGAGAGAACCGATAAGCGGAGAAAAAAAGTGCACGAGCATTTCAGAGGGAAATATGAAGTTGAATTGAAATTTCGTATTCAGGATATTATCGCTTTTCGTGAAAAATTATTCAGCCATCATCCTGAATCGTTCGTATTCGAAAATAAGGAACATGATATTTATTATGATTCAGCGGAAAAGAAGCTGGGGCAACAAAATATCAGTATGTTGTTACGCCGCATGGCACCATCCGGGATTAAGCTGTGGATTGTGAAAGGTCCGCGAACCGGTCGTTGTGAGGCCGTCAACGTGGAGTCATTCGATATGACAGACAGCATGCTGAGAACGTTGGGGTTTTTGCCTATCTTTGAAGTGAATAAAACCCGCAGCATCTATTTTCTCGACCGGTTTCACATCACGCTGGATTATATTGAGTCGTTGGGGCATTTCGTCGAGATATCCTGTATGACAGAGGACGAGACGGAACTGGATATTTTGGGTGAGCATTGTCAGGATTGCGCGATACGGCTGGGGCTGCAGATGGATAGCATCGAAACCCGTTCTTACCGTCAACTGCTGGGGTATTAAGTGGCGTCACCCAATCGCGCGTGACACCACCTGTTCCACGAGCCGGGGCTATCAGCCCCTATCGCCCTTGTCTTTTTCGACGATGGCAGTGTTGCCGGAGACGTCGTTGTCGCCGTAATACAGCGTACCGATGCGGATGATATCGCGGCCCTGCGCCTTGCGGTGTTTATTGGTATCACGCAGTGAATAGATACACCCGCAGTATTCTTGCTGGTAGAAACGCTCGCGTTTGCTGATGTCAATCATGCGCGCTGAGCCACCGCCTTTACGCCAGTTGTAGTCCCAGTAGGTCATGCCCGGATAGCGGCTGGCGGCGGTGACACCACACTGGGTTATCTGTTGCATGTTCTTCCAGCGGGAAATACCCAGTGAACTGGAGATAACCGAAAAACCGTGCTCGTGCGCGTACAACGCGGTGCGCTCAAAACGCATGTCGAAACACATAGTGCAGCGAATACCGCGTTCCGGCTCCCATTCCATGCCTTTGGCGCGTTCAAACCAGTTATCGCTGTCGTAATCCGCATCGACGAAAGGAATGCCTTGTTTTTCGGCAAAACGCATGTTCTCTTCTTTACGGATCAGGTATTCGCGCTGTGGGTGAATATTCGGGTTATAAAAGAAAATGGTGTACTGAATGCCAGACGCGGTGATAGCTTCCATCACTTCGCCTGAACACGGTGCACAGCAGGAATGCAGCAACAGCTTGTCAGCCTGATTAGGCAGTGTCAGCACAGGGCGTTGAAAGCCGGTGCGCGGTTCATTGCCGGTGGAATGTTCCTTTTGGGGTAAGTGTTCCTTGTCGGACACGGCGTCATCCTTATTTTCATGGGTACATCAGCAGTGGGCAGTATCGGTTATCCACTTATCGATGACAACCTGGCTCCAGTTGGGATAGGGCTGTCAAACTTTGTCACAAAGCTTTTAAGACAGGCGGAGTGCGTGCGATCCGTCGGCGCATTATAATGCGTCGTTCTTTTTTTCAGTTAACAGTACACTGTTTAAGCTATTGAATAATGAATAAAAAATTTCGGCTTTCCGTTGTAAGCCTGCTGTTGCTTTCCGCCCCTGTGTGTTTCGCCGCACAGGCCGTGGCTAAAACACCTGTGACACAGCATGCCCCATCCCGTCAGGAGATTGCCTCCGGCAGTGCGATGGTGGTGGATATGCGTAATAACGAGGTGCTCTATTCCAGTAATCCGGATGTGGTCGTACCGATTGCCTCTGTGACGAAACTGATGACCGCCATGGTGGTTCTGGATGCCAATCAACCGCTGGACGAGCTGATTTCCGTTGATATCAGCCATACCAAAGAGATGCAAGGGGTGTATTCCCGCGTGCGTCTGGGCAGTGAAATCAGCCGCCACGATATGCTGTTGCTGGCGTTGATGTCGTCGGAAAACCGTGCTGCCGCTAGCCTGGCGCATCACTACCGTGGCGGGTATCAGGCGTTTATCACCGCGATGAATGCTAAAGCGCGTTCGCTTGGCATGATGCATACCTACTATGTGGAACCGACCGGGCTCTCAACCAGTAATGTGTCTACCGCACGCGATTTGACGAAGTTGCTGATTGCGTCCAAACAGTATCCGCTGTTAAGCCAACTCAGCACCACGCATGAAAAAACCGCCGTGTTTACGCACCCGTCGTACACGTTGCCGTTTCGTAACACCAACCATCTGATTTATCGCCCGGACTGGAATATTCAGTTGACCAAGACCGGTTTTACCAATCAGGCAGGCCACTGTCTGGTGATGCGTACGGTGATCGGTGGTCGTCCGGTGTCGCTGGTGGTATTGGATGCGTTTGGCAAATTCACCCATTTTGCCGATGCCAATCGCCTGCGTAACTGGCTGGAAACGGGTAAAGTCAGCCCGGTACCGGAAGCGGCGCTGAGCTACAAGAAGCAGAAGTCACTGGCGTCACGCCAGCCGCATGGCAGCGGAGCTGGCGTTACTGCTGAGGTGGATGAATAACCGTCAGATTAGGGCGGTGTTACGATACCGCCCGTTGGTCCTGCACTATCCGGCCTGATGCCGCAATGTCCTCTTCATGGCCGGGTTCGCGCCAGGTTTCCGTGAGTGCCTGCTGGTACCATAACTGCATCGCCGGTTGTGCCAGCATGTGGCTGGCATACTGTGCCGCTGCGCCCGTTAATGGCAGTGCGTAGGTTTGTGCCCGGAAGACTACCGGGGCGAAAAACGCGTCAACGGCACTGAACTGTGCGCCTGCCAGAAACGGCCCGCCAAATCGTGCTATCCCTTCCTGCCACAATTGATTGAGCCGGTCGATATCGCGTTGCAATTCTGGGGTGATGGCATGAAGTTCCACCCGCACGCCGCAACTCATCGAGCACTGGTTACGCAAGGCGTTAAAACCGGAATGCATTTCCGCCGCCGCGCTGCGAGCCCAGGCACGGGCCGTCTTGTCTTGCGGCCATACCGCAGGAACGTCCTCCGCCAGATATTCGGTAATAGACAGCGAATCCCAAACGGTGATGCCATCGTCAACCAGACAAGGAACTTTGCCGGTCGGTGAGAATGTTTTGAATGCCGTCTGGACGGGGGTGGGGGCAAACGGGGTGAGGATCTCGTCAAACGGGATATCCAGCGTTTTCAGCAGGATCCACGGGCGCAGCGACCAGGACGAATAGTTTTTATTGGCGATGTGCAACTGATACATCTCTTCCTCCGTGGGATAAAGCGATGGGCCGAGTTATCACTCCAACACAGGTACAACCTGAGGTGTGATGGGTATAGATGTACCACGGAATCAGTGACATGGCACTGACCGATTAGCCGATTACTCGGTTCAGGCTAACAGCACCTGAGCGCACACCGCCTGCAATGCCGGGAAGTCGGCATTACTGCTGCTGCCACTGTCGGTAATCAGCAGGTCGATATCCGTGGGGGCGGCGTAGATAACGCGGCTGGTTACGCCAATCTTGCTGTGATCCGCCAGCATGATGCGTTGTCTGGCATTGCGAGACATCGCGCCGGCAATTGCTGCTTCATGGTGGGAAAAGCTGCTGGCACCCGACTGGCTGGCAATACCGACCGGTGAGAGCAGCGCGATATCAGCCCGATAACGCTGGATTTCCGTCACCGTCAGAGCACCGCTGGTGGCCTGTGCGGCTGCGCCCATGTGGCCGCCGAGCAGAATGACCTCATGTGGCGCATACTCGTCGGTTTCTGCGGCGGTGAGTGTCAGCGCGACGTTTAAGCTGTTGGTAATAATGGTCATGCCGGGAAGCACCAGCAATTCCGCAGCCAGCAAGGTGGTGGTGCTGCCTGCATCAATAAATAATGTCTGGCCTGCTTTTACCTGTTGCGCCGCCAGTTGGGCAATCGCCCGTTTTTCCTGCTCCCTTACCGTATTGCGAACGGATAGCGGCGGCTCGGGTTCGACATCCGTCGCGACGATACCGCCATGAACCCGACGCAACACCCCCTGAGCTTCCAGCTTGAGTACATCACGCCGCACGGTTTCCCGCGACACACCAAGATGCTGAATGATGTGGTCGGTACTGACCCGGTTGAGGGACGACAGCAGCAGGCGGATACGGTGCAGGCGGGTTTCTTCAAGCATGAGCAGGCATTCTCTCGGTCAGGATGACAATCGCCGTCATTATAACGATAAGGCAGCAGACTGGCAGGAACAACATAGGGTTGGTCTGTTTGTGTAATTTTGTGCATTTAAGCATAACAGGTGTCACCGTATTGGCAATGGTCTTCTGGAAAATTGAGGTGGTTGTATTTATCAATTTGTTTTTAATTGAGTAAATTGCTTTTCTTGCAAAGAGAGCGATCGCGTAATAACACGCTAAATCACGGGTTTTTTAGGCGGCAAGCCTGCATTTTCAGTATGCGTATTTTTGTATTTGTGCATTTTGTTGCTTTTGGTGTAGGGTAGTGTTCATCAGGCGGCACCGGGGAGCCGGTAGCCATCACGCGTTGGCACATTACTTTTAATCGGGAGTCATCATGGCGACACGTTCAACCATCATGGATACCAACAGCTTCCGGGCTGAACACGCAGCAGCATTGAGCGACGATATCCGCACACTGACCGAAAAACGCAGCAGGGTGCTGGGGGAGTCTTACCGGCTGTTCTACCGTAACCCGGTGCATCTGGTGCGTGGCGAGAAGCAATACCTGTGGGATGCGGCGGGTAACCAGTATCTGGATGTATACAACAACGTCGCCAGTATCGGCCATTGCCATCCGGCGGTGATTGAGGCGGTACACGCACAGATGTGCCAGCTCAACACGCACACCCGCTACCTGCATGACCGTATTCTGGATTACACCGAAGAGTTGCTGACGCTGGTGCCAGCGGCTATCACCAAGGCGATGTACATGTGTACCGGCTCGGAAGCCAACGATCTGGCGATTCGCGTTGCGCGCGCTTACAGCGGTGGCACCGGGATTATCGTGACTCGCGAGGCGTATCACGGCACCAGTGAACTCACGTCCGGTGCGTCGCCAGCGCTGGGCAGCGGCCAGCCGATTGCAGCAACGACACGTCTGGTCCCCGCGCCGGATCGCTATCGTGTCGAGGCACCGGATTTGGGGGCCTGGTTTGCGAATGAAATTCAGAAGCAGATCGATGACATGGCCGCGCACGGCATCAAGTTTGCCGGTTTCCTCGCCGATTCGATTTTCTCCTCTGACGGCGTGCTGCCGGGGCCAGCCGGTTACCTGCAAGCCGCTATCGATGTGGTCCATGCCAACGGCGGCATCTTTATCGCCGACGAAGTACAACCCGGGTTTGCCCGTACCGGTGACGCATTCTGGGGTTTTGCCCGCCACGGTATCGTGCCGGATATCATCACGATGGGGAAACCGATGGGAAATGGTATTCCGGTCTCGGCGTTGCTGGCGAAACCCGATGTGCTGGCCGCGTTTAGCGATGAAATTCCCTATTTCAATACCTTTGGCGGTAACCCGGTATCGATGGCGGCGGCACAAGCCGTCCTGACGGTGATCCGTGAAGAGAAATTGCAGGAGCACAGCAAGGTCGTCGGTGCCCAGTTACTGAAAGAGCTGGCCGGACTGGCGGATCGTCATGCCTGTGTGGGTGATGTTCGCGGTGCCGGGTTGTTTATCGGTTTTGAGCTGGTGAGCGATCGTGATAGCAAAACGCCGGACAAAACACGCGCGTTGAACGTGATAGAACAGTTGCGTGAACAGCGCGTGCTGACCTCGGTCGCCGGTCCGCACGGGAACGTGCTGAAATTGCGTCCGACGCTGGCATTTCAGGCGCATGATATCGACTGGCTGGTCGGTGCGCTGGATAAGGCGCTGAGCGCCACCAACTCCTGATTGTTGTGCTGTCTGATGCCGATGACCTGACTATACATTGCCTGACCGGGTGCCAGTGCGTCTGCATAGTGTGCGATTCCTCCCCAGCCCTTGTGTTATGTCACACCGTTGGCGGGAAAATGCGTGATAGCCATTTTTCCGCTGGCGGTTTTGTGGCACA
Source organism: Dickeya oryzae (assembly GCF_009372235.1). Taxonomy (GTDB): domain Bacteria; phylum Pseudomonadota; class Gammaproteobacteria; order Enterobacterales; family Enterobacteriaceae; genus Dickeya; species Dickeya oryzae. The sequence goes on along the minus strand of NZ_SULL01000013.1, from coordinate 175,613 downwards.
TTAGCCGCCTTGTTAACCACACACTCATCAGGCAGCGTGTCGCACCCTGACTGGCAACTGCACAAGGAATTCGCAATAACAATGAAATGGTTTACTCCACTGGCGCTGGCGGTTGGTTTGGCCTGTAGCCCACTGTGGGCGCAAACGCCCCAGTCACAGACAACTGCACCACAGGCAACGCCCGCTCACCAGCAACAGCGCGATGCTTTCGTTAACGACTTAATGAAAAAAATGACGCTGGATGAAAAGATTGGCCAGCTTCGTTTGATCAGTGTCGGTCCGGATAACCCGAAACAGGCCATCCGCGAAATGATCCACAACGGTCAGGTCGGTGGGATTTTCAACACGGTTACCCGGCAGGATATTCGCGTGATGCAGGATCAGGTGATGCAGCTAAGCCGCCTGAAAATTCCGCTGTTTTTCGCTTATGACGTGGTGCACGGTCAGCGTACCGTTTTCCCCATCGGGTTGGGGCTGGCTTCCAGTTGGGACATGAATGCCGTCGAACTGTCGGCAAAGATAGCGGCGTATGAAGCCACCGAAGACGGCCTGAACATGACCTGGGCACCGATGGTGGATATCACCCGCGATCCGCGTTGGGGCCGTGTTTCCGAAGGGTTTGGTGAAGATACCTACCTGACCAGTGAAATTGCGCGCATGATGGTACAAGGTTTTCAGGGAGATGACTTGTATGGCCGTCACTCGCTGATGACCAGCGTCAAACATTATGCGTTGTATGGCGCGGCAGAAGGCGGGCGTGATTACAACACCGTCGATATGAGCCCGCAGCGCATGTTCCAGGAGTATATGCCGCCGTATAAAGCCGCGATTGATGCAGGCAGCTACGGTGTGATGGCATCTCTCAACTCCATCAACGGTGTACCGGCGACCGCCAACCGCTGGTTGCTCAAAGATGTGCTACGTGACCAGTGGCATTTCAAAGGCATTACCATCAGCGACCACGGCGCTATCAAAGAGCTGATCAAGCATGGTGTGGCGGCAGACCCGAGTGATGCTTCGCGCATTGCGGTGCAATCCGGTATCGGTATGAGTATGAGCGACGAGTATTTCGCGCGTTACCTGCCGGATTTGGTGAAGCGCGGCGTGGTCAGCATGAAAGATATCGATGATGCCTGCCGTCAGGTGCTGAACATGAAATACGACATGGGCTTGTTCGAAGACCCGTATCGTCACCTTGGCCCGGTCGGTTCCGACCCGGTGGATACCAATGCCGAAAGCCGGTTACACCGTGAAGAAGCGCGTGATGTGGCGCGTCGTAGTCTGGTGCTGCTGAAAAACCGTCTGGGTATTCTGCCGCTGAAAAAATCCGGCACCATCGCGGTTGTCGGTCCGCTGGCTGACAGTAAGCGCGACATCATCGGCAGTTGGTCTGCTGCCGGACGTCCGGCACAGGCGGTGACCGTGTATGAAGGTATTCGTAAAGCTGTCGGGTATAACGCCCGGGTTTATTACGCCAAAGGCTCGAACATCACCAATCATCCGGGGTTGATCAAATTCCTCAATGAATACGATGAATCCGTGGTGGTGGACCCGCGCTCGCCGCAGGCAATGATTGATGAAGCGGTCGACGTGGCGAAGAAATCTGACGTGGTGATCGCGGTCGTGGGGGAATCCCAGGGGATGGCGCATGAAGCCTCCAGCCGCGCCAAAATCACCATTCCGCCAGAGCAGAAAGCGCTGATTGCCGCGTTGAAAGCAACCGGTAAACCGTTGGTGCTGGTGCTGATGAATGGCCGTCCGCTGGATCTGAGCCGTGAAGATCAGCAGGCGAACGCGATACTGGAAACCTGGTTTAGTGGTACCGAAGGGGGTAATGCTATCGCCGATGTGCTGTTTGGTGATTACAACCCATCAGGGAAATTGCCGATGACCTTCCCGCGCTCCGTGGGACAGATCCCGATGTACTACAGCCATTTGCCAACCGGTCGTCCGTACTCAGCCGACGCGCCCAACAAATACACCTCGCACTATTTTGACGAGGCCAACGGGCCGCTGTATGCGTTCGGTTATGGCTTGAGTTACACCACCTTTGCGGTATCTGACGTGAAACTCTCCAGCCCGACGATGAAGCGTAACGGCAGTATTACCGCGTCGGTGACGGTAACCAATACCGGTAAACGGGCTGGCGAAACCGTGGCACAGCTGTATCTGCATGATGTGGTGGCGTCGGTTAGCCGTCCGGTGAAAGAACTGCGTGGTTTCCAGAAGGTGATGTTGATGCCGGGTGAAAGCCGCACCGTGACATTTACCCTGTCACCGAAAGATCTGATGTTCTACAACGCACAGATGCAGCAGGTAGCGGAGCCGGGCAAGTTTGACGTGATGATTGGGCTGGATTCCCAGCGTGTGAAAACCAACAGCTTTACCTTGCTGTAAAGACTGTGGGTTGAGTCCGTTAAGGGTGACAGACGACGGCCCCTGCGATGTAGGCAGGGGCCTGACAGGAAAACCGGCTGCACGGCAACAGGCGGCCGGGACTGACCGGTTCGGCGTTAGCCACCGTGCACGATAATAATATACCCCACCAGCATCACACCGCCGATGCCGCCTAACGCGCACAACGCAAACAGGCTGACGACCCCCAGTTTTTTGATATTCATCCGGTTATCCTTTTGTTACGCCCCGGTAATGGTAACGTTCCGGCGATTATAGAGACTCCACCATCGGATACAAGCCAGCCGCGTGTGTTGATACCCAGCCGTTACCGGGTTGATAAATGTGACAACGTCACAATATCACGGTGGCAAAACTGTGCTTGCTGACGTTGCCGTTGGTCTGTGGGACAATACCCGCCAGATTGAACGACAGTGAGATGGCATGACCCTGACCCCCGCGTTAAAGCAGCAGATTGGCGAATGGTATAAAGCGCTGCAACAGCAAATTCCTGATTTTGTCTCCCGTGCGCCGCAGCGTCAGATGATAGCCGAGGTAGCCAAAGCGCTGGCAGGGGACTACCCACGTCATCTGGTGATTGAAGCGCCGACGGGTGTGGGTAAAACCCTGTCGTATCTGATCCCCGGCATTGCCGTTGGCCGCGCTGAGCTGAAAACGCTGGTGGTCAGCACCGCCAACGTGGCGTTGCAGGATCAGATCTTCAACAAAGATTTGCCGCTGTTGCGCCAGTTCATTCCTGAGCTGACATTCACGGCGGCGTTTGGTCGTGGGCGCTATGTGTGCCCGCGCAATCTGGCGGCGATGGCGACCGAGGCGTCAGCACAGGGCGATTTGATGCTGTTTATGGATGACCACTTGCCATCCAGCCGTGAAGAGCAAACCACCAGCGCTCGGTTGCAACAGGCATTGCAAAGCTACGCCTGGGATGGGTTGCGCGACCACTGTCAGGAGTCTATCGGCGATGCGCTGTGGCAGCGCATCAGTACTGATAAAGCCAACTGTCTGGGGCGTAATTGCCATTATTACCGCGAGTGCCCGTTCTTTCTCGCCCGCCGGGAAATTGAAGACGCCGATGTGGTGGTGACGAACCATGCGCTGGTGATGGCGGCGATGGAGAGCGATTCCGTATTACCGCAAGCAAAGAACATGTTACTGGTGCTGGATGAAGGTCATCATGTGCCGGATGTGGCACGCGATGCGCTGGAAATGTCTGGCGAGGTGACGGTCAGCGCGGTGCAACATCAGATGGACCAATTGATTCAGCAGGTAGGGATGTGTCTGGCGCAGTTTCCGCCCAAGTCGTCACCCCGACTGATGCAACCGGATAGGCTGGGTGAGCATTGCGGTGAAATCCGTGAACAGTTGCAATTGTTCGATCGCCTGAGCAGCCTGTTTCTGCCTGCAGCCCAACCCGATGCCGACTACCGTTTCCCGATGGGGGAATTGCCAGACGAGATGCGCGAGTGCTGCAATCGGTTATTCAAACTGACGGATAGCCTGCGCGGTCTGGCGGAGTATCTGTTAAACGACCTGGCGGAAAAAACCGGTAAGCATGACGTCGTGAAGTTACACCAGGCAATGCTGCGTATCAGCCGACTCAACGGCTATTGGGAGGCACAAAGCAAGCTATGGCGACTGGCGGCGCTGGAGAAATCCTCTAACGCGCCGGTGTCGAAATGGTTGCAGCGGGAACGGCGTGACAACCAGTTACACCTCTATTTCCACTGCGCGGGCATTCGCGTGTGCGACCAGTTGGACCGATTACTGTGGCGTAATTTGTCGCATGTGGTGATCACCTCGGCGACATTGCGCTCGCTCAACAGCTTTTCTCGCCTGAAAGAGCTATCCGGGTTGGATGAAGACGAGGGCGATACCTTTATTGCGCTGGATTCACCGTTCAATCACCGAGAGCAGGGGAAGCTGGTGATCCCGCAGATGCGTCATGAACCGTTGATTGCGCAGGAAGCGGAACATATCGCCGAGATGGCGCGCTTTTTTCGCGCAGAACTGCAGCGCGACGCGCATAAAGGCATGCTGATGTTGTTTGCCAGCCAGCGTGCCATGCAGCAATTTCTGACCGAGGTGCCGGACTTGCGGCTGATGTTGCTGGTGCAGGGCGACCAACCGCGTTACCGGCTGGTGGAATTGCACCGCCAGCGGGTACAGCAAGGGCAGACCAGCGTATTGATTGGCTTGCAGTCCTTCGCCGAAGGGTTAGATCTCAAGGGCGAATTGCTCTCACAGGTACACATCCACAAGATTGCCTTTCCGCCGATCGACAGCCCGCTCATCCTGACGGAAGGCGAGTGGCTGAAAAGTCTCAAACGTCACCCCTTTGTGGTGCAAAGCCTGCCCAGTGCGTCCTTTAGCCTGATCCAACAAGTCGGACGATTGATCCGTAGCCATGATTGTTTTGGTGAAATCGTCATCTACGACCGTCGCCTGTTGACCAAAGGCTACGGTGCTCAGTTACTGGCGGCGCTACCCGTCTTTCCTATCGAACAGCGTGCGATGCCTGATGAGATGCCTGATGATAAGTAGCTCGCGGTTTCAAGGTGGGCTATCAACCGCATCAACAGTAAACGATAACCGCTGATCTGCTTTCCTTGCTGCTCCCGTCGGGGGCAGCAACGGTGATTTCACGCTTCCCCTAAGACTCATTCATGCTATGTTTCCAGTGTGTTATCCCACATAACCGGGGCTACCTACTCGCCCGTTTGAGGGCACCGTTTAACCATCGCCTTACCAGTGAGAGCAGATCATGGATTACACCCACATCATTAAAGAGGTTGGTCGCGGCAAAAATCATGCGCGCGATCTGAACCAGGACACGGCGTATCAGCTGTATGGTCATATACTCAATGATCAAGTACCGGAGCTGGAGTTGGGTGGGCTGCTGATTGCATTTCGCATTAAAGGCGAGTCTGAAGCCGAAATGCGGGGCTTTTATCAGGCGATGCGCGAACAGACGCTACGTCTGTCCGTACCGGCTAACAGGCCGATGCCGGTGGTGATCCCCAGCTATAACGGCGCACGCAAACAAGCTAATTTGACACCATTACTGGCGTTGTTGCTGCACCGCCTGGGGCTGCCGGTGGTGGTGCACGGTGTGAGCCACGACCCAACCCGCGTGACCAGCGAGGCGATTTTTCGTGAGCTGGGCCTGATGCCGGTGAGTGATGCGCCGTCGGCACAGCAACGGCTTGATGAAGGTGAGCCGGTGTTTATGCCGGTGTCGCTGCTGTGTCCTGCCATCGAGCGTCAGTTGGATTTGCGCTGGCGCATGGGGGTGCGTAATAGCGCGCATACGCTGGCCAAGCTGGCTACGCCGTTTGATGAAGGCGCGGCGTTGCGTCTGGCAAGCGTGTCGCACCCGGAATACGTCGGCCGGGTGGGTACCTTTTTTCAGGACATCAATGGCCGTGCGTTATTGATGCACGGCACGGAAGGCGAGGTGTACGCTAACCCACAGCGCTGCCCGGAAATGTATTTTATCCGTGAACAGCGCAACGATCTTTTGCAGGTCCGTCAGGATATCGCCGTCGATCGCTCAGCACTGCCTGCTGATAAAGACGCGGTGACGACGGCTCGCTGGACGCAAGCCTGTCTGGCGGGGGAACAACCGATACCGCAAGCGATTCGGCTGCAACTGGCGTGCTGTCTGGTAGGAACCGGCGAAGCCGCGTCGATGGAGCAGGCGGTGTCGACAGTACGAAAACGACTGGGTTGAACATAACGATTAACGATAAGGAACAACCACATGCAACAGGCTAAGGCGTATTTTGACGCCCTGAACCGCGATTATCTGGTGGTACATCAAACGAAAGAAGATCTTTTCTGGCAGTGTTACATGGGGACCGGTGACGAGACCGTGGCTACCCGCTTTTCCGAAGCGGAGAGTGCCTGGAAACGCTTTATTGCACAATCCTCACGGCTGGCCGAATTGCGCCAACACATGGCGACGGTTGAAGCTGAGGCTGCCAGTGAAGCGCGTGACGCGCTGCTGCACGGTTTACGCGGCTGGTATCGCTTTTTTGACTGCAATGTGATTGAAGACCCGAAGGCGCAGGCGCTGATGGATGAGTTGATTGCCGCTGAGCATGCGTTGTTCGCTCGTCGCAAAACCTATCAGCCTATGCATATCGACGAGCAAGGAGAGCTGGTTGCCGCGTCGCTTGGCGAGTTGCTGACCAACCAGGCTACCAATGATAACGAGGCGCATCGCCGTAGCTCACAACAGGCGCTGCGTGATTTGGAACAGTGGCTGGTCAACCACGGGTTTCCGGAACTGGTCAGCCTGCGTAACCGCTTTGCTCGTCAGATGGGGTATCGCAACTACTTTGACTACAAGGTCAACAAGACCGAGCGCATGACGCCGGAGCAGTTATTCGCCATTCTTGACCGCTTCGAAGAACAGACTCGTGAGGCCAACCTGCGTAGTCTGCGTCAACTGGCGGCGGAAAAAGGCGAGGACGCATTAACACCGTGGAACGTGCGCTATGCCAGTACCGGCGACGTGACCCGGCAGATGGACCCGTACTTTCCATTTTCAGCATCGTTGTCCCGCTGGGTCGATAGCTTCAAACGTCTGCATATTGGCTTTCGTGGGGCACAACTGCAGCTCGATTTGCTGGTACGCAAAGGGAAATATGAAAACGGTTTTATGCACCAGCCCGTGCCACCGTTTGTCGACGAAGGCCGGTGGTTGCCTGCGCGCATCAACTTCACCAGTCTGGCGCAGCCCGATCAGGTAGGCAGTGGTGCCAACGGTATCAACACGTTGTTCCATGAAGGGGGCCATGCGGCGCATTTCGCCAATATCTGCCAGAATGCGCCGTGTTTTGCCCAGGAGTTTCCGCCGACGTCGATGGCCTACGCCGAAACGCAGTCGATGTTTTGTGACAGCCTGTTGCAGGATGCCGACTGGCTCAAGCGCTATGCCTGTAACGCGCAAGGCGAGGTGATCCCCGATGCGTTGATTCAGGCCGATATCCGCGCCCGCCAGCCGATGCGGGCGTTCAACGAACGCCACATTTTGCTGGTGCCGTATTTCGAATGGCAGTTGTACTGCATGGATGACGAGGCGCGCACGCCCGAGGCGATTTTGCAGCTGGCCCGCGAGACTGAACAACGCATTCTCGGCATCAGCGGCAGTCCGCGCCCGACGATGGCGATCCCCCATTTGTTGTCGATGGAGTCAGCCTGCTCCTATCAAGGCTACCTGCTGGCGACGATGGCGGTAGAGCAAACGCGGCATTTCTTCCGTCAGCGTGATGGCTATTTGACAGATAACCCGGCGATTGGTCCGGATTTGACGCGCCATTATTGGCAACCCGGCAATAGCCTGAGCCACGATGAAACACTACGCAGCCTGACGGGCGAAGGATTCAATCCAGACTATCTGGCTCATGAGTGCAACCTGACGGTTGAGCAGGTGTGGCAGCAGGCACAGGCCACCATCGCCGCGGCGATGGCGCGCCCGCAACCCGCGGCAGATTTCCCCCTCAACGCCCATATCCAGGTAGTGGATGGTGATACGGTGCTGGCAGACAATCAGGATGGCGATGACGTCATGTGCCAGGCATTCGCCCGTGTGATTGAGGAAACCTATCTGCTTCATGCCTGAGTACGTACAAGCGCTGTGGCGAACCACAGCGCCTGTCTCACTCACTGTCTCTTGTGTTCCCATAACCCTTTTATATCGCTAAACCGGTGCGGCTCTCTCGCGCCATCACAAACCCCTGCCTATACTGGTCTGGTGGTTATTTGCAATCAATTTGCAATGAAAGTGCCTGTTATTAAAAAAGTTTCACTGAACTGTCATCAGCAGCGCTTAGGCTGATGCTGTTTCTGTCTTTGACGATAATCCGTGACAATAAAAAAGGACATATCATGCGCTATTCTTACGTGTTTATGGCGGTAGTTTGCTCACTGGCGACAGCCCAGGCGCAAGCCGCTTCCCGTAGTGACACCCAGTTGCCGCAGATAAGCCTGCTGCAAACGACCACCGAGGCCAGCAATAGTGCGCCGGTGATTGAAATGCAGCAACGGGTGCAGCAGTACCTGCAAAAAGCCTTACAGGGAACCGCGCCAAAGCTGACTCGCGCCGTGCTGGATAAAGCGCCGGATCAGGGGGAACCGCAGGGTGATATGAAATGGCTGAAAGCCACCGGTTACGCGTTCAACCCGAAGGACCAGCAGCAGGCCAGCGTGAAATTGCTGGAAGGGTTCAGAACCCTGCCAGCCGAGGTGTTAGCGAAAAACCTGGCGACCGTTGAGCGCATTAATCTGGAAGCGACGCTGCCATTGCGGCAGAAAGCGCTGATTGACGCTGAAAATACCCGCTATCTGTATGCGCTGGCAGAAGCGCTGGGGCCGAAATTGGGCAAGGCGTTTCTTGCTGTCTACCAGAAAGGTGAAATCGGCAAAGCGGCTGCGTTGATTAAAGCCACTAACGTCAGTACCTCTGCGGCGAAAAACGCGTTTAACTACCCGCGTCCGTTCAAACACGAGGGTAACAGCATCCATCTGGTGCCGGATACCGCTGTCGTGGCGGACAATGCGCTTTACACGGCGTCGGGTGGTTCATTCCCGAGCGGGCATACCAATGGCGGCTATAACGATGCACTGCTATTGGCGCAGATGCTGCCAGAGCGTTTTGTACCGCTCCTCGACCGTGCCGCCACCTACGGATATTCCCGTCTGGTGTTGGGGGTACATTACCCGCTGGATGTCATCGGTGGACGCATGACCGCCGAGCGTAGCGTGGCGCATTTCCTCAATGATCCGAAATACCGCGTGTTGTTCAACGAGGCGAAAGCCCAGTTGCGGGCCGCGCTGGAAAAGGCCTGTGGCACGACAGTAGCGGAATGTGCCAAACCGCAGGGTAAAAACGACCCTTACACCGACCCGGCAATGAAGTCATTCTACCGTTACACCATGACGTACAACCTGCCGATGGCGAAGGTGAAAGCCCAGTCGGTCAAGGTGCCGGAAGGCGCTGAGGTGTTGCTGGAAGGGCCATTGCCTCAATTGAGCGCGGCACAACGTCGTGCCTTGATGGTAAAAACCGCCATTGCTGACGGTTATCCGTTGTCCGCCGGTGGGCCGGATGCCAATTTCTGGCAGCGCCTGAACCTGCATGATGCAGTGGAAGCCGCGAAGAAATAAAGAATTCCCTCTTCACTGAGGGAAATCATGGTGAGCGATGAAGAGAGGCGAGATTCACGCCTCTCTTTTTTGTGGCTATACCCAACTGCAATGGTATAACCAACTGCAACGGGGGCGACTAGCGCGCAATACTCACGTTATCAAAACTGACTTTCCCATTATTGTGGCGTGACGAGAGTGCCAGCCCGACGTACAGCGTATCGTTCATGTTTTGATTGATGACTTTATTGAGCGTAGTCCAGCTCTGCCCATCGCTGGATACCTCAGAGATAAAGGCGTTGCCATCACGGGTTAATCGTAACCAGGTCGGCTGACTGCCATTCTCGGATTTGGCAAACCGTCCCCGACTGCCCGTGGCACTGGCCTCTTTACTGCGCCATTGCGACATCGCGCCGGATGAGGCGATATAGCCAGTCAGCATGTAAGCACTGCTGTCGGATAGGGTATTACGCATCATCACACCGGCTTTGGCGTAAGGGTCGCTATAGCGCAGGTCTATCAATCGTGCGGTAATGCTGCCGTCGCCTTTCAGTTTTTGATACACAAAATGGACACTGTCAGACTCTGCCCACATATCGCCGTTATGCGCTTGTAGCGCAATCACGTCGTGATCTTCGCTGGCGGAGCCGGGCGTGTCGGTTTTCCCGATATCCTGCTGCGTCCAGTTGCTGCTGAGTGGGGCGGCGGGCGGTGTGGTGACCGTGACCACGTTGGAGTAGGCAGAATCTCCGGCTTGATTGTAGGCTTTGACCCGAAAGGCGTAAGTCGTGTTGGGCTCCAGCGTCCCGACTTCGATGGAGGTGGCGTTCGGCCCCAGCGATTTGGCACTGGTATAGACTGCACCAGCATCATAGTGATGGGGCGTAGTGTCGTAGGATCCTTCGCCGAAAGTACCCGCATACGAATATTCAACGACGAAGCCACGCTCGTTGTCCGAGCTATCATTCCAGTCCAATTGCACCACCGAGCTGGAAATAACGCCTGCTGTCAGGCTATCGGGCGAGGCGGGGGGCTTATCTGCGCCGGTATAGGGATCCAACGAGATACCGTCGCGTAGCGTGGTGGCGTTAATGCGATAGCGCGTTGCCGCCAGCCGGTTATTCACGTCGGCTAGCGTCAGTGGCGTGATGCTGATGTCATAATCCACCGGGCCTTCGCGCTGAGTGAGTGTCGCTGTGCCGTCCAGATAGAAAATCTCGTTGAGCCACAGGCTGGGCATGATTTCACCGTTACCAGCCGGTGCACCAACGGAGAAAGGCACCAGCGGGTTGCCAGTGCTGGTCTGGATACCGGCGTTCCACACCGCAGAGCGACCGGGTGCGCCGTCAAGGGGGTAATCCGGCGCGTAACGGCCGGTTAACGCCACTTTTTTGATGAAACCCTGCGAGGTCGTCACCAATGGCGCATTGTCTGCCAGTAAAGTGCCGCCATGATTGAAATAGTTCAGTTCCCAGTGCATCAGAAAATACCCCTGGCCGGTCAAAGTCAGGTGCTCTCCAGCGTGTAATAACAGGTACTTTCCTTCTTTTGAGCCTTTAACCGGTTCAACGTACTTATTAGCTTCACCGTCGTTGTCGCCGACCAGCGTGACGCCACTGCTTGCTGGTCGCTGGTACAGGCCGTTGATCTTCGGATAGGACAGATCCTGATCGCCTTTATCGAATGCGGAATGATTGAGCGTGGAAGTACTGAGAGCGGAAGTACTGGATGAGGCGACGGTGTCAGCACTGCGTTGCGTATCGACCGTGGGCGGCGTGTCGTCCGCGAACCCATATGCGCTGAAAAACAATCCGCCCAGCAGGGCGCTGAATCGGCGTCGGGAAAGGCGAGAACGGGGAGTTTTCATGCGTACATCCTGGTGAACTGATAACGTATTGATTTAAAAGTGATATGAATAATGCGTGAGAAACGTTTCGTGCAGCGTATCGGAATCAGGAAAAAATGCCAAATCCGGTAGCATCAATCTCGGAATAGTCGGACATCGAGTGGTGATAATAACAGCAACGGGGAAGGGCAATCAGAAGGAGCCAGAAGCCAGTACTGACGGCAGCCTGGTCAAGGCCGCCGTCACTGTGCTATCAGGATACGTGTTGCAGGAACTCACGCAGACGATCGCTGGGCGGATTGGAAATCAACTCATCCGGGTGACCATCTTCAGCGATGCGGCCTTTATCGATGAAGATCAGGCGGGAGGCGACTTTCTGGGCGAATCCCACTTCATGGGTCACGATCACCATGGTCATGCCTTCTTCAGCCAGATCCTTCATTACGTTCAGGACTTCGTGACGCAGTTCTGGGTCCAGCGCCGAGGTGGGCTCATCAAACAGCATCAGTTTCGGTTTAACCGCCAATGCACGGGCGATAGCCACACGCTGCTGTTGACCGCCAGAGAGCTCGGAAGGGTAGTGGTGCGCACGTTCTGCCAGACCCACTTTACCCAATAGCTCGCGTGCCAGTTTTTCCGCGTCGGCTTTGCTGGCGCCACGTACCCGAATCGGACCAAAGGCCACGTTTTCGAGCGCGGTCAGGTGTGGAAACAGATAGAACTGCTGGAACACCATCCCCGCTTCCTGACGAATCAGTCGCTCGTCCACTTTCGGGCTGTTGACGGTCAGACCATCCACCACCAGCTCACCGCTGGTAATCTCTTCGAGCTTGTTGATGCAGCGCAGCAGGGTGGATTTGCCAGACCCTGACGGCCCGATAATCACCACGACTTCGCCCTGTTTAATTTGCAGGTTGATATCGTGCAGCACCTGCGTCTGGCCGTAGTGTTTCGATACGTTTTTAAATTCAATCATATAATTTTCAGTCTTGTTTCCAGCCAGCGTAAAACGGCACTCAACACCAGCGTTATCACCAGATAGATAATGGCGACTGCGCTCCAGATTTCCAGTGCGCGGAAGTTACCGGCAATGATTTCCTGTCCCTGGCGGGTCAGTTCTGCAACGCCGATGACGATAAATAACGAGGTGTCTTTAATGCTGATGATCCATTGGTTGCCCAGTGGCGGCAGCATGCGACGCAACGCCAGCGGCGCGATAACATGACGCAGTGTGTCACGACGGGACAACCCCAGCGCCAGACCCGCTTCAGTAAAGCCTTTGTGGATAGACAACACAGAGCCACGGGTGATTTCCGCGATATAAGCGCCCGAGTTGATCATAATGGTGACCACAGCCGCGCTAAACGGGTCGATACGTATCGACGTCAGCAGCATCGGCAGTGCGAAATAGATAAACATCACCTGTACGACAATCGGCGTACCGCGGATGATTTCGATAAATACCAGCGCGATACGGTTGGACAGCCAGCCGCCGTAAACACGGGCAAACCCTGCCAGTACGCCAATTATCAGCCCCCCCAGCAGACCCAGCACCGAAATCAGCAGGGTCATTTTCGCCCCTTCCAGCAGAAGCGGGATGGACGGCCAGATGGCACTCCAGTCAAACTGCATGAACATTCTCCAGCAATAATCATTCTGTAATAGCAAGGTGCCGAACGGTCTGGCCGACGGCACCCTAAATGCTATTAAGCGGATACGTTACTCAACCTGGTACGTCGTTAACCAGGTAACACGCCTGCTCAGCACGCGTGTTGTGTTCCCGCTTCTTATTTTGGGTCAGTACCGAACCATTTCTTGTAGATAGTGGCGTAGGTGCCGTTGTCACGCAGGGTTTTCAGCGCCGCGTTCACCTTGGTGCGCAGGTCGTCGCTGCCTTTCGGGAACGCGACACCATACTGCTGTGCTTTGATGGAATCGCCTACCGCTTTAAACTTGCCATTGCCTGCGGTTTTGATGAAGTAAAGGATATTCGGCGTGTCGTGCAGCACAGCATCGGCGCGGTTAGTGCCGAGTTCCAGATAGGCGTTGTCGATGTTCGGGAACTGACGCAGCTCTTTGGTTTTGATGTTGGCTTTCGCATAGTCGACAGAACCGGTGCCGCTCTTCACTGCCACGACTTTACCGGCCAGATCCTGCTCGCCTTTGATGTCCTGATTGTCGGCACGCACCATCACCAGCAGGCCGCTGTTGTAGTAACCGTCCGAGAAATCGATTGCGTGCTTACGCTCTTCAGTAATAGTGATGCCAGCCAACGCCAGATCCACATTGCGGGTTTGCAGTGCCGGGATGATCCCGCTGAAATCCATCGGTTTCAGGGTATAGGTCAGGTTCAGCTGTTTAGCGATGGCATCCCACAGGTCGATATCAAAACCGACATATTTGTCGCCTTGCTTGAATTCAAACGGTACGAATGCTGTATCAGTTGCTACGATGAGCGGCTTTTCGGCGGCCTGACCGGACAGGCTGAAGGCCAGCGCTAATGCGGCCAGTGAAGATTTAAATAACGATTTCATCAAAACGTCCTTCCTCTCGTTGGTTATATATTCCACTGTCTCACCGCACCTCACAGGTGTGTTGCACCCGCTCCGGCATGTCGGTATGACGCTGATGGCACGGCATCGGCTAGGGTCGCCCGCCGTGCTGCCGTTGACGGTGCGGCGGAGAAAACAGGGGGAGTCGTTGCCAAAACAGGACGGGTAGACCCGCTAATAATTATGGTGCTTCCATCAGAAACGCCTATGGAACGCGCTGCTATGAATAACTGAATTGTGCAGGGGACACAACCGTTGATTACGTTCAAAAGGTAATATTGCTAACAAGCGCTAATTTTTTGTACATTTTTTGGCTGCCATACATGCGCTTTGAGTAGTGATGCAAAAAAAATGCATATTATTTCATGGTGTCTGAGGGTGCCAGAATCGTGAAAAATGGGTAGAGAGAACAACGGTCAAGGGGAAGTGCTGATAACAATCGGGGAAACCCGGCGGCAGAGCCGCCGGCAGTGATTGATGAATTATTCGATGTTAGCTTCGATAAACCACAGGTACTGATCCAGATCGCGGGAGGCGGCGGTGAGCATGTCGGCGGTATCTTCGTCCTGCGCCTGGCCGATGGCTTTACGCACCGTATTGGCAACAATAGCATAGCGATCCGCCAATGCTTTCAGATGGTCTTGCACACTGTGGAGCGTTAGTGGGTAACTGGCTAACGCCGTATTCTGATGGATGACCTGCACTGTGCCGGTCGCCACGCCGCCCAATTGCACTACGCGTTCGGCGAAGGTATCCAGATGGGTCACCAGCGATGTGCGGAAGGTATCCAGCATTTCATGTACGGCAATGAAATTGGCTCCACGCATATTCCAGTGCGCCTGTTTGGTAATAAGCGACAGATCGGTAAAGTCCACGACCAGCTGGTTGAGCAGGGCGATGGTCGAGGCTTTAACGTTATCGTCCAGATCGTTACGGGTGAAAATAAGGTCAGCAGAGGCTGCTTTTACCAGTTTGGCTGTACGCATAGTGTTATCCTCTTTATTTCTTCTGTTGCTGATAATGAGTCTGGCTTTCAACGAAAAGAATTATAACAGTCGATATCAGTCGGGGATGCTCAGTTCGGTCTATTACAGGAATAGCTTCAGTCAGTGAGAAATAACGCGCTGTTGGCATGTTATTTATCGCTCACATCACTCGCTAAAAAAGCGAAAGAAGATCGGAGAAGGAGGGGGAATGATTTACGTTGCCAGCCTGATTGCGAAAACAAGAAGATTAACTTCACATTTAGTGCTATTGGAATAATCCACTGATTTTCTGAATGCGGTGGTTAATAACGCATCAGTGAAGAATGACACTTTCGATTGGAGGCAGTAAAGGCAATCAACGCACTATTTCCCAGCCGGATGACCGGTGGGAAATTATTTTTTAGCCAGAGTGATACCCAATGGTGAGTCAGTATTGCAGGGCAATACTGACAGCCGGTGTTTTAGGATGTGGCAGAGGCGCTACGTGTTTTTACGCTGAGCGTGGTGCCCAGAGACGCAATAATAATGAATGCCAGCGCCAGCCACTGAGTGAGGGTCAGGTGCTCATTCAAAAACAGTATGCCGGATAAGGCTGCTACCGCGGGCTCCATACTCATCAATGTGCTGAAGGTACGTGTCGGCAACCGGGTCAACGCCATCATTTCTAATGTGTAGGGTAAGGCGGTAGAGAGTACCGCCACGGCAATGCCGATGGGTAAGATGCTCATCGACAATAGGCTGTTGATATCGGAGAACAGCAACCCTATCGGACAATATACCAGCGCGGCGATAAGCGAGCCCATCGCGACAGTACCGGCACCGTGGCTGGCACCCGCTTTTTGGCCAAACAGGATGTAGCCTGCCCAACAGGCTCCTGCGCCCACGGCGAAAGCCGCACCGGTGAGATCGACATTATTGACGTGCTGACCGAGTGGCAACAGCAGCCACAGCCCGGCGGCGGCCAGCGCTATCCACACGAAATCTAACACCCGACGCGAGACCAGTATCGCTACCGCCAGCGGCCCGGTGAATTCCAGCGCTACCGCAATACCCAATGGCACGGTGCGCACCGCCAGATAAAACAGATAGTTCATGCCGCCCAGCGTGATGCCATAAATCAACAATGGCAACCGGTTAGAACCCGCGCGTCGCCGCCAGGGTTTGAACGCTATCAGTAAAATCAGCGAGCCTATCGCCAGACGCAGCACCGTCATGCCGGATGCGCCGATCAGTGGAAAGACCGTTTTGGCCAGCGCGGCCCCCGTCTGGATGGACAGCATGGCGATGATTAGCAGTAATACGGGCAACAGAACGGAGTTTTTTAATGCGGAAATCAAGGTCATTGCAGGGCCTTAACATTCAGTGGGGCAATCGGGGAAAAGCAGGCAATAAATGAACAAATTATTCTCGCGTAGTTTACTCTTGTTGACCTTAATTTACTCTCACTTTGAAAATCTTTTTTTTGATATAAAATCAGCCTGAAAATTAATCAAAAAATTAAGAAAACTCTGCATCAAAGAACGGCCCATTATTATTTTTTTTATGCCAAAATGAACTTTGTTTTTTGTTTTAAAACAGTTGATTAGCTTTGTTTTGAAAAATTTTGTTACATGATTGCCCTAATTGAAAAATAATAACCAGGCAGCATGTGCCCTAATTTTTTGTTATATTTACCTCGCTTAAATCTTCTTTGGTAAGATAAATTCGAGGCATATTATGAAAAAAATCGCGTGTCTTTCCGCTTTAGCTTGTGTTCTGGCTGTAAGCGCTGGTTCTGCTGTCGCTGGTGAAAGTACTGTTACTCTGGGTTATGCTCAGGGCGACGCTCAAGGTGAAATGAACAAATTGCCGGGCTTCAACCTGAAGTACCGTTACGAGTTCGATAATAGCCAACTGGGCGTGGTAGGTTCTTTCACCTACCTGCAGGATAGCCAGACCACCAACGGTGTTTACGATAAAGCACAGTACTATGGTTTCAGTGCCGGTCCGTCTTTCCGCTTCAATGACTGGGCAAGCATCTACGGTCTGGTGGGTGTGAGCGCAGGTAAGTTCACCGCTAATGCAACCAATGGCACTTCTAACAATAGCTATAGCGATGCTGGCTTTGTGTATGGTGCTGGGCTGCAGTTCAACCCGGTTCAGAACGTTGCCTTTGATGTTGGCTACGAACAGAGCCGCATCCGCAGCGTTGACGTAGGCAGCTGGAACGTTGGCGTAGGCTACCGTTTCTAATCGCACCCAGTGCGACAGGTGCGGTGTAACCACCGTACGCTTAACAATCCGCCCAACCGGGCGGATTTTTTATTGCTGTGGCAAACCGGCCAGTAATTTCTTGAGCAACACATTCAGCTGTTGCTGTTCTTCTGCATCCAGTGATGCCAGTAGTTGCCGTTCGTTATCAATATGCTGCGTCAGCAGTGCTTCGACCTGTTCCCGTCCTTTTTCTGTCAACCTCACCAGGGTGCCGCGTCGGTCTTGCGGGTTACTTTGACGCACGACCCATTGTGCCTGCTCCAGCCGATCGATACGGTTGGTCATACCGCCTGATGACATCATCAGCGCTTCGTACAGTTGCGTGGGCGTCAGTGCGTAAGGTGCACCGCTACGCCGCAAGGTGGCCAGTACATCAAATTCACCGGGACGCAGGCCAAACTGTGCAAACAGCGGGTTAAGATGATCCCGCTCCAGCCGCAACGAGGCTTCAAACAGCCGCCCTACCAGTTGCATCGGAAACGGATCAATATCCGGTCTTTCTCGTTGCCATTGCTTATATGCGTTATCTGCTCGATCAGTCATACGTATAATTTATCTTGACGTTAAGATTCTTTTTGTGAAGATATTCTATGGGTAAAATGTATCATTGCTCAAGTATCAGGAGCCACAGGGAGCGCTATGTCACACGCAATTCGTGCCAAATCACTATTTTTTGTCGTTATTACCGTCATGTTACTGGGACTTAACCTCCGGCCGGTGCTGGCCGGTATTGGGCCGTTGTTGTCACGGATTCAGGCGGATACCGGCATGGGGGATACGCAGGCGGGCTTGCTGACAACGCTACCGGTGTTCGCGATGGGGATTTGCGCCTTGTATGGCGGGTGGTTGCAGGCCCGGGTGGGTGAATACCGGGGGATCGGTGTCGGCATTGTCGGCATTGCGGTTGCCAGCCTGCTGCGTTGTTGGTTAACCGGTACCGCTGGGTTACTGCTGACCGCGGCGCTAGCGGGTATCGGTATTGCGTTGATTCAGGCATTGATGCCGTCGTTTTTGCGTCGTAGCTTCAGTCAACAAAGCAGTCGCATGATGGGGTTGTACACCACGGCGATTATGGCGGGTGCCGCACTGGCCGCAGCCAGTGTCTCTCCGCTGGCGGATGTGATGGATTGGGACGGTGCGCTGGCAATCTGGGGCGGTCTGGCGACGCTGGCTGCCGTGGCCTGGATGATCACTGTATCGATCAACCCAATGCCAAATAAAGCACCGCACACGAAAGCCGTTACCACATTGTCGCGTAGCCGGGCGTGGGCGTTGATGATCTTTTTTGGTATCGGCACTGCCGCTTACACGCTGGTGCTGGCCTGGTTGCCGCCTTACTACACCCAGCTTGGCTGGAGTTCGGCCCATAGTGGCCTGCTCCTGGGCGGGCTGACGCTGACAGAAGTGGTGGCCGGGTTGCTGGTGTCGTGGCTCATCAACCATGTTCCTGACCGGCGCTATCTGTTGCTGCCGGTATTGCTGTTGCTGTTGCTGGGCATGGCTGGCCTGATACTGGCACCGCTGACGCTGGTGCTACCGATTATGGTGGCGCTGGGGTTGGGGATTGGCGCGTTGTTTCCACTGTCGCTGATTATCGCGCTGGATCAGGTAGACGACCCGCGTCAGGCCGGGGCGCTGATGGGCTTTGTGCAAGGCGGAGGTTATCTGATAGCCAGCCTGATGCCGCTGCTGGCAGGATTTATCCGGCAACACACCAGCGGGCTGAATCAAGCCTGGCTTATCATGGCGGCGGGTGTTGTCGTCTTGATCCTGATGGCACTGCGTTTTGGCCCACGTCATCCGGTTCCGGCATCAGCCTAACGGCGTGAAAACGCCAACTGCGGTGTCAGGAACAGATTACGGAAATATTCCCGTACTGCCTGCATGGCCGGGGTAAACTCGGCGTCACGATACCAGGCCAGCCCAACGCTCATGGGGTGAACTTTATCTTTTAGTGAACGGGTTTCGATACGCCGCCCCTCAAGTGACCAGGGGCGGTACACCAGATCAGACAGTATCGCCACACCTAACCCATTCGCCACCATACTGCGCACCGCTTCCACCGAGCTGGTGCGTAGCATCACCTTCGGGCGATGTCCGCTTGATTCCCAGTAACGCATCGCACTGTGGTCCGCCTCATCGACGGTCAGCATGATAAAAGGCTCGTCAGCGACATCCGCCAGGCTCACTTCCGCTTTATCACACAAAGGATGTCGACTGGGCAGCCATAAACGTCGTTCGGAATTAAACAGGGTTTCTGAGGTAATTTCCGGGTGCGTGAGGTTAGCCGTCAGCACTAACGACAGATCCAACGAACGGTCCAGTAACCCCAGTTCGATATCCTGCCGCTCACGTTCATTGAGGTGCAGGGTGACATGAGGGAAACCGTCAGACAGCCGTTGCAGGTGAAAGGGCAGGAAGTAGCCCATGACCGTGTAGCTGGCGGCGATATTCAGTGAACCACTGATCCGGTTGTCCGTTAATGGGATGTTCATGGCGTCGTTCACACTGCGCAGCACTGCATAAGCGTGATTCAGGAAGTAACTGCCGTTTTCCGTCAGCGTCATACCGTGTACCGAGCGCAGGAACAGCGGCTTACCCAGCAGGTTTTCCAGCTCCTGAATCGCGGTCGTAACCGCCGACTGCGAAATGTTGAGATGAATCGCCGCCTGTGAGATTTGGCCCATCTCGGCGGTGGCGATGAAGTAGCGGATCTGACGCAATGTGACCATGACCGTTTCCTTATCGATGAGCGTTCTGTTTTTCAGATAGTGAGTGTTCTGAAAATACGTCTTTCCGAATGGAAAATTGTAGTTCTATATTATTTTTAAACAAAACCATCACAAATAAGAAATAACTATGAAATATGAAATCGATCTGAATTCCGATATGGGCGAAAACTTCGGTCCCTGGAAAATAGGCGATAACGTTGACCAGGAGATTATGCCTTATATCAGTTCGGCCAATATTGCCGCTGGATTTCACGCAGGCGATCCTTCAACGATATGTCAGACCATCGAATGGGCTAAAGCGTGTGGTGTGGCGGTGGGTGCCCATCCCGGATTTCGCGATCTGGTTGGTTTTGGTCGTCGGCATATTCATAGCCAGCCGCAGGAAGTGGTCAATGACATTCTGTATCAGCTTGGGGCGGTGCGGGAATTTACCCGACTGCATCAATTACCGTTACAGCATGTGAAACCACACGGCGCGTTGTATATGCATCTGGCCCGCGATCAGGTTGCCGCGCAACAGTTTGTGGAAGCGTTACACCGGCTGGACCCGGAATTGCGGTTATTTTGCCTGCACGGTTCGTTGGTATGGCAGGAAGCGAAAAAGCTGCAACATCCTGTTATTTGTGAGTTTTATGGTGACAGGGAATACGACATCAGCGGTTCTATCGTGTTTACTCGCCGGGTCGGTACGCTAGACCCAACGGCAGTGGCAGCGAAGGTCGTGCGCGCGTGTGTTGAGGGCAAGGTCACGACGGTTGACGGTGAGGATATCGCTGTCGAGTTTGATTCTATCTGTATTCATAGTGATACCCCCGGTGCGTTGTCATTAATTAAGGCCACGCGAGAAGCATTGAATGACGCCAATATCCACGTGCGCTCGCCATTGAAAAATAGTTTCAATCATCGGTAATCAATCAATAAATATAAGGGTTAAAGATAATGAAAACATATGAAGTGTGTTCCCCTTTGCCGGGTATTTTCTATCGGCAGCCTGCCCCGGACACCCCGGTGTTTATTGAAGAGAATACCCCAGTGACGGCGAATAGCGTTATTGGCCTGGTCGAAGTAATGAAGCAGTTCAGTGAAATTTATGCGGAGCAGGCCGGGGTAGTAGTCTCGTTTTGTGTGAATAACGGTGATGCGCTGGAACCGGGGCAGGTTATAGCCATCATAAAAATCGATGAATAACGGTAAATCTACCCTATAACCTCATTATTACGTCATCAGGAGGACCACAACGATGCGTCAGCCGATCAAAAAATTGCTTATCGCTAACCGTGGGGAGATTGCCGTACGCATTATTCATGCCGCACGCAGTCTGGGGATCACCTCGGTCGCTGCCTGCAGCGAAGCCGACATCGATTCATTGCCCGCGCGTCTGGCGGATGAAACGGTATTGTTGGGGCCGGCGCGCGCTGATCAAAGTTACCTGAATCAGGCTGCGTTGCTCAAGGCCGCTCAGGATTGCGGTGCCGATGCAGTCCACCCGGGATACGGTTTTCTGTCGGAGAATGCGGCATTTGCCGACGCGGTGGAAAAAGCGGGGCTGGTGTTCGTTGGCCCGACGGCGGACACCATTCGCCTGATGGGGGACAAGGCTGCCGCACGGCGCACAGCACAGGCTGCTGGGGTACCGGTCGTTCCCGGTTCCGGGGTGCTGTCATCATTGGAGGCGGCGTTGCAGGCGGCGACGGAGATTGGCTATCCATTGTTGATTAAGGCTGCCGCCGGTGGCGGTGGGCGCGGCATTCGGGTGGTAAATAACGAGGATGACCTGAAACGGGAATTACCGATCGCCCAAAGTGAAGCGAAAGCGGCATTTGGATGTGGCGATGTCTATCTGGAGCTGTTTATTCGTCATGCCCGCCACATTGAAGTGCAAATTCTGGGGGATGGCGAACGGGCGGTGCATTTGTATGAGCGTGAATGCTCGCTGCAACGCCGACGTCAGAAAGTTTTTGAGGAAGCGCCTTCATCGGCGTTATCACCAGAACAGCGTGACGCGCTGTGCCGTAGCGCATTGCAGCTGGCACAGCAGTTGCGCTATCGCAGCGCCGGTACGCTGGAATACCTGTTCGATACCGAGCGAGAGCAGTTCTATTTTATCGAAATGAATACCCGCATTCAGGTCGAACACCCGGTTACCGAGCGGGTAACCGGCGTTGATCTGGTGCAGTGGATGTTGCGTATCGCCAGTGGTGAACCCCTTGCGCTGCGTCAGGAAGAGATTGCCTTACGCGGGCATGCCTGCGAAATGCGAATTAACGCGGAAGACCCAGCGCGCAATTTCTTTCCTTGCCCCGGCGTGGTGACCTCGCTGACCTGGCCGCAAGGCCCCGGTATTCGTATCGACAGCCATGTGTTCAGTGGTTACCGGATTCCACCGTATTACGACTCACTGCTGGCGAAAGTGGTGGTATCAGGGGCGGATCGCTCACAAGCGCTGGCCCGTGCTGAACAGGCGCTGCGCCAGCTACGGATCGATGGGATAACGACCACGCAATCGTTACACCAGTGGCTGCTGGCTGACCCCCGCGTGCGGGCTGGGCGCTTTGATACCACTTCGCTGGAAAACTGGCTACAGGCGCGGGAAGCCGACGCGCTACCGCTGAGCAGGGAGGCCTGAGATGACGTTCCCTGAAATCAGGTACACCTTTGGTGGCGATGAGCACTTGTTTGCTGAAATTGACGAAGCGATGTCGTTGGGGGCGTTCTTCCGTGGGCTGGCGATGACCCGGGCGCTCGAACAGCAGGCGTTGCCCGGCGTATTGGATATTTGCCTTGCTAACGCATCGTTTCAGGTACGTTTTAACCCGGACCTCATCGCACCGCAGGCGCTGCTGGAACAGGTGCGACAAACCGAGAGTCAGGCGCAAACGATGACGGTGCTCGACACACGCATCATCGAAATTCCAGTGCTGTACAACGACCCCTGGACACACGAGACCCTGATGCGGTTTCGCGATCGCCATCAGGACCCCAGCGCTACTGATCTGGAGTACGCCGCTCGTATCAACGGTTATCAGGATGTGGCGGCGTTTATTGCCGCGCACAGCGGTACACCGTGGTTTGTATCGATGGTGGGGTTCGTGGCGGGATTACCGTTCATGTTCCAAATGGCAGAGCAGGCACAACAGCTTCAGGTACCGAAGTACCTGCGTCCGCGTACTGATACCCCCAAACTGTCGCTGGGGCATGGTGGCTGTTTCGGCTGCATCTACTCGGTACGTGGGGCTGGTGGCTACCAGTTATTTGGCGTGACGCCAGCACCGATTTACGACCCGGAGCAGCGGCTGGACTATTTACAATCGTCGATGGTGTTTTTCCGTGCGGGCGACATCGTGCAGTTCAAGCCCATTGATCTGGCTCGTTACGAACAAGACGTGCAGGCGGTGGAAGCGGGCAGCTTCAGCCTGCGTATTCGCCCGGTCACGTTTGAGCTGGATAAATTCCTCGCCGACCCGGTGGGTTATAAACACTATCTTCAGGGGGTGCTGTATGCAGCGCAATAGTGGTCCACTATCGGGTGGGCGAGTCAACGTTATCCGGCCAGGGCTTGCCACCTCGGTACAGGATACCGGGCGCGAAGGGTATTACCATCTCGGTATCCCGCCGTCCGGTGGGTTAGACCAGTATTCACTGCGGTTGGCAAACCTGCTGGTGGGAAATCCGGCACAGGCAGCCGTGCTGGAAATGACGTTGCTGGGGCCGGAATTACAGTTTGAAGACGATGCGGTGGTGGCGGTGTGTGGCGCGCGCATGTCGCCGTTGCTGGATGGCGACGCGATGCCGATGAATACCTCGTTTGCAGTGCGGGCCGGTCAGGTGTTGCGATTTGCACCGACGACGGCAGGCTGTCGTGCCTATCTGGCGGTAGCCGGGGGAATTGCGGTACCTGAGGTGTTGGACAGCCGTTCGACCTATGCGCTGGGTGCACTGGGCGGTTATCAGGGGCGGCGGCTGGCGGCCAACGATGTCTTACCGATAGGGGTACCGACCCGTCAGGTGAACCCCGGTGTGACGGTGCCTGCAGATTGCCTTCAGCCGCTGGATAAGCAGGTGACGCTGCGCATGGTCACTGGCTTGTATATTCATCGGCTGACACCCGCTGCCGTCGAGCAGTTCTTCGCTGATAACTGGCGGGTTGGCACCGAGGCGGATCGTATTGGTTATCGCCTGAAAGGTGGCGCACCGCTAGCGTTTGAGCCGCGCACACCGCCCTTTGGTGCCGGATCAGACCCATCTAATATCGTTGATGCTTGTTACCCCATCGGTTCGGTACAAGTACCGGGCGGGCTGGAGCCGATTATTTTGTTGCGAGACGCGGTATCCGGCGGAGGGTACATGACGTTGGGCACGGTGATCAGCAGTGATCTGGACCTCATCGGGCAGTTACAACCCCATTACGGCGTTCGCTTTACGCCGGTATCGCTGGAGGAGGCGTTGCTTGCCCGCCAGCACTATCGCCACCGCCTTGAGCGGCTGGAACATCTGTTAGCGCACTGATTTCAGACAGCCCCGCCAACTCTCACCCCCGCGCCAACGCCAGGGCAACGGTGGCGGCGGGGCATGTCTGATTATACCGAATGCATCATTGACCGCGCGGTATTCCTGCCACGGCGGGTGCGTTCGGCCTGAAAACCTGCGACAGCAGGTTCATTAACGTTAACTTTATTAACGTCAACAACGATACATCAATGACAGGTCTGTGGAGGGTGTATGGCTGAAATATCCGGAGTACAAGGGGAGGTGGTGACGCCTGCCGATACGGTGTCTGGCGCAGAGCGCATGGGCAAACTCTCGCTGACCATGGCCTGGTGGGCGGTGTGCAGCGCTATTTTTTACATTGTGGTCGGTGCATCGCTGGCGCTGAATTACGGTGCGCGCAATGCCATCATCGGCATGGTGCTCTCCGTGGTGTGTTACGGTGTGATCAACGCGGTGATTAGCCGTTTTGCCATTCGCAGCGGCCTGTCGGTGGCGGCGTTTTCCGGCCAGTTGTTCGGTCAGGCGGGGTCAGCATTGGCGACGCTGATTTTTTTCTCTACCGCGATTTATTACGCCGTGTTTGAAGGCTCGGTGATCGCGTTTGCTATCAATCACCTGTTTCCCGCGCTGGATTATCGCTGGGCGGCGTTACTGGTGGTGCTCTACAGCGTACCGTTGATCTTCGGTAGTGTGCAGCACTGGCTGGATAAATTCAATGGCGTACTGTTGCCGTTTTATCTGTTAGGTCTGGCGCTGACGGTCGCGGTGTCTATCCAGCATTATGGCTATCAGCCGCAATGGTTGTCGTTTGGCCCGGTGTCACCGCCTGCCAATGGTTGGTGGAACTGTTTTACCTACTATATGGGGGTGTGGATCCTGATGATGTACACCTTTGATTACGCCCGGTTCGGCCGTCAGGAAGACAGTCAGTATCATGCGCGCATTAACTTCGGTATGCCGTTCTATCTGATCACCTTCCTGCTCAATGGTGCGGTGGGTATCTATCTGGTCAGTAGTTTTGCCCAGCAAAATGGCGTCAGTGAAACCGCCGTCGTGGTTAATATCCTTAATCTGCTCGGTTTCTGGGGATTACTGTTTGTGTGGGTGACACAAACACGTATCAATACCGCCAACTATTATTTGGCTACCGTCAACATGCAGGTGTTTTTTGACCGACTGTTTCGATTGCGCCATCGCAAGATTGTCTGGGCCTGTGTGGTAGGCGCGGTGGTATATGGCCTGATGCTGGCAGATGTTTTTGCCTATATTTTGCAGGCGCTGGCCTATCAAGGGGTGTTTGTGGTGGCGTGGGTTGGTGTGGCGCTGGCGCATATTCTTGGTCACCGCACGCTACCGGCCGCGACGGCGATACGTGCATTTAATCCGACCGGCCTTATCGCCTGGCTGCTGAGCGTGATTGCCGGGGTCGCGTTGATGCATGGCAGCGCGCTGTTACAGTCATTTTCCGCGCCAGTGACCTTTGTGGTGGCGCTGGCGCTCTATCGGGTATTGCCGGATAGCCATCGCGTTCGGGGATAGTCGCCGCGCTTAAGCATAGCTGTAACGCCTCAATCGCGTAAGCCAGGAAATCGAGTAAACCAAGTGTACCGGGGCAGGGATGCCCACACCTTTCTATTGGTCGATTTCCTATTGGTCGATTTCTTGAGTAATCCCCTTGAAAAAATCGGATACGGATCTATATGAAGGAGTGAAAGCAAGACAATGCTGTTGCCTTGCGGTTTGCACTTTTGAATGTGTATCACGATATATTCAGGAGGTTAACCATGGCATTCAAAACGGTGTCTTTATTTCCGGCGTTTACCGACTCACTGTTCTCTGATCGTTTCAACCGTATCGACAGGCTTTTCAGCCAGTTGACGGGGGATACGCCGCTTAGCGCGACACCATCCTACGATATCCGTCGTCTTGACGACACCCATTACGGCATTACGGTGAGTGTACCGGGCTGGCGCGAAGAGGAATTGGAGATCAATACACAGGGTGGTCAGCTCACCATTAGCGGCAAACGCAGTGAAGACGTACCGGAAACGTCGCAACATCAGGAAGGCTGGCTCTACCGCGGGATCAATCGCACGGATTTCAGCATCAGTTATTCGCTACCGGAGCATGTCAAGGTAGAAGGCGCCCACCTGGAAAACGGGTTGCTGACCGTTAACCTTCGGCAGGATATTCCTGAAAGCGAAAAACCGAAGAAGATCGCCATTGAAAACCGTAATCCTCAAGCGTCTAAGGCGCTTGAGCACGCCCATTAAGCGGTGTGTGTCACCATCGTTACACTGTGTAGCCCCGAGAATATCGGGGCTTTTTATTTTTCAATCATTCGTGATGTTGCCGTGTGTTTTGCGGGCGGTTTTGAGAAAAACAGCGCGCCTCCTGTTTTTGCGTGGATTTTCTGTTAGATATAGCAATAGCCGCCGGATGAAGATGGCGGAAAGGGCGGACGTGTGACGTGCCGAATAGCAAACCGATAACCGAACATCATCAATATGGCCTTACTGATAAAAGCGGCGCTGGGCGCACTCGTGGTGGTTTTGATTGGCCTGCTGGCCAAAACCCGTAATTACTATATTGCCGGGCTGGTGCCACTGTTTCCGACCTTTGCGTTGATTGCGCATTACATCGTGGGAACGGAGCGTGGTGTGGAAGCACTGCGCGCCACAATTCTGTTCGGTATTTGGGCGGTGATCCCTTATCTGGTGTACCTGATATCGCTCTATTACTTTACCGGTGTGATGCGCCTGCCCCCTGCGCTGTTACTGGCGGTGGTGTGCTGGGGTTTTTCGGCGGCGGTATTGGTCAAAGTCTGGAGTGTCTATCATGCTGGATAACCCCACATGTTGGACAAACCCACATGTTGGACAAACCCACATGTTGGACAAACCCACATGTTGGACAAACCCACATGTTGGATAAACCCACATGTTGGATAAACCCGCGTGATAGCGGTGATGCTGAGAGAAGAAGAGCCCGGTGCCCGGCACCGGGAGCGCGATATTACAGGTCGTCTTTGGTGATGCCCCGGCTGGCTGGTGCCGCCGTCGGACCGGTGCTAACACTGTTTTCAGCGTTATACACCAGGTAGATATTCTTCTGACTATCGATGCCGTTATCGAACACCAGCGTAATCGTGTTCTTGTCGAACCGGGCGGTGACGCGGGTATTAGGCTTGTTCATGAAGGTATCCACATCGTTGGCGGACAGTGGTGCCGTCATACCGTATTTGCTTTTTAACCCTTCGATGACGCTTGGTAGCTCGGCCATTGTGATAGAGATAGCCATACGGTTGAATTTGTCATTGTTGAAACTGAAAATCGCCTGGGTTTTCTTATCGGCAAAACTGAAATCAGGGCAGATGTACACCGTCTGGCCCATGATCGTCTCCGGGCCGCGCAATGAACAATTCGCCTGTTGCCGGATAGTGGCGGCGGAAGACCCAAATTTCAGGTTTTTGTAGCCATCGGCGGCGGACGCCGTCAACGACAGCAGCGACAAGGCAATCGCCAGCAAAGGGGTATGTGGCTTGTTCATGTGAACCCTCGTGATTGTGTTGCTATGGTGTTGTATTGCTATAGTTATTGCATTGCTATAGTAATGAGCCTTGCACCTGATGAACCGTATGGGCCCGGCGGTAATAATGATACCTATCTTACGTAGACTGACGGATTCTCTGAACGATTTATTTGCTTATGGCTTGATGCCGGTGGCATGACTCAAGGGTGATCCCAGGGGATCAACAATAACAGCAGTTCAATCACCACGACAACAATCAGCAATGCAATCAGTTTATTGCGCCATAACCAGTCATCAAACCTCATGGTGTTTCCCGTGTTATACCTCGTTGGCTTAATCTAGCGCTTTTTGCCCCATGATACGACAGCTTGTGGTGCGCCTTTCCCGTGCTTCATTGCTACTACGGTATTGGGCAGGGGAGGGATGTGGGGCAACCGATGGTGGTAACCATGTCGCACAGAAAGCCGAATAAATGGTGGGTGGGGGAATACGCGGTGTTTGGCGATAACAGCCGTCAGGGGCGAGGCTGGTAAATCAAGTAGGCGGGCCCCTGACGGCAAACGTACCTTACTTCACGGTCACCTTAATAACTGCTTCCTTATCATCCGGTTGAGGTTGTTTTTCCCACGGGCGCGAGTAAGAGAGGTCAATATCGCCAACACCGGCTTTCACTGCTTTGAAGTGGAACATTTCATGACCACCACAGCCGACTTTATCGTGGCACTCCGCACCGGGCTTGTAAGACTTGCCCGTCAACACCACCACGTCGGGCAGTTTCTTGATAGCCCAGGTATAGCCCGTGCTAGGGTTCGCTGGCAGCGTCACCTCAAACTGCTCGCCAACTTTCACGTCTTTGTGCTGATTCTCTACGGCGGTAGCGGCCATAGCACTCAGCGGGAACAATAAACCAACTGCAAACATAAATTTTTTCATGAATCTCTCCAGAGATAAGCGTGAATACAAAATATGGCTTGAATAGGGCAATTACGGCCCGTGTTTTCGCATTAGCAGGCAGTCATATCCGCCATGAAAACCGGTATGATGAAAGAAAGGAACAGTAGGTTTCAATAACATAGATGTCAGAAAATTAAGCAGGTGATAATTCATCATAGATGGCATGGCAGATACCTCTTTTATAGTGATTTCATTGTGTTTTATAAAAGATGGCACAGGATCTAAAAATAGCAATAAAGCATTTCTGGGATATAGTGATCAGGCTATGAATATTAGTGGGTGAACATCTAATTTTAATTAATTGTATGGTTTAATTATATTTTTGTAGTAATTATTTAGTGGCATGGATTTTCCATGACACTATTCTAAATTTTATTGAAGTATGCTGTTTATGGTATTTTAAAATAATAATTTTACTGTACCATTGTTATTGATCTGACTCCCGCCCTAATTATTTATATGTTTTTTCATCATGTTCAGGAAAATTAGTTGTATATTTACCCCAGTTGCGAAATTCGTAGTATTTGGTCATTGTTTCAAAATAACAGTCTGCCTCACACGTCCAGATTAATTTATAGTCGGGTTCAAGAAGGCTACGGGCATCATCGCCCATTTTACCTGCCAGGCAAAATAAATCCAGACCTTCTTCATTCGTCCACAGTTCATGTTTCACAGTTCTATCCTATTAATTTTAAATGATATCCATTCATCCCAGACGTGTTCGGGGGATATATCATGATATCCTCTTTCGGCGGCCATACTGATTGCAACGTCGTCAGGTAAATTTATTGCGGTAGCGTTATCCCGAATGGTTTCTACTTCTTCTCTTGTTAGCGGCCTTCCTGCCTCATCTTCTCGCATCATTAGTAGTGAAATTAATGCGGGTATAAAAACAATTGTCATCTTTCCACCATCATCTAACACGCTCATTTTTTCATTTCACTGACAAGGATATCAACGAAATCTCTTTGCTTTTTTTCTGCCCATGCCAGGTTTACTGATTTAAGCAATTCATACTGTTTTTTAAAATATAGTCGTCTGATTCACCGTTAGGGAGGCATTCGCTAGCAGCCATGCTGGAGGCGATGGCACTGACGCTTGACTCGACAAACCAATAAAGGATTTCATCTTCACTTGAGGTGATTTTTCGAGAAAACTCCACACCTCTTTCACAGACAACATAATGGTATTTATCATCATGAATTTCGAGATGGGGCGTTGCCATACCATCAGGTGCATCAGGAATAATAAAATACCCATTTGGGCGGACCCCGCCACCTAATTTTTCGCCAATACCGATAAGTTGCTGACGTAATTCTTCAAGCGTCTTCATGATGTCATCTGAAAGAGTTGAAATAATGTTCAATCTTACTATTGATACTACTTGATTCTATCATAAAAAGAAGCTTGGATTTGCTATGGACACGTAGTGTCGACCCAACTTCGTATAAAGGTGATTGACTGCCAAACCACATATTGCCATAACAAACACATCTGCTTTAACCTATATAAAGATGCTTTGGGGAGGATATCATGGCTACGTTGATCCCGCTGGAGTTGTTTAAGGCGCTGTCTGATGAAACCCGCCTTTCGATAGTGTTATTGCTGCGAGAAGCGGGTGAGTTATGTGTGTGCGATTTGTGTGAAGGCTTACAGGAGCCTCAACCCAAGATTTCCCGCCACCTTGCACTATTACGGGATGCCGGGCTGTTAGTGGATCGCCGTCAGGGGAAATGGATTCATTATCGCCTTTCACCGCATGTCCCCGCTTGGTGTGCCGCGATTATTGAGCAGGCCTGGCTAAGCCAGCGGCATGCTGTGACAAGTGTGGTAAGCCGACTCGGGCATCAGCGGGTTTGCGGATAAAAATTTATCTCTATATATTCGTTATTTCATATGTGTTTATGGGGGCATGGCATGGTACTGGCTGGAGCCGTTTTTATACTGACGCTGATTCTGGTCATCTGGCAACCTCGCGGGTTGGGGATTGGCTGGAGCGCGTCGTTCGGGGCTGTGTTGGCCTGGGCCACCGGGGTGATTCACATAGACGATATTCCCGTGGTATGGCACATCGTCTGGAATGCGACTATCACGTTTATTGCGATCATTATTATCAGCTTACTGCTCGATAAGTCTGGCTTTTTTGAGTGGGCCGCGCTGCACATGGCTCGCAAAGGACACGGGCGGGGCAAGCGTCTGTTCTCCTTGATGATTGTGCTGGGGGCGCTGGTGGCTGCGCTGTTCGCGAATGATGGTGCTGCCCTGATCCTGACGCCGATTGTGGTGGCGATGTTGACTGCATTGGGCTTTAGTCGCGGTGCAACACTGGCCTTTGTGATGGCTGCCGGATTTATCGCCGATACCTCCAGCCTGCCGCTGGTGGTATCCAATCTGGTTAATATCGTCACGGCGGATTACTTCCGTATCGGTTTCAATACCTATGCGCGGGTCATGATTCCAGTCAATATCGCCGCTGTTGTTGCCACATTAGGCGTCTTGCACCTGTTTTTCCGCCGGGAAATTCCGGCCGATTACGATTTGGACAAACTGAAAGAGCCCGCGGCGGCTATTCGTGACAGGCAAACGTTCAAGGCAGGATGGTGGGTATTAGCACTGTTGTTAAGCGGCTTTTTTGTGCTGGAGCCACATGGGGTGCCTGTTAGCGTAGTCGCGACGATCGCTGCCGTGATCCTCTGGCTGGTCGCCCGGCGAGGGAAGGTGATTGATACCACCAGTGTACTGCGCGGCGCGCCCTGGCAGATTGTGGTGTTTTCACTGGGCATGTATCTGGTGGTATATGGTCTGCGTAATGCCGGGCTGACTAATTACCTGTCCCATGTGCTGAATTATTTTGCCACACAAGGGTTGTGGGTGGCGACGATAGGCACCGGTTTCCTCACGGCGGTGTTGTCATCAGTGATGAACAATATGCCGACGGTACTTATCGGCGCATTGTCGATTGATGCTTCTGCGGCTAATGGTGTCATCCGTGAGGCCATGACGTACGCCAATATTATTGGCTGTGATTTAGGCCCCAAACTGACCCCTATCGGCAGTCTTGCCACATTGTTGTGGCTGCACGTACTGGCGCAAAAAGACATCCGCATCAGTTGGGGATATTACTTCCGTGTTGGTGTGGTGATGACGTTGCCGGTGCTATTCGTGACGCTGGCCGCACTGGCGATACATCTTTCTATTTAACCGATGCGGTTTTCAGCATCGGCTTTTCAAAGAGAATAGGGCAATGACAGAGATTACTATTTACCACAACCCGGCATGCGGCACATCGCGCAATACGCTGGCGCTGATTCGCAATAGCGGTGTTGAACCTACCGTTATTCACTACCTTGAAACACCGCCCTCTAAAGCGGAGCTTGAAGGGCTGATTCGTGCGATGGGTATCACCCCGCGTATGTTGCTGCGTCAAAACGTTGAACCTTACAAAGAGTTAGGTCTGGCTGACGATAGCTTCAGCGATGAACAGTTGATCGCCTTTATGCTGGCTCACCCCATATTGATTAACCGCCCGATTGTGGTCACGCCCCTTGGCACCCGGCTATGTCGCCCGTCAGAAGTAGTGCTGGATATTTTGCCTGACCCACAACAAGGCGAATTCACTAAAGAGGATGGCGAGCGAGTAATTGATGCGTCGGGAAAGAGAATTAAATAACCTGGGGCGAGATCTTTCTTCACTTCTCCCGATAATGATGCCGCAGTGTCGTGCGCCGATAAACGACACTGAGACACTACCTGCCAGTACGAAGTGACTGCGGGGGAATACCGTAACCGCGAATAAACACTTCCCGCATATGTCGTCTGTCGCGAAAACCCGATTCGCGGGCAATGGCATCGAGAGACAGGCGGCTTTGCTCAATCATTAATCGTGCCGCCTCAAGCCGCAGTCCTTCGATGGCTTTCGCCGGGGATTTCCCCGTTTCCTGACGAAACAGACGGCTGAGCTGGCGGGCACTGACATGAACTGCATCAGCCAGCAGTTCTACCGTCAGTGTTTTGCTCAGATTATTGCGGGCATATTCGAGCGCACTTTGCAGGCGATCTGAGCGCGGGGCCAGCGCCAGCATTTCTGAATGCTGTGTCTGACCGCCAGAGCGGCGCTGGTTCATCACCAGACGATGGGCGACAATACGGGCAATGTCCGGGCCCAGATCTTTTTCCACCATACCGAGCGCCATATCCAGCCCGGCGGTCATCCCTGCGGATGTCCAGATAGTGTCATCAATAATAAAAATACGATCATCTTCCAGCTGAATATCCGGGTACAACGTAGAAAGGCTACGGGAGTGCGACCAGTGCGTGGTGGCGCGTTTTTGCTGCAACAGACCGGCCTGCGCCAGCACAAAGGCACCGGTACAGATACCTGCAATGCGGCGCGCCTGGCGGGCGCTGGTTTGCAGAAAGTGAACCACGCCAGGGCTGGCTGGCTCGTTCACGGGCGACAGCACACCAGCTACCAGCCAGGTATCTACCCGCGTTTCGTCGCTAAGCCGTTCAGAGTCAACCCCAATCCCCGATGAGGAACGTACCGTGCCGCCCGATTCGGAATAGACCATCGGCTGATAAAATGGTTTTTCAGCCACAAGGTTGGCAAACTCAAACACAGTCAGCGTGGACAGTGCCAGCATCTGAAAATGGTCGGAAATGATTAATCCTATTCGGTGCATCGCAACTCCTTAATGGCAGACTGACGGTCTGGCAGTGCGCGTAGCCGCTCCGAGGCCCACAGGCTCGTCAATGCCAGCAGCAGGAACAGCACTGCGCTTATCATCACCCCGTAAAAACCATACAAGGGATACAACCAGGAGGCCACCGCAGAGCCAAAACCGATGCCACAAAACATAAAGGCACTGGTTAACGCCAGCGAAATCCCCCGTGTTTGTGCTGACGATATCTCCACAATACGCCGCTGCTGGGTTGGCCATAGCAGGTCGGTTGAAAACGCCCACACTACCAGCAGGATGTACAGTAATGCCAGCGTCGCAGGCAGCAACATGATCACCAGTATATCCGCCACCAGCATCGCCATACCGATAATCAGTAAGCGCTCTGCGCGGTAAAGGCGAGCGGCACGACTGACAAACAGATTCCCCAGAATACCCGCCACACCAATGACCGTTAAGGCAATAGAGACAGCAGACGCATCGCCCTGCCAGCGGTCACGGATCATCGGTGAGATAAACGCGTACATATCGTAGACCCCAGAGGTGATAAAAAAGACCACCAGAAAGGCGGTAAGCGATTTGCCTTCCATTAGCACCTGACCCACCTGTTGTATACGAATATCGATGCCTTTCACCACGTCTGGCACCAGCAGCCACACACCTGCCGCGGTCAGCACGCTAACCAGCGCGACAAGTGTAAATAACAACCGTGCGCCCCAGACATTGGCTATCCATGCCGCCAGCGGAATACCGACCATGCTGGCCATCGAGACACCCAGCAGGATCATGGCGATGGCGCTACCTCGCTCTTTGGGGGAGACTAACTCAGAGCCGAGCGCTACCAGCACAGGGCCTATCAGCGACGCCCCTAACCCCATCACGATGCGCGATATGACCAGTACGGTGTAGTTTGGGGCACTGGCAAAAATAAACGCACCCAACCCGAACACCAGCATCCCGGCCAGTACCTGCGAACGGCGCATGAACTTGCCGAATAGCACCTGGGCCAGCGGTGCGGCCAGTGCAAACGTCAGACCAAAAATAGACAGCAGGCGGGCGCTTTGCGCGTCACTCAACCCCCATACCTGCGCAATGGGGGTAAGGCTACCGGCAACAGAAAGTGCCCCTGTTGCCTGAATAAAGTAGGCCAGGCTCAGTGCCCATAGTGCGCGTCTTTGCGACGCTGAAATGTGATTTTGCATCATAGACTCCAGAGAGCAGGCCGTGGCCTGCTCTACAGCACATCACTCAACCGGGATGGGATTTTCCACGATGGACTGGTTAAACGCGTTCACCATTGCATGCTCATTTGCCCCCGGATTGTCGCGGGCTGGCAGTACGCTGTCGACGATTGCTTCGATGGTATCCGTCCCCAGTTTTTCAAACGTCTGCTGTATAAAGTCAGCGAGCGGCATCGCACGGGCATCTCCACTTTTGTAGATCAGATCCGTGTCCACCCACGGTGGCGAAATTTCGATAACGCTCACGCCTGCATCACGCAGCACAAAGCGCTGCGATAAGGTATAGGAGTGAATGGCCGCTTTGGTGGCGGAGTAGAGCGCGTTGGTCGCCAGCGGTAAAAAAGCCAGAATCGAGCTGTTATTGATCAGTACGGCATCCGGCTGCTGTTTCAGGTGTTCAACAAATGCGGCGCTGACCCGCACAGTACCCAGCAGATTGGTGTTCAGCAACGTGGTGGCCATTTCGTCATCCAGTTCACCTGCCGGATTATCAAACGGCATAATGCCTGCGTTGTTGATCACCACGTTCAGTGCCGGATAGCGTGACAGTACTTCCTGCGCCGCCGCTTTAATACTTGAAGCACTGGTTACGTCCAGCACCACGGAATCCATCCCCGGCCAGGCAGCGGTAACCTTGTCCAGCAAGGCTTTGCGACGACCAGAGATGATCACTTGATTGCCAAGCTGGTGGAATTTTTCTGCCATGGCACGGCCGATACCTGAAGTGCCACCTGTAATAAAAATTGTATTGCCGGTCAGTTTCATCATCATATTCCTGTTGGATAAGTAACACGTTAGTGCGTGATGCTGGCACGATAGCGCTCAGCCGGTACGTTGCTTGATAGGTGCTGCATCATGGCCTGGCGGCTGTTTTCCATTGCCAGCCACTCAGCTTCGTTGTGCAGAGAAGGGATCGTCACCCGTTCCCCCTGAAGGAAACCCACCAGTGCGGCATCAACCAGGTCATCTGCACTCATGACGATCGCTTTATCGAGTTGTTCCAGTGGTAAACCGCCGTTATCCCAGAATGGGGTTGCCGTGGCACCCGGCAGTACGGCCTGGATCTGAATCCCTTTGTCGGCCAGTTCGTGGTGCAATGACTGGCTGAAAGCCAGCACGAAGGCTTTTGTTCCACCGTAAACGCCGTTCAGCAGTTCCGGCGCGAGGCTGACGATGGAGGAGATATTGATAACAGCACCGGTACCACGTGCGACAAACCCCGGTACGACGGCATAGGTCAGACGGGTCAGCGCAGTGACATTGCGGTTGATCATTGCCTGCATATGATCCACATCACTGGATAACAGCGGCGTATGCGTACCCATTCCGGCATTGTTGACCAGCAATGTAATGCTGGCATCTTCACGCAGTTTTCTCTCCAGCAGGGCGAGTTGTTGAGCATCGCCGAGATCCGCCGCGACCACTTCCACATTGCGGGCGGTATCGGCGGTAATACGGCTTGCCATCTGGTTCAGGCGGTTGTGATTACGGGCCACAATAATCAGGTCATAGCCCATGTGTGCCAGGCGGTTGGCGTAAACAGACCCGATACCGGTTGATGCACCGGTGATCACGGCTGTGCCTTTACTGGGTTGTGTTGCGAAGGTCATGGCAGGCTCCTTTCAGTCACTATTGATTTGATGGAGGAATCATAATCAAGAAAGGGGTGTCTTAAATGACGATTATGGTAGTTATTTAAGACATTCGGCATTTCACGTTGGACGACCGACAGGCGGGGTATGAAATAGCGGGTTGTGTTTGGTTAACGGTATGGTGGTTATCGCTCGCAGGGCTGTATGCCTGCTGTGTGTCTCACTGACTGGTTGCCATGATTGCAACGTGAGTGATGGATTAGCAGTGCGACCAACCGGCTGATTCATCAACCAGCCGTGGACGAAGAAACTATCTTTTCTTTTTCAAAAACCTTCCGATCAAGGACGCCAGGGCACAAGCGAAAACAGACGATACGATGATCCTGATAATCAAGACTGAAAAGTAGAAATCATCCATCGCCTCTTCACCGTCACCGCTGATAGCCAGGTGATTCATAACGACATCCCCAACTACATGCTCAGGCAGAAGACATATTGTTAAGAAGGAAAAAAACAATATTACTCTGGCTATTTTTTAGACCTCAGACCGCAATAACCTTACTCATGTTGATACCCGTAACACCAAATCCACTGTTCTCGTAGATATGTCGGGCGCGAGCATTATCACCAGCAACACGTAGTCTGATTTCTTTAAAACCGTTCTCCCGTAGATTTTCTTCAAAAGCACGAAGAGTTCGTTTACCAAGCCCTATTCCCTGGCAGGAGTTGAAGATATGAAAATCGTAGATAAAAGCACTACCCATAACTGTATCTGGTTTATACCAGATATAGCCGATATGCCTGTCGGTTTGATCTGACCGTTCAAAAAGACACCATAGTACGTGCCCATGAGTATTCACTCCCCCAGTTAGTGTTTCCGATATTTCCTTAGTCGCTCTTGCAAGAGAATCAGTTGGGGAAAGTCTATAGTTTGACCGTATCTCATCAGCATAATCAGGAATAAAATATTCAAGAAAAGCTGGATACTCTTCTTCAGTCATCGAACGGAACGAGATCATCCCTTACTCCTTAGCGATAGTTCCTACAGCAAATCGGACAATATTAGTAACGTTGGTGGTTCCAGTGCGTCAATATAATTCGTTTTTTATACTTGGTTCCTACTGATGGTGCCTTGATATCTGATTGGGCAGCAGAGGCGGATATAGAATACCGGGGCATGCCTATACCAATTCTTACAAATATTTTGCAGAGATTTGTTGGAATAATAATGCCGTCGTCGTAACGACCGCTATTCTTGCCTAAGTCAGCATTTGCGAGTGCAGGCAAAAGAGATTCGTTCATTTCTAACGTTTCTCCGCTCGTAACCTTCTAGAATTGCTCTAATTTTTCTATATCAACGGAGGGAATATGTTCAAGTGCAAACTCTGGCTCTAAGCTGCCCGGTAAATCGGACTATCTCATGGAATGAAGATAACGACCGTTCTGGCATAGGGCAGTATAGGTCAAGTCACCCCACACTTTTGCAGATAGTCCCAGCGCGGTTCCGCTTTGCGCTTTGTTGACCCAATAACAAACAGAACCTCTACACCGGACGAGACAGAAAATACGCAGGCAGAAGCTAACGGCCCTGTGG
This sequence comes from Dickeya oryzae, assembly GCF_009372235.1. GTDB lineage: Bacteria > Pseudomonadota > Gammaproteobacteria > Enterobacterales > Enterobacteriaceae > Dickeya > Dickeya oryzae. Next base: position 137,601 of record NZ_SULL01000013.1, on the reverse strand, counting down.
GGGAGGGATAGTGGCGTCATTGCTTAATTTCCTTACTGCTCTGTTTCTCCTAATTTTTGAAACAGTTTATCCATTTCATCTGCCGCAACAAAATCGCCTGCATGGGCTTCTTTGATTGCCTGTTCAATTTCGGCAATTTGCCGGTATTCCCGCGCGAGATTCTCTTCAATAGACCCCTGTTCTGCCAGAAAGGTGTGTACCCGTTCGGTCGTCGTTACTGGCGCGACTAATTGGGCAGAAGAATGGTCATTCAGTTGAACTGGCATAGCATCCATGATGAAACCTCACAGAAATGGTTATCTTGCATCTATTGTGGTTTCTGTAGCGGAAGAGGGCAAGGCGACGAGAAAATAATGGGTAGTGGCGTATGTTTTCGGCTCTGCTTACGTGGCTGAATCTTCCGGCTGTAAACGGGGTATCCCGGCAGATAACAGGCAACAAAAAACCCGCAAACTCAGAGAGGATGCGGGTTTCTGTGGGGTTTCCGTCAGTAACCGGTACTTACGGAAGTAGTATTTGGTCGGCACGAGAGGATTTGAACCTCCGACCCCCGACACCCCATGACGGTGCGCTACCAGGCTGCGCTACGTGCCGATGCTATGGGCCGCTATACTACCGTTTCCTGACCCGATTGCAATAGCCACCCTAAACGACTGCTTTAGATTTAGGCAGTTAGTTAGCAATAAATCGCCGTTCAGTTGTCAGCACCTGCAAGAGCAACCCTAACTGCGGTTTTTCATCCGGTAATAAGCGCCCATTGGCGTCGTAAGCCCGGTAACTGCCGTTGCGACCTAACTGAATGACCTGCTGCGGTGTGATGATGGTCAGCGAATTACTGTCGCCGTTGAGTAACCAGTTGGCCCGCCGTTCAGCGCTGAACAAGTCCTCTCCTTGCGAGTAATCTTCCGTCGCGGTTTTCACATGCAGCAGGCGTTGCATCAGCGTGGTCATCACGTCTTTCGGGTCAGTCATTTTGCTGATGGTCTGTGCCGGGGTTTCCGGCCAGTGAACGACCAGTGGCACCTGTCGGTGTTCACGGTTCATTGGCGACGGGTCGTCGTCTTTGAGGCGTTCGGCACTGCTTCGCTCAGCGGTAATCACCACCACCGTCTTGTCGAGCAGGTTTTTCTCCCGCAGCGTGGTGATGATGCGGTCGATTTGCTCATCAATACTGGCAGTATCCTGACGGTAACGACGCTGCTGTTCGCCAGCGGCAAGCGGGCGGCCATTGCTGCCTGTGGTCGCGTGGTTAAACTCGATGAACGAGAACCAGGGCGAACGGGTACCGGTATTGTTGTCCAGCCACGTGACCCATTGCGTGGTGATAGCGTCATCGCTTTGCGGTTGGGGCGGTGGCAGCGAGAAGTCGGATAGCAGAGCCTGACGGTACAATGGACTGCTAAACCCGCTGGCAGAGAACAGACCAAACTGGTAACCCTGCTGACTCAGGGCATCGATCAGCGCAGACGGTTTGCTGCTGCCGAGTATGCCGTCCATGTAGGTGGTGGAGATGCCATAAAACAGATTAAACAGACCGCCATCTTGCTGAGTACCGGCGCTGAAATAGTTGCTGAAGCGGACGTTTTCTTCAGCGAAGCGCGCCAGGTTGGGCATGGAATGCGGTGTGTCCTGATCCGGCACGCTATCCATTACCACCAGCAACAGGTTATAACCGCTGCCTGCATCGCGGAAACTGATGTCGCTGAGCGGGTATTCTACCGAGACCGCGTCCGGGTTGCCCTGCAATGCCAGACGGCGCTCATATTCTTGCGCATTGAGCAGGCCATGTTTCTCCAGAAAACGGCGGGCCGTCATCGGGTAGGAGAGGGGCAGGTTGGCGCGCTGCATGGTGATCGGGCGGTAGAAATTGGCGTCTGCCCAGATGTACATCAGGTGAGACAGGCAGAATGCCACGATGAAGGCGGCCGCCATGGGTCTGGCGAAATGGCGCCGGTTAAGGCTGCGCAGCTTTTGCCAGCACCAGGTGCCGAATAACATCTCCACCATGAAGATAACCGGCACACTGATGAACAGTAGCTGCCAGTCACGCACCATTTCGCTTTGGTCCGGGTTCGTCACCAAATCCCAGACCGTCATATTCAGGTGGAGATGGAAACGGCTGAATACGGCCGCATCAACAATCAACAGCGTTTGACCAGCGGTGGCGAGTGCCGCCGACAGGAAGCGCAGCAATCGCTGCGACATCACAATAAATGTCAGCGGGAAAATGATCAGCAGATAGGTGGAAAAACCGATAAAGCTGAAGTGCCCCAGCCAGCTCACCAACGAATACAGCCGGCCAGGCAGTGACGATGGCCAGTCGGCAACGAACAGATAACGGCTACCCAGCCCCAGTGCGAGTAGAATATTGAACAGGGCGAACCAGTGCCCCCAGCTTATCATCTGGGAGACTTTTTCACGGTAGCGCGGACGGTTGGTTACCATAAACGGGCCGGTATCAATGGATGTCGTTAGTTTTTATAGACGCCTGCAACGCGTCGGCAAAAGAACCCGCCAACGCTTCACGCTGTTTCGGATTCGCGATGCTGGTATTGAGCAGATTGGTGACCATGTTGCCGAGCACCATCAGTGCAAGATCGGTCGGAGTGTGGTGCTTTTCCAGTACATTGACCAGATCAGTCAGCAATTGTTCGATTTGTTCGTCACTATAACGGGATGATTGCGGCATAAAATCGTGTATCTCTGGTGGTGAAAGGCAAATATATTACCGTATAGGGGCGTGGTTTTCCGCACTTTTATCAATGCCGACCGTCAGAATCGCGGTGCTTTTGAGTTGCATGCTGGAACACCAGGTGCTTGAATACGCGCCTTACTAGAAGGAGAGTTTACCATGAGTCTGGATATCGACCAGATTGCCCTGCACCAGTTGGTCAAACGTGACGAGCAGTCGCTGGATATGGTGTTGCGCGATTCGTTGCTGACCGTGAACGGCGCGGTCAGCGATATGATGGCGGAGCTGCATCGCGTCTACAGCGCTAAAAGCAAGGCGTACGGCCTGTTTAACGAAGAGAGCGAACTGGCGGCGGCATTGCGCTCCTGCCGTAAAGGCGATGATGACTTTCTGGCTTTCTCGCGTGCGGCGACGGGCCGGTTACGTGATGAACTGGCGAAATACCCCTTCGCGGAAGGTGGCGTGGTGCTGTTTTGTCAGTACCGTTATCTGGCCGTTGAGTACCTGCTGATTGCGGTGCTGAACAGCTGCAATAGCCTGCGGGTCAATGAACAGTTGGATATCAGCAGTACCCACTATTTGGATATCCACCATGCGGATATCGTGGCGCGCATCGATCTGACCGAATGGGAAACCAGCCCGGAATCCACCCGTTACCTGACGTTTCTTAAAGGTCGCGTTGGCCGTAAGGTGTCTGATTTCTTTATGGATTTCCTGGCTGCTGCTGAAGGGCTGGATACCAAGGCGCAAAATAAAGGCCTGCTGAAGGCAGTAGATGATTACTGCACTGATGCACAACTGGATAAAAACGAGCGTCAGCAATACCGTCAGCAGGTATACAGCTACTGCAATGAACAGTTGCAGGCCGGGGAGGAAATCGAACTGGAGGCGCTGTCAAATGAACTGCCGCCACTGGGCGAGAAAACCTTCCAGGCGTTTACCGCCGAGCAAGGGTATGAGCTGGAAGAGAGCTTCCCGGCCGATCGCAGCACGTTGCGCCAGTTGACCAAATTTGCCGGTAGTGGTGGCGGGCTTAGCATTAATTTCGATGCGCTGCTGTTAGGCGAACGTATTTTCTGGGATCCGGCTACGGATACGTTGACCATCAAAGGCACGCCACCTAATCTGCGCGACCAGTTGCAGCGTCGGTTCGGCGGTGGCGATCGCTGATTTTCCCCTTTCCTTCGCCTGCGTCGAGGCCTCCTGTGATGGGGGCCTCGACGCAGGCCCCGCGCTATCACGCAGTGTTTTATTGCTGTATTCAATTCACGTAGCGCACTATTCATACAACAATTCATACAGCAATAGTTCAGGCAGAAATAGTCTCTGACTGCAAACGGGTTTGGCAGTGCTTGCCCCTTGTTTTATGATGGATATTCGGCTGTATAGGTGGTGAGATTCCCGTGCGTTCTATCTTTGACATGGTGCTGGCGGTTTATGACCGTGCGGCGCTGATGCTTATTTGCCTGTTTTTCCTGACCCGAACACGACATTTCCGTCAGCTGCTTCAGCAGGATGAGCATTCACGCTTTGACCTGGCGGTGGTTACTGCCATCTTTTCGCTGTTTGCGTTGTTCAGTACCTGGTCCGGCATCAACGTGGAAGGGTCACTGGTCAATGTGCGGGTGGTCGCGGTGATGTCCGGCGGTATCCTGTTTGGGCCGTGGGTGGGCATTACCACGGGGGTGATCGCCGGGGTGCATCGTTACCTGATCGATATGCACGGTATTACCTCGGTCCCTTGCCTTATTACCAGCATTGTCGCCGGGTTTATGTCTGCCTGGATTCACCACCGCATCCCGCGTGATCGCCACTGGAGTGTGGGCATTGTCGGCGGCATGTTGTGCGAGTCACTGACCATGTTGTTGGTTGTACTGTGGGCCCGGCCGTTTTCGCTGGGGCTGGACATTGTCGCGCATATCGCAATTCCGATGATTCTGGGGGCGGTCAGCATCGGGTTGATCGTGCTGCTGGTGCGTAGCGTGGAAGGGGAAAAAGAGGCGGTTGCTGCGCGGCAGGCCAAGCTGGCGCTGGATATCGCCAATAAAACGCTGCCGTTGTTTCGCCATATCAATAGCCAGTCGCTCAGTACGATCTGCGATATTATCCGTCGCGATATCGATGCCGACGCGGTGGCGATCACTAACACCTCTCAGGTGCTGGCCTACGTGGGGGTAGGGGAAGAGAACTACCACAGCGGCGATCGCGACCTGAGCCCGACGACGCAACTGGCGCTCAAGAGCGGAAAGATTATCATCAAAAATAATGATGAGGCCTACCGCACGCCGGAAATCCATTCGATGATCGTCATCCCGTTGTGGGAAAAAGGCGAAGTGACCGGTACGCTAAAAATCTATTACCAGCGGGCGCACCGTATCACCTGGTCGCTCAAAGAGATGGCTGTCGGGTTGTCGCAAATCATCTCCACCCAGCTTGAGGTGTCACGCGCTGAGCAACTGCGTGATATGGCAAACCGTGCGGAACTGCGGGCGCTGCAAAGCAAGATCAATCCACATTTCTTGTTTAACGCGCTGAATGCCATTTCCACGTCTATCCGGCTCAACCCGGATACCGCGCGCCAGCTTATTATCAATTTATCGCGTTATCTGCGCTACAACCTGGAGCGCAATGACGAGGAACTGATTGATATAAAAAGCGAGCTTTATCAGATAAAAGATTACATCGCCATTGAGCAGGCACGCTTTGGCGATAAGCTGACGGTGATTTACGAGATTGATGAGGACGTCAGTTGTCTGATTCCCGGTCTGCTGATTCAACCGTTGGTTGAAAATGCGATTGTTCACGGTATCCGCTCTTGCAAAGGCAAAGGGGTGGTGACGTTGAGTATCCGGGAGCAGGGGGGCCGCATCCGGGTGGCGGTGCGTGATACCGGTATTGGCATCAGCGATGAGGTGATTGCCCGCGTGGAGCGCAATGAATTACCGGGTAATAAGATTGGTCTGCTCAATGTACATCATCGGATCAGACTGCTGTATGGGGAAGGGCTGCATATTAGTCGCCTCAACCCTGGGACGGAAATCGAATTTTTTATTACCCGTGACAACACTGAGCGTGTGGATAACGCGGTGGCGTTTCCCTCAGAGCAGGGTCGGTGACAGGAGAATAACGTGAAGGCGATCATTGTCGAAGATGAATTTCTGGCACAGCAGGAGTTGAGCTGGCTTATCAAACAACACAGCCAGATAGACGTGGATGCGGTGTTTGATGATGGTCTCGATGTGCTGAAGTACCTGCAGGATAATCGAGTGGATGTCATCTTCCTTGATATCAACATCCCTTCGCTGGATGGGGTGATGCTGGCGAAAAACATCAGCCAGTTTGCGCATAAACCGCTGATTGTCTTCATTACCGCTTATAAGAATCATGCGGTAGAGGCGTTTGAGCTGGAAGCGTTCGATTATATTCTCAAGCCCTATCATGAAACCCGCATAGTTGGCATGCTGCAAAAACTTGAAGCGGCGTGGCAGCAACAGCAATTACCTGCGCATCCCAGCAGCGACAGCACCCGTCCGGCACCGATGACCATCAACCTGGTCAAAGATAAGCGGATTATCGTCACCAACATCCACGATATCTATTACGCCGAATCCCACGAAAAACTGACCTTTGTGTACACCCGGCGTGATGAGTTCGTCATGTCGATGAACATTACCGAGTTTTGCAGCCGCTTGCCGGAGGCCTACTTCTTTCGCTGCCACCGTTCGTATTGCGTAAATTTGAGCAAGATCCGTGAGATAGAACCCTGGTTCAACAATACCTATATCCTCAAACTGAGCGATCTGGATTTTCAGGTGCCGGTGAGCCGCAGTAAAGTGCGGGAATTCCGTCAACTGATGCGTCTGTAGTGGTTAGGAGGTCAGACGTCAGACATGAGAAGATAGATTTACTGTCATTAATACCGCTCTGGATGCATTTCATTCCCTGATTCATGCCGTTCATGCCGTTCTTTACTCCGTGGTGGTGACCCCTCCTTATACTGGTGCCATTCGCAGGCCGTTTTGCCCGCATTGTCTTAACACCAGAAAAATCGAGGCTACCGTTATGAACGGAAAACCAGTAAATCGCGGCGTTATTGTTGCCGGAACCATCCTGGCTCAAATGGGGCTGGGAACCATCTATACCTGGAGTCTTTACAACCAACCGCTGGTGGATAAATTTCACTGGCCGCTCAGTTCGGTTGCCACCACGTTTTCCCTTACCAGTTTTTTCCTGGCTTTCGCCACTTTATTTGCTGGCCGCATTCAGGAGCGTATCGGTATCCGCAAGCTGACATTGATTGCCGGTCTGGTGCTCGGTGTAGCGTTGATGGCGACATCCATGGTGTCATCACTGCCGATGCTGTGGTTACTGGTCGGGCTCGTGGTCGGGTTTGCCGACGGTACGGCATACATCACCACGTTATCCAATCTGATCAAGTGGTTCCCGAATCGCAAAGGTGTGATTGCCGGGGTGTCCGTCGGCGCGTATGGCACCGGGAGTCTGGTGTTTAAATACGTCAATAGCGCGCTGCTGATGCACGTTGGTGTGTCCCAGACGTTTTTCTGGTGGGGAGCAATGGCGTTAGTGATGATCACCAGCGGCGCGATGCTGCTGAAAGACGCACCGGTTCAGCCGGTCCAGACGGCAGCTCAGGGCGGCAACGTTAACTTCACGGTCAGTGAAATGCTGCGTCGCAAAGAAGCCTGGTTGCTGTTTGTGGTGTTCTTCACCTCCTGCATGAGTGGGTTGTACCTGATCGGTATCGTGAAGGATATCGGCGTCAAAATGGCTGGACTGGATGTGGTCACGGCTGCCAGCGCCGTATCAGCGATTGCCATTTGCAACACCGCCGGTCGCCTGATCCTGGGGTATCTGTCTGATAAAGTCGGTCGCTTGCGGGTGCTGAACTTCACGCTGCTGGTCACTGCACTGGCGGTCACAGTGATGGCGTTCCTGAAGCTCAATGCGATGACGTTCTTCCTGTGCACCGGGGCGGTAGCCTTCTGCTTCGGCGGAAATATCACGGTCTACCCGGCGATTGTGGCTGATTTCTTCGGCCTCAAGCACCACAGTAAAAACTATGGGCTGATTTATCAGGGGTTTGGCTTAGGCCCGTTGGCCGGTTCCTTTATCGCTGCTGCACTGGGCGGGTTCCACAGCACCTTTATCGCTATTGCGCTGCTGTCGGTGGTTTCACTGGTGATTACCCTGTTTATCCAGCCGCCGAAAGCACCGCGTGAGCAGGACATCCCACTGGTTGCTCACGGCAGCCACGCCTGATAATCACACGCTTGCATGTAGCTAACGCCATCGCCACCCGCGGTGGCGTTTTTTTATCTGGGGCCGGTGATTGTGTGGGGATGGCAGAGAGCAACATGGCAGACAGAAACATGACAGACAGAAACATGGCGGGGATAAGTCGTGGCAGCAGACACAAACAAAAACGCCGCACAGTTGTGCGGCGTTTTTGCTGGCTCGTCGAAACGTTGTCGTGTAATTACACGCGAACGAAATCGATGTGAGTCAGTTTCGGCTTGAACACGTGACGCTGAACAGCCTGGATTTTTACTTTGGTTTCTTTGCCATCGATAACCAGGACGATTTCACCGTACAGGCCTTCGCTGTTACGATCTTCCAGGTTTTTAACGATATCGTGGTCCAGTTCGATGGAAACCGGTGCTTCGCTACCACCGTAAACGATAGCGGGGAATTTACCGGTAGTGCGCAGGCGGCGGCTCGCACCCTTACCCTGCTCTTTACGTACTTCTGCGTTGATAGTAATCATTGCGTTCTCTACTTAATAAAATGACCCTGTTACAGGCGACCCAGCAACAGGCAGGATAATCCGCTTTGTTCAAATAACTATACCCGTCATACTTCAAGTTGCAGGTGTGTTGGCTGCGCTCGTTCACCCGAATCACTTACCTGAGTAAGCTCATCGGGATTCACTCTCTTGCCGCATTACAAGGCTCTAATGAGCCTTGCCCTAAAGGGCCAACGCGTTGCGTTGTTCAACACGCCAGCGTGTTGTCCTGCAACTCGAATTATTTTGGGTATATGTTGATATTCGAAATAAAAGCGGGCGAGATTCTAGCGGAATATGGCCGTGCGGGCAAATAAAACCGCCTAAGGCTAGCCGCGCAGTTCGTTTGCCCGGCGATAGCGGCCCTGATAATCGAAGATTTTTTCCCGCACCTGCCAGTATTTTCCCTGCAGGCGCGCCACCACGAAGTCCGGTGCCCGCAGTAACGCCTGCTGAGCCACCACGTCGTCGGCGCGTTGCCAATGGAACGGGACGCCGGGTGCCCGCTGATGCACCCGCAGAAACACATGGTTAAATGCGTTACGCTGGGCTGATGTATGCAGGCGAAAGCGCTCGCTGACATCGGCACCGTCTTCGTCGTGATAGGTGATACGCAGCCATTCGCCTTTAGCATCGGTACCGTGTTGCAGTTGCATCCCGCTACAGCGTAGCACCAGCGCATCTTTGAGCTTCAACGCGGCTTTTAGCATGTCATCCGGGTCAACCAACAGCGCATCGCAGGTCTGGCAGCGTCGGGCGGCGATATCGTTTTCCGCGCCGCAATGCGGGCAGCTCTTGAAGCGAAAACGGTAGTCGCACTGTTGTCGTTTGCCGTGCTCGTCATCCTGCCAGCCCTGACAGCGGCGGCCGTAATGCTCTATTACGCTGCCGTCATCGGTGCATTTACCCCAGAACAGGTTGGCGAAACCGCATTGCGGGCAGAATACCTGCACGGGTTGGCTGTCGCTGTGCGGTTTGCTGTTGCCGACCTCTGGCGTGTAGAGGTCAAAGGGATTACCGGCATAATCGAGTATCAGACAGTCGGTTTTCCCAGGAAACAGGCGCAAGCCACGCCCGATGATTTGCTGATAGAGGCTGACGGATTCCGTCGGGCGTAGAATCGCGATAGCGTCGACATGCGGTGCATCAAAACCGGTCGTCAATACCGACACGTTCACCAGATAGCGCAACTGCTGCTGTTTGAAGGCGCTGATGAGCGCGTCACGCTGTGGGGTAGGGGTTTCTCCGCTGATAAGCGCTGCTTCGCCGGGCGGTAACAATCCTTCGATTTCCCGGGCATGCTCCACTGTGGCAGCGAAAATCATCACGCCGCGCCGATCTGTTGTGTACTCGATAATTTGCCGGACTATCTGTGGCGTGACCCGCTGCTGACGTTTTAATTCCCGGTTTAAGTCCACCTCGCTGAACAAGCCATGACTGCGGGCGGCCAACTGGCTGAAATCGTACTGCACCACTGGCATATCGAGCCGCTCCGGCGGCACCAGAAAACCATGGCGGATCATGTAACGCAGCGGCAATTCGTAGATACAGTCGCGGAACAAGCAGCTCTCGTCGCCACGGATCATGCCGTGGTAATGGTACTGATAGATCCACCCCCGCCCCAGGCGATAAGGCGTTGCCGTTAACCCCAGTAGCCGTAACCGGGGATTTGCCCGCTGTAAGTGCTGAATAATTTGCTGATACTGACTGTTTTCATCGTCGCTAATGCGGTGACACTCATCGATAATCAGCAGCGAAAACGCATCGTCGAATTTGTCAGGATGGCGTGCGACCGACTGCACACTGCCAAAAACCACTTTGCCCGTGCTATCACGCTGGTTGAGCCCGGCGGCGAAAATGTCCGCCGGTAAACCTAATGCGCAATATTTCGCGTGATTCTGCTCAACCAGTTCTTTGACGTGCGCCAGTACCAATACCCGCCCGCGCGCCAGCCGCGCCAATTCGGCAATCACCAGGCTTTTGCCTGCGCCGGTGGGTAAGACGATCACCGCCGGAGCGGTGTGCTGGCGAAAATAGGCAAGGGTAGCGTCAACCGCTTCTTGCTGGTACGGGCGCAGTGTAAATGACATCAGTGGCGGCAGATTTTGCTTTCGTGGGTCGTAAAGCCGTTATCTTGCGCAATGAATTTGCCTTTGTCAGCCAGAAATTGCACCAGCCCGGCGGCGGTCATGTCGCTGGCAGAGCAGGTATGAAAGCGGGCATCGTGGCCAAAGCGTGCCTCGATGGCGGCAATCAGTTCATCAGTGGTAAAGGATCTGTTGGCGGTCACCATCATATGTAATACTTCATGACCGTGAATCGATGACATAATAGGTCTCCTGATAATTATCGGACGATTTATCGCCGTATGACGGCGAAGCATCGCTATAGACTTTACATGCAGTGCCGGCCGATAGCGGCAGGATGGCAACGTGGTAAAGTTGCTTTTATTATGCTTTTTAAAACGATACAGGGAGGCGGTCTACATCAATATCTTTTCTGAAAGAGGATATTCGGTGTGAAGGACAACGCCTTATTCCTGTCAGGTGACGTTACGTCCGCACCTGACCGGCAATTCGTGATCACCATAGGCAGTCATTCATTAATGCGATTGGATAAATTTCTTTCCCAGCAGTTGGGAATCAGCCGTTCTCTGATAGCACGCGAACTGCGTGCACAGCGTGTGACAGTAAACGGTGAGGTAGTAAAAAGCGGGGCATTCAAACTGTTGCCAGAGCATGAAGTGGCGTTCGACGGCAATGTGCTCGAGCAGCAGAATGGGCCGCGGTATTTCATGCTCAATAAACCGCAGGGTTATGTGTGCTCAACCGACGATCCTGACCACCCGACGATTTTGTATTTCATTGACGAACCCGTCGCGCACAAGTTGCATGCTGCCGGGCGGCTGGATATCGACACCAGCGGTTTAGTGCTGTTGACCGATGATGGACAGTGGTCACACCGCATTACCTCGCCAAAGCATCATTGTGAAAAAACCTATCTGGTGACGCTGGAGCAGCCACTGGCGGCAGATACGGCGGAAAAATTTCAGGCAGGTGTTCAACTGCATAATGAGAAGAACCTGACCCGACCGGCCACCCTGGAGGCCCTGTCTGAACATCAGGTCCGTCTGACTATCAGTGAAGGGCGTTACCATCAGGTGAAACGTATGTTTGCGGCGGTCGGCAATCACGTGGTGGCGCTGCATCGTGAACGTATTGGTGCCATTACATTGGATGACACGCTGGAGCCGGGTGAATACCGGCCGTTGACACAGGAAGAAGTCGACAGTTTCGGGCAGTAACCAACGCGTTATCGTTGGTCTGTCCTCATCAGGCTTGATGTGTGTGATCAGGCCTGACGTTTTTGCCCCGCTGCTGTGGCGGCGGGAACTGTTCTTCTGTCTGGAGAAATGTTTGTCGTGCAGCCACCCTCATCTTCGCGCGTCGGTCTGATTTTTATCCTGGGGTTGATATCGATGCTGATGCCTATCGCCATCGATATGTATCTGCCTGCCTTGCCCGTGATTGCAAAAGAATTTTCTGTTGATCCCGGCCGGGTGCAGATGACCCTCAGTTCGTATGTGCTCGGCTTTGCGATAGGGCAGGTGTTTTACGGCCCGATGTCGGACAGCATCGGTCGTAAACCGGTGCTTCTGGGTGGCGTACTGATTTTTACGTTGGCTGCCGCGGCTTGCGCACTGTCGCAAACGGTCGAACAACTGATTCATATGCGTTTTCTGCACGGTTTGTCCGCTGCTTCGGCCAGTGTGGTGATCAACGCGTTGCTGCGTGACCGATTCTCGAAAGATGAATTTTCGCGCATGATGTCATTTGTGATTCTGGTCATGACGGTCGCGCCACTGCTGGCACCGATTATCGGCGGCGCGTTGCTATTCTGGCTGAGCTGGCATGCCATTTTCTGGACGATTGCGGTGGCCTCGCTGGTGGCGACAGTCCTGGTATGGTTATGTGTGCATGAAACTTTGCCGGTAGAGCGGCGGCAGCGTTTTCGCCTGCGTACCACGCTGATGAATTTTTTCCAGTTGGTTCGCCATCGTCGCGTTTTCAGCTATATGTTCGCCAGTGGGTTGTCGTTTTCCGGCATGTTCGCTTTTCTCAGTGCCGGGCCGTTTGTCTACATCGACCTGAACGGGGTGTCACCTCAACATTTTGGCTACTACTTTGCGCTGAATATCGTGTTCCTGTTTCTGATGACATTGCTCAACAGCCGTATCGTGTCGCGCATGGGGGCGATGTTCATGTTCCGGCTGGGGTTGATCATCCAGTTTGTGATGGGAATATGGCTGGTAGCGGTTTGCAGTTTCCATCTGGGTTTTTTCCCGTTGGTACTGGGCGTGTCGGTGTTCGTGGGCTGTGTTGCTACCGTGGCGTCTAACGCCATGGCGGTGATCCTCGATGACTTCCCGCACATGGCCGGTACGGCGTCGTCACTGGCCGGGACGCTGCGTTTCGGGCTGGGGTCGCTGATGGGTACGGTGTTGTCACTGGCAACCGCTCAAAGCGCTTGGCCGATGGTGAGCGCCATGGCCGTGTGCTCTGTTGCTGCCCTCGGTTTATTTCTGTACGCCAGTCGGCGTTAATGCCACCTTTCTGTCTTTTTTCTGATAAGACTGCCAGCGCATGGCCGGCAGTTCACCCGCCTGTCGTTCCTGAATTGTGAAAATTTTGAACCAAAAGTGAACAACTAGAAGAAATGGGTTGAGATATTGGGAATAAAAGGTTACATATAGCGCAAAATCGATCAGGAACGTGATCTTGTTAACGTTTTGACCAGTGACCACATTGAGCGCTATGCGTCTGGGTTGGCCTCATTATGAAGATATGTTGATTTTTTGTATCTAAATCGTGGTAAAAGAAAGATGTCTGGCAAAAAAACCTATGAGTTTATGTTATAATTTTGTGAATTTATGGCTGCTTAGCTGAGGAAGACGCTGTGAATACTCTCCAACTTTCGGTAGTCCATCGCTTGCCGCAAAGTTATCGATGGTCATCGGGTTTTACTGGTGTCAAAGTTGAACCGATTCCGCTTTGCGGTCTGGATGACGACAGTTATCTGATTGGTTTTAAACTGCTCAGCCATGACGGCGACGAAGCCCGTCAGATCATGCGGCATCTCAACCAGTCGTTGGATGAGATCCAACTGCAATGTGCCGTGGTGGAGTGGGAAGGTGAGCCCTGCCTGTTTTTGTATCGTCAGGACGAGAGTGCGGCGATGTGTCGTTTGAAAGATGTGGGTGTGGCGATCGCCGAATCGGTCTGCGCACAATACCCGTTCTGAACTTGCAGCATCGGTATCGATGCTGCCTGATTTCTGTTTTCATGCCCGTCTGACCTGTACTTCTGAATCGTTGTCAGGCTGACAGCTGTAATAGCGCTCGGGTGTAATCCTGCTGCGGATGTTCAAAGATTTGTCGGCAGTCGCCTTGCTCGACCACCTCACCATGACGCAGCACGATGACCTGATGGCAAAGTGCGCGTACGACGTGCAAGTCATGGCTGATGAACAGGTAAGCGAGTTGGTGGGTCTGTTGCAGGGTTTTCAGCAGCGCCAGAATCTGTGCCTGAACCGTGCGATCGAGCGATGAGGTCGGCTCGTCGAGAATCAGCAATTCCGGTTGCAGTATCAAGGCCCGGGCGATAGCAATACGCTGACGCTGACCGCCGGAAAACTCTGATGGGTAGCGGTGACGGCTATCCGGATCCAACCCGACTTCCTGCATGGCCTGAATAACCCGCTGCGTCTGTTCTGTCGCGCTCAGTCGGTGATGGACCCGCAACCCTTCCGCGATAATTTGCTCCACATTCAACCGAGGGTTCAATGAGCCGTTGGGATCCTGAAAAACGACCTGAATGCGGCGACGAAACGGCAGCATTTGCTTGCGGTTAAATTGATGCAACGGCTGGCCATCAAACCAGATCTCGCCCTGACTGCGCAGTAACCGCAGCAATGCCAGCCCGGTCGTGCTTTTCCCTGACCCCGACTCACCCACCAGCCCGAGGCTTTCGCCACGGCGCAGACAGAAGCTAAGCGCCTGTAGTACCGACTTTTCCCCCACCGTGCGGCGTAGCAAACCGCGTCTGATAGGGAAGTTGACACCCAGCCCCCGGACATCCAGCAAGGCCGACGTATCTGAGGTGAGCGGTAAGGCTTCCCCGGTTGGCTCGGCATCCAGCAATTGTCGGGTATAAGGATGTTGTGGCGTACTGAACAGCGCAGGAGTTCGGTTCTGCTCGACGCAGCGCCCTGCCTGCATGACAGCAACCCGGTCAGCCAGCCGACGCACAATATTCAGGTTGTGGGTAATAAACAGCAGGCTCATGTTCAGTTCCTGCTTGAGTTCATTGAGCAGGTCCAGAATTTGCGCCTGTACGGTGACATCCAGCGCAGTGGTCGGTTCATCCGCAATCAACAGGCGGGGTTGTGTCAGTAATGCCATGGCAATCATCACCCGCTGGCGCTCACCACCGGAAAGCTGGTGAGGGAAATCTGCCAGCCGTCGCGCCGCCTGGCGAATGCCAACACGTTCAAGACAACGGATGATTTCGTCACGGGCGGCGTCACGACGCATGCCCCGGTGCAGTGAGAGCACCTCCGCCAGCTGTTTTTCAATGGTGTGTAGCGGGTTAAGCGACACCATCGGTTCCTGAAAGATCATGGCAATCTGGTTACCGCGTACCTGGCGCAGTTGCTGTTCACTGGCGTGTAGCAACGATTCACCGGCAAACAGAATATCGCCCTGAGGGTAGACCACAGGCGGCGACGGTAACAGGCGCAACACCGATAACGCGGTGATGCTTTTGCCGGAGCCGGATTCCCCCACCAGCGCCAGCGTTTCTCCGGCAGCAATACTCAGTGAGACATTTTCGACCACACACCGTTGCTGATCGCCGCTGCGAAACGCGATACTCAGGTCACGAATGTCAAGTAAAGGTTGTTCGGACATATCAATGCGCCTTGCTCGGGTCAAAGGCGTCGCGAACGGCTTCGCCGATAAAAATAAGCAGTGACAGCACTACCGCCAGCACGATGAAGACGGTGATGCCAAGCCACGGTGCCTGTAGGTTGTTTTTCCCTTCCAGCAATAAACCGCCGAGTGACGCCGAGCCCATCGGTAAACCGAACCCCAGAAAATCGAGTGAGGTCAGGGTGGTGATAGAACCACACAAAATAAACGGCAGGTAGGTGAGGGTAGCGACCATCGCGTTGGGCAGCATGCAGCGGAACATAATGGAGCGATCGCTAACGCCCATGGCCTGTGCGGCGCGGATATAGTCGAAATTGCGGGTGCGCAGAAATTCTGCTCGCACCACACCGACCAGCGCCATCCAGCCAAACAGCACCGTGATGCCCAGCAGCCACCAGAAGTTTGGCTGAATCACGCTGGAGAGCAGGATAATCAGGAATAGCGTCGGCATACCGGACCAGACCTCGATAACGCGCTGCCCCCACAAGTCGATACGCCCGCCGTAATACCCCTGGCAGGCACCGACCACGATGCCAATCAGGCTGGACAGCAGCGTCAACGCCAGCCCAAACAGAATGGAAATACGAAAGCCATACAGGATCTGCGACAGCACATCACGCCCCTGACTGTCCGTACCGAGCCAATTCTGGCCCGAGGGCGGCGAGGGGAACGCATGCTGGGTAGCATAATTGATGGTGTCGTAATGATAGTGAATCGGTGGCCACACCACCCAACCGCCTTGTTCCAGTCGCTTCGCCAACCAAGGGTCGCGGTAATCGGCCGCTGTCGCCAGTTGGCCACCGAACGTGGTTTCACTGTAATCCACGATAAACGGCGTGTACCACTGTCCGTTGTAATGCACCAATAACGGCTTATCGTTAGCGATTAACTCCGAACAGAGCGTCACCAAAAACAGCACCAGAAAAACCCATAACGACCAGTAACCACGGCGATTAGCGCGAAAACGCGCCCAGCGCGCCTGATTAATCGGGCTTAGACGACTCATTGGCGCTCCTCGAAGTCGATACGCGGGTCAACCAGCGTATAGGTCATGTCGCTGAGAATATTCAGCAACAGGCCGATGAGAGTAAAAATGTACAAGGTGCCGAACATCACCGGGTAATCGCGCTGCAAGGTGGCGTCGTACCCCAATAGACCGAGGCCATTAAGGGAAAACATCACCTCGATCAGCAGGGAACCGGTAAAGAACATGCTGATGAACGTGGCGGGAAAACCGGCTATGACCAGCAGCATGGCGTTACGAAATACGTGACGGTAGAGGATCTGTTTCTCTTCCAGGCCTTTGGCGCGTGCGGTGATCACGTACTGTTTGCGGATTTCGTCCAGAAATGAGTTCTTGGTTAGCATGGTCAGCGTAGCGAAGCCGCCGATCACGGTCGCCAGCACCGGTAACGTAATGTGCCACAGGTAATCGATGACCTTGTCGAACGCGGAGAGGCTATCAAAATGCGGGGATACCAGACCGCGTAGCGGGAACCAGTCGAGATAACTGCCACCCGCAAACACGACAATCAGCAAAATAGCGAACAGAAACGCGGGAATGGCGTAACCGATAATAATCAGCGTACTACTCCAGACGTCAAACGCCGAGCCATTACGCACCGCCTTGTTAATACCCAGAGGAATCGATACCAGATAGATAATCAGCGTGCTCCATAACCCAAGGGATATCGAAACCGGCATGCTCTCTTTAATCAATGCAATTACGGACGAACCGCGAAACAGGCTGTTGCCGAAGTCAAAACGGACATAATCCCACAACAGTTTGAGGTAACGTTCATGCAGCGGTTTATCAAACCCATAGCGTTTGGTGATTTCAGCGATCACTTCCGGGTCCAGACCACGGGCACCCCGATAGGTGTTTTCCACCGAGGGTTTGCCCCCCGGGCCACGAGCCAGCCCACCGCCGTCGCTGCTACCCATGCTAAAACCCGTGCCCTGACCCATTTCAATGGACGCAATGGCCTGATCAACCGGGCCGCCCGGCGCGATTTGCACAATAAAAAAGTTGATGGTGATGATGGCCCACAGCGTGGGGATCACCAGCAGTAATCGGCGTAACAGGTAAGTTCCCACATCGGCTCCTTATCGACGCGCTGCCGGCAGGGTGGCGGCTTTACTGGCGTCATACCACCAACTGTCGATACCCAGCGAATAGGCCGGGCGGGTTGCCGGCATGGCGAATTTGTTCCAGTAGGCGAAACGGTCGTGGTTGGAATACCACATCGGGATAGCAAACTGATTCCAGGTGAGTACCCGGTCCAACGCCGGGCCCAATGACAGCAGCGCGGCTTTATCACCTTGATGACTGACAATGTTATCAATCAACTGATCGATAGCCGTATCTTGTACACCCGGCGAATTGTAGGAAGAGTTGATGTAGGCGGAGCTCCAACTGATCGCCAGATCGGAGCTGGGGTAGGGCATCGCCGGATACAGTTTCGGGATCATGTCGAAGTCGCGCTTGCGAAACCGATTATTGAATTGTGGGCTGTCGACGCTGCGTACTTCCATACGGATGCCGAGCCGAGCCAGATTATGTTGGAACGGCAACACATAGATAGCGTTTGAGGCACTCGGTAGCAATAATTCGAAACGAAAAGGCTGGCCGGTGTTCTTATTGACCAGCACCTGATTTTTCAATTCCCAACCCGCTTGCTGCAACAGGTGTAATGCCTTGAGCAGACCCGCGCGATCATAGCCACTGCCATCGGATTCCTCCGGGCGGTATGCCGGGCCGAAAACCTCGGCGGGAAGACGGTCTTTCAGCGGTGTCAGCCAGGCCAGCTCGGCAGCGGATGGCATGCCCTGCGCGGCGTACTCGGTGTTCTGGAAAAAGCTGTAAGGGCGTTGGTAGCTACTAAAAAACAGAGCCTTGTTCATCCAGTTAAAGTCAAAGGCGAGGGCCAGTGCCTGACGTACCCGGCGATCGCTAAACTGTGGGCGTTGGATGTTAAACACCAGCCAGCGGGTATCTTGCGCCGCCTGATTAGTTTCATCTTTCTTCAGAATATAACCCCGTGCGAAGTTACCGCCTTCGTACTGGGTTGCCCAGTGCTTCGGTGAGCCTTCGATGCGTAGATCGAAGGCACCCGCCTTGAAGGCTTCCAACGCGACGCTGTCATCCAGGTAGTAGTCGTAACGCAGCTGGTTAAAGTTGTAGCGACCCCGGTTGACCGGCAGGTCAGAAGCCCAGTAGTCGGTTACGCGTGAATAAATCACGTATTGCCCCATGCGGTAATCGGTGATGCGATAAGGACCACTGGCTAACGGTGGGGTGCTTAATGGGTCGCTGAGTTTGTGATCGCGCCAGAATTTTTCCGGCATAACCGGTAGCGTTAGCATCCCCAGCATTTTCTCTTTGTCAGGCTCTGGGAAGGTAAAACGCACCCGGTGTGGGTTAATCACACTGGCTTCGGCACCTTTGTAGTAAAGACGAAACTGCGGCACACCCTGCGTCATAAACATCGTGAACGTGAATGCCACATCAGAGGCGGTAATCGGCGAGCCGTCATGAAAACGGGCGGCCGGGTTCATGTCTATTTCTATCCAGCTGTAGTCGCTGGCATAGCGGGCGTTAAGCGCAATCAGCGGGTAATAACTGCCCGGCTCGTCTTCCGAACTGACGTAGAGCGAATCGTAAAGGCTTTCAGTACGAGCCGCAGCCAGGCCACGCAACGCAAAACGGTTAAAATTATCGAAGGTACCCAGCGCGCTGTACGTTACATTGCCGCCTTTGGGGGCCGCCGGGTTGGTATAATCGTAGTGGGTGAACCCCTGTGAGTACTTAGGCTCGCCCAGGGTGGCGAACGCGTAGGTCTGCAATGTCGTGGGAGCGGCATAGGCCAGCCAGGTGCAGGTGGACAGTAAGGCGACGATAATCGCACGTGTAAACATCGAAAGGGCTGACTCCTGATAACCTCATGTTTCTTCCGTATGAAAGTAGACCAAACGGAGAAAAAGCCTGAAATTCCTGGCAATCGCGATGCCGGACGCTATGGCGTTCTGTTTTACCACGAAATAACACGTCGAACCTACTGTTAATCAACCCGGATGATGATCGGGAGGCAACAGACAGGTAATAAAAAAAACGCCGCTGTTTGGCAGGCGGCGTTTTCTGGTTGTCTGGACGACATCAAAGGAAAAGTAAATCAGCTGTGTGACGCTTGTGCCAGTACCCGGCGAGCTTCACGGTAGCGAGGCTTCCAGTAGCTGTCATCCATGCTGGATATCGTCACACCAATACTGGTGGAAGCATGAACGAACTGCTGGTTACCAAGGTAGATACCCATGTGACGGCCGGTTGAGCCCGCATGAAATACAACCAAATCACCGGGACGCAGCTTACTGCGCTGAATTTGAACACCGATGTCTTGTTGCTCATAGCTAGAGCGCGGCAAGTCTATACCAAACTGTTCGCGGAAAGTGCGCTGAACGAAACTGGAGCAATCGATGCCTTTACGGCTGTCGCCCCCGAGACGATAGCGTACGCCTTTCCAACTGGCGTATTGTTCAAGCAACTTGGATTTGACTTCCACGTTGCGAACCATCGCTTCGAATTCATCCTGAGAGGCTTGTAGTGAAGGGTCACCACCGTTAACCACACGCCTATCAGTTTGATTATTAACATTTGCATTGTTGCTGGTACAGGCAGAAAGCGCTATCGCTACTGCCACGGCAGGTAACACCCGCCAGATATATCTCAGAGTCGGTTGAGATTTGACCATTGTTGTTATGTTCCCTTGATGTCCTTAACGATTAAATCGCTATGCTGTGTTTATAAACACTGTTATCTATGCCAAACAAAACGAGTGTCAGACTAAAGCACTACTTTTCATGGGACAATTATTCGTCTGTTAATTTGTGCAACACCGCACACTATTATTGGTGTTGCAACATCTATTTAACTGGCCGGATGTCTGCCCATGAATCCTGGACCTCGACGACCATACCTTAACGAAAAACAGATTGCGAGTTTTTTTGTCTTTTTTGTTTATATGATTTCGTGATGAAATATCCCACGTCAGCCCGATAAAACACTGCGATAGGCGTACAGAACGAGAAATAAAAGAGAGTATGGTGTTCTGACAGATATCCCTACTGCCATTTCATGTCGGCCCACTTAACGTTGGCACGACGCGCTACCGGTTGTGCTTACCTCTCTGCTTACCTCTCGCGGCAATCTAACAGCTGTTTTTGCAGCGTGTTCCATTCCGCTTCTGAGTCATTAATGATTTCGATACGGCTGTCTGGCGGTGACGCTGGCTGTGTTTCAATGCGCAGGTCGAATCCCTGACGATTGACCACCAACGTACCTTCCGCAATACGCATCACACCTTTAACACGGCTTACCGGTGCCAACCGCACCCAGTCGAGCAGGCGAGCGGTGTTGAATTGGGTCTCGCCATCAAAAATCCAGCCGCAGGCGTAATACCCCTGGCCCTGATTCAGCGCACGACGCCAGCGTTCATGACCCGTCAGTTTGAGTGCCGCCAGCCCGGTTTTCGCCGGTGCATCGTGATGGTGGTGGCGGGCATCCGGCAGTGCGGTGTGATTGTCCCGCGGTAGATCTAATGCGGCGGTATCGACCTGACCCTGAGACGCTGTTAGCAGTCGACGCCCCTGGCCCTGCTGTTGATGCCAGTGTTGTAGCGCATCGCGGTCGCTCTGTTGCCAGGTGTCTTCTTTATTAGCGATGATGACATCCGCAGCGGCAAGCTGATCGCGAAAGTTTTCATTGTCGGTATAACGGCTGTCGCCGAGCTGGCGTGGATCCAGTAAACACAAGGTGGCCTGTAGCTGGAGCCATGACTGGTAGGCTTCAGAGGTCAGCAGTGTCAGAATTTGCTTCGGGTGACCCAGGCCGGTAGGTTCAATCAGTAACCGATGTGGTTTTTTCTGCAACAGCATGTTGAGCCCGACCTGCATCGGCAGGCCGTTGACACAGCACATGCAACCGCCAGGGATCTCTTTGAGCAGTGCGCCCGTGTCGCTTAACAGCGCGCCATCGATACCGATTTCACCAAACTCATTTACCAGCACCGCCCAGGTTTCGCCTTCGGGTTTATGAGAGAGCAGATGCCTGATGGTGGTGGTTTTGCCGCTACCGAGGAAGCCGGTAATCAGGTTTACTTTCGTCAACACAGGAGTCTCCTTGCGTGTGCGGGAAGCGTCTGACATGGCCTGTCAGACGCGGGGAAGGGCTTGGTTTGGCTAACTCATTCAGTCCGCACGACCCATATAGCGGCGCTCAGGGATGTGAATACGGATTTTTTCACCTGCACTCAGGTATTCCGGTACCTGAATCACCAGACCAGTAGTCAGTGTGGCCGGTTTGTTGCGGGCGCTGGCTGAAGCCCCTTTGATGCCCGGTGCGGTTTCGACAATTTCCAGATCGACAGTCTGCGGCAGTTCCAGCGCCAGCAACTGACCCTCCATCGTCAATACCTGAATACCTGGCATACCGCCTTCCGGGATAAACAGCAGTTCGTCTTCGATCTGCTCTTTTTTGAAGGTATACGGCGTGTAATCTTCCTCGTCCATAAAGATGTATTCGTCGCCATCAATATAAGAGAAGGTGACAGAGCGACGGGTCAGGGTGATGGTGTCCAGAATGTCATCACCTTTGAAGCGCTCTTCTACTTTCAGTCCGGTGCGAACGTCAGCGAAACGCATTTTGTACAGTGTGCTGGCACCACGGGCGCTGGGGCTTTGGATATCAATGTCTTTTACCAGCAGCAGTTTACCGTTGTAGTTAACGGCCATGCCGCGTTTGATCTCATTCGCTCTTGCCATGAAATGTACCTTAAATAAAGAAGAGAAATTTTTGTGGCGACACGTTACTCGTCAGGATGGGTTCAGGCAAGAGGGATTTGTGGCTGTTTGGCACCAGACAAACTACCTGAGGGATAAACACCGCAGAAATGAAAACGATGCTAAACCGACCGCGAATGGCACGGATAGCACGAGTAGAGAGTAGTAGCCTTGCGGCCGCCAGCCTGTTAGGCTCTGCGGCCAGCACTAGCGAGGGGAATCCCCGGAGGTCACTGATGGAATGTCGTTCTGATTGTGGTGCTTGCTGTACCGCACCGTCTATCTCCAGCCCGATCCCCGGCATGCCGCAGGGAAAACCCGCTAATACGCCCTGTATTCATCTTGATGAGCGTATGCGTTGTGGCCTGTTCTTTTCGCCCTTACGTCCGGCGGTGTGTCGTGGGTTGCAACCCAGTTGTGACATGTGCCGCAACAGCCGTGATGAGGCGATGCAGTACCTTATCGAACTGGAAGATGCCACTGCGCCCTGAGCGCACCAAACGCCTGTGCATCCATCCTCTATATACTAAACAGCGCTGTCTCAAACGTCGCGGATGCGCCACATGCAGGCGGCAGCACCCGCCAGCATCGCGATAGCGATGACAAAACCGGCATGATAACTCCAGACTTCGGCCACCACCCCAGCCAGTGAGCCGGAAATGATCCAGCCAACTCGGGTGGTATTAGTAAATAGCGTTGTGGCGGCACCGGCCTGACCCGGCATCAGATCCTGAAAATACAGCATGCCCATTCCGGCCAGAATACCGATGAAAATCGCATTCAGCAGTTGCAGCGCCAGCAATGCCCAGTCATTGTTCAGCAATGTCAGACCGGTATAGAAAACCAACCCGGCTATCACCGCTAAACGCATCAGCAGGCGTTTTCCCAATCGACTGGCCAGATACCCTGCCAGCAGCATCACCGGAATTTCCAGCCCGGCGGCGGTCCCCATCATCACCCCGGCTAGTTTCTCCGGTAACTGTAATTCATGCACCAGATATAACGGCATATTGATCAGATAAATACCGTTGCAGGTCCACATCAGGGTACAGGCACTAAACAGTAATAGCGTATCGCGCCGGTTTTGCCGCGGCGATTCCAGCGTAGCGGCGGACTTAACCCGGGTCTTCGGCATCGAGGGCAATAACAGCCATACCAACACCCCGCATAACACGAACACCGCGGCTGCCGTCAGGTACATCACCGGGAACCCGAATCCCAACACTAACGCGAAAGCCACCGGCGGCCCGATGACCCATGACAGTGAAATCTGCGCTCGCATCACGGAGCTGAACATGGCCGCGCCCCGGCCGGTGCGATCAGCGTGTTCCCTTGCCAGCGCAAACAGCTGTGGGTTAGCGGTGGAACCAAAGCTCGACAGCAAGACGCCGATGAACAGCAAAACAAAGTAGTTGCGGTTCCAGGCATACAGCAGGCAGGAAAGCGCACCCAGCAGGCAGCATTGTAGGATCAGTGTTTTACGGTCGCCCTGGCGATCGGAATAGGTTGCTAAAACCTGGCTGACGACGATGCCTATCACCGCGCTGCCGGTATAAAACAGCCCCACCATAACGGGGCGGACCTGGACTTCTGTGGACAAAAACAGGCTCAGGGTGGGGAGTTGCAGCGCACCGGCAATCCCGGTCAGGAAGGCAATCATCAGAAATGCCGAGGATGTCAGGTCGGGCAGACGTCGGGCTACACGGGTGGAAGAAAATGTCATGCTGAATTCAGGTCAAAAAAAGAACAGGAGGAAAACTGAACGCGCTATCTTACGCTGATAGGGTAGAAACGAAAGCCCGTTTCAACTTTTTTTCTTCAGCACCTATTCAGCACAAGTGTGACAAGCTGTTAATGCGCACTGAATTTTCGGGTGAAAATGTGCGTGACCTCTAAGATCTGTCATTTCATCCATGCAGAATGCTTGCATAGCCATAATGAAAAACGCAAAATTTTTGAAACGTTTCAGCGAGGTTTTGCTGAAATTACCCTGAGCGAGTCAGCAAATTATTTCTCATAAAAGCTGAAACGATTCAAGTTCAGCAAGAGAGGAGCATTATGTTTCAGTTGTCACAGCACGACATTCATTTAGGTGCTTCCGCCGGTACGAAAGAGGAGGCCATCCGTCAGGTGGCCGCCGCTCTGACCGAAGCGGGTTGCGTGAGCGAAGGCTATGTCGCGGGGATGCTGCAGCGTGAGCAGCAGACATCGACCTATCTTGGCAGTGGTATCGCCATCCCGCATGGCACGACCGATACGCGAGATCTGGTGAAGAAAACCGGTGTTCAGGTATTCCAGTTCCCGCAGGGCATTGCGTGGGGGGAAGACCAGACCGCGTATGTGGTGCTGGGCATCGCTGCCCGTTCTGACGAACACCTGGCGCTGTTACGTCAACTGACCCATGTGCTGAGCGATGACCGCATTGCGGCCCGTTTGGCCAGTACCACCTCCGCTGACGAACTGCGTGGGTTGCTGATGGGTGAACAACTGGCAGGTGCGTTCCGCTTTGATACGTCGCTGATTAACCTGAATGTGGCGACGGATAACCTGATGACCCTGCAGGCGCTGAACGCTGGTCGTTTGCAGCAGATTGGCGCAGTTGACGCCAGTTTCGTCAGCCATGTTGTCGCCACTAAACCGACCCATCTGGGGCAGGGTATTTGGCTGAGCGATAGTCTGAACGGCAACCTGGTGAGCGCGCTGGCGGTAAGTCGTCCAGCCCAGCCATTCGCACTCGACGGTGAAACCGTTGCACTGTTGCTGACCGTATCGGCTGCCGACGAGCAAGTATTTGCATCGCTGGATTATCTCAGCACGTTGTTGATTGCCGGTAAAGCTGACAGCCTGCTGTCTGCTGACGAAACCACATTGTTGGCGTTGCTGACCAGTGACGAGGCAACTGAAGGTGAAGCCGAGAGCGACGCTCTGGAAGCCGAATTTACTGTCCGCAATGAGCATGGTCTGCATGCCCGTCCCGGCGCGATGCTGGTCAACGTGATTAAACAGTTCTCCAGCGAGATAACGGTGACGAATCTTGACGGCACCGGTAAACCCGCCAACGGCCGCAGTCTGATGAAAGTGGTAGCGCTGGGGGTTAAGAGCGGTCACCGTCTGCGCTTTACCGCCCGTGGCGAAGATGCTGAAGTGGCGCTGAAAGCGATTGGCGAGGCCATTCAGTCTGGTCTTGGGGAGGGCGCAGCATGAGCAGACGCGTTGCCACCATTACCCTGAATCCCGCCTATGATTTAGTAGGGTATTGCCCGGAGATCGAACGGGGTGAAGTGAATCTGGTCCAGACTACGGGGCTGCATGCCGCAGGTAAAGGCATCAACGTTGCCAAGGTACTCAAAGACCTCGGCATTGATGTCACCGTCGGTGGGTTCCTGGGCAAAGACAATCAGGACGGCTTTCAACAGCTGTTCAGCGAGTTGGGCATCGCCAACCGTTTCCAGGTGGTGTCGGGGCGTACCCGTATTAATGTCAAACTCACCGAGCAGAATGGTGATGTGACCGATCTGAATTTCTCCGGTTTTGAAGTGACCCAGCAAGACTGGCAGCGTTTCGTGAACGATTCGCTGAGCTGGCTGGGGCAGTTTGACATGGTGGCTGTCAGTGGCAGCCTGCCGAGTGGTGTTGACCCGGATGCGTTTACCGACTGGATGTCGCGTCTGCGTAGCCAGTGTCCGTGCATTATTTTCGACAGCAGCCGCGAAGCGCTGGTAGCAGGCCTGAAAGCCTCGCCGTGGTTGGTGAAACCCAACCGCCGTGAGCTGGAAATTTGGGCCGGGCGTAAATTACCTACGCTGGCGGATGTGGTAGATGCAGCGCATGCGTTGCGTGAACAGGGTATTGCTCATGTCGTGATTTCGCTAGGAGCGGAAGGCGCGCTGTGGGTCAATGCGTCCGGTGCCTGGCGTGCAATGCCGCCAGCCTGTGAAGTGATCAGTACGGTAGGTGCGGGTGACTCCATGGTGGGGGGATTGATTTATGGCTTATTGATGCGTGAGTCCAGTGAACATACGTTGCGTCTGGCCACTGCGGTGGCAGCGCTGGCCGTTAGCCAGAGTAACGTTGGCATTAGCGATCGTCCGCAGCTGGCTGCGATGATGGCGCGTGTTGATCTACAACCCTTTAATTGACAGCAGGAGATAAACAATGAAAACGCTGCTGATACTCGATAAATCACTGGGACTGGCGAAAAGCCGTCTGGTGAAGAATTTGCTCGGTGCTGCCGCAGCTAACGCAGGACTTACCCTCACTGAGCAACTTGCTGATGCGGAGCTGGCGATCGTGCTGGGTGCTTCCGTACAGGCAGACAGTGGATTGAATGGCAAGAGCGTGTTTGCCGGGGATGTGGAGTTGGCATTGAGTCAGCCTGCTCAGTTCCTGGAAAAAGCGAAAGCTGAGGCGAAGCCGTATCAGGCTCCGGCAGCGGCAGCTCCAGCGGCTGCGCCGACTGCGGCCAAGCGTATTGTGGCGGTGACAGCCTGCCCGACTGGGGTGGCTCACACCTTCATGGCGGCTGAAGCAATTGAAAGTGAAGCGAAAAAACGTGGCTGGTGGGTGAAAGTGGAAACCCGCGGCTCCGTAGGTGCCGGTAACCCGATTAGCCAGGAAGAAGTTGAACAGGCGGATTTGGTTATCGTGGCGGCGGACATTGAAGTTGATCTTAGCAAGTTCGCCGGTAAAAAAATGTATCGCACCTCGACAGGTCTGGCATTGAAGAAGACGGCGCAAGAGTTTGATAAAGCGCAGTCTGAAGCGGTGGTCTTCCAGCCTTCTGCCCAAAGTGGTGCAGCGGCGGCTGACTCGGCCAAAAAAGGCGGCGCAGGTCCGTATCGTCACCTGCTGACCGGCGTGTCCTACATGTTGCCGATGGTGGTGGCAGGTGGTCTGTGTATTGCCTTGTCATTCGTGTTCGGGATTACCGCGTTCAAGGAAGAAGGGACGCTGGCAGCAGCGCTGATGAAGATCGGTGGCGGCTCTGCGTTTGCACTGATGGTGCCGGTATTGGCAGGTTACATTGCGTTCTCCATTGCTGACCGTCCGGGTCTGACTCCGGGTCTGGTTGGCGGTATGCTGGCTGTCAGCACCGGTGCAGGTTTCCTTGGTGGTATCATCGCCGGGTTCCTGGCAGGTTATCTGGCGCGTGCCATCAGCAACCATGTGACGTTGCCACAGAGTATGTCGGCGCTAAAACCGATTTTGATTATTCCGCTATTCGCGACGCTGATAACCGGCCTTATCATGATTTACGTGGTCGGTACCCCGGTTGCGAAAATCCTGACTGGCTTGACTGGCTGGCTGCAATCCATGGGTACGGCGAATGCGGTCATTCTGGGTGCCATTCTGGGCGGCATGATGTGTACCGATATGGGTGGCCCGGTAAACAAAGTGGCCTACGTGTTTGGTACCACGCTGCTCAGTAGCCAGGTGTATGCGCCAATGGCTGCTGTTATGGCTGCCGGTATGGTGCCACCGCTGGCGATGGGTCTGGCGACATTCATTGCTGCCAGGAAATTCACGGCTGGCGAACGTGAAGGGGGTAAAGCGGCGGTGGTGCTGGGACTGTGCTTCATCTCCGAAGGGGCCATTCCTTACGCTGCTCGTGACCCGATGCGTGTACTGCCGTGCTGTATCCTGGGTGGTGCGTTAACAGGTGCCATTTCTATGGCGATTGGCGCTAAGCTGATGGCTCCGCACGGTGGTCTGTTCGTCCTGCTGATTCCAGGTGCGATCACACCAGTTCTGGGCTACCTGCTTTCCATCGTGGCGGGTACGGTTGTGGCTGGCGTGCTGTACGCTGTGCTGAAACGTCCGGAAGAGCAACTGGCTAAAGCCTGACACGTCATGACAATGCAGTGATAAAAACGCCGGTGCGATGTACCGGCGTTTTTTTTACGTTTTTTTCCGCGAGTTTACGCTTTTCCCGCAAGAGAGTTCACTCAACAGCGGTATGATTTCGTCATGCTATGCTCGCTGAAAAGGAGAATGCCATGCCGCGTCATCATGCCAGCCGGGGGATTTTGGTGCTGGAGTCGCCCTGGGAGCTGGATGCGCTGGATGCCAACCGCTCATCCGTCGTGCCGTTTATTGAGGGTATTGCCAAGGTCGCCGGTGACACCGAGGTGTATTGCGCTAATTTCTACGACAAGGCCAGTTTTCGCACCGCACTACAGTGTTTGTGCAAAATCCCCTTCAAAAACATCATTATTTATGTCGCCGCGCACGGTCAGGGGAAAAGAGTAGGAGGCACGCACATTCGGGATGTGCTGCTACCTATCGGCGAGTTGTCGCATCAGTTCAATATTACCGGGTTGCTGCTCGGTGCCTGTTTTGTGGGCGCACATACCGAGTTAATCGAAACCTTTACTCGTGGCAACCCGTTACGCTGGTGTGCCGGGTATGCCTGTGAAACCGAATGGCTCACTGGTACGTTGATCGACTGCGCTATCATCAATCAGATGCTGTCGGTAAAGAAGAACGCCTTCGCTTATCGCGATACGATCATTGATAATCTGGCGCTGGCGATTTCGCCCTTTCACGATAAATACGCTATCGGGCGTGATGAGCAGGGAAGAGCGATGCAACTGCGTGATGCATTTCAGTGCGTTGTGCAGCCTGATGGGCAGGGCCATAAACCGCGCACGGTATCAAACCGAATATTCGAGCGGGCGGCGCAACTCCGGCGGGAGGAAACGGCCTGATTACGCCGTGTAGCGGCCAGTACTGGCCGCGATTTCTGTGTTAGCAGACGAGGTTAACCGGCGACTGTTGTGATTTGAGCCAGGCGATTTCCTGCGGCCAGATATCTGGATTGATGGTTTCCAGAATCAGTGGAATGCCGTCAAAGCGCGAGTCGCGCATAATATAGCTGAACACGGTTTTACCGATGTTGCCTTCGCCCAGACTGTGGTGACGATCCACCCGACTATTAAACTCGCTTTTCGCGTCATTCAGGTGCATACCGCGCAAATAGCCGAAACCGACGATACGCTCCAGTTCAGCAAAGGTCCGCTCGCAGTCAGCCTCGGTGCGCAGGTCATAACCGCCCGCGAACGCATGGCAGGTATCGATACAGACGCCGACCCGACTTTTGTCTTCCACCTGACTGATGATTTCTGCCAGATGTTCAAACCGAAACCCCAGGTTGCTACCCTGACCGGCGGTGTTTTCTATCACTGCGGTGACGCCGCTGGTTGCTTCCAGCGCCAGATTGATGGACTGGGCGATGCGGCGCAGGCAGGTGCTTTCGTCTATCTGACGCAGGTGGCTACCGGGATGAAAATTCAGTAATGTCAGCCCCAGTTGCTGGCAACGCGTCATTTCGTCGATAAATGCCGCCTGCGATTTGCGTAAAGCCTCGTCATCCGGATGACCCAGATTGATCAGATAGCTGTCGTGCGGCAGTATCTGCGCCGGGGTAAATTGATACCGGGCACAGGTAGCCTGAAAACGGTCAATCACCTCCGCCGTTAATGGCGCAGCCTGCCACTGGCGCTGGTTTTTGGTAAACAGCGCGAATGCGGTGGCACCGATGTCGTGGGCGCGGGCAACCGCCTGATCCACACCACCCGATGCGCTGACGTGGGCTCCGACATATTTCATGGTTTTCTCCTTTTTATGCCCGCGCATTATGACATTACCGCGTCACGGTCTGTAGCCCTGTTTCACCCAGACGTTATTTCATCCTGGGGACCGATTCAGGCGAAAAGATGCTGTATCGCCAGATTGATAGCCGCACCGCCTCCCACCAGCCAGATAAACAGCACTGCCGCCAGCAGTAAGGGTTTGACCCCTGCCTGTCGCAGCGTGCTCAGGCGGGTGGCTATCCCCAGCGCTACCATTGCCATGGTCAACAGCACGTTATCGAGTTGCGTGATCAGCGCGACCCAACGAGCGGGCAGCCAGTTCAGCGAATTAAAGCCACACATCAATACGAAGCCCAGCGCAAACCACGGATAACCGGTGGTAGCGGATGTCGCGGTCTGGTGGGCAGGCTGACGCTGTTTGACCCACAAGCCAAGCAGGAACAGGAACGGTGCCAGCATCATGACGCGTAACATTTTACCGATGACCGCCGTATTCTCCGTCTCCGGGCTGATAGCGTGACCTGCGGCGACCACTTGCGCCACTTCATGCACGGTGGAACCGAGGTAGAGTCCGAAAGTCTGCGGGGTAAATAACCAGCCGCTATACTGGATAAAATGTTGGTACATCCAGGGGTAAAGAAACATGGCGGTGGTACCGAACAGGACGACGGTGGATACCGCAACCGCGACTTTATCGGCGGTACTTTTCAGTACCGGGGCGGTGGCCAGTACCGCGGCGGCGCCGCAAATACTGCTGCCAGCGCCAATCAGCAACGCGGTATGTCCGTCCAGTTGAAACCAGCGCCGCCCCAGCCAATAGGCGAGCAACAAGGTAGAGGTCAGCGTCAGCACATCGATAACCAGGCCAGCGCTACCGACGGCGGTGAGTTGCTGGAAGCTCAGCCGAAAGCCGTACAGGATGATGCCCCAGCGCAGCAGGTAATGCCGGGACCACTGAACACCAGCATCACACCAGGGTTGCAGGTGCGAATAAGCCGTATTGCCCAGTACCATGCCAACCAGTATCGCTAATGTCAGGGAACCGAGCCCCAATCCGGCAATGGCTGGCAGGCCGGATAACCATAAGATGCCACGGGTCAGCAGGCCAATCAGGATGATGCCAGTCAACAGATGGCCCACCGAGGATAAAGGGGAAAGTCGTTGTACCCTGGAAGAAAATGAAAACATAGCCATACCCGCTATCAATGTGAGGTTGAGGGCACAGCCTATGATCAGCGCGCTTAAAATAGAAATTGATTATATATTTATAACCTATAGATATTTACGATAAGAGCCCCTATGCACATTACGTTACGTCAACTGGAAGTGTTTACCGAAGTCCTGAAAAGTGGTTCAACCACACAGGCATCGGTGGTGTTGTCGCTGTCACAATCCGCCGTCAGCGCGGCGTTGGCTGATCTCGAAAGCCAACTGGGGGTACAGCTGTTTGATCGTGTGGGTAAACGGCTGGTGGTTAATGAACACGGTCGCCTGTTGTACCCTAAAGCGTTGGCCTTGCTGGACCAGTCGGCGGAAATTGAACAGCTTTTCCGGCGTGATAACGGCGCGCTGCGCATTTATGCCAGCAGTACCATCGGTAATTATCTGATGCCGGCGATGATTGCCCGCTATCGTCAGGATTTCCCTGCCATCCCACTGGAGCTGTATGTGGGGAATACCCAGGATGTGGTCAACGCGGTGTCTGAGTTTCGGGTTGATTTGGGGCTGATAGAAGGGCCGTGTCATCACCCGGATTTGGTCACCCAACCCTGGCGGGAAGATGAACTGGTGGTGTTTTGCGCCCCCGGCAATCCGCTGATTGACCATGATTTTTCGTTACAGACGCTGGCGGATGCGCCGTGGATCCTGCGTGAGCACGGGTCAGGCACCCGTGAAGTGCTGGATCATTTGCTGCTGGCTCGTCTGCCGCATTTCCGGCTGGTGATGGAGCTTGGTAATTCAGAGGCCATCAAACACGCGGTGCGACATGGCATTGGGATCAGTTGCCTGTCGCGTCATGTGATAGCTGAGCAGCTCGCTACCGGGGTGTTGGTGGAGTTACCGGTACCGTTACCGAAACTAAGCCGCACGTTATACCTGGTACACCATCGCCAAAAGCACTTATCGGGCGTACTGCAATGCTTCCTGGAATATTGTCGGGGAGAGGAACGCCCCTAACAGCCCGGCAACATCAACGTTACAAATCTGGCGTGTGTTCCAGAGGGATTACTTATGATACCGGGTGAGTTATGAAGGTCTCTTATAATCCGCGCTATGCGCTATTCAGCAGGTAGCAGATTGCCTACAATCCGCCCTCAAATTTTCAAGGGCATGGATTGTAATGGCTCAACATGATACTGACCTCGCGCAACCGCGGGGAACCACGCTACGCCGTGAGCTGAAAGCGCGGCATTTGACGATGATCGCCATCGGCGGTTCGATCGGTACCGGGTTATTTGTCGCGTCTGGTGCGACGGTATCGCAAGCCGGGCCGGGTGGGGCACTGCTGTCGTATGCGCTGATTGGCCTGATGGTCTATTTCCTGATGACCAGTCTTGGCGAGCTGGCGGCATTTATGCCGGTATCGGGTTCGTTTTCCACTTATGGCGCACGTTACGTGGAAGAGGGATTTGGTTTCGCGCTGGGGTGGAACTATTGGTACAACTGGGCGGTGACCATCGCCGTTGACCTGGTGGCGGCACAACTGGTCATGGGATACTGGTTCCCATCGGTGCCTGGCTGGGTCTGGAGCGCGTTGTTCCTGTCGCTGATGTTTTTGCTGAACTACATTTCGGTGAAAGGCTTTGGTGAAGCGGAGTACTGGTTCTCGCTAATTAAAGTGGTTACCGTGATTCTGTTCATTGCCGTTGGGGTGCTGATGATTATCGGTATTCTGCGCGGTGGTGAACATGCAGGCTGGCACAACTGGCAGATTGGCGATGCGCCGTTTGCGGGCGGATTTTCCGCGATGATCGGTGTGGCCATGATCGTCGGTTTCTCGTTTCAGGGCACCGAATTGATTGGTGTGGCGGCGGGGGAATCCAAAGATCCGCAGACTAACATTCCGCGTGCTATTCGTCAGGTCTTCTGGCGTATCTTGCTGTTTTATATCTTCGCGATTCTGATAATCAGCCTGCTGGTGCCTTATACCGACCCTAATCTGCTGCGTAACGATGTGAAAGATATCAGCGTTAGCCCGTTCACGCTGGTGTTTGAGAATGCAGGCTTGCTGTCGGCGGCTGCCGTCATGAATGCGGTTATCCTGACGGCGGTGCTGTCGGCAGGTAACTCGGGTATGTATGCCTCTACCCGCATGTTGTTCACGTTGGCGCAGGAAGGGAAGGCACCGGCGTGCTTTGGCAAGCTCTCACAAGGCGGGGTACCGCGTAATGCGTTGTACGCGACGACGGTGGTTGCAGGGTTGTGTTTCCTGTCGTCGATGTTTGGCAATCAGACGGTGTACCTGTGGTTGCTGAATACCTCCGGTATGACCGGGTTTATCGCCTGGCTGGGCATTGCCATCAGCCACTACCGTTTCCGCCGTGGTTATGTCGCGCAGGGGCATGATTTGAAGGCATTCCCGTACCGCTCTGGCTTTTTCCCGTTAGGGCCTATCTTTGCTTTCATACTCTGCCTGGTGATCACGTTGGGGCAGAATTATCAGGCGTTTCTGGCTGATAAGATTGACTGGTATGCCGTGACGGCGACGTACATCGGTATTCCACTGTTTCTGGCTATCTGGCTAGGCTATCGTCTGGTGAAAAAATCACGGCTAGTAAAATACAGTGAGATGACCTTCCCGGAATACAAGTAACAGTCCTATAGACCAAAAAAGCCAGTCGGGTTACCAACTGGCTTTTTTTATGCCTAAAAGATTACGCCTAAAAGAAGTCGTATTTAAATGCGGGAATGCACCAGTTTCACACTGCGATACACCGTGAGCAGCAGCGCGAGCAGTGCGAACAGCACCAGCGGCGCGCCGACATAACCGATTTTATCCATGCCCAGATGCAGACTCACCTGGCTCCCCAACAGTGCGCCCCCGCCAATACCGAGGTTGAACAAGCCGGAGAAAATCGACATGGCGACATCGCTGGCATCCGGTGCCAGTGACAAGACTTTGGCCTGCATCGCCAGACCAATCGCCATCATCGCCAGTCCCCAGACCAGACACAGCAGCGTCAGGCTGAAGGGGTGAGCAGACAGCGGCATCAGCAGTGTCAGACAACCTAGCAACAACAACATGGCCGTTACCAGAAACGCCAGCGGGAAACGCTCGCTGTAGCGGCTGTAGAGCATACTGCCCACAATACCTGCACACCCGAATAGTAACAGAATCAGGGTAGTGAAGTTTTCCGGCAGACCCGCTACGGTCTGGATAAAGGGTTCAATATAGCTGTAAGCCGTGAAGTGTGCCGTCACGACCACCACCGTTAGCAGGTAGATACCGACCAACGCCGGGCGGCGGAACAGTTTCGGCACACTGGACAACGAACCGGAATGCTCGCTCGGCAGTAATGGCAGCAAACGTGCCAGCAGGATCATGGCAATAGTCGCGCCTGCGGCGATGGTCAGGAAGGTGATTCGCCAGCCGAGGTATTGGCCGATAACCCTCCCCAGCGGCAGCCCCAGAACCATCGCCAGTGACGATCCGGTGGCGATGAGTCCCAAGGCCTGCGCCCGCTTGCCGTGGGGGGCCATCCGAATCGCCAGGGAGGCGGTAATAGACCAGAATACTGAGTGCGTCAGCGCGACACCGGCTCGGGAAAGGACCAACACGGTAAAGTTCCAGGCAACAGCAGACAGCAAATGGCTGAGAATAAACAGACTGAACAGCCCGATCAGTAACTTGCGGCGCTCAATGCCGCTGGTCAGCAACATGCAGATCAGCGAGGCGAGCGCCACTATCCAGGCATAAATGGTGATCATCAGCCCAACATCTTCAGTTTTCATGGCAAAGGTATTGGCGATGTCACTCAGCAGCCCCACCGGAATAAACTCCGTGGTGTTAAAAATAAACGCGGCCACGGCCAGCGTCACCACGCGTAACCAGGCGGTGGCGCGTGAAGGGGAAGCGGATGTCATAGTCAGATTCCAGTCGGGTATTACTTATGGGGAACGACCCCATTGTAATCAATGGATCGTGACAATGCGATGTAGATCACACTTATTAGCAGGTCTTTTTGTGGGCTACGGATGGAAAGCAGAGGAAGGCATCCCCGCCCTCAGAACCGGCGGGGTGGTCAATCAGTTTTTATGAAGCAACGCGTTAGCGTTTATGAAAATAAGTCATCGCCAGCGCCAGTGCCAGTACTGAGCCTTTGATAATGTCCATCGCGTAGTAGGGCACGGACAGCATGACCAGCCCGTTTTGTAAGACGCCGAGGATCACGGCACCCACCAGTGTACCCAATGCATTCGGTTTACCGGAGCCAGCCAGCGAAAAGCCAATATAAGCCGCCGCGACGGCGTCCATCAGATAACCGCCCCCTGCGTTGACCTGCGATGAACCGATACGGGATGCCAGCAGAATACCGCCCAGTGCGGCTAACAGCGATGAAAGCAGATAGGCCAGCACCCGATAACGCGCGGTGCGGATCCCAGCCAGACGCGCTGCCTCCGGATTACCCCCAATGGCATACATGCGTCGGCCGTGTTTGGTGAGCGACATATACAACTGCACCAGAATGGTTACGACCAGCATGATCACCACAATCACAGGTACATGACCAAGGGTGGAGAACACCTCGGGGATCTCGCCTTCTGCTATCTCGCCACTCGGCAACAGCATATTCTGGGTGATGGAGCCGCCGTAACTGTACGTCATGGCGACCCCCTGAATCACAAAGAGGCTCGCCAGCGTTGCCAGCATGTCCGGAATACGCAGAATCACGATTAAAAAGGCATTAAACAGCCCGACTAACAAACACAAGGCCAGCGTCAGAACGATAGCGCCGGTGGTACTAAAGCCATGCCAGACGAACAGCGATATCACCAGCGCATTCGCCAGCGAGGCGGTAGACCCGACCGAC
This sequence comes from Dickeya oryzae, assembly GCF_009372235.1. Taxonomy (GTDB): domain Bacteria; phylum Pseudomonadota; class Gammaproteobacteria; order Enterobacterales; family Enterobacteriaceae; genus Dickeya; species Dickeya oryzae. The sequence continues at coordinate 101,660 of NZ_SULL01000013.1, read as the reverse complement.
AGATCAAATCCACCCACTGACAGTGAAATGGATACCGCTATCGCTATTACCGTGACGATGGCGATAGAACGCAGGATGTTGATGATGTTGTTTGGATCCAGAAAGTTGTCCGATGCCAGCCCAAACAGGGCAATCAACAAGACGACGGTAATCAGCATTCCCCATTTATAAAACAGGTCGAACAGACGATGGTGAAAGGGGATCGCGTCCTTAGGGGCGCTGTTGGATACGATTGGCTGACTCACGCGGGAGTTCCTCCGGTTGAATAAAGTAACAACGTTTCTTCGTCGGCATCGGCACCGTCGAGTTCAGCGACGATGCGTCCATCCCACAGAACACAAATGCGATCGCACAGCCCGACCAGTTCGGAGAACTCGCCGGAAGCATAAATCACGCCTTTGCCCTGTCGGGCCAGAGCGTCGATCAGGGTGAACAAGTCCTGCTTGGCTTTGATATCTACACCTTTAGTGGGCTCATCCAAAATCAACACTTGCATGTCGCTGCGTAACCATTTGCCGATAGCGACCTTTTGTTGGTTGCCGCCGGACAGGCGTCGCAAGCGCTGCTGCGGCCCGCTGGTGCGAATGGTCAACCGCTGGATCAGCGAGCGGGCCCAGGCCAGTGCCTGACCGTGCCCGAAGAGTCCGTAGCGGGAAAAACTGTCGCAGTCGCTGATGCTGAGATTCATGGTGACGGAATCGTCAATAAAAATACCTTCTTTGCGCCGTTCTTCGGGTACCAGCGCGATCCCCTGCTGCACCGCGTCAGCCGGTGAGGTGGGACGCCAGGGTTGACCCAGATAGTGCCCGGCGTCAACCCGACTGCGGGTTGCACCGAATAGCGCTTTGCACAGTTCCGTCTTGCCAGCACCGGCGAGACCGGCGATACCGAGGATTTCCCCTTTACGCAGCCGCAATGAAATGTTGTGCAGCAGTGTGTCATCGTGCAAGCCGTCTACCTGCAATAACACATTGCCGTCATGCTGCTGGCGACGTGGTGGGAAAATATCATCCAACTGATGACCCAGCATGCGCTCAACAATTTCTTCACCGCTGAGTCCTTGCATTGGGCTGCAACTGACGAACTGCCCGTCACGCAGTACCGTCAATGTGTCGCAGATAGCGCTCAGCTCATGAATGCGGTGTGAAATGAAGACGATGCCAATACCGTCTTGTTGCAGGCGACGCACCACCGCAAACAAACGCGCGCTCTCTTCCTGATCAAGCGGTGCGGTGGGTTCATCAAGAATTAAAAAGCGGCAACGATGAGAGAGGGCACGCGCCAGCAGGATTTGCTGTTTTTCCGCCAGCGTGCAGCGCTCCAGCCGCTGGCGAACGTTGATGCTGACCCCTAACTGTGTCAGCAGCGCCTGTGCCTGTTGATAGAGTGCAGGCCAGTTGAGCACATGGCCGCTTTGCGCCAACTGATCCAGCATAATGTTCTCCGCGACCGACAGCGTCGGCACCAGTGCGGCGTCCACTTCTTGCTGCACCAGATGAATGCCGTGACGTTTGGCGTCTCGTGGCGAATGAATTGCGACTTTTTCGCCATCCAGCAGAATATCTCCGCTGTAATGGTCATAAGCGCCAGAAAGAATCGCCATCAGTGTGGATTTTCCCGCGCCGTTAGCGCCAGTCAACGCATGGATAGAACCGCCTTCCAGCGTGAAATTCACCTGTCTGAGGGCCGGGAATCCGGCAAAAGAGATGGAAATGTAGCGCATTTCCAGACGCGAACGCGGGTTTATGGACATAATTGACAACAACGTGTTCTTAATAGCGATAATGACGAGATGTCGACGTTGAAAAATATCACATTAACCGCAGAATGGAATGCCTGAATGGCACTCCAGACGTCTTAAGACAGAAATGAAAAAGCATAACTTAAGTAAAAACGTTATTAACACGGTGATCCGTTATCCCTAAATATGGTTTTCAATGTGGTATCTCCGAACAGGGTTTCCGGGTAAACCGGGCGTTTATCCCCTCACTAGTCGAACAGGAACGTATCCGTAATGAGTACAACAGATATCCGAGTCCAGGTAGGGCCGGCCAACTATTTTTCTTTTCCAGGGGCGATTGACCAACTCAGCGAGTTTTATCCACACGAGAGACTGTCGCGTGCATTTTGGATTCACGGTGAGCGTGCACTGGCGGCAGCCCAGCCTTATTTGCCCGCAGCGTTTTCTGCGCCGACGGCTCGCACGGCCTGCTTTTCCGCCCATTGCAGCGAAAATGAAGTTACGCGATTAACCGCAGCGGCGGGCGATGATCGCACGGTGGTGATTGGCGTGGGGGGCGGTGCGGTATTAGATACCGCCAAGGTGGTGGCGCGTCGTCTGGGCTTGCCGCTGGTGGCGATACCGACTATCGCGGCAACCTGTGCCGCCTGGACGCCACTGTCGGTCTGGTATAACGAAGCCGGGCAGGCGCTGCGGTTTGAGATTTTTACCGATGCCAATCATCTGGTGCTGGTGGAGCCGCGTATTCTGCTGGCGGCACCGGCGGCGTACCTGTTGGCGGGCATTGGTGACACGCTGGCCAAATGGTATGAGGCGGTGGTGCTCAGTCCCGAACCACAGACGTTATCACTGACTGTGCGGCTCGGGCTGCAAACTGCACAGGACATCCGTGATGTGCTGCTGCGCCAGAGTGAATCTGCGCTGAAGGCGGTGAATACGGCCACACTGAATCAGGATTTTCTGGATGTGGTCGACGCGATCATTGCCGGGGGCGGAATGGTCGGCGGGCTGGGCGAGCGTTATACCCGGGTGGCGGCGGCGCATGCGGTGCACAATGGGCTGACGGTGTTGCCACAAACAGAGTCATTTCTGCATGGAACCAAGGTAGCATACGGTATTCTGGTGCAATGCGCGTTGCTGGAGCAGTTCGATACGCTGCGTCAGTTGAAAACGGCGTTCCGGGTGTTCGGGTTGCCGGTGTCGCTGGCGGAGTTGGGGGTGGATATTGAGGATAACGCGTCAATCAAGGCGGTGATCACGCGAACATTGCAGGCAGGCGAATCCATTCATTATTTACCCGGTGTGCCAGATGCCGGTACGCTGCTGGCGGCGTTTCGCGCTGTAGAACAGACAAACGCGTGATAAAACAACGGGGCGGTTTACCACCTCGCCCCGTTGGTGTGGTATCTGGCAGGGTTACTGCAACTTGTCATACGGAAAGGAGTTCCTGATGTAACGTGCGTAGTAGCGTGCTTTGGCGTTAGAGGCCATCAGCTCTTCATAAATCATCAGTGCCACGTTTTTGTACTGATACAGACTACCGTTCAGTAATTCTACTTCTAATATGCGGTTTTCCGAATCGTACCCCACGGCAAACAGCTCGCTGGAAGATACTCGTTTGCGTTCCAAAACAAATTACTCCCTGTTAGTGGTTGCAATACAACGTTAAATACAACAGTGATGTTACACGCTGTGGTGTTTTGAACAGTTCCGACCTCCCAAGGGCCGGTATGCACCATAAAAACAGACGAAAAATGAGAAAAATATCTCGTTGTTTTTTTAACCTGTATTTCGAGACTGCACGTTAGCAGTGGATGCCACAGCGACAGGCCTCTGTCCTAATGTCAATAATTGACCTTCAGAGTCGATTCCCATCAATCAGTGGCGAACACACTGGCTAAATACGACATCACCACAGATCGCGACAGCCCACGATGAACCGTCCCGTTCTGTGAGGTAATGTTATTAAACAACTCCGTTTAGTTTTCATGCAAGTGTTTTGCATGAAAACGCAGATGATCTTCAATAAAACTCGCGATGAAATAATAACTGTGGTCGTAATCGGGCTGTATACGCAACGTCAACGGCCACTGGCGGGCATGGGCGATAGTTTCTAGTTGCTCGGGCTGAAGTTGCACAGGCAAGAAACTGTCACCATCGCCCTGGTCGATAAGCGTGGGGAGCGGCGAGTCGCTGTGGGCGAGCAAGTGACAACTGTCGTAATCCAACCAATGTTGTGGGTCATCCCCCAGATAAGCGCTGAAGGCTTTTTGCCCCCAGGGCACCTGCGTCGGGTTGACGATAGGGGCAAAGGCCGATACGGAACGAAACCGGCCAGGATGACGCAGTGCCATCATCAGTGCGCCGTGCCCTCCCATCGAATGACCGCTAATGGATAGCCTGTCGCTGGCGCTGATGTGCTGACGTACCAGTGCAGGTAGTTCATCGCTGATATAGTCGAACATTCGGAAGTGTCGATCCCAGGGGGCCTGGGTCGCATTGACGTAAAAGCCCGCACCTTTACCCAGATCGTACTGCGCATCGTCCGGTACGTTGTCACCGCGAGGGCTGGTATCCGGCATAATCAACACCAGCCCCAGTTCGGCGGCGAAGCGCTGAGCACCGGACTTGGTGGTAAAGTTCTCGTCGTTGCAGGTAAGCCCCGACAGCCAGTACAACACGGGCGGCGAGGTATCTCCGGCCACAGGCGGATAAAACACGCTGAAGGTCATGTCACAATTCAGCGAGCTGGACGCATGGCGATAGCGCCGTTGCCAGCCGCCGAATAACCGGTGTTCTTCCAGCAATTCCAGTGATGTCGTCATGGCGAGTGGGTTCTCCGTCATCAGTTGAAATGCACCACAGAACGAATGGATTTGCCTTCGTGCATCAGATCAAATGCCTCATTGATGTGCTCAAGTGGCATGGTGTGAGTGATGAAGTCGTTGAGCTGGAACTCGCCATCCAGATAGCGTTGGACGATCCCCGGCAGCTGGCTGCGACCTTTAACGCCGCCAAACGCGGAGCCGCGCCATACACGCCCGGTCACCAGTTGGAATGGTCGGGTCGCGATCTCTTCGCCTGCGCCTGCCACACCGATAATCACCGATTCCCCCCAGCCTTTGTGACAACACTCCAGCGCGGAGCGCATTACGTTGACATTACCGATACATTCGAAAGAGAAATCCACGCCGCCGTCGGTCATCTCGACAATCACTTCCTGAATCGGCTTGTCGTAGTCTTTCGGGTTGATGAGATCGGTCGCGCCCAGTTTGCGTGCCAGATCAAATTTACTGGTGTTGATATCGATACCGATAATGCGACCAGCTCCGGCCATTTTGGCACCAATAATGGCAGACAGCCCGATCCCCCCGAGACCAAATACCGCCACCGTATCACCGGCTTTCACTTTAGCGGTATTGGTCACCGCGCCCATCCCGGTCGTGACGCCGCAACCTAACAGACAGACTTCTTCCAGTGGCGCGTCTTTGCTGATTTTTGCCACCGAGATTTCCGCCACGACGGTACGTTCTGCGAACGTTGAGGTTCCCATGTAGTGGAAAATCGGTTTGCCGTCTTTAAAGAAACGGTGGGTACCGTCTGGCATCAGGCCTTTACCCTGTGTGGCGCGAATAGCCTGACACAGGTTGGTTTTACCTGATCGGCAGAATTTGCACTCCCCGCATTCAGGGGTATAGAGCGGGATGACGTGATCACCGACAGCAACACTGGTGACGCCTTCTCCCACTGCTTCGACGATGCCAGCACCCTCATGGCCGAGAATTACCGGGAATACGCCTTCCGGGTCTTTGCCGGATAACGTGTAGGCATCGGTATGGCAGACACCGCTGGCGAGGATACGCACCAGCACTTCGCCCTTCTGCGGCGGCATCAGGTCCACTTCTTCGATTGACAGCGGTTGGTTGGGGCCCCAGGCGATGGCAGCACGGGTTTTGATCATTTGCATGGTGAAGCTCCTTGTACAGGTATTGTGAGGTCTATAGATAACAGTCAGTTTTTAGCGAGTTGACTCAGCCTGTTGACGGTGAGGCATCAGGTGCCGAGTTCAATCATCAGTTTTTTCAGTGCCTCGACGTTGGGGCCAAACGCATCCCGTCGCCAGATAAGCCAGGTGGTGACCGACGCCACATCGCCCGGTAATGGGTGGGGCTGAACCTGCTGTCCGGCAGGCAGTGCGTTCAGAACGTCGACAGGCACCATCGCCACACCACTTCCTGCTGCAACGCCTGCCAGCAGCGCGCTATACGATGGCATTTCCACGATAGCAGTCGGGGTGATGCCTTGCCCACGAAACCAGCCTTCCAGTCGCTGCCGGTAGCCGCACCCGGTGGAGAACGCTAGCAAAGGCAGGTGTTTGACCTGAGAGGCCTGGGAGACTGGCGGAATGCCTGCTGCGGTAATCAGCACTAACTGCTGTGAAAAAATGCGGCAACTGTTGATGGCATCATGGGTGACCGGGCCGGTGATCAGCGCGGTTGCCAGCTCGCCCGCATTCACGGCTTCCAGCAATGCGCCGCAGGTATCGCTACGCAGCGCTATCTGAACCTGGGGGTAACGGCGATGATATAACGCCAGTAGTTCGGGTAGTGCTGTGATAAGCAGGCTTTCTACCACCCCCAACGCAAACAGACCGGCGGGTTCACTGGTGTGCGCCATGGCTAGTGCTTCATCACTGAGTGACAGAATACGCTGGGCATAACACAGAAAATTATGGCCTGCCGGTGAAAGACGGACACGTTGGCGTTCACGAATAAACAGATCGGTCCCCAGCTCTTGTTCCAACTGGCGCAATCGGGTGGTGAGGTTAGACGGCACACGTCCAAGCTGGGCGGCAGCTCGCACCAGAGAACCGGTTTCCGCCACCAGACAGAACATGCGCAGTTGAGTCAGGTCCATGTATTCTCTTTTCGTGAATAACTCATTTTAAGTTGTTTATTTCTATTGAGTGTAGCGGTTGTAACGGCGGCTGACAACCCGGGTATGTGCCAGCTTATTTATGCCATATGAATAACGGTGACTGTAGCCACGCTTCAATGATGACTAACGGGACAGTTACCTGATTTTTAATAACGGTATAAATTAAAAAATGAGTTTATTGGATATGGTGTAACGTGATCAACGTCGTTTTTATTTCTTTTATTTAAGGCTTCCTTAATTTTCATATTGTAGCATTAATAGTGAAAGAACAGGTATGTGTTAGCAAATGCAGTTATGTAGAAGAGTATGCGTAAAATAGCGTACCGATGTTATCGATGTTATTACATGCCACGTTTAAACATTATTGTGAGTGATTTTATAGGTTTTTTCAGGGGATGTAAGTAAACCGTACTGAGCAATACTTCTGACAAGATTCGGGAATAGCCAGCTCAGGTGACTATCACTATCTACGTGCCAGACGTGTAAAATTATTTGGAGCCTATTATGACTTTCTTGAGAGATATTACTGTCAGAAGAATGATGTTAATTATTCTCACGCTGTTTACTATTGTATGGGGCGTCACTGCTTTTTTTACACTGTACTCACTGGGTAGCGTCAGTACACTGTTAAATAATGATCAGGTTCAGAAAAAAACCTATTCCATTCTGGTCCATGGCAATGACCAATATTCCCGCGCAGTCACGCGTTTGTCTCGCGTGGCTGAGTTTATCCAGCGAGGTGACCTGGATAATGCACAAAAAACACTGGTGAGTGCGACCGAGGCATTTAAACAAACCAAAGACGCGTTAGCGCAATTCAGAAATAGCCGTCAGGTCGGTGTCAGTGATGAGCTGGTGCAAAAGCTGGTGACATCCTGGGAGCACATTCTTGGTAATGCGATAGAACCAATGACAGCGGCGTTGCAAGCGGGGCGTATAGACGAGTTTAAAGTACTTTATCTGAAACAATACCCGCCGATGAGTGTGGAATTCGGCGAGCTGACGGAAAAATATGCTGCTGCCATTCAGGATGATGCAGGTATTGCAGATGCAAAAAAACACATTGAAGTCAACAAAGGCACTTTACTGGCTGCATTAATGCTGGGTATCACGATACTGTTCCTGAGTGATCGCTACATGGTGAACTATCTGGTGAAACCGATTGGTCAGATCAAACGCCATCTGGAACTGCTGACCGGCGGCAAACTGGGTGTGGAACTCGACGAGTTCGGCCGTAACTGTGCCGGTCAGTTGATCCCTTACATCCGGGCGATGCAGCACAGCCTGCGTGATACGGTGCAGACCATTCATGCCAGTTCGACGGTGATTTATACCGGTGCCAGTGAAATTCGCCAGGGGAATGACGAACTGTCACGTCGTACCGACCAGCAGGCCGCCGCATTGCAGGAAACCGCCGCCAGCATGGAAGAACTGACCTCGACGGTAAAAAATAACGCTGATAACGTGCGTCAGGCACGGCAAATTTCGGAAGAAGCGCAGCAGATGGCACGTCAGGGCGGCGATATTACCAGCAGCGTGGTCACCACCATGCAGGGTATTTCGGAGAGCTCCCGCAGAATAGCGGATATCACCAACGTGATTAACGGCATTGCCTTCCAGACCAATATTCTGGCGCTGAACGCGGCGGTGGAAGCGGCGCGGGCCGGTGAGCAGGGGCGTGGTTTCGCGGTGGTGGCCGGTGAAGTGAGAAACCTGGCGCAGCGCAGTGCGCAGGCGGCGAAAGAGATTGAAACGCTGATTGGCGAATCGGTCAACCGGGTAGATACAGGCTCGACACTGGTTCGCGAGGCAGGCAGCGCGATGGAGGGAATTATCTCCTCGGTCTCGCGGGTGCATGACCTGATGGGTGAGATTTCGGCGGCGTCTGACGAGCAGAGCCGGGGTATCGAGCAAATTGGTCAGGCGGTAACGGAAATGGACGGGGTGACGCAACAGAACGCGGCGCTGGTGCAGGAGGCCTCGGCGGCGGCAGCCTCGCTGGATGAGCAGGCACAGAGCCTGGCAACCGCAGTGGCGTCGTTTGACCTGGGTGACTCGGCGGCAGCGTTACACTCGCCACGCACCGTGACACCGGCACTGAAACGGCCGGAACTGAAATGGCCAGCGTCGAAAACGGCGGCGCTGACAGCCCAGTCATCGCACGGCAACTGGGAAACCTTTTAAACAGGGAAACCTTCTAAGCCTGTACCGACCCTCCTGTTTTACACGAATGCACCGGCTTGCCGGTGCATTTGGCTGCCTGCGAAGCGGTGAGTCATACAGAAACATGTATCAACCATTTAAGGTTCATTTAAGATTCAAAAAACAGTAACGTGGGAAATTAAAAATAAATTGTTGAAAGGAGGTAACGTGATCATCGTCATTTTTATTTTTTTCATTTAAGGCTCACTTAATTTTTGTCCTGTAATGTTAACCATGAAAACACAGAGAACGTGTTGGCAGACGTGGTAGAATGAATGTGAAGAGATAAAAAGGAAACACGGTTTTATTTAACCGTACCTTAGCCGGAATTAAAAAGTGTTATTTGGTTTTTAAGAAAAGTTAGCCAGGGTTTTTCTTGTCACGATACGAGTCAGGTGAGCAACTTAAAAAACTGCTCATTATTTAAGCTGGGGAATAACCAAACACCGGTGGCCATGACTAAGCAAGCGCTGAAGGCGCGACTAATTATCCGGAGTCTACTATGAATATTTTAAGGCACATTACCGTCAGAAAAATGCTGCTCATTATCCTGACGCTGTTTACTGTTATCTGGGGAATAGCCTCTGTTTTCACACTGAGTTCATTTAGCGATATGGCCGATTTGCTGAATGACAATATGTCACAGAAAAAAAGTTATACCCTACTGGTCAAAGGTAACGACCAGTATTTTCGCTCCATGACCCGGATGTTGCGCGCAGTGGACTACCAGCAAACCGGCGATGTAGAGAATGCACAGAAAACGCTCAGCTCAGCAGGCGTTGCACTGAAAAACAGTCAGGATGCACTGGAGCAGTTTAAGCGCAGTGAGCACGTCGGGGTCGACAAAGCGGTCGTACAGCAAATGGCTGAAGTGTGGGGTCGGTTACTGCAAAATGCGGTGGAGCCGATGCTGACGGCGGCTAAAAACGGGCAGATGGAGGATTTTCGCCAGATGTTCCGTAAACAGTACCCACCACTGAGCGTGGAGTTCGGCGCTATCGCGGAGAAATATGCCACCGCCATCCAGTCTGACGATGGCATCATCCAGGTCGAAAAACACATTGGCGTAAATAAAGATCTGTTGCTGGTCGCGCTGATTCTGGGGGTTATCGTGCTGTTCCTGAGCGACCGGTATCTGGTGAACTATCTGGTGAAACCGATTGGTCAGATCAAACGCCATCTGGAACTGCTGACCAGCGGCAAACTGGGTGTTGAACTCGACGAGTTCGGCCGTAACTGTGCCGGTCAGTTGATCCCTTACATCCGGGCGATGCAGCACAGTCTGCGTGATACGGTGCAGACTATTCATGCCAGCTCGACGGTGATTTATACCGGTACCAGTGAAATCCGCCAGGGGAATGATGAACTGTCACGCCGTACCGACCAGCAGGCAGCTGCGCTGCAGGAAACCGCCGCCAGCATGGAAGAACTGACGTCAACGGTAAAAAATAACGCCGATAACGTGCGTCAGGCACGGCAAATTTCGGAAGAAGCGCAGCAGATGGCACGTCAGGGTGGCGAAATTACCAGCAGCGTGGTCACCACCATGCAGAGCATTTCGGACAGTTCCCGCAGGATAGCGGATATCACCACCGTGATTAACGGCATCGCTTTCCAGACCAATATTCTGGCGCTGAACGCGGCGGTGGAAGCGGCGCGGGCCGGTGAGCAGGGGCGTGGTTTCGCGGTGGTGGCCGGTGAAGTGAGAAATCTGGCGCAGCGCAGTGCGCAGGCGGCGAAAGAGATTGAAACGCTGATTGGCGAATCGGTCCGCCGGGTAGATACGGGCTCGACACTGGTTCGCGAGGCAGGCAGCGCGATGGAGGGAATTATCTCCTCGGTCTCGCGGGTGCATGACCTGATGGGTGAGATTTCGGCGGCGTCGGATGAACAGAGCCGGGGTATCGAGCAAATTGGTCAGGCGGTAACGGAAATGGACGGTGTGACGCAACAGAACGCGGCACTGGTGCAGGAAGCCTCGGCGGCGGCAGCCTCGCTGGATGAGCAGGCACAGAGCCTGGCAACCGCAGTGGCGTCGTTTGACCTGGGTGACTCGGCGGCAGCGTTACACTCGCCACGCACCGTGACACCGGCACTGAAACGGCCGGAACTGAAACGACCAGCACCGAAAACGGCAGCGCTGCCAGCCCGGTCATCGCACGGCAACTGGGAAACCTTTTAAACAGGGAAACCTTCTAAGCCTGTACACACCCTCCTGTTTTACACGAAATGCACCGGCAAGCCGGTGCATTTTTTATTGAAGATGAATACACGATGAATAAAGTGCGAGAGTGTGACTGTCGCGTGATATTGCTGTTTTTCTGACGTGGTTTTTATACGAATAACCAGCTGTGCCATCTCATTTTTTCTATCCCTGCCTATACTTGCTGATAAATCAGAACGTGTGTGCGCGTAGTGATTATCCTGCTTATAACTACCCACTGGTATCATTTGCGCTATATGACGACCCCTGCGGTGATATTGGGTGCTGTGCGTTCTGATAGGGTAACTGTCGTATTAATGAGTAAAGGACTCTCTGCTACTTAGCCAATCCTGGAAAACGTCAAATAACATTCGGGAGTTAATTATGTCTTTTCTAAGAAATATCCGTGTAAGAGTGATGATGTTATTTATTATGGGGTTTTTTGTGGTGCTCTGGGGGGGGGTATCCGGTTACAGCCTGCATTCATTAAAACAGGTTACGTTGCTGTTAAATGATAACTCAACCCAAAGTAAAACCCAGAGTTATCTCACCTACGGCAATGACCAGTATTTCCGCTCTGTTACCCGAATGGCACGTGTGATGGATTATCTGCAATTCAACGATGCAGAGAATGCTAAAAAGACATTGGATATGGCGATGACGGCCATCAAAAATACCAAAGGTGCGCTGGAAAAATTTAAAGCAGCACCACAAATTGGTGTGGATAAAAAAATTACTGATGAAATGGTATCAAGCTGGTCAGCATTGATTTCGACGGCGATAGAGCCAATGTATGCCGCACTGCAGAAAAACGATCTGGAGGCGTTTCGCAGCGTATTTCGCAAAGTGTATCCGCCAGCCAGTTGGGCATTTGGTGATGCCGCACAGAAATACACAGCAGCGGTGACAAACGCGGATTTTCTGGGGGTAGTGAATACCCATAATGACTGGACCCGAAATGCTTTAATACTGGCACTGATTATCAGTGTGATCATTTTCCTGGTCAGTGAACGCTATCTGACCAAGTATCTGGTAAACCCTCTCGCTGTCATCCAGGCACACCTTGGCAAACTGATCGCCGGTCGGCTCGATCAGCATCTGGAAGAGTTCGGCCGTAACTGTGCCGGGCGTATGATTCCCGACATCAAAAAACTGCAACTGAGTTTGAAAGATACCGTCTCGTTGATTCGTGATACCGCCGAGACGATTTATCAGGGGGCGACTGAGATCCGGCAAGGCAATAATGATCTATCGGGACGAACCGAGCAGCAGGCATCAGCATTGCAGGAAACTGCCGCCAGCATGGAACAACTGAGTTCTACCGTGCAGCACAACGCAGAAAACGTCCATCAGGCCACCAAGCTGGCGCAGGAGGCCTCCGACGCGGCGATACAAGGCGGGAAAATCACCAATAATGTGGTGGAAACGATGGACAGTATTACCGCCAGTTCCCGTAAGATTGCTGATATTACCTCGGTCATTAACGGTATTGCCTTCCAGACCAACATTCTGGCGCTGAACGCAGCGGTGGAAGCGGCGCGTGCTGGCGAGCAGGGGCGGGGTTTCGCTGTGGTTGCAGGCGAAGTGCGCAGCCTGGCACAACGCAGTGCTCAGGCCGCCAAAGAGATTGAAGGCTTGATTGCGGAATCGGTATCCCGGGTGGATGTGGGCTCAACACAGGTCAAGCAGGCCGGGGAAGCGATGCAGACGATTATCGACACGGTATCGCACGTCAGTAATCTGATTGGTGAGATTGCCTCTGCGTCAGATGAACAGAGCCGCGGGATTTCGCAAATCGGTCAGGCAGTCAATGAAATGGATGGTGTGACCCAGCAGAATGCGACCCTGGTGCAACAGGCAATGGCGGCGATTGCCTCACTGGAAGAGCAGGCACGGCAACTGACGCAGGCGGTAGAGGTCTTCCATCTTGGCACTGAGTACCATTCGGCTACAGGGTATCAGAGGCAGGACAGCAATCTGGCGCTCAAACGCCCGTCACTTAAAGCAACGGCACCCGCGTTGCCACCAGCCGGTAAAAGCAGTGGGCAGGGTAACTGGGAGAAATTCTAACGCCACCATGGGTTAACGTCTGCTGCATTCATCGGTGTGGATGCGGCAGCACATGTCACGATGGCAGGGGCGTGTGATGACAGGGTGGCAAATTGAAGTCTTTTCATCAGCTATGGCACACAATCGCTGGATAATCATCAGTCACTCCATTAGAGTTGTGGCCGACGTTGGCCTCGGGCAACGTTAGCGTGCGAACACCTGCAGGAGAAAAACATGTCGGCTGTATTAACAAAAGAAGCGGCCCTGGTTCACGAGGCGTTACTGGCGCGTGGACTGGAAACCCCACTGCGCGGCGAAATGCTGGAACGTGAAACCCGTAAGCGCCTGATTGCTGAGCACATGACGGAAATCATGAACCTGCTGAACCTCGATCTGGAGGATGATAGCCTGGCTGAGACCCCTCACCGCATCGCCAAAATGTATGTGGAAGAGATCTTTTCCGGCCTGGATTACGCCAATTTCCCGAAAATCACTATCATCGAAAATAAGATGAAAGTCGATGAAATGGTGACGGTACGTGACATCACACTGACCAGCACATGCGAGCACCATTTTGTGACGATTGATGGCAAAGCCACCGTGGCCTACATCCCGAAAGACGGTGTGATTGGGCTGTCTAAGATCAATCGGATCGTGCAGTTTTTCTCTCAGCGCCCACAGGTTCAGGAACGTCTGACGCAGCAAATTCTGGTTGCGTTGCAGACACTGCTTGGCACCAATAACGTGGCGGTATCGATTGACGCGGTACATTATTGCGTTAAAGCACGGGGAATTCGTGATGCCACCAGTGCCACCACGACAACGTCGTTGGGGGGGCTGTTCAAATCCAGCCAGAATACCCGTCAGGAATTTCTGCGCGCGGTGCGCCACCATCATAATTGATCGGTATTGCCGATGTTTTTCTGGCGGTTAATCGCCATCGCCAGAAAAGCATGGGCATTTGTTGTCCCAGTCACTACAATTTGCGCACATATCCCGTCTTTGCTGAAAACCATGTCGCCAACGTCGCCTTCTTCATCTCGTATCCCTATGCTGGACTTCGCCCGTGGGCTGGCAATGCTTGGCATTCTATTGATGAACATCGTTTCATTCGGTTTGCCCCATGCTGCCTACCTTAACCCGGCGTGGCAGGGGCCGCCTTCTACGGCGGATGTCTGGGCGTGGGCGTTAATGGACATGCTGGCGCAGGGAAAATTTCTCACGGTGTTTGCCCTGTTGTTTGGTGCCGGGTTGCAACTGCTGCTAAGACGCGGCAAACGCTGGATTCATGCCAGATTGTTTTGGCTGATGGTTTTCGGCCTACTGCATGCGATTTTCATGTGGGACGGCGACATTCTGCTGGATTATGGCCTGATTGGTCTGGTGAGTTACGGCATGCTGCGTCATGCCGACAGTACCCGCATGCTACTGCGTACCGGTGTGGCGCTGTATCTGATGGGGCTGGCGATGCTGGTGGTTTTGAGCCAGGTGCTGAGCCAGGATGGCGGCAGTTTCTGGCAACCCGGGCTTGCTGAGGTGAATTATGAAGCCTGGTGGTTAACGCAGGGCGGGCCGGAGGCGTGGCGAAATCGACTGTCATTACTGAATGAAAGCCTGCTGTCGCTGGGGATTCAGTATGGCTGGTTGCTGGCCGGATCGATGTTGCTGGGGGCCGCGTTAATGCGCAGCGGTTGGCTGCGAGGCCAGTTTAGCCAGCAGCATTATCGGCGCGTTGCTCTGTGGTTGTTGCCGCTGGCGCTGCTGATTAATGGGGCGGGTGTGATCGCGCAGTGGCAACTGCAGTGGGACTATCGCTGGTGTGGTCTGTTGCTGCAAATTCCGCGAGAGACTGGCGCACCGCTACAGGCGATTGCTTATCTGGCGTTGTGCTACGGATATTGGCCGACGTTGATGAACTGGCGGCTTACCCGTTGGATAGCCAGTGTCGGGCGTATGGCGCTGAGCAGCTATTTGCTGCAAACCCTGATTTGTACCACGCTGTTTAATCGCCTGGGCGGGTTCATGCACTTTGACCGCTGGCAGTTGCTGCTGGTGGTGCCGCCCGTCTGGCTGTGCAATCTGCTGGTAGCACGCCTTTGGTTGGGCACGTTCCGACAAGGGCCAGTTGAGTGGTTGTGGCACTGGCTGACAGCCAAAGTCGCCGGTCCGGTTTCAGCGCAGTCAGCCAATGAGTGATGACTAGCGGGAAGGGGATGTTGTTGGCTTCTGGCGTAGCGGCGGTTCTACTTTCGACTCCTGGTCGGTCATGAATTCTGGCGGCACCGCCGGGTAGCTGGGTTCGTCATGCGAAATTTTGTATTCGGACGGAATCGGCACTTGTGGCCCCAGGAAGCGGGGTTCACGTTTTAGAACATACAAGTCAAACAGGGTGCCAAGCCGGGCACCAAATTCCCGTAATCGTACCTGCCAGATATCTTTCGGTGAGGGGACCGCAAAACACTGTGCCTGAATGCCCTTGTGCAGCGCGATAAATAGCGCGCGCTCGCAATGGAAGCGCTGAGTAATGATCGTGAAATCGTTGGTATCGAATACCTTGCGGGTTCTGACGATGGAGTCCAGCGTGCGAAAACCGGCATAGTCCAGCACGATGCTGGCAGGGGGAACTCCGGCGGCGATCAGGTCGCGCCGCATGGTCATCGGCTCGTTATAGCTGTGCTGGGCATTGTCGCCACTGAGTAGCAAATAACTGACTTTGCCGCTGTTAAAGGCGTTGAGCGCACCCTGAATACGAAACAGGTAATACTGGTTGATCACACCCGCGCGATAGTACTTGGCTGTACCCAAGACCACCCCAACCTGACGTGGCGGCAAATCCTCTACATCCTCGTAGATATAAGGTGCGGTGCGCCAGCTGATACAGCGATCAAGCAGAAAAGCACTGCAGGCTAACACCAGAATGGTGGCGAAAAGACCGAATATCAGGCGTTTCCACATGCTGCTGCCTTCGTCCGCATGGAGTAAAGAGTCATTATGGCGTCGGTAATCATCAGGCAAGGCTACTTGAGGTACTGAAATGACGCAAGGCGAACTGTCTGGAAGTAGTCAGTTGCGCTGTTTTTTTGAGCAAAATCAGGATGGGATGCATTACTGGCCGAGTGATCCCCGGCCAGTTGTCAAGACGATTAGACCAGTGAACCCCACAGATCATATTCATCGGCATGTTCAATTTTGACTGTCACCAGATCGCCCACCTTGACCCGGTTTTCACCGTTCAGATACACCGCCCCGTCGATCTCCGGCGCATCCGCCATGCTGCGACCGATCGCACCTTCTTCGTCCACCTCGTCGATCAACACTTTCAATTCCCGGCCGACTTTGGCCTGTAGACGCTGGCTGGAAATCTGCTGCTGTACCTGCATGAAACGATGGTAACGCTCTTCTTTCACGTCTTCTGGTACCTGATCTGGCAGGTTGTTCGCCGCGGCACCTTCCACCGGGCTATACCGGAAACACCCTACGCGATCCAACTGTGCTTCTTGCAGGAAATCCAACAGCATCTGGAAGTCCTCTTCCGTTTCACCGGGGAAGCCAACGATAAACGTTGAACGCAAGGTGAGGTCCGGGCAGATCTCGCGCCAGCGCTTGATGCGCTCCAGCGTGCGTTCTACCGCACCGGGGCGTTTCATCAGCTTGAGGATTTTCGGGCTGGCGTGTTGCAGCGGGATATCCAGATACGGCAACACTTTGCCTGCTGCCATCAGTGGGATCACATCATCCACATGCGGGTAGGGATACACGTAGTGCAGACGGACCCACAGCCCCAGCGTCGATAATTGCTCACACAGACTGACCATACTGGTTTTCACCGGCTGACCGTTCCAGAACCCGGTACGGTGTTTGACGTCAGCACCGTAGGCAGAGGTGTCTTGAGAGATGACCAACAGTTCTTTCACACCGGCTTCCGCCAGTCGTTTGGCTTCATCCAGCACCGAACCGATAGGACGGCTATCCAAATCACCACGCATGGACGGAATAATACAGAAGGTACAACGATGATCGCAGCCTTCGGAAATCTTCAGGTAAGCGTAGTGGCGTGGTGTCAGTTTGACCCCTTGAGCCGGTACCAGACTGGTAAACGGGTCATGTTCCGGTTTGGGAACATAATGATGCACGTGGTTGAGCACTTGCTCGTAGCTATGTGGGCCGGTGATTTCCAGTACTTTGGGGTGGACCTCACGGATCTGATTCTCTTTCGCCCCCAGACAACCGGTCACAATGACTTTGCCGTTTTCATTGAGCGCTTCGCCAATGGCTTCCAGCGACTCCTGTACCGCGCTATCGATGAAACCGCAGGTATTGACGATAACCAGATCGGCATCGTTGTAGCTTGGCACCACCTGATACCCTTCGGTACGCAGTTCGGTCAGAATTCGCTCCGAATCCACCAGATTTTTCGGGCAACCGAGGCTGACAAAGCCAATTTTGCGGGACAACTCTTTGCTGGCGTCAGTGGATTGATCATTCAGCGCTTTTTGCGGTGCCGACAGTGTGGTGGTTTGTGTGGGATCGAAGGTGTTAACAGTCATAGCATCTCATACATCGGGTTGGGGCGGAAAAATGCGGCGGATTATACCTGAATCGCCGTCAGGAAACAGTCCTGTGTGATTATAAAACAATCAGTGCTCGGGTGTACGTCAGTTCGGGTGGCTGCGATAAGCAGGATGCAAATTTGAGTAAATTCTGCCTGATGGCTGAGGCCAGCATGCTATTAATTTTACCGTCTGCTAATTTTACCCTCTGTATCGTTTTTCATGTGACGAGTGTATCGCTACCACCAATAACTGGGAGAGCCTGGCATGTTGTTTCCCCGCTTTCGTTTTTTTACCTTGCCGGTACTGGCGGCAAGCTGGTTGTTTTCTGCGGGGCTGCTGGCTGCGCCGACCGTTACCGTGTTGCAGGATAATCTTGATCACCCCTGGTCGCTGGCCTTTTTGCCGGACGAGCAAGGCTTGTTGCTGACGGAGCGTTCAGGTCAGTTGCGGCGTTGGCAAGCCGGTAAGGGGCTTTCTGCGCCGATAGACGGTGTGCCGACCGTGTTTGCACATTCACAAGGTGGTTTGCTGGATGTGGTGTTGTCGCCGAATTTTCGTCAGGATCGCCGGGTCTACCTGAGTTATGCCGAAGCCGGGCCGCAAGGGCTGGCGGGAACCACAGTAGGATTTGGCGTGCTATCGGATGATATGCAGCGGCTGAATCATTTTACGGTGATCTTCAGGCAACAACTGCCGAAGCGCTCGACCGGTGCCCATTTTGGCGGGCGGATGGTGTTTGATAAACAAGGTCATTTGTTTATCGCACTCGGCGAGAACCAGCAACGGATGCTGGCTCAGGATTTAGGAAGCCTGCAGGGTAAACTGGTGCGCCTTACGCCGGATGGGGGTGTTCCCATCGATAATCCCTTTGTGAATCACTCCGGTGCCCGGCCGGAAATCTGGGCCTACGGATTGCGAAATCCACAAGGGCTGGCGCTTAATCCGTGGTCTGGCGATGTGTGGGAAAGTGAACACGGGCCGCGTGGCGGCGATGAAATCAATATCCCCCAACCGGGAGAGAATTACGGTTGGCCATTGGCGACCTATGGTATCGACTACTCCGGGCAGAGAATCCCGGAATTTCAGGGGGCGGAAGTGGCGGGCACGGCCCAGCCTGTCTATTACTGGAAAGTCTCGCCCGCTATCAGCGGTATGGCATTTTATAACAGCAGTCGTTTTCCTGCCTGGCGTCACTCGCTATTTATTGGCGCACTGGCGGGAACCAGCCTGATTCGTTTGTCACTGGAAGGCGATCGCATTGTTTCGCAAGAACGTCTACTGACGGAACTGGGGGAACGTATCCGTGACGTGCGCGTCGGGCCAGACGGTTATCTGTATGTGCTGACCGATCAGGATAATGGCAAGTTGTTGAAGGTGGGGCTACCGGATTACTGATGCAGATATGGATGTGCGCCCGGCTTAGGGCGCACGACAAGCGATGACGTCAGGCGAGATGTAATCAACGAGATGCAAAGAGAGACGTTACGTGAGCGGCAGCATGACGGTCTGACGGAAGGCTTCCCGTTCAGTCAGTTGCTGATACCAGCGCTCCAGATGTGGCCGGGGCTGGCGTTCCATCGGCAGGTTGAACCAGCTATACGCGATGCACCCGGTCGGGATATCACCGATACCGAACTCTTCGCCGGAAAGCCAGCGCTGTGTCGCCAGTACGCTATCCGCGATAGCAAAGCGTTTTTCACAACCGGCGATACCCGCTTCGACGCTCTTCATGTCGCGTTTGTCCGGTGCTGTGCGTATCAGATTGATGAATACCTGCTTGTAGGGCTCGGAGAACCCTGCCGCCCAGTCCAGCCATTTGTCGATGCCAGCCTGGGTTTTCGCATTAGCATGATAAAAACGCCCCTGGCCGTACTGTGCCGCCAGATAACGCACGATAGCGTGTGACTCCCATAGCACCAGATCGTCGTCTTGCAGGCAGGGTACCAGCCCGTTAGGGTTCATGGACAAATAGTCCGCGTCATGGTTACGACCGAATTGCCCGCCCGCTGGCACCAGTTCATACGCCAGTCCAAGCTCTGCCGCGCACCAGCGTGCTTTCTTCACGTTAGTCGAGTTTTCACGACCCCAGATTTTCAACATGGCACTACTCCTTTGAGTTGACGTTTGGCGCAATAAAGCGATGTGGGAATGTCGCATGCTGCTCATGCTAATGTCAGACTCTGGCCACTATATCCACAGCAAGGGTTTGATGTCACCGGTTGTTCTAAGCAGTGGTTGTTCTAACGCATGAGGGCTAATGTCAGATGATTGAGGGGGAACCGTCGCTAAAATGCGCGAATATCAATAATTAGTTAGTATTATTTGACTATGTACCCAATGGTCAGGCTGCTGGAAGCCATCCAGCAGCCTGACGGGGAGACGCGTTACGCGAAAAATGAGATTATTTTCTCCGCGACTTGCTTTGCCGCTTTTCTGTTCTCAAGGTCGAGGAAGTGACCCGCTTCAGGAATAGTACTGAACTTGCAGTTATGAATGTATTTTTCCATTTTTTTGATATCATTAGTAGTGGTGTACTCGTCATTTTCACCATTCAAAAAAAGTATATCGGCGTTAATGTTCTTGAATATTTCTATATAATTCTCTTCTTTGAGTGTGAGTACCTGCTCTATGTGGAAGTTAACCTGCTGAAAGGCAAATTCATTCATCGATGAGATATGTTTCAAATTAATGTGTTTTAGTAAAGGAGGTAGAAATTTGCCTACTTCATTATTGAGTAATTCCGCCGCTCTTTCGAATTCTTTTGAGTGAATATAATCCCTGGCGCGTTGGATGTAGTCGCGCATTTTATCATTAAGATGTGCCGAAAACGATGCGATCACCGCCTTCTTAATATGTCTGGGCTTGTTTGACAAAGCTAACATAGAAGACAGCCCACCCCATGATATCGACAGTATGTGGTCTGGTTCAAAGATGTCGATGAGATGGAGCAGGATATTGACCTCATCGTTTTTGGTTATGACCCTGTTTAGCGTGTTGTGGGGCAATGATTCACCAATAAACGGTAAGTCAAAAAGAATGATATTAAACCTGCCGGATAGATTTTTGACGGTATTTTTGAACGCTGCCGTTGTCGATAGTGCTCCGTTAACCATAATGATGGTTTCATGTGCAGGATCGGAGATATGCCTTTCAACATATATTTTCCATGAGTCATGTGTGATAATGCATTTTTCTATTGACATAATAAAGTCCCTTTTTTTGCCCGACAGGGCATGGCGCTATCGTTAGATTTTTTCGTCATGAAATTTAACCGTATTAATAACGCTCCCTTTTAAAAAAGCCGAGGGAAATTTCCTGTTGTAGTTATTGTTAATATATTTACATGGTTAATTTAACACATTATTCGGAATGAGATAAATGCCAGTTAATTTATTTGCACTATTAATCTTCTGAAGTGAAAATAACAGAATAAAAATGTTGGCCTAAGTAGTATGTGAAGACTATTTTATAAAAAATTTTAATCATTTCGAGAGATGTGTGGGGCGACTGAGTCATCGGTGGTGTAATCAAGGAGATTTTCCCCTTTTCGCAGTGTCTGTGACTGATCCTGTCGACAGATTCCGCTGATTTTTTCTTTTTCTTTGATGAACTTTACAGTGTGGTCGGTTTTATTCTCAGATATGTCAGGCTACCTTGTACCGGTTAGGCCCAGTAAACTGTTTGATACTCCTCATTTTTAACAATTTATGGACAGCGCGCATGAAGATAGTGACACCTCGCATTTCCTGGCGACGCATCGTTGCCGCCGCTACCGGGATGTTGATGGCGGTTTCGCCGGTACTTCAGGCCGAGCAGATGACGCCTCCACCGCAAATTGACGCCAAAGCGTTTATCTTGATCGATTACGCCAGCGGTCGGGTGCTGGCCGAGTCAAATGCAGATACCAGACTCGATCCCGCTAGCCTGACCAAGATCATGTCGAGCTATGTGATTGGGCAGGCCATCAAAGTGGGTAAGATCACACCAGACGATAAAGTGACGGTTGGAAAAGACGCCTGGGCTGGTGGTAATCCGACGTTACGTGGGTCGTCACTGATGTTCCTCAAGCCGGGTGATCAGATTTCGGTGTCCGATCTTAATAAAGGGATAGTGATTCAGTCGGGTAATGATGCCAGTATCGCACTGGCGGATTATGTCGCCGGAAGCCAGAACGCGTTTGTCAGCCTGATGAACCAGTACGCCGCGACGCTGGGGTTGACGAATACCCATTTTCTGACGGTACATGGTCTGGATACGCCAGGGCAGTACAGTACGGCCCGTGACATGGCACGTCTGACACAGGCGTTGATTCGCGATGTACCGAGCGAATACGCCTTACATAGTGAGAAAGAGTTCACATTCAATAATATCCGCCAGCCAAACCGTAACCGTTTGCTGTGGAGCAGTAACTTGCGTGTGGATGGGGTGAAAACCGGCTATACCGATGGTGCTGGCCACAGTCTGGTGGCCTCGGCTGTCGATAGTGACATGCGGCTGATTTCGGTGGTACTGGGTGCGCCTTCCGACAGCATCCGTTTTCGGGAAAGTGAAAAATTGCTGACCTGGGGGCTCCGTTTCTTTGAAACTGCGACGTTGATACGCAGCGACACCCCCTTTACGACCCAACGGGTATGGCTTGGTAGCGAAAAGCAAGTCAGATTAGGGGTAGCGCAGGATGCCGCGATGACGGTGCCAAAAGGGCAGGCTAAAAATCTGAAAGCCAGCTTTACGTTGGCGCAGCGGCAGTTGCAAGCCCCGCTGAAAAAAGGGCAGGTTGTCGGCACGATTGATTTCCAACTCGATGGCAACAGCATCGGCCAACGCCCACTGGTGGTGATGGATGACATACCGCAAGCAGGCTTTTTTGGCCGCTTATGGGATACCATTTTGATGACGTTGTCCGGCTGGTTTGGCGGATTATTTGGCTGACAGGAATAAGGCGCTGCAGTGGGCTTAAAATGCCGACTGCAGCGAAGGGTTAAGGGGTCAATAGCTCGATGTTGTTGGCTTTGAGGTAGTGGAGATAGTCATTATCCGGTGCACGGTTAGTGATAATCGTATCAAATAATGTCAG
Organism: Dickeya oryzae; assembly: GCF_009372235.1. GTDB lineage: Bacteria > Pseudomonadota > Gammaproteobacteria > Enterobacterales > Enterobacteriaceae > Dickeya > Dickeya oryzae. Next base: position 78,900 of record NZ_SULL01000013.1, on the reverse strand, counting down.
CGCACCAATGCGGGTGGGTTTACGCTTGCCGAATTTGCTGCTGTCCACTGCCAGAATGACCTGTTGAGACAGCGCCATGGCGCGATGCTTTATCGCCAGTTCAGCGAAGCTAAAGCAGGTCGCTCCGGCTTGTGTGTCAATGCCGCCTGCTGAAATGAAGGCTTTGGTTGGACAGATCTGATCCAGTTCGTGCTGGTGCCCCAACGGGGTAAAAATAGCATTGTCAGGATGAAACTCTCCGCCGCACAAAATCACCCGACCGTTCGGTTTGTCCTGTAATGCCATAAACGTATTGAGTGAATAACAGATCGCGGTAAACGGCAGGTCGTCTGGAATAGCGGCAATAATGAACGGGATGGTCGTGCCGCAGTCGAAGAAGAGTGTATCGTTGGGTTCGATGCAGGCAGCCGCCAGTTCACCCACGATGTTCTTTTCTACCACGTGTTTGGTCTGCTGATCGGAGACAAAATAACTGGTCGCACCGTTGTTTTTTGGGTCACAAACGACATAGCCGCCCAGCAGCACTACAGACACATCGGGGTGTGCGTTCAGGTCACGCCGGACCGTCATTTCAGAGACGCCGAGCAGTTGTGCTGCATCCTTCAGGTGCAGTTTATCGGCCTTTTTTAAAGCCTGAGCCAGTTTGTGAAGCCTTGCTGCGCGACGCGTTTCCATGTTTTCCTCAATAAGACCGGTCCAACGCGTTCCAATGCAGGATCACCCCACGCTGTACCATCGTTCATGGCTACACCTGAATCAGGATAAAAATGGGGTAAAAGGAAATGCACCGGGAATGGTTAACCGCAGGCAATGTGTGCTGATTCCTCAGCAGACGGAGCATTAATATAACCTTCATGAAATGCAAGGCGCAAATCTATCGTGCAAATGTTATAACGCGGCGGCGCTTATTAGACCGGCTTATTAACGTAACGCGTCTGCTGTTTACAGTGAGGACGAAGATAACAGAATAAGACAGGAAGCATCGGGGCGGCACAGGTGACGTAAGGTGTGGAAGGGAACTCTTGGGTCATACCTAACGGGCATACCTAAAAGAAAATGCCCGTCGTTCTTGAACCTAACCGGCGTGAACGACGGGCTCCTCAATTCAGGGATATCAAAGAAAAGCAGTGGCATTAACTCAGACTTTACCCCTGGAAAAAAGTTCTGCGTAATTTGAAAAAAAATTGACGTTGCTTTACAAAATCACCTCAGCCGGGCAATTGCGGCCAGATAACCACAATCAACGAACCGGCCAGTGTCAGCAGTACGTTGGCGATGGCATAGGTTCCGGCGTAGCCCAACGCCGGGATATTACTGCGAGCGGTATCGCTGATAATCTCCATAGCGGGTGCACAGGTACGAGCGCCCATGATGGCACCAAATAGCAACGCCCGATTCATGCGCAACACATAGGCACCAAACAGGAAGCAGACCACGACCGGCAGCAGGCTGACAATCAACCCGGACAGCACCATCTGAATGCCAACATCGCCAAAGCTATGATTGATGGTGCTGCCTGCGCTGAGTCCCACCCCAGCCATGAACACCATCAACCCGAACTCTTTCACCATATTCAATGCGCCCTGAGGGATATAACCGAACGTCGGATGGTTGGCGCGTAAAAAACCGAGCATGATGCCGGAAAACAGTAAACCGGCGGCGTTGCCGATACCGAAGGAAAAATTGCGGAACTGGAAGGTAATCAACCCGACCATAATACCGATGATGAAAAAGGCGCAAAACGCCAGCAGATCGGTGACCTGGCTGTGGATGGAAATAAAGCCAATGCGATCCGCAATGCTTTTTACCCGGCGGGCGTCGCCGCTGACTTGCAGGACATCACCTTTGTTCAATACCACGCCGTCATCAATGGGCATCTCGATTTGGCTGCGTACGATGCGGTTGAGGAAGCAGCCGTGATCGGTCAGTTTCAACTGACTTAAACGCTTACCTACGGCATTGTGGTTTTTCACCACAATCTCCTCGGTCACTATCCGCATATCCAGCAGTTCGCGCTCGAACACTTCTTTGCCGTCGCGGAAGTTGGGGTTCAGGCGAGCGTGCGCGTCGGGATATCCCACCAGTGCGATTTCATCCCCTAATTGCAGTACGGCGTCGCCGTCCGGTGTCGCCAGAATGCCATTACGCCGGATACGTTCGATATAACATCCGGTCTGGCGATAAATACCCAGCTCGCGTAGGTTTTTACCATCAGCCCAGGCCACCAGTTCAGGGCCGACGCGATAAGCACGAATGATTGGCAGATAGATTTTACGCTGACTGTCGGTGTCCAGCCCGCGTTCACGGGCAATCTGCTGGGCGCTGGTCGGCAAATCCTGATGCTGTAATTTAGGCAGATAGCGAGCACCAAATATCAGGCTGACCAGACCAATCAGATAGGTCAGAGCGTAACCGAGGCTCAACTGCTCCTGCGTTATCGACAACTGTGGCCCAAGGCTAATGGTGTTACGCAGCGCATCGCCAGCCCCCACCAGTACGGGGGTTGAGGTCATGGCACCGGCCAGCATACCGGCGGTCAGACCTATCCCCCAACCGAATACCTTGCCCAACACCAGCGCTATCAGCAATGCGCTACTGACCATCACCATCGCCAGCATCAGGTAATTTTTACCATCCCGGAAAAAAATCGAGAAAAAGTTGGGACCGGCTTCAACACCTACGCAAAAGATAAAAAGCATAAAGCCAAGGTTCAGCGCCTCGGTATTAATAGCGAAATGTTGTTGTCCCAGTAACAGCGACACCACCAGAACGCCAATAGAATTACCCAGTTGAACCGAGCCGAGCCGCAGTTTCCCCAGACAAAGACCTAAACAGAGAACGACGAATAACAGCAGAATGTAATTCCCGTTTAACAAATCAGCGACGTTTATATTCATGGAATGTAACTTGTTGTTTACTGGTAAATTATTGATATAAAAAATAATTTAGACTAAATTTACCCCATTAAAGGGGCGCTGACCATGTCTGGACGACACTATGATGATAAGAAAGGAGCGGACCCCATTGTTTTTTATCCGGCAACGTCTCAAAAGACGGGAAATACCGTCTGGCATGACGCAGTCATTTTAGTGATTTCTCCGGCGGACAACCAGCCGGTGATACCGATAAATCACCGCGAAGCTGGCTTTTCGTCCCATCAGGGATACCTGCTGCGCATGATGGTAGTGGGCGACAACCGTTGCTCCGTTATGCGCAGGTTTAGTCTATTTCGGGGAGGCTCACATGGCAGGCAATAGAGGGTGGCTGGGCGTTGTCAGCTGTTTTGTCTTGTTTACGTTAGTATTTTTAAGTCAAAAGATGCGTATCGTGGGGACTTCGCTGGAAGACGGCTTTCATGGTGATCCGGGGATGCTGTTGTTTTTATTGCCGGGAATGGCATCAAGCTACTTGTCGCGTAATCGGCGATTGCGTTATCCCCTTATGGGCGCGCTGGTGGCGATACCTGTTTGTCTGTTGGTGCTGCAACTGTGGTATTTCCCCAGTCTGTCGTTCTGGCAGGAACTGGCTTATCTCTGTAGCGCCGTGTTCTGGTGTCTGATGGGAGCGTTAGCGTTTCTCTTCTTACGGGCGGTGAGTCTGCATTATTTACGTTAAGCGCTGATATGCCCGCGACGGGGAGTCACAATCACCAGGGCACTCCCGGTGCCTTGGTGATGAGCAGATAAACTCAGCCGGATTAATTAAGCAGATGCTCTCTGGCATAGGCTTCGAAGTCAGTGCAGCCGCCAATGTGTTTTTCATCCAGGAAAATCTGAGGTACGGTCTCTACCGGTTTACCCACTGTCTTAGACAAATCCGCTTTGCTGATGCCTTCTGCATGAATATCAACGTAGCGGTAATTGAAATCGTCGCGCTCTTCGGTCAATTTTTCAGCCAGTTCTTTGGCTCGGACACAATAAGGACAACCAGGACGACCAAAAATAACTGCGTACATGTAAACTCCTTAACATCTCTATGTTATCTGGGTATCTCTGTTATCACGACCTACCCATAATTGTAAACGGTTTTCGCCAACCGCGTTACTATGCCCGCAATCCGTGGCGATCTGAAGTAGTCATTGCCTGTTATAACGATTAGCGTCATCTATGTCTTGTTTTGTTTGCCTGTACTCATATTGTGTCGTGGTTCGTCGCATCTATTGACCACGATTGACTAAAATCGCGTGTAACGTTGGTCTACCGACAGGTCTGACATATACTCACTGATGTTCTTGATGGCGTGAGACTGCGGTGGTGCCAGGGCGTAGCCTATTGATGCGTGACATTGATGGGGAATGTGAGTGGGCAATGAGAAAGCCAGCGCCTCTGCAACGTGACGTATGGCGGATATAAGTTGTTTATCGCTAAACGATGCGCCCCAAGCCCTATAATTTGTGCAGCCCACGTCGTCAGCGTGTGTCATCTCACCATTGTTTTTCAGGGATATTCAACGTGACGCCAACCATTTCACTGTTACGCCAGCACCGTTCCATCCGATCGTTTACCGACCAGTCGCTTAGTGATGAGCAGCGGACCGCGATTATTGCCGCCGCGCAAAGTGCCTCGACGTCCAGCTTTCTGCAATGCAGTTCGATAATCCGTATTACTGATCAGGCGCTGCGCTCGCAACTGGTGCACCTGACCGGCGAACAGCCGTGGGTGGGGCAGGCCGCTGAGTTTTGGGTATTCTGCGCCGATTTTTATCGGCATCAGCAAATCTACCCGCAGGCCGAACTGGGCCTGGCCGAACAATTGCTGCTTGGCAGCGTTGATACGGCGCTGATGGGACAAAACGCGCTGGTGGCAGCAGAGTCGCTGGGGTTGGGCGGTGTTTTCATTGGCGGCATTCGTAATCAGATTGCTGAGGTTACGCGCCTGCTGGCGCTACCACAGCAGGTACTGCCGTTGTTTGGGTTATGCCTTGGGTATCCGGCGATGCAGCCTGACCTCAAACCGCGTTTACCGGCGGCATTGGTCGTGCATGAAAACCGCTATCAACCGTTGGATAGTGTCTTACTGGCACAATACGATCAGCATATCGTTGAGTATTATCGCCATCGCGACAGCAATCAGCGTATGGAGTGCTGGAGCGACCAAATTCGGCGCACCCTGAGCAAAGAGCGCCGTCCGTTCATGCTAGACTACCTGCACCAGCAGGGCTGGGCCACCCGGTAGTACTGGAGCGCTATGAAAATCGCCATTTTGTCACAGGACGGTTCTCTCTATTCTTGCAAGCGGCTATGCGCGGCGGCGGAAGAGCGGCAGCATGATATCGAGGTGCTCAATCCGCTGTCGTGTTACATGAACATTAATTCTGCCGCGCCATCAGTGCATTACCGTGGGCGTCATCTCGGGCACTATGACGCCGTGATCCCGCGCATCGGCGCCGCCATTACTTTTTATGGTACGGCGGTGTTACGGCAGTTTGAAATGCTGGGCAGCATGGTGCTGAATAATGCGATGTCGGTCATCCGTGCCCGCGACAAACTGCACTCATTGCAACTGTTGGCACGCCAGGGTATTGACTTACCGATCACCGGATTTGCCCATTCACCGGATGATACCGCGGATCTGATCAAAATGGTCGGTGGGGCACCGCTGGTGGTGAAGCTGGTGGAAGGCACTCAGGGTATTGGTGTAGTACTGGCGGAAACCCAGCAGGCGGCGGAAAGTGTTATTGATGCTTTTCGGGGCCTTAATGCGCATATCCTGGTACAGGAATATGTACGTGAGGCACAAGGGAAAGACATCCGTTGTCTGGTGATTGGCGAGCGCGTGGTAGCAGCTATCGAGCGGCAGGCTAAACCGGGCGATTTTCGCTCCAACCTGCACCGGGGGGGAACGGCCAGCCGGGTACGCATCACGCCGCAAGAGCGTGCAACTGCGGTAAAGGCCGCAAAAACATTGGGACTGAATGTGGCGGGTGTTGATATACTGCGTTCGGCACGAGGGCCTCTGGTCATGGAGGTCAACGCCTCACCCGGGCTGGAAGGTATCGAAACCGCTACCGGGCTGGATATCGCAGGGATGATGATCGAATATATTGAACAACATCATCGCTCCGTATCCCGGGTAGCCAGAACCGGGTGAGAGTATTGCGGGTGATATATGTTGCGCCCATGTGTTTTTTAGCGCGTTGACGCGCTGTAATGGCCAGTTCGTGATGACGAGTGGCCCGGCTATTCCTGAGTTAGGCATTGCGTAGGTCAGGTTTTTATCTCCATGAAATATGAGGCGGTCAAGATGGATTCAATCATCGTCCCTGATTTGAATTTGCTTCGGCGGTGGCTGGATCAACTGGGCATTATTTACTTCGAATGTGATTCTTGTCAGGCGTTGCATTTGCCGCACATGCAGAATTTTGACGGGGTGTTTGACGCCAAGGTTGATATGGCCGACAGCGTCATCCTGTTTTCCGCGCTGGCGGAAGTGAAACCCACCGCCCTGATCCCATTGATGAGTAATCTAAGCCAGATCAACGCCAGCTCACTGACGGCTAAAGCGTTTCTTGATATTCAGGACGATAACCTGCCCAAATTGATCGTTTGCCAGACATTCAGTGCCGGTGCGGGGATGACTCTGGAACAGTTCCGCCATTTCATGGAGCAGGCTGAGCAGCAGGTTTCCATGGTTATTATGGAAGCCAGTGCCAATAATCTGCTGTTTTTGGGTGATGAGGAAGAGAGCCCTGCTGAACGATTCAACACCTCAAGCCTGCATTGATTACGTTATGGATCAATAGCTGGTCATCAGTTTTGCTTATTTATTTAAGCCGCATTTACTGCGGTTTTTTATTATCTAAACCGGATGTTTTTCTGCCTTTGCCGTTTCAGGGCGTAGCACATAGATAAATTGTGAATAAATAATCGATAAAACCTGTTTTTTCCTTTCTGGTATGGTACAGGCGGAATAGTGCGGTTATGCTTTATTTCTGTATGGTTCAGATAATAACGTTGTAGCCAATAATGTGTTAATGATGAAAAACGCGGATGCATAGCCATGCATCATCGTTGTTATTCAGAGCCTGTTGTTATTCTGAGCATGAAGAAACATAGAACGGTGTTATTTGCTGACACTGTGCATTCACCCCCCTGTATTTACCCCTGGTATGGAGGAAGGAACGGATGTTCACCCAACGTAAAAAATGGCTTTCGGGAGTGTTAGCCGGCTTAATGGTGGCCGCGTCCGTCACCGCATCGGCGGAAGAGAAAACGCTGCACGTCTATAACTGGTCTGATTATATTGCGCCTGACACGCTGGAAAACTTCCAGAAAGAGAGTGGCATAAAAGTCGTGTATGACGTGTTTGACTCCAACGAAGTGCTGGAAGGCAAACTGATGGCCGGCAGCACAGGGTTCGACCTGGTAGTGCCTTCTGCCAGTTTTCTGGGGCGCCAGATCAGTGCTGGTGTCTTCCAGCCACTGGATAAGAGCAAACTGCCGAACTACAAAAATCTTGATCCTGAGCTGATGAAGCTCATCGAAGAACACGATCCGGGTCATAAGTACGCGGTGCCGTACCTGTGGGCAACCACCGGTATTGGTTATAACGTCGACAAGGTTAAGGCCGTACTGGGTAAAGATGCGCCGGTTAACAGCTGGGATCTGGTGTTGAAGCCGGAGAACCTGGAGAAGCTCAAGAGCTGTGGCGTATCCTTCCTTGACGCACCGGCTGAGATTTATGCCACGGTGCTGAACTATCAGGGTAAAAATCCGAACAGTACCAATGAATCGGATTACACCAAAGACGCCACGGATTTACTGCTGAAACTGCGTCCGAGCATTCGCTATTTCCATTCATCCCAGTACATTAACGATCTGGCCAACGGTGATATTTGTGTGGCGATCGGCTGGGCTGGCGACGTCATGCAGGCAGCCAACCGGGCGAAAGAGGCGAAAAATGGCGTGAATATCAGCTATAGCGTTCCGAAGGAAGGCGCGCTGGCATTCTTTGACGTCTTCGCCATTCCGAAAGATGCCAAGAACCTGGATTCAGCCTATCAGTTCCTTAACTATCTGCTGAAACCGGAGGTGATTGCCAACATCAGTAACCATGTGTATTACGCCAACCCCAATAAAGAGGCGACTGCACTGGTGAAAGATGACGTGCGTAATAACCCGAATATTTATCCGCCAGCGGATATTCGCGCCAAGTTGTTTACGCTTAAGGTGCAATCACCCAAGATTGACCGTGTGATTACACGCTCGTGGACCAAGGTAAAAAGCGGGAAATAACTGCTGTCCTTGACTCCACTTCCATGCAACAGGCGGCTTACCCCGCCTGTTTGTGCTATTTGTGTCGCAGTCATGTGGCTGCGATTTTGTTCTGCTTTTGCCGGAGAGCAAATTAAGTGAACGAAGCGATCCCCCGCCCCAAACCCCAGAAAGCGGCCACGCCGTTGCTGGAAGTGCGTAACCTGACCAAAGCGTATGATGGTCAGTTTGCGGTTGATGACGTCAGCCTGACCATCTATAAAGGCGAAATTTTCGCCCTGTTGGGGGCTTCAGGGTGTGGTAAATCCACACTGCTGCGTATGCTGGCGGGTTTTGAGCAGCCTACCCAGGGACAAATTGTGCTGGATGGACAGGACCTGTCTTTGGTGCCGCCTTACCAGCGCCCGATCAACATGATGTTTCAGTCCTATGCGTTATTTCCGCACATGACGGTGGAAAAAAATATCGCTTTCGGCCTGAAGCAGGACAAGTTATCGCGCGGTGAAATCAACGATCGCGTGGAAGAGATGCTAACGCTGGTGCACATGCAGGAATTTGCCGGGCGCAAACCGCATCAACTTTCTGGTGGTCAGCGTCAGCGTGTGGCGCTGGCGCGCAGTCTGGCGAAACGTCCGAAATTGCTGTTGCTGGACGAACCGATGGGCGCACTGGATAAGAAATTGCGCGATCGCATGCAACTGGAAGTGGTCGACATTCTGGAACGGGTGGGGGTGACCTGCGTGATGGTGACCCACGATCAGGAAGAGGCCATGACCATGGCAGGCCGTATCGCTATCATGAATCGCGGTAAATTTGTGCAGATTGGCGAGCCGGAAGAAATATACGAAAACCCGAATACGCGCTTTAGCGCCGAATTCATCGGTTCAGTCAATATGTTCGAAGGGCTGTTGAAAGAGCGTCAGGACGATGCGCTTATTGTGCAAAGTCCGGGGTTGGTGCATCCGCTGAAGGTCAATTCCGATGTATCGGTGGTGGACGGCGTGCCGGTCTATATTGCGCTGCGCCCGGAAAAAATCATGTTGTGCGACGAAGTGCCAACAGATGGGTGTAACTTTGCCGTGGGCGAGGTGGTGCACATCGCTTATCTGGGTGATCTGTCTATTTACCATGTCCGGTTAACCAGCGGGCAGACGATCAGTGCCCAGTTGCAAAACGCCGACCGTTTTCGCAAAGGTTCGCCCACCTGGGGAGATGAAGTGCGCCTGTGCTGGGATGCGGACAGTTGCGTGGTGTTGACGGTATAACGGGAGAAGACGCAATGGCGATGTTATCTGAACAACATGAACCGCCGGGCCAGCCGATGAGCCCGTTGCGCGCAACGCTGGCGCGCCTGCGCCTGGCGCATGGCCGCAAACTGGTGATCGCGCTGCCTTATCTGTGGCTGTTGTGCCTGTTTATGCTGCCGTTTCTGATTGTCTTTAAGATCAGTTTCGCCGAAATGGCACGTACGGTACCACCGTATACGGATCTGATCGCATGGGCGGACGATCGGCTGCAAATCAGCCTGAATATCGGCAACTACCTGCAATTATTGTCTGACCCGTTATATATCGATGCTTACCTGCAATCGCTGAAAGTTGCGGCGGTTTCGACGTTGTGTTGTCTGGTGGTTGGGTATCCGATGGCCTGGGCGGTAGCGCACAGTAAGCCGTCTACCCGCAATATTCTATTGTTGCTGGTGATCCTGCCCTCGTGGACCTCGTTCCTGATTCGCGTGTATGCGTGGATGGGGATTTTGAAAGATAACGGTATCCTGAATAATTTCCTGCTTTGGCTTGGGGTCATCGATCAGCCACTGGTGATTTTACACACCAATCTGGCCGTGTATATCGGCGTGGTTTATTCGTACTTACCGTTTATGGTCTTACCGATTTATACCGCGCTGACCCGACTGGATTATTCGCTGGTGGAAGCCTCGCTGGATTTGGGGGCTAGGCCGGTCAAAACCTTTTTTAGCGTGATTGTGCCGCTGACCAAAGGTGGCATTATTGCCGGGTCGATGCTGGTGTTTATTCCGACAGTAGGGGAATACGTGATCCCTGAGCTGTTAGGCGGGCCGGATAGCATCATGATTGGCCGTATTCTGTGGCAAGAGTTTTTCAATAACCGTGACTGGCCGGTCGCCTCGGCGGTAGCGATGGTGATGCTGTTCCTGCTGATTATTCCGATCATCTGGTTCCATAAACACCAGAATAAAGCCGCGGAGGATCAGGCATGAACAATTTACCGGTTGTGCGTTCACCGTGGCGGACGCTGATTTTGGTGCTGGGATACAGTTTTCTGTATGCACCGATGCTGATGCTGGTTATCTACTCCTTCAACAGTTCCCGGCTGGTGACGGTGTGGGCCGGGTGGTCTACCCAGTGGTATAGCGCGCTGTTTGAAGATTCAGCCATGATAAGCGCGGTGGCGCTGAGCCTGACTATCGCGGCGGCCTCGGCCACCATGGCGGTGGTATTGGGCACGCTGGCGGCGGTGGTGATGGTACGTTTTGGCAATTTCCGTGGTTCTAACGGGTTTGCTTTTATGCTGACCGCACCGCTGGTGATGCCGGATGTGATCACCGGGCTGTCGTTATTACTGCTGTTTGTGTCGCTGGCGCAAGCTATTGGCTGGCCTGCAGAGCGCGGAATGCTGACCATTTGGCTGGCGCACGTCACTTTCTGTTCGGCGTATGTCACTGTGGTGATCAGTGCCCGCCTGCGTGAGTTGGATCATTCGATTGAAGAAGCGGCAATGGATTTAGGCGCAACACCGCTGAAGGTCTTTTTCATCATTACCGTACCGATGATTGCTCCGGCACTGGTATCGGGTTGGTTGCTGGCCTTTACCCTGTCGCTGGATGATCTGGTGATTGCCAGCTTTGTCTCCGGCCCTGGTGCTACGACCCTGCCGATGCTGGTGTTTTCCAGCGTAAGAATGGGCGTTAACCCGCAGATTAACGCACTGGCATCTCTGATATTGTTGGTGGTAGGCATTATCGGTTTGATTGCCTGGTGGTTTATGGCTCGGGCGGAAAAGCAGCGCCAGCGTGATTTGCAAAAAGCGAGGCGTGGCTGACAGCATTTTGCTTTCCTCCTGAACTTGCCAATTCTCACCACGCCGCCATACTTTTGGTGGCGTGGTCATTTCAGGGGGAATGCAATCATACTGTACGGCAAACGGGAACTGCTACAGCGTGGCGTATTCGCACCTGTCGCGGTGATGGTGGCGGGATGGGCGATTATCGCCACCCGGTGTATGGGTATCGTCCTGACCATCAGTGAACTGGGGTGGAGCGGCTTTGGTGGCTGGCTTAGCAGTAGCGCAAAGCAGTGGGACAGTACGCTGGTGTTGCTGGCGGCCCTGCTGGTGGTATGCCTTGAAATCCGCTGTGGGTTCGCGGTTCTCAGCGGGCTGAACTGGGGACGCTGGTGTTTCCTGATAACCCAGTGTTTGGTTACGGTTTATATGCTGACGGCGTCGTTAGTGGAGTTTTTGCCACCGATTTTTCACGTCAGCGGCGACGGCGTCGGCGAAATCCTTCACCATTTGTTGATGCAGCGATTGCCGGATTTTCTGCTGATTTTGCTGTTGTTCCTGCCCCGGCGTAGCCAGCGTTTTTTTACTCGCCATCCCTAACTTTCCTGCGTGGGGGTGATACAATCGGCCCCCTTTGACGTTAACGACAGATTTCAGATTTTCCATGCAATGTTCCCGCTATACCGACGGTTCGTGCCGTTCCTGCCAATGGCTGGAAACCGACTACCCACAGCAGATAATGGATAAGCAACAGCACTTGTCGACGCTGCTGGCCGCTCACCCGGTCGAACGCTGGCTGACGCCGTTCACCTCACCACAGACCGCGTTTCGCAATAAAGCCAAGATGGTGGTCAGCGGTAGTGTGGAACGCCCGCTATTGGGGATGTTGCACCGTGACGGTTCGGCGGTGGATCTGTGTGACTGCCCGCTCTATCCCGACAGTTTTGCACCGGTGTTTAGCGTGTTAAAAGTCTTTATCGCCCGAGCAGGTTTGACGCCCTATAACGTCGCCCGGCGGCGGGGAGAGCTGAAGTACCTGCTGCTGACGCAAAGTACCCTGAGTGGTTGTTTTATGCTGCGGCTGGTTTTGCGTTCCGAAACGAAACTGGCGCAACTGCGCGCCGCGTTACCGTGGTTACAACAGCAGTTGCCGCAGTTGACGGTGATATCGGCGAATATCCAGCCCGTTCATCAGGCGATACTGGAAGGGGAGCAGGAGATTCCGTTAACGCCAGCACAGGCGTTGGAAGATCGCTTTAACCAGGTGCCGTTGTATATTCGGCCGCAAAGTTTCTTCCAGACCAACCCGACGGTTGCCGCCGCATTGTACGACACGGCACGGCAGTGGGTGTCGACGTTGCCGATACGCAGCCTGTGGGATCTCTTTTGTGGCGTGGGGGGATTCGGTTTGCATTGCGCCGGGCCGGATAGCGCGCTCACCGGTATTGAAATTAGCCCGGAAGCGATTGCCTGTGCGAAGCACTCGGCGACACAACTGGGGCTTCATAATGTCAGTTTTGCCGCGCTTGATTCCACCCGCTTTGCGGTTGGTGAAATGCAGACGCCGGATCTGGTGATCGTTAACCCACCGCGGCGGGGGATTGGTGCTGAACTGTGCGACTACCTGAGTCGCATGGCGCCGCCGTATCTGTTGTATTCCAGTTGTAATGCCGAAAGTATGGCGAAAGATATCGCACGTTTGCCCGCCTACCAGATACAGCAGGTGCAGTTGTTCGATATGTTCCCGCATACCGCGCATTATGAGGTACTGACATTACTGCAATGGCGTGCCTAATCCAGAGAGAAGAGAGAAGAGAGAAGAGAGATACGCCAGAGAGGGGCGTTTGCCGATGTAACCGTTGTCTTTAGTCCTTCCTCGCTCCACCGTTTTTTCCTCAGTACGCTGCCGGCAGCTACCGGCAGCGTGAGGGGCATCAGTTTTACTGCTGCGGGAACCACTTGTCGTTGATGGCTTTGTAGGTGCCATTAGCCTTGATAGCATTCAGCGCACCATTCAGTTTTTCCAGTAACGCCTGATTATCCGGGCGAACGGCAATGCCTAACCCAATGCCGAAATAGGCCGGATCAGTGATCTTCTCGCCGACGGTGGCTAAGTCCGGATTGTTCTTCAGCCATTCGTTGACCACGGCAGTATCGCCGAATACGCCGTCAAGGCGGCCGTTTTTCAGGTCGATAAGCGCATTCTGGTAACTGTCATACGGGACGGTTGTCACTTCCGGGTGTTTTTCCTGCAGGAATTTCTGGTGAGTCGTGCCGTTTTCCATACCGATGCGCTTACCTTTCAGGTCAGCCAATGAATGGAACTTGCCTTTCTGGGCGATGACAATAGCTGAGTTAGCGTAGTAAGGCTGGGTAAACGCCACCTGTTTGCTGCGTTCCGGGGTGATGTCCATACCGGAAATAATCGCGTCGTACCGACGGAATTTCAGCGCCGGAATCAGGCTGTCAAATGCCTGATTGGTGAAGCTACAGGTCGCCTGTAATTGTTTACACAGCGCATTAGCGAGGTCGATATCAAACCCGACGATCTGGTTGTTGGCATCCAGTGATTCGAACGGTGGATAGGTAGCTGATGCAGCAAAACGAATGGTTTCTGTTGCCAGTGAGCTAAAGGTGGTGCTGGCCAGCAGTGCGGCAAGAATAAGTTTTCTCATGGGGTACTCCAGATTATTTTATATATACCAACATAATAACTGTTGGTAAGGATGTAGATACCATGCCATTAAATGTATTTATATGCAAATAATATGACTATAAATTCATTTTATTTTGCGTATTACTGGCTTGGATGCCACAATCAGGGGCTGATCTGAGTAAAAATAAAGCATAATTTACGTTGGTTTTTTCTGGCAGGGATGAGCTTCGTGCATAAAAAACGCCAGCGTAAACGCTGGCGTAATCAGTTATTACGTTATGCTTGCTGATGATTCAGGTGTTGCGTTGTTCAAACCGCAGTGCGCGTCGTTCGATCAGGCGCATCAATAGCGTCAGCAGGCCATTGACGCACAGATAGACGATGCCTGCCGCGCCAAACACCAATACATCGTAAGTGCGACCATACAGCAATTGGCCGTAGCCCATTACTTCCATCAGGGTAATGGTGTAAGCCAGCGAGGTCCCCTTGAACACCAACACCACTTCGTTGGAATACGAAGAGAGCGCGCGTTTAAACGCAAACGGCAGCAGGATACGCAGCGTCTGGCGTTGATTCATCCCCAGCGCGGCACAAGACTGCCATTGGCCGGATGGAATCGCCCGCACGGCACCATAAAACAGCTGTGTGGTATACGCGGCGCTGTTCAACGCCAGCGCGCTGACTGCACACAACCACGGCTGTGATAACAGATTCCATAGCCAGTCTATATGGCGAATCGACTCAAACTGACCCGGACCGTAATAAATCAGGAATATCTGCACCAGCAACGGGGTACCGGTAAACAAGGTGATATAGCCTTTAGCCAGAACGGACAGTACCGGGGTTTTTAGCGTCAGAATCACTGTCAGCACTAGCGAGAGCACTAATGCCAGCAGTAACGACGCCAGCGTCAGCATCAGACTGGTGTGCAACCCTTTAAGCAGTTCGGGAATGTAACCCAGCATCAGGACGGCCTCCGTTCAAAGCGTGTGGCGCGTGTTTCAATTTTCTTCAGGATCACCTGACTTAACAGCGTAATCGCCAGATAGATAGCGGCTGCAATCATGTACCAGGTAAAGGGTTCCTGCGTGCGGGTGGCGATACTTTTGGTTTGCAGCATCAGGTCATTCACGCTGATAAGCGAAACCAACGCGGTGTCTTTGAGCAGTACCAGCCACTGGTTGCCTAATCCAGGCAGGGCATGACGCCACATCTGTGGCATGATTAGACGGCGGAAAATCACGCCTTTGCTCATGCCCAGAGCCTGACCAGACTCCCATTGCCCTTGTGGCACCGCTTTCAGCGCGCCACGCAGCGTTTGCGATGCGTAGGCGGCATACAGCAGCGACAAGGCAATCACACCACACAGAAACGGGCTGACTTCAAAATTATCTATCGCCAGTTTAACGGGGATCTGTACCACACCGAGATTGAGCATGAAGCCATCTGACAGCATCAGCATCAATTGCGATGAGCCAAAATAGATAAACAGCACCACCAGGATTTCAGGCAAACCGCGCAGTAACGTGACGACAGCGGTGCCGCAGGCGCTGATAACTTTCCAGCGCGCGGTTTCCCACAGGGCAAACAGCATTGCCAGCAGTAGCCCTAGCACCAGAGCGCAAACGGCAAGGCCGACGGTCATCCCGGCGGCGCTTGCTAGAGGTTGAAATTCAATCATTGATTTTCTATCGGATTACTGCTGGAACCATTTCTTGTAGATGGTCTGGTAGGTGCCATCCTGCTTGATGTTGTTCAGCGCATCGTTGAATTTTTTCACCAGTTCATCATTGTTCTGGCGAACCGCAATACCTAAACCGATGCCAAAGTAGTCTTTATCGGTCACTTTAGTGCCGACAGATGCCAGGTTCGGGTTCTCTTTCAACCACTCATTCACGACGGCGGTGTCACCAAAGACGGCATCCAGACGGCCATTTTTCAGGTCCAGCACAGCATTCTGATAGCTGTCATACGGCACAACGGTGATGTCTTTATGCTTATCCAGCAGGTATTTCTGGTGTGTGGTGCCATTCTGTACGCCGACGCGTTTGCCTTTGAGCGCGGCGATGTCAGCCAGCTTATCTTTCTGGGCGATGAACAGCGCTGAGTTTTCATAGTACGGCTGGGTAAATGACACCTGCTGCTGGCGTTCTGGGGTGATATCCATACCGGCGATGACCGCATCGTAGCGACGGAATTTCAGGCCAGGGATCAGGCTATCGAATGCCTGATTGCTGAAAGTACAGGTAGCCTGAATCTGTTTACACAGTGCGTTAGCAAGATCGATATCAAAACCGACGATCTGGTTGCTGGCGTCTACCGACTCAAACGGAGGGTAGGAGGCTTCCGTGGCAAAACGAATGGTCTCAGCTGCGCTAGCGGAAAGACTTAAGCCGCCGAGCAGGGCGGCAACGAGCAGTTTCTTCATGTTATTATCCTTATCTATCAGTGAGATAAATAGCCAGCAAACTCGGGCGTTTGTGGTTGGGAAAAGTGTGAGGCGTCGCCATGTTCCACAATGCGGCCATTTTCCATATACACCACGCGGCTGGCGGTTTTACGTGCGAAATCGACTTCATGGGTGACGATGACCTGAGTAATACCGGTTTCGCTCAATTCTTTAATGATACTCACCACCTGAGCGGTGATTTCCGGGTCGAGAGCGGCGGTCGGTTCGTCAAACAAGAGTACCTGCGGTTCCATCATCAACGCGCGGGCAATGGCAACGCGTTGCTGCTGACCACCCGAAAGGTGGAGCGGGTAGCGGTCGGCAAAGTCGCTCAGTCGCAGGCGGCTCAACAGTTTTTCCGCTCGGGTATGTGCTTCCTGACGGTTGAGGCCCAGTACGCGGCAGGGGGCTTCGACCAGATTTTGCTGCACCGTGAGGTGCGGCCACAAATTATACTGCTGGAACACCATGCCGACATTGCGGCGCAGCACACGGATCGCGTTCTCACCGGGTGTCTGGCTAAAATCAAACGTCGTACCGCCGATGCTCAGGGTGCCGGAACGGGGCGTTTCCAACAGGTTCAGTACCCGTAATAATGAACTTTTGCCAGCACCACTGGGGCCGAGCAATACCAGCGTTTCGCCGGATGGACAATCAAGGGTGACATCGAACAGCGCTTGATGTGCGCCATAGAAACAGTTAATGCTGTTTAGTTGAATACTCATGCGCAAGAATTGAATAGACATTGATGCCGCAAATGGTAGCCTCGGCAGAATAGTTATGCAATCGCCACGGGTTAAAATTTGCGAATACACGACTTATTGTCGCTATTTTAGCACAAAATCTCGCTTTGCCGCGATGGTGGTGGATTTGTCAAGGCAATCGCCGTACTGTGGCACACAATCTTCAGCTATAAGGTTACCCGGTTCTGGCGCAGTTCGTTGTTAAAACAGGCGATTGATGACTTCTGTGTTGTAAAATGCGTTGTTAATGGCGGAAATTGCTATAAAAGCGTAAGAAGACTGTGAAAAACACGGTTGGTCAGGCAAATGAATATTGAATACGGGGAGGCATGATGCTGTTATCGACAACACCCACGCTGGAAGGACGGGTTATTGAAACTTATTGCGGCGTGGTGACCGGAGAAGCCATTCTTGGTGCCAACATCTTTCGGGATTTCTTTGCCGGTATTCGAGACATTGTTGGTGGTCGTTCCGGTGCCTATGAAAAAGAGTTATGCCATGCCCGGCAAATTGCCTTTCGTGAAATGCAGCAGCAAGCCGAGGAATTGGGGGCGAATGCTATCGTCGGTATCGATATTGATTATGAAACCGTGGGGAAAAACGCCAGCATGTTGATGGTGTCCGTCAGCGGCACGGCGGTTGTGGTCCGTGGTTCATGACAAGAAAGGCGATTCGGTTGGTGTGGCGAAGCGCAGTACTGATGGCGGTGATCGTGCTGGCAGGCTGTCAGGCACATAAGCGGTATGTCGATGAAGGCGATTACCAGCTAGATCTATCGTCTTCGGCGGTCAGTCGCGGTGAGCGAGTCCGTTTTTTGGTGTTACATTACACGGCTGAAGACCTGGATTCGTCGCTGGAGACGCTCACGGCTGAGCAAGTCAGTGCGCATTATCTGGTTCCCGCTTATCCGCCGCAGGTAAACGGTAAACCCGTGGTGTGGAGACTGGTGCCAGAATCACAGGCTGCCTGGCATGCGGGTGCCAGTTACTGGCGTGGCTACAGTCAGTTGAACGCGACGTCCGTCGGCATCGAGCAGGAAAACTCCGGCTGGCGTCAGACGGCGTCTGGCACGCATTGGTGGCAACCCTACACACCGCAGCAAATTGCACTGGTCACCCATCTGGCGCGTGACATTATCGCACGCCATCACATTGCCCCGCAGGATGTGGTGGGTCACAGCGATATAGCACCCCAGCGCAAGGTTGACCCAGGCCCGTTATTCCCTTGGCGGCAACTGGCACAGTCGGGGATCGGTGCCTGGCCGGACGCGGCGCGAGTGCGTTTCTATCTGGGTGACAGAGAGAAAACGATGCCGGTCGACAGAACCGTGTTGCTCACAAAACTGGCGTGTTATGGCTATGAGGTCAAAGAGGGGATGACCGACCGTCAGCAGAAACAGGTCGTGGCGGCATTCCAGATGCATTTCCGGCAGCAGCGCTACGACGGTGAGGCTGATGCGGAAACCGAAGCGATTGTTGATGCTCTGTTGGAAAAATACGGCGCGGCATCGTGTAAGGGCGCAGCATGAGGTTTTTCCTGCGTCTCCTCTGTGACAACACGAACGGTATGGCACTGCACCGCACAGTGTGAAACCTGCCTTGTTAGCCAAGGCAGGTGGGCTGTCAAGGTAGATGATTAATCGTGATGAGAAAGGCGAACGATGTCTTGTTGTTCCACTTCCTGCGCCAGCGCGGCGATACGGCGTGCCATGCCACGGAATATGAATAAATGTGCGGGCATCATCAGGAACCAATAGCCTAACCCGCTGCAACCTGCCGGATGCCACCAGGCTCGAACATCCAGCACCCGGTAGGTGCCACGCTCGTCAATAGAAAACGCCAGTCGCCCAAGCCCAGGGGCTTTCATTCCAAACAACAGCACCAACTGGTGCAGCGGTTTTAGCCGAATGACTTTCCAGCCGTTGATAAGGTCGCCTTCCATCAATTCCGACCGCTCCGGGCGACTATAGACCACCTGATTGCCATACAAGTCATCTATTTTGGCCCTAATGGTCCACAACGGATTGGCGTAAAAATAACCGTGCTTCCCACCGACTTGCTGCACGATGTTCCACAGTGCCTGACTACTGGCGTTGGTCTTGTGGCTGTAACCGGCTTGTTTCGGGTAGAAGGCGTAATCAGGACGCCAGCGCGCCTGTACATCCGGGTCAAATGCCCAGTCAGGGTGTTGTGCCGCCGCTTTCTCATCATCCAGCGTAGCCCGCACCGCGTCGTCAAAGGTCAATAACCGCTGCGGAATCAGACGTCGCAGTTTGCTATCGTCCATTGGCAAGTCATGCCGTAGCCCTTGCACCAGCGCCCGGGCGGTAGAACTGGACACTGAGGTTATCAGGTTGAGAAACCAGGCGGAGATCAACGCGGTTGGTACGGGAACCGGAAGCAACAGACGGCGTTTGCCGGTCAGGCGAATAAACCGTTCGAACAGGGTTTGGTAGCTGAGGTACTCCGGCCCGGCGGCATCGAAAATGCGATGCTGTTCGGCAGGGTGGTGCCGTATTTCTGCCAGATAGGTGAGCAGGTTTTCCAGCGCGATCGGTGAGGATTTCGAGCGTACCCAGCGTGGTGGTGTCAGCACCGGTAAATTGTTGACCATATCACGCATGATTTCGAAAGCAGCGGAACCCGGGCCGACGATGATCCCCGCACGCAGTTCAGTGACCGGTATACCGCTACTGCGCAGAATATCACCCGTCAGTTTACGTGCCTGCATATGGGTCGATGGGTGCTTGTCGGTCTGTGCTGAACCCAGATAGATAATCTGGCGGATACGACTGGTACGGAGTACCTGACGCAGGTTTTGCGCCGACTGGTATTCCCGCTCCAGAAAATCGGTACCGTCACCCATGCTGTGCGCCAGATAATAGAGCGTATCGGCCTGCCATAGCCCCTCAGGCAGCGTATGGGGCTTCATTAAATCGATGTATTCACAGCGCACACCGGGAAGATGGAGCGCTGCCAGAGAGTCAATATGACGTGAGGCGGCGATCAGCGGTTGACCTTGTTGACTCAGTCGTGTGAGGAGGTGTCGGCCGATATAGCCGCTGGCACCAAGGATAAGAATCGGGGCGGGTTTGACGGTCATCATGTATCTTTGCTCCTGCCACAACAACGCAACTTAAAACGGCAGCGGTGTCCCTGTCGATATTTACGTCCGCCATGCAGACCCTACGAAATAATAGGCCATACGAGCTAACCGGCCATAAGAAACAATAGATTATGTAAAAGATAGATTATGTAAAAATCAGCTATGCAAATGTAGCCTAAAAACAGGCAGTCAGCGCACGGCATGTCTTAGCGTGTAGGCATGCTATAGCGCGGCGATTGCATCACGTACCAGGCGTGATACCGCCTAATATAGCGGGAAGCTGGAAGGGGAAAAACCCCGCCTTATTGGTTTTGTAACGAAAATGCGGGGTAGGTCCAGAGGTTGATGAGAACCATTGGCGGGTAGGGTAAGGGAAATCAGGCTAGCTCAACATCCCCTTGTAACTGGCAACTGCAGGCCAACACATAACCGTTTGCAATGTCTTCTGGCGTCAACGTCATGGTGCTGCTGGTGGTGTAGTGGCCGCTGAGAATTCGTGTCTTACAGCTACCGCATACGCCAGCACGACAGGCGGCATTCACCGGTAACTGGTGACTTTCCAATGCCGCTAGCAGGCTGATGCCGATTGGAACTTTCACTTGCTGTAATGAATGGCGAATAGACATCGTGAGTTGTTCGCCGTCATCATCCACTGCCATATCCGGGGCGCCAAACTGCTCTTTAAAAATACGATCGCGTGGCACACCGGCCTGTAAGCAGAACGTTTCCACCTGCTGCATATACGGCTGAGGACCGCAGGTCATCACGGTACGGCGGGTGATATCAGGTACCTGTTGCAGCAGGACTGATTCCGTCAGTCGCCCGCTGAGGAAACCGACTTTTGCCTGTTGCTCTGCCATCAGCGTGAGGTGCAGTTGCTGCGGGTAACGCTGACAGAGCGTTTGCCACTCCGAAGCAAAAATCACGTGTTGCGGGTCGCGGACGTTGAAGATGACCTGAATGTCGGTGTGTGGGCGATTCGCCAGCAGCCAGCGGGTCATCGACATAATCGGCGTGACACCACAACCAGCAGCCAGCATCAGGTAACGGTCACTGACGGCGTGGGTGCAGGTGAATTCGCCTTGTGCGTCGGAGATCCACAAATAATCGCCGGGTTTTACCTGCTCTGTCAGCCAGCGTGAACCAACGCCGTTTTCCAGCCGCCGTACGGTGAACGTGATAAAGGGACTGACTCCCGGTGATGAAGACAAGGTATAGGCACGCAGCGTTTCGCTACTGTTGGCGATGCTGACCAGTGCGTACTGGCCGGGTTGCCAGGGATAAAAATCGTGGTTAATCAGCGAAATCGTCCAGACATCCGGCGTTTCCTGATGAAGAGAGTGCACCTGCATGCGGTTAGGGCATTGCGGGGTAGGCATAGTCATGGGGTGTCTCCATAACAGCCTTCCGCCGGGTTGCAGCGGAAGGCAAAGGTCAACAAACCGATCAGGCGGTGAGGATATCGTTCAGGTCTTGCTCAACGGTCGTGATAGAGCGCATACCGAATTTCTCGTTCAGGATGGCCAGCAGCGACGGTGTCAGGAAGCCCGGTGCGGTAGGGCCGGTGTAAATATTTTTCACACCCAGCGCCAGCAGCGTCAGCAGGATGACAATCGCTTTCTGCTCGAACCATGACAGCACCAGACTCAGTGGCAAATCGTTGACGCCGCAACCCAGTTTTTCTGCCAGATTGACCGCCAGCATGATGGCGGAGTAGGCGTCGTTACACTGACCGACATCCAGCAGACGTGGCAAGCCTTCCAGTGTACCGAAATCAAGCTTGTTGAAGCGGTATTTACCACACGCCAGCGTCATGATCAGGCAGTCTTGCGGTACGCTACGGGCGAAATCGGTGTAGTAGCTACGTTCGGTACGGCTGCCGTCGCAACCACCAACCAAAAAAACATGGCGCAGTTTTTTGCTGGCGACCAGAGCAATCACGGTATCTGCCGCATTCAGCAGCGTCTGGCGGCCAAACCCGACGGTAATCAGGTGTTCAATCTCACTGTACGGGAAGCCCGGCAGTTGCTGTGCCTGGGCGATGACGGCGCTGAAATCATCCCCTTCGAGGTGCTGAGCGCCCGGCCAGCCGACGATACTACGAGTCCAGATACGGTCGGTATACTGGCCTACGTTAGGGTCAATTATGCAGTTGGAGGTCATCAGGATCGGGCCGGGGAATTTGGCGAATTCGGTTTGCTGGTTCTGCCAGCCGCTGCCGTAATTACCGACCAGATGGGCGAATTTTTTCAATTCCGGGTAACCGTGCGCTGGCAGCATTTCACCGTGGGTATAAATATTGATACCGGTCCCTTCGGTTTGTTCCAGCAGCATGCGCAGGTCTTTCAGGTCGTGGCCGGAGATCAGGATGGCTTTGCCTGCCACCGGACGGACGTTAACCTGAGTCGGTTGCGGATGACCGTAGGCGGAGGTTTCACCCTGATCCAGAATCGCCATCACGTTGAAGTTCATTTTGCCGATAGCCATTGCATTGCCGAGCAGCGTATCGACATCGGTAGGCGAGGTGCCAAGCCAGGCCATAAACGCATGGTAGTCGGCGTATAAGGCGTCATCATGCTGCCCCAGTACGTGGGCGTGTTCCATGTAGGCCGCCGCGCCTTTCAGACCATACAGGCACAGCATGCGCAGCCCGTGGATATCGTCGCCAATCGCGGCTTTATCTTTGTTCAGCGCGAACTCGGCAGACTGCTGTAACAGGGGCGGGATGTCGTCGCCCGCCAGTTGCAGTTCTGCCATCGGGTGGTCGACGGTAACACTGGCGTCTTTCAGACGGCAACGGGTTGCCAGACCTTCGCGCAGGCTAATGGCTTCGCGGGCATAACCGATGATGCGCGGCGAGTCAAAGTTTACATTGGTCAGGGTAGAGAAGAAGGCGCGAGGAGCAAAGCTGTCGATGTCGTGATCGATAATGCCCAGCGCGCGTGCCTGCAACGCCCAGGCCGATAATCCCTGGAGAACAGCGACCAGCAGGTCTTGCAGGTCAGAGGTTTCGGCGGTTTTACCGCACATGCCTTGCGCGTAGGCGCAGCCGTTGCTGGCCGGGGTTCGGATGGTCTGTTCACATTGCACACAATACATGATGGCTTCCTTTATTAAAGTTGCATTTGTAATGCCTGTTATGAGGATAGAACGGTTGCGGGTGTCTAAAAAGGCTTTTTATATGCAATTTAAGGTGAACTTGATTTAGCGCAATTTTCACGTGTGGATGAAAATCACTCGCATCTGTGGGGCATTTTTATGCGTCGCGAGGCAGATCCGTGGCATAGGGCTTGACCCTGTTGTGCTTTTATCGTCATGCTCATCAGGAAAGCACAGCACTGGAGGCACGGATGTATCTGGAAAGAGTCGAGATTGTTGGATTCCGGGGCATTAACCGACTGTCGCTAACACTGGATGAGAATACGGTTCTGATCGGTGAAAACGCCTGGGGAAAGTCCAGCCTGTTGGATGCACTTTCGCTGTTGTTGACACCGTCGCCGCCGCTTTATCACTTCGATTTGCAGGATTTTCATTTTACACCCGGCGATGAAACCAGCCGGGAACGTCACCTGCAGGTGATCTTTACGTTTTGTGAGTCTGCTCCAGGTCACCACCTGGCTCCCCGTTACCGCTCGCTGTCACCGGTCTGGATTAAAGGTGAAGGACGATTGCACCGTATTTTTTATCGTCTGGAAGGGGAAATGGATGAAAGTCAGGCGATTTTTACCTGGCGCAGCTTTCTGGACGCCAATGGACAGGCGCTGGTGCTGGAGAATATCGACTGGCTGGCCAGCGAAATAGTCCGGTTGCACCCGGTGTTGCGGCTGCGCGACGCCCGTTTTATCCGCCGGTTTCGTACCGGTACATTGATGCCACAAGTCGATGATAATGAGCTGCTATCACGCCAGTTCGAAACACTGGTGCGAGAATTAGCGCAGAATCCCAATCGACTGACGAATCAGGAACTGCGTCAGGGGCTGGTGGCGATGCGCCAACTGGTGGAGCACTATTTTTCTGAGCAGGGTGCTGACCCGAGCGACAGACGTCACCATCGTCATGCGCGAGCCGGTAATGGCCGGGCCTGGCGCTCGCTGGATAACATCAACCGCATGATTTCCGGCTCTCACAATCGCAGCCGTCGCATTATTCTGCTGGAGCTGTTTTCTACGTTGTTGCAGGCCAAAGGTTCCGCTGTGCTAGACCCGCACGCCAGACCCTTGTTGTTGATAGAAGACCCGGAAACCCGCTTACATCCGATCATGCTGTCGGTAGCATGGGGGCTGCTGACGCAATTGCCATTACAGAAAATCACCACCACGAATTCCGGCGAGCTGCTGTCACTGGTGCCGGTAGAGCAGGTGTGTCGTCTGGTGCGCGGGTCGGCGAAGGTAGCGACCTATCGCATTGGGCGGCAGGGCATGACGCAGGAAGACAGCCGCCGTATTACCTTCCATATTCGGTTTAATCGCCCAACGTCGCTGTTTGCGCGCTGTTGGTTGCTGGTAGAAGGCGAAACCGAGGTCTGGATGCTTAGCGAACTGGCGCGCCAGTGCGGGCACCATTTTGAAGCGGAAGGGGTGCGTGTTATCGAATTTGCGCAGGCAGGGCTAAAACCGCTATTGAAATTCGCCTACCGCATGGGTATCGAATGGCATGTGTTGGTGGATGGTGATGACGCCGGGAAAAAATACGCGGCTACCGTTCGCAGCCTGTTGCAGTCGCAGGGGGAATCGGAGCGCGATCACCTGACGATGTTGCCCGCGCTGGATATGGAACATTTCATGTACCGCAATGGGTTTAGTCAGGTCTATCACCGGGTGGCGCAATTACCGGAACCGGTGCCGTTGTCAGCGGCTAAAATCATTACTAAGGCAATCCACCGAACGTCGAAGCCGGATCTGGCGATTGAGGTAGCGATCGAGGCTGCAACGCTTGGGGAATCGGCAATCCCGCCGTTGATTCGCAGCATGTTTTCTCGGGTGTTATGGCTGGCGCGCGGACGGGCGGATTAAGAGCCTATCCTTAGTAGGATAAATAGGCTAAGAATACTGGCCACCCGATGGCGGCCAGTATTGGAGTCGTTTGACCTGGTCACAGGAATTAAAGGAGAAAGACCGGAAAGCGTAAGGTGAGCATTCAGGCGACCGTTTCACCGGCGATCGGTACGATCAGACTGGCGTGATTTCCTTTCGGTCCCTGGTGCAGGGTAAATTGCACGACCTGACCTGCTTTTAGCGTCCTGTAGCCGTCCATCTGAATGGTTGAATAGTGGGCGAAAATATCTTCACCACCGCTTTCGGGGCAAATAAAGCCAAAGCCTTTGGCGTTATTGAACCATTTAACAGTACCTGTCTCCATGCATCTTCATCCTTCGCTAGAGTGTTCTCTAAGGTGAGGTTATTGGGTTAAGGCAAACCGAATTGATTAAAACAGCATCAATCCAACTCTACACTCTATTGAAATCACCTTTGCCGTCAAGCGCCCGGTTCGGACACTTTGCAGCAGGTTTGTGAAAATTTGATGCAGGTAACGCTATCGACGGGTTTTATTGCCGTTAATATCAGGAAGGGAGTTTGTGGGGCCAGAGCGATTTTGAGCAGGCGGTGATAGAATAAAAATCAGGTATGCTGTTGTAATGACAGCCAGCGATTAAGTATCAGAACTGATTTTGGGTAGAAGATGGGAAATCATAGCACTGGGCCACAGACCGACGACCTGACTAAAGAGCATTATACTGAAGCCTTGCAACCGCCATCGATGTATAAAGTGATACTTAACAATGACGATTACACGCCGATGGAATTTGTTATTGACGTTCTGCAAAAGTTCTTTTCTTATGATATTGAACGTGCAACGCAACTGATGCTTACGGTTCACTATCAGGGCAAAGCCATCTGCGGAGTGTATAGCGCCGAAGTGGCTGAAACCAAGGTAGCGCAAGTGAACCGCTATGCCAGGGAGAACGAGCATCCGTTGCTCTGTACGCTGGAAAAGGCCTGAATAGGGCAATTTATTGGGGGAGGTGCCTATGCTCAATCAAGAACTGGAACTCAGTCTCAACATGGCTTTCGCCAGAGCGCGCGAGCACCGGCATGAGTTTATGACCGTGGAGCATCTGTTGCTGGCGTTGCTCAGTAACCCCTCCGCACGAGAGGCCCTGGAGGCCTGTACTGTCGATCTGGCGGTTCTGCGTCAGGAACTGGAAACCTTTATCGAACAAACCACGCCGACACTGCCACAAAACGATGAAGAGCGTGATACACAACCCACACTGAGCTTTCAGCGCGTGCTGCAACGTGCTGTGTTCCACGTGCAATCGTCGGGGCGTAGTGAGGTGTCGGGTGCCAACGTTCTGGTCGCCATCTTCAGTGAGCAGGAGTCACAGGCCGCCTATCTGCTGCGTAAACACGACGTCAGCCGGTTGGATGTAGTGAATTTCATTTCCCATGGTACGCGTAAAGAAGAGTCCGGCCCGGCTGCAAATCCGGAGAATCCGGTTAACGAAGAACAGGCTGGCGGGGAGGAGCGTATGGAAAACTTCACTACAAATCTCAACCAGCTTGCCCGAGTGGGTGGCATCGACCCGTTGATTGGCCGTGACAGCGAGTTGGAGCGCACCATTCAGGTATTGTGCCGCCGTCGTAAAAACAACCCCTTGTTGGTCGGCGAATCCGGTGTGGGGAAAACTGCGATTGCTGAGGGGCTGGCCTGGCGCATTGTGCAGGGCGACGTACCGGAAGTCATGGCTGGCTGCACGATTTACTCGCTGGATATCGGCTCGTTACTGGCCGGCACCAAATACCGTGGTGACTTTGAGAAGCGCTTTAAATCGCTGCTCAAACAACTGGAGCAGGATCAGAGCAGCATCCTGTTTATCGATGAAATCCATACGATTATCGGTGCTGGTGCGGCGTCCGGTGGTCAGGTGGATGCGGCTAATTTGATTAAACCGTTGCTGTCTAGCGGCAAGATTCGCGTGGTAGGCTCCACCACTTATCAGGAATTCAGCAATATCTTTGAAAAGGATCGTGCGCTGGCCCGCCGCTTCCAGAAGATCGATATCACTGAGCCGAGTGTGGAAGAAACGGTACAGATCATTAACGGTCTGAAGACGAAATACGAAGCGCACCATGATGTGCGCTATACCGCTAAAGCGATTCGCGCCGCAGTAGAACTGGCGGTGAAATACATCAACGATCGTCATTTGCCGGATAAGGCCATCGACGTTATCGATGAAGCGGGTGCGCGCTGCCGTCTGTTGCCAGCCAGCAAACGCAAGAAAACCGTCAATGTGGCGGATATTGAATCGGTGGTTGCCCGTATCGCTCGTATTCCGGAGAAAACAGTCTCCGCCAGCGATCGTGATGTGCTGCGTAGTCTGAGTGACCGCCTGAAAATGCTGGTCTTTGGACAGGATAAAGCTATCGAAGCGCTGACCGAAGCCATCAAGATGAGCCGTGCAGGGCTGGGTCATGAGCGTAAACCTGTTGGGTCGTTCCTGTTCGCCGGGCCTACGGGGGTGGGGAAAACCGAAGTCACGGTACAACTGGCGAAAGCGCTGGATATCGAGTTGTTACGCTTCGATATGTCGGAGTACATGGAACGCCATACGGTCAGTCGCCTGATTGGTGCTCCTCCGGGTTATGTCGGTTACGATCAGGGCGGTTTGCTGACTGACGCGGTCATCAAACACCCGCATTCGGTATTGCTGCTTGATGAAATCGAGAAGGCGCACCCGGATGTATTCAACCTGCTGTTGCAGGTGATGGATAACGGGACGCTGACGGATAACAATGGTCGCAAAGCGGATTTCCGTAATGTGATCGTTGTGATGACGACTAACGCCGGGGTGCGTGAAACCCAGCGTAAGTCGATTGGCCTCATCCAGCAGGATAACAGCAGCGATGCGATGGAAGAGATCAAGAAGGTCTTTACGCCGGAATTCCGTAACCGTCTCGATGGCATCATCTGGTTCAACCATTTGTCGGCAGAGGTGATCCAGCAGGTTGTCGACAAGTTCATCGTCGAACTGCAGGCGCAACTGGATGCCAAAGGCGTGTCGCTGGAAGTCAGTGAAGAAGCACGCAACTGG
Organism: Dickeya oryzae; assembly: GCF_009372235.1. GTDB lineage: Bacteria > Pseudomonadota > Gammaproteobacteria > Enterobacterales > Enterobacteriaceae > Dickeya > Dickeya oryzae. Next base: position 50,601 of record NZ_SULL01000013.1, on the reverse strand, counting down.
CTGGCAGAGAAAGGCTACGACAAAGCGATGGGGGCCCGGCCGATGGCGCGAGTCATTCAGGAAAACCTCAAGAAACCGTTGGCGAATGAATTACTGTTTGGTTCGTTGGTGGACGGCGGCTCTGTGAAGGTGGAACTGGATAACGCTGCCCAGCAACTGACTTACCGTTTCCTGAGCGCCCAGAAAAACAAGACGGAAGGTGTGGTTCACTGAGTGGGTTTAACGGAGTGTGTGGCACTGAGGTAAGCACACTCCTCAAACCAAATAGGTTTCATACCGATATATAACACCTCGAACGAAAATAGAAAGGGCATCGACAGATGCCCTTTTTCATAACGGTATGACCGTCTTTGTGTGCCCACGGGCACCCGAGTCGTTTGAATTAATAGGTGGGTAAGTAACGTGCCGCCTTAAAATGCAAACGCCCTCGCCAGAGGCAAGGGCTGAAAGGTAAACATACCGGCCTATCGCTTCAGACGATAGTGCGGTTGTTAACGGCTACGGAAGACAATGCGGCCTTTGCTCAGGTCGTACGGGGTCAGTTCCACAGTCACTTTGTCACCCGTCAGGATGCGGATATAGTTTTTACGCATTTTACCGGAGATATGAGCGGTAACCACGTGCCCGTTTTCCAGCTCAACGCGGAACATGGTGTTGGGCAGCGTATCCAGCACGGTGCCTTGCATTTCAATATTGTCTTCTTTGGCCATCGAGTCCTCTAGGTGTAATTACCTTAGTTTTTAACCGGCAAGATAATGCCGAAAAACCCTCATTATGTAAAGGCGCGTGAGCAGCCACCGTTCATTTATCGCCCGCGGATGTCGCCCCGACAAGGGGAGAAGGCAGTGACTGCGGGTGCCAGCATCCGTCGAGTAAGACCTTATGTTGCAACTGCTGCAACCAGTGCAGAAACTCGCGTCTGGGGATATCTGTCGCCCCCAGAGAGGCGGTGTGGTCGTTAAGTACCTGACAGTCAATCAGTTGGCCGCCGTGATGCACAAAGTGCTGTAGAAACGTCGTCAGAGCGTATTTGGAGGCATTGTCCGCCCGGCTAAACATGGATTCGCCACAAAACAGCGCACCCTGAGCGATGCCATATAATCCTCCGACCAGATGTTCGCCGTGCCAGACCTCAACCGAATGGGCCACACCGGCCGAATGCAACTGGCAATAGGTGCGAATAATCTCTTCGCCAATCCAGGTACCTTCCTCACGTTCGCTGGCACAGGCGGAGATAACGGCTTCAAACGCCTGATTGAGTGTGACGCGATAATCGGCGCGGCGCATGAATTTTCGCATGCTACGACTGAGGTGGAATTGCGCCGGAAACAGTACCGCCCGTGGGTCAGGGCACCACCATAGAATGGGGTCATCCTGAGAAAACCATGGGAAAATGCCTTGCCGATAGGCACTTAATACCCGCTCGGGCGACAAGTCGCCGCCGTAAGCCAGCAGACCGTTAGGGTCGCGCAGCGCCGTTTGCGGGTCGGGAAACTGCAGTGAGAACGGGGAGAGTTCACACAATAACATGCTCACCTCAGCCTACAGGTGTTGATGAAATTGCCAGTAGCGCCCCTGCAACGCCATCAGGCTGTGATGTGACCCCTGTTCTACCAGTTTCCCGCCATCCATCACGAACAGCCTGTCCATGCTTTCCAACCCGTTGAGACGGTGGGTAATGACGATCAGGGTCTTACCAAGACAGTGTTGCCGCAACAATTGCAGTATACGCTGTTCGGTATCGGCATCGAGCCCTTCGGTAGGTTCATCCAGCAACACTAACGGGGCCGGGTGGAGCAAGGCTCGTGCTACGCCAATACGGCGTTGTTCGCCGCCGGAGAGCTGGCGTCCCCCTTCGCCCAGCCAGGCGTTCAGCCCCTGGTCATCCAGCAATTTTTCCAGCCCAACCTGAGTGAGCACGGCGCTGAGCTGCTCGTCGCTGGCAGACGGTGCCGCCAGACACAGGTTTTCCCGCAATGTCGCACTGAAAATATGCACCCGTTGTGGCACTACGCTCATGGCATCGCGCAATGTCGATTCCGGCCATGCGGCAAGCGGCGAGTCATTCAGGCGAATTTCGCCAGTGTTGCAATCCCATGCACGGGTCAGTAACTGCAACAGGGTCGATTTACCACAGCCGGTGCGACCAAGCAGGGCGACATGCTCGCCCGGTGTCAGCGTGAGTGACACGCCGCTCAGCGCCGGTTGGTTTTGTTCCGGGTAGGTAAAACTCACGTTATCCACCGTAAGCTGAACCTGTTTTACCTGCTCAGGCCCCTGGGTGGGGAAGGTGACCGATGGGCGTAATGTCAGTAACTGGTTGACCCGTGTGGCGGAGGCCACCACATGACCGATGTGTTGAAATGCACCCGCCACAGGGGCGAGTGTTTCGAATGCGGCAAGGGCGGTAAACACAAATAGCGCAATGAGCGCTCCCGGCTGACTATCACCACCTACGCCGCCAGCAGCCAGCCATAACAGCAGGGTGGCGGTCAGGCCGCTGGCCGCAATCAGGATAGCTTGCGACAGTGCACTGAGCCCGGCTTGTTGGCGTTGTCGTTCAAACCAGCGCAGTTCCAGCATTTCCAACTGCTGACGAAAATGTGTCAACGCGCCGAAGACAGCCAGTTCTGCCTGCCCCTGAATCCAGGTCGTTAGTTGTACCCGGTAATGCGCACGCAGCATGGTCAGGTCAGCGCCGATAGGTTGCCCGGCACGATAAAAAACCAACGGTAGCACCACCAGCAACGCCAGCATGATGGCTGCCAGCGTCAACGCCAGCGAGGTATCGAGAAAGCTGAGCCCATAGGCCAGCGCCACAATTACCACCAGTGCGCTGATCAGCGGTGAAATGACGCGCAGGTAGAGGTGGTCCAGTGTATCTACGTCCGCTACCAGTCGGTTGAGCAGTTCTGCCTGGCGAAACCGAACCAACCCACCAGGTGACAACGGCAGAATGCGGCTAAAGGTGAACACCCTAAGATGCAGCAAGACGCGGAAAGTCGCATCGTGGCTTACCAGTCGCTCAAAGTAACGGCTGACGGTACGCAAGATGGCCGCGCCACGTACACCCGCAGCGGGCAGCATATAGTTGAACGTGGCTAATCCGGCCAGCCCAGCCAGCGCTGACGCGGCCAGAAACCAACCTGACAGTGTTAACAGACCGATACTGGCGAGCAACGTAAGAATCGCCAGTATGATGCCCAGTCCGAGCCGAAAGAAATGGCGGCGATACAACGCTAAAAAGGGTTTAAGTACCTGCATTACGCGAATTTTTTCCATCTTACAGTTCCCCCCGGCGGTGTGTCAGTAGCGTGGCGAAGGGGCCGGCTACCTGACTCAGCGTGAGGTAATCGCCTTGCTGGACTAACTGCCCATCGACCATGACCCAGACGGCATCGTAGTCGCGAATTTCGCTGAGCTGGTGTGTCACCAACAGTGTAGTCTGCGAACGTGAGGCATCGTTTAGCGCACTCATCACCCGTTGCTCACTGTGTGCATCCAGACTGGCGGAGGGTTCATCCAACAGCAGCAATCGACATGGATGAAGCAGCGCACGCGCCAGCGCGACCCGCTGTGCCTGACCCACCGATAGTCGGGCGGCACCGTCGCCCAGTGGCGTGTCCAGGCCTTGCGGTAACTGCGGCAAAAATTCGTGGACATAAGCGCGCTCAAGCGCCTGTTGCAGCGCCTGCTCCGAGGTGTCCGGTCGTCCCAGCAACACATTCTGGCGTAAAGTTGATTCGGGCAAATGCGGATTTTGTCCCACCCAACTCAGGTGTTGTCGCCATGACGTGGGCGATAGGGTGTGCAATTCTTCACCGTTGACAGTGATTGAGCCGCGATACGGCAGGAAACCTAACAGCAGATTCAGCAGCGAGCTTTTCCCTGCACCACTCGGGCCGACCAGTGCGACGCGTTGACCGGCTTCCAGCCTGAAGCTCAGCGGTCCTGCCAGCGTCTTGCCTTCAGGCGACAAGATAATGAGTTCATCGGCGATGAGCGTGACAGGGGTATCACTGTGAAAAAGGTGCGTACCGTTTCCGGTTTCTTCGCTGGCGGCCATCATAAAGCGGTGCAACGCTTCTGCGGCACCAATTGCCTGCGCTTTGGCATGGTAGAAGGTGCCAAGGTCGCGTAACGGTTGAAAGAATTCTGGTGCCAGAATCAGTACCAGGAAACCGGCAAACAAGGTGACTCCGGTACCGTAACTGCCGAAATGTAACTCACCAAGGTAGGAAAAACCAAAATAGACGGCGACTACCGCGATGGAGATGGAAGCGAAAAACTCCAGCACGCCGGAAGAGAGGAAGGCCATACGCAGCACTTCCATGGTCCGGCTGCGAAACTGCTCAGATGCCTGACGAATCTGTTCGACCTCTGCTTCGCCGCGATGGAACAGGCGCAACGTGTCCAGACCGCGTAATCGATCAAGAAAGTTACCGCTCAGTCTGGCCAGTGCCTGAAAATTGCGCCGGTTAGCATCGGCTGCACCCATCCCGACCATCGCCATGAACAACGGGATCAACGGCGCGGTTGTCAGCAGGATTAATCCTGCCGCCCAGTTCACCGGAAACACAACAATCAGTATCAGTACCGGGATGATCACGGCCAGATACATTTGCGGCAGGTAGCGAGCATAGTAATCATGCATGTCGTCGACCTGCTCCAGAATCAGCGTAGCCCAACTTCCCGCCGGTTTGCCTTGAATCCAGGCAGGCCCCAGTTGCTGCAGGCGATCCAATACCTGCTGACGGATATGCTGGCGAATGGTTTGTCCGCAGCGAAAACCAACACGCTCACGTACCCAACTCACTAAGGCGCGTAATACGAAAGTGGTCGCCAATAGCAGAAATGTCATCACTACGTGATTTCGCGGCGTATGGTCGATAATCAGAGCGTGCAGCAGTGATGCCAATAACCATGCCTGCGCCATAATCAGCAGGCCGCTTACCATGCCCAGCAGGAGAGACAGTCGTAGCCAGCGATGTGCCAGGCGGCTTTGCTGTTTCAGCCAGTGGGTCAGTTCTCGTTGTCGGGTGTCTTTCATCAGGTGCAGGTCGGTTCCAGTTGCTACATGAAAATAACGCTTATGTAGCCGTTACTTAACACAATCATGTGTGTAATGGCTGTTGTGGCGTCATGTTACCTCGGTGTTGGGGTTGTGCAAATGAAAAGCCGATACCGGTGTGGGTGAACGATCAATTTTTATCTCGGCGGCAGGCAATAAAAAACCCGGTCATGATCACGACCGGGTCTGGAAGGCGGGCAAGGACAGTAATGATTATTTTGCGAGCGCGTCTAAATAGCGTTCAGCATCCAAAGCCGCCATACAGCCGGTACCGGCAGAGGTAATGGCCTGGCGATAAATATGGTCCATCACATCACCAGCGGCGAAGACACCGGGAATACTGGTTTGTGTGGCGTTACCGTGAATACCGGATTGCACCTTGATGTAACCGTTTTCCAACGCCAACTGGTCGCCAAAAATAGCAGTATTCGGGCTGTGGCCGATAGCGATAAATACCCCGGCGACATCCAGCTGTTCGGTTGCTTCGCCAGTTGCTTCGCGCAGGCGCACACCGGTTACGCCCATTTCGTCACCCAGCACTTCATCCAGCGTGCGATTGGTGTGCAGAACGATATTGCCGCTGTTGACCTTGGCCATCAGACGGTCGATCAGAATTTTTTCTGCACGGAAACTGTCGCGGCGGTGAATCAGATGCACTTCAGCCGCGATATTGGACAGATACAATGCCTCTTCGACAGCGGTATTGCCACCGCCGACGACCGCCACTTTCTGGTTACGATAGAAGAAACCGTCACAGGTAGCACAGGCGGAGACCCCTTTGCCTTTGAAAGCGTCTTCAGACGGCAGCCCCAGATAGCGGGCCGATGCGCCGGTAGCGATGATCAAGGCATCACAGGTGTACTCGTCGCTGTCGCCAAACAGGCGGAACGGGCGAGTGTGTAGATCAACGCGTGTGATGTGATCAAACACGACTTCGGTATTGAACTTGACTGCATGGGCGTGCATGCGCTCCATGAGCAACGGACCGGTGAGGTCATCCGCGTCACCGGGCCAGTTTTCCACTTCAGTGGTGGTCGTCAACTGACCGCCTTTTTCCATCCCGGTGATCAGCAGTGGACTTAGGTTTGCCCGCGCAGCATAGACCGCGGCGGTATAGCCTGCCGGGCCTGAACCCAGAATCAATAGTTTACGATGTTTGGCAGTGCTCATGAGTTCCTCATTTCACTCGAACGGACGATGTAGCCGATTGTAAGGAAATTACCTGCGTAAAAAAAGTGTGGAGAAATGTTGTTGGCTATTGGTCCAATCGTTACGAAATATCGACAGGCGCGGGTAATGCGTCTACTTGACGGCAGATGACGTATGAAAACGCTGCACTAATGGAGTGCAGAGGCTGAATCTGGCACTTTCTTCTGATTTTAATTGTTTTACTTTGACAATCGGCTGCGCTTTTGCGAAAACATCCTTGGAAGAGGAAATATTTTGTATGTGAATAGTTGAATGCTCCGGCTTTTATGCGTTTGGGTCTGAATCGGCGGCGTCGGCCCGGTTATCGATAACCGGTATTTTTATAACGTTTCCGTAAACGCGGTTGGAACAGAGCAGGACCACATTACAAAAGGCAGGGGTCTTCTTTAGGGGTGGCTCTGGTACATTGAAGTTGGTCAGAGACAGCGGTTTAACAGGGAAGGGTGAAGAGAGACAATAAGAATGGTAGACACGAAAAAGCGTCCGGGAAAAGATCTTGATCGTATCGATCGCAACATCCTGAACGAATTGCAAAAAGACGGGCGTATCTCCAATGTGGAACTTTCCAAACGGGTCGGCCTTTCGCCAACCCCGTGTCTGGAGCGCGTTCGGCGTCTGGAACGACAGGGTTTTATTAATGGCTATACCGCACTGCTGAATCCGCATTACCTCGATGCGTCGTTGTTGGTGTTCGTTGAAATCACCCTCAACCGTGGTGCGCCGGATGTATTTGAACAGTTCAATTCAGCCGTGCAAAAACTTGAGGAAATCCAGGAGTGTCATCTGGTTTCTGGGGATTTTGACTATTTGCTCAAAACCCGTGTACCGGATATGTCGGCATACCGTAAGTTGCTGGGAGAAACGCTGTTGCGTCTGCCGGGCGTGAACGATACCCGCACCTATGTGGTGATGGAAGAAGTGAAGCAAAGCAACCGGCTGGTCATCAAGACCCGCTGACAGCAAGGGTGCATAACCTGATAAATTCAGCTACACTCCTGTGAATCTGTACAGTATGGCGCCGGGTGATACTCGGCGCTTTATCATGAAACATTTACAGGGAACCTGGAGAGACGCTTGAGCCAGGAATACACAGAAGATAAAGACATCACGCTGAAAAAACTCAGCGCGGGTCGACGTTTACTGGAAGCGATGTTAATCGTCGTGGTGCTTTTTGCCATTTATCTGGCGGTAGCGCTACTGAGTTTCAGCCCTTCGGACCCCAGTTGGTCACAGACTGCCTGGCATGAGCCAATTCATAATCTGGGGGGCGGGGTAGGGGCCTGGCTGGCCGATACTCTGTTTTTCGTTTTTGGCGTACTGGCGTATGCCATTCCTGTTGTGATGATTTCACTGTGCTGGGTTGTCCATCGCCAGCGCGGACAACGCGCCACATTGGATTATTTTGCCCTCTCATTGCGCCTTATCGGCACATTAGCCTTGATACTGACGTCCTGTGGGCTGGCGGCGCTTAACGTAGACGACATTTACTATTTCGCCTCTGGCGGCGTACTCGGCAGCCTGCTCAGCAGCTCAATGATTCCGCGCTTCAACAATATTGGTGGCACCATGATTTTGTTGTGCGTGTGGGCGGCAGGGTTGACTCTGTTCACGGGCTGGTCCTGGTTGACGATTGCGGAAAAGATCGGTGCCGGTGTCATGGGATGCCTGACACTCTTTTCCGGCCGTCGTCGTGAAGAGGACTACCTTTACGATGACGATGATGTCGATGAGCAATCCGTAGACGCGCAACACGACACTGTCCGTCACGATACTGTCCGTCACGATGGTTTGCGTGAAGATCTCGCGCATGACGTCGCACATGCCGATAAAGACGATGTGCTGATGACACCTGCACCGTCCCCGGCAGACGAGGATGAAGACGACGTGCTGTTTTCCGCACCGGCTGTGACGGCCATATCGGCAGTGGCGGCCGCATCAGCACAGGCTGATACCCCAGTCGTTAACACAGTAGCGGCAGCAGTGGATGTGAGTGTGGATGTGCAGAGGGAAAATCAGAGTCAGCTTACGACGGCGATGCCTGATGCGGAACCGGTGCTGAAACCACATCCAGAACCGATAGCGATGACGCCGTTGCCAGAACCGACCGCGTACTCGGTGCCATCGCCCATGAAACCCATACCAGAAGTCGCTCAGCGAGCGGATGTTCCTCCGGTGACGACGTCCTATCCGCCATCGTCGTCTGTCTCTGGTGGTGTCATGCCCTCACCGTTTGGCTCTGCGCCATCCTTACCGGAAACTATGCCGGACTGGCAGCCGCTGACATTGCAGGCAGACGATCGGATTGGCCGGACAGCAGCAACGGTGACAACTGTGGCTGCCGTTGCGAGTACTGTCGCGGCAATCAGTGAACCGGAGCCTAAGAGTGCGACGCCGTTTATGCCGGCATTCACTACCGATGAAGAGAATAACCCGCAGGTGAAACGCGGTATGGGGCCGGAATTGCCGCGACCCAATCCGGTACGCATTCCTACCCGGCGTGAGCTGGCATCGTATGGTATCAAACTGCCTTCACAGCGGCTGGCTGAACAGCAGGCTCGTGAGGCCGAACGGGCACAGGCATCCCATGCAGAGCAGTCGATAGCGGCTTCAACAACGCAAAATGGGCTAACTGCATCAGAGGGGGTACTGGCACAGGAGGGGGTTGGTGTAACGCCATCAGATACGGTGCCGACATTGGCTGCTCAACCATCGCTGCATTCTGCGCAACCGGCACCGACAGGCTTTTCTGATGATGATCAGGAGGCGTTGGCCCAGGAGGCAGCATTGCGGCAAGCCTTTGCTGACCAGCAACGTGAGCGCTACGGCGACACCTACCCAGACCACGAAGAAGCACAAGATGCGCTATTGCAGGCGCAACTGGCGCGTGACTTCGCTGCTATGCAGCACTCCCGTTACGGTGAAACCCATGAGCCAGAACCGGAAGAGATTGAAGTGCCGCGCGCCATCGTGGCTGAACCGCCCGTAGCCACAGGCAGTCATGTCTCTGACCATGTGCTGAAAACCGAAGCACCACGCCACTCAGCAGTACATCAGTCAGCAGTACATCATCAGCCAACAGTACATCAGGCAGAAGCACCTCAGACAGAAGTGCCCAAGACAAAAGACAGCGTTTATGCCATTTCGCCGTTTGCCGATCTTGTGGATGATGGTCCATCGGAGCCGCTGTTTACCCTCTCGGCCCAGGAGTCGTTCCCGGATGATGAGCCTGCCTCAGCGCAGGTTGAGCCTAAAACGGCGGAAGTGGAATCATCACCGTCGATTATGGATAGCCTGATTCATCCCTTCCTGATGCGAAATGATCAGCCATTGCAGAAGCCGACAACGCCATTGCCGTCGTTAGATCTGCTAACGCCTCCGTCGATGAATGATGCACCGGTTGATCGGGTTGCATTGGATGAGATGGCGCGTTTGATTGAAACCCGGCTGGCGGATTATCGCGTCAAGGCAACGGTGGTGGATTACCATCCCGGGCCGGTGATCACACGGTTTGAGCTGGATTTAGCGCCTGGCGTCAAGGCCGCCCGTATTTCCAATCTGGCGCGTGATCTGGCGCGTTCGTTGTCGGTGGTAGCGGTGCGTATTGTCGAGGTTATCCCCGGCAAACCTTATGTGGGGCTTGAACTACCTAACCGCCACCGTCAGACCGTCTTCCTGCGCGAAGTGCTGGATTGCGACAGATTCCGTGACAACGCGTCGCCGCTGGCTGTGGTATTGGGCAAAGATATCTCTGGTCAGCCAGTCGTTGCCGATCTGGCGAAGATGCCGCACTTACTGGTGGCCGGTACCACCGGCTCTGGTAAATCAGTCGGTGTGAACGCCATGATCATCAGCATGCTGTATAAAGCGACGCCCGCGGATGTTCGCTTTATCATGATCGACCCGAAAATGCTGGAATTGTCGGTATACGAGGGTATCCCACACTTGTTGACCGAAGTGGTGACCGACATGAAAGACGCTGCTAACGCGCTGCGTTGGTGTGTTGGTGAGATGGAGCGTCGCTATAAACTGATGTCAGCGTTGGGCGTGCGTAATCTCAGTGGCTATAACGAGCGCGTGATGCAGGCTGAATCGATGGGTCGCCCGATCCCGGATCCGTTCTGGAAGCCAGGTGACAGTATGGATACCCAGCCGCCGGTGTTGGAAAAACTGCCTTATATCGTGGTGATGGTTGACGAATTCGCTGACCTGATGATGGCGGTGGGCAAGAAGGTGGAAGAGCTGATCGCTCGTCTGGCGCAGAAGGCCCGTGCCGCCGGGATACATCTGGTGCTGGCAACGCAGCGTCCGTCTGTCGATGTGATTACAGGTCTTATTAAGGCCAACATCCCGACCCGAATTGCCTTTACCGTATCAAGCAAGATTGATTCTCGTACCATCCTCGATCAGGGGGGCGCAGAATCGCTGCTGGGCATGGGGGATATGCTGTATATGGCACCCAACTCGTCGATCCCGATTCGTGTTCACGGCGCGTTTGTCCGTGATCAGGAAGTGCATGCGGTGGTTCAGGATTGGAAAGCGCGTGGCCGTCCTGAGTATATCGATAGCATTATCAGTGGTGATGACGATGGCGAGGGCGGTAGCCTGGGCTTTGACGGAGACGAAGAATTGGATCCGTTGTTCGATCAGGCGGTAGCGTTCGTGGTGGAAAAACGGCGTGCTTCAATTTCTGGGGTACAGCGCCAGTTCCGCATCGGTTATAACCGCGCAGCGCGTATCGTTGAACAGATGGAAATGCAGGGGATTGTCAGCAGCCCCGGCCATAATGGCAACCGTGAGGTGCTGGCTCCGCCACCGATGGAGTAATGTTCAGTGGTGATGTCGCTTCCTGCACCCGTCCTGCAAAGAAGCGTAAAATGTCGTAGATAACAGATAATTCGTCTGTCATGCCGCTTCTGGCTGGGATACAGTAGCGCCCAGCCGAGTCGCGTTCGGTTGAGCGCGACGCCTGTGGTTAGCCGCAGTCGCGGTAAGAACACGCAAAGGATTTTTTGTATGATAAAAATAGGGTTGATAACGGGCTGTTTGCTCACCAGTCTGGTTTCCAGCGCAGTCTATGCTGATGCTGCCAGTGATTTGCAGAGCCGTCTTAGCAAAGTGAATAGCTTTCATGCCAGCTTTGCGCAGAAAGTCACGACGGATGATGGCGCGGCAGTGCAAGAAGGGGCCGGTGAACTATGGGTAAAACGCCCGAATCTGTTCAACTGGAAAACCACGTCACCGGATGAAAGTACGCTGGTGTCCGATGGCAAAACGTTATGGTTTTATAACCCTTTCGTGGAACAAGTCACGGCAACCTGGGTGAAAGACGCGACAGGTAATACACCGTTTATTCTGATTACTCGTAACGACCCGAAAGACTGGGGCAAATATAACGTGAGTCAGAAAGGGGATGAGTTTGATCTGACCCCCCGAGTGGCGAGCGGTAACCTCAAGCGGTTTTCTATCAACGTGAGCAGCGATGGCACGATTCATGGTTTTACCGCCACCGAACAGGATGGGCAGCGCAGTGCCTATACGCTGAAGAATCAGCAGAATGGCGATGTGGATGCCGCGAAGTTTCGTTTTACGCCGCCAAAAGGCGTAGCGGTGGACGATCAGCGTCAGTGAGGCGTGTGTGAGTAACCTGTCCCTCGATTTTTCCAATCAACAGTTTCAGCCACTGGCCGCGAGAATGCGGCCGGTTACTCTGGCGCAGTACATTGGCCAGCAGCACCTGTTGGGGCCAGGTAAACCGCTACCACGCGCGATTGAAGCCGGGCAGCTTCACTCCATGATTCTGTGGGGACCGCCCGGTACCGGGAAGACGACGCTGGCTGAGTTGATTGGCCATTACGGTCAGGCTGATGTCGAGCGTATTTCTGCGGTGACGTCTGGCATCAAGGAGATCCGCGAGGCGATCGAGCGGGCCCGCCAGAACCGTGATGCCGGACGGCGTACCATCCTGTTTGTGGATGAAGTACACCGGTTTAACAAAAGCCAGCAGGATGCGTTTTTACCCCATATCGAAGATGGCACCATCACGTTTATTGGGGCGACCACGGAAAACCCATCGTTCGAACTTAATTCGGCGTTGTTGTCGCGCGCACGTGTTTATCTGCTCAAAGCATTGAGTGTTGATGATATTGAGCAGGTACTGTTGCAGGCGTTACAGGACAAAGAGCGCGGATTAGGTGGGCAGCAGATTGTTCTGCCGGATGAAACCCGCCATTTGCTGGCAGAACTGGTCAACGGCGACGCTCGCCGTTCATTGAATCTGTTAGAAATGATGGCGGATATGGCTGAAGCCGATGCCACTGGCCGACGCCTGTTGACGCTTGAATTGCTGAAAGAAGTTTCAGGTGAACGTAGCGCCCGCTTTGACAACAAAGGTGATCGTTATTACGACCTGATTTCAGCGTTGCATAAATCGGTTCGTGGTTCGGCGCCGGATGCCGCGTTGTATTGGTATGCCCGCATCATTACCGCCGGTGGCGATCCACTGTATGTTGCCCGGCGTCTGTTGGCGATTGCTTCCGAGGACGTCGGTAATGCCGATCCCCGTGCCATGCAGGTGGCAATAGCCGCCTGGGATTGTTTCACCCGTGTCGGTCCGGCAGAAGGTGAACGGGCTATCGCTCAGGCGATAGTGTATCTGGCGTGTGCGCCGAAAAGTAATGCCGTATATACCGCGTTTAAATCGGCGATGCGTGATGCCCGTGAAAAACCGGATTACGATGTGCCGGAGCATTTACGCAATGCACCCACCCGCCTGATGAAAGAGATGGGCCTGGGCGCAGAGTACCGTTACGCACATGATGAAGTTAACGCTTATGCCGCTGGCGAAGTGTATTTTCCCCCTGAAATGGCAGAAACACGTTATTACCAGCCGACTTCTCGTGGTTTAGAGGGCAAGATTGGTGAAAAGCTGGCCTGGCTCGCTGCTCAGGATCAAAATAGCCCGACAAAACGCTACCGCTAGCATTCACGTTGCGGTAAGGTTATTGCGAGATTTTCTGCTGCACGGTGCCGCCACTGGCACCCTGTAATTATCAATATCCCCTTAATAATACAAGCACAGGACTAGCATGCTCGATCCCAATTTACTGCGTAATGAGCTAGACGCAGTCGCCGAAAAATTACTGGCTCGCCGAAATTTTAAACTGGATGTAGAAGCGCTGCGTAATCTGGAAGAACGCCGCAAAGTGCTTCAGGTTGAAACAGAAAATTTGCAGGCAGAACGTAACTCGCGATCGAAAGAGATTGGGGCGGCTAAATCGCGTGGGGAAGATATTGAACCACTGCGTCGTGATGTCAATGAATTGGGTGAGAAGCTGGATGCCGCCAAGGCTGAATTACAGCAGGTGCAGAGTGACATTGAAGCGATTGCTCTGACGATTCCCAATATGCCTGATGATTGTGTGCCACTGGGCAAAGACGACACAGAAAATCAGGAAGTCATGCGTTGGGGTGAAGCACGTCAGTTTGATTTCCCTGTGCGCGACCATGTCGATTTGGGTGAACTGACGGGCGGCTTGAGCATGGCGCTGGGCGTGAAGCTGACGGGTTCCCGTTTCTCGGTGATGAAAGGTCAGGTAGCCCGGTTACATCGTGCGTTGGCGCAGTTTATGCTCAACCTGCATACCGCTGAGCATGGCTATGAGGAGGCGTATGTCCCTTATCTGGTCAACCATGCCACATTGTATGGCACGGGGCAGTTGCCTAAGTTTAAAGAGGATTTGTTTCACACCCGCCCTCTGGAAGAAGAATCTGAAACCAGCAACTATGCGTTGATTCCAACCGCGGAAGTGCCGTTAACCAATCTGGTACGTGATGAAATTCTGGATGAAGAGTCGCTGCCGATCAAACTAACCGCACATACACCATGCTTCCGCTCTGAGGCTGGCTCTTATGGTCGGGATATGCGCGGTCTTATCCGTGTACACCAGTTCGATAAAGTCGAAATGGTGCAGATCGTCCGTCCGGAAGACTCTATGCAAGCGCTGGAGGAACTGACCGGTCATGCAGAGAAAGTACTGCAACTGCTAAAGCTGCCGTATCGCAAAGTGCTGCTGTGCAGCGGTGACATGGGCTTTGGCGCATGCAAAACATACGATCTGGAAGTCTGGTTGCCGGCGCAGAATACCTACCGTGAAATCTCTTCCTGCTCCAACTGTGGGGATTTCCAGGCCCGCCGTATGCTAGCGCGTTGCCGCAGCAAAGGTGATAAGAAAACCCGGTTGGTACATACCCTGAACGGCTCTGGTCTGGCTGTGGGGCGTGCGCTGGTTGCGGTGCTGGAAAATTATCAGCAAGCCGACGGCCGGATCGAAGTGCCAGAAGTGCTGCGTCCGTATATGAACGGTGTGCAGTTTATTGGTTAACCTTCGCCTATTTTAACGTTCTCATTAAAGCGCTCTTCGGGGCGCTTTTTTTATCCTTTGAAATCCATCCTGTCCTGATGACACGGTGTGGAATAGTCTGATTTCACGTTTATAGCGACGTTGATAAGAGGATTCAGGCATCCTCTTATGGAGCGCAGGCTCATCGGGTTCTAAGTTTTTTGTCATTGCACTGACCGGGCGGCTTTCAAAAGAAGAAAGGCAAGGGCAGCACGATGAGAAGAAGGGGGGGAACTCCTGAGGATTGAGCCAGCGAGGTGATTTATGCCACGACATATCGTTAGTCTGACCGGGCGCTTACTGGGTGCGCTACTCTATTACTCACCTGATGATGAACACAATGTCGCATTGATTGAACGGCTGAGGCACGCTGCGTGGCAGCAGACATGGCCGTGTGGTAACCAGGCCGATATTGCCACTGTTGCCCGACAAATTCATAGCGGGTTACAACCCGGTTACGATGAGCGGTTATCGCTTGCCTGGAAGCGATGGCTCAGTGGTGATGAAGGCATGCCCGTTCCACCCTGGGGGTCGGTATACCTTGACAGGCAAAACGTGTTGTTTGGTGATTCGACACTGGCGCTGCGGCGCTGGCTGCGGGAGTTGGGTATTGAGCCGCGTTGTGATCGCCGTGAACCGGAAGATCACATCGGGTTGATGCTGATGCTGGCAGCGTGGTGTGCGGAAAATCAACCAGACAGCCTGCCGGAACTGCTTAGTGAACATTTGCTACCGTGGGCGATGCGTTATCTGGATTTACTGGAGCGCCATTGCGGCCATCCGTTCTATCAGGGCGTGGCTCGGTTAACACACATTACCCTGCAGGACTGGCAGGGGCGTTTTCAGTTAATCCAGAAGGAGAAGGCGCTTTTTTATTAATCCTCATTGAGTAATACCCCCGGCTCTATCTGTGAGTAGTGGGGGGGATTGATGTGTGTAGTGCCTGTTGAATACTTTATCCGTATCGTGCAGCTCGCTGCCAGGCAGGTCGTGCCCGCATTGCTTCCAGTAAACGCCAGAGGTGAGGGCGAGAAGGTGAGATCCAGCCGCGTTGAGCGGCGATATCCAACGGGAATCCCATCATGATATCCGCTGCTGAGAAAGTATCACCGGCCAGCCAGCGAGAGGTTGCCGCTTCTTGTTCCAGAAAATCGTAATGCAGGTTGCATTGGGTATTGACCATATTGCGGATTGGCCAGCCGAACGGACCCATCTTGTACGCCACCAGTTTGAGTAACATAGCCGACATTAACGAGCCCTCGGCGTAGTGCATCCAGTACCGGTAACGCCAGAAATCCGTGCTATCAGCGGGCGGTGCCAGATGCGGGCCAAATGTCGCAACCAGATATTCCAGAATCAGTCCCGTTTCTGCCAGAACCTTGCCATCGTGTTCAATGACCGGTGCTTTCCCCAGCGGATGAATATCGCGTAACGAGGCCGGTGCGCGCATCGTGGCTTTATTACGCTGGTAATTGATCACGTCATACGGCACATCCAACTCTTCCAGAAGCCATAAAATCCGCTGCGAGCGCGAGGTATTGAGATGATGAACTCGAATCATTAGATCGCCCTGTGTGCTTTTCTGATGAAAGGACTACCATCCCATATCATGCCCGGCGAAAAAAAAATCAGATGCCTCGTCTGGACTGGAGCAACCCGCTGTTTCTGATAGCGTTGTTCATGAAATAGCGGGTTGAATGTGGGCTACTGATTCTCTTCTACCAGTTTGAGCAGGTAGTTATGCCAGTCGTCTGCTCGTCCCAGCCAGGGCGCGATGTTCAACGTGGTAAAAATATCGTCTACCGCGAAAACGATGGTGGGGAAACCGGCACCGCCTGATTGGGTCAGCCACTGGCGGCTTTCCTCAATGTGCTTACGGGTGGGTAAACCACGCCAGTGTATGCAGGCGTTTTCAAAGTCTTCCAGCGGCAAACCAATTTCTACCGCCATTTTCAGTAGTACCGATGTTTCGGAGATGCACAGCCCTTCAACATAATGGGCGCGTTGCAAACGCTCGAGTAAATCAATTCCCCGGCCACCGAGCTCCTCGGCTGCCAGAATGGCTGTTGTAGGGGGTTCTGAATCCAGCGTTGCGGTAACATCCCACAGTAGGCCATTGAAATAACCATCACCGAATGGCTGTCCGCTCATCTGGGCAATGCGACGATCGTGCGGCTGAACGTAATCCCGCCATTCCGGCGTGATGCGCCGCCGGTTCGGTCCGGTCATCATGCCACCAGCGTGCAGCACGACAGGCAGCCCTTCAATTTTGCGAGCTGCATGGATTAACGGCGCTGCGGCGTAACACCAACCGCACAGAGGATCGAAGATGTAGTGTAGCCTGTTCATTCATACGCTCCGTATGTTGCCCGATGGATGGGGCACATCAGCAAAGGGAAAGAGACTGGTTATCGCGCCACAAACCTTCCCGAGCAATTGCCAGAGTGGCCTGCTATGACTACCTGTGTGACGCTCTGTCTTAATTATTGTCTATTTCCTGAGAGTTAGCAGGCGGTGGTGTCATTTTATCCTTCCGGTTCTGCGATCACAGATCGCAAACCTGAAAGAAAAGTCCCCACCGCCAGGCATCAAGGTGGACCGTGTCGCGGCAACCGCAGATATTATCCGGTGAATATTAAGGCCACTGCATTTCGCTTTTGATGACCCTGGCGCTCAGTTCCAGCGAGGCGGCCTCACCGAGATCCGGGTAAGCGAGTTTCATTGCCTCAACCAGCGCAGTGCTATTCG
Source organism: Dickeya oryzae (assembly GCF_009372235.1). Taxonomy (GTDB): domain Bacteria; phylum Pseudomonadota; class Gammaproteobacteria; order Enterobacterales; family Enterobacteriaceae; genus Dickeya; species Dickeya oryzae. The sequence continues at coordinate 33,174 of NZ_SULL01000013.1, read as the reverse complement.
CCGATATCGGAATGTTCTTCTCGAAGGTTTTCAGGTAATCCCGGGTAAAGCTCACATTCTGCAGTGACCAGGGTGATGAGCCATCCTTGTTAGGCAGGTAGTGACCGGGTACTACCGTGGTTGGGTTGAGCTTGTCGATAGTATCCAGATCGCTCAACCATGCCTGACGTGAGGCGGTAGTTTGGGTATCTGCGACCCACACATGGATATTGGCTGAGGTTTGCACGCCGCCGATGACGGCTTTCAGTGACGGGATCCAGACAAAGGTTCTGTCCGGCGTTGCCCCTTTCAGCCCCATGATATCGATGTTGCTGCCTTCGAGTGTCAGGTGATCGGTGTTTAGCGGCTGAGGAGTGATGACCTGTTTCGGCGCATTTTCTTTCAGTATGGGGCCCCAGTAGGCGATTTTCTTGTCTTTAGTCGCGTTGATGGCCGCGATAGTTTGTGGTGTGGCTACAATCTGTGCGTCAGGGAAGGCGGCCTTCAATACATCCAGACCAAAATAGAAATCCGGGTCATGATGGCTGATGTAGATAGTCTTCAGTTTTTTTCCGGTAGCGCGGATTTTTGCCACCAGATTCTCGGCGTCGTTACGCTGGAACTGGGCATCAATGAGTAAGGCGTCATGTTCCCCGGTGATGATTTCAGACGACACCGGGAAGAGGGATTTTGCTCCGGGGTTATAGACTTCCATTTTTAATGCCGCGGAAGCGGAAAATGCCATAGACGCTAACAGCGTGGCAAGCAGGGTGCGTTTTAACATGGGGAATACTCCTTCCTGAATGAGAGGACGTCATGATAAATTTCATTTTCATAAAGAAAAATCCTCACTTTCGGTCGTCTTTGTTGCATAAATCGGACAAATAATGGATAGAATTACCGCCGCTCAGGTATTTGTCACTATCACCGAACAAGGTAGCCTGACTGGGGCGGCCGACGCGCTGGAGATGTCCCGTGCGATGGTGACCCGGTATCTGGCTGAAATGGAGCGTTGGGCTGAGGCTCGATTATTGCACCGCAGCACCCGGCAACTGAGCCTGACCCATGAGGGCGAAACGGTGTTGCAGCATTGCCGTGAGTTGTTGGCTGTATCGCACAAACTCGATATGCCAGCCAAAGGCAGGAAGGAGCCCTCGGGCTTACTGCGGCTGACCTGTTCTCCGTCACTGGCGCAGGCGACGTTGGTTGCAGCCATTACGACTTATCTGCTGCGTTATCCCAAAACAGCGGTTGACCTACAGGTCGCAAGCCATACCCTGAATCTGATTGAGGAGCGTATCGATCTGGCTATTCGTATCACCAGTCAGTTAGATTCGGGGTTAATTGCTCGCCGGTTGGGAGGCTGTCCGTCGGTCGTGTGTGCGGCCCCTTCGTATCTGGCGGCGCACGGTACACCGCAGCGCGTGGAAGACCTGGCCGTACATAATTGCCTGACCTATTCGTTCTTCGGTAAGAGCCTGTGGCAGTTTACCCGTAAGGGAGACACGATAGCGGTACCGGTCAGCGGTAGCTTCAGCGCCAATGATTCGTTGATGTTGCTGGAGGCGGCGCTAAATGGCGCTGGAGTAAGTTTACAACCGGTCTATTCCGTTACCGATCTGATCGCCAGTAAACGGCTGATTGCCCTATTTCCGGAATCACAGCCGCAAGAGTTGGATATTTACGCGGTGTATCACTCGCGCGAGAGAATGTTGCCTGCGTTGCGAGCGCTGGTGGATTTTCTGGCGGAATGGTTCGGTAATAATCTGGAATGGAAGCGTGTAGCCCGGCGCTGAGATGTCCGCCAAGGCACTGCATCGGCTGGCAATCGGGACGCATGGACAAAATGTGCGACAGCCGGTGAGAAGGCGATTGACTTTGCCATTGTCAGTGGCATGATGCGCGCAAAATATCCTCTCTTTTCGGTTTGCCTTTCCATGTCAACCTATACACGCCCGGTTCTGCTGTTGCTCTGTGGGCTGTTGCTGCTTACTGTTTGTCTGGCCGTGTTAAATACACTGGTGCCGTTATGGCTCAATGATCGTCAATTGCCGGTCTGGCAGGTAGGCGTTGTAGGGTCAGCCTATTTCAGTGGGAATTTGGTGGGTACGCTGGTGGCTGGCAGGTTAATTCGATACAGCGGTTTTAATCGCAGTTACTACCTGGCAGTACTGATGTTTGGCGGTGCGACGGCCGCGTTGGCATTATCGCCGGATATTTGGAGCTGGATTCTGTGGCGCTTTGTTGCCGGGATTGCCTGTGCGCTGATTTGGGTCGTAGTAGAAAGCGCGCTACTGTGCAGCGGTAATGCGCTCAATCGAGGGCAATTGCTGGCCGCGTACATGATGGCCTACTATTTGGGCAGCGTTGTTGGGCAGTTGCTCCTGAGCATGGTGTCTACCGCACTGTTCAGTATTCTGCCCTGGCTGGTGGCGTTGGTGCTGCTGGCTGCTCTGCCGTTACTGTTTGCCCGCATCCCACCTCCTCAGCCCGTTACGCACCGTGTCAACGTCTGGCGGATGCTACGCTATCGCACTGCCCGCTTGGGGATTCAGGGGTGTGTGATTTCCGGGATCATTCTGGGGTCGCTGTATGGTTTGATGCCGCTGTATCTGGCTCATCAGGGGATGAGTGACGCCAGTGTCGGTTACTGGATGGCGTTATTAATCAGCGCGGGTATTCTCGGACAATGGCCAGTCGGACGAATGGCGGATCGCTACGGTAGATTGCTGGTGCTGCGAGTGCTGGTGTTTGCCGTGATCCTCGGTTCACTGGCGATACTGCTTCCGGGGCGATATAGCATGGCATCGTCGCTGTTTCTGCTTGGTGCCGCCGGGTTTACGCTGTATCCGGTAGCAATGTCGTGGGCTTGCGAGAAGGTGGCACCCAATGAACTGGTCGCCATGAATCAGGCGTTACTACTTAGCTATACCATTGGTAGCCTGTGCGGACCGAGCCTTGCCGCTATGCTGATGCAGACCTATTCCGACATGTTACTGTTTGTGCTGATTGCAGCGGTATCGCTGGGGTATTTGATTATTCTGCTGAAAAAAGCCGACCATCACCCCCGACCGCTGGCGGTATGAGGTGACTGCCGACGCCGACTGATTTACAGTCGGCGTCGACGATAGGCTGGCGAAAGTTGCCCGATTTCGGCAATGTTGTTCCACAGGACTTCAGCCACCGGGCTTAATCGCTGTCTGGCGTTGCGAACCAGATAAAAAATACTGTTAAGCCGCAGGTCTTCCGGTGCAATGGCCGTCAGCATGCCTTCCTGCACCCAGCGTGAAGCATAATGGTCCGGCAAGAAGCCCACGTGCGTGCCAGCTAAAATCAGTAGCATGCAACCTTCCTCGCTACAGGCAATCTGTTGTTGTCCTTGTTTGGCCACCGGTCCGAGCTGTTTGCACATCTCGTTCATGGCGTAACCACCAACCAATAACCGCTTTGGGTTAAGGGTGCCGTCACGCCATTCCTGTTCAATACGTCCAGCGTGTTCTGCGGCTGCATAGAATGAACTGTGCTCAATAAAAGCCGGCTGGAAGAAAATATCAGGTGGCACATCATCTGGCAGGACGGTCAATATGACATCCAACTCGCTGTTGCGTAGCCGCTCCATCAGCGACTGATGATCGCTGATGTAGAGGTTCATTGATGCATCGGGGCTTAACTCAAGTAAACGGCTTATGGCTAATGGAACGGCTCGCTCCGGGTGCGAAACAATATTATCCAGACAGCCCAGTCTTACCTCACCAATCAGCTCATGTTTGATCCGAGCCAGTCGATTGGCAAAGTCATCCAGTGTAGCGATAACCGAACGCGCTTCCTGATAAACCAACTCACCCTCTGTCGTGAGTAAAAACCCACTGCGGCCGCGCTCACACAGAATCAGCCCTAGCGTGTCCTCAAGTCGCGACAGGTAGTGACTCAGCACTGGCTGACTCAGACCAGTGGCCTCCTGTGCATTGGTGATCCCTTTATTCTCAACAATCTTGCAGAATAGTTTCAGCCAACGAATTTCCAGTTTATCGAGCCGCATAATGTGTCCCTGAAGTACAAATACCCAGCGTAGTTCAGGTTGCCAGCAGGCTGTCAGCATCACGCTACTCCGCATTGTGCAGGTGTCTGCGCGAGCGCTGGTCCTGAGGTGTGATTACTTTGGGTATAAGCTGGTTCAATTAGCATTGAACGCCATCCATTGTGTTCTATGTCTTGTTTCTATGGCGTATACCTCTCGCCTTATCTCAGCGAGTCGATATCCCGCAATGTGTGATGCACGATGCCCTGAGTTTTTCCATCTAGCCTCATTGAGTGGCGCGCTGCTCTCTGTCACATCATCGCTATCATGCTTTATTTTTATCGTGCGCGCTTGCTTCGTATTGTGACACGTGACGAGTAAGGAACATGGTGATGCCTGTGGACAATACCACTGGATAGGCCAGCGAGTGGGAGAAGGAGAAACGCTGGCGATAGCCAGCCAGAGTGCGTTAGCAGATGACGTTGACCCAGACAGGTCAGCAAGGCAGGCGGTTTTCCCTGCCTTGAGCGGTGGTGTTTACCGATTAATACACCACTTTGTGACCGTAACTGGCCAGAATGGACTTAACGCGATCCATGGTGTCGGCTTTAGGCGGCTTCACGCCATCCAGCTTGTATTCCTCGCCCATGGCTGTCCATTTGTGCTTGCCTAATTCGTGATAGGGCAATAGCTCGATCTTTTCAATGTTACTCATCCCTTGGGTAAACTCGCCCAGCAAATGAGCGGAGGCATCGTCATCACTCCAGCCAGGCACGACCACATAACGAATCCAGGTACGTTGGTTGCGTTTGGCAAGATAACGGGCGAAATCCAGTGTACGGTGATTGGATACCCCCACCAGGTTCTGGTGGATCTCGTCGTTAAGCTGCTTGAGATCCAACATAACCAGGTCGGTGGCATCCAGCAGTTCGTCAATTACCGGGTCGTAGCGTCGTACAAAACCGTTGGTATCCAGACAGGTATTAATCCCTTGCTCATGACAGGCACGGAACCAGTCGCGAACGAATTCAGCCTGTAGAATAGCCTCTCCGCCTGATGCTGTTACACCACCGCCGGACGCATTCATAAAATGGCGATAGGTCACCACTTCCTTCATCAGCTCTTCCACTGTGATTTCCTTACCGCCGTGGGTATCCCAGGTATCACGATTGTGGCAGTAGAGGCAACGCATCAAGCACCCCTGGAAAAAGGTGATGAAGCGAATACCGGGGCCGTCTACGGTGCCACAGGATTCGAAAGAGTGAATGCGACCAATAACTGACATGCGAGGTTTCTCCAGGTTGGGCCGGGAAATAACGGCCTGCAATGAGCGCAGTAACAACAGGGTAGCACGAAGGGCTACACCACGGTGTTCGGCGTCGAATCTGTTTTGTCAGCCTGCCAGCCGATGAGAGCAGGCTGACAAAACAGGTTCTGATTTATTTCGGCAGGAGTGGTGAAAAAATTTCTGGAAGAAATCTTTAGCGCCGCTGGGCGGCCCACAAAGAAAACGGACTGGATACCCGTTATAAAAAGGCCCCACCGATGTGGAGCCTTTAGTTTACGCCTTTTCAGACAGACATGTAATTACATGGACTGAGTGAAAGTACGGGTAATAACGTCTTGCTGCTGTTCTTTGGTCAGCGAGTTAAAGCGAACGGCGTAACCTGATACACGGATGGTCAACTGCGGATATTTTTCCGGGTTTTCCATCGCGTCGAGCAGCATTTCGCGGTTCATTACGTTGACGTTCAGGTGTTGACCACCTTCGATAGACGCTTCGTGGTGGAAGTAACCATCCATCAAACCAGCCAGGTTGGTTTTACGCACGTCATCGTCTTTACCCAGTGCGTTCGGCACGATAGAGAAGGTATAAGAAATACCATCTTTTGCGTAGGCGAACGGCAGTTTAGCGACGGAGGTCAGAGAGGCAACGGCACCTTTCTGGTCACGACCGTGCATCGGGTTGGCACCCGGTCCGAACGGTGCACCAGCGCGACGACCATCCGGCGTGTTACCGGTTTTCTTACCGTATACCACGTTGGAGGTGATGGTCAGTACGGACTGGGTCGGGGTAGCACCACGGTAGGTATTCAGTTTCTGAATTTTCTTCATGAAACGTTCAACCAGGTCACAAGCCAGGTCATCGACACGCGGGTCGTTGTTACCGAACTGCGGGTATTCACCTTCGATGTTAAAGTCTACCGCCAGACCATTTTCGTCACGAACCGGTTTGACTTTGGCATATTTGATAGCAGACAGGGAGTCAGCTGCAACAGACAGACCTGCGATACCACATGCCATAGTACGGAACACGTCACGGTCATGCAGAGCCATCAGCGATGCTTCGTAGCTGTATTTGTCGTGCATGTAGTGGATGATGTTCAACGCGGTGACGTACTGTTTAGCCAGCCAGTCCATGAAGTGATCCATACGTTCCATCACTTCGTCAAAGTTCAGTACATCGCCTTTGATCGGTTCAGATTTCGGGCCGACCTGCATTTTCAGTTTTTCGTCCACACCGCCGTTGATAGCGTACAGCATGGTTTTCGCCAGGTTAGCGCGGGCACCGAAGAACTGCATTTGTTTACCGACAACCATCGGGCTTACACAGCAAGCGATAGCATAGTCGTCATTGTTGAAGTCCGGACGCATCAGGTCATCGTTCTCGTACTGCAGAGAAGAAGTATCGATAGACACTTTAGCGGCGAATTTCTTGAAGTTCAGCGGCAGTTTTTCAGACCACAGGATGGTCATGTTCGGTTCCGGAGACGGCCCCATGGTGTACAGGGTGTTCAGGAAACGGAAGCTGTTTTTGGTAACCAGCGTACGACCATCCAGACCCATACCAGCCAGAGATTCCGTTGCCCAAATCGGGTCGCCGGAGAACAGTTCATCGTATTCCGGGGTACGCAGGAAACGCACCATACGCAGTTTCATTACCAGGTGGTCGATCAGTTCCTGGGCTTCCTGCTCGGTGATTTTACCCGCTTTCAGATCGCGCTCGATGTAGATATCCAGGAATGTGGATACACGACCGAAGGACATTGCTGCGCCGTTCTGAGATTTAACTGCAGCCAGATAACCGAAGTAGGTCCACTGTACCGCTTCCTGAGCGTTTGTTGCCGGACCAGAAATGTCGCAACCGTATTTGGCAGCCATTTCTTTGATCTGACCCAGCGCACGGTGCTGGTCGGCAATTTCTTCACGCAGACGGATGGTCGCTTCCAGATCTTCACCGTTTTCCAGTTTGGATTGCAGAGAAGTGAACTGGGCGAATTTGTCTGCCATCAGGTAGTCGATACCGTACAGCGCAACACGGCGATAGTCACCGATGATACGACCACGGCCGTATGCGTCAGGCAGACCAGTCAACACACCGGATTTACGGCAGCGCAGGATGTCCGGAGTATAAACGTCGAACACACCCTGGTTGTGAGTTTTGCGGTAGTCAGTGAAGATTTTTTTCAGCTGCGGATCCAGTTTACGACCGTAAACTTCACAGGAACCTTCCACCATCTTGATACCACCGAACGGGATAATCGCACGTTTCAGCGGAGCATCAGTCTGCAGACCAACGATTTTTTCCAGGCTCTTGTTGATATAGCCTGCGTCGTGGGAAGTGATGGTAGCTGCAACGTCGGTATCGAAATCAACCGGCGCATGGGTACGGTTTTCCTGTTTGATGCCTTCCATCACCTTGTCCCACAGGGAGCTGGTTGCCTGGGTAGCACCGGCCAGGAAGGCTTCGTCACCTTCATACGGCGTGTAGTTTTTCTGAATGAAGTCACGTACGTTGACGCCATTCTGCCATTCGCCTTTGCTAAAACCTTCCCAAGCCTGGGCGAGTTTCTGATTAAGTTCGGTCATATTACACCTACCTTTGATTTGGATTTTTATAACCCGACGTTGCGGCCGACAGCAGCTTAGTGCTGATCCCCACCGCGCAAATAAATGACCCAATAGGTCAAGCCTACCAGCAGTCCACCACCAATAATGTTGCCGATCGTGACAGGAATCAGGTTATCGACAATAAAGTTGCTGATGGTCAAGTGTTCAAACTGGCCCGGCGTCATGCTGATGGCGTGCCAGAAAGTTTCTGGAGCGAAGTTCTTAACCACAATCCCCATCGGGATCATGAACATGTTGGCGATACTGTGCTCGAAGCCGCTGGCGACGAACATCGCGACAGGCAGAATCATTGCCAGCATTTTGTCAGTCAGTGTACGGCCAGAATAGCTCATCCAAACAGCCAGACAGACCATCAGGTTTGCCAGTATCCCAAGACATAACGCTTCAACGAACGTATGTTCCAGTTTGTGATTAGCCGTTTGCAGTACATTCAGGCCCCAGGCACCATTTGCCACCATGTGTTCACCGGAAAACCACATCAACGCAACGAAAAACAACGCGCCAATCAGGTTGCCGACATACACATTGAGCCAGTTTAATCCTAGCTGTTTCCAGGTAATACGCCCGCTAGCTTTAGCGATAACAATCAGCACTGTCGATGTGAATAAATCAGCACCGCAGACAACCACCAGCATCAATCCCAGGGAGAAGCAGATACCCCCAACCAGTTTAGCCATCCCATACGGCATGGACGAGGAACCGGTGGTCGCGGTGATATAAAAAACGAATGCGATTGAAATAAATACGCCAGCAGTGATCGCCAGGAAAAACGTAGTAAGCGGTTGTTTTGTTGCTTTATACACACCGGCATCTTCTGCGACTTTCGCCATCGCTGGTGGTAATAACAAGGTGAAGGGGTTGTCAGCTTTCACACTAACTCTCTCTTAAAAATTATCTACGGTGAGATACTAACAAAGGGTTATTCGCCATAATTTGACGTGGATCATACCGCTGGAATTTATTAGGCTGATCAGGAGGAGGTTTTGGGGTAATTTAATGCATATCCTATTGTTTTTTATGTAGAAAATTTTTTTTAAAAATTATCAAAACAGTTGAATATTGGGTTGAAATTAGCCCGTATGACGTTAAATAAAATAAGTCTTTGTAGTGATATCATATTTCAAGTTTATATTATTTAATTTGCCATTTACCATTCGATAACAATAACGAATTTATAAAAGTCATTTCGGTGTACTTCAAATTAACCATAAAAAATATGTGGTTAAATCGGTATATTGGGCGACGAAAGATCTGCAGGGCTGATGAACCGGTATAAAATAGGTCATATCCCTGTCATTGCTCACGTTGCAACGGTGTCGGCGCGCTTACTTGCCTGGTCAATAGGCTTCGATTTGCATACCAGCTCGTGGTGTTGTTCAACACGTGAGTGCGTTGTTTTGCAAGTCAGCTTGTGGGTGTAAACGCAGCGTCTGCCTGATACGCAGTGGTCTGTGTCGCAAACAGCAACCGGATAACGATAACGTCATCCGGTCTGCTGAGATAACGCTTACTTCACCTGCCAGTGTGCACGCTTAGCACGCTGCAATTTTTCATAGGCTGCCAGCAGGGACTGATGAGCGGGCAGTGCTTTCAAATCGGCATCAACGGTGAATAAGCCATAGAAGCATTGCTCACCGGCAATCGCTGCGCTGGCGGCATCGACGGCATCCTGGCCGTACATACGGACAAAGGCATCGTAGTACTGAGCAGGGTCGCGTTCAGGCTCCAGCGCCAGTTGCAGCAGTGTTTGCAGGCAACGGTAATAATTACCGCGCGCTGCAGAGAAGACTGACTGGTTGAAATCCAGTGACCATTCGGCCCAGCTCAGTGCTTGCTCCAGATCGCCGCCTGCCAGTGCCAGCATGGATTTCAGCTCGCCAATACGCAATGTGAACCAGCCGTTATCTTTACCGGTTGCTATCCCCAGCAATTCGCGCACTCGGGTAAAATCATCCAGGCCTTCATCATCCAGTTGCTGTAGCAATGCCAGATAGTCTTCTTTTTCCCACTGGCTGTCCGGCAGGGACAGTAGTGTTTCGCGCAGATGCGCTCCCATACTGTTGTTTGCCAACAGCAGGTCTTCTGCCGGATAGATATCCGACATCCCCGGCACCAGAATACGGCAGGCATACACTGAGAGATGCTCATAATCCGCGATGTAAACTTCTTTATCTTCCTTATTGAAGATGGCCATCAGTGTCGCGAATTCTTGCTCGGTAGTGCCGCTGAAATTCCAATCGGCGAAGTCATAATCTGACTGGGTTTTAAACAAATCCCAGGAGATAAGACCGCTGGAATCGATAAAATGGGTTTCCAGATTGGTGTGTTCGGCAACTTCCTCATTATCGAATGTCGGCGGTGTGAACACGTCCAGATCTTTCAGTCCACGGCCCTGAAGCAATTCGGTCACCGTTCTCTCAAGCGCTACGCCAAAATCTGGATGCGCGCCGAACGAAGCAAAACAGGTGCCATTAGCCGGGTTGAACAGCACGACACAGATAACCGGGTACTGACCACCGAGCGAAGCATCATAGGCAAATATTGGGAAGCCTTCTTGCTCCAGTGTGGCAATGGCTTCTACCACGCCGGGATAACGTGACAACACCTCCGCCGGGATCGACGGCAGGCTGATGGACTCGGCGATAATCCGGTTTTTCACATAACGCTCGAATACTTCTGACAGCCCCTGAACACGCGCTTCATTGCGGGTATTGCCTGCCGACATGCCGTTCGACACGTACAAATTACCGATGATGTTCATCGGGATGTAAACCGTCTGCTGGTCAGACTGGCGGGTAAACGGCAGGGCGCAGATGCCGCGCTCGTGGTTGCCAGATTGCAGATCGATAAGATCGCTGGCGACCAGTTGCTGCTCCGGGTCGTAGAAAGCATGCAAACGAGCATCCAGAATGCCTTCCGGCAGGCTGTCATCTTCAGGAAGCGGGAACCACTTCTCGTCAGGGTAATGCACGAAGTCACCTTCGGCGATGTGTTGTCCCAGATAGAAGTCGGCAAAAAAGTAGTTGGTGGACAGACGTTCGAAGTACTCACCCAATGCGGAAGCCAGCGCCGCTTTGCGGGTCGCGCCTTTACCATTGGTGAAACACAGTGCGCAGTCGCGGTCGCGGATATGTACCGACCAGACGTTGGGCACCGGGTTCAGCCAGGAGGCTTCTTCGATGTTAAACCCCAGGTCGAGGAGTTGTTGTTGAAAACGGGCGATGGAATCTTCCAGGGCGGCGTCTTTGCCTGGGATAAACGTTTGGGTCATGGTTCGAACCTGAATGTGTGATGAGGAGGCTGCATCATACGTGGTTTTGTGTACTGACTCTATCCCGCATGTTGTGTATTGCGCGGCGCTTCCCGATGACGATGCAACAGTGGGGTAACAGAAACCGTAACAGGCGGGGGAGTCCGCAAGTTTTCCGCCATCAGGGCAATAAGCGTTGCAGGCAAGAAAGACGAATGATAAAACCGATAGCAAGGTAAACTGATGCGACGTAGACAGGTCGCTATTGATATGTGGTGAAGGGAAATGACTCAGGTTTTTAATTTTAGTGCTGGTCCGGCCATGTTACCGGTAGAAGTATTACGTCGAGCAGAACAAGAACTGTGCAACTGGCACGGTTTGGGTACCTCGGTGATGGAAATCAGCCACCGCAGCAAAGAATTCATGCAGGTGGCCAGCGAATCTGAACAGGATTTGCGTGATTTGCTGAAAATCCCCTCGAATTACAAGGTATTGTTCTGTCATGGTGGTGCCCGTGCCCAGTTTGCGGCGGTTCCGCTCAATCTGCTGGGGGAGAAAACCCACGCTGATTATATTGATGGCGGGTACTGGGCGCACAGCGCGGTTAAAGAAGCTGAGAAATATCTCACACCGACCGTTATTGATGTGAAAACCCGCGTTGATGGTCTGCGTGGTGTGAAGCCGATGAGTGAGTGGGTGCTGTCAGATGACGCCGCTTATGTACATTACTGCCCGAATGAAACCATCGACGGTCTGGCAATCGAAGAAGAGCCGGATTTCGGCGATAAAATTGTGGTGGCGGACTACTCTTCCAGTATTTTGTCGCGTCCGCTGGATGTGAGCCGTTACGGCGTTATTTATGCTGGTGCACAGAAAAACGTAGGGCCAGCTGGCCTGACGCTGGTGATTGTGCGGGATGACCTGCTCGGCAAGGCTCGCCGTGAATTGCCGTCAATTCTGGATTACAAAATTCTGGCGGATAACGACTCCATGTTTAACACGCCGCCGACATTTGCCTGGTATCTGTCTGGCATGGTGTTCAAGTGGCTGAAAGAGCAGGGTGGCCTTTTGGAGATGGAAAAACGCAATCAGGCGAAGGCCGATCTGCTGTATTCCGCCATTGATGGCAGCGATTTTTATCGTAATGACGTTGTCCCGGGCAGCCGTTCGCGTATGAACGTGCCATTCCAGTTGGCTGATGCTGCGTTGGATCCGGTATTCCTGCAGGAAGCTCAGGCTGCCGGGTTGCATGCGCTGAAGGGCCATCGTGTTGTGGGCGGGATGCGTGCATCTATCTATAATGCTATGCCGCTGAGTGGTGTAAAAGCACTGACGGAGTTCATGGCAGACTTCGAGCGCCGTCACGGCTGATAACGTGATAAAACGTGATAAATAGAGCGCGATAGCGTGCTGTTTTTTTATTTAAAACCCCGGTTATCTGGCCGGGGTTTTTATGTAAACTTTTGGAGAACATGTTTCACATGCAGGAATCCCTGACCCTACAACCGATCTCATTAATTGACGGCACCATTAATTTGCCGGGTTCTAAAAGTGTGTCTAACCGCGCTTTGCTGTTAGCGGCGTTGGCGAAAGGGACAACGCGGCTGACTAATCTGCTGGATAGCGATGATGTGCGCCATATGCTCAACGCCCTGAGTGCTCTGGGCGTTGAATATCAGTTGTCTGCCAGTCGTACGGAGTGTGACATTGTGGGACTGGGCGGTGCGTTCACTGCGTCTGCACCACTGGAGTTGTTTTTGGGAAATGCCGGAACAGCGATGCGTCCACTGGCGGCAGCGCTATGCCTGACAGAGGGCGATATCGTGCTGACTGGTGAGCCGCGCATGAAAGAGCGACCGATCGGCCATTTGGTGGATGCGTTACGCCAGGGGGGCGCGCGTATCGATTATCTGGAGCAGGAAAACTACCCGCCATTGCGTTTGCGGGGGGGCTTTCAGGGCGGCGAAATTAGCGTAGATGGTTCCGTATCAAGCCAGTTTCTGACCGCTCTGCTGATGACTGCACCGCTGGCAGCACAGGATACGCAGATCACTATCAAGGGTGATCTGGTTTCCAAGCCTTATATCGACATTACCCTGCATATGATGCAAACCTTTGGCATCACGGTTACTAATAATAATTACCAGACTTTTGTGGTTGCCGGTAATCAGCATTATCAGTCACCAGGGCATTATCTGGTGGAAGGTGATGCCTCGTCGGCTTCCTATTTCCTGGCCGCTGCCGCTATTCGGGGTGGAACGGTGCGTGTGACTGGCGTTGGTCGCAACAGCGTGCAAGGGGATATCCGTTTTGCTGATGTGCTGGAGAAAATGGGCGCGCAGGTTCGTTGGGGAGATGACTATATCGAATGTCAGCGTGGTGAGTTGCATGCGATTGATATGGACATGAACCATATTCCTGATGCGGCGATGACCATTGCCACCGCCGCGTTGTTCGCTGAGGGGGGAACGACGACGCTGCGTAATATCTACAACTGGCGCGTGAAAGAAACCGATCGTCTGGCTGCGATGGCGACAGAACTGCGTAAAGTCGGTGCTGAAGTGGAAGAAGGTCATGATTACATTTGTATTACGCCGCCGAAGCAGCTAAAAGCCGCAGAAATCGGGACCTATAATGACCACCGTATGGCGATGTGTTTCTCTCTGGTGGCGTTATCAGATACGCCTGTCACTATCCTTGACCCTAAATGTACTGCCAAAACGTTCCCGGATTATTTCCAGCAACTGGAACGTCTGAGCCAGCACGGCTAACGCGTTAACGCACGGAGTGGCTGGACTGATCAGCTCTGTGCGTTATTATTTAGCGTTATACTCTGGGTATCACAGTATTTGCACGATTTTCTGCAGTAATAAGCCTTTAATCTCACGCTTGCTGCCACAGCAAGGTATAATGGCGACATGTATTATCTGTATGAATGTTGTCTGCAATGACAGGCGATTTCCCGGTTTTAAAGGAGTGAGAAATGGCGGTGACTGCACCGGTAATTACGGTCGACGGGCCCGGTGGCGCAGGCAAAGGGACCTTGTGTAAAGCGCTGGCTAATGCACTGCAATGGAATCTGCTGGATTCCGGTGCGATTTATCGTGTGCTGGCGTTGGCGGCGTTGCACCATCAGGTTGATATCATGTCTGAAGAGGCGTTAGTGCCGATAGCATCACACCTGGATGTGCAGTTTGTGCCGGAAGATGAGCAACTCAAAGTGATTCTTGAAGGCGAAGATGTCAGTAATGAAATTCGCACTCAGGAGGTTGGCAATACTGCGTCGCAGGCGGCGGTGTTCCCACGGGTACGTGAAGCGTTATTGCGCCGCCAGCGTGCGTTTCGTGATGCGCCAGGGCTGATTGCCGATGGCCGCGACATGGGAACGGTGGTTTTTCCTGATGCTCCGGTGAAGATATTTCTGGATGCCAGTGCAGAGGAACGCGCGAAACGTCGCATGCTCCAGTTGCAGGCGAAAGGCTTTAATGTTAACTTTGAACGTCTTTTGTCCGAGATTAAAGAGCGTGATGATCGCGATCGTAACCGTTCGGTTGCACCACTGGTGCCAGCACCGGATGCACTGGTTCTCGATTCCACGCACATGACGTTGGACGAAGTGGTCAAGCAGGCTCTGGCGTATGTTCGTCAGGTATTGCCGCAATTGGCCTGATTATATTTCTTACCCCGCCGCAAGGATGCCTCGGGGATGTGAAACAACCCCATCGGGCAGGATGTCAGGTGGACGTTAAATTTGAAAACCCAAAGATTATCAACATGACTGAATCTTTTGCTCAACTCTTTGAAGAATCCCTGAAAGAAATCGAAACCCGCCCGGGTTCCATCGTTCGTGGCGTTGTGGTTGCTATTGACAAGGACGTAGTCCTGGTTGATGCCGGCCTGAAATCTGAATCTGCCATTCCGGTAGAACAGTTTAAAAACGCCCAGGGTGAAATTGAAATCCAGGTTGGTGATGAAGTTGACGTAGCTCTGGATGCGGTAGAAGACGGCTTCGGTGAAACCCTGCTGTCCCGTGAAAAAGCTAAACGTCACGAAGCATGGCTGATGCTGGAAAAAGCTTACGAAGAATCTGCCACTGTTACCGGTGTTATCAACGGTAAAGTAAAAGGTGGTTTCACCGTCGAGCTGAACGGTATTCGTGCGTTCCTGCCAGGTTCTCTGGTTGATGTTCGTCCGGTACGTGACACCCTGCATCTGGAAGGCAAAGAGCTTGAGTTCAAAGTGATCAAGCTGGACCAGAAACGCAATAACGTCGTCGTCTCCCGTCGTGCTGTTATCGAATCTGAAAACAGTGCTGAGCGTGATCAGCTGCTGGAAAACCTGCAGGAAGGCATGGAAGTCAAAGGTATCGTTAAGAACCTCACTGACTACGGCGCATTCGTTGATCTGGGCGGCGTTGACGGCCTGCTGCACATCACCGATATGGCGTGGAAACGCGTTAAGCACCCGAGCGAAATCGTCAATGTTGGCGACGAAATCACTGTTAAAGTGCTGAAGTTCGACCGCGAACGTACCCGTGTTTCTCTGGGCCTGAAACAGCTGGGCGAAGATCCGTGGGTAGCTATCGCTAAACGTTATCCGGAAGGCACCAAGCTGACTGGTCGTGTAACTAACCTGACTGATTACGGCTGCTTCGTAGAAATCGAAGAAGGCGTTGAAGGTCTGGTACACGTATCCGAAATGGATTGGACCAACAA
Organism: Dickeya oryzae; assembly: GCF_009372235.1. Taxonomy (GTDB): domain Bacteria; phylum Pseudomonadota; class Gammaproteobacteria; order Enterobacterales; family Enterobacteriaceae; genus Dickeya; species Dickeya oryzae. The sequence goes on along the minus strand of NZ_SULL01000013.1, from coordinate 17,300 downwards.
GAACATCCATCCGTCCAAAGTGGTTAACGTGGGCGACGTAGTGGAAGTTATGGTTCTGGATATCGACGAAGAACGCCGTCGTATCTCTCTGGGCCTGAAACAGTGCAAAGCCAACCCGTGGCAGCAGTTCGCTGAAACCCACAACAAGGGTGACCGCGTAGAAGGCAAGATCAAGTCCATCACTGATTTCGGTATCTTCATCGGTCTGGATGGCGGCATCGATGGTCTGGTGCACCTGTCTGACATTTCCTGGAACGTGGCTGGCGAAGAAGCCGTTCGCGAATACAAGAAAGGTGACGAAATCGCCGCTGTTGTTCTGCAGGTTGATGCAGAGCGTGAGCGTATCTCCCTGGGCGTGAAACAACTGGCTGAAGACCCGTTCAACAACTACCTGTCTGTTAACAAGAAAGGTGCAATTGTTACAGGTAAAGTCACTGCAGTTGATGCCAAAGGTGCTACAGTTGAATTAGCTGACGGCGTTGAAGGTTACCTGCGTGCTTCTGAAGCCTCTCGTGACCGTATCGAAGACGCTACCCTGGTTCTGAACGTCGGTGATGAGGTCGAAGCCAAATACACTGGCGTTGATCGTAAAAACCGCGTTGTTAGCCTGTCCATCCGTGCTAAGGATGAAGCTGACGAGAAAGATGCCATCGCTTCTGTTAACAACAAACAGGAAGAAGGTAACTTCTCTAACGCCATGGCTGAAGCGTTCAAAGCTGCAAAAGGCGAGTAATGACGGTGGGTTGGGCAGCGTACTTGCTGCCTGACCTCAAACGGTAGTAAGTTAACGTGGTATTTACTGACCACATGCTTGGAGGAATCATGACCAAGTCTGAACTTATAGAAAGACTTGCTGGACAGCAATCTCATATCCCGGCCAAGGTGGTTGAGGATGCCGTGAAGGAGATGCTGGAACAGATGGCCACAACACTGGCCAGCGGTGATCGCATCGAAATCCGTGGGTTTGGCAGTTTTTCACTCCACTACCGTGCACCGCGTGTGGGGCGTAATCCGAAAACGGGTGAGAAAGTGGAACTGGAAGGCAAATATGTTCCCCATTTCAAACCGGGTAAGGAATTGCGCGATCGCGCTAACATTTATGGCTGATTAGTCAGTCATAACGCCTGTTTGATAGATAGCACCCAATTAATCGGGTGCTATTTTTTTTACCTAATGAAACAGCCTGTTGCTGTTATTTGCGCATGTAGCCTGAAGAGGAATACCAAGGTTCTTTCTTACTACTATGGATGGAATACGGGACGGTGCTTTTCTCTCAGGAAATAAGCTCGATATACCTTATTTCGGTAGTAATACATAAGCGATAATCGGGGTTACGCTCTTTTGCTTCAGGTAATTGTTGAACACATTCCCCAGTCCCATACCACGGTATTCCTTGTCGCATTCTCCGCTGGCAACCGCAGCTTTACCTTTTTCACCTAAAATAAAGCTGCCGCCGCCTTCTTGTTTGACAGGGCAATGATGGCGTGTGACAAAGTCTTCATAGAGCCATCCTTCTTTCGGTGTACTGAATTGAATCAGAATACCGGCTTTTTCTTTGGATAACGATTTTTGGGTATAAGAGTACTCCAGCGTCAGCTTGCAATCCGTATATTGCTGTGTGCAAGGCAACGCGGTTAATCCGTTGGCTTCAAAGGTACGATATTCCGCCAATGGCATGGCGTGATACCAGTATTTAGCATTACGGGTTGTACTCTGTGGCGTCTCGACTAGCGCCTTATTGACCAGTGTCAGTGTGTGAAGCTGTGTATCTTCTTTTACGCTTAACTCACCATTACGGTAAAGCGTCATAATGTGTGTATTGTCTAATCCATTGCGTTTAAGTACGTTTTCCACGTCAGATGACGTGGCCTGCGACGGCTGAGAGAAAAGCACTACTGTTGTCGCCAGAATACTTAACGGTCTAACGCAGCTATTGGTAAATTTCATCGTTTGCCCTTATGAGTCAGTAAGATAAACAGAACCCTCACAGCACAGGGCTTGTCGTCATCGCCTTGTGGTGTGAAGTGCACATTAAGGGTAGGGTAAATAAAGTGAGCTTGAGGGTACTTGGCTGAAATGCGGGTAGATGCTGTCAGACGCGGCATGCCAGAGGATCGAGGAGAAGCCCGTTTTAATAACGCTAAAACGGGCTGGGAAGATTATTTAGTATGACGCTCTTTCAAGCGCTGGATAATGGTTCCTAAATCCAGTTCCTGATCCTGTAACAGCACCAGCAGGTGATAGATCAGATCAGAGGCTTCGTTGGTCAGTTCTTCGCGGTCGTGCACCGTCGCGGCGAGTGCGGTTTCCAGACCTTCCTCGCCAACCTTCTGGGCGATGCGCTTAGTGCCGCTGGCGTACAGTCTGGCGGTATAGGAGCTGGTTGGATCAGCGTGCTTACGCTCTGCCAACAACTGCTCCAACTGGTACAAGAATTGCCACTGAGTTTCAGCCGGGTGGAAGCAACTGGTATTGCCGAGATGGCACGTCGGGCCGACTGGATTGACCAGCACTAACAGCGTGTCGTTGTCGCAGTCCGGTGTGATCGACACCACGTTGAGAAAGTGGCCGGAGGATTCCCCTTTGGTCCACAAACGCTGCTTGGTGCGGGAGTAGAAGGTGACGTGACCGGTCTCTTGCGTAACCTGCAACGCATCCTGCGTCATGTAACCCAGCATCAGTACTTCGCCCGAAACGGCATGCTGTACGATGGCAGGCATCATGCCATCGGTTTTTTGCCAGTCGAGCTGGCTTTGTTGTTGTTCGGTTAACACACCCGGATCTCCACGCCTTGTTGCTTAAGGAACTGTTTGAGTTCGCCAATATTGATAATTTGTTTATGGAATACCGATGCTGCCAATGCACCGTCCACCCCGGCATCCTGAAATGCATCAAGGAAATGCTGCATGGTGCCAGCACCGCCGGAGGCGATTAACGGTACCTGGCAGACATCGCGCACCTGCCGCAGTTGCGTCAGGTCATAGCCGTTGCGCACGCCATCCTGATTCATCATATTCAGCACGATCTCACCGGCACCGCGTTTTTGCACTTCCTGTACCCAGTCAAGGGTTTCCCATTGCGTGACGCGGGTGCGCGTTTCATCGCCGGTATATTGGTTGACATGATAGCGGCCGGTTTCGGCATCATGCCAGGTATCGATGCCGACAACGATGCATTGTACGCCATAACGATCAGCCAGACGTGAAATTAGCGTTGGGTCAGCCAGTGCTGGTGAGTTGATAGAGATTTTATCCGCACCAAAAGACAGTATTTGCCCGGCATCTTCGACACTTTTGATGCCACCCGCGACGCAGAACGGAATATCGATCACTTCCGCTACGCGAGAAACCCAGCTTTTATCCACCACCCGGCCGTCGGATGATGCGGTGATATCATAAAATACCAGTTCATCTGCGCCTTCTTGTGCGTAGCGTTGAGCCAGGGGCACGATATCACCAATAATCTCATGATTGCGAAACTGTACGCCTTTTACGACCTGGCCGTCACGCACGTCCAGACAGGGGATTATCCGTTTTGCCAGCATGAAATCGCCTCCGTCACGTTGAATTTACCTTCTAGCAAGGCGCGGCCGACGATAACACCACGCACGCCACTGTCACGCAGCGCAGCAATATCTGACAGTGAACCGATACCGCCAGATGCCTGAAAAGCGACCTGTGGATAGCGAGCACTGATTTCTCGATACAGCTCGACGTTAGAGCCTTGCAATGTGCCATCGCGGGAGATATCGGTACAGAGCACGTGTTTCAGACCGAAGGGCAGGTAACGTTCCACCGTTTGCTCCAGCGTGATGCCGGAGTTTTCCTGCCAGCCGCTGATGGCGATGTTTTTCACTCCCGTGGCGTCAATACGGACATCCAGCGCCAGTACCAGTGCGTCAGCACCGTAGCGGGCGAACCATTGCTGCACTAGTTCAGGCTGTTTTACCGCCGTTGAGCCGATAACCACACGCGTGGCTCCCGCTGCCAACAGTGCTTCTACATCGTGTTCGGTACGAATGCCGCCACCGACTTGTACCGGTACAGAAACCCCGGCCAGCAGTGTTTTCAGCAGTGGGATCTGGCGCGCTGCCGGGTCTTTGGCCCCGGTCAAATCCACCAGATGTAATACCTGCGCCCCTTGCTGTTGATAGTCTTGCAGACGTGGTAGCGGGTCGCTGCCGTATTGACGCTGCTGACCATAATCACCCTGATGCAAACGGACCACCTGTCCATCAATCAGGTCTAATGCGGGAATAATCATGTCCGTTTACATCTCCAGAAAATTCTTCAGTAGCTGGGCACCCGCCGCACCAGAGCGTTCCGGGTGGAACTGAACACCGTAGAAGTTATCCTTCTGTACTGCTGCGGTGAAGGCATCGCCATAATGCGATTGGGCAATAGTATTGGCGCAAATCGGCATCGCGTAACTGTGTACAAAATAAAAGTACGAGCCATCTGGAATATCGCGGAACAGGCGGTGGCCAGCTTGCGATGTCACCTGATTCCAGCCCATATGTGGCAAAGGCAGACCACGATCTGCCATCTGCACCACGGGGGTATCGATAATGCCTAGCGTATCGATGCCGCCGGTTTCGTCACTGCGGCTGCCCAGTAACTGCATGCCAAGGCAGATGCCTAATACGGGTTGGGTACAGGCTTTAATCAGGGTAATCAATTGGCGTTCAGCCAGTTGGTCCATTGCCGCTTGCGCGGTACCCACCCCTGGCAGAAACAACTTATCGGCCCGTAATACCACTTCCGGCTCACGGCTGACCTGCGGCTCATACCCCAGGCGCTTAACCGCATACATCACGGATGACAGGTTGGCGCAGCCGGTATCCAGGATCACCACGTTCATCACAGCACTCCTTTGGAGCTGGGCAGGGTATCACCCTCCACCCGAATAGCCTGGCGTAGCGCACGGCCAAAGACTTTGAACAGGCTTTCGACGCGGTGGTGATCGTTACGACCTTTGGTTTTCAGATGCAGAGTGCAGCCCATCGCGTAAGAGAGCGAGCGGAAGAAGTGTTCGACCATTTCGGTACTCAGGTCGCCGACGCGTTGGTAGTTAAACTCTGCTTTGTACTCCAGATGCGGACGGCCAGAGATATCAAGCGCACAGCGTGCCAGGCATTCATCCATCGGTAACACAAACCCGAAACGACCAATACCGCGCTTGTCACCCAGCGCCTTGTTCAGTGCTTCGCCTAATGCCAACCCGGTATCTTCCACGGTATGGTGATCGTCGATATACAGGTCGCCTTTTACATCAATATTCAGGCGAAAACCGCCGTGGGTGGCAATTTGATCCAGCATGTGGTCGAAGAAGCCGACACCGGTATGGATCTTGCTGCCGCCTTCGCGATCCAGCCACACGTTGACATCAATAGCGGTTTCACGGGTGACCCGGTTCACGTGGGCGTGACGGTCACGTTTGGTTAACTGGGCGGTGATCGCCTGCCAGTTGAGGCCATCGCGTTGATAGCGCAGGCCAGTGATGCCCATGTTGTGCGCCAGTTGAACATCGGTTTCACGGTCGCCAATCACAAAGCTGTTGGCGCTATCCATTACGTTGTCTTTCAAAAACGCATCAACCAGCGCGGTTTTCGGTTTCCGGCAGTCACAGTTGTCGCCAGGGAAATGTGGGCAAATCAACACCCGCTCGAAGCGAATACCTTGTGAGGTGAAAATTTGCATCATCAGGTTGTGCGGCGGATCGAAATCTTCCTGCGGGAAGCTGCTGGTACCCAGGCCATCCTGATTGGTGATCATCACCAATTTGAAACCGGCTTTTTGCAAGGTGAGCAGTGACGGAATAACATCCGGTTCTAAAGCCAGCTTATCCAGCCGATCAACCTGATAATCCTCGGGCGGCTCGGCAATCAGCGTGCCGTCACGGTCGATGAAAAGATACTTTAATCCCACGGTGCTTCCTCAAATTATGCTGTTTTGCCCGACAATGCCTGCAACGCGCTGATTACGCGCTCGCATTCGTAGCGGGTGCCGATAGAAATACGCAGACAACCCGCCAGACCCGGCTGTTTGTTCTGGTCACGTAAAATAATGCCCTGATCCCATAAGGATTTGAAGACGGCGGGTGAATCGGTGAAACGCACCAGCAGATAGTTGCTTTCACTGGCGTATACCGTTTCCACGTTTGGCAGCGTTTTCAACGAATCGCTTAGCCAGCGGCGATTCTCACTGAGTTCGGCCACGTTGCGTCGCATGGTTGCGATGCCGTCTTCACTCAGCGCCTGTGCGGCGATATCCGCAACCGGTAACGCCAGCGGGTAGGGGGCGATCACTTTCAACAGGAGTTGGATAACCTCGGCACTGGCGAGAGTAAAACCGCAGCGCAGACCAGCCAACGCGAAAGCCTTGGACAGGGTACGCAACACCACCTGATGAGGATAGTGGGCCAGCCAGCCAGCTGTTGTCGCTTGCGGGCAAAATTCGATATAGGCTTCGTCGATAGCGACGATAGCACGGCCACGCGCCAGTTCCAGCAACTGACGTAAATCGTCCGGGTTGACAAGATTGCCGGTCGGATTGTTAGGCGAACAGACGTAAATCACCTTGACGTTATCCAATGCGCCTTCAATAGCGGCTAAATCCAGTTGCCAGTCGGTGGTTGTTGGCACGATACGACGTTCCACCCCCAGCGTTTCTGCGCTGACAGCGTACATGCCGTAGGTCGGCGGACAGAACAATACCGCGTCTTTGCCCGGTTCGCAGAACGCACGGATTAACAGCTCAATAGCCTCATCAGCCCCACGGCTAACCAGCACTTGCTCCGGTGCAACACCGGCGTATGCCGCATAACGTTCAATGACTTGTGCCGGCTGACATTCCGGATAACGGTTGAGCGTCTGCAAGGTCAGTTGATAGTTCGGCGCTTGTGGATATTCATTGGCATTGAGCCACACGTCGCCTTTTCCCCCCAGGCGGCGAGCGGACTGATATGGGGTCAGGCGGCGGACGTTATCGCGAGCCAGATTCTCAATACTCATGCTTGCTCCTTGAGGGCGTTGACGCGCAGGGTAACGGCATTCTTGTGGGCGGTCAGTTGCTCGGCCTGCGCCATGATCTCAATGGTTGAGGCCAGTCCCAGTAAACCTTGCGGCGACAGCTGTTGTACCGTCATTCGCTTTTGAAAGTCCGCCAGCCCCAGACTGGAGTAAGTGGCGGTGTAACCGTAGGTCGGCAATACATGATTGGTACCGGAGGCATAATCACCGGCGGACTCTGGTGACCAGTCACCTAAAAACACCGACCCGGCGCTGGTGATGCGATCGACCAGCGTTTCGGCGTTACGCGTTTGAATAATCAGGTGTTCCGGGCCGTACTGATTGCTGATGTCGATGCACTGCTCCAGATCGCGTGCGATAATCACCCGGCTGCTGGCCAGCGCCTGACGGGCAATATCAGCACGGGAGAGCGTTGCTAACTGGCGTTCTACTGCATCGATCACCGCTTGTGCCATAGCGGCATCAGGCGTCAATAGAATCACTTGCGAATCGGGGCCATGCTCGGCTTGCGACAGCAAGTCGGAGGCAACGAAATCCGGCGTGGCACCGCTATCGGCAATCACCAACACTTCAGACGGACCTGCCGGCATATCAATGGCCGCGCCATCGAGCAACTGGCTAACCTGGCGTTTGGCTTCGGTGACATACGCGTTGCCTGGGCCAAAAATTTTATCGACCTTCGGTACACTATCGGTGCCGAACGCCATTGCGGCGATCGCTTGTGCACCACCGAGCTGGAACACTTCCTGCACGCCGCACAGTTTTACCGCATACAAAATCTCATCGGCAATTGGTGGCGGAGAGCACAGAATCACACGCTGGCACCCGGCGATGCGAGCTGGGGTTGCCAGCATCAGCACCGTGGAGAGCAGCGGGGCAGACCCACCCGGAATATACAACCCGACGCTGGCAATAGGCCGGGTTACTTGTTGGCAACGTACGCCGGGTTGGGTTTCTACGTTGATTGGCGGAAGTTTTTGTGCGTTGTGAAAGGTTTCAATGTTGCGCACGGCGGTTGCCATCGCCTGTTTGATATCATCGCCCAGGCGTGCAACGGCAGCATCAATCGCCTCGGCGGATACGCGCAGGCTGTCGACCTGAACTTTGTCGAAACGGGCACTGCAGTCGCGCAGTGCCGTGTCGCCATCTTTACGCACGGCAGCCAGAATCTCGCCCACAATCGTGCTGATACGGTCAGAGGCAGAGATTGCCGGGCGAGTCAGTAACCGGCGTTGTTCCTCTTGCGTACAGGCTTGCCAGTCAATCAAGGTATCGAAGCGGTTGTTCATGGCATTACTCCATCATCTTCTCAATCGGCAATACCAGAATAGAGCTGGCACCCAGCACTTTCAGTTTTTCCATGGTTTCCCAGAACAGCGTTTCGCTGCTGACCATGTGCATGGCGACACGGTTCTGGTCACCTGCCAGTGGCAGAATGGTGGGGCGCTCGGCACCCGGCAGCAGTGCGATCACTTCATCCAGACGTTCGCTGGGCGCGTGCAGCATGATGTATTTGGATTCACGTGCCTGAATAACGCCTTGCATGCGGGTTAACAGTTTGTCGATCAACTGCTGTTTCTCTGCAGGCATCTCCCCATCGCGCTGAATCAGACAGGCCTTGGAGCGATAAATCACTTCCACTTCACGCAGACCGTTGGCTTCGAGCGTTGCACCCGTGGACACCAGGTCACAGATAGCGTCAGCCAGACCTGCGCGCGGCGCGACTTCTACCGAACCATTCAGCAGACAGGATTTGAAGTTAACACCTTGTTTATCCAGGTATTTCTTGAGCAAGTGCGGATAAGAGGTGGCGATACGCTTGTTCTGCAGACATTGTGGACCGGTGTATTCCTCATCAAGCGGCATCGCCAGTGACAGGCGGCAACCACCGAAATCCAGACGGCGCAGGGTGAAATAGCGCGGGTCTTCCCCTTGAGCACGGCGATTGAGCAACTCTTCTTCCAGCACGTTTTCGCCGATAATCCCCAGGTCAACCACGCCATCCATCACCAGACCGGGAATGTCGTCGTCGCGTACACGCAAAATATCGATAGGCATGTTTTCGGCAAAGGCGATCAGGCGTTGCTGATGCAGGTTGATTTTGATACCGCAGCGAGCCAGTAATTCTCGGGAGTCATCGCTCAGGCGGCCTGATTTCTGCATCGCAATACGCAAACGTGTTTTATCCAGCATGTGAACCTCAATTTATCCTGTCTGTGATGCCTGTTAAGCAGGCTTTTTTAAAAAATTCCGGCCAAAAAAAAGCCCCCGGAATCGATCTTCCGGGGGCTTTTTACGCGTTCACCGCCACTGGAAGATCTGAATGTCTTCCAGCACCTATCGCCTGAAAGACTAGTCAGGGTGATGGTGATGATGGTGGTTGAAATTAACGCGTAACATAAATTCGTCTCTATTTTTGTAAACGTAGAGTGGTGTTGTCTGTTGGTTAACCTAAACCATGTTGATGTGATAGCGCAACATTTTTTTACCTGCAGCGTATAAATCACATTGCCGCCAGATGGGCAATAAGGGTACATAATGAAAAACGCAGAGTATTCATCCGAAGAACAACGCCGGGAAGTCAGGAGAACGACGATGAAAAAGATAGCGATAATCGGGCTTGGCTGGCTGGGTATGCCGTTGGCGCTGGCGCTACAGAGCCGGGGATATCGGGTGGTCGGGAGCAAAAGCACCGATGATGGTGTAACAGCGGCGCGTCTGTCCGGTGTGGAGTGTTATCGCCTGTGCCTGACGCCCGATCTGGTGTGTGAGCCGGACGAGCTGGACGCACTGTTGAATGTGGACGCACTGATCATTACCTTGCCGCCGGGCCGGGTTGAACGTGCGGGCGGCGCGTATTTACAGGCGGTGCAGCAGGTAGTCGATAGCGCTCTGGCTCATGGCGTACCACGCATTATGTATACCAGCTCTATTTCTGTTTACGGCGCAGTTAGCGGTAGGGTGAGAGAAAGCGGTCCATTACAGCCAGAAACCGGAACCGGTAAGGTGCTACAGGAACTGGAGCAATGGCTGCATGCGTTGCCACACACCGAGGTGGACATTTTACGACTGGCTGGATTGGTGGGGAATAATCGCCATCCTGGGCGGTTTCTTGCCGGTCGGCATGATCTGCCGGATGGCAGTCACGGAGTCAATCTGGTCCATCTGGACGATGTCATTGGGGCAATCATGCTGCTGTTGCAGCGCCCGCATGGTGGGCATCTCTATAACCTGTGTGCACCGGGACATCCCGCGAAGCAGGACTTCTACCCGGAACAGGCGCGTCGCATGGGGCTGGAGCCACCGAAATTTTTATCAGGCGATCCGCTGAAAGCGAGACTGGTCGACGGACAACGAATTTGCAGTGAACTGGGGTTTGAATATCAATATCCAGACCCGATGACGATGGTGTTTTGATTTAAGTTGGGTTGCCGTTTCCATGGCAATGGTTAGCGGTTGCCAAACGGTATAAGCGCCTATCGTAAACAAGCGACCCGCCAGCGGCGGGCCGTTTGTGTTCATTAGCGTAAATAGCGCCCGCACGTGGGGCGCTTAAAAAGAAGTCCAGTCATCCTGATGATTTTTAGCGGCAGGTTTTGCTGAGGCTTTAGCAGTAGCGGGTAGCGCCTGTAACGGACGGCGTGGATTATTCAGCGCAGGTGCAGGGCGTGATGACGGTGCTGCGGCGTTGGATAACCGGAAGGTGGCCATCAGTTTTTCCAGCAACATGGCTTGCTCTTCCAGCGCATTGGCCGCGGAAGACGACTGCGAAACCAGTGCGGCGTTTTGCTGCGTCGTGCTATCCAGCTCAGTAATGGCGCGGGAGATTTGTTCAATCCCCCGGCTTTGCTCCTCCGACGCGGAAGAGATTTCACCCATAATATCGTTAACACGAGATACCGATTTAACGATGCTATCCATGGTTTGTCCTGCTTCGGCGACCAGCGTACTGCCCGCGTTTGTGCGCTCTACGGACTCGGTAATCAGGGCGGCGATATCTTTTGCTGCCTGAGAGCTGCGCTGAGAAAGGCTACGCACCTCGCCAGCCACGACGGCAAAGCCACGGCCTTGTTCACCAGCACGGGCGGCTTCCACCGCTGCGTTTAATGCCAGAATATTGGTCTGGAACGCAATGCTGTTGATGACGGCGGTAATATCGGCAATTTTGCGTGAACTGGCAGCGATATCATCCATCGTTTTCACTACGTTTTGCACCACTTCGCCGCCTTTATGCGCATTTTGGGAGGCATCCGACGCAATCTGGCTGGCATGGCGGGCGTTTTCCGTATTGTTCTTCACCGTTGATGTCAATTCTTCCATGCTGGCGGCGGTTTGCACCACCGCAGCAGATTGCTGCTCAGTTCGGGAGGCAAGATCACTGTTGCCAGCGGCGATATCCGCGGCTGAATGGGTCACATGTGCCACACTGTCGCGCACATCGGAAATCATGTGGCGCAGACGATCATTCATGGCTGCCATCGCAGCGGTTAACTTGCCCAGTTCGTCGTGACGGTCCACCTCGATGGTGGCTGTCAGGTCACCACTGGCGATACGTTCTGCCAGTGTCAGGTTATGCAGAACCGGGCGGGTAATTTGGCGAGTGATATAAACGGCGATCAAAATTCCGATGATGACGGCTATTACGCCAATCAGTAATGTCGCGCTGGCCGAACCATACGCCAACGCATCATTCTGGTTTTTCACGACAGTAATCAGGGATTTGATCACCGCGCTGCTTTTATCCCCACCGGTTTTCACCGCATTTTCCGCTTTTTTCAAATCCCCCCAGGCGCGGGCATAGTCTTGATTCAGCGTGGCGTATTGCGAGGTGTATTTCCAGAGTGATTCAGCCAGTTTCTGTGTGTCGCCGGTTAATGTTGGCTGCAAGTCTTGATACGTTTTTTGTACTTCTGCATAGCGGCTGGCAAAGGCTTTAGCCGCATCATCGGTACCAGCAAGCTGCAATTCGTAAGAGAGGTTTTTCAGTGATTCGGTGGCGTATGCCAGTTCCTCAACACGCTGGTATAACGCGTTATCCAGTTGCTGGTTTCGCAGGCCGTCACGGAAACTTTTAACCGCATTTTGTGTATTCATCGCACCAATTTGTTTTCTCAGTGCGACAACCTGTTGTGTGGAGGTCGACATATCGGCGACTGACTTTTGGAAATCTACCATGATCTTATCCAGATCATTGATATAAGCCAGTTCGTCGGTGCGCCACGACAGCGTGTGGGCGCTTTGGGTCAGTTCGGCCGCATGTTTAACGAAGCCTGTTAACACGGTCTGTGTGCTGTCATCCGGTGTATAGAAATATTTGAGGCGGTTAATTTTGGCCTGAAAAACTTCAATGTTGATGTTGTAAATCAGGTTAGTTTTTTCGTAGATATCCCGAATGTCACGAAAACGCATGGCGCTGAGCGTTGAAGCAATCGCTACCAGCAATAACACTACGCCGAATCCCAGGTAGAGTTTGTGAGAGATTTTTGTATTTTTTATTGCGCTACTGAACCCCATTGCCATGCTCCTTAAAAGAATTACCTGAGTATTGTTATTGATTGGGTGCGGTGAAGGTTAGTGGTTTATCAGAGTCTGCGATTTGCAGCACCGGGTAGTGTGTTATCGGCAGTTGTAGTACAGATGTTTAGTTGTACTTGTACCGTGTGAACGTTTTTGTGACATCAGGCTATTCATCCGGTGAATTGCCCAAAAAAAGCCAGGCAGTTGACTAAATCAAACGGATTTAATACCGAGTGATTGGCGGGGAGGATACAGCACGCCAGTGCGTAATAACATTGGAGGGGAGCGCCTGTCGGCCCTGAGCATGATCTTCATTTTCAAGGCATATTGGCCAACGGCGACAACAGTAATGCCATACCCGCGAAAGGCGTGTTCAGGCGCGGGTATGGCATAAGAAAATCACAAGCCTCAATCGAGGTGCTTTTTACGATAGAGACGCCGCGGGTGCCCAATCTTGCCATAACGCATTTCTACATCCAGAAACTGGTTTTCCAGCCCATATTCCAGATAGCGTCGGGCTGTCGTTTTGCTGAGACCAGTTTTTTCTACGACCTCATCGACGGAGAACAAAGTTTCCGGCTGATCCTGAAAGATCTGTTTGACCAGATTGAGGGTGTTCTCTTCAATGCCTTTGCTGCCAGGCCCATTAGGTACGGTCGATGCCTGTAACTGATAGAGGACGTCCACATTCTGCTGATCGACGACTTTGTAAGTATGCTGCGTTTTGACAAACTGGATGAATCGCTCAAGCGACGAGCGTAGTCGTGGGTAGGACACCGGTTTGATAATGTAATCAAAAGCGCCGCAGCGGATAGCCTGTGCGCAGGTGTTCATATCGCTGGCGGCGGTAATAAAAATCACTGAGCAGTTGCTGCTGCGCATCAGTTCACTTTCAATAAGCTGGACGCCTTCACCGTCTGGCAGATAATTATCCAGCAACATCAGCCGGGGTTTGTATTGCTGCAGCATACGCCGGGCTTCGTTCAGGGTTGACGCCGTACCTACCACTCGCAGCGCGAAATTCTTTTCGATAAATTCCGCGTGGATATTTGCCAGCTTTCTCTCGTCTTCAACGATCAGTACATCGAAATTTTCAATCGTTCGTTCAGGTGGCATGGTGCTCGCAATCGGCATGGTACTTGTTTTCCCCGGTTATTGGTTATTGATTATTTTTGGAATGAAGATAGAAAAAATAGCGCCGTGAGGCGAATTGTCAGAAACTTCGATCACACCTTGTGCCTGACTAACATAGCTGGCAACCAAATGCAGACCCAGACCGTGATCGCCTTCTTTTTTACTGGTGACACCCATCTCAAATACCCGATCTGCAATTGTGGGGTCAATCCCTGTCCCTTGATCAGCCACTTCAATGACTAATTCCTGTTCACCGTCGTAGATATACACTTCGACAGGATAGTAACTCGAGGTACAGGCCAGTGTCGCTTCCACCGCATTATCAATTAAATTCCCAATAATTGACATCAGCTCTGTTTCATTGAGTGATGCAGGGATACTGTTAAGCTGGCAACGAGGGTCAAAACGCAATTCAATACCTTTCTCGCGTGCGCTGGCGAATTTACCCAGTAACAGCCCGCAAAGTGCCGGCGAACAGAAACGACTGGAGATAAAATCCAGCACCACCTGCGCTCCTTCAGACTGGGCTTCAATGTACCGCACGGCTTCATCATAACGGCGCAAATGCAACAATCCGGCCAGCGTAGCCGTCCAATTCAATTGTTCATGGCGCAGAATACGCAGGCTGTTGGCATAACGTTTGACCTGACTGAGTTGCATGCTTAGGGTGTGAATGTCGTTTTTGTCACGAAAACTGATTACCCAGCCTTGCAGTTCATCTTCCAGCATAATGCGCACGCGGCTGGCGATAACCGTGGTCTGATTGAAGCGGCAAATCTCATCATGGGTATCGGTTATCCAAATATCTTCATTAGAGAAAAATGGCACAGGGGTAATGATGTCATCGATCGGTTTGCCGCGTAATTGATACGAAGGCATCGTCAGGTCCAGCAAATCTTTGGCGGCATGGTTGATCACCGCAATATTGCGTTGCTTGTCGATGGCGATCACACCTTCATAAATAGACTCCAGCAATGCCTTTTGTTGCCTGACCAACAGCCGGATCTCCAGCGGCTCCAGCCCGAACATCTGCTTTTTCAGGTTGCGGGAGAACCACCAGGAAAAGAAAAACAACGCAACCAGCATCGCGACGATAGGCAGCCCGATATGCGCTACTTTGCTGAATGTCAGGTTATCGATGCGCTTTTTCAAATACCCGACCGACACGATGCCGATAACTTGATCTCCATCCATGATCGGCGCTTTGCTACGCAGTGAAATACCAATCGCACCGCGTCGCAGCGTGATAGAGCTTTGTCCTTCCAGCACTTCTTTATTGTCGCCGCCTATCATTTCTGTGCCGAGCAGTGACGGTTCTTCAGAATGATATAAGTGGGTTGCGTTACGATCGCCGATAACGATAAAGCTGGCGTCGCTGCGTGCTTTGATTTGATCGACCAGATTGTCGATGGTGGCGGTATCTTTATATTTCACCGCCTCGATGAGCGAAGGAATAATCGCGATTTCTCGTGCCTGAATCTGCGCCCGGCTGCCTAACTCGTCATAGAGTTGGCGATCGACGGCCCGATAGTAGTAAAGCCCTGCGGTGATCAACAACAGAGAAAAAAAGATCATCAGGTAGATGAACAGCTTGAGATGGAACGAGAGCCTGACTGTCATAATGTGCTAATCACCGAGAAAACGCGCAAACGAAGATGGCTAATTTATCATGAAAGGCGTAAAAGAAAGGGACTAAAAAATAGTCTTGTGAAGCGTTTCGCGCAGATTGTGAAAATGGTATTTTTGTTTCAGTTGTTTTAAATAATACGTAAATTGCTTGTCACTGAGACTGGACATTTTAATTACTTTTTCACAACATATTATTTCTTTATCGAAATAAGGGCCATTTGAACCATACAAACCATAAAAACCACGCCAAAACTCCCCGTAATCTAAAAATATAATTCATTGATTTTTTAATGAAAAAATAATTAAAACCATAAAAACCATAAGTACCATTAAAACTCATTTTTTAATTTGATGGTTATCACATAATAACGTGTGTTGACCTCTTAAGATGCACGGGAAAATAACAAGGGGAGAAGGTTATGAGTACCACTGATGATTCTTATATCGTTGTAAAAGATGAAGCCTCTGGGAAGGTTTCATTAAAAGAAAAATGGTGGCACATACTGGATAACTATAAAATTGGTGTTATTCCGGTGCCACTGTTTATCCTGGCTGGGCTATTAATTGCGTTGGATTGTTTGGAAGGCAAGTTGCCCAGTGACATCGTGGTGATGGTTGCCACGTTGGCGTTTTTCGGTTTCGCCTGTGGTGAGTTCGGTAAACGCTTGCCGCTCATCGGCAAGATGGGGGCAGCGGCGATTTGTGCCACGTTTATTCCGTCTGCACTGGTTTACTACGGCTTGTTGCCGCATGTGGTTGTGGATGCCACCACTAAGTTCTACAAATCCACCAACATTCTGTACCTCTATATCTGCTGCATCATTGTCGGCAGCATTATGAGTATGAACCGCCAGACGCTGATTCAGGGCTTCCTGCGCATTTTCTTCCCCATGTTGTGTGGTGAAATTGTAGGCATGGTGGTTGGTATGGGCGTGGGCATGATGTTGGGCTTGGATCCGTTCCAGATCTTCTTCTTCCTGGTACTGCCGATTATGGCTGGTGGTGTGGGTGAAGGGGCGATTCCTCTGTCTATCGGTTATGCCACCTTGCTACACATGGAGCAAGGCGTCGCGTTGGGTCGTATTCTGCCAATCGTTATGCTGGGTAGCCTGACTGCCATCATCCTGGCTGGTGTGCTGAACCAACTGGGCAAACGTTACCCGCACCTGACCGGTGAAGGTGAACTGATGCCGAATAAAGGTATCGAGGGTGAAAAAGCGCCGGTCTCTTTGACGAGTACACTGAGTGGAAAAATGGACCCGGCCAACCTGGCTGCTGGTGCGTTGCTGGCCATCCTGCTCTACATGATCGGTATGTTGGGGCATAAGCTGATTGGTCTGCCGGCTCCGGTAGGCATGTTGTTTGCCGCCGTAATCGTGAAGCTGATTAATGGTGCGTCTCCGCGTCTGCTCGAAGGTTCTCAGGTTGTTTACAAATTCTTCCAGACTTCTGTGACCTATCCGATTCTGTTTGCTGTTGGCGTGGCGATCACCCCATGGGAAGAGCTGGTGCACGCTTTCACAATAACCAACCTGCTGGTGATTGTGTCCACGGTTGTGGCACTGGTTACCACTGGTTTCTTTGTTGGCAAGAAAATCGGTATGCACCCGATTGACGTTGCCATCATCTCCTGCTGCCAGAGCGGGCAGGGCGGTACCGGCGACGTGGCGATTCTCACCGCTGGTAACCGTATGGTGCTGATGCCGTTCGCTCAGATTGCTACCCGTATCGGCGGTGCAATCAACGTCTCCGTGGCCTTGCTGGTACTCGGCAAGTTCCTGGTGTGACGGTTGTATGACAAAAAAACAAATAACGCCGCGATAGCTCGCGGCCTTATTTAAACGGGAAAGATTATGAAACTTGCAAGTTATCGCCATCAGGGCAAAAACAGTTACGGGATCCACACACCGGCAGGGCTTATCGATTTGGGCAGCCGTCTCGGTGACCGCTACGCCGACCTGAAAGCCCTGCTGGCCGGGCAGGCGCTGCA
>NZ_ML762924.1:90185-280792 GCF_009372235.1 Dickeya oryzae | reverse complement strand
TCATGAAGTGTCAACGATTATTTTCGTTTCCGCTTCCTCACACCGCGCTGCGTTGCCGCTGTTGCCGTGTCAGTGGAGGCGCATTATAGGGAGTTATTCCGGCCTGACAAGCACTAATTTCAAAAAAATTACTGAACGCCTCTTTTTTCACCACCACGCCGATTTCACACCGTCAAACCGCCTTTTTCTGGCTAAGTTGGCCAAACGACTGGGCAAAACGCGCCACCTGCTCCCAATCGGTATATTCAATCTCTTTGGTACTGTCAGTTTCACCGCCCGTCATGCGCATAATCAGTTGAATCATGACGCGGTCGAACCAACGATAACGGGGATAGCGCAACGCTCCAGCAAACACGGCCCCCAAGTCGGGCTGCCAGGGAGAGCGCAGCAGAAACTTGCGGGTATATGCGTTGGTTTGCAGCGAACGCTTTTCAGGTTTACGGGCCGTCAGATTGACAGAAAAGAACGCACTGGGTTTTTGCTGTAATAATGCAAGGTGCTGACGGATGAATTTTTCCAGCGCTGGGTGAAAATGTCCGTAGCGCACTGATGCACCAATCATCACCTTGTCGTACTTATCGAGATCGACTTCATGGGCGCTCAGAATGTTGACAACATCACACTCCAGCGTCCCTTTCAGGTTATTGGCGATGTAAGACGCTATCGCCCGTGTTTGACCATCCCGACTGGAAAACAATATCAATGCTTTCATAGCACGTTTCCTTTATCCGTTATTCCCGCCAAAAAGTGGGAGTAAATAGCACCAGCATGGTGAACACTTCCAGACGACCAAATAACATGGTGACAATCAGAATCCATTTGGCGGCGTCATTCATGGACGTAAAATTGTCGGCGACTGTCCCAAGCCCTGGGCCAAGATTGTTAAGGGTGGCAGCGACAGCAGCAAAAGCAGAGAAATTGTCGACCCCTGTCGCAATCACTGCCAGCATACTGATGATAAACACCAGCGCATACGCTGAGAAAAACCCCCACACCGCTTCCAGAATTCGTTCCGGCAACGCGCGCTGGCCGAGTTTAATGGTATAGACCGCATTCGGATGCACCAGTCGTTTCAGCTCACGCGATCCCTGTAAAAACAGTAACAGGATACGGATGACTTTCAGACCACCACCGGTTGAACCCGCACAACCACCGATAAACGCGGAGCAAAGCAGCAATACCGGCAAGAACAACGGCCAGGAGGCAATGCTATCGGTAGTAAAGCCTGCTGTCGTTGCCATCGACACCACCTGAAAAAACGCCTGGTTCAACGTTTCCATACCCGTTTTGTACACACCATGCACCCACAAAACGAGGGTACAAATCACAACCAGCGACATCTGCACAAAGATAAACATGCGAAACTCGGGGTCACGCCAGTACACCCGTAAGCTGCGACCGCTTAACACCGCAAAGTGCAGACCAAAATTACAGCCGGAAATCAGCAGAAACACCGCAACAATGGTATTGATGGTAGGACTGTTGAAATAGCCGATGCTGGCGTCATGGGTTGAAAATCCACCGATAGCGATAGTCGAAAAACTGTGGCTAATCGCATCGAATACCGACATGCCCGCCAGCCACAAAGAGAAGGCGCATACCACCGTTAGCAACACATAAATCAGCCAGAGGGTTTTGGCGGTTTCCGCGATGCGGGGACGCATTTTATTGTCCTTCAGCGGACCTGGCATTTCGGCGCGATAAAGCTGCATCCCCCCGACGCCCAGAATCGGCAGAATCGCTACCGCCAGTACAATGATCCCCATCCCGCCCATCCATTGCAGCATCTGTCGATAGAACAGAATCGCCTTCGGTAGAGCATCCAGCCCAACCAGTGTAGTAGCACCGGTGGTTGTCAGGCCGGAAAAGGATTCAAAAAACGCATCTGTCACCGAGAGATTGGGACGTTCAGCAAACAAAAAAGGCAACGCCCCAACGCTGCCCAGCACCGTCCAGAACAACACGACGATTAAAAACCCCTCGCGGGCTTTCAACTCATGCCGGTGCTTACGGTTGGGCAACCACAGTAGCAACCCCATCACCAACGCGACAATAAATGTCTGAATAAATGCACGACCGGCACCGTCACGGTAGATCAACGCCACCATGCCAGGAATGAACATGGTGCCGGAAAACAGAATGACCAGCAGTCCGACAATGCGGGTTATGGCACGCAGGTGCATCAGGGAGCCTTCCTTTAATGGTTCAAGATTACGTGCTGGATTATTGTGAAATTGACTGCAAATGCAACGCACCACGACTAATATCGCGTAGTCGCCGCGCTGCTTCTTCCACTGCCGTTATAGGAAACGCCAGTTGGAGGGCAACATCACCCGCGTATTCCGTTGAGACGATGTTCCCCTGTAATGCCAGTACCACGCTCTCCACCTGCGGCAACAACGCATAGTCGCATTGCAATCGATAGTTCTGATACATCACTTTCTGGTGTACTGACAGTTGTTTCAACGCTTGCTGGACGCCACCGCCATAGGCTTTGACCAGCCCACCAGTACCCAACCTGATGCCACCATAATACCGTATCACTACCGCCACGATTTCACCGATGCCACTCCCCATCAATTGAGCCAGCATCGGTTTACCGGCGGTTCCCGAAGGTTCTCCGTCATCAGAAAAGCCAAGCTGTTGAGAATCGGCGGGGGAGCCTGCGACATAGGCCCAGCAATGGTGGGCCGCCGAGGGATGCTGCTCACGGGCCTGCTGAATCACGTCTCGAGCCGCTTCCACCCCACAGGCAGGCGCGAGCAGGGTAATAAAACGACTCTTTTTAATGTCTTCATCGACGCTAACAGGTGCCGCGGGCACCGGATATGACTGCATCAGGCCAGATCGAGCGCACGCGTTAAGTTTTCGATGCGTTTGTCATGGACCACGATATTGTCTTCAATACGGATACCACCAAACGGACGTAACGCATCCAGCTTCTGCCAGTTGAAATGCTGGCGCAACGCACCCTGACGCCAGGGTTCGAGCAGAGAATCGATGAAATAGATACCCGGTTCGATTGTCAGCACCATGCGCGGCTCCAAAATACGGGTACAGCGCAAATAGGGATGGGCAGACGGCGCTGGCAAGGTGGTGCCAGTGTCATCCTGCATAAACCCGCCGACATCGTGTACCTGCAAGCCAAGCGGATGGCCCAGGCCATGCGGCAGGAACGGCGAGGTTACCCCCTGTTCTACCATCGC
Organism: Dickeya oryzae; assembly: GCF_009372235.1. GTDB lineage: Bacteria > Pseudomonadota > Gammaproteobacteria > Enterobacterales > Enterobacteriaceae > Dickeya > Dickeya oryzae. The sequence goes on along the minus strand of NZ_ML762924.1, from coordinate 277,586 downwards.
TTCTTCACTCAGCCCAGTCACCAACTGATGGCGTTTAAGCAGCGATGCAACACGGTGATGCATCTGCAAATGGTAATCGGTATAACGCACACCAGCTTTCATCGTATCGATCAGCGCCAGTTGCTCGTGATTCAGGTCCTTCACCAGCGCCGCATACTCGTTGTCATGCTGCGCGGCATAAGTGCGGGTAATATCTGCCGCATAACCGTTATATTCCGCACCGGCATCCAGCAGGAAACTGCGCATTTCCGTCGGCACACGGTGTTCCAGTTGGGTGTAGTGCAGCACCGCCGCATGCTCGTTAAGGGCAACTATATTGTCATAAGGCACATCGGTATCACGGTGCCCCGTGGCAGTCAGGTACGCCAGATTAATATCAAACTCGCTCATGCCGGACTGGAACGCTTCGTAAGCAGCACGATGACCAACCACCGCTGTTTTCTGCGCTTCGCGCATACAAGCCAGTTCATAATCCGTTTTATAGGCACGATGGTAATGCAGATAATCCAGTACGCCTTTCGGGTTGATGTGCTCCGGCGTAATCCCCAGACTTAGCGCGCGCTGCGAAGCGGAGCCGATATAAGCAACCTGCTGACGCTGGGCAGGCAGTTGCGCTGCAATATCATCGGTCTTGCGCAGCACCTGGATATCCAACGACGTCGTCCAAAAACTGTCCGGCACTGGCGCGACGTTATGCCAGTAATCAACGGGGGAATAGAACCACAGCTTCGGTGTATTGACCCCATCCACCCACAACCAGCAATTCGGCACCTGCGTCACCGGTAGCCAGGCTTTAAACTGCGGGTTAACCTTGAACGGATAGGCATGGTCATCCAGAAACGCCATCATCAACTCACCGGAGTGGATCAATAAGGCATCCAGATTATGCCGAGCCAGAACTGCCTGCGTGCGTTGCTGCAGGGTCGCCACATGTTGATGATACAAAGAAGCCAACGTTTCCATCATAATCCCCATTGATAACCACCTGTTTTCCAGTGTAACACAGCCCCCCGATGACAACAGCGTTGCTCAGTCTGTGATCTTCCCGGCAAATCCCTCACGCATTGTTTGCATTTCATTAACATCAAACCCACAATTTTCTTCACTATCTGGTCGTACCAGATAACGGATAACAGTGGAGAACACCATGATCTATCAAGGCGACACGCTGTACCTCAACTGGCTGGAAGACGGCATTGCCGAACTGGTTTTTGCTGCGCCTGGCAACGTCAATAAACTGGACACCCGTACGGTGGCCAGTCTTGGCGAAGCCCTGAATCACCTGAAAGAACACCCTTCGCTCCGCGCCCTGCTACTGCGCTCGGACAAACCCGCGTTTATTGCCGGAGCGGACATCACCGAATTTTTATCGTTGTTCGCTGCACTGCCGGAAACCCTTCATCAGTGGCTGACCGACGCCAACGCCATTTTCAGCCAACTGGAAGACTTGCCGGTGCCGACGCTCTCTGCCATCAACGGTTATGCGCTGGGCGGAGGATGCGAATGTGTGCTGGCGACCGATTTCCGCCTGGCGACACCCGACGTTCGCATTGGCCTGCCGGAAGTGAAACTGGGGATCATGCCGGGATTTGGCGGCACAGTTAGGTTACCGCGACTGCTGGGCGCCGACAGCGCGCTGGAAATCATTACCGCCGGTAAAGACCTCCCTGCCGACGAGGCCCTGAAAGTTGGGTTGATCGATGCGGTTACCAGCAACGATAAGCTGCTGTCGTCAGCGTTGCATATGTTGCGTCTGGCGGCGGAGGATAAACTTGACTGGCGAGCCCGTCGCCGCCAGAAACAAGCGCCGCTAAGGCTTAACCGCATCGAGGCAACCATGAGTTTTGCCACCGCCAGCGCACTGGTGCAGCAAGCTGCCGGTCCTCACTACCCTGCGCCAATGACAGCGCTCAAAACCATTGAAGCTGCCGCCAGATTAGATCGTGACGCCGCGCTGAAACTGGAAACCGACAATTTCGTTACGCTGACGCAAACCACAGCGGCGTACGCGTTGGTCGGTGTCTTCCTGAACGAACAAGCGGTAAAAAGCACGGCCAAAAAATGGGCTGGCGACGCTTCGCCACCAGCACGCGTTGCGGTACTCGGTGCCGGGATCATGGGTGGCGGTATTGCCTGTCAGTCGGCACGTAAAGGCGTGCCGGTATGGATGAAAGATATCAACGAGAAAGCGCTGACGCTGGGGATGGAAGAGGCAGCCAAACTACTGAATGCACAGCTACAGCGCGGCAAGCTGGATGCCCTGAGCATGATGGGCATACTGGCTCGTATCCACCCGACATTGAATAACAATGGGCTGGAGCAGGCTGACCTGGTTATCGAAGCGGTGGTGGAAAACCCACAAATAAAGGCCAGGGTACTGGCCGATGTCGAGACCTGCGTCAGTGAGCAGACGTTGATCGTTTCCAATACCTCGACCATTCCTATCGGGCAGTTGGCCACCGCCTTGCAACGACCGCAAAATTTCTGCGGCATGCATTTTTTCAATCCGGTACACCGGATGCCGTTGGTAGAAGTGATTCGCGGCCCCCAGACCGATGAGAAAACGCTGGCTCGCGTAGTCGCTTACGCCACCAAAATAGGGAAAACCCCGATTGTAGTGAATGACTGCCCCGGATTTTTCGTCAACCGTGTGCTGTTCCCTTATATCGCCGCGTTCTGTCTGCTATTGCGTGACGGTGCGGATTTCCGCGATGTTGATGCCGTGATGGAAAAACAGTTCGGCTGGCCGATGGGACCGGCTTACCTGCTGGACGTGGTCGGGCTGGATACCGCCCACCATGCTCAGGCGGTAATGTCGGCAGGTTTTCCGCAGCGCATGGCAAAAACCTACCGCGACGCGGTCGATGTTCTGGTGGAACACCAGCGTTTGGGTCAGAAAAGCGGTGCTGGCTTCTACCGTTACAGTCCGGATGCGAAAGGCAAACCACGCCGGGAACAAGACGACCAGACCGATATTCTGCTGGATGCCGCCTGCGGGCCGAAGCGGACCTTCAGCGCACAAGAGATCACGCATCGCCTGATGGTACCAATGCTCAACGAAGTCGCACGTTGTCTGGAAGAGGGGATCGTCGCCACACCGGCGGAAGCCGATATGGCACTGCTTTACGGACTGGGTTTCCCGCCGTTCCATGGCGGTGCCTGCCGTTATCTGGACACTCTGGGTAGCCAGCACTACGTGGACATTGCCCAATCGCTAGCGTCGCTGGGGCCGCTTTACACCATACCGGAAAGCCTGTTGCGGATGGCTAAGTTCCAGCAGCGCTATTACCCGGCGGTTGAACCTCACGCTGACCTGTCTCTCCACCAACCGGCATAAGGACGCACGACGATGGAAAATGCAGTGATTGTTGATGCAGTGCGTACCCCGATGGGTCGATCCAAAGGTGGTGCGTTTCGTCAGGTTCGGGCTGAAACCCTGTCCGCGCATTTGATGCGCAGCCTGCTGAGTCGTACCCCGGCGCTGGAAGCGGATAAAATCGACGACATCTACTGGGGATGCGTGCAACAGACACTAGAGCAAGGATTCAATGTGGGGCGTAATGCCGCATTACTGGCTGAAATTCCCCACTCGGTACCCGCCGTTACCGTCAACCGTCTGTGCGGTTCATCCATGCAGGCGTTGCACGATGCGGCACGAACCATCATGACGGGTGATGCCGAGGTGTGTCTGGTCGGTGGCGTCGAGCATATGGGGCATGTGCCGATGAGCCACGGTGTTGATTTTCACCCCGGCCTTGGCAAAAACATCGCGAAAGCCGCAGCGATGATGGGGCTGACGGCAGAGCTACTGGCTCGCCAGCACCACATCAGTCGTGAAATGCAGGATGCTTTCGCCGCCCGCTCACACCAGCGCGCCTGGGCTGCGACCCAATCCGGTGCATTTCGCCATGAAATTATCCCCACCACCGGTCATAACGCCGACGGCGCGCTACATCCTTTTGACTACGATGAAGTCGTCAGGGCTGACACCAGCCTCGACGCTCTGGCAGCGCTGCGCCCGGCATTTGACCCGGTGAATGGTACGGTCACAGCCGGTAGCTCATCGGCATTGTCAGATGGTGCCGCCGCGCTGCTGGTGATGAGCGAATCCCGTGCGCTGGCGTTGGGGTTAACGCCACGGGTACGCGTGCGGGCGATGGCGGTCGTTGGCTGTGACCCTTCCGTGATGGGATTCGGTCCGGTACCCGCGACCCAAAAAGCGCTACAACGGGCGGGACTCGCTGTGAGCGATATTGGTCTGTTTGAACTCAATGAGGCGTTTGCCGCCCAAACGCTGCCTTGTATCAAAGCATTAGGATTGATGGATAGCCTGGATGATAAGGTCAACCTGAATGGCGGGGCGATTGCGTTGGGCCATCCGTTGGGGTGCTCCGGGGCGCGTATTATCACCACGCTTATCAATTTGATGGAGCAGCGAGACGTAGAGTTCGGTGTGGCGACCATGTGTATCGGGTTAGGTCAGGGTATTGCCACGGTGCTGGAGCGGGTATAACCCACCCGTATTGATGTCCACCTGCTATCCATTGGCTACGCTTCATCGCTATCATCCCCCCGTCGGCGTCATTACGTCGGCGGGGCGAACACAGATAGCGCAGTAAGCCACACGTACCGGCATCCTAATAGGTGCCAAAACAATGTGTAGGTGCCACAACAACGTGGCCGGGATAACAACCCGGCCACGACAGAACAGCAAGCAAACTGGCAGGATCAGATGAAAGAAAATGCGTCGCTGTACATGTGTGCAGGCTGTGCGCCACGTTCATTACAAAAACGCTCACGGGCGATTTTTGCCATTTCAAAACGCCCTGCGATGTAAATGTCATGCGAGGCCAGTGTGCCGAAATCCTGGAGCACAGCGCTTAACACGGTACCAGAACGGCCATGCCACTGTTCGTCCGGCTGTTCAACGACCGGGATCACGTTCAGGTTGGAATGCGACTGCGCCAACGACTGCAACTCGCCCAAATCGTATAAATGACGCAGTTCACGTCCGCCCCAATAGACGGAAACCTGACGTTCTGGCTGACGTGCCAGCACCGTCAGTAAAATCGAACGCACGTAAGAAAAACCTGTTCCACCCGCGATCAAAATCAACGGCCGGTCGCTGTCTTCGCGCAGCCAGGCGTCGCCATGGGGAATATCAACCACCAGCGACTTTTCCTTCAGGATGCGGTCCATCACCGCCATTGCATACAGGTTCATCTCGGAAGCGCCGATATGCAATTCAATAGACTCTTGCTCAATAGGCGTTGAAGCCATAGAGAACGGGCGCTTGTCACGTTCGTCCATTACTACCATCAGGTATTGCCCGGCACGGAAGGAAAAAGGTGCCGATGGCAATAAGCGCACCCGGTAAACCGTATCGGTGATAGCGTCCACCGACGTTACTGTACAGCTCAACGTTGTCATGCGATCCCTCTGTAGGGTCAAAACAAAACGGGGAACAGGATAAGCGACGTCAGCGCGGCTTACCACTGTCATTCAATATGGCTAACTCGTCCCATATGGCATCCACACGGGCGACAACCGACGGATCTTTGGTAATAGGATGCCCCCATTCACGCTGTGTTTCTCCCGGCCATTTATTGGTTGCATCCAGACCCATCTTGGAGCCGAGTCCAGAAACCGGTGAAGCAAAATCCAGGTAGTCGATTGGCGTATTCTCCACCAGCAGCGTATCACGCGCCGGATCCATACGCGTGGTGATAGCCCAGATCACATCTTTCCAGTCGCGGGCATTAATATCATCATCGCAGACGATAACAAACTTGGTATACATGAACTGGCGTAAAAAAGACCAGACGCCCATCATCACCCGTTTAGCGTGCCCGGCATACTGTTTTTTCATAGTAACGACCGCCAGACGGTAAGAACAGCCCTCCGGCGGCAAATAGAAGTCGACAATTTCCGGAAACTGCTTTTGCAACAGCGGCACGAACACTTCGTTCAGCGCCACCCCCAGCACTGCCGGTTCATCAGGCGGACGACCAGTATAAGTCGAATGATAAATAGCATCACGACGCTGGGTAACATGAGTGACAGTAAAGACAGGAAAATGATCCACTTCGTTGTAATAGCCAGTATGATCGCCATAAGGTCCTTCCGGCGCGATTTCATCCGCGTCGATATAGCCCTCCAGCACGATTTCAGCACTGGCCGGTACTTCCAAATCGCAGGACACACATTTGACCACTTCCGTCTTGTGACCACGCAATAACCCGGCAAAAGCATATTCAGACAGCGTATCCGGCACCGGCGTTACCGCCCCGAGGATCGTCGCCGGATCAGCGCCCAACGCCACCGCCACCGGGAAGCGCTCGCCAGGGTGCTGTTGGCACCACTCCTGGAAATCCAACGCACCACCACGGTGTGACAACCAACGCATAATCAGTTTGTTGCGACCAATCAGCTGCTGGCGGTAAATCCCCAGATTCTGACGCTCTTTGAAAGGCCCGCGCGTCACCGTCAGTCCCCAGGTGACCAACGGAGCGACATCGCCCGGCCAGCAATGCATAATCGGAATCCGCCCCAGATCCACCTCTTCGCCTTCCCACACCTGTTCCTGACAGGGCGCGTTCGAAAGGCGCTTAGTTGGCATATTCAGCACCTGCCGAAACTTGGGTAGCTTATCCACCAAATCGCGAAAACCACGTGGCGGCTCAGGCTCTTTCAAAAACGCCAGCAAACGGCCGACATCCCGCAACGCGCTAACCTCTTCCTGCCCCATGCCTAACGCCACGCGTTTCGGCGTACCGAACAGGTTGCACAGCACCGGCATAGCGTAACCTTTGGGATTTTCAAACAGCAAAGCCGGGCCACCGGCACGCAAGGTGCGATCGGCAATTTCCGTCATTTCCAGGTAAGGATCTATCGGCTGATGGATGCGTTTGAGTTCGCCTCTCGCTTCAAGCTGTGCGAGAAATTCACGTAAGTCACGGTATTTCATGCTGATCATCAGAAAGGTCAGTGGTGGAAGTATTATAAAGGCTCTTGGTCATGCTGTCGCTTACCGACCATGCTATTTCTGGCACCAGCCCCGCTGATACGGATAATCAACACTGCCTACATTTAGGAATTTCCCCCAACAATTTTATCCCGCAAGGCGTAACGCTTTTGCTATCCTCTCCCGCGATAAAAGCCACAGAAAAAAGTGAAACTATGCGAGCCTGGTACCTACTTTATTGCAAGCGCGGCCAATTGTTGCGGGCCAAAGAACATCTGGAGCGTCAGGACGTGGTCTGCCTGAGCCCGATGATCGCGCTGGAGAAAATCGTACGAGGAAAACGAACCGAGGTCAGCGAACCGCTGTTCCCCAATTATCTGTTCGTTGAATTCGACCCGGAGCACATACACACCACTACCATCAGTTCAACACGTGGCGTGAGTCATTTTGTCCGTTTCGGCAACCTGCCGGCGTTGGTCCCTCAGCAGGTGATTGAGGATTTGCAACACCATCAGTGCACCACTCATGTCGACCCGGAAACACCACAACCCGGCGATCAGGTCACCATCACCGAAGGGGTATTCAGTGGCTTAGAGGCTATCTATACCGAACCGGATGGCGAGGCACGCTCCATGCTACTGCTCAATTTGCTGAATAAGCAGGTGCGGCAGAGTATCGACAATCGTCAGTTTCGAAAAGTCTGAACCGTCAGGGCATGGCCCTGACGGCATGCTGTCATCGACAGTAATTACAGTACAGTGATGACAGCGAGGTCATCAGCGGCGTAACGCGTCATCACGCAACCATTCGGCCACGCGTTTGGCGAAATAGGTCAGCACCCCATCCGCACCGGCACGCTTGAAGCACAGCAGCGATTCCATCACCAGCGGCTGTTCTTGCAGCCAGCCATTCTGGATGGCCGCCATCTGCATCGCATACTCACCAGACACCTGATAAGCAAAGGTCGGCACACCGAAGGTGTCCTTCACCCGCCGGACCACGTCCAGATACGGCATACCCGGCTTCACCATCACCATATCCGCGCCTTCTTGCAGATCCTGTGCGATCTCCTGCAACGCCTCATTCGTGTTGGCCGGATCCATCTGATAGGTTTTCTTGTTGCCGCCTTTCAGGTTGCCCGATGAGCCCAATGCATCGCGGAACGGCCCGTAGTAACAAGACGCGTACTTGGCGGAATACGCCATGATCTGGGTATTCACCAGCCCTTGCTCTTCCAGCTGTTCGCGAATCGCACCGATTCGGCCATCCATCATGTCGCTGGGGGCCACGATCTCTGCACCGGCTTGTGCATGAGACAGCGCCTGACGCACCAGAATCTCTTTGGTAATGTCGTTGACCACATAGCCGTCTTCATCAATGACACCATCCTGACCGTGAGTCGTGTAAGGATCCAGCGCCACATCGGTCAGCAGCCCCAACTCCGGTACGGCATCTTTCAGCGCACGCACCGCACGCTGCACCAACCCATCCGGATTGTAAGCCTCTTCAGCCAGCAACGATTTTTTATCCGCTTCGATCACCGGGAACAGCGACAGCACTGGGATACCCAGTTTGGCAATCACTTCCGCTTCTCTTACCAGCTCATCAATGGTCAGGCGATACACGCCCGGCATGGAGGGTACTTCCTGACGTCCCTGCTTGCCTTCCATGACAAACACCGGATAGATGAGGTCGTTAACCGTAACCTGATGTTCCGCCACCAGACGGCGGCTGAAATCATGGCGACGCAGACGGCGCAGGCGACGTCCTGGAAACGCACCGGGAAAAACATTACTCATCATTATTCTCCTTTCTGGCCCGGGCGGAAAATCCGACGGGCGTTTTCATCCACATTTCTGCCAAGCCATTGCGCATCCTGGCTGCGCCAGAGCGCAACCTGATGGACGATATGTGGCAGAAAACAGGGTTCGTTACGGCGGGATGCAGGTTTAGGATGTAAATCCCGGGGTAACAGATAGGGCGCATCGGTTTCCAGCAACAACCGATCGTCCGGAATCCGGGGGAGTAGCTCGCGTAGCGCCAACCCACGACGCTCATCACACACCCAGCCGGTAATGCCGATCATCAATCCGGCACGCAGGCATTCATCCAGCTCGTCGCCTGAGCCGGTAAAACAGTGCAACACCACCGCAGGCAGTTTATCGAGCCATGGCGTCAGCAGCGCCATAAAACGCCCATGCGCATCGCGGCAGTGCAAAAAAACCGGCATGTCATGCTCAGCAGCAATCGCCAGTTGTGCGCTGAATGCCAATTCCTGTTCTTCGGGAGTGGAAAAGTTACGGTTAAAATCTAACCCGCACTCGCCGATCGCCAGCACCTGCTCACGTCCTGCCAGTTGGTGAATCAACGCCGCCGTGTCATCACTCCAGCTACTCGCATCATGTGGATGTACACCGGCGGTTGACCAACAGTAATCGGGATATTGCGTGGCGAGCAGGTATGCCTGCTCACTCTCGCTTGCATTGGTTCCGGTTAATAACAAGCCCGTCACCCCCGCCTGACGTGCCCTGCTCACCACCTGCTCTTGGTCTGAACGAAACTGTGAGCTGGTCAGATTAACGCCAATATCGAACATGCGCTGATATCCCAAAACCCGTTATGGTGACCACCGTGGACACCCCCAAAAAACAACACCTCCCGAAAGAGGTGTCACAGTAAGAAGGCCGCCGTTTAACGGCAAACACCACTCAGGAAGACGGCGCAGATTCGTCAACGTCGTCTTCTTCCTCTGGCCGACGCCGTTTACCAACGTAGAACTGGGCGAAAAACACGCCGATTTCAAACAACAAATACATCGGAATGGCCAACAGCGTCTGGGAGAACACATCCGGTGGCGTCAGCAGCATCCCCACCACAAAGGCACCCACCAGCACATAAGGCCGTTTCTGTTTCAGACTTTCCGGCGTAACGACACCACTCCAGCACAGCAACACGATGGCTACCGGCACTTCGAACGACACACCGAATGCCATAAACAGCGCCATGACGAAATCAAGGTAGTTATTGATATCGGTCGCAATCAATACCCCCTTCGGCGCGGTCTGGGCAAAGAAACTGAACGCTAACGGAAAGACGATGAAATAAGCGAACGCCATTCCCATGTAAAACAGCAGGCTGCTGGACACCAGCAACGGCATCATCAAACGACGTTCGTGCTTGTACAAGGCGGGAGCCACAAACGCCCACACCTGATACAACACCAGTGGCGCAGATAAAAACACCGACACGATCAGCGTCAGCTTTATCGGGGTGAAAAACGGCGAGGCCACATCGGTCGCAATCATGCTAGCCCCGGCCGGCAGTTGTTTAATGAGCGGCGCAGAGACAAACTGATAGATGTCATTGGCAAAGTAAACCAGTGCCAGAAACACGACCAGTACGCTGATAATGCTATTTAACAACCGCTTACGCAGTTCGATCAGATGGCTTATCAGCGGTTGAGTTTGATCAACAGCCATAGGTTAACGATCACCAGAAGGTTGAGAGGAAGAAGCGGGCGGCACCGGCTCAGGTTTGGCCTTGCTTTCAGTATGGCTGGCAGTATGGCTGACGTTTTCCGATACCGGCACCGCCGACACGGGTACGTTCGGCACCGTTGTCTCTGCCTGTATTTCTGCCTGCGCAGTCGGCTCAGTAGCCGGAACAGCCGCAACAGGAGTTACGGAGGCAACATCCGGCTTCACATTCTGCTCCGTATGGCTTTGCGCTTTCAGCTCAACTTCCAGCACGCCATCATGCGCAGCTTCTGGATCGGCAAGCGGCACATGCCCTGGCGCATCACTGTTATCCAGCTTGATACTGTGCGGACGCTTCATCGCTTCGGCGGCCTCTTTCAGCTCATCCATCGACGCTTTCAATTCCGGCGACAAATTTTGCAACTGGCTGGCCTGTTCCACTTTCTTCAGACTTTCCTGCAATTCCTGCAGTTTCATCTCCTGCGCCAGTTCATTTTGTACCGTCGATGCCAACGAGCGCAGCGCCCGTATCCACCCGGCCACCGTTTTTACCGCTATCGGCAAGCGTTCAGGTCCCAGCACCACCAGACCGATCACCATCACCAACAGCAGTTCACTAAACCCGATATCAAACACCGGTTATACCTGCTCTTTATGGTGGCTTTTCTCTTCCTGACTTGTCTGCGGCTTGTTCTCCGAAATGGATTTAGTCGCAAAGTCAGCGTCTTGTTGCTTGTCATCATTGGCAGCAGGCTTATCGTCACTCATTGCTTTCTTGAAACCTTTGATTGACGCGCCCAAGTCTGACCCCAGGGTTCTCAGCTTATTGGTGCCAAACAACAACACCACGATCACCCCGATAATCAATAGATTCCAGATACTAATACCGCCCATACTATGCTTACCTCTTTACTCAAAAGGAATTCATGTAACACGCTCATCAGTCAACGTCAGGATACTGATGAGGCGTTATTCAACGGGTTCAGCGAGTACTGCGCCAGCCGATAATCCAGGCCACGAAACCAGCAGCGAACAAGCCAGCCGGTACAATATCCGCTTCGACCTGACTCACCAGCAGTATCGTCCCGCTCAGCAGCAACGTCGCGCCCACGCCCAGCAAGTAGCGAGCCTGACCATGACGGATACGTTGCGAACGCAACTCGCCGGTCAATAACTCCATGTTCTGCTTCAACATTTTATGCTGACGTAAACTGTCGTAGAACAATTCAGGAATCTCGGGCAGCTTTTCTGCCCAAAACGGCGCTTTCTCTTTAAATGCCCGCAACATGGCAGGCAAGCCGACTTGATCCTTCAGCCAGGTTTCCAGAAAGGGCTTTGCCGTCTTCCACAAATCCAGCTGAGGGTAGAGCTGACGCCCAACGCCCTCAATGTACAGTAACGTCTTCTGGAGCAACACCAACTGGGGTTGCACTTCCATATTGAAGCGACGCGCCGTATTAAAGAGGTTCAATAATACATGACCGAAAGAAATTTCTGCTAACGGCTTTTCAAAAATGGGCTCACAAACGGTACGGATAGCAAATTCGAACTCTTCTACGTTGGTCTCAGCCGGTACCCAACCAGAATCTACGTGCAATTCAGCGACTCGACGGTAGTCACGGTTGAAAAAAGCAATAAAGTTCTCCGCCAGATAGCGCTTATCTTCTTTATTCAGCGAGCCGACAATACCGCAGTCAATCCCGATATACTGCGGATCTTCTGGATGTTCATAACTGATGAAGATATTACCGGGGTGCATATCGGCATGGAAAAAGCTGTCGCGGAATACCTGAGTAAAAAAGACCTGAACGCCACGCTCGGCCAGCAACGGCATGTTGACACCATGCTGCTTCAATGCATCGATGTCCGATACCGGAATACCGTAGATACGCTCCATGACCAGCACTTGTTCGGTGCAGTAATCGGAGTACACCTCTGGAATATACAACATCGGGCTGTTTTCAAAATTTCGCCGCAACTGGATGGCGTTGGCCGCTTCACGCAGCAGGTTCAGTTCATCCAGCAGTGTTTTTTCGTAATCGCGTACCACTTCACGCGGTCGTAAGCGACGACCATCCGGCAGCAATAGCGGTAACCAGCCAGCTAACCGATTCATCAGGCGCATGTCCGCCTTGATGACTGGCAATATATCCGGGCGAATGACTTTGATGACGATCTCTTTGCCCGTGGTTTTCAGTCTGGCGGTATGCACCTGAGCAATCGACGCCGATGCCAGCGGCTTAGCGTCAAAATCATCAAACCAGGTTTCCAGCTTGCCGCCCATCGACGTTTCAATCTGGTGACGGGCCAGTTCGCCATCAAACGGCTCAACCTGGTCTTGCAGCATCGCCAGTTGATCGGCAATGGCCGGAGGAAAGAGATCACGGCGTGTGGACATCATCTGACCGAACTTGATCCACACGGGACCCAGTTCCTGCAACGCCAGTCGCAGACGCTCGCCCAGTGGCTGACTTTTGTGACGATTCGGTAACCAGAACAGTAAACAACGCCAAAGGCGTAGCGGCATGGTGAGAGGAATACGCGGGATCAACTCATCCAGCCCGTAACTCAGCAATACCCGGATAATCCGGTACAACCGCAACAATTCTCCCGGCGTCATGGCGCTCCCTCCAGTTTTGCCAGCCTGACGGACAGTGCCTCCACCGCTTGCGCCAACGCGTCCACTTCGTCGGCAAACCAGAGTCCTTCCAGCTTGCCGGGTGCCAGACACCACTCCTCGGTTACGGTTTCCGACAGCGCCTGCTGCTGGCGGCATGTTGAACGCATCAACGTCCCCGCAACCTTACCCGCCGCCTGACTCAGCCCTTCTGCCACTACATCACCCAGCCAGGGCGACAGCCATTCTGCCGGGTCAAACTCCGCCAGATCCAGCAAGGTGACAAACTGCTGCGCCACCTGAATATCCCCTTCCAGCACCAATTCACCACTGCGCATCAGGGCAGACAATTGCTGCCGGTCGCGCAATTTCATCAATGCCGGTAAGCGGGTTTGCAACCAACAGTCTGGCTGCTCTGCCCACTGACTCACCACATCAAGGCGATATTCGGAAAAAACCAATACCAACGGCGTACCCAATTCCGCCACATCCACTCGCAACGTTTTTCCGTGCAAACGCTGACGGGCGGCTTTCAGACTCCGGTCACGGAACAAAAGCTGGTTGAGCGCTGTTTCCAGTGCCGCCGTCAACACAGGCATTATCAACATGGGAGTATCCAACTCAGAATTTAAATCCGCGATGCAGCGCCACGATACCGCTGGTCAGATTGAAGTAATCCACACTGTCAAAACCGGCATCGACCATCATCCCTTTTAATGTCTCCTGGTCGGGATGCATACGAATGGATTCCGCCAGATAGCGGTAGCTACCGGCATCACTGGCAACCATTTCGCCAATACGGGGCAACACGTGGAAAGAATAGACGTCGTAGACTTTGCTCAACACCTTCACGGTAGGTTTTGAGAACTCGAGCACCAGCAAGCGGCCACCGGGTTTCAGCACCCGATACATAGAACGCAGCGCTCGCTCTTTCTCGGTGACGTTACGCAATCCGAAGGAAATGGTGATGCAATCGAAAAAATTCTCTGGAAACGGCAACGCTTCCGCATTGGCCTGCACATAACTGACATTACCCACCACACCGTTATTACGCAGCTTCTCGCGTCCGACTTTCAGCATTGACGCATTGATATCCGCCAACACCACTTCGCCTTCATCTCCTACCAGACGGGAGAATTTGGCGGTCAGATCACCGGTACCACCCGCCAGGTCCAGCACGCGCTGGCCACGGCGTACACCGCTGCACTCAATGGTAAACCGTTTCCAAACACGGTGAATACCAAATGACATCAGATCATTCATCAGGTCATATTTGGCAGCCACAGAATGAAAAACATCCGCCACCATGGCTTCCTTATCATCTTTCGCTACCGTGCGAAAACCAAAATGTGTCGTCTTATCCGAATCGTCTACCATGTTATCCACCTGCTTCTTCAACTTCAGGATCGCATTACCCATTAATGGGTAGCATTAATGGATAGAGAGTGTACCAGACCCCGCTCAAAAGCGACCGCCCTTCTTTCCACCCTGTGCGCTGAACCTGATCAACATCATACCGCTGTGCCATTCGGCACATCATCCATGCCATCTACACTGTGTTCAGTCTCATCATCATGCGCGTTTTGTGACAATGCGAGCAACGCATCCGGCGTCAAAGGCTCATCTTGCATCATGGGGACATTGACTGGCCGCTTGATCTCCACCCCCAATGCCCGGAATCCTTCGGCCTGACCTATCAGATTGCCGCGCCCGGACGCCAGTTTTTTCATCGCCTGACGGTAACCTGCCTGCGCTTTCTCCAGCCCTTGCCCCAGCGACGCCATATCATCAACAAACAAACGCAGCTTGTCGTACAACCGTGACGCGCGTTCGGCGATTAACTGCGCATTACGGCTTTGCTGCTCATAACGCCAGAGATTGTTAATCGTCCGTAACGCTACCAGTAAAGTCGTAGGGCTGACCAGCATAATATTGTGACGTAATGCCTCGGTGATCAGATCAGGCTGACGATCGATAGCCACCAGAAACGCCGGTTCGACGGGAATAAACATCAACACATAGTCGAGAGAACGCAACCCCGGTAGTTGTTGGTAATCCTTGCTGCCCAGCAACCGAATGTGATTACGGATAGACAACAGATGTTCATTCAGGGCTGCCGCTCGTTCAGCTTCATTATCGCTGTTGAAATAGCGCTCATAAGCCACCAGCGACATTTTGGCGTCGATAACCACATCTTTGCCATGTGGCAGCCGCACAATCACATCCGGTTGCAGGCGGCTATTGCTAGCGGTCTGAACGCTGACCTGGGTGTCATATTCATGCCCTTCACGCAATCCGGAACTTTCCAGTACCCGGCTCAACACCACTTCGCCCCAATTACCCTGGGTTTTGTTGTCGCCTTTTAACGCATTAGTGAGGTTGATGGCTTCCTGCGCCATGCGGGCATTCAGTTGCTGTAGATTGCGGATTTCATGCGCCAGTGTGTGTCGCTCACGCGATTCCGCCCCGAAGCTCTCTTGCACCTGACGGCGAAAACCATCCAGTTGCTCGCGTAATGGCGTCAACAGCTTCTCCATGCTCTGCTGGTTTTGCTGGTCCACCTTGTGTCCGGTCTGCTCAAAGATACGATTGGCGAGGTTTTCAAACTGAGTGGATAAACGCTGTTCGCTATTCATCAGCAACCGCTGCTTCTCCTCCGCCGCCAGCCGGGTTTCCTCAAGACGAATGGTGACTTCACGCAGTTCTGCTTCCTGCGCACCGTTGGCCTCACGCAATGCACGCAGTTCCTGATTGAGCTGGGCACACTCTTCCCGTAGCTCTGCCAGTTGCCGCAGTTTTTCCTCACCCGCCGCCAGTTGTGCGTGTAGCGAATGTAACGCCTGCGCCTGTTGATCCAACCGCTGCTGGTCTTGCTGCCGCGCTTGCTGGTTTTCGCTCAGTTGCTGGCGCGTCTGTTCCAGCGCCTGCTGCTGTAACCGAAACTCGGTATCATGCCGCGCCTGACGCTGCTGTTGCAGCAAGCTGGCCGCCAGCCAGCCCAACAACAGGCCAACAACGCCACCGCCGATGCCATAAAACAAGGAGATATCCACACCGCCCCCAGGTTATCAGTACCACTGCCCGCCAAGGTAAAGTGAGGCTGTATATCTGTCCAGAGGTTATGTGCGAAATCGGCCGGAAAAGCCGTCTAATAGCGAGGAAATGCGAGCCGACATCAGAAAGCAGAAGGTCGAAGACAGAAAAGGAGAAGCATAGAAAAAACAAAACCGGCCCGCAGGCCGGTTCTGATATCGATAAATACCGATAAATATCGATAAACAGGATTACGCCAGACGTTGCTTCGCGTCGGCAATCGCGCGTGCGACTTGCTGCGGCGACACCCCGCCCTGTGCCGCGCGTTTATCCAGACAGGACTGCAACGACAGCACCGGATAGACATCGTCTTCGATGACTGCGCTGAACTGTTTGAGATCCGCCAGTGACAACGCTTCCAGCGCTTTACCCTGACGAATCGCTTCCACCACCGCTTCACCAACGATGTGGTGCGCTTCGCGGAACGGCACACCTTTGGCAACCAGATAATCAGCCAGTTCGGTCGCGTTGGCGTAACCCTGCTGTGCCGCTTCCTGGCAGCGCGGACGTTTCACCTGAATGCCTTCCAGCACCAGTGACGCCATCAACAGGCAGTCGTGCCAGGTATCCAGCGCATCGAACAGCCCTTCCTTGTCTTCCTGCATATCTTTGTTATAGGCCAGCGGCAGCCCTTTCAGCGTCACCAGCATACCGGCCAGCGCACCCTGAACACGGCCACATTTACCGCGGATAAGCTCCAGTGCATCCGGGTTTTTCTTCTGCGGCATCAGGGAAGAGCCGGAAGTCACGCGGTCAGACAACTCGACAAACGCCGCTTCACCGCTGTTGAAGAAAATCAAATCTTCGGCAAAGCGCGACAAATGCACCATACCGATAGACGCATCGGACAGCAGTTCCAGTACGTGATCACGGTCAGAGACCGTATCCAGACTGTTGCGGGTAGCAGAGGCAAATCCCAACCAGCCAGCCAACTGCTCGCGGTCGATAGGATAAGCGGTGCCCGCCAGCGCGCCGCAACCCAGAGGGCTGACGTCCAGACGCTTGAGCGTATCCTCAAGACGGCTCTCATCACGTGCGAGCATTTCATGGTAAGCCAGACACCAGTGAGCGAAGGTCACCGGCTGTGCGCGTTGCAAGTGGGTATAGCCCGGCATCACCGCATCCTGATTCGCTTCGGCGGTAGCGACCAAGGCCGCACGCAGATGACGAATCGCCTGCGCCAGCTCGCTCACCTGCGCCTTGCACCACAGTTTCAGGTCCGTCGCCACCTGGTCGTTACGGCTGCGCCCGGTGTGCAGCTTTTTGCCCAGCGAGCCGACTTTCTCGATCAGTTTCTGCTCTACCCAGCTGTGGATGTCTTCTGCATCGCTTTGCAGGATAGCTTCCGGGTCCGCCTGCACCTCGGTTAGCAACGCATTGAGTGCCTGCTCCAGTTGCTGCTGCTCCTGAGCGCTCAGTACATTTACCGTCACCAGGGATTTAGACCAGCCGATGGACCCGATAATGTCCTGCTCCGCCAGACGGTAATCAAACCGCAGTGAATCGTTGAATTGTTTAAAACGCGTATCTGCCGCCTGCGTGAACCGTCCGCCCCACAAAGCCATAACTACACTCCCGGTCTCTCTGATAAAAGCGGGCCGACTCCCGTTCAGCCCGTGATTGAACTGCCGTGTTCTTCCGGCGATTTACGCAGGGAGAACACGTACGACATGCTGACGGATTACGCCAGAATGCGGGTACCTATAGACACGCCGTTGAACAGCATGGGTAACTGCTCGGCATGACGCCAGCTGGCGATATCGACCGGACGACCCAGCGCACGCGCCGCGTCCAGTGCCGCATTCACTTTAACGATCATACCGTCGGTAATAATGCCCTGAGCGATCAGTTCTTCCGCTTTACCGGCGGTCATTTCCGCAATGCGCTGACCTTTACCGTCCAGAATGCCGCTCACATCGGACAGCAGAATCAAATCCGCGCCCAGCGTCTGTGCCAGCGCGGTGGCAGCCTGATCGGCGTTAACGTTCATCAGTTCACCGCCAACGGTAATACCGATGGAGCTGATCACCGGCAGATAACCGGCGCTCAGCAGGGTGTTGAGCAGTGCCGGGGAACCTGCTTGCGCTTTGCCCACATGGCCCAGTTCATCATTCAGTTGTGTTACCACGGTGCTGCCGCCATCTGCCAGACTCAGGCCCACTGCATTGATGCCGTGACGAATCGCCCAGGCCAGCAGGGTTTTATTGGCAGAACCGGCCAGCGCGCCGGTAATAATGTCGATTTGATCGGCTGGCGTCACACGCAGGCCATTTTTCTTGACCACCGGCAGCGACAGTTTCTTCATCAGGTCATCGACCAGACAACCGCCGCCATGAACGATCACCAGCGGGCGCTGATGCTGTTGACGGTAAGCGACCAGCGCGGTGAACAGGCGCTCCAGCGCCTCTTCGCTATCCAGTAATACGCCACCTAATTTGATAATTAACGGATTCATCGGTCTTTGCGCCTCAGGGTGTCATCAGAGTAAGGATTGGGTTTCAGGGAAACCGAAGCGAATGTTCATGCACTGTACCGCCTGCGCCGCCGCACCTTTGAGCAGGTTATCTTCGGTAGCGACCACGATCAGGTGCTCGTCTTGCACCACAAAGCCGATATCGCAGAACGGCAGTCCGACTACCGATTTCAGTGCCGGTACGCCTTTCTCATACAACCGCACCAGCGGTTTGTCGTGATAAGCGTTATGATAGGCTTCTGCCACGTCCTGCGCGGTGACGCCCGGCTGCAAACGACAGGTAATCGTCGCCAGAATACCACGCGGGAAATTGCCCAGATGCGGGGTGAAAATCACCGGAATACCGAGATGGGTGGCGATTTCCGGGTGATGGCGATGATTGAAGATGCCGTACGGCTGCAGGCTGACTTCACAGAAACTGTTGGTCATGCTCGCCTTACGACCCGCACCGCTGACGCCGCTGGTGGCATCAATCACCGGCCACTGGTTCGGGTTCAGCAAACCGCCTTCCACCAGCGGTTTCAGTGCCAGTTGAGACGCGGTGGGGTAACACCCCGGCACAGCGATAAGCCGCGCTTGCTTGATAGACTCTGCCTGCCATTCCGCCAGGCCATACACCGCCTGCGCCAGCCAGTCGGTATGCTGGTGCTCGAAGCCGTAGTAACGGGTATAAAATTCAGGATCCTGCACGCGGAATGCGCCAGACAGGTCGAACACGGTACAACCAGCGTTCAGGAATTGCGGTGCAAGATCGTGGCTCACCTTGTGGTCAGTGGCCAGAAACACCACATCCACACCCTTTGCGGCCTCGGCCACATCGGTCAGTGGCTGCACCGGTAAGTCGATAATGCCTTTAAGCTGAGGGTGCAGGTCAGAAATGCGTTTTCCCGCATCAACGCTTTGCGCAGAGACCGCTAAAGCGGTTATGTTCATCTGTGGGTGACGGTTCAGGTACAAGGCCAGTTCAGCGCCAGTATAGCCACTTGCACCAACGATCAACGTGTTCAGCATGAGTTCGGTATACCTTTATTGCCAGATAGGTGGAACAGTAAGCAGGCTCATCAGCGCGGCCACGCCGTTCACCCACAACAGCCAGAAGAAACGATTATGCGACAATCTCGCCTCGCCGCACAGCTTGTGATTTCATTTCGCCTGGCATTATTGTATTTTTATTCACAATAAATGCATGAATATTGATACTATCCTAACCCAGAGGCTGTCAACAGTGAAGATGAATTTACCCCCTTTTATGGAGCTCTACCGGGCATTGATCGCCACTCCGTCCATCAGCGCCACCGAGCGTGCACTGGATCAAAGCAATGAGACCTTAATCAATCTGTTGGCGGGATGGTTTAGCGATCTGGGTTTTCATGTCGATGTGCAGCCGGTTCCCGGTACGTTTAATAAATTCAATTTGTTGGCCCGTCTGGGTGAAGGTAACGGCGGGCTGCTGCTGGCCGGTCACACCGATACCGTGCCGTTCGACGACGGACGCTGGACGCGCGACCCTTTTACCCTCACTGAGCACGACAATAAGCTCTACGGGCTCGGCACCGCCGACATGAAAGGCTTTTTCGCTTTTATTCTTGATGCGCTGCGTGATGTGGATGCCAGTAAGCTGACCAAGCCGCTGTACATTCTGGCCACCGCAGATGAAGAAACGACGATGGCGGGTGCCAAATACTTCTCCGAATCGACCGGTATCCGCCCGGATTGCGCGATTATCGGCGAACCCACCTCGCTGCAACCGGTACGCGCCCACAAAGGCCACATGTCGAATGTCGTTCGCATTCAGGGCCAGTCCGGTCATTCCAGCGACCCGTCACGCGGTGTTAACGCCATCGAGCTGATGCACGAGGCCATCTCTGAACTGATGGGGCTGCGCAACAC
Source organism: Dickeya oryzae (assembly GCF_009372235.1). GTDB lineage: Bacteria > Pseudomonadota > Gammaproteobacteria > Enterobacterales > Enterobacteriaceae > Dickeya > Dickeya oryzae. The sequence continues at coordinate 257,073 of NZ_ML762924.1, read as the reverse complement.
GCTCAAAGAGCGCTATCACAATCCGGCATTCCACATTCCCTACCCGACCATGAATTTCGGCCATATTCATGGCGGTGACGCCGCTAACCGCATTTGCGCCTGCTGCGACCTGCACATGGATATCCGCCCACTGCCCGGCATGACGCTCAGCGATCTCAACGGCTTGTTGAGTGAAGCCCTGGCACCGGTCAGTGAGTGCTGGCCGGGCCGCCTGACCATCAGCGAGCTGCATCCGCCGATTCCCGGCTACGAATGCCCGGCGGACCATCAACTGGCGCAGGTGGTGGAAAAACTGGTAGGGCAACCGACCGATGTGGTGAATTACTGTACCGAAGCGCCATTCATTCAGGAGCTGTGCCCGACGCTGGTACTCGGCCCCGGCTCGATCAATCAGGCACATCAGCCAGATGAATTTATCGATATGTCATTCATCAAACCCACGCGCACGTTGATTACCCAGTTGGTGCATCATTTCTGCCAGCATTGATACCGTTGTTCACATTTGCAGCGCCGCGCTGAGCAGGCGGCGCTGTTCACCGGGTGTTCGATGAAGAAAAAAGACTTTATTGCTCAGGACTTGCTGAGCAAAATTTACCAGCACACCGCATCACTGCCGGGCAAGCAGATGCCGGAAAAACTACCGCCGGAGCGTACGCTGGCGGAGGAATACGGTGTATCGCGCTTCACTATCCGCAAGGCGCTGGAAAAGCTGGCCAGTATTGGTGCCGTTCGTCTGGTGCAGGGCGCGGGTAATTACATCAATCCGGATATTCGCAACAATCCGCTGGTGTATAACTCCGTTACCGAGAAGAAATTTAATCAGATCACATTCCGCCTGCTCAGTTTGCATAAGCGCCTGCCGACCCGAGACGAGCAACAGATGTTCGGTATTTCCGATGCCATTTTTTTATGGGAATTCTGCCGGTTACGGTGCGTTGATAATCAAAAGGTACAAATCGAGGTCTCCAGAATGCCTGCCGACCTGTTTGCCGATATGACGAGACGTGTTCCAGAGCAATCCATCCAAAAATACGTTCTGGGCAAGGGCTATGAAATTTCTCACTTTTTAACCCATTACCAGGCCGTCAACGTAAATCAGGTACAAGCGCAACTGCTGGAGTGCAAGAAAGGTATCGCCGCGATGCATATTATCAATCGCGGCATGTTGAAAGATGGGCGGGTATACGAAGTCAGCGATATCATCGACATCAACTACACCTGTACCTACGTGATTCCCTTCAATCAGGACAACCTAACCTTCCGTCAGTCACCCTGAACAATCGTTTCCCGAAACGGCTATGGCGTATGCAACGAGCCGTCCGGCAGGCGACTCTGCGTCCATTCGTGCGGCCGATAGACTACCGGGAACGCCTGCGCCGCCTCTTCCGCCATTTCGACGCCAATGCCCGCCCGTTCTATTGGGTACAAGTATCCCTGCTCCGGTCTCGGTGAATCCGGGAACACATGCCGGGTGTTGTCCGGATACGCGATATATTCCTGAATGGCGGCGTTATGCAGGTGAATATTGAGGTGTAAATTCACCGCCGCACCAATCGGCGTCATATCCGGCGGGCAGTGCCAGGCCAGGCGGATGCCAAAATTCTGGCACAGTGCCGCCAGCTTCAACGCAGGCGAAATACCGCCGATCTGGGAGACATGACAGCGGATAAAATCGATATGCCGATGGATAATCAATTCCTGCCACTCGGCGGGATTGTTGAACAGCTCCCCTGTCGCCAGCGGCACCGCTGTCTGGGCACGGATTTGTGCCAGCCAGCCGTTCTGCGCAGGAGGCAGAATATCCTCAATAAAGTAAGGCCGGTAGCTTTCCACCGCACGGGCAAACTGCACCGCCTGAGATGGAAATAGCCGCTCATGCACGTCATGCAAAATGTGAAACTTGTCGCCGTAACGCTCCCGCAGGGCACGAAACATGGTCAACGTATTCGCCATGTACTGTTCCTGATCGTAATAGGCTCCCGGCATCGGTTGACGCGTCGCATGCCATTGCGCAGGGGTTCCGCCGTAAAAACCCAGTTGGCAACGAATATGCCGATAACCATCAGCGTAATGGCGATCAACCTCGTCGAACAGGCCGGTCAACGTATCGCTGGCGGCATGGGTATATATGGCAATCGCATCACGCGATTTTCCGCCCAGCAATTGATACAACGGCATGTCCGCCAGCTTGCCTTTAATATCCCATAACGCCATATCGACGCCGGCTATCGCATTGTTGATAACAGGGCCATTACGCCAGTAGGCATTGACCATCATCAAATGCCAAAGATCTTCAATATGGTTTGCATCCCTCCCCACCAACAGAGGAGACAGATATTCATCCACCAGTGTTTTCACCGCCAGAGGACGTTGCTGGAAAGTCGCGCAGCCATAACCGGTAATACCTTTATTTGTATTCACTATCACCGTGACCAGATTATGCCTATCCGGTTTAGTGATAATACATTTTATATGAGTAATGATCGTTGGAGTCACAGAAACATGTTCCCTGGTGTTGATAGCAATTTTCCCGATGGCGAAAACACGCTTTTCACTGCGCGAAACGGCATGAGATAAGAGGGTTTTACTTATTTAAAATCGACTTGTAAAGGTATTATTTTTTGGTCTGAAAACACCATCACTATTGAATTAAAAACCATACCAATTTTAAAAAAAATGCCACAAACACCTCAATAAAATGGCAAATGTGACCATCATCATGTTTTATTGGTTTGTTTTTATCAAATCAGGCCACTATCATCGATAGTCGTTATTTTCACAATAATGACATTGAGGTTTTATTTATGGGGAAAAATGAAGTTGTTCAGTCAATTATTACAATGATGGGCGGTGCAGAAAACATCAATAAGGTCTGGCATTGTATGACACGGCTCCGCTTTGATGTCATCAATAAAGAAAATATCAATATCGACACGATAAAAAACCTCCCGGAAATATTAGGCGCACAATATCAGAGCGAACAATTTCAAATTATTATCGGCCCACAAGTCGCTGAATATTACACTTTGCTGACGCAAAACCTGTCGGGCAATACCATCAGACACACTGAGCCAGCGGCTACGCATCCGGCGACAAAGAAAGGGATTGTGTCGTTGTTCATGGATACGGTTTCCGGTGTATTCGGCCCGATTGTTCCGGCTATCGCCGGTGCCGGGATGATAAAAGGGTTACTTGCTGGGTTACTGGCCCTGAAGGTGATTCCCACCAAAACCGACACCGTTATCATCATCGACCTTATCGCCAGCGGCGTTTTTTATTTCCTGCCATTCTTTCTGGCTATTTCAGCGGCCCGCATGTTCAAAACCAATGAATATCTGGCCGCAGCAATAGCCGCCTGCATGATGTACCCTTCGCTGATTGATGCGGCGAAAGCGCTGTCAAGCAAAGCGCCGAATGCTATCGACTCGTTTTATTTTATCGGCCTGTTACCCATACCGGTGTTTAATTACTCCACCAGCGTTATACCGGTAATATTCTCCATCCTGGCCTTAAGTTATATCCATCGGGGAGTCGACCGGATTATGCCGACCGTACTGAAAACGGTGTTTACCCCAACGCTGACGCTGTTCATTACCGCATTAGTTTCACTGACGATCATCGGCCCATTGGGGATCCACTTCGGTAAAGGGCTCGCCTGGCTGATTCAAGGGCTGTTCGATCTCTCCTCTGTGCTGGCCGGTCTTGTCGTCGGCGCCATCCGCCCGGTAGCGATACTCACCGGTATGCATCACGCCATGACGCCCATCGCCTTGCAGAACTTTGCCGAGAAAGGCTACGACATGCTGATGCCTATGATGTGCATGGCCAATATGGCGATTGCTGGATCGACGTTCGCCATCTATTTTTACGAAAAAGCGCGGCAGGATAAATCGGTGGTGCTGTCTGCCGCCGTCTCGGCACTGTTGGGTATCACGGAACCGGCGTTATTCGGCGTACTCACCAAATACAAAAAAGCGTTTTTGTCTGCGACCATCGCCAGTTCGATTGCATCCGCATTCATTGCTTTCTTCGGCGTGAGATTGTTCGGGTATATCCTGTCGAGCGTATTTAGTCTGCCCGCCTACATTGGCCCTTACTTCGTTTATGCCATCAGTGGCGTACTCATTGCCTTGACTCTCTCTTTTTTACTCTCTTACTTGTTGGTCGTCAGGCAGAACCGCTAATTTTTCCCCCGCCATCCGGTGTCTCACCCGCAGGAGCACCGGACTGGCTTGCCCTCCCCCCCTCGTCTTTCCCCTCTGAAACGTAAAAATAATAAGTGACTCTTATAGGCAAGCTTTTGTAATTAAATTTCACAAATTGCCTTTGTACCGGTTAAACGGGTACAACTGTAGGGATTAAATGACGTTCATTGACGAACAATCGCGAACGTGGCTAGATAACAGACAGTAACCATACAGTCATTGTGTGTAATAAATTTACAAAATCATGAGGTGGGTCAGGGTAACTATGAATGAACAATATTCCGCCATGCGGAGCAATGTCAGCATGCTGGGTAAATTGCTCGGCGATACCATCAAGGATGCGCTGGGTGCCAATATCCTTGAGCGGGTTGAAACCATCCGCAAGCTATCTAAAGCGTCGCGGGCGGGGAGTGAAACACACCGTCAGGAGTTGTTGACCACGCTGCAAAACCTGTCCAACGAAGAACTGTTGCCGGTCGCCCGTGCGTTCAGCCAGTTCCTTAACCTGACCAACACCGCCGAGCAGTACCACAGTATTTCTCCGCACGGCGAAGCGGCCAGTAACCCGGAAGCGCTGGCGACGGTGTTTCGCAACCTGAAAAGCCGCGACAACCTGAGCGACAAAGACATCCGCAATGCGGTGGAATCGCTGTCTATCGAGCTGGTTCTGACCGCACACCCAACGGAAATTACCCGCCGCACGCTGATTCACAAGCTGATAGAGGTCAATACCTGTCTCAAGCAGCTCGATCACGACGACCTGGCCGACTACGAACGCCATCAGATCATGCGCCGTCTGCGCCAGCTGATTGCCCAGTACTGGCATACCGATGAGATCCGTAAAATCCGCCCGACGCCGGTAGACGAGGCCAAGTGGGGCTTTGCTGTGGTGGAAAACAGCCTGTGGGAAGGGGTGCCTGCGTTCCTGCGTGAACTCGATGAGCAGATGGACAAGGAACTGGGCTATCGCCTGCCGGTGGATTCAGTGCCGGTGCGCTTTACGTCCTGGATGGGTGGCGACCGCGATGGCAACCCGAACGTGACCTCTGAAATCACCCGTCGTGTGCTGTTGTTAAGCCGCTGGAAAGCCGCCGACCTGTTCCTGCGGGATGTGCAGGTGCTGGTATCTGAACTGTCGATGACAACGTGCACGCCCAAACTGCAACAACTGGCTGGCGGCGATGAGGTGCAGGAACCTTATCGCGAATTGATGAAAAACTTGCGTGCGCAGTTAACCACCACGCTGGACTATCTTGACGCACGCCTGAAGGGCGAACAACGGGTGCCGCCCAACGATCTGCTGGTCACCAACGACCAGCTATGGGAGCCGCTTTACACCTGTTACCAGTCGCTGCATGCCTGCGGCATGGGGATTATCGCCGATGGTCAATTGCTGGATACGCTGCGCCGGGTACGCTGCTTTGGTGTACCGCTGGTGCGCATCGACGTGCGCCAGGAAAGTACCCGTCACACCGACGCACTGGCGGAAATCACCCGCTATCTGGGGCTGGGGGATTATGAAAGCTGGTCTGAATCCGACAAGCAGGCGTTCCTGATCCGCGAGCTGAACTCCAAGCGTCCGTTGCTGCCGCGGCAGTGGGAACCGAGTGCTGACACACAGGAAGTACTGGAAACCTGCCGGGTGATTGCCGAAACCCCACGCGACTCCATTGCCGCGTATGTTATCTCGATGGCGCGTACCCCGTCCGACGTGCTGGCGGTGCATTTGCTGCTGAAAGAAGCCGGTTGCCCGTACGCGCTGCCAGTCGCCCCGTTGTTCGAAACCCTCGACGACCTGAATAACGCCGACAGCGTGATGATCCAGTTGCTCAATATCGACTGGTATCGCGGCTTCATTCAGGGCAAACAGATGGTGATGATTGGCTACTCCGATTCAGCCAAAGACGCCGGGGTGATGGCGGCCTCCTGGGCACAGTACCGTGCACAGGACGCACTGATCAAAACCTGCGAAAAATACGGTATCGCGCTGACCTTGTTCCACGGTCGCGGCGGTTCAATTGGCCGTGGCGGTGCGCCAGCTCACGCCGCACTGCTCTCCCAACCGCCGGGCAGCCTGAAAGGTGGCCTGCGTGTGACCGAGCAAGGCGAGATGATCCGCTTCAAGTTCGGTCTGCCGGAAGTCACCATCAGCAGTCTGTCGCTTTACACGTCCGCCATTCTGGAAGCCAACCTGCTGCCGCCACCGGAGCCGAAGCCGGAGTGGCATCACATCATGGATGAGTTGTCGCGTATCTCCTGCGACATGTACCGTGGTTATGTGCGGGAAAATCCGGACTTCGTGCCCTACTTCCGCGCCGCCACGCCGGAACTGGAACTGGGCAAACTGCCGCTGGGGTCACGCCCGGCCAAACGTCGGCCGAACGGCGGTGTGGAAAGCCTGCGCGCTATTCCGTGGATTTTCGCCTGGACCCAGAACCGTTTAATGCTGCCCGCCTGGCTGGGTGCCGGTGCGGCGTTGCAAGACGTGATCGACAAGGGGCATCAGAGCCAGTTGGAAACCATGTGCCGCGACTGGCCGTTCTTCTCCACCCGTATCGGCATGCTGGAGATGGTATTTGCCAAGGCCGACCTGTGGCTGGCGGAATACTACGACCAGCGGCTGGTAGACGAAAAACTGTGGCCGCTTGGCAAACAGTTGCGTGAACAGTTGGAAAAAGACATCCAGGCGGTGCTGACTATCTCTAACGACGACCATCTGATGGCCGACCTGCCGTGGATTGCCGAATCCATCGCGTTGCGTAACGTCTATACCGACCCACTCAACGTATTGCAGGCGGAATTGCTGCACCGCTCACGTCAACAAGACACGACGGACCCACAGGTAGAACAAGCGCTGATGGTCACCATCGCGGGCGTCGCGGCCGGGATGCGCAATACCGGCTAGTTACCCATCAACATAAACCGGGAGCTATCGCTCCCGGTTTTGCGCTAATCGCTAACACCTTCACGCCAGATATTTATCCCGTAGCGCATCACGCGATGAGGCATCCAGACCGTAATCCTGCGCCAGCCAGTTATCCACCGACCCGTGCTTCTCACGGATGGTGTGCAGCGCCGTCACCAAAAACTCTTCACGGGCAGAAAGCACAAAATCAAACCGCTTGAGCGCTTTCTCGCTCAGGCTGGACGCCAGGTCTTCCAACAACTGGCGGCGAAACGGAATCAGCGTGGATTCGGTAACCAGATAATCTTCCATCACCGTTTGTTCATCCGCCCCCAGTGCGAATAGCACCAGCGCCGAACCAATACCGGTACGATCTTTGCCTACCGCACAATGTTGCACCAAGGCACCGTCATCCGGCTGGCGCAACAACGCCACCAGATGCTGATACGCCGGATTGCCAAACGGTAAACGGCGATACAGTTCCATCATGAACGCGCGGGAATCGAATGCCTCGAGTTTTTCCGAGCCTAGCGTTTCCAGGCTGGCGGTGACCTCATGACGCAACGGATTAGCCGGTACCGGATGGTAACGCGCGCCAGACCACAGACGATCGGGCCGCAACGCCGCCTCGTCCTGATCACGGTAATCCACCACATGGGCCACCGGCACGCTGGCGAGATGGTCGATATCCCGCTCGCTCAGCATATCCAGCGCACCGGAACGAAACAGCTTGCCACGCCTGATCTGCCGCCCATCCGCTACGCGGATACCGCCCAAATCACGAAAATTGACGCCGCCATCAAGCGGCAGCAACGAGGGATGTAACAATGAGGATGAAGTCATACCTTTCCCTGTCGTTATCAAAAATGAATTATCAAGGGTTAGCTATCAAGGATCCGTTATCTGTACTGAATGATTACGGTTACACCATCGTCGAACGACGGCGACTAACGGGCATTATCCGGCCTGACAATTAAATTAGCATGAAGGCAGACAAACCGATGAACAGCTCGTGGGGTCGGTGTACAGAAAGACAAAAGGCGGTACGAACACGCTCGTACCGCCCTGCCGGGCTAGCGACCCGGTAATAACATCATAACTATTGATGACATCACAACTCTTGATGGTTTCACAACGCTCAGGCGCTCAGCAATTTGCGAGCCGCCGACAACACCACATTGACGGACGCGTGTTCCGCCTTTTGCATCGTAGCGGTATCGGGGATTTCCTGCTGGGTGCGGTTGACGATCACTCCCGCGACCATACCAGCACGCAGCCCCTGGCTGGCACACATCGTCAGCAGCGTAGCGGATTCCATTTCATAGTTCAGCACGCCCATGCTCTGCCATTCTGCCATCGACCCCTGAAAACGCCGTACGACCCGCCCAGAAAAGGTATCGTAGCGTTCCTGGCCCGGATAGAAGGTATCTGAAGAGGCGGTAATGCCGACATGCAGCGTCGCCCCTGCTTCACGCGCTGATTCTGCCAGTGCACAGGTACAGGCAAAATCCGCCGCCGCCGGGAACTCCAGCGGTGCAAAATGCAGGCTGGCACCGTCCAGACGTACCGCGGCGGTGGTGACCAGCACATCGCCCACCGCGATATGCGGCTGGATAGCACCGGTTGTGCCGACACGCAGGAAGGTACGCACACCCAGTTGCGCCAGTTCTTCGACTGCAATCGAGGTAGAGGGGCCGCCAATACCGGTGGAGCAGACAATTACCGGTTTGCCCGCCAGTTCCGCACGCCAGGAGGTGAACTCCCGGTGCGACGCCAGAAAGACCGGGTTCTCCATCAAGCGGGCAATCTTTTCCACGCGAGCCGGGTCGCCGGGCACTATCGCCAGCGTGGCTCCTTGCAAATCCTGTTTTGTTAAACCGAGATGAAATACATCGGACATAAACGCCTCCCAGGCAAGCCGTCAGGTACAAGACAATCTTAGCGCACAGATTGTCGCCGTTAAGTGAAGCACGTCGCTCATTAGAAAGTAACGAACATCTATTTACATTAATAATGTGATTTTAATCACACTTTAGACTGTAATCACCCGTTATTGCGCCACACAATGTGGCACAGCGTGTGGCACCGATTGCCCTATTTGGTTGCCGAAATTCGCAATACACTACAAAGTTCCTACACTTGCTTAACGCGGGTGCGACATGTCCCGCTGGCAGATTCCAGTCTTGATAAAGGAAAGGCAATGAAAACCGATGAGCTACTGACACTCAGAGAGACCACACGGGCATTTTCGCCAGCTGTCATGCCGCTGGCTTCTTCCGCCATTACCACCGATGCCGTCGGGCTGGTGGCCGGTGAAACCACGATACCTTCACAGGGTGATAATCTGCCGGCCTATCTTGCCAAACCCGAACAGGCCGACGGCCCCTTACCGATTGTACTGGTCGTGCAGGAAATCTTCGGTGTACATGAGCATATTCGTGATGTCTGTCGGCGGCTGGCTAAACAGGGCTATCTGGCCATCGCACCGGAACTCTATTTCCGGCAGGGCGACCCACAGCAATACAGCGATATCCCCACATTACTGAGTGAATTGGTCAGCAAGGTGCCAGACAATCAGGTCTTATCTGACCTTGACCATACCGCACACTGGGCGGTACGCCAGGGTGGGGATGCCAAACGTCTGGCAATTACCGGTTTCTGCTGGGGTGGACGCATCAGTTGGTTGTATGCCGCACACAATCCGCAGTTAAAAGCCGCGGTTGCCTGGTACGGCAAGCTGGTTGCCGAAAAAACACTGACCTCGCCCCAACATCCGGTAGATGTCGCCAAAGATCTGAGCGCCCCGGTGCTTGGGCTATACGGCGGGCAGGATAAAGGTATTCCGCTCACACAGGTGGAAACCATGCGTCAGGCACTACGGGCAGTCAATGCAGATGCGGAAATCGTAGTTTATCCCGATGCCGATCACGCCTTCCATGCCGACTACCGTGCGACATACCATGAAGCTTCAGCCAAAGACGGCTGGCAGCGTATGCTGGCGTGGTTCGCTCGCTACGGCGTGGTGTAATTCCACCGATAAAGCGAAAAGAAAAAATAAGGGAGACACTATCGTCTCCCTTACACCATCGTCTCCCTTGTTATTTCAGGCGGTGATGTGGAACGCCCCAACCCTGGGCATCACATCCTGTGGTTCACGCGTGTCCTTTCATCCTTTGCGCCATTCCCCATCACCGTTTTCGGCTGACTTATTCCGCTGTTTCGCGCAGGCGCTTGGCTGCCTGCACCATGTTCGCCAGTGACTGACGGGTTTCCGGCCAGCCACGCGTTTTCAGGCCGCAGTCCGGGTTCACCCACAGGCGTTCTGCCGGAATACGCTGAGCCGCTTTACGCAGTAGGGCTTCAATCCATTCGACGCTCGGTACGTTCGGTGAATGAATGTCGTACACGCCTGGGCCGATTTCATTCGGATACTCGAACTCTTCGAACGATTCCAGCAGTTCCATATCAGAACGCGAGGTTTCGATGGTGATCACGTCCGCATCCAGTGCCGCGATGGAATCCATAATGTCGTTGAATTCGCAGTAGCACATGTGGGTATGAATCTGGGTATCGTCTTTCGCAACCGCCGCATTCAGGCGAAACGCATCGACGGCCCACTCCAGATACGCCGCCCAGTCGGAGCGATGCAACGGCAAGCCTTCACGCAGCGCCGGTTCGTCAATCTGGATGATGCCGATACCGGCCTGTTCCAGATCCGCCACCTCGTCGCGCAGCGCCAGCGCAATCTGCTTAGCGATAGTTTCACGGCTGACGTCTTCACGCGGGAAGGACCAGCACAGAATCGTAACCGGGCCGGTCAGCATGCCTTTTACCGGCTTGCTGGTGAGCGATTGAGCGTACTTCGCCCACTCAACCGTGATCGGCTCAGGACGGCTGATGTCACCAATCACCACCGGCGGTTTAACACAACGGGAACCGTAACTTTGCACCCAGCCGTTCTGGGTGAACACGAAGCCATCCAGATGCTCGCCGAAGTACTCCACCATGTCGTTACGTTCAGCTTCGCCGTGCACCAGTACATCCAGTTCCAGACGTTCCTGTTCCACAATCGCCTGTTTGATGTGCTCGGCAATGCCGATGCGGTAGTTCTGTCCATCCAGACGACCCTGTTTGAAATCCAGACGCAGGCCACGGATTTCGGTAGTTTGCGGGAACGAACCGATGGTGGTGGTCGGCCAGTCTGGTAACTGGAAACGCGCACGCTGCGCTTGTGCACGAACCGGATACGGGTTCTGACGCTGGCTGTCTTGTGCCGTGATCGCAGCCAGACGCTTCGCCACTTCTGGGTTATTCACACGGGTCGATGTCTGGCGGGCACGGATCGGTGCGCTATATGCCACCAGTTCGTCGCCATTGCCGCTGTTGAGCGCTTTGGTCAGCAACGCCAGCTCCTGACACTTCTGAATCGCAAAAGCGAACCAGCTCTTCACTTCCTCGTCCAGACGCGTTTCGACGCTGAGATCAATCGGGCTGTGCAACAAAGAGCAGGAACTACCCAGCCACAATGTACGCTTGCCCAGCAACGGTTGCAGACGCTCGAACCAGCTCGCCAGATCGGCACGCCACACGTTACGACCGTTGACGACCCCCAGCGATAGCACCCAGTCGGCAGGTAACTGTGTATTGAGTGCGGCAGCATCGTCTTTGCCGTGAACCAGATCGACATGCAGCCCCTGCACCGGCAGTGCCTTGATCACGTCCAGATTCTGGCCGATGCTGTCAAAATAGGTGGTCAGCAGTAACTTCACCTGACCTTGCAGCGCAGCGTAAGCCGGTTTAAACGCCGCTTTCCATTCAGCATCCAGTTCCAGCGCCAACACCGGCTCATCAATCTGCACCCATTCGATGTCGCGTTTAGCCAGCTCAGCCAGCACCTGCTGGTACACCGGCAATACCGCGCTTAACAGCTCCAGACGATCGAAGGCTTCCCCTTTGACTTTCCCCAGCCACAGGTAGGTTATCGGGCCCAGCAGCACGGGTTTCACCTTGTGGCCCAACGCTAATGCCTCATCGACTTCATCCAGCAGTTGGGTCCAGGTCAGTTTGAACTGCTGGCCTTTGGTAAATTCCGGCACCATATAGTGATAGTTGGTGTTAAACCACTTGGTCATTTCGGCCGCCGCTGCCGGATTACCGGTCGGCGCACGGCCACGGCCGATGCGGAACAGGGTATCCAGATTCACAGAACCATCCGCATTCTGGTGACGGGCTGGCACGTTCCCCAGCAACAGGCTGGTAGTCAGCACATGGTCGTACCAGGCAAAATCGCCCACTGGCAGCAATTCAACGCCAGCGTCTTTCTGTTGTTGCCAGTGACGGGCACGCAACTCACGGCCCACATTCAGCAGTTCTTCCTGCGTGCTGTTCCCTGCCCAATAGCTTTCCTGCGCTTTTTTCAGTTCACGACGCAGCCCGACACGCGGAAAACCGAGAGTGTGATTTAGAATTGCCATGTTTGAATCCCCATTTAGCCGTCCAGATGTTTACACATCCATAATCCGCAGGTAGTGTAGTCAGTACAAGCGCAATTTATTCACCGTCACTGTGAAGGACTCTCATGATCGAACTCAAACACTTACGGACACTACAGGCACTGCGCACCACGGGCTCGTTAGCCGCCGCCGCTGCACAGCTCCATCAGACGCAATCGGCCTTGTCGCATCAATTCAGCGATCTGGAACAACGTTTGGGGTTCCGTTTGTTCGTCCGTAAGAGCCAGCCGCTACGCTTTACGCCGCAGGGGGAAATTCTGCTGCAGCTGGCTGAGCAGATCCTGCCGCAGATTCAACAAGCCCTTCAGGCCTGCAACGAACCGCATCAAACCACCCTGCGACTGGCTATCGAATGCCACAGTTGTATCCAGTGGCTAACACCGGCGCTGGAACAATTTCACCAGAGCTGGCCGCAAGTGGCCATGGACTTCAAATCCGGCGTCACCTTTGACCCACAACCCGCCCTGCAACAGGGCGAGCTGGATTTGGTGATGACCTCTGACATTCTGCCGCGTAGCGGTCTGCACTATTCGCCGATGTTCGATTTTGAGGTACGACTGGTGTTATCGCCGGATCATCCACTGGCGGCCAAGGCTGTCATCGTGCCTGATGATTTGGCGCAGGAAACGCTCATGATCTACCCGGTTCAACGCCAACGACTGGATGTGTGGCGTCACTTCCTGCAACCTGCTGGGGTCAGCCCGTCACTAAAAAGTGTGGACAATACGCTGCTGTTGATCCAAATGGTGGCGGCACGCATGGGTATCGCCGCATTGCCGCACTGGGTGGTGGAGAGTTTTGAACGCCAGGGTCTGGTGGTCACCAAAACCCTGGGGGACGGCTTATGGAGTCGGCTCTATGCCGCCGTTCGCGACGGTGAGCAGCGTCAGCCAGTTATCGAAGCATTTATTCGTTCTGCGCGCCAGCATGCCTGCGAACATCTGCCGTTTGTGCGGGACGCTTCACGACCCAACGCTGGTGCACCCACAAGGCCAGCGCAATAATCGCTGACCCGATAACAAAGCTGGTCCAGTTCGGCGTTTTCTGCCAGAACGCGAAATTGACCAGCAACCCGGCCGGGACGTGAAAGTTATTCATAATACTCAACGTACCGGCATCCACCTGCGTTGCGCCATAGTTCCACATAAAATAGCCCAGGCCCGAAACCACCACGCCGAGAAACACCAATACCCCCCACTGTACCGGCGCGGTGGGCAGCTTGGTCACATTACCAAACAGCGCCCAGGCCACCAGGGTCACCAACGCCGCACCAAGATAGAACCAGGAAAAGGCGCTGTGCTGCGGCATCGGATACACTTCCATCAGCCGCTTATACCCTACTTGCCCCAACGCAAAACAGATATTCGCCGCCTGAACCAGCAACAATCCCCACCAAAAATGATCACTGACGCCGTGGTAGTGGATCACCGCCGCGCCCAGTACCGCCAGCAACGCGCTGAATGCATACCCCCAACGCAAGCGGTGCCCGCTCAGCAAGTCGTAAATCAGCGTGACATACAGCGGCGTCATGACTGAAAACAGCAGAATCGTCGGTACATTCAGGTAAAGGTAACTACGGAACAGGAACAGGTACATGACGCCAAGCTGGAAAACCCCCACCAGCAAATACAACCCCAGGGCTTTAGCGGAATAACCACGCCAGCGCAGGAAAGGCAGGAAGACTAACGCCGCCAGTAACAGTCGGAACATGGCGGAAAACCAGCTATCAACCTGACCGGCCAGGTATTCGCCTATCAGGCTGAACGAAAACGACCAGATAATGGTGGTAATGATTAATAACGGCACGGCGTGACTCGCTCTATAACACGAAACAGATGAAGCATTGTAGTCGAGTCAGGCGACTGAATTTTCCTCAATATGGTTTACATCAGAACAAAATATAGCCATTCGACTACTCAGAATTGCCACCGTAGCCAGGCGAAAAATACGTTGCCGTTGTTATAGGTGCCGGGAATATAGGTAGCCTGAAAAGACAGCCGTTGATAGCTGACCGATGCCAACGGCAAGAGCACCGGGATTGGAATATAGTGCCAGTTATCGCGCATGGTGACACCTGCGGTAAACCCCAGCCCGAACTGGACATCCTGATCTTCCAGCGGCCGCCAGCGTTTTTCATATCCATAACCGCCAATCGGTTCCCACTTATTAAACGAGTCTTTAAACGCCATGACATACAAGGCATGCCAGTCGCCATCGCTATCCAACCGCGATACGCCGTACCCCGCTCCCCAGGGGCGCTCGTTGTACTTATCGGTCTTCGCCCTATCGTAAGTCCAGCGGTTATGCCAGGTAATCGCTGGCACATACAAGTCCTGAGACTGCGGGTGTTGCCAGGTCTCCGACAGGTTATTACTGGCGCGTTGCCAGAAACTCGGGGCCGGATCACTCTGAGTAGTACGATCGAGCAGCATAGTGCTATCGGTCGGGGTATTTTCAGCGGACAGAGCGTCAAACGTCGGAATCAAGAACAGAGCAGACAACGCGAAGAGGCGGCTGTGTGATATCAGTATTAATCGCATAAACAACATTCCCAAAAGTCAATCGCCCGCAACCCGCTCGGGTTGTCTGCCGCAGGCTTTCCACCGCACGCCATGGGCCAGACACTGATATACAATGATTCTTACCGGGTTAAATACCCCTAAAACGGAATGCTTGGGTTAATACAGGTTTTTTGAGAAGTTTCTTAGCGAAAACAGAGAGTAAACGGCAGGAAGACGAGGAAAGCGATGATGTTCAGGGTGGGGACTCGGCTTGCCGTGCGGCAAACCGAAAAAGATTAAATACCGTCGCCGTCCTCAAAACCACGCAGCGAGCCGTTGAAATACTGGTCCATATCCAGTGAGGGCTTATCAGTTTCCGGGCGGCCAACAATCCGCGCCGGTACGCCTGCCGCAGTAGTGTGCGGCGGTACTGGCTGCAATACCACCGAGCCTGCGCCAATCTTGGCACCGCAGCCCACTTCGATGTTACCCAGAATCTTGGCACCTGCGCCTATCATCACCCCCTCACGGATTTTAGGGTGACGATCACCATTGGTTTTACCGGTTCCCCCCAGAGTCACCGACTGCAAAATCGACACGTCATTTTCTACCACCGCCGTTTCACCGATCACGATGCCGGTAGCATGGTCGAGCATGATGCCACAACCGATGCGCGCCGCCGGGTGAATATCGACCCCAAACGACACGGAAATCTGATTTTGCAGATAGATAGCCAGTGCCTGACGGTCCTGACGCCATAGCCAGTGTCCGATGCGATAAGCCTGCAACGCATGAAACCCTTTCAGGTAAAGCAACGGTGTCGAATATTTATCCACCGCCGGGTCGCGCAGCCGCACCGCCATAATGTCGCGTGCCGCAGACGCAATCATCTGAGGCTCAGCACGGTAAGCCTCTTCCACCACTTCTCGAATAGCAATGGCCGGCATAATGGCATTGGCCAGTTTATTCGCCAGCATATAGCTCAACGCGCTGCCCAGATTTTCATGTTTTAGCAGCGTCGCGTGAAAGAAGCTGGCCAACATCGGTTCACACTCCGCCAGACTGCGCGCTTCTTCCTTAATGTGTTTCCAAACCAGTTCCAGCTCATCATTCGACATCGCGACACCTCTTTGAAAAACCGTCAATCTACCGCGTTAATGCTGACTATTACCGACTACTTTCACCATGCTCTATCAGAATAAAACAACAACGGGCCTCCCGTGGGAAGGCCCGAACAATCACTCACCGTCACAGGCTGGTACTTTCGTCTTTACGTGCACGACCAAGCAGGCTTAACGCCGCCTCGCGGGCGTCTTTCGCGCAATACAACACTTGCCAGAGTTGCTCGGTGATGGGCATCTCGACACCGTAACGCTGCGCCAGCGCCATCACTTCCTTGGTATTCCGATATCCTTCAACCACCTGACCTATTTGATTCTGGGCGCTGGCCACATCCATCCCTTGCCCCAGCATCATGCCAAAACGGCGGTTACGTGACTGGTTGTCGGTACACGTCAGCACCAGGTCGCCCAGGCCTGCCATGCCCATAAATGTGGTGGGATCCGCACCAAGTGCGACCCCCAACCGCGTCATTTCCGCCAGACCACGGGTTATCAGCGCAGTACGCGCGTTGGCACCAAACCCCATACCGTCAGACATGCCGGCACCGATGGCAATCACGTTTTTTACTGCGCCACCCAGCTGTACGCCGATAAAATCGGGGTTGCTGTAGACGCGAAAACTTTTGCCGCAATGCAGCAGATGTTGCAAATCGTCGGAAAACGACGGTTCAGTGGAGGCCAGCGCAATCGCGGTAGGTAACCCGGCCGCCAGCTCTTTGGCAAACGTCGGCCCGGAAAGTACCGCCAGCGGGATGCTATCACCCAACGCTTCGCGGGCGACATCCTGTAACAGACGCCCGGTCTCCGCTTCCAGCCCTTTGGTCGCCCACACCAGACGCGCATCTGAACGCAGGTGAGGCTTAAGCTGGCGCAGTACATCGCCAAACACATGGCTTGGCACCACCACCAGAATGTTGCGGCTGGCCGCCAGTGCCTGAGACAGGTCGGCTTCCAGTTGCAACGTATCCGGGAACGGCACATCAGGCAAAAACGCCTGATTGCAACGTGCCGCCTGTAACGCCTGAATATGCGCCGGGTCATGCCCCCAGAGCACTACGCGGTGGCCGTTGCGGGCCACCGTGATCGCCAGTGCGGTGCCGTAAGAACCGGCACCGATTACTGTCATTGCAGCGTCAGACTGGCTCATCAGGCATTCAGCGTCTGTGCTGCGGCGCCATCCTGACCAGCCTGCTGTTCCAGATAATTCATGAACAGCGCGTCAAAGTTAACCGGAGCCAGGTTCAACTGCGGGAAGGTACCGCGAGAAACCAGGCTGGTGATGCACTCACGCGCATACGGGAACAGCACGTTCGGGCAGTAAGCGCCCAGGCAGTGAGCCAACTGGGTCCCTTCAATGCCTGCGACCGTAAAGATACCCGCCTGCTGTACTTCGCACAGGAACGCCGTTTCTTCGCCCAGGGTGGATGTCACGGTGACACGCAGCACCACTTCGTACACATCATCAGCCAACTGGGTGGAGGCGGTATCCAGATCCAGTTTCACTTCCGGGTTCCATTCCTGCTGAAACACCTGAGGCGCATTCGGCGCTTCAAAAGAGATATCCTTGGTGTAAATACGCTGGATCTGGAAAGTCAGTTCGACGTTGTTTTGTTCAGACATGTGAATAATACCCTTTCGTTAGATTTCCTTGCGCGCTTCCTTTCGCCAGGAAGGACACGCCATAAAACACACTAGCACCCCTTATCAGGGACGCCACATTACTTACCGCGCACCAGCGGGAGATTTTCACCGCTCCAGCCAGCCAGCCCGTCTTTCAGCACCATAACGCGCTCAAACCCTGCTTTGAACAGGTGTTCGGCTGACTCGCGCGCCGACATACCGTTAGCGCACACAACGATCACCGGCTGTGCTTTATGTTTTTCCAGCTCGCCCACGCTGCCGTTCTTGATGTCGTTCGGCAACAAGTTGATGGCGCCAGCGATATGGCCACGACGATAATCATCACGATTACGGGTGTCGACCACCACCGCATCTTCTTTATTAATCAGTTGGATCGCTTCACCACGAGCCACTTCTTTTACTTTGGACAGTTTACTCTTCACCGTAAGCACAATGACCGCGACCAGCAGGGCAATCCAGGCCAGGCTCAGAATCGGGTGCCGGCTGATGAATGGCATAATCTCTTGCATGGGGTGTAACGACTCCGAAATCAGTTAAGCAATTCAAATACAGGGTGTCTGAGTATACCTGTGCGATACTGCAATTACAGCCTGTAAGCCAACATCGCATCATGATTCTGCGCGACGGCTTGCATTTATCCGCGTGATCCGGCGGTGCGGGTGCGCGCGGTTGTCATGGATGGAAATAGAAATCCCTGACCATACAACTGGTAAGGCGCTGTTCATCGTGGAATAATCTTTCGCCATGAGCAGAAAAGCGTTCTCTGTACCGTTGCGAACGGGTCGTGACAAACTGTTAATCCGGTGCGCCAGTGTGCTTTGTGTTGGCGTGCTGCTATTGCCATGCTCCGCCTGGAGCGACGACAGCCAACAGCAGTTGAAATCGCTGCAACAAGACATCGCCGAGAAAGAAAAAAGTGTTCGGGAGCAGCAGCAACGCCGCAGTACCCTGCTTGAGCAACTGAAAAAGCAGGAGCAGTCAATCGCCCAGTCGACCCGCCAGTTACGTGAAACCCGTGCGACGCTTGAACGGCTCAATCAGGATATCAGCAGTCTGAACAGCTCAATCGCGACACTGCAAACCCGGCAAAAAAAACAGGAAACCCTGTTGGCGCAGCAGCTCGATGCGGCCTTCCGTCAGGGCCAGCACGGTGCGTTGCAATTGATCCTCAGCGGTGAAGAAAGCCAGCGTCGTGAACGCATCCTCGCCTACTTTAACTACCTGAATAAAGCCCGCGAAAAATCCATCACCGAGCTTCAGCAAACCCGCACCCAGCTTGCTACTCAGAAACAGCAACTGGAACAAAAGCAGACGCAACAAAAACGTCTGCTCGGTGACCAACAACAGCAGCAAAACACACTGGAGCAGGCCCAAAGCGAGCGCCACAAAACCCTGGGCGCGCTGGAAAACGCGCTGGAAAAAGACCAGCAACAGCTGACGGAGCTACGTCAGAACGAAACCCATCTGCGCGATCAGATTGCTCGTGCAGAACGCGAAGCCAAAGCCCGGGCCGAACGCGAAGCCCGTGAAGCCGCCCGGTTGCGTGAAAAAGAAGAACAGGCCAAACGCAGCGGATCGAGTTATAAACCCAGCGAACAGGAGCGCTCATTAATGGCGCGGACGGGTGGACTGGGTCAGCCAGCCGGTCAATATGTCTGGCCGGTACGTGGTCGTACGTTACATCGGTTTGGCGAGACGTTGCAGGGCGAGCTGCATTGGAAGGGGCTGGTCATCGGGGCTGCCGAAGGAACCGAAGTACACGCCATCGCCGACGGTACCGTGCTGATGGCTGACTGGCTACAGGGGTACGGTCAGGTTGTCGTGCTGGAGCACGGCAAAGGCGATATGAGTCTTTATGGCTATAACCAGAGCGCACTGGTATCAGTGGGTGCACAGGTGAAAGCCGGTCAGCCGATAGCGTTAGTCGGCACCAGCGGCGGGCAGAATCAGCCTGCTCTCTATTTTGAAATTCGGCGTCAGGGACAGGCGGTCAACCCCTTACCCTGGCTAGGAAGGTAGGTGTGCGTCCATTACTCCCTCGTCTGTTGACTCTCACTGGCGTATTGCTGGCGCTGCCCGTGTGGGCAGGCAAACTGGCGTTGGTGATCGATGATTTCGGTTACCGTCCGCATAATGAAAACCAGGTGCTGGCGATGCCGACGGCTATTTCCGTGGCGGTGTTGCCAAATGCGCCATACGCCCGGGAAATGGCCACAAAAGCCCATGCCCAGGGCCGGGAAGTGTTGATTCACCTGCCGATGGCTCCCATGAGCAAACAGCCACTGGAGCGGGATACGTTACGCCCTGACATGAGTAGTGAGGAAATCGCGCGCATTCTGCGTGATGCGGTCAACAAAGTGCCTTATGCCGTTGGGCTCAACAACCATATGGGTAGCGCCATGACCGCCAGTCTGCCCGGCATGCAGAAGGTGATGCAGGCGATGAGCGCCTACCACCTCTACTTTCTCGACAGTATGACCATCGGCAGCAGTCAGGCCAGCCAGGCGGCGGCAGGTACCGGTATCAAGGTGCTCAAACGTAAGGTGTTTCTGGATGACACCCAGAACGTCGCCGATATTCGACGCCAGTTCAGCCGTGCCGTAGAGATAGCACAACGCAGCGGTTACGCCATCGCCATCGGTCATCCGCATCCCACCACGATTCAGGTATTGCAGCAGATGCTGCCGACGTTGCCTGCCGATATCGTACTGGTCCGTCCTAGTCAGTTGCTGAACGAACCGGAGCCACGCTATGCGCCGGTACCGACGTACCTTGCCTCACAGCCAACCGCCCCGGCACCCAAACGCCTGCGCCCGATTCAGGTCTGCGCCGTCAAACGTCCTTTACCGGCTATTTCTCAGCATGAACTGTGGCGGCAACTTGGACACAATATCGTGACCAGCCCGGCCATCACCTATCTAAAACAACACTGGCAAACCTGGCTGGGATAACAAGACGCGCCGTTCTCCCCCATGAACGAACGGCGCATGACTACGACTCCCAGCTCAATACCACTTTGCCGGATTGACCAGAGCGCATCACATCAAAACCTTGCTGAAAGTCATCAATCGTGTAGCGGTGGGTAATCATGGGTGACAGGTCCAGCCCTGACTGGATCAGGGCCGCCATTTTGTACCAGGTTTCGAACATCTCCCGGCCATAAATCCCCTTGATGACCAACCCTTTGAAAATAATATCGCTCCAGTCTACCGCGACCGCTTCCGGTTGGATCCCCAGCATGGCAATACGCCCGCCATGGTTCATTACCGATAACAAGGTGCGAAAGGCAGCGGGGGAGCCGGACATCTCCAGCGCCACGTCAAACCCTTCGGTCATCCCCAGTTCCCGCATTACATCCGTCAGCGACTCCCGCGATACATTCACCGTGCGGGTCACCCCCATCTGTTTCGCCAGCGCCAGCCGGTAATCGTTAACATCGGTAATCACCACGTGGCGAGCACCGACATGGCGGCACACCGCCGCTGCCATCACACCAATCGGCCCGGCACCGCTCACCAGGACATCTTCCCCCACCAAATCAAACGCCAGCGCGGTATGCACGGCATTGCCGAACGGATCGAAAATAGCGGCTATCTCATCCGGGATCGCCGCCGGAAGACGAAAGGCGTTATACGCCGGGATCACCAGATACTCGGCGAATGCCCCCGGCCGGTTCACGCCGACCCCCGACGTATTGCGACACAAATGGCGACGCCCGGCCCGGCAGTTGCGGCAATAACCGCAGGTAATATGCCCCTCTCCCGAGACCCGATCGCCAATCCTGAACCCTTCCACTTCCTGACCAATCGCGACGATTTCACCGACATACTCATGACCCACCACCATCGGCACCGGAATGGTTTTTTGCGACCACGCATCCCAGTTGTAAATATGCACGTCGGTGCCGCAAATCGCGGTTTTGCGAATTTTAATCATCACATCGTTGTGGCCCGGTTCCGGTACCGGAACATCCGTCAGCCAGATGCCCGGCTCCGGGCGTAGTTTCGCCAGTGCTTTCATCGTCGCGTCCTCACTTCACCACGTTCAGACGACGCCCTACTCGGACAAACGCCGTCACGGCCTGTTCAATCTGCGCTATCGTGTGCGCCGCCGACATCTGGGTACGAATGCGCGCCTGCCCGTGCGGCACCACCGGATAGCAAAAGCCGGTGACGTAAATCCCTTCCTGGCGTAACTCGGCAGCAAAGGTCTGTGCCAGTCGGGCATCACCCAGCATCACCGGAATAATGGCGTGATCCGCACCGGCGAGCGTAAAACCGGCTTCGGTCATTCTCTGGCGAAACAGGCTGGCGTTCTGCCACAATCGCTGACGTAGCGCCTGACCGTCACGCAGCAAGTCCAGCACGCGGATCGACGCGCTGACAATGGACGGTGCTAACGAATTGGAAAACAGATAGGGCCGGGATCGCTGGCGCAGCCAGGCCACCACATCACGCCGCGCGGCGGTATAACCACCGGACGCACCGCCCAGCGCCTTACCCAGCGTGCCTGTAATAATGTCGACCCGTCCCATCACCTGACAGTACTCATGGGTACCGCGCCCATTCTCACCGACAAACCCCACGGCATGAGAGTCGTCCACCATCACCAGCGCGTCGTAGCGCTCGGCCAGATCGCAAATCCCTCGCAGATTGGCAATCACGCCATCCATCGAAAATACGCCGTCGGTAGCGACCATCAGATTGCGCGCCCCCTCTGCCCGCGCCAGTTTGAGCTGCGCCTCCAACTGAGACATATCATTGTTGGCATAGCGATAACGGCGTA
Source organism: Dickeya oryzae (assembly GCF_009372235.1). Lineage (GTDB taxonomy): Bacteria > Pseudomonadota > Gammaproteobacteria > Enterobacterales > Enterobacteriaceae > Dickeya > Dickeya oryzae. The sequence goes on along the minus strand of NZ_ML762924.1, from coordinate 234,402 downwards.
CTTTTGACAGGCGAATACCATCGATAATCGACGCATGGTTGAGTGCGTCCGACACAATCGCGTCCTCCTCGCCCATCAGGGTTTCAAACAGCCCGCCGTTAGCATCAAAGCAGGAGGAGTACAGTATAGCGTCCTCCATGCCGAGAAACGCGGCCAACTGCCGCTCCAGCGTCTGGTGGATATCCTGAGTGCCACAGATAAAACGCACCGAGGCCATACCAAAACCGTGGCTATCCAGACCGGCCTTCGCCGCGTCTATCAACGCCGGATGGTTGGCGAGCCCCAGATAGTTGTTCGCGCAGAAATTAATCAGCTCGCCGTCATCCGCCACCGTCACCAGCGCTTGTTGCGCCGAGGTGATCAGCCGTTCGTCCTTAAACAGCCCATCGTCGCGTAGCGCCGCAAGCTGAGTGGTCAGTTGTTGATAAAATGCGTCAGGCATGGCACGGCTCTCCTTTTTGTCCATCACAGGCATTCCCACCGGGTAACGGCAGGTTGAATGGGGCAACACTCATGAAGGTAAAGGTAGTGGAGAAATGTGGAGCGGGTTGGCGGGTTGACCACAAAATGCCACCGCGGTCACGCCGGAAATGCAAAGCGGTTGGCAAGAAAACAATGGGAAAAGCTGCGTGGGATGTCTGTCGTGCGCCGAAATGTTATGATAGCGCCCAACAGGTGTGGGGCACGGTGCCCCACCAGCACGTTTAGCAAGGTAACTCCCATGATTATCGTAACTGGCGGTGCCGGTTTCATCGGCAGCAACATCGTAAAAGCGCTGAATGATAACGGGCACCGGGATATCCTGGTGGTCGACAACCTGAAGGATGGCACCAAGTTCGTCAATCTGGTCGATCTGGACATCGCCGACTACATGGATAAAGAAGATTTCATTGCCAGTATCGTTGCCGGTGACGATTTGGGTGATATCGACGCCATCTTCCATGAAGGAGCCTGCTCATCCACCACCGAGTGGGACGGCAAGTACATGATGGATAATAACTATCAGTACTCCAAAGAAGTGCTGCACTACTGTCTGGAGCGCGGTATCCCGTTCCTGTACGCCTCTTCCGCTGCTACCTACGGTGGTCGTACCGACAATTTTGTGGAAGACCGCCAGTACGAACAACCGCTCAACGTCTACGGTTACTCCAAGTTCCTGTTCGACCAGTATGTGCGTGATATTCTGCCGCAGGCTGATTCGCAGATTTGCGGCTTCCGCTACTTTAACGTCTACGGACCACGCGAAAGCCACAAAGGCAGCATGGCAAGCGTCGCGTTCCACCTGAACAACCAAATCAATCAGGGCGAAAACCCTAAATTGTTCGCTGGCAGTGAGAACTTCAAACGTGACTTCATCTATGTCGGTGACGTCGCCGCCGTCAATCTGTGGTTCTGGCAGCACAACGTTTCCGGCATTTTCAACTGCGGTACCGGCAACGCCGAATCCTTCCAGGCGGTAGCGGACGCCGTGTTGGCCTGGCACAACAAAGACCAGGTGGAATACATCCCCTTCCCGGAAAAACTGAAAGGTCGTTATCAGGCCTACACGCAAGCAGACCTGACCAACCTGCGCGCGGCGGGTTACGACAAACCGTTCAAAACCGTCGCACAAGGGGTCGCCGACTATATGGCCTGGCTGAACCGTAAAGCCTGACTCACTTTGCAGTAAGGAAACACGAACGGTATGAAAATTCTGGTTATCGGTCCTTCATGGGTGGGCGATATGATGATGTCGCACAGCCTTTACCGTACCCTGAAGGCCGAACACCCGGACGCTATCATTGACGTGATGGCACCGGCCTGGTGTCGTCCGTTGCTGGCACGCATGCCCGAGGTCCGTCAGGCATTGTCCATGCCGCTCGGCCACGGCATGCTGGCGCTCGGCGAGCGGCGGCGACTGGGTGTTTCACTGCGTGAGCAGCAATACGATCGCGCTTATGTGCTGCCCAACTCCTTCAAATCAGCCCTGGTGCCTTTTTTTGCCGCTATCCCACACCGCACTGGCTGGCGCGGGGAAATGCGTTACGGTTTGCTTAACGACCGGCGGGTGCTGGACAAAGCGGCGTATCCCTTGATGGTGCAACGTTATGTCGCACTGGCTTATGATCGCCAACGTATTCGCAGCGCGGCTGATTTACCACAGCCGTTATTATGGCCCCAGCTTACGGTGGACGACGCGGAAATCGCCGATATCGCCGCTGCGTTTAATCTTACCGATACCCGGCCGATTATCGGTTTCTGCCCGGGTGCCGAGTTCGGCCCGGCCAAACGCTGGCCGCATTACCATTACGGTTCACTGGCGCAATCGCTTATTGACCAGGGCTATCAGGTGGTGTTGTTCGGCTCGAAAAACGACCATCAGGCTGGTGACGATATCCGGCAAACCCTCAGCGATGACGCAAAGGAACACTGCCTTAATCTGGCCGGACAGACCACGTTAGATCAAGCCGTGGTGCTGATCGCCGCCTGTCAGGCGGTTGTCAGTAACGACTCGGGTCTGATGCACGTGGCGGCGGCACTTAACCGGCCACTGGTCGCGCTCTACGGCCCCAGCAGCCCAGACTTTACCCCGCCGTTGTCTCATCAGGCTAATGTTATCCGGCTCATCACCGGTTATCACCGGGTACGCAAAGGCGATGCCGAACAAGGGTATCACCAGAGTCTCATCGATATTCAGCCACAACAGGTACTGGATGCCCTGTCACGCTATCTGCCCGTTAAAGGGGAGCTCGCATGAGGGTCTTGATCGTCAAAACATCGTCGATGGGGGATGTGCTGCACACACTGCCTGCTCTGACTGATGCCATGCAGGTCATTCATGGCATCCAGTTCGACTGGGTAGTCGAAGAAGGGTTTGCTCAAATCCCCAGTTGGCATCCGGCGGTTGATCGCGTCATTCCCGTGGCGCTTCGCCGCTGGCGCAAAAGCTGGTTCAGCCGGGAAACCCGTGCTGAGCGCGCGGCGTTCAAAACACAGCTACGAGAAAAACGCTACGATGCGGTTATCGATGCGCAGGGATTACTGAAAAGCGCCGTGCTGGTGACACGTCTGGCTTACGGCAACAAGCACGGTCTGGACTGGAAAAGCGCCCGCGAGCCGCTGGCCAGTTGGTTTTATCAATATCGGCACCCGATCGCCAAACAGCAACATGCGGTAGAGCGTATAAGGGAGCTGTTTTCCTTCAGCCTGAACTACCGCAAGCCCACAGAACAAGGCGACTATGCGATTGCCGCACGCTTCTTGTCGGCACAGCCTGCCGACAGCCAACCGTATCTGGTTTTTCTACATGCTACGACGCGAGACGAAAAACACTGGCCGGAAGCGCACTGGCGCGAACTGATAGCACTCGCGAAAACACGTGGGTTACGCATTAAACTGCCCTGGGGGGCGGAGCACGAACACCAGCGAGCACAGCGTCTGGCAGCAGGATTTTCTCACGTCGAAGTACTGCCGCGACTGAGCCTGGAGCAAGTCGCAGGCGTGCTGGCGGGTGCGAAAGCCGTTGTCTCGGTCGATACCGGGCTCAGCCATCTTGCTGCGGCGCTGGACAGACCCAACATCACGCTCTATGGCCCGACCGATCCGGGATTGATTGGTGGCTACGGCCAAAACCAGGTTGCGTTGATATCTTGTAACAATAATATGCATAGTGTTTCCGCCAAAAATGTATTCGAACAGCTCATAGATAAGATATAAAACCTCCGTTTTATACCGAGAAGAACAGTGATGTTAAAGATGAGAGTAACTGAATAGCCAGGCAGCAGGTAAGCCTATTAATCGAAGTAAGATATTCGGGAATAAGTATGTTTAAATTCAACAGTAAATTTACAATGCGATTTTTGCTATCAATAACATTGCTACTGTGTGCTTTTTGGGCTAGCCCAAGCCAAGTTCTTCCATTTCATAGAAACCTATTAATTTACAGTGCATTTTTTATTTCTTTGATATATTTCCTAAAAGATAGAACTTTTCTGGAAAAAATAGATTACACTAATATAAAGGATATCGCATGGGTATTGGCTATCATGACCATTCTCACATTGGCATGTGGTATCTTCTTTTCTCCTGACCATAAAGAAATGCTTAGAGCCTGGCATAGCCAATGGCTACGCCCATTGATGTTATTTATTTATGGGTTGATATTTTATCCATTAGTATCAACCTATTTAAAAAAAATTAGCCCCCGTGAAATCATCACTGCTCTGATTGTCAGCTTTTGGGTTCCAATATTCATACACACTCTCTCTGTCTTTTATATCTATCTTAAGACTGGAAATATACCTTGGGGAGAAACTTATATATTCCCCTCGCGTCTTGAGTTAAGCTTTCAGATTAACCTAATTAGCATGGTTATTTTCACCGACTTATTTCTCCGCATATTCAATGAAGAAAACTTACTAAAATTAAAAACAAAAACAGTAGTTCTCTTAGCCATCATTGATATTATTGCCACAGCATTCTCTAATACTCGCTGGGGTACTGTCGGTATGGTTATAGGGTTGTTATCTATTGGTTCTATTTTCATTATAAAAAAAATAAAGAACATAACCCTTGCCAAAGCGTCAACATTTATTGGTTTAATCATGGTATTCATCCTTAGTGTCGGTATTTTCTCCTACAAAGAAGACCCTCGATGGAAAGGAATAGAAGAGGACATGATTATTGGGTGGAATGCACCAAGCGATAGTTTTTGTTTTATCTTTGACAGTCAAAATAGAGTGATCCCACTACGCAAGGATGGTAGTTTCGCAGACCATTCAAATGCATGCCGCATCGCCTATTTCCACCAGGCAAGTGACTTCATTATAGAACATCCACTGGGGTTGGGTGCATATAAAACAGCATTTCTCTATAGACTACAGGAAAAATACCATAACCCTGAAATTGATATCAGCCATAGTCACAGTGGTATTTTGGAGTATGGATTACAGTACGGGGTTATAGGTATCCTTTTGTGGATCGCATACAATCTCTTGTTATTGAAAAAATCATATTTTGCTTTTTTTAAAGATAAAAAAACAGCCGGAATAGTATTATTCCTGATTTCTGGTGGATTTTTATTTCGCTCAGCGGTGGATCGTATTCTTCTAGACCACTATATGGAAGAATACATGTTTTTATGTGGCTTTTTGTTGAGTATCATATCGCTTAAAGATGACAGAAATATAAAAAACCAATCATTGAATCCAAAATAACAATATAATAATAGGGTTCCTTCCTGGAACCCTATACGAGGTGGTTAATACAATCGCAATAAAAATCAGCTTAAAATATAGAAACAGATGAAATCCTGGATACAAAGACAATTACAACATATATAAGCTGGAGATTCCCTTAGCAAACATACATTCAATATAATAGAGTACAACACATATCATGGATGTTTATATAGTTATTATTTTTCCTACACGTCTGGCGTTGCACCACCTCTTTTTATACTCTCCAGACATCATCCCATATGAGTAGGTTAGAGCAATATCGCACTTCGAATACATAGATTCGATCAACTGCAGATTCCGCCACATCATAATCGTACCTAAAGAGTGATATTTTATCGACATATCATAGCCGATATTGATGAAGTCTATAAATAAGCCATACTTAGATAACGAAGACAAATTTAACTGAAATGCCACCGGTTCATTATTAATGAGTGCTACATCACCGACAAAATCCTTTTTGAACGACCGAAAAAACTCCCCGCCTATCTGTGAACAAGCTAGTTTCCCAGGTCTTCTTTTGGCATACAAATCACAATAAATAGAATACAACTCATCAGAACTGAATTCAGATAAGTTCACGAAAGAGCCACCACCTTCTAAAAATTTTTTAATTTCTCTATTTCGTGTTGATATGGTCTTCTTTGAAAACTCAGATATTGGTTTAGATATAGCGATATCTCTCTTAGAGAAAAAATTAAAGGATGAATTAAAAACAGTAACATTACCTGAAGCGAGATGTTTAGATTTGAAAGGTATTACACAACTAACCTCATTAAGGAAAGGTAATCTAATGGAATAACTGGGTATAGGAATTTCTGATGTTTGACTTTTGGGATTTTTTGAGTCATTACATATCCATCCATTGTCTACACAACAAGCACCAGCAATCACCCCTTCTTTTTTAAAGAGGAAAAAATCCAATTCCGCGCCATGTCTTATGGCAAACTCCAAAAAATACGGTGACGTTTCAGAGTTGAAACCATATTTCAGCGCAACTGCCTTATAGGCCTGGAAAGAGCATTGCTCCCACCCTAAATATTTAATAAATATCATACTTATGTCTACGGTTAATTTTTACAGAATTTACCATTATGACTCTATGTTACAAATATCAATATTTAAAACTAACATGCATACATGATGCATTAGAGAAAGTGGATAAATCATAACCCATGGTACGAAAAATATCAAAGTATCATCTTCAAATTATCTATGTATAGATGATTTCTGGAACCTAATTATGGATAAATCTTTATCAGTTATGGGGATAAAATATTCGGTTTTTTCCATGAGTAGCATTATTGCAGAGCCAACCTGTTGCTATCCACCCCCATCAAGGATGGAGATAATGTTCAGGTACATATAAAAAACAACATCTTTTTCTGACCTTCCATGCTTCGTCAGACTTATTTATTGATATTAATAATTTATTTTATTGAGTAATCAATGAAATTACTCATATCATTTCAAGATACAATCTTATTGCATTAAAACCTATTAACAAATATAATACCCAAAATTTAAATTAAAACTAAGATGAGCCATGAAAAATACTGACAATATCTGCAAGGTAGATAAATCTCATATTAAACTAAGTTATATTACGCACTTCTATTGCAATCAAAATAATATAGACTCAGTCACATCTCTATTACGTGAATACGAAAAATATGAACCAGATCTTTTAGATTCCATTCAGTTTATAATTGTTGATGATGGTTCACCAGTCAGTTATGATATTCCTGATACTAACCTCAATATTACATGGTTAAAGATAAATGAAGATATAAAATGGAATCAGGCTGGTGCAAGAAATCTCGGTGTGCTCTATGCTAAATCAGATAAATTTGTGATTACAGATCTTGATCATATCATCCACGAAAATACCTTACGATACATGGTAAATAGAAGAAATCCAGGTCGCTCCTTTTTCAAAATTTATCGCAATTCGCCGGAAAATCCGACAAAAATTTATAAAGGTCACTCTAATCTTTTTTTCATGTCACGCGCAAGATTCATGAGATTCTTTGGTTATGATGAAGAGTTTTCCGGTAATTATGGTGCAGAAGACTACCGATTCGTCAAATATCAGAAATACCAAGGTTCTATTCAACGTTATTTACCTAAAAAATATCTCTGCTCAGAACGAAATCTTGATCGCAATAAATCATATCATACATTGTCGCGTGACCTTTCTGCTAATACACCTATCGATGCCAGAAAGAAATATGAAATCGAAACCTATGGTAATGAATATGGTCATAGTCGTATGTTCTTGAATTTCACCTGGAGCATTATAAAATACAACCACCGGGAGGCACCTACACCACCGAAAAATAAGTGGTGGAAGCCACTATGGTGGTTTAGATGTGCCTTCGCTTTCCTTGCTCGCTAAAAAAACATCTCTCGAAGAGATACTGAGAGATGACTGATAATAATCAATAATAAATTGCAGATTCATTTTTATTATGCATCTGCAATTTCTTTTTCCGCAGAATACGCAACAACATCTATCTTTTTTATACGCTCAAGAATCTTATCTTCGACTTCCTGCAACGAAATAATTTTCATGAGATTATCTATCTGTATATTAATATTATTCTGTATACCATAAATAACATCATGTAATTCAGCATCTTGATAAGGTCCGGTCAACGCCGGGGTTGCGGTAACAAATAAGCTCACTGTAGGCACCCTTAATGCAACAGCAAGATGTAGAGGCCCAGTATCTCCCGTCAATAACATATCCATCCCTTGGATAGTGGCAACCAGCTCTTTAAGATTCGTCGCACCAATCTTGTTAATAATTCGAGAACGATACTGGTTATCCAATGTATTAAAAAACTCTTTCCCTTGTGCGATCTCTCTATCGCCACCACCGATAAGCACAATGTCGATACGTTTATCTAAAACGCATAAACGTTCTGCCAGACGAGCAAAATACTCAATAGGCCAACAGCGTTCAGGGGTTGATGCTCCCATCTGGAACCCCAATATAATCTTGTTATCCTGTTTAACCACAGGAGCAAGAACAAACGGGATACGCATGGAAATGTCACGAATATCAGCACCCAATATAGCAACCAACTCCAGACGACGCTGAATAAGATGTCCATGAAAGCCGATAATATACCCAGACAGCCATCGATTCATTGCTTCAATTCCATCCTGATGGTTGTCACGTAAAACATAACGCGCACCAGACAACACTGCACTCAAATAGTCATATGGGTCGTGGGAATGCAAGATAATCGCTAAATCCGGCTCAGCAATACTCCGAATATCCCTTACCAATTTGGGTACAGTATTGACTTTGCTATTCCAGCAAAGGACATGCTGCCAGTCAGAACCATTAACCACTAGCTCATACAGTTTCTGATGTACAACCACTGTAATTGTAGCGTTCGGAAAGCGTTGGCGTACTGCGTGTATTGACGGCGTATTAAACATAAAGTCGCCCAATGCCGTCGTGGAGTAAATTACAATATGAGAAAAATCAGTTTCGGCCATTAACCTCTCAGGTGGCTGCAACCGCGTTTTTTTGGAAGCGATAAGCCGTAAATATAGATCAACCGCCTTGAATTTCCAGCCTTTCTTCATGCTTTAGCAACCTTGATGCTCTGATAATATTCATAAAGCGTTTTGCCTTCGGTACGTTCTGATAACCAGGCAAATAATTGCGCCAGATCATCATACAATGCTTCTATTTGTACCTCATTGGTGAACGTGGGACTACCACCCGGCATAAATTCAGAAGAGTGCAGCATAAACTCAACATAATCACTCCCTCCAGCCAGGGTCTGTTCTACCACTTTTTTCATCTGCTGCAGATTGTTCCTTTTTGGCCTCAGCCAGTTAACTGAAGGACTACGCTTTTTACCCCTTAGTCCATCAAAAATCCGCTTACATCCATTAATAGCCGCATTATGCTTATATTGGATAGTCATTGGGACTTCAAGCAATGCAGACTCACCCGGCCTGTCAATCTGATTAATATCCATGAAATAAGCCTGGTGTGGGAAACCACTATAATCGGTTCCACCTTGTCCTTGTGGCGCACCAAGAGCCGTTTGCCAGTTGACACGAGGTGTGACTGAGCAATCGACCAGGTAACCGAATTCAACCAGCAGCCTGGCGTAATGAGTATTCATGGCCCAACGACCAGCCCGGTGACTCCGCATAGGCACCTGAAACGTATTTTCCAGTAGTGACGTCATATAGGCAATTTTCTGACGCATCACCTCTTCAGGATACTCAATAAGATAGGGTTTATGGTGCCAGTCGTTGCCAGTTAGAGCATATTCAGGAGGGCTGTTCCAGGCGTGCAAATGCATCCCTACTTCCCCTTGATTCCTTGCAATGACATCACTCGCAAACTCAACATAAGCAGGATCGCTTGCCATCTCATAGTTGGTGAGCCAGGTAGGTTTGAAGCCATATTGTTCGCATAACGCCTGAAAGCGCGGCAGATAACGGGTATTCTCTGTCAAAATGCGCTCGTCGTTTTGCCAAAGGTTGTCACCTTCAGTATCAATCGTAATGATAAACGCGGGTTTACTCATGGGGATAATCACCTGATAGCCTGGGAACCTTATGTTACGCAAGCCACGTTCACTACGTAAACTGTAAATGGTGATTCGGTAGCAATCTGTTTAATGATTGGAGGTAGTCTAAAGACCCCGCACGACGAACAACAGTAGCCACCCATAGCGATGTCATTTAAAATCACGGCTTGCTTGTAATGAGAACTGCCGTAGATGAATCATAACGTCGCAGCCAATACGTTCCAGCGTATTTTACTGATCAAATTACGCCATCATGGTGACATGCTGCTGATTACTCCCGTTATCAATACGCTGAGCGAATGCTATCCAAAAGCCCAGATAGATGTTCTGATGTATCTGGAAACACAGGATATGCTGGTAGCTAATCCGCGTATTCACCGCCTGATAACTATTGATCGACAATGGAAGAAGCAAGGCATCACCGCACAATTATGCCATGAGTACCGCCTGCTTAAAGACATAAAAGCACAGGGCTACGATTTAGTGATCAATCTCGCCGATCAGTGGCGTAGCGCCTTGATTACAGCCCTGAGCCAGGCTCCGGTAAGATTGGGCTTTGATCTACCCAAACGCCAGCATTTTTTCTGGCGTTACTGTCATACCCATCTGGTCGATACAACTCGCCATGCCACACAACATACCGTAGAACAGAACCTGTCTATTCTGGATGCGCTGCAGCTTCCCACAGTAAGCACCAAGGTTTCGATGTGTTATACCCCATCTGATTGGGAGCACTGCCAGGTAGAGCTAAGCAAGCGAAATATTGGTAAACACTATATTGTCATTCAGCCTACATCGCGCTGGTTCTTCAAATGTTGGAGCGAAGTAAAGTGGGCAGAAGTCATCACTGCCCTGCATCAGGATGGTTATAAGCTGGTCCTTACTTCAGGACCTGACGCATCAGAACAAAAAATGGTCGCCGACATACTGGCTCACGCTCCCACAGATGGCGTCATATCATTGTCGGGCCAATTAACACTTCGCCAACTGGCTTCTTTGATAGACCATGCTGTGCTGTTTCTGGGGGTAGACTCCGTCCCCATGCACATGGCGGCGGCAATGCAAACCCCGTGCATTGCGCTATTTGGTCCCTCCAAACTAACATTCTGGTGCCCATGGCAAGCAAGTGGAGACATTATCTGGGCGGGACATTATGGCAAGTTACCTGACCCCGATGATATTGATACTCAGACCAATCAACGCTATCTGGATCTGATCCCTGCAAGCGATGTGATTGCCAAAGCCCGACAACAATTATCTCGTGAAGTAACATGTGAAAGTACATGCGAAACAGCAATAGCGAGGCAACTATTGTGACGCCATTACGTATCGCGATAGTAAGACAAAAATATCGTCCTGACGGTGGGGCAGAACGTTTTATCGGACGGGCCTTAGAGGCTCTGGCTACAGATAATCTGGAGCTCAACGTCATTACCCGCGAATGGCAGGGTGATAGAAAAGCCAACTGGCAATTACACTTATGTAATCCGCGTTACTTGGGACGAGTCAACCGTGAGCGTAGTTTTGCCAGAGCAGCACGGTCACTATGGCATCAGCAGCATTTCGATCTGGTTCAAAGTCATGAGCGCATTGCAGGCTGTGACATTTATCGTGCCGGTGATGGTGTTCATCGCCGCTGGCTACAACAACGCGCACGATTACTACCGACGTGGCGCAGCAATCTTCTGTTCACCAATCGTTTTCATCGCTATGTCATGCAAGCGGAAGCGGATATGTACCGCGATCCGCAGCTCAAGGCCGTCATTTGCAATGCTGAAATGATCAAGCAGGAAATCGTCGACGAATTTAACCTGCCCGCCAACAAAATCCATGTCATTTACAATGCTATTGACAGTAACGTATTTCAGCCAGCCAGCCCAGAGCAGAGACAATCCATTAGGGCCTCACTGTCTTTACCAGAGGAGGGGAGTGTACTGGTATTCGTCGGTTCAGGTTTTGAGCGCAAGGGGTTAGAAGCGGCGATTCGAGCTATCGCCGTGACAGATCGCCATCTGATCGTCGTTGGACAGGATAAAGCTGAAAGAAAGTATCGCTCTCTCGCTACATCGCTAGGTTGCTTATCTCGCATACGTTTTGTGGGGATGCAAAAGGATCCCAAACCCTATTACCATGCCGCAGATGGGTTGCTCTTACCTACGCTGTACGATCCATTTCCGAATGTCATTCTGGAAGCAATGGCATGTGGATTACCCGTAATCACCTCTACTTCCTGTGGTGGTGCGGAATTTATTCTGTCAGGGCATAACGGATATATCTGTGATGCCCTGGATACCGCTGCGCTCGCTGATGCCATTATGGCACTACCTTCATCGGTTCCCGGTAGCGCCATGGCACATGCCGCACGTACTCGCATCCTTGAAGCATCACCACAAAAACTTTCGCGGCAGCTCATCTCGCTCTACCAAAACATATTGGAGTAATACATGAGGATCCTGATACTTATCGATGGCCTGCCTGGTGGTGGAGCGGAAAAAGTCGTACTCACGCTCGCCGAAGGATTTATTGCCGCTCAACATCAGGTTTCGCTGTTCTCTTTGCGGGATGTGCGGGCATATTCACTTCCGTCAGGGCTAAGATATCAAACCATCATCGATACCTGTCGGGCACCCTGGCGTAAATTACGTGAGCTATCACGTCGCGCGGCTGCGCTGGATATTGCGATCCGTAAAGCTGAAGCACAGTATGGACGTTTTGATTTAGTACTATCAAATCTGCACAAAACGGACCGTATCGTGGCTCACTGTGCTACCTTAAATCGAAGTAACCTCTGGTTCTGCCTACATGGAATGTTTTCCTCCTCCTATCTCGGGCATCGGCGTGGTTTTTCACTCTGGCTGAAGCGTAAGAAAATTCGAAATATTTACCAACAGCGCAATCTGATCGGCGTATCTCAGGCGGTACTGGACGACATGATCCAGTCTTTCCAGGTCACACCTAATCGGGCGGAAGTTATCAATAACCCCTTTGATTTCGACCACATTGCCGAACTGGCAGCACAGCCTTGCGAAATGGCCGGCCAGGAATACCTCATTCACGTCGGGCGCTTGCACCCACATAAACGCCACGATCGTTTGCTTCGTGCCTATGCGCTAAGTGGCATCACTCTGCCGTTATTGTTGTTGGGCAAAGGGCCTGACGAATATACTCGACAGCTACAGCAGCTTGCCGAAGAGCTAAACATTACCAACCGTGTCATTTTTCACGGTTTTTGTGAAAATCCCTACCCATACATTCGCCATGCACGCCTACTAGTACTCAGCTCAGACAGTGAAGGATTTGGTAATGTGCTGATAGAAAGTCTGTTCTGTGGAACACCCGTTGTCAGCACACGCTGTCCCGGTGGGCCGAAAGAAATACTGATCGGCGACCTGATGCGTTGCCTGTCCGATCTGAATGAACGCTCATTGGCCGAAACCATGATATCAGTGCTGCAATCACCACCATTAATTGAGCCTGAACAGCTTGCTCGTTACCGGCGTGAAGCAATTTGTGAGCGTTATCTGACGCTGGCAAAGCCATATTAATCCAGAACGAGAGCCAGAAAATCATATGATATATCAGGCCACTCCGTATCCCGGTTACGATAAGAAAGCAATGCATCATTATCTATTACGAATACAATACCGATGAATATGTTACAAACGCTGTACACCTTTTTGTTTTACATGATCCAGCCGCTTATCTGGCTGCGTCTATGGCTCCGGGGTCGCAAAATCCCCGCTTACCGCAAACGCTGGGGGGAACGCTACGGCTTCTACCAGAGCCAGGTAAAACCCGAAGGCATACTGTTGCACTCCGTTTCTGTCGGAGAAACGTTAGCAGCAGTACCGTTGGTCCGCGCCTTACGCCATCGCTACCCGTCATTACCGATTACCGTCACCACCATGACGCCGACAGGTTCCGAGCGTGCGTTATCCGCATTCGGCAAAGATGTTTACCACGTTTACCTGCCTTACGACCTGCCGGGTGCGATGTCGCGTTTTCTTGATCATGTCAAACCGAGTCTGGTCATCATCATGGAAACCGAGCTGTGGCCGAACCTGATAACGGCGCTGCACCAGCGCGAAATCCCGCTTATCATCGCCAATGCCCGCCTGTCCGAGCGCTCCGCCAACGGTTATCGCAAACTCGGCCGCTTTATGCGCACTCTACTGCGCCGTATTACCCTCATCGCGGTGCAAAATGAGGAAGATGGTGAGCGCTTTATCAATCTGGGACTGAAACGCTCGCAGCTCAATGTGACCGGCAGCCTGAAATTCGATATTTCTGTTACGCCGGAACTGGCCGCCCGCGCCGTCACGTTGCGTCGTCAATGGGCACCCCAGCGCCCGGTGTGGATTGCCGCCAGTACTCACGAAGGCGAAGAAAAGATTATCGTCGATGCCCACACCGAATTGCTGAAAGCGTTTCCCTCGCTATTGCTGATCCTGGTGCCGCGCCATCCTGATCGCTTTGACGATGCCAAAACCATCGTCCGTAAGGCCGGACTGGAATATACCCTGCGTAGCGCCGGTACGGTTCCCCCTGCCTCATCACATGTGGTGATTGGCGATACCATGGGCGAATTGATGCTGCTGTACGGCATCGCTGATCTGGCGTTTGTCGGTGGCAGCCTGATTGAACGGGGCGGACATAACCCGCTGGAACCTGCCGCACACGCCATACCGGTGTTGATGGGGCCGCACACGTTCAACTTCAAGGATATCTGCGCCCGCTTACAGCAATCCGATGGGTTGATCACCGTGCAGGATACCGCTTCACTGGTGGAACAGGTCACCACGTTGCTGTCGGATGACGACTATCGCCGTTACCACGGTCACCACGCGGTGGATGTACTGCATAAAAATCAGGGCGCACTGCAAAGCCTGTTGACCCTGCTGGAGCCCTATCTGCCGCCACGGAGCCAGTAATGAGCCGAAAACGTCTTTCCGTCGTTCTTATCAGCCATAACGCAGCGGAATTGCTGCCTGACTGTCTGGCGTCGGTGGCCTGGGCTGATGAAATTATTGTGCTGGACTCCGGCAGCAGTGACGACACGCTGGATATCGCCCGTCGCCATGGCGCGCAGGTCTATCAGAACACCGACTGGCCTGGCTTTGGCAAGCAGCGCCAGCTGGCGCAGCAGTATGCCAGCGGCGATTATATCTTCATGATTGATACCGACGAGCGGGTCACACCCGCGCTACGGCACGCCATCGACGCGGTACTCGAATCCCCAGAGAGCGATGTCGTCTACCGTTGTGCCCGTCGAAACCTGTTTCTGGGGCGTTTCATGCGTCACAGCGGCTGGTATCCCGATGAGGTCATTCGTCTCTACCCCAAGCGTTACCACTACAACAATAATGCCGTGCATGAATCCCTTGATCATGGCACAGCACGGGTGGTTTCTCTGGACGGGGATCTGAAACACCTTACCTGCCGCGACTTGTTCAGCTTTCAGAAAAAACAGCTCGCTTATGCAGAAAGCTGGGCCAACGAGCGTTTCCTGCAGGGCAAGCGCTGCGGCTTCGCCGCGATCGTATTGCACACCCTTGGCGCTTTCATCAAAACCTGGCTATTGCGCGCCGGTTTCCTCGACGGAAAACAAGGGTGGCTACTGGCTATCGTGAATGCGCAGTACACGTTTAACAAATATACTGGACTATGGGCTTTAAATAACCGGCGGGAGACTCGCCAGGAGCACCTGCACCATGAAGACTAGAGCTATCTACCCCGGTACATTTGACCCGATGACCAACGGCCATCTGGATCTGCTGACGCGTGCGACCAGCATGTTTGATCACCTGATTCTGGCGATTGCCGCCAGTCCCAGCAAAAACACGCTGTTTACACTGGAAGAACGCGTCGCGCTGGCGAAAGAAGCCACGCAACATCTGCCGAATGTGGAAGTCGAGGGGTTTACCGACCTGATGGCCACATTCGCCCGGCAGCGGAAAGCGACCATTCTGGTGAGGGGGCTGCGCGCCGTTTCTGATTTTGAATACGAGCTGCAATTAGCCAAAATGAACCACCACCTGATGCCGACCCTGGAAAGCGTATTCCTGATGCCATCAGAGCAGTGGTCTTTCATTTCATCATCACTGGTGAAAGAAGTCGCGCGTCACGGCGGCGATGTATCACACTTTTTACCGCCTCCTATCGCTGCCGCTCTACAGGAAAAATTAGCCTAAAGGGATAATACATCCCGGCTGCAGAAAGCCGCCGACATCAACTGTTAGATGTTAGAAGTCGGCTCCTAACGCTGGCACCGCTTGCAAAAAAAGGTGCTACGCTGTCCCTGCTTAATGCTGTCGATCAATGTGCCGCAGTGATGGCAAGGCTTGCCATGGCGGCCATAAACCTGTAACTCCTGCGCGAAGTAACCCGGTTTCCCATCAGACTGCAAGAAATCACGCAGCGTGGTCCCGCCCTGTTCAATGGAGCGCTGCAATACCTGCTTGATGGACTGCACCAACTGATGCGCTTCTTGCTGCGACAGGGAACCGGCAGGCCGCTCCGGCAGAATACCGGCATTAAACAGCGACTCACTGGCATAGATGTTGCCAACCCCCACCACCAGTTTGTTATCCATAATCCACAGCTTGATTGGCGTTTTACGGCCATGGCTGCGGCTAAACAGATAGTCACCTGAAAAGTCATCGCTCAATGGTTCCGGCCCCAAATGCGCCAACACAGAACTGTTTGCCAGATCGTCACACCATAACCAGGCACCGAAACGGCGTGGATCGGTATAACGCAGCACTTTGCCGCTATCCATCACCAAATCGACATGGTCATGCTTATCCGGTTCACTGTATTCGGGCAGCACCCGTAGACTACCGGACATCCCCAAATGGATGATGATCCACCCCGTCGGTAACTCAAGCAGCAGATATTTGGCGCGGCGCTGCACACTCAACACCGGCGTATCGCTCAGCGACAGAATTTCAGGAGAGACCGGCCAGCGCAGACGTGCGTTGCGCACCTCAGCATACAAAATGGTACGGCCGACCAGCCAGGGCGAAATGCCCCGACGACTGGTTTCCACCTCGGGTAATTCAGGCATGCGTCCTCCTGCGAAATGACTGACGGGAAATGGTGTAAACGATAAGAAATGACAGAGGGAACTAAGATGCTACTCCAGCCCTGCTTTGCTCAAGCGAAAAAAAACCCGGCCAAAGCCGGGTTTTTCAGATCCACTAAAATTACTTGATTTTAGCTTCTTTGTAGATAACGTGCTGACGGACAACTGGATCGAACTTTTTCAGTTCCAGTTTTTCCGGCTTAGTACGTTTGTTCTTCGTAGTGGTATAGTAGTGACCAGTACCAGCAGAAGAAACCAGCTTGATCTTCTCGCGAACACCTTTAGCCATGATTCAGTTCCTTAATACTTTTCACCACGGGCACGCAGATCGGCCAGAACCGCTTCGATACCCTTTTTGTCGATAACACGCATACCTTTAGCAGATACGCGCAGCGTTACAAAACGCTTCTCACCTTCAACCCAAAAACGATGGGAATGCAGGTTTGGCAGAAAACGGCGTTTAGTCGCATTCATTGCGTGGGAACGGTTATTACCGGTCACCGGACGCTTGCCAGTAACTTGGCAGACTCGGGACATGTCTATTCTCCAAAAATCAAATCAGCTCGAGCTTCGTAGAGGGTGTTGGCCGCCTCGTCAGGCTCTAGAGCCCATCTCAGCAACTTCACTGAAAAGACTCTGTCATCAGGGTAAACCTGCTGAGATAGGCTCTTAACGCCACACCCAAGATTCTCAAAGGTGGCGTAGTATACGCTCTGAAGCGTATGCGCTCAAGTCCCGAACAACTAAAGATCCCCCAGGATCGCGGAAATATCTCTTAAAGCCACCCACGCTCGGCAAAAGAAACGTACTCGCCACGCCCGATTACCAGGTGATCAAGCACCCGAATCTCCAGTAACTGGCAGGCTTGTACGATTTTTTCGGTAATGGAACGATCGGCCTGACTGGGCTCCGCCTGCCCAGAGGGATGATTGTGCGCCAGAATCAGCGCGGCAGCATTGACTTTGAGCGCTTCGCGCACGATTTCACGCGGATGCACTTCCACACGGCTTATCGTGCCCGCGAACATCTCCTGGTGACAAATCACCCGATGCTGATTATCCAGAAACATGACCAAAAAAACTTCCCGCTCCTGATGAGCCAGCAGCAATTGCAGATATTGCTGCGTGACATCAGGATTCAGCATGGCATCCTCCCGCGCCAGATGCGAAGAAAACAACCGACGAGCCAGTTCCGCCACCGCCTGCAATTGGGCATATTTGGAAATGCCGACCCCTCGCACCGCATTAAACGCGGCCCAATCAGCCGTCATCAACCGATACAACGAACCAAACTGCGCTAACAGATTCTGCGCCAGTTCCATCACGTGTATCCCTTCTACGCCCGTGCGCAAAAAAATCGCCAGTAATTCAGCATCACTGAGCGCCTCTACGCCAAGGGACATCAATTTCTCACGTGGTGCGCCGCCGTCATTCCATGTCATAGCCACTCCTTTTCAGAATGGCCCCATCATCCCACGCGGGAAATCGGCGCTCGATAACTGTATTGCGCCAGTGCGGTAACGCTCGCAATGATTTCTGCAAGCAGAAGAAAACCTCATAAACCAGATACCGCTCACGCTATTGCGTCACACGGCAGTGATAAAAGTGACTGACGCATCATCGTGACACCTCACACAGGAGTATCTTTTTTGATGAAGAGCCAATTGCTTAGCAAAGCCTGTCTATTACTCGTCACCTTATCCATCACCCCACTTTATGCACAGCAGCCGTTGGATAACGCGGCTAAAAACGCACTTCAGACGGCGCTTTACCATGAATATCACACCGAAGCGCTCTATGCCGCGGCCATCGAGAAGTTTGGTCAGGTGGCCCCTTTTAATAACATCATGCGGGCTGAGCAGAATCACGCCCATGCGTTAGCACAGTTGCTGCAAAATCATGGTATTTCCGTGCCGCCCAACACATTATCCGGCAGTACAGAAATGAAGAACACGCTACCAGCGACGTTGAAGGAAGCCTGCAAAATGGGGGTTGATGCAGAAATCGCTAATCAGGCGTTATATGACAAAACACTACTGCCTGCCGTCAGCTCTCATCAGGACATCACGTTAGTTTTCCAGCGGCTGCGCGACGCTTCCCAACAGAATCACCTGCCCGCGTTTAAACAGTGCCAATAATGCCTGTTCGTCTGTGCCACGCCCTCTTTGTGAGCGTGGCGGTAACATCGCATCACGAAAACCGTGCCGCCGGGCATACCATCATCACCACGATGGATTGCCAACACTATGATAAAATGCTGGCTCTTTTGGGCTGAAAAACGGATATAACGATGACAGATTCTTCCAGTCTGCACGGGCTTTCCGGCGCATCGCTTGCGGGAAAACATATCGTACTGGGCATCAGCGGCGGTATCGCTGCCTACAAAGGCCCGGAACTGGTGCGGCGTCTGCGCGAGAGGGGCGCTGAGGTGCGAGTGGTGATGACACCCGCCGCTGGCGCGTTTATCACGCCACTGACGCTGCAGGCGGTCTCCGGCCACCCGGTGGCGGACGATCTGCTGGATCCCGCTGCCGAGGCGGCGATGGGCCACATTGAGCTGGGGAAATGGGCAGACCTGGTGATTCTGGCACCGGCATCGGCGGATTTGATCGCCCGGCTGGCGGCGGGTATGGCGAATGATCTGCTCAGCACCGTCTGTCTGGCGACCGCCGCGCCCATCGCCATTGCGCCCGCCATGAATCAGCAGATGTTCCGCGCTGCGGCCACACAGCACAATCTGGGCGTGCTGGCAGCGCGTGGCATGCTGATCTGGGGTCCGGATAGCGGCAGCCAGGCGTGCGGTGATGTCGGCCCAGGCCGCATGATTGACCCACTAACCATTGTGGCATACGCCGACGCACACTTTTCCCGTGTCAATGATCTGCAACACCTGAATGTTATGGTCACGGCAGGGCCGACGCGCGAAGCACTGGACCCGGTACGGTTCATCAGCAATCACAGCTCAGGGAAGATGGGTTTTGCCATCGCCGCCGCTGCCGCCGCGCGCGGGGCGCAGGTCACGCTGATAGCTGGCCCGGTCAATTTACCGACACCAGACCATGTCACCCGTGTCGATGTTGTCAGTGCTCAGGATATGCATCAGGCAGTGATGTCACGCGCTGCTCAGCAGCATATCGTTATCGGGTGCGCCGCCGTGGCGGATTACCGGGCACACACCGTCGCTGACGAAAAGATCAAAAAGCAGGGTGATGAAATCCATGTCACTCTGGTCAAAAATCCAGATATTATCGCGGATGTGGCGGCAATGAGCGAAAACAGGCCTTACGTCATCGGGTTTGCTGCCGAAACCAGTAATGTGGAAGAATACGCACGCCAGAAGCTGGCCCGCAAACAGCTGGATCTGATTTGCGCGAATGATGTATCCCTTTCCGATCAAGGGTTTAACTCGGAAAATAATGCATTACACCTTTTCTGGCCGGGCGGGGACAAACGCCTGCCGCACAGCAGCAAACACCTGTTGGGCCAACAGTTAATTGACGAGATTGTCAGCCGTTATGATGAAAAAAATCGACGTAAAAATTCTTGATACGCGTATCGGGCAACAGTTCCCGCTGCCAACCTATGCGACCCCAGGCTCTGCCGGGCTGGATTTACGCGCCTGTCTGGACAGCGCTATCGTGCTGGCCGCTGGCGAAACCACACTGGTACCGACCGGTTTGGCTATCCATATCGCCGACCCGTCATTGGCGGCGGTGATCCTGCCTCGCTCCGGCCTCGGTCACAAACACGGTGTGGTGCTGGGTAATCTGGTGGGGCTTATCGATTCCGACTATCAGGGGCAGTTGATGGTGTCGGTATGGAACCGTGGCAGTCAGTCTTTCACCATTGAACCCGGCGAGCGCATCGCCCAGATGGTGTTCGTACCGGTAGTACAGGCCGAATTCAATCTGGTTAACGATTTCGTCGACAGCGAGCGGGGAGAAGGTGGTTTCGGCCATTCCGGTCGCCACTGATACGCGTTATCCCTGCCTCCCAGGAAAATTATAAAGCCACAGCGTTGATGCGACTGTGGCGCTATCTGGTGTTTGTCCGTCACATTTTTATCAAGGGTCTTTTCTGACATGGCAGAGAAAGAAAATACGAAAAGGAACCGTCGCGAGGAAATTCTGCAGGCACTGGCGCAGATGCTGGAATCCAGCGATGGCAGTCAACGCATCACTACCGCTAAGCTGGCCGCCACCGTTGGCGTTTCAGAAGCCGCTCTTTATCGGCACTTTCCCAGCAAAACACGCATGTTTGACAGCCTGATCGAATTTATTGAAGACAGCCTGACCACCCGTATTAACCTGATCCTGCAGGATGAAAAAGACACCTTTAATCGGCTACGGCTCATTTTGTTGCTGATCCTCGGCTTTGCCGAGAAAAACCCCGGTCTGACGCGCATTCTCACCGGTCATGCGCTGATGTTCGAACAGGACCGGTTGCAGGGCCGCATCAACCAACTGTTTGACCGCATTGAATCGCAATTGCGTCAGGTACTGCGCGAACACAAACTACGCGGCGGTGAAGCGTTTCGCCATGACGAAACGTTGCTGGCAAGCCAGTTACTGGCGTTCTGCGAAGGGATGCTTTCCCGCTTTACCCGCTCCGAGTTCCGTACCCTGCCCACGCAGGATTTCGAAACCCGCTGGCCCTTGCTGGCCGCCCAGCTTCAGTAAACGCACCGCGTGGCGCATCGCCACGCCGCTTATTTCATTTCCGCCCGGTTATACGCCAAATTGCGCACGGTAAGCGTTCACCGCGTCCAGATGCGCAGCCATTTCCGGTTTTTCCGCCAGCCAGCTAATCAGGTCGCCCAGCGTGATGATGGACGTCACATTGCACTGATAGTCGCGCTCCACTTCCTGAATCGCGGACAGGTCGCCACGACCACGCTCCTGCCGGTCGAGCGCAATCAGCACCCCTGCCAGCGTTGCCCCTTGGGCGGCGATGATATCCATCGATTCGCGGATAGCCGTACCAGCGGTAATCACATCGTCCACCAGCATGATGCGGCCTTTCAGCGGGCTACCGACCAGATTGCCGCCTTCGCCATGATCCTTGGCTTCTTTACGGTTAAAGCAGTAGGGCACATCACGGTCATGGTGTTCCGCCAGCGCCACCGCCGTCGTGGTAGCAATCGGAATCCCCTTGTAAGCCGGGCCAAACAGCACGTCAAACTCCACATTGGCATCCACCAGCGCTTCAGCGTAAAAGCGCCCCAGCAACGCCAGGTCACGCCCGGTATTAAATAACCCGGCATTAAAGAAATAAGGGCTGATGCGCCCGGATTTCAGGGTAAATTCGCCGAACTTCAGAACCTGCTTGCTCAGTGCGAATTCGATAAACTGACGCTGATAGGCTTTCATGACTCCCTCTCCTGTAACGACGGTGGGGCTCCCACCGTCCACTGCATAGCATAAAAATGGATGGCATAAAAAAGCGACCACCTGGGTCGCTTTAACAATCAATCAATCGGCCAGGGCGGCCTTCTGCGCTCTGACAATATCTTCGATGCCCTGACGCGCCAGCGCCAGTAACGACAACAATTCGTCGTGGCTGAACGGCTCACCTTCCGCGGTGCCCTGCACCTCTATCATGCGGCCATCTTCGGTCATCACGACGTTCATATCGGTTTCTGCGGCGGAATCTTCCACGTATTCCAGGTCACACACCGCTTCACCATTAACAATCCCGACCGAGACCGCCGCCACCATGCCTTTCAACGGACTGGCTTTCAGCTTACCGCTGGCCACCATACCGTTTAGCGCATCCGCCAGCGCCACGCAGGCACCGGTGATGGAGGCCGTACGGGTGCCGCCATCAGCCTGCAACACGTCGCAGTCCAGCGTAATGGTGAATTCACCCAATTTGTTCAGGTCTACGGCAGCACGTAGCGAGCGGGCGATCAGACGCTGAATTTCCAGCGTGCGGCCACCTTGTTTACCTTTTGCCGCTTCACGAGCGTTACGGCTATGGGTAGCTCGCGGCAGCATACCGTATTCAGCGGTAATCCAGCCTTGTCCCTGACCTTTCAGGAAACGCGGAACCCCTTCTTCTACCGTGGCATTGCACAGCACTTTGGTATCGCCAAACTCCACCAATACCGATCCTTCAGCATGTTTGGTGTAATGACGGGTTAATGTGAGAGGGCGAATTTGCTGGGCACTTCGGCCTGTTGGGCGCATGGCTCGTCTCCGGGCAGGTTCATTAAACTGGCGCGCATTATACGGTCTTCCCCCTGCCCTGCCTACCGCCAGTCACGATTAAAATTTCATCAACTTTTCCGGTGCCATCCGTACCATCGTCTGGAGAGCCATCAGTCAGCCATGTAGAATACCGGCATTATTTATCCGCAGGCTGCTGATGTTCATGAGTGATTCCGTCTCTTCACCACCTTCACCCACGCCGTCAGGTAAGAAAATTCCCTGGCAGCAACAGGGAACAACGCCGGATTATCGCTTTTCGCTGGCTAACGAGCGCACCTTTCTGGCCTGGATTCGTACCGCGCTGGCGTTTCTGGCCGGTGCCATCGCCATTGACCAGTTTGCCCCCACGCTGGGGTCACCCACCATCCGGGCCGGTATTTCAGCCTTTCTGGCGCTGGCAGCGGCGCTGCTGGCGTGGATGGCTTACCAACGCTGGGCCGATAACGAGCGGGCGATGCGTACCGGGCAGGCGCTGCCGTATACCCGTCTGCTCGTCGCCGTCGCCAGCGTCGTGAGCCTGACGTCAGTGGCACTGGCGCTGATTATCCTGCTGATGTAACCGCCATGACCGCACCTGCCGATACCCCGTCGCGTGATCCTGGCCTGCAACCGGAGCGCACGCGGCTTGCCTGGTCGCGTACCGCCTTTGTACTGCTGATCAACAGCCTTTTACTGCTCAAAGCCGGTTCGATCACGACAGAGCCGCTGATGCTGGCCACCGGGTTGTTCCTGCTGGTGATGGCGCTGGTCACGTATATCTGGTCGCGTCTGCGATTGCGCGCTCTGCAGCGCCATGGTCACCCTTGTACCCGGCAATCCATACGGATGATGCAATCGCTGATGCTGATGGTGGTAGTCACGGCATTGAGCCTGTTGGTGGGGTTTATGATCGGCTAGACACGATCCCTCAACGGGTTTTCCGTCAATACAAAAGATTTTGATCTGCCTGTATTGGCATAACCCGCCGGTATACCTTGCGGGTATTTGAAAGAAAAAATCATTAAATAACAAATAACTAATTAAAAACAACCCCATAACATCAGGTTATACCCTACCCATAAACAAGCATTCGTCAGAAAAAAAGCATCGTGGAATAGTCATAGACATCTTCTCTCATGTCATCACTATGCAACCACGGATAAGACATCATGCTGATTCCACAACCTTACCTGCTTTTTCTTGGCGATGTGACCGACCCGCTGGCGGTGAAAACGGCACGCGGTATTCACACCTGGCGCCCCGAACAGTGTGTAGGCCAGTTACGCCTGCCGGGCAGCACGGTGTCTCTGGGGCTCGATGATCTGGATATCCCCACCGCGGTGGCACGTGGCGCTAAAACGCTGGTACTGGGTACCGCCAACGCCGGTGGCTTTCTGCCACCACACTGGCTGGACACCGTGCGTGCCGCCATCGAAGCCGGTATGAACATTGCCAATGGCCTGCACCAGCGGCTGATTGATGTCCCCGGTTTACAGGCGCTGGCAGAGCAGCATCAGGTAGCGCTGTTCGATATTCGCCACATGCGCCCGGAATTAACCGTCGGCAGTGGTAAGAAACGCAGCGGTAAACGCGTACTGACCGTCGGTACCGACTGCTCGGTTGGCAAAATGTATACCTCGCTGGCGCTGGAAGCCGCCATGCGTGCACAGGGAATGAAGGCGGATTTCCGTGCCACCGGTCAAACCGGGGTGCTGGTAGCGGGCGACGGCATCGCCATTGACGCCGTGATCGCCGATTTTATCGCTGGTGCGGCAGAAGCGTTGTCTCCTGCCAATGACGATGACCACTGGGACATCGTTGAAGGTCAGGGGTCGTTGTTTCATCCGTCCTACGCTGGGGTTACCACCGGTCTTATCCACGGTGCTCAGCCACACTGGCTGGTGATGTGCCATGAAATGGGTCGCCCGCACATGCGCCATCTGCCGCATCAACCGATGGTGGAACTGGATGAGTGTGTGGATGCCTGCCTGCGCGCCGCCCGTGTAACCAACCCGGATGTGCAACTGGCGGGCTTCGCCATCAACACCTCCAACTATGGCGAACAGGAAGCGCATGAGTACTGCCGTGGCCTGAGCGAACGCTTCGGTGTTCCTGCCACCGACCCGATCCGCTTCGGTATTGATGACATTGCGACGCTGCTGAAAACTCAGGGATAACCCGATGCGACAGATGCAAATTGAAACCGTAGAGCTGCCGCTGGCCCGTCCGTTCGCCATCTCCCGCGGCACCCGTACCGCCGTCACCGTGGTGCGGGTCACACTGGAAGAGCGTGGCTTTATTGGCCGTGGGGAATGCACGCCCACCGCGCACTATCAGGAAACGGCCGACAGCGTCACCCGCCAGTTGGAAACCGTGCGTCAGGCAGTGGAAAACGGTATCAGTCTGGAAGCACTGCAACAGTCATTGCCGCCGGGATCGGCCCGCAACGCCCTGGACTGCGCCCTGTGGCGACTGAATGCCGCGCTTGCCCGGCAAACGCTGTGGCAGCACCTCGCCATCGCACCACCGCAGTCGATCATTACCGCCGAGACCCTGAGCCTAGACACACTGGAAAATATGGCGAATGCCGCCAAAGACGCGGTATCGCGCGGCGCGTTGTTATTGAAGATCAAGCTCGACCGGGATCAGATTCTGGAAAAAGTGGCGGCAATCCGTCAGGCGGCACCCAATGTCACGTTGATTGTCGATGCCAATGAAGCCTGGAGCGGGTTGGATCTGGAATCGTTGCTGCGCCAGTTAGCCGCTCATCGCATCGCGATGGTCGAGCAGCCGTTACCTGCCGGACAGGACAGCGCGCTGGCGACGTTTGAACACGCGATCGCGGTATGCGCCGATGAAAGCTGCCACCACCGGGGTGACATCGCCGCGCTGTGCGACCGCTACGAGATGATCAACATCAAGCTGGACAAATGCGGCGGGCTGACCGAAGCACTGTCGATGGTGGCGCAGGCACGTCAGCACGACCTGCGCATCATGGTTGGCTGCATGCTCGGCTCCTCGCTGGCGATGGAAGCCGCTCTGCCGGTGGCGCTGGCGGCCGAACACGTTGATCTGGATGGCCCGATTTGGCTGGCCGCCGACAGCTCGCCTTACCTGACGTATAACCTTGGCCGCATCTGGCTGTGACAGAACCTACCGGAGTGACGATGACGGATACCACCCTAACCGCAATCCCTGCTGCGACGGCCTCTGCCCCGACACCGCAGCCGGTGCTGGAGATAGACGACCTGAGCGTTAGCTTCAGCGGTCGCTCTGGCACCCATCTGGCGCTCAAGGGCGTATCCTTCAGCCTCAACAAAGGGGAAGTGGTCGCCGTGGTCGGCGAGAGCGGCTCCGGCAAATCCGTCACGTCGCTGACGGTCATGGGGCTGCTGGCCTCATCCGCCCGAATTGAACGTGGCGGCATTCGCTTTACCGATAGCACCGGTCGCCGCCATGACCTGCTGAGCCTGAAAGACGATGCCCGTCGCCGCCTGCGCGGTCGCGATATGGCGATGATCTTTCAGGAGCCGATGACCTCCCTCAACCCGGTGCTGAAAGTGGGTGATCAACTCACCGAGGCCTTGCTCGACCACCACATGTGCGACACGGCCAGCGCCGATAGCAAAGCACGCGAACTGTTGCGCAAAGTGCGGATCGCGGATATCGACCGGGTGATGAACAGCTATCCGCATTCGCTGTCCGGCGGGATGCGCCAGCGGGTGATGATAGCCCAGGCGCTGGTCTGCGACCCACAGTTACTGATCGCCGACGAACCCACCACCGCGCTGGACGTGACGGTACAGGCACGCATCCTGCAAATCCTGCGCAACCTGCAACGCCAGAGCAATATGTCAGTGTTGTTCATTACCCACGACATGGGCGTGGTGGCGGAAATCGCGGACCGCGTGGTGGTGATGTATCGCGGTGAGGTGGTGGAACAAGGCCGGGTCGAGGATATCTTCAATCGTCCGCAGCACGACTACACCAAGGCACTGCTGGCGGCAGTACCGCGACTGGGCGATATGCGCGACAGCGCCTGGCCCAGGCGCTTCCCATTGCTGGGGCAGCAAAACGCGACGGCGGAACCGGATCACATGACCGCGCGTTATGACGCTCCGCCGTTGCTCGATATTCGTGGCCTGAAAGTGTACTACCCCATCCGCAGCGGCATTTTCTCTTCCGTCACCCACCGGGTACATGCGGTAGAGCAAATTGATTTCGCCGTCTGGCCGGGGGAAACGCTGGCGATCGTCGGCGAGTCCGGCTGTGGTAAATCCACCACCGGGCGGGCGCTGCTGCGTCTGGTGGAAAGCCAGACGGATAGCCTGTTGTTCGACGGTCAGGAGATTGCCGGTTTACATGACCGCGACTTCCAGCCGTTGCGCCGCAAAATGCAGATGGTGTTTCAGGACCCTTACGCCTCGCTCAACCCCCGTCTGACGGTAGGTTTCACCATTGCCGAGCCGCTGCTGCTGCACGGGCTGGTGAAGTCGCTGGAAGACGCCACCCCGCAGGTGCAGGCGCTACTGAAAAGCGTCGGCCTGCAACCGGAACACGCACAGCGCTATCCGCACGAATTTTCCGGCGGCCAGCGTCAACGTATCGCCATTGCCCGTGCGATGGCGCTGCACCCTCAGGTGATCATTGCTGACGAGGCTGTGTCGGCGCTCGATGTGTCGATTCAGGCACAGGTGGTCAACCTGATGATGGACTTACAACAGAAGACCGGCGTGTCATGGATTTTCATCTCCCATGACATGGCGGTGGTGGAACGCATCGCCAACCGCGTGGCCGTGATGTACCTCGGTCAAATAGTGGAAATCGGCCCGCGTCAGTCGGTGTTCAACAACCCGCAGCATCCGTACACCCGGCGTCTGCTGGCCTCGGTACCGATCGCCGACCCTGACCGTCGCTATACCCGTGAACTGGACGACAGCGAAATTCCCTCACCGTTGCGTAAAGCGAACGAGGTGGTGGAAAAAGCCCGCTACCGCGAAGTCGCCCCGCACCATTGGGTCAGCGAAGCCGGGTTCGGGTCGCCATCAACAGGGGCCTGACGTTATTGACCGTAAGACGTTATTGACCGTAAGACATTATTGCTCGTCAGTCGTAAACCGTAGCACCGTCCAACACCAGGGACACCCTAACTGCCTGAGAGCAGTCACCACGTCGGCAACGTACTGACCACGGTGAAAATTAAACAGTAATAAAAACAAACAATAATAGAAAGCAGCACAACAACCAGCAACACAAACCATTTACAGGAGACACCATGAAATCGTTACTACCCGCAGTAACTTCACGTCGTTCCGCTGTCGCACTTGGGCTGTCATTGTGTTTAGCCGCCGCTGCCGCCCAGGCTCAGGATCTGCGCATTTCCATGTACGCTGACATCACCGGGCTGGATCCGCACGACACCTCGGATACCCTGAGTTACTCCATCCAGAGCGGGATCTTTGAGCGTCTGTTCCAGTTCGATGACCAGATGAAGCTGGTACCGCAACTGGCAACCGGTTACACCGGCAACGCCGATGCGACCGAATACACCATCACGCTGCGCGAGGGCGTGACCTTTCAGGACGGTACACCGTTCAACGCGGATGCAGTCAAAGCTAACCTTGACCGTCTGGCCGACCAGAGCAAAGGGCTCAAGCGCAACAGCCTGTTTAATATGATCAAGAGTGTGACGGTCGTATCGCCGACACAGGTCAAAATCGAGCTGAATAAATCCTTCGGTGCATTTATCAACACCCTGGCGCATCCGTCTGCGGTGATGCACAGCCCGGCCGCGTTGCAACAGTACCCGGATGAAACCCAGTTGCGCGTACACCCGGTCGGTACCGGTCCGTTCAAGTTTGTCGAATGGCAGCAGGGCAAAGACGTCAAACTGACCAAATACGACAACTACTGGCAGAAAGGCTGGCCGAAAGTGGATAACGTGACCTTCTACCCGTCGCCGGAAGACGCCACCCGCGTCGCTGCCTTGAAATCCGGCCAGTCTGACGCTATCTACCCGCTGCCGTCCGACCTGGTGAAAACCGTTGAAGATGACACCAAGCTGGCTATCCAGCGTGACCCCAGCATCTATCTGTTCTATATGGCTATCAACACCCAACACGGCCCGCTGAGTGACGTGCGGGTACGCCAGGCGCTGAACTATGCCATCAACCGGACTATGTGGCTGAGAGTGGGTTTCGCCGGTATGGGTCTGCCTGCCGCCTCCGCCATGGCACCGCGCGTGCAGTTCTTCTCCAGCCAGAGCGAGCCGAACTATACCTACAGCCCTGCGAAAGCGAAGGAACTGTTAAAAGAAGCCGGTTACGAAAAAGGGCTGGAACTGAAACTGTGGACCACCAACCGTACCGACTACATTCGCAGTGCGCAGTTCTTCAAACAGCAGCTTGAGCAGGTCGGCATCAAAGTCACCGTGACCCCGATGGACTCCGGTACCCGCAACGAAAAACTGTTCGGCGTGAAAGACCCGAAACAGGCTGAATTCGACTTGTACTACGGTGGCTGGTCACCGTCTACCGGCGATGCCGACTGGGCGCTGCGTCCGCTGTTCGCGACAGAATCCTGGGTGCCGAAAGCCTATAACGTGTCTTACTACAGTAACCCGGATGTGGACAAAGCTATCGTCGCCGGTCTGGCTACCTCAGATAACAGCAAACGTGCTGCCGCGTATGCCGATGCCCAGAAACTGATCTGGAAAGACGCGCCGGTGGTGTTCCTGGGTGTACCGGACAACCTGGTCGGTAAAGTGAAAAATCTGTCTGGCGTTTACATGCTGGCGGACGGTTCTCTGATTTTCGATCAGGCTGAGTTCAAGTAATCGCACAGGGGATCACCATGTTTGCTTATATCGTCCGACGTTTGCTGGAAATGATCCCGGTCTTGCTGGTGATCTCCCTGTTGGTGTTCGGTTTTATCAAACTGTTACCGGGCGACCCGGCACGGATCTATGCCGGCCCTGACGCTCCCATTGAGGCGGTGGAAGCCGCCCGT
Source organism: Dickeya oryzae (assembly GCF_009372235.1). Lineage (GTDB taxonomy): Bacteria > Pseudomonadota > Gammaproteobacteria > Enterobacterales > Enterobacteriaceae > Dickeya > Dickeya oryzae. The sequence continues at coordinate 204,336 of NZ_ML762924.1, read as the reverse complement.
GAGCATTTAGGGTTGAACGATCCACTGCCGCAGCAGTACCTCCACTGGCTGACCGGGTTGGTTCACGGTGACCTTGGCGTCACCTACCGTACCCAACAGCCGGTGCTGAGTGTCATCAAAAAAAGTTTCCTGCCAACGCTGTGGCTGGCGCTGGCCGGTTTCGTCTGGTCGGTAATCCTCGGCCTGCTGATCGGCGTGTTTGCCGCGCTTAAACGGGGCAAATGGCAGGACTGGTCTTTGATGAGTCTGGCGGTAGGCGGCATTTCGATGCCGCCGTTCTGGCTCGGCCTGTTGCTAATTCAGTTTGTCGCCATGCCGTTCGGCCTTTTCTCGGTCAGCGGCTTCAACAAACCGGCCGACATTATTCTGCCCGCGCTAACGTTGGGCGCGTCGGTCGCGGCGGTGATGGCGCGCTTCACCCGCTCGGCGTTTCTGGAAGTGATGCAGGAAGACTACGTACGTACCGCCCGTGCCAAAGGGCTGCGCCAGCGGCTGATTGTCTGGAAACACGTGATGCGTAACGCGCTGATCCCGGTTATCACCATGCTCGGGTTGCAGTTCGGCTTTCTGCTGGGTGGTTCGATTGTGGTGGAAAGCGTGTTCAACTGGCCGGGGCTCGGCTGGCTGTTGATTGAATCCATCAAGAGCCAGGATCAGCCGGTGATTCAGGCACTGGTGATGCTGTTCGTATTTGAATTTATCCTGATCAACCTGCTGGTCGACCTGCTGTACGCAGTGGTGAACCCGGCCATTCGTCTGCGTTAGGAGCTGCGATGAACACCTCTCAAGAGCCGATCGTGGCACCCTCCTCCGCCCTGAACGACAGTACGATTCGTTCACCGTGGCGCGATTTTCTGCATGCGTTCATCCGCAACCCGATGGCGCTGGCCTCCGGCGGTTTTGTGTTACTGCTGGTGCTGGTGGCGGTGTTCGCCCCCTGGCTGGCTCCCTGGAACCCGATGGAGCCAGACTGGATGGCACTTGGCGCGTCGCCTTCCGCCAGCCATTGGATGGGCACCGACGATCTGGGCCGCGATGTGATGAGCCGCATCATTTACGGCGCACGCATTTCGCTGTACATCGGGATTGTCTCCGTCACGCTGGGTATGGTGGTAGGCATCGCCCTTGGCTTGCTGGCGGGCTACTATGGCCGCACTATCGACATGCTGATCATGCGCGGCTGCGACGTGCTGTTCGCGTTCCCTGGCATGTTGCTGGCGATTGCCGTGGTGGCTATCCTCGGCCCCGGCCTGAATAACGTGATTATCGCGGTAGCGGTGTTCAGCGTGCCGGTGTTCGCCCGCATTGTGCGCGCCTCCACGCTCTCACTCAAACAAGCAGCCTACGTTGAAGCCGTTCGCTGCGCTGGTGCGCCGGACCGGGTCATTCTGTTGCGCCATATCCTGCCGGGTACCTTGCCGAACGTGATTGTGTATTTCACCATGCGTATCGGTACCAGTATTCTGACCGCTGCCGGGCTGAGTTTCATCGGCCTGGGGCCGGAACCGGATGTGCCTGAATGGGGTAACATTCTGGCGATGAGCCGTAGCATGATGATGGCAGGCCAGTGGCACGTCAGCGTCTTCCCCGGTTTAGCGATTTTCTGCACCGTGCTGGCCTTTAACCTGCTGGGCGATGCGCTGCGCGATACGCTGGACCCGAAACTGAAAAGCTGAGCGAACCGATCATGACACCTTATCAACAGGCGCAACTGCTACCGCTGCTGCAACGCTGGCGGACAGAACGACAACTCGGCACACCGCGCCTGCCCTGCGGCCCGCATAACCGCCTGAGCGACGTACCCGGCGTGCGGGTCGGCCATGCTACGCTGGCCGAAGGCGAGGTTCAGACTGGCGTGACCGCCATTGTGCCAAACAGCGATAACCTGTTTATACAACCGCTGCCCTGCGGTGCGGCGGTGCTCAACGGTTTCGCTAAACCGGTAGGGCTGGTGCAGATTGAAGAACTGGGACAATTACAAACCCCCATCCTGCTCAGTAACACCCTGTCAGTCGGCACACTCTTCACCACGCTGGTGCGCGACGCGATTGGCCGCAATCCCGAACTGGGCCGCAGTCTGCCGACCGTCAATCCGCTGGCGCTGGAGTGCAACGACGGCTGGCTCAATGATATTCAGGCGCTGGCCGTCACCGAAACGATGGCGCGCACCGCGTTGGATAGCGCCACGGCAGATTTCGCTCGTGGCAGCGTGGGTGCCGGGCGCGGTATGAGCTGCTTCGCGCTCAAAGGCGGCATCGGCACCGCCTCGCGGCAGATTGCGGAACTGGACGCCACCCTCGGGGTACTGGTGCTGGCCAATTTCGGTACCCTGCCCGCCTTGACGCTCGACGGCGTGCAGGTTGGCGACGCCATTGCGCCTCTGCTGCCGGAACTGACACCGCAGCAGGATGCCGGTTCCATCATCATTATTATGGCGACTGACGCCGCGCTTGATGCCCGTCAGTTGACCCGCATCGCCCGCCGTGCGGGTGCCGGGCTCGGTCGGCTCGGCAGCTATTGGGGTCACGGCTCCGGCGATATCGCGGTAGCCTTTTCCACCCAACCCACACCGCAGCCACCGGAAGACGCGCAACTGGAGCCGCTACTGAATGCCGCGGCCGACGCCACCGAACACGCGGTGCTGGATGCGTTGTTACAGGCCGAGGCCGTCACCGGTTTTCGCGGCCACCATCGCCCGGCCCTGACTCAGGTACTGGACCGTCTGGCACAAGATTTCGCATAACCGCCTGAGAACAGGCGATAAGGACGCTGACATGAAAGTATTTATTTCTGCGGATATCGAAGGCATCGCGGGCGTGATGCGACCGGAACAGTGCAGCCCCGGCACACCGGAACACCAGATAGCACGCGGGTTGATGGAACAGGAAGTGAACGCTGCCATCGAAGGCGCGTTCGCCGGTGGTGCCAGCGAGGTGGTGGTGGCCGACAGTCATGCCGCCATGACCAACCTGCGCGCTGAAAACATCGACCCGCGCGCCCGTCTGGTGCAGGGCAAACCACGCGGTTTGTCGATGGTGGAAGGGCTGCAACAGCAGCAATTCGATGGTTTGATGTTCATCGGTTACCACAGCGCTGCCGGTGAGCACGGCGTACTGGCGCACACCATTAACGGCCGGGCGTTTTATCGGGTGCGAATCAACGGCGAAGTGATGGGCGAAAGCGATATCTACGCGGCGGCAGGTGCGGAACTGAACACCCCGTTGTGGCTGGTCAGCGGCGACGACACACTGCAAAGCTGGATCACGCGTTACTACCCGGCAGCCGATTATGCCTGCGTGAAACGCGCCATTTCCCAGACCGCGGCAGAATCGCTCAGCCCGGAGGCCGCCCGCAACGCTATCCGGCTGGCAGCAACCCAGGCGGTGCAAAAAGCGCATAAAGAAACCACCACCCGTTTGCAGCCACCGTATGAGCTGGAACTGATGGTCGCCAAACCGGTACTGGCAGACCTGTTCTGCCTGATCCCAGGCGTTGTTCGCAAAGATGCCATCACCGTGGGTTACCAGTCACCCACCATCGCGCCGATCGTCAGCTTGCTGGGTGCCTTTTCCTATCTGGCAACCACGCAGAACTGAGCAATATTCAGACTGCTGACAAACCTCTAAGTATAGGAACGTGGGTTTTTCCGGCGTCAAAACTGTGCTGAGGTGGGTGACTTCGCCGGGTGAGCCGCAGGACGCGGCGAAAGCCCGTGCCGCGTCTGACAAAAACGCCAGGAGCGTTTTTGAACAGCGTTTACGCTGGCCCGCAGGGCGAGCCCCAGGGATGGGGCGAGTAACCGCGTCACGGGCGGCCCGAATAGCGAAGGCAAACGCCGAAGGTACCGCGCCAGCGGCACAGTTTAGCCACCAGCCAGTGGTCAAGGAGAGGCGGCACTTGAGCCTCTCCTTGTCGGGCGTGCGATGATTCCGCAAAGGAACCCGAGGTCATTACGCACGAAACGCGCCACAGTTCTGACATGGCTTCGCCTGTAATAAAACAACATGGCGGTTTGTTAACCGCCCCAGTCTTGTGAATAACGGAGATACGATGAAACCGGTCATTGTGATTCATGGCGGCGCAGGCGCGCTGAGCCGCACGGCGATGGACAGTGAAAAAGAACAGCGCTATCGCGCCGCGTTGCAGGCGATTGTCACCCGAGGGCAGGAGATTCTGGCTACCAACGGCAGCGCGCTGGATGCGGTCACCGAAGCCGTACGTCTGCTGGAAGAGTGCCCGTTGTTCAATGCTGGCAAAGGTGCCGTGTTTACCCACCGTGGCACCCACGAACTGGACGCCAGTATTATGGATGGCCGCTCGCTGGATGCTGGCGCCATTGCCGGGGTAAACCATATCCGCAACCCGATTCTGGCTGCTCGCACCGTGCTGGAACGCAGCCCGCACGTGATGTTCACGGCAGAAGGCGCAGAAACCTTCGCCCGTGAGCAAGGGCTGGAGATGGTCGAACCAGATTTTTTCTCCACCGACGAACGCTATCAGCAGTTGCTAAAAGCGCAGGCAGGTAATGACAAGATCCTGCTGGATCACGACGGCGAACGCCAAACGCAGGGCACTGATCCGCTCGATCCGGATCGCAAATTCGGCACAGTGGGTGCCGTTGCGCTGGACGCAGCCGGAAATCTGGCGGCCGCCACGTCCACCGGCGGCATGACCAACAAGCGTGCCGGACGTGTCGGCGACTCACCCATCATTGGCGCTGGCTGCTACGCCAACAACCGCACCGTCGCGGTCTCCTGCACTGGCACCGGCGAGGTATTCATGCGTACCGTCGCCGCCTATGATGTCTCCGCGCTGATGGAATACGCCAACCTGCCGCTGTCGCAAGCCGCCGATAAAGTCGTGATGGAAAAAGTGCTGGCGCTGGGCGGTAGCGGCGGGCTTATCGCCGTTGACTATCAGGGCAATATCGCACTGCCGTTCAACAGCGAAGGCATGTACCGCGGCTACGGGTATGTCGGCGAGGACGCCGTGGTGGGGATTTATCGGGAAAACACCTGAACGTAACCGGCTTGCAGACCTTGCACCTCCACCCCCTGCACCACAGACCGACCGGGCGTGACAGGCACTCTGGAAACCGGTGCATCCGGTGCCGGGCGGTAAAACACGTAGGGCTGGCCGTGTTCATCAGTCTGTATCGCCTCTGGCGCAACGGCCATGCCCTGCTCAGTGCGATACAAGATAACCGCCAGCCGCGCACTCATCCCGAGGCGAATGGGGGGAGTAAAGTCCGACAACGCGCTATCGACCGAAACCACGATGTCGTAGCGCGCCCCGGCGCTCTGCACATCCGTTTCGCTACCCTGAACGGCGATAGACGCAATGTGCCCGACCAGTTCCTGACCGGCAAAACCGTCCCCGGTGATTTGTACCGGCATGCCTTCCTGCAACAAGTGCAAGTCGGTTTCCTCCACGCGCGCGAGTACCTGGAAACGATCCTGTCCAATCAGCGTCAGTAGCGGCGTTCCCTGCGCCACCTGAACACCGGGCTGCACCATTATCGGTCGGCTGTTTTCCGGTGTGGTGGGACGGACAATAAAACCCGCGACCGGTGCGGTGATATCCCGGTGCGCGTACATCACTTCCAGCGCCTGATAACGCGCCTGTGCATTGAGCAGCTCCATCTCGGCAATCTTACGTTCCTCACCTTGCCCGCGTGCTAACACCGTGGCAAGTTCTTCCTGTGCCGCAAGCAGTTCCTGACGCTGCGTGCGTACTTGTTGCGTGAGCGCATCCACTTCCATTCGCGCCACAATACCGCGCGCAAACAGCGTTTGCGTATCGCGTAAACTGGCTTCGGTATTGATCAATTCTTGTCTGGCATTCGCTACAGCACGCCGTGCACGAGAAACCTCAGCCCCTTTTTCCCATTGGCGGTATTGCTGTACCTCACGCTGAGCCTTGAGGACATCGGCCTGAGCCTGACGCATCTGGATTTCAAGCAAGGCAGGATCGAGGGAAAGCAGGATTTGATCCCTGACAACCGACTGGCCTTCTCGTACCCGCACATCACGGACAACGCCTTCAAAGGGGGCCGCCAGCGTTACCCTGGTCGCCGCCTGAATTTGCCCTACCAGACCCAGTTGGTTTTCCAGACGCTGCGGTTCAATACGCACCCATTGCGCCGGTACGCTATCGGCAGCCCCGGTATCGGCATGGCGAAAAGACAGCCCGGCGACCAGCAGAACCAATACGACCGTGCCCAGCACCAGTAAACGTTGTTTTCGTGTCTTGATATTAATCATTCAGCGCGATATCCCAACTTTCCAGCGTCGTCCCCAGTGCTTCATCCAGTACCGCCTGAGCATTCATATAACCTATCAGGGCATTAAGCCGCGCATTTTCCGCATTGCGCAGATCGTTTTCAAAACTCAGCACCTGAAAGTTACTGGAACGGCCGACCGCGAGTTTTTCTCGCTCAATGTCCAGCTTGCGGCGCGATAAGTCACGGGCACGCTGCGCTATTTCAAACTGCCGCCATCGCACACCAATATCCCGAACCGCATTGGTCACATCACGCTCAAGCTGCTGGCGGGCTTCAGCCAGTTGCAGCGCCTGATCACGCACCCCGACTTGCGCCTGCACTTCGGCTTGCCGACGGCTCAGATCGCCGATTGGAATATCCACCTGAACGCCAACATAGTTTTCCCATGTCCGCGCATTACCGCTCTGTGTATTGCGGTCATTAACCTGGTTAGTCCCACCGACCAGCGATACGTCCCACAACTGGTCATTACGTGCGACCGTCAGATTGATTTGCGCCTGCTCACTGGCAATCAGATGGCTCAGATAAGCCGGTTGCAATGACTCGGCCTGACTCAACGCCTGCGCAGCATTCACGTCAACGCGCGATGCCTGCATGGCCTCCGTCGCTACAATCGGCGTATCCAGATTCAAAGCCAGCAATTGCAGCAACGCCAGACGTGTCGTATCCAATTGATTACGGGCATCTTCGTAACCCAGTTCCTGATTGGCGACTTCAGCCTCGGTTTGTACTATCTCGAACTCGGCCATACGACCGGCAGCTATCATGGCGCGGTTAACCTCAACCAATTGTCTGGCCCGCGCCAGCGCGTCCCGCGCAATCTGTACCTGCTCCTGCGCGCGCAGTAACTCACGATAGGCGGTGATTATCTGGGTAATGGTCTGTGAAACCGTAGATTTCAGGCTGAGCCGGTTCATCTGTTCAGCCAACCGGGCCTGCCGCACCGGTGCAGTGGCGACATCTTTTCCTGCACCGCGCAGCAGTGGCTGGATAACGGAAAGATTTACCCCGTCATTACGCGACACGCCTGCCACATTCGCGTCAGTACGCCGGTACGCCCACCCCAGACTCACACGCGTACCATAAGGTGTGAGCAAGGTTGACGTCGGCGTCAGGTTACCCTGGCGATAGCGATCCGACTGGTTTCTGGTCGACAAATAGCTGCTGCTGAGCACCAGCTTGGGTGTAAAACGATCTTCAGCCACACGCAGATCGAACTTTTGAGCCACCCGGTACAGATAAGCACTACGGATAGCCCGGTTATCGCGTAATCCCAGATAGATGGCATCGCTGAGTGTCAGATCAATGGTCTGTTCATTGAGCGACACACGGGCAGTGGCCGGTGAAGACGCGCCGGAACGTGTCGGCTGAGAGGGGGTCAGTCGCGTATCCGCCCTGGCGCACGCACCGAACAACACAAGTAACCACAAGCAGAACAGCACCTTATTCATCGCGTAATGCCTGTACCGGTTGAAGGCGCGCCGCGGACAACGCCGGATTCAGACCAAAAAACAGGCCGGTGAGCACCGAACTGCCTATTCCCAATGGCAACGAGAGGGGGGAAAGGGCAAAGTTCGCCCAGTCGGAAACCATCACAAATAACCAGGCTGCACCAATGCCGCCGACAGCCCCCACCAACGCGCCCACCACCGCCAGTGCGATGGCCTCCAGCAGAAACAGGCTGGCAATATCACGGGAACGCGCCCCCAGCGCCACACGCACACCAATCTCACGCCGCCGTTCCGAGACATTCATCAGCATCACGTTCATCACGCCAACGCCGCCTGCCAGCAGAGAAATCCCCCCCAAACCTGCCAGCAACCAGGAAAACATGCGCGACTGTTGCGCAATGCCCGACAATAATTGTTGGGGTATTTGTACCTCTATCTGACGACCCGGCAGTGCGCTCAGCAGCCAGTCGTGTAGTTGCGGTGCGATGCGTTCCAGCGTATCGCTACTATGGCTACGGGCCAGTAACATATTGATTTGCGGCGAGGGAACCAGACGACGCATACTCTCTCCTGGCACTAAAATGCTGTCATCAACCGACACCACCACCATCGGATTCTGCTCCCGGGGTTGCAGGATCCCCACCACCTGAAACAGATAATCGCCCAATTGCACTCTCTCACCGGGCGTGACGGAAATGCCTTTCGCGAGCAGTTCAGCCGCGATATGAGCGCCAAACACAGCGTAAGTACTGCGAGCATCATACTGACTCAGAAAACGACCTTGCGCCGTTTGTAAGCCCAGCACCTGTGATATGGCAGGATTTACCCCAACCACCACCGTATTGAACGATCGCCCCTGTACGCGGGCTTCAACCGCTGTCATCGTCAGCGCAGAGGCCCCCAGGATATCGGGTATCACCTGATACAGCGCGGCGATATCCAGTATTTCCGGTGTGTAGCCTCGTGTCGGATTACCGGCCGGTAGCTGAATATTCGCCACTAGCAGATCGCTGCCCATATTCCTGAATACCGACATTGCCTGTGCCTCGGCGTTATAGCCAACATTGATCAACGCCACCACGGCTCCACACCCCATAGCAATCCCTAACAACGCCAGCACCGCACGGCGTCCCAGCATCCGCAGGCTCTCAAGCGGTTCTATTAATCGCTGGCGCAGTGAAGGCCCGTAAGCCACAGGCACCATCTCACGCATGAGGTCGCTCCCATACCCGGCCATCCTGAACCTGAATGCACCGCTGCATGCGCCCGGCAATCGCCCTATCGTGTGTCACGATTACCAGTGTCACCGCCTGATCACGATTCAGGGTAAGTAGCAAATCGATAATGTCGCGTGCGGTTTCGCTATCGAGATTACCGGTAGGTTCATCCGCCAACAGCAGCGCCGGTTCCCCCACTAGCGCACGGGCAATAGCAACACGCTGACGTTGCCCACCAGACAGACTGGCAGGGCGATGATGAAGATGGTCAGCCAACCCGACGCGCACCAGTTGGTGCCGGGCTCTTTGTCTGGCTGAATGGGAGGGTATGCCCCGGTAACACAGCGGCAATGCCACGTTGTCCAGAATATTCAGCCGGGGCAGCAGGTTGAAGCTCTGAAACACAAAGCCGATGGCCTGATTACGCATCACAGCCCGCTCGTCGGCGCTCGCCTGCGTCATTTCATAACCTGCCAGCCACAGGCGGCCGGAAGTGGGTCTATCCAGCAAACCAGCGATGTTCAATAAGGTGCTTTTACCCGACCCCGATGCACCGACAATCGCGCAGGATTGCCCTTTGGGGATAGACAATGAGACATCATGCAGTACTGGTCGCACCGCTGATGTTTGTGCCGCATAGGCATAAGTAATGTGTTCTAAACAAAGCGCATCCGTTATGCCAGCCTCAGGCATCCTGTCCTTTATCCTTCTGTTTTTATCGTGCGTGGCTCTGCACTATATCCATTAGATAGACGGCGCATTCAGCGCTATCCTCAGTCCTTGTCATCTGGATGTGGCCTGCGCCTGCCCGGCCCGCAGTGTCAGGGCATTCAGTAACGGACGCAGCGCCTCCTGCTGGCGGGTCAGGGCATCATCACTGCCACCTTGCTGGATCAGTGTCATCAGTTGCGACGCATAGCCACCTGGCAACTGCGCTTCTTCTATCGCCGGCAACGACTGGTAGTGTTCCAGCATTGACCTATAACTACTGGCCGACACTCGCCCTGTACGATCGTATTCCTCTTTCACTTTGGCAAACATTGCTTCGTTCCAGGCTTTTTCCTGACTATACGACTCTTCCCAGGCAGCCCTGCGCTCATTGACGGTAAATGCGCCGCTGTCGTCGTAGGTGATCAGCGCCAGTTGGTCGCGTGACATCCCCTTGAACGGGTTCGTTCCTTTACCGTTCAAAAAATCAGTCGCCTGTGTAGCCTGCGCCAGTCGCTGCGGGTCCGCTGAGTCCGGCACTTCGGCATCGTAGGCGGCCTTGTTCTGGTTATAACCGGGCCCCAGCAGTTTTTCGATAGTCGCATCGGCTATCGCCTTCAGCCCACTACGGTCCGTGCTGGCATCGCGAGCCGCAGCACGTGTCGCCGCCTCACTCAGTAACCGCGCCATGCCGGAGAGTTGCACACCACCGCTACCGGTTGCCTGCGCAGTGTCTGTCACTGTGCTGGCTGTCGCAGGCTGTGCCGCTGTGGATGAACGCGTCAGCGACGCCGCCTCACTATAGGCAGAGGACGAATTCAGGGTATTAATATTGGTCATAGTTGTTCTTGTCGCCTGTCAGGACTGGACTGCCTGCGCCTGCCCGGCCCGCAGCGTCAGGGCATTCAGTAACGGGCGCAGCGCCTCCTGCTGGCGGGTCAGGGCATCATCACTGCCACCTTGCTGGATCAGCGTCATCAGTTGCGACGCGTAACCATCCGGCAACTGCGCTTCTTCTATCGCTGGCAACGACTGGTAGTAATCCAGAATCGACTGATAGGTGCTGGACGATACACGGCCTTGGCGCTCGTACTCCTCATTCATCCTAGCCACGACAGCGCGTTTCCATTCTTGATGTTGGGCATTAGATTCTTTCCAGGCAGCCCGACGCTCATTGACAGTAAATGCGCCACTGTCGTCGTAGGTGATCAGCGCCAGTTGGTCGCGTGACATCCCCTTGAACGGGTTCGTCCCTTTACCGTTCAAAAAATCAGTCGCCTGTGTGGCCTGCGCCAGCCGCTGCGGGTCTGTTGAGTCCGGCACTTCGGCATCGTAGGCGGCCTTGTTCTGGTTATAACCGGGCCCCAACAGTTTTTCGATAGTCGCATCCGCTATCGCCTTCAGCCCACTACGGTCCGTGCTGGCATCGCGAGCCGCAGCACGTGTCGCCGCCTCACTCAGTAACCGCGCCATGCTGGAAAGCTGCGGTGCACCGCTACTGGCATCCTGTGTTGTGCCTGTAGTGCTGGCGGTAGCAGGCTGTGCCGCTGTTGATGAACGCGTCAGTGACGCCGCCTCACTATAGGCAGAAGAGGAATTCAGGGTATTGATGTTAGCCATCGTTGTTCTTATCACCTGTCAGGACTGGACTGCCTGCGCCTGCCCGGCCCGCAGCGTCAGGGCATTCAGCAACGGGCGCAGCGCCTCCTGCTGGCGGGTCAGGGCATCATCACTGCCACCTTGCTGGATCAGCGTCATCAGCTGCGACGCGTAACCATCTGGCAATTGCGCTTCTTCTATCGCTGGCAGCGACTGGTAGTGATCCAGAATCGACTGATAGGTGCTGGACGATACCCGGCCTTTGCGCTCATATTCTTCCATTATCCTGGCAGATACTTCACGTGACCAACTCGCATGTTGATCATATGATTCTTCCCAGGCAGCCCGACGCTCATTGACGGTAAATGCGCCGCTATCGTCGTAGGTGATCAGCGCCAGTTGATCGCGTGACATCCCCTTGAACGGGTTCGTCCCTTTACCGTTCAAAAAATCAGTCGCCTGTGTAGCCTGCGCCAGTCGCTGCGGGTCCGTTGAGTCCGGCACTTCGGCATCGTAGGCGGCCTTGTTCTGGTTATAACCGGGCCCCAGCAGTTTTTCGATAGTCGCATCCGCTATCGCCTTCAGCCCACTACGGTCCGTGCTGGCATCGCGAGCCGCGGCACGTGTCGCCGCCTCACTCAGTAACCGCGCCATGCCGGAGAGTTGCACACCACCGCTACCGGTTGCCTGCGCGGTGTCAGTCACGGTGCTGGTTGTCACAGGCTGTGCCGCTGCGGATGAACGGGTCAGCGACGCCGCCTCACTATAGGCAGAGGACGAATTCAGGGTGTTAATATTGGTCATAATCTGCTCCTGTTAATAACGCAAGGTGTCGTTTCATCAGGCTCCTGGCTTGATATTATCGGCAGGATAGCGTTGCCCCTCCCCGCTACGGACCTCGGGAGGGGAGAAAGGCAACGCCAGATGGGGATTACTTCATCGTGAACTCAACGCTCCACGCATAGGTAGAAAGGCTTTGTGAGGTAATAGTGGCGTTACACACCGCCCCACCGCTCGCCTCGGCATTCTTGGTCCACTTCGGTGACTTCAGAATCTTGCCGGTTAACGCACTGCCCGGCACGATGGTGTTGATAAAGGTGGTGCTAAATACGCAGGTCTTTCTGCCGATGGTATAACGTACGACAGCGGCGTTAGCGTCAGGGCTGATTGTGTTTTGTACAGTATAGGTAATCGAATTCTTAGCTGCTACTTGAGTCGTAGGCTTCGGATTAGCAATAGCATTGGTGCTGACTTCATTGGTGGTGATCGGCTTATAGGTTGCGATTTCATCACTCAAGTTCTTAAACGTAATGCTCACCGCAGGCCCGGCATACGCAGCCCCAGCTGCAGACATCATTACCGCCGTCATTGCGGCACCCAGGATATTTTTTTTGCTTAACATATTAATAGTTTCCATGTGTTGACATTATTTCTGTCACAGAGCGGCACTCACGCCTGCTCTGTCCGGTCTACAGCAGGTGCTGTAAATCCTCTCCCGGTCACTTTGCAGCCCTTGTCTTCCGTGAAGAACACCTCAGCTCACGCAAAGTCCCTTTAAGAGCCTACCCCATTAGGGCTATTCACTGGCCATTTTGGCCCTGGGCAGTGCTCGAACGCCTCGCGTACTCCGTGTACGCTGCGGGTTCTCCGCGCTGTCCATGTCCAAACTGGCTACGCCAATAACGCCTACTGGGATAGGCTCTACGTCATCAGCAATAAAACACTGAAGAGGTTAACGGCCAGAACACTAGAAACTTTAAAATTATTTATGATTTAGCGGTTCCGCTAATGATAACGATGGGTAGCTGACGACGATCACCCGCGCTGATACCGCACCACCCGGCTGCGATTCAGTAACAGCGTCAGGTAGCCGTCTTGTATCAACAACGAGAACCGTTTTTCCCACGGCCCGTCTTGCACAGTCGCCAGTGCACGGCCGTTGCCAAGCGATTGCAGAGAACCGGCTATCGCCGCCGGACCGAGCCCCATCACGATACGATCACCGTCGATCACCAGTTTACTGCGGGTGTCCGGCCAGTACCAGCGGCCTTGCAGCCGCGCCACGCTATCGTCAGCTTCCACCGGCCAGAAACGACACGGTGCGTGGCCGATTTCTCCGGCTATCGCCATACCGTCCTGCCGTAATCTCATCGGCAGATGGCTGGATAATGACACCGCCACGCCTGGCTCTTCACCACGGTACAGCGTTTCCGTCGCCCCCAGCCAGCAAGCGCCTGGGCCTTGTACCTCCAGCCAGTGCCCGCCCTGCTCTGCAACATACAACCCCGGCGTCAGGTCGTGGCCGCGCGTGGGCAGTGGCTGGCCCAGCAGCGCCGACATCACCCGCAGCACACTGTCGTAGGTAGCGACATCTTCGCGGTTAGCGACCAGCGCTACCCCCGCCTGCGATACCGGGTCGAGCAGGAAGTAACTCTTGTAACCGGCGTGAGAGCCGCCGTGCCCTACCAGTTGTGCCGACCCGATGCGGCTGTGCGCCACACCGAGCCCGTAGCCAGTCACGCGGCCATCACGCAGGTAGCGCGGCTGGGACAACCGTGCCAGCACGCCCTCACCCGGCCCCTGATTCATTAGCAACGCTTGCAGCCAGACGGTCAGGTCGTGCACGCTGCCGGTGACACAACCCGAGGTAGACAGATGCAACCCGGCGCAGGATAACTGCCAGCCCTGCGGCGCTCGCCAGTAGCCCGGCACCAGTCCGGGCACGATATCAAACCAGGTTTCCGGCGCGCTGAGGGCAATCCCCAACGGCTGGTTGATGTGCTGGCACAGCAGGTCGGCAAAATAAATGCCCTTAGCTTTCAAGGCTTCTTCCACCAGCCGGTAGCCGGTGTTGGTATAGGAGATCTCGCTGCCCGCCGGGTAATTCAGCTCGCCGTTCTCCGCCAGAAACGCCAGCAGGCTGTCAGCCGAGGTGGCGTTGTACACCGATAACCCCAGCAGCGACAGGCTTTCGCGCACATCCGGCAGGCCGGATGTCATATCCAGCGCCTGCCCGACCGTCACCTGACCGTTTTCGCCAGTCAGTTGCGGCAGATGCCTCTCGAGACTGTCCGTCAGCGCCAGTGCCTGACTGGCCGCTCCCGTCACCAGTGAGGCAAACAGGTGCTTGGTGACTGAGGCGAAACGTACCACGCTCTGAGTGGTAAACGGGGTGTTCTGCGCCAAATCCGCCAGCCCACCGCAACAGGCAGCCCGGATCTGTTCGCCATCGAATAACGTGATAGCACCGCCCGGCTCACCGGGTTGATGCCAGGATTGTGTGATCGCCTGCGCTTCATCAATGGCGCGCTGCCAGTGTAATGTCATGCCGGTTCCTCCAGCGTCATGCTTAAATCGTACAGTTCCGCCGTGTGGGGGTGATACAGGTTACGCGCCCGCAAGTCTTCCACACTGAGCTGTTCCACCATTTCGCCATGCTGCATCACACCGACGCGCTGGCACAGATGCGACACCACCGCCAGATTGTGGCTGACCATGATATAGGTCAGCCTACGCGCCTGACGCAGGTCTGTCAGCAGGTTGAGGATTTCCGCCTGCACCGAGACATCCAGCGCCGAGGTCGGTTCATCCAGCAATAGCACTTCTGGCTCGGCGATCAGTGCGCGGGCAATCGCCACCCGCTGGCGCTGGCCGCCGGAAAGCTGATGGGGAAAACGAAAACGCGCCGCGGCAGGCAGGCCGACTTCATCCAGCGCCCGGGTGATACGCTGTTCAGCACGATCGAAGCGGTGCACCAGCAACGGCTCATGCAAAATACGATCGATAGTCTGGCGTGGATGGAGCGATCCATACGGATCCTGAAACACCATCTGCACCTGCCGAAAAAAGCTGCGATCCCGTCGGGCTAATTGCGCCATGCCGCCAAACTCGATGCGCCCTTGCCAGTGGGTATTGAGCCCGGCCAGCGCACGTAAAATGGTGGATTTGCCGGAACCGCTTTCGCCCACCATACCGAAACTGTCACCGCTCTCCAGTGCGAAGGACACCCCTTTCACCACCTCGAGGTTACCGAAGGCAATGCGCAGGTTTTCTACGTTAATCATGCATTTTTCCCCATCACGCATCCCTCCAGGCCGGGTCGCGTTGCAGCACCGGCAGCCGGGCGCGTGGGTGTTTCAACGACGGCAGGCAAGCCAGTAACCCCTGCGTATAGGGATGCTGCGCCTGTAACAATTCGCTGGCCCGCAGCAGTTCGACGATCCGCCCGGCGTACATCACCGCGACGCGATCGCAAAAGTGCGACACCAGCGGCAGATCGTGACTGATCAGGATAAGCCCCATGCCACGTTGCGAAACCAGATCGTTAATCAGGCAGAGGATCTCCGCCTGCACGGTAGCATCCAGCGCAGAGGTCGGTTCATCGGCAATCAGTAATTCCGGGTCCGGTGCCAGCATCATGGCGATCATCACCCGTTGCCCCATACCGCCCGACACCTCATGCGGATAACGCCCTGCCACCCGCTGCGGGTCGCGAATGCGCACCTGATCCAACAGGTCGATGGCCGCCTCCATTGCCGCACGGCGGCTACCGCCTTTGTGCTCGCGCCAGGCTTCCGCCACCTGCTGGCCGATAGTCATCACCGGGTTCAGTGAATATTTCGGGTCTTGCAGGATAAAACCGACCCGCTTACCGCGAATCTGGCGTAGCGTTTTTTCACTGGCACCGCGCAGGTCGATACCGTCGAAGCTCAGCTTGTCGGCCTGAACACGGGCGCTGCCGGGCAGCAGTTGCATCAGGCTACGGGCCGTCAGCGACTTACCGGAACCGCTTTCACCGACGATAGCGAATTTTTCCTTACCGACGCTGAAGCTAACGCCACGCACCGCCTCAAACGTTTCTGTCCGGTTGGCAAACGCGATACGGAGATTCTCAATTTCCACCAGCATTTAGCGCTCCTTCGGGTCCAGCACATCACGCAGGCCATCACCCAAAAAGTTGAAGGCCAGCGAGGTCAGGAAAATGGCGACGCAAGGCACCAGCGGCACCCACCAGGCGTTGAACAGGAAACGACGCGCAGTGGCGATCATCGTGCCCCACTCCGGTGACGGCGGCTGTGCCCCCATACCAAGAAAGCCCAGACTGGCGGCGGTGATGATGATGGAGCTCATGTCCAGCGTCACCCGCACAATCAGGCTCGGTACACACAACGGCATAATGTGGCGCAGAATGATGCGCAGCGGCGCGGCACCGGTCAGGCGGCTGGCGGCGATAAAATCGGTATGACGGAATTGCAGCGTTTCCGCTCGCGCCAGCCGGGCATACGGCGGCCAGGCGGTCAGCGCAATCGCCAGAATGGCGCTTTCCACTCCCGGTTTCAGCGCCGCGACAAACGCCAGTGCCAGCACCAGCCGAGGAAAGGCCAGAAAGATATCGGTCAGCCGCATCAGGATTTTATCCAGCCACCCACCGGCATAACCGGCGATACAGCCAACCAGCAGGCCGATGGGCGCGGTCAGCGCCACCACCGCGAGCACCATACCCAGCGTGGTACGTCCGCCGTAGACAATACGGCTGAACACATCGCGCCCCAGTTCATCGGTACCGAACCAGTGCGCCGCAGACGGCGCGGCCAGCCGGTTAGACAGATTCTGAAAACCGGGGTCGTAAGGGGCCAGCCAGGGGGCCACCAGTGCCAGCAGCATCACCACCGCGATGATGATCAACCCTATCACCGCCAGCGGATTGGTGCGAAACCCCAGCCACAGGCGGTAACGCTGCCCCCACACCGCCTGACGGCGTGTGGCAGGCGTTTCGTCGAGCAACCAGGCTCGTGAGACCAAAAAACTCATGTTACGCGGGGATCCAAAAGTCGATAGAGAATGTCAGCCAGCAGGTTCAGCAGCACATAGGCCGCGCCTACCAGCAACGTGGCACCCACCACGGGGTTCATGTCTGCGTTGAGCAACGCGGTGGTGAGGTATTGGCCCAACCCCGGCCAGGAGAAGACGTTTTCTGTCACTACCGCACCTTCGAGCAGCCCGGCGTAGGTCAATGCCAGTACGGTGACCAGCTGTACCGCTACCGTGGGGAACGCGTGCCGCCAGACCACCCGACGGGACGATAACCCTTTGGCGCGGGCGGTGATCACAAACTCGCCGCTGAGTGCGTTAAGCATGAAGGTGCGGGTCATACGAGTGATATACGCCATGCTGAAATACGCCAGAATCAGCACCGGCTGCACCATGTGCGCCAGCGCGTCACGCAGTGCGTCATAGTCACCCGCCAGTAGCGAATCCACCGTCAGCAACCCGGTCACATGCGGCACCATGTCCTGAAAGAGGATGTCCTGCCGCCCCGGCCCCGGCGCAATGCCCAGCACCGCATAGAACACCAGCAGGCTGAGTAACGCCAGCACAAACACCGGCAGTGAATGACCCGCCAGACAGATGACGCGAATCACCTGATCGACCCAGCGCCCCTGGCGCACCGCCGCCCACACCCCAAGCGGAATGCCGACCAGCGCCGCGACGATGATCGCCGCCGTCGCCAGCTCCAGCGTGGCAGGGAAATAGCGAGCAATATCGGTGGTGACCGGGTTAGAGGTCAGCACCGATCGACCTAAATCGCCGTGCAGCAGTTGGTTCAGGTAGTGACCGTATTGCACCCACAGGGGCTGATCCAGCCCCATTTCCTGACGCACCCGCTCCACCACCGCCTGCGGGGCGTTGTCCCCAACGGCGGCCAGCACCGGATCAGTCGGCATAATCCGACCGATGAAAAAGGTCAGTACCGAAAGCCCCAACAGGGTCAACAACAGGCTGCCGAGCGTACTGCAAAAACGAATCAGTATCTGCATCAGGCTTTCTTCACCTGCTGGTAAGGCACCTTGCTTAAGACCGTCATGGTGACGTCACTGAGATTCTTGCGACAGGCCAGCGTTTTTTCATCCTGCATCATCAGTGTGAACGGGCTCTGCTCACGGTGGTGACGTTGCAGGGTTTCGTACAGCGCGATGCGTTTGGCCGGGTCCTGCTCATGCAGCGCCTGCTCGGTCAACTGATTGAATTTTTCATCCGACCAGTTGCAACGCCACGCCAGCGTGCGGTTGCGCGCACCATCGCTGTTGTCGGTGTTGATGCAAAACGCTTCGGCGTTGGAGTTCGGGTCAAAATAGTCGGCCCCCCACGCGGTCAGCGCCAGTTGCTGCTGGCGGGCGCGCATTTTGGTCAACACCTGACGGTTTTCCGCCGCGATCAGTTTCACGCGGATGCCGATAGCGCCCAACTGAGTCTGGATCGCCTGCGCGATATCCGGGTACGGCTGCGCGGAGTAGTGATCCAGAGTAATGTCAAAACCATCGGGATAACCGGCGTCTTTCAGCAACGCTTTGGCTTTAGCGACATCCAGGTGGAACGGGTTATCGTCCAGCGCCGCCGGGAAGCCGCCCGGCAGGAAGCTCTGATGCACTTTGTGCGTGAGCGGCAGAATGTTTTTCTGGATGCTATCGTAGTCCAGCGCCCACTTGATAGCCTGCCATACCTGCGGCTTTTTCAGGAACTCGTTGGCGGTATTGCAAGACAGCAACATCACGCTGGCGATGCTCTGGCGTACCAAATGGTAGTTGCTGTCGTTCACCAGCGGTCGGATCTGCTCGGTGGTCAGGTTGCGGGCGATATCCACGTCCCCTTTTTGCAGCATCAGCAACTGGGCGGACGGGTCAACAATGTGTTTAATCAGCACGCGTTTGAAGGCATTGTTCGCCGGGAAGTGATCGTTTTTCTGCAAAATGATGCTTTCGCTGGCCTTCCAGCTCACCAGTGAGAACGGGCCGGAACCGGCGCTATTCTGCTTCAGCCACTGGTTACCCAGATCGTCGTTTTGCTGATTCGCCAGTGCGGCTTTTTTCTGCACGATGCTGCCCACCGGGGCTGACAGGCAATACAACAGGAAGGTTTCCGCCGCGGGTTTGTCGAGGTTTATCACCAGCGTGCTGTCATCTGGTGCGGTAATGTGCTGCTCGACATTGTCTTTGGTAAAGCCGAACTGGTTGATGATGAACGCCGGGCTTTTATCCAGCTTCACCGCGCGTTGCAGCGAGAAGGCCGCATCGGTGGCGCTCACCGGCGAGCCATCAGCGAATTGGGCTTTCGGGTTGAGGTGAAAAGTGAACGTTTTGCTGTCATTGGCCACTTCCCAACTGACAGCCAGATCGCCAATCACCTCTTGCGGATTGGCTGGGTTCGGCATCACCAGACGCTGATAGAGATTGCCGATAATTTCCGTTCCCACCGCCTCGAACCCTTCCTGCGGGTCGAGACTGGTCATGTTATCAAGCTGCATCGCCATCACCAGTATTGAGGGCGGCGTATCGGCAAACGCGGTGTTCACATTAAGCCAGGACAGGAAAGGTACGGTCGCGCAACCGGCAAGAAAACGTCTTCTGGTAACCATTAATCCCCCAAGTGTCTGATTTTAAAATATAAAAAAAGATATTTTTTCTTTTTGCGGCTTGACAGACATCACGGGCGCTGGCTTAAATGGTGACGCGGCGAACAAAATTTCTCCGCCTGAATGACCTGCACCAGGAAGGTGCACATCAGGTTCCATCTCAGAAAATCATTTTCCTTCAATCCAGTATCGGTACTTCATCCATGTCAGATTCGCCTGTGTCAGACAAGCCGCTTGAGCAGCACGCCGCACTCCCTGTCTTTGATGGTCACAACGACGTGTTATCACGTCTGTGGCGGCTTCATCGCGATAATCCGACCGATGCCTTTCTGAACGGGCCGTCGCAAGGTCACATTGACCTGCCCCGGATCCGGCAGGGCGGATTCGCTGGCGGCCTGTTCGCCACCTACGTTCCCTCTGCCAACGGTGATGCAACATCCATACCAGGTGGTAACGTTTCATTAACGACCCCGTCGATGGCGCAAGCGCGTGACATCAGCTTCTGGATGCTCTCCACCCTGTTACGTCTTGAAGCGGCGTCTGACGGGCAACTGCGAGTCTGCCGCAGCGTGGCGGATATCCGCCGCTGCATGGCAGACGGTGTGGTGGCCGCCGTGATGCACATTGAAGGTGCC
Source organism: Dickeya oryzae (assembly GCF_009372235.1). GTDB lineage: Bacteria > Pseudomonadota > Gammaproteobacteria > Enterobacterales > Enterobacteriaceae > Dickeya > Dickeya oryzae. Next base: position 184,033 of record NZ_ML762924.1, on the reverse strand, counting down.
GAGATGCTGGATGCCGACCTGGATCTGCTGGATATTCTCTACGCCTCTGGGCTGCGCAGCCTGGGGCCGTTGTGGAGCAGGCCGAATATCTTCGGTCAGGGGGTGCCGTTTCGCTTTCCTTCCTCCCCAGACACCGGCGACGGCCTGACCGATGCCGGGCTGCGACTGGTACGCGCCTGCAACGCCAAACGCATTCTGGTGGACCTCTCCCACATGGATGAAAAAGGCTTCTGGCAAACGGCAGCGGTTTCCGATGCACCACTGGTAGCCAGCCACTCCAATGCCCACGCTTTGTGCGCCCAGTCGCGCAACCTGACGGACAGCCAACTGGCGGCGATTCGCGAACGCGACGGGTTTGTCGGCGTCAATTTTGGTACCTCCTTCCTGCGCGCCGACGGCCGTAAAGACCCGGCTGCCACGGTGCAGGAGATCGTCCGCCATGTGGAGTATCTGCTGGAAAAACTGGGAGAAAATGGCGTCGGCTTCGGTTCCGATCTGGATGGCACCACCATCCCCGGAGACATGAAGGACGTGGCCGGTTTCCCCATTTTGGTGCAGGCACTGGCCAGACGGGGCTACTCACGCACTCTTCTGGAGAAAATCTGTTACGGCAACTGGTTGCGTGTGCTGGAAGCCACCTGGGGCGAATAGCCAGCGGCCGCGGCTTACAGCGGTTGCACCGCGTTTTTCAATTATCTGGCGTGAATTTTGCTTGTTTATACGTTGGATCGTGCTCCATCGGGCCGGTCGGGAACACACCATATACAGGACTCAGGTTATGCGTTTACGCCACATCGAAGTCTTTCAGGCGATCGTTCAGGCCGGCACCATCAGCGGCGCAGCAAGGCTACTCAACGTTTCTCAACCCAACGTCAGCCGTGTGCTGAATCACGCCGAACAGCAATTGGGATTCGCGCTGTTCGAACGGCGTTCGCAAGGCCTGGTCCCCACGGTGGAAGGGCAACGGCTGATGCCGGAGATAGAACAGCTCTACAGCCAGTTGCAGGCGATTTCCCGCCTGACTGAGAACATTCGCAAAGGCCAGTGCGAAACCATGCGGTTGGGTGCGGCTCACGCCTTCGGCCAGATGATTGTCGCCCCGGCGATGGTCGAGTTCCAGCAGCAGGTGCCGCTCATGAACATCGAGCTGGTCACCGAGCACTTCAGCACCCTGTGCCAGAATATTCAGCAGCACCAGCTCGACCTGGCGCTGGTGTTCGGCCAGCAGGTGCCGCCGGATTTACTGGCCGAACCGCTGTGCCAGTCACGTATGGTGGCGATACTGCCGAAAGACAGCCCGCAACAAGGGCCGGTATCGCTGGAATGGCTGTGCCACAACAACCTGTTGATGATGCAACAGCAAGACCCGCTGGGCCAGGTGGTACATCGCGCACTGCATGATCGCCGCCTTAAACCCGCCGCGTCGCTGTACATCAAAACCTATTCGGTGATAGCCGACATGGTGCTGGCAGGTGGCGGCACCGGTATTGTCGACCTGTTCACCGCCCGTCGTTACGCCGACCAGCTCAAAATCGTGCCCATCAGCCAGCCACTGCCGTTCGAAGTGATGCTGATAAGCCGCCGCGATATCCCGCAATCCCGCGAGATCCTGCAACTCAAACAGGTACTGAAAAGTAAGTGCCGTGAGCTCGCCAGCCAGTGCCAGCCGCTGCTGGACGCCGCCTGATTCCCTCCTTACGTTTCCGGCCACGGCACTGCCCGGCCGGAAGCTGTGATTTGTCAGCCCGTTACCGCTGTCGCTTTTAGTAAAGCGCCCGTTATAATTACCTCATCACTTCTTAACAGGTATGCACCGATGATTCGTAGCATGACCGCTTACGCCCGGCGAGAAATCAAGGGTGAATGGGGCAGCGCCGCCTGGGAGCTGCGCTCCGTAAACCAGCGTTATCTGGAAACCTACATCCGTTTACCCGAACAATTCCGAAGCCTGGAGCCGGTAATCCGTGAACGCATCCGCAACCGTCTGACCCGAGGCAAAATCGAATGTGGCCTGCGTTTTGATCTGGACCCACGCTCACAGGGGCAATTGATCCTCAACGAGTCACTGGCCAAACAACTGGTCGCGGCGGCGAACTGGGTGAAAATGCAAAGTGACGAAGGCGAGGTCAACCCACTCGACGTGCTGCGTTGGCCGGGAGTGATGTCGGCACAGGAACAGGATCTGGATGCCATCAGCACAGAACTGATGCAGGCGCTGGAAGCCGCGCTGGATGACTTTATCCTCGCCCGCGAAAGCGAAGGCAACGCGCTCAAGGCGTTGATTGAACAGCGCCTGGTCGGCGTCAGCGCCGAAGTCGCCAAAGTCCGCGCCCACATGCCGAACATTCTGCAGTGGCAACGGGAAAAACTGCAAAGCAAGCTGGAAGAAGCGCAGGTGCAGCTCGATGGCAACCGGCTGGAACAAGAGCTGGTGCTGATGGCGCAACGCATCGACGTGGCCGAAGAACTCGACCGGCTGGAAGCCCACGTGCGGGAAACCTACAAAATCCTCAACAAGCAGGAAGCCGTCGGCCGCCGTCTGGACTTTATGATGCAGGAATTCAACCGCGAATCGAACACGCTGGGTTCCAAATCCATCAACGCCGACGTCACCGCCTCCGCCATCGAACTGAAAGTGCTGATTGAGCAGATGCGGGAACAGATTCAGAATATTGAGTAACGTTTCACGCGATCTCGCGTTGTCTCACTAAGTCTCGTCAGGATAAAAAGGCCATTGTAAATCATGGCCTTTTTTGTTTTATATAGTCTCATGATGTATCACTACAGCGCATGTTCTACGTGTACTTAAAGGTGTACTTATTCAAGTTTAAGTACACCCCCATTAGCCGCCTTGCGGCGGCTATCTTCATTTTTTGTTTTGTATAGCTTCTGATCTCAGCCTTGCACCAATTGTCGACTTGTAAGTATCCCGGTAAACCGAACCATTCACTTTTAGAGATCTTCCGACATACTGATTATGTCCCCTGAGGAGATCGCCATGCGCAAAGCCTGATTTACCGAACACCAGATCATCGCCGTTCTGAAGTCCGTTGAAGCCGGACGGACCGTCAAAGACGTTTGCCGCGAAGCGGGAATATCCGAGGCTTCGTATTACAACTGGAAAGCAAAGTTTGGCGGTATGGAAGCCTCTGATATCAAAAAGATGAAAGAGCTGGAGGACGAAAACCGGCGTCTGAAACAGATGTTTGCCGATCTGAGTCTGGAGTGCCGCGCACTCAAGGATGTCATTGAAAAAAAGCTTTAAAACCCGCGATAAAGCGTGAGCTCGTCAGTTATCTGACCGCACAGTTTGCGATGAGCATCCGCCAGGCATGCAGGGCGTTATCGTTGAGCAGGACGGTCTATTTTTATCAGCCCGACACCCGGCGTAATGAGCCGGTGATTCAGGTATTGACTGAAATGGCGGAGCGCTATCCGCGTTACGGCTTCAGGAAGTTGTTCCAGAAGTTACGCAGGCAGGGACATGCATGGAACCATAAACGCGTTCATCGTATTTACTGCCTGTTAAAACTGAATTTTCGTCGTAAAGGAAAGCAACGTTTGCCCGTGCGTAACCCCGCACCGCTGGTGACGCCGGAAGCACTTAACCAGAGCTGGTCGATAGATTTTATGCATGATGCGCTGGTCTGCGGCAGGCGCTTTCGGACCTTTAATGTGGTAGATGACTTTAACCGCGAGGCTCTCGCGATAGAAATCGATCTGAATATCCCGGCGCAGCGGGTGGTCAGGGTATTGGACAGGATCGTCGCAAACCGTGGTTATCCGCTGAAACTGCGGATGGACAACGGACCAGAACTGGTCTCGCTGGCGCTGGCACAGTGGGCAGAAGAGCATGGTGTATTGCTGGAGTTTATTAAGCCGGGCAAGCCGACGCAAAATGCCTTTATCGAACGTTTTAACCGGACGTACCGGACAGAAATCCTGGATTTTTATCTGTTCAGGACGCTGAATGAAGCAAGGGAAATCACAGAGCGCTGGCTGACGGAATACAACAGCGAGCGGCCTCATGAATCCCTGAATAACCTGACGCCGGAAGAATACCGGCTGATGACTGAAAAACCGGATATCTCAAAAAGTGCATGGAACTAAAACGGGTGTACTTACAGTTCGCCTGTGTACACTATATGTAGTATCGACAGCGGCTTATGGTCAACAGCATATTGTGTCTATGGTAGCAGCAACGCAGGGTAGGAGGCGATTCGGTCTTATAAGGGTTTTACCGAATCGTTGTGCTCTATATCCTGCTTCAGTGCGTCAGATATCGCCCTACCAGAACATACGGTATAAGATTTTAATCATCAGTGATTAGCTTAGTTAGGAGTTCATGTGGAAAAGGAAACATGGGCATTAGTTGGAGCAGCAGCAGCCATCGCAGGGCCGCTTATTTTTAACACAGTAAAAGAGGCGATCTGGGAGAGGAAAAAAAGGAAAAGAGAAGAACGACATATAGTAATACAGCTTATATTCGTGCTAGACAAATATATATCTCAGTGTGAATTCTTGTCTTATAACGACGGTATTTATGATCCTGAAAAAGAATACAAGGTAACAGGCTATTTTAAACCTGAACTGCAATTATCATCAGTAAAAGGTGACTATAAATATCTGGATGCAGATATGCTTTACAGGCTGCATAGCATCGATTCGAAACGTGAACAGGTGATCAGTGAACTTTCAAACCTTGATGACTCTTACTTTGATGATGCGCCAGATTGCACTGGTTATTATGCCAAGCGGCAGGAACTCTACGCAAAGCACGGCCTGTATGTAATCGAACTCTCAGAGAATATTTGTCGAAAATTCAAAATAAAACATGTGTCATGGGAAGGGGGATTCAATCCGGCGGTCTCCATTCGGGAACGTCTGGTTCAGATTCGCGCATCAAAGTCCCGCGCCAATCTCCGCAGAATGGAAATGAAGGCGAAGCGAGTCGCTGAAAAACAGCGAAAATTACTGTAATGGTAGGTTACGCTGCGACTCGGATTGTCAACGATCCGCAGAAAGATATGCTCGAAAACCGCCTGCTGGCGGCTTGTATTAGGCTGTTTTTCCGGTTCCCAGCGTGCGAACCTCATGTTCCGACATCCAGTTATCCGTAGCCTCTGTATGCCCGTCTGATTCGGTAAACACGATAATTTCATGAACGGGGTTGAGGCTCGCCTGATATTCAACAGATTTCAGCAGTTCAGGGCTGGGGAACATCAATAAATACACAGCTTCCGGCAGATAACTCTTATTCAGAGTCAGGGGCGAATATAAGCTCAATTTCTGTCCGTTAACGGAGATAACCTGATTTGATTTAAGTTTATTAACAACTCTTTTGTCAAAGATGCGTTCTAGTATTTGATCGCATTGTGATTTGTTGTTCACGCACAGATAAACCTCACACTGATGGTGTTCGGCTCGGTCAGTAGCATATTTTAAGATGCTTCCGTGCAGCCCGTTCATAAGCTCAGAAAACTCACGCTGCAATATCACCCGGTCAGTCATTTTAGTTCCTTTTGATGAATGAATTTCGGCATCCATCATATCGGTAACGTCCAGTGCAGCATAGTGCGGCTGCGCGTCAGATTGCATAGTTCGGCATAATAGGCGTTTTAACGAATGCTCGCAAAAAGGGAGCAAAGTACAATCGTTAGTGTCCGCTCTTGGCACCGACCCGACTATCAGAGTGAATTGGAGGCAGATAGCCAGTTACATTCCTTAACCTATGAAGCCAGATAACGACTCTACAGGCCTATAAATCGCCTACTCCAAACGGGTAGTACATCGGGTAGTAAACTGCCGTAACCACAGACAAAATCATACTAACAAGCTAGTTTTTAATACTTTTATTTCATATTCAATAAACAGATTCAGAATATCGAATAACACCTCACAACGCATCACCCACCATCAAAAAACCAATAAGCCCGCCGCATAGCGGGCTTTTTTGATGCCATAGAATCTAACCATATCTCAAAGTGTTACAAAGACTTTCCGATACTTCTGGGACTCCGCCCTCTCATACCCCACCCCATCAGCCATAAAAAAACCGGGCAGAGCCCGGTTAATAAAAACCTAAAAAATAAACACAGAAGAGGGGAGGGGGTTATCACAACAGGTGAGGTGGGGAGAGCGAGCCCTTCCCACCTCGTCAATCATATTATTTATACAGAACCGCGTTGCCGTGCAGCGTGTCGTCACCCTGAACGGACGTGATCTGGAATGATTTAGCGCCAGCGGCATCCGCTTTGGCAGCCAGTTTAGCCTGCAGGCTATCGAGCGTGTTAGCGCTGGCGGAGATGCTGCCGACTTCCTGACCTTGTGGGTACTGGATTTCAGTTGCAGCAAAAGCGCCGACGGACAGAGTGCTCAATGCGATGGCAGTAAAGACAGTTTTCATGTTCATGATGGTTTCCTTTTTTGCGTCTTCGTTGTTAAGGGTGTTTGTAAATGACAAGTCAATTATCACTATGGTAACTATACCCAACTTCACAAAAAGTGCGATCCATATCACATTCCTATGTCAGAAATATGAAACCACAGTGTATTCAGTCGATTACTGCCAAGTCTGATCGGATGTTTTTTTGAGCGACCGGGGAAATAAAGAAAATCGGCCAGGTACACGGAATGGGGACTCAGGCACCGGATACGGGCCTCCCCCACGACGAGTTCACGGCGTTATTCTGCGCCATTCATCAAGCGCATTCTGCAGAGGCAAGTACATACGTTGTTAAGTACGCCTGCATATTATTCCAAATATTAATTATTCTTTCGGTGGGTATTATCCCCTGACTAACCGGGAGTTATCTCGCTTCTGGCATACGCCGTGAACGTGGATAAGGAAACTATATGTCAACTAATTAAAAAAAGTTTCCCTTACATGACCTCAAATAATCACGCTGGAAAATCAAGCAATAAAAACGTTAAAATACCCTCACCAGGTGAGCTATTGCGCAAAAAGACATGAAGTTAAGGATAGGGGGAAATATGTTAGAAATATTTGATGTGAGTTTTAGCTTAATGTCAAATAACAAGCTGGATGAGGTGTTTACACTACGCAAAGATACATTTAAGGACCGTCTTGACTGGGCAGTCAACTGTATTAATGGGATGGAGTTCGACGAGTATGATAATGAGCACACCACCTATCTTTTAGGCGTCAAAGAGGGGAAGGTGATTTGTAGCGTCCGGTTTATAGAAATAAAATACCCCAATATGATTACCGGCACGTTTTACTCTTACTTCGATAACCTCAAGATCCCCGAAGGGAATTATATTGAGTCCAGCCGTTTTTTTGTTGACCGTGATCGGGTAAGAAATTTAATTGGCACCCGCAATCCGGCATGTCTGACGTTATTCCTCGCTATGATTAATTACGCCAGAAAATACCATTACGACGGTATCCTCACAATTGTCAGCCACCCGATGTTGACCTTGTTAAAACGTTCAGGCTGGCGCATTTCCATCATTCAGCAAGGGCTCTCGGAAAAACAGGAGCGCATTTATTTGCTGCATCTGCCCACAGATGACGACAGCCGACACGCGCTGATTGAGCGCATTACCCAGATGACACAGGCCGAGTCCGAGCAGCTTAAGACCTTGCCTTTACTGGTTCCACTGGTTTGATCAGGTTCATTTCAACCCCAAGCCGGATGGCATGTTTAGCATTCAGTACACCCAGTTTTTTAACAACATTGCCAATATGAAATTTAACGGTGCTGGTGGTAATACCAAGAATGAGTGCAATTTCCTGATACGTTTTTCCCATACTTGCCCAGTAGAGAATTTCATTTTCTCGTTGTGAGAAAAGATTAGGTTCCTGCGACTTGCTGTTGTTTTTGTTTTTGCTCATCTCCCGGTAAAGGGAGGTGAGCTTCTCATGGGCAGAAATCAACAGCATTTGCAGTTTTTCTTTATTATTATGAACAATCTCTTCCAGTTCTCCGCTGCGATTCTCTTCAAACATGAAAGACAATGTAGCCAGATTATTGCCCGGATCATGTAACACAAAGGTATAACCGTTAACAATGTCGTACTCTTTGGAGAGATTGAATATTCTGGAGAATTTTAATTTTGAGCTGATAACCAGATTATCATCCCAGGAGAAGGGAGAGATTTTATTAATCGCCGTCAGAATAACCGGGTCAATGTGTTGATAATTATTACTTCGATAAATCTCAACCCATTCCGATGGATAATTAGAAATAATGACCACATCCGTCGGCTTTTTCTTATTCATGATCAAATAGGCGTATTTCAGGTCGCCATAGCTCTTTAACTTTCGGTTAAGATAGTTTTGTATTGTGCTATTAATGAAGTCAACGTTAGAGAATGATACAGACATCTAACTCTCCCAAAATCGTGTACGACAGTGCAATCTGATCATGACGGCACAAAAGTATAGTATCAACCTATACCTAAGTCTAACTATCTTTCCCGGTTCAAAATCCTTAGAATTTTCAAAAAATAACATCAAATATGAAAATAAAAAACTCTGATCACTATTAGCGATCGGAAAGCCAATTTGGCGCACACCAGGGAAATATTTATTAGTCTATTAATTATACCCAAAATAATTCGAGTTGCCGCAAGGTCGCAGCCAGATCCATCGCCAACAGCCGGTGTTAAGCCGGTAACATATGATGATTATGGTCGCCAATCTTGCTGGTAATCTGAAGTATGGCGGGTCAGTAGTGCTATTTTATTCTTAACCCTTCTCTCTCCTGCTACCGTTCGCAGGAGGGGGAAAGGTCATTTTATCCGCCACCATGATGCCATCACGCCAATTCCACTCTCTTCCCACCGCAGGCTTTGACATAAATCACCTGTAAACGCAGCGAAATACGGCCATCAGAATACATTATGGGCCTTTTGCCGCCTAACTGACGATATGCCTCCCGGTACATCAACGGGCATGCAATCTCAAACAAAACGCCCGAAGACAACGCTGGTTATACTCCCAAAAAACAACGATAAGGGGGAGTAGAATGGATTATACGGTAGTGACTCATCACGATGATGACACATTGCATACCCTTCTGCGTGATAAACTCACCGCGATCGGCATCGATAACGGTCGTATCACCGAGATCTTTCAGGGCGCGGCGCTGTTCGGTGCCGAAGGGCTGCTGGATTCCATCAATATCGTCAGCCTGATTGCCGTACTCAGCGATCACTGCGAAGCGGCTTACCACCTGACCGGTGACCTGTTTGATCTGACAGACGACCGTGTGTTCGATGCCTTCCAGAATCTGACCAGTCTGACAACGTTCCTGCGTGAGCGGCTTCATCATGGCTGACCCTGCTCACCCCGCCACCCAGCCTGACGCGCTGTTTGCCAACGATGGTCTGTTTGCCAACGGCTATGTAGAAGAGATACCGGTTGCGACGATCGCCCGGCATGTCGGCACGCCTTTTTATGTCTACAGCGCCCGCCAGCTACGTCGGCAGCTTCAGCGGCTCTATCAGCAACTGCCAGCCGGAACGGCGGTGTACTATTCTCTGAAGGCGAACCCGAACCTGTCGGTGGTGAAAACGCTGGTGGAGCAAGGGACGGGGTGCGAGGTGTGTTCACCCGCGGAACTGGATACCGCGCTGGCAGCCGGTGTCTTACCGCAAAATATTCTGTATGTCGGGCCGGGCAAGTCGCTACCGGCGCTGGCGCACGCCATGAATTGTGGTATCCGGGCGATTGTGGTGGAATCCGTCACCGAGCTGGATAATATCAACCAGTTGGCGGCACAGGCTGGCACCGTACAGACGGTGGCGTTACGCATCAACCCGAATTTTAGCAGTGAACATGCCAGACTGGTGATGAGCGGAAAACCTACCCAGTTCGGGATGACACTGGATACGTTGCAAACCGTGCTGGCTTGTCTGTCCCGCTGGCCTTCGCTTGCCGTGCGCGGTTTTCATGTCTATCTGGGAACGCGAATCCTCAACGCCCAGGCTATCGCCGACAATACCCAAAATATCCTGCAACTGGCACTAAACCTGCGCGATCAACACCAACTAACGCTGGATTTTGTCGATATCGGCGGTGGTTTTGGCGTTCCTTATTTCCCCAAAGAAACAGCGCTGGATTTACCGGCACTGGGTGATGCGATCGCCCCCATTGTGGCGGATTTCCGCCGCCAGGCCGCCGATACGCAAATCATCATTGAGCTGGGGCGTTATCTGGTAGCGGAAGCGGGTCTGTTCGTCACCCGAGTCAACACCCTGAAAACCGCGGGTGGAAAGACATTCGCCATTTGCGATGGCGGAGCCAATTGCCACAGTGCGGCGGCAGGGTTGAACAGCATGTTGCGTAAAAACTTTCCGCTGTTACGGCTGGGTGATAATCACTCCCGGCCGGTGCAGCCTTATCAGGTCAGCGGACCGCTTTGCACCCCTACCGACCTGCTGGGCGACAACGTGCTGCTGCCGACGCTGGCGGTCGACGACCTGATCGGTATCACCCATTCCGGTGCTTATGGGTTAACCGCCTCACCCGGTTTGTTCCTGAGCTTCGGTTACCCGGCGGAAGTGATGGTGGATGGACACCGGTTGATTCAGATTCGCCAGCCGGAGACCACCGCACAGTTACTGGCTCGCCAACAGCCGGTTGAGCTCTGGCACGGAGAGGCATCATGATGTTGTGTATCCAGCCGGATGACCTGGTCTGGCGTACGTTCTCATCGGCAAGCGCACCTGAACGTGATGACGCATCACGGGTGCCGCACCCGAGTCAGGCGCTGATGGCGGATTACCTGCGGGCTTTTTTTCGCTCTCACGGCGAAACAGCCGAGCCGGACAGCGCGGTGCTGAACCGCTGGCTGAATAGCAGCCACTCCTTTACCGCGATGATGCAAGCGCTGTTACCTGAATTGCAGGCGCGTCATACATTACAGCCGCTTGATGTGGTGGTATTCGCCCACTGGACCCCGGATAGCGACCTCGGCTGCGCCGTCTCTAACGCCCTGATCCACGCGTGCGAGGCTCACCATGCGTTCGGGTTTTCGATTTCGGATCGCGGCCTGGCGGCTCCGTTGTTCGCCCTGCACGTCATCGATGACTATCTGGCCTGCGAAGAGGACCGGCATGAGGCCTTGTTGATGATTGCCGATCAGGAGATCGCGCCTTATCCCAGCGAACGACTGGCGCAATTGCGCCCCCAGAAAAACTGCTGCCTGATGCGGATAGAAAAACGGCCAGCCGGGCAAGCCAGCGGACTGGTGTTTGAAGGCTACTATCGCCAGCCTTACGCCGATAACGGCGACCTGACGGTGACCCTGCGCCACCTGCTCGCACGCTTGCCGATGCAAGAGACGCTACCGCTGACGCTACTGGGTAGCCCGGCGCTGATTGAGGCGTTGCAAGGTGACATTCCTCACTGCCAACTGTTAAGCGTGCCAGAGTCATTACTGTGTGCGGCCCCCTTTATCTACCTGAAACAACAGGCACAACCGGGTCACCGTTACTTGCTGGCGGTACCCGAAGCGCGTCATCTCACCACCTGTGTGTTGCGTTATCAGCCGCACCACACCGGAATGTTCACCCGCTCTTCCTGTCCCCATTAAGGATGCTCCATGACGAACATTACCCACCTGACCCACTGGCTTGACCGGGCCGCCAAAGAAGCGGCCAATAAAACCGCCGTCATCGATACCGATCGCGAAATCAGCTGGTTTATGTTGCGCCTGCAAGCCCGACAACTGGCGGATTATTTGCGGGAAAAAGGGGTGGAGAAAGGTGACCGGGTGATCGTCTACATGCCAAATTCACTGACGTTCGTGCTCTATTTCTGGGCGTTGCAATATCTGGGCGCGATCTTCATTCCGCTGAACCCGGAAACCAAGGCCGGTAAACTCAGCTGGCTGGTGGATAACGCCGGATGTCGCCTGCTGATAGCCGACCCAGCCCTTAACGATGAAATCACCATCGCTCAAGTCAGTGAGCACTGGCAGCAGTTTAATCGCCACACCCGGGTCTGTTTTAGCCACGAGGTGACTGCGGCACTGGCGAACGAACCGTACCGCATCTCCGTTGAGTGCGAGCGGCTCGCTACAGGTATTGACCTTGATCTGGCATGCATTATCTACACGTCCGGTTCTACCGGTCACCCCAAGGGGGTGATGCTCAGCCGCCGCAATATAATTACCGCCGCCAGCTCAGTAGCCGGTTACCTGCAACTGCGCGACGATGACCGCATCATGTCGTTCATTCCGATGAGCTTCGACTACGGGTTATATCAGGTCATTATGTCTGCGCTGGCGCAGTGTACGTTAATCGTGGAGCCGGATTTCCGTCGGCCCCTGTTAGCGTTGCAACGTATGGTCACCCTACGTGCGACAGTGCTGCCTATCGTGCCGACCATGCTGCGTCTGATAGCACCGCTGGCCTCGCGCTACAACTTCGCTTCGATTCGTACCGTCACCAACACCGCCGCCGCGCTGCATACCGGCGATATCGACCAATTACGCCATATCTTTCCACACGCGCGCATCTACTCGATGTACGGGCTGACCGAGTGCCACCGCTGCACCTATCTGCCACCAGAGTACCTTGCCACCCATCCGCAAAGCGTCGGCATCGCGATTCCGAATACCGAACTGTGGGTGGTGGACGACAATGGTCAGCGCCATACCCGCAATGCCACCGGCGAGCTGGTGATCCGCGGCGCGACGGTGATGTGTGGTTACTGGCGCAATGACGAGAAGAGTGCCGAGAAACTGCGCCCCGGCCTGTTGCCGGGCGAAAACGTCCTCTACACCGGCGATATCTGTCGGCTGGATGATCAGGGCCTGCTCTATTTCATCGGCCGTCGGGACGAAATGCTGAAAAGCTGCGGCGAGAAAGTCGCGCCCAAAGAAGTGGAAACCGTGCTCAACCGTCATCCGCAGGTGGTGCAAGTAGCCGTTGTCGGTATACCGCATGCGATTTACGGCGATGAAATCATCGCCTGTGTCGTTACCCGTGGCGATCTGAACGAAAAGGCCTTGTCGCGCTGGAGCAAAACCCAGATGGAATCGTATATGGTGCCGCACCGTTTCCTGCTGATGCCGCAATTACCGCTGAATCAAAATGGTAAGGTCAACCGTACTTTGCTGCAGGAACAACTGATGGCAGGGACAACGCTGGCCGCCTACCCACAACCCGGTTTGATGGAGTAACCGCGATGTCACATGATACTGATTGCCCCGCCACCACCTACTACAACCCGGATTTTTATTACCAGAAGATCGTCACGGCGATCGGTATGGTGCTGGAAACCGATGACCTGTCGGAATTGCACCCGCACACCGATCTGGAGCGGGATTTAGGGTTTGAGAGCGGTATTTTCATCGAACTGATGATGTATCTGGAAGAGATGATCGAAGGGCTGTCGATAGACCCGGTAACACTGGACAGCCAGCAGCTCAGCACCATCGATTCGCTCAGCCGCTTCATTCACTCACAACGGGAGCACGGCGTCTCTTGTGTATGATCGCATCGTGGCAATACCTGACTTCCCTGCTGGCGCGCTTTGATGGTGTGCACACCCCGGCCTGCCATCACATTGACGGTGAGCTGACCTACCACCAGTTGTACCACGGCGCGCTGGCGCTGGCGGAACACCTGCGCACGCATCATGCCGCCAGTGGCCGCCCGCAACCGGCACCGGTTATCCTCTACGGGCACAAGCACCCGGCCTGTCTGGTAGCCTGGTGGGCCTGCCTGTTAACCGGCCACCCGGTGGTCCCGGTCGAAACCGATAACACCGACGAGCGCCTGCGTTTTATCGCCAACAGTATTCAGGCCGGTCTGATACTTAACGCCACCAGTCAGGCTGCGCCGCAGAGTGGTATCCCGACGCTGACAGTGTCACTGACAGCAGGCGATGACGCCACGGACGCCACAACCCGTCGGCCCGCCGCCCAACTGGCTGATTTTTGCCATCAGATGGGGCAGGCGTTCGGCCAACACGCTATCAGCGGCATCGCCTACATTATGTTTTCTTCCGGTACCACCGGCGCCCCCAAAGGCATTCAGGTGAGTTACGCTAATCTGGCGCACTTCGTTCGCTGGGCAGTCGAGGCCTTTCCCCTATCCGGCGCAATCAGCGGCAATATTCGTTACTGCTTTGACGTCGCCCAGTACGAGCTGTGGCTGGCGTGGCATTATCGCCAGCCAATTTCAGTGCTGGATTACCGCGATTTCATCAATACCCGCAAAATGATCGCCCGCCATGCCGATGCAGGTATCCAGACCTGGGTAAGCACACCGTCGCTCACCCGCAACTATCTGCGGGATCGGGCATTTTGTCAGGACAATCTGCCGCACCTGAAAACCTTTATCTTTTGCGGCGAAGTGCTGACAAAAGAGGTCGTCAGCTCGCTGTGGCGCACCTTTCCCGGTTGCCGCATCGTCAATACCTACGGCCCGACAGAGTGCACGGTCGCCATTACCGCCTGCGACATCACCCCCGATATGCTCAATGACGATGCACCGCTGCCGCTGGGCTATGTCCGCCCGGGCGTCATTGTGCACATTGATGCCCCGGCGGACAGCGAACGTGGAGAAATCGTTATCAGCGGCCCGGCAGTGAGCGAAGGCTACCTGAACGCATCGCCGATTCAGGCATCACGCTTTGTTGTTCATCCCGACGGCACGCGTCACTACCGCACCGGCGACCTAGGCTCACTACGCCATAACCTGCTCTATTTTCACGGTCGGGAAGACAGCGAGTTAAAAATACAGGGCTACCGCATCGCCCTCGATGACATCGAAAATGCACTGCGGGAACACCCACACGTGCAGGATGTGATTGTCACCCCGTGGCTATTACACAACACCCCTCAGGGGCTACAGGCGTTTATCCTGTCCAGTCAGCCGGATATTTTGCCAGCGCTGGCGGACTATTTACGCCGCTACTTTCCGCTCTATATGGTGCCCAAATTCTGGTATCCGGTAGACCAGGCCGCGCTCAACCACAACAGCAAGCTAGACCGCCAGCGTATCGCGCAACAGGCGCTTGATAAGGGTAAACGCTATGTTTTCGTCAGTTCTTAATCCGATTCAGGCCCGGATACGGGAAACCCCACAGCATCTCGCTATCGTCAACGATGAAGGTAGCTATACCTTTGCGCAGCTAGGCGTGCGGGTGGGAGCCATACGTCAGGCGCTACAGCAGCACCAACCGCGTTGCGTGATGATTTACGGCCACAAGCAGTTGGACGCCGCCGCCGCCATGCTGGCCTGCGCGTTTGAGGCCATCACGTTCACCTTTGTCGATATCGCCAATCCGTCTGCCCGTATCACACATATTGTCGCGGTGACACAGGCGGACTTGCTATTGCTGGCCTGCCCGCCACGCACCGCGTTACCGTCGCTATCCATCCCGCTCTGTACTACCGCCTCGCTGCCGGATACCCCATCGCTCACCGAGCCAGTCAGGGCGGCACCTGAGCAGATATTTTATATTTTGACCACCTCCGGCAGCACCGGCGAGCCGAAAGGGGTCAAAATCAGTTATGGGAATTTCGCGGCCTTTTCTGACTGGTACATTCCCAGCCTTCAGGCGGAGGAATTTCCAGGTGGCCACGTGAATCACGCGTGCTTGTCTTTCGATATGGGCGTCATGGATCTATTCCCTTCACTGGCGGCAGGTAAAGCAGTGTTGATGCTCAATCACGTTAATAATATCCGCCCCCGTAAGAACCTACAGCTACTCACCGAGTCCGCCGTAAAAGCCAGCAGTTGGTTTTCCACACCCAGCTTTTTGGACATTATGTGCATCGACCGTCAGTTCAACGCAAAGAGCCTGCCTGCGCTGCGCGTGCTTTTCGTCGGCGGAGAGCCGGTGTCTGCATTATTGGTACAAACACTCCAAACCCGCTTCCCACAAACAGAAATAAGGCATGCCTACGGCCCTACCGAAACGACCTGTGTGACCCATGCGTTATGTTTACCCCCTGTGGATGCCAAAAAGGCAGGTGCCTTGCCATTGGGCCGCCCGCATGGTGCAAACCACATTGAGATTTGGGATGAAGAGGGAAACACACTGCCGGCTGACCATTACGGTGAAATCGTCATTCTGGGACCACAAGTTGGTGCGGGTTACTTACCACATGATCTACCGGCTAACCGGGCATTTGGCACTCGGGATGGTAACGAACGCTATTACCGTACCGGCGATATTGGTTACCAGGATGAGCAAGGGCACTTGTTTATTCAGGGACGTACCGATAGCCAAATAAAATGGCATGGTAATCGTATTGATCTGGCTGAAATCGAAAAGGCTGCCAGTCAGTGTGAGCAGGTAAAGCAATCCGTTGTACTTATCAAGAAAAGCAACAACGTTGTGACTGAACTGGTGTTATGCGTCCATCTCGGTCTCGATACCGCCGCCTACCGCGATAGCTTTCGGCGCTCTCTGGCACAACGGCTCCCCGCTTACATGATGCCACGCATTATCCGCTTCACCGGCCCGTTTCCCCTGACGCTACATGGCAAGACCGACCGCCAGGCATTGATGCAGCAATGCGAAACCGATGTGCTACCAGAGCGCGGCAATAGCACAACGCTCTATAGCCCACCAAAATAGCGGTACGACCTGCAAGCAGGCATAAAAAAAAACCGCTGTTGCCGGTAGTCTGTTACAAACGGCATTGATGGGAGAAAAGTCATGAAATTCAGCCATCTTGGATATATCGTTAAAGATAGTGATGCGACTATCGCTGCGATGGCAACTTTTTTCCCCCAGATCACGGTGTATCGCAAGAAAGTCAGCGCCCAGCAGATTTACGTTACCTTCATGAATACCACCCGTCAGGATATGCAGATAGAACTGGTGGAACCGCTGCCGGAAAACCGGCTGTTAAACGGGATGCTGGACAAAGAACGCAAAGATTGCCTGCCGTACCATATTTGCTTTGAAGTCGATGACTTCAACCAGAAATACCAGCAGTTACGTGCAGATGGCTGGCTGGCGCTGACGCGTCCGTTCCATGCCTACCCACAAGGACCGCTGGCCAGTCATCTGTACAAACCGGAGGCAGGCATCATGGAGATCATGTCCGGCAGTACCAGCCTGATCGCGCAAGGAGAAACCGCGTGAATGATTACGCTCGCTTCCTTTTGCCCTTAAAGCGTCTGATTGAAGACACCGTGTCTGAAGGACGTCACCTTGGCGGGCAAATCGATGTTGCCCCAGAGAAAGCACGCCTGACGGCGCAGTACTCACTGGCTCACATGCTCAATACGCTGGGCGTCCCCGCGGATTACCAGCCAACGAGCTGGCTGAAGGAACAGGGCGACGCCCTGCGGGTATTGCCGTTACCCCTGCGCTGCGAGGCTTATGAGTCGTTCGGTTATATCGACCCTAATCTGCTATTCGCCGCACCTGGCCCCGGTATGGCGGCGTTAGTCGTCGATAATATGGGCGACCAGGCGCAGCGAGATGCGTTCTTCTCCCAGTTTACTCGCGAACTGACCTGGAGCTGTTTTGCCATGACCGAACCGGAAGTTGGCAGCGACGCACAACAAATCCAGACCAGCGCCGTCAAGGTGGATGGCGGCTGGCTGATAAACGGCGAGAAGTATCTGATTGGTAACGGTGTCATCGCCGATACCGGCGTATTGTTCGCCCGTACCGCATCCGGTCCGCTTGGCATTAATGTCTTCACGTTTTCACCACGTCATCAGGATGGTGTGTTCGCCGAACGCATCCCCATCAACGGTATACCCGGCTGCAACGTATCGCATCTGAGACTTCGTGATGTGTTCGTACCGGACAGTGCGTTACTGGGACAACACCTGAAACCGACCGAGCGCTTTGCCCGTTCTGCTATGGTAACGTTCGACTCATTACGCCCTTGTGTCGGTGCTATTGCGCTGGGTGTCGCCCGTTCCGTACTCGATCTCACCTTGCAACAGCGTTGGTCCACGCCACGTGCTGCCTGGTTACTGAAAGCCCGGCGTCAGTTGCAGGCCGCGATGGCGCAGGTACGCATGGTCTGTGAGCGTTTTGAACAAGGCGAAAACTGTGGGCGCGACGCCGGGCTTGCCAAAATTACCGCCACCCGGGTGGCCGAGCACGTGGTGATGGCCGCGATTCATCATGCGCCACCAGCCGCGCTGGGCGAGTATCCTCGTTTGGCAAAAGCCTGGCGCGATGTGAAAGCCTTTGAATATACCGAAGGCACCACGTTCATCCACCTGATTAATCACGGTTATCGGGGGGCATAGTGTGGAGTCTCCCGTTATCTCCCCCATCAACCACGCGATAGCACAGGAAGCCGGAAGCCTGACGGTGGAGACGCGCGCCACACCGCTTAGCGCTGAACAACATGCCTTGCTGTTACCCTGGTTTGCCCTGAATGACGCCAACCCTGACATGCCCTGGTTTCTGCATGAGCCGGTTCACCGTGATGAATCCGGCCTGCACGCTGCCGAGGTGATCGCACTCTGCCGCCATTGTTGTGCCCACCATGCCAACAGCGTCCTGCTCTATGAGTATCATGGCGTGCCGCCCCAGTTTCGCACCCCACTGCTGCAAAGCCTGCTTTATGCAGCACCGGGCTTTCATCGCAGTCTGGGGATCAAAGCTCAGGGGCGGACACTGGCCGAGCGTGATCTCGCCTGCACATTGCTGGATCATGATGGCACCGTACTCTACCTGAGCGATCCGTTGCGTCGTGTCAGCACGTGCGCTGACGCGCAACCGGTCACCTATCGCTACTGCCGGTTTTACCCGCACTAACGTTATCAGCCGCTATCATGATAATTCCCGTTACCACGACACCAGACTCGCTGATCACGTTTCTCTTCCTTGCCCACTGTCAGGAGCGCGCTTGTGTTGGGACACATTGAAGCGATAGAAATCGCATTCCCCCCCGACATTCAGTCGCTGGAGGATGTCGCACAGGAAGTCGGCCTGAGTCGGCTCGATATCCGCATGTTTGACCGCTTTTACGGACTGCGCCGTTTTCATGGCGGCCCCGGCACGCTGGACGATCTGCTCACACCGGTTGTCGACCAGATACAACATAACCAGCCGCAGGCGTTCGCCGCCATCAGCCATGTTGTGCACTGTCATACCGTTCCCTGTGTGCGGGTGTTCGACACCGCCAGCCTGACCCCTTCATGGCTGAAGCGCTTCCCACGCCAGACCGAGTTTGCCAGCCTGACCATGGGCCACTGCGCGACCCCACTAACGGCGGCAGAATGGTTACTCAGACAGCTCTCGCCCGGTGCGTTTGGTTTGATGCTGATCGGCGAGAAAGCGTTTCACCCCAGGGTCAAACTGATCAAAGACACGACGCTGATGGGTGAAGCCGCCTGTGCAGTATTACTGACCCGTAACGGTAACGGACCAGCTATCCTCAGCCGCTACACTGGGCAGGATGGCCGCTTCAGTATCCAGCAAGGCGCTGATGAACATGAAACATCCGACTTTGGGCAACATTATGTCGATTTTACCCGCCAGCACCTGCAGGCGGCACTCGACAAGGCTGGGATCACCATAGACCGTGTCGACTGGATAGCGCCACATAACGTCAACCTGGCGTCATGGCATCGTCTGGCGCAATTAATGCACTTCCCGCGGGAAAAAATCTTTCTGGAAAATGTCCCGCGATATGGTCACTGCTTTGGCGCGGATCCGTTTATTAATTTGCACCAGTTGCAGCAACAACAACGTCTGCACAAAGGCGATACCGTATTGCTGGTCAGCGTCGGGTTGGGTGCCACCTACTCCTCGCTACTGATTGAAATTTGACCTAATTGCAATACCGGACAATACAACGCCGTTATTCCCGATAAGGTACAGAGTTATCGTGCGAATGGTATGTTTTGCGACTCGACTAACAGGACAGCTCATGAAAGCGCTTACGTTCAATAATGTATTAAAAGAATTGGATGCACTGGGCGAAAAATTACGGCACGCCGCCAGTCAGGTAGAATCCGATCGTCAGCAGGCTCTGTCCTGTCTTGAGGATGAACTGCTTTATACCATCGCCTATATCGGCATCCCATCCGAGTTTATCCCCTTTCGACAGTGGGACTATCAGGCCTGCCACTACAGCGATCACATCGATATGCTGGAATACCTGAGCCGCTTTGATGCCAGCGGTTTGATGATGTTGCCCGGGGCTTCATTGTCAGCGCGAGCGGTAACGACCCTGGGTACGCCGGAGCAACAGGCGTTCTTCTTTTCCCGCTTTAATAAACCGCCCTGCTGGGCGTTTTTTGCCGTTACCGAGCCAGATGTCGGCTCCGATACACAATCGATCGCCTCGCAACTGACGCCGACAGAAAACGGTTATCTACTGAATGCCCGTAAGAAATTTATCGGTGGTGCGCAGCTGGCGTCCGTCGGGCTGGTTTTCGCCCGTGAAGATAACCGCCAGCTGCTGGTCATGGTCGAGCCGGAACAGGCTGCGCCCCATATGACCATCACGCCGCTGCAACAGTTCGGATTACAGGGCTCCAATCTGACAGAACTCGAGATTAACGGACTCGCCGTGACGCCGGACCACATTCTGGGTCACGACCGTAAAGGGCTCAATCAAGGGTTGGCCGCACTGGGACAAGTGTTTGAACGCCACCGCCCGATGGTCAGCGCAATGGCACTCGGCACCGCCTATGGGCTGCTGCAGGTGCTGGATAACACCCCTTTAACGGCCGACCAACAGCGCTGGCACGCCCAGCAGTGGCGGACTTACCACCTGCTGCGTCGGCAATTGTCGGATATTGCCGTGCGCTACCAGTCAGGTCAGTCGCACTATCACTCCACCAGCCAGCTCAAACGACACTGCACGCTGTTCGTGGAAACGGTTGCACACCGTATGCCACACCTGTTGAGCGAACAAGCCTGGCTGGAAGACACGCCGTTACGCCGTCGTTGTCGTGATGCCTTGGCATTTGAATACATGGAAGGCACCGCCAATATTCACCTGATGAACAGTTTCCGCTGCTATACCGCCAGGGGAGGCGTCTGTGCCCACGTATCTTGACCCACGGTCAATACTGCACCGCAGCTTTACGGCGCCCATCAGTATGCCGCGACAGGCGATAAGCCCGGCGCAGGAGTACTATTGGCACAGCTATGCCTCCCGGTTTTTCGCCAGCAACGGCCTTGACTGGCATGAACGGCTGGTCAATGTGCAACACCGTAGCCAGACCAGCGATATGACCGCGTTTATCAGTATGATCAACCAGTTGCTGCCGGTTTACCGGGCCAGAAACGATCTATCGCATATTGATAGCGTGCTGATGGCACACTGGACGCCGGACCTGCACCTTGGCAGTTCGGTGATTAACTATGTCATTGAGTCGCTAGGATTACCGGCTTGTCTGGCGCTGACTATCAGCGATCGCGGACCGGATGCGGCGCTGTTTGCACTCTCCAGCATTGCCAACTGCCAGCGTGAAGATAACCACGACTCACTGTTGTTGGTAGCCGACCAAAGCAGCCTGCCATACCATTCTGATTTGCTCGACTCGATCGCCCCGGAAAATAACGCCTGCCTGTTTTCCGTCTGTTGTCATGAGCGCGCGCTGCATTATCGGGGCTTCTGTCGTCACCCCCAGCCCACTGCGCAAACATTACCGCAAACCGTCACGGCCTTATGCCAACGTTTTGATCTACAGCGCAACCGCTTGTGCGTGGTGGCAGAGCCGCTATTGCTGGCGACCTTACCGCCATCCATGAACGGCATCGCCACCAATCCGCATTTGGTCTGTGCGGCACCGTTTGTCGCGTTGGCGGAAAATTACCAGCCAGGCTGCGATTATCTGCTATTGGTTCACTATCAGGACATGCTCAGCGCTGTCGCTCTGCAAGGATTGGAATAGTGCGTCTGACCCATTTTGTTACCTGGATACCAGAGCGTCGGCTCAGTGCCAGCGACATCATCCAGGCAGCGGGTGCCAGCGCATCGGAAGCCCGGGTCTTCTCGCAGCTGTTCGGCTTCCGACACGTCGCCGCTCTCGATAATGACATCCCGCTGGCGTCGGTATTCCATCGGCTGATCAGTGAATTACAACACCAGTCTGCACACCCCGAACGCCCGGCTGATGTGCTGATTTACGCGCACGGCATGCCGGTTCAGTCGCCAGAGCAGTCCCACTGGCTGGCGCAGCTTGGCCGAGAACATCCCTTTATTCATGCACATGCGCCTTGCTACGAACTGGACCAGCAAAACTGCGCGACGCTATTCTGGGCACTGGATCTGGCACAACGGCTGTTATCGCAACAACGGGCAGAGCGGGTGGTGATTATTGCTGGCGATACCCTATCAGCATTAGCCACTGAGGAGCGCTACTTTCCCGGCTGTACGCTCGCAGGCGATGCCTTTGCAGCCTTGCTACTGGAAAATCAGCCATCGGGTCTTCAAATCGGTCCAGTTTATCTTGGGCAACGACCAGAGTTTCATGAAGGGATCCACGGCAGTGAACAGGCCAGAAAAGCGTTTTTCCAGGCTCACGATGAACTGGTGCTCGACGCACTACAACCAATCACTTCCGGTAGTTCGGAGCCTTTTCATCTGCTCCCCCACAACATCAATCGATTAAGCTGGCTCAATTATTCCCGTCGTCACCACCACCCGCTGGAAAATATCGCACTGGGCCTCATGCCGGATATCGGCCATTGCTACACCACCGACCCGCTGTTGTTATTGGATGCGGCACTGCCCGCTATCCGTTGCGGTAAACCACATGTCATGCTGTCCGTCGGTCTGGGAGCCTGGATCGGCAGTTGTCGGATAATCTATACCGGCACGCCGGTTTAATGCCTTGCGATTTAGCCCGGTGCTATTAGCCGGGTTTTAGCCGGATGGCTTAGAACAACATTTAATCCTATTTATTCGGGAAACTCTCAATCTCAGACAACAATGGATAATTCTGCTATGCATAATAGCAATTAGGGAAAGCTTTCGTTGGCTTGCCAACGATAAGAGACAAGGACGTAACTGCCCCGCACCGCCCGGTACCAGGGATGCATCATCGGACGGATTGACCAGACAAGGATTGGCTGGCCGCGGGTTCCCTCCTGATAAGGATATCAGGCTGGCAGATAAGGATAGCGACGGAAAAGGAGAGAGGAATGAAAGCGCTGCTTTGTTCCGCGTTAGTACTGCTGCCATTGACGGTGGCCTGTTCACCAACGAATCAGCAAAATGTGGATGTGCCCTCCTTTACGACATTGGATGTCAGCCGTGGCCTGAATGTCACACTGGTTTGCGGTAATGGATACCGCGTGGAGACCAGCGCCAGACAGGATGTTCTGGAAAAGCTGGTCATCCGCCCCCAGGGTCAGAGTCTGGTCATAGAAAACCACGCCAGCGATGACAGCATTCTGCGTGATCATGACGCGACCGTCAGGATAACGGTCAGCGCGCCGATCACGGTTGTTAAAGCGCAGGCTGGTGTCACGATGTCCATTCCCGCCTGTGCAGTTTCACCCGATGCCTTTGCGGTTAACGGGAGTATGGGCACAGCGGTCAATGTTGCGGGGACAACGCGTCGGCTCGACCTGTCGCTGGCAATGGGGGCCTCGTTTAACGCGTATGAAAAAGCATCCCATGAAAAGGCATTTTCAGCACAAGAAGCTGTCGTGAATATCGCGATGGGTGTTGATGCTCGGTTATGCCACGTACGGCAGTTAAGCGGCACTATTACGACCGGAGCCAGAGTCCGGGTCGCACCAGACACACTGGTTCAGACCAACAACGGTATCGCTGGTCTGGTCGAGCATGATGGTTGCTAGCTACTGAGTACAGAGGTAATCGACAGTATCTCACTGTGCCTGCACGCATCCAGTGCTCAGCTCACCTTGTGGCCCTGCTATCTTGTGGCCGCTTCATCTTGTGGTGTTTCATCCTGTACTGTTTCATCCTGTACTGTTTCATCCTGTAATAGCAATAAGCGCCACGTATCCGCGTCGGTCGATGCGTTGGGTAACAGGCAACAGCTTAGCGTAACCGCTGGTTCCCCTTCGACCCATTCCTCACGCAATCGGCACGTGACCACACTTCCGCAATCAACCACCTGAAGTGCACCCTGATGGTCAGTCAGGCAGCTAAATGATTCCAGCGACTTATGTAACCCCAGCCCCAGCGCTTTGATATAGGCTTCTTTACGGCTCCACAACCGGGTAAACGCCGACAAAAATTGCACGTCATCAAGCGACTCCAGCCAGCGGATTTCATCGGGGTGAAAAAAGCGTTTCGCGACTGCCCGTTTGCGGTCCACCTGCCCTTGACAACGTTCGACATCCACCCCGACCTGGCTGTAACGCGCAAAAGCAAACGCGAAGGCGCTATGGGTATGGGACAGATTGAACTGAATAGCCGGGTGCTGTGGTAAAAACGGTTTGCCATACGGGTTGCGCGCAAAACACAGTGCAGAAGCATCCTGCTGGCATAATGGCGCCAGCAAAAGACGCAGTATGCCTTCTGCCAGTTGACGCGATGTTAACGGCGCATCAGTAGCGAGACCGCAGGCCTGACGCGCTTGCATCACGATCATCGGGTCGGGTTCTCGCACACGCGATACCACCACACAATGGGGGTACGGCCATGTTCTTGCCGTCAGGTCATCCCAACGGCAGGAAGATATTGACGACACAGCCTTCTGCATCCTTACGGTTCTCCAACGTCAGGTGCCCGTCATGCCCTTCAACAATCTGCCGACACAAAATCAGACCAATGCCGCTGCCATGCGTCTTGGTGGTATAAAACGGTACGAACAGGTTTTCGATATTCGCCACCCCTTTACCCTGATCGATAATCTCGATGTGCAACTGTCGGGCGACCGCTTTCCAGCGCAGTACAATTTCCCCCTGCCCCGGCGGCATCGCCTCATCGGCATTTTTTAACAGGTTGATGAACATCTGCTGCATTTGGTTGGCATCGACCATCACCTGCTGCGGTGCTTCACCGGCAAAAACCAGCTTACGCTGGGGGAACAGCATCGTCATTTGCATCATTAACCCGGCGATATCACACGGCTGCCTGTTCGCCGGTGGCAGGCGATTTAACTGACGATAACTGCCAACAAACGTGATCAATTCGCGGGCACGATTGTTGATGATCTCCATCCCATTGACCAGATCCGGCGCTGACGGGTGCGAGTTATCCTTACGGAATACCTGTAACAACGTCTGACTGATGGAGGCGATCGGCGTCAGCGAGTTATTAATCTCATGGCTAATCACCCGCAGCAGGTTCTGCCAGGTTTTCTGCTCTTCGTTACGCAGCAGTTTGCTCACGTCACTGATAAATAGCAGATGGTTTTGTCGGCCATCCTCAATAAAGGAATCGTGGCGAATCTGGAACATGCCGCGAGTACCAGGAAAACGCCAGTCAACAGGCTCGGCATCGGATGGTTGCTGCAACAACCCCTCCAGGCCGAACTCCGACGCGGGTTGCCCGACCAATAACGACAACGGTTTGTTGATCAACGCCGCTGCCGCGTCGTTGCACCAGATGATGCGGCGATCGGCATCCAGCGCAAAGACGCTGATGTTGATATTGGAGATCACCTTATGCAGCACATAGTAGGTTTCTTTTTGCTGTTGACGGCTGCGCGCCATTGCGCCAGAGAGCTGGTTAATCTGACGGATCAGATTATCAAACGCACTTTTGCCCTTGGTCACACCGCGCAGGCTGAAATTCTCCTGCTCCAGCGCTTCCAGCAGGTTAGACACAACATGTATTTTGCCATTCAGACGTTCGGAAAACGTAAAGCTGCTGTAGATCAGGCAAAGAAAAATAATGAATATCGTCAGTACCTTAAGATATACCGACTGATCGGGGAACAGCCATAGCAGAAAATACCCCAGCAAACCCGCAATCGCTGCGACATTGAATGACAACAGGTGAGGAGGCTCAAAAGAGGAGTCGAGTTTACTCATGGTTAATTTTGTACTTTTCCAGTCGTCGGTAGAACGCACTGCGACTCAGCCCCAGCGAGCGGGCCGCCTTGATGGCATTGCCGTCAAATTTCGCCATACGCTGACATAGCAGACGTTCTTCAATATCGGCCAGCGTCGCATCGGAAGCAAACTCCGGCTCCGCTGTCACCATTTTTTGCGGCGCAGTGGGGAGTGACGGAAAAATATCGTCACTGTTTAGCCGTGACGATCCGCACAGCAGTACCGCCCGTTCCAGCAAGTGACTCAGTTCACGGATATTTCCCGGCCAGTGGTATCCATATAACGCCGCCTGTCCGGACGAACTGAGTCCCGGCGCCGACTTATTGTATTTTCTGGCATATCGGTCAATGAAGTTCAACGCCAGCGGCATGATGTCTTGCTGCCGTTCCACCAGTGACGGCACACGTAGCTCAATGGTATTGAGACGGTAATACAGATCCTGTCGGAACGTACCTTCAACCACTCTGGCACCGAGTTCGGCGTTAGTCGCGGCAATGATCCGGCAGTTAGTCTTCAGTGTGCGGGATGACCCGACCCGTTCAAAGCACCGTTCCTCAAGAATACGTAACAACTTGCTTTGCTGGGTCAGCGGCAGGTTACCTACCTCATCCAGAAACAGTGTTCCTTTGTCCGCCAACTCAAAGCGCCCGACACGACTTTCCCGCGCATCAGTAAACGCGCCTTTCACATGACCGAACATCTCGCTTTCAAACAGGTTCTCGTTGATACACCCCATGTTCACCGACACCATGTTCTCGTCACGGCGTGAAGACAATTGATGAATCACCCGGGCCAGCAGGCTTTTACCTGTACCGTTTTCGCCCAAAATCAGGATGTTGGTCTCGGTTGCGGCCACCTGCTCCACCACCCGCATTAACTGCTTCATTGGCGCAGATTCCACAACCCACTCGCCATTGAAATTATCTTCCAGCTCCAGCTTGAGCAGTTTGTTTTCTTCTTTCAGGCGTTTACCTGAGCGCTGGCTGAGGCTAAAAGAGATTTGCTGGCGAATAACATTCAACAGCCGCTCGTTGTCCCAGGGTTTCTGAATGAAATCGACCGCACCCGCCCGCATGGCGCTGACGGCAATATCGACACTTCCCCAGCCCGTCATGGCCACAACCGGCAGATACTCGTCATACCGTTTGATCTCGTCGAGCAATACCAGCCCTTCCTGCCCGGACGTGGTATCACGCTGATAGTTCATATCCATCAGGATCAAATCGAAATCATGCTGGGATAGCTGAACAGGCACCTGCTCAACGGCAGAACACAGTGTGACCTGATACCCTTCCATGGACAGTAACATCTGCAAGCTGGCCAGAATATGTGCGTCGTCATCAACAATGAGGATATGTTGCTTATCCGCCATACGGGTCCTTATCACTCTGGTTCATACTGAAATTTACACTGACAGTCACCACCGCAGGCAACCCCTGCGGCGATGCCCTTACAGCATAATCGATCTGTGGTAACTATTAACGGCTCTGTTGCGGGAAACTGGAGTGCCAGCCGGTATCCTGCCATGAGCGCACATGCCGGTGCTACAGGCAGCATACCGCCTGCTCAGTTTATTCATAGCGTATCGCATCACCCGGTTTCATCATGATGACACGTCGGGATGGGATCCAGGTGGCAAGTGCGACAATGGTCATGATAAACAACGCGACACAAACGAATAGCAAAACAAAATTGCCTCGGCCATCACCTAAAGCGCGGTTAATTCCAGGTGCCGCGAATAAAGCCAAGGGCAACCCCAGAATCAAACCCAGAATAAGTTGGTTTGCCCCTTGTAGCATCAGCATTTTAAGCAAATGCTTAGGTGTCGCCCCCAGTACCTGACGAATGCCTATCTCCTGGGTTCGCTGGCTGATTGCATTTTGCGTCACAGCATAAATACCGCTAGATGACAGTACAATCGCAATAACCCCAAACAACATGAACAGGTTGGCAACGAATCTGACGCCGAGGGTATTCTTTTCAAGCATGTTATTTAGTGTTTGAGGGGTTGCCACCGGCATCATGCTATCGACGTTATAGAGTGCGAGTTTAAGCCGCTCAGGCAGCATAGAAGGCCTGCCAGACTTGAGCATAATCGTCATGATCGGTGTGGGTCGTTGTAATAACGAGCGATACACTGTTGCACGGTTTTTAAACGCACTAAACGGCCTGCCATGCACAATATGCGTGGTCACACCAATAATGGTATACCAACCTGATTCCTCCTCATTTCTGAAGCGGATGCGCTTCCCTATCGCACTTTTTTCATCCGACCAATACTTTTTAGCCAGCGACTCGCTGATTACCGCAACAGGGGTGGACTTTTCATTATCTGCCGCTGAAAATTCCCGACCATAAATTATTGTCGCACCCATTCCAATCAGACTGCCGGGCATGACCTGCACATCATTCACCATCGGATCAAATTCATCGCTATTCTTCCCATCCTCTCTGTTTTCAATAATGAGCTGATGAGCAGCGGTAAACTCCCCCGGAGCACTGGTAGTAATAGATTCGGCGGCAACATCTGGAATAGCCTGTAATTGCCTGGATAAGCTCAGGTAAAAATCACGTCTGCTTTGCGGCGTGGGATACACATCTTTATTAAGATTAAGACGGGATATCTGATAGCCATCAGTGGCAACCCCGTAGTCTGCATTTTTCGCCTTGGTCACTAAAATCAATAATAGAATGCTGATGCATAATATTGAGAAAGAAAGGGCTACTTCTATAATGACGAGCGAACGCCCAGCCTTACTGGTTCGATAGCCGGGAATACCGCGAGCGCCATCTCTCAATGCCTGAAAAAATTGCCCATTGGCAATCTTCCATGCAGGCAACGCCCCCGTAATAAATGCCGTCACGACAACCAGAACACTCGCGTTAAAAATCATATTGGCATCAAGTGACAAATGCCACCAGGATGGAACACGATTAGGAACAAATCGGGGGAAGATGGTATTTGTCAGATCTAATCCCCAGGCAGCCAGTAATACCCCAACAATCCCTGCCAGGATACAGATGATCAGGCTTTCCCATAACATCTGCATAATCAAACGCATCATGGGTGAGCCTAACGCAACACGAACAGCAATCTCTCTTGTACGCTGGTGAGAGCGCGCTAAAAGCAGATTTCCCACATTACAACACGCTAACAATAGGACAAAAGCTACGGCGGATAGGGTTATTAAGAATACCTGCGCGGTATCATCTCCCATAAAACTAACTTGAAAAGACAGGGCTATCGCCGATACGCCTTTATTGCTTTCTGGATATTTATCAGCCAGCCGCTTCATGACGGATGCAATTTCTTGATTGGCCTCATCCAGGGAATAGCGAGGGTTTACATGTGCATACACATAAACTTCAGGCGCCTGACTTCTCAGGGAAAATGATTGTTGCTCTATTTTTGATGGCAGCCAGAGATCGTGGAAAAATGGAAACTCGAAGCCTTTAGGCATAACGCCAACAATATGAGTGCGTATACCGTTTATCTGTACTGACTGGCTAAGAATATCATTTCTACCGTTAAAATAATTCTGCCACAGATCATAGCTAATCACCGTTACCGGTAATGCACCGGATAACATATCGTTTTCATTAAAAATACGCCCCATCAAGGGTGACACACCCGTATAACTGAACATCTGAGGTGTGCTAAGAATCCCTATATAACGGGCAGAGTTTTTCCCATCATTGAGATCTAAATACTCGGCGTAAAAATAGCCGATATCATTTATCTTAGTTAACTGACGGGAAAGCTCGGTATAGTCGAGAAAATTCAAGCCGGAGTCATCCAGACTGACCCCACCAACGTTCGGCGTCACCATCACCATACCTTCCCCTCTAGGGTACGGCAGCGTCTTGTACATGATGGTATTGATGACGGAATACATATAGAGCGCCAGCCCCAACCCGCAAGCCATAACGGTAATGGTCAGCACGCTAAATCCTGGGCTTTTCAGCAGCAGGCGCAAGGCGTAACGGATATCAAACCAGAAATTCATCGTACTATACCGCCTGACGCAATTGTCCATTCTCACCATCTGCCACGACCTGGCCGTCAGACAGGACAATGGTACGCTGAGCGCGCATGGCGGAACGGGGATCATGGGTGACAATGCAGATGGTCGCGCCGTCCTGATGCAATTCATCCAGAATATTCATCACCGCCTCGGCATTGGCGGAATCCAGGTTGCCGGTGGGCTCATCCGCCAGCAGCAGTGACGGTTTGCCAACAATCGCCCGCGCTACGGCAACCCGCTGTTGCTGACCACCGGAGAGTTGCGAGGGATAATGCCGCACCCGATGCGACATGTTGACTTTCTCCAGTGCCTGAATCACCCGCGCTTTCTGTTCCGCACGCGACAAGTCATTACGGTAAGTGAGCGGCAACGCGACATTTTCCGCGATGGTCAAATCGCTTATCAAATTAAATGACTGAAAAATAAAGCCAATTTCACGGTTTCGCAGTCGAGCCATTTCCCGGCGGCTGATGCGTTCAACATCAGTCCCATTCAACCGGTACTGTCCCTCTGTGGGCGTATCCAGCAATCCCATGATGGACAGCAGTGTCGATTTCCCGCAGCCGGATGGCCCCGCGATGGAGACGTACTCTCCCGAGTGAATAGAAAGGTTTATCTTGCTAAGGGCATGCGTTTCAATTTCATCGGTAAGAAAAATTTTATGCACATTATCAAGTTGAACCAGCACCGTCATGGGAAATCCTCAGTGTATAAATAGAGTCAGCCTTCCTGAGACCGAGGGTATCTTACAGGCTGTCGACCACTCACTTTTATCTCTGGTTTTAAAAATGCGTCCAAAATACACAGGTTATCCGCAAAACTGACTTCACCTTTTCTGAATTTAGCAGCATAAATCATACCAACTATTCCTCAGGCTCCGTTCCCGAACGCCATTTCCATCCCGCTTTATCCCGGCAGGCAGGCGAACCACGGATATCTATCCATTGCTACCAGAGCCACCCTCTCGCCGTTGCCACACCCACACACACCCGCTACACCATGGGCTCGCGTTGCCTATAGACCAATTGCGAGACGAAAAATCCCATGTTCGACACGTCATCGTCCCATTAATGGGATCACTTATAGGCAGGCGTAAGCATTTCCCTTTAAAAACAAGCAATAACAACATGGCACACAATTTGCCTTAGACAGATCGTACGTCTGACCAAGGGACAATAATCAACCACTGAATTCGCCGCTGTAAGGATTTTTGGATTTAGCTGGACCAGACACGGGGAATCTATTTTTTTGGGATGACACCATGAGCTTACAGAACACCTTTGCCCATACCGTAGATAACGATATTTTTAACAATAACCTGATTCAGGACATGTATCGTCGTCACCCTAACCTGCGCAAAACACTCGCAGCGAACAATAAAGCGACCAGCCTGGCGGGAATTATTGACTATATCATCGACAATATCGGCAACAATATTACGCTGGAAGATCTTGAAGCGGTCAGCGGTAAATCAAAATTCGATATCTGTCGTCTCTTCAACCAGGTGTATAACATTACGCCGATGCGCTGGATTTGGCGTGTCAGACTGACACTGGCCAAAGAGATTATTCACATTTCGCCTAATTGGTCGCTCACCGATATTTGTTATGCGTGCGGATTTTCCTCGCTGCCACACTTCTCGCGTTGCTTTACCAAGACGTACAACATTGCACCGCTGAAGTACCGTAAAACCGTGTCGCTGGAGCGGGAAAACGATTCACCGCGCACCCTGCAAAACATGAGCTTCGACATCATTTTCGGCAAACAGCGTCATCTGTTTTCTCGCCACGTGCTGCTGGACAACATTCATAATCTCTGTAATTAACTCAAAGCCCGCCATGAGATGACGCATGGCGGGCTCGCGTTTTCACACCGGCAAAGCACGGGCTTCGATACCATCAATGCCGCGCATTACCGCATTATGACGCGACGCGATCAAGAAGTGGCTTTACCTGCGTGTCGGTTCCGGCATTCGCCTCCGCGAAAAATGCCAGAATACGCTGGTGTACCAGCGGGCTGCGTAAAATGCCCAAATGCCCCAGCCCGCGGGTGTAGAAAAGTTCGCTGTGGGCAAGTGCCTGATGAATAGCATCAGCCACATCAGGGCGAACCCGTGCGTCCTGCCAGTCATGACAAATCAGTGTCGGGCAATCCAGCGTGCGGTACAACGCCTCACCCACCCAGTCGGGGTGAAAGCCAAAACGCTGCGCATAAATGGCTTTCATGGGGGCGGCCAGCGATGCCGATACCGATGCCCCCGCCAGAAACCTGTCGATCATGCTGCCAAAATTGTCCGGACTGGCCAGCAGCACCAGGCGCTGCGCCGCCAGCCCTTGAGCCAGTGCCAGGCTACACACCAAACCACCGCTGGAATGCCCAACCACCGCGTAAAACGGCCCATAACGCCGCTCCATCTCAATGATCAGACTGGCCAGCTCATAATTGGACACCCGCTTTCCGTCGGACAACCCATGCGCCAGCAGATCCGGCATGATCACCGCGTATCCCTGTGCTTTTAGCGCCTCGCACAGCGGTCGGAACATGATGCCGCGCCCTTCCCAGCCGTGCACCAGCAGCACGGTTTTTGTCGGCGTCTCCGTCGGTGGCGGTACCCAGCGAAACACATACACCGTCTGGTGTCGGAAACCGATTTTTTCCTGTAGAAAACCGGCCAGATACTCATGATCGACCTGTTTGTAGGCGATATAACGCGTAGTCTCAAACAAGAACAACAGATAGCGCGCCGCCAGGTGCAACGACAAGCGCTCAAGCAGCCACAAATCCGCCAGACGCAATGCACGACACAGGCGGACATAATGGGTTTCCGGCTTGATGTGCACTTTAAGCAGCAGCGACGGGCGACGTTTTAGCCTCACCAGCACACGGTAATAATTGTATTGCACCAACGTCGCCAGCCACATCAGCGGGTAGCACAGGTTATACAGCAGCATCCTGTTCTCCCAGCGCGCAAGCCAGCAACCGATACTCACGCAGGAACACCACCGCATACACCAGGCTAAACGCGACGATCAAACCGGCAATCGCCTGTATATCGCTAAAGTAACGGTGAGCACCCAACGCCACCGCCACCATCAGCAACTCCAGCACCAGCGTGAACAGCAATACCCGTCTTCCCCTGTCCACCTGCTCCAACAGCGTCTGTAATGCCGCCACCAGTGAGGTGAGAAAAAACGTCGGCAATAGCAACCACAACAGTATTTGACTGGATTGCCGAATGACCTCGTCGTTGGAAAAACCGGCCAGAATGCCGTTGCGCGCCCAACATACGCCGAGGGTCAGCGCCAGATAGGCGAAAACAATCAGCCAGACACCATTATTCAGCAACGCCACCAGTTGTGATGCCGGGTGGGTATGGCGGCGCTGATTGAGCAAAATCGCAATCGCGGATCCGGTCGCCACCGCAGGAATGATGAAAAAAGCCCGCAGCTTTATCACGATCAGGAAGGCAGGCAGGAAACCCGCCCCCAGGGCCGCCACCAGCGGAAAGAGAACCATTGAGCTAAAGAACACCACCAGCATGGAAAACCCGACCGGCAGCCCCGCATTCGCCAGCAACGCCAATAAACGCGGTGCAAACGCTCGCGGCCGCTCATCCGGTACCGGTGTCGCCGCCTGACGCAACGACCACAATGCCGCTGGCAGCAACACCAGTGCCGGCAGGCTATTGGCCAGTAACACCGCGTCGAAACCAAGCTGGTAGACATGAAATCCCAGATAACATCCCGCCGCGCTCAGCAGCACATAGCTGCACATCAGCGTCATGGCCGACACGGTGCGCCCCTGCCCACGCAACGCGGCGTTACACATCTCCAGCGCCAGAAATGGCGTCATGGATAGCAGATACGCCGGTGCGGCGGTTCGCATCAACGCCAGATCCGGGCTATTCATCCAGTCAGACAAGGGCAACGCCAACACACGGCATACCAGTGCCGCCAGTGCCGTCACCACTACGCCAAGCGCACCTAACAGCAACGTACTGTGCCAGATGCGCTGTCGCGGCCAGTCATGGCGTGAGCGGGCACTGAACACCTGATTAGTGATAGCCAGACATTCCAGAATAGCGATAAACAGAAAGTTGAACGGCTGTAAAAAAGAGAGCGTCAGCAACGTCTGGCTTTCAGCGCCATTGCCCAAAATCGCAATCTGCATATTCTGAGACAATGACACCACCACCGCGGTCACCATCATCGGCCATGCTAACGCCACTATCTGCCGTATATCCCCGCTCGCAGCCGGGGCAGCTCTGGACATCACACGCGAGATCAGGCTCATGGTTCCCCCCACCCTCGTTTCGTCTTAGGCCGCTGCCAGGCTGCTCGCCTTGCCATAAATGCTGTAAAGCATCATGGAGAAATAGGACAGACTATGGGTATTGCCTAACAGGAAACCGTGTCCGCCCATCATCTTTTCCGCTTCATTATTAAGCTGGGTAATCTGGTAGTGGTCATCCTCCAGCCCAACGACGTCACCGTCCCGCAAGCGTTGATACTGCTGCTCCAGCAACAGCGACGCCTTTCCCGCCACATCAGCAAAACTGGCTTTGATCAATTGATGGCGGGTCGTTTTAGCGCCAAAGCTGTAACGGCCGGATAAATGCTGCCAGCTCATGGTTTGTATGCGAGCCAGCACCCCCAGGCGGGCGGCGCAGACCAGTATCGGAAAACTGGCTGGCAGCACGATGGCCTGCGTGCCACGCACCGCGTCCAGACAGAGATGGGTCAGCACCCGATCAAACAGGCGCTGAGACTGGCTCTCGTCGGGCAGGCTGCTGATGTCCTGAATCTGATATCGGATTGGATGAACGTATTGCGCCCCTTCTGACGGCGGCTGCAACAACACCGTCAGCGCATCGGACAACGGTTGCTCGCGAAAGGCCTCCCAGACCTGTTTTATGCGTTCAGCTGACATGGCGCACCTCCGACAACACATTGGCATTCAGCCAGCCTATCAGGCTTCCTACTGTGGCGAAGGCATCCATATTGATTTGGTCAGGATCGAACAGCAGTCCGTCGATGCTATCTTCAAGCGTCAACAAAAATTGCACAAACATCACTGAGTCCAGATCGAGATCGTTATCAAAGTCCGTTTTTTCATTAATCTCGATGTCGTCATTCTCCATGACTTCACGTAACGCCTGTTGAATAGTGATTAATAGCGCAGACATGTCTGTCTCCTGTTTACATATCAATTTGCTGTATCAGCGCGCAGGAAAGCGTGACGCCCATTCCCATTGAAAAACAAAAATAATTTTTCGCGCGGCCGGTTGTAGTTTTCATGAGTGAAGAAAAATTAAATAACACGTCCGAACAATACAGATGCCCATAATCAGAAACCTGTTGGCTAAATAAGCGCTCGCCCATATTCAGGCGCTGCGCCATCTGACGTAATAACGGAACATTCAGGTTGCAGGGAACAAAATAGTCCATGTCGTCCATGCTCATGCCGCTATCCCTCACGGCATCGACAATGAAACGGCATAACTCATCCAGCAGGCAGCCATTAAGCGCCGCTTTTTCCTGCCGGGTCATATTATCTGGGTTGTTATAAAAACGGCTCAGGTGCCGGACTGCCGTAAATGTCACCTGCCACGGGCTGCTCGCGGCATTAAAGAGCGCCGCTACCGGTAACTCGCCTTGTACACCGACCGTAAAGCGGTTGATTTCGGGGTGAAACGCTTTTTCTCCCGTCAACAGCAACACCGGTCTGTTGTCACGGACCGCGCTACGACGCACCAGGTGTAACGCCGATAACGCGCTGGCGCAGTGATTCAGACTCAGTGTCGCAACATCCCAATGTCCCAGTCGCTGGTGCTGCAGAATGTCATCCAGCCAGTGGCTATCAAAGAAGGTGTTATGTGTCTGCGTCTTGGCATAAATCAACAGCCCCTCGCGCGAGGACAATGTCGGCCAGTCATCAACCACGCCAGCCACCACAGACTCCAGCATCGCCTGATGGCTGTCCGGGCGCATCGGTACCGACCTTAACTGGTATAGCTTTTCCATCATGCGACGCTGCCCTTCCCGCAACTGGTGCGAGTCCCCCAGCTCTGCCAGAGGAAAACGTCGAATGCGCTCCGGTGCCTCATGATGGATGGCATTCAGGCAAAACATGTCGGTTTCTGATGACGCTCGCACGGCTATCGTCCCCTTATCGTACCGAGGCTCAAGTACAGACCCGTCTCATAGACAGATGCACAGAGTGAAGCTGTGTCCCAGCAGCACCGCTCATGACTTGCTTGCCATCGCAGTCAGCATGGAACACTTTGCCAATAAACAAATTTTGTTTTTGTCCGCAGTTGCCACCCCCCCTCGTTTCAGCACACTTTTCGTCTCAAAAATGGGATTTACACGGGGAAATATGGGATTTTCATCGCAAAATAGCGAAAACATCGGCTCAATAGCGGGACAAGACTGGAAAAAACGCGCGGGGACCTCCCGCGCGTTTTATGCCTGTCGCCGTATCACCCCACCTGACTGGAAGGCACTTGTTGATACTGGATAACGCTTGCCAGCTCGGTTATCCCTGCCGCTTTCAACATGCTGTAGTGATCTGCCATCAGTTCCATCACGGTCGGCGGCAGGGCAGAGAACCCACCGTGGTCCTCAATGAACGAATAATCATCCCCCTGAGCCTTGATGATGGTGACAGGTGCCTTCAGTTGCCGCTGTTGTAACTCGCTAAAGGTGTAGCTGAACTCGAAGGTCTGCGACACAATGCGGGTAATTCGCCTGACCAGACCGTCATCCAATGCCGGATTAAGCGCAGTAATAAACGCCACAAACCCCTCTTCGTCGCGTACCGTTTCCAGACACCGTGTCAGCGCCGGGTCGGTAATACTGCCGATAAATACCGAAAACAGAATGGTCAGATAACCGGGGTTATCAAAATCGGCGGTCCGGTGCATGGCAACGACCCGTTCATCGCGTAACTTCGGCGACCCAGGTGCCAGCAAATACAGACTTTCCACCACCTCGCCCGCCTGCTCCAGTTGCCAGGCCGTTTCGAACGCGACACGAGCGCCGAAAGAATACCCCCACAGCGTATAAGGACCGTGCGGCTGATGCTGACGAATCAGTTCAATATCTTTAGCAGCCATCTCGCTGATGGTGGCGTAAGGCTCCTCACCCGGATTGATGCCGTGCGCCTGAATGCCAAAGAACGGTCGCGCCGTCCCCATTTGGCGCGCCAGTAAACGCAGGTTCATACAGTAGCCGCCCAGCCCAGGCCAGCAGTAGATAGGTGCCTGACGCCCTTTGGGTTGCAACGGCACAAGGCGGGATACCGGTTCCTGACGCGCACGGCTCAGCCACGCCGCCAGCTTTTCAACAGTAGGTGCCTGAAACAGCACCTGAAGCGGCAGGCTGGCGTTCAGCGAGGTGTTCAACTCATTAATCAGGCTGACCGCGATCAGCGAATTGCCGCCCGATTCAAAGAAATTGTCATCGACCGACATCTCCTCACGCTTGAGCTTTGCCTGCCAGATAGCCAGAATTTGCTGCTCCAGCGGGGTACGGGGGGCCACGATCGTCTTATGCTTTAATTCAACATCGACGTTCGCCAGCGCTTTCATGTCGATTTTGCCGTTTACCGTCAACGGTAACGCATCCAGAATCAGCACTTTGTTCGGCATCATGTAGTCCGGCATGAACGCCGCCAGATCATCACGAATCATCTCCGCCGGCCCTTTCATGTGTACCGCATCTTCTTTCATGCCTTCGCTGTATTTCTGCTCATCGCTGATGCGTCCACCGATGAAGAAATAGTACGGCCCAGTCCGGCGACCGAGTATCTGCCAGAAACGACGGGCGGCAGGCAGGTCATGGCCGGTTTCCGAGCTATAGCCGGAAGACATCAGCCCGATGTTCATGTCGTTCATCTGCAAATGCTGCAGTTTGCGCCCCACATGCACATACCCTTCCCAGCCGTCGGTCAGGCTGGCAATACTGATACCAAACGATGAACGCTCATAAACGGCCTGATTGATGGCGATAACATGTTTCTTATCGATCACCTCATCGGCAATATGCTCCAGGTCGCCACGGATATAGCGGTAGGTCCCGATGGGCAGATTGGCAATACGCGTCCCGGCGGTCTGCACGTAAATCTCCAGACCATCGTCCGCAGGCAAATGGGGCCCGCCCAGCACATCGCACGCCCCCAGATAATCATCATCCGGGTCAATCGCCAGCGGTGTTGGGTCCGGCACGGCGGCGTCACACAACGCCACACCCAAGCCATAGTCTGGCAGGACGTTATCCAGCATACCGATGATGTGCCCCATTTCGATTTGCAGCACTTCCCGGATATTGTTCTTGTAAATCGGTTCGATCGCGCTTTGCTTGCCGACAAAGTGCAGTCGCAAACCACCCGATGGCAGCGATGTCAGCTCACTGACCCGGATCAGCTGGTGGTGAACCGGCTGATAGTAGTAGTACCCCGCAGCTAATTCGGCTATGCCGTTCAGCTCCAGAAACACCTGGGTCGCGTACAACGCCCCCGGTGAAGCATAGGTGTATTTGGGCAACAACCGCTCTTCACTGGTGAACTGGCCGAGATAACGCAATCCGTGCCCCAGTTCGTCCAGCGTCAGGTCGCCTGGCTGCCGGGAAGCCGCGGTCAATACCGGCTCGCGCAACAGCGACAACACATCGTCGCGCCCGACGGCACCCCCGTCGTAAAACCGGTAGGTTTTGCGGGAAAACGCAGTACGCCGCTGTTTTTCATCGGCGTCTTTGCCCGGCAGGTCAAGGGTATAGGGGGGGCTATCTTCCGGAAATTCCCGACACCCTTTGTTGGCCAGTTGCAGCATCACCTGCGCTTTATTGGCTTTGGACTGATGATGTGAACCGTGGTTACCCTGATCCATCAGCGCCGCTTCGCGGGCATTCAGTTCGATAAACGAAATCAGGTTCTGATAACCGGTGAAAGGATCACGCTTGACAATCACCGCCGCCGCTTTCACCCATTCATGGGTTTCGATAGCCGAACGAATCTCATCCAGCTCAACACGGTATCCCCGTAATTTCACCTGATTGTCAGCACGGCCAACATACTGAACCGTACCATCGGGGTTCCAACTGGCGATATCGCCGGTTTTATACAAACGTCGGCCCGCGTCGGCTGGCGCGAACGGATCGGCAATAAAACGCTCAGCGGTCAGGTCATCACGATTCAGGTAGCCTCGCGCCACCCCATCACCACCAATGTACAGCTCCCCAATTTCACCCACCGCCACCGGCGTCAGGCAGTTATCCAGAATGTAATAGCGGGTATTCGCCACAGGAGAGCCGATGGACAGCGTATCCGGACCCTGACGGGTCACCGCTGAGTCGACACGAAACGCGGAGCTGTTGATCGTGCACTCGGTCGGGCCATACAAATTGACGAGCTCGCAATCAGGCAGTGTCTCCAGACATTCCAGCGCCAGATGTTTTTGCAACGCCTCGCCGCCGCTGAACACGTGCCGCAGCGCTGGACACTCGCTCAAACGCTCGGTATCCAGCAACGCCTGCAATAATGTCGGTACACACTGCAACGTGGTCACCTGGTATTCCGCCAGCATGTCCACCAGTTGCTCCGGATTGCGATACACCCCCGGCTCCCCCATCACGACCTGGCAACCACAAGCGGGCGATAGAATCTCCCACTGCGCCGCATCAAAGCTCATCGGCGTTTTCTGCAAAATCACCGTTTCGTTATTTAATGCGAACGTGTGGGCCAGCCAGTTCATCTGATTTAGTACGCTGTGATGTTCTATCATCACGCCTTTCGGCTTGCCGGTGCTACCGGAGGTATAAATGACATAAGCCAGGTGATGCGGCGCGATATAGATGGCGGGCGCGTCAGACTGCGCCGAGGGGTGTTGGCGCACAAACGCCTCAACGTCATCCGGCGTGACCACGTGTATGCCCGGTGGTGCCAGCGCCAGCAGCCGCTCACGCAAATGAGGTTGGGTAACCACGATACGTGTCTGGCTATTTTCCAGCATATACGCCAGCCGGTCTTCCGGGTACTCCGGCGATAACGGCAGGTAGGCATTGCCAGACAGCAAAATCCCCCACACTCCCACCATCAGCGTCAACGATGGCTCGACAAACACCCCCACACAACGCTCATGCTCCGCACTCTGCGCATTCAGGTAATGCGCCAGTGCACTTGCCTGATGGTAGAGCTGTCGATAACTCAAACGCTGATCGCGAAACACCACCGCAGTCTGCTCCGGCTGACTCAGCACCTGGCTTTTCAGCCGCTCAACAACGTTTTTCTCTCCCGACCAGACATGTTCGGTCTGGTTAAAAACATGCAATACGTGTTCGCTCCCGGCCTCATCAATCAGGCCGATATCCCGCAGCGTCTCGTCACCATCACTC
The DNA here is from genome assembly GCF_009372235.1 of Dickeya oryzae. Lineage (GTDB taxonomy): Bacteria > Pseudomonadota > Gammaproteobacteria > Enterobacterales > Enterobacteriaceae > Dickeya > Dickeya oryzae. The sequence goes on along the minus strand of NZ_ML762924.1, from coordinate 143,711 downwards.
CCGGCACACTCTGTTATCTGACGCCATACCGCTGGGAGCTTTTGAACCAAGGCGGCGCTGAAACGGTCCGGGTTAAATCGCAGCGTCAACATAACCGTCTCTTCCCGCTTGTCGACATGGCAGACCAGTGACCGTACCGGCTCATTATCCATTGGCGGCTGCCACGTTAATTCCAGGTCAAAGACATCATGGAGATGGAGCGTTTGCTGTCCCCCCAGCGTGAGCACTCTGACACTACGGTTATTTTCCTGCTGAATTGCATCCGGTCTTATCCACTCCGTCATATTCTGAATAAAACCGGCAATTGGCGTCGCACTATTAAGTTGAATATTTAATGCAATAATATTTTCAAAAATACGTGGGGCATTTTCCCAGCCCGCTATTTCTTGTGGATGCAAATGAAAACCCACCACCATTTCTTCATTTCTGCTAATACGTGATATTGCCAGCGTCATGGCAGAAAAGAGGTAACGAGCTAAAGAAATATCGTCATAATTCGGTAATAATCCTTTATTTAATACTAACACTGGATAATTAAGTGCGTGATTCTGGATCTGATCCATTACAATCCTCGTAGATGAGTCAGTAAAAGTACGTCGAGAGGCTTTATTTCAGGATTAACCGCCATATGCAGTATTTGGCCCATAATCCAGGCCAAATACACTTTCAGAAAAAAATAAACCACCAAGAAAAATCAGACAGAATCAATAATAAGATACCGGGGAAGAAGACGGCTTTAATAACGCGTGGGCAGCCCCGACTACCTCGCCAAATGTATCGACAATGACCTCTGGTTCCACTGCTTTAAGCTGGTTGATGTGGTGAATCCCCCAGGTGACCGCGATAGCGGCAATTCCCGCCTGTTTTGCCATTAACAAATCATGGGTGGTATCCCCAACCATCGCGGTGGTAGCGGCCTCAGCCCCCAGACGCGACATCGCCAGCAGCCCCATTTCAGGGTGGGGTTTAGGATGCGTCACCATGTCAGCACCCAGCACCAGATCGAAGAACGGTGCCAGCCCTGCCGCGTCCAGCAACGCGCTGGCGCTGGCGAACACCTTGCTGGTGGCGACCGCCAGCATATACCCTTGACGCTTGAACAAAGACAGGCCATCCACCACGCCGGGAAAGACCAGCCCCGGTGCCTGCGGCAACACCTGCTCACGGAAAACCGCCTGATATTGCCTGATAGCCTGTGCTATCCGTTCATCCTCCACCGGCAGCGACAGGAGTTGGCTAAATGCCTTTTCCAGCGGCAAGCCAATAGTGGCACGAATGGCGCTGCGGTCCTCAACGGGCATACCTACGTCACGTAATGCCGTTACAAACGCACTGACAATACCGCTCGGTGTATCGACCAGCGTACCGTCCAGATCAAAAATAATAAGAGGCTTCATGAGACATATCCTTATGCCTGATTTTGCTGCCGCAAATAGTCGGTATGAGCGCAGGCCAGGCGGCCCGCCAGCGCCGCAGTACTGATCAACACCGACATGTTCGCTTTCACTGTTCGGCCTTGCGTCGCTTTAGCGACGGCACGCATCAGATACGGCGTGGCACCCGGCCCGCGAATACCTTCATGCTCTGCCTGAATTGCCGCCTCACGGATAATCGACTCGACCTCGTCCTTACCAATGGCATCGCTGTCGTGAATCGGGTGGGTAATCAACACCGAACTGCGGTTCCCCAACTTCCAGTGCATGTCAATGGCGCGGGCAACAACGTGCGGATCGTCCAGTCGGTGAGGGCTGGGGAAACCGCTGGAGCGACAGTAAAACGCGGGGAAATCGTCAGATTGATAGGAAATGATAGGCACGCACTGGGTTTCCAGATATTCGAGCGTCAGACCCAGGTCGAGAATACTCTTGGCACCGGCACAGACCACCGCCACCCGGGAACGGGTGAACTGGATCAAATCAGCGGAGATATCCATCGACTTTTCCGCCCCCCGGTGCACACCGCCAATCCCTGCCGACGCGAAGAAAGGAATCCCCGCCAGGTCTGCTGCCACCAGCGATGACGCCACAGTGGTCGCACCTTTGCCACCTTGCGCCAGAATCACCGGGATATCACGGCTACTGGTTTTCACAATCCCTTTCGTCGCCCCAAAACGCTCGAGATCGGCATCCGACATACCAATCAAAAACCGACCGTTTTCGATGCCAATCGTCGCAGGAATCGCCCCTTCAGCGCGAACAGCCGCTTCAATATTTCTGGCGGTAGCGACATTGTCAGGGTAAGGCAGACCGTGAGCAATCACGGTCGACTCCAACGCTACGACCGGTTTCCCGGTATGCAGCGCGTCTTTTACTTCGTCGCTAAACCGCAGCAATTCATGCTCAAAATCCGTTTTAGGCATAATATTCTCTCATCCTGGGGGTGATTATGTCAGGTTATATCCGGGCGACGTCTTTCCCGCAGATGCAGGTGGGAGTCACGTCTGATATCAATGACATAACAATCATTAGTTACATGATATTATTGATAATAATATATTGTGGGCCACTATCGATTTATATTAATCACTAATGAAAAATCTTAGCCATTAGTGTATTTCCTGTTCATTAAATGAGAAAAATTCATTCTTGTCTGCAAGATATAAACTATTAATTTAATCACCAGAATGTATTGATCAACATATTATTAACACAAAAATTTCCGACGTAACTGTGAAAAATTCGCGTATACATTTTTCAACACCCAATTCCACCCGGCAGTAGAAACGTTTTCTGTATATAACCCAAATATTCGAGTTGCAGGACAACACACTGGCGTGTTGAACAACGCCACACGTTGACCCTTTAGAGCCTTGCCACGCGGCAATCAAGCGACAAATCGTTGGGAACGAATTTGACCAGCCAACGGCTGGCCTCCGGTGAGAGACAGGATGTCTCTCATTTCATCCCCAGGAGCTTACACAAGTGACTGGGGTGAGTGACAAATTGGCGTAAGCCGATTTGAACGCTGTTGGCAGCGGCCCCGAAGGGGCGAGACCCATGAATGGGCCGAGTAACGCAGCCAACACACCTGCAACTTGAGGTATGAAGGGTATACACTAAGAATTTTTAGCCAGGAGTAATCCGAAATGTGTCATTTTTTCAATTCTCCCCCCTGCCAGATGACGGGATATCCTGCACGATGATAATTGCCGTAAAAATTAATATCACGCCAATCAATTGTGGGCTGGACAATCCCTGATGAAGGAATAAAAAACCCAGTAACAGAGCAACCATTGGGCTGAAGAAGCCCAGCATGGACATGATCACCGGGGAATTGGCCTCAAGACCAGAGAACCACATGAAATAGGCCAGCAGGGAACCGGGGATCGCCAGATAGAAATAGCCGGCGAGATTGGTCAAGGTGAAGGCATACGGCAGCGGCTCCAGAAGTATCTGTACCGGCAGAATCACTAACCCGCCACAAAACAACTGCCAACCGGTAAACGTCAGCATGGTCATCCCTGCCGGGCGACCCCATTTCTTGGTCAGCACCAGACCAGACGCCATACTTATCGTCGCTACTACCGATGCCACCAACCCGGCCGGATCCAGCGGATCCGACGGTAAGGAAATCAGCAACACAATGCCAATACCGCCGATAATGGCGGCCACTATTTGTTTCTTCAGCACCGGCTGCATCAGTAGCAGGAAAGACAGCAGGATGACGATCAGCGGCTGAAGCGACCCTACCAAAGCGACAACGCCGCCGGGCAAACGATAGGCCGCGAAAAACAACATCACAAAAAACACACCGATATTGAGCGCGCCCAACACGAACAAGCGCCATAACCAACTGACCGGAGGCAGTTTTTTACCAAAAATAAGAATAAGACCGGCAGGTAACGCACGAATCAATGCAGCCAACAACGGTTTGTCGGCTGGAAGAAACTGGGTGGTGACAAAATAGGTGGTTCCCCAGACACAGGGAGCATAAAGGGCGAAATCTTTTAATTTCACGAAATGAACCTTCCTCAAACTGTTCCTGTCAAAAAGCACGATTCGGTTTGAACCGGCTCAGCCTGAGGCGTGTACCGCCTCCCTGGCCGTATAGAAGGCGCACATCCATGTGCAGTTCTCCTGACTTACTTACTGGCGATCTTCCTGTATCCTGACACATCACATCCCGTGATATTCATAAGTAACACTATATATTACGATTTCGTAATATACGCAACCGTAAATAATGTGTCAACAACATATCTGATTGAACATTTCTTTAAGGAATATTACAGTAGTGTTGATCGCGTAACGGTATTGGCCTACGCTTCAATAAAGGAATGGGTTTTATATTAATTAAGGATATTTACTCTATGGCACGCTACCTGGAAGTCTCGGATATTGTTCAGCAATGGCGCAACGAACGCCCCGACCTCGATGTTGAGCCGATGTTGGTTATTGGCACCCTTTCTCGTTCCAGTCTGTTGATTGACCGCGCGTTGGATAAGGTCTTTGGTAAGTACAAACTCAGCGCCCGCGAATTCGACATTCTGGCGACACTGCGTAGACGCGGAGCCCCCTATGCCATCAGCCCATCCCAAATTGTCAGCGCGCTAATGATCAACAACAGCACCCTGACCAGCCGTCTGGACAGGCTGGAACAAGCGGGCTGGTTGCGACGGATGCCGATTGAAGGCGATCGCCGTTCAGTCAACATCCAACTGACTGATGAAGGTTTCGCGCTCATCAATCGGGTGGTGGAAGAACACGTGGAGAATGAACGCGACATCCTCTCCCCATTCAGTGAAGAAGAAAAAAATCAGCTGCGTACCTTACTCGGGCGCATTGAAAAACACTTAGTGAACAACCGCTAATGCTCGATGTAATCACGAACATGCAATCACGAACAAATAGCGAAAAATAACACACAAAAGGGCATCCAACTGGATGCCCTTGTTGTTGTAAAGGTTATTGTTGTAAAGATGATTGCTGTAGAGATTACATGTCCTTCAGGACGCGCTTATTTCGCGGACTTATCCGGCAGAGACTGGGGCGCGACTTGCGGCAACCCGGCATTACCGGAAGAAATCAGGCCGCTTTCAACGTAGTTGAACAGCTTCTCGCGGGTATCGGTGATATCCAGATTACGCATCGTCAACTGACCGATACGATCATCCGGCGAGAACACGGATTCGCCTTTTTCCATCGTCAGACGTTCCGGTTTGTATGTCAGGTTGTCCGAAACCGTATTCAGAATCGAGTAATCATTACCGCGACGCAGCTCAAGCGTCACCTCACCGGTGATTTCGCTGGCAACCCAACGCTGCAACGCATCACGCAGCATCAGTGCCTGCGGGTCAAACCAACGGCCTTGATACAACAGACGCCCCAGTTGGCGACCATGAGCATGGTACTGCTCGATGGTATCTTCGTTATGAATACCGGTGACCAGACGCTCGTAGGCGATATGCAACAGCGCCATCCCCGGGGCTTCATAAATACCGCGGCTTTTCGCTTCAATGATACGGTTTTCGATCTGGTCGCTCATACCCAGACCGTGACGACCGCCAATGCGGTTGGCTTCCAGCATCAGTTCCACGTCATCAGAGAATGTCTGGCCATTTAACGCTACCGGGTGGCCACGCTCAAAGCGCACAGTCACTTCTTCTGCCGGAATGCGGACGTTTTCGTCCCAAAACTTCACGCCCATGATCGGATTGACGATTTTCACGCTGGAATTCAGGAACTCCAGGTCCTTCGCTTCGTGCGTGGCACCGAGCATGTTGGAGTCGGTAGAATAGGCTTTTTCTGCCGACATTTTGTAGTCAAAGCCCGACTTCGTCATAAACTCGGACATCTCCTGACGGCCGCCCAGTTCGTCGATAAAATCGGTATCCAGCCAGGGTTTGTAGATTTTCAATTCGGCATTGGTCAGCAGACCGTAGCGATAGAAACGCTCGATGTCGTTACCTTTGTACGTGCTGCCATCGCCCCAGATATTCACGCCATCTTCTTTCATTGCTGCAACCAGCATCGTACCGGTCACCGCGCGACCCAGCGGGGTCGTATTGAAATAGGTCATACCGCCAGTCGTGTTGTGGAACGCTCCGCACTGAATCGCGGCAATCCCTTCTGCCACCAGTTGCTTACGGCAATCGATCAGACGAGCATTTTCTGCACCATACTCTTTGGCGCGACGCGGAATGGCGTCGTAGTCGTCTTCATCCGGCTGCCCCAGATTCGCGGTATAGGCATACGGTACCGCGCCTTTCTGACGCATCCACAATAAGGCGGCGCTGGTATCCAGACCACCGGAGAAAGCAATCCCAATCCGCTGGCCCACCGGAAGATGTTTCAAAATCGTCGTCATAACTATTAGTCCCTGCTTGATTTCGATGGCGTTAAGCTTAGCAGCCCTGCCGCCGGGTTACGCAATATCTGGTTAGGCATTGAAACGCGCACGACGCGGTACCCTCAGAATCGATGACCTTAAATCACCGCGCATCAATGCATATTTATGCAAAATTTATGATTGATAATTTAAACATCTTTTCCAGCAGACCGGAAGAGAAGAGGCGGGTTTTCAGGAAAAAAATTCACTACGGCAACCGCCGGACTCAAGACAAGACCAGAAAATCACCATTTTTCACCCTCACCCGCGCATCCTGTCGGTATGAATTTCGGTATGAATACGGTTATAGCGGCAAACGTACCCAGCCATGCAGCAGCATATATCCCCCCACCACCGCGATCAGCAGGCTGGAAAAATAAGGAGCCCGACGCGCCAGCGCCGCAAACCCTGGCCAACGACGACTGGCATGCTGCACGCTCAGCGCGGCCCCCACGCCCACTGCCACCAGCGTTAACGCAAGCCCGATACTGAAACACACCACCAGCGCAGCACCCAGCGTAAACGCTTTTACCTGAATACACAGCAGTAATACCGTAATCGCGGCAGGACAGGGAATCAACCCGCCGGTCAACCCAAACAGCAGGATCTGCCCATTGGTTGCTTCCCGGTTGGCGAAACGCTGACGTATCTCGTTAGCATGCGCCCGTTCATGCGCATCCTGATATTCACCCTGTTCCTGTAGCGGGTCATGCGAATGGCCAGACTCAGTAACCGCATGTGCAACGCCATGATGACTGTGGTGGGGATGGCTATGATGGTCATGGTCATGATCGTGATGATGGTCGTGATGCGTGTGATCAGGGTGATGCTGATGGTGTTTCCACGCCCGTTCATCACGCCAGGTGCGCCAAAACATCCAGCTCGCCGTCCCAAGGATGATCACACCGGAAACAAACTGCAACCAGGGTTCGGCGGAGTCAGCGGTAAACTGCTGGCTCAAATACATCCCCCCTAATGCAATCAACCAGACTACAGCGGTATGAGACAAGGTCGCGGCAATCCCCAGCATGACAGCCTGCTTCACCGTTCCCCGGATCGCGACGATAAATGCCGCCATCATCGTCTTGGAATGCCCCGGCTCCAGGCCATGCAACGCGCCTAACAATACGGCGCTAGGGATAAACAACCAGGCGTTGGTCACGCCCTGCTGCAAAAGTAAGGAAAAATCCGTCATAGTTAGCGTCCGAATCAGGCGATTGAGGGGTAAGCCTGAAGGTAAAATGATATAATTATACTATACCCCAGTATAGGGTCAGACAAGACGGGAGTCGCCATGCCGCATACTATTCATGAAAAAAAGAAACTGCTGACTCGCGTCAGACGCATCAAAGGTCAGGCAGAAGCACTGGAAAAAGCGCTGGATGGTGGAGGGCGTTCATGTCTGGAAATTCTGCAGCAAATTGCCGCCATTCGGGGCGCGGTGAACGGGCTGATGGGCGAAGTGCTGGAAGGCCACATCCGTGACCACCTGATGAATGAAGACGCAGACCCGGCAGAACGCGCCACCGATTTGGAAGCGATCGTGACGGTGATTCGCTCCTATATGAAGTAACAGTATCTATGAAGTAGCAATATCTATGAAGTAACCATATCAAGTCACAATATTACGGCCACACTCAGGGGAAAACGGGCGCGAAAATCGGTTGCATGAAGCCACCTCGTCACGGAGTCAGGTTCCTGCCTTGTCGGGTGGTGATCACAGCGTGAAGGGAGCGAGTATAACGCTAATTACCACCTGCACGGATGAGTAAACATCGATTACGCGACCCACCACTCAATATTAAAACGATGTTTCAATTGAAATCCATTTCTTTGCTATTCTCGGCGGCACAGATGTTACTCCCCTTGATGACTGCTGGAGATACCATGAAGAACGTCGCCATTCTGTTGGCTCCCGGATTCGAAGAAGCGGAAGCAATTATGGTGATCGATGTGCTACATCGTACAAAAATCAACGTCACCCTGCTTTCTTGTCACGACCGGCTGGAGCTGCATAGCTACCACAATATCCGCATGTTTGCCGATGCCCTGCTGGAAAGAAATATGGACCGGCTGTTTGACGCCGTGGTGATCCCAGGCGGGCCGCAAGGCACGGTGAACCTGGCCGCCAACCCGATGGTGACAGAATTTATTCGCCGCCATGATGACGCCGGTAAGCTAATTTGCCCGTTATGCTCAGCGGCAGCCAGAGTGCTGGGCGGTAACCATTTGCTCAAAGGACGCCATTACGTCTGCTCCGGCGACCTCTGGAAGGATGTTACCGACGGTGTGTATGTCGACCAAAAAGTCGTGGTGGACGGTAACCTTATCAGTGGCAAAGGGCTGGGCGTCGCATTTGACTTCGCCTTCACCCTTGCCAGCAAACTGAGCGACGATAAAGACGATGTAAATTTCCAGGTCGAGCATATCTATTACGACTACTGGCGCGTACCCGCCTGAGTCACATCATGACGACGATGACGGCGCACCAGTGCCGTCATAGGTAGCGACAAAATACCGCCTGATGATGGTCGTAAAGGTGATTGTCACAGAGATGATTGTCGTAACGATTACCGTCGTAACCCCCTTCGCCATAGCGCTCGCGATACTCACGCGGCGTCAGATTATAATCCTTGCGAAACACCGAATAAAAATACGGTAACGAGGGATAGCCGCACATGGATGAAATCTCGTTAATCGACAACGATGTAGAGACCAGCAGATTTCTTGCCCGCTCCAGCTTCTCGGCATGGATCATGCCGTGAATCGTCTGCCCGGTTTCATCCTTGAAGCGCTTTTCAAGGTTGGAACGTGACAGCCCCACCGCATCCAGCACCTGCTCAACCTTGATGCCTTTGCAGGCGTGATGACGAATAAAATGCATTGCCTGAATCACCGCCGGGTCGCGCACTGAACGGTAATCCGTCGAGCTGCGTTCCACGACCCGAAGCGGCGGCACCAAAATACGCTGCAACGGCAGCGCATTGGGCGTCAACAGCAACTGATGCAACAGTTTGGCGGCCCGATACCCCATTTGTCGTGTGCCCTGCGCCACCGATGATAACGCGACACGTGACAGATAACGGGTCAGTTCTTCATTGTCGATACCAATCACACACAGCTTTTCCGGTACCGCGATGTTGAGGTGCTCGCAAACCTGCAACAAATGGCGGGCGCGGGCATCCGTCACCGCGATAATGCCGGTTTGGGGCGGCAGCGTCTGAATCCAGTCCGCCAGCCGATTCTGGGCATACTGCCAGTTGTCCGGTGATGTCTCCATGCCCTGATACACCACGCCCTGATACTGCTCGGCCGCCACCAGTTGGCGAAAAGCGTACTCCCGCTCCTGCGCCCACCCTTTGCCCACCGATGTCGGCAGGCCGTAAAACGCAAACCGGTTCAACCCCTTGTTCTTTAGATGCAAAAACGCACTTTCCACCAGTGCGTAATTATCGGTGGCAATGTAGTGCACCGGCGGGTAATCCTGTGGATTGTGATAAGAGCCGCCGACCCCCACCAACGGCACCCGCACCCCGGCCAGCAAGGCGATAATCGCCGGGTCATCAAAATCCGCGATAACCCCATCCCCCAGCCAGTCGCGAATATTATCGATACGGCAACGGAAATCCTCTTCGATGAAAATATCCCAGTCACACTGAGAGGCCTGCAGGTATTCTCCGACGCCTTCAACCACCTGCCGGTCGTATACTTTGTTGGCATTAAACAGCAACGTAATGCGGTAGCGTTTCTCAAACATAGCGATATGTTCTCTTCGGATACGTGCGGCGGCAGCATCATGGCTTTCTGGACAACATCCGGCGCGGAAAGCCGACCTTCCGCCTACATAGCACGGTCGGCCGACAACCCCAAACCCGTTTACTGACTTTGCGAACTGTCTCGCTCATTTTGCAAAGATGCGCCGTCATCCCGGCTATCCACAGTGTTCAGAGCTTATGTTTTTCAGAGCGTACGTTTTTCAGAGCGTACGTTTTTCAGGCTTTGTGTTTAGTGGCAGTATCCATCCACACCGCCAGCAGCAAAATGCCGCCCTTAACGATGTACTGCCAGAAGGTCGGCACATCGAGCATGCTCATACCGTTATCCAGCGATGCCATAATAAACGCCCCCATCACCGCACCGGCCACACTACCGACACCACCGGCCAGACTGGTACCGCCAATAACACAGGCGGCGATAGCATCCAGTTCCGCGATATTCCCCGCAGACGGCGACCCGGCCCCCAGTCGGGAGCTCAGTACCAGCCCTGCCACCGCCACCATCAGGCCGTTGATGGCAAACACCACCAGTTTGGTGCGTTCGACATTCACCCCTGACAGCCGGGCGGCGTCGATATTACCGCCCACCGCGTAGATACGTCGGCCAAAGGCGGTGCGCAATGCCATAAACATGCCGCCCAGCATGATGAGCGTCAGCAACAGCACCGGTGTCGGCACGCCGCGATAGTCATTGAGCAGATAGATAGCGCCCAACACCAGGACGGCCATGAGCGACTGGCGAGTCACATCGCCTGACGCCGACGCCACCGGCAATCCCAGATGCTGACGACGCCACCGCTGACGCCAGCGCCACGCCACAAACAGCATCAACCCAACCACGCCGAATAAGAATCCCACCCCATCCGGCAAATAACTCTGACCAATCTGCGACATCGCCGGGCTGGTAGGCGATACCGTGGTACCGTTGGTGATACCAATCAGTACACCACGAAACGCCAGCATGCCCGCCAGGGTGACAATGAACGACGGTACCCGGCGATACGCCACCCACCAGCCATTCCAGGCCCCGAGCAGTAACCCCAATAACAAGGTCACTGCCACCGTCAGGGGTAACGGCCAGCCGTACCAGACATCCAGAATCGCCGCCACACCGCCCAGTAGCCCCATCATGGATCCCACCGACAGGTCAATTTCAGCGGAAATAATCACAAACACCATGCCCACCGCCAGAATGCCGGTAATCGCGGTCTGGCGCAGCAGGTTGGAAATGTTACGGGCGCTAAGATAGGCTCCCTCGGTCATAACGGTGAAAAACAGCATGATCGCGATGATCGCCGCGATCATCACCAACACCTGTAAGTTGAAAGAACGGCGACGCGTGGCGTCACCGGAAGACGCCGCCTGTACAGGCGCACGGTCAGACAGCCAGGTTTTCAGCATGATGCTCACTCCTTAATGCCGCTTCCATCACCTGCTCCTGCGTTAGCCCACGGTTGGGTAAATCCGCCTTGAGCCGCCCCTGATGCATCACCAGCACCCGGTCACTCAAGCCCAAAACCTCAGGCAGTTCAGAGGAAATCACGATGACGGCGATCTGTTGCTTCACCAACTGATTGATCAATTTGTAGATTTCGTATTTTGCACCGATATCTATCCCACGAGTCGGTTCATCCAGAATCAGGATTTTCGGGCGCAACAGCAGACACTTCGCCAGAATGGCCTTTTGCTGGTTGCCGCCGCTAAGACGGGCAATCGCCAGTTCCGGCGAGGCGGTTTTAACTTTCAGATGAGCTATCGACTCCCGCAGGCTGTGCTGCTCGTCGGCATCCCGCAGGACTGACAATGCGCCAGTGAACTGATCGAGCGCTGCCAGTGTGATGTTCTGCGCTACGCTCATCACCGGAATAATGCCGTCTTTTTTACGGTCTTCCGGCACCATGGCGATCCCTAGCGCCATCGCCTGTCGACAATGGCGGATAGTCACCGGTTTGCCTTCCACCCGGATATCCCCTTGCCAGCGCCCTGGATAGGCACCGAACAAGCATTGCACCGTCTCGGTACGACCCGCACCCACCAGCCCGGCAATCCCCAATACTTCCCCCCGGCGTAGGCTGAACGAGACATCATCCACCCGACGAATATGACGATTAACCGGATGCCAGGCGGTCAGGTGCTCGACCCGTAGTACCTCTTCGCCTATCTCATGTGGTTCGTTTGGATACAGCTCCGTCAGTTCGCGCCCCACCATCATGGCGATAATCTGATCTTCGCTGAGCGAGTCCGCCGGGCAGGTGCCAATGTGCCTGCCGTCGCGGATAACACAAATCACATCAGAAATCGCTTTGACCTCGTTGAGCTTGTGGGAGATGTAGATACAAGCGATACCGTGATGACGCAGGTCACGCACGATATCCAGTAATACCGCGGTTTCTTTTTCTGTCAGCGATGCTGTCGGCTCATCGAGAATCAGCAGCCTGACCTGCTTGTTCAGCGCCTTGGCTATCTCCACCAGTTGCTGTTGGCCTAACCCCAGTTCACCGACGCGGGTATGCGGGTCAATGCTCAAACGCACCTGTTCCAGCATGGTCTGACAGCGCAGGTACATGGCGTCGTAATCCATGACGCCGCCGCGCGTCCACTCATTACCAAGAAAGATGTTTTCCAGCACCGTCATGTTTTTGACCAGCGCCAGCTCCTGATGAATGATGGCGATCCCTTTTTGCTCGGTGTCGCGGATATGCCCGGCCCGCAGCTCATCGCCCGCAAAGCTGATGCTGCCCTCATAACTGCCGTACGGATAAACCGCACACAGCACTTTCATCAACGTCGACTTGCCGGAGCCGTTCTCACCGCACAGCGACAACACCTGCCCTGCCTCCAGTTGCAGACTGACATTGTCCACGGCTTTCACCGCCCCAAACGCCTTGGTGATGTTTTTCATTTCCAACAGATACGGCATACCCCCTCCACCTGGCCGATGCCGCTCGCCCGGCACGACCGCAGTGGCGGCGGCCGGACGGCAGGCGAACGCGTCAATCAGACGCATCAATCAATAGATATCCGCTTTCTTGTGGAATCCGTCGGCAACGACCGTACTGTCGATGTTCATCTTGTCGACCGGAATCGGCGTCAGCAGGAAGGCAGGAACGTCTCTCTTGCCGTTATTGAGCGTGGCGTTGGACTGCGGGTTTTTCCCCTGTCCCAGCGATACTGCGATAGTCGCCGCCTCTTGCGCCAGCTTGCTGATAGGTTTGTAAACGGTCATGGTCTGGGTCCCTGCCACAATCCGTTTGATGGCCGCCAGATCGGCATCCTGACCGGAGATAGCGACCTTACCCGCCAGCCCCTGAGCGGAAAGCGCCTGAATCGCACCACCGGCCGTGGCATCGTTCGAGGCTACTACCGCATCAATTTTGTTGTTGTTGGCGGTCAGCGCGTTCTCCATGATTTTCAGCGCATTCTCCGGTAACCAGGCATCCACCCACTGGTCACCGACAACCTTAATTTTGCCGCTATCAATCAAGGGTTTTAACACTTTTATCTGCCCCTGACGGAACAACTTGGCATTATTATCAACCGGTGAACCACCCATCAAAAAATAATTTCCTTGTGGCACCTTATTTATCAGATATTTTGCCTGAAGCTCTCCGACCTTTTCATTATCAAAAGAAATGTAAAAATCAATATCTGCATTATTAATCATACGGTCATAGGCCAGTACCTTTATTCCCTCTCGTTTCGCTTCAGCAATCACGTTACTTAAAACCTGACCGTTATAAGGGATAATCACCAGCACATCGACACCGCGATTAATCATATTTTCTATCTGGGAAATCTGTGTTTCTTCATTACCGTTGGCTGACTGCACAAACACTTTCGCCCCTTTTTCTTCGGCATTTTTCACAAAAATATCCCTGTCTTTCTGCCAGCGCTCGAGGCGTAAGTCATCGATAGCCATACCGATTTTCACTTCTTTAGCAAACCCCGGCTGGCCTAGCATGGTCAGTGCAGCACAGACTGACAGTAATACGTGTTTCATTTTCATCGTAGAGTACCTTTGTTATAGGAAGGCGGGATAAAAACGTCACTTCACTTACGGCTACGTTGCAGGGAATTGTTGACAAGAAAAGTCAGGCTCAGCAATTGCTGATTTTTATCTCTGAATTACGTTTTTTGGTTTAATTGTTATTTTATGATAGCGGTCATATTTTTATCTTGTTAATCCCTTTCTTCACACATCAGCATGCGAGCGGTTTTGCAGATTATTCCGGTTATTTTTTGCGATCAAACGCACATTTAATAATTATCTGAATTTCAGTGTGAAATAACGTAATTGAGGAAATCGCAAGGCGAACGGAATATTGAAACAAGGCTGAATACCGCTATTTCGGTGGTTTGCAAGGAGATAACAATGCACGCTTATTTTGATCAGATAGAAAAAGTTCGCTTTGAAGGTCAGGGCAGCCGCAATCCGTTTGCCTTCCGCCATTACAACCCTGACGAGATCGTCCTCGGCAAGCGTATGGCTGACCACTTGCGTTTTGCGGTCTGCTATTGGCATACCTTCTGCTGGAACGGTTCCGATATGTTTGGTGCGGGTGCCTTTGCCCGTCCCTGGCAGCAGTCCGGCGACGCACTGGCGCTGGCCAAACGTAAAGCCGATATCGCCTTTGAATTCCTGCACAAACTGGGGGCACCCTACTACTGCTTCCATGATATCGACGTCGCACCGGAAGGGGGTTCTCTTCAGGAGTATCTGAACAATTTTGCCGCCATGACCGAGATTCTGGCCGCCAAACAGCAAGAAACCGGGGTGAAGCTGCTCTGGGGTACCGCCAACTGCTTTACCAACCCGCGTTATGCCGCTGGTGCCGCCACCAACCCCGACCCGGACGTGTTCGCCTGGGCGGCGACACAAGTGTTTAGCGCGATGAATGCCACCAAAACGCTGGGCGGTGAAAACTACGTGTTATGGGGTGGCCGTGAAGGTTATGAAACCCTATTGAACACCGACTTACGTCAGGAACGCGAACAAATTGGCCGCTTCATGCAGATGGTGGTGGAACACAAACACAAAATTGGCTTCAACGGTACATTGCTGATCGAACCCAAACCCCAGGAGCCGACCAAACATCAGTACGACTATGATGTCGCCACGGTTTATGGCTTCCTCAAACAATTTGGGCTGGAGAAGGAAATTAAGGTCAATATCGAAGCCAATCACGCCACACTGGCTGGGCATACCTTCCATCATGAGATAGCCACCGCGATTGCCCTCGGTATCTTTGGCTCGGTGGACACCAACCGTGGCGATGCGCAACTCGGTTGGGATACCGACCAGTTCCCCAACAGCGTAGAGGAAAACGCGCTGGTGCTTTATGAAATCCTCAAAGCGGGTGGTTTTACCACCGGTGGCCTCAATTTCGATGCCAAAGTCCGCCGCCAAAGCACCGATCGCTACGACCTGTTCCACGCCCACATCGGCGCGATGGATACGATGGCGCTGTCGCTCAAAGTGGCGGCCCGCATGGTGGAAGACGGCGAACTCAATCAGCATGTTGCCAACCGCTACGCAGGCTGGAATAGCGAGCTGGGCCAGCAAATCCTGCAAGGCAACGCTTCGCTGGACATGCTGGCAAGCTACGCCACCCGCCACCAGTTGAATCCGCAGCACCACAGCGGCCAGCAGGAACGGCTGGAAAATCTGGTGAATCGTTATCTGTTCGGTTGAATCGCTATCTGCTCGGTTGAATTGATGTAAGCTGGCGCACACCCCATCACCCCACACGGTTTTTGGATTCTGCGCCAGCAGTACGGATATCACCACAGGGTACACCGCATCAGGGTGCAGCCTGATAACCGCACGTGAGTCACAGTGAGGCATTATGTACATCGGCATCGATCTTGGCACATCCGGCGTGAAAGCCATTTTATTACGGGAAAACGGCGAGGTCGCCGCCAGTCATAGCGCACCGTTGAGTGTCTCTCGCCCCCATCCGCTCTGGTCAGAACAGGACCCGGAAATGTGGTGGCAGGCTACCGATGCCGCATTGAGCGCTCTGGCGGCACAGCAGACGCTAAAAACGGTTCGCGCCATCGGGCTCACTGGCCAGATGCACGGCGCAACGCTGCTGGATGCACAGCAACGGGTACTGCGACCAGCCATTTTGTGGAATGACGGGCGCAGCGCTGCGCAATGCCAGCAGTTGGAACAACGGGTGCCGGATGCACGCCGCATCACCGGTAATCTGATGATGCCCGGTTTTACCGCACCGAAGCTGAAATGGGTACAGCAACACGAACCGGATATTTTTCAACGTATCGACAAAGTGTTGTTGCCAAAAGACTATCTGCGCTGGCGGCTGACGGGGGATTTTGCCAGCGACATGTCCGATGCCGCCGGTACACTGTGGATGGATGTCGCCCGGCGCGACTGGAACGACCCCTTGCTCGCAGCCTGCGGGCTTAACCGCGACCAGATGCCTGCACTGTTCGAAGGTAACCAGATTACCGGGCAGTTGCGCGCCGACCTCGCCGAGCGCTGGGGCATGACATCAGTGCCGGTCGTGGCGGGTGGCGGCGACAACGCTGCCGGTGCCATCGGAGTCGGTCTTTATCAGGCGGGTCAGGCCATGTTGTCGCTCGGTACATCCGGGGTCTATTTCGCGGTTAGCAACGGCTTTCTTAGCAATCCTCAACGCGCGGTTCACAGCTTTTGCCATGCGTTGCCCAACAGTTGGCATCTGATGTCCGTGATGCTGAGCGCGGCATCCTGCCTCGACTGGGCAGCCCGACTGACCCATGCCGACAGCGTAGCGGCACTGCTGAACGAAGCTGAGCAGGCCAGCGCCGAAGAAACCACGACGCCCGTGTGGTTCCTGCCTTATCTGTCTGGTGAGCGCACGCCGCACAACAACCCACAGGCCAAAGGCGCTTTCTGGGGGCTGACGCACTCGCACGGGCGTGCCGCGCTGGCACGCGCGGTGCTGGAAGGGGTGGGATTTGCCCTGGCGGACGGTATGGACGCCCTGCACGCAACCGGGCTGGAACCTCAGCGGGTCACGCTGATTGGCGGCGGTGCGCGCAGCGCTTACTGGCGGCAAATGCTGGCCGATATCAGCGGCAAGACGCTGGAATACCGCACCGGCGGCGATGTGGGCCCGGCACTGGGTGCAGCAAGGCTGGCACAAATCGCGCTAAATCCGACCATCCCACTGGCGCAGTTATTGCCCGCCTTACCACTGGAGCAGGTTCACCAGCCTGATGCCACGCGCCATGCGCAGTACGCACAACAACGCACCGTATTCCGCCAGCTTTACCAGTCTCTGTTGCCGCTGATGTCCTAATCTTTTCTCTTTGCTTCTGAACGAGGTGTTAATGCAACTCGTCCAGATATCGAGCAAAACGGAACCCCCAGCCTGGCTGGGGGTTTTCTATAGACAAAAAAAGGGGCTGCAGATGTAGCCCCTGTATCGTCTGTCAGGTGACAACGCACGGTTGTCGGGTTAGAACAGACCGAGCGGTTTTTCGGAGTAGCTCACCAGCAAGCATTTGGTCTGCTGGTAGTGTTCCAGCATCATCTTGTGGTTTTCACGCCCGACACCGGACTGTTTATAACCACCGAACGCGGCATGGGCCGGGTAAGCATGGTAACAGTTGGTCCAGACACGGCCTGCCTGGATGCCGCGCCCCATACGGTACGCAATGTTGGTATTGCGGCTCCACACACCCGCCCCCAGACCGTAAGGCGTATCGTTGGCAATCGCCAGCGCTTCTTCCGGTGTTTTGAAGGTGGTGACCGCCAGTACCGGTCCAAAGATCTCTTCCTGGAACACGCGCATGCTGTTCTGGCCGAACAGGATCGTCGGTTCCAGATAGTAGCCTTGCGCCAGTTCTCCCGGCAGCACTTTACGGTGCCCACCCGTCAGAACTTCCGCCCCTTCTTTCTTACCGATATCAATGTAGTTGAGGATGGTATCCAGCTGACCGGCTGAGACCTGCGCGCCCATCATGGTCTGGCTATCGAGTGGGTTACCGACCCGAATAGACTCGACGCGTTTGATGGCGCGTTCCATAAACCGCTCGTAGATAGACTCCTGAATCAATGCCCTGCTCGGACAGGTACAGACTTCGCCCTGGTTGAAGGCAAACAGCGCGAACCCTTCGAGCACTTTGTCAAAGAAACTGTCTTCCTGGTCCATTACGTCGGCAAAGAAAATGTTCGGCGATTTGCCGCCCAGTTCCAGCGTAACCGGGATAACGTTCTGCGCCGCATACCCCATGATCTGCTGGCCCACTTCGGTCGAGCCGGTAAAGGCGACTTTGGCGATACGCGGCGATGTCGCCAGATATTCACCAATCTGCCCACCCGCCCCGTTCACCACGTTCAGTACGCCCGGCGGCAAAATATCCTGAATCAATTCCATCAGCAGCAGCACCGACAGCGGGGTCAGTTTGGCCGGCTTCAGTACGATGCAGTTACCGGCAGCCAGCGCCGGTGCCAGCTTCCAGCACGCCATCAGCAACGGGAAGTTCCAGGGGATAATTTGCCCGACAACGCCCAGCGGCTCATGGAAATGGTAGGCGACAGTGTCATGATCGATTTCGCTGATAGACCCTTCCTGCGCGCGGATACAGGCGGCAAAGTAACGGAAATGATCGATGCCCAACGGCACATCAGCATTCATGGTTTCACGGATAGGCTTTCCGTTATCCCAGGTTTCCGCGCTGGCCAACAGTTCCAGATTCGCCTCCATACGGTCGGCTATCCGGTTGAGGATTTGCGCACGCTCGCGGCTAGAGAGGGCCCCCCACTCCGCGCTGGCCTTGTGAGCGGCATCCAGCGCATGATCAACATCACGGCTGCTGGAGCTGGCGACTTCGCACAGGGGTTGTCCGGTCACCGGCGTCAGGTTGACATAATACTCTCCACCGGAGGGCGGGACCCACGCGCCGCCGATAAAGTTGTCATAACGCTTTTTCAGCGTAAGGGCAGGGCCGTATTCACCAGGTTTCACCCGGCTTGCGTTATCGATGTCCATTCCTTTCTCCTTTGGTAACACAACGTGTCATTGCAGGAAGATACGCGGCCTCATGCCGGTGCCCCTGCGTGCGGCAGCCAGACCTCGTCGGCGCAAACGTCGGCAAGGATAGACCCTAATCTGGCTGATTGGTCCTCACAGAAAGTAATGATTAAATCGTATACAGTGTTGCCGGATTGTAAAAGCCCTGTAGCAGTAAAAAATATCACTCTTCGACACAGCGCACAGTTTGCTATCCCCGCATTGATGCCAGCGCTTTTACACTCAATGGGATAGCCGCACTGTGGCAGGATAAAAATTCGCATCGTCGCCACGGCGGTGAAATAATGTCGGAATAGATTCACCAACAACAGGCACAACACAGTGAACAGTGATGATTCTCAGGACGTTGCAGCGCGTTCTGGCGCCTGCCAGCATCATGTCTGGCGTCAGGGTGCGCTGGATTTACCGCAGCAGGACTGGCTGGCGGAAGAAGTGCCGGTGGCGCTGGTTTACAACGGTATTTCACACGTCGTGATGATGGCATCGCCAAAAGATCTCGAACCGTTTGCGCTCGGCTTTTCTTTATCAGAAGGCATCATTGAGTCGGCGCAGGATATTTACGGCATGGATGTTGTGCCGGTATGTAACGGTATCGAAGTACAAATAGAGCTGTCCAGCCGCCGTTTTGCCGGGCTAAAAGCACGTCGGCGAGCGATGGATGGGCGCACCGGCTGCGGTGTGTGTGGTGTGGAGCAACTGGCGGAAATTGGTAAACCGGTAGCGCCACTGCCATTTACACAGCACTTCTCGTTGTCTTGTCTGGAAGGCGCATTACAGGCATTAAAAAACGTGCAACAGGCTGGTGCGCTGACCGGTGCGACCCATGCGGCGGCCTGGCTGTCGCCGCAAGGCGAGTTACTGGGCGGTTGTGAAGACGTCGGTCGCCACGTAGCGCTGGATAAACTATTGGGAACACGGGCACGCCAGCCCTGGCAACAAGGTGCCGCGCTGGTCTCCAGTCGCGCCAGCTATGAAATGGTGCAGAAATCCGCGATGTGTGGTGTGGAAATCCTGTTTGCGGTTTCTGCCGCCACCTCACTGGCCGTAGAGGTCGCGGAGCGTTGCAATCTCACGCTGGTTGGCTTTTGCCGCCCCGGGCGCGCCACCATCTATACCCATCCGCAACGGTTGCAGCCATAACGGCTGCGCCGGGTATAGCTTAGATCGATTTGTTGTTAGCTAGTCTAATTACGGCATAACCAATTGTAATAATAGGATAAAACCCCACATTAATCTGGCTTTCACCGTGAATAATCGTTTTCAAGATCATTTAATTAACTATAATGAACTTAATGCTTACGCGGTGCTAACAAACGACGGTGCCGCACAGACCGGTTACACAAACGCCTTGTGCATGATAACGATTTGTACATGACAAGAATTTGCGCACCACAACAATGGAGATGCTAAACATGAGTTATTCACTGCCATCCCTGCCTTATGCTTATGACGCACTGGAGCCGCATTTCGACGCGCAGACGATGGAAATCCATCACTCCAAACACCACCAGGCCTACGTCAATAACGCTAACGCAGCGCTGGAGTCCCTGCCTGAATTTGCCAGCCTGTCTGCCGAAGAGTTGATCACCAAGCTGGATCAACTGCCTGCTGACAAGAAAGGCCCGCTGCGTAATAACGCCGGTGGCCATGCCAACCACAGCCTGTTCTGGAAAGGGCTGAAACTGGGCACTACGCTGGAAGGCGAACTGAAAGCCGCGATTGAGCGTGATTTCGGCAGCGTTGACGAGTTCAAAGCAAAATTCGAGCAGGCTGCCGCAACCCGTTTCGGTTCAGGCTGGGCGTGGCTGGTACTGAAAGATGACGGCAAGCTGGCTGTGGTTTCCACTGCCAACCAGGACAGCCCGCTGATGGGTGAAGCGATTTCCGGTGCCTCCGGCTACCCGCTCATCGCGCTGGACGTGTGGGAACACGCCTACTACCTGAAATATCAGAACCGTCGCCCGGATTACATCAAAGCCTTCTGGAGCGTTGTAAACTGGGACGAAGCCGCTAAGCGTTTTGCCGAAGCGAAGAAATAATACAGAAAGTAACAATTAATTTCCGAACAGGAAATTAAACCCGACAAACCCGGAATAACTTTCGTTATACCGGGTTTTTTTATTGTGTTTTTCGAATCATGAACGGGAAAAACAGTGTATACCTTAAATCATTCGGGTTGCAGGAACGCCTAACACACCGGCAACTTGAAGTATGGCGGGTATAAAGTTTTAGCAGGGTACGCCGATAGATTCAGCGTGCTCTCGTCATAGTCGGTATATGGCCGCCAGCATGGCAATTTTATATTCACACAATTACCCAATAGATTTAAAAGCACAGCAAAAAAAGCAACAACCAGGCAGCGTTCCTGATATCAGCTGGGGTACGCAACCACGAGGGGCAATAACCCTGCTCCCCGTATCGGAAAAGCCAGGTGATGCAGGGTAACCTGATAGTGAACAGCTAAATCCCCGGTGATTAAGAGCCTATTAATGATGGAAGAAAACCAATGGCTATAAAATTCGAAAATATCAAAGTGGGCAAGAAGTTAGGATTAGGTTTCTCCTTGATCCTATTACTGACTGTCGTTATTGCGGCCGTGAGTGTCCGCTATATTGAAACACTGAAGGGGCGTTTTGAAAAAGTTATCTTCAGCAACCAAATCAATGATGAAGTTACTGAAGCCCGTTATTATCGCGCACTGTATAGTGCCAGCTATAGCCCAGATAGTATTAAAGAAAATAGTAAACACATTGATAATATTGTTAAATTAATTTCTTCTATTCAGGATAAACCCTGGCGTGGCGATTATAATGAGCGTCTGGATAATATCAGCAAGCTGATTGCGCTATATAAAGAGCGTCAGAAAAATTATACCGACGCGGTAGCCAAAAAAGATGCCGTCAGAAAAAGCTGGAACCTGTCCGACTCTGAAAAGCCGCTCAAACAAATAGAACAACAGGTCGCTGGCAACATGCCGCTGCAGTTACAACTGACCTCGTTGCACCAAAAGCTGGTGAACGTGCGTTACCTGGTACGCGGCCTGCTGTTGTCATTAAATAGTGAGTCGGAAAAACCGCTGATTGCGGCGCTGGACGATGCACAAAAAGGCCTCAGCCAATTTATTCAGGTGCTGACACCGGAGCAGCAGGAGATTATGGCACCGGTTGTCTCTACGCTGTCGACCTATAAAACGCAGATCCTGGCTTACCTTCCGGCTTATACGGTGGAGATGGAACAAGCCAAACAGCTGGGTGAAACGGCTAATCAACTGCTCGACACGGTCGATAAGATGGTCGCAGAGGAAACCGCCGCTACTCAGAGCGATATCACCAGTGCCGAATGGCAGATTGCCATTACCTCGCTGATTACCCTGATACTCGGCGCGCTGATTGCCTGGTATATCTCGCACCTGATTACCCGTCCATTAAACAGTACAGTGGCTATTGCTGAAAGTATCGCCACCGGCGATCTGACTGTCGCGATTGAAACCACACGCCACGACGAGCTGGGTATGCTGTTTGGTGCAATGGCAAAAATGAAGGCCAACCTGCATAACATGATCGATGATATTCGGATGGGGGTCACTCAGATAACCACCGCCGCCAGCGAAATTGTCACCGGCAATAACGATCTGGCCGCCCGCACCGAATCTCAGGCGGCATCGGTAGAAGAAACCGCCGCCAGCATGGAACAGCTCACCGCTACCGTGAAACAGAACGCCGCTAACGCCCACCAGGCCAACAAACTGGTGCTGGATGCCACGCACACCGCGCAGGAAGGCGGCAAACTGGTCGCCGATGTGGTGCAAACCATGTCCGATATCGAAGGCAGTTCCAAGCGCATCGCGGAAATCACCTCTGTCATCAACGGTATTGCGTTCCAGACGAATATTCTGGCGCTTAACGCCGCGGTAGAGGCGGCCCGTGCGGGTGAGCAGGGTCGTGGTTTCGCCGTGGTCGCCAATGAAGTGCGTAACCTGGCACAGCGCAGTTCGCAGGCAGCCAAAGAAATTGAAGGCTTGATTTCCACCTCGGTCGAGCAGGTATCGAAAGGGGCGCATCTGGTCCACTCGGCGGGTAAAACCATGCAGGAGATCGTGACTGCGGTAACGCATGTACACGACATTATGGGTGAAATTACCGTCGCGTCCGATGAGCAAAGTCGCGGTATCGCGCAGGTGAATCAGGCAATTGTCGAGATGGACAGCACCACCCAGCAAAACGCCGCACTGGTGCAGCAGTCGTCCGCTGCCGCCAGCTCGCTGGAAGAACAGGCTATGGTGCTCTCCAACGCCGTATCGGTTTTCCGCCTCTCATCCACGCATGAGCTGGCACCCGCGAGTCACGGTTTGCCATTCGCCAGTCACCAACAACAGCTGTCTTATAAGCGTTAATCAGTCATCAAACGCCCCCCCTTTTTACCACAGCAAAACCGGTAAAAAGGGGAAGCGATAAAACAGCACAGAAAAGGGCAACCCGGCTGGGTTGCCCTTTTTTATGGCGGGTGTTTATGGTGGATGGTAATGGCAGACGCCAACCGCACACTGAAATCAGAAGGCTTTTTTCAGGCTGATGCCCGCGATAAGTTCCGTCAGCGATAGCACCAGTGTGGAGCGTACTGTGATTTAAATCACAATAAATTTCGCCATGGGCCGGCCTTTTCGCGAAAACCGGCCCATATCGCGAACCACCTTAGTGGGGCAGGAAATTCTGAGACTTGAGGGTGGTGAACAGTTTTTGCTGTTGGTTAGCAATGTCCGTCATCAGGCTGTTGTACTGATCCACCTGCTGCTGGGTGTGGAACTGTACGCCGTTGTTACCAAATACCACCTGGTTGCCCTGTGCCTGGAGATACTCCCCGACCTGCACAACGCTTTGCGCAAATGACGTGCTGGCTGGCACCACGGTCACCATCGCGTTTGCAGGCAAAGAAACCGCGCGGTTGTAGACCTTGTCATACACCGACTGCAATTCTTCCGTCTGCTTGAGCGCCCGGCGGGCGTTATCCGCCAGTGTTTTGGCGTTCTGCACCTGTGGGCTTAGCATATTCAGGCCACCAAGCGCCTGACGCAGGTTATCGCGTTGTGTCATGTAATCCTGCGGTACACGAATGTGGGATATCACATCCAGCACCGGTGTCAGGCTGCCCGCTAATGCCTGATCCAACTGCTGGTTGAAATCGGTCATCACAGCGTAATCCTGGGTAAAGCGCCCGAAGCTCTGTTTCTGCTGTTCGGTCAACGCTGGCAACTGACGCCCTTCCTGTTGTGAAATTCCCTGCAGGAAAGTGATGAACGCCTGACGAGCATCCTTATCCTTGTCGCCGCAGGCCGACAGTTGCAATGCCACAACCAACATAACCACTGGCAGCAGCCAGCGCGAACGGTAATCCGCCAACATCATTACTACTCCTGTTTATTTTCACTACCGTGACCCGGCGACCTTGTTGGCTCACCAACGAGCAGTCACCCGACAGTCATATCGCCCTAAGCGTAACCGAACCAGCCGCCGCATGGCACATACCACGCCTGTTTTTTTCACCCAACCGCCAGCTCAGCCGTTAAGAATCACTATTCTACGCCGGAAAAATGCCATGCCACCTGCAGAATTGTCTGTTCTGTTACCCAGGCACGCTCCTGCAACGGGCAGTATGCGCATGAACCTGCACACCACTGGCCTCTTTCACACCAACACCGTGCCATCTTGCACATAAACAGTGCAACCCGACAAGGCACGCTAACCATTATCGCTCATCCCTCCCCTTACCGACTTGCCATCTGGCCCGATGACATCCCCTGTTAATAGCTTGATAGATAAATCAAAACACGGTTATTGCCCTTCAAAGGCACGCAGGTTGCCACACAAGCTGGCAAGCATTTTGCTTTATATCATCGACAGCAGGAGCGATAGCGGGCAACCGGTGTCGCCAGACAATTTGGAAATGGGTGACTAGGGTTCCGGCTTTACTGCGCAGGTCCGAGAGTTACCGACCGCCCTCTGGCGGTTACACGGCGGGAAAAAAGCCCGGGAGGATACAGCGAGATGCATGCTCGCCGCCCTCCTGCTTTTTTCTTTCTTTAATGATTGCGCCCAACGTCAGAGGACATTCACCATGAAAACGATTCAACGATTACTCCTTGTTTGCGCACTGGCACTGTGCAGCCTCGGCGTACAGGCCGCGGACAAACCCGCGTTTAAACTCTGCTGGTCTATTTATGCCGGCTGGATGCCTTGGGATTACGCCCAGCAGCACGGCATTATCAAAAAATGGGCCGACAAGTACGGCATTGATATCCAGTTTGTACAGGTCAACGATTACATTGAATCCGTTAACCAATACACCTCTGGTGGTTTTGACGGCTGCGCCATGACCAACATGGACGCGCTGACTATTCCTGCCGCAGGCGGCGTGGACAGCACCGCACTTATCGTCGGCGACTACTCAAACGGCAACGACGGCATTCTGATCAAAGGGACCAACAGCCTGGCGTCACTCAAAGGCAAACCGATTAATCTGGTGCAACTGTCGGTCTCTCACTACCTGCTGGCACGAGCGCTGGAAAAGAACGGTATGAGCGAGAAAGACATCAAGGTGGTGAACACCGCCGATGCTGATCTCGTCGCCGCCTTTGGTACACCTGACGTACAGGCCATCATCACCTGGAACCCACTGCTGGCGGAAGCCAAAAAACAGCCGGGTAGCCAGCTGGCGTTTTCTTCCGCGCAAATCCCCGGCGAAATCCTCGATCTACTGGTGGTCAACACCGCGACGCTGAAAAATCACCCGGAGTTAGGCAAAGCGCTGACTGGCGCATGGTATGAAACCCTGCAAACCATGTCAGGCGACAGCGCTACCGCCCGTGAAGCCCGCACCGCCATGGGGCAAGCCGCCGGTACCGACCTGGCCGGGTTTGACGCGCAACTGGCCGCCACCCACCTGTTCGCCACCCCGAAACAAACGCTGGAGTTCGTCCAGAACCCGCAGTTGAAAACCACCATGCAGTCAGTCGCAGAGTTCTCCTTCCGTCATGGCCTGCTGGGTGACAGCGCCCCCAGCGCAGACGTGGTCGGTGTCTCAACTCCGGCTGGTCTGTGGGGTAATACCAACAACGTCAAACTGCGTTTTAGCGACGAGTTCCTGAAACTGGCCGTCGACAACAAGCTGTAATACAGGAGAACGCCGGATGCGCAAATTGATTAACTACCAGCCGTTGCCGCTGACACGCGGGATGATGGGGTTTCTGCCGCTACTGGCGCTGCTGCTCGTCTACCTGATGGCGTCCGACGCCCGGCTGGCGGTGAACGCCGCTGACAAACTGCTGCCAGGCCTGGGGGCGATGGCGCAAGCCATGCACCGTATGGCGTTTGAACCCAACGAGCGCACCGGCGAATACCTGCTGTGGGTCGACACCGCCGCCAGCCTGCTGCGGTTGTTGACCGGCGTGGGTTTAAGCGCCGTGCTGGCGCTGGTCTTCGGGCTGCTATGTGGCGCACTCCCGGCGGTGCGCGCCACCCTGTCGCCGCTGATCACCTTGTTTGCGCTGATCCCACCGTTGGCGGTGCTACCGATCCTATTCATCGTTTTCGGGCTGGGCGAGGTATCCAAGGTGGTGTTGATTATGGTGGGCATCACGCCATTCATCGTGCGGGACCTGCAACTCTATATCCAGAGCCTGCCGCAGGAACAACTGGTAAAAGCGCAAACCCTCGGCGGCCACAGCGGCCAAATCCTGTGGCGGGTGATCCTGCCACAGCTGATGCCACGCTTACTGGACGCCGTACGCCTGTCGCTCAGCTCCGCCTGGCTGTTTCTGATCGCCGCCGAAGCTATCGCCGCCACCGAAGGGCTGGGCTACCGCATCTTCCTGATGCGTCGCTATCTGGCGATGGATGTCATTCTGCCCTACGTCGCCTGGATAACGGTGCTGGCGTTTTTGCTTGATGTGCTGCTACGGGTCATCAGCCGTCGCGGCTGGCCCTGGTATTACGCGAAATAAGCCACTGGCCAGAACGCAGGAGAACCTATGTCGTTATTAACGCTAAAAAACCTCAAAAAAGAGTACGACGGTCAGGTGGTGCTGGAACGGCTCAACATCTCCGTTGAGGAGGGTGAATTCGTTTCTATTGTCGGTGCCTCCGGCTGCGGCAAAACCACGTTTCTCAAGATGCTGCTCGGCACCGAAAGCCCCAGTAGCGGCCAACTGCTACTCGACGGCGAGCCAATGCCGCAAGAGCCAGATGAACATCGCGGCGTGGTATTCCAGCGCTACTCGGTGTTCCCTCATCTGCGGGTGGTGGAAAACGTGCTGATTGGCGCGGAGTTCGCCGAAGCGCGTTGGCTCGGCCGGGTATGGGGCAAGCGCCGCCAGGCGCTTCGTGATCAGGCGATGGCAATGCTGCGTCAGGTCGGGCTGGAGCAATCCGCCCAGAAGTATCCGCATCAGTTATCCGGTGGCATGCAACAACGGCTGGCGCTGGCGCAGGCGTTGATTAAGCGCCCACGCATTTTGCTGCTGGATGAACCCTTCGGTGCGCTCGACCCCGGCATCCGTGCCGAAATGCACCAGTTGATCAGCCAGTTATGGCAGGAACACCGCCTGACCATTTTCATGATCACCCATGACCTTAAAGAGGGATTCTCACTCGGGTCACGCCTGTGGGTGTTCGACAAGCTCCGTCAGGACCCACAAGCACCAGACGCCTTTGGTGCCAGCATCACCTATGACCTGCCATTGGAGCGCGCACCAGCCGGTGTGCGGGCTTCAGTGGGAGAACTGATTGACAGGCAGCGGCATGTCGCCTGACCAGGAGGAATCACACTATGCAAGACACTATGCACAACACCCTGAACACCATGAATGAACATTATCTCACCGAGCTGCCCGCCGGGTCGCACTGGTCGCTGCTGATGCGCCGCGGTACTGCGCTGCGTCTGACCGACATCGAAGGCGGTGCCAACGTCGGTATGTTGTTCTACAACCCGGAAAACACGCTGGAGCGCTACAACGCCCCGGATACGCTCAAATGCCAGCACACGTTTCGCCTGACGACCGGGCACTGCCTGTATTCGGATATGGGCCGCATTTTCTGCGGTATCGAAGCCGATGGTTTCGGCTGGCATGACACCGTGTGTGGCACCGCCAATGCCCAGCAGGTGGCACGTCAGTTTGGCGAGCTGAACTACCAGCAAGCCCGCAATGAACGTCACCAAAACGGCTACGACAGCTTTCTGGTGGAACTGGCCAAATACGGTCTCGGCAAGCGCGACATGGCGGCGTGCGTCAACTTTTTCGCCCATGTCGGTAGCGATGACAACGGAAACCTGCGGCTTGAGCAACAGGGTAAAGCCGGTGCCAGCGTCACGCTGCGCTTCGCCATGGACACGCTGGTGATTCTGCACACCTGCCCGCACCCGCTTAGCACCGCCACCGATTATCCGCGCCATCCGGTGCGTCTGACACTGGATTATCAGCGCGCGCCGCTACCGGCTATCTGTCTGGAGCGCCCGGAAAACCAGCGTGGGCTTCGCAACAACACACTTTATTATCTGGCTGAACAGCCACAAGGAGTCTGAACATGATAAAGACCAGTCAACGCGACCCCGCCACGGCGGTTTACCGCGCCACCGTTCAAGCTGGCGACTACTGGTTACACCGCCTCGAAGCCGGTCAGACGCTGCGCATTACCGACCTCGAAGGAAATCAGGCCGCCGATACCCTGTTCTACAATGCTGACGATACTGCTGAACGCTACAGCATGAGCGACACCCTGCGCGGCCAGGGTAATGTCTTCCTCACTACCGGCAGCGTGCTGCGTTCCAATGAAGACCGCCCGATGCTGGAAATCGTGGCGGATACCTGCGGCCGTCATGACACGCTCGGTGGCGCGTGCGCCACCGAGAGCAACACGGTGCGCTACGATCTGGAAAAACGCCACATGCATGCCTGCCGCGACAGCTGGATGCTGGCGGTAGCGCAACACCCGGAGTACCAGCTGACCAAACGCGACATCACCCACAACATCAATTTCTTTATGAACGTGCCGGTCACGCCGGACGGTGGGCTGACCTTTGCCGACGGTATCTCCGCACCGGGAAAATACGTGGAAATGGTAGCGAAAATGAACGTACTGGTGCTGATCTCCAATTGTCCGCAGTTGAATAACCCCTGCAACGGCTACAACCCCACACCTGTCGATATCGCTATCTGGTAAACAGAGCGACACGGCACACATCGGGAACAGTGACGCGCGGGACGACCCGCAACACGCGTCCAGAATAGCGCAGGACGACCTGCCCGTAAGAGACTCGGTCATGTTTGAGCGTGTATTGATTGCCAACCGTGGCGCTATTGCGGTGCGTATCATCCGCACCCTGAAAAAAATGGGCGTAAAAGCCATCGCGGTTTACGCCGAAGCGGACCGTCATTCGCAGCATGTGCGTCAGGCTGATGAAGCCTGGTCGTTGGGCGACGGCCCGGTACGCGATACCTACCTGAATCAGGACAAATTGCTGCATATCGCCGCTCAATGTGGCGCGCAGGCGATCCACCCCGGTTATGGTTTTCTGAGTGAAAACGCCGGTTTTGTGATCCGCTGCGAACAAGCAGGCCTGGTGTTCCTCGGCCCGACCGTCGCACAGATGACCGCGTTCGGCCTCAAGCATCAGGCCCGGGCACTGGCACAACAGAACGACGTCCCTCTGCTGCCCGGCAGCGGCTTGCTCACCTCGCTGGACAGCGCCTGCGAACAGGCACAACGTATCGGTTATCCGGTGATGTTAAAGAGCACCGCAGGCGGCGGCGGCATCGGCATGCAGCGCTGCAATGACCCCGCCCAACTGGTTGATGCGTTTACCCGCGTCAAACGACTGGCAGGTAACAATTTCGCCGACGACGGCGTATTTCTGGAAAAATTCATCGCTCAGGCCCGCCACATCGAAGTGCAGGTCTTCGGCGACGGCCAGGGCAACGTGATAGCCCTTGGCGAGCGCGATTGCTCCGCCCAACGCCGCAACCAGAAAGTGATTGAAGAAACCCCGGCGCCCCACCTGAGTGACAGCGTGCGCGCTGAACTGCAGGCTACCGCCATTCGGCTGTGTCAGGCAGTCAATTACCGCAGTGCAGGCACGGTCGAGTATGTGTATGACGAGGGCAGCAAGCAGTTCTGGTTTCTGGAGGTCAACACCCGTCTCCAGGTCGAGCACGGCGTCACCGAGCTGGTGTACGGCGTCGACATCGTGCAGTGGATGGTAGAACTGGGCGCAGGTTGCCTGCCGCCGCTTGATACGCTTATCACCACACCTCGCGGTCACGCCATTCAGGTGCGGTTATACGCCGAAGACCCGGCCAAACAGTTCCAGCCCTGTGCTGGCTTGCTCAGTCATGTCGATTTTCCAGACGCCTTGCCCGGGCTTACCCTGCGCATCGACCATTGGCTGGACAGCGGCAGCGAGGTATCGCCGTTCTATGACCCAATGCTGGCGAAAATCCTCGTACACGGTGACAACCGGGATGCCGCCCTCGACGGTATGGCACAGGCGCTGACGGCCACGTCGCTGTACGGCATCGAAACCAACCTCGACTGGCTACGCCACCTGCTGCCCCTGCCTGCGGTCAGACACGGAGAAATCATCACCGCGACTCTGGGTGAGGTTGTCTGGCAGCCCGCGACGCTGGATGTGCTCAGCGGCGGCACACTGACGACCGTGCAGGATGCCCCCGGCCGCATCGGCTATTGGCATGTCGGTGTACCGCCTTCCGGCCCCTTCGATACCCACTCATTCCGGCTTGGCAATCAGTTGCTGGGCAACGCACCCGATGCCGCCGGACTGGAGATCACCCTGCGTGGGCCAACCCTGCGTTTCAACCATGACTGCGCATTCGTGGTGACCGGCGCTGTCATCGACATCCGACTGGATAATGCCGCCCTCGACGGCGGACGCGTTCACCACGCCCGCGCCGGACAAACGCTCACGCTCGGTGATATTCAGGGTGCCGGTTGCCGCAGCTACCTGTTGCTGGCAGGCGGCCTGGCCTGCCCGACCTACCTGGGCAGCCGCAGCACCTTCACACTCGGCAAGTTCGGCGGCCATGCCGGACGGGCCTTGCGCGCAGGTGACGTACTGCATCTGGCCGCGCCAGCGCTCCCCATGTCAGACGCCGTATTGCCTGCGCCTGACTGGAATACCCACTGGTCGCTGCGAGTGATTTATGGCCCCCACGGCGCACCAGACTATTTTACCGCGCAAGACATCGACACCTTTTTCGCCGCTGACTGGCAGGTGCATTACAATTCCAGCCGCACCGGTATCCGACTGATTGGTCCCAAACCCCAGTGGGCGCGAAGCGACGGCGGCGAAGCCGGTATGCACCCGTCCAATATTCACGACAACGCCTACGCCTTCGGCACCGTCGACTTTACCGGCGATATGCCGGTGATTCTGGGGCCGGATGGGCCGTCACTGGGCGGCTTCGTCTGCCCGGCTACGGTGATCCACGCTGACTTGTGGAAACTGGGCCAGCTCAAAGCAGGCGACAGCATTCGTTTTATTCCGGTCACGCTGGAACAGGCGGACGAGCTGGCACGCGCAGCGGAATGCGCCATCGCCGCCGGTCTCCCTGCCGCAGAGCCCGCTCCCGTCCCCTGTTGCCCGTCGCCGGTGCTGTACCACCGAGCGGCACGGGACGAGCGACCTTCGGTGACCTGCCTCGCCGCAGGCGATCGTTTCCTGTTGCTGGAATACGGCGAGCACCGGCTGGATATCGCGTTGCGTTTTCGCGTACACGCGCTGATGCAGTGGCTGGAACAGCACCCGCTGCCGGGTGTGCAGGAACTGACGCCGGGCATTCGTTCGCTGCAAATCCATTTCGACAGCCTGCGCTGCCCACGCAGCGCGCTGCTGACGCACCTGCAACAGGCGGACGACGCCCTCGGCGACCTGCGGCACGCCGCCGTGCCCTCCCGTACCGTCTGGCTGCCGCTCAGTTGGGATGACGACGCCTGCCGCGAAGCCATCACCCGCTATACCCAATCGGTCAGACCCGGCGCGCCCTGGTGCCCCAGCAACATCGAATTCATTCGCCGCATCAACGGGCTGGCGTCGGTAGAGCAGGTCAAAGAGATCGTCTTCAACGCCCATTATCTGGTGATGGGGTTGGGCGATGTCTACCTCGGCGCACCCGTCGCCACCCCACTCGACCCACGCCACCGGCTGGTCACCACCAAGTACAACCCGGCCCGCACCTGGACGGCGGAAAACTCGGTCGGCATCGGCGGCGCGTATCTGTGTGTATACGGTATGGAAGGCCCCGGCGGCTATCAGTTCGTGGGCCGCACGTTACAGATGTGGAATCGCGATCGGCAAACCGATGTCTTTCGCCAGCCATGGCTGCTGCGCTTTTTCGATCAGATTCGCTTTTATCCGGTCAGCGCACAGGAGTTGCTGGCTATCCGTGAACGCTTCCCGTGGGGAGATTATCCGTTGCGCATTGAAGAGGGGGAATTTCGCCTCGCCGACTACCAGCACATGCTGGCTGAACAGCAACCCTCTATCGATACCTTCCAGCAACAGCGACAACTGGCCTTCGACGAAGAGCTGGCACGCTGGCGCGCCGACGGCCAGTTCACCTTCGACAGCAGCCTGCAAGAAACGGCCAGCGATGATGAGGTGATTCCGGCTAACGGTTACGCGGTGGAAAGTCAGGTGGCAGGGAGTGTGTGGCAATGGCTTGCCGCCCCCGGTGACAGCGTCAGTGCCGGGCAAATCGTCGGTATTCTGGAATCGATGAAAATGGAAATCCCCATTATCGCACCGGTCGCCGGTGTCATTCATACGTTGCATCGTCAGGCAGGGCATCAGGTGCAAGCCGGGCAGTTACTGATGGTGATCGAACCGGCAGAACATTAACCAACGGGAACCTTCACCAGAGAACAGGCATCATGTAAAACCTGAACCCGCATGTGGAGGATAGCGTGCGGGTTTATTGTATTGCCAGCCCTAAGCCACCTCTTGGGGAGGCGGGCGACCTGCATAATCGCGGGACACAAGCCAATATTTAATGCTATATTTTCCAACGTTTGAGCTTCAGCTCGAGCCATAAATAATTACCCCGAGGATAGCGGCATTATGCGTTTGTTATTTATTTGCCCGGATTGGGCTAATTTAGCCACACCAATCGTGACAGAGATGAAACGCCAGGGGCACGACGTTATCCATATTGATCATTGTGATCTGTCAACATTTAGCTATTTTGATTCACACCATGAATCCATTGCGCAAACCTACGAAACGATAACCGGTAAAATCTACAAAAACCTTGTTATTGATAATCAAATAAAACTGAGTTTACACAATTTCTTTATTGGCAGAGAGCCATTCGATGCCATTATTATGACGGAACCTAACCTGTTCAATGAACAACACCTGTCAATATTGCGCCGGCATGGTAGAAAGCTTGTCGCCACATTATGGGACGGTTTGAAAAAAGCCCCAGAAAATGGTTTGTATCTGAATCAATTCGATCACATACTCAGTTTCGATAGTGAAGATTGTGAGCAATTTCACTTCACCAAAATCACCAATTACATTGATCCTGCATGGAAAAGCTCGATTCCTTATCAGGCGTGCGAGTACGATATTTTCTCTATTATGAGCTTCACGCCGGAGAGATACCAGCAAGTCACCCATTTTCTTGATAAAAATCCCAATCTTAAATCCAATATTATTTTTTATATTGGGGGATCAGGAAATCCAGAATATATAAAAGACGACAGAATAAAAACCTCAAAAAAATTACTACTGGGTGCTGAATTAGCCCATGAAATTAGCCACTCTCGGGCAATTTTAGATATTCTTCAAGGCCAACAGACAGGGCTATCGTTTCGTGCCTATGAATCGATGGCTTATCAGCGTAAGTTGATTACGACGAATCCACACATCACCAGCTACGATTTTTATAACCCACAGAATGTATGTGTGCTGGATCAGGATGGATACCTTCCCCAAGGTTTTATCCATACCCCTTACCAACCCGTACCGGAACCTATCTACCATCAGTACACGCTATGTTCATGGGTAGAAAAAGTTATTCAGGAAATATCAGATAACGCCAGACACCTTTAACAATACCCAATGACAAAAAAGCCTCCACAAAGGAGGCTTTTGCATACACAGCGCGCTCTGCGCTGATTTATCCGGGCAATTACTGCAACACTGAAATATCCGCTACTTTCAGGAACAGATTACGCAGTTCGTTGAGTAGCGTCAGACGGTTGATACGCACCTGCGCGTCATCAGCGTTGACCATCACCTTATCAAAGAAGTTATCGACTGACTCACGCAACTGAGCCAGTTCCGCTAACGCTTCCTGATAACGCCCTTCGGCAAACCACGGTGCCAGCTTGCTGGTCAGCGCGGTAACATAGGTCGCCAGCTGAATCTCTTCCTTCTCTTTGAGCAATGCGGCCTGCACACTGTCGTTCAGCGTTTCGGTAGACTTCGCCAAAATGTTGGAGACACGCTTGTTAGCAGCGGCCAGTGCTTCGGCTTGCTCCAGTGTGCGGAAATGACTCACCGCTTTCACGCGAGCATCGAAATCTGCCGGGCGAGTCGGACGACGCGCCAGCACCGCCTGAATGGTGTCGACACTGTGGCCTTCTTCCTGATACCAGGCACGGAAGCGACCCAGCATGAACTCGATGACATCGTCGACCACATTGGCGTTAGTCAGCTTGTCACCGTACAGGCGTACCGCTTCTTCCGTCAGGGTTTGCAAGTCCAGCGGCAGGCGTTTTTCCACGATGATGCGCAACACACCCAACGCCGCACGGCGCAGTGCGAACGGGTCTTTATCGCCTTTCGGGTGCTGACCGATGCCAAAAATACCCGCCAGGGTATCCATTTTATCGGCAATCGCCAGCGCGCAAGCGACCAGTGAGGACGGCAGTTCATCGCCAGCAAAACGCGGCTGGTACTGCTCGTTTAGCGCGACAGCCACATCTTCAGCTTCACCGTCGTGACGGGCATAGTGCATCCCCATCACACCCTGAGTATCGGTGAATTCAAACACCATATTGGTCATCAGGTCGCATTTGGACAGCAGGCCCGCACGTTTGGCGTGATTGACATCAGCACCGATCTGCTCAGCCACCCAGCCGGTTAGTGCGGCGATACGGTCGGTCTTATCACGCAACGTCCCCAACTGTTGCTGGAACAACACGGTTTCCAGACGCGGCAGATGATCTTCCAGACGTTTTTTACGGTCGGTATTGAAGAAGAACTCGGCGTCAGCCAGACGCGGGCGTACCACCTTCTCGTTACCGGCGATGATCTGCTGCGGGTCTTTCGATTCAATGTTGGCGACGAAAATGAAATTCGGCAGCAGCTTGCCGCTGTTGTCATAAACCGGGAAGTATTTCTGGTCGCCTTTCATGGTGTACACCAGCGCTTCCGCCGGTACCGCCAGGAATTTCTCTTCAAATTTGGCGGTCAGCACCACCGGCCATTCCACCAACGACGTGACTTCTTCCAGCAGGCTGTCGCTCAGATCAGCATTGCCGCCAATCTTGCGTGCCGCTTCTTCGGCATCAGCCTTGATTTTGGCTTTACGCGCGTCGTAATCGGCGATGACCTTGCCACGTTCCTGCAAAATCTGCGGGTACTGGTCAGCGTTATCAATCGTGAATTCCGGCTCACCCATAAAGCGGTGACCACGGATGGTACGGGCAGAATCAATGCCCAGCACAGTGCCGGGGATCAGTTCATCACCCAGCAACAGGGTCACGGTATGCACCGGACGCACAAACTGGGTGTCGTTATCGCCCCAGCGCATCAGTTTCGGGATCGGCAACTTCGCCAGCGCAGTGCTGACCATGCCCGGCAGCAGCGTTTGTGCTGCTTCGCCCTTCACGTGTGCGCGGAATAACAGCCACTCGCCTTTGTCGGTGGTCAGGCGCTCGGCCTGCTCGACGGTGATGCCGCAACCGCGTGCCCAGCCTTCTGCGGCTTTGGTCGGGTTGCCGGAGGCGTCAAACGCCTGCGCGATGGCTGGTCCACGTTTTTCTACTTCCCTGTCCGGCTGGGACGCGCTTAAACCGGCCACTTTCAGTGCCAGACGGCGCGGGGCCGCGAACCAATCGACCGACTGGTAACCCAGCCCGGCGGCGTCCAGTTCAGCGGTAAAATTGGCGGCAAAAGATTCCGCCAGGGTACGCAAAGCCTTCGGTGGCAGCTCTTCGGTGCCGATTTCCACCAAAAATGTCTTATCTGTCATCGCTGCCTCTCAGCTCTGTTTACGATTGCACATCGGGAAGCCCAGTGCCTCACGAGAGGCATAATAGGCTTCCGCCACCGCTTTGGTCAGGGTACGGATCCGCAGGATGTAACGCTGACGTTCGGTCACGGAAATGGCTTTGCGCGCGTCCAACAGGTTGAAGCTGTGGGCGGCTTTCAAAATGCGCTCGTAAGCAGGCAGCGGCAGCGGTTTTTCCAACGCCAGCAACTGCTGGGCTTCTTTTTCATACTGCTCGAAGCAGGTAAACAGGAAATCCACATCGGCGTATTCGAAGTTATAAGTCGATTGCTCCACTTCGTTTTGATGGAACACGTCGCCGTAGGTGGTTTTACCCAGCGGGCCGTCGCTCCACACCAGATCGTAGACGCTGTCCACGCCCTGAATGTACATCGCCAGACGTTCCAGGCCGTAGGTTATCTCGCCGGTCACCGGTTTACACTCCAGCCCCCCTACCTGCTGGAAATAGGTGAACTGGGTGACTTCCATCCCGTTCAGCCACACTTCCCAGCCCAGACCCCAGGCACCCAGCGTCGGGTTTTCCCAGTTATCTTCCACGAAACGGATGTCGTGGATGGTCGGGTCCATCCCCAGCTCTTTCAGCGAACCGAGGTACAGTTCCTGAATATTGTCCGGCGACGGCTTAATGATCACCTGAAACTGGTAGTAATGTTGCAGGCGGTTGGGGTTCTCACCGTAGCGACCGTCGGTCGGTCGGCGGGACGGCTGCACATAAGCGGCGGCGATAGGCTCCGGGCCAAGCGCACGCAGGCAGGTCATAGGGTGAGAAGTGCCGGCACCGACTTCCATGTCCAGCGGTTGGACAATGGTGCAGCCCTGACGCGACCAGTAATCCTGTAATGTCAGGATCAGGCCCTGAAAGGTCTTGGTATCAAACTTTTGCATGTTGGATTCGCACGCGATACAAGTGGTTTTTACAATGAAGCCGCCAGTATACCCTCTGAGTGCAAGATATACAGCCAGAATGCGGCAACAACTTCAGTGACGGCGACATTTTCAGTGACATAGCATTATCGCCGCCTTTTCCTTCCTGTTTCGGGTAACGATCAACCGGTAAATACGGTATGTAGCATTTTCAGGCTCAACAGCAGCAACAACCCGGCAAACGCTTTCTTTAGCGTCGCGACCGGCAAGCGATGCGCTAAACGTGCGCCTACCGGCGCGGTGAAGAAGCTGACCGCCGAGATGAGCGCCACCGCCGGTAACGAAACATAACCCACGCTGAACGCGGGCAAGCCGGTCGCAGACCAGCCGTTAATCATGTAGCCCAGCGCGCCAGAGAGCGCGATCGGTAAACCTACCGCCGCCGAGGTGCCGATAGCCTGCTGGATACGTACATTACACCAGGTCAGAAACGGCACGGTGAGCGAGCCACCGCCAATGGCGACCAGTGCGGAAATACCGCCGATAGTCAGCCCGGCCAGCGACATGCCGGTCACGCCCGGTAACTGGCGGTGAGGTTTTGGCTTGATGTTCAACACCATTTGCAGCGAGACATATGCCATAAAACAGGAAAAGAAGATTGCCAGCGCACGGGTTGGCAATAACGCCGCCAGCCAGGTAGCGGCGAAGGTTCCCAGTAAAATCGCGGGTGTGATGCGCCATACCACCGGCCACATCACCGCCTGATGTTGATGGTGGGTGCGCAGACTGGAGATAGCGGTGATCACAATCGCCGCCATCGAGGTTCCCAACGCCAGATGCACCAAATGCGTTTTCTCCACACCTTGTGCGGCGAACAACGCGGTCAGCACCGGCACCATGATGCCGCCACCGCCTATTCCCAGTAATCCGGCCATAAATCCCACCACGGCTCCCAGCGCCAGATAGGCCAGTATCCACTCAATCCCCATTATCGCCCCTTGTCGCTTATTAATTGTCGTTTTGCGCTTGTCGTTTTTGGTGTGATTCCCGCGCCGTGTCACACATTGCCTTGTCAGGTCAGGGTTGCATCACATCACGCTTAGGCTGATGATCCGGTTGGTCCGCTGAAATCGACCATCATCAATACCAACAACGCGGGTGAATAACAATGCCGCTAACAATGTTGCTAAATAACACTCATCGGCAAATAACCACTGGGAGTAAGGAGAAGAGGATGGCACGCTGTGGCTGGGTCACGCAGGATACGCTGTATCAGGATTATCACGATAACGAGTGGGGAACCCCCTGTACCGATAGCCGCGCGCTGTTTGAACTGCTGTGTCTGGAAGGCCAGCAAGCCGGGTTGTCGTGGATAACCGTGCTCAAAAAACGCGAGCACTACCGCCGTTGTTTCCACGGATTCGATCCGTACCGGGTAGCAGCCATGACTGATGACGATGTGAACCGGCTGGTACTGGACCCGGGCATCATTCGCCACCGCGGAAAAATTGAAGCCATTATCCGCAATGCCCGCGCCTGGCTGGCAATGCAGCAGCAAGGGGACGACTTTGCCACGTTTATCTGGTCCTTCGTTAACCATCAGCCGGTCATCAATAACCCGACATCGCTGGCTGATGTTCCGGCAAAAACCGCTGTGTCGGATGCCATGTCGAAAGCGTTGAAAAAACGCGGCTTCACATTCATCGGCTCCACCATCTGTTACGCCTTTATGCAGGCTGCCGGGCTGGTAAACGACCATACCACCGACTGTTGCTGTCATCCGGAGGCGTTGTGATTCGACCTTATCGGCCACAAGACCTGGACGCGCTGGTCGCACTATGGCGGGAAAGTACCACGCTGGCGCACCCCTTTATCCCGGCGCACTATTGGCAGGAAAGTGAAGAGCTGGTTCGCGGGCATTATATCCCCCACTCACAAACCTGGATTTATGAGCATGCTCAGGGCATCGGCGGTTTTATCAGCGTGATGGATCAGCGCTTTGTCGGCGCGCTGTTTGTTCACCACAGCCTGTATGGTCAGGGCGTGGGCGCGGCGCTGATGCAGCATATTCAGCATCGCTTCCCGGTGCTCAGTCTGGAGGTGTATCAGCAGAACCACCGCGCCTGCGCCTTTTATCGCAAACAAGGGTTTACGACCGTGCAGGAAAGTTATCAGCATGAAACCCAGTCACACTTGCTGGTTATGCACTGGCAGGATCAGGCGTTGCTCGCCGCCGTGACACCCTGACCACGTTTCAGGCCGCCGGGAAGAAATAACAAGTACCATCCGATTGTTTATCATGATATTTCATTAAATCGCCCAAACGTTTTTAGGCATTATTACGGCAAAGGCCTGCCCTTGATATGCGAAGCTAACAGGCTGACCTGCGTTCAAAAATAACTGTCGTTTTAGTCAGACAATCGCCTCAATCAGCCGGAGTGAACTGATGAAACCTGAAGTCATCCTCTACAAGAAGATCCCTGACGATTTACGCCAAAAACTGGAGCAACACGCGAGTGTTTCGGTTTTTGATGGCCTGCCTCCCATCGACCACCCGTTACTGGCGCGTGCTGAAGGGTTGATTGGGGCCGGACACACCGTCAGCCGGGAATACCTGTCCCACCTGCCAAAACTACGGGCGGTTTCTACCGTGTCGGTGGGTTACGACAACATTGACGTTGCGGCGTTAAATGACAAAAAAGCGTTGCTGATGCATACGCCGACTGTCCTGACAGAAACGGTGGCGGATACCGTCATGACCTTGATGCTGATGACGGCGCGCCAGGCGTTGAAATCCGCCGAGCGTGTGAAAGCCGGTGAATGGACGCGCAACATCGGTGAAGATTGGTTTGGCATTGATGTTCACCACAAAACCATTGGTATTCTGGGCATGGGGCGTATCGGTCTGGCGGTGGCTCAGCGGGCGCACTTCGGTTTTAGCATGCCGGTGCTCTACAACGCCCGTCGCCGTCATGACGCGGCAGAAACCCGCTTCAACGCCCGTCACTGCGACCTCGACACCCTGCTGGCGGAATCCGATTTTCTGTGTATTACCCTGCCGCTGACGCCGGAAACCCACCATCTGATTGGCAAGGCACAGCTGGCGAAAATGAAATCCAGCGCCATTCTGATCAACATTGGCCGCGGCCCGGTGGTGGATGAGCAGGCGCTGATTGAGGCATTGACCGACGGCACCCTGCACGCCGCTGGTCTGGATGTGTTCGAGAAAGAACCGCTATCGGTAGACTCACCACTGCTGAAGCTGCCCAATGTGGTTGCACTGCCGCACATCGGCTCCGCCACCCATGAAACCCGCTACAACATGGCGGCCTGCGCGGTAGATAACCTGATAGCCGCGCTCAGTGGCGACGTTAAAGAAAACTGCGTCAATCCGGACGTGCTGAAGTAGTTCAGCACGCAGATTGAGATCCCTCCTTCCCGACATCGGGAAGGAGGATTTTCACGCGAAGAGCGATTACTCCACCGCGATCGGTTTTTCGGTCAGCGTGGTGGTGCGATCACCCTGAATCGCTTTCACTTTCTGTTCGGTTTGTTGTACTGCCGCCGGGCTGCTCAACAAGCTGTAAGTCAGCTCGAACGTGGTGCTCTGGCCGGGTTGTAGCTTCTTCACACGCCCTTGCTGGCGTTCAATGGTGACCGGATAGGCGTAGCTGGTGCCAGGCTCGATGCCGGTGACATAACCCTGTTTCTGGGTGTCGGTGTTTTTCCACAGCGTCAGCAACGGCAACTGATGGGTATCAAAGGCGATGGAAACCCCTTTGTCGCCTGCGCGATTAACCAGCGCGGCCAGTGTTTTGCCCTCTTTATCCGCGTAAGGCGTCATGTTGAACACCATTTCGTCGAAGCCTTTAGTCGGGCCTTTATACGTCTGCCAGCTTTTCAGACCGGCCCTGGCGTAGTCATTAAACGGCGAAATCTCTTTCACGGGTGCCAGGAAACGTGCCCCTTCTTCCAGAATCGGGGTGCCGAAATTGCTGTGATAGATGATCTGGTAATCACGCGCGTAATCTGACTTATTGGTCAGCACGTCATGAATGGTAAACGACTCGCTCCCCGGCACGTAGCGCAGTTCAGTCCAGGTTTCGAGGTTGGATTTCTTAAAGCTGTTTTCCTTGAGCAAGCCACGCACCGTGATGGTGTAAGGCGCTTTATCGCTGACATCCACAATCACTTTCGACGCCGGCGTATTGCCGGCACGGCCGTGCAGGGTATAGATCATGCCGTCGCTGGTGACCGGATGTCCGGTCCACTCATAGCCGCAGCGCACCATCATCTCATTGAAACCTTCCAGCCAGCCCAGTCCATTGCGGCTTTCCAGGGTAATCGTATTCGGGTTGACCACTTCATCCACCGGAGAATCCCAGCCCAGCCGGATGTTTTTACCGGTGACATGCAGTAAATCCATGCCGCGGGTCGGACTCAGGGTAATTTGCAGTCCGTTGGGACTGGTGATAGTCAGAATCTTGCTGCCTTCCTGGCGTCCGCCGTGCAGTACCTTTTGTTCGATGCTGAAGTGCTGATCCTTAATCTTCAGCGCATCGCTGCTGATCTGCCAGTTTCCCTTTTCGGTGCTGCTTTCAACGTCTGTAAGCACAAAGGTTTGAGCCGATGCCTGCCAGGAAACCAGCGCCAAAGCGATACTCATTGCCAGTACATTTTTCATTCCATACATCCTTTTAGCTGAATTGATTAAGCCCGTGAAGCTAAAAGACTACAAATCCAGCTGACAGGAGAATGTGATTGCTATCACCAGATGATTACCTGCTTTTTTTTCACAACATATTTGCAAAATAAATCACACTTTAATTAAGAATACCTAATGATATTGCATGAAAAACGCGATCGTGATCAGTTAAAAGCTGACGCACGTTCAGCATTTAGTGCCTAACAGACGTGAACATGCTGAAGCAGAAAACGCGTTCAGCAGATGAATACTCTGACATAACAAAAATATATGGATAAAAACAGGGTGATGATATTTCCACCATGATTGCACCACCCCGAGGCACACGCTAAGGTGTCGGTTAACCTGTGCTTCACCCTTTATTGACAAATTATGAACTTTTCCCGTTTTGGCAACAAATTTACCCGTCATGCTGGTATTACCCAACTGATGGATGACCTGAACGACGGGTTACGCACCCCAGGTGCCATCATGCTCGGTGGCGGCAACCCGGCCCATATTCCGGCAATGGACGACTATTTTCAGCAATTGTGTCGTGATCTGTTGGATCAAGGAAAATTGACCGATGCGCTGTGCAACTACGATGGCCCGCAGGGCAAAGATGTGTTGCTGCATTCGCTCTCCAATCTGCTGCGTGAACAGTTTGGCTGGGAGATTGGACCACAGAATATTGCACTGACTAATGGCAGCCAGAGCGCATTTTTCTACCTGTTCAATCTGTTTGCCGGTCGTACTGATGAGGGGCAACATCGCCGGGTGCTGTTTCCGCTGGCACCGGAGTACATCGGTTATGCTGATTCCGGGCTGGATGAGGACATGTTTGTCTCTGTTCGCCCGCAGATTGAGCTGTTAGCGGAAGGGCAATTCAAATACCACGTTGACTTCGAGCAACTGCACATCACCGATGATATCGGCATGATTTGCGTTTCCCGGCCGACCAACCCGACCGGCAATGTGCTCACCGACGACGAAGTGCAGCATCTGGATGCACTGGCCCGTGAACACCAGATTCCGCTGGTGATCGACAACGCTTACGGCGTGCCATTCCCCGGTATCATCTTCAGCGATGCCACACCGCTGTGGAATCCGAACATTATTCTGTGCATGAGCCTGTCCAAGCTGGGCTTGCCCGGTTCCCGCTGCGGTATCGTGATCGGTTCTGAGCAGGTGATCGAAGCGCTCGGCAACATGAACGGTATTGTCAGCCTGGCACCCGGCTCTATTGGCCCGGCGCTGGCACATGAGATGATCCAGCGTGGTGATCTGCTGCGGCTGTCCAACGATGTGGTCAGGCCGTTCTACCGCCAGCGGGTGGAGCAGACCATCGCCATTATTCGTCGTTATCTGCCGCCAGAAGTGTGTCTGATTCACAAACCAGAAGGTGCGATTTTCCTGTGGCTGTGGTTCAAAGACTTGCCCATCACTACCGAGGTGCTGTACCAGCGGCTGAAGCAACGCGGCGTACTGATGGTGCCGGGTCATTACTTCTTCCCCGGTCTGGAACAGGAATGGCCGCACGCTCACCAGTGCCTGCGCATGAACTACGTGCCGGAGCCGGAAAAAATCGAGCAAGGTGTTGCTATTCTGGCCGAAGAGGTGGAGCGGGCGCGGCAAGAAGGCGGCGTCTGACACGCAAAAAAACCGCACCTTACTAAGTTGGGTATCCAACTTTTAGGGTGCAGTTTACAAAGGCGGTTCTCGTTACGCGTGATATCGGTGTGATATCCCTCGCTATCAGTTGTACAGCTCAGCGACGCCTTGCAACTGGTTATCGCTGCTGGTGGCAGAGATGATGCGGAACGATTTGGCACCGGCAGCATCCGCTTTTTCAGACAGCTTAGCCTGCAGGCCGTCCAGCGTATTCGCCGTGGCGCTGACAGAACC
The DNA here is from genome assembly GCF_009372235.1 of Dickeya oryzae. GTDB lineage: Bacteria > Pseudomonadota > Gammaproteobacteria > Enterobacterales > Enterobacteriaceae > Dickeya > Dickeya oryzae. The sequence goes on along the minus strand of NZ_ML762924.1, from coordinate 99,803 downwards.
GACAGACTGGCTGGCAGACTGCTGTACTTCAGTCGCAGCGAAAGAGCCGAAAGAAACGGTAGCCAGTGCGATAACTACAGCAATATTTTTGATGGCATTCATGGTTGATATCCTTCACAGTGTATTCGGTTAATGTTCTTTACTGGAGGCGTTATTGCCTTCGATGAAAGTGATAATAGACCTGTTATCAGCTCGTTAAAAACGGGTTTATTTGCAGATATCATTCAAATTTTATGAAATAAAAAAGCGTCGCGTTCGCCCTTCGCCTGCCCGCCTTGACTTACCCCAAAAGCAGATATTCATTGCCGGTTTTGTACTTTGTGGTTTTGCCATGCCTGTGGAAGTATCCCTTTCATATGACAGCCTTTTTCCAGCCCTGACGTCATCTGCATAGTGGCTGGTATCACTCTGATAACTAAAAGGAAAAAACCATGTTTGGTTTCTTGAACGCTCAACAGAAGCGGGGAATGGGTCTGCTTGTTTCATTCGCACTACTGGGAAATGGCGCACAGGCGGTGGCCGCCGACGTTGCACCAAAAACCGGCGGCATCTTGATCTATCTGGAACAACAACCGCATACCAATTTGTATCCACCCGCAGGTGGTTTTTATCCTAATGGCGGTATCCTCAACCAAATTACCGATAAGCTGACGTATCAGAACCCGGAAACGTTGGACATCGAACCCTGGATTGCAGAATCCTGGACCGTTAACGCCGACAGCACCGAATACACATTCCGGTTACGCCCTGGCGTCACCTTCTCTGACGGCACACCGCTGGATGCCAACGCCGTCGCTAAAAATTTCGACACCTATGGGCTGGGCAACAAAGAACTCAACCAGCCGATTTCCGAAGTCATCAACAACTACCAGCGCAGCGAAGTGATCGACCCGCTGACGGTGAAGTTCTACTTCAAAAAACCGTCGCCCGGTTTCCTGCAAGGCACCTCCGCTATCGGCTCCGGTCTGGTGTCGCTGAGTACGCTGGCCCGTAATTTCAACCAGTTAGGCGATGCGACCCACATCATCGGTTCCGGCCCATTTGTGGTCAGCAGTGAAAAACCGGGGCGCGAACTGAAACTGGTGGCACGTAAGGATTACCACTGGGCACCGGTGAATTTTGCCCATCAGGGCCGCCCTTATCTGGATGGCATCACCTATCTGGTAACACCGGAAGACAGTGTGCGCATTGGTGCACTGGTCTCCGGGCAGGCGGATTTTATCCGTCAAATTCAGGCCTATGACGAACAACGGGTGCAGAGTGAGGGTATTCGGATCTACGCCGCCCCAACCCGCGGGGTGAATAACAGTATCAACTTCCGCCCGGATAACCCGTTGGTAGCGGATATCCGCGTGCGTCAGGCGCTGAGTGACGCCACCAACCCGAAAGAAATCATCCAGACGCTGTATTCCAATAACTACCCACAAGCCACGTCGGTACTGGCGAAAACCGCCGCCGGTTACATCAACCTGTCCGATAAGCTGACGTTCGACCCAGCCGCCGCCGCCCGTCTGCTGGACGACGCGGGCTGGAAAATCGGTGCGCAGGGCGTTCGACAGAAAGACGGCCAATCGCTGGTGTTAACCGCCTACGAATCGCCGCCACAGCCGCAGAACAAAGAGATGTTGCAACTGGTAGCGCAGCAGTGGGCCAAAGTGGGCGTGAAATTGAACGTACTGGCAGGCGATGCGGGCACTAAAACCGTCGACAGCCTCGACCCACTGAAAACCGGTGTATCGCCGGGCATGGTAGGCCGGGCGGACCCGGATGTGCTGAAAAGCCAGTATTACCCCACCTTGCGCAATCTGCTGCTGCAAAAGGGTGGGGCCAGCGACAAGGTACAAACCTTTGAAGACACCCACCTTAATACCCTGTTGGATGGCATCGCCTCCGCGACCGACCGCAACAAACGGCTGGAGCTGGTCGACGAAGTACAGAACTACCTGATCGATAAGGCATACGTGATTCCGATTTTTGAAGAGCCGCAGGTGTTCGCCGGTCGCGCCAGCACGAAAGGCGTAGGCTTTGAGGCGGTGGGCCGCCCCAGTTTCTACAACACCTGGCTGGATAAGTAACCGGGCATCGGCGACGGAGGGCAAAATATGCGCATAGCGTATCTGGCAACACGCCTCGGACATGCACTGCTGGTGCTGTGGGCAGCATTTACCTTGTCGTTCATGCTGCTACAGGCACTGCCGGGTGATGCAGTGCTGATCAAATTCATGAACCCGGAGCTGGGGCTCAGCGCCAGCCAAATCGCGCAACTACGGCTGGCCTACGGTGCTGATGTGCCGTTGCTGACCCAATATGCAGCGTCACTGTCACGCCTGCTGCACGGCGATTTCGGGCTGTCATTGCAGGCTGGGTTGCCCGTCAGCGACTTACTGGCAACCAACCTGCCCCCCACCTTGCTGCTGGCAGTGCTGGGGTTCAGCGTGGCGTTGCTGCTGGCGATCACGCTGGCGTTTCTCTCAGCGCTGGCCCCATTCACCTGGCTGCGCCAGCTCTTTCAGTCCGTACCGTCGCTGCTGATATCCATCCCCACGTTTTGGCTCGGCATCGTATTGATTCAGGTGTTTTCCTTCCGGCTGGGCTGGATTTCGGTGATCAACCCCGGCGAATGGGAAGGACTGGTTTTGCCAGTCCTGACACTCTCCGTACCGATTGCCGCCCCGATTGCTCAAGTATTGATGCGCAGCATCGATCAAGTGCTGGCACAACCGTTCGTGGCAGTGGCGCGCGCCAAAGGCCTGAGCCGCCAGAGTGTGTTATGGCGTCATGTGGCGCGCAACGCCGTGCTGCCTGCGCTGACGCTGGCAGGTCTGCTACTGGGTGAGTTAATCGCTGGTGCACTCATCACTGAAACCGTATTTGGCCGCAGCGGGCTGGGGCAGTTAACGCAGGAAGCGGTCAACACGCAGGACGCCAGCGTGTTGCAGGCCATCGTGCTGATTTCCGCCACCGCCTTTGTGGTCGTCAACCTGCTGGTCGACCTGCTCTACCCGTTGCTTGATCCGCGGCTGAAAACCGCATTGGAGGTGTGATATGGCGAGCATTCAACTGGAAAAAATCACCTTTCCGCTGCTGCGCAAGACACCACGTCTGCGCCGTTATGCCACGCAGCCCGGTCTGGTGCTCGCCTGGCTGGTGCTACTGACCGTGGCACTGTGGGCACTGTTCCCCGGCCTGTTTACCCATACATCACCGATTGAGGGTGTGCCGGGTGCACAACGGCTGGCACCGGGTGGGGCGTACCTGCTAGGTACCGACCAACTGGGGCGAGACCTCTACACCCGCATCGTCTATGGGGCGGTGCACTCACTCTCCGGCGCGGTAGTAGCCGTATCGCTGGGTCTGGTACTCGGCAGTCTGCTGGGGCTGCTGGCAGGCGCGGTAGGTGGAAAGCTGGATACCGTGGTGATGCGCAGTGTCGATGTGCTACTGGCTATTCCCGGTTTGCTGCTGGCGCTGAGCGTCATCATCCTGCTGGGGTTCGGCAATCTGAATGCGGCTATCGCGGTGGGCGTGACGTCGGTGGCGAATTTTACCCGACTGGTGCGTGCGGAAGTGCTGCGCGTGCGCCGCAGCGATTATGTTGAAGCGGCGTTTGGCAGTGGCGGCACCTTCTTTGGCGTGCTGTGGCGCCACATTCTGCCTAACTCGCTCACCAGCGTACTGGCATTCGCCGCATTGCAATTCGGCAGCGCGATTCTGGCACTCGCCACGCTGAGTTTTCTCGGCTACGGCGCACCACCACCAACGCCGGAATGGGGATTGCTCATCGCCGAAGGCCGTAATTATCTGGCCACCGCCTGGTGGCTGACCACCTTCCCCGGCCTGCTGGTGGTCGCGGTGGTGCTGGCGACCAACCGCATCAGCCAGTCTATTCGGAGGCTAACGCGATGAGTCTGCCGCTCAGTTTACAACACAGCCCAGCCACACCGGTGCTGGAGCTGGAAGACGTCGCTATCGCCTACCGTGATGACGACGGTGAACGCACGGTCGTAGAAGGGGTGTCCTTCGTCATTCAACCCGGTGAAGTGGTGGCGCTGGTAGGAGAATCCGGCTCCGGCAAAACCACCACCGCGCAAGCGGTGATCGGCCTGCTGGCACACAACGGTCGCCTGACTCGTGGAGCCATTCGCCTTAATGGCACAGAGATTAGCCGGTGGTCACCGTCACGACTGGACAGCATTCGTGGCCGGGTGGTCAGCCTGGTGCCGCAAGACCCCGGCAGTTCGCTCAACCCGGTCAAAACCATCGGCGAGCAGGTGGATGAGATGTTGCGGCTACACCAAAAAAGCGATCGCCATAGCCTGCGCCAGCAAACGCTGACACTGTTAACGCGCGTCGGGCTGACCAGGCCGGAGCTGCGCGCCAGCCAGTACCCGCACGAGCTCTCCGGTGGCATGAAACAGCGGGTGCTGATCGCTATCGCCATCGCCTTGAAACCGGCATTGATCATCGCCGACGAACCCACCAGCGCGTTGGATGTCACGGTGCAAAAACGCATTCTCGACCTGCTGGACGAACTGCGCCGGGAGAACAACACCGCCATTTTATTCGTCACCCACGATCTCCGGGTGGCCGCCGAGCGTGCCGACCGCCTGCTGGTGTTCCAGAAAGGTTATATTCAGGAGCAGGGGCCAGCCCGACAGGTGCTGAGTGCGCCGCAAAGCCAGTACGCCCGCACCCTGCTGGCCAACATCCCCTCGCTGACTCACCGTCCATCACGTGTGGCGGTGAACCAGCCTGCCACCGGTCAGCCGATGGTACAGGTGGAACAGTTAGTACAGGAATTCCCGCTGGCGGGCGACCATAAGCAGCGATTTAGGGCGGTGGATACGGTGTCGTTTAGCGTAGCCCCTGGCACCACACACGCCATTGTCGGCGAGTCCGGCTCCGGCAAGACCACTACCGCGCGCCTGATTCTTGGCTTCCAGCGCCCAACGGCTGGCCGCATTCTGATCGACGGCACCGACATGACGCAACTGCGCGGCGAAGCGCTACGTCAGTTCCGTCAGACCATTCAGTTGGTTTATCAAAATCCGTTTAGCTCACTCGACCCGTCGCAGCGGTTATTCGATATCGTGGAGGAACCGCTGCGCAACTTTAACCGCCACGCTCGCACAGAACGGGCCAGCCGGGTTCATGAGATGTTCGAGCGGGTGGCGCTGCCTGCCTCGCTACTGCAACGTCGTCCGGCAGAACTGTCCGGCGGCCAGCGTCAGCGGGTCGCCATCGCTCGCGCGCTGGTGCTGGAGCCGAAAGTGCTGGTGCTGGACGAAGCGGTCTCCGCGCTGGATGTCACCGTACAAGCGCAAATCCTGCGCCTGTTGGACGAGTTACAAGCCTCGCTGGGGCTGACCTACCTGTTTATTTCCCACGATCTCGCCGTGGTACGGCAGATAGCCGATACCGTTTCCGTGCTGTACCACGGCAAACAGGTGGAGTCCGGGCCAGTAGAGCGCATTTTTGCCCAACCGGCTGAACGTTATACCCAGGAACTGATCGATGCGATTCCCGGTCAGCACCACGTCTCTTAAGGGACACACTACACCAAGGATTTAATCATGACTCAAAAACGTCTGGGGTTTTTCACCCGCTTGCTGGATGACGTGCCCGCCGGGCAACGTTACCGCTTAGCCGCCGAACAAATCATCAAAGCTGAGCAACTGGGCTTCGACAGTGCCTGGGTGGCACAGCATCACTTTCACGCCGACGAAGGCGGCCTGCCGTCACCGTTGGTGTTCCTGGCGCAAGTCGCCGCGCAAACCCAACGTATTCGGCTTGGTACCGGAGTGATTACCCTGCCGATGGAACACCCGTTGCGGGTGGCGGAAGATACCGCCGTACTGGACCTGCTCAGTCACGGTCGGTTGGAAGTCGGCATCGGCTCCGGCGGCACGCCGTCATCGTTCGCGGCGTTCGGCCATAACAGCGAACAGCGTGGCGAGATTCTGGGCCGCTATCTGGCACAGGTGCGCGCCGCCTGGGCGGGCGAGCCGCTGAGCGCCGACGGCAATCAGCTTTATCCAGCCGCTGCGCATCTCAATAGCCGTGTATGGCAGGCCACGTTTTCCGTGGAAGGCGCTATCCGTGCCGGTCGGGCCGGCGATGGGCTGATGCTGTCCCGTACCCAACCGCGCCCGGAGGCTTTCCCGGATGCCACGCTGGCCGACTTGCAAAACCCGATGATCGACGCCTATCTGGAGGCGCTGCCGTCCGGCGTCACACCGCGCATCATGGGTTCGCGCAGTGTGTTCGTCGCCGATGACCGGGCGCTGGCGCTGCAACTGGCGCAAACCGGGCTGCAACGTTCCGCCGCCCGGCTGGCCCAGTTGGGCCGTCCGGCACGTAACGGCTCGGTAGAAGAACTGATCGCCTCATTCGACAGCCACGTTGGCACACCGGAAGACGTCATCGCCTCACTGCAGGCGGACAGCTCGCTGGCGCGGACCACTGATTTGGCGTTTCAGGTGCATTCTATCGACCCGCCACACGCCCATATTCTGCGCTCGCTGGAGTTGATTGCCACCCGGGTTGCCCCCGCACTGGGCTGGTCGCCGGTAAAAGACAAACACACCCGCCCGGTCGGGCAGGAGGTCGCATGACACAGTCGACATTCGATATATTGGATACGCTTTCGGAAATTGCCCCGGATTCGCCGCTGGCGCAGGCCAGAGCGACGCGTGATGCCGCCACCCGGCATACGCAAGGCAGCTACGACGCGCTGTTCAGCCAGACGACAAGCGACACGTTACCGCTGGCATTGCGCTTTTTCATCGCCGAAAAGGTCAGCGGCTGGCATCAGAACGCCCGTTTACAGCACTTTTATGCCCAACGGCTGGCGGATTTTCCGGCCCCGACGCCCGGTGCAGCGCTGGACCTGGCGCTGGAACATGCCGAACGTCTGGCATTACAGCCCATCGCCGCACAACCGGGGTCGTTGCAGGCACTGCAACAAGTGGGTTGGGCAGTAGACGACATCGTCACCCTGTCGCAACTGGTCGCGTTTGTCAGTTTTCAAAGCCGCTTGCTGTACGGTTATCGACTACTGGCCGGTCACGCCGAAGAACGGGCCCCCGTTGCACCCGCCGCCGCCGCCGGTCACTGGCATACCCAGGCGCTGACCAACAGCGGCAAAACCGCGCCGAATGCGTTTACACAGGGTGAACTCGGCTGGGAACCGTGGCTCCCGGCCAAACCGCTGGCGGAATTTACCCCGGATGAGCAAGCCATTCTGGCGCGTTTCGGTCATACCGATTCCGACTACTTCCGCTTGCTGGGCCGCAATCTACCGGTGCTGGAGCAACGCACACTTACCGACAAGGGCATCTTCTATACGTCCGGCGGACTACCGCGTCAGGACCGGGAACTGGCTGCCGCCGTCGTCAGCAAGGTAAACGGCTGTATTTATTGCGCCTCGGTACACGCCCGCAAAGCCAGCCAACTGTCTAAGCAGCATGACGCCGTACAACGCCTGCTTGACGTACCACCGGGGGAAGATCTTGCCGCCGGACAGCACCCCCGCTGGCAAGCGATCATCACCTTCGCCGCCCGGCTCTCCACCACGCCATCGCAGGCCAACGCACAGGATCTGGCGCGCCTGCGTGAACAAGGGTTGGACACGCTGGCGATTCTCGACCTGATTCAGTCCACCGCGTTTTTTGCCTGGGCCAACCGGTTGATGCTGACGCTCGGCGAGCCGTTCTGGCCGGGGCGGTAAATCAGATTTAGAACTGATCCAAATAAACGTCATTGTTACAGCCCATTCAGACACAAACAGCATACAGGCTGTATGCCATATACGTTGAACGGAAGAATCTATTACTCGATACAATAGGAAAAGACAGTGAATAAACCGAAGCATACTTCAGTATGTGAGAATTTTGTTCACTGTCTGTAATCCAAACAACAAGGAAAAGAATACGCCTGGATAACCAAGATGAGAGAAATATATCGACTAAAGATATTGGTGTTATTTATTTCTAAACCCAATAAACCTCAACCCTGCATCTTGAGGTTTATTGGATGTGTACTGTAGGATTAATCCGGCCTTCACTTATCTTTTAACTCTCCTCATCTATACTTTACCCCCCAAAGACCCATTCTGACAGCCCCCTTGAGATAATGCCTTACTCTTTACCCTAAGGAATAAAAATATACATATAATAAAAAGACAAGCAGCCTGAACAATAATGAAACTGGGCACATTCATACTGCTAAAATATGGCATCCATATAATAGGTAAGAAAATAATAATCAGAACAATGTTAGCAACTCCCTGGGGAATAAGGGTATCATTTATTGCCCTCAAATGTGACATACCAAATTGCATATAAGATGATGTAATAAAAAACAAGAATATAGATATATATACAGCGGCATTATTAACAAATCCATTATTTCCATATAACATCATAACTTCTTTCATAAAAACAGAGAGAAGCAAAATAGTAATCAAACAAATTAAAAGTATTAAAAATAATCCAACCTTGAAAAAACCATATTGCTCTGGAAGTTTCCTCTCACTAATAAATAGGCTATGTATCTGAGAAAATGCACCAACAGGAATACTAATCAATCCTATAACACTCATTATCACTGAAAGGTCAGAAACATATAAAGGATTAATCCCCATTAGTCTTTGAGTTAAAAGAAAATAGACTAACTTCTGTCCGGCCAGACCAATAGCTATGGGTGAGCCAAAATTAATCAGTTGACTAGTTGTTCTCTTATAATTAAGATCTTTCAATTCAAAATCTATTTTCTTATAAAGAAGAATCCCACCATAAAAAAAGAAAAATGAGACTTCTATAAATAAAAAAGACCAAAAAACATAAACTGCCTTCATATCATTCAAATAAAAAGAGATTAATGAGATTAACAAGGAGGAAAGTAAAGAAAGAAATAACTTTACTTTAGCAATAAATCCGCCACTTATAAAACTCTCAATAAAGAAAAAAAGATAATTATTAAATATCAAAAATGGAACGCAACAGATATATACCAGATAAGACTCTTTATCATACAAATTCAGAAAAAAATTACCAATTCCCCACGATATAAAAAAACCAGACATTGAAAGTATAGTCGCCAGTGGCATACCAGACAGGAATATAGCGCCACCCGATTTTCCATCTCTCTGCCCACTTGTAACCAGATTACCAATCATAGCTAAAGGCATTGAGAGGATTGTAATAGGAAGTGCAAACATAGCGGTAAAATAACTAAAAATAGCCAACTCTTCCCTGTTATATCTAGCCATAACAATGGTTATTATCATAAATCCAATATAGGGTGCAAACCGACTTACACAAAATGGAAATATCTTTTTATAGAAATTTAAAATATAATCACTATTGTTGCCAAACATTAAGCATTTTTTCACCAAACTCCTCCTCATAGATAAATTGGGTGACTTCAAATGCCCTCTGGAGATTCGGATAGTCATCATCACCTAAAAAACCAACACTCATTCAACAGAATCTTTTGTGACAAATATCGCATTTAATTTAAAAAAAGTTCAATAAAAATAAACAAGTAACAAGTAACAAGTAACAAGTAACAAGTAACAAGTAACAAGTAACAAGTAACAAGTAACAAGTAACAAGT
>NZ_ML762924.1:0-90085 GCF_009372235.1 Dickeya oryzae | reverse complement strand
AACAAGTAACAAGTAACAAGTAACAAGTAACAAGTAACAAGTAACAAGTAACAAGTAACAAGTAACAAGTAACAAGTAACAAGTGTAAATTACTTTACTTTAACTGATCTGTATTTGGTAAATAATATAATACAGACAGGTTTAATCTGGATAGTAATAATCAAAATAATGACAAATAGTCTACTTGATTATATTGAGCCACAATATAATTCTCGCTTTTCTTCCAAAAAACATCAATGAAGGAGCAAACAAGGTGCATTGCGTGCGTTTTTCACTTTCGGCTCATCTCGCCCGCACAAATGGCGTCATTCCCCGCACATCAGATCATCAATACTCCGTACTCACCGCACACTCAGGAGATGTCATGATGTCTGTCTTTCAGTTAAGAACCTACACATTGAAAACGGCGGCAGCGGCCAGCCAGTACGCTGAAATCTGGTATCGTCACATTGAGAGCCTGAAACTGTTCCACATCGCAACGCACGGTGTTTTTCGCCCACAGGAGAATGACCGCCAGGTGGTGGCGCTGGTGAGTTATGCCGATGGCGTGGACATTCAGGCAACGACGCTCGCTTACATGTCCAGTGATGCATTTCATGCCGATATGGCGGGATTTGAGATGGCGATGATCGAAAATGTAGAGGAAACGCAACTCGTTGCCTTACCCGCCTCACCGCTGCAATAACGCTAACCCCATTCTGGGGAATACCTGCCGTCAGGCAACCTGTGGGTTACCTGACGACGTGACCACCAGACGGAAGGTGGCGGTTGGATAACGCGGGTTACAGCGTCTGCCCCAGTGCCTGACGCAGGTACGCCCCGGCACCCAGTAGCCCCGGCTGCGGGTGCGTTATCATAAACACCGGAATATCGGCCAGATAATCGCGAAAACGGCCTTTGTCTTCAAAAGCGCTGCGAAAACCGGAGTTACGGAAGAACTCAAGAAAACGCGGCACAATTCCGCCTGCGATATAGACGCCGCCAAACGTGCCAAGATTCAGCGCCAGATTGCCGCCAAAACGCCCCATCAGCACGCAAAATAACGACAACGCCCGCAAACAGTCGACATCGCTGTGCGCCAGCGCGCGTTCAGACACTATCTGCGGCGTCAGCGCTTCCGGTACCCGATCATCTGCTTTCACGATCGCGCGGTAAATATTCATCAGACCCGGCCCGGACAGCACACGCTCAGCGGAAACATGCCCTAATTCCTGACGCAACACCTGCAACAGGATGTCCTCTTCTTCGCTATTTGGCGCGAAATCGACGTGACCGCCTTCACCCGGCAGGCTCAGCCATTTCCCGTCAACCGGTAACAGATGCGCCACCCCCAGCCCGGTCCCGGCACCGTATACCGCCACCGGCTTGCCTGCCACGGGCGCTTCGCCCCCGAGTTGAATCACATCTTCTGGCGTCAATACCGGCACCGCCATGCTGACGGCGGTGAAATCGTTGATCACGGCCAGGCGATCAAACCCCAGATTCTGCTGCATCGCCGAAATGGAAAACGCCCAATGGTGATTGGTCATCGACACCCAATCGCCGGTCACCGGGCAGGCGATAGCGATACAGGCCGCTTTGATGGTGAGATCCGCGTGTTCTGTCAAAAACAAACGAATCGCCTCTTCCAGACTGTCGTGTTCCTGAACCGCGTATTGTTTGCTGTGCGACAGATGCCCATTCGCCAGTTCACACAAGGCGAGACGGGCGTTGGTGCCGCCGACATCACCTACCAGCGCATACTGATGCATAAATTACGTTCTCCCATTGAAATGTCACCATGCGTGCCCGGGCACACAGAGAAAGCTGTGCGCCGCTATGCGAATAACAAGGCTATGCGAATAGCAAGGCTACGCGAATAGCCAGCACACCGAATCTCGCTCATCTTCACTGGTCATCCATGTCATCGGGGGAAACGTAACACGATAAATCAGGCCGTTTCCCCCCGTTTCAGCCGCAGCATAAAATCCCGAAAAGCGGGGATCAGGTCACGAAACAGCGCCTCTTTGCGGTGGACTATCACCACTTCGCCAAATAGCTTTAGACCTGTGCAAAACGCGGCGACATCCGAGTCCGGTAAGATCCCTTTTGACCGAACTTTCTCAATAATTTCCAGAATATCGTCATGGTTGGTGGCGTCAAACGTCAGTGAACAATTTTGTGGCTTATCGTCGCGATTATCGGTGAGATTTTCCAGCGTGATACGAGAGAGATAAGGCAGGTTTTATCCTTGCAGCTACGTGAGAGCGGCGCAGGTGCGCACTGATCTGCTGCAACGTGCCTTTGCCGACGTAACAGCGCAAGAACGCCGCCAGTTCGCACGGGTATTGCAGAAAGTGAAGGCGAATCTGGTCGCGCCGGGCTAATTACCTGACTGCAGACGAATATCTGACTGACGCCCCGTCACGCACCGGTATTCAGGATATCCGTACTTTGCGCATCCGGCTGGTAGATATCCTTGCGAACAAACGTCCAGGCATAGTCCTGACGATTGATAGGCTCGTATCCGATTTTCTGGTACAACCACGGCGCGGTGGAGGTCAGCAGCAACTGACGGCGCAGGCGTTGCAGCCGCGGGTGCCGGATGGTGCACTCCACCAGAAAACGCCCTAACCCAGCCCCTTGATGTGCAGGTAAGACAAAGACATCACACAGATAACCGAATGTGGCGAAATCCGTCACCATGCGGGCAAAACCAATCTGACGCGCCTGATGGTACAACCCAAAACACAAGCTGTTGGCGACAGACAGCGCGACCGTTTCCCGGTCGATACCCGCAGCCCAACTGGAGGTGGTGAGGTAACCATGAATGATGTCCAGGTCAAGCCGCTGCGGATCCGTCGAAACCTGATAGTTCTCTTGTTCCCATTGTGCTGACACTGCTTACTCCTTCTGGCCGTGATGAGAATTCATCATCTCACCAGAGCGCCTTGCTGCACAACGCTGACCATAACGGTAGACCCACACTTGCACCACCAGCAACATGGTCAGCGGTAAACCGTGGAACAGCACAATCACCGCCGCAGGCGTCCACCAGACATAGAATGGAGCCACCAGCAGCATACCGATACCGAACCCGGTCATCTGCATCAACGTCAGCAGGCTAAAAATAGGTAACCGTAGGGATTCCGGCTCGCTTTGCGCACGGGAAATCAGGCTCACTTCCGCTACACCATCGCCAATACCCGCCCACACCACAAACACCAACAGCCACGCCAGCCCGGTTTGCTGGAAGGTCAGAATAAAACCGGTGGACATCAACGCCACCCCGATAAAAAAGGCCCGTTCCATTGTCCGCTGCTGCCCTTGCCGGAGCAAAACGCCGCTCCCCCGCGCCCCTGCGAATTTACCCACCGCCCATAACGCCAGCATCAGGCCCATGGTCTTACTGGCGCTGTCGGGCGAGATCAATGCGGACAAGACCGGAAAGCCCACGTTATGCGCCGCACTGCCAAGCGTATCCGCCATACTGACGATCAGCATGCCTGCCAGCATCGGTGCGCCACGCAACCCTTCCCGCAGTTGCCGCCATTCGCTGAACCGATCGCGCTGGCTCGCCCGGGGCTGCGGTGTTTCAACCATGCGTAACGGCAGAATCAACAGCGCGGCGGCCAGATAAGTGGCGACATTCAGCATAAAGACCACCGGGTAGCCGAAACCGGCAACCAACAGGCCCGACACCAGACTGCCTAATACCGCGCCACTGGCTGCCACCGAGGTCAACCAGGCATTGGTGGTCAGCCGCAGACTGGGCTCCACCCAGTAAGGCAACTGGCTGTTAAGCCCAATCGCAAACATGGCATTCCCCACCCCGACCCCGAGCGCAATCACCGGTAATAACGGCAGTTGCCACGCAGGTGGCAACACCAGCAATAGCGAAAGCAACGCTGCCCGCAGCAGGTCAAACCCCACCAACGACGAGCGCCCCTGAAAACGTCGAAAAAACGGCGTACCCACAAGGCTTGCCAGCAACCCGCCCGCCACCCGACAAGCCAGAAAAATACTGACGTTTACCACACTGTTACTCAGCAGATAAACGTAGGTGGACAACGCCACCATGTTCAGAAAGGCGCCAAAATCGGAAATAAAACGCGCCGCGATAATCAACCCGGCGTTACGCCGGGATTGCCCGATGTCACTCTCATGATGCTCAGCCATGACGGATTACCCTTTGTTTTCCCTGTGATGTTCCCTGTTGTAGTGTGTGTCTGCTGTATTACCGACTGTATTACCTGCTGTTTTTTCTGTTGTCTCGTCTGCTAGCTCTCCTGCACCGGCCGGAACGTCACCAACAACAAATCCCGGTAAGCTGACGTCGCCTCTGCGACCGGGCAAACCGGTCCGGCACGGTGATATAACGTTTTATCATCCACAATCAGGGTCTCCAGGAACCGGCTCATTGCCGTTGCCAGCAATGGCGGCTCATGTTCCTCAGCGGTGGTGAAAATTTCTGACACCACCGGCTGCGTCCCCTTACTTTGGATAAAGTGCATGCAGATCCACGCCATCCCATCCTGATGGATGCCGGACGTGGTCGGGCTGTTGTTACCTTTTTCCGCCCTGACCCGGAACTGATGGATGTCGATAGCATACGACTGTTCGGCGGCCAGCCACGGGCGTATCATCGCCATATCAGTTGCTACGATGCGTTGTAGTAACGGATGGTGGATAAACCCCGCTTCGGCATACTGCAGGCGGTTTGGCCCCGCGTTGTAATCAATGTTGTAGGTAACCGTAGAGCAATAATCCGCATCCGTGTTCAGTTGCAGCGAGCGGTCAGGATGGCAGAAAAACCGCAGGATCCGCCGTTCGCGGCGGGTATAATTTTTAAAATTTTCATCCTCGACTAAATTATCCCAGTAGGCTTTGAAGCTCTGTTCTTCCTCGGGCTCTACGGCAATCCATTCCTGGCTGGCGTGAAGATGACAATACCCCTGTTGCCTGAGTTGTTCGGTAATGCCGTCGGCCATACCGCCGACATTGAACCTGTTTGCATTCATGTTGTTTACATTCATGCTGTTTATATTCGGCCTGTTGATATACATGGTGGTTTCCTGATTTAGCGCACGACGGCGGTGGCGGGCGACACGCCGCTGTCGATGTCACTCGGTGTTGGGCCTATCAACGGGCGGAGATGGTGTTGCAGCGTCTCGTACAACGCCTGCGCATCCTGTGCGGATGCAACCCGAGCCCATCCTTTGAAGAGGTAGTGTTCTTCGATATCCGCATCCACGTAATGCCCCACCGGATAATGGCCAAACGCCAGCACAGCCGGGTGGCGTTCCACCCACGACAGGCCGTTAAAACCGTTGAAATAGCCACTGGTGGGAGGATAAATCGCAAACATGGCATAGTGCTGAGCGTTGCTGGAAACTCGCTCACAGGCCATCTGTAGCGATGTCTCTACCCCGTTATCCGCCAGTAATAAAGACAGGTACAGATCGTACGGGTCCAGCCCGGCGATATCCTGAAACGCCGCGTTCACATACAACCCACCCAGACGCGGATTGACCTCGATAACCACCGGCCCTGACGCCGTCATCCGAAATTCGACGTGTGCCACCGCGTAGGTCAGCCCCAACGCCTGCAAACAGGCAACGGCATAGTCCTGAATAAGCTGTTGTTGACGCGCAGAGAAAGCCACCGGCGGTGTAATCAGCAGATTTTCCAGCACGGTCGTGCCCTGTGTGGTCAGTAACAGTTTTTCGTTAATCAGCACCGGGAAAACCGTCTGCGATGTCGCCACGCACTCCACACTCCCTTCAATGCCGTCAATATAGGATTCCAGCAGCACGGAACGGCCTGGCACATAGTGGTGTGAATGTCCGTCAAGGTCGGTAAAACGGCATGATTCACCGTAGAAACTGGCTACTGAAGCCCGATCATACTGTTCGATAAACTGGTGGTAATACGCCTGCAACTGCGGCCAGTCGACGCATTTACGAATAAACGCGGAAGCCGCCCCGTAGGGCGGTTTCGCAATCAGCGGGTAGCCCACCCGCTCGGCTTCGCGCTGTAATTCCGCTTCATCGTGGCACAGCGCGTACGCCACCGACCGGACACCGGCCCGCTCCAGCGCCTGTCGCATCAGGAACTTGTTATTACACTGCTCCACCGCTTGTGCCGTGCTGTAAACCAGGCCATGACGCTGGCACAGCTCCGCCACCAGACACCCCATCTGCCCAAGCGGCGAGGCGTGCCCGGCATGGCACAAGACTGCCCGCACCTGATAACGCTCCGACAGTTGTTGCAGCAGCACATCCAGCGAAGCCACCGACAGCGTCGGCAGCCAGAACACGTCATCGCTGTCTGCTTCCAGCCGCTGTCGCTGCCGGTGACCGGTCCATGCCGCCGTCAGGCACAACAGCCCCCGACGGCGCGCTGCCGCAAAGTGCGGCTCACGGTAGGTATAGACCGGCACCGCGGTATCATTCACATCCACAAATAAGATGGCTTCGGGTTTCATACCTTTTTCTCCTTGTGTCGCCACGTGATACCGTTTAACTGTCCTGCCAGCGACAAACATCGCCCTGCCAGTTGGTGAAACGGTAAAAGCGCTCGCCATCGATGTCTTCAAACTGCGGCATGTCTTGCGCACTGCTCAGCAATGGGACGGTGAACTTCCCTTTCGCATGGGGCAGCACATATTCCGGCAAGGCAATATTGGATACCCGACGTTTCAACCGGTTCATGATGGCAATCGCATTGCGGATCGATGCTTTATATTCCGAGGCACCCGGAGAAAAAGGCATGAAGTGATACAAATAATAGGGCTTCACCCCCATACGGTATAATTCAATAAACAACTGCCTGAGCGTGTCTTCATTGTCATTGACACCACGCAGTAGCGGCATATTGGAAAACACAATCGGCACGACCTGCTGAATACGTTTTACCGCATCACGAAAGGCATCGCTTAATTCCAGCGGATGGCACACATGCACCCCAAAGGCATTGACGCGATGACGACGCAGAATATCCAGTAACGTGTCAGTAATACGATAAGGATTAAAGGTCAATGAGCGGGAATGAATCCGGATTAACAGGGAATCACGGATATTACGGATTGCTCCCAGACATTCATCCAGTTTCGCGTCCGTCAGCATCATCGGATCGCCGCCACTGAGAATCACCTCCTCTACGCCCGGCGTATCGCGGATATAATTCAGTGAATCCTGAAAGGCTTTTCTTCCGGCATTTTCTTTTTCCGAATCGACCTTTAACGTCCGCAGTGCTTCAAAGCAGAACTGGCAGTAGGAATTACAGGTATTCACCATCCGCAGAATGACCCGATTGTCATATTTATGCTGACAAATCGGCGTTTTCATTTCATGCGACAGCTCCCAGTTTTCTGATTCACCGTCATAACCGGTCGCGCCGTCATCGAGCCAGAACGGCACCACCTGGCGCCACAGCGGGTTGTCGACAATATTCTTATACCCGGCTTCTTTTATCAGGTTGGCATAATACGGCGTGATCTGCATCTTCCGACTGGCAAGATTATGGGTAATTCGCTGCGCGATTTCATCACTCCAGCCGCCACAGGCTGCCCGTAATGCCGGTTCATCACGAATGGCATTTTTCTGCTGCCAACGCCAGTCTGTCCACCCGGAACGCCCTTCTGCCGGAAATAACGCCAGTTCGGTTACCGATATATCCATATTGCCTCCGTGTTTACCGTATTTATAGAGATACAACACCACATCAGGCTGCGAACCATTATTTCCATCACAGAGAAGATCAACCGATAAATAACCGCATCACGTCAGCACTCAATAAGCAAACGACTAACGTGAAAAGGTAAAAAGCGCTTCTCTAAAAAGAAATAATGATATCAGACAGATGACACACCACCTTGATATCCCTGTTCCCTGTTGTACTGGTTAACGAAGAAAACACCTGACGTTACAGGCAGTAATAAATAAAAAACACCTTTCCAGAGATAAATGCATACACAGAGGCGTCACCGCCTCACGAAAGTCATCATCTGGAATTAATTCATTTTGAAATAATTTATTCTTTTGGGCAGTTTATTTAAAAAAAACCATGCCATGACGGGTGATAAACACCATCATCGCGACACTTTCTCTGAAATAATCCTATTGTTATTATTCTTATAACAAAATGCGTTTTTTGCAAACCATCAATTAACATTTTAATATCATTTTTCCCTATCGCCACGGTTTTCACCGCTGGCGTGGCGGCAGAACAAGAGCGCTATCAGGCTAAACAAGAACACTATCAGGCTAAAATAGTCATACCGCTTTTCTCCCCATCCCGCGTATTCTGATGAAAACAGCATCATGAGAACCTGATAACACCTGAGGAGAAACGCGTGGCGATAACCCTTCCTGAAGCACTGATTCCGGTGGATCCCCGTTTTGGCTGCGGCCCATCACTGATCCAGCTTGATGACCTGACGCACCTGAAAGATAAAGGGCCACATTTGCTGGGCACCAGCCATCGCAAAGAACCGGTGCGCGCACTGTGCCGCGAGATTCAGCAAGGCCTGCGGGATTACCTGTCGGTACCGGACGACTACAGCATCGTACTGGGTAACGGTGGGGCCACCGCGCTATTCGATATGGTGGGCCTCGGGCTGGTCAGAAAACGCATCGTTCACCACACCTGTGGTGAGTTCTCAGAGAAGTGGTTTAAAGCCTCGCGCCGCATCCCGTGGATTGAGGCGGACAACGTCGCGGTGGCATACGGTCAGGCGAATTCCACCTTCGTGACACAAGGCGCTGACGTGGTGGCCTGTACGCTGAATGAAACCTCCACCGGGGTGATGAATACCCTGTTACCCGAGGTAGGGGAAGACTGTCTGCTGGCGATAGATGCGACCAGTGGTGCCGGGCAAATCGCCTGTGATCTCTCCCGTGTGGATGTCTTTTTCTTCTCGCCGCAAAAAGTATTCGCCAGTGAAGGCGGGCTATTCGTGGCAATTCTGTCGCCGAAAGCCAAAAAGCGGATCGCTGAGGTAGCCGCTGATCCCAGCCGTTATATCCCGGCGTTCGCCGACTGGCGGCTGGCGCTGAGCAACAGCGAGCAGCAGCAGACTTACAACACACCTGCGGTGGTGACCCTGTTCCTGTTCGCTGAACAGGTGAAGCGCATGAATACGCTGGGTTTCGCCGAAGTAGAGCGTCAGGCGGCGGAGAAAGCCGAACTGCTGTATCAGTGGGCCGCCGAACGGGATTATCTGTCCGCCTATGTGGCCGACCCGGCAGCCCGTTCCACCACCGTTGCGACCATCGACCTGGCCGATACGATTTCAGCAGACAAGCTAACCCGTTATCTGGACGAGCAAGGGCTGGCGCACGGTATCGAAGGTTATCGGGCGTTGGGGCGCAACCAGTTACGCATCGCGTTATTCCACAACATCGCCTTTGACGACCTGAAAACGCTGACCGCGCTGATCGATTTTCTGGTTGCCAGCGGCGAATTCGCCGCCTGATATCATACCGTTGCTTTAACCGGTAATGCGGTTTTGTGAATCAACCGCCGCAACGAAAACGAGGACTGCACATCACGCAGTCCTTCGATTTTGATCAGTTTCTTTTGCAGGAATTTCTCAAAATCTGACAGACTGGCGGCCACTACCCGCAGCATAAAATCATGGCTGCCGGACATCAAATGGCACTCCATCACCTCATCAAAGGTGGCGATCTGCTGCTCAAACTTGCGAAAGGTCGCTTCCGCTTTGGGCTCCAGCGTCAATGAAATGTACGCATTTACCGGAAACCCGGCTTTTTCCTGATCCAGCAGCGTGACATACCGCTCGATCATCCCAGCCTCTTCCAACTGTTTGAGCCGCCGGGTGCAGGGTGTGGCCGACAGGCACACCCGTTCGGCCAGTTCTGTGGTTTTTAGCCGTGCGTCCTGTTGTAGCTCATTCAATATCTGCGCGTCGATACGGTCGATCTTCATGAGTGATAATCTCTATTCATGTCGTGCTTATGAGTGATAATCCCTAATCTAATCGATAAATGGCTTTTCTTTTAGTTAAAAGTCACTCCACGATCAATGTTAATTTGAGCGCCAATACTGAATTTTCAGTCATGAAATACGCAGATATATGCATTTCTTATGGCTAAACAGGACGACCAGATGTTGATGAGGGTGATACCGTGCTGAAAGACTCTGTTGCACTACCCAAGACAGCGGATACCGGACAGGCACCGGGGCTGGCCCATACCCTGAAAGACGATGTGTACGGCCTGGTTCTGGGGGTAATGTTTATTGCGATCGGGCTGAATCTGCTGAAACTGTCAGGCATGATTACCGGTGGGATTGCCGGTATCGCCCTGCTGCTCTCCTACGTTGTCCCGCTGTCGATCGGCGTGCTGTTTATTCTGACCAATATCCCGTTCATGATTTTCTGCTACTTCAGTATGGGGCGCGCGTTTACGCTGAAAACACTGATCGTCAACATTGCCCTGAGTCTCGCCACCCAGGCGGTCCCCAGGCTGTTGACCATCAACTATGTGCATCCGCTGTTTTCCGCGCTGGTGGGCGGTACTTTCCTCGGTATGGGGATTCTGTCGCTGGCTCGCCACAACGCCTCGGTGGGTGGTACCGGCGTGGTCACGCTCTGGCTCTATAAACGCTTCAATATCAATGCCGGTAAAAGCCAGATGTTGCTGGACATGCTGGTATTCGCCATCTCCCTGTTCACCATGCCCGTTTCTTTGCTTCTGTGGTCAGCGCTCAGCGCACTGGCGATGAACGCCATGCTGATGAACTGGCATAAACCAGGGCGTTATCAGGGTGGGTAAGCGGGGCCAGTTAAGGGTAAACGCCAATGGTGATGCGCCTTTACCCTTACGATATAGTCAGGTCCCCTGAAGAGGCTATCCCAACGCGCATCACTGGCATCACCAGTAAAAAACCTGCTGGGATAGGGTGTTTGTTGATTCTCGTAGCTTCGGCATTAACGCATAGTCACAAACTCTTCCGCCGCCGTTGGGTGAATCGCCACGGTGTTGTCGAAGTCTTGTTTGGTCGCGCCCATCTTCACCGCCACCGCGAAGCCTTGCAGGATTTCATCCATCCCGAAGCCGATGCCGTGCACGCCGACGATTTTCTCTTCCGGCCCCACGCACACCAGTTTCATGCGGCATGGCTGGCGATGCTGCGTCACCGCAGTGTACATGGCGGTAAAAGCCGATTTGTAGACTTTCACCTGATCGTCGCCGTACTGCTCGCGCGCCTGCGGCTCGGTCAGCCCGACGGTGCCGATAGGCGGGTGGCTGAATACCACGGTCGGGATATTGCTGTAATCCAGATGCTCGTCCGGCTTGTTGTTAAACAAGCGCTCAGACAAACGACGCCCTGCCGCCACCGCCACTGGCGTCAGCTCAACGGCACCGGTGTTGTCGCCCACCGCGTAAATGCCCGGCACGTTGGTGTTCTGGAATTTATCCACCACGATGTAGCCTTTGCTGTTGAGTGCGACACCTGCCGCTTCCAGGTTTACCTTATCGTTCGCCGGTTCACGGCCGATCGCCCAAATCAGGCAATCCACGGTTTGCTCATGCCCGCTTTCCAGTTGCAGCGTCAGGCTACCGTCGGCATTTTTCACCACCGCTTTGGGGATGGACTCAGTGTGCAGCGCCGGGCCTTCGGTGTTCATCACGTCGACCAGTGTTTCCACAATCAGCGGGTCGAACTGGCGCAGCGGTGCGTGTTTGCGCACAAACAAGTGCACGTCAGAGCCAAGCGCGTTCAGTACGCCCGCGATTTCCACCGCGATGTACCCGGCTCCCACCACCGCCACCCGCTGCGGCAGTGCGTTTAACTCAAAGAAACCATCGGAATCAATGCCGTATTCCGCCCCGGGAATGTTCGGGCGCGTCGGGCGACCGCCGGTGGCGATCAGGATATGATCAGCGGTGATACGCTCGCCGTTCACTTCCACCGTTTTCGCATCCACAAAACGGGCAAACCCCTGAATCACGTCGACCTGGTTTTTCCCCAGTACATTGTTGTAGGACTGGTGGATACGGTCGATGTAGGCGCTGCGATTTTTCAGCAACGTATCCCAGTTGAACTGATTGACGGTGACATCAAAGCCATAGTCCGGCCCGTAGTGGTGAATGGCTTCGGCAATCTGCGCCGCATGCCACATGATTTTCTTCGGCACGCACCCGACGTTGACGCAGGTGCCGCCCAGATGTTTGGCTTCAATCAGCGCACATTTCTTTCCGTACATAGCCGCACGGTTGATGGAGGCAATACCGCCGCTGCCGCCACCAATGGCGAGATAGTCATAATGTCTGGTCATCAGGGCTCCACACGCTTGCTTTCGATAAACGTTCGATAAAAGTAAATAGACCGTATCCCGCCGCCACATCGGTTCTGGCACCCAGGGCGCGATACCACTCACAATGTCATGCTGACGCCAACAAGGTCACGCCAGCGAAAGAGGTAACACCAACGGGAAGTGTAACGCCAGCAATCGGTATCCGGCAAAGACAGAAAGCGGGATTGTATGAAGAAATGCACAACGGTTCGCAACGGTTTTGGAAATCGGTGCAATAGGTAAAATGACACAATATGAAAAAACAGTTTAATTTTCGGAGCATTGCATGAAACTGATTTTTCTCGGCACCAACGCAGGCGTGCCGACTAAAGAGCGCAACGTCACCAGTATCGCGCTCGACTTGCACGGTATTCGTCCGGCGTTCTGGCTATTTGACTGCGGTGAAGGTACTCAGCACCAGATTTTGCGCACCCCAATCAAACCCGGCAAGCTGGAGAAAATTTTTATCACTCATCTGCACGGCGACCACCTGTTCGGGTTGCCCGGTTTGCTGTGCTCTCGCTCCATGGCGGGTATCGACACGCCACTGACGCTCTACGGCCCGGCTGGGTTGAAAACCTTCATCGAAACCGCGCTGACGCTGAGCGGTTCCTGGCTGACGTATCCGCTGGAGGTGGTGGAAGTGGTTCCCGGCACGGTATTCGAAGACGCGCAGTTACGGGTAACGGCGCATGAACTGTCGCACACGCTGTATTGCCTCGGATACCGCATTGAGGAGCGCCCCAAACCGGGCGTGCTGGATGTGGAAAAACTGGCGGCACAGGGCATCAAACCCGGTGCTTATTTCCAGCAGTTAAAACGCGGGGAAACGGTCACTCTCGATGACGGGCAGGTACTGAACGGCTGGGATTACCTCGGCCCCAGCTTACCGGGCAAATCGCTGGCGATTTTCGGCGATACCCGCCCAACGCCGGAAGCACTCAAGCTGGCTGCGGGGGTCGATGTCATGGTGCACGAAGCCACAGTGGAAGGATCAATGGCGGAGCGCGCTAACGAACGCGGTCACTCCACCACCCTGCAAACCGCCGCCACGGCGCGAGACGCTGGCGCGAAGCGGTTGATCATCACCCATTTCAGCGCCCGCTATGGTCAGGCAGATCTGGAACGGTTACGTCAGGAATGCCAGACGCTGTTTGCGGCCACTGAAGTCGCCACTGACCTGGCGACATTTGAGGTGTAACCCGGTACAACGCAGGTAACCGCAGCAAGGGTTAGCCGCCGGTAGACTGAGCGCTTACTCCGGCACCACCCACTCAACGAGCGTGTGGCCGGTACCGGCAGGCACCAACGCCTGATGCAGCCACGGCAGTACGCTTTTCATCTGGGATTCCAGTTTCCACGGCGGATTAATGACAATCATGCCAGAGGCGGTCATACCGTGGCGATCGCTATCCGGCAGCACCGCCAGTTCGATTTGCAGGATACGGCGAATACCGGTGTCTTCCAGATCTTTGAGCAAACGTTTGATGTGCTGGCGCAACACCACCGGATACCACAGCGCATACACGCCGGTGGCAAAGCGGCGATAGCCTTCCTGAATCCCTTTCACCACCGCCTGATAATCGGTTTTCAGTTCGTAAGGCGGGTCGATCAGAATCAATCCACGACGCGACAGCGGCGGTAACTGGGCTTTCAGTTGCTGGTAGCCGTCTTCACGCACCACTCGCGCCCGGTCGTCACGCAGAAACTCCTGACGCAGCAATGGAAAGTCGGTCGGATGCAGCTCGGTCAGATGAATTTTGTCGTACTCGCGCAGCAACTGACGGGCAATCAGCGGCGAGCCGGGGTAATAACGCAGCTTGTCGCCGGAATTATAGGAACGGACCACCTGCATGTACGGCTCCAGTTCCGCCGGAATATCATCCCGCTGCCAGATACGACCAATGCCGTCGAGGTATTCGCCAGTGCGCTCGGCATGTTCGCTCTGTAACTGATAACGGCCCGCGCCGGAATGCGTATCCAGATACAAGAACGGTTTATCCTTCTCTTTCAGCGCATTAATGATCAGGCTCTGGACAGTGTGCTTCAGCACATCGGCATGATTGCCGGCATGAAAACTGTGGCGATAACTCAGCATAACGTATGGATTTCCGGTCAATGAGGGCGCGTTTGCCGCTAATCGCCATAGTATACCCTAAATAATTCGAGTTGCAGGCAGGCGGCGACGCAGCGAATCCCCTGGAGCTTACACAAGTAAGTGACTGGGGTGAGCGACAAATCTGCCGGGAGCAGATTTGAACGCAGCTCGCTGCGGCCCGTAGGGCGAGGCACAGGGATGGGCCGAGTAATAAAGCCAACACACCTGCAACTTGAAGTATGACGGGTATATAAACGGTTAGCGCCACAAAATACCCCCACAATCACCGCTATCCACCTCGGGGGAGTTCAATAACTCACCTTTTTCAACCCGCCCTTTTCGTTATATAATGTTTTATATATCGCATATTCTGGATACGACGCTTATGAAAAACCATTTTGGCGACGGCATTCTGGCAGGGCTACATGCCAGTACACCGCAATCGATGAATGATATCCGCCACCATTGCGATGATTATCGCCGTGGCTACGTCTGCGGTTACGCACACCAACGCGCGTCATTGCGAGGCCGACAACAAGCCGCGTTTGAAGCCGGGCAGTTGTGCCACCGTTACGGGCTGATACGCGATATCGTGGCGGAGTTTTTTACCGATGTCAGCAACCCGTCACTGATAGCCTGGTTTTACGCCGGTTACGATCACCCCGCCTGAGCATCGGCATCACCGCTAACCGTCGCTTTTTACCGTCGGCCTTGGCCTGTTGTGCGCCCTGCCATTGATTTTCCCCTCATTACCCCTCATGTTAAGTCATCATCAATAGATTTCAGGACTGTGCCATGACCAATCCATTACTCTCCTCCTTTATCCTGCCGCCGTTCTCCCAGATCCAGATTGAACACATCCTCCCCGCCGTACAAGCCGCACTGAACGATTGTCGCCAGACAGTCGAGCGCGTGGTGGCGCAGCCGGGGCCGTTCACCTGGGATAACCTGTGTCAGCCGCTGGCGGAAAGTGATGACAGACTGGGGCGCATTTTCTCCCCGGTCAGCCACCTGAATTCGGTTAAAAACAGCCCGGAATTGCGTAGCGCCTATGAACAATGCCTGCCGCTGCTGTCTGAATACGGCACCTGGGTGGGCCAGCATGCCGGGTTGTACCGCGCCTACCGTGAGCTGCGTGACGGCGAACATTACGCCAGCCTGAGCATCGCGCAGAAAAAAGCGGTGGATAACGCCCTGCGTGACTTTGAATTGTCCGGGATTGCCCTGCCGCCGGAACAGCAAAAACGCTACGGCGACATCGCTTCCCGCTTGTCCGAACTGGGGTCGCAGTTCAGCAACAACGTGCTGGACGCCACCATGGGCTGGACCAAGCTGATAACCGATGTCAGTGAACTGGAAGGTCTGCCGGAAAGCGCGCTGGCCGCGGCCAAAGCGCTGGCACAAGCGAAAGAACAACAGGGCTGGCTGCTGACGCTGGATATCCCAAGCTACCTGCCGGTCATGACCTACTGCGCCAATCAGGCGCTGCGCGAAGAGATGTACCGCGCCTACGTGACCCGTGCGTCAGAACAAGGCCCGAACGCCGGTAAGTGGGATAACAGCGAGGTGATGGCCGAAACGCTGGCGCTACGTCACGAACTGGCGCAACTGCTGGGCTTTGCCAGCTTTGCCGACAAATCACTGGCCACCAAAATGGCAGAAAACCCACAGCAGGTGCTGGATTTCCTGACCGATTTGGCTAAACGCGCCCGCCCGCAAGGGGAACAGGAACTGGCACAACTGCGCGCGTTCGCCAAAGCACAGTTTGGCGTTGATGAGCTGAACCCGTGGGACATCAGCTATTATGCCGAACAGCAAAAACAACACCTGTATTCCATTAGCGACGAACAGCTACGCCCGTACTTCCCTGAACCGCGCGTACTGGAAGGGTTGTTCGAAGTGGTGAAACGTATTTATGGCATCACCGCCAAAGAGCGTCAGGACGTCGACGTCTGGCATCCGGAAGTACGTTTCTTCGACCTGTTTGCCGAAGACGGTGAATTGCTGGGGAGCTTCTACCTCGATCTGTACGCCCGCGAACACAAACGCGGCGGTGCCTGGATGGACGATTGCGTCGGCCGTCTGCGCAAAGCCAACGGCGAGCTGCAAAAGCCGGTGGCGTACCTGACCTGTAACTTTAACCGCCCGATCGACGGTAAACCTGCGCTGTTTACCCACGACGAAGTCACCACGCTGTTCCATGAGTTCGGCCACGGGCTGCACCATATGCTGACCCGTATCGATACCGCTGGCGTCTCCGGCATCAACGGTGTGCCGTGGGATGCCGTCGAACTGCCGAGCCAGTTTATGGAAAACTGGTGCTGGGAGCCGGATGCGCTGGCGTTTATCTCCGGTCATTACGAGACCGGCGAACCGCTGCCGCAGGACATGCTGGACAAAATGCTGGCAGCGAAAAACTATCAGGCAGCGCTGTTCATCCTGCGTCAGTTGGAGTTCGGCCTGTTCGACTTCCGTCTGCACGCCGGTTACACCCCCGCTACCGGTGCACGTGTGCTGGAAACGCTGGCAGAGGTGAAAGCGCAGGTTTCCGTGGTGAAAAGCCCGGAATGGAATCGCTTCCCGCACTCATTCAGCCACATCTTCGCGGGTGGCTACGCCGCCGGGTACTACAGCTACCTGTGGGCCGATGTGCTGGCAGCAGACGCGTTCTCCCGTTTTGAAGAAGAAGGCATCTTCAACCGCGACACCGGCCTGTCGTTCCTGGAAAACATCTTATCTCGCGGCGGCTCCGAAGCGCCGATGGAACTGTTCAAACGCTTCCGTGGCCGTGAGCCGCAACTGGATGCGATGCTGAAACACTACGGCATTCAGGGATGAAGATTGCGTTACTGACCGAAGCCAGTGCCGACCCCGAGGCACTGGCTACCCTGGCACAACGCTGGGGTCTGGAAAATGACACCGACGCCATGCTGGCGTTGGTGCTCACCCCCGAGCGACTGGAACTGCGCAAATGCGATGAACCGAAGCTCGGTGCCATCTGTGTCGATTTCGTTTCTGGCGCGATGGCGCATCGCCGCCGCTTTGGCGGTGGGCGTGGAGAAGCTGTCGCCAAAGCCGTCGGCATCAAAAAAGACTATTTACCCGATGTGGTGGATGCCACCGCGGGCCTGGGGCGTGATGCCTTTGTGCTGGCGGCTCTCGGCTGCCGTGTGCGCATGGTGGAGCGCCACCCGGTGGTGGCAGCGTTGCTCGATGATGGCCTGCAACGTGGTTATCAGGACCCGGAGATCGGCGGCTGGCTGCAACAGCGACTGACGCTGCTACACGCCTCCAGCATTGAGGCGTTGTCTGCTATTACCCCACCTCCGGACGTGGTCTATCTTGACCCGATGTTTCCCCACCGCCAGAAAAGCGCGCTGGTGAAAAAGGAGATGCGGGTGTTTCAGTCGCTGGTGGGTGCTGACAATGACGCCGACGCCTTGCTGGAACCGGCACGCCGCCTGGCAAAAAAGCGGGTCGTGGTCAAACGCCCGGATTACGCGCCACCGCTGGCAGCAGTACCGGCCCAGTCAGCGCTGGAAACCAAAAGTCATCGGTTCGATTTTTACCTGCCCATCACCCAGTAAATCTTGCGTACTGACTGCGGATGCGAGCAACTGCAGTCAGCGACCTTTTGCTGTCTTTCTGTGGCTTTTGACTGGCTCTTTCCCCTTCTCAGCATTGTCACCTCGGTCACGTTGTCGGTATAAAGATAGACGACTAACTGTTGTGGCGATATGTTAACCTTATTGTTGAATCTGCCTTGCGCACCTGCGTAACCAACCGATAAAAATAATCATGACAATAAAAAAGCTACCACTACTGGCACAAGTCTCCGCCGCTCACTGGGTAAGTCATTTCCACATGATGGTGTTACCGGCGCTGATGCCGCTGATTTCCGCACAGCGTGGCATCAGTTACGTGGAAATCGGGGTGGCGCTCGGCGTCTTCAACGTTGTTTCCGCACTGGTGCAAACGCCGATTGGCTTTGCGGTTGACCGTATCGGCCCGCGTCGCACGCTGATAGCCGGGCTGACGCTGGGCAGTCTGTGTTTCTTGTCGCTCGGCTTCTTTAGCAGCTACAGCTGGATGCTCATCGCCATGGCGCTGGCTGGGCTTGCCAACGCGGTCTATCACCCCTCGGATTACGCCTTGCTCTCACGCGGCATTGCCGAAAACCGCATGGGCCGCGCCTTCTCGGTGCATACTTTTTCCGGTTTTCTCGGCACAGCCGTCGCGCCAGCCATTTTGCTGACCGTCGCCGCCCTCACCCGTATCGAGTTCGCGCTGGTCTTATCCGGCCTGCTCGGACTGCTGACCGTGCCGATGTTGCTCGGCGAGCAAGAGGCATTGCCCGCCGCCAGCGCGCACGACAAGAAGACCTCTGCGCCAAAGGTCGCGGTATTTACCCTACCCATCCTGTCGCTGCTGGTGCTGTTTATGCTGCTCAACCTGAGCACCAACTCGATTCAAAACTTCTCGGTGACCGCACTGGTGAACGGTTACGGCATGCCGCTGACCGAAGCCAACCTGGCACTGACGGCGTTTTTGTTTACCAGCGCGTTTGGCGTGCTGGCGGGCGGCTCACTGGCGGATAAAACCCGGCATCACGGGCTGGTCGCCACCGGCTCGCTGGTGGTCACAGCGGTGCTGGTCGCCATCGTCGCGGCATCTACCCTGCCGTCGCTGGTGACCACGCTGATTCTGGGTGTGGCAGGCTTTCTCTCCGGCATGATCGCCCCATCGCGGGATATGCTGGTTCGCGCGGCATCACCGGCCGGTGCCGAAGGCCGTGTCTTCGGCGTGGTCACCACCGGCTTTAATATCGGCGGTGCCGGTGGCCCGGTGGTCTTCGGCTGGTTTTTGGATCAAGGCCATCCGTCCGCCATTTTCTGGTCAGCTGTTATCTTTATGGTGATTACCGCCGTGATGGCGCTGGCGCAGGAGCTGCGCAACGCTAAACGACGAGTACCAGCGCAATAGTTGTGACACAGTACATAACTCGCAGTTGATGCTATTATCACGGGAAATATTTCCTGTGATACTTGCATACTAGATGTGCAGATAATTAAAGGGGTTTACATGTTAAAAGAACTAACACTTCATAACTGGAAGAGTTTTAAAGAGGCGACTCTTTACATTGACCCTTTAACTATTATTATTGGTACTAATGCCAGTGGAAAGTCAAACATGTTGGATGCACTCTTATTCTTGCAAAGAGTTTCATCTGGCGTTGGGATATTTCAAGCAATCAATGGTGATATAAATCTCCCGTCTATTCGCGGTGGTATGGAATGGGTTTGCCATAAGCCAGAAAAAATTTTTGGTATTACACTACTCCTTGATGGAGATAAAAAAAATCAAGATTACCGCTATGAATTAAAAATTCAAATAAATGGAGCCAAAGCAGAAATTTACAGTGAAGAATTGGCAATCCTGAAATATGGAAAGCGTAGCGAAACTCAAAAAATAAGTAGATTGTTCAATACTCAGTTGCCAGAAGAACGCAACCCTGTTATCTCAGCTTATTTCTCTACTGGGACGCAAGGTCGAGGAAAAAAAATAGATCTCAATCGCTCTCACCTTATACTGACCCAGGCAGATACATTAAACCTCAGAAAAGAAGTACAAGATGGAATAAAAAATATATTATTAAAACTACAGCAGATATTTGTTTTTGATCCTATCCCCAGCCATATGCGTGGATACACACCTTTTTCAGAAAAATTACAGGCAGATGGCTCAAATATTGCAGGGGTCTTAGCTGCTTTAGATAAAACACGTAAAGATGAAGTTGAAGGGATTATTACCACCTATCTTCAAGGATTACCAGAAAAAGATATAAAACGAATCTGGACAGAACCGGTAGGTAAATTCCAGACTGATGCGATGCTTTATTGCGAAGAGGGATGGCCTGGAACAGCGTCTGATACTATTGACGCACGTGGTATGTCAGATGGAACTCTCCGTTATCTGGCTATCGTAACAGCAATGCTGACTCGTCAATCTGGTGGCCTGTTAGTTATTGAGGAAGTGGATAATGGACTACACCCATCCAGAGCACATGTCCTGATCAATATGTTGAGAACATTAGGACAACAACGCGGCATAGACGTCATTGTCACTACACATAACCCAGCTTTATTAGATGCTGCTGGCCCCAAAATGATCCCGTTTATCAGCGTCACACACAGAGATGATATAAGCGGAGAGAGCCTACTGACACAACTTGATGATATACAACAATTACCCAAGTTAATGGCTTCTGGCTCATTAGGTAGACTCTCTTCTGAAGGAAGAATTGAAGCAGCGCTTAAGCAAGGAGAAAAACAATGAGAAAAGTGCTGATTATTGACACTTCAATTCTATGTGTCTGGCTGGAAATACCTGGAATGTTAGATTGCGGAAGAGATAGTGATAAATGGAATAAAGATAGAATTGATGCAAAAATTGAATCAGAGAAAAAGAATAGCACAACATTTGTATTACCTTTGGCTACCATTATAGAAACGGGAAATCATATTGCGCAGGCTGCTCATAGTCGTCGAGAAAGAGCATTATTACTGGCAGAGATTATGAAAGATAGCGCAAATCAAAAAACCCCTTGGGCTGCATTTTCAGAACAATCAACTCTATGGTCTCCTGAGAAACTAATTACGTTAGCAGATGCGTGGCCTGAGTTGGCTAATCAAAAACTTTCATTGGGCGATACCACTATCAAAGATGTTGCAGAATATTATGCCAGTATGGGGTATCAGGTAGAAATCCTGACAGGAGATGAAGGTTTAAAATCTTATGAACCAGCAGCTCCAGTTGAAATGCCAAGACGAAAACAGAGAGGATAATACGTTAAAAGGGGCTTTATCTGAAAGCCCCTTTTTTCTTTATTCATCAAATATCAATATTCGCTGCTTTCAGGGCGTTTTCTTCGATAAAGGCACGGCGCGGTTCAACGGCGTCACCCATCAGGGTGGTGAACAGCTCGTCGGCAGCGATGGCGTCTTTTACCGTCACACGCAGCATACGGCGGCTTTCCGGGTCCATGGTGGTTTCCCACAATTGTTCCGGGTTCATCTCACCCAGACCTTTATAACGCTGGATAGCCAGGCCGCGGCGCGATTCTTTCACCAGCCAGTCCAACGCCTGCTCGAAGCTGGCGACCGGCTGTTTACGCTCGCCACGCTCAACAAACGCGTCTTCTTCGATGAGACCACGCAGTTTCTCACCCAGTCCATTGATTTTGCGATACTCATTGCCCTGAACAAACGCCAGGTCCAGCGCGTAATCAGAATCCACGCCGTGGGTACGCACACGCAACACCGGTTCGTGGCGTTCGTTGGCATGACGCAGAAGGAAGCTGTAGGTGCTGCCGTGCTGCTCTTTTTCATTAAGGAACTGGATCAGCGCTTCCATCCATGACTGAGCGTCGGCCTGCGAACTCAACATGGCTTCCGTCAGCGACGGTTGATAAATCAACGCATTAAGCAGCGCACGGGGGTAACGACGCTCCATACGACCGATCAGCTTCTGCACGCTGTAGTGCTCCGCCACCAGTTTTTCCAGCGGCTCACCCGCCAGTGCCGGAGCATGGGCGTTGGTGTGCAACGCAGCACCGTCCAGCGCCAGCATGATCTGGTACTGGTCCATCGCGTCGTCGTCTTTGATGTACTGTTCCTGCTTGCCTTTCTTCACCTTGTACAGCGGTGGCTGGGCGATAAACACATGACCACGCTCGATGACTTCCGGCATCTGGCGATAGAAGAAGGTCAGCAGCAGCGTACGAATATGAGAACCGTCGACGTCCGCATCGGTCATGATGATGATGTTGTGGTAGCGCAGTTTATCCGGGTTGTACTCGTCGCGACCAATACCGCAACCCAGTGCGGTGATAAGCGTTGCCACCTCCTGCGAAGACAGCATCTTATCGAAACGCGCTTTTTCCACGTTCAGAATCTTACCTTTCAACGGCAGAATGGCCTGATTCTTACGGTTACGACCCTGCTTGGCAGAACCGCCTGCGGAGTCACCCTCCACCAGGTACAGTTCAGACAACGCCGGGTCACGCTCCTGACAGTCCGCCAGTTTGCCCGGCAGACCCGCCAGATCCAACGCACCTTTACGGCGGGTCATCTCACGGGCTTTACGTGCGGCTTCACGAGCGCGGGCAGCGTCGATGATTTTGCCAACCACGATTTTGGCGTCGCTGGGGTTTTCCATCAGGTAGTCCACCAGACGGTCGTTCATCAGCGATTCCACCGCTGATTTCACCTCTGAAGACACCAGTTTATCTTTGGTCTGGGAAGAAAATTTCGGGTCCGGCACCTTCACCGATACCACCGCAATCAGCCCCTCGCGCGCGTCATCGCCAGTGGCGCTGACTTTGGCTTTCTTGCTGTAGCCTTCCTTGTCCATGTAGTTATTCAGCGTACGTGTCATGGCAGCACGGAAACCCGCCAGATGGGTACCGCCGTCACGCTGCGGAATGTTGTTGGTAAAGCAGTAGATATTTTCCTGGAAACCGTCGTTCCACTGCATGGCGATTTCCACGCCGATACCGTCTTTTTCAGCGCTGAAATAGAACACCTGCGGGTGAATCGGCGTCTTGTTACGGTTCAGGTACTCCACAAACGCCTTGATGCCGCCTTCGTAGTGGAAATGGTCGGCTTTATTCGCTTCGCGCTCATCGCGCAGGCGGATAGACACGCCAGAGTTGAGGAACGACAATTCACGCAGGCGCTTAGCCAGAATGTCGTATTCAAACTCGACCACATTGGTGAAGGTTTCCAGACTCGGCCAGAAACGCACCGTGGTGCCAGTGGTGTCTGCATCACCGGTGACGCTCAGCGGTGCCTGCGGTTCGCCATGACGGTATTCCTGACGATGAATTTTGCCTTCACGGCGGATAACCAGCTCCAGCTTCTCGGACAGGGCGTTCACCACCGATACCCCTACCCCGTGCAAACCGCCGGATACTTTATAGGAGTTATCGTCGAACTTACCGCCCGCATGCAGCACGGTCATGATGACTTCAGCCGCGGACACACCCTCTTCTTCGTGGATGCCCGTCGGAATACCACGGCCATCATCCTGCACCGATACCGAGTTATCCGCATGAATAGTAACGACAATATCTTTACAATAGCCTGCGAGCGCTTCGTCGATAGCGTTGTCCACCACCTCGAATACCATGTGATGCAGACCGGTTCCGTCATCCGTATCACCGATATACATCCCCGGGCGTTTACGGACCGCATCCAGCCCTTTTAATACCTTGATACTTGAGGAGTCATAAGAATTCGACATCAACGTTTCTCGCTCATTTAGTCCTGTGATTGAACGGTTATTTTACCCTGTTCCACGCGGAACATCTTGCCATTTTCGCCCACCATGTCGCTAATCTGCTCAGCGGTGATGGCGCTGACGAACACCTGCGCCTGTGTTGCCTTCAACCGTTCGGCCAACAGGCGACGGCGGGTGCTGTCCAGTTCGGAGGCGAAGTCGTCGATCAGGTACAGACACTTCAGTCCGTTTTGCCGGGTCAGGAACTCGCCCTGAGCCAGCCGAAGCGCACACATCAGCAGCTTGAGCTGACCGCGCGATAGCATATCCTCCACCGCCACGCCGCCTGCGCGGATACGAAAATCGGCCTTGTGCGGCCCCAGCGCGGTGTAACCTAGCTGCCTGTCGCGCTCGAAATGGCGCTCCAGCAGTTCAGCGTAGTCGCTCTCTTTATCCCAGCCACGCTGGAAAGAAAAACTTAAGGAAAACTCAGGCAGAAACTGGGTGCAGGTGGACGCGATATCCGCGGCGATAGCGGCGCTATACTCAGCACGCCATTGGCTGATGCCCTCGGCCAGCGGCACCAGCTCGCGATCCCAGGCGCGCAGTTGCCCGTAGTGACTGACCTGGCGCAACGCCGCATTACGCTGACGCAACAGCCTTTTCAGATTACTCCAGGCGCTGAAAAAACCGGGTTCGTTGTGAAAACAGCCCCAGTCCAGAAAAGCACGGCGGTATTTAGGGCCGCCGTTCAGTAGGGTGAAACCTTCCGGGGTAATAAGTTGGATAGGCAGCAGTTGCGCCAGCTCAGCCACTTTGTGGCCGTCGCTGCCATCGATACGTACCGTGCTGTCGCCGTCGCGGTTTTTACTCAACCCGACAGCGCGCTCACGCTCCTGCCCTTCGATACGGCCATGCAGAATGAACTCTGCCTGCTCATGACGAATGACCCTCGCCGCCTGAATGCTGCGAAACGCCCGGCCATGCCCTAGCGTGTAAATGGCTTCCAGTACGCTGGTCTTGCCGCTGCCATTCGCGCCCACCAAAAAATTAAAGCCGGGAATCAGTGCCAGATCGGCCGATTCGATATTGCGGAAATCGCGGATAAGAAGACGAGTCAGCGCCATATCACAACCATTTTGCCAGATTTGTTGCCCATACCAGACCGTGTCGCGCCCTTACCGATAACAAAACCCACCACATCGCCGATAACAACACGCCGCACCCAATGGCGCGGCGTGTAACGGCAGGCAGGCGCACAGAGGATTTACAGACGCATCGGCATGACCACGTAAGCCGCCGCCTGGCTGGCTGCATCCTCAAGCTGGACGCTGGATACCGAATCCGTCAGCAACATGCGCACCTCTTCGCACTTCAGCGCATTGAGCACATCCAGCACGTAACTGACGTTAAAGCCGATTTCCATCTCCGTACCACCGTATTCCACATCCAGAATTTCTTCCGCCTCTTCCTGTTCCGGGTTATTGGCGGTAATACGCAACTGGTTTTGGTTGAGGTACAAGCGTACACCACGGAATTTCTCGTTCGACAGAATGGCCGCTCGGGAAAACGCCTGACGCAGTAGATCGCAACTGGCTTCCAGCGTTTTGTCCGGGTTTTTCGGCAACACGCGGCGATAATCCGGGAAGCGACCATCCACCAGCTTGGAGGTAAAGATAAAATCGCCGACATGGGCGCGAATGTTATTGCTGCCAATCTGCAGCTGTAACGGCGTGTCGCCGCCATCCAACAGACGCACCAGTTCCATCACACCTTTACGTGGCACGATAACCGAATGCGACGGCAGAGACTGACCAACCGGCATGGCGCAAACCGCCAGACGGTGACCGTCGGTGGCAACAGTACGCAACTCCTCGCCACCGGTTTCAAACAACATACCGTTGAGGTAGTAACGGACATCCTGATGCGCCATCGAGAACTGGGTGGCTTCAATCAGGCGTTTTAGCGTCGCCTGCGGCAAGGTAAACTCCACCTCGCTCTGCCAGTCGTCCAGGTTGGGGAAATCCGCCGCTGGCAATGTGGACAGGGAGAAACGGCTACGCCCGGAACGCACCAGCATCCGATCGCCTTCCAGCGTAACGGAAATCTCCGCCCCATCCGGCAGGCCACGGCAAATATCGAATAACTTGCGCGCCGGTACGGTGGTAGCGCCCGGTTCATGGGGCTGCGTCAGCGCCAGATGCGCCACCATCTCCATTTCCAGATCGGTACCGGTCAACGATAACCGGCCTTCGCTGACCTGCAACAACAGGTTGCCCAGAATCGGCAACGTCGGTCGCCCGCCCAGCGGGCTGCTGACCTGTTGCAACGGTTTTAACAGATGCTCACGCTCAACGATAAATTTCATGATGTTATGACGATAATGTTCGGATTAAATTGGAAAAATCTTCTTTGATGTCGTGACTTTCTTCGCGCAGCTGCTCTATTTTGCGGCAGGCATGCAGCACAGTGGTATGGTCACGGCCACCGAACGCGTCGCCGATCTCCGGCAGGCTATGGTTGGTCAGTTCCTTGGCCAGCGCCATCGCCATCTGACGCGGACGGGCCACCGAACGTGAACGCCGTTTAGACAACAGGTCGGCCACTTTAATCTTATAGTACTCCGCCACCGTCTTCTGAATATTGTCGATGGTGACCAGTTTTTCCTGTAACGCCAGCAGGTCGCGCAGCGCCTCACGTACAAAATCGATAGTGATCGAGCGGCCGGTAAAATTGGCGTTAGCGATGACACGATTCAGTGCACCTTCCAGCTCACGCACATTAGAACGCAGGCGTTTAGCGATAAAAAACGCCACTTCACCGGGCAGACGGATATCATTCTCATCCGCTTTCTTCATCAGGATCGCCACACGGGTTTCCAGCTCCGGCGGTTCGATAGCCACGGTCAACCCCCAGCCGAAACGGGACTTGAGGCGATCTTCCACCCCATTGATCTCTTTGGGGTAACGATCCGACGTCAGGATGATCTGTTGATTGCCTTCCAACAACGCATTAAATGTGTGGAAAAACTCTTCCTGCGAGCGCTCTTTATTGGCAAAAAACTGAATGTCATCGATCAGCAGCGCATCTACAGAACGGTAGTAGCGTTTGAACTCTTCAATCGCGTTGTTCTGCAGAGCCTTCACCATATCCTGCACAAAACGCTCGGAATGCATATACACCACCTTGGCATTTGGCTTACGCGCCATGATGCCATTACCTACCGCGTGCAGTAGATGGGTTTTACCCAGACCAGTACCGCCATACAGAAACAGTGGGTTATACGCGCCACCAGGATTATCCGCCACCTGGCGCGCCGCCGCGCGGGCCAACTGGTTAGATTTACCTTCCACGAAATTATCGAAGGTATGCTTGGGGTTCACGTTGGAACGATAGGTGTGTTCAGCCGGTGCCGACGGGGTTTCCCAACTCGGGCGTACTGGTGACGCCGTACGCACCTGAGGAGCGGCTACGGTAGCATTATGGTTGCCAACGGGGACGACAACCGGCGCGGCAGGCTTACTGCCGACTTCAAAACGTAGCAACGGCGCATCCATGCCGCAGAAATCATTCAACAGTCCATTGATATTATTGATGTATTTATCGCGCACCCAATCCAGCACAAAGCGATTCGGGGCATAAAGCGCCAGAGTGTTGTCACTCAGTTCCGCCTGCAACGGGCGTATCCACATACTGAATTCTGTGGCAGGTAACTCATCCTGCAAACGGGCAAGACACTGCTGCCAAAGCGAAAGTGACACGGCGGACTCCACTCGAACAAGGTCAATCAAGAAAAGGAACAGACGTTAGTTATGTAACTCATGATTTTTCAGGCACCCGGCTGCGCATGGACACGACTACGCCGGGGTGCGCCGCGCATAAGGCGGCTTTACCGTGACGATCCCGATCCAGAGATCGCTAGCGGGACGGCGGATCATAACCTAAACCACGAAAGAGATCTCCCCTTTCTACACAGTTTCGATCCTTTTTATCCACAGGCTCTTCTTATAGTCTGTGTCAAATTCCGCTTTTATTACGGGATACCCATAAGGTTACCCACAACCTGCCCTGGATCCCTTGCGGGTAGTAAGCATAGACGTAATCGACGCGATCAGCGGTGACGCGGATCATGATCCCGCAGACAGGATCGCTGAGGGATCCTTGCGCTTTATCGCAGAGTCCGTATAATTCGCGGCCTGCGCGTAGCGCCTGTTTTCTGTGCTGAGCAGCTCATTTTATGTGCTGAACAAACAGAAAATCCGGGACCACCGGGAAGTTTCAGGCGGGTAAAACGCGGATGTTAATTGACTCGGGGCTGTACAATTATTACAATCCCGCCTCTTTATTATGCGATAGAGGCGTCGGTCACTTTTCACGCCGAGTAGCCAAACGCGTTTACTGTGAAGTCTTAAATCAAGTTTAGGTAGAAATCGCCATGAAACGCACTTTCCAACCGTCCGTATTGAAGCGTAACCGTAGCCACGGTTTCCGTGCTCGTATGGCCACTAAAAATGGTCGTCAGGTTCTGGCCCGCCGTCGTGCGAAAGGCCGTACTCGTCTGACTGTTTCCAAGTAATAAAAGCTAACCCTTCGAGTGGTTACGCTCGCTTTTCCCAGGGAGTTACGTCTGTTAACTCCCAGCCATTTCTCTTTCGTCTTCCAGCAGCCTCAACGGGCCGGCACGCCGCAGATTACCATCCTCGGTCGCCCGAATACGCTGGGACACCCTCGTATTGGCCTCACCGTCGCAAAAAAGCACGTCAGACGGGCTCATGAACGTAATCGTATCAAGCGCCTGACACGTGAAAGTTTTCGTTTGCGTCAACACGAGCTGCCCGCGATGGATTTTGTCGTCATCGCTAAAAAAGGGGTGTCTGAACTGGATAACCGTACGCTAACGGAAGCGTTGGAAAAATTATGGCGCCGTCACTGTCGTTTGGCTCACGCCTGCTGATCGGCCTGATACGCGGGTATCAACGCTTTATCAGTCCGCTACTTGGACCGCACTGCCGCTTTCAGCCGTCGTGCTCCCAATATGGCATTGAAGCAATACGCCGGTTCGGCATGATAAAAGGCTGTTGGTTGACGCTCAAACGCGTATTAAAATGCCACCCTTTGAACCCTGGTGGTGATGATCCCGTACCGCCAAAACCCGACAATAACAGAGAACACTAACGATGGATTCGCAACGCAATCTTCTTGTCATCGCTCTGCTATTCGTGACGTTCATGATCTGGCAGCAGTGGGAAACGGACAAAAATCCACCCGCGGCCACCCAGACCACGCAACAGGCGAATGGCGCTGTAGGCGATGCAGCCAACCAGGGCGTACCAGCCAGCGGTCAGGGTAAACTGATCACCGTGAAAACCGACGTGTTGTCGCTGAACATCAACACACGCGGCGGCGACATTGAAGAAGCCGACCTGCTGGCTTACCCGGCAGAACTTGGCTCCAACCAGCCGTTCAAACTGCTGGAAACCACCCCGGCCTTCACCTACCAGGCACAAAGTGGCCTGACCGGTAAAAACGGCCCGGACAACCCGGCTAACGGTTCACGTCCGCTGTATACCGCCTCGGCAGATCGCTTTGAGCTGGCCGCAGGCCAGAACGAACTGCGTATTCCGTTGACCTATACCGATGCTAACGGCGTCAGCTTCACCAAAACCTTCGTGTTAAAGCGTGGTGAGTACGCGCTGAACGTGGAATACAGTGTCAATAACACCAGTGCACAACCGCTGGAACTGACGCTGTTCGGCCAGTTGAAGCAATCTATCGATTTGCCGTCACACCGCGACACCGGCAGCAATAACTTTGCTCTGCACACTTACCGTGGTGCAGCGTTCTCTTCCAGCGACGATAAATATCGCAAATACAGCTTTAGCGATATGAAAGAGAACCTGAACATCAACACACAGGGTGGCTGGGTTGCGATGCTGCAACAGTATTTCGCTACCGCCTGGGTGCCAAACGCTGCTGCGAGCAATACGTTTTATAGCGCCAACCTTGGCAATGGCTTAGCCGCTATCGGCTTTAAGTCCCCCTCGGTTGTCGTACAGCCGGGTAGCCAGCAGAACCTGAACGCCACCTTGTGGGTTGGCCCGGAAATTCAGGACAAAATGGCCGCCGTCGCACCGCATTTGGACCTGACCGTAGATTACGGTTGGTTGTGGTTCATCTCCCAACCGCTGTTTAAGCTGCTGAAATTCCTGCACGGCTTTATCGGCAACTGGGGCTTCTCCATCATTGCCATCACCTTTATCGTGCGCGGCATCATGTACCCGCTGACCAAAGCGCAGTACACCTCGATGGCGAAAATGCGCATGCTGCAACCGAAATTGCAGGCGATGCGTGAGCGTATCGGTGACGATAAACAGCGCATGAGTCAGGAAATGATGGCGCTGTACAAGGCAGAGAAAGTGAACCCGCTGGGTGGTTGCTTCCCGCTGGTTATCCAGATGCCTATCTTCCTGGCGTTGTACTACATGCTGATGGGCTCGGTGGAACTGCGTCACGCGCCGTTCGCACTGTGGATTCATGACCTCTCGGCGCAGGACCCGTACTACGTGCTGCCGATCCTGATGGGTCTGACCATGTTCTTCATTCAGAAGATGTCGCCGACCACGGTCACCGATCCGATGCAGCAGAAGATCATGACCTACATGCCGGTTATCTTCACCGTGTTCTTCCTGTGGTTCCCGTCAGGTCTGGTACTGTACTATATCGTCAGCAACCTGGTGACCATCGCCCAGCAGCAGTTGATTTACCGCGGGCTGGAAAAACGCGGGCTGCACAGCCGCGAGAAAAAGTAATCGGTTGATTGCCCAATCAATCTCATTATGAGGCGGTCACTGACCGCCTTATTTTTTTACCGTAAGACAACCCCGTAACCGTGCCTGAAAACAGGCGAAAAGGCAGAGAGAACACCATGAGCCATACCGACACCATCGTTGCCCAAGCCACCCCGCCGGGACGCGGCGGCGTAGGTATTCTGCGCATCTCCGGCCGCCAAGCCTCAGCGGTAGCACAAGCCATACTGGGTAAGCTGCCTAAACCGCGTTACGCCGATTATCTGCCTTTCCATGACGTCGACGGCAGCGTACTCGATCAAGGCATTGCCCTGTGGTTCCCCGGCCCGAATTCCTTTACAGGTGAAGACGTGCTGGAACTACAAGGTCACGGTGGCCCGGTAATCCTCGACCTGCTGCTCAAGCGCGTCGTGGCACTGCAGGGTGTGCGCATCGCCCGCCCCGGCGAATTTTCCGAACGGGCGTTTTTAAACGACAAGCTCGACCTGGCGCAGGCCGAAGCGATTGCCGATCTGATCGACGCCAGTTCTGAGCAGGCGGCCCGTTCCGCCGTCAACTCGCTGCAGGGTGTCTTCTCCTCCCGCGTTCATCAACTGGTGGAAGCACTCACTCACCTTCGAATCTATGTGGAAGCCGCGATCGATTTCCCCGATGAGGAGATCGATTTTCTCTCTGACGGCAAAATCGAAGCCATGCTCAATGCGGTGATAGGCGATCTGGAAGGTGTTCGTGGCGAAGCGCGGCAAGGCAGCCTGTTACGTGAAGGGATGAAAGTGGTGATTGCCGGTCGACCCAACGCCGGTAAATCCAGCCTGCTGAATGCGCTGGCCGGGCGCGATGCCGCTATCGTCACCGATATCGCCGGTACCACGCGCGATGTGCTGCGTGAGCATATTCATATCGACGGTATGCCGCTGCATATCATCGACAC
The DNA here is from genome assembly GCF_009372235.1 of Dickeya oryzae. Classification (GTDB taxonomy): domain Bacteria; phylum Pseudomonadota; class Gammaproteobacteria; order Enterobacterales; family Enterobacteriaceae; genus Dickeya; species Dickeya oryzae. The sequence continues at coordinate 58,667 of NZ_ML762924.1, read as the reverse complement.
CGCCGGGCTGCGCGAAGCCAGCGACGAAGTAGAACGTATCGGTATTGAACGGGCGTGGCAGGAAATCGAACAGGCCGACCGGGTACTGTTTATGGTCGATGGCACCACCACCGACGCGGTAGAACCTGCGGCTATCTGGCCAGAATTTATGGCGAGACTACCAAGCCGATTGCCGATCACCGTCGTGCGTAACAAAGCGGATGTCACCGGTGAACCGCTGGGTATTGAAGAGGTAAACACTTACTCACTTATCCGCCTTTCCGCCCGAACGGGTGACGGTGTAGACCTGCTGCGTGACCACCTCAAACAAAGCATGGGATTTACCAGCAACACCGAAGGGGGCTTCCTGGCCCGCCGTCGCCACTTGCAGGCACTGGAACAAGCAGCGCAACATCTGCAGCAAGGCCACGAACAACTGGTCGGTGCCTACGCAGGCGAGTTGCTGGCCGAAGAACTGCGGCTGGCACAGCAGGCGTTAAGTGAAATCACCGGTGAATTCACCTCCGACGATCTGCTGGGGCGGATTTTTTCCAGTTTTTGTATTGGGAAGTGACATAGACGTACTCCCCCCCAAAAACGTCCGGCGCCACTCGCCGGGTGTGACGTTAAACTGTCGGCGAAAGTGCTGACGCAGTGACGCTGCGGTGCCGAAGCCGACCTGTTCGGCGATGGCCTCGATCGACAACGTGGTGGATTCCAGCAATGTCTGGCTTTGTTGCAGGCGCTCGGCCATCAGCCATTCACCGACCGACATCCCGGTAGCCTTGTGAAACTGTCGGGTGAACGTGCGACGGCTCATTAGCGTCCGGCGCGCCAGGTCGTCGAGATGATAGGAATGGTCGAGGTGGCTTCTCAGGTAATCCAGTAGCGCGTTGATCCTGGCGTCCTGCGTCGATGTCGGCATCGGCCGCTCGATGAACTGTGCCTGACCGCCTTCACGATGCGGGGGGATCACCATTCTTCTGGCGATTTTATTGGCGATGACACTACCGTGGTACTTTCTGACCACATGCAGGCAACAATCCAGCCCGGCGGCCGTCCCTGCCGAAGTGATCAGCCGCTCGTCTTCCACGTATAACGCCTGTGTATCCAGCCGTACATCCGGAAAACGCTGCTGAAAATCCTGCGCGAATTCCCAGTGTGTTGCGGCGTTGCGCTGCGTAAGCAGCCCGGCCCAGGCCAGCACATAGGTGCCCAGACACAGCCCAACTAACAGGCTGCCATGGGCATAGGCATCAGCTAACGCCTCCAGCAACGCCGGATTCGGCGTTTCCTGCGGGTTACGCCAGTAAGGCACCACCACGATATCGGCTTGCGCCAGAGTATCCAGCCCAAACGAGGTATCAATCTGCAGCCCTTGTGCGGAACGCAACACCCCCTCTTCACCAGCGCAAAGACGCAACCTGAATAACGGTTGTCCCGGCAGTACATCGCCGAAGATCATGCAGGGCACCGATAAATGAAACGGGCTGAACTGATCGCAGGCGACCACCGCGACCGATGGAATAGGCTTACTCACATTACGTTCCTCCTGCCTTGTCACTGCCCGTTTTGTATACCGGCTACAGCATACAGGACTCGCCATCGGCCGGAATCAATACCCGACCCGACAGGCCATGTTGCTGCACAAAATCCGCCAGAGCCTCACGACTTAACGCCGAATGGTTAACCGCCTCCATATGGCTGGCGATGAGGGTCGCATTCGGTGCGTGCTGCGCCACGCTCAGTACATCCTGCTGGTTCATGATGATTGACCCCAGGCCGACAATTTGTGCATCGCCGCAGTTGAGCACAATCACTTCTGGCACATAGCGACGCAGATTTTCCGCCACGTCCGCATTCCAGACGGTATCGCCCGCCAGATACAGCGTTTTTTCCTGTGGATGACGCAGCACGACGCCACACACCTGGCCCAGCCTCTCGCCCAGCTTTTCCATAATGGCATCACTGCCATGCTGACCCGGTGTTTTACTCAGCGTGATATCGCCAAAAGTACTCTTATCGCCAAAAGTACTCTGCTCACTCAACAGCCGGACATCACCAAACCCGGCGGCCCGAATCAGGCTTTGATCGTGCTCATGCTGGGTAAATATCGGTAATGATTTCGGCAGCCGGGTAGCGGCGACATCATCCCAGTGATCAAGATGCGTGTGGGTAACAATGACCGCATCCACACCGGCAAATAGCGCCTCCAGCGTGACTGGCAAGTCCACCAAGGGGTTACGCAGATGGCTGTTCAGCGTCCCCTCGAAACCGGGATAAGCGCCTTTGTCAGCCAGCATCGGGTCGATGAGAAACGTTTTACCGGCGAAGCCAATTTTGAGCGTCGCGTTTCTTATCTGGGTAATGTTCATAGCGGTATTCCTCTTTTTAAGACACACATGGCAGACTACCGTCATTCTGCTTAAAAAATCACATCACCAGCAGTGGCCCAAAGGTCATTTATCGCCAAATTTGGGCCAAATCATTATTTTTTTATCACTCCTGATCGCATTCACTCACTATCGATGCACTAATTAATAATTATTAATAAATGAAACTATTTCGAATTTATTTACTGTGTTTTTAATAAGAAAAAATTGTTATCCTTGAATGAATAATGGCGCTACTATCCACTCTGACAAGCACGTCGCCAATTTATGTTAACCGTCTCCTTTATGGACAAAGGAAATAGCATGACTAATTTATTAGCCAACCCGCTCAATTTAAATGGATTTGCTTTTATCGAATTTGTCACCGATGACCCGGAAGCGCTATCGACATTATTCGTTTCTCTCGGGTTTACCTGTGTTGCACACCATCGTCACCGTGCTATTTCGCTGTTTCGACAAAATAATATCAACTTCCTTGTGAATAATACCTCTACCGGTTTTCCGCGAACCTTTTTGCAGGAGCACGGTGCAGGGGCCTGCGGTATGGGGTTTTATGTCAAAGATGCGCACCAGGCCTATGAGCAGGCGCTGTTATCCGGTGCCAGACCTGCAGAACAGGCCGCCAACCCTGGTGAAATTCAGGTACCGGCTATTGAGGGAATTGGTGGTTCAAAAATCTATTTCATCGAGAAATATCATTCTGACATCGATATCTTTGATATCGAATTTTCATTTATTCCCGGTGTGGAAAAAAATCCGAAAGGATTCGGGCTGCACACCATTGACCATCTGACTAATAATGTCTATCAGGGAAGAATGAATTACTGGTCTGAATTCTATAGCCGGATATTTAATTTCCAGCAAATTCGTTATTTTGATATTGCAGGTGAATACACCGGTTTGCACTCAAAAGCCATGGTCGCACCAGACGGAAAAATTCGTATTCCGCTGAATGAAGAAGCCGAAGGCAGCAATGGGCAAATCCAGGAATTCCTGCGTCGGTTTAATGGCGAAGGGATCCAGCATATCGCGATGCAAACCGATGATATTCTGACGACGCTCGATCAGTTGCGTCAGGCAGGATTACCGCTGATGACCGCGCCGTCCGATACCTATTACCAGATGGTGGAAGAGCGCCTGCCTGGCCATGGCCGGGATACTGCTGCGCTGCAAAAACGCGGTATTTTGCTGGATGGCAGCACCCATAATGGGCAGAAGAAACTACTGTTGCAGATTTTCTCGGAAACCCTCATCGGCCCTCTGTTTTTTGAATTCATCGAGCGGGATGGTGACGAGGGCTTTGGTGAAGGTAACTTCAAAGCACTGTTCGAATCCATGGAGCGCGACCAACTGGCGCGCGGGGAAATCAAAGTCACGACAGAAGCAGTCTAATCCCCCGCTTGTATCAGGTGGGGCCTTGCAGAGCAGCGCAAGGCCCCACGGTCTGAATATCGATCGTCTGCCAGCAGCATTAGCGATTAGCGCAACGGATACTCCAGGCTATTCCTGTGCCACCTGTTTCAGACTGTCACCTTCCAGCCGGTAGCGGATCCACTCGTTTTGTGGGGCAGCCCCCAGACTGTCGTAGAAATCGATGGCGGGCTGATTCCAGTCCAGCACACTCCATTCCAGCCGCCCGCAACCGCGTTCAACCGCCAGACGCGCAATGTATTTCAGCAACGCTTTACCCGCGCCATAGCCACGATAATGTGGCGAGACATACAAATCTTCCAGATAAATACCGTTGCGCCCAAGCCAGGTGGAGTAACTACTGAAGAACACCGCAAACCCTATTGGCTCGCCGTTCCATTCGCAGATCAGTGCCTCGGTAGACGTGCCTTCACCAAACAGCGTTTGCTCAATCTCCTGCTGATTGGTCTTCACCTCATGCAGCGCTTTCTCGTACTCTGCCAGTTCACGAATAAAATTCAGGATGGTGGCGGAATCCTGCTGCACCGCCCAACGGATATGTAAGGTCATAAGAAGATCCCAGTGAATCAAAGTGGAAACGATAACAGGGAAGTGAGAAACGGGAAAGAGAAAACGCCACCTTCCCGCATCGTCATATCAGTAAGACATCAGGACTCGTCGTCCAGACGCGAGGCTTGTCGGCTGCACACCAGCCATACACCGACAATAATTAGCGCAATAGCCAGCAGCTTGCCGGTACTAAACGTATCAGGGAAGATAGGCATCGCCACCGCCAGTCCCCATACCAGCACATAGCTAAGGCTCAGCAGTGGGTAAGCCCGGCTTAGCGGCAAAAAACGCAGGGCGTTAAACCAGCTCAGCATTGAGAATGCATACGCCGCCAACCCCAACAGCACCGCCGCCGCCGCGATCGGTAATACCATCATGGCGAACATAAACGGCAACGGTTCCGTCAATGAGGGAAGCTGAGACATTCCCCATTTCATCGACAGCTGTGCCGCACTCACCAGCAACACGCTCAACAACGCCCATCCATAGCCTTTCACGCGCTCCCTCCCATCAAGATGACACCGATAACAATCAGCGCGATGCCTGCCCATTGCCGCAGGCTGATGGCTTCCCGCCATAGCCAACGCGCGGCCAGTGCAACCAGAATGAAATTCAGGCTCAGCATCGGATACGCTACGCTCACCGCCACACGCTGCAGCACTGCCAGCCACAGCAGCATTGCCACACCCAACAACAGCAGGCTTACCCCCATCCATAACAGAATATGGGCACGACGTGAACGGCCGCCGCTCTGCCAGCTGGCGGCCTGTTTTTGGCTAAGCTGACCGGCGCAGGTCAACAAACTGACCAGCAAAATCAGCAGGTAATTGATCATTGCTGGCGATACCACAATAAGGCAATACGCCCTTTACGATCAGTGTAATCCGCGGGTGGTAATCCGGTGATCGGATCAGTTTCCGAAGAGAATAGTAGCACCAATGAGACATTACCTTCACGGCGATGCACCGCCAGCCAGTCGGCAAACTTACTGGCAGAGACCATACGATCCGTGCTGTCTGGATACGACAAACCGTATTCCAATTCACCTTGATTATCGTACATCAGAATATCGCTACGCTTTTGCTCCCAAGCGATGGCAGAAGCGATACCCACACTGTCGGCCAAAATATAACGACTCTGAGATAATTGAGGCTCCACACTACGCACAAACCACTGTGGATTTTTGGTTTCCATCACCCGTTCAGGAATCGCCATACCAACCAGCAACGCAATACCCAGCGGGCAGACCGCTGCCCAATGCCAGCGCGTTGCCGCCTGACGCGACGTCCACCAACCGATCAAGCCCCAAAACAAAAACGCCACAACCCCCAACACAACCTTGGTACTTTCCTGCGACTGATAGAGCTGGCGATGTGATAATCCCCATGGAGCCAACACCAGCCCCACGATTAACGCACACAACAAGCCAACAGCCAGATTGATCCAGCCGTTGACGGTTAGCATCTTCGGGCTCAACAACGTGGTGGCACGTCGGGCCATCAGAATCGCCAGTGGCGCGAAACAAGGCAGAATGTAAGTTGGCAGTTTTCCTTTTGCGATACTGAAAAACAGGAATGGCATCACCGCCCAACCTAACAGGTAAAACGCACCATTCTGCTGACGCCGCTCACGCCAACCCTGTAGCAATGACGACGGCAACAAAGCCAGCCACGGTAATACCCCCGCAACCAACACCGGCAGGTAGTACCAGAACGGCGCTTTATGCTGAGCATTCTTAGAGTCGGCGAAACGCTGGATGTGCTCAATCCAGAAGAAGTAATGCCAGAAATCCGGCTCCTGGCGCGCTATCGCCAGCGCCCAGGGTAGCGACACCACTACCGCACTGATAATCGCCAGCGGGCCATACAGCAGCACCTCTTTCCAGCGCCGCTCCAGCGTCACCCACGGCAGCACGGCAATCACCGGCACCGCCAACGCCAGAAAGCCCTTGGTCATGAAGCCCATGCCGCACACTACGCCCAGTAGCAAGTAGCCACCGATTTTACTGCCGCGAGTAGTGGCCTGCGCGGCTCCCCAGAAACTGCACATCGCCGCCGCCAGCCACAGGGTGACGATGGGGTCTAGCACCGCATAGGTACCGATGCCATACACCAAAAAACAGCTCAGGTAGATAGCCATCGCCAGCAGCGAGGTACGCCGCTGCTGCCACAACCGCTGCGTCAGCCAGTAAATCAGTCCTGCCGTCAGCAAGATGGAAAACACCGAACCGGCGCGCACACCGGCGTTATTGTCTCCCAGCAGCCACTGGCCGATGTTATTCACCCAGTAACCGGCGATCGGTTTTTCAAAATAGCGAATCCCCAGAAAATGAGGCGCAATCCAGTTGCCGCCCGCCAGCATTTCCCGGCTGATCTCCGCATAACGGGTTTCATCCGGTTGCCATAACAGACGGCCATTGAGGGGAATAAAGTAGTAGAGCAGTAACAACGCCAGCCATAGCGTTGTTTGACGTGCGTATTTCATCAGGCCGCCTCCACGGTCTGCTGACATCCCAACCAGCCATCGCGTCCGGCGAGAGAACCCCGCACCACGCGTCCGACCGGCAACGTAGCGGTATCATCCGGTAGCAATTCACTGAGCGGACAAAAGCGAATACCTTCCTGCTCAGCCAGCGCCAGCAACTCACTGAACTGATCGCTCATCACAATACCTTCCACTTCGGCATGGATGGTATAGACCGGTGTACCCTGATCCTGATGGATTTTATCCAGAATATAGCGATTGAAATCGGCGGTGTTGGTTTCCCGGCCAACCGCTTCATCCCAGGTGGGCAACGTGACCGGAATCTGTACCGTACCGGTGCTGCCGTCGTTAAGTAACGGGCGAAACGGTGCCGTGCCGCGACAATCGCTGTTGTAGCGAAAGCCAAACCGCTGTTTGGCTTCGACGGCGGTTTGATCCGCGCGCCAGCCTGCCACCGCGGAGCAAATGACCGGTTCGCCGGTAATCGACTGCAACGCGTCGTAGGCAAGCTTGATCTGTTGTTCCATTTTGGCCTGATCCCACACCCCGGCCCAGGTTTGCCAGGCGAAGTGATCCCAGGCGTGCAACCCAACTTCATGTTGCCGGGACGCGGCAACAATCGGGTCCGGCAGACCACGACCGATCACCCGGCCCGGCCAGGCGGTGCCCGCCAACAGGATATCCCAGCCATACAGCGATGCTGCGCGCGAGCGCAGCATCTTCCACAAAAATACCGGGCGGATCAGGCGCCAGAGATGGCGCCCCATGTTGTCGGGACCGACACTGAAGAAAAAGCTGGCCCGAACGCCATAGACGTCCAGCAACTCCAGCAAGCGGGGGACTCCCACCCGCGTGCCGCGCCAGGTATCAACGTCGATCCGTAACCCTACTTTTCTCATTCGCCGTCCTGACTGAATTGACCGGTTTCAACAGTCTGAAGGAAGAAGTCCAGCGTTTCAGCCACGGTTTTTTCCATCTCGATGGTCGGCTGCCAATGCAACAGGCGCTTGGCGTTGCGGATGCTGGGCTTACGATGCTCCACATCCTGATAGCCTTTACCGTAGTAGCTGCTGCTTTCTACTTCGCGGAAACCGGCGAACGGCGGGAACTGGTTACGCAGCGGATGCTTCTCGAAGCTCTCCAGCAGCATTTCCGCCAGTTGGCGAATGCTCGCTTCGTTTTCCGGGTTACCGATATTGATGATCTGACCATCACACACGCCGTCTTTGTTCTCAATGATGCGGAACAGCGCTTCGATACCGTCTTTGATGTCGGTAAAGCAGCGTTTCTGACGACCACCATCAACCAGTTTGATAGGCGAGCCTTCCACCAGGTTCAGGATCAACTGGGTGATAGCACGGGAACTGCCGATACGCGCGGCATTCAGGTTATCCAGACGCGGCCCCATCCAGTTAAACGGACGGAACAGGGTGAAACGCAGCCCTTCTTTTTCGCCGTAAGCCCAGATAACGCGGTCCAACAGCTGTTTAGATACAGAGTAAATCCAACGCTGTTTGTTGATAGGCCCGACAATCAGGTTAGAGTTATCTTCGTCGAATACCGGGTCGGTACACATGCCGTACACTTCAGAAGTGGACGGGAAAATGATGCGTTTTTTGTACTTCACGCAGTCACGAATGGTTTTCAGGTTTTCTTCGAAATCCAGCTCGAACACACGCAGCGGGTTGCGGGTATATTCGATCGGCGTGGCAATCGCCACCAGTGGCAGCACCACGTCGCATTTCTTGATGTGGTATTCGATCCACTCAGAGTGGATGCTGATGTCCCCTTCCACGAAGTGGAAGTGCGGGTTGTCGAGGAAACGTTCGATAGCATCGGAGCTGATGTCCAGACCGAACACTTCGTAGTTATCTTCCTGCAACAGACGCTCGGTCAGGTGGTTACCGATAAAGCCATTCACCCCGAGGATCAGCACACGGGTACGACGCTTCACACTCACCACCGGCGAGTTGTTGAGGATAGCGCCGCTCACCAGACCCAGGCCTTGGGCCAGTTGCGCGCCTTGCAGATAAATACCGTTATCCCCCTGACCGGTAACGATCTCCAGTGCGTCGTTACCGCAAGCAACCACCAGCGGTGACGTGCTCAGCACGGTGCCCGGTTTGGCAGCAGCAAAGTCAGTACGCACTTTCGCCTGCCAGATAATGAACTTGGTAGTACCGACAAAGCTAAATGCACCTGGCCACGGCTCGGTCACCGCACGTACCAGGTTGTACAGCGCACGTGCCGGTTTCTGCCATTCAATGCGGCCATCTTCTGGAGTACGACGGCCCACATAGGTAGCCTGGCTTTCGTCCTGCGGAATATCATTCGCTTTACCTGCCGCGATAGCCGGCAGGCTATCTTTCAGCAACTGGCTGGCGACGTCACGCAGCTTATGATGCAGACTCAGCGCGGTATCGCTCTCGTCGATAGCAACACGCTGTTGTGCCACGATATTACCGGCATCGGCACGCGCAACCATACGGTGCAGGGTGACGCCAGTTTCAGTTTCGCCGTTAACCAGCGCCCAGTTCAGCGGTGCCCGGCCACGATAACGCGGCAGCAGCGAACCATGCAGGTTGTACGCGCCATGGGCTGCGCTTTGCAAAATCGCGTCGCTCAGCAGGTGGCGATAGTAGAAGGAGAAAATCACGTCCGGCGACATCGCGGCGATGCGCTCCACCCACAGCGGGTGGTTGACGTCTTCCGGCGCGAATACCGGGATACCCAGTTCCGCTGCGGTACGGGCTACCGATCCAAAAAACTGATTTTCCGCGGGATTATCCGCATGGGTAAATACCGCTTCTACGGTATAGCCCGCAGCCACCAACGCGCGGAGTCCCACGCAGCCAAAATCATGATAGGCAAAAACAACTGCTTTCATTCTTCATTGTCCTGTTCAGAAAATCGTGGATCATTGCCAACAATACGTTGAATAAAATAGCGGGGGCGCGCGCGAACATCGTTGTAGATTCGTCCGATATATTCCCCAAGTAGCCCCATGCCGACGAACTGGGCGCCGATAAAGGAAAACAGTACGGCAAACAGTGTGAACACACCGTCTGCCGCCCAGGCTGCGCCGAAAAACAGACGCATCAGAATCAACAACAGCGCCAGCGTGAAACCGGAAATCGCAATGACACTGCCCACAACGCTCAACAAGCGCAGCGGCGTCGTTGTCAGGCAGGTCACCAGGTCGTACATCAGGTTAATCAGTTTCATGAAGCTGTATTTGGAATCACCAAACTCACGCTCAGAATGACGCACCAAAATTTCAGTCGTGCGACGGGCAAAGGTATTAGCGAGAATCGGGATAAATGTACTGCGTTCATGGCAGTGCAGCATCGCGTCGATGATATGGCGGCGATAGGCGCGTAACATACAGCCGTAGTCATTCATCACCTTGCCGGTAGTACGCTGAATCAGGTGGTTGATCATGCGGGACGCGGTTTTGCGAAACCAGCTGTCCTGACGATTCTCACGGATGGTACCCACCACGTCATACCCTTGCTCCGCCGTGCTCACCAGCCGGGGAATCTCTTCCGGCGGGTTTTGCAAGTCAGCATCCAGCGTGATGATAAGATCGCCCGATACATGGCTGAACCCCGCCATGATCGCCGAATGTTGGCCGTAGTTACGATTGAGGATCACCGCCACCACATGGCTACCCGGTGCCTGCGCGGCTTCGGTCAGCAATGCGGCTGAATTGTCGCTACTGCCGTCATCGACCAGCAGGATTTCATAATCCTGACTCAGTTGCTCACAAGCGGTGGTAGTACGACGAATCAGTTCCGGCAGGCTTTCCTGCTCGTTGAAAACCGGGATCACCACCGAGACTTTATTAATTGCTTCCATGTCTGACATCAGTGTTTCCCCGCCAGTTCAGCTAACGCCTCTACCACTCTGTCCACATCCTCGTCATGCATATCCGGGAACAGCGGCAGGGAGCAGATACGCGCTGAGTTCCAGTCGGTATTCGGCAGATGCAGGTTAGTGAAACGCTCACGGTAATATTTCTGGGTATGTGCAGCGCGGAAATGCAGGCCGGTGCCGATATTACGCTCTTTTAACGCCTGCATCAGGCCGTCGCGATCGATACCACAACGCGCTTCATCCACCCGAATAATAAACAGATGCCAGGCGTGCTGATGCGGCCATGACGGCAGCGACAGCGGCTGGAATGGCAATGACGCCAATTTTTGCAGATAGCGCTGAGCCAGCGCTTCGCGGCGGGCATTATTAGCAGCCAGTTTGTTCAGTTGTACCAGCGCAATCGCCGCACTGATATCCGGCAGATTATATTTGAAGCCCGGCGACACCACTTCCGCCTGCGGCGCACGTCCCTGCACCATGCGATCAAAGGCGTCGACCGCCAGACCGTGGAACTTGAGGCTACGAATGCGGTTGGCCAGTTCGTCGTCGTCCGTTACCACAAGGCCGCCTTCAGCGCAGGTCATATTTTTGATGGCATGGAAGGAGAAAACCGCCGTGCCTTCACCGCCGACGTGATGACCACGGTAGTAAGTACCAGCCGCATGGGCCGCATCTTCAATTACCGGAATGCCATGGCGACGACCGATGTCTCGAATCGCGTCGATATCCGCTGGCGCACCAGCATAGTGAACCGGGATAATGGCTTTGGTTCGGGGAGTAATGGCCGCTTCAATCGCTTGTGGCGTCACCATCAGATTGTCGCGATCCACATCCACCATGACCGGTTCAGCACCGAGCAGAACGATCATATTCAGGGTGGAAACCCAGGTCAGCGACGGTGTAATAACCTCATCGCCCGCGCCGATCCCCAGCGCCATCAGGGTAACATGCATGCCACCCGTCGCAGAACTCACGGAAATGGCGTGTTTCGCGCCGGTCAGTGCAGCAAACTGTTGTTCCAGTTCCTGATTTTTAGGGCCAGTGGTAATCCATCCGGAACGGAGAACCTGCTCGACTGCGGCAAGCTCTTCCTCACCTAACGCGGGGCGTGAGAAAGGTAGAAAATCAGCCATGTAAAAATTCACTCTCAGGTTAAATCGATGATTGTTGATATGGCGAGATAATATTTTAAACGTTCTGGTGACACCGCCGTCCCGCCATCAGAATCGGATCTGGGGATAACACGTCAGGGGAAACCACTCCTTTAGGTCCTTGCGCAGCATAAAAAGGCAATCAGTGACTCTCGATTGTCAATCATATCACCTACCTGACAGTTAGCAGACGAACATAACGCAGATTTCTTAGTCGAGTATTAAGACGCTTGTTTTCAGGCAATGTTCAACTAGCAAGACTAAAATCACGGTGCGAACTCAATTTGCTAGACAAATCCACTCTGTGAGAGGGTAGCAAGCTATGTTTAAACCCATCATCAATAAAAATAGAGTTCAACAATGATAACTGCCTATTATAACGCGCATATAAGCACACGAAATATAAATATTTTTCGTGATAACCATCACACAGACATCAACAACAATTTATTGCAACATTATTAACATTCATCAAAATAGAAATAAACCTTATTTATACCGATTGCTTATCTTGCTATGAAATTTACCGTACTGCACAATGAGTTGCGAAATAGTAAACAGATATAGCACGTTACTTTCACTTCAACCGCAACCACTCTCCCGCTTTTCTCTCATATCCTTTAATTATCACCAACAAAGCATAACCAGATTTTATGATATGACAACCACTCAGGAAGAAACGTCATCGCTACAGACAGGATAAACGCTACCGGTATGATGCCGACGCATCCGCTACTCGTTTTCTTCTACGCCTCTTCTGTTACTGGCAGCACTTCTGTTACTACACTGTTGCTGCAAAGCCCGCCGGTTTTACATCCTCTTATCTTGTCAGGAGACAATTCCATCGTTTTTGATAACTGCATGAAAATTTTTGGTTATTTTTACCTCACTTTATCTGTTCTATATCAAGATTTACGCCGATCCGAGCCGTTAGGATAAACGTCATTAACTGAGGGGATCGTTATTTTTTCTCCTGACGAGACAGGTACCAGGCCCCTTCCAGAATCACTTTTCCAGTGACCCGCTCAGACTGATTTCGTCTCCTTTCTTCTGCCCCGGCAGACAGTGCCGACGTCATACAGCCTGTAATCACAACAGACATCCTGCATAGATTAAGTTAGTAAATACTTACTTAATTCGATAAGGGCTCGCCTGAAAATGTGTGCGGGTCATACGCACACCCATGCTGTACATGTCGGGAGAGGATATGAATCAGTTTGTTATCGCAAATACGAAGGATTGTATTGGCTGTAATGCCTGCGAGATTGCCTGCGTGATTTCCCACAATCACGGGCGTTATCCGGAAAACAGGGAAGATTTTCGCCCCCGAATCAGGGTTTATCATCAGGGTGATCAACACACGGCGGTCACCTGCCACCATTGTGAGGACTCACCTTGTGCCAGGGTATGCCCCACACAGGCACTGGTCAGAAAACAAGACGGTATTCAACTGATCGTCGAAAAGTGCATTGGTTGCAAAACCTGTGTACTGGCGTGTCCGTTTGGTGCCATCACCATCGAAAATCAGGCGCAGGGTGCCAGCGCGCATAAATGCGATCTCTGCATCGGTCGCCCGGAAGGGCAAGCGTGTGTAGAAGCCTGTCCCACCCAAGCGCTTCATCTTGTAAGTGAACACTCACTTGAAGAGCAACGTAGGGAAAAGCAATTGCGTATGGCGCAAACCGGTATCCCCGGCTCGCCGCGAGCTATTTCCACCTTTGCCGCCACGGCGTGCCGTCCGCTGGACAACCGGAAGCACTGGCCACGCCGGGATGCCGTCAAAAAACCGCTGGAAGAACGGGTCGCCACATTTAACGAAATCTATCATGGCTTCGACGCCGAACACGCTCACGATCAAGCCAGCCGCTGCCTGCATTGTGGTCAGAGCGCCATCTGCGAATGGACCTGCCCACTGCACAATAACATCCCCGCGCTACTGCAACTGGTGCAGGAAGGACGCATTCTCGATGCCGCCGAGTTGTCACACCGTACCAGCAGCCTGCCGGAAATCTGCGGTCGGGTCTGCCCACAGGATAGGTTATGCGAAGGTGCCTGTACGCTGGGCCGGGGTTATGGTGCCGTAACTGTCGGTAATATCGAGCGCTATATCACCGATACCGCGATGAGCATGGGCTGGCAGCCAGACCTAAGCCGGGTTACCCTCACCGGCAAACGCGCGGCCATCATCGGTGCAGGACCGGCCGGACTGGCTTGCGCCGACGTACTGGCACGCCACGGCGTGCAAGCGGTGGTCTTTGACAGGCATCCTGAAATTGGCGGGTTACTGACCTTCGGTATTCCGGCTTTCAAACTGGATAAATCAGTGTTGGCACGGCGTCGGGAAATATTCAGCGCGATGGGGATCGAATTTCGCCTGAATACCGAAGTCGGCACCGATATCAGTATGACGCAGTTACTGGCGGAATTTGACACGCTGTTCCTTGGCGTCGGTACCTACCGATCCATGAAAGCAGGTCTGGAAAATGAGGATGCCCCCGGCGTCTATGATGCGCTGCCGTTCCTGATAGCCAATACCAAGCATGTGATGGAGTTACCGGCATTACCCAATGAGCCTTATGTATCAATGCAAGGTAAGCGAGTGCTGGTACTGGGCGGCGGCGACACTGCAATGGACTGCCTGCGCACGTCGATTCGTCAGGGAGCGGCCTCCGTTACCTGCGCCTATAGGCGTGATGAAGCCAACATGCCGGGCTCACGTAAAGAGGTGAAAAACGCCCGTGAAGAAGGCGTGGAATTTATCTTCAATGTTCAGCCACTCAAGATTTACCTGAACGATGATGGGGCGGTTTGCGGTGTCAGCCTGATTCGTACTGAAATGGGTGAACCGGACGCCAGCGGTCGTCGTCGGCCCAAACCCGTGCCAGGCTCTGAATTCGTGCAGCCTGCGGACGCGGTGATCACCGCATTTGGGTTCCAGACTCACAGCATGCCGTGGCTACAACATGCCCATATCTCGCTGGACCGCTGGGGCCATATCACGACGGCACCTGTTGATGACAGATACCCCTGCCAGACCAGCCATCGGCAGGTATTCGCTGGCGGTGACGCGGTGCGGGGCGCTGATTTGGTGGTCACCGCTATCGCGGATGGCCGTAAGGCTGCACAAGGTATGCTGCGAGTGATGGAGCTGGAGAGTCAGGACATGTCGCTGCCGGTCAGTACGATGGCGCAACAGGAGAATCGGTTATGAATCAGTTTGTGATCGCAGACGCCGCCAAATGTATTGGTTGTCGTACCTGCGAGATTGCCTGTGCTGTCGCCCACGCTGGTGGCAACCAACAAAAATTGAATAAATCGCATTTTTTTCCGCGCCTTAAAGTAATAAAAAATGCTAACGTGAGCATACCAGTACTGTGCCATCAGTGTGAAAACGCCCCTTGCGCCAGCGTTTGTCCGCACGATGCGCTGGTGCGGCATCAAGACAGTATTCAGGTAATTTCATCGCGGTGTATTGGCTGTAAAAGTTGCGTAATCGCCTGTCCGTTCGGCGCCATTGATGTGGTGACGCCCGCATTCGACGGCGAGACATCTGCCCCCTCACTATCAGGCAGTGAAGTTCATAAATGCGACCTGTGTATCGGCGTTGCCGATATCCCGTCCTGTGTTCGTGTGTGCCCAACATCGGCATTAACGCTGGTAACACCGCAGGCACTGGCCGAGCGGGTTTATGAAAAGCAGCAATGCTCTGCATGGAATCACGCAGATATCCGTCTGTGCTGATGTCTTTCTTGCTTGCCCGTGATGCCAGGATGCGTTCACGGGCATGCCGCACTGTGTTGACATGATGAAATGTCAGTCCGATTTTGTTTCAAGCAAAAATAAATCAATTTTAATAAAAAGTGTTTTTTGACGTATTCTGCTCAAACAAGGATAATTATCGTCGATTTCTCCGTCAGTTTCTCTTTGGTACGGATATTTGTCTGACTATTTATGTCGGAAATAAACTTCAGTGAGCAATTATTCTGCTAAAAATTATCAGGTTTTTTTCGTTGGCATCATGGAGTGAATATGACCTGTCATTTCGTCAGGTGGGCAAGCACGGAAGCGTTACCCGATCTGCAACGGTTATCGGATGACCTGATTTCATCCACGCACAGCCTTTCAGTGAAACGCCGCGAGCGTTATCTGAAAAGCCGCGCGCTGTTGGCAGAAATGATGTTTTATTTTTTCGGTTATCCAATACTTCCACCGTTAATGGTCTCGCCTAATGGCAGACCCTGTTTTGTCGATCCGCATCTCCCCGACTTCAGCCTTGGTTACGCAGGAAATACCATCGCAATCCTGCTGAGCGAAGAAGGTAAAGTGGGAATGGATGTGGAAATTGTCCGCGTCTGGAGTCGTGAAACGCCCCCCCACCTGCAAACACAGACCCACGCAGAAAAAGCCTGGATTGACGCTCAGATAGATCCGCTGGAAGCGGCTACCCAACTGTGCACCATCCGTCAGTCGGTACTGAAAATTCCCGGCTTCAACATCGGAGGGCCAGAATCGCTCAAATTGCACCCCGCCTCAGGTCGCCTGCGTTCCCGGCATATTCCGGATGTGGAAGTGATAAGCGACATCGATGATTACCTGGCCTGGGCTTGTGCCCATACCCCGCGTCTTGATCGGTTGGTGATGTGGAATTACACCTCGGCTTACGGCATGCGCAAATCCGGTGAAATCATCCAGCAACAGCGTCAGTCGCGGCGTTATATCAAACTCAGCAGCCACGCGACGGAAAACGCGTCTGCGCAGTATGTGATGTGACAGGCAAGGCAAGCGCAGGAAAACATGCCAGCAATGACATCATCAATAGCGAGCCGGGTTACCCCGGCTCACCGATGATTAGTGGGCGTCGATAAACACGATCTTCAGCAGGAACAACACCGCAACCACAATCACACACGGGCTGATGTCGCGCCAGCGACCCGTTGCCGCTTTCATCACCGCGTAGGAAATAAAGCCCAACGCGATACCTTCTGTGATCGAGAAGGAGAACGGCATCATCACGGCAGTCACAAACGCCGGTACGGCTTCGGTCAAATCGTCCCAGTTGACGCGGGCCAGACTGGACGTCATCAGCACACCAACATAAATCAGCGCACCCGCGGCTGCATAGGCCGGTACCATCCCTGCCAGCGGCGACAGGAACATCACCAACAGGAACAATATCCCCACCACGATGGCCGTCAGGCCGGTACGGCCACCGATGGAAACACCGGAAGAGCTTTCGATATAGGCAGTCACGGACGACGTACCGATAAATGACCCTACCACCGAACTGATACTGTCGACATACAGCGCCTGTTTCATCTGCGGGAATTTACCGCGAGCATCCACCAGGCCTGCTTTATCAGTCACGCCAATCAGCGTGCCGGAAGAGTCAAACAGGTTCACCAGCATGAAAGAGAAAATCACCCCGGACAGACCGATATTCAACGACCCGGCCAAATCAACCTGCCCGACGACATTGCTGACGCTCGGCGGCATGGAAAATACGCCGGTAAATTTCACATCCCCCAACAGCGCGCCCAGCAGCGTGGTGACCGCGATGGAGATCAACACCGCCGCATGAATATTGCGCGATGCCAGCACCACGATAATGAAAAAGCCCAGCACACCCAACAGCACACTATGCGAGGTCAGCTTGCCAACCGACACCAGCGTTTCCGGGTTCGGCACGATAATCCCGGCGTTTTTCAGGCCAATCATGGCGATAAACAGACCAATACCGCTGGCGATACCCAAGCGCAAACTGAGCGGAATATTGGCGATCATCCAATAGCGAACCTGGAATACCGTCAGCAACAGGAACCCTACCGAACCCCAGAAGATAGCCCCCATCGCAACCTGCCACGGCAGGCCCATGGTGCCGACCACCACGAACGCGAAAAAGGCGTTCAGGCCCATGGCAGGTGCCAGTGCAACCGGCAGATTAGCCAGCAACCCCATGAAAATACTACCAAAAGCAGCGATAAGACAGGTGGTAACAAACACCGCTTTGGTGTCCATTCCGGCCGCGCCCAGAATCTGCGGGTTAACGAAAACGATATACACCATCGTCAGGAAAGTCGTGAACCCGGCAATGGTTTCAGTACGAACGGTGGTGCCGTGTTGCTTCAATTTGAACACGCGCTCCAGCAGCCCTTGCTCAGCAACGGAACCAGACTGAGATTTATCCATGATAAATGACCCAAAGAGAAGAAAGGAAAGATAATCGCCCGGTATCCTATACCAAAATACGGAGCAGTTAACGCACCCGTCGGCTTTTTTTTCCCAGCGATAACTATTTTCTATATCTCCTGCCTGTTCGCTGCGTTTTCCCCTTACTTCCTGACGGGAAAACGTTTGTCCGCTACAGAAGTCACACCCCGTAACCGGCTTATTTTCGCAACCATCGCATTCTCCAGTCAGTCAGGTAAAGTGGGGGTTTTGGTCCCCTGATAAGGAACACCCATGTCCCAGATTGAATGCGTATTTTTCGACTGTGACGGTACGTTGGTCGACAGCGAAGTCATCTGCTGCCAGGCCTACGTCAATATCTTTATTCCCCACGGCGTACAGCTACCGCTGGATGAGGTCATCAAAACCTTTAAGGGAATGAAGCTCTACGACATTATCGACTGCATCAGTGAACGTTTTGGTCTGACGGTTTGTGTGCAAGACATGGAGCGTCATTTCCGTCAGGAGGTCGCTCGGCTTTTCGATCTTTCACTACAACCGATCCCTGGCGTGAAAGAGGTACTGACAGCACTTCGGACACCGAAAGCGGTCGTCTCCAATGGTCCGGTCAGCAAAATGCAGCATTCACTCGGGTTAACCGGCTTGTTGCCGTTTTTCGGCGAGCATCTGTACAGTGGCTACGACATCGGGAAATGGAAGCCGGACCCGGCGTTATTGCATCACGCCGCACAACAGATGGGGGTAACGGTGGAAAACTGCATTCTGGTGGAGGATTCCGTCTCCGGCACACAGGCTGGCATCGCCGCCGGGATACCGGTGTTCTACTACTGTGCTGACGAGCATAACGCGCCTATCCATCACCCGTTGGTGACGATGTTTCACGACATGGCACAGCTACCCACGCTGTGGCAGGACAAGGGATGGTCGTTGACGACAGCCCCCTGACGCTACCACAAGCCTGCCCTGCCTGATGCGTCAGGCCACTTCACGCAATGGGGATTCGGGTACGCCAGTTGCCCGCCGTCGCCACACTCGCCAGCGACGGGCAGGTTTCGGCCCGGCGTGAAAACGCCGACTGACCCCCTGCGCCAGCAGATCCAATGACAGACAAAAAATAAAATAGACCAGCGCGATAAACAGAAACACTTCTGTCGGATAAACCATACTGCGGTTATTCACCTGCGTTGCCAGAAACGTCAGCTCACCGACACCGACAATGTAAGCCAGCGATGTGTCTTTAATCAGGGAAATCCACTGATTGATGAACGATGGCACCATCATGCGCAGTGCCTGCGGCAATACGATATGCCACAGTGTTTGCCAACGCCCTAACCCGAGCGACATCCCGGCCTGCCATTGACCCAGGCCTATCGCCATGATGCCCGCTTTCACGCCATGTGCCAGATAAGCCGACGCGATCAGCGCCAGTGCACATACCACCGTCGTGATTTCGGGGATATCGACGCTAAACACGATAGGTAGCAGAAAGTAAGTCCAAAAGATCAGCATGATCACCGGAATTGCCCGGAAAAACCCCAACACCACAGCCAATAGCCCGCCAGCCCAGCCGCGCAACATCGCCAGCGCGACCCCCAGCACCGTCCCCAGTATTGCCGAGGTCAGTCCGGCCATCAGGCTAAGCACCAACGTTAATGCTGCTCCTCCCAACGGGCCATCAGGATAGGTGCCCCACATCAGGTAACTAAAATTGTCGCGAATGATTGAAAAATCCATCTCAATGCCCCCTGACTGGCTGCCGATGTTGACGCCACTGTCCCCAACCTTCCATCAGGGCAATCACCGCGATATACAGCACCGTGGCAACGCCAAACGCCTGAAAGGTGCGCAGCGTTTCCGTTTCCACCTGCCGGGAGGCGTAGGACAGCTCGGCCACACCGATAGCCATCGCCAGCGATGAGTTTTTGACAACGTTCATATACTGACCGAGTAACGGTGGCAGAGCGATACGCAGCGCCTGTGGCAACACCACATAACGCATCGCCTGCCAGCCAGTTAGCCCTAACGCGCAGGCGGCATACTTCTGGCCGCGCGCCACACCGGCGATACCGGCACGTACCTCTTCAGCGATAAACGCCGCAGAATACAGCGTCAGGCCAAACAACCCGGCCAGGAACTCAAACGACGGCATGTTCAGCCCCACCAGCGGAATCACATGCTGGCGGTTAAGCCATTGCATTACGCCCTCTGGCAGCAACTGGGCCGCACCGAAATACCAGAAAAACAATTGCACCAGCAGCGGGGTATTACGAAACAACGCGCAATACGCTATCACCGGCCAGCGTAGCCACCGCGTACGGCTGTCACGCCCGGCGGCCAGTATCAGCCCTGACAGCGTTGCCAGCACCACAGTCGCCGCCGCAATACCCAGCGTGACCTGAAACCCCTGCCACAGCCATTGCAGATACTGAGGTGCCAGCAGCGTGTCAGCCAGCCATTGTTGGAAAGATTGAGCAGTTATCATCAGCAAGAAGGCCTCTGGGAGAAAACCAGAGGCGAGCCATTTTCAGGTAAGAAATCCGTAACATCACCACCGGGCAGCGAAGGCTGTCACCACGCACTGAATGTCGCAACAAACTGGATATCGCAACAAACTTAAGCCTTGGGCTGTTGTTCCAGCGGTGCAATCTTGAAGTCACCACGCGGCTGGGCAGACGGTGTTTGCGGCCCAAACCAACGGTTATAAATCTTCACAGCGTCGCCCTGTTTTTCCAGATTCAGCAGGATATCGTTAACTTTCTGCGTCAGACGATCTTCTCCCTTCGGCAGGCCGATACCTTGATACTCTTTGGTGATGCTAAACGGAGAAATTTCAAAGTCGGCTTTCTGCGCCGGTGCCAGGTTGCCCAGCAGACCAACCAGTTTGGCGTCATCCTGCGTGATAGCCTGCACGTTGCCGTTACGCAGGGCGGCGAATGCCAGCGGGGTATCGTCGTAAGAAATCACTTTCGCGGTCGGGTAATGTTCACGCAGGGTGATTTCCTGAACGGTACCTTTATCCGCGCCAATGCGCAGGTTTTTAAGGTCATCCGGCGTTTTCAGCACGCCTTTGCGGGCGATGAATTTCTGCCCGGTCGCAAAGTAGGGCACACTGAAATTGACTTGTTTAGCGCGCTCATCGGTGATGGTGAAGTTGGCGGCAATCAGGTCGACTTTTTTCGAGGTCAGCAACGGAATACGGTTAGCCGGGTTGGTGGCACGCAATTCCACCTTGACGCCGAGCGCGTTACCGATGGCTTGTGCGACGTCGACATCGTAACCCACCAGTTTTTTGCTCTGTGGATCGACATAACCAAACGGTGGATTGCTGTCGAATACCGCGACTTTCACGACACCGGCTTTCTGGATGTCATCCAGCTTGTCAGCCTGCGCGTTACCCGCCAGAGAAACCAAACCCGCCAGAAGAGAAAATGCCAAAAGAGATTTTTTCATTTTTTTATCCGCCTGTAGCCGTTATTTATAAAGAATGATGAGTGGATAACCACTTGTTAATTCAATAAATGCAGGCTAACAGCGGCTACAGCGCGCCGGAAATAATATAAACACCCATAATATGAACTTATGTTATATCCGCTCAGTGGCAACCCCCGCTGACAGCAACGGCGACACCACGTTATTTATGACAACGCCCCGAAAACGGGGCGTTGTGTCTACATCGGGAAACCAGCCGGGCTTATTCCGGTTGCCGCGTTTCCGGTTTGTCGGCATCGTTCTGTGCCAGCATTTTTTCCAGTGCGTCGCCACCCAGATGACGAAAATCCTGGCCTTTGACGAAGTAGAAAATGAACTCGCAAATGTTCTGGCAGCGGTCACCGATACGCTCTATGGAACGGGCACAGAACAAGGCGGTCAGTACGCTGGGAATGGTGCGAGAGTCTTCCATCATGTGGGTCATTAACTGACGCACAATGCCTTCGTACTCTTTATCCACCTTCTTGTCTTCCATGTAGATGCGTTTGGCTTCATCCAGATCCATACGGGCAAACGCGTCCAGCACATCGTGCAGCATCTGCACGGTGTGGTTACCCAGCGACTCCAGGCTCACCAGCAGCGGCTGATGCTGGTGAGAGAACTTCTCCAGCGCAGTACGGCAGATTTTATCCGCCACATCGCCGATACGCTCCAGCTCGGAAATCGTCTTGATGATCGCCATGACCAGACGCAAGTCACTGGCCGTCGGCTGGCGCTTGGCGATAATACGCACGCACGCCTCGTCGATAGCCACTTCCATCATGTTCACTTTTGAGTCACCTTCAATGACACGCTGCGCCAGTTCCGCGTCGCGGTTATGCATCGCGGTGATGGCGTCGGTCAGTTGCTGTTCCACCAGCCCGCCCATGGTCATCACCTGGGTGCGGATGCTTTCCAGCTCGGCATTAAACTGACCGGAAATATGTTTGTTTAGATTGAGATTGTCCATGATACTCCCGTAATCAACCGTAACGACCGGTGATGTAATCTTCGGTCTGTTTCTGCCGTGGCGCGGTAAACAGAGTATCGGTATCACTGAACTCAATCAGCTCGCCCAGATACATAAACGCCGTATGGTCGGAACAACGCGCTGCCTGTTGCATGTTATGCGTCACGATCACCACGGTATAGTCTTTCTTTAATTCAGAAATCAGCTCTTCGATGCGGCCGGTAGAGATCGGGTCCAGCGCCGAACAGGGTTCATCCAGCAGCAGAACGTCTGGACGAATGGCAATGCCGCGGGCGATACACAAACGCTGCTGTTGACCGCCAGACAAGCTGTAACCGCTCTGGTGCAACTTATCCTTGGTTTCCTGCCACAGTGCCGCTTTGGTCAGCGCCCACTGGACACGCTCGTCCATCTCTGCACGCGATAGCTTTTCAAACAGCTTCACCCCAAAGGCAATATTGTCGTAAATAGACATCGGAAACGGCGTCGGCTTCTGGAACACCATGCCCACCTTGGCGCGCAGCAACGCGATATCCTGGCTATCGGTCAGAATATTGTTGCCATCCAGCAGAATATCGCCTTCGGCACGCTGCTCAGGGTAGAGCTGATACATTTTATTCAGGGTACGCAGCAAGGTAGATTTACCGCACCCCGACGGCCCGATAAAAGCCGTCACCTGATTTTTGGCAATATCCAGCGTGATGTTTTTCAGCGCATGAAATTTTCCATAATAGAAGTTCAGATTGCGCACCTGGATTTTGCTGGCGGATGTCTCTGTGACCATACTCATCAAGACTTCTCTCTTCTGGCGAACGCCGCCTGTGCGACGCCCGGATATTCATTTAATGTTGCGTTATTAAGGTGTCTTTTTAGCGCGCTGTTAATGTGATTTTTTGGCGAACAGCACACGCGCCAGAATGTTCAGCACCAGCACACACAGGGTAATCAGCAATACCCCGGCCCACGCCAGCCCTTGCCACTCTTTAAACGGACTCATCGCAAATTTAAAGATGGTGACCGGCAGGTTGGCGATCGGCTGCATCAGATCCGTACTCCAGAACTGGTTCGACAGCGAGGTAAACAGCAGCGGTGCGGTTTCCCCGGCGATACGCGCTACCGCCAGCAACACCCCGGTGATGATGCCGGATACCGACGCTTTCAGGGTAATGGCCGAGATCATCTTCCATTTCGGCGTCCCCAGTGCGTAAGCCGCTTCACGCAGACTATCCGGCACCAGTTTCAGCATGTTTTCCGTGGTACGGATAACGATAGGCACCTGCAACAGCGCCAGCGCAATCACCCCGGCCCAGCCAGAGAAGTGTTCCATCTTGGCCACGACCAGCGTGTAGACGAACAGCCCCACCACAATCGACGGTGCCGACAGCAGGATGTCGTTAATAAAGCGAATTACTTCCGCGATCAGCGACTTGCGGCCGTACTCCGCCAGGTAGACGCCCGCCAGAATCCCCAGCGGCGTGCCAAACAAGGTTGACCACAGAATTAACAGCCCACTGCCGACAATCGCGTTGGCCAAACCACCACCCGCCGTATTCGGCGGCGGCGTCATTTCGGTAAACAGCGACAGCGACATGCCGTCAATGCCTTTAGTCACGGTGGACATCAGAATCCACACCAGCCAGAACAAGCCAAACGCCATGGTCAGCATCGACAAAAACAGCGCGACGCGGTTTTTCTGGCGACGCCAGGCCTGCATCTTGCGGCGGGTTTCCATCGTGTCAGAACGGTTTTCAATACCAATGCTTGCCATTAGCGTGCTCCTTCGTTTTTAGCCAGACGCATGATCATCAGCTTCGAACAGGCCAGCACGATAAACGTAATCACAAACAGGATCAGGCCCAGCTCCATCAACGCAGCGGTATGTAACCCGGTATCCGCTTCGGCAAATTCGTTAGCCAGCGCAGAGGTGATACTGTTGCCCGGCATATAAAGCGAGAAACTATCAAACTGGTACGTGTTGCCGATGATAAACGTCACCGCCATGGTTTCACCCAACGCACGGCCCAGTCCCAGCATCACGCCGCCAATCACACCGTTTTTGGTGAACGGCAACACGATGTGCCAGATAACTTCCCAGGTGGTACAACCGATGCCATACGCCGACTCTTTCATCATCACCGGCGTTTGCTCGAACACATCGCGCATCACCGCGGCAATGTAGGGGATTATCATGATAGCCAGAATCACCCCGGCGGCCAGAATACCGATACCGAACGCCGGACCGGAAAACAGCGTGCCGACCAGCGGAATACTGGAGAGCACGCTACCCACCGGCTGTTGGAAATATTTAGCGAACAGCGGGGCAAACACGAACAACCCCCACATGCCGTACACGATGCTGGGGATAGCGGCCAGCAATTCGATAGCCACACCCAGCGGACGTTTCAGCCAGCCTGGCGCCAGTTCTGTCAGGAACAATGCGATACCGAAACTGATGGGGATGGCGATAATCAGCGCGATCAGCGAGGTCACGATGGTGCCGTAAATCGGTACCAGTGCGCCAAATTGTCCGGCGGGCGCATCCCACTCTTTGGTCCACAGAAAGGAGAAACCAAACGTTTTGATGCTTGGCCATGAGGCAAAAATCAGGGAAACGATAATTCCGCCCAGCAGCAGCAACGTCAACAGGGCCGCCAGTCTGACCAGCGCCCCGAACAGTATGTCGCCCTGTTTTCCCGGAGGTGTAATAGTTGGCTTTTGCTCAGCCATACGTCTCTCTTCTTTCAGATAACTACGTCTTTGCGATAATTGGGGGAGCCCCCAACCAATGTCAGAGGTGGATACCCCGTTTCCGGTTTATCCACCTCTCGATACTCACACAACCGATCCGGCTAAGCGCAATCAGTACAGCGCTTTATCACTGCTGTCTTTCACCTGGCTTTTCCAGGCAGCGCGAATTTGCGCAACCACTTCATTCGGCAGGGTAGCGTAGTCCAGTGCTTTCGCCTGTGCGCCACCTTTGTTGTAAGCCCAGTCAAAGAACTTCAGCACTTCTTTGCCCTGCTCAGGTTTATCCTGCTTCTTGTACATCAGGATGAACGTGGTGGTGGTAATCGGCCACGCGTTGTCGCCTTTCTGGTTGGTCAGGTCCTGAGCAAAAGACTTGCTCCAGTCAGCGCCTTTAGCCGCGTTGCTGAAAGACACTTCCGTCGGGGTGACCGCTTTGCCATCAGCAGAAACCAGCTTGGTGTAGGTCAGGTTATTCTGTTTGGCGTAAGCGTACTCAACGTAGCCGATAGACCCCGGCAGACGCTGAACAAACGCAGCGATACCGTCGTTACCTTTACCACCCAGACCGGTCGGCCAGTTAACGGTATTGCCCGCACCAATCTTCTCTTTCCACTCGCTGTTCACTTTCGCCAGATAGCTGGTGAACACGTAGGACGTACCAGAACCGTCGGCACGACGTACCACAGCGATATCCTGATCCGGCAGTTTCACGCCCGGGTTCAGTTTGGCGATGGCTTCGTCATTCCATTTTTTGATCTTGCCCAGGTAGATGTCGCCCAGCGTTTTACCGTCCAGCGTCAGTTCACCGGATTTCACGCCCGGCAGGTTCACCGCCAGTACCACACCACCGATAACAGTCGGGAACTGAATCAAACCTTCCTGGGTCAGTTTGGCATCTTCCAGCGGGGCATCTGACGCACCGAAATCAACGGTTTTAGCCAGAATCTGTTTCACGCCACCGGAAGAACCGATACCCTGATAGTTAACTTTGTTACCGGTTTCTTTTTCGTAAGAGTCAGCCCACTTTGTGTAAACCGGGGCAGGGAAAGTGCCACCAGCACCGGTAATATTTGCTGCGGCAAACGCAGAAACCGCCGTCAGAGAAAAACTTGCTGCAACAATACTGGCAATAGTGGTACGCATGAGTTTCATAATCCCTCCTGTGGGATACCTAAACGTGTAGACCCGGAGCTATTGTTTAATCAGAGTGTAGTTTGCTGGTGGAGAAAATAGGTCAATTCAGTGACAGTAAAATGTACGCAATATGACAGTTATGTGACAGGCGAGTCAGATTCAGCGAATCATACGGGGGTAGCGCTCAATAAAAGCAGGTCGGCGGAACATTAATACACATTGATAATTAAGGAAAAATCACACATTAGTGCGTTTATCACCCTCTGCGTCCACGCTCTTTTTCCAGCATTCCCCCTAAACCAGAAAATGACGCCGTGTCACAAACAAGAACAGCACACCACACGTAATCGTTGTGTTATCTGCCTTCAGTTTACGCCGCCTGCATCACCGATTTATGTCATCGCCTGATTTTTGTTTCTTCCCAGTCTCGATCTCCACTGGCGATAAAAAAACCTGTTCTATACTCAGATATATAATTGAAAAAACACGCTCTCACGTCAGGACCCCACTCCCCTACAGGATGTTTTCACGCTTTTATCACCGAACCTAATAGTCGCGTTTTTCTGTTCTGGCACCAGGAAACAATGCACTGATTTTATTTATATTTACAGGAACAGTGACAATGAAAAAATATAACGCCGACGAGCAGCGCGTCGCGAAAATCAATGAGTATCATTTGCTTGACTTAGGCTTACAGCAATCGTTTCAAAACCAGGTCATTTTATTTACACGCATACTGAATTTTCCCGCTGCCTTTATTTCGATTATCGACCAGGATAAGCAGTGGCTGATTTTCAGCGAAGGTATCGATATTGAATGCACCGACCGGGATCTGGCGTTTTGCAACACGGTGATTGCCAGCGCTACCACCGTGTTTGTGTCAGATACCCTGACGAATAACCTGTTTTGCCAACATCCATTAGTGACCGGAGCCCCGCATATCCGCAGCTACTTTGGTATTCCTCTGGTGCTCGACGAGGTTGTCGTCGGCTCGCTGGCCGCCATTGACTATCAGCCGCGCATCCTTGATGAGACGACGCGCGAAACCGCCGCTTTCGTTGCCAGCACCACCGAATTCCTGTTTAAGTTGCAGAATGCACGGTTATATCGGGAGCAGGAAATCCAACTGCTGAATAACTCATCCGTGGTGCTCGTCAACTGGCAGCAGGACAATATGCTGCACATTTCCTATATCTCGCCCAACGCGCAGCATGTGCTGGGTGTCAGCAAAGAAGAAATCCGCCACCACTGCGCGATGATGGAAAGCTATGTCCACCCAGATGATTACGAGAATCTGTTATTTGTACTGGATAACCATAAAAAAGGGGTGGCCAATCTGGAATGTGAATACCGCTTTTTGTCGCCCGGGGGAAAAACCTTGTGGATTCGACAGCTTTCCACCGCCAATTACCATCACAATGGCAAACTGAGCCATGTACAGGCATTGCTGATCGATAACTCTCACCAGAAATACCTGCAAAAACTGCTGGTGGATACCAATAATCAGATGCGACTGGTACTGGAGTCATCCAGCCTTGGCACCTGGGACTGGGATTTAGGACGGCACACCATTCGCGTTAATAAACAATGGTGTGAAATGATGGGGATCACACAAGACCAGTTCGACTCCTCACTGGACTACTGGCAGCAATTAATGCATCCACTGGATCGGGAAAACATGGTACGCGCGGCGGAAGCCTGCGCCACCGGCCAGACGACGCTAATCAATGAACAATACCGGATGCGCCATAGTAAAGGCGATTGGGTATGGATTGAAACCTACGGCAAAGTGGTGGAATACAACGAAAAAGGCAAACCGATTCGGGTTGCCGGTACCCATCGTGATATCACGGAAAAGAAAAACAAAGAATTGCAGGAAGAGGCGGATAAACGCCTGCTGGAATTGATTAACCGTGCGCAAAAGATCTTTCTGGAAAAAACGGATATTCAGGAGGCCTGCATGTCCATCTTTGACGACCTGCTCTCTATTTCGGCGTCAGAGTTTGGTTTCATCGGCCAGGTCAGAGAGCACGATAATAAGAAAGTGCTGCACATCGTCGCGATTTCCAATGTCAGTTGGAACGGCGACAGTAAAAACTCTTACGACACGTTCCTGCAAAACAATTTGCAGTTCACCAGCCTGGATAACCTGTTCGGACATGTAGTGATCACCGGCAAACCGGTGATCACTAACTCACCACGCACACATTCCGCCTCGCGCGGCGTGCCGAAAGGCCATCCCATCCTGCGTCAATTTATGGGCTTACCCATCTATTTCCGTGATGAAGTGGTCGGCATGATCGGATTGGGTAACCGCTTTGACGGCTACAATGAACAGCAATTGCGCTTTCTCAGCCCGTTCGTGGATACACTGGGCTCACTGTTCTACGCGCTTGAAACCCAGCGCGCCAGAGAAGAGCTGGAAGCCAAACTGCTGGAAATGGCGAATACAGACCCGCTGACCGGTATCCACAACCGACGCGCTTATATTCTGGAAGCGGAAAAGTGCTACCGTAACAACGAGAAAAATACCGCGCTGGCGATTATCGATATCGACTTCTTCAAAAAGGTTAATGATCAGTACGGTCACCACGTCGGTGATGTGGCGATCTGTCGCCTGGCAGAAATCATTACCAGTAAACTACGTACTGATGACTTTGTTGCCCGGTTGGGGGGCGAAGAATTCGGCCTGATTATGCATCACGCCAATCCCGATAATGTGGATGCCATTATGAACGGCATCCGTATCGAAGTGGAAAATACCCTATTCACCGTCGACGGTTATTCTTTCCATTTTACTATCAGTATCGGTGCCACCTTTATCAAGCACCGCCATGTTCAAAACCTGAAAGACAACTTTGAAAGCGACATGAAACGGGCCGATGATGCCCTGTACGAAGCGAAAAACGCAGGCCGCAATCGGGTGGTGTGGAAATAAAAGGTATTGATTGAGTCGTCGTACTTTCATTCTAAAATACAATGAAAAAAGCCCTGAGATAGAACCCCAGGGCTTTTGATATATGTTTTTCGGGTCAAGATTAAATACTATCTGCCCTTTTACTCCACCGTCACCGATTTCGCCAGGTTGCGCGGCTGGTCTACATCGGTGCCTTTAATTAAGGCAACATGGTAAGACAGCAGTTGCAACGGCACGGTATAGAAGATCGGTGCAATCACTTCTTCTACGTGCGGCAACTGGATAATCTTCATCATATCGCTATCGGAGGTGAACCCAGCCTGTTCATCAGCAAACACGTAAAGTTCGCCGCCACGTGCACGCACTTCCTCGATGTTGGATTTCAGTTTTTCCAACAGGTCGTTGTTGGGTGCGACCACGACGACTGGCATATCGGCATCGATCAACGCCAGCGGCCCGTGTTTCAGCTCACCTGCGGCATAAGCTTCCGCATGGATGTAGGAAATCTCCTTGAGTTTGAGCGCCCCTTCCATCGCAATCGGATACTGGTCGCCGCGGCCCAGGAACAATGCGTGATGTTTATCGGAGAAACCTTCCGCCAGCGATTCGATCAGCTTGTCTTGCGACAGCATCTGTTCGATACGCGCCGGTAATGCCTGCAACGCATGCACGATATCTTGCTCGATACGGGCTTCCATACCACGCAAGCGACCGATGCGCGCCACCAGCATCAGCAACACCGTCAATTGTGTCGTGAATGCCTTGGTGGATGCCACACCGATTTCGGTACCAGCACGGGTCATCAGCGCCAGATCTGATTCACGCACCAGCGACGAACCCGCTACGTTACAAATCGCCAGCGACCCCAGATACCCCAGTTCTTTCGACAAACGCAATGCCGCCAGCGTATCAGCCGTTTCACCGGATTGGGACAGGGTAATCATCAGGCTATTGGGGCGGACCGCCGGTTTGCGATAGCGGAATTCTGAGGCGATTTCCACATCACACGGAATCCCTGCCAGCGACTCAAACCAGTAACGCGACACCATGCCAGAGTTATAAGACGTACCGCAGGCAATAATCTGAATATGCTGAACCTGTGCCAGCAGCGCATCCGCTTGCGGGCCTAACTCGGACAGGTTGATCTCGCCGTGACTAAAACGCCCTTCCAGGGTGTTTTTGATGGCCATCGGCTGCTCGTAGATCTCTTTTTGCATGTAGTGACGGTACGCGCCTTTATCGCCGGCATCGTACTGTACCTTTGATTCAATTTCTTCGCGTTCAACGTCCTGCCCCTGGCGGTTGACGATGCGCACGGTACGACGCGTGACTTCGGCGATGTCACCTTCTTCCAGAAAGATGAAGCGACGGGTTACCGGCAGCAATGCCAACTGGTCGGAAGCAATAAAGTTTTCACCGACACCACGGCCAATCACCAACGGGCTACCAGAGCGTGCAGCAACCAGTACGCTGGGGTCACGGCTATCCATCAGAACCATGCCATACGCACCGCGCAGTTGTGGGATCACGCGCTGTACAATATCCAGCAACGAACCGCCGTTTTGCTGCTGTTCCCAGTGCACCAGATGGGCCACCACTTCCGTATCTGTTTCGGAAACAAAATGATAGCCACGGGATACCAGTAACTCGCGCAGCGGCTCATGGTTTTCAATGATACCGTTGTGCACCACAATAATGTCGCCGGACACATGCGGGTGAGCATTCTGCTCAGACGGTTCACCGTGGGTCGCCCAACGGGTGTGGGCAATGCCGGTTCCGCCCAACAGCGGATGCTCTTCCGCCGCCTGAGCCAGCACCTGCACTTTGCCCAGACGACGCAGGCGGGACACCGTCCCTTCACTATTCACCACCGCCAGACCGGCAGAGTCATAACCACGGTACTCGAGGCGGCGTAGCCCCTCTAGCAGGATCTCAGCAATATCTCGTTGCGCAACAGCGCCTACAATTCCACACATCGGTTGTATTCCTGTAAACGTGACATATTGTGTCACCACGATGTCTTTAGACCTGATTGTTCCGGTTTTTTCCGGGTTCCCCGAGCCTTGTAGAGAGTGGGGATTTTTATGTTTTGACCTGAATTCCCTCAGGGAACACAGGGCAAAACCGTCTTATATCAAGACGTGTTCTCCCTCGGATCGGTACGCCTTCATGCGCCTGCGCAGAAAACCGAATCCAAGGGAGTAAGACCCTTATTTTTTCTTCACCGGGCGTTTCCAGCCGCTGATATGGGTTTGCTTAACACGGCTAATAACCAGCTCATTTTCCCCCACCTCACGGGTGACGGTAGTCCCAGCCCCAATAGTCGCGCCATTAGCCACCTTAACAGGCGCTATCAGCTGACTATCCGAACCGACAAACACATCATCGCCAATCACCGTCTGGTGCTTATTAGCGCCATCGTAGTTACAGGTAATCACACCCGCACCAATATTCACACCAGAGCCAATGTCCGCATCGCCAAGGTACGTCAGATGACCGGCTTTCGACCCTTTGCCAAGACGCGCTTTTTTCAATTCGACGAAATTGCCGACATGCGCTTCTTCTTCCAGCACCGCACCGGGACGCAGGCGGGCGAACGGCCCAACGGTACAACGCGCTTGCAACACCGCATTTTCCACCACGGTGTACGGGCTGAGTTCGCAATCATCACCGATCTCACTGTTTTTGATTACACAGCCCGCACCAATTTTCACCCGATTACCCAGCGTCACCCGGCCTTCCAGAATGACGTTGGTGTCGATAGTCACGTCACGCCCGTGTACCAGTTCGCCACGTAAATCAAAACGGGCTGGATCCAGCAGCATGACCCCCGCCAGCAACAACTGCTCCGCCTGTTCGCGCTGGTAAGTGCGCTCCAGCGTTGCCAGTTGCAGACGGTTATTGATGCCTTCCACTTCACTCAGACGCGACGGATGTACCGCCACCACCCGCTGCCCTTCCTGCGACGCCATGGCGATGATATCGGTAAGATAATATTCACCCTGTACAT
This sequence comes from Dickeya oryzae, assembly GCF_009372235.1. Lineage (GTDB taxonomy): Bacteria > Pseudomonadota > Gammaproteobacteria > Enterobacterales > Enterobacteriaceae > Dickeya > Dickeya oryzae. The sequence goes on along the minus strand of NZ_ML762924.1, from coordinate 26,371 downwards.
TGTGATTATTGAGCTGGCTTAACCAACGCTTCAAATCACGGCCACCGGCCACCAAAATACCGGTGTTGATTTCCGTAATGGTACGCTGCTGCTCGGTGGCATCTTTATGTTCCACAATCCCCACCACGTCGCCGTTCTCACGCACAATACGGCCATAACCGGTAGGGTCAGCCAGATTGACGGTCAGCAAGCCAATCCCGCCTTGCGGTTTGGCGGCGGCCAGGCGCTGCAACGTGGCAGGAGAAATTAACGGCACATCGCCGTACAGAATCAGAATGTCTTCGTTATCGTCAAACCCATCTGCCGCTTGTTGCACCGCATGGCCCGTTCCCAACTGCTCGGCTTGCAATACCCAATTCAGCGATGTTTCCGTCAGCGTTTCGCGAATCAGGTCCGCACCGTGTCCGTACACCAGGTGAATACACCGGGCACCAACACCCTTCGCCGCATCGATCACATGCTGAACAATTGGTTTACCCGCCAGAGGGTGAAGCACTTTGGGAAGATCGGAATACATGCGGGTTCCCTTGCCGGCGGCAAGGATAACCACGCTCATTGCACTGTTTGACATAGGCATCCTGACTAAAAACTGAATGGTGTCCGATTGAGTACGGACGAACGAAAGTAAACCCGTTATTACACCGGATTACTACATATTTTTCAGCAAAAAATACGTCCCAACGCCTACTCCAGGCTGAAAAAACGTATTAACGTGAGTTTACTCAACCCGGCAGGATTCAGGTAACGCGAAACGTTCCCACCCTCAGCATCTCCTGCAATAACCAGAGTCTGTAAATGGAATAACAGCGAGCGATCATTTCATCGAACCGAGACACATACAACAAAATGAAACTAATTGTTTCATTAAGTGAATTTCATCACTCAGTTTGTGAGGCAACAAAAGAAACGACGTTTCATTTTTTGAGATAATGCGCCGCTCAAAACAAATAATGATGGGGAAAATATGAAATACGCTACTTCGGGGTTACTCTCTGTCGCCCTTAATTCGCTTTTGCTTCTGGGTTCCCACACCGCCTTTGCCACCACTCAGGATACCGCACCAGTGTGGCACAGCATCGCGTTTGGTCAGTCTACCGATGTGAACTTCGCCACCAACGTATTGCCGGGAAAAGTCGGCGTTAACGACGTTATTATCAACGGTAAAAAGCTGACTGTTAATGATAAAGCCAGTCTGGCTTCTCCGGTTACTATCGAAAGTCGGGGAGGAAAAATCGCCAACACCCATGACGGCCTGACCTTTTTCTATACCCAATTGCCTGCCAATGTGAATTTCACATTGCAATCTGACGTCACCGTCGATCAGTTCGGGCCGGAAAACGACGCCAAACCCAATGCCCAGGAAGGGGCCGGTCTGTTAGTTCGCGATATCCTTGGCGTCCCCCGGCAGGAACCATTGAAAGAAGGGTATGAAGAGTTTCCAGCGGCGTCGAACATGGTGATGAACGCCATCATGACGCAGGACAAAAAATCGAAAACCGATGTGAAAATGCAGCTCATTAGCCGCGATGGCGTGACACAACCCTGGGGTAATACCAACGCAGAAATTACCCGTACCAGTTATCAGGAAAAAATTAACCTGGAGCAGACCTCAACATTTCGTCTGAAACTGGAACGCACCAACGATGGCTTCATCACCGCTTATGCACCCAAAGGCAGCGACCAGTGGGTCAGTAAAACCATAAAAGGGGCGGATCTCGTTACTCAACAAGACAAAAGCCACTACTATGTGGGATTCTTCGCCTCCCGTAATGCGAAAATAACCATCAGTAACGCCAGTCTGACCACCAGTCCAGCCAACACGATACCTTCCGCGCCATTCAAAGCTGAAACCACGGCACCGTTGTTGCAGGTTGCTTCTTCCTCGCTTTCTACCGGTGATACCTATCCGGTACAGGCGCGGGTGAATTACAACGGAACGATTGAAGTATTCCAAAGCGGCAAATCGTTGGGTAAACCGCAACATGTTCGCGCCGGAGATTATTTTTCTCTGACAACCAGGCTGACGCAGCCAAAATCAGAGTTCAAACTGGTCTACATTCCTGAAGAAGGTGAAGACAAAACCGCAAAAGACACCTCGTTCAGTGTAGAAAAAATCACGCTGGCCGACGCCAAAAATCTGTATGTCTCCCCGGAAGGTAACGCTGGCAACAACGGCAGCAAAAACGCACCATTGGATATTAAAACAGCCATTAATGCGTTACCTGCTGGCGGCACAGTATGGCTGATGGATGGCGATTACAGCGCGACCGTTATCCCGGTCAGTGCCAGCGGTAACGCCAGAGGCATTAAAACGCTGATGCCGGCAGACAAAAAAGCGGTTTTCCACGGCCTGCAACTCAACGCCAGCTACTGGAAAATCAAAGGGATCGAAATCACCGGGAAGAGTTTCCGCATTGAAGGCAGCCACAACCAGATTGAACGGGTACTGGCACACCACTGCGATAATACCGGTATTCAGGTTTCATCCAGCGATAACGTGGGTCGTCCGTTATGGGCCAGTTATAACCTGATCCTGAATTCAGAATCCCACAGTAATCAGGACCCGAGTAAAAAAGACGCCGATGGTTTCGCAATAAAAATGCGGGTTGGCGAGGGTAACGTCATTCGCGGTGCCTTCTCCCATGATAACGTTGATGACGGTTTCGACCTGTTCAACAAAATTGAGGATGGCCCGAATGGCGCGGTGTTGATCGAGAACTCCGTCTCGCTCAACAATACCAGCAATGGCTTCAAGCTGGGTGGTGAAGGCCAGCCTGTCGCGCATCAGGTGAAAAATAGCATAGCTATCGGTAACCACATGGACGGGTTTAGCGACAACTTCAACCCCGGCGCACTACAGGTCACCAACAATATCGCGCTGGATAACGTGCGCTTTAACTTTATCTTCCGGCCAAGCCCTTACTATGGCCCGGAAAAACAAGGTATTTTCAAAAACAATATCTCACTGCGCACCCGCCCAGGCAAATATGATGACGCCGTCGTCGGCAGGGTAGATGCCAGCAACTATTTCATCAAAAATAACCATTCGCTCAACAGCGAAGGAAAAGAGATCACGACGGCGAATTATAAATCTGTCGCGATACCGGCGGTATTCAGCCGTGATGAAAAAGGCAATTTGCAGTTGGGTGATTTTCTGAAAAAGAAATAACGCCGAACGGGTGAAAACAGAGAGGCGGGGCCTTCCCATCCGTCTTTCCGTCTTTTTTCCAACCATAAAAAAAGCCAGCTTGAATCAGCTGGCTTTTTTACATCTGCATGATAGTTACATCAGCATCTGTTACATCGCTTTTTTGGTCAGCTCAATGACGCGCAGTTTGGCGATGGCTTTTGCCAAATCAGCAGAGGCTTGAGCATAATCCACATCACCGTGTGAATTGCGAATATGCTCTTCGGCTCTGCGTTTCGCTTCCAGCGCACGCGCTTCATCAAGATCCTGCCCACGAATGGCGGTATCGGACAGCACGGTCACCATATTCGGTTGTACCTCAAGGATACCACCGGACAGGTAGATATACTCTTCTTCGCCGTGCTGTTTAACAATGCGCACCATACCAGGCTTAATGGCCGTGAGCAGGGGGGCGTGGCCAGGATAGATTCCCAGTTCGCCTTCGCTACCGGTCACCTGGATCTTCTGCACCAGACCGGAAAACATTGCCTGTTCCGCACTAACGACATCCAGATGGTAAGTCATAGCAGCCATATCACCCTCCTATCAAGGCGTTACAGTTTCTTGGCTTTTTCCACTACTTCATCAATGGAACCAACCATGTAGAACGCCTGTTCCGGCAGGTGGTCGTATTCGCCTTCCATAATGCCTTTGAAGCCACGGATGGTGTCTTTCAGAGTCACGTATTTACCCGGAGAACCGGTAAATACTTCAGCTACGAAGAACGGCTGAGACAGGAAGCGCTGGATCTTACGTGCACGGGATACCACCAGCTTGTCTTCTTCAGACAGCTCGTCCATACCCAGAATCGCGATGATATCCTTCAGTTCCTGGTAACGCTGCAGAATAGACTGCACACCACGCGCCACATCGTAGTGCTCCTGACCCACGATCAGCGGATCCAGCTGACGGCTGGTGGAATCCAGCGGGTCAACGGCCGGGTAGATACCCAGAGAGGCGATCTGGCGGCTCAGTGTTACTGTCGAGTCCAGGTGCGCAAAGGTGGTTGCCGGTGACGGGTCAGTCAAGTCATCCGCAGGCACGTAAACGGCCTGGATAGACGTGATTGAACCAGTCTTGGTGGAGGTAATACGCTCCTGCAACACACCCATTTCTTCTGCCAGCGTCGGCTGGTAGCCTACCGCGGACGGCATACGACCCAGCAGTGCAGATACTTCCGTCCCCGCCAGGGTATAACGGTAGATGTTATCCACGAACAGCAGAACGTCACGACCTTCGTCACGGAATTTTTCCGCCATGGTCAGACCGGTCAGCGCCACGCGCAGACGGCTACCCGGCGGCTCGTTCATCTGGCCATACACCAGCGATACTTTGTCGATAACGTTGGAGTCGGTCATTTCGTGGTAGAAGTCGTTACCTTCACGGGTACGCTCGCCCACGCCCGCAAACACAGAGTAACCGGAGTGCTCAATCGCGATATTACGAATCAGCTCCATCATGTTTACGGTTTTACCTACACCCGCACCACCGAACAGACCAACTTTACCGCCTTTAGCGAACGGACAAATCAGGTCGATAACCTTGATACCGGTTTCCAGCAGTTCCTGGGAGTTGGACAGTTCTTCGTACGTCGGAGCCGCACGGTGAATTGCCCAGCGCTCTTCTTCGCCAATCGGTCCTTTCATGTCGACCGGCTGACCCAGTACGTTCATGATACGACCCAGCGTCGCTTTACCAACCGGTACTTCGATCGGGTGCGCCAGGTTAGTGACTTTCAAACCACGGCGCAGGCCGTCGGAAGAACCCATTGCAATACAACGAACCAGGCCGCCACCTAACTGCTGCTGCACTTCCAGCACCAGTTTCTCAGCCCCGTTCTCTACCTCAATCGCATCGTACACATTCGGTACGGCTTCCTGAGGGAACTCGACGTCCACCACGGCGCCGATTACCTGGATAATCTTTCCAGTAGCCATCTTGAATCCTCTACGTAATTCGACAATACGTAATTCGTAAAACCTGATTTAAACCGCGGAGGCTCCCGATACGATTTCGGTGAGTTCCTGAGTGATGCTTGCCTGACGAGCCTTGTTGTAAACCAACTGCAGCTCTTTGATCAGGTTGCCGCCGTTATCTGTTGCGGCTTTCATCGCTACCATTCGCGCGGCCTGTTCACTGGCCAGGTTTTCTACGACGCCCTGATAAACCTGAGACTCCACATAGCGGCGCAACAGGGTATCCAGTAGCGACTTAGGATCGGGTTCATACAGGTAATCCCAGGATTTCTTCGTCAGCTCGCCTTCTTCTGCCGGGGGCAATGGCAGCAGCTGAACAACTTGTGGAACCTGAGACATGGTATTGATGAACTTGTTGCTCACCACGTACAGTTTGTCCAGACGACCTTCGTCGTAGGCCTGCAGCATGACTTTCACCGGCCCGATCAATTCGGATAGCGAAGGGTTATCCCCCATGCCGGTAACCTGAGCAACAATGTTTGCGCCTACAGAACCGAAGAAAGAAACACCTTTAGAACCAATCATCGCCAGATCAACCTCGGCGCCTTTTTCGTTCCAGGCTTTCATATCACCCAGCAGCTTCTTGAACAGGTTAATGTTCAGGCCGCCGCACAGGCCACGGTCGGTAGACACCACCAGATACCCGACACGCTTAACGTCACGCTCTTCCAGGTACGGGTGTTTATATTCCAGATTCCCTAACGCAAGGTGACCAATCACTTTGCGTATGGTTTCCGCATAAGGACGGCTGGCCGCCATACGATCCTGCGATTTACGCATTTTGGAAGCGGCGACCATTTCCATCGCTTTGGTGATCTTCTGCGTGTTCTGGACGCTTCCGATCTTACTACGTATCTCTTTTGCGCCGGCCATCTTAGCTTCTCCTCAATGCCTAGCGGCCTGCCGTTAAGGCAGGCCACGGGGCGTTACCAGGACTGGGTTGCCTTAAAGGTATCGAGGATGCCTTTGAATTTACCCTCGATCTCATCGTTATAAGCACCAGTCTGGTCGATCTGCTGCAGAAGCTCGCCGTGCTCACGGCTGGCGTAAGCCAGCAGTGCGGCTTCGAAGCTGCCGACTTTCGCCAGTTCAACGTCTTCCAGATAACCACGTTCTGCCGCGAACAGCACCAGAGACTGCTGCGCAACAGACATCGGCGCATACTGTTTCTGTTTCAGCAACTCGGTCACTTTCTGACCGTGGCTCAGCTGTTTACGGGTTGCATCGTCCAGATCAGAGGCAAACTGGGAGAACGCCGCCAGCTCGCGGTACTGTGCCAGCGCGGTACGAATACCACCGGACAGTTTCTTCATGATCTTGGTCTGTGCAGCACCACCCACACGGGATACGGAAATCCCTGGGTTAACCGCCGGACGAATACCAGAGTTGAACAGGTTGGATTCCAGGAAGATCTGACCATCGGTAATCGAGATAACGTTGGTCGGAACGAACGCGGATACGTCGCCAGCCTGCGTTTCGATGATCGGCAGAGCAGTCAAAGAACCGGTTTGTCCTTTCACTTCACCTTTAGTGAAGGCTTCCACGTACTCGGCGTTAACACGCGCAGCACGCTCCAGCAGACGGGAGTGCAGATAGAATACGTCACCCGGATACGCTTCACGACCAGGCGGACGACGAAGCAACAGGGAAATCTGACGATAAGCGACAGCCTGTTTAGACAGGTCATCATAAATGATCAGCGCATCTTCACCGCGGTCACGGAAGTATTCGCCCATGGCGCAACCGGCATACGGTGCCAGGTATTGCAACGCAGCAGATTCAGACGCCGTTGCCACTACAACAATAGTGTTGGCCAACGCACCGTGTTCTTCCAGTTTACGCACCACGTTAGCAATGGTGGACGCTTTCTGGCCGATAGCGACATAAATACATTTGATGCCGGAATCACGCTGGTTGATGATGGCATCAATCGCCAGCGCGGTTTTACCGGTCTGACGGTCGCCGATGATAAGCTCACGCTGACCACGACCGATTGGAATCATGGCGTCCACAGACTTGTAACCGGTCTGAACCGGCTGATCAACGGACTGGCGATCGATAACACCCGGCGCAATGGTTTCTACGGCAGAGAAGCCATCATGTTCCAGCGGACCTTTACCGTCGATGGGTGCACCCAGCGTGTTGACCACACGGCCTAACAGGCCACGGCCAACCGGTACTTCCAGAATACGGCCGGTGCATTTAACCTTCATGCCTTCAGCCAGATCCGCGTACGGACCCATAACTACCGCACCAACGGAGTCGCGCTCCAGGTTCAGTGCGATCGCGTAACGGTTGCCCGGCAGGGAAATCATTTCACCCTGCATCACGTCAGCCAGACCGTGTACGCGAATGATCCCGTCACTAACGGAAACAATCGTACCTTCGTTATGAGCTTCGCTCACAACGTTGAACTGAGCAATCCGCTGCTTGATCAGTTCACTGATTTCGGTGGAATTCAGTTGCATGCTCCAGTCCCCTTAAGACTGCAAGACGTCTGCCAGACGTTCCAGACGACCGCGAATACTGCCGTCTATCACCATATCGCCCGCGCGAATTACCACGCCGGCCATAACAGACTTATCAATTTTGCAATTCAGCTTCACTTTACGTGACAGACGTTGTTCCATTGCAGCAGTTATCCCTGACAACTGCTGCTCGCTCAACGTGGCGGCGGAAATAACCTCGACATCCACGGTCGATTCCAGCTCCGCACGCAATTGAACAAACTGTTCCAGTACCTCAGGCAGCACTGGCAAACGTCCGTTTTCAGCCATCACCCGGATCAGGTTCTGGCCCGCTTCATCCAGTTGTTCACCACACACGGTAATGAATGTCTGCGCCATGGTCTGGGGAGCGATAGCTCCAGCCAGCATGCCGGCAATATGTTCATTACGCGCAACTTCGGCAGCGAACGCCAGCATCTGCTGCCAGCGATCAAGCGCCTGGTGTTCAACGGCAAAGTCAAAAGCTGCTTTGGCGTAGGGGCGAGCTACCGTGACAAATTCAGACATCAGCCCCTCCCTCCTTACAGTTCAGCGACCAGTTTATCAACGATGTCGCTGTTGGCAGCTTCATCCACGGAACGTTCAATAATTTTCTCGGCACCGGCAATAGCCAGAATGGCAACCTGCTTACGCAACTCTTCACGGGCACGTTTGCGTTCGGCTTCGATTTCAGCCTGCGCCTGCGCCACGATTTTGTTGCGTTCCGCTTCCGCTTCCACTTTAGCTTCGTCCAGAATCAAAGCACGCTGTTTGTTTGCCTGCTCGATGATCACCTGAGCTTCCGCTTTGGCTTTCTTCAGTTGGTCGGTCGCATTGGCCTGCGCTAAGTTCAGATCTTTTTTGGCACGTTCAGCAGAAGCAAGACCGTCAGCAATTTCTTTCTGACGCTTTTCGATGGCTGCCATAATCGGCGGCCATACATACTTCATGCAGAACCAGACAAACAGGACGAACGCAATGGCCTGGCCGAGGATTGTTGCGTTAAGATTCACAGCACAATGCCTCTTTCATGAGTTAAATGAGTCGATGTCTTTAACCTGACAAGCTTACGCCTGCTTAGGCCACCGCAAACATCACGTACAGACCCAGACCTACCGCGATCATCGGGATAGCATCCACCAGACCCATAACGATAAAGAACTGTGTACGCAGCAGAGGGATCAGGTCAGGCTGGCGGGCAGCACCTTCCAAGAACTTACCACCCAGAATGCCGATACCGATTGCAGCACCGATTGCCGCCAGGCCCATCATCACAGCGGCAGCCATGTACAGCAGATCCATACTCAGGTTTTCCATGACAGTCTCCAGTTTGTTTCAGTTAAAACGTTTGTAGTGTTGTGAAAAATTAATGCTCTTCGGATGCCATCGAAAGATAAACAACCGTCAGAACCATAAAGATAAAAGCCTGCAGCGTGATAATCAGAATGTGGAAAATGGCCCAAGGCACATTCAGAATCCACTGTGACCACCACGGCAACAAGCCTGCAATAAGGATGAAAATCAACTCACCCGCATACATGTTTCCAAACAGTCGCAAACCAAGAGATACCGGTTTGGACAGCAGGCTCACCCCTTCAAGAATCAGGTTGATGGGAATAAACACAGGGTGATTGAACGGCTGCATGGTCAGTTCTTTAACGAAACCGCCCACACCTTTCATCTTGATGCTGTAGAACAGAATCAGAATGAATACGCCCAGCGCCATGGACAGCGTAACGTTTACGTCAGCGGAAGGTACCACACGCAGATAAGCATGGGCAGGGTCATGACCGAGAGCGCTATAGATATGGGCCCAGATTTGCGGTAACAAATCGATAGGCAACAAATCCATCAGGTTCATCAGGAAGACCCAAACGAAAACGGTCAACGCCAATGGTGCGATAAGTTTGCTCTTCCCGTGGAACATGTCGCGAACACTGCCATCGACAAATCCCACAACCAGTTCGACCGCCGTTTGAAGTTTACCCGGTACGCCACTGGTCGCGGTCCTGGCAACCTTATGGAAGATAGCCAGAAAGAGTACGCCGAGGACCACGGAGAAAAACATCGAGTCGACGTTAATCGACCAGAATCCCGAGCCCACCTGCAAATGGGTCAGGTGGTGACCGATATACTCTTGCGGAGTAGATGCAGACATGATGTCTCTTACCCTTTTGTTGTTAACTACGGTAACGGTTAATTACAGCCGGTGCCACGATCTGCGTGATCAGCACCACTAAGTACGTCAGGCCAAGCGGAAAAAAAGCCGCATGAAACACACCTAACGCCACCACCAATAGCACGATGGTGAAGAGCATTTTCAGCGCTTCGCCAACGGCAAACGACCAGGCTACCCGACCTTCCGGTGGCTTGTCTGCCTGATGCCGTACGGCAAACAGTATAAACACCATGCTCGGCAGCCAGGCTGCCAACCCTCCAGCAAGTGCAGAAGCACCCGCTCTAAAGCCACCCGCGCAAAACGCAGCACCGGCAATAAAAATCACCGCCAACTGCAATAACAGCGATAACCGGGCGAGTTTCCCACTGTAAAGGGATACAGACATGATGATTCTCCGTACCTTTTCAGAGGTATGCTGAATGACCGTATAAAACTGCCTTTGCAGTACCGAGTCAAGCAGCGAAAAACGAGCAAATTATACGGGTCATCCATGCGAATTCAATCGATAAGTAGCAAAAAGGTGAACGATTATTTAAATTTATTTCCGAAGCCTTATTTTCACTAACTATCCCCAAAGTTGATTAGAGAAACCCAAAGCATCTGACGTCAGCAATATGTGATATTTCTCACATAAAATTAAACTAAGGCTTTTACATCTAAATTGATTTTTTTTTGCTCTAAGTAAAAAAAACCAGATATATTTATTAATCTCAATACCTTAAAAACCAAGCACCCACAAAATCACACGAATACTGCCACAAAACCATCTATTGACAATCTGGATATTTTTTTCTCATGTTTTTAACACAGTGGGCCATCAATCCCCTTACCGAATCATACAAATAGTTTGCTGATAAGCCTCTTTCATTCCCTCAACCGGAGAGGTTATACCACCGAGTTGTAAAATTACGGTGAACGAAAAAGTGATAAAAGTCATTATTACACTTTGAGCTATCAGTATGAAAAGTTTACAACTATTCATGATTTTTTTGATAAATGACAAAATTAATTGGGCTTTAGCACCACCAGATGCCGCTCCCCGTCAAGCTCAGGAACCGACAGAGGAACGACCTTATCAACCGTGACACCTTGTGGCAGTAATCCCATTTCGTCATGCGGCACCGTGCCTTTGAGGGCATAAAAGCGGCCCTGTGGACGGGATGGCAGGTGATGGCACCAGTTGACCATGTCTTGCAATGACGCAAAGGCTCGACTAATCACACCATCAAACGCGGGTTCGGCAGGAAAATCCTCGACCCGGCTCTGTACCGGCTCAATATTGTTCAGACCCAGCTCATGCTGCACCTGACGCAAAAAACGCACGCGTTTTCCCAGACTATCCAGCAGGACAAAATGCGCATCAGGGCGAGCAATCGCCAGCGGTACGCCTGGCAACCCCGGGCCGGTACCCACATCGATAAAACGATTTCCGCACAGGTGTGGTTCCACCACCAGACTGTCCATGATATGCCGAACCAACATCTGTTCAGGCTCACGAACCGATGTCAGGTTATAGGCTTTGTTCCATTTTTGGAGTAACGCTACATACTGAAGCAACTGGTTTTTTTGCTGATCGGTCAGCGCCATTCCAGCACGCTGCAGCAGGCTGTTGAGTTTCTCTAGCACGAGTAAATCCTGTTGTCGGTTAAGGCAACATGGCCGCGATAAGCGGCCATGCGTCAACATAAGCGAGCGGTCTTTGTCAGGCGCTGCGGCGCAGCATACCTTGTTTTTTCAGCCAGACCAGCAGAATTGAGATAGCGGCAGGAGTGATGCCTGAAATACGCGATGCCTGGCCAATCGACCCCGGTTTGTGATCGTTGAGTTTAGCGATCACTTCGTTCGACAAGCCACTGACCTGACGATAGTCCAGATCCGCAGGCAGCAATGTGTTCTCGTTACGCAGTTGCTTTTCGATCTCATCCTGCTGACGAGCAATGTACCCTTCGTATTTGACCTGAATTTCCACCTGCTCAGTCGCCTGAACATCAGGCAAAGCAGGGGCAAACATCGGCAGCGCTGTCAGTTGGGCATAATCCATTTCAGGGCGTCGTAGCAGATCTTCACCGTTGGCTTCACGCGATAAGGGTGATTTTAACAGGCGGTTGATCTGCTCTACGCCTTCCGTGTTCGGGTGAACCAGAATATCGCGCAGACGCTGGCGTTCTTTTTCGATATTTTCCAGTTTCTCATTAAAACGCGCCCAACGTTCATCATCGACCATCCCCAATTCGCGGCCAATGGCCGTCAAACGCAGGTCAGCATTATCCTCACGCAGCATCAGGCGGTATTCAGCGCGAGAGGTAAACATGCGGTAAGGCTCTTTCGTTCCCAACGTGCACAGATCATCCACCAGTACGCCGATGTAAGCTTGATCACGGCGCGGCGTCCAACCTTCCTGATCAAACGCCAGACGAGCCGCGTTTAGCCCTGCCAGCATCCCTTGGGCCGCCGCCTCTTCATAGCCGGTAGTACCGTTGATCTGACCTGCAAAAAACAGATTGTGGATAAACTTACTTTCCAGCGTGGGTTTTAAATCACGCGGGTCGAAATAGTCATACTCAATGGCATAACCGGGGCGGACGATACGTGCATTTTGCATACCATCCATCGAACGAACGATCTGCCACTGCACGTCGAACGGCAAACTGGTTGAGATACCGTTCGGGTAAATTTCGTTACTGGTTAGCCCTTCCGGTTCCAGGAAAATCTGGTGTGCATTGCGATCGGCAAACCGCATCACTTTGTCTTCAATCGAGGGGCAATAACGTGGACCGATCCCTTCAATGACCCCTGCATACATCGGGCTGCGATCCAGATTGTTACGGATCACGTCATGAGTACGCTCATTGGTATGGGTGATGTAACACGGCATCTGTGCCGGATGCTCACTGGCGTTCCCCAGGAAGGAAAACACCGGCATGGGGTCATCACCATGTTGTGGGGTCAGTACACTAAAATCGATAGTTCGGGCGTCAATACGCGGCGGTGTACCGGTTTTCAGACGGCCTACACGCAAGGGAAGTTCGCGTAAACGGTGGGACAGCGCGATCGAAGGCGGATCGCCTGCTCGCCCGCCGCTGTAGTTATCCAGCCCGATGTGGATCTTGCCGTCCAGAAACGTCCCCACCGTTAGCACCACCGCTTTAGCGCGGAATTTCAGCCCCATTTGGGTTACCGCACCAACGACCTGATCATTTTCGACAATCAGATCCTCAACCGCCTGTTGGAACAGGGTTAGGTTCGGCTGATTCTCCAGCGCGGTACGCACAGCCTGACGATACAGTACCCGGTCAGCCTGAGCGCGTGTGGCGCGCACAGCCGGGCCTTTACTGGAGTTTAGTATCCTAAACTGAATGCCACCACGATCGATCGCATGTGCCATCAGGCCACCCATCGCATCGATCTCTTTTACCAGATGCCCTTTCCCAATACCGCCGATCGCCGGGTTACAGGACATTTGCCCCAGCGTATCAATGTTGTGTGTCAGTAAAAGGGTTTGACGTCCCATTCGGGCAGAAGCCATCGCGGCTTCTGTACCCGCATGACCGCCACCGATCACGATGACGTCAAAAGGATCCGGATAAAACATGGTGCTACACCTCGCGTGGTTGCGAATGATCGTTACTTGCCCTGGGGTGGGGGATTCTACTTAAGTTTGTGCCGCCGACCAAGTCTGTTGGATCGTCGGGTAGTTAAAGAAAGATCTTTTTTATTTAAAGATCTCTTTATTAGATCTCTTATTAGGATCCCCATGTGCTGTGGATAAGCCGGGATCCAAAAAGAAGATCAATAGGTTATTGTCGATCATTAGCTGTGAATGATCGGTGATCCCAGTCTGTATTAGCTGGGATCTGAAAGGGTAATTATACACAGCTCAAAAAAGCATCTGCAGTTATTATCTGGATAACTACGGGTTTTACCCGGCATTTCAAGCCATTTATCCACAGAGGCTAATGAAAAAAATAATTTTATTTGAGTAAAATTTTCCATGATCCCAACCAGACCTCAGCCGGATCTTCCGGAATGTCATGCTGGGTAATGTCGATCTTCAACATATCGCCGATCCGATGCGCGCCGAGATCCTGTAATAGCTGATCCAGTTTTACGATCGCACCACAGAAGGTGTCGTACTCGCTGCTACCGATGCCGATTGCGCCGTAACGGACAGCGGATAAATCAGGGCGTTTTTCCTGCAGCTTTTCATAAAAAGGTTGCAGGTTATCGGGTAGATCGCCAGCGCCGTGAGTGGAGGTGACCACCAGCCACACATTTTCAGGCGTCACCTCATCCCATTCCGGGCCATGCAGTAGCGTGGTAGTGAAATTATCCTGTTGCAGCAATGATTCCAGGTGCTCGGTAACGTACTCTGCGCTACCCAGTGTGCTGCCGCTAATGAGGGTAATGTCTGACATGCGTGATCCCGCCTGATTGAATGACGGCACATTGTACGCTGTGATCTTGGTGGGATCTACCTGTGGATAATAGGGGGATAGTAAAAAAGTATCAGGGCACGATGGTACGCATAATGGGGTTCTGCAATGAGATCAGCGTTTCAGTGGATTGAATTTCATCAATTGTCTGAATCTTGTTGATAAGTACATGTTGCAAGGCGTCGATAGAGCGGCACATGACCTTAATGAAGACGCTGTAATGCCCGGTGGTGTAATATGCCTCGACCACTTCTTCCAGGTTGTTGAGCTTCTCCAGCGCGGATGGATAGTCCTTGGCGCTTTTCAGGATGATGCCAATAAAACAGCATACGTCGTAGCCCAGCTGCTTAGGGTTCACGTCCAGCCGTGTTCCCATGATGATGCCAGCCTGTTTCATTTTTTCTACCCTGACATGGATAGTGCCGGGGCTAACCGAAAACTGTTTCGCCAGTTCGGCATAGGGTGTGCGGGCGTTATCCATCAGGGCGTTGAGGATGCCGCGATCAAGTTCGTCCATCGAGTAGGTGTCTGCTGCCATGATGCTGCTCCGTAAAGGGCTATCTGAAGCGTTTTACTGATTATTGCTGAATGAATCAACGACCAAAACGGCTGCCCGTTCAGGGAAGATACGCGACAAGAGGGATATCAGGATGAGGTATCAGACTTTTTCGTGCTGAAACCGGCGTAACAGGCGGCTTTTCAGCCCGGTATCGAAGCGCCAGATATGATCAAAGATGCGCAGAATACCGGGTTTACCATGCGCTGACATGGCGACAGCGTGAAAACGGTGCTGCAGCCGATGCTGGCGGCGTTTGATTTCGTTGACCAGATCGTCTGGCAGACGCTGGGCAATAAAGTCTGAAATGATGACGGCGTCGGCATCCTGCCAGGTGGCGGTGTCCATTTTTTCCAGCAGCGACGACAGGCAGCTTGCCAGATCAGTACCGCCCCGGAAGGTCTGACTGAGAAAACGTATTGCTTCTTCCAGCCCGTTTTCTGAGGTCAGGTCATAACTGACGATGCCGGTTGAAAACAGCATAATGTAACAGCGGCGGTTTTCCGCCAGAGCAATCCGCATCAGCGCCAGACAGAAGGCTTTAGCGCAACGTTCATTAAATCCGCCCATCGAACCGGAGGTATCCACACAAACGATAAACGGCCCTCGCGGTTGTTGTTCGTTATGCTGATGGACGACCGGTCGCTCAAGCGTTTTTTCCCGCCAGCTCTCCCCTTGTAGCCGGTACGTCAGTAGCCGGTGTTCGGCCAGACGGCGGTAAAATTCAAACTCCAGCTCATGGGTCCCGAGGGTGGATAGTTCGGTGGGCAGTAGCCGTAGAATGTCATCACTCTGGTGGATGCCGCTGACTTGTTCCGGTGCAAACGCCGGTTCACGCACCATCACCTGAAAGGATTCTTTCGGTGCCTGATGGCTGAGAACCGATTTTGTCTCCCGGCTACGGCCCAGACGCTCTGCCAGACGCTGCAGTTCCGGCTGTTTTTGCAAAAATGCCCCGGTCTCCAGTAACGCATTGAAGGGTTGTTTCATGCGTTTACTGGCGCTGAGATCCCATAGCCTGCCTGCGGCCGTGTCGTTTTCAGCCAGAATCGGTTCCAGTGCCCCGCTTATCGTCAGGCGTTTTTGGATCTCGTCCAGTAACTGATCCCGCTCTTGTTCCATGATCTGATGGTGCAGATTCATCGTTTGCAGCGTCAGGCTAAGGCGCCAGCGTTGCATAAACAGGCTGTGCTGACTGGCGCTGATGCGGCGTTCTGAGGAGGGGGAAGCGGAACTGATCAGCTTTTCTGCCTGATTAAGGAAAGGGGAATCCACATGATGCAAGGTGGACATGATGTCTGGCAGAGTAGACTGAAAGGCCTGCCCGCTGACTAACTGGGTCTGCTGATAACAGGTGAATTCTTTTTCCAGTTCGGGAGGTGCCTGGGTACTACGCAGCCGTTGCCGGAGGTTTTCTTTCCACTCGGGTAAGTCACGCATGATGGCATTTTTCAGACGCGGATACTTGTCGAAGAACATCACCAACTGAGGCGTTGCCATCAGGGCTACAATCACGTCATCCAGCAGATCGTTTTCATCGATGGATAACAGCATCTCCAGGGATTCCAGCGTCAACATGATCGTTACTCCCGTTGTGACTGCGCGATTTGTTCATCGACCTGTTGAAGGCTTTCTTCAATCCTGGCAAGCCATTCTTTCGGGACAAACAAGCAAGGCTGGTGACGCTCGAACAATCGACGTTGTTCACGTAACTGGATTTTTAACGCGTCATATTCTTTAACTATCTCTTCTGGCAGGTCGCCTTTCATCACGCCGGGCAGCGATAACACCGTGCTTTGTAAACTGATATCGCGAATGATCAGATGCTGGCGCTCATCCACTTCCATATCGAGATGCTGGCTAAAACCGACGCCGTTGAGCTTCCCACGTATTTCGCCTCCCTTTTGCAGCCAGCTCGCCAGCGCTTCCCGGTCGATAACCACATGGGTGACGGTATAGTCGTGCAGCAGCAGTGGTTTTTGTAGCATCAGCGTTATTTCGGCGGCGGTCAGGCTTTCAGGTAACGAGTGATGGGGTTTCCGGCCAAAAAAGTTGACCTGGCGTTCAACCTTGAATGCCTGCTGTTCACTTTGTTCCTGCTGATATTGCTGGCGTTTCACATTCAATTGCTGCAATCGGAACAGTAATGTTCGCTGTTGGTAGGCCTGTTCGCCCATCAATTGTTGTAATTGCTGCTCCACCAGGTTGTGGGTATCCAGGTCGTGCCATAGGCAATCTTTGAGAAGGATCAGATCAACCGGGGTTATCGCTTCCCGTCCGCTAAAAAAGGCACAGGCCTGAAGAAGTCGTATGGATTTCTTCCAGCGACGATCGGAAACATACGGCGAACCTTCCTGAGTATCCAGACGCTGGCGCAACTGATAAATCAGTTCGAAGCAATTTTCTGGTAACGGTATATGCTCGATATGAGATTGCCACTGTTGGTACTCTTCATCGCTGACACTCAGTGCCGGGCTGATAAGGTTATCCTGCTCTGCGGGTGACGCGGTGAGCATGGCGCGAAAATTGTGTTTATCCTGCACCCGGTCAAGCCAGAGGCGAATCAGCATACGGTCATACAAGGCTTCCAGGCTGCTGTCGGCTTCAGGCAGTTCGTTGGAGGCCGTGACCAGTAGCCGCATCGGGATGGGTTCTTCGCTATTGCCGTTGCGAAAGCGCCGCTCGTTGATGGCGGTCAGCAGGGTATTCAGGATTGCAGGACCGGCTTTCCAGATTTCATCCAGAAAGACAATTTCCGCTTCTGGCAGGTAACCGGTTGTCAGGCGCTGATAGCGCCCTTCGTCTTTCAGTGCCTGAATGGAGAGTGGGCCGAAGACCTCTTCTGGCGTTGAAAAACGCGTCATCAGGTATTCAAAGGCGCGCGCGTGTCTGAATGCGTATTTCAGGCGACGTGCAATCAGGCTCTTGGCAATCCCTGGCGGCCCCAACAGGAAGACGCTCTCGCCGCTGAGCGCTGCCAGCAGGCAAAGTCGGATGGCGTGTTGCCGTTCGTAAAGACCGTGTTCGAGAGCATGACTCAGGCGAGAGATACGGTCGGCCAGCGCTGTGGGTTGCATCATAATAGATCCGTCATTGCGGTAAATGCCGTCAAGAGCGTGTAATGAACGTCAGAAAGACTACGTTTTCTTCATTAGCTATACATTAATTATTGTCACCATTGCTGGTGTTAATCAATAAAGGTGCCTGCCCTGAACAGAACCAAGGTAGTATTAAAAAATGGGCTTTTAACGTGATTTGTGCATACTGTGCGTTTTCGGGCTACTCCAACCAGAATAAGGCCCGATTTGTTAATGAATTGATAACAGAAGACAAGGTTTATGAATTCAGAACATAAACGTTCACTTCCAGCGGTCACGCTGGCTGCCATCGGTGTAGTGTATGGCGACATCGGCACCAGCCCGCTCTATACGCTCAGGGAGTGTCTTTCCGGGCAGTTTGGTTTCGGGGTTGAACCTGATTCCGTCTTTGGCTTTCTCTCACTGATATTCTGGCTGCTGGTGCTAGTGGTCTCCCTTAAGTATCTCAGCTATGTCATGCGGGCGGATAACGCCGGTGAAGGGGGGATCCTGACGCTGATGTCGCTGGCCGGACGCAATACGTCCGACAAGATGACCGCCGTCGTGGTGATCATGGGGTTGATCGGCGGTAGCTTCTTCTATGGTGAGGTGGTGATTACCCCGGCGATTTCCGTGATGTCGGCGATCGAAGGGCTGGATATCGTTGCCCCGTCGCTGGATACCTATATCGTGCCTATTTCGATAGTGGTGCTGACGCTATTGTTTATGATTCAAAAGCACGGTACAGGTCGGGTTGGTAGCCTGTTTGCGCCGATCATGATGCTGTGGTTTTTGTCGCTCGGTGTGTTGGGGGCTCGCAGCATTATTGCCAATCCAGAGGTATTGCAGGCACTCAATCCCCAATGGGCAATTAACTTTTTCATTCAATATAAATCGGTGTCCTTCTTTGCGCTGGGGGCGGTAGTACTGGCGATCACTGGGGTTGAGGCGCTGTATGCCGATATGGGCCACTTTGGCAAACTGCCGATTCGTATCGCCTGGTTTTCAGCGGTTTTACCGTCGCTGGTGCTCAACTACTTTGGCCAGGGCGCGCTGTTGCTGAAAAATCCAGAGGCTATCAAAAACCCGTTCTTCCTGCTGGCACCGGATTGGGCGCTGATTCCGTTGTTGGTGCTGGCTACGCTCGCTACCATCATCGCTTCTCAGGCGGTCATTTCCGGGGTGTTCTCGCTGACCCGTCAGGCGGTTCGTCTGGGGTATCTGCCACCGATGCGCATCGTGCATACGTCAGATATGGAATCCGGACAGATTTATATCCCGTTTATCAATTGGTTGCTGTATGTGGCGGTGGTAATCGTTATTATCAGCTTTGAGCATTCCAGTAATCTGGCAGCCGCTTACGGTATTGCGGTGACCGGCACGATGGTACTGACCAGCATCCTGTCCTGTACGGTGGCGCTGAAAAACTGGCACTGGTATCGCTATCTGGTCTGGTTGCTGCTGGTGGCTTTGCTGGCTATCGACTTGCCGATGTTCCTGGCCAACGTGGTGAAGATTATTTCTGGTGGTTGGTTGCCGCTGGCGCTGGGTATGGTGATGTTTATCATCATGACGACCTGGAAAAGCGAGCGTTTCCGGCTATTACGTCGTATCCATGAGCATGGTAATTCGCTGGATGCGATGATCGCGTCGCTGGAGAAGAACCCGCCAGTGCGTGTAACAGGAACAGCTGTCTATCTGTCGCGTGCTACCCATGTTATTCCGTTTGCTTTGCTGCACAATCTTAAACACAACAAGGTATTGCACGAGCGCGTGGTGCTGCTGACCATGAGAACGGAAGACGCGCCTTATGTGCACAATGCCCGGCGTGTTTCGGTGGAGCAACTTTCCCCCACCTTCTGGCGTGTGGTCGCCAGCTATGGGTGGCGTGAAACGCCGAATGTAGAAGAGGTATTCCATCGCTGCTGGCAGGATGGATTGACCTGCCAGATGATGGAAACTACGTTCTTCTTGTCGAATGAATCGCTGATGATGGGTACGCGTCCCTGGTATCTGCTTGTTCGCGGTAAGTTGTTCATGATGCTGAGCCGCAATGCGCTGCGCGCGGCGGATCAATTCGAAATTCCACCGAACCGGTTGATTGAATTGGGTATTCAGGTAGAAATCTGATACCGGACGAGTAGATGAATAAGCGGGTGAGGTCTGACAGGATCTCACCCGCTGTGGTATTGGGCCTCTTCTTCCCGCCTACTGTTATCCTGTCGCGGATGTGGCATTCCATCTCCTCTAAAACCCTCTGGCTTTGTCAGGCATTGCCCTGCCGCGTCTTTTTTATTGGTTTTAATAACTTAAAATCTTCCTTTTATTACGCCAACGAAACGTTTCGATAACGATCACATTTTCATAAGATAATCGTTGCCTTCTCCGGTTCTTTTTCTACACTTGCTCCATAAGCGAAACGTTTCGCTCTCAGGATAAATAACATGAAAAAAGGTGTGTTACTTCATTCCGATATTTCGTCGGTGATTTCCCAACTGGGACATACCGATCAGATTGTCATTGCTGACGCCGGTTTACCGATTCCAGCGACGACGGCCCGCATCGACCTGGCTTTAACCCATAACGTTCCTGGCTTCTTGCAGGTGCTGGACGTGGTGACGGCGGAAATGCAGGTGGAAGCGGCGATATTGGCTCAGGAAATCATTGAGAAAAACACCACGCTCCATGAAGCGTTATTAAAACAGTTAGCACAACTTGAACAACACCAGGGAAATACCATTTCACTGCATTACGTCAGCCACGAAGAGTTTAAAAAACAAAGTGGTCAGAGCCGGGCCATTATTCGTACAGGGGAATGTTCTCCTTATGCGAATGTGATCCTTTGTGCTGGCGTCACCTTCTGAGGTAGCGATGCAACCTTTACTGCAATTGCAAGGCATCACCAAAACGTTCCCCGGCGTTAAGGCGCTGTCCGGCGCGGCATTGAATGTTTATCCGGGCAAAGTCATGGCGCTGGTGGGAGAAAACGGTGCCGGCAAGTCCACCATGATGAAAGTGCTGACGGGCATTTATCGTCGGGATGCCGGTAGTATCCAGTTTTTAGGCAAGGATGTGGATTTCAGTGGTCCCAAAGCCTCCCAGGAAGCAGGGATCGGCATTATCCATCAGGAACTGAACCTGATTCCCCAGTTAACCATTGCGGAAAATATTTTCCTCGGCCGTGAATTTACCAACCGCCTGGGGCGTATTGACTGGAAGCGTATGTATGATGAGGCGGATAAGCTGCTCAAGCGTTTGAACCTGCGTTATGACAGTCGCCGCCTGGTGGGGGAGTTGTCGATTGGCGATCAACAGATGGTTGAAATCGCCAAAGTGCTGAGCTTTGAGTCTCGGGTCATCATTATGGATGAACCTACCGATGCGCTGACGGATACCGAAACCGCCTCGCTGTTTAGTGTTATCCGGGAATTGCAGGCCCAGGGCTGCGGCATTGTCTATATCTCCCATCGACTCAAAGAGATTTTCGAAATCTGCGACGATGTGACCGTGTTCCGTGATGGCCAGTTTATCGGCGAGCGTGCAGTGAGTGAATTACAGGAAGATTCGCTGATTGAAATGATGGTGGGACGTAAGCTGGAAGATCAGTACCCCCGTTTGAATCAGGCGCCCGGTGACGTGCGTTTACAAGTCAGCGAATTGTCCGGGCCGGGGGTGAATAACGTGAGCTTCACCCTGCGCAAAGGCGAGATTCTCGGGGTGGCCGGGCTAATGGGGGCCGGTCGCACCGAACTGATGAAAGTGTTGTATGGCGCGTTGCCACGTACCCACGGCAGCGTCTCCTTAGACGGGGAGAACATCGTGGCGCGCAGTCCACAAGACGGCCTGGCCAGCGGCATTGTGTATATTTCCGAAGACCGTAAGCGAGACGGGCTGGTGCTCGGCATGTCGGTAAAAGAAAACATGTCCCTGACGGCACTGCGTTATTTCAGTAACGCAGCGGGTTCGCTGCGGCATGGCGATGAGCAGCAGGCGGTGGGCGATTTCATCCGCATGTTCAATATTCGCACTCCGTCCATGTCCCAGCCGATCGGGTTATTGTCCGGTGGTAATCAGCAGAAAGTGGCGATCGCCCGTGGGTTGATGACCCGTCCCAAAGTGCTGATTCTGGATGAGCCGACCCGTGGCGTCGATGTGGGGGCAAAAAAAGAAATCTATCAGTTAATCAACCAGTTCAAGCAAGAAGGGTTAAGCATCATTCTGGTATCGTCGGAAATGCCCGAAGTGCTCGGGATGAGCGATCGCATTATTGTCATGCACGAAGGGCACCTGAGCGGTGAGTTCCCGATTGAACAGGCTACACAGGAAGCGCTGATGGCTGCGGCCGTTGGTAAGCA
Organism: Dickeya oryzae; assembly: GCF_009372235.1. GTDB lineage: Bacteria > Pseudomonadota > Gammaproteobacteria > Enterobacterales > Enterobacteriaceae > Dickeya > Dickeya oryzae. Next base: position 4,122 of record NZ_ML762924.1, on the reverse strand, counting down.
ATACGGCGTAAAGCAGGAGTAAATCAGATATGAGTTCTCAAACTATCACAGCAAAGCGCTGGCTCAGCAAAGAGTGGCTGATGGAGCAAAAATCATTGATCGCCCTGCTGATTCTTATCGCTGTGGTGTCTTCAATGAGTCCTAACTTTTTTACCCTGAACAACCTGTTCAACATCCTGCAGCAAACCTCGGTAAACGCCATTATGGCGGTGGGAATGACACTGGTTATCCTCACCTCCGGTATCGATTTGTCGGTAGGGTCGTTGCTGGCGCTGACAGGGGCGGTTGCCGCGTCTATCGTCGGGCTTGAGATCAATGCGTTGGTGGCGGTATTTGCGGCGCTGGCACTGGGTGCGGTCATCGGTGCGGGAACGGGGATTATCATTGCCAAGGGGCGGGTTCAGGCCTTTATTGCTACGCTAGTGATGATGTTGCTGCTACGTGGCGTCACGATGGTCTACACCAACGGCAGTCCTGTCAATACCGGTTTTTCTGATGCGGCGGATGCGTTGGGGTGGTTCGGCATCGGACGTCCTCTGGGAGTACCTACGCCAATCTGGATTATGGCGGTGGTATTCCTGACAACCTGGTACATGCTGCACCATACCCGCATTGGTCGCTATATCTATGCGTTGGGCGGTAATGAAGCGGCAACCCGTCTTTCCGGGATCAGCGTTGATAGAGTCAAAATCGTTGTTTATTCGTTGTGCGGTTTGTTGTCGGCATTGGCAGGCATTATTGAAGTTGCCCGTCTGTCTTCAGCACAACCAACGGCAGGGACGGGGTATGAACTGGATGCCATTGCAGCGGTAGTGCTGGGTGGTACAAGTTTGTCAGGTGGTAAAGGACGCGTGGTGGGAACGTTAATCGGTGCCTTGATTCTGGGGTTCCTGAATAACGGGCTTAACCTGTTAGGGGTTTCTTCTTACTACCAGATGATCGTCAAGGCGGTGGTTATTCTGCTGGCGGTTTTGGTAGATAACAAAGGCAGTAAATAACTTTCATTCACACAGGAATTGAAATATGAACTTGAAGAAGATTGCTACTCTGGTTTCCGCTGTCGCGCTGAGTGCAACGGTCAGTGCCAATGCGCTGGCAAAGGATACCATTGCTCTTGTTGTTTCCACGCTGAATAACCCGTTCTTTGTGTCGTTGAAAGATGGCGCCCAAAAAGAAGCGGACAAACTGGGCTACAACCTGGTCGTGCTTGATTCCCAGAACAACCCAGCCAAAGAACTTTCCAACGTGCAGGATTTGACTGTTCGCGGCACCAAGCTGTTGCTGATCAACCCGACGGACTCCAACGCGGTGGGTAATGCGGTGAAACTGGCTAATCAGGCCAAAATTCCGGTTATCACGCTGGACCGTGTCGCTGCCAGCGGTGAAGTCGTTAGCCACGTAGCTTCCGATAACGCCTTCGGCGGTAAAGTTGCCGGTGATTTCATCGCTAAAAAACTGGGTGAAGGCGCCAAAGTTATTCAGCTGGAAGGTCTGGCGGGTACGTCTGCTGCTCGTGAACGTGGCGCTGGCTTCATGAAGTCTGCCGAGAAGAACAAATTTAACATGTTGGCAAGCCAGCCTGCGGATTTTGACCGCACCAAAGGTCTGAATGTGATGCAAAACCTGCTGACCGCTCACCCGGATGTTCAGGCTGTCTTCGCTCAGAATGACGAAATGGCGCTGGGTGCCCTGCGCGCTCTGCAGACCGCCGGTCGTGACAATGTGATGGTCGTTGGTTTCGATGGTACCGCTGATGGCTTGAAAGCAGTAGAAAGCGGCAAGATGGCGGCTACCGTGGCTCAGCGTCCTGATCAGATCGGTGTCATCGGTGTGGAAACGGCTGACAAGGTGCTGAAAGGCGAAAAAGTACAGGCGATCATCCCTGTCGACCTGAAACTGGTTACTAAGCAATAACATCATCAAAACGTAATACCGCACGTGCAGTACGGCGCCACCCCTGGTGGGTGGCGCGTAATCAACATCGGGGTTCATGTTAATGAAATCAGGCAAGCTGGTAGTCTTGGGAAGTATCAATGCGGACCATATTTTGAATCTGGCTCAGTTTCCCCGCCCAGGTGAAACGGTGATCGGTAAACAATATGGTGTGGCATTTGGTGGTAAAGGCGCGAACCAGGCGGTGGCTGCCGGGCGTAGTGGCGCAGATATCGAATTTATCGCTTGTGTCGGCGCTGACGATATCGGCGAACGCATTCGCCAACAACTCATCAAGGACCGAATTGATGTTTCCGCCGTTGAAGCGATTCCCGGCCAGACTACCGGGGTGGCATTGATTTTCGTTAACGGTGAAGCTGAAAACATGATCGGTATTCATGCGGGGGCTAATGCAGCCGTAACGCCAGATTACCTGCATCGCTATCAGCAGAAAATTACTGATGCTTCCGCGCTGTTGATGCAACTGGAGTCGCCGCTGGAAACTGTGATAGCAGCTGCTCGCCTGGCGCATGACAGTGACACTAAAGTTATCCTCAATCCGGCTCCAGCTTGTTCTCTGCCTGACGAGTTATTGTCATTGGTGGATATGATCACGCCGAATGAGACGGAAGCGCAGATCCTGACCGGGGTGAGCGTAGAAACCGAAGAAGATGCACAACGTGCCGCACAGGTACTGCATGATAAAGGCATCTCAACAGTATTGATTACCCTTGGCAGCCGTGGTGTCTGGTTAAGCGAACAAGGACAGGGTCAGCGTATTCCCGGTTTCCGGGTCAAAGCGGTTGATACCATTGCAGCGGGTGATACCTTCAATGGCGCGTTAGTGACGGCTTTGCTGGAGTCACGCCCTATGGACGCGGCGGTTAAGTTTGCTCATGCGGCGGCGGCTATCGCGGTGACTCGCCATGGCGCTCAGCCTTCTGTTCCCTGGCGTGAAGAGATTGATGCCTTCCTGAATGCACAGGAGTAATCCTTGGCGACAATGAAAGACGTGGCCCGTCTGGCTGGGGTATCCACATCAACGGTTTCTCATGTCATCAACGATAACCGCTATGTCAGCGATGCCATTCGCGAGCGGGTAATGAAAGCGGTGGAACAACTGAACTACGCGCCGTCTGCGCTGGCGCGTAGTCTCAAAATCAACCAGACCCGTACCATTGGTATGTTGCTGACGGCAAGTAGTAACCCGTTTTATGCTGAAGTCGTGCGCGGTGTGGAACGTTGTTGTTACGAACGAGGCTACAGCCTGATTCTTTGCAACACCGAAGGTGATCACCACCGTCTGAGCCGCAGTCTGGAGACGTTGCTGCAAAAGCGGGTGGATGGGCTGTTACTGATGTGTACTGAGAGCCATCTGCCTTCCCCGGATATTATTCGTCGCTATCCTTCTATTCCTGTGGTGATGATGGACTGGGCACCGTTTGAAGGCAGCAGCGATATCATCAAAGATAATTCGCTGCAAGGCGGCGAAATGGCGACTCACTACCTGATTTCTCAGGGCTATCGCAAAATTGCCTGTATTGCAGGTCCGCAAGATAAAACCACCGCCCACAATCGTCTGGAAGGTTATCGTAAAGCGATGCACCAATCGGGCTTGTCGATTCCTGCTGGTTACGAGGTGATCGGGGACTTTGAGTTTGAAGCTGGTTTTCGCGCCATGCAGCAGTTACTGGCGCTACCGGAGCGCCCTGATGCAGTCTTTACCAGTAATGATGCGATGGCGGTAGGCGTTTATCGTGCCTTATATGAGGCAGGGCTATCCATTCCTGACGATATGGCCGTGGTGGGTTACGACGATATTGAACTGGCTCGTTATCTATCACCGCCCTTGACGACGATACATCAGCCTAAAGGTGAGCTTGGTGAACTTGCCATTGATACGCTTCTCCACCGGTTGGAGCACCCGGATGCAGAACATAATGTATTGGTACTGACACCCGAGTTAATCGTTCGTAGTTCCGTTGGCAAAATCCACGCCTGATTGACCTTTATCCTTTCTTTCTGGCGTTTATGCCGCAGAAAAGCGGCATATTGGCCAATTCCCACTCGCTTTGCCTGAAAACCATCCAGTTGATAATTATTTTGTATTTATCGCTTGTCAGGCCGGAATAACTCCCTATAATGCGCCTCCACTGACACGGCAACAGCGGCAACGCAGCGCGGTGTCAG
>NZ_ML762923.1:54157-295530 GCF_009372235.1 Dickeya oryzae | reverse complement strand
GCCTACTGGCAGACGCTGCTGCACGCCATGGTGGCCGACAGCCATCAGCCGGTGGCCCAGATAGCGCTGCTGCCGGACGCCGAACGCCAGCAGGTGCTGCACGGCTTTAATGACACCGTCACTACGTTCCCAACCGGGGTCTGCATCCATCAACTGGTTGAACAGCAGGCCGCCCGCCAGCCGGACGCCATCGCCGTGGTGTTCGAAAACGAGTCACTGTGCTATGGCGAACTGAACCGCCGTGCGAATCAGCTGGCACACTGGCTGACTGAACAGGGTGTCAGGCCGGATGACCGGGTGGCGATAGCGCTGGCGCGCGGTGTCGACCTGGTGGTGGCGCTGCTGGCAACGCTGAAAGCCGGGGGGGCCTATGTGCCGCTCGACCCGGCCTACCCGGCAGCGCGCCTGCAGTACATGCTGGCCGACAGCGCACCGGTGGTGTTAATCACCACTACCGCGCTGAATAGCCAGATAGCCGCCGACTGCCCGGTGATTGCGCTGGATATGCCGGTACAACCGTGGGCCACCTGCCCGGCCGACAACATCAGCCCGGCGGCGGTGGGCCTGACGCCGCATCATCTGTCCTATATTATCTATACCTCCGGCTCCACCGGACTGCCGAAAGGGGTACAGGTCGAACACGGCAGCGTGGTCAACCTGTGGGCCGGGCTGGAACAGGCGGTGTATGGCTCCGCCGACCTGCAACGCGTCAGCCTCAACGCCTCACCGTCCTTTGATGCCTCGGTGCAGCAGCTGGTGCAACTGGCCTCGGGCCGCACGCTGGTGATTGTGCCCGACGCGATACGCCAGAACGGTGAGCAACTGCGCGAGTGGATGACACAGCAGGCGCTGGAGGTCTTTGACTGCACACCGTCACAGCTGGCGCTGCTGATGGCCGCCGGGCCATTACCGCCGTCACTGCGCACGGTCCTGCTTGGCGGTGAAGCCATCGGTACCGCCCAGTGGCAGCTGCTGGCCTCGCTGGAAGAGGTGGCGTTCCACAACGTCTACGGCCCGACCGAATGTACCGTGGACAGCACCCATACGCGCATCACCGGACAAACCGCCCAGCCACATATCGGCCGCCCGATGGCCAACCGTCGGGTTTACCTGCTGGATGCGAACCGCCAGCCGGTGCCAGTCGGGGTGACCGGTGAGATTTATATCGGTGGCACCGGTGTGGCGCGTGGTTACCTGAACCGCCCCGACCTGACCGCCGAACGCTTCCTGGCCGATCCGTTCTCGAGCGCGCCAAATGCGCGGATGTACAAGACAGGCGATGTGGGCCGCTGGCATGCCGACGGCACTATCGACTATCTGGGCCGTAATGACGAGCAGGTCAAGATCCGTGGCTTCCGTATTGAACCTGGTGAGGTTGAGTCGGCAGTGCAGGGCTGCACCGGTGTACGCGAGGCGGTGGTGGTGGCACAGCGCACCACTACCGGCGATCAGCGACTGGTGGCCTATTACACTCTGTCGGATGAAGCACTCACCGTTGAGGCGCTGAAAGCACAGCTGACGCAGCGCCTGCCCGCGTCCATGGTGCCCGCGGCGTACGTGCAACTGGGCCAGATCCCGCTGACACCCAACGGCAAGGTGGACCGCAAGGCGCTGCCCGCCCCGGATGACAGCGCCTTTGTCCGCCACGACTATGAAGCTCCGAAAACCGCCGCCGAACAGGCGATTGCCACGATATGGCAGGGCCTGCTGGGGATTGAGCGTGTCGGGCGGCAGGATCACTTCTTCGAGCTCGGTGGTCATTCGCTGATGGCGATTAAGCTTATCGAACGCTTACGACAGGCGGGGTATACGCTCGCCGTCAGCGACCTGTTCAGACAGCCGACGCTGGCCGCACTGGCCGCTACGCTGACGGGCAGCGACACTGCCATGGCAGTACCGGCCAACCTGATCCATGCCGACAGCACCCACATCACCCCGGCCATGTTGCCGCTGGTTACCCTGACGCAGGCACAGATCGATACCGTGGTGGCGACCGTGCCGGGCGGCGTGCGTAATGTGCAGGATATCTACCCGCTGGCACCGTTACAGAACGGCATTCTGTTCCACCATCTGTTGCAGCCGGTGGGGGATGCGTATATCACCCACTCCATCCTGAGCTTTGCCGAAAAGGACGGGCTGGATCATTTTATTGCCGCCTTGCAGGCGGTGATTCAGCGTCACGACATTCTGCGTACCGGCATTGTATGGGAAGGGCTGGACGACGCCGTGCAGGTGGTCTGGCGCGAGGCCGTGATGCCGGTGGAGACGCTGGTTATCGAATCCGACGATGTTGCCGACGCCCTGCAGCAGCGTTTTACCCCGGCGCAGTTGCAGATGAACATCACTCAGGCCCCGATGATCCAGAGTTATCAGGCTGCCGACCCGTCCAATAACCGCTGGCTGCTGTGCCTGCTGCATCACCACCTGTGCATGGACCACACCACGCTGGAGCTGCTGCTCGAAGAGGTGCAGGCACACCTGCTGGGCCGTGCCGACCAGCTACCGGCCCCGCTGCCGTTCCGGCAGTTTGTCGCCCTCGCCCGTCAACAAACGGATGCGCAGGCGCAGCAGGACTATTTCCGGGCACAACTCGGGGATATTGACGCGCCCTGCGCCCCGTTCGGGCTGCTCGATGTTCAGGGCAGCGGTCAACACATCGACGAACACCATCTGCCACTGTCAGACTCCCTGGCGCAACGGCTGCGGGCACTGTCACAACAGCGTGGCATCAGTGTCACCAGCCTGTTCCATCTCGCCTGGGGCCGTGTGGTGCAGGCCACTACCGGCCAGGATAACGTCGTGTTCGGCACCGTGCTGTTTGGCCGTATGGCCGGTGGTGACGGCGCAGACCGGGTGCTGGGCATGTTCCTGAACACCCTGCCGTTGCGCCTGTCGCTGGGTCAGGTCAGTGTCGAACAGGCTCTGCGCCAGACGCACGACAGTCTGGCCGGACTGCTGGCTCATGAGCACGCCTCGCTGGCCGATGTCCAGCAATGCAGCGGCGTTGACGCTCAGAGCCCGCTGTTCACCAGCCTGCTCAACTACCGCTATAACGGCGGCAGCGAACAGACAGAGGTACAAACAGAGCTGGATGGCATCGACGTGCTGTTCAGTCAGGAGCGCACCAACTACCCGGTCAACGTATCGGTGAACGATCAGGGTGCGGCGGGCTTCAGCCTCGATATTCAGGTTGCAGAGGGTATTGGTGCGGCACGTGTCGGCGAAATGATGCAGTTCACCCTGACGGCACTGGCTGACGCGCTGGTGCAGGCACCAACGCAACCGGTGCATGCCCTGACGGTACTGCCGGACGCCGAACGCCAGCAGGTACTGCTCGGCTTTAACGACACGGCGGCAGACTTCCCGGCGGATCTCTGCATTCATCAATTGTTCGAACAGCAGGCCACTCAGCAGCCGGACGCCGTCGCCGTGGTCTTCGACGGTCAGTCACTGCGCTATGGCGAGCTGAACCGCCGGGCGAATCAGCTGGCGTACTGGCTGATTGAACAGGGTGTCAGACCGGATCAGCGTGTGGCGATAGCGCTGGAGCGCAGCGTCGAGCTGGTGGTGGCGTTGCTGGCGACGCTGAAAGCCGGTGGGGCCTATGTCCCGCTCGACCCGGCCTACCCGACAGAGCGCCTGCAGTACATGCTGGCCGACAGTGCACCGGTGGTGCTGATCACCATCACCGCGCTGAATAGCCAGATAGCCGCCGACTGCCCGGTAATTGCGCTGGATACGCCGGTACAACCCTGGGCCACCTGCCCGGCTGACAACATCAGCCCGGCAGCGGTGGGCCTGACGCCCCGCCATCTGGCCTATGTGATTTACACCTCCGGCTCCACCGGGCTGCCGAAAGGGGTGCTAGTCGAGCACCGGGGCCTGTGTAATCTGTCACAGGCACAAATCCGCCTGTTTAACGCAGGGGCAGGCAGCCGTGTACTCCAGTTCAGCTCCCTCAGTTTCGATGCCAGTCTGTTCGATATCGTGATGGCATTGTGCTCTGGGGCAGCGCTCTACCTGCCTCGGGGCCGACTGCTGGGTGAGACGTTGACGCAGTTTATGCAGCAACAGCGTATCAGCCATGCCACACTGCCACCGGCGGCACTCTCCAGCCTCAACCCGGCACAGGCGCTGCCAGATCTGGCCGTGCTGGTGACCGCCGGGGACGCCATCAGCCGTGAAGCGATTGCGCCCTGGTGTGCTGGCCGGGCGGTCTACAACGCCTATGGCCCGACCGAAGCCACTATCTGGGCCAGCACCTTTGCCCTGCATCAGCCTTATGCCGGTCAGCCACCGATCGGCTACCCGGTTGAAAACACCAAAATCTATCTGCTGGACGGTCACGGTCAGTTGGTCCCCGTCGGTGTCACCGGTGAGATTTATATCGGCGGCGTCGGTGTCGCGCGCGGCTATCTGAACCGGCCCGATCTGACGACTGAGCGTTTTCTGAATGATCCGTTTGCTCACGGGCCGGGTGCACGGATGTACCGCACCGGCGATCTGGGCCGCTGGCAGACTGACGGGACGCTGGAATACCTCGGCCGTAACGACAGTCAGGTCAAGATCCGCGGTTTTCGTATCGAGCCGGGTGAAATCGAGTCCTGCGCACTCGGCTGCCCTCACGTCACCGAAGCGGTGGTGCTGGCTCGGGCGGATCATAACGGCCAACCGCGGCTGATCGTCTGGTATGTCGGTGACGCCGAGGCGCACGCCCTGCGCCACCATCTCGCCGGGCAGCTGCCTGCACATATGGTACCGGCAGCCTGTGTACAGATGCTGGCACTGCCACTGACACCGAACGGTAAAGTCGATCGCAACGCCTTACCCGCCCCGGATGACAGCGCCTTTGTCCACACCGACTACGAGGCACCACAAACCGCCACCGAACAGGCGATTGCCACGATATGGCAGGAGTTGCTGGGGCTTGAGCGCGTCGGGCGGCAGGATCACTTCTTTGAACTCGGTGGTCATTCGCTGCTGGCGATTAAGCTGATTGAACGCCTGCGCCGGGCGGGGTATACACTCGCCGTCAGCGAGCTGTTCAGGCAACCGACGCTGGCTGCACTGGCAACCACGTTGACGGGCAGTGAAGCAACCGCGACTATTCCGGCCAACCGTATTCACCCAGATTGCGAGCAGATCACCCCGGAGATGCTGCCTTTAGTTGCCCTGACGCAAACGCAGATTGATGCCGTGGTGGCGACCGTGCCGGGAGGCGTGCGCAATGTGCAGGACATCTACCCACTGGCACCGTTGCAGACCGGCATTTTGTTCCATCATCTGCTGCAGCCGGTGGGGGATGCCTACATCACCCGCTCCATCCTGAGTTTTGCCGAAAAGGACAGGCTGGATCATTTTATTGCCGCCTTGCAGGCCGTCATTCAGCGTCACGACATTCTGCGTACCGGCATCGTCTGGGAAGGGCTGGACGAGGCCGTGCAGGTGGTCTGGCGCGAGGCCGTGATGCCGGTGGAAACGCTGGTTATCGAATCCGACGATGTCGCCGATATCCTGCAACAGCGCTTTACTCCGGCGCAGTTGCAGATGAATGTCGCGCAGGCACCGATGATCCAGAGTTATCAGGTCGCCGACCCGGCCAATAACCGCTGGCTGCTGTGCCTGCTGCACCACCATTTGTGTATGGACCACACCACGCTGGAGCTGCTGCTCGAAGAGGTGCAGGCACACCTGTTGGGCCGTGCCGACCAGTTACCCGCCCCGCTGCCGTTCCGGCAGTTTGTCGCTCTCGCCCGCCAGCAGACGGCTATACCGGCACAACAATCGGCACAGCAGGACTATTTCCGGGCACAGCTTGGGGATATTGATGAACCCTGCGCCCCGTTCGGGCTGCGGGATAGCCAGGGTAACGGCCAGCACATCGACGAACATCATCTGGTACTGTCAGACATCCTGGGGCAACGGCTGCGGGCACTGTCACAACAGCGCGGCATCAGCGTCACCAGCCTGTTCCACCTCGCCTGGGGACGCGTGGTGCAGGCCACTACCGGGCAGGATAACGTCGTGTTCGGCACCGTGCTGTTTGGTCGTATGGCCGGTGGTGACGGCGCTGACCGGGTGCTGGGCATGTTCCTGAACACCCTGCCGTTGCGCCTGTCGCTGGGGCAGGTGAGTGTTGAACAGGCACTGCGCCAGACGCACGACGGCCTGGCCGGACTGCTGCGTTTTGAACATGCCGCGCTGGCCGACGTCCAGCAATGCAGCGGTGTCGGTGCCCAGAGCCCGCTGTTCACCAGCCTGCTCAACTACCGCTATAACGGCGGCAGCGAACAGACAGAGGTACAGACAGAGCTGGATGGCATCGATGTGCTGTTCAGTCAGGAGCGCACTAACTACCCGGTCAACGTATCGGTGAACGATCAGGGCGCGGCGGGCTTCAGCCTCGATATTCAGGTTGCAGAGGGTATCGGTGCGGCGCGTGTCGGCGAAATGATGCGCCTCACCCTGACGGCGCTGGCCGACGCGCTGGCGCAGGCACCAACGCAACCGGTGCATACCCTGACGGTGCTGCCGGACGCCGAACGCCAGCAGGTACTGTACGGCTTCAATGACATTGAGACTCACTTCCCGGCGGATATCTGCATTCACGAATGGTTTGAGCAGCAGGCCGCCCGGCAGCCGGACGCTGTTGCCGTGGTCTTCGAAAACGAATCACTGAGCTATGGCGAGCTGAATGAACACGCCAACCAACTGGCGCACTGGCTGATTGAACAGGGTGTCAGGCCGGATGACCGGGTAGCGATTGCACTGGAGCGCAGCGTCGAGCTGGTGGTGGCGCTGCTGGCAACGCTAAAAGCCGGTGGGGCCTATGTCCCGCTCGATCCGAGCTATCCGGAAGAACGGTTGCACTATATTCTGCGTGACAGTAATCCGGTCGCGTTAATCACCACCACCACGCTGCGTGCCAGCGTGCCGACTGACCGCCCGGTGATTACGCTGGATAACCCGGCGCGGCCGTGGGCCACCTGCTCTGCTGATAATATCAACCCGACAACACGCGGCCTGACGCCGCATCATCTGGCCTATGTCATCTATACCTCCGGCTCCACCGGGCTGCCGAAAGGCGTGCTGGTGGAACACCACCATGTCGTGCGGCTGTTGCGCGCCTCGCAACCGCTGTTCCAGTTCGGTGCCGGGGATGTCTGGACACTGTTCCACTCCTACGCCTTTGACTTTTCCGTCTGGGAAATCTGGGGGGCGCTGCTCAACGGGGGTCGTCTGGTGGTGGTGCCGTATCTGGTCAGCCGTTCGCCAGAGGCCTTCTATCAGTTGCTTTGTGAGCAAGACGTCACGGTTCTCAACCAGACGCCGAGCGCGTTCCGGCAGTTGATGGCAGCGCAGGCCGACAACGCCGGGCACCACGCATTGCGCTATGTGATTTTTGGCGGCGAAGCGCTGAATCCATCGAGCCTGGCACCGTGGTATGCACGAGCAGCCAATCACCGCACACAGCTCATCAATATGTACGGCATTACCGAAACCACGGTACATGTCACCTGGCAGCCGTTGCAGCCCGCGGATGTTGCGTCCACCATCAGCCCGATCGGACGTCGTCTGCCGGATTTACGCACCTACCTGCTGGATGCACAGCAACAGCCGGTGCCCATCGGGGTGATCGGCGAGCTGTATGTCGCCGGGGCCGGTGTCGCGCGCGGTTACCTGAACCGGCCAGAACTGACCGCCGAACGCTTCCTTGACGATCCGTTTGCGGCACAAACTGGTGCACGGATGTACCGCTCTGGCGATCTGGCTCGCTGGAATGCTGACGGCACCCTCGACTATCTGGGCCGTAACGATCATCAGGTCAAAATACGCGGTTTCCGTATCGAGCTGGGTGAGATCGAAGCAACGGTGCGTAGTCACGCGCAGGTCACGGATGCTGTGGTGCTGGCACGCCCCGGTCAGGATGGCGAGCCGCGTCTGGTGGCCTGGTATGTCGGTGACGCTGACGTGCAGGCGCTACGTGATCACATCGCCGGGCAATTGCCTGCTTACATGACCCCGGCGGTCTATGTGTCTGTTGACGCCCTGCCGCTGACGGCCAATGGCAAGATTGACCAAAAAGCCCTGCCGGAGCCGGATGACAGCGCCTTTATCCACCAGACCTTTGAAGCGCCGCGTAGTGCCATGGAGCACATGCTGGCGGAGCTGTGGCAGACACTGCTGGGGGTTGAGCGTGTTGGTCGTCAGGATCACTTCTTTGAACTCGGCGGCCATTCATTACTGGCGGTGAAACTGGTGAGTGAAATGCACAGGCGTGGACTCACGCTTTCCCTGTCCACCCTGTTTGAATCCCCTCACCTGTTTGAGCTGGCAGCCGCGCTCGACATAGCAGAAACACAACGCAAGGCCTGGATAGCGTTGCGTTCGTCCGGGTCGCAACGCCCCTTGTTCGTGGTGCCAGAGGCTACCGGCGAACTGCTTTACGGCCCGCAACTGGTGGCAGCGATTGATGCGGATATTCCGGTGTACGGCCTGCTGGGGCCGGATCGCCATCTGCCGAGCTTCACAACGTTGCAAGGAGCAGCAACCCGTTATGTCGGCATTATCCGCGAAGTACAACCACAGGGGCCGTATCGCCTGCTGGGCTGGTCGCTGGGCGGCACACTGGCGTATGAAATTGCCGCGCAGTTGATTGGACTGAACCAGTCGGTTGAATTCCTGGGGCTGCTGGATACCTGGGCGTTACCGCCAGTCGAATCGGTATCGCATACGGCAGAGACGCTGGAGCAGATGAGTCAGGCGCTGATTCAGGATGTCCTGACGCTGCGGGGTGAACCGCTGCCAACCGCGGCGCTGGCAACCTGTCGGCAATGGCAGGATTACCATGCACTGGCCTGCCAACAGGGCGTCATCCCCTCTGACTGGACGCCGACGTATTTCTGCCGCTGGCTGCAACACCGTCAGGATCTGCTGAATGCCGAGTACCGACCACAGCCACTGCCGGTTCAGGTTGACCTGCTGGCTGCCCGCGACAGTCTGGCACGGGCAGAGCCGTACCTGCACTGGGACCGCATCTTACCGCCGTCCTCAATCCGGGTGACCCCGGTGCCCGGTGACCACATGAGCCTGTTTACCGAGGCTCATGTCGGCACGGTCGGTCAGCAGATATCCAGGGCGATTCAGGCCCGCAGGCTGTCAGAGCCGACAGCCATGCAGCATACTCAGACGCCGGTTATCACGTTACAGACAGGCCGACAGACCGGGCCGGTGCTGGTCTGCATTCCCGGTGCCGGTGATAACGTCATGAGTTTTATGGCACTGACTGCCGCCATGTCGGATGACTGGCAGGTATGGGGCCTGCAGCCACAGGGCTTGCTGGAAGGTACTACACCGCACAGTTCTGTCGAGGCTGCCGCCCAGTATTATCTGGCGGCGCTGAAAGCGCAGTCGCTCAACGGGCCACTTCATCTGCTGGGGCATTCGTTCGGTGGCTGGAGTGCACTGGAGCTGGCGCGACAGCTGGAGCAAGAGGGCATGCCGGTGGCATCGCTGACGCTGGTGGACTCCAGAGCGCCCCAGGCAGCGAAAGAGTACCCGGACCTGCAGGTATGCATGCGGCTGATCGCGCTGTTTGAAATGCAAGGTACGGCACTGGCACTGACGGAACCTGAGCTGGCGACATTGACGCAACCGCAGCGGCTGGTGTGCCTGCATCAGCGCCTGGTCGAGTGTGGTGTGATGTCAGCCAGCAGCCGGGTGCAGGATCTGACGGCCATCTTCCGGGTTTTTGCCACCAACCTGCGCACCGGATACCAGCCGACGTTGCTGCCGGTGGTCACGCCGTCACTGATTCTGGCCGAGGACGCAGACGTCGACCGGATGACCGGCTGGCAGACGTTGATCCCGGCCATACAGCTTCAGCGCGGCGCCGGTAACCATGTCCAGTTGCTGAAAATGCCACACGTGACGTTTATTGCCGACTGGATACAACGGAAATAAGCCACCGTGCTGTCATTAATCCCCGCCGGGTGTCATAACCGGCGGCTTTATACTGAATAACAAGGAAAACAGGAAAAACGGATGTTCAAACTTATCGTTGTCCGTTTCAAATGGCAGGTTCTGCTGGCCACGGTGCTGAGTGCTATCAGCGCGCTGTCTGGTATTGGCATGCTAAAGATCATTACCCTACAGATCGGTGCCATGACCAGCCAGTCCGCTGCCAGCGTCACACCTTTTGTCTGGTTTTTACTGGCGGTCTCGGCGGTATTGCTGTTCGGCCTGATGTCCCGCTATCTGCTGGCCCGGCTGGGGGCTCGCGTCGTTTATGAATTCAGGGACTCACTCACCCGCCGTCTGCTGTCAACACCTTATGCCATCATTGAACGCATCGGCGGGCACCGCATTCTGGCCGCGCTGAAAACCGACGCGGCCAAGCTGTCGGAAGGCCTGCTGATCCTGCCGGAGTTCATCTACAGCCTGATCACGGTGGTGCTCTGTCTGAGTTACATGAGTTACCTCTCCGGGCGTCTGTTTCTGGTTTCAACGGCGCTTATCATCCTGCTCGGACTGATCGCCAGCGTCTTCCTTCGTTATGGGCTACGCCATTTCAAGCACCTGCGTCACTATGAAGATGCGCTGTTTGAGGGCATGCAGATGATGGTCGACGGTAGCCAGGAGCTGAGCATTAATGCCAGACGGCGTCACTTCATTTATGAACGGGTTCTGAAAACCAATTACCGCGACATCCGCCATCTCAGTGTCCGGGTATCGTTAATTTTTACGATGCTGAACAGTATTGGCTCGACGTTGATTTTTTTTCTGGTTGGTCTGGTGGTATTCGGCTCCAGCCTGTATTTCAAAGACATCCCGACAGACTCGGTCGTCGGCTTCGCGCTGGTGATCCTGTATATGATCGACCCGGTAGAAAACGTCGTCAGTTCATTATCCCGTTTTAGCGAATTTACCGTCTCCTACCGTAACGTCGAAGGGCTGCCGCTGACCCGGGACGAGGCCGACATGGCCCCATCAAGCCACCATTCGCTCTCAGAACGGCTGGCATGGCAGACGCTTAACGTCCGCCAGCTCACCTTTCACTATCAGGCAGATGCCGGGGATCAGTACCGCTTTGGTATCGGCCCTATTGATGCACAGTTCCGGCGCGGAGAAGCAGTCTTTCTGACCGGCGGCAACGGCAGCGGTAAATCGACGTTTGCAAAACTGTTGGTCGGCTTGTACCAGCCAGATCAGGGCCAGATCAGTCTGGATGATGACATCGTGTCTGACACCATCCCGCTTACCGAATACCAGCAGGCATTTTCCACGATTTTCGCGGATTTCTTCCTGTTCGATCACGTTCTGGATGAATGGGGTAACCCCGGTGATGACGCCATGATCCAACGCCATCTGATTGATCTGGAACTGAACAATAAAGTGAGCGTCTCCCACGGTCAGCTGTCCTCGACAAACCTCTCCTCCGGGCAGAAAAAACGCCTGGCGCTGATCATGTCCTACTGTGAAAACACACCAATCTGTGTCTTTGACGAATGGGCGGCGGATCAGGACCCCAGATTCCGTCGGCTGTTTTACACCGAGATCATTCCCCGCCTGAAAGCGCAGAATAAGCTGGTCATTGTGATTACCCATGATGACCGTTACTTCCATCTGGCCGATCAGTTGCTCCGGTTTGATGACGGTCAACTGGCCACAGGGGCACCCGCATCGGCGAGCGGGACATCGGCTGATTGAGACATCTGCTGATTGAGGCGATGGCGGGTATTGCGTACATTTAGCCGCGCAATACCCATATCGTGGTTCGAAACACGAATGACGACGAACAGTCTCTTTCTATTTTCTACATGGGATATATTATAAAATTATCCCTTTACAACAGGCAGCATTGGCAATGGCTCTAATCCCCAAAAACTACGCGCGGCTGGAAAGCGGTTACCGTGAAAAAGCACTAAAAATCTATCCATGGGTGTGTGGACGTTGCTCACGGGAGTTTGTTTATTCAAACCTACGCGAATTAACGGTTCACCATATCGATCACGACCATACCAATAACCCTGAAGATGGCAGCAATTGGGAGTTATTGTGTCTGTTTTGTCATGACCACGAACACTCGAAGTACACGGAAGCCGAGCAGTACGGTACAACCGTTGTGGCGGGGGAAGACGCGCAAAAAGATGTTGGCACAGCCACCTATAATCCCTTTGCCGATCTCAAATCGATGCTTAATAAGAAGAAATAGTAGCAGCAACGTCCGCTTTACACACTGAGGCATTCGACAAACGAACACCACACCGATGAGACAAGCGCCCGGCAAGGACACAGTAGCCGGGCACCCAATGAGGGAAACAGGGAAAGTTACAGGCCCAGCTCAGATAACCCCGGATGGTCATCCGGACGGCGTCCCAGAGGCCAGTGGAACTTGCGCTCACTTTCTTTGATAGGCATGTCATTGATACACGCGTAGCGGTGATGCATCAGCCCGTCTTCACCAAATTCCCAGTTTTCGTTGCCGTAAGAACGGAACCAGTTACCGGAGTCATCGCGCCACTCGTAAGCGTACCGGACAGCAATTCGGTCACCGTCAAAAGCCCACAACTCCTTGATAAGACGGTATTCCAACTCTTTTTTCCACTTGCGCTCGAGGAAACCCCTGGCCTCTTCACGATTATTGGCAAACTCTGCGCGGTTACGCCATTTGGTGTCCAGAGAGTAAGCGAGCGACACTTTATCGGCATCGCGGGTGTTCCAGCCATCTTCCGCCAGCCTTACTTTTTCAATCGCTGACTCGCGGGTGAACGGCGGCAGTGGTGGACGGATTTGTGAATCGGACATGGTGGTGCCTCCAGTATAATTGGATATTTCAGTGAGTGTTTCATCGTTGGAACCCAGACTCGGCTACGGGATCGGCTTCAGTAACAGCTGAGCGACATCTCTTGCATCATCGGCGGCGCTGTAATCGCCCATAACACGCGACATGGTGATAGCGCCTTCAATCAGTATCAGTAGCTGCCGGGCCAGAGGTAACGGCTGCGCGGTATTCAGTTGAGCGGTAAGCTCAAACACGTAGTCCAGTAGCTTCTGTTTGTGCACGCTGGCTATTTGACGAACCGGATCAGAAGGATCTCCCACTTCACCTGCCGTGTTGATAAACGCGCATCCGCGATATCCCTCCGACTCGAACCAGCCTTTAAGCACGGTGAACATATTCAGGATGCGCTCCCGCGGCGTATCCGCCTTGTCGCATTCCGTCCTGAACCACTCCATCCAGCGCACATCACGCGCGCTCAGCGCCGCGGCAGCCACTTCGTCTTTGTTCGTGAAATGGTGATAAATACTTTTCCGGGCCACGCCTGACGTCTTCACCAGAAGATCCATACCGGTGGCATGAATACCGTTCTGGTAGATGAGCTGTTCAGCGGTCGCGAGAATCTTCTCTCGTGTGTTAGTCATGTTTTTGTTCATAGGGTGATGGTAGAACGATCGTTCTCCTCGATCAAGTGTTAGTCGATAATCTTTTTTGTCCCCCGGCGGGGGACATTAATAAAGTGCTTTAAAATCAAAAACAAAACATACATCTGGCAAAAAAACTGTATAACGCTGTAGCGTGCAGGAACGAAAACCCGATGTCCGGCGGGTTATCCCGTACGATCTCAGTGTGATGGATGGATGACGCGTTAGGGAGAGGCAGGTTAAAAAAATCCTGTAAAAATAAGGCGGTCTGAATTCTTGAAAACACAGTGAGTTTACCCGGCCCATGGGTCCGGATGATGTCTGCCCTTTCCTGAACAGAAGCCCCGTTAAATAGTTAACACGTTATGCTTCCTACGATGAGAATACGGTTACTCTCAACACATTCAATCGTTACCACATTGTCATTACACATCCCAAAGACCTCTTTCGTTAAAGGCGTCATGTTTCAGAACGTCGCCCTTCATGCGTCCTTGCCATTGGGTGATAAACGCTTGGGTGTTGGTCGCAGCAAGATGCGCAGTCAGTGCATCCTGATCTTGCCAGCGTTCAGATACGAGCACTCTTGCCACCAAAGGATCCTCTAGTGCAACGTCATACGCGAGGTTTCCTTCACGTTTGCGCGCGGTTTGAGCAAGTAGCTTTATATCGGCCATAAACTGCTGTAAGTAAGAGGGGTCAATCACTACATAACCGGAAATGATGAGCATATTCTTTGCCTTTTCTGTTACTCCCCGACCGTCATACAGGGCTGGTCGGGAAAGTGATTATCAAAAGTTTGTCAGCACAATTTTGCCCTGAATACTTCCCATTGCAGCACGCTGATGGGCGGCAGATGCCATGGCTAACGGATAAGTGCTATCAACGACGACCCGGATAATGCCGCTTTCCAGAAGATGACCAGCTTCAGATAATTGCGCACCACTGGAACGTACTTGCGTTGATGACACCAAAATATCTTTTTGAGCGGCCTCACTCCTTGCGGAAAAACCCAAAGGATTAACGAGAAATAATGCACCGCCTGGTCTTATACAGCGCAGAAAACGCGCCATATTGGCGCCACCAACTGCATCAAGAACGAGATCAACATTCTTTACGGCGCTCTCAGCCGCTGTTGTGGTGTAGTCGATAAATTCGTCAGCACCCAGGTCGCGTAATAGCGCCTCATTGCGCGAAGACGCCACTGCAATCACCCGCGCACCTTTCCAACGAGCAAGCTGCACGGCAATATGTCCCACGCCGCCACCGGCACCATTGACCAATACGGTCCGACCGGCTAATGGCACCGCTTTGTGAGGAAAAGGCTGGAAAGGATTTGGCGCATCATGCCCCGTTTCGATAAGAAACTGCCAGGCCGTGAGGAGTGACATCGGTGCGCCCGCGGCTTCAACATGTCCAATTCCCCGAGGTTTCAGCGCCAGTTCTGATGCAGGAACGCTGACATAGTCTGCATAGGCACCACTGCCCGCCATCACCCTTTCAGGAAAGCGCACCATCGAATAGACCTCATCTCCGATGCTGAACGCTGTAACATTTTTACCGACCGCTGCGACAACGCCGGATACGTCAGTACCTAAAATGAGCGGGAAAGTGGGATTTGGCCACCATTCCCGCGGCAATGCCCGATAACCGTCACGCAGATACCAGTCTGGCGGGTTAAGGCTGGCCGCCCGCACATGGACAAGAACATCGTCATTTCCCACCCGTGGCATGGATATGTCTTCATAAAGCAGATTATCTGGCCCGCCAAACGCATGTAGCTGTACTGCTTTCATCATTTCAGTCATTACCATCTCGCTCTAAAAGGTACTCAGGTGACAGAGCATACGACCAATACTCATAGTTGATAATATGGCCGAATTTCGCTTTACTTATGCCATGAAGGAACAAATAGGTATTGAAAGACTCACGGGTCTCATTGCATTCGCGCGTGCAGGTGCGTTGGGTAGCTATACTGCTGCTGCCCGCTCGCTTTCCGTTTCGCCTTCAGCCATCAGTAAGAGTATTCAGCGGCTGGAGAAGCATCTCGGTGTCACCTTATTCACCCGAACGACACGTTCGCTCGTACTGACTGCCGAGGGGCGTGAGCTGCACGAACGGGCTTTGCAGTTATTACGGGATGCCGAGGAGATAGAGCAGATAGCGAAGCGCTCACGCGCCGAGCCAGCAGGGATGTTGCGCATTGCGGCATCGTTACCGGTGGGCATCCATATGATTGCCCCGGTGCTTGCGGAATTTTGCGCACGTCATCCAAAAGTGATGATTGATTTACGCTTGAGCGATCAGGTAGTAAGCATCGTTGATGAAAATATTGATATTGCCATTCGAATTGGCGAGCTTGCAGATTCAAACCTCCTGTTGCGTCGCCTCCCGCCCTATCAGATAGGTTGTTATGCTTCGCCTGAATATTTAGCCCATAGCCCCCTTCCGGCACACCCCGATGACCTCATCGGGCATAAAACGATTAATCTGCGTTACCAAAATACAGGGCAACTTTTTCGCTGGCCGTTCCGCATCGGGGAGCGGGAAGTTGAAATAGTGCCTCCGTCAACGGTGATTGTTGATGCAAGCGAAGCGGTCATCGCAGCAATTGCCGCCGGAGCCGGAATAGGCATGGCTTCAGATTTTATGGTCGCGGCTCTGGTAAGGGAGAAAAAATTAGTCCCTGTACTCTCTGATTTTGCTGTGGAGCGTCGCAATATTTCAGCGGTCTGGCATGAAAGCCGTCGTTCAAATCCTGCGGTACGCGCCTTTCTGGACCATATGCTTAAATACGCTTAAATTGCCTGCCTCTGGTGATAATAAACACTGCACAGTGAGCGTTACCGTGAGCATGGTCTGCTGGTGTATGAGAACCTGCTGAAGCAGGGTTTTTACGCCTGGTATCCATTATTACTGGGGAAGATCATTCTCGGACAGTTTTTTTATTGGATAAGTAACCAATGGTTTGATTTCTTTAAGGACAAACATGCTCTGCATTTCTTTAATTCCCGGTAAGCGGCGTACAACTGACATGGCGAAATCAGCATAGTAGTCCAGATCAGATACCACAACTTGTAGCAGAAAGTCTGCATCTCCACCGATGCTATAGCAAGCAACCACATCTTCCAATGCAGTGACCTCTTCTTCGAATTTTTTTGCCTCCGCTTCACTGTGGCTATCAATCGCTACCCGAATGAAAACCATCACGCCCAGACCGATCTTTTTACGGTCAAGGACAGCACGGTAGCCCTGAATCACCCCATCTTCCTCAAGCTTGCGCACTTTGCGCCAACAAGGAGACGCTGACATGCCTATCTTTTCAGCCAGTACCTGATTAGTTACACGCGCATCGTCTTGTAACAGCTTGAGAATTTTCATATCTATCGGGCTAAGTGCCATAATGGAAAACTCCTTTCTTTTTTTAAGCATCAGAGGGTAATATTTACCTAAAAATCACGAACAAGTAAATAATATAGGTAACAATTTTCCATTTAGCTGCTGCATAATATATGTGCTTATTCGATAAATTATTACAAACAGCATAAGGGAACCGCTGAATCATATGTTGATGCATATAGTCATGTTTACATTCAGGAATCCATGGAGCTGGTCATCCCTGGAAGCTATTAATATTGCAGACTGGAAGGTTGTTGATATTGAGCTGCCCAGTGATTTTACACTAAATAGTGGTTTGCTATCTGTATTAAATGACCTCCCCAGTATTCATTGAAATATTTTCTACATCATTGAGGATAAAAGATGAAATTTGATGCCAGCCAACATCGCTGTACGATTATTATTGATAAAGATCTGCCAGCGGGTCTTGCTATGAATGCAGCAAGCGTCATTGGAATCAGTTTTGGACGTATGATTGAAAACCTTGTTGGTCCTGATATGCAAAGTCTTGACAACGTCAATTATCCAGGTGTTATTTACAGCCCACTTCCTGTTCTGCTGTCATCAGGTGAGTATCTTCATGAAATACAGACTAATGCAGAAAATGACAATGACATTTATATTATGCCATTCAGTGCATTGGCACAGTCATGCAAGACATATGATGAGTATGGAGAAAGAATATCTTCAGTCAATAGTGGAAATATCGAACTGGTAGCAATTGGACTCATTGGCCCCAAAAAGAAAATAACAAAAATGACAGGAAATCTCCCACTCTACAAATAATTTACCGTCAATTATTAAAATGCGGCCTCAATTTCTCACGTCAGAAGTTCCCCCGATAGCATGTAAGCTGCAAAAAACCTTATTTAAGCCCGTTGGGCTTGCCGTTCAGGATCTGGTCTTTGCAAGGGCCGTTGTTGCTCACACCAAAATATCTATGGACAACGAGTTTAAATAATCTTCTTTCCCGTATTTAATTTCGACAGGAATAATCATGTTAGGAACTGCTCAAATCATATCTTACATTGCTGCGCTCGGTTTAGCTGCCGCAATCCCAGGACCAGGTATGACTGCATTAGTCGCCCGTAGCGTAAGTGGTGGTGTTGTAACCGGTTTTACGATGCTGGCCGGATTAATTCTCGGAGATTTGATTTATTTATCTATTGCGGTGTTCGGTCTGGCGGTGATAGCTCACACTTACACATCCCTTTTCACACTGATTAATTGGGCCGCTTCACTCTATTTATGTATGCTGGCATGGCAATTTTGGTGCTACCAGTCTCAGGCAATAAACATTGCCAAAAGAGCAACAAAACGAGAATTAGTATCTGCCTGGTTTTCAGGATTGACCATTACACTTGGGAATCCTAAAACCATCGCCTTCTATCAAAACATTTTAAATGGAGTTATTATGTTAGGAATTGTAACGGATATGCCAGCATGGGTAATTATACTTTTAGTCTCCTCCCTGCTTTATTGCATAAGTTTTTGCTTTAAAAAGATGTCATCATTAAACTCCTGATCATTATCCCCAGCGGATTTATGATTGTCTCGATTATTTCGTTATTACAACAAGGCAATATTATTATTGCAGGTTTGATGTGGCTTGCTGGTTGTATTATCGGGGGTATGGCGGAAAATCGGATATTCTCACCTCAGACTTATCATCCTGGACGTAAAGTCGGTACCATTACCGTACCGGGAACCTGGTCTGTTATTATCATTTTTTTGGTCTACTTCCCTCTTCGCTACTATATCGGTTATCGTCAGGCAATGGCGGCCGACCATGCTCTTAGCATGCCGCTGATTTTATTATTAGCAGTGTCTTCCGGCGGTGCTGTCGGTTTCTTTACCCTTCGAGCATGCATTATATTCTGGCGTTATAAAAAATTTGCCGTGAAGGAATAGCAGAGTGGGTCAATTCAGCCGGTGCAGGGACTCCGATAACACCGGGTCCCTGGGATGTTCAGGCAACCGCCGCGCGGGCATCTGCATCAGAGATGGCCTGTTGAGGAGATAGTCTCTGGTAATGGGGGTATTCGCTCACAGGCGTCTTAAACGTGTTGCAAGAGCCTCACCAGCCGCACACGTTCGTCTCCTCGTCGGATTCGTAGCCTCTTACGATGTTAATCAGTTCTTTGACGGCATCTGCCGCGATCGCCGGGTCCTTTAACGCTACCAGGGTGGCGAAGTCTTTATCAACGGACACGCCATTATTGTTGTTGGTCACACTCAGCACGACGTCGCTGTCATCACCCATTTTTCCCGACAGCGCACTGATCAAATCCGTCACCGCCTGGGCGGCGACATCCGGCACATACAACGCCATCGGTTTCAGAAACACCCGTTCTTCTCTTTGATGGTGTTCACGGCCTGATAACGCCAAGGAATAACCTTTATTCTCGATATCCACGATAACTCCCTTACCCTTCGATTAAAATTTTAGGATCAACATAAAAATCGACGTTAAATAACGTGTCATCGGATAACGCTTCTATACGGTGCCACGTTTCTGGCGGGAAGACACCAAACTGCCCGGCCTCAATCGTCAGCGTATCAACCGGGTCCGGACTGGTTTCGTCCGCATAACCGTAATAGCGGATAGTCCCCTGCATGACGCATAAACGTGGGTAAACCCCCTGTCGGGTTCCGGCATCCAGATGACGTTGCCAAATAGACGCGGGGGCAGTTTCTTTTGTCCAAAATGGTGTGGTTCGTGTATGAATATAATGAGCGGGTATAACGATTCGTTGCATAGTTCAGCCTCTCTTTCCCCGATAAGATTGAAATGACGGGAAGATAAAACCATATGTTGCATATCATATACCTCTTTTTTTTAATTTGTGGATTATTTTTTACGCAAAATTGAATGAATTAAATAAAAACGTTATAAATCAATCAGATAAAATAAAAAAGACATAAAATTTAACGATAAAAAACAATCACTTAAAATTAATAAACCTCATTTAATAGCCTGATATCAATAGGTCTGACACCCAATAGACTACCCCATAAATACTCAATTGTAGTTATTGTTAAATGAATATAAGGAGAGTAGAAATGGGCGATAGAGTTCCGTTAGCAATAGGCATCGCCACAATGAAGAAGAACGTAAAATTAAATTCATTTTATTATGGATTCCCGGTATTTCTCGTCACCACAATAGATAGCAAAAATGGGAATACCAATATTTCCCCAGCCTCGTCAGCCATTTCTCTGGGGGACAAGATTATTATAGGCATTAGTAAAGGGAGTAAAACTCACAGTAACTTGCTGTCAGGCTCTGATGTGGTCATCAATATTCCTGACTATAATCTGTGGGAGAAAGTGGAAGCGCTCGGCAAACTGACAGGGGGAGAAACACTGTCTGAAAGCCAGATAAAATGGGGCGTTCAGGTCTGTCATGATAAATTTGCCCAGACCGGACTTCATACGGAAACATCCACCCGCGTCGCACCACCACGCGTGGTTGAATGTCCGATTCAGGCGGAATGTAAAACCGTCAGCACAACGGATAAAGGACGTTTTATACTCGCAGAGCTTGATATTCTGACCGTGTGGGTTGAAAACCACCTCTTAGGTCAACATGATGTTGTCGATTCATCAAAATGGAAGCCGCTGATCTACAACTTCCGTGAATACGATACCACCGGCGACGCATTAGGCTTTAATTTTAAATACGGGCATTAATTGCCACGCTCCCGTTATCCTCTAAATAATCCGAGTTGCAGGACAATGACCGTACCGCGTTTGTCCTGCAACGGCGTTTATAGGAGAGCGGTGCCTCTCACACAGCGGCGGGCATATTCATCAGGAAATGAATTTCACGCCTTGTTTTAACACGATATCGCACGCCTTGGTTTTGACCTTTTCCGCGAGTGGGCTGTTGCCAATCGCATTCAGATCGACCTGTTTCCCCTCACCGGTCTTTAACAAACCCGATACCCCTTGCAGGTAATCCGCAGGTTTCTTCTGTTCCGGTTGAGAAGCCAGCCCCAGCTTACTCATCAACTGATTTTTGATATTTTCGGTGTTCGTGGCCGCAACCAGTTTCTGTTTTATGCAGTATTGCAGGATGCCCGCCGCATTATGCATGCTGCCAGCACTCAGCGAGCGCGCATCACTACTGAGCAGGCTACCAAGCCCGCTGGCATTACCATCCGAAGCATTATGCTGGCTTAACTGGCTGGCCGCGCTGGAAAGGGAATCTTGCCAGCTGGCCGCCTGAACATAACCAGAAACTGCCATCAGGGCGGCAATACCCGCCATGTTCACTGCACGTTTGATTACTGTCATAACACGCTTGCTCTTCTTTGTTATCGAAAACTGCAATGAGTATACCTGCGCTGTGGCAAGCCACCATCCGATAAAACTGAAACAGAACGCGTCATCATCATGGTGCAGTAACTGAGCTAATACGCCATCAGCCCGATGAGCCAGACTTATTTCCTGTCAAACGGCGCGTAATATTCCACTTCAAAATACCCGGTATCTATTTTGCCGTTTTCATCTTTCCTGCACCGAATGATCTCCAGTACGCCACCATTGACATGGGTATAGTCCTGGCCGGGTAAGATGTGGTGGTAAATCGCTTTCAAAAACGATTTGTATTCCTGCTCGTCACCGGAAAAGGCGAAGCGTAAATAACGGTCACTTGATGTTGACGCCTGACTGTCCACATCATCAGCAAGCAGGCGTTCATGCGGCTCGACTGCACTCATGTGATGCGCCACGCGTACATGGCGATTAACCCGGTTTTCATCCGGGATCACGGTCGAAAAGGAATAAATGACTACCTCGTCGCCATCATATTGCTGGCTTGCCTGCTCCCACCAGTGGACCCGGTGCGAAATGTCATTCCCCGCGAGGAAGTCATCAACATTTTGCGAATGTTCAAACGAAAAGGTGGCCGTCGGTCTGGCCGGTAAATTAACCAGTTCGGGGATCGGCAGCCAGTCAACACCCGCGCCTAATGACGGTTGCAGATTGGAGAAATCCCAGAATGAGGTTCTGCGGTAATGGCCTGGAGACATACCAAAACGTTTTTTGAAGGTGCGGGTAAACGACTGCTGGGAGTCAAAGCAATAACGTAACGCCACATCCTGAACGGTTTGGCTGGTGAGCTTTAGCTCAACCGCCGCCTTACTCAAACGCCGGTTGCGAATATAGCTTCCCAGAGAAACGCCGGTTTCCTTCTTAAACAACCGCTGCAAATGCCATTTGCTATAACCCGATTTCGCGGTGACGTCATTGATCATCAGTGGGCTTTCAAGATGGTTTTCTATCCAGCCAACCAGCTCAGTAGTAAATCTCACCATCGATGGCATCGTTGATAACATCATTGCAAAATCCTCCTTACTGACTACCAGAAATACACTCAACCCTACCGATAACATGCCGGCATCTGCGTCCCCCCCCGCCGTATAACCGCGGCGTGGGCGAACACAACATACCGAAGAGAAGAACGTCAGTAAGGCAAGTAGCGCGCCACCACATCATCCGGCAGCATCTTGGTTAGCAGCCGTCTCAGTTGTTCCGTTTCCTCAGGCGTCAGGCGAGCAGTGATCTTCGCCGGCAAAACCTGCATCCCTTCCTGTTCAAACTGCTGGCAGATTTCCCGCCCTTTTTCCGTCAACGCCAGAATCACCTGCCGTTTATCACTGGGGTGAGACTGACGAATGAGCAACTCCCGCTTCGCCATCCGCTCAATCATGCGGCTCAGCGCGCCGCCGTCCATCATCACGTTTTTGCTCACCTCTATCGGGCTGGTCAACCCTTTATAGATACTGATCAAGACTTTGAACTGTGGAGCGGTGATATCACCATCAGCAAAATACTCATTGAGCAGGTGATCTTTAAACTGATTCGACAGGTGGATAAGCAAACCTATCGGGCAAAGCGCGTCGTCGTGGTTACTGTTCATGATATCGTAAAATTGACCAGGCATTAATTGATTAAGAAATTAATGCCTGGTCAATGAAATGTCAACGGCGATTCGTGCCTGGTGACATTTTCGCAGCAATAAAGGAGGGGATGAGGCGTTAACGAAAGGTCATGACCGACTGCAACAAGCGTTGCGCATAAGGGTGGGAAACGTTGGGCAATGCATTAACCGCGCAGCTTTCAACCATTTCCCCCTCACGGAAAAACATCACGCGATGGCACAGATACGCCGCCGCCTGAATATCATGCGTAATGAACAGGCAGGCAAGATTAATGCGTTTTTGCAACGCGATGAGCAAATCCAGAATCTGTACCTGAGAAGAGACATCCAGCGCGCTGATCGCCTCATCCAGCACCAATAACTGAGGCTGGGTTGCCACCGCGCGGCAAATGCACACGCGCTGGATCTGACCGCCCGACAGCTCATGGATATAGCGCTCGCGTAACGACGGCGCTAACCCGGCTAATGCCAGCAATTCGGTGATTCGGTGATCCTGTTCGGCACGATGGAGGGTTTCCTGTAGCCGCAACGGTTCGGATAACGCCTGATACACCGTCATCAGCGGGTTAATCGACGAGGTGTAATCCTGAAACACCGCGCTGATACGGTGCTTCCTGTTTTGGGCACAAGAAACCGGCTCGCCCGCCAGCAACACACGTCCCCGATCCGGCTGCTCCAGCCCGCAAATCAGGCGTGCCAGCGTACTTTTCCCGCCGCCGCTTTCACCGACGATACCGAGACATTCGCCCGGCTCAAGCGAGAACGACAGCGGCTTTATCACTTTATGCTCTCGTTTACGGAAAAAGTGACCGTGCGTTTGCCAATAACTTTTTTCAACCTGCCGGACCTCCAGCAACATACGCTATGTCCCCATAATCCGGTGAAACGCCTGACTCAACCGCCTGCGGGTATCAATCAACGTCCGTGTATAGTCCTGCTCGGGGCAGGTAAAGACCTGTTCGGTCTCGCCCTGCTCCACCACCCGACCGTCTTTCATCACCACCACAAACTGTGCCAGCGCCCTGACTAACGCCAGGTCATGGGAAACAAACAGCATCGCGCTCTGTGTGCGTGTTTGCAGCCCGATAAACTGCTGAACGATATCGAATTGCGTAATACTGTCGAGCGATGCCGTCGGCTCATCGGCAATGATTAACGCTGGTTGCAGCGCCAACGCGATGGCAATCATCACCCGTTGCAACATGCCACCGGAAAGCTGATGGGGGTAAGCGGCCAGCACGCTGTCCCCCTCCCGTAACCCCACACTCTCCAGCATGTGCCGGGCGCGGGCACGACGCTGCGCACGCGGTAATGACGTATGTTGCCTGAGCGTTTCGTCCAGATGGTTGCCCACGGTATATAGCGGGTCAAACGCGCTGGGGGCGTCTTGCATGATGAGCGCAATCTGCCGACCACGCAGCGAAAGCCATGCTTTGGGTGAGAGGTGTTGCATGTCGCACCCGTTGAACATCGTTTCACCGCTGGCGTGCAACCAGGGTGGCAACAAGCCAAGCAGGCTCTTGCACAGCAGGGTTTTCCCGCTGCCACTCTCGCCTACTATCGCCGTACAGCAACCACGATGGAGCGCCAGCGTCACATCCTGCACCAGCAGGTTACCGGTGCGCTTGTCAGCCACCGACAGTCGATTGACATCGAGTAATACCGGTTGCGTCATGATGGCGACGTCTCCCGGTGGACGTAACCGGCAGGCTCCAGTGCGTCATGCAAGAAGTCGCCAACCACATGGCAAGCTGCTACCACCACGGCAATGGCGATACCGGCAGGCAACATCTGTGTGGGATGGGTCAACATGACATTTTTCGCTTCGCTCAGCATATTTCCCCATTCCGGTAACGGTGGCTGAGCCCCTAACCCCAGGAAAGAGAGCGCGGAAATCATCAGGATCACACTGCCGATATCCGCTGACGCCAGGATAACGCTGTCAGCGGCAGCGGCGGGCAACAAATGCCGTCGCATGATGTACGTTGAGGGAGCGGCAATAACACGCACGTAGTTGATATAATTTTTGCTGCTGTGCCTGAGCGTCATACCGCGGATCATCCGTGCATACCAGGCCCATTTCGCCAGTACCACCGCCAACAGAATATTTGGCATGCCCGGCCCAAGAATGCCGACGATGGCAAAAATCATCACCTCGCTGGGAAACGCGAGCATGGCATCGCACAGGCGCATCACACCGCTATCAAGGCGGCCTTTGAAATAACCGGCGATCACCCCGATGATTCCGCCGGTCAGTACAGTCAATACCATAGCGGCGATGCTATAAAACACCGTGGTTCTGACGCCAAACACCAGGCGTGAAAAAACACACCGCCCCAGGTTATCCGTACCGAGCGGATACAGCAGGCTGACGCCCTGATATTTGTCTTTTATCGATATCAACGTCGGGTCATGCGGCGCAATCGCAGGGGCAAACACACCGGCCAGACAGACCATCAGCAACAACAGGCTACAGCACAACGCCAGCTTGTCCTGCCTGATTCTCGCAGCGATACCGGGCCGTCTCATTCCCGGGCCGCCTTCATGCGTGGGTCAAGCCTGACCTGCATCACATCGGTCAAAAAATTCCCTACCAGAAACAGCAGCGCCATCAGCAACATGTAGGCCTGAATGATCGGATAATCACGGTTAAAAATGGCGGATAGACACAGACGACCGACACCGGGCCAGGCAAAAATATTTTCTATCACCACCGTACCGGCAATCAGTTTGGGAATACTCATGCCTATCGCCACCAGTGACGCATGCAGGGAATTCACCAGCACATGCTTAGTGATAATCAGCGGTTCAGGCAACCCCCTTGCTCTGGCGTACAACACGTAATTTTGCCGCAGATTGCCGAGCATACTGCCCCGGATAAGGCGGATATAAGTACCGATATACCCCAACATCAGGGTACAGGCGGGGAGGATCACGGAATGCGTTTCCTGCATACCGCCAACCGGGAACAGGTTCAGCCTGACCGCCAGCCCCCACATCAGCAACAGGCCAAGCCAGTAATTGGGGATAGAAACGGTTAAAAACACCAGACTACGCACGACCTTATCCCACCCGGAATGTTCGGTTATCGCACAGGTGATGCCTAAGCTCAGCGACAACGTCACGATCAGCACCAGCGTGACCGACGCCAGATGTAAGGTCGCGGGCAGCGCTTGCATAAACTCATACCAGACTGGCTTTCTGGTGATAAATGACGTGCCGAAATCCAGGTGCAGCGCCCGCCAGAGCCACCACACATAACGCTGGAGGAATGGCCTATCCAGCCCCAGCTCATGGCGCACCAGCCGTATCGCTTCATCGGTCGGGACTATCTCATTAACACGCAGGGCAACCTCTGCCGGGTCGGAGGGCACCAAATTCAGCAACGAGAAAGCCAGAAACGAGATGACCGCAGCCAGCGGCACCATCATGAGTAATCGTTTGATGAAATAAGCACGCATCCGCGTCGTTTTCCTCTTCCACGCCCTGATGTCATAGCCGATGCCATCCCCGTTGCAGCACCATCAGCATGATCGCCCGGTATTCAGAACGACATGTTCTCGAAAGGGATCTCATACTGTGAGGCATTAAATGACACCCCTTTCAGCGTCGGTGCATAAATCGCTTTCGTCCTCGAATACGTCAACGGGATGTACACCGCTTCCTCCGTCAGCAGGGTGAATAACTGCGTGTAGCGTGCCTGACGCTGCTTTTCATCCGGCGTCAGTAAAATATCGCCAATCAAGGTGTCGATCTCGGCCTTGCGACGTAACCCCTTCTGCGCCTGATAATCCGCATGTGCGGGGATGCGGAACGAGGAGATATACGATGCCGGGTCATAAGGCGTTCCCCACGACAGCGAGTATTGCAGGTCAAAATCACCGGATTTCTGGCGGTCCAAAAACGCCTGTTTTTCTTCGCCCAGAATAGTCAGTTGCACGCCGACGTTCTTAAAATCACCCTGAATCAACTCAGCAATTTCTCGCTCCGCCGCGTTGTTGCGGTTATACGACAGCATCAACACCAACGCTTTGCCGTCTTTTTCCCGCACCGTTTTTCCTGCCGTCAAATGCCAGCCAGCGGCGTCCAGCAAGGCACTCGCCTGCTGTGCATTAAACCGGTAAACCGGCAAATCAATGTCACAATACGGTACACGGCGCGACAGTAAGGTATCGGCGACACTTTCGGTGTTACCCATGACACCACTGGCAATAGCCGTTTTATCAATCGCGTATTGCAGCGCCTGGCGCACCGCTTTATCGCCGGTGATAGGGCGACCGCTATTGAGCACCAGTGCGCGGGAGGCAACCGGTGGGCTTATCAACGTCCGATACTTCCCCGACGCCTCAAGTGCGGCAAAGCTATCCATATCCAGCATGTCGCCGTCCGCCCCGAAAATGAGCTGGACGCTCTCTTTTTGCAACGCCATCAGCATCGACTGTTGGTCAGGCATCACCCGCCACAGCACGCTGTCGAGATGCGGTCGGCGACCCCAGTAATCGGGATTGACGACAAAGCGCGCATACTGATTAGGTTTATGCTCCGCCAGCACCCAGGGGCCGGTGCCGGCATACCCGCTGATGCCCTCTTTGGTTTTACCGTTGATAAACACTTTCGGTGACACAAAACGGAAAGGCCGGGTTAAACCCAGTTCGATTAACGTCGGGTAATAGGGGTGTTTGAGTGTTATCTCGACACGGTAGCTATCCAGCACCGTGACCTTATCAATCTGCTGTACCAACTCAAGCCAGGCATGGCGTTGATAGTTGTCTAACACCGCGTCGATATTGCGTTTAACCGCATCCGCCGTGAACGGCTCACCATCGCTAAACCGCACGCCGTGGCGTAACGTGAAAACATACTGTTTGCCGTCGGGTGATATCGTCCAGCTTTCCGCCAGCCAGGGTTTAACCCCCTCAGGCGTATTGATGACCAGCGACTCAAACACCATATTCTGAGCGGCCATTTCGCCCGCATAAAGATGAGGATTGATATCACGAATATCTTTGGTACTGGCATAAACCAACTGATTGTCGCGCATATCGGCAGCAACAGAAAACGCGCCGAACAGCAAACACAGTACCAGCGCTGCCAGTGTGATGGGGCGTACCCTAGCCATGACATGTTACCCTGAAATAATGAAAAACAACGTCGACACATCCGCAACGAAAAATCTGCAATGAAAAACATGACGACAATAGTCGTTTATTTTTCTGCAACGATCATAAACATCGGCGTAGAAGCGTAATTAATTTTTTCCTCGTCGTCCCATAGATTTTCAGCAATATTTTCATCGGTAATCACCTGCTGAAAACCACAGACTGACAGGGCACGACGATCCCACTGCGGACGTATTTCCCGGCTTAACGGCAATGCTCTGGCGATATTTTCCATCGCAACAGTATCGGTATTCGCATAATGATCATCAATTTTTAATCGACAGGCATTGTGCCGGTCACGCAAATAGCCTTCACGCGCCTCATCATTGAAAAGATGGGCGTACCAGTTAGCATCAAAGTTAATTAACCGTCCGCCGGGTGCCAATACCCGATGCCACTCTTGATAGGCTTGCTGCGGGTGTTCCAAATTCCAGGTCACATTGCGGGTAACCAGCAGGTCGAAGTGATCATCGGGAAACGGCAAGGTATGGACATCCGTGGCAGTAAACCGGATATCAACGCCATAGTGTGCGGCATTGTTCCGGGCCTGCGCCAGCATGGCGGGTGTCACATCCACAGCGCTAACGTTATGCCCCGCCATCGCCAGTGTGACGGCAAAAAACCCCGGACCGGTGCCCACATCCAGTATATTTAATACCGTTTTTTTCGGCGCATGACGTAAAATTATCGACTGCCATAAGTGACGTTTAGCGCATGCCAATTCAGCGACGTTAACGTCGTTATATCCTTGTGCTCTATTGTTCCAATAATGTTTTACATCATTAAGTAAATCATCACTGGCGATATCATCCATGACGATGTCATGTGTTATTAATTGCGTCACAACAGGTCACCCCTATTCGACAAATTAAAAAATTACGACAAATTAACACCCATAAAAGAACTGTGCGGGGAATTCACCATCAAGGAATAATAGACCGCGAGGAGATAGTACACCGTGAAGAAAATAGATACCCGCACTGCGTATGAACTTTTATAAAAATATCACACTTCATTGAGGTAGATCATGAAAGCAATAACGCGCCAGACAGGTTAATTTCCTGTCGGCGCGATGTTCATCACAGTTACGGATTATTGGGTGAGCGCGTCTGGTGGGATATCCATATGGCGCAACACCTCCCCCATTATTTGCCCAAAGACAGGGCCGGCGACTGAGCCGCCGAAATGTTTACCCGCATCGGGGTGGTTGATCATCACCACCAGTGCCACACGCGGGTTGCTGGCGGGTGCCACCCCGGCGGTGTAGTTGACATAACCACCGTCGTATTTGCCGTCTGACCCCATTTTCTCTGCCGTACCGGTTTTAATCGCCAGACGATAGCCCGGCACCGCGGCCGTCACCCCACTCCCGCCGGGCAAGGCGTCGCTCTCCATCATGTGCACCACGGTTCTTGCCACATCATCATCGATAACCCGGGTGCCGAGCACCGGCGGCGTCACTTTAGTGATGGAAACCGGGCGGTAAATGCCGAATGAGCCGATAGTGGCGTACTCACGCGCAATCTGTAGTGGCGTGACGCGTAACCCGTACCCGAACGCAAAGGTTGCACGCTCAATGTCAGACCACCGCTCGCGATGCAGCGGGAAATAGCCGCTGGTTTCCCCTTCAATGCCTAAACCGCTGGCAACGCCCAGCCCAAAACGATGGTAGAGATCGACCAGCACGTTTGCCGGCATCGCCAGCGCAATATGAGACACCCCAATGTCGCTGGATTTTTGCAGGATGCCGGTAATGGTCAGTCGGCTCCAGTGCCCGACGTCTTTAATCAAATGACCATTCACCGGGTAAGGCGTGGTGTCGATAACCGAATCAGGCCGGATCAAATGGCGCTGCAGCCCAGCCATCACCACCAGCGGTTTAACGGTGGAGCCGGGTTCAAAGCTGTCCGAAATCGCCACATTTCGCATGTTCTTTTGCGGCTCGCCTTCGTAATTGTTGGGGTTATAGGACGGATAGCTGGCCATACCGAGAATTTCGCCGGTGTTAATGTCAATCAACACCGCCGCGCCGGAATCCGCCTTGTTCAGCTGCACACCGTCACGCAGATGTGAATAGAGAACGAATTGCAGATAACTGTCGATGCTCAGGGTCAGCGTCGGTGCCTGCTGCGCTGGATCGTCAGCCATCAGGCTCACCACATTGCCGTAGCGATCTTTACGGTAAACCCGTAACCCCGGTTTACCCTGCAACAACTTGTTGAAACTCCGCTCAATACCGTCCAGCCCTTGCCCGTCCACCCCCACAATGCCAATCAGGTTGGATACCGCGTCACTCATTGGGTAATAGCGGCTGGCGTCCGCCGGGGTGGAAATACCGCTAATATGCAACTGGTGGATATAGTCAGCGATACTGGATTCAACCTGACGTCCGATATAAAGAAAATGGCGGTGCGCATTTTCCTGAATCTTCTCTTTGATGGTACCAAGCGGCAGCGATAAGGCGGTGGATAGTGCACTCCACTGCGCGCTGGCAAGCGACGGATCACTCTCCAGCACATGGATAGGGTCAGCCACCACGTCATTCGACGACACGCTGACCGCCAGCGGATGACCGTTACGGTCGGTAATGCTGCCACGCAACGGTTGCATCACCAGTTCACGTAACGAACGCTGATTGGCTTCTTTTTCCAGTTGCAGGCTGGTCACCACCTGCAAATACCCGACACGCGCTACCAGCAACACCAGACAAACACAGATACCAACACACAGTAAAACAAAGCGCCCCTGAAAATAGGTCGCCGCCGCCACACTGACAGAACGTTTTTTGAGCATACACCACGCCAACTGAACAGAGGATGCGTCTCGCAATGCGGTACACCGCGGCGAAACGCACCCGATGACAATACTAATTTATCCTGTGGCGGCACTATAAATGACATCAATAGGCGGAACAGAAGCAGGAAACATCCTCACGTAATTCATTAATCATTGAAATGAAAGACACAGATGAAAACACCCTGTGACGAAAAAGCAGTCAACACTGTCCATCTCCCTCACTTATTTAACAATCATTTTACTTATTAATTTTCACAGTTAAATAGCCACCATCTATCACAATATTCATGTAATTCGATTTCATCTCTGAGCAAGCGGCGACTAAGATGAATAGTGAATTTCAGCCAGCGGACGCTAAGCACACAGTAGAGAGCGATTAACTCACTCATGAAATTCAATATACTGCGTTAAATATTGACGCAACACCCACGGCAAGCACCATGAGCAATTTCTTGTCCACCGCTCACTGCCCGGCAATCTGTGCAGGCCGGGTTAATGGGGACACATAGCATAAGGTAGAGAACGCATGACAACCGAAAGCAAATGCCCGTTCCATCATCAAGGTACGCCGGTTACCGCCAGCGGTAGCGGCACCGATAACCGCGCCTGGTGGCCCAATCAACTGAATCTGAACATTCTGCACCAACACTCTTCCCTGTCTGACCCGCTGGATAAAAACTTCAACTATGCCGAAGCCTTTAACAGCCTTGATCTGGACGCCGTCAAAAAAGACCTGCATGCCCTGATGACTGACTCACAGGAGTGGTGGCCTGCCGACTTCGGTCACTACGGCCCCCTGTTTGTCCGTATGGCCTGGCACAGTGCCGGGACTTACCGCACTGGCGATGGTCGTGGCGGAGCCGGTGCCGGTCAGCAACGTTTCGCGCCGCTCAATAGCTGGCCGGATAACGTCAACCTTGATAAAGCGCGTCGTCTGCTGTGGCCGATTAAACAGAAGTACGGTCAGAAAATTTCATGGGCTGACCTGATGATCCTCACCGGCAACGTCGCACTGGAATCGATGGGATTCAAAACCTTCGGTTTTGCCGGTGGCCGCGCTGATGTGTGGGAACCGGAAGAAGATGTGTACTGGGGTTCGGAAACCACCTGGCTGGGTGGTGACAAACGTTACTCCGGCGAACGGGATTTAGAAAACCCGCTGGCGGCGGTACAAATGGGGCTGATTTACGTCAACCCGGAAGGCCCCAATGGCAACCCAGACCCGCTGGCCGCAGCGAAAGACATCCGCGAAACCTTCAGCCGTATGGCGATGAATGATGAAGAAACCGTCGCACTGATCGCAGGGGGTCACACCTTCGGGAAAACCCACGGCGCAGGCGATGCCGCGCAAGTTGGCCCGGAACCGGAAGCCGCTGGTATCGAAGAGCAAGGCCTGGGCTGGAAGAGCTCGTTTGGCAGCGGCAAAGGCGGCGACACCATCTCCAGTGGGCTGGAAGTGACCTGGACACAAACCCCCACCCAATGGAGCAATTATTTCTTCCAGAACCTGTTCGGTTACGAGTGGGAACTGACCAAAAGCCCGGCAGGTGCCCACCAGTGGCGGCCGAAAGGTGGTGCGGGTGCCGGTGAAGTGCCGGACGCACACGACCCATCCAAACGTCATGTTCCGAGCATGCTGACGACCGACCTGTCGCTGCGCGTCGACCCGGCGTATGAAAAGATCTCCCGCCGCTTTTATGAAAACCCGGATCAGTTCGCTGATGCCTTCGCTCGTGCCTGGTTCAAACTGACGCACCGTGATATGGGGCCACGCGCTCGCTACCTCGGCCCGGAAGTCCCGGCTGAAGAGCTGGTGTGGCAAGACCCGATCCCGGTCGTTAACCACACGCTGGTCAGCGAACAGGATATCGCTAACCTGAAGGCAAAAGTCCTGGCTTCCGGCCTGACGGTTTCCCAGTTGGTCTCCACCGCCTGGGCATCGGCTTCCAGCTTCCGTGGGTCTGACAAGCGTGGTGGTGCCAACGGCGCGCGCATTCGTCTTGCCCCGCAGAAAGACTGGGCAGTCAATCAGCCGGAACAACTGGCGAAAGTGCTGGGCACGCTGGAAAGCATCCAGAACGAGTTCAACCACGCGCAGTCCGACAACAAGCGGATTTCACTGGCCGACCTGATCGTGCTGGCGGGTGCCGCTGGGGTGGAACAGGCAGCGAAAGCCGCTGGTCATGCGGTAACCGTACCGTTCACCCCCGGCCGGATGGATGCCTCTCAAGAGCAAACCGACGTTGAGTCATTCGCCGTACTGGAACCGATTGCCGATGGTTTCCGTAACTACCTGAAAGGCCATTACAGCGTGGCGGCTGAAGCGCTGCTGGTGGATAAAGCGCAGTTACTGACCCTGAGCGCACCGGAGATGACGGTGCTGGTAGGCGGGCTGCGTGTACTGGGCGCGAATGTCGCTCAGGCATCACATGGCGTGTTCACCGCCAAACCCGGCGTACTGACTAATGACTTCTTCGTTAACCTGCTGGATATGGGCACCGTCTGGAAAGCCACCGCAGCAGAAGAAGGTGTGTTTGAAGGGCGTGACCGTGTCAGCGGTGACCTGAAATGGACCGGCACCCGTGTCGACCTGGTCTTCGGTTCACACTCGCAGTTACGCGCGCTGGCAGAAGTCTATGGCAGTGCAGACGCACAGGCGAAGTTTGTCCACGACTTCATCGCCGCCTGGACCAAAGTGATGAACCTCGACCGTTTCGATCTGGCGTAATCATCACCCTACCCCGGCGTGTTTCACGCCGGGGTATTTCCCGCTAACGTATACCCTTCATACTTCACGTTGCAGTTTTCTCTTCGGGTGCCAGAATGCTGTTATCCTGTTTTCTTCGATTTATATCCCGCCAAATATTCATAAAAGATTCACAGTAAGTAAAAAATAAATATGCTGCTGGATCTATTTATCCATCAGGTGATAAAAAATATCCGCAGCGATTATTAAATACAAATATAGAACATAAAATAAACAAAATTAATCGATTGATTTTTAATATAAAAAATTAAATTCCCGCGCAGAAAACGCCTCCCTTTTTCACAAGTATACTTTGGTATACATGACCTATACTTTTTAATCGTGGACGCTCTGTCTCGATTATTTTATTTTCCTGCCACGCATTAAAGAATAACGCCGCACCATCGTCGTATTGCTCAGAGCACACTGACAATGCCGGTATCCGAGCCTATCCCAGTAGGCGTTATTGGCGTAGCCAGTTTGGACTCGGACTGCGCGGAGAACCCGCAGCGTACACGTAATACGTGAGGAGTTCGAGCACTGCCCAGGGCCAAAATGGCAAGTGAAATAGCCCTAATGGGATAGGCTCTTATTTTGGCTAATAGATTTGGCAAATAGCTCCGGAACCCCGTTCCGGCTACTGCCTGACTTACCGGGAGGAAAATCATGCGCCATCCACTCCAGGACATCATGACGGACAACCGTGCGCTGCTCACCAGACAGCGCGCGGCACCGTCCTATCGGGCCGATATCCTATTTTTTACCCTGCTGGCGCTGGTTGTTGCGCTGGTGGTATACGGCATGGAGCAAATGAGCCTGCCGCTGTCTATCCTCGATGCCAGCCCGGTCAGGCTGGATATCGCCCTGCTGCCGGAATATGCGCTACGCACCACGTTGCGCATGTTCGTGGCACTGGCGGTGTCGTTACTGTTCACACTGGTTATCGCCACGCTGGCGGCCAAAAGCCGTAAAGCCGAAATGGTGATCATCCCAGCGCTGGATATTCTGCAATCGGTGCCGGTACTGGGTTTTTTAACCTTCACTGTCACCTTTTTTATGGGGCTGTTCCCCGGCCGCCAGATGGGGGTGGAATGTGCCGCGATTTTCGCGATTTTCACCAGCCAGGCGTGGAACATGGCGTTTAGTTTTTTCCAGTCGTTACGCACCCTGCCGGCCGATCTGAGTGAAGTCAGCCAGCAATTCGGCTTTTCACCCTGGCGGCGATTTATCCGGCTGGAGCTGCCATTCGCTATCCCCGGACTGGTCTGGAACATGATGATGTCAATGTCCGGCGGCTGGTTCTTCGTGGTGGCCTCAGAAGCCATTACCGTCGGCAACACCACCGTCAGCCTGCCGGGGATCGGCTCCTGGCTGGCGCTGGCTATCGCTCAGGAAAACCTGACGGCTATCGCCTGGGCGGTGGTCGCCATGACGGTGGTGATCGTGCTTTACGATCAACTGCTGTTCCGGCCGGTGGTGGCCTGGGCGGATAAATTCCGTTTCGAACAAACCGCGTCGCAGAAAAGACCGCGTTCCTGGGTATACGACCTTGTTCGCCGGACTCACATCTCGACGGCGATCATCAACGTGCTGAGCTGGCCGTTTTACACACTGGCAGCATTGCGCTGGCCGTCGGTACCACGGTTTTTACGCCATACGCCCAGCCCTCGCTACAACAAAATCACCGACCGCTTGTGGCTGGCGCTGGTCATTATCGGCGTAGTGGCAGGCGTGGTACAGCTGGTGCAATACATCGGTGCCTCGCTCGGTATGGCTGATGTGATTGCCGTGTTTGGCATGGGGTTGGCAACACTCGCTCGTGTGGTGGTGTTGATTGCGCTGGCCAGTGTTATTTGGGTACCAATCGGTGTGTGGATTGGCCTGCAACCCAGTGTGGCGGAACGTCTGCAACCACTGGCGCAGTTTCTGGCGGCGTTTCCGGCCAACGTGTTGTTCCCGTTCGCCGTCATCCTGATTGCGGGTTTTAACCTCAATCCAGATATCTGGCTGTCGCCGCTGATGGTGCTGGGTACCCAGTGGTACATCCTGTTTAACGTCATCGCAGGCACAGCAGCGTTGCCGACCGACCTGCTGGAAGCTGCGCGTATTTACGGTATCCGACGCTGGCAGTGGTGGCGTCAGGTCGCGCTGCCGGGCATTTTCCCCTACTACGTGACAGGCGCGCTCACTGCCTCCGGCGGCTCCTGGAACGCCAGTATCGTGTCCGAATCCATTTCCTGGGGGAAACAACATCTGGAAGCTACCGGCCTTGGCGCTTATATCGCCAACGCGACCACCGCCGCCGATTTTCATCAGGTCGCGCTGGGCATCGCGGTGATGTCGGTATTCGTGATCGCGTTTAACCGCCTGCTGTGGCGTCCCTTGTACCAATTCGCCGAACGCCGCCTGCGCCTCGGTTAAGGAGAACATGATGACTATTCTTCAGCCCATCAATCTGGCTCATCAGCAGAACTGTCTGGTGAATGTACAACACGTCCGGCATCTGTATGGCAAATCCGGCAGCGCCGAACGACTGGTGCTGGATGACGTAAACCTGACGTTGTACGACAACGAAATCGTCGGATTACTCGGCCGCTCCGGTTCCGGCAAATCGACCTTGCTGCGTTCGATAGCGGGCCTGCTGACACCCAGCGCCGGTCAGGTGGATTTCCCACCGGGGCCGGACGGCAGGCCGACGACTGTCAGCATGGTTTTCCAGAGCTTCGCCCTGTTTCCCTGGCTGACGGTGCAACAGAATGTCGAAGTGGGACTGGAAGCGCAAAACGTACCGGTGGAGCAACGTCGCAAACGGGCACTGGCCGCCATTGACCTGATCGGTCTTGATGGCTTTGAAAACGCCTACCCCAAAGAGCTTTCCGGCGGGATGCGTCAACGCGTCGGACTGGCGCGTGCGCTGGTGGTGGACCCAGACATCCTGTTGATGGACGAGCCGTTTTCCGCGCTGGATGTGCTGACCGCTGAAACCCTGCGCACCGACCTGCTGGATCTGTGGGGCGAAGGCAGAATGCCGATCAAATCCATCCTGATGGTGACGCATAACATCGAAGAAGCGGTGTTAATGTGCGATCGTATCGTGCTGTTTTCCATCAACCCCGGTCGGGTCGCGTGTGAAATCCGTGTCGATCTGCCGCAACCGCGTAACCGTCAGGATCCGGCGTTTCGCGCGCTGGTTGAAGACATTTACGTTAAAATGACAACGGATAACAGCGCGGGTACCGCACGTCAGGGGATTTTCCCCGGTTCAGGGTTGGGTATGGTGTTGCCGTTGGTCTCTACCAACTCGCTGGCAGGCCTGATTGAAGCCGTACACGCCGCGCCTTATGCGGGCAAGGCAGACTTGCCTGAACTGGCTAACGCTTTGCAGTACACGGCTGACGAGCTGTTCCCGGTAGGGGAAATTTTGCAACTGCTGCGCTTTGCCGAACTGCAAGGGGGCGATATTCGGCTGTTGCCTGCCGCCGCCCGGTACGCCAATGCCAGTGTGGACGAACGTAAACAGCTGTTCGCCCAGCATTTGCTCAATTATGTGCCGCTGGTCGCGCACATCCGGCGGGTACTGGACGAACGTTCGTCGCGTACCGCCCCGGCGCGTCGCTTCCGTGACGAGCTGGAGGATTTCATGTCGGAAATCGACGCAGCACAAACGCTGAATGCCGTCACACAGTGGGGACGTTATGCGGAACTGTTCGCTTACGACGACATCCACGACCAGTTCAGCCTGGAAAATCCGTCGTAATCACAGACTCATCGTGGTGTGATCGACACAGAAAAAGGCCTTGTTCATGAGAGAAACAACATGAGTGAGAAAACACGTGTCGGTCACGCGGCCACGACACTGCGGGCTATCCCGCTGGTGCTAATGGCCGTAGGTATCGCCGTGGTGGATACCCTCACCGATCTGGAGATCGCGGTGGGGGTATTTCAGATTGCCATTGTGCTGCTGGCGGTGCGTTTTTTACCGCCACGCGGCGTCACCGCTATCGCCACGTTGTGTATCATCCTGACCCTGCTCAGTTACAAGCTCAGCAAGCCTGACGGTAGCGAATCCAGCCTGATTAACTGCGGCATCAGCCTGCTGGCGATCACGTTATCGACCTATCTGGCGTTAAAAATGTCGGCCGCGATTAATGCCTTTCACGAAGCGCGCGCCCAACTGGTGCAAATCTCCCGTGTTAACCTGATGGGGGAACTCACCGCCTCAATCGCCCATGAAGTTAACCAGCCACTGGCTTCCATCGTCACCAGCGGCGAAGCGTGCCTGCGCTGGCTCAACGCCTCCCCGCCCAACCAGGCCCGCGCCGAGCTGGCAGTGCAGCGCATCATCAACGACGCGACGCGCGCCAGCGAAATTATCGCCCGTATCCGTGGCTTCGCCAGCCGCACCCCACCGCATAAAGCGTGGCTGAACATCACCGATACCATTGACGAAATGCTACTGTTGATCCGCACCGAACTGATGCAACAGCATATTCTGTTTAGTCTCAATGTGGCGGAGGGGTTACCGCCCATTCTGGCGGACAAAATCCAGATTCAGCAGGTGTTAATGAACCTGATGCTGAACGCGCTGGATGCCATCGCGGCCAACGGTACCGAACAACGCACACTGTCGGTCAACGTGGAGCGGGATATCAGCGGCGATATCCGTTTTGCGGTTTGCGATCACGGTGTGGGTTTCACACCGGA
Source organism: Dickeya oryzae (assembly GCF_009372235.1). Classification (GTDB taxonomy): domain Bacteria; phylum Pseudomonadota; class Gammaproteobacteria; order Enterobacterales; family Enterobacteriaceae; genus Dickeya; species Dickeya oryzae. Next base: position 257,357 of record NZ_ML762923.1, on the reverse strand, counting down.
ACAACGTGAGCGGCTGTTTGAAACCTTTTTCACCACCAAATCGACCGGGATGGGGATGGGCCTGACCATCAGCCGCTCGATTATAGAAGCCCACGGCGGCCAGATTTGGGCCAGCGCCAATAGCGATGGCGGCGCGACGTTCTACTTCACCCTGCCGGGGACGGAAAAAAAGCACCATGAATGACGCCTTACTGAATAACACCTTAGCGAATGACCCTGCACCGCTGGTCTATATCGTGGATGACGACGCCTCGGTGCGTGCGGCACTGGAAGATTTGCTGGCATCGGTCGGGCTGGAAAGCCGCACCTTCGAGTCACCGCAACACTTCATCAGCGCATCACGGCCTGACCGCCCTGGCTGTCTGATTCTGGATGTGCGTATGCCGGGCATGAGCGGACTGGACTTTCAGGACGAGATGCACCGCCATGGCATCACGCTGCCGGTGATTTTTATTACCGCCCACGGTGACATTCCCATGTCGGTACGCGCCATGAAGGCCGGTGCGCTGGAGTTCCTGACTAAGCCGTTTCGCGAGCAGGACTTGCTCGATGCAATCCAGAAAGGGCTGGAGCGCGATGGCGAACAACGCCGCCATGCCGATATGCAGGCTAAGCTACAGGCGTGTTACGACAGCCTGACCGCCGGTGAACAACAGGTGCTGGAACACGTGGTGACCGGCCAATTGAACAAACAGGTAGCCGCTCAACTCGGTGTCAGCGAAATCACGGTGAAAGTGCGGCGCGCAGCGGTGATGCGCAAGATGAACGCCGACTCGCTGGCCGAGCTGGTGCGCTTGTACGATGCGCTGAAAAAGAGCGTGCAGGGGTGACCCGCTAATGAAAAAATCCCGACGCAACGCTGTCGGGATCCGTTGAATATACATAAACGCTACCGGTTTCAATCAAATTTATCCAAGAACGGCTGTGTGGGTATGGATGTGGATGTCGCGGCATTATTTTTATATCCATCAGGTTCCTGGCTATCGTCCTTTACCTTTACTTCGCCGTCTTTATAAAAATCAGACCCCAGTGTAATACCAACCAGATAAATAAGCGGGTCAGGATTCTCATTGTACAACTCAACACCATAAATCGGCCCACCAGAATCACCCGGCATTGAAGTATTATGCTCATCCGATGCAAAAAGGAAGACGCCCTCATACTTACACTCACTATCATCTATTTTGACCTTGTGTGGAACAATATCAAAACCATTCCCACCAGCCTTTTTTATAAAACTAACGACGCGATAATTAATATTATTCAACGTACCGGTATACATTCCGGCATTTTCTCTTTTGGGCATCCCATACCCTGCCTGAATAAACACATACTTGGGTTTTCCCTTTATTTCTTCATATACCTTAGCACTGAGTGCCATCAGGAATTCACTCTGTTTTTCCAGCTTTCCTTCTAATTCTGTTTTATTAAGCTCACCCCACAACGTACAGCACGGCTTTTCCAGCGGCTTGCAGTGAAAAATCAATAGGCACAAATCCGTACACCAATCAGCCACCAGTATAGCATCAGATATTTTTTTACTGGGTTTAGTGTCATTGACGGCATTAAAGCTAATACGGCAACTTCCTTTAAAATATGAAATTAATTTACTAGTATCGTCTTGACTCTCAATCAGAGCGCCAAGATTTAGTGATTTAACGATATTTTTCCCTTTGGCATTTATCAGGATATTATGCGCCGCAGTCAGTACATAATATTTATCACCCACAGAACATAACAACACCCCGGAGCCGGTAAATCCTCCACCAGTCAGCAATACCGTGGCCTTCTCAATAATATTTTTTATTTTACCATTCGCAGCTCCAGGAATACTCGCCATGACTTTACTAGTTTGCTCTTTCTCAATTTCGCTGATAATCATCATATCTCCTTAAGTATCAACCCTATTTCCCGGTTGATATTACTGAGTGGACTGACATTTAACTCGGGGAGATAAACGGAAGATGGTGACAATTATCATATTCGGGCTAACGGGTAATATGACCGTCAACCTTACAGCCCTACTGTACTGGATCATGTTGCCGTCATGTCACTAAATGTCTTTTTTTCGATAAACATCGTCCTGATTTGATAATAAGCGCCACGGCTAAGCGAGCGATAATCAACACCGTTATCCCCCCACTGCTTCAGTGGCAACTTTTATCCGTGGTAAATGCGTTCATGAATACCTTTATGACCCACTTCTGGCACCAGGCCAGGGCGTTCTTACTGATTTACGCCTGTTTGTTCCTCGGTATCGGCATTGCCGCCGTGCTGCCTATCACCTTGCCGGGCAGCATCATCGGTATGCTGATCCTGTTTTTGCTGCTGTCGTTGCAGATTATTCCGGCGCAATGGGTCAAACCGGGCTGTCACGTGTTGATCCGCTATATGGCGCTACTGTTTGTGCCGATTGGCGTCGGCGTGATGCAGTACTTTGATTTGCTACGCGCCCAGTTCGCACCGGTGATCCTCTCGTGCGCCGCCAGTACGCTGGTGGTATTGATCACCGTCAGCAGTTGCTCGCATCTGGTTCACGGGCGTAAGTCAGCCCGTCATCAGGCTGATGAGAAAAAAGGAGCCAACCATGTGGCATGATATCGTCTGGTCGCTGCCGTTAACGCTGCTGGTGTTCTTTCTGGCGCGTCGGCTGGCACAACGGCTGAATTCACCGTTGTTAAACCCATTGCTGGTGTCGATGGTGGTACTGATTGCGTTTTTACTGCTGTGTCATATCCCGTACGAACACTATTTCCGGGGCAGTTCGGTACTCAACAGCCTGTTGCAACCGGCCGTGGTGGCGCTGGCGTTTCCGTTGTACGAACAATTGCATCAAATCCGCATGCGCTGGAAGTCGATCATCAGCATCTGTTTTATCGGTAGTCTGGTGGCGATGGTGACCGGCACCTGGATTGCTCTGCGTCTGGGGGCCACCCCAGCGATTGCCGCGTCCATTATGCCGAAATCGGTTACCACGCCGATTGCCATGGCGGTGGGTAGCAGCATCGGCGGTATTCCGGCCATCAGTGCCGTGTGCGTTATCTTTGTCGGTATTCTTGGCGCGGTATTCGGTCACATGCTGCTGAATGTGATGCACATTCACACCAAAGCAGCGCGCGGCCTGGCAATGGGCACCGCATCGCACGCACTCGGTACGGCCCGCTGCGCCGAGCTGGACTATGAAGAAGGCGCGTTCAGTTCGCTGGCGCTGGTTATCTGCGGCATCATGACGTCGCTGATGGCTCCGCTGCTGTTCCCGATGATGATGGCGTTGGCGCACTAATCCGTACTGCAAAAGGCGCGAGAAACCGGTCAATAACGCGTCGGTGGCACGCCAAACATTTGACGGAAGGCGAAGGTAAACGAGGCGGTGCTGGCATACCCCAGATCCAGCGCCACCTGCGTGACACTGCGGTTGTTTTTCAACATCACCACGGATTCCAGTAACCGCATACGTTTCTTCCATTCACTGAACGCCACGCCGGTTTCTTTCTTGAAACGACGCGAAAACGTGCGCACCGACATGCCGGTGCGTGCCGACCACTCCTCAATGCCGTGAGGCGCATCCGGCGTTTGCTGGATATCACGGCATACCCGCATCAAGGTGGCGGAAGACGGCCACGACAGCGAAAACCCCGCATCCGGCAACTGTCGCAGCAAGGTCGTCAGTACCTTCACCAACTGGGCATCATCCCCGTCATAGTCATACTGTTCCGGCACGTGTTTGGTGGCATAGTGGATAAACTCACGAATAAAATCGCTGACCAGTACCACCTTGCAACTGCTGTGGTCGATAGCCACATAATCCGGCTCGATATACAGGCTTTCCAGCATCACGTCGCTGGTTGACAGAATACAGTGCGGCACATGCGCCGGGATCCACACCCCATACAGCACCGGCACGATCAGCGTCTTCCCCTCAATCTCTACCCGCATGCCCCCTTCACGCGCATAAAGAAACTCGACAAACGGGTGCTGGTGCTGTGCCACTTCGGTCCCTTTCACCAGTGGGTAAGAGCGAAAGTAGACCGGACGCGGTAAAGACAGCAATACCGGCGCAGGCTGCCCTGCTATCGGCAAGCGGGGAGATGACACAAGCGAATGAGACATAACAGCCTGACCTCTACTCGATGAAGTTTGTCTTGATAGGGTAACGCAGGCCAGCCTGATTTACCCGATAATCAACACCTGTTCGGCAGGTGCCAGCCCATGACCTGATGACCGAAGTCTCTGTGAGCATACGATTTTTCAAACCAGAAAATGGATTGGGGAACACTTCATGGAAGCGACATTACGTTTATATCACGGCGACCCGCCGTTTTTAGTCATACCTTGTCCATGTTTTGAGGGAATACGTCATTTTTGCGGCAATAACCGATGTCACGAAACAAGATGTCCCGAAATAACAGTACCCCAGTAGTGATTAGCACCTGTAATAACTCATTGAACTAACTGTTATTTAAGGAGACATCATGAGTAATGTTTGCATCGTTGATGACATCAGCGAAAAAAATGAATGGCGGCGTATTGCACAGGAACTGTTACATCAGGCTGGGATAACCATTAACGGTACCGAACCCTGGGATATTCAGGTTAACGACTCACGCTTTTTCAAACGGGTACTACAGCAAGGCTCCGTGGGGTTAGGTGAAAGTTACATGGAAGGCTGGTGGAACTGTGCACGGCTCGATATGTTTTTTCACCGGATACTCGCCGCCCAGTTGGACGAGCAGCGCCCGGCACGCTGGCGTGACCTGATGCGCATCGCGCTGGCCCGGTTGGTCAACCTTCAATCACGCAAACGCGCCTGGCAGGTCGGCAAAGTCCACTATGACCTCGGCAATGACCTGTTCTGCCATATGCTTGACCCCTACATGCAGTATTCATGCGGTTACTGGAAAGAGGCCGACACCCTTGATGACGCCCAGCAGCACAAACTGGCGTTGATCTGCGAAAAACTCCAGTTGAAACCCGGCATGACGCTGCTGGATATCGGCTGCGGCTGGGGAGGACTGGCGGTATACGCGGCTCAACATTACGGCGTTACCGTGCATGGCGTCACCATTTCCGCCGAGCAAAAAGCCTTTGTGGAAGCGCGCAACGGTGGGCTGGATATCCATATTCTGTTGCAGGATTACCGCGACCTTCACCAACAGTATGACCGTATTGTCTCCGTCGGCATGTTTGAACACGTAGGGCCGAAAAATTACGCCACCTACTTTGACGTGGTCAATCGGTGCCTGAAGCCGGACGGCTTGTTCCTGTTACATACCATCGGGTCGAATAAAACGGCGCATAACGTTGACCCGTGGATCAATAAGTACATTTTCCCCAACGGATGCCTGCCATCCATTAAACAAATTGCCGACACCAGTGAATCCTATTTTGTGATGGAAGATTGGCACAACTTCGGTGCCGATTACGATAAAACCCTGATGGCCTGGCTGGCACGTTTTAACACCGCCTGGCCGCATCTGGCTGACGATTACTCCCCCGCTTTCCGGCGCATGTTCAGTTACTACCTGACCGCCTGCGCCGGTGCGTTTCGGGCCAGAAATATCCAGCTATGGCAGGTTCTTTTTAGTCGGGGCGTCGAACAGGGATTGAACGTCCCCCGTTGAGTGTGACCCATGTTCAGGCTACAAGGCGCAGGCCGATGAACGTACGACAATAATGCGCCTACTGACGTTTAACCCGAGTGACTCACCCGAGTTGTTAACCCCTACAAACAGGAAGCTAAAACAACATGAATGTGAATTTCTTTGTCACCTGCATCGGCGATGCGCTCAAATCGCGTATGGCCCGTGACAGCGTGCTGTTGCTGGAGCAGCTCGGCTGCCATATTCACTTTCCCGAGCGACAAGGCTGTTGCGGTCAGCCCGCCATCAACAGCGGATATATCCGCGAGGCACGGCCGGGTATGAAAAACCTGATAGCCGCGCTGGAAGAGAACGACGACCCTATCGTGTCGCCTGCTGGCTCCTGCACCAACGCCATCAAACACTATGCCGACTGGCTGGCAGACGAACCGGAGTGGGCCAGACGCGCCACCCAGGTCGCCAGCCGGATGGTGGACCTCACCTCATTTATTGTTAACCGCCTTGGGGTTACCGATGTCGGTGCCCGTCTGCCGGGCAAAGCGGTTTACCACCCGTCCTGTAGCCTGTTTCGTAAAATGGGGGTGCGGGAAGAGCCACTGGCGTTATTGCATCAGGTACGTGATCTGGAATTGCTGCCGTTTCATGGACAGGAAACCTGCTGCGGCTTCGGCGGTACCTTTTCCGTCAAAATGGCGGAGATCTCCGGTGAAATGGTGAAAGAAAAAGTCGCGCACATCATGGAGGCCAAACCGGACTACCTGATCGGCGCCGATGTCAGTTGCCTGCTTAACATCGGCGGGCGACTACAACGCGAAGGGCATGCCGTTCGGGTGATGCATATCGCAGAAGTACTGATGAGCCGCTAAGGAGACGCCATGTACCTCAAGACCAGCAATACCCCGTTTCATGAGCGTATCCGCCAACAAATAGACGACCCGATCATGCGCCAGGCGGTTGCCAACGCGCAGGAGCGTATCGGTGCCAACCGTCAGAAGATGGTCGATGAACTGGGCGAGTGGGACGTCTGGCGTACCCGTGCGGCGCAAATTCGCGCCCATGTGCTCGATAACCTCGACGCCTATCTGTATCAGTTATCCGAACAGGTCACCGCTCGTGGCGGCAAGGTATTCTTTGCCGAAACACGCGAAGACGCTACCCGTTACATCTTGCAAGTCACACAGGCTAAACAAGCCCGCAAGGTGGTGAAATCCAAATCGATGGTGACCGAAGAGATCGGGATGAATGCCGTGCTGGAGAATGCCGGTATCGAGGTTATCGAAACCGATCTCGGCGAATACATCCTGCAACTGGATAAAGATGCGCCTTCCCATGTGGTGGTACCTGCCATCCACAAAGATCGCCACCAAATCCAGCGCGTACTGCAACAACAGTTGGGCTATGACGGTCCGGAAACGCCGGAAGCCATGACCCGTTTTATTCGCCAGAAAATCCGTGCCGACTTCCTCAGCGCCGACGTGGGGATCACCGGCTGTAACTTTGCTGTCGCGGAAACCGGCACCGTCAGTCTGGTGAGTAATGAAGGCAACGCCCGCCTGTGCACCACCCTGCCCCGCACGCACATCGCCGTGATGGGCATGGAACGTATCGTTCCGACCTTTGAGGAACTCGATGTGGTGCTCACCATGCTGGCACGCAGCGCGGTCGGTGCCCGTCTGACCGGTTACAACACCTGGCTGACCGGACCACGCGACCCGGGCGGCGTTGACGGCCCGGAAGAGTTTCATCTGGTGATCGTCGATAATGGCCGCTCAAAAATACTGGGCTCACCGTTCCAGGATATTCTGCGTTGTATTCGTTGCGGTGCCTGCATCAACACCTGCCCGGCCTACCGTCATATCGGTGGTCATGGTTACGGTTCTATCTATCCCGGCCCTATCGGCGCAGTATTATCACCGCTATTGGGCGGCTATGAAGACTTCAAGAATCTGCCTTACGCCTGTTCACTGTGTACCGCCTGCGATGACGTGTGCCCGGTACGCATTCCGCTCTCCTCACTGATTGTGCAACACCGACGCACGCTGGCAGAAAATGGGATGACGCCTGCGGCCGAGCGACGCATCGTCGGGTTGTTCAACTACGCCAATAGCCACCCTGGCCTGTGGAAAGTCGGCATGGTGGCAGGCGCGCGTGCCGCCCGCTTGCTCATTCGTAACGGCAAGATACCGTTTAACATCGGTGCGATCAGCGAGTGGACCGAAGCCCGCGACCTGCCGGATGCCGATGGTCAGAGCTTCCGCAGTTGGTTCAAACAGCATCAGCGTCAGACTAAGGAGAAACGCTAATGGAAAACCGTGACGCCTTTCTGGCCACCCTGGCCCGGCGACTGGGCCGCGAGCCACGTCAAACACCGCTGCCGTTGCCGCCGCTGGACAATAACCCGGCCCCGACCCGTCTGACCGATTTAACAGCACAACAGCGCTGTGACGCCTTTATTGATTACGCAAGTAACGTGATGCTGGCGCATTGCGAGGTCACACCGCTTAATCAGGTCGCAGAGGCCGCCGGAAAGCTGTGCCAGCATTATGGCGGCGCGCCGGTACTGATCAGTGGCGATGAACGACTGGTAGAGCTGGGGGTCACCGACTATCTGCAACAGCGCTATCAGGCACAGTGCTGGAACCCGGCCGCCGGGGAAGACAACCTGAAACTCGCCACACAGGCGCGTATCGGCGTGGTGTACGCCGATTATGGCCTGACTGAATCTGGTGGTGTGGTGCTGTTCTCTACCCCGCAACAAGGACGCGGCCTGAGCCTGTTGCCAGAATCAACACTGTTTGTTGTCCGCAAAAGCTGCCTGTTGCCACGCGTCGCGCAGTTGGCCCAGCATTTGCGCCAGCGGGCGCAACGGGGCGAACCTTTACCGTCGTGCATCAACCTGATAGCGGGCCCCAGTTCTACCGCCGATATCGAGCTGATTAAGGTGGTGGGGGTACACGGGCCGTTAAATGCTGCGTACCTGATTATTGAGGATTGCTAGGTGTATGGCAGTAGAGTAGGAGGTTTCGTGCGTGATGATCTCATGCCTTCCCTTGTAACATCATCGCACGCACGACAAGGAGAGGTGCAAGCGCCACCTCTCCTTGACCACTGGCTTGAGGGCTAAACTATGAACCCTGACGGGTTCACCCTTGCGGGCCAGCGCAAGCGCTGTTCCATTTTGCGTTGCAAAATGGTGTGCCGCTTCGCGGTACCTTCGGTGTTCGTCTTCGCTGTTCGGGCCGCCCGTGACGCTCTCCTGGAGCGGCACGGGCTTTCGCGGCGTCCTGCCGCTCACCCGGCGAAGTCACCCACCTCAGCGCAGTTTTTTACGCCAGAAAACCCAATACCGTGTAACCAAAATAATTCGTCGGTATTTTTATGCCTCTGCAAACAGGCACGGTCAACATTACGCTAATCCCAGCAAGGCGTTGAGACGGGCGATTTCTTGCCGCCACTGCGTCTGTAGCGCGGGTTTCTGGTGCTTCGCCTTACGCGCCAGGTCTTCAGCCAGCCGGTTTTCCAGTTCAACCAGTTGCGCCAGCAACCTGTCAGCTTCATCGATATGCGCTGATATCACCTGTGACGCCGCCGCTGGTGGTGGTGGCAAAGAGGGTGCGGTGTCAGCGGGCGCAGCCCCCAGACGCTGATAGATCAGGTCCAGATCGTGCCACTCGCTCAACACGCCGTGCTCAATCAGCCAGAAACGGTTGCAACTGCGGCTGATTAGCGCCCGGTCATGCGTCACCAGCAAGACACCACCGTCAAAGTCTTGCAGCGTATCGGCCAGCGCCTCTTTGCCTTCCATATCCAGGTGGTTGGTCGGCTCGTCCAGCATCAGTAGTCCGTAACGCGCCAGTGACAGCCCGACAAACAACAGCCGGGCACGCTCGCCGCCACTCAGGGTGGCAACGGTTTGCTGATGGCGCGACCACGGGAAACCGGCGCTGATCAAGGCCATCTTGCGGTCCTGCGCCACCGGTGCGAACGGTGCCAGCGCATCGAACAGGGTGTCGTCGTCACGTAGTTGATGCAGCGTCTGGTCGTAATACCCCAGTCGAACACGGGGATGCAGACGGATCGCCCCATCCGGCATCGCACTCGAGTACTGTTGCCACAAAAGGCGCAACAACGAAGACTTACCACAGCCATTGCGACCGATAATCGCCACCCGATCGCCGCTTTTCACCCGTTGTAACGGCAACGTGAATAACGGCGGGTGCTGCGGAGCCGGGCTGACGTCCAGCGTTGTCATCTCCAACAGACGATCGGCACTCAGTGCTTCGCCTTTCAGCGACAGCCGCCACTGACTACCGGCGCTCAGTTCGGTTTGATCCTCTTTTAGTCGCTCGATGCGTTTTTCCATCTGCTTGGCCTTGCGCGCCAGGTCTTCGTTATCATAAACCTTGCCCCAGATAGCCAGCCGCTTAGCACTGGCGGTCACGCGGTCGATTTCCTTCTGCTCCGCTTTGTGGCGCAAGGCATCGCTGCGATCGCGCTCCACCAGCGCCGCACGGGCAGCACTACAAGGCAGAGCAAAGTAATGCAGTTGTCGGTCACGCAGGATATAGCTGCCATTGGTGACGTTATCGAGCAACTGGCTGTCGTGGGAAACCAGCACAAAGCTGCCACTCCAGTGTTGCAGGAACTGCTCCAGCCACAATAGCGTCGGCAAATCCAGGTGGTTACTCGGCTCGTCCAGCAACAACAGGTCTGGCGAGGTGATCAAGGCTCTCGCCAGCAGCAGTCGGGTATGCTGCCCACCACTGAGAGTACCGGCACACAGTCGCCAGTCGTGTTCGCCAAAGCCCATCTCCGCCAGCAAGGTTTCCGCCCGCCAGCGTTCGCTGAGGCGTTCCGTCTCGGGAAGGCGGGCCAGCACCGCATCCAGCATCGTCAACGGATGCAGATCCATCGGCAGATGCTGTTCAACACGAGCCAGCAGGCAATGATTAGCGCGCGTCACACTGCCGCGACCTGGCGATAGCGTACCGTCCAGTAGCTTTAACAGCGTACTTTTGCCACAACCGTTATGGCCGATAAGACCAAGGCGATCACCTTGGTTCAGGGTAAAAGAAATGTCGTTCAGCAGAGGGCCGAAAGGGGTATCCACGCTCAGGGCGTGTACTGTCAGTAAAGTGCTCATTGCTTACTCAAGAGTTACAGGCACAAATGTGCCTCGTCAACACAACGCTGACGATAACCCGGTAAGCCCGAGAGAAGGGAAAATGCGGTTTGCTTCGCTCAAGCCACCGTTATCGCAGCACGATATCGATAACGCTTGAGCAGCGGCGATCGCCAAAAGGATGTGAAGTGTTAAACATTTCACAGCGCAGCATAATAGTCCTCCTTATTGTTATCCAAAGGTTAATCGATGAACGGATTGTAGCGGCAACGGGCGGTTTACACCACCCGCCAGCGACATTTTCCGCGTGTTATCTTCCCGCCAGCATCACCACCGCAACGCCAACCAGCACCAGACAGAACGTCAGTCGCAATGCCACCACCGGTAACTTATGCGCCAGCGCCACGCCCCATGACACGCTGAGAATGCCACCAATCGCCAGCGGAATGCCGGTCGCCCAGTCGACATTACCGGCCTGCGTGTACGACACCAGCGCCGCCAACGCGCCGGGTACCACCAGCGCCAGCGCGATACCTTGTGCCTGTGTCTGGGTGAAACCAAACAGCGTTACCAGCGCCGGGACCACAACCAGCCCGCCGCCGACGGTAAAAATACCGGACATAAAACCACTCGCCACCCCCAGCACTGGAAGATAACGTGCTGATAATACTGACGTCGAAGTGCGGCTACGTTGGCTGTTCACCCACTGCCAGATGTAGTAAGTCGCCAGTACCAACAGAAAAATGGCAAACGCCTGTTGCAGGTTATCAACCTGAATAGCCGCCGCCATGTGCGCGGCGATATAGGCCGATACAGTGGCAAAGGCGCACAACATCAATGTCATACGGGTATCGATTTTGTTGCGCTGCCGATAGCGCAGAAACCCTATCAGCACATTCGGCGTAATCATAATCAGCGCCGTTCCCTGGGCGAGATGCTGGTTCATACCAAACAGCATTCCCAACACCGGGATGGCTATCAACCCGCCGCCAATGCCCAACATACCGCCACATACCCCAAGCCCCATTCCCAGTATCAGGCACATGGCCACCTGGGTTATCACTACACTCGTCATAAACTGCTACTGCATCCTGTTACATCGTTGGTAAAAACCGTCGATGAAAAATCGTTGATAAGAAATAGAGCATGGAATACCCATTCATACCCTGAATAAAAAACAGGCGTCGCTAGCGCGCGTTGTCTGGTAATGAGTTATCTGATAACGGTTCGGCTATCTCAATCAGGTTCAGATCCGGGTCACGCAGGTAAATCGAGCGGATTTTCCCGGTCGCACCGGTACGCTCAACCGGCCCGTCGATAATCGGCCAGCCGCAGCGCTGCACATGCGCAATCACCTGTGTTAGCGGTTCGCTGGCAATAAAACACAGATCAAGCGCCCCGGGGGCAGGCAGATGAGCATGCGGCGTGAACTCACTTCCGCTGACATGAAGATTGATTTTCTGCTGCCCGAAACAAAACGCAATGCGGCCATTACCGAAGGTTTCCTGCCGCAGTTGCAACACCTGCGTGTAGAACTGCTGCGTCGCCGCCGGGTCAATACAGGTCAACACAATATGGTCAATGTGACTAATCAACGAGAAGTTTCCTGTCGTTAAGGCTATAAGATCAAAAGAAATAAGATCAAAGGAAATAAGATCAAAGGCAATAGAATGACATCCTAAGCGTTGGCGACGCCTTTGATAATGCCTTAATCGTCAATCACCCTTTCCTGTCAGGAAAGGGTCACGGCTGTGATAGGCTTGCTCTGCCCACGCTTTCAAGGACCCTCACCCGCTCATGATCAATCCCACGCACTTTGACTTGCAGTCACTGCGCCTGTTTTTGCAGGTTGCCAGAATCGGTAGCCTGACCAAAACGGCTGCCCATTTTCACATGACGCTGTCCGCCCTGAGCAAGCGCATGGCGGAGCTGGAGCGCACCGTCGATTGTGTGCTGTTTATCCGCCTGCCGCGCGGCCTGGCGTTGACTGCGGCGGGAAAAGAGCTGGTACACCACGCGCGTCAGGTGGTAAACAGCGTCGATCGCATGGCGGGCGAAATGCAGGATTACGCAGTGGGCGTACGCGGTCATATCCATATTTGGGCCAATACCTCAGCCATCATCGAATTTTTGCCGCAGGAACTGGCCGATTTTCTGCAACGTCACCCGCTGGTGCGTATCAACCTGGAAGAAAAACTGAGCGAAACGGTGGTCACCGCGCTGCTCACCGGGCAAGCCGATATCGGCATTTTCGCTGATAACGTCCCCTCGCCCGGCGTCGAAAAAATGCCTTATCGGGAGGATCAACTGGTGGTGTTGGTCTCCCCTCAGCATCCACTCGCCGGTTGCCGGGAAATCCCCTTCACCGACACCTTGCCGTACGATTTCGTCGGCCTCAACGATGGCAGTTCCTTGCTAAAACTGTTGCAGGACACCGCTGAAGAATACGGAAACCTGCTGCGCCTGCGCATTCAGGTCAGCAGCTTCGATGCCGTGTGCCGTATGATCGAAGCCGGGCTTGGTATCAGCATCCTGCCTGAAGGCGCAGTCCGCCCGGAAATTCTCGGCGTCGGGCTGCACGCCATTCGGCTGACCGATGACTGGGCTACCCGCAAACTGTGGCTGGGTATTAAATCCGGTGCGATATTGCAGCCTGAAGCCGCCAATTTGCTGGCACACCTGCGCCAGCCAGTACCCACACGCGCTGCTGATGCCGACTCCACCCCGTCACCCGAGGGTGATTGAGCGATGAAGGTGTTATCGCGCCATCGTCGGGCCTTCACGGTCGCGGCCCGCAATCGGCCAGCGTAGTTCAAACACTGCGCCGCCGGATGGTGCCGGGTAACAACGTGCCTGTCCACCGTGCGCCTGAGCAATCGCCTGCACCACCGCCAGCCCCAGCCCGCTGCCTTTGGTGTTATGCGGGTGGGAGGGTTCCCCCCGGGTAAATGCCTCAAAAATTCGCCCGGCAAAATGAGGGTCAATACCCGGTCCGCTGTCTTCCACACGCAGAAATACCTGTTCGTGCTCCACCCCGGCCTGAATGCCTAACGGGCCGGGGGTGGCATGTTTTTGGGCATTTTCCAGCAATGCCAGCACAGCCTGGCGGATCCGTACCGGGTCGCAGGGCACAGCGCGGTCGTCCAACGACAGTGACAGCGTAAATCCCGCCTGTTGTAGTGCAGGACCGAACGCATTGACCACTGTCGTCACTTCATCAGACAAGCGAGCCGGCATCCAGCGCAGTTCGAGATGACCGCCCTCTGCCAGTCCCACAACCCGCAAATCTTCAATCAGACGTCCCAACCCTTCCACTTGTGTCAACAGATTGCGAAACAACCCGATATCTGGTTCGAACACCCCTTCAGTCAACCCCTGCAAACGACCGCGCAAAATCGTGACGGGCGTACGCAACTCATGGGCGATAGCTGCATTCCAGAACGCCCGCTCTTGCTCCATGCGCTCTAGCCGTTCCGCCATCGTATTGAAGTCGCGCACCAGTAAAGCCGCTTCCCCCAGTGAGTAATCGTCAGTTTCAGCACGCGCCTTCAGCTCGCCTTCAGCGATTTGGCGCAGGCTGTGTGCCACCGAATTTAACGGCACCAGAATGCGGCGGGCCAGTCGAATGGCTAACACTACGGCTATCACCAGCGCCAGCAGGGTAGTACCAGCCATCCAGAACCACTCTATCGTGGTAGGCATCCACTGGTCAGTCGGCGAAATACTCTCTGGCGATACCACCAGCATGAGTGAGTAAAAGATATAGGAACCAAGCACCATTAGCAGCGTCACGGACAGCGCCAGCAGTATCATGGAGCGTATAATCTGTCGACTCAAGCTACCGTTGTGCTTCATGATAACTCGCCCAAACGGTAGCCGACACCACGCACGCTGGACGGAACACCACTCAATCCCAGCCGCTCCAGTTTCTTGCGCAATTTGCTGATGTGGCTATCCACCGTACGCTCGAGTGAATCCCCTTCCGGCAGGCAGGATACCAGTAGCTCCTCACGGCTAAAGACCCGACGCGGTGCACGTGCCATATGGGCAATCAATCGGAATTCAGTCAATGTCAGCTCCAACGGCTGATTGATGCCATTGCACTCAACCACTACTTCGTGGTTTTCCAAGTCTATCTGGAAAATACCAGCTCGCAAGAAACGCGGCGGCTGACGCTCAGTTCGTAGCCCGGTACGACGCAGCACCGCTTGCACCCTGGCCACCACCTCTGCCGGGTTAAACGGCTTGACCACGTAATCATCGGCACCAATGCGCAAACCCATCAGTTTGTCGATATCCTGGTCCAACGCAGTCAGCATGATTACCGGCGTATCCCCTCGCAGGCGAATCCCCGACAGCACCTGCCAGCCGTCAACCTGCGGCATTTGCACATCCAGCAGTACCAGATCCGGCCTCATAGAAAGGTGAAGCTCCAACGCCTGGCGGCCATTGGCAGCGTGAAGTGTACGTAAACCACTACGCGTCAGATATGCACGAAGAATATCAGCAATTTCCGGCTCATCTTCAGCGATAAGCACCAATCCATGGATATCGTCAGCAATGGGCATGGATTGCGTATGAACAGTCATTGGTCAGCTCATGATAAAAAATGCGGTTCTCCATCATATCTCCATATTTCTCCAACGGAAACCGCACACAGAAAATGCACACTCTCTCAGTCTGGCCTTACTATGGTCGGTAAATAGGGATTACAACGTCATATGAATACTAAGAAATCGCATCAATATCCGATCGCCTGCATGTTACCGGCCTGTCGGCTGGCCGTACCGGGTCAAAACGAAGAGAGCGGCGCAACGACAAGCCTGCCATTATCACTCAAGCGGTTATGTCGACACGGCGTATTGCTGGCACTGGTGGGCATGCTACTCACTGGCTGTGACCAGCCCGAGATCCCAGTCGAAACACCACCGGCGAAGGTTACGATCATGACCGTAAAACCGACACCCATTACCCTGACCGACGATCTTCCCGGCCGGGTGACAGCGGTAAGAACGGCGGAAATTCGCCCGCAGGTGGGCGGCATCATACAACGTCGCTTGTTCGAACAAGGCGCCGAGATCCGCGCCGGACAACCGTTGTTCCAGATTAACCCTGCTCCGTTCAAAGCAGAAGTCGATACCGCCAACGCCACGCTGCAACGCGCCCAGTCGGTATTAAACCGGGCACAGATTCAGGTTGCTCGCCTCAAGCCCTTACTCAACACCGGCGCTATCAGCCAGCAGAGCTACGACGATGCGACGGCACAACGCGAACAAGCCGCCGCGGATGTCGCACAGGCACGTGCCACACTGGCGCGTCGCCAGCTTGATCTGAGCTTCGCGACAGTCGAGTCCCCCATTACCGGGCGTATCGATCAGGCGCTGGTTACTGAAGGTGCGCTGGTCAACACCAACGACACCACGCCACTGGCACGGGTTCAACAAATTGACCAGGTTTACGTCGATGTGCGCCAGCCTGCCTCCTCACTCGAACAGCTACGCGACATGCTGAACAAGCGGGCTAAAGACAGTGACGGTATACCGGTGGAGATCTTGCGTAGCGACGGCCAGCCCTACCCGATGTCGGCGCGGATTTTGTTTTCCGGCATCAATGTGGATGCGAGCACCGGCGACGTGCTGCTGCGGATTCTGGTCGATAACCCGCAACGACAACTGCTACCGGGGATGTTTGTTCGCGCCCGCGTGCCGCTTAGCCATTACACCGATGCCTTGCTGGTGCCGCAACAGGCCGTCACACGCAACGGCGGTGAAGCTAAAATCTGGGTGGTTGATGGGCGCAGCAAAGCACATGCTGTCACGGTTGAACCCGGCGAACTAGTCAACCGCCAATACCGCATCCGCACTGGGCTGACCGCCGGTCAGGTGGTGGTGATCGAAGGTGGCGACAGGTTGAACGACGGTGCCTGGGTAGCAACCCAGCACTGGAAAAAAGTGCCATCTGCCACTGACATGGCCTCACGCTAAGCGTAAAGGAGTTAGGTACCATGCCGCAATTTTTTATCCAGCGCCCGGTGTTCGCCTGGGTGATAGCCCTGTTCATCGTGCTGCTAGGAACGCTCGCTATTCCCCAGTTGCCGATTGCCCGTTATCCGTCGGTGGCACCGCCAACCATTTCCATTACTGCGTCTTATCCGGGTGCTACACCTAAAACGCTCAACGATGCGGTGGTCGGGCTGCTGGAACGCGAGTTATCCGGTGTGAAAAACCTGCTGTATTTCGAATCATCGGTAGACACAGCCGGACAAGCGCAGATCAACGTCACGTTCAAACCGGGCACCAACCCTGAGCTGGCACAGGTGGATGTGCAAAACCGACTTAAATCGATAGAACCGCGGTTACCGCAAACCGTCAGACAAAACGGTATGCAGGTGGAATCTGCCGACTCTGGCTTTCTGCTGATGGTCAGCCTGACCTCGGATAACGGGCGTTACGATGAGGTTGAATTAAGTGACTATCTGGCTCGCCACATTGTCGAGGAATTGCGCCGGATTGAAGGGGTGGGCCGCATCCAGCTATTTGGCGCGGAACAGGCGATGCGTATCTGGGTCGATCCCAACAAGCTGTTGTCTTACGGGTTGACCATGAACGATTTGTCGACCGCCATTACCCAGCAAAACATGCAAATCGCTCCCGGACGGCTAGGCGATGCCCCCATCTTGCCGGGACAACGGGTGACGATCCCGCTGACGGTACAAGGGCAACTGGAAACCCCAGAGCAATTCGCTGCTATCGTGCTGCGCGCCAGAGAAGACGGTTCCCGGGTAGTGTTAGCCGATGTGGCACGCGTTGAACTGGGTGCCCAGTCTTACGGCTTTTCTGTGCGTGAAAACGGCAAGAATGCCAGTGCCGCCGCGGTACAACTGGCACCGGGTGCCAATGCGGTGCGTACCGCCAATGCCATCACCCAACGGATGGCCGAACTGAAAATATCCATGCCAGCGGGCATGGATTATTCGTTGCCGTTCAACACCGCGCCTTTCGTCAAACTCTCCATCGAACAGGTACTCAGGACGCTGATTGAGGCGATGGTGCTGGTGTTTCTGGTAATGTACCTGTTTTTACAAAACGTACGCTATACCCTGATCCCAGCGATTGTGGCCCCTATCGCCCTGCTCGGCACCTTTACAGTGATGCTGGCGGCGGGATTTTCCATCAACGTGCTGACCATGTTCGGCATGGTGCTGGCGATCGGCATCATTGTGGATGATGCCATCGTGGTGGTGGAGAACGTTGAGCGATTGATGGCGCAGGAAAGATTATCACCCAAGGCAGCCACCACCCGTGCCATGAAGGAGATCACCGGTGCGATTATCGCTATCACACTGGTACTGTCGGCGGTGTTCATTCCAATGGCATTCGCCAGCGGTTCGGTCGGCGTGATTTACCGGCAATTTACCTTGTCGATGGCGGTATCGATCCTGTTTTCGGCGTTTCTGGCGCTGACCCTGACGCCTGCGTTGTGCGCCACACTACTCACACCCGTCGCCGATGACCATCACACAAAAGGTGGTTTCTTCGGCGGTTTTAACCGCCGTTTCGAGCAACTGACGCATCATTATGCCAACGGTACCCGTGCGCTACTGCGCCGTTGTGGCTGTATGTTGTTGCTGTTTGCCGTACTGACCGGGTCACTGGTATGGATCCTCCGCGAGCTACCTTCTGATTTTCTGCCAGAAGAAGACCAAGGGTACTTTATGACGTCATTCCAGTTACCGTCGGACGCCACAGCAGCGCGAACGCTGGATGTGGTCAACACCTACGAACAGCACATTGCCTCGCGCCCGGATATCGAATCCAACATGTCGATTCTCGGTTTTGGCTTTTCCGGTTCCGGCCCTAACGCCGCCATGGCCTTTACCACCTTAAAAGACTGGTCTAAGCGTGGCGACACCACCACGCGCGCTGAAATAGCGCTGGCGCAACAGGCGATGTCGACCATCCGTGAAGGCACCAGCATGATACTGATGCCACCGGCTATCGATGAGCTTGGCACCTCGTCAGGCTTTACCCTGCGTCTGCAGGATCGCACCGGCCGGGGTTATCAGGCGCTCAAAGCAGCGGAAGCACAACTGCTGACGCTGGCGGCACACAGCCAGATTGTCACCAGCGTCTACCCGGATAGCCTGCCGCCAGGTAGCGCTGTTCAGCTAAAAATCGATCGTCAAAAGGCGGAAGCACTCGGCGTTTCGTTCAGCACCATCAGCGACACCTTGTCTGCCGCTATCGGCTCACTATACGTGAACGACTTCCCCAATGCCGGGCGTATGCAACAGGTGATCATTCAGGCCGATGCGCCAGCGCGTATGCAACTGGATGACGTGCTCAAACTCTACGTGCGTAACAGCTCAGGCGGTATGGTTTCGCTCAAAGAAGTGGTCACGCCGGTATGGAGCGATACCCCGTTGCAGTTGACGCGCTATCAGGGCGTACTGGCAGCCCGTCTCTCCGGCATGGCCGCAACAGGCGTATCCAGTGGGGCGGCTATGGCAGAGATGGAACGACTGGCGGCGCAGCTTCCACCCGGCTTCACCATTGAATGGACCGGGCAATCATTGCAGGAGCGGCAATCCGTCGCCCAGGCACCGATGTTGCTATTGCTATCGATGGTAGTGGTGTTTCTGGTACTGGCGGCGCTATATGAAAGCTGGTCTATTCCCATCTCGGTGATGTTGGTGGTGCCGTTGGGGCTGCTCGGTGCGGTGCTGGCGGTTATATTGCGCGGTATGCCGAACGACGTGTTCTTCAAAGTGGGGCTGATTACCGTTATCGGCTTGTCGGCCAAAAATGCCATCCTGATCGTCGAGTTCGCCAGACAGTTACGCGAACAAGGACATGGATTGGTGGACGCTGCCGTCACCGCCGCGCGTCTGCGCCTTCGCCCCATTCTAATGACCTCACTAGCGTTTGCATTGGGAGTAGTTCCGCTGATGCTGGCATCCGGTGCCAGCGCCGAAACCCAGCACGCCATCGGTACCGGCGTGTTCGGTGGTATGGTCAGCGCTACTGTACTAGCGATATTTTTTGTACCGGTGTTTTTTGTGACAGTGATGAGCCTACAGGAACGTTACAACCGCTGGCGTACACGTCATCGTAGTATTACGACAACAACTCCAGACAATCCTTAATTTTGCTTATTATATTATCGCTCCCCTCTTCATTGGGGAGCGATATACTCCCTATTTGGGGAGTGGACAACACAGCATGGAAAAATTACATTTAATTTAATAACATTAAATTTTTAGTAGCAGGTCTATGCAACACAGTGACAGCCAAGCTCCATCAGGAAATGCTTTGATTTTGTAATAACCGGTGAATTCCAGTGTGTTGTATGTCATTAATCCTAAATTCGTTCTTTTTTACAAAGAAATGCAATATACCTCTACAATAATATTCCCTCTGAGGTGAAAATATTTTACGCTATCGTTACCCCTTTAATAAATATCACCTTACCAACATGAAAAAATTTATGGATATGTTTTTTCGGTTGCCACGCTGGATGGCGATAACCTCTGCTGTCGTTCTGACGACATTAAGTTTCCTGCTTTACCAAAATTATTACAAAATACGGGAGGAGAAAGTCACTATTCCTACTGTAGCACAACCCCTGAATGCAATACTGGCAATGCCAGCCAAACTGCCAGTTGGAACCAAACCCGGCGTAGTGATTTTCGTACATGGCGATGGACCACTTGACGCTACCCACGGTGGTTTCTATCGTCCTATGTGGGAAGTTATCGCTAAGGCTGGGTATGCCAGCCTGTCATGGGATAAGCCCGGGATAAAAGGTGCACCGGGCAACTGGCTGCTACAAAGCATGGATGATCGAGCCCAGGAAGTAATGGATGCCATTCGCTGGATACAGTCCAACCCTAAGTTAGACGGTACACGCATCGGTCTATGGGGTGCCAGCCAAGGGGGATGGGTGATTCCCAAAGTGGCGCGCCTTGACCCGAATATCTGTTTCATGATAGCGGTCTCTCCGGCAATAAATTGGCTACAACAAGGCCAATACAATACCCTGGCCAGTATGCGAGAGCAGCATGCTTCCGAACAGGCCATCGAAAATGCCCAATCACGTAATGCAATTATTCTGCAATATTTAGAGCAAGGTAAAACACTAGCACAATATCAACATGACTATCCTGTAAAAACAGATTTAACCCCCGATCGTTGGTCTTTCATTCAAAAAAATTATCAGTCTGATGCTACTGATGATCTTAAAAATATACGGACAAAAGTATTATTAATGCTAGGAGGAAAAGATATCAATGTTGATGTCAGTAATACACGTGACACATACCAAAAACTATTAACCGAATCAGGACAATTGACTGTTAAGTATTACCCTCAGTCAACCCATAATATGGTTGAAAAATCAGTAGAGGATTCATTCATAAAATCCTGGGTATTAGGATTATTTTTCCCTCGACGGATTTTCACTACCAACTATCTTACTGATCAGACCAATTTCATTACCAATGCCCGTTGTACACAATAGAACGAGAAAGGAGAAGTACACTATACAATGTACTTCTCCTTATTTTGACCACATCCTATTTTTTGACTACGCCTGAATTATTTCCACTGCCAGATAACAGATATTACTCATCTGATAAATCATCAATATAGTATCAACAACACACTATACTCCATTAATACCAGCGGAAAATCCGTTTACCTATCCAAAAACTTATTACACCAATGACTGACAATACAGCCGCAACTGGTAATACCGTAATCACCCCTGTACCTTCAATAAATACTCGGCGCATCATGTTTGCCAACATGGTCAACGGTAGCCAATCGATAATGGCTGCACCGGGGAAATTTTTATAACTGAAAAAAATTCCCGATATTAATACCTGTACTAAAATGATCACCTCTAGTAGACCATTGGCTGTTTGCGCTTTTTTAGCACGAGAGGCAGCCAATACAGCAATACCCGAGAAGCACAGATTTCCCGCAAAATTCAGCAACAAAAACGCACTAAATGGTCCTTGAATGTTGACATCAAAGTAGACTTTTGCAAACCAGTAGATAATCAACACCTCAATAAAATTGATAATGAAGCAGGATAGAATGTGCGCCAGCAGAAAGATCGATGGATTCATCGGCGTAATACACATCTGACGAGTTACCTTGGTGATACGTTTTTCCACCAATGCCCAGCCAACAGCAATCAAACACGTTTCCATAATTGCCATTGCTAGTAACCCTGGCACCAGAAAATCTATGTAACGTAATCCAGGGGTTTCCAGCACTGAAAGATTTTTCACAACAGCCTGAGAAAATGATTGGTCTGATTCATTTAACAGGTAATATGTCAGCATAGCCTCGCTATTCTGTGGATCAAGGTAGTACAAACGACGTGATATATTATCTTTATCTGCCTGTGTTTCCACAATGATCTGAATGTCGCCACGTTTGAGTGCCAGAATAATATCGTTGTAATCTGTATAGTAACCAACGACATACTTAACTTTGACCACGCTCTCACGTTTCACATCGTCACGATTAATAATTGACTGAATCTCATGCGGCCTGGCTGCCAGTTCCTGTCCCCATGCGCGAATTTTTGCCTGCTGACTGGCATCCTGTGGCAGTAATATCCCAATATGCCGCTCCGGAATATCTTGTATAGAAAACGAAACTCCCAGCAACCATACCAACAACAATGGAAAACCGAACGACCAGAACAGGATTTGTGGTTCCCGAAAATATTGACGGAACTGTGTCAACATCAAAGAAAACAGTGCATTATTCATGGAACCCCCTGCCAGCCAACGTCATAAAAAGATCATCCAGTGTTTTTTTGCGTACCACCAGTTCGATAATATCGGTACGTGCGTCATGAGCTATCGCCAACAAATCATGCAGAAACTGAGTGGCATTAAAGGTCAACAGACTGATTTGCCCCGTAGAGGCATCATAGTTATAACGCAGTACTTTGGGATGCTGGTGTAGGCTTTGCAGCCTCTCTGGATGGGAAGTTCGGCATTCAATTACCTCGCCGACACAATGTTTCTTCAACAACTCATCCATTGTGCCGTGAGTGAGAATTTCGCCCTGATTCATGATACAGATGCGATCACACAGGTATTCCGCTTCCTCCATGTAATGAGTAGTCAGAATCATGGTAGCGTTATTCTCTTTATTTAATCGACGTAAAATATCCCACGTGTCGTGACGAATTCGCGGGTCTAACCCGGTGGTGGGCTCGTCCAGAATCATAATTTCCGGTTCGTTGAGAATAGCAACACCCAGAGCCAGTCGCTGGCGCTCTCCCCCTGATAAACCTTCAACGAAGGTATTACGCTTCGCCGTCAGTTCAACCATCTCCATGACATCCAGCATACGTTGGCGTGAGCAGCGGTAAAAACTGGCAAATAAAGCGAGTGTTTCTACTACTGTTAACTTATTGATGAACAACGTTTCCTGTAATACACCACTTAACCGGTGGCGCAACCAGTCCTTTTCTTTATCCCAGGTTTTTCCCAGGATCATTACTTTGCCACTATCTGGTTGTTTTAAACCTTCCAGAATTTCTACCAGTGTGGTTTTACCCGCACCATTTGGCCCAAGAAGGCCAAGAAACTCGCCCCGATAAACATCCAGTGATACCCCTTTTAATGCCTGATGATCCTTGTAGGTTTTCACCACTTGATCAAACTCAATCACTTTCTCTTTCGGTTTCATATCCATTGAATATCCAGCTCAATTAATTCAGGGAAGAGAGTTGTTGACGGATCAACTGTAAAAACTGTTCCATGCCCTCTTGATTGAAACAGCAACAGGTAATATGGAGCTTTAATTGCTGTTCAGCATCTCGAGTAATGTAGATATTGATAGTGTCGCTCTCCCAGCGGGTGGAAATATCGGCATCCATAAAATAGTCTGACTCACGGCAATGACGAATAGATAATGTATCTGACTGTGCCTGTGGTTGTTCCGTCTTAAAAGCATCCTGCAATACATTAATGTTGATTAACGGATCAGTTATACCTTTGGCGCGCCAGGCAGCATCTCTCTTCCACCACCAACGTGGTGGCTTAGGCTCCATGAACAGAAAATCAGCAAGAAAGCGTGGGTAAAGTCGTGCTTTTCGGGCGATAAGGTTATATAAACGGCTAAAGCATTCGATGCTATTAACTAGCAGCCAGGGGCTGTGTTTCCAACGACGACGAGCCAGGATACCCATTGGCAGACTCCAGGAGTGCAAATACTCATAGGCTTGCAGTACATTCTCTCTCACCTGCCCTAATAACGTGGTGATATCTGGTTGCTGGCTAAAATCCATCGGCACAGGCATAGCACGCAGTTGTGGAGCCATGAGCATTTCTGATCCAGACTGATTGCGCCCTTCAAGCACCGAATTGATGACCAGACGAGTCTCGCCGCTCATCTGATGTACTACCTGACCAATTAACGCTAACAACACCATCTGCACACTCATGCGATGCTGGCGTGCCAGCAGTTTCATCCCTTCCATGGTGCTCTCGCTCAACGGAATATCGCACTGATGATCGAGCAGGCTATGCTGGTTTATCAGTGACAATGGGAAATGAGCATACTGGTAATCAGCCAGATGCTTCAGCCAGAATGCCAGCTCCGCTTGCACAGCACTACCATCATTTACCGATCGCTCTTGTAACGCCCATTGATCCACTTGCGTCACCGATTGTTTATCGCCTGGTATACGGCCCGCCTTCAGACCAGCGTATACCGACCACATCTGCTGTTCGAACAGGTGGAATGCGCCGCCGTCAGCAATGATGTGCGGCATGCACAACAACAATAAATAACGCTGTGATTCCAGTTGGAACAGCTGTGCCCGCAAATGGGGGGGCTTATCGAAAATGAATGGTTGTGACATAAACTGAACAGCGACAGCTGAAATACGCTGGCGACAAATCGCCTCATCCACACCATCTAACCGCATAAACGGCAGGTCGAACCCATTCACATCACAGCACCGCTGCACTGGAGCCCAACTACTGAATGTCATACGCAGACTGCTGTGACGGCGAATAAGACAATTTAATGCCTGCTCTAACAATTCCGGCTGCAAATCGCCATCTATCAGTATGGCAGACTGGTTATTGGCCGTATCTCCCAACGCCATCGCCACAAACCAGAAACAATGCTGGGCATACACCAACGGTGCGTCGACGGACGACACCAGAGTCGCTGGTAATGACATCTGGTTGCTCATGCGCTCACCTCCAGCGGTGGTGTGGCCGATTTCTGGCGTAAACGCACCTGTCCAGCCAACCCAGCAATGGTGGGATAGTCATAGATGAAGCCTACCGGGAAGCTCACAGCCAATTGCTGTCTAATCTGGGCAATAATTTGCACTGCCATCAGCGAATGGCCGTTCAATTCGAAGAAATCATCTTCTATCCCAATCGGACCAATCCCCATTTTTTCCTGCCAGATACGGGCGATAGTAGTTTCGACCGCATCGCGTGGCTCTATATAGGCATTAGCGAGTGGAGGGCGCGGATACAGTTGTTGCGTTTCCAGTTCCTCACTCTCAGTTTGCGCATCGGGTTGCGTTGTCGTATCAGCATCGGGTAACGGTAATCCACGTGTCGAGATAACATATTGCGATTCCTGACGCGCCAGCAAACGGGCCATCAGCTCACTACCTTCCTGTGGACGAATACCGTGACGGATCACCGCTTCCGTATCACCGCTATTCCATTTTTTCAGACTGTCAACAGCCATACCCACTTCCTGCCAGGAATCCCACCCGACTGACAGATAACGCGTATGTGTGCGCTGACGGTTACGAGCTATCGCCCAGGCATCCTGATAAGCATTGGCAGAACAGTATGCTACTTGTCCCATGGGTCCGACTGTCGCAGCCAGCGAGGAACATTGAACGAAAAAGTCGAGTGGACGGCGCCGAAAATAGCGTTCAAGCACCAATGTTCCCTGAACCTTGGCATTGAATACAGCCAGTGAGTCCGCAGCGGTACGCTGTTGAATCAGACGACCATCCGCAATACCCGCACAATGGAACACGCCATGAATCATGCCTTGAGTACGACTTACTGCCTTCAACGCCTGACTAACCTGCCGCGTATTCCCCAGATCAACCGCAATCACACTGACGGTCCCCCCCAGTTGTTTAATTTTTTGTAGCTGCCTTATTTTCAAAGACTTATCATTATTCTCACTGTGCTCATCCAACCATTGCTGCCATTGTGGTTCTGGAGGAACATCACTACGCCCCAGCAGAATTACATGAGCCTGATAATGCTGAGCTAACCATTGCGCAATCGTCATACCAATGCCACCGAATCCCCCCGTGAGCAAGTAACGGCCATGACGCATCACTGGCAATTGCTCCTCATCTACTGGCTCCGCCACAATGGGTTCCAGGCTCTGGATATAACGCACTCCACCACGTAACGCGACAAAGCTATCATCACCCAGCGATGTCAACTCAGCCATCAATGGCGCCAAATTGTGGTCACGAGCAGGTGCAAATAGCGGCCGTGGTGGCAAATCAATATCGATGCTACGACAGGTAAGTTGCTCAAACTCTTTTTCCAATACCCGACAAGGCCCAACCAGTAGCGCTCGCGCTGGGTCACCCTGTTCGTCAGGTGTCACCACGTGCAGTGCATTTGAGATGACATGTAACAACAATGGCGTCTGGCGATCATAGTCAGTAAACTGCCGGGCAATATTCAGCAAACACTCATAATAGTCTGTGGCAACCGCAACCGATAATGCCCTTCTCGCTACAGGCCAGCACATGATGACGTGATCCAACGGAAACGCCTGCTTTCTCAGTGAGGAGGCAAAAGCCTCCAAATCCTGTGGTAAGGCGGGATCAATTACCCAGCTCAGAGGGCTCTTGCGGCTGAACGGTTTGCCGGCCACGACACGACAGACTCGCGCACCTTGTTGCTCCAACTGTTCGGCAATACGTTCAGCGACGCCAGCTTTATCCATAAAGATCACCACACCGCGACCACGCAATTTAATACGTTGAGCAACATTCAGCGGTTTTTGCTGCCAGCATGGTTGACTGGCCCACTGTTCCAGAGGCAAGCGCTCACCGGTGTTTGCCGGACCTTTCGGCGTCTCTGTTCTCTGAGCCTGCATGGTTAAATCGTAGACCTGACGCTGGAAAGCATAACCCGGCAGGGGAATACGGCAGCGAGTCTGATGACGGTACAGCGACCGCCAGTCCGGTTGGCAACCCCATTGCCAGAGTTGCCCCAGAGATGTCAGTAACTGGCGATAGTCGTTCTCACGGTGGCGGCTATCAGGTTGGGTACTCAGCACATGATTACCAACTTGAGTCATCGCAGGTTGTAACGATGCTAATCCTGTCAACGCTTTACCAGGACCGACCTCAAGTAGTATCGTTTCATTGCCATTTAACAGGCAGGCAATACCTTCATTGAATGCCACCGACTCACGCAACTGCCGTACCCAGTACTCAGGGTCAGTCGCCTGTTCATTGGTTATCCAGTCCCCTGTTACACAGGAGATGAACGGTATCTGTGGTGCCTGCATCATCACCCGCTCAACTATCTGGCGATAAGCCGACAGGCAACCATCCATCATAGAACTATGGAATGCATGTGAGGTATGAAGCGCTTTAGTTTCCACATCGCGTTCGCGCATCTGTTGAGCCAGATGTTCAATCGCATCACTCGGACCAGCTACAACACAAAATTCAGGCGCATTACTGGCTGCCAGAGAGATATTGGTACCCAAATACTCGCGGGCCTGTACCGCTGGTATGCCCAGCGCCAACATACTGCCAACTGGCATGGCATTCATCAGTTCACCACGACGGCAGACCAACATCAGCGCATCTTCAAGGCTAAACACACCCGCCAGACAAGCAGCAACATATTCTCCAATGCTATGGCCGATACAGGCTGTCGGCGTGATTCCCCAATCCATCAATTGGCGGCTCAACGCATACTCAGTAACGAACAATGCTGGCTGGGTAAAGCGCGTCTGATAAAGTGGTGAGCTAACACCTTGACCATCGTCATTAAACAACAGTGGACGGATATCTTGTCCTAGTAACGGTTGCAATAACGCAGCACATTGATCCACCGTTTCACGAAATACCACCGCATGGGAATATACCCCTGCCATCATGCCGGGATATTGCGAACCCTGACCACTAAACATAAATACCAGCGCAGGTTGTGTTTTACCCACTTTCTCAATCACTGGTTTGTATTGTGCCAGCAATGGCAAAGCTGACGAGCCACCGCCCACCACCAGGCTAGCGCGATAAGCATGATCACTACGACCAAGATGTAAGGTATAAGCTGCATCAGCCAGCGATGCCTGTGGCGCACCTGCCAGCCAATCATGGAAACGCATGATATTGTCTTGCAACGCTGCTGGAGTATGCCCGGAAAAACAGAGCAACTGCTGCTCAGGCGCGTCCCCAGAATGTCGAGGAAAACGGGACTCTTCCAGAATAACATGGGCATTTGTGCCCCCAATCCCAAAAGCACTAACCCCGGCACGGCGCACAGCTTCGCTCTGCCAGACTCGGCCCTCTGTCGGAATATAGAACTGGGTGCCGTCCAGTTCGATTTCCGGGTTAAGTCGGGTAAAACTAATCGCTGGCGGGATGTAGCCGTGTTGCAACATCTGTGCAACCTTGATTACCCCCGTCACACCGGCAGCCGAATCCAGATGGCCAACATTAGCCTTGACTGAAGCTATAGCACAACTGGCCGACACTGGATTATCGAGTTGGTAAGCCTGTTTGAGTGCCTTGACTTCTATCGGATCGCCAAGATGGGTACCGGTGCCATGTGCTTCAATATAGCTGACACTGTCTGCCGTTACCCCAGCCACCAGTAGTGCCCGTTGTAACGCCTCAGCCTGGCCCGCTACAGAAGGTGCACTGAATCCCAGTTTGCGTGAGCCGTCATTGCTAACAGCCGATCCTTTGATGATAGCCGCAATGGTGTCACCACTGTCCAGCGCGTCCTGCAAACGTTTGATGACTATTGCCCCGGCACCATCACCACCGATCATGCCAGAAGCATCAGCATCAAACGGACGGCAATGTCCGTCGTGCGATAAAATGCCGCTATTACCAAAGTGGTACCCGCCTTTGTCAGGGATACCTATATGCACCCCACCCGCCAACGCGATATCACACTCACCCACCAGCAATGACTGGCAAGCATAATGCAGTGATAACAGCGAACTGGCACAAGCCGCCCCCAGCGTCATCGCTGGGCCGTGTAAGTTGAGCTTATATGCCACCCGGGTGGAAACAAAGTCACGGTTATTGCTATTTAGCAGTTCTGCTAGCGAAACCCGGCGCAATGCATCAGGCCGATCCGCCAGACAGTGGATCAGATAGCTGCTTTCAGCGCTACTGGCAAATATCCCTATCTGACCGTCAAATTTTTCTGGTACATAACCGGCATTCTCCAGCGCATGCCAGCACACTTCCAGAAACACTCGTTGCTGGGGATCGATGGCTTCGGCTTCACGCGGCGAATAACCAAAAAATGCAGCATCAAACGCACATGGTTGCGCGAGATCAGCGGCACGTGCCATGTAATCGTCCTGCTGACGCAAAGAAACGGGGATACCAGCCTTCTCCAACTCATCATCACTCAATGTCCGGATAGACTCCACACCCTCTACCAGATTGTGCCAGAATTGCGCCACATCCTCTGCGCCGGGGAAAACCCCGGCCATACCAATGATCGCCAGTTCATAACCATGGATTGCCTGTGTGTTTTCCATTACCGCATGCTCCTTTTCGCTTGCAACGCAGACAAGCGATGCCGTCCTTCCTGAATACGGTTTTCCACCTGTTGACGATCTTGGGTCTGTACTGACTCACCGCTACGAATATGACGCACCAGTTGGTCAATGGTAGTAAAGTTGAGCAGGTCTAACATCGTTAACGTTGGGAAACCCGCCGCGACAAGTTTGAGATGGACTCGAGCCAATAACAGCGAATCCCCCCCTAAATCAAAGAAGTTTTCCTGTTGATCTGGCAATGGAATCGACAGCACCTCTGCCCATATTGTCTGCAAGGTTCCAACCAACGGGTCACTTTGTGGCTTCAGCACTGCAGGTGCCAGCAGGCTCTGCTTCAACCTTGCCACATCCAACTTGCCGTTGACCGTCAACGGTAGTGATTCAACAACACAGAAGCGGTTGGGGATCATATATCGTGGTAACCGCTCCAGCAGAAACGCGCGCAACCGATGACTATCAACCTGACGGCCAGCTACTGGCACCACACCAGCAACAATCTGTTTCTTCGGCCCATCGCTCACTACCACCACAGCAGCACGTTCGACCTCTGGATGTTGCCCCAACACCGACTCAATTTCTCCCAGTTCGATTCGATATCCACGAATCTTATTCTGGCTATCAAGACGTCCCAGATACTCGATATTACCGTCCTCTAACCAACGTCCACGGTCCCCTGTCTTGTACAAACGACGATCCGACTGTTGTGGATGTGTTACAAATAACTGATCGTACAATTCTTGCTGGTTGAGGTAGGTAAGCGCCAGACCATTACCCCCAATATACAACTCACCTGGAGTACCAACCGGTACAGGCTGCATGAAACGATCCAGGATTTGTACTTCATTGCCAGCATTAGGTCGCCCAATAGGCACGCTTTGTAAATGATGCTGCACATCCGCCCGGTAGCGGTAACATGTGGTGAACGTAGTATTCTCTGTCGGACCGTAGCCATTAATCAGTTCCAGTTGTGGATACAACGCCTGAATTCGGGCGGCATGGCTGACAGACATTGCTTCGCCACCGGTAATCAACTGTTTTACCCCACGTAGTGCTTGCGGTTGCTCATCTACCAGTAAATTAAACAGTGATGTTGTCAGGAAAAGGCTTTCAATCTCATATTGTTCGATGAGCTGAGACAAACGTGGAATATCCACCCCGTCATAGGGATAGATGACAATAACGCCGCCATTGAGCAACGGCCCCCACAACTCTAGGGTTGATGCGTCAAAACTCACGGCAGCCAGCATTAGAAAGCGCTTATATTGCTCCAAGTCGACATAATCAGCTTCCTTAACTAACCGCAAAATGCCACGCTGACCGATCAATACACCTTTGGCTTTCCCGGTAGAGCCTGAGGTATACATGACGTAAGCTGGCAACGCATTATCGCCGGAGATGGGTAAGGCTGTCTGAGGCATAGACACCCAGGGACCTTGAGCTCCCAGATACAGTACGGGTACCGGTGTATCTTTTACCTGAGATTCATCCCCCTGATGCGCCAACATCAATATACATTGCGCATCAAGTAATTGTGTATGACGTCGACCCACAGGGTCTTCTTTATTCAGCGGAACATATACCGCTTCCAGTTTGCTCAACGCCAGAATAGCTGCAACCAGCTCGATACTCCTCCCCAGCCACAGACCAACACGATCACCTTTTTTCACACCATGCTGAGCCAGCCAGTGCGCCAATTGCGTAGTATGGATATCGAGCTGACGATAGCTCAATCGACGCTCGTCAAGTATTACTGCTGTAGCATCAGGATCTCGTGCCACCTGCCCGGCAAATAGTGCGGCCAGAGTTTCTTTACCCTGATAACCGGGTTTTCCCTGGCTGAACAACACGAGTTGGTCCTGCTGTGCCGGAGTCAGGAATGATTGACTGGTGTGGATGGCAGACTCTTCCGTTACCATCGCCCGGAATACGTCCCGATAACAATCTGCCATCAGCCCGACAAGTTCGTGACTTAGCAAATTCTCATTGTAATCAAGCTGGATAGAAATCTGATTGTTGACCAATGCCGATGTCAACGTGTAGTGCTGGAAATGGACGTTAAGCGCAAAGTGCGTCCCTTCATACACATAATCGCTATTAAGATTACTGGCAACCTCAAACCCCAGCTCCGGCAGCAAACGTTCATACACATGGAAGTCCATGTAGTTAAACAAGACTTCATCCAGTAATGGCTGAGGCCCAAACTGACGTTGGATATCCGCTAACGGGAAGCTGCGGTATGGCATCATACTGCTTTCGTTGGCGAAGGTCTGGCGAATCAGTTCTCCCCAGCTACCTCTCTCCAACCTCTGGCGAAATGGCAGAATATTAAGGAATAATCCATAGAGTTGATCCCCGCCTTTCGCTTCTGGTCGTCCGTTGGTAGGGATACCGGTTAATACATCATTTTCGCCGCTGAACAGGCTCATCACCTTTAAATGTCCGCTCAGCAATACACTCTTCATCGGAACAGAGAGTTGTTTCATTAATCGGCGGATGCCCTGATATACCTCACTGTCCAGCACTAATGAAATGGAACGCTGGCGTGGTGGCGCATCAGCATGTCCCTGAGCTCCCGCTTTACGTGGTAGTTTCAGTAAAGTGCAATCATTCAGTTTCTCTTTCCACCAATGCTGCTGCTCTGGGTCATTGATCAATCGTTGTTCCAACGCAATAAAATCGCGGTATTCAACTCCGGTCTTTGGCTCAGGCTTCCAGTCTTTCACACCAGTCAATGCTGCGTAGCGGTTAAAAATTTCGACAATCAGCGAATGGTAGCTCCAGCCATCATACACCGGGTGACATTCAGTCAGTGTGAACTGAAAACTGGTATCGTCACGCAGATAGATGAAGAAACGTAACAGCGTGGGCTTGAGCAGATCAAAGGGGGTAACTCGCTCAGACTCCAACAACACTTTGATACGCTGCTCCTGTTCCTCAACGCTGAGATGGCGCAGATCTTCAAACACTATCGGCAATTCAGCCTGGCGTAGTACCAGTTGCAGAGGTTGGCTATAGTTCTCCAGATCAAACGCGGTGCGCAACACATCATGGCGTGCCACTGCTTCCTGCACGGACTGATAGAAAGCCTGTTGATTGAATGGCTGGGACAAGCGTAAATGCGAGGTCCCGGTACAGTGATACACATTGGAATCAGGCGTCAATTGCATATGGTAGAACATCCCCGCCTGCATGCGGCTCAACGGGTAGGCATCCACCACATAATCGGGCAGATTCGCTCGATCCTCGGCTGAAATCATACTAAAAGGTTCGGGGTGGCTAACAGCTGTACTCTGCTCAGACAAGTGCTGTTCAACCAATGCCGCCAGCTCTGCAATCGTCTGATGCTGAAACAAATCTACTAACGAAAGATTCCAGTCCAGATCGTTAGCCCGACCGACCAGTTGAACCCCACGTAGCGAATCCCCGCCTAATGCGAAGAAGTTATCCTGTACACCGATAGTGTCCAATTGCAGAGCCTGTTGCCACATATTGACCAATTGCCGCTCTACATCCGTGCGCGCTTCAACAAACTCACTCGCCAATTGTGGCCGGTCTTGTTGCAAAGACAGCAGCGTCGCTCGATCAATTTTCCCGTTGCTGGTCAACGGTAATGTTTCCAGGAAATGGAAGATCGATGGCAACATATAATCTGGTAGCGTTTCCTTCAGCCCAGCGCGCAACATTTCGGTAGTGCATGCCTCCTCACCCACTACATAAGCCACCAGACGCATCTGCTGTTGTTCATCTCGTTGCGCCAGAACTACAGCTTGTTGAACCTGTGGTAAACGCTTGAGGGTGGTTTCAATCTCGCCCAGTTCAATACGAAAACCGCGGATTTTCACCTGATGATCAGCGCGACCAAGGTACTCCAACGAACCATCCGGATGATAGCGGGCAAGGTCGCCGCTGCGATAAATACGCCCTTCACCTACTGCATCAGGGAAAATATCCCGTAGTGGGATGAAACGCTCCGCTGTTAATTCCGGTCGATGCAGATACCCTTTAGCCACCCCTGCACCACCGACATACATTTCACCTGTCGCGCCAATCGGTACCAGATTACGCTGAGCGTCTAGCAGGTAAATGCGCAAATCATCTAACGCCACGCCAATCGGGCTTTTTCCACCTAATTCAGCATCAATTGCACTGATATTACGCCAGGTGACATGCACAGTGGTTTCAGTAATACCATACATGTTAATAATGGCTGGCTGGACATCCCCGTATTTAGCAAACCACGGTCGCAGTGCGCCTGGGTCCAGTGCCTCGCCACCCATCACAATGTAGCGCAGGCTGTCACACCGGGTCGATATCCGGGCATCGGCAGTGATCAACTGATAAAATGCGGAAGGTGTCTGGTTAAGCACCGTAACCTGTTCATCATCCAGCCACTGGCGGAAACGTTCTGGCGTACGAGTGACCCAGTAAGGTACTAAGCTCAGACGCGCACCATATAACAACGCCCCCCAAATTTCCCACACTGAAAAATCAAAAGCACAGGAATGGAACAATGTCCACACATCTGCATTGCTAAACTGGAAGTAACGCTCACTGGCACTAAATAACCGCAACACATTACTGTGTGGGATTTCGACGCCCTTAGGATTGCCGGTAGAGCCGGAAGTGTAAATAATATAGGCCAGATCATCTGGTGACACAGCGAAATTCGGGTTCACATCAGGCATAGTCGCGATAAGGCCAGCCTCATGATCCAGACTAATGAAATCAACCTCACATCCGGCAAACAAATGACGGAATGCTTCACCACCAATGACCCAATTCAGCCCTGCATCCTGCACATAGTAGTTGATGCGTGCTTGGGCATGACTGTTATCAATTGGCACATAGGCCAACCCAGCCTTGAGAATGGCTAAAATGGCAACTAATGTGGCGTCGTCACGTTCCAGGCAAATCCCCACGCGTCTGGAACTATCAGCCGATTGAGACTGCATCTTCAGCAAATAGTGAGCCAGTTGATTCGCCCGTTCATTAAGCTGTCGGTAGGTCACGCGCAAACCATTTTCACCACTCAACGCGACTGCCTGTGGATACAACTGAGCCTGTTGCTCAAAGCGCTGGTGCAACGTGTTAACAACCGGGTGACTAACACATTCGCGCTGCCAGTCGCTTAACAGTAACGCTTTTTCCTCTGACGTCATACATTGATAAGAACACAGGGACGCATCTGGTTGGGCTGCTATCTCCGACAACAGAAACGTGAAATTCCGACTCAAACGCGTGATCGTATCCTCATTGAAGAGGTCAGTGCTATATTCAAAGACACCGAGCAGTTCGTCCCCTTGTTTCTCCATGGACAGCGTCAAGTCATACTTGGCATGCTCACTCAGCGACACCTGAACCCGGCTCTCCAGACCATCGAACCGCCATGAACTGGGGTCATATTCATCAAACGAGAACATAATCTGGAACAGCGGTGCATAGCTGAGATCGCGTTGTGGATTGATAGCTTCTACCAGGCGGTCAAAGCTCACTTGCTGGTGTTCCATACCCGCCAGCACAGTTTTAAACACCTGTTCCTGTAACTGATCAAAACGCTGTTCCGGCGCTAGTTCAATGCGATAAACCAGCGTGTTAACGAAAAAGCCCACGACGTGTTCCAGCGCCATCTGACCGCGTCCAGCCACAGGTGTGCCAATAGCCAGATCCGTCTGACCACTGTAACGATGCAACAACAGATAGAACGCACTGAGTAAAGTGGAGTAAAGCGTTTTATTATGCTGACGTGCCACTCTTGCCAGTTGTTGACTTAAATTTGCAGGCAAGCGAAACGCACAGGTTTTCCCTCGAGTACTAATGCGTGTAGGGCGCGAATAATCGGTGGGAAATGCGATAGGTTCAATACCCCTCAACCGTTCACACCACCATGACAATGATTGCCGATACTCAGGCGTTTCCATTTGTTCCTGCTGCCAAGCGGTATAATCAATGTACTGAATCTCTAATTCTGGCAGTATGGGGGTCTCGCCACGACGAGCAGCATTATATCCTTCAGCCAGCTCGCGGCTGATAATGCCTGCCGACCAGCCATCAGAGATAATGTGATGTAATACCAACAACAACCGATAATTATGATTACCGCAATCAAACAAGGTAACGCGAGCCAGAGGACCCTGGTCTAAGGCAAAATCGCTATCCCGCTCAACTGCTATCGTCTGTTTCTGTTGCGCGTCATCCAACCCTGACAAATCTACCCATTTAACCGGCAACGAGCATTCGGTATGGCAGCGCTGCCACAATACGTCTTGCTCAAAAACAAAATCAGTACGAAATGACTCATGACGTGTCACCAGCCAATCTACTGACTGTTGTAATGCAGCCTTGTCCACCGTCCCCGTCAATTCCAATAAGGTCGGAATATGGTAATTAGCCGACTGCTGTTCCAACTGCTGTAATAACCATAACCGTTTCTGTGCCAACGAGGCTGGGTGTTGAAAAAAAGTCTCTTGCATAGTGTGCCTCCGTGCTTCCTTGTTTACTGCGGGGATGAAGAATCTGGGCGTCGCCGTACGACGCGTTTAATAGCCTGGGGCATCGCACCCGGTGAGCTAGTTATCGTGCTCATTTTTTCAGCCAACAGCTGAATAGTCTGATGCTGAAGTAAATCAGCCAGCGAGACACGCATCTCCAGTTGTTGCTCAATACGTGCAGCAATACGCAGCGCGTGTAATGAATGTCCTCCTAATGCGAAAAAATTCTGATCGCAACCAATCTGATCGTACCTGAGCACCTCACACCAGATATCACGCAGCGATTGCTCTAATGGGCTTTGTGGTGCTGCACCTTCATTCAATGGTGAGACTTGTGGTACAGGTAACGCACGGTAGTCGACTTTACCATTTGCTGTTTGCGGCATGGCTGTCAGCACCTGAATAGAGCCGGGTATCATATGCGTTGGCAAAGTGTGCGCCAGATATTGACGCAGTGCCGCTTCATCTACAGCCGGGTTAGCATCGCTTCGCAGCTCAACCCATGCAGCCAGGATGTCGCGTTGTGCTAAATACTGCACCGCACTCAACACCACCTGAGGATGCGATGACAAGTGAGCCTCGATTTCACCTGGCTCAATACGATAACCACGTAGTTTGATCTGTCGATCACAGCGCCCCAGATAGTGCAATGTACCGTCAATATCCGCACAAACCCGATCCCCAGTGCGATAAAACCTCACACGTCCATCTGGTGTATCACGCTCCAGGAAACGTTCACTGGTGAGTTCCGGACGACGCCAGTACCCACGGGCGACACCTGCACCTCCAATGTAAAGCTCACCGGTAGCCCCCAGAGGTACTGGCTGTTGTTGTTCATCAAGAATTAACAAGTGAGTATTGTTAATAGGCAACCCAATGGCTACGCTGCCGCCATGTTGCACATCCTGCAGACTGACGCGTTGAACACAACACCCCACTACCGTTTCTGTTGGTCCATACTCGTTGAAAATGCCGCAATCGGGTGCATCATTCAGCCAGCGTTGCACTGCGGCACTGTTCAGAGCCTCACCACCAACAACCAGTGCGGCTACCCGGCGTTTATCGTCTGCTGTCAGTCGAGTTTCCAGCAAACTGAGGTGGACAGGTGTAATCTTAAGCAATACATCATGACCACTGTCGCGGATTGCCTGCTGCAAGGCAGCGATATCACCATCCTCACGGATTACACGGATACAACCGCCAACTAATAACGGTAAATACAAGCTGGTTAAGGTCGCATCGAAACTTATCGACGAATGGAACAAGCTGTATGTAGACGCATTAATGTGATAACGCGCCACCGCATCCTGAAGGTAGTTATTCAGACTGGCATGTTCGATCATCACCCCTTTTGGCGTACCTGTAGAGCCTGATGTATAAATAATGTACGCCAATGTGTCAGCAGGAATCTCTACCGGTAAAGTCACCGCCATCTCATCCGTACTCGGGCATTGACCGATATCAATGACTGTCGTCGAAGTAGGTAATTCCATTCGTGCCCGCAACGTTACATCCGTGATTAACGCTCCTCCAGCACTGTCTTCAAGTAGCCACAGCACACGTTCATCCGGCCACTGACTGTCAACTGGGATATAACAAACCCCCAAGCGACTTGCCGCCAAAATCGCACACAGATAATCAATACTACGCGGCAACCAGACCACAACCCGGTCTCCGGCACGTACACCAGCGAAATACAAACGCATCGCCAATTGTTCTGAACGCTGGCGTAGCTCGCGGTAATTTACGTGGTTGCTTCCGTCAATGATGGCAGTGGCATAAGGTGTACGCTGTACCTGCTCAACAAACTGTTGATAAACCGTAGCAACTTCAACCGGTAACGCCATACCCTGCCACCGGGTCAACAGATGACTCTGCTGCTTCGGCGTCAGCTGACTGATAGCACCCAGCGTCACCGCTGAGTCGAGTTGTGTCAGGATATTGCACAACCCCTCAACCAACTGATGAGCGATACTGTCGTCACATACTCCGTCGTCGTAAACCAACTGACCATGAAGACAATCATGCAATGAAGCCACCAACGTAAGTGCATAGTTGGTACTCTCATGTGCATCAACTACACGGAACAACTGAGCCTCCTGCTCACTCGCACCGGGGTAGTTTTCAAACACCAGCAGGGTATCAAACAACGCATCGTTACTACGCAAGCCGGCTGCAGATTTGATATCGGTCAGCGCAACATCGCCATAGCGCTCGTTTTGACGTTGCTGTTGCTGAATTTCACGTAACCAGTCACTAACTGGCTTATCTGCCAGTACACTAATGGCGGTAGGTAGCGTGTTTATCAGTAGCCCAACCATCTGCTCCATACCGGGCAGTGCCGTTTGGCGACCCGATATAGTCATGCCAAACAGTACGTTATCCCCACCGGCATAATTCTGTAGCAATAGTGCCCATGCACCTTGTACCAAGGTACTTACCGTTAACTGCTCACGGCGAGCAAAATGTGACAATCGCTGCGTTACCGCCTCATCAAGAGTGAACGACATTACCTGTTTATGTTCACTACGCTGCCGCGATGGCAAGTCAAAAGGCAATGAGGTTGGAGTCATGCGTGATGCCTGCTGCGCCCAGTAACTCTCACGTTGCCGATCACGCTGTCGTACCTGGCGCACATACCCCCTGAACGAAGGAGCCGACGGCAAGATAACATTTGGGTTGTGCCAGTAATGGGCGACACTGTCCATCATCACCCTTACTGACCAGCCATCCAAAATGGCGTGATGATGACTAACCAATAATTGCCGTTGGCCTTCTCCCAGATCAAGTAGCGTCAACCGCAACAATGGCCCTTGTTGTAAATCAAAATGACGAGCGCGATCAGCCTCTAAGACTTGCTGACGCGTCATCGTCGGCCCAATCCTCACAGACTCCCATACCAATGGAAGATGGCGGTGTACCACTTGCAGCGGTTCATCACCGAGACTCATTTCAAAGGTAGTACGTAGTGCCGGATAATGTTGTACCACCCGTTGCCACGCATGCTGCAGCCTGTCAGTATCTGTATTCAGCGGTAAATCAAAACAGATCTGCTCATGGTATGCATCACTGGTCATCGAGTGGAAAAGCATCCCCTCCTGCATCGGTGTCAGTGGGTAGACATCCTCAATATCACTAATACGTTGCTGTAATTCATCAAGCGCAGCAGTACTTAGGTTAGCCATCGGGAAATCAGAAGACGTCCAGTACGTGGTGACTTGCTGCTGGCAGTGCTGTGTCAGTTGTCGTATCCATGTCAGCATCCGTTCAGCCAGTTGACGCACGGTATCATCCCGATAACATTGACCGTTCCAAGTCCATTCCAGATGCAATGTGCCGTCTACAACATAGCAATCCACTTCCAGTGGCCAGACCCGCGGGCTATCCGGCGCATGCCGGTTTGCCAAATCAAGACGCGCCTCCCCCTGGAACGGGGTAGCATCAAACCCTTGATTAAACTGCCCAAGATAATTGAAGCAAATATCCGCAGCAGTATGTACCTGTGAGGCAGCAGCTAATCTGGCTCCATAGCCGACGCCCCGACACGGTACTTGCCGAGATGCTTCTTTTACCTGTCGAATAACTCGACCGGTATCATCGGGCTGTACCAAATCAATATCCAGCGGATAGATAGCGGTAAACCAACCGACAGTGCGGCTGACATCCAACTCCTCATGCAATCGTTCACGCCCATGCCCTTCGGTATCAATACGCAAACGGGTGCGACCACTCCATTCATACAGTGTCAACGCTAGTGCACTCAACAGCAAATCACCTGGATGGGTTCGATATGCCATATGCGTATTTTGGATCAACGTAGCGGTAGCACTTGCGGGTAGCTCCAGAGCCAGCTTCCGTGAATCTACACCACGCCCTGGTTGAGGGTTTTCACCGACATCACTCGGTAATCGCATGGTATCCAGCGCAGGATAACGTCGCCAG
This sequence comes from Dickeya oryzae, assembly GCF_009372235.1. Lineage (GTDB taxonomy): Bacteria > Pseudomonadota > Gammaproteobacteria > Enterobacterales > Enterobacteriaceae > Dickeya > Dickeya oryzae. The sequence continues at coordinate 217,402 of NZ_ML762923.1, read as the reverse complement.
AATGTCTCCTCCTGCCTGGCATCCTCACTGTCAGCATACTGCTGCAAATGATGTGACCAGCGCAGAAGTGAGGCTGTTTTCGCCACGACAGGCATCGTCTCTCCCTTCGCCGCACGCTGATAGGCAAGACTCAGATCTTCAGTAATAATGCGCCAGGACACACCATCGACTAACAGATGATGCGCCACAAATAACAACCAGCAACCTTCTGGCGCACGGTAAAGCAAGGTCTTGAATAATGGCCCCTGAGCGATATCCAACCCCTCTTGCGCCGCAGCAATAGCAGCATCCAGATGCCCCGACTCTGTTAAGGTCACTTGTTCCAGTGTTACGTGATCCACTGGTTTATCGATAACAGCACCAGTGTCATCAAAATGTGCACGCAACCCATCATGCTGGTTCACCAGCCAGGTCAGTGCAGCTTGCAGCCACTGTGGCGAGACCTCATCATGCAGCCGCCATAACATTGACTGGTTATAATGGTGTGGAGTAGCAGCATAATGGGAGAAGAACCAGCGCTGTGCCGGTAACCACTCATAACGCCCCGTTACCGGTGAATGGTCAACTTCGGTAAGATGATGAGGCGTCAGGCGCTCAGCCAGCAACGCGATTGTCGGTGCATCAAAGAGTGTATCAACCGACAGCATTAGCCCAGCTTCTCGTGCCCGAAACACAATTTGCAAACTGAGGATAGAATCACCACCCAGCGCAAAGAAATCATCATGAGTGGAAATATCATCACGTCCCAACACTTGTCGCCAGCAATCCAGCAATTGCTGTTCCAGTGCTGAGATAGGTACCTGATGTGACTCACGCTTGGCCTGTTGCCATGGCAAATTAAGCAGTTGTTTACGATCAACCTTGCCATTGCTGGTTAGCGGCAACGATGTCAACCATTGCCACTGTGTCGGGCGCATGAAGCGAGGCAGGCGCTGAGCAATCTCGTTACGGATAGCCGACTGTGTTGCCTGCTCACCGACCAGCCAAGCTACCAGATGTGGGCGACCTTCCACTTCCCGGATAGCTACCGCAGCCTGCATTACCCCAGCACATGCACTGAGCTGAGCTTCGACCTCTTCCAGCTCAATGCGGTAGCCATTCAGTTTGATCTGATTGTCGTTACGTCCCAGAAACATGAGGTTACCATCGGGCAAATAACAAGCACGGTCACCCGTTCGGTATAGCCTGGCTGACGGATCCGGACTAAACGGATCGGCGATAAAACGTTGCTCGGTCAGATCAGGACGCTGATAGTAACCTAGCGCCAGTCCTTCTCCTCCAATATACAGTTCACCAGGTGCGCCAAAAGGCACTAACTGGAGCTGTTCATCCAATAGATAAAGCCGGGTATTGGCAATCGGTCGACCAATAGGAACAGCACCGTCTTCACCGGTTTCCCCGGCAGTAAATGTGTGAATACAACACCCGACAGTAGCCTCAGTCGGACCATATTCATTGACGATCATTACCTGCGGCGCATATTGCTGCCAGAAACGTAACGCGCTGGCAGACAAACTCTCCCCGCCGACCACCAACATCGAAACGTTGCCAGCAGCCTCTGGAGGCAGTTGTTGGCTGAGTAATTCCAGATGAGCGGGTGTCAGCTTGACCATCGTCAACCCAGGTACCTGCTGCCAAATAGCGACTAATGCGGCAACATCATCCTCATCTGGCAGAATATGCAATGTTTGACCACACAATAACGGCATGAACAAACTGGTCAGGGTTGCATCAAAAGAAATAGAAGCATGCAGAGTGCAACCTTTCCCACCGCGCAAGCTGTAGTCACGACAGGCATGGGCCAGATAGTGTCGTAGCCCTCGATGGGGGATCATTACCCCTTTAGGCACTCCCGTTGAGCCAGAGGTAAACAGGATATAACACAGTTGATCTGCCTCAATACATAGCGTCGGATTACTGTCCTCTGCTGCAGAAGGCAACGCCTCGATATTCAGTTGCTGAGCCTGGGGAGCCAGTGCAGTGATATCCAAATCCCCTTGTGTCAATACTGCCTGTACTTCTGCTGTTTGCATCATCAGGCTGACACGCTCCTGCGGATAACGCAGATCCACGGGAACCCATGCTGCTCCACTTTTCATGACACCCAGGATTGCTGCCACCAACTCAGGCGAACGAGGCAGATAGACCGCTATCCGGCTACCAACACCGAATCCCTGACGCAACAAGGCATGAGCAATGCGATTAGCTTGCTGATTAAGCTGCTGATAAGTTATACACTGCCCAGCCATATTCAGCGCTATCGCCATCGGATGTAAAGCTGCCTGTTGCTCAAACTGTTGATGCACCCAGGGAACATCGACCGTCATCGCGGTATCGTTCAGCGTCTCACACAACAACACCTGCTCGGCAGGCGGCAATATCGATAGCAGCCCCAGACGCTGTGACGGCGAGTCAACTAACTGCTGTAATATCGCCAGGTAATGCTCCGCCAATGAATGAATCCGAGTCGGATCAAAGCAAGCTGTTTTATATTCCAGCACCAATCTCAATTTCTGTTCTTGTTCCTGTACGAAACAGGTGAGATCGAACTTAGCCTGAGATGTCGCGATAGACTGATTTTGTACCGTCAGCGCAGTTTGACTGGCAAGAGGATCAGCATTGTAAACAAACATTGTCTGGAACAATGGGGACGATGGCCGCTCCCCCGCAGGCAGCACTGCATCTACGACCCGGTCAAAAGGCACGTCTTTATTCGCCATAGCCTGTGAGCATGTTTCTGCACTGACAGCCATAAATTGCTCTAGTGTCAATTCACCACTAACCATCTGACGAATTGCCACCGTATTGAGCAACAAACCAATAGTGGATTGCAACGCAGGCCAGTCACGCAGGGTAACAGGCGTTCCAACCACGATATCCTGTTCACCGCTGTGACGATGCAACAGTATCTGAAACGCCGCCAGCAAGACGTTAAATAAGGTAACGTCATGTTGTTTCGCGATCTGACGTAATGAAGTGGCAATCGTATCCGGCATAGCCACTGAAACAAACCCCGCCGCCTGTTGATTGTCCGTAGCCCGTATTACCGGGGACAATCCTAATACAGGTGGCAACGTAGCAAATTGTTGTTTCCAGTAATCCAGTTGAGACTGCCAGAGATCTTGAACTTCTTCCTGATACTCCCAGGATGTGTATTGCAGTACGTTGACAGGGGCTGGTTGAACAGGCTGCTGCATGTAGAGTGCCAATAACTGCTCATCCAACAGATTCATCGACTGTTCATCGACTAAAATATGGTGTAGCACCAACACCAGAGCAATATCCCCTTGTACTGACTCGACCATGGTTAACCGGTACAACGGCGCATCCAGGAGTTCAAGCGGCTGAGCTAAATGCTGCTCACCATATTGCTGTAATACTTCGTGCCATGTCGTACTATCGCTGACCGTACAGCACTCTCGATTACATACCAAGGGCTGATCAGACAGGTACTGTTCGACAACACCTTGCTGCAAACGAAACCGGATATTAAGCGCCGGCGTCTGAGCCCATAACTGTTGCAAACTGTATAATAACCGCTCAGCATCCAGCGGTTGACTGAAAGTCTTAATCTGCCCGATCAGATAGCGCGTGTCCCCAGCATGTTGCTGCGACAAAAACCACATGCGTTGTTGGGCGCTGCTAAGTGGCAACGGCGTTTGGGTCGGTTGAGACAGCAACAGATTTTCGCGCGTTTGCTGTAACACCTTGGTAGCTAACCGCATCGGCGTACGCCAAGCGAAAATATCGCTGACACGCAATCCGATTTGATACCGTTCAGCCAGACGCGCTATAGCTCTGGCAGCCAGTAGTGAATGACCACCTAGAGTAAAGAATGACGAATCACGTCCGATAGCGTCATGCCCCAACAGCTCACACCAGACATCAATAATTGCCTGTTCAGTATCATTGGCTGCCGGAATGACTGAGATATCGGTGTCCACATGCGGCAAGGGAAAACGATTACGATCGATTTTTCCATTCGGAAGGTGAGGGAATTCAGTCATCAACACATAGCACGACGGACACATATATTCTGGTAAGCGATCAGCCAGATAGTCCGCCAAAACGGAACGATCTGGCTCGCATCCATCATTGTGCAATACATACGCAATAATAGCGCTGGCTGCCAGATAATCTGGCCGAATCATGACTACAGCCTCATTGACTGACGGGTGCTCACGCAGAGCCGTTTCGATCTCACCCAGTTCGACACGAAAACCACGGATCTTAACCTGTTGGTCGATGCGTCCCAAGTAATCGAGGGTGCCGTCTTCCCGGTAACAGGCCAAATCACCAGTGCGATACACCCTGGCACCCGCTTTATTACTCAATGGATGAACCACGAAACGACTATTTGTCTGCTCTGGCTGATTGATATAACCCGCAGACAATCCGACACCGCCAATACAAAGCTCACCTGCAACACCAATCGGCATTGGCTGTTGGAACTCATCCAGAATCCACACTTCAGTATTGGACATAGGGCGGCCAATGTGTACTCGTTCCTCGTCAGCAAAAAGCTCTGCGTTAGTTACACACACAGTGGCTTCTGTTGGACCATAGGAGTTGAAAAAACGACGTCCACGCCCCCATTTACGTAGTAAATCGACACCACACGCCTCGCCAGCCGTTATCAGCAATTTCAGAGCAGGTAATGGGGCATAAGGTAAGGCTGCCAGCGCTGATGCTGGCAACGTGACACAAGATATTTTCAAATCAGATAGTTGCGCCAGCAGGTCAGGGCCAGGCATCAACGATAGCCGCGGTGCCATCACCAGTGTGGCACCATGACACAGTGCCATACTGATTTCCCATACTGAGGAGTCAAAACTGGTGGACGCAAACTGTAATACCCGTTCAGCCCCCATGATACCTAATAGTGCCGGGAACTCTGTCGCCAGGTTGACAACGCCATAATGCCGAATCGGTACACCCTTAGGTTTACCAGTCGATCCTGAGGTATAAATAATGTAGGCGGTATTATAGCTGCCACACCGCTCAATCGGGTTCACAGTCGAGTACTGTGGCAAAAGTGGTTCCAGTTCTTCAAGCAAAAGGCGCTGGCAAGGCACATCCTGATAATGGCTGATAAACGCATGCTGGGTCAGAAGCAGATGCACCCCAGCATCCTCAAGCACATAACGGCTGCGATTAAGCGGATAATCTGGATCTAGCGGAACGTAAGCGCCTCCAGCCTTCATGACTGCCAGCATTGCAACTATCACCCAGGGAGACCGAGCTAAGCTCACCCCGACAGTAACTTCTGCACCGACACCATGCGCTATGAGTACCTGCGCCAGTTGGTTAGCTCTCTGGTTTAGTTGTTGGTATGTCAGCGTCTGTTGCTGGAACTCTATCGCCACCAGCTCAGGTGTATGTCGCGCCTGTTGTTCAACTAACTGATGCCAGCATAGCTGTTCATCGAATGGCCTTACGGTCTGATTCCACGCCAACAATTGCTGGTAGTCATCCTGTGGTAACAATGACAAAGCGCCCAGCGCACTTTCTGGTTGCTCCAGAAATGATTCGATAAAGCGGACGAAACTGTCAGCCATACGTGCAAGAGTAGTCGACGCAAAGCGATCACTGGCATATTCGAAATTACCATGGAGCTGTTGCTCTTCAGGCCACATCTCCAACGTCAGTTCATATTTGGCCGTGAATGTATCTGCCTGCCGTAACGCCCCTACGCTGGCAGTACCGATACGCTGATCTACCTCGGTCGCTTCACGCCAGGCAAAGAACGCCTGAAATAGCGGCGACACTCCAGATACTCGTGCTTCATCCTGTAATGCAGGCAATTGACTAAATGGTAACGGGTGCTGTAATGCGTCAATGAAATGGCTTTTAACCTGTTCTAGCAACACAGCAAATGGATGGCGCTTATCCACCTGATTGCGCATCACCATGACAGAAAATAACAGCCCAAATGGCTCATCTTGATCAATATGGTGATGCCGTGAAATTGGCGTCCCCACCAGAATGTCATTCTGCCGACAATAACGTGACAAAAAGGCATGGAACAACGTCAATAGACACAAATAAGGTGTAACATTATATGCTCTGGCAACATTGAGAAGCGCGTCACTCTGCAACCTTGTCAGACTAAAAGGCACTTTACCACCATGATAGTGCTGCACCGGTTGTGCCGGATAATCATAGGGAAGTTGCAATAACGGCAAAGGACCAACCAATTGCTGGCGCCAGTAATCGCGAGCTTTTTCTCCCGCAGCACTATTCAACCACTGATACTGCTGACGAGCGTAATAGTACTGCCCTTCTCGTGCTGGTTCAGGCAAGTTTACCTGCCCACCAGCCAGCACTCGTCGATAGGTTCGTAAGACCCATTGCCATAAGCGCTGCACTGATGCTTCGTCGGCAATAATATGGTGCATCACGATACTCATATCATAGTGCTGCTCACGACGCTGCAGACACCCGACCCGTATCAAGGGTGCCTCCAGAGAAGTGAAAGGTCGGGTCGCTTCCTCCACAAGCCAACGCTCGGCAACAGCATCTCCCTGTGCCGTCACATCAAAGAAATTCAGATGCAGTGTCGCGTTTGGCTCCACTCGTGCTTGTGGCTCACCGTCCACCGCGCAAAACGTAGTACGCAACGAATCGAACCGCTGTAATGCTAGCTGCCATACCTGTTCTAATAATGTCAGGTTGAGCGGTCCCTGCCAGACTGCGTGATACACCATGTTATAGACAGGGCTTTCCGGTTGATGTTGTTGAATTAGCCACAGCCCCTGCTGTTCAACACTGAGTGTTACGGCCTCTTCTCCCGTTGCGTATTCATCAACAGGCTCAGGTTCACGGAGTGCGGAAGCGCATTGAGCCAGCGTGCTACCCTGATACAGGTCATTAAACCGTAGTACCAACCCCATCTGGTCACGCACTTGGGCAATCATGCGAATTGCCTGTAACGAGGTACCGTTTAGCTGGAAAAAATCTTCATCACGACTAAGGTAATCCAGTTGCAACACAGACTGCCAGATAGCTGCCAGTGTCTGCTCCCGTTGGCCCTGCGGCGCAGCACCACTTACGATACGTGATACCGATAACGGATACATATCTTGCAATGCTTTGCGATCAACCTTACCGTTTGGCAGTCGGGGAAATAGATCAAGAATGTGCAAATGCGTCGGAATCCAGGCCACAGGCAAATAAGCAGATAACCAGTCACGCAGTGAATCCTGCTGCAATTCATGCTGCGGATGTACCATCACAAATGCCTGTAATCGTGCCCCTTGTGGAGTCGAGGCCACCATGACCAACGCCTGGCGTACACTGTCATGGCGCTCAAGAATTCCTTCAATTTCACCAGTCTCAACTCTTTGGCCATCAATCTTGATCTGTGTATCGTTACGACCTGTCAGAATTAAATTACCATCTGCATCAATCATACCGAGATCGCCGGTACGGTAAGCACTTTCACCACTATTCAGCGTAATGAAGCCGCTATTATCACCATTCAGATAACCGGCGCTAAGCCAGGAGGTGACAATCAATACTTCACCGACCACACCTTGACTCAGTGGTTGTAGCTGCTTGTTGATGATCAATAATCGGGTGTCGTCAATGGGCTTACCGACTGGTAGTACAGCCCGATCAACATCTGACAGTGACACCGGATAACATACTTTAGCCAGTGTCGATTCCGTTGGGCCATAGAAGTTAAATAACTGGGTATGCGTTAACTCACAATCAGCAAAACGACGTACCAGCGCCCCTTTTAGCATTTCACCAGCCAGGGCAACACAACGCACCTGAGACAACGCCTCTGTCGCCATCGGACTTTCCAGTAAAACCTGGAATAAGGACGGGATGATGTGCATGATGCTGATTTGTTGTGTTTGAATCCAGTTCAGCAACGCGGGTACATCATAAATCAGTTCTGGTGAGGGCGGCAGGCACAAGGTCGCGCCGTTAAGCAAAGGTAAAAAGAGGTCTCGCAGAAACGGATCAAACATTTGAGAGGTAAGCTGACTCACACGATCCTGCGGTGTGATAGCCAGTGTGCGACTTTCCCACTGAATAAACTGCAACAGGCTCTCGTCACGCCCCAATACCGCCTTCGGCGTACCCGTTGAACCAGAGGTAAAATAAACATAAGCATGGGGCTGCTCAATTGGCTGCCTTAGATAGCCTTGTGGTTGTTGCTCAGGCAATCCATTTTCGTCTACCAGCACTACACGGTGCGATAACCCCAGCGCCATTACCTTAGGCAGATGTCGGCGACGAGTAATCAACGTAGCATCAGGAAAACGCCCAGCCAGCAAAGCTAATCGTTTCTCCGGTAGCTGTGGCGACAATGGTACAAAAATGCGTCCGACATGACGTATCGCCAGCACTGATGTCACCAAATCAACATCCTGTCCCAGCAAGGTCAGAACATACTGGTCTTCACTTCCTTGTTCCAGGATCCCTTGACCTAAGGTAGCGACATTTTCCATCAGTTGCTGATAAGTCAACTGACGTTCACCCTGAACCACTGCCAGCTGTTGCGGAAACCGGGTAACGATATTTTCAAACTCGACAGAAATAGCCATGAGCAGCCCCTGCAATTTTCTTAAAATAGAGAATGCTTATTTGAACTCAAATGAGTCTGCATCTTTTAGAAATGGGAATCGTTCTCTGACGCCACGCAAATGTTCATGCGACAGCGTGACAGTGAAAACCGCTTCCTGCGGTTCGCCGTTGAGTAGTGTTTCCCCCAGAGGATCTACCAGCATGGTGTTGCCACTGTAGTTCAGTTGGTTACCGTCCTGACCGACACGATTAACACCAACGACATAACTCTGATTTTCGATAGCGCGGGCTGGCAACAGGGTCTGCCAGTGATGTGAGCGGCCAGCTGGCCAATTTGCAATGTAAATAGCTGCATCGTATTTGCCGTTCAGATTACGTGACCAGGCAGGGAAACGCAGGTCATAACAAATAAACAACGCAATACGCCAGCCATTATGCTCAACAATGCTTTGAGTCTCACCGGCAGTGTACTCTTGATGCTCACCTGCATAGGTAAATAGATGACGTTTATCGTAATACTGAATACTTTCTTCAGTCACCCATAGCAACCGATTGTAATAGCATCCGTTATTTTCGATGATCACACTGCCAACCACTGCAGCTTGATACTCGGTAGCCATTTTTTGCATCCAGTTACGGGTATGGCCTTCCATCTGTTCCGCAATGCCTTTGGGTTTCATGCTAAAACCTGTGGTAAACATCTCCGGCAATACAATGATGTCACTACCCCGACACTGCTTTAACAATTTCTCCACTCGGCGGCGGTTAGCCGCCGCTTGCTCCCATTCAATATCCAATTGAACCAGCGACAGTGTTAAATCCTTCATGCTCATTTTCCTCCATAAAATCTCTAATCGCGGTGTCACTCCCTGATTAGCAGGGTTTAACGCAAGTCAGCATCAAATAACTGCTCCAGAAAACTGCTCTGTCGGGTATGTTCCGCTATCACTGCACTCCTCTGCTGCTCATGCGGCGCTACAATAAAAGCCTCATCAATCAAGTAGGTGAAATAGCGGGAAAATAGCGTTTTATCACAAGCGGGGCAGGTAATGCCGCTACCTTCAAGCCATTGGCGGGTCAGTTGAGTGGCATATTTCGCCTTTTCAGTCACATCACCACTGCTGTAAAACAGTGCCATCAAATCGGTGAATGACGAGCGATAAGGTTTGCCGTCAAGCAACATACGGTTTTGAGTCAACGCCTCAAAATAGTCTTCATTAATGACGGTATCCAGACGATAGCCAAACTCGCGTAACGCAATCACGATATCGTCATAAGTAATAGGATTTGGATTGGTCAGATTCAGTGTCCTGCCATGGAAATCATTGCTATGCAGGCTGGCGTAGAGTGATGCTTTCGCTACATAATCCACTGGTGTGATATCGAAATCTTCGGACGAACGGAACGTCAACCCAGTTTCAACCAAAGACTTGATCATCTCGTAATAAATACCCTTAACACGGGTATCTTTGAGAGGGTAACGCCCACTAGCACTGTCTCCCCATATATTGCCAGGGCGAACAATAGTCCAATTTAGCCCTTTTTCCCCAGCCTGATGAACCGCCTTTTCCGCCTCATATTTCGAACGCTCGTAGTCCATATCGCGATAGTTCTGTCCGAAATCGAGATCAGTTTCCTGTAATTCAAACCCTTCCTGATACAACTTGTCGCCCACTACACTAAAACTGGAGGCATACAGTAAGGGAATACTCCCACCGAGGCAGAAATCGATAATATGCTGCGTACCTTTCACATTGACCGGGTGTAACTTACCGTAAGATGCCACCAGGCTGACATTGGCTGCGCAATGCAGTACTCGATCCACAATTCCTTGTAGACGCTGATAATCCGGTGCATTCAACCCCAACTGCGGGTGGGTTACCTCGCCCAATACCGGAATAATGCGATGCAATTGTCCGGCACTTATACGTTCTACATCATATGAAAACAGCACGCTTTCCAGGCGTATCCTGGCCTGCTCCGCAGAATCCGCACGCACCAGACAATAAACATTTGCCTGAGTCGTAGTCAGAATCTCGAGCAAAATCCTACCACCCAGTACACCCGTTGCACCGGTAAGAAATATATTTTTTACCACCGGTGCGAGCCCTGTAGACATAAACGACCTCCCATAATTTCTGTCAAAACAACATCCGTTAACCGCATTAATTAACTACAACAACGCGCGAGCATTTATAGTCTTCTGACATCCGACATAGTTTTTATAACGATCCCACCCGCATCCCACCATCCAGCGGAATCACTGTAGAGTTCAGATAATTAGTCTTACAGCTAGCCAGAAATCCCACCACTTCAGCGACATCATCAGGTGTCCCCCAACGTCCGACCGGTACAATGCTGCGGATGATTTTTTCCTCCTCCGGTGAACCAATCATGTGCGGATCAACAAATTTCTCCAGCATCTCAGTACGGCAAATACCAGGGGCTACCGCAGTAACACTTATATTCATCGGGCCCAGTTCTCGGGCCCAAGATTCAGTGGCAGAAATCAAGCCAGCCTTGGAAGCCGCATAAGCGGATCCACCTGCTGCCCCCCAAATTCCGGCTACTGAAGCAATATTAATGATGCGGCCGTACTTCAACCGCGCCATATAACGCGCAAATACTTCAGTACAGTTGAATGCGCCCGTCAGGTTAACGGCCATCACCTTTTCTGTGTCACGTAATCCTTGAGCAGACAGGCAATAGCTGCGTTCAATCACTCCAGCGTTGTTGACCAATACCGTGATGGTTTGGCCCAGTTCGTCTGCAATAGCTTGTGCAGTGGTGCTAACAGAGTCGAACCGAGTAACGTCCATAGTGAAACGGTGCAGCCCCTTGGGCTGCTCCAGTTGTTGATACAAATCATCCAGACGTGACGCGCTGATATCCGTTGCTGCTACCTGATAGCCTATATTTAGCAAGGTTCGGGTAATGGCTGAACCAAACCCGCCGGCAGCCCCGGTGATAACAGCGACTTGTTGGCTCATGCTTCTACCCCTTCCTTGAAGGTGATATCGATGACCTTACGAGCATTTTCCATCGCATCAAAAATGCGCTCTTCAAAGAAACGTACATCATCCTGTGACATCAGCAGGTTGGAATACATACGCGACAACGGAGAGAACTGGATACCATAACGCTTGGAGATCTCACGAATAATGATGTCGCAGAATTTAACCTTATCGCTGTAGCCCTCTGAACGATCTACTGGTGTGGACTGGGAGTGATACACCAGAGCCGTTGGCATCCCCTGAACTACCAGTGGCAGATCAACCGACTCGGCGGCTTTAACGAATACACCCGAAATCTGTCGCATAACGTCTGCCATACGGTCATAACATCCTGGGTCTTTCTCAATCAGATCATAGGTGGCTTTTACTGCTGCCAGCCCTAACGGATAACCATTAAAAGTCCCAGCGTGGATCACCTTGCCACGGGTATACAGACTCATGATGTCACGGCGCCCCATGATGGCGGATACAGGCATAGAGCCACCAGCCAGTGCCTTACCAAAGGTAGCCAGGTGTGGAGTAACACCCAGTAATTTCTGCGCCCCACCTAATCCAACACGCACTCCGGTAATCACTTCATCAAAAATCAGTACAATGTTGTACTTCTCGCACAGTGCCTTGGTTTTTTCCAGATACCCCTCACGCGGGAAGATACCGCCGCCATTGATACACAATGGCTCCATTAGCACAGCAGCAATTTCACCGTGATAGCGCTCAATAGTGGCAGTCAGTACATCAATGTCGTTCCACGGCAGCATGAATGACTGATCTTCGATTGCGCCCGGTGCTCGACCCCATGTATCCAATAAGTCACCTTTGAACTGTTCCGGCACCGGCCAAGTCAGATCCTGCTTTTTGCGCCAACCCATGATGTTATCGGCATTGCCGTGGTAATGACCGTGGAAGCGGATAAAACGGGTTTTACCGGTAAACCCACGTGCCAGACGAATTGCGTTTTGCACCGCTTCGGTACCACTCAGGCAAAAGCGCACCATGTCAGCACAAGGAATGTGCTTAACGAGGGTTTCGCACACGTCCACTTCCAAATCGCAGGTATCGACTGAAGTGACTTTGTGCATATAGTTGATCAAGGCTTCGTTGTACGCCTCATTATGATGACCCGTAATCAGGGCACCGAACTTGCAGAACAGGTCGAGATGTTCGTTGCCATCCAAATCCCATACTCGTGAATTGCGCCCACGATTAAACGGAATAACCAGTGGTCGCTCTGGATCGCCAAAGTTGTAATGGGTTCCGCCTGGGAGCAGTTCCCAACATTTTTTATAAAACTCTTTAGATTGGTCTAATGTCAGTTTGGTTTCTGCATCCATTATCTTGGTACTCCCTGTTTGTGGTTGAAATGCTTGGGTAGGTTGTGAGATAGCTGAGTGATCGATGCTGATACGCAGCAAGTCATCAGGTGTGCAGTGTTGCAGCGAATTAGGTAACTCGATATCCAGTGCCGACAGGTATGCCACTCGGTTCAGATAAGCAGCTCCTTGCATTAGCAGAACCCCGATATCACTGACCCGACGCTGCTCTACAGCCTCCAGTGACGAACCTCGCAACCATTCGTTCAGTGCGCCCATGGCTGAACCGCACCAAACCTGATAATCCAATTGTCGAGACGGTTCACCATTAATAGCCCAGCGTGATGACTGCCCTAAATACCACTGAAAAATCAGTGCCATTTTTTTCTTAGGTTGTTGCTCAGCTTTGGCGATCACCTGCGGCTGGTGAGTCCGCTCGAAATAACTTACTGTCTGCTGCCAAACCTCTGCTAATGGTTGATGAAAAATCTGCTTCTCAAGCTGAGCGACATCAGCAGCAGGGATATCCTCCAGACAGTCGTACTGCTTATATAGGCCGTAGAGCTTTTGCGCTCTTACGCCATACATACTCCCTTGCTTCATCACCTGAACTTTAGCGCCCAACTCGAACATATCAGCAGAAGGCGCTGTAGCGACATCACCTATCTGAACTTTGCCCAGCATCTGTTTAACAGAATCTGAAGTACCGGCCTCAATACAAGCCTGGTTCACCGAGCCGGTTACGATATAGGCTGCGCCCAGAGCAAACGCTGCCAGAACAGCATGTGGTGTACCCAGTCCACCCGCTGCTCCTACACGTACTTGCCAACCCAGATCAGATTGCGCTTGTATTTCATCGCGTAACGCTACTACTGAGCGAAAAATACACGCCAGCAAACCTTGATCAGTATGACCGCCTGAATCACCTTCAACCGTAATATCGTCCGCCATAGGCACCTGGCGAGCCAACTCAGCCTGCTGTTCGTTAATAAGCCCTTCTTCGAGCAGTTTTTTCAATAGGTTATCTGGTGCAGGGCGTAAGAAATGCTGTGCAACCTCACGACGAGAAACTTTGGCAATAATATGGTTCTTCGCCTGGACTCGGCCATCAGCATCGCGTGTCAATCCAGCAGCACGGTAATACACCAGAGCAGTGGTCAGGTTGATGTATGCTGAGGCTTCGATCACTCTGACCTGACGTTCTATCAATAACCTGACACATCCCATCTCCCACCCTGGATTTCCTGGATTGTGTAGTAAATTGACACCAAAAGGTCCATTCGGTAAGTACTGCTGGATCCGCTCCACCTCTGTAGTGATTCGCTCCAGACTCAGACCGCCAGCCCCAAAGATCCCCAGCATTTGCCGCTGCCCGAGTGCGATCACCATTTCAGCAGAATGGATGCCGTTCGCCATGGCTCCTGCGTAACAGGAAAAACGTACACCATAATCACGCTGAAACTGCCGATCCCCTAACCGCGAAGCGTCCATCGGTGGTAACCAACCCACTAAATTGCCTTCCTTGGGTACCGCATTATTGGGGGCTTCAATCCGCATATGGCGGTCATACTCGACCACAGCCAGTGGCATCGCCAACGCATAAAGCATCTGGCCACCCAGTAACGGTTTATCCGTCATACTCTGGATACCAGCAGTGTTGTCTTGTTTATTCATAATTCAGCTTCCCTGGCTCATCGTTTAGGCCGTTTCAGCCCGAAACGGCATGGTATTGTAAGAGCTGTCTGCAATAGTTAGCGTCTCGCGACTAAATCCAGCCCCCAGGTTGTCGCACAGCCCAATCACATTACCGCGATAGAGAATCTCTACGATGAAAGTCAGCGCGATATCATCCAACGAACGACCATCATCTGCGTAACGTGCATTAATTGATTTACAGGTAAGCCGGTAGCGTAAAACATCACGCTCACACTTCACCTCACCGCGAAAACGGGCGCTGTAGTGGTGATTACATAGTGTTCGTGGTGTCAGGTATGACTGAGAGTTCAGTCCCAGATAATGTAGGAACACCTTGACCATCTGTTCACACCCCTCAACCAAAAAAGTCCCCGGCATCACCGGATCATTTTTGAAATGGGCTTTAAAAACAAAATGATCTGGGTCGATATCCACCTCTCCGAGCATTTCACCTAAACCAAATGCACCACCATCACGCGACATTGATACGATACGGTTGAGCATGCGGGTATTCGGATTGCAAATATGACCGATATCTGCCCGAGCATACGCAGGGCCGAAACAGGCGGCGACATCACCCTGCAACAACGAGGAGATCTCTTTATCTGACAATGCAGTCTTATTACTCAACAACGGCGGGGTAAACGGTGTCGACGCCGGTGCTTCACGGAAATAAACCGATGTATCCAGGGGTTTGGCTCGAGCCATATCACGAGCGCTGAAAAAGCCAGAGTTGGCCACTAACTTGAATACAAGCCGATCATCGACATAGCAGAAATACTCATAGCCAATGAGCACCACACTGCCAGCTTTCACAACAGAAGTGATGTTAACCCGGCCACGTAAGGTTTCTCCTGCCGCAGGCATCTCGCTGTAAACCGTTGTCTGGCTATCTACCGCGCGATAACACAACTGCCCTTTGAACATCATGTCGCAACCGATGACGGTAAATGCCACGATCATGGCGTGTGATGACTCCAGAGACATAAAGGCCGGCGCTTTACCATCTACGACATACCAGGCATCCGCTGGAATGTCATATTCCCACTCGATAAAACCCGGTTCTAACTTATCTTTCTGCGCCGACATTGCTGTAATGCGTGATACAAACAGGTAAGGCGGTGATGGCATACGCGTACGTATCGCGTAACGGTCAGCTTCTTCATACTCTTTCCCCAATACACTGGCGATGCTGCCATCGGTCAACTCCAGCAACTGCTCATAGTCCAGCAACGGACGCGGGTGTACCGGTTCGGGTTTGGGATATACCTGGGAAAGCGTTGCGCTATCTTCCTGAATAAGTTGTCGGGCAATCAGACGGTGGAAGGTACTTTCCAGTTCCAGATAGCGCAACTGGGTGTAGGCATGTCGCCACTGATGTGCAGTATCGTTCGGCACCAACAACGTCATAGGTAACGCCTGTGGGATCCGTGTCAGCGGTACGCTATCGGCTAAATAGGCGAAACGTGCCTGCGCTGTATCACTCAGCATAATTGCCTGTACCGTTTTATCGCGTCCCGTAAATACGCTAACGTTTAACGGCTTTGTCGCCAGTGGCGGAATGGTACGAGCTCTCGCTTGCCTCCCCACGGTCGGTTCGCGCAAAATCAAATGGCTGTATGCTCGGTCGATACCGATATGATTTACAGCAGCACGTCGTGTTGTCTGAGACCGCCATACTGTGCCATGTTCTGGCACTTGTAAGTCAGATCTGGCAGCATGACGCAGTTCTTGTGACAACGAAAACGACGGTATACCAGGCAGATAAGATTCAGATAACTGCAATGCCGTTTTGATGATACCGAGCAAACCACTAGCGGCCGATAAGTGACCATAGTGTGCCTTCAACGTCCCCAGTGTCAGCGGGGTAGTACGGCCAGCCACACCATACACGTGGCGCACTGCCTCACACTCAGTTTCCAATTCACCAGGGCATGCCCCCGCATATACCTCAACATAATCCACCTGCTGTGGCGTACAGCCAGCCGTGCCCAATGCCGTAGTCATGCTATCTACTAGTGCCTGAGCAGAGGGAGCAAATCGCAAAGAGCGGCCTGGTTCATGGGACACAGACAACCCATCTACCAGCGCATAGATAGCGGTGTCATCACGCAGAGCGTCTTGCTCACGCTTAAGGATAATAGCACCACCACCATCACCTACTTCCTGATTAGCGTGCTGTGACTGGTGATCCCACAGGACGTTTTCTACACCACCAGCGAAACTACAACTCGCAATCAATACTGCATCTACCTGCTGACGATCAAGCATGAACTGCGCCAACTCAATCGCCTTAAACGGCGCACTCTCCTCACTATAAAGTGAGAAAGTCGGCCCGTTGAGACGCAAATGAGCCGCCAACCTGGAAGCCACAATGTTACCGATACCACCAGTAATTCCTTCAGGGTACGGAGCAGGGAATAACCCATTGCGTACAATATCTTCCAGAGCTGTTTGATCATCCGATGACAAAGTGATACCACAACGGCTCAAACTCTGAGCCAGTTGCCAACTGATTTCATTGCGTGCCTGATAGCGCAGACAACCATAATCCACACCACCGGCAACAATCACAGCAATATTACGGCGACTACCATCTAGTTCATAACCAGCATCCAAAAAAGCTCGTTCGGCTACAGGTAGTAAAAACAGATGTGACAAAAGGTGCGGACCCACGACATTAGGCGGCAACTTGAAATGTTTACAGTCAAAATCGAAACGTTCAATGTAAGCACCTTGAGGTGCTTGCGTTACACCACGCTGCGCCAACACATCAGGCCGTTGCTCCAAACCAATCCAACGAGTCGCTGGTAACTCAGTGAAGAATTGAGCCTCTTGCTGTATAGCCTTAGCCAGTTGAGCACTTTGCTCAGTTTCAGCCAGATGAATACCCATCCCTACCAACGCTAGTGGTTGATGAGGAATAATGTTGGCTTTCGTGGCAGACGTGTGGGCTCGCAATCCAGCATTATCATCACAAAGAACCAGATGGGCATTTACACCACCAAAACCAAATGCATTAATGCCCGCACGTTTTGGTGCACCGGTCGCAGGCCATGGCCTTGCCTCCCGCACAACATGCTCCAGTGTCAGCTTTCCTTCTGGTGTATTGACTAATTCAGTAACGCCTGGTGTCGCTGGCAGTTGGTTATGTTGCATTGCCAGCACCACCTTCAGCAGACTTCCCATACCAGAAGCAGTCAACATATGACCATTATTCGCCTTGTTAGCACCGATTAATGGTAAATTACCGTGTGAGGCAAAGAATCGCTCTACCGAAGCAAGTTCCACCTGATCACCGACTGGTGTACCTGTAGCATGGCATTCCAGGTAGTCAATACGCGTATCGCTATGTGCATAAGCACGTTCCAGCGCGGCACACTGTCCCTGAATATCCGGTACTAACATATGCTTGGCACCCGCATCGTTGGATAATCCCACCGATTCGATTACCGCGTAAATCGTATCATTATCCCGTACCGCATCACGGTAACGTTTTAGTGCTACCATACCTGCACCTTCTCCCGCCTTCAGTCCTTCAGAAGCGCGGTCAAACGGGATCGAGATACCTTGTTTGGGGAACGCCTGCAACACGTTAAAACCGTGGTTGATATAAATGTGGTCTGCATGACAAACTGCGCCAGCCAACATCAAGTCTGCTTTACCACTTTCCAGATAATCTGATGCCAGTTTGATGGCATACAGTGCGGACGAACAAGCAGCATCGAGCGAGAATGTCGGTCCTGCCATCCCCAGAGCCAGTGCAGCGACAGTGGCATTATGGCCACCTGTAATCAGATTAACATCATCGTAATCCGCCGTTGGCCAGACTTCATCAAAATGAAAATCTGGGCGATGAATTAATTTCTGAATATAGGGTTGCAACAATTGATGATAAAACGGTGTCATCATACGCTTTACTGTATGAGTAGGCATTCCGATATTACCAATAATCAAGCCAGTTTTTTTCAGAGTATTTTCATGATGACGATAGCCGCTATGACTTAATGCCTGCTCAGCGGTATACAGCGTCCATTTAAATAATGCATCCAACGAGTTTAGTTCGTTAGCGGGCAAACGATACCCTTGAGCATCAAATATAAAATCCCTGACATACCCATTACGATTATAATGTATCTTATCGGCAGTACCTGGCACCGGATGGTAATAATTCTCCGGTGACGTGCCCAATTCCTTTTCGGAAATCGACGAGGCGCTGTCTTTTTCCTGACACAGATTCTCCCAGTATGCCATAGGGTTATCAGCGCCAGGGAACAGGCATCCCAGTCCGACGATGGCTATCGGTTCCATGAAAATATCACTCCTGAATATCAGCCAGGGATTCCCAACCATACGATGCTTGCCAGCTAGTCTCATATTGCAAGTAATTTCATATTACTGTGTAACTGCAACGAAACCGCCTTCTTATAGCATATATGGCTGGAAAATAATTGGCCTTATCTCATTAAATAGTTATTTATCCGTAATAACAGTTTCAGTCCGAGGCTGACAGAATAACTTCCTTAATGCTGATGAAACAGTAAACTCAACCTGATGCAACTGGCTATAGCAATTTCCACATTCGTCATGCAACACAATATCAGTAACCAACGATGATAATGTGTGTTTGACAATATGCATTGAAACGAAGAACGGCGTATTAATTGGTATCGGCATAATCGTATCAATCTGTCCGATAGCCGACGGTAACCCCGCTTTGTCTGAACGCAACATCAGCCATATTAGTGGTAGTTGCAGACCAACATCATGCACAAAGAAATCAAACGAGCCCGGATTAAACTGCCCTGATATAGCAGAGTCACTACCTGACAACCGGCAGGCTAGCGTTAGTCCTCTCTCATCAATATGAACCAACTCACGTACACCGCGGAACGCGTCACCGTGGAACAATAGACTGCCTTGACGCATGTCACCATACAGAGGTTGCTCCACCACAACACGCTTGCTCAGGTCTTCTGTAATCGGCTTGTATATAGCTTCTGGAGCCTTGGTCATCAACGTTAATGTCGCCTGATAGTGCTTTTCACCTTTGTCATTCAGGACAACCATCGTCAATACTAGGGCCTCACTTCCAGTCTGATAATTATCAGCTGGTTTCCAGCACACCTGCCAGTTTTCAGATTGGCTACCATCAAACACAATCCCTTTCAACACTGCAAATGCTGCGACTTTGACCACTCGATAACCAGGAAAACGCTCAGTCGCAGTTTGTGCCATCCAGGCAATTGCTGCTGTCGCAGGTAATACCGGTTTATCGTTGACAACATGATGTGACAAGAACGGATTACGCTGTTCCAGTACATGACGATACACCGCTTCCCCATTACTCAAGGCCTTAACTGGCTGTACCGCCCGGTAGCTGGGGCCACCAATAATAACCTGCGTAGTTACCCCATCACGGTACTCATTCAGGAAGCGCTGGTAACCAGCCTCAACGGGAATAATAACCATGTTTTGTGCATCATATGCCCGTTTGAGGGTCTCATTAACCATTCCTCCATCCCACGGCCCCCAGTTAATCGATCGTATAACAGGGCGAGATTCACCATTTAGCGGCAACCAGCTAAACTTGTTAAGAATATCGTTTGCCAACGCATAATCTGTTTGTCCAGCATTGCCGAAAAACCCTGACACTGAGGAAAATAGCATCACTTGACGCAATTTCTTAATATCAACAGCCTGCAGAAGATTCTCCAACCCACGCACTTTAACATCGAACACAGAACGCAGATCCTTCAGTGTTTTCTTCTCTATGCGTTTGTCTGCCAGATTGCCAGCACCATGGATAATGCCAGTAACAGCACCATACCGACGAGTAATTTCCTGAATGATAGAGATCATCTGCTCTGCATTGGTAATATCGCACTGGCGATAAACTGCTGTTGCACCATATCTCTCGATCTCAGCTAATGTCTGACGCACTTCATCATTGTGTTCCAGGCTACTCAGCATGGCAGTAATCTTAACGGGTGTCGGCTGTACATTCTGCTGCTGTAAACTGGCGATAGCCGCTGCCTTTCTGGCCTGTGGCGTATCTGCACCCAACGCCCACTCAGGCAGTGGTGCTTCAATATCAGTTCGTCCTAGTAAGATAAAAGTTGCAGGTGCATATTGCGCCAGTGCCCGTACGCATCCGGCAGTAATGCCTCGCGCACCTCCTGTGACCACAAACACATCCTGTGCAGTTACGGCATTCGCTCCCGCAGTCAATACGCCATCTGCTGGTCGTACTGCCAATGTCATACGTTCGCCGTCTGTACCTCTACCCACTTCACCGAGCGCCTGATTACTGTCCTGCAACTCTTCCATGATAATGCGAGCCACAGCCTCATCACTCAGTGCAGCAATAATATCCACTGTGCGGCAAAACACTGACTTCCACTCGATATTAAGTGACTTGGTTAGCCCAGTTACCCCGGCCGCCACAACAGGTAGCATCTGACGTTGTGATGTACCTAACTCACCATCACCACGTGCAACAACCATCAAATAACCGTGCTCATTGCTATTCAGCGAAGGTTGCAGGCGACGCGCCAACATGAACAACGTTTCTACTGACTGATAATCCTGCTCCCGAAACAGATCCTGCACACGTTTCACTACCGGACGCACCGATTGAAGGTAAATAACACCATTGATAGTGCCATGCTCTATTTCCAGTTCAGTAATAGTCTCATCAATCGCCACCTCATTCGGCTGAACCAGCACCCGTGCCGCACTGGTTTTTTTACGCCGCTTGCTTTTGGACGCAGTGGGAGAAATCGTCATCCAGATGGCCCGTTGCCCCCGCTGTTCCAATTGAGTGAGTAGCGCAGTTGGTGCTTGTCCTTCCTCATCGATAATCAGCCAGGTACGTGCTTCCTCAAACGCTTGCGCCAGACGATCTGGCAGAGGTAGCGATTGACGAATTACTTCATAACGGCCGACCCCCTGGGGGTCGGCAATAGCTATGTTATCAATGGTTGTTGTGCCGCTAGCAATCGCTGTATTGTCACCAGACATGACAATCTGAGTGGATGCATGCTGAACCACAGGCTCTTGATTAACCTGGGGTTCAGCTAACGGCTTTTTTACAGCATGGTCCTCAGTGGTAGTCACAAAACCCAATGCGCGCAATGTCGCTTCAGACCCAGTATCACGTACCGTAGCCTGTGACTCACGCTGGTTGTCTTCCACGAAAAACTCACGCGCAGACTCAGCCTCTTCATCTGCTGCATTAACACCACCACTGCGGATATCTGCGATGATTTCCGCAATCATATCCATAAAGAACGTAGACATCTTATTGATGTTGCTGAGTGATTCAATATCCAGCGTTTCCATGTCTTTATTCTTAGATGCATCATGATAGATACCAGCATCAGCAGAGAAGGCATCAAACATTGCACCGAAGATTTCCAGACGTTTGATAGAGTCAATGCCAAGATCCGCTTCAAGATCCATCTCGCCGTCGATCATGTCCTGTGGATAACCAGTGCGATCACTGACGATAGCGATCAACTTCGCTGTAATTTCTTCAATTTTTATTGCTTCGAAACGAGCAATCTGCACTTTTTCTTCTTCACTTAATGTGACAGACGGTGCAGGCGTGGTGGTAGCAGTGACAGCAGGCTCAGACACCACAACTGGTACAACACGCTCTGCAACTGCGGGTTCCGGGATCGAAGGCAGTGTGGGTGAGGTAGAAGTCAACGGTGCTACTGGCGCGACAGGTGCAGACATGGCAGATGTCTGTGTTGCCTGTGCTACAGGCGTAGGTTGTACTGGTGCTGACTGTACTGGTGCTGACTGTACTGGTGCTGACTGTACCGGTGCTGACTGTACCGGTGTTGCTTGTATTGGCGCGGCCACAGGAGCAGTAAACGCAACTGGCGCACTGGCAATTGGCGCAGCAATCGATAGCGCAACGTTACCCGATAACGGCGTACGCTGAACTGACGGAGCCGAACTATGGTTCGCCTCTACCTCAAACAAATCCTGCTGAGTAGCAAAATAACGTTCGTGGTTAGCGTGGTACAATTCCAAGTTCTTGTTTAAAAGCTGAACACTCTGACTCAGACTACCCAGCATATGAGGCAAATTCTGGTGGTCCGGGTATTTATCCAGTAGGGTAAATTGTTTATTCAGCAACGACTCCAGCAAAGAGATATACTCTTTCTGGTTTGACTGGAATTGCTGATGTAGTTGACTCATCACCTGTTGCGCAGTCAGCAAGCCATTAAGACTGCTGCTGTCGTGGCTATACGTCAAGGGAGCCTTGTTTTCCATTACAGTATCTCTCTCTGAGGTGGGTAAAGCTAATTTTCCTTTTTCCTGCATCCTTGAGGCCGGGGCCTTAGGGGTTGATACAGAACTACTCGTCGGCTGTTTCTCCGACTCTACTGACGTGCTGACGAACCCTGCCGATGCCATAGGAGATTGCTTCAACGATGAGTTAGTCGGCTCGTCACTAACCTGCCGCAAGTTACTCGGTGGGCTAGCTTGTTTTTGCGTGGATACATCCTGAGATTTAATAGTCGTATCCATTAATGTGTTGGCATTTTCGGCCACAAACTGTTCGACGGTTTTTGTATCACCATCTCGCAACGCATTAAGGCGACGGGTACGATTTTTCGCAGACAAGAAAAAGCCGCCATTCAGTCGTACACTAACAGCACTACGTTTTCCTGTCGGCAGCGGTGCTGGACGGGCATAACGGTCAAATGCGGTCAATGGCACCCCTTCGGCGACCAGCCTTGCAATTGCCCGAGATAACTGGACACGCTCTTCACCTTTATCACTGGTATTCAATGAAACAACACAGTGTGGACGATCCTTAAGAATGTCAGCCACCAGCTTGCCCAGAACTCCCTTTGGACCAATCTCAATGAACAGTCGTCCGCCTTGTTGATAGATAGTTTCGATGGTCTGACGGAACAATACCGGCTGGATCAACTGATCACCCAAAGTCGCAGCAATCTGATCTGGCGTAGAAGGGTACGGCTGTGCCAGCGCTGTAGAATACAAACTCCCTTGTGGAACCTGAAAACTCACTGCAGCGAGTTTTTTACGGAAGGGCTTAGCTGCAGATGCAATATAGCGAGTATGAAATGCAGCAGATACGGGTAACAAACGACAATGGACTTTTTTCTCTTCCAATTGTTGGTGTAACTGCCGGATTTGTTCACTAGATCCACCAAAAACGACCTGAGAGGTCGAATTATCATTGGCAATCACGATATCGGTGTAAGCCGTCAGGATTGCTTCACGTTCCTCAACACTACTGAGTGAAGCCGCCAGCATGGCTCCTGAATCACCATTGCACTGCGCACTAGCGGAAGCTGCAGCCTGACCACGAGCTAAAGATACCCGGTAAAAATCGGCCTCCGACAACCCACCCGCAGCCCAGAGTGCTGTCACTTCACCATAACTGTGCCCACAGAAGAAATCAGCTTTAAATCCAATATTTTTCAGCAAGTTATAATAACCAGCACTGATAGCCCCAATAGCTGGCTGCGCATTGGCAGTTTCTGTCAGGTGCTGCTGCTGCTTCTGACGCTCAATATCATTGAATACCGGTGCAGGGTAAATTACAGAAGAAATAGTCGGCAAATCATCTTCTTGTACCAGTGTGTCCAGGGTTTCCAGCGTCTGACGTATTTCTGGAAAATCTACTGCAACACCACGCCCCATATTGACATACTGTGAACCCTGGCCTGGGAACATAGCGACGACGGCACCATCCCATTCCTTAGCGCGGGGCTGATAATAAATTCCAGCAGGATGCTCCCAGCCTTGTTCACGCTGACGAGTGAGTTGTTTAATTGCATTGTCGAGGAACACCACCATATCCTGTGGCTCTTCCACCACAAATAACAAACGAGCCTGTTCAGCTTTCAGTGATTCGAGATCCTGATCCCGCAAATGTTCGCGTAGGGCAATCTCAGGCGTAGTTTGCTTAAGGTGCTCAACTGCTGCCTTACAAACAGTTAGCAAGGCATCCGGTGTTTCAGCCTGGAACAACAACGTGGCAGGCAAATCATTAAGGCGGTAACGCCCTTGCGGCTCACGCTCATACTCTTCCAGGACAGCATGGAAATTCGTACCACCGAACCCAAAGGCACTTAATGCAGCTCTACGTGGTGTATTGTTGGCAGGACGCACCCACGGGCGAGATTCAGTATTAGCGTAAAGGGGGGAATTCTTATCAGCAACAGTATCACATGGTTGTTCAACGTTAATCGTTGGGGGCAACACTTTATGTGATAATGCCATTGCTACTTTAATCATTGAAGCCGCGCCAGCAGCACAGCGGGTGTGGCCTATTTGCGATTTAACGCTGCCGAGCGCTATAGATTTAGGTGGAACGGGCATGTCTTCAAATACCGCAGCAAGACTCTTCAGTTCAGTATTATCACCGGATGCAGTCCCTGTACCGTGTGCTTCTATCAACTGCAAATCTGACGGAGTAATACCCGCTCGCTGATAAGTACGACGAATAGCTTTTACTTGCCCTTCATAACGTGGCGCGAAAATACTCTTCGCTCGACCATCGCTGGAGGCCTCCAGTGCTTTCAACACTGCATAAATACGGTCACCATGTAATTCAGCATCTTCCAGGCGTTTTAACACCAACATTCCAACGCCATCACCCAACATGATACCGTCTGACTGATGATCGAATGGTCGTGACAGATTACTTTTGGACAGTGCAGGCGTTTTACTGAAACACAAGAATGAAAACGCGGAATTCTCCAGATTGACTCCACCCGTCAATACCGCATCACAGCTACCAGACTGCAACTCACCTACTGCCGCTTTAATTGCCGCAAGGCTACTGGCACAAGCAGCATCTACCATGTACGAAGTGCCGCCCAGATCAAAGTAACTAGCAATACGACCACAAGCTACATTACCGAGAAACCCAGGGAAACTGTCTTCATTCCATTCAAGGTAAAGATCGTGAGCACGATTAATTACGTCATCCGCAACAGAGGCAGATAAACCAGATTTAATCATGATGCGGCGAAGATAAGGTGCCTGCTGTCGTGCTGCTAGAGAAAAAGAAGTGTTGCCATTGCCACTTCCCCCTAGAATAACGCCTATACGATCACGATCAACCGTATTGTTTTCACTAGCTAGCCCAGCATCAACCATCGCCTGTTTAGCCACATACAAAGCAAACAATTGTGCCGTACTGATTGAATCCACTATCGCAGGTGGAATCTTGAACTCGACAGGATCAAAGTCAATAGGTTTGATAAAACCGGCCTTATAGCCATAAGTTTTATCTGGACTGGAGGGGCTGGCATCATAAAAATCTTCTTTGTACCAATATTCATCTCCTGGCAAAGTATCAACATCAGTAATAGAGTCTTTTTTATCATTAATGTTACGCCAGAAATCATGCAGACTTGCCGCATCGGGGAAATGGCTCGCCATTCCGACAATTGCAATGTCACTTGCCCCGCTATTCAGGTGCAATATATCCTTCCCTAACATATATTCCCTCTCACAAAAGGCAAAGCCATCCCTGGGTAACATGAAGCCATGTACCTCACTATGACCCGCTTTATTGTTAATAACTGTTAAACTTACTCCTTGGTATTATAACCAGGATAGGCGTAGGAAAATTCATAATCCTATTTCACTTCTTTGATAATACAATCGTCCTTCCCCGGAGCACGCCCATAATTACACCAACAATGGCAGAAATCATGGCAACAAAGATATCTAACACCACTACTGAGAATTCGTTAAGTATATTGAATGGTAAATATTTCACGATGATGAATATAGCTGAAACCACAGCAGCACTGAATGCATGAAGGATGAAGTACAAAGACCACTCATCTAATTCATCATCATCATCAAAGTGTAACAAGCCAGCACGAACATCGATTACTGCTTGTTTCTGTGTAACATGAGTAATCCATAACGATATTATCCAGGCGGTTCCACCACATCCAAATGCAACACTTTCCACATCCAGATCAACTTGTTGGTGATAGTACCCCCAAGAAATAAACCCAACAGCTAACATAGTAACAATTACCCAAGGAATGAAATAATTCATTACTAAGTGCTCATCACTAAATGTCTTGCCAGCATTATTTTTTTCAGAAAAAACAGTGCGTTGATACCACTGAAGCAGTGCAGGAAGACAATAAAGATACATCATCAAAACTGACAGGGTAACGCCAAGGAAAAGGCTTCCCATTGCCATTAATGGTATTTCTTTATAAATAAACATTGAAAAACCACTAATAACATATGTGACTATAGTTACAATAAGGGATAACAACCCAGTCCCTAAGGCCAATTTACTCCATAATTGAGCCGGACGTTGCGTTGTCGAGTATGATGACTTTGAATAAAGCACTGCTTCAGAACAAAGTTCTGATGAGGCTCCAAGGGAGACACGACCAAGTGCATCAAGCATCAGCTCAACACTGATAGAAAAGATAGCGACAAGTGGAAAAAAAACAGAAAATACAATAAAATATGTACTTTTCCCATCCCCTGAACCAACCAGGAAGAATATGCAAAAGAATATAACTAGTTCGATAGCTACGTGAATAAGAACCCTGACAGATAAGCGAAAGCCTCTGTACTCTTGCTGAACCATACCATCCATGAAAACTAACTCCTCAGTAATTCCCTCATCTCCGTGCGGTATAAAAAGCTGAGAAAATCCATCAAAAATAAACAACTAGATAGTAGTTATAGTAGACGATAAGACCATGTTAAGTTAATTAATTCAACACGAATTATTTAACAAAACTTAATCTTAATCGTAATGACTTATCTTTTTCAATCAAAGCAATTAAATCCATCGCTTACTGTATACAGGAGCAAAAAATCATTTTCAAACCACCTATAAAAAAGTGGCTGAAAAATAAAAATAATAAAAATCATGTGATTACGCATAAACAGACCAGCAAAAAAGAATAAAATATCAACAACAAATAAAAAATAAGTTTATAATGCTGCCTTATAATACAAATTAGAATTATCATCTAAAATGGTATGTTCGCAATTTACAAACGATAATATTGAAACCAATAGAACGATAATTAACCATTGATTCTCCTGACTTTAACTCCCTATAAGCATTGATGACTCACTCGCAAATAATGAAGAAAATAATAGTAATGTTGTTTACTATCTTGAATAACTGAAGACGTCTTCGTTCTAGAGCAAAGGAATTATTGAAATTAAATGAATCATGAACGAAGATAACTTTCCCGTTGTCTGAGGTAAGAAAATTTGGCATATATAAAAAGCAAAATGCGAAATTTGGTTGACTAATTTTTTCCATACCCCCAAATTTGGTATTTTAGTTGTATTACCTGGTTTTAAGGAAGCTAACGTACTCATTTACTGTATGTACACACAGCCTCTTAATACATATTGTTATTTCGTAATTTTACCTACAACAGAAAGGATTCTGTGATGCTTTCTCTTGCACGATCGATTCTCATCCATGAGTGGCGCCGCTTTCTTCCTGCGGTACTGGCTGTTGCTTTTTCAGGCCTACTGGTTGTCGTGCAATTAGGGTTATTACTCGGTATGTTTGGGGCAGTCAGCGTATATATTGATCGTTCTTCTGCGGACCTCTGGGTCGGCTTCCCCGATACCCAGAGTATCGACCTCCCCCGCCCTATTTCAGAAAATGTTGAAAACTCATTGTTGATGAATCCTGAAGTCACAGAAGTCGAGCGTTTATCATGGACACTTGGCGACTGGCGGCGCCCCATTGGGGGGCGTGTTTCAGCGGTAATCATTGGTATCGACCTCAAGCCAAATGCTATGACCTTCGCAAAGTTGCTGTCACCTGAGAAAAAGCAACTACTGCAGATACCTGGTAACTTGTTGGTGGATATTAGTGATCTAAGCAAACTGGGTGTAAAAGTCGGTGATTACACGGAGCTAAATGGTAAACGGGTCCACATAGCCGGGACCGTGAGCGGTATGCGCTCAATGGGTGGAGTTAATATCATCACCTCCCTATACACCGCACGCACCCTTGATCCAGCACTATTGAGAAACAATCTCGATTATTTCCTGGTTAAGATACGTCACCCAGAAGAGGCTGAGCGGGTTCGTGACGAATTACAGCCCACAGGAGCAAACCGCCGTTTTCAAGTCTGGACTGCTCAGGAGTTTTCTGAACAATCTGTGGGTTATTGGATCTTCGAATCCGGTTCAGGCAGTGGTTTCCTATTTTCCTCCACATTGGGATTCATCGTCGGTATCGTTATCACCAGTCAAACATTAATGGCAGCTATTGTTGCTGCATTACGTGAGTACGCAACTTTACGTGCGATGGGGGTCCCTACCCGAGCCCTTCGAAAAGTGGTACTGGAACAATCATTCTGGATTGGCGTGGCTGGGTTGTTGTTAACCACACTAATTATGCTGGCATTATCAGCAGGCGCTCGAGCAATGTACGTCTCTTTTACATTGCCATTGTCTGCGCTGTTCTTACTTTACGCTCTGGTGATGACCATCACGCTACTGTCTGGGTTGATGGCATTACGGGCGTTGAATCGTGCGGAACCTTTCACTCTGTTACGTTGAGATAGCCAGATGAACGTAAAAATCACCATCAATGCCAAACAAGTCAGCCACAGTTTCACTACCGGAAAGATTGTCCAGCCGGTGGTAAAAGAGGTCGATCTTCAAATCGCTGCCGGTGAGTTAACATTAATCATTGGTCCTTCTGGCTCAGGCAAAAGTACCCTGCTTGCCATTTTGTCAGGATTATTGCGCCCTCAATCGGGGCAAGTGATCATCAATGGGCAAGATATTACTCAATACCCCGATCGTGACTTGGAAAAATTCAGGTTGCATCATTGTGGATTTGTCTTTCAAGGTTTTAACCTATTCGGTGCTCTGAATGCACTACAAAATGTCATGTTGCCACTCACCTATGGTGAAAACCTTTCACAACAGGAAGCCAAAGAGCGTGCATCCGCTACGCTGGATGCAGTAGGGCTAGAAAATCGTAAAACACTTTACCCTGCCGAGTTGTCGGGTGGGGAAAAACAACGTGTAGCAATTGCACGAGCATTGGTCAAACATGGTCAGTTCCTGTTTGCCGATGAACCCACAAGTGCACTCGACAAGCATAACGGCCAAATTGTTATCGACACACTACGCCACATCGCCCATGAGCAAGGCTCTACTGTAGTCGCTGTATCACATGACAATCGTCTGATCGAGCACGCTGACCGTGTTATTACCATAGAAGATGGTCGTATCACCCATGATTCCGGCTCTTTATTTCACGGAGTTTCACTGACATGAAAGTTATTCACCTGGCCAGTCTCGTTATGGTTCTCGCACTTAGCGCCTGCGACGCCGAAAATTCCCCTCCCCCGGCTACGCAATCAGCGCCTTGGATTGCTGTTGCTAAGGGTTACATCAGTATTGAAGGGGGCATGGTTAGTATTGACGCGCCAAGAGCGGGGATCATCAAGCAAATTTTGGCAGAGGAAGGCGACGAAGTTAAAAAAGGACAGTTACTAGCACAAATCGATGACAATGAGGCCAGATTATCACTCGAACAGGCAATTGCCTCTCAGGATGAAGCCACCCAAGACGTATCTACCAGTAAAACCAAACTGGATATTGCTGAACGCGAGTATCGCAGGGTTTTGCCACTTAGCACTCAGGTCATTTCTGACCAGTCAAAGCAAAATCTGAAAGATCAAACAGCCCTTGCCCGCGAAGAACTGGCCTCTAAAAAAGCAACACTGGAAACAGCCAAAGCTAAAGTGGCTTCTGCTCAACTGGAAGTAGAAAAGTTCAAGGTTTTGGCGCCGGAAAACGGTAAGATCGTAAGACGATATGCTAAACCTGGTGAAGGTTCTTCGACGCTCAACGTGACCAGGCTGTTCACCCTAGCTCCCGACGCGCCACGCATTGTACGCGCAGAGATAGAAGATATCTTTGTTGACAAAGTCCACCCTGGTCAACTCGCTGAAGTTATTTTGGAAAATAACGAGCAGAAAACATATCAGGCCAAAGTGCTGCGACTAAGTGAAGTGTTTGGCCCCAGCGTACAAAATGCCAGCGACCCAACGGCGAAGCAGGATACGCGAGTCATTGAGTGCGTACTATCGCTGGATGCGCCAAAGATCAAACTTGGCCAACGAGTCATGGTCAAAATCTACCCTCAGGGCATAGTCCCGCCAGTAAATACAGCTAAAGCACAATGACATCCATTTTTACCATGTTGCCGCAATCACTGCGGCAACATATTTATTTCGCTCGCCAGCCAATAGAAGTGAGTGATGCGGCTCAAATGAGGCTACTCAATAGTGGATTAACACTACCCACATCACTTGCTCGTGCCGTTTTGAAGCGCAGGGTAGAATTTTTGTCTGGCCGGGCTTGTGCACGTGAAGCCCTAAGACTGGCGGGATTAACAATAACAGATTCACTACCCATTTCTCCCCACCGCCATCCCGTCTGGCCAGATAATATCGTAGGCTCTATCAGCCACAGCAGACAAATCGCTTTTGCTGCCGTAGCCCATCGACAAGCGTTACATAGTATAGGAATAGATATAGAAGCCCGCATGACAACAAGCACCCTGGAAAGTGTCCGCTCACTGATAGCCACACCACAGGAACTGCATCTGATACAAAAAGCGACGCCCAACGAAACACTGGCAATAACCGTACTGTTCTCCGCTAAAGAAAGTCTTTTTAAAGCATTATTCGCTGACGTACAGCGTATTTTCGACTTTTCATGTGCACAACTGACAAAATGGCAGCATGCACAACAGTATCTTCAGTTCACACTGACTCAATCTCTTAGTCCAGGAAACCCGCAAGGAAAAACTATCCGCTGTTACTACCAGCATATCGATGATCACGTCCTGACACTATGTATGGAAACACAACCTAGCATCTGCCAGTCTGAGAGATGAATAACACGCGCAAGCTCCTACACCATTTATTTATATAGCCTCTGCAACACAACGATTCCCTGACATTTACTCAAATAAACCAGGATCAGCGCCAGAAACGACTCGCAGGACGAGGCTTATATGGTAAAGATCAGCTATGCGCTCAGTAAGCCGCTCGCCAGCCAGTCATCCGTGCTTTTTATCCCCGGCAACACGAAGAAATAGCCACCGCCGATCGGTTTGATGTATTCCTCCAGCGGCTCACCATTAAGCCGTTTTTGCACGGTCAGGAAACCTTTTTCCAAATCAGCCTGATAGCACACGAATAACAGCCCCATATCCAGCTGGCCGGAATTGGATACCCCCAGCGAGTAGCTGTAGCCACGGCGCAACATCAGGTTGGCGCGGGTCTCCGGCGTGCGCGGGTTAGCCAGACGAATGTGCGCATCCAGCGGGATCACTTTCCCCTCCGGGTCACGGCTGTAATCCGGCTCATCATGTTCATTCACCATACCCAGCGGCGCACCGCTGTGCTTGTCGCGCCCGAAAATGGTTTGCTGCTCCTGCAACGGCGTACGGTCCCAGAATTCAACATGAAAACGGATGATACGCGCTGCCTGATAGCTGCCGCCTGTCGCCCATGCCGGCTCGCCAGATGCCGCATCGACCCACACAATCTGGTTCATCAAGGCGTCATCCCCGGTGTTGGGGTTGGCAGTACCGTCTTTGAAACCCAGCAGGTTAACCGGCGTTTCGTTGCCTTTGCTGCGCGCGGCATGTGCGGAGATAAATCCTTCGCGCTTCCAACGCACGCTGAGCAGGTCCGGCGTTTGTTTGATGATGTCACGCAGCGCGTGCAGCACCGTTTCGTTGGTGTTGGCACAGATTTGCAACAACAGATCACCATGACACAGGCTGGCGTCCAGCGAATCGTTGGGAAAACGGGTCATGCGTTGCAGCTTCAGCGGCTTGAGTGCCTGCAAACCAAAACGCTCGTCAAACAGTGACCCACCGACCGACACGGTGATGGTGAGGTTATCCGGGTAGATATCGGGCCCCATGATGCCGGAATCCAGCGGTGGCAAGCGCGGGTCGACATCCGGCACTTTGCCCCCTTGCGTCAAAAACGCAATACGCTGGGTCAGCAACCGAAACAACCGAACCAAATCGGCTTTGTGGGTCGCCAGTACATCAAACGCTACCAGCATCATCGCCGCCTGTTGTGGCGTGACGACACCCGCCTGATGTTCACCCAGAAACGGCTGCTTTTCCCAGCGATCATCCTGCATTGCCTGCGGTTTATCTTCCGCCTGCGCCAGCGTATCCGCACCGAGCGCCAGCGCCCCCCCCATCATCCCCAGCCCTTGCAATAAGCGGCGGCGTGACGGTGAAGCCAGGTCAGGATGAGCCGGACACGCGGAGGGATGAGAAGACTTCGGCCCGCCTTGCGGGCCCGTGGTATGACTCATGATTTCTCGCCTCAATCCAGCCCAAGCACGCCGCGCAACTGTGCCAAATCTTCCGCTAGCGTCGTGACAGGCCCTTTCAACGCGGTGCGATCGGCATCACTCAGCTTCTCGTAAGACTTAAACCCGTCTTTGGTTTTGTATTTCGCCAGTACGCGATCAACGGTTTTGAAATTGGCGTCAACTTTGCCAAGTAACGTCGGATTGGCCTTCTCCAGCAACGGACGCAGCAGGTTAACAATCTTCTGCGCGCCATCAACGTTGGCCTGGAAGTCCCACAAGTCGGTACGACTATAACGATCTTCCTCACCGCTGATCTTGGTTGCCGCCACTTCTTCAATCAGGCCTGCGGCACCACCTACCACTTTATTCGGCGGGAAGGTCAGGCTGGCGATACGTTTTTGCAATTCCTGGGTATCGGCGTTGAGTTGGTCGGCGTAATGCTCCATCCCTTTGGTGGAGTGATCAGCGAACAGCGCTTTCTCCAGGCGGTGGAAACCGGTGAATTTCGGGTCGTCAGCTTTCTTCTCGTAGTCGTCTTCGCGGGCGTCAATACTCCCATCCAGATCGGAGAACAGCTCGGCAATCGGCTCAATACGCTCGTAGTGCTGACGGGTTGGTGCATACAGTTTGCGCGCCTCATCCAGCTTACCGGCCTTGATGGCGGCCGTGAACAGTTTGGTCTGCTGAACCAACGCGTCCACTTCTTTGGTCACATACACCTTGTATTCGGCGATAGGCCCGACCAGGTCCAGTACGTTGGTTTTGGCCGTAGCCGCCTCGGCGCTGGCGGTAACCACCAGCTTACCTTTCGGGTTGCTGAGCAGCCCGCAGGTCATGTCATACTCACCTGGCTCCAGATTCGCGGTCATCTTTTGGGTAAAGCCCGGCGCGATGTTCTCACGTTCTTCCACCACCATCACCCCTTTGAGGATTTCCCACTCCAGGTTTTTTTGGCTGGCGTTGGTGACGACAAACTGTGTTTTACCTGCGGCGACCGTCACCTGCATCGGCTCGCACTGCTTGTCATTGACGGTTATCTTAACCTGCGCAATATCCGCAGCCAGCACACCAAACGCAGGCATAACCAGCAGAGCGGCGCACAGCGCCGTACGACGAAAAACAGGTGTAGACATAGACGTATCCCTTTTTGCATTCATTGTTTATGGTGATAGTTTCTTGAAATTACAATCGTCATTGATGATGTTTACGTGCCGTTGCCATCGCATTCGGCGCCATGCGCTGGGGCAGGAAAAAGCACACCAGCGCCGGGATCAGGTACAGGAAATAGACCACCACTTCACTGACCGTCGGTGTTTCCTGATAACCGAACAGGCCTTCTAACAGGGTGCCAAACAGGGTGTGGGTCGACAGCGTGGCGCTGAAATCAAACGCAATCTGCTGGAATTGATTCCACAACCCGGCTTCGTGAAAGGCGCGGATCGCCCCGGCAGCCAGACCGGCGGCAACAAACAAAATGAACAGGCTGCTCCATTTGAAGAAGCGGGCCAGATGCAGTTTCACCCCGCCCCAGTAGATCATCACGCCGACGGCAATGGCGCACACAAGCCCAAGCACCGCGCCGATCGGCGCGTAAATACCGACATCCTGCTGGAAAGCGGCCAGCAAGAAGAACACCGACTCCAGGCCTTCGCGCGCGACGGCGAAGAACACCATCGCCACCAGCGCCCACCCTTGACGCTTGCTGGCATTGAGTGCCTGATCGATAGCGCCCTCCAGATGAACGCGCACCGAGCGAGAGACTTTGCGCATCCAAAACACCATGTAAGTGAGGATGACCACCGCGACCACCGCCACGATCCCTTCAAACAGCTCCTGCTGTTTTTGCGGAAACTCACCAGTAGTAGCGTTGATAAAGACCCCGAGTGCCAGACATAACGCCAGCGCCAGTACCACCCCCGCCCAGACGGCTCCCAGCCACTGTTCGCGCTGGGTACGCTTCAGGTAGCTGGTAATCAGGCTGACGATCAGTGCGGCCTCAAGACCTTCACGGAACATGATCAGTAACGGCACAAACATGGACGGATACTCCTTAAGGCAGCCTGCACATACCGGCAGCCACACGCAAGTGATGCGAATCAGACAAAGAATGATAATAGTTCTTATTAACACAGAAAGGGAAGGAGGGGATAACTCAATTTTTTCTAATCAAATATTTCAATGCGGTCAGTGATACGGGTCAGAGACAATTCCGTGTCGCGACCAGCCAATAGCAGATAAATTACCTATCAATCATATTGTTATATAAAAATAACGATACTCATATCTGGCAATAACTCACCGGCATTATAGTCTTACACACTGGTCGCGGCCTTTTTTCTTCGCCAGATATAACGCCTGATCAGCCCCCTCTTTCAGGCGCTGAATATCGCAGGGGTTATCGTTGGAATGTGAATAGACGCCTACGCTTACCGTCACCACCTGTTCAGGCAGTAGCGACGCCTCATGCGGCAGTGCGCAGCGGCGTATATTCTCCACCACTTTCTCACCGTATACCGCAGCCTGTTCACCATTCATCCCAGGCAAAATAATCGCGAACTCCTCACCGCCATAGCGGGCCGCCAGGGCGTTGTCCGGCAATGGCAGGCTGTTCAATACGCTGCCCAGTTGGTTCAGGCAACGATCGCCTAAAACATGGCCATAGGTATCGTTGTAACGCTTGAAGAAATCCACATCCAGCATAATCAATGACAACGGCCCACCTTCATCACGAGCACGGTTCAACGATTGCTCCAGGTAGAGATCGAAACGCCGACGGTTAGCCAGCTTGGTGAGTGGGTCGATCAGGGCCAGTTTTTGCAATATCTTATTCTTGTCAGTTTCCTCCTGATGCAGACGACTAATTGCATCCTTGTTTTTTACTGTCTGCCGAACCTGCCTGAGCACAAAGTTCCCCAGGAAAAGCATAGTGAGTAACACCATGAGATTAATCACTATCGCCGGTACATTCTCCTTCAGCCAGCGCGCCTGCAATGCCTCCCGCTCAAAGCTTGCCGCCACCACCAGCGGATAACGCTCCAGCTTGACATAGCCGACAATACGCACCTTGTTATCCAACGTGGTGCGCCAGATACCCGTGCCGCTACCCTGCTCCAGCCGGGATTTTTCAAACAGACCACCGTCAGAGAAGTTACTGTTAATGTATTGTTCCCGGTTAGGGTAGAGGTAGATGGCATGCCCATCAGCATTCATCAATGACAGCACGCCGTTATAATCCAAAATGAAATAACTGTAGAAATTACCAAAGTAATTATGATCGATAGAGGCAATTAAAACGCCCTTGAATTCACCGTTCGGCCCATTGATTCGTTTCGCCACCGGAATAATACGTTTGCCAGTCAGCGCACTGGTGGTCACCTTATCAATGTACAACGACGCAGTGTCATTATTCTTTAGCCAGGAAAAATACGCCCGTCGGCTGGCATTATAGATATACAGCGGCCCTTTACCGGAAGATGAAATCAGTGTCCCATTTTGGTCAAAGAGGTAGAACCCGACTAATTGTGGCAATACCGAACGGTGAGCGTCGAGCACGCTTTTAACGCGCGAGGAATCCAGCATGCCGGTTTGTGATAATTCCCGCAGCATGTCATCCATAGCCACTTCAATGGGGACAAAGGTATCCTGCGCCTGACGAGACATCGCCACGGATAAATTGGCGACCGTTTTCTCTGCATGCATCAACAGACGGTGATGCGAGTTCCAGAAATTCCAGGCGCTGCTGGTAACAAAAATCAGGCTACAGACCACCAGAAACACCACGGTAGCCATGCCGGGAGAAGCGCGAAAAGGCAATGTGCGAAGGAAACGCAGAACACAGAACTGGAAATGATTATTATTTGACATAGGCGTTCTCAATGGGGCAACAACTTATCTATACCCGTCGTACTTTCTATACTCGCCATACTTCAACTCGTCATGCTAGCCGATACTTCAGGTGGCGTCCCGTTAGTGTCACCGCTTGCACCACCACCCTTTCAGAGGCGGAAACACAAGGCGGCCATCACATCAGCTCTCGTCATCCTGCATCAGGATTTATTTTCTGTCCGCGATGCAGTGCTGAACCATCTCGGTGCAGTCCATTCACCCGATATCATCGTCAGCACTCACACCTGCACGCTATCCGTGCCTTTTATTAACCCAACAATGATAGCTGTTTTAGATTATTTTAACATTTCAAGAAAAAGGACAGATGTTTTTTTCTGATAATGTGCAGCGGCACTAAAATAATGCAATCAACGCACTGAAATAATCAAATTAAATGCTCACGACATCTCGTTTTATAAAAACCTGTCAAACATTTCATTTTTAACACCGGGCAGATTTTTACATTACATAAAAAAGAAATGAAGCCACAAAGACCAAATAAAAAACCAACAATCCAGAATATAATTCTTATTTTTAGCCATCATTGACAATATAAGACTGTTTGATAACATCAAACAACAGCACATGGATCCTATGCCGCCTTCTTATTCTTTTAAATAAAAGACGCGAGTGCTCATTATTTTTTATGGTTTTAATTATCCACACCAAAAATAATTTGAGTTGATGAATACAGCGCATTGCGTTGGTTCCTTTTGTTTTTATTCTCATGATGGAGTTGGCGATGACGATCAAAAAACCGTATTTATTGTTTCTGGGTGATGCCCATGACCAGCTGGCCGCTAAAGTGGCGATAGGTATTAAGCAATGGCATCCGGAATACTGCGTCGGTCAGTATCGCATGTCAGGATGTCAGGCAGATTGCGGCCTGCCTGATATGACACTCGACGAGGCATGGGCAGCAGGCGCGCGCACGCTGGTGATCGGCGTAGCAAACCGCGGCGGTATCATTTCTGATGCCTGGGTAGCCATACTGCGTCAGGCGCTGGAGTACGGCATGGACCTGGCGGCCGGTCTGCACAATAAACTGGCGGATGTAGCGGAACTCAGCGAACTGGCCACCCGGCTCGGGCGCTCACTGTTTGATGTGCGCCATCCGACCCAGCATTTCCCGGTAGCCAGTGGCCGTAAACGCAGTGGCAAACGCTTGTTACCCGTCGGCACCGACTGCTCCTGCGGAAAAATGTACACCGCGCTGGCCATTGAACAGGCGCTGCTGGCTCGCGGCGCTCATGCCACCTTTCGTGCCACCGGCCAGACCGGCATTCTGATTTCCGGCGCGGGTGTGAGTATTGACGCTGTGGTGTCTGACTTCATCGCCGGTGCGGTGGAAACCCTCGCCCCCGATAACGATGCTGATCACTGGGATATTATCGAAGGTCAGGGATCGCTATTTCATCCCTCTTTCGCCGGGGTTACCACCGGGATTATCCATGGTGCGCAGCCCGATGCGCTGGTGCTGTGCCACGAACCAACCCGTACCCATATGCGAGGGGTGGACTATCCGCTGCCGGACCTGCAAGCCTGTATTGACCTCAATCTGGCGATGGCGCGGTTGACCAACCCACACGCCCGCTTCGTTGGGGTTTCTATCAACAGTGCGCAGTTAAGCGAAGCGGACGCGCTGGCTTATATGGCGAAACTGGAACAACAACTGGGATTGCCGGTGGTTGACCCCTTCCGTCAGGGCGTGGGCCGCATCGTCGACCAACTGTAAGGACCGCACGATGGCAGAGTTAATCGTCGCTCATGAGCGGTGGGCGTTGAAAGAAACCTTCACCGTTTCACGGGGCAGTAAAACCCACGCTGATGTCATCAAAGTCACAGTCCGTGACGGGCATCTTGAAGGGCACGGCGAAAGCGTCCCTTACGCCCGGTACGATGAAAATGTCAGTGGTGTGGCAGCACAGCTTACCGCGCTACAAGAC
Organism: Dickeya oryzae; assembly: GCF_009372235.1. Lineage (GTDB taxonomy): Bacteria > Pseudomonadota > Gammaproteobacteria > Enterobacterales > Enterobacteriaceae > Dickeya > Dickeya oryzae. The sequence continues at coordinate 178,624 of NZ_ML762923.1, read as the reverse complement.
AAGGTTCGGCAAGGGCTTGACCGACAAACGTTGCAGACACTGCTGCCGCCGGGTGCGGCACGTAACGCGCTGGACTGCGCATTGTGGGATCTCGACAGCCAGCGACAGGCAATACCGGTCTGGCAACTGGCCGGGTTACCGCGCCCGGAGCCTGTTGTCAGTGCCTTCACCTTGTCGTTGGATGCCCCGGAACGGATGGCGCAGGCCGCAAAACGTCACGCACACCGCCCACTGCTGAAACTGAAACTGGCGGATGAACACGATATCGAGCGCGTCGCGGCGGTACGCCAGTGGGCACCGCAGGCACAGATCATCGTCGATGCGAATGAAGGCTGGACCGCCGATCTGTATTTGAAACTGGTACCCGAACTACAACGTCTTGGGGTGAGCTTGATTGAACAGCCACTGCCCGCCCACGACGATGAAGTGTTGGCTACGCTGCCACGCCCTATTGCACTGTGTGCCGACGAATCCTGCCATGACCGCCGGACGCTACCGGGGCTGGCGACACGCTACGATATGGTCAACATCAAGCTGGATAAAACCGGTGGATTGACCGAAGCGCTGTTGCTGCGTCAGGCGGCACAAGCGCAGGGTCTGAAAATCATGGTGGGATGCATGGTCAGTACGTCGCTGTCGATGGCACCCGCTTCGCTGGTGGCGCAGGGTGCGCATATTGTCGATCTTGACGGGCCGTTGCTGCTGGCAGAAGACCGGGTCGGCGGGCTGGAATGGCGCGGCAGCCAACTGTATTTATCTGAAGAAGGGCTGTGGGGCCACCCTCGCCCTTGCTTAACGGGAGCGGTGTAATGTCACGTACTGTTTATGTTAACGGGCACTATCTGCCTGAGGAACACGCGACGGTTTCGATGTTCGATCGTGGTTTTCTGTTTGCTGATGCGGTGTATGAGGTCACAGCGGTGGTTAACGGTCGGTTGGCGGAATTCGACGGCCACATGGCGCGACTGGAACGCTCCTGTCGTGAGCTGAACCTGCATCTGCCCGTCAGCCAGGCCGCGCTGCGGGAGATTCATCTGCAGCTTATCGAACAAAACCGGCTGGAAGAAGGCGGTATCTACCTGCAACTCACGCGGGGCAGTACCGGTGATCGTGATTTCGCATTTCCCACTGATGCTGCGCCGACACTGGTGTTGTTTACCCAGTCACGCCCGGTGATTCATCACCCGTGTGCGGAAAAAGGTATTCGCGTCATCACCTGCCCGGACCTGCGCTGGCACCGGCGCGACATCAAAACCGTCAGCCTACTGATGGCTTGCATGGCGAAAGAGTGGGCGCACGCAAAGGGTGCCGATGACGCCTGGCTGGTGGAAAACGGCATGGTGACCGAAGGCAGCTCCAGTAACTGCTATATCGTCGATACTCACAACCACCTGATCACCCGACCGCTGAGTAACGACATCCTGCACGGCATCACCCGTAAGGCGTTACTGCAACTTGCCGCTGAGCAAGGTTTGACGGTAGAAGAACGGGCGTTTAGCCCGCAGGAAGCACGGGCCGCCAAAGAAGCGTTTATCAGTTCCGCCACCACCTTTGTCTGGCCGGTGGTGGAGATAGACGGCGTGACCATCGGGGACGGTCGCCCCGGCCCACTGGCACAGCAGTTGCGGGACATCTACATCGCCATGATCCGCAAGCAGACCGCCGGGTAACATCGCCATCATCCGCTCAATCATCAATGAGCGGATGATGACGTCTCTCATGACCTAGACGTCACACTATTCTTTTTTTGACACTGCGGAAGATTGTTAACCTTGACGGAATCGCACTGCCAACGGGTCTTTCCATCAGTAATCGTATAACCATCGATATCCGGCTTAATATTCACTTCACGCGGGTTTAGTCCAGACAGTTGCATCGGCTCGACGTCCAAAAACCAAACATGCTCACCGTCGGTCGCCAATTTTTCATTATTCGGCAGCATACGAATCTCCGCCACTTTCACCCCGGCCGGAAGCCCCTGATACAACCGTCCGAAGATATAGAAACCGTTTTTGTCCAGCGCAGCGTTGAACGACAGGCAACGGAAACTGGCGGCATCAGCGTCAGTTTGCAGTTCGCCACGGTAGTACTGTTTACCGTCAATGGTAGCCCAGCCAAAACAGTTGCCCGCGATCGGTGCCGACTTTTGATAGGGAACAACGCTGGTTTCATTCTCCACAAAATAGTAGTTCTGCTTGTCGAATGCCTGATTCATGGCCAACGTGCGAAAACTGGCCACATCCACCCCGTTAAGGATTTCGCCGTCCGGTAGCCAGATATGATTACGATCGCGGAAAAACGGAAAATCCAGCGCCTGAAAACTGTCGACGTCAATGTCCTGTTTCATACGCTCGCAACTGACATAGGTGCCGACATTGGTGTTCAAAAACCGGTCACCAAGCAGTCTGGCGCTATCCGGCTTAAAACCCTCCGGTAGAGATTGCTGGTTGCAGTAGTAGTGCTTGCCGGAAACCGCCAACACCATGCGTTCTTCCTTGAGCAGAACTCGAAAGTCGCTCGGTTTGGCGTCCTTCAATACCTGCGGGTCCGCATAGGTCGATGCCCGATACACCACCTTACCCTGTTCAACCTGATAGGGTGACTTCACTTCCGCCTGAACTGATAACGCTGCCATACCCAGCAACAGAGCGAGATATCTGTTCCGTTCCATACGCTTTCCTTTTGTTTTACTCTCGGTAGTTTTATCCAGTGAATCACTGTGCATCCGTTTCCTTACCCGCCGACCAGTGCATCGCCAGTTTCTGGGCAGCCTTAATCTCATCTGGCTGCATGGTCGCTTCCAGGTCATTACGGGCAGCGAGCGCCTCCGCCATGCCTTCGGTCGCCGCCAGCGAATACCACGCGTAGGCGTGGATACGATTACGTGACGCACCCAGCCCATCCTGGCGCATCATGCCCATACGATACTGTGCCATGCGGTTGCCGTCATGCGCCGCGAAGCGATATTGCTTCATCGCTTCCACATAATCCGCTTTACCGCCCTGACCCAGTCGCAATATCTCACCATAAGCCAGCCGCGACTCGGTATCACCGGTCGCCGCCGCGTTGGCAAATACCTCACGAGCCCGCTCCAGTTCACCGCGTTTAAGCAACCCGTTGCCCAGCTCTCGCGACGCCGGGACATACCCCGCCGCCGACGCCAGCACCAGATAGTATTCCCGTTTGGTGGCGTCTGATTGCATCTGACTCAGCGTGTAATCCGCCTCTCCATTGCCCTTGCCAGAGGCGCGATCCAGCCAGTAGTGCGCCTGTTTGTCGTTCTTCACCAGCCCTTTATTGCCGTCACGGTAAGCCTGTGCCAGCCACAACTGTGCATCGGCTTCGCCGTTAGCCGCTGCTTTCTGGTACCAGTCGAGCGCGTCTTTCCCCTCGGCATGTTTTGCCATCCACAACTGGGCCTGCGGTTGCCCCCGATCTGCCGCCCGGAAATACCAGCGCTCGGCCAGATCGGTACGCTTCGCGACACCTTTGCCTTGTTCATAGCGCTGGGCAAGCTGGTACTGCGCGTCCCGATCGCCCAAATCCGCCGCCTTCTCTATCCATCCGGTCGCTTCTTTTTCCGCACCGGGATGCGCCGTATACCACTGTGCGACCACCAGTTGTGCCGGGGCATACTGGTTATCCGCCGCACGTTCAAAGGCATCCAGACAGGCGGCAACCAGTTTACCCTGATGCTGTGCCTGACAATCGGTACCCAGCCGGTAACCCGCCTCGCCACTCCCCAGCCGCGAGGCTTTCTGCCACCACTGACGCGCCAGCGGCGTATTTTTCGGCTCACCCAATCCGGCCTGATACCAGTCACCCACCTGTAATGCCGCTGCGGCGCGGGTGTCTTTGCTGGCAGCGGAGACATCCGTCAAGGCGGCGGCTTTTTGCATCCACTGCATCGCTTCAACGTAATGCGAGCGGGAAGCGAGTTGCTTCGCCAGCCGATACTGCGCTTCACCGTTGCCGCGCTCCGCCGACTGGCGTAAATCCGCGTCGGACAGCGACGACACCGGTGCCTGACAGGCGGCCAGCAAACTACAGGACAGCGCCGCCACTAATCGTATTTTTCTCATCATGTTACCGTCATTACCCTGGTGATATCCGGCGGGCGGCCGACGATGCCGCCCGGCGCCAGTTTTTACTTCACGACTGTCTTTATCTCGCGACTGTCTTTATCCCGAGACAGTCTTTACCTGCCGCTCTCGCCTTGCTGTAAACGGTACAGCCGAATGGTGAAAGCACGCAGTTCGTCTTCCATACCGCGTAATTCCGCCGGGGTCAGCGACTGACGGGCGGCTTTGCGCGCCTCCAGCGTCCGCAGGCGAATGCCAAAAGGCACGTCGGAGGACAAATCTTTTTGAATATCATAAAGTTGTGATTTCAGGTACGAAATGGTGACCGTCCGGCGCTGTTTTTCCAAATCCAGCAACTGTTGCAGGGTATCGCCCACTTCGGCACGTGCCAGCTCGTAACCGCTGACACGCGGCGGCTTGTCACCTTGCTGACGATCAAGGGCTATCTGCCACTGCCGGTCCATTTCTTTCACCGCCAGCGAATCGGGATACAGTTGTTGCATCACGCCTTTAAGCCCCTCGCCATACTGGTAGAGGTAGAACGACGAGGCGTTTTTCACCTGTTCCAGTTGCGCCTGATAGCGGTTGATCAGCTCCCCTTCCATGCTTTGCAGCTTCTGCTCGCCCAGCACGATGCGTACCCGACGAATGTCGTTGTGATCCGGCGCGGCAGGCAGTGTGTACGCCGGTTGCTGTAACAGCGCCAGCGCCTCGGCTTTCTGATTCTGCCAGTACTGCCAGCCGGTGATGGCCGCTACCGGCAGGGCACAGCTCAGCACACCGCAGGCAAACCAGAACCAGCCCGGTTTCGGCTTATGGTGAGTTTCAATTTTCAATACGGTAGGTTTCATCCGCCCTTTCTCCCGCCCGACCAGAATACTGCCCGACGGCAGCGCCGGCTGGGCTGCTGCCGCCTCAGACGCCATACCGCCCGGCTCCATATCAGACTGGAAGAACACCATCGGCGGGATCTGCATATCCTGCTGTTTCTTCAGTGTCTGATCGTCAGACACAATCACAATCTCGGTTTCATCGAACAGATGGGTATACCCTTCGATAAAATGCAGCAGGTTTTCCACCCGCGGAATACGGCTCAGGCCCGAGTTATGCAGCTTTTCGCTCATCAGTTGCAAGGCGCGCTCGCAGCGATACACCAGCCGCTTATGTTCGTGGCTGATGGCGTACTGGCGGATCACCTCGCTGATGCGGGCGATAAACCAGTCCAGCACTTCGATACGCGCCCGCTCCTGATGCACCGGCGGCCAGAAATTCTCCCACTGGGTCACGATCAGGTTGGCGAGAAACTCGCACCCTTCGGTAAAACCGTTCAACCCGGCCAGACGCGAGCGCGCCAGGGTGAAATAGATAGCGGTTTGCAGGTCGACACCCTGCTTTTCAAAAATCGCGGTCGCCATGTCGTGCACCCGCATCCAGTCCACTTCCGGGCGGGATGCATGGCTTAGCTTGTTGATTTCCGCGCGTAACGCCTCGTACTCAGGCAGCATCCGTGGATCACGGCCCACTTTCAGGGCCTGTTGTGCATCTTGCATATCACGTCATCCGGCTACGGGCGAGCAGGCCGATGCCCACTCGCCCTCTGGGTTAATAGAGAGAATCAGGCAGCTTGAACTGGCTAAACAGGCCACCGGCAAACGGGTTATGGCTGGCATCGGTATACACCCGATAGGTCATGCCACCTTGTTCCAGCGAGAAGCGCACGTCGAACGTATTGTCGTTGACCTGGGTTAGCTGGCCGTTGGTCAACAGGCGGAACATCGCCCACGGTCCGGTGAAGCTCAGGCTACGTGGCGAACGTTCGCGGTCATCCGGCACCAGCGTCAGCTTACTTTCAGCGCCGTCACGCATGCTATTCGGCCACACCAACGGCGTTTTGGTCCGGCGTCCATGGCTGTATTCCAGCAACTGTCCGTCAAGGTTCAATACACTGCGACGCTTGTTAGCGGTCAGTTCCACCGGCTCCACCACAAAGTGGATTTCCAGGCTGCCTTGTGCGTTAAACAGCGTCTGGCGGATACGGGTCGCGCGATCAAGCTGTTTCACCAAATCGGTTTGCATTGCCGACGCGCCTTCCCCTTCCCGCATCCCGCCTTCCATGATGGATTTGAGGTTGGTCTGGTAGAAGTTATCCAGCGTGCCGCCAGCCGCGAAGAAGCGTTCCATCTCGGAGAGCGGAACATCCTTGTCAGACGATGGGTTGAACGGGTAGCGATCCGCCAGTTTTTCATTAAACGGCGTCACCACCTTGTCCAGCCATTCCTGATTCAGTGACGACATGGCAAGACCGGTCACCAGACTGGCGCTTTCTCCCGCCAGTTGGCCGACCCATCGATCCAGCGGCGACGGCAGGCTGCGGGCATACTGCTGCAACGCAAACACCGGGTCAGCGAACTTGTTACCCTGACGTGCCTGCACCGCTTTCAGTGCTGCCTGCCCCGGATCCGTCGCATTCACAATCTGATCGAGATAGTGGTAGAGATCGGTCAGCTTCTGATTGACCTCCTGCACCAGCGGCCCCTGTTCACCCCGCCCGCTCAGCGCGGCGTTAATCGTCATGAACGGACGACCAATACGGGTATTGATGCCTTGCGCGGTGTCGTTCTCGTCATCCGCCAGCTTGCGGATACGGGTGTTATCACTCACCGTGGTCAGCACCCGCTGGAACGGCTGATCATTACCGGTAATGTCAGTCAGGATGTTCAACGCCTGCTCCGGGCTTTCCAACGGCTGCACATCGATATTCGCCAGCGCTTTTTGCCACTGGTTGATGTAGTCGGTGATGTAGCGGTCATTCACCTGCCGCAGAATTTCCTTACGGTCTGCCTCGCTCAGGTGAGCACGCTCACGCTGCCCCAATACCCAGGCATCCAGCGCGGTCAGGTCCAGCAGTGTCTTATCCTGCTTGAGGTAAAAATCGCTGAAACCGGGATAGGTCAACAAGCGGGGTACGGTGCCTGCCTTGTCATTACGCAAACTAAATACCGAGTCAAACGTCGGCCCGACCTCATCGCGGAGCGCCAAATCCGGCGGCAGCACCTGCGTGGCCTTCATCACCAGACTCTGGTAGACACGCTGGTACATCGGCAGCTTGCTCAGCTCACGCTGGGCACTGGCGATCGGGTCGACAAACGGTGCAAACGTCGAGATGGCCACCGTATCCTTTTGCTCGCGGGACTGGTGCCAGTCGGTATGATCCAAGGCGTAATCCAGATGCTGCATCAGCTGTTCCTGCACCTTGCCCTGACCGGGGAACGCCTTTTGCCAGCGCAGTGCCATAAACTGTTCCACCAGCGTTTTGTTACGCCCGGAGGCGTCGTCCAGCATCCGCATTACCCGCAAAATAGTGAGCTTTTGTTCACTACCCGCCGGTGCCTGATTCAGGTCTTCCAGCAGCCCTTGCATCACCGCGGGCAAGAAGCGCTGGTTAAGCATTTGCAGGTACGAACCTTCCACGTAGGGGCCAATTTTATCGCCCTGATACAGGCCAAGATCCGCCAGCATCGGCGTGCGCTCGTGGTAGTTACCGAACGACAAGGTCGCGTCGCGGATCAAATTCAAACGCGGCAACTGCTGGTAACCGTATCCCGCCTGCCCTTCCAGCTCGTTGGTACCGATGAACGCCTGCGCTTTGGTCAGCACGTTACGACCGGCCTCTTCGTTGACCCGGTAGAAATGGTGCCAGCTACCAATCATCGCCAGCCCAAACAGCACCATGCAGGTCACCCCAATGCTCATGCGGCGACGACGATAGAGGCTGTGCAGCCGGTTTTCCCCTGCCAGACTGGCCTCCGGGAAAATCACCTCCGGGAACAGTTTCTGTACGAAGAAGGTATTGGATTCACCGCGCATCGCCGCATTAATCGGCTCCGGTAATTGGTAACGGCGGGAAGCGGACTGAGCGAAGGCGTCAAACGGCACCCCCTGCTGATACACCGAACTGGCGTAAACGCCGCGTACCAAAAATGCACGGTCGTCGCCGGTCGACAGTGTTTCGTTCAACACGTCCGTCACGTAATCCTTCAGCCCGGCCAACTGACGCACGAAGGTAAACAGCGTATTGCGTACACCGCGGTCCGACTGCGTCAGCAGCATTTCCGGCAGGTTATTGTTAAGGCTGTTGATCCACTCATCCCAAAAGCGTTCCAGTTCCTCCAGCCAGCCTTTGCCATGACTGGCCTGTGGTGTAAAGGTTACCCCCAACACCGCCTGACGTGCCTCCCGGTTCAGCGACCGGTACACCACGTCAAAACCACGCAACATGTCCAGACGGGTCAGCGCCACATACAGCGGCAGGCGGGTATTGATGTTGACCGCTATCTCCTGCAAGCGGGCGCGCATCACCTGCGCATAGGCCTTGCGCTCCGACACGCTGGCCTGCGACAGCCAGGAGAGATCGATAGTCAGCACCAGCCCGTTGAGCGGCTGGCGACGGCGGTTGAGGCTCAGCCATTGCAGCAAATGCTGCCACAGACGCGCGTGACGCCCGGCCGATGGATCTGCGCCGACTTCCGGTTGCGCCAGCAAGTGACCGCTCGGATCCCAGATAACCGCCGATTCACCGACCCAACTGTTCACCTGCTGGCCGCCAGCGACTTCACGCAACTCCGCATCCAGCTTCGGGTTGAGCTTATTGGCCGGGTTAGCACGATGGATCAGGCTGCTTTTACCGCTGCCGGACAAACCAATCGCCAGATACCAGGGCATGGCGTACAGCGCCTTTTTGCCGAGCTGGGTTTGAAACGCCTGTAGCCAACGGTCCAGAAAGGTTTGCTGGCTATCAACGTATACCTGCAAGGGGTCTTGCCCGATAGTCTGCTGTTCGCGGCGTTCCGCACGCAGTTGCTGTACCCGACGCCAGACACGCCAGGCGCTGTAGGCAAACCCCAGCCACAGCCAGACCAGCGTGAACACCACGCGACCCCACACGCTTTGCAGTGGGCGCATCTCGCCGAGGAGCAGACGCGGCCCCAGCCACCAGGCCAGCACTAACGCGACTACCCATACCACCACCCCCAACAGCAGCCAGGACGGTTTCAGTTTCGGCAGTTGTTGCCGCAGAAAGGTAATGATTATTTTCAACATAAGTGACCATTCAACTCCGAATGTCTTATTTCCTGCGGGACGCGCTCAGCCGCTCCAGTCGGCTGACCATTCCCGGTTCCCACTGCATCAGGCCCAATCGCTCGCTTTCCTGCCACAGGTGCTGATAATGCTGTGCCGCCAGTGCTTTCATGCCTTCTTCCGCCAGTAAATCTGCCAATACCAGCTCGGCCAAAAAACGCTCACGCGGTTCTTTCAAACGTCGAATACGTTCATCCAGTAGCGACAGCGCGGCACTCAGCCCTTGCTCGGCGCAGCACGCTGCCGCCTCTGCCGCCAGGTCATCCTGTCGCTGAATGCCACCGCCACCACGCCCTGGCTGTGCGGATTGCAGCCACTGGACGCATTTGGCCGACAGAAACGGCGACCCATCGCTAAACGACAGTTCGCGCAATTCCGGCAGCCGGGTGAGAAACGCCGACAGTTCATCGGCGATGGCGCTGGCGACAGCGCCATGCCCCAGCCGGGTCGCTACCGTCGCTGACAGCATGTGGCCGTCAAACCAGTACGGTGCCAGCGTCAGGCTCTGTTCAATCTTGTTCCACAGCGCCAGATCTGCCTGTCCAAGCGCGCTGTGGTATTCATCCACCCGGTCAGGCGATACCGGCGCTAACTGGGTTTTGTTACCCCGCGCCGCCATCGGTGGGGTGGTAATACCCGCCCAGATAGCATTGCGGCGCAGGCGATACCCCACCGGCGCTTCCGGCTGGCGTTCTACCAGCAACGCCGCCACGGTAAGTTGCGTCTGCTTCCAGCTACGATCGTCCGAACTGTTGATATCGACCGTCGCCGCCACACTGGCTGTACTGCTGTGACCACTGTTCCCGGTACCCCCCTCCGCGCTGGTTGCACCTTGCGCGCCCGACGTCGGTGCCGCCGCCGCTTGGTTGGCTTTTTCCTGCGCCTGATGGCGTTGCCGGGCACGCTGAAGCGCCGCCACCAGTTCATCGGTGAGGTCCGCGTTGCTGGCCGCAAGCCCACGCCAGCGCGAGGCCAGCTGTTCCGCCAGCTGATGCAACTGGCCTAATTCCGCCCCCGAGGCCTGCTCCGTCATACGGGGCAGCACGCCTTCAAAACGGCGGATGATTTGCACCATCAGCTTCTGTTTTTGTGCCGGACTGGCCGGAAACGCCACCGTCCAGTAAGCCTCCAGCCAGCTATCGAGCAACATGATGGCGGTGGCGAATGGCGTCGCCTTGGCCGGGTGTTGCAGACAACGCAGTAGTTGCACCAGCACCCGCATGTCTTTGGTTCGGCTCTCCAGCAACGTCAGGCATTGACCCGCCACCGCGTTAAGGTCCACCTGGCTGTGCGCCAGCGATCCCAACTTGACCAGCTCGGTTTCTACCTGCTCCCACAGCGGGTCATCCGCCGCTACCGCTGCGCGCAGCGCCTCATCAGGCAATGACGTCAGTAATCGTTTACACCAGGGGTGTGCATGCATACTCATCGTCCCTACCAGCGACACTGCTGGCGCAGCGGTGTCAAGGCGTCACCCAACCCGGTGAGGTCGATACGCAACATCTGGTTTTGTTCGCCGTTGAGCACCAGTTCCTGATGGCCGACCCAACGCTTGAGCGCGTCGATAGCGGGCAGACCACGGCCAAATTCCAGCAAGGTGCCACGATTACGCACGAACCAGTTATCCGGTGCGCTGGCTCCATCCAACTGAGAGGTCACGTTGTCACCTGACCACGGCTGGCTCAGCGTCAGCCGCAGGTGGGTAATGCTGCTGGCGCAACTGATAACCAGCGTGTTGCCATCCGCCAGCGTGCGCGTCAGAGTGATATCGCCATTGGCCGCCTCGCGGTTAAGACGAAACGCATTTTCCCCCGTACCGCCATGACTCATCGCGGACGACGGGTCGTTTGCACGCGCGCTCTCGCGTCCCAGCGCGTCATAACAGGCCAGACGCACCTGCGGCGACGTCTCATTACGGCACTGTTCCCACGGCGATTGCCACGCAGGGTCGGGCGAGCCGACTGCCGCCATCAGCAACGGCACCATCGTCAGCATCATCAATTGACCTCCAGTTTCTGGCACTTGTGATCCAGGGTTCGTTTAGGAATATTCAGGCTTTCCGCTACCAGCAGGCGGTTACCCTGAAACTGGCGCAGACGCGCGGCAATCACCGCCGCCTCGTACTGTTGGGTGGCGATACGCAGGTCCTGAATATGGTGGAACGCGTCGCTGTCGGCGGCAGCGCTACCGCATACCCGCTGGTGTAATTCAGGCGGCAACGACTCCAGGCGGATCGGCTCACCTTCCGGCGTATGGGCGCATGCCACTTCCAGCAGGTTGCGTAACTCGCGCACATTACCGGGGAAGTCATACCCCAGGAGTTGCTTAAGAAAGGTGCGATGCAGCGGCCCCAACGCTTTTTGCTGTTGTTGGGCGAACTGCCCGATAAAGTGCTCGCACAACAGGCTGATGTCGTCCGGTCGATCGCGCAGCGGTGCCACCTGCACCAGACACTGGCACAGCCGGTGATAGAGATCCTGACGGAACTGCCCTTCCACGACCCGCTGCTCCAGCGGTTGATGCGTGGCGGCGATCAGCCGAAAATCGGAGTGACTCTCCTGCCCGGCACCCAGCGGGCGGAAGCTGTGTGTTTCCAGCACCCGCAACAGTTTGGCCTGCATCAACGCTGGCATGTCGCCCACTTCATCCAAAAACAGCGTGCCACCGTTGGCCTGTGCCACCAGCCCAACTTTGTTGCTCTGTGCGCCGGAAAACGCCCCTTTCTCATAGCCGAACAGCTCGCTTTCAATCAGGTTTTCTGGAATAGCGGCACAGTTGATGGCGATAAATGGCCGCTCGGCGCGGTCGGAGCACTGGTGCAACAGCCGGGCCACCACTTCTTTGCCCACCCCGGTTTCGCCGTGAATCAACACCGCCAGACGATGAGCGGCCGCCTGACAAATCTGTTGATGTAACTGCCGCACCGCGACGGACTGCCCAATCAACGCGTCTGCCACCCGTTTTTCCCGTTCCTGTCGCAGTGCGCCTTCGTCTTTCATCTGGCGTAACGAATCACGCAATGCAGTCTGTTCACGCTGGCTGCGCCCCAGATCGCGGATCAGCGCCAGTTGGCTGCAAAATATCTGCGCCAGTTGCACGTAGTCATCACGTTGCCCCAGCGCCTGTAACCGCTCCGGCGTATCCAACAACGCCAGTACCGCCAGTGCACGGCCATCCTCGGCCAGCAACGGCATGGCATGCAAGCCACAGGCGGTGCCTGCATCTGCCAGTAACTGGCGAAACCCTTCGTGTTCAACACGGGCACCGCCGTACAGCGATGCCCAACTGCGAACCTGATTCTTAAGCAGCACATAGGCCAGCGGATGGCTGAAATCATCCACCCCGAGCGACAGCGACAATGGCGTGCGATGCACCCAGCCGTTACAAACCAACTGACGCCCGCTAACGTCCACCATTCCCAGCAACACCCCTTGCGGCTGCCATGCCGAGCGCAGCGTGCCGAGCAGCCAGTCACACAGACCGGCTTCATCCCGGTGGCGGGTTAGCGAGAACGCCAGAGAGAGGGCCGCTTGCATGCTCAGCCCTCCACCTCAGACCGGAACTGACCGTCTTCCACCCGGAAATGAATACGGCTGACCGGCTGACCGGCTGACAGACGTTGCAGCAACTGCAACGACACCGGCGGCAGCAGCGCACCGTCGATCACCGACTCCAGCATGCGCGCCCCGTTCTCGCTGCGGTTTGCCAGACGCAGAATTTCTTCCGGCACGGCGTCGTCGATGACTACTTCGGCACCAAAGCGCTGTTGCAGCAACGTCACCAGACGGGACAGCTTGCCCTGTACAATCTCAACCAGTGTGTCGTGGTCCAGCGGCAGGTAAGGGATCACTTCCATGCGCGCCAGCAACGCCGGTTTGAAGAACGCCGCCAGTTCCGGGTAGAGCGCATCCAGCAGCTCGCTTTGCCGATCTGCAAAATTAACAATCGTCTGGAACCCGAGGTTGGAGGTCAGGAAGAACACCACATTGCGACAGTCGATCAATCGCCCTTCGCCATCGGCCAGTTCGCCTTTATCAAACGCCTGATAGAACAGATTGAGGACATCCGGGTGGGCTTTCTCCACTTCATCCAGCAGCACCACCGAATAGGGTTTCTGGCGAATCGCTTCGGTCAGCACCCCGCCTTCGCCAAAGCCGACATACCCCGGCGGCGAGCCGATCAGGCGAGAAACCGTGTGCTTCTCCTGGTACTCGGACATGTTGATGGTGGTGAGGTAATGACGACCACCGAACATCAGATCGGCAATCTGCACCACGGTTTCGGTTTTACCGACCCCGCTCGGCCCCACCAGCAAAAAGGCCCCCAGCGGTCGGCCGGGACGGCGCAGGTCGGCACGGGCGGTCAGCAGGTGCTTGTGCAACTGGGCGATAGCCAGTTGCTGCCCTTTGATGCTGTCGCCAAGGTAATCCGGCAGGCGGGTGACCACGTCCAGCTCGCCCTGAGAAATGCGGTTTAGCGGCACACCGGTCCACTCGGCGATCACCGAGGCAATCTGGGTTTTATCCACATGCGGTGACACCAGCACTGACGGCTGTTGCAGTTCAGCCAGCGCCCGCTCGTTATCGGCCAGCTCCACCGCCGCGGCGGCGGCATCAAAATCCTCCGGCGGCGCATCATTGAGCAGCGCGGTACGCAGGGCGACAATCTGCTGCACCAGCGTTTTTTGGTGTTGCCAGTCGGCTTCCAGTTGCGCCAGTGTCGCGGCGTCGGTTTCACGAGCCTCACGCAGCGTGACCAGCCGCTCCTCTGTATCCCCCAGGCCAATGCGGCCCTGACGTTCCAACTGGGCGATTTCCAGCGCCTGTTGGTGCAGGCGGGTCTGCAACTGGCTGACCGCGCGCGGTGGTGTGGTCAGATTGATGGCGACACGCGCACAGGCGGTGTCCAGCACGTCGATAGCTTTATCCGGCAACTGACGCCCGGAGATATAGCGCGCAGACAAATTGGCCGCCGCCTGCAAGGCTTCTTCGTCAATCAACACGCCGTGTGACTGTTCGTAAATGCTGCGCAGCCCACGCAGGATCACCGTGGCTTGTTCGACGTTCGGCTCCCCCACCTTCACCAGTTGGAAGCGGCGTGACAGCGCGGCGTCTTTTTCCACGTATTTCTTGTACTCGCTCCAGGTGGTCGCCGCGATGGTACGCAACTCCCCCCGAGCCAGCGCCGGTTTCAGCAGGTTGGACACATCCAGCCCCCCGGCCTGATTACCGGCACCAATCAGTGTGTGCGCCTCGTCAATAAACAGGACAATCGGCTTTGGTGCCTCTTTGACTTCCTGCATCACCCCTTTAAAGCGCTTCTCGAACTCGCCTTTCACCGACGCACCGGCCTGCATGGCACCCAAATCCAGCGTCAGCAATTCCACATCCCGCAGCCGTTCCGGCACCAGACCCGCGACGATACGCAGTGCCAGCCCTTCAATCAGTGCGCTTTTCCCTACCCCGGCCTCACCGACCACGATCGGGTTATTTTTACGACGGCGCGAGAGGATATCGATCATCAGGTCGATTTCGTGATCACGGCACAATACCGGGTCCAGCTTGCCCTGACGGGCCGATTCGGTGACATTCTGGGTATAACGGGAAAGCTGGGTGGTCGCGGCGGCGGCCTGCTCCGGTGCGATGCCCGTGGCGGTCACCACCTCGGTTTCCGCCGAGTCTTTCACCCACTCGTCAAACTGCTGGCGCAGCAGTTCACGGTTGATTTGCGCTAGCTGGCGGGTTACCGCAGCGGACAGATAACGCGTCGGCGTCATCAGCAGCACCAGCAGCAGTACGCCACTGCGCAGGCGGGCGTGTTGAAGCTCGGCCGAAGCCAGCAACCAGCTGTCTTGTAACCACTCCACCAGCAGCGGTGAAAACGACGGGTAGCCTGACTCAAAGCCTTTATCCGCCGCATTGGGTTGCAGCAATGCCGCCAGTTCGTCGGCCTCTACCCCAGCGCGTTTGAGGATCTGGCGTACATCGCACAACGGTGTTTCCAGCATTTTCAGCAACAGGTGCTCAATGCGGATCTCCGCGCCCTGATGCTGAATACACAGCGCGGCCGCTTCTTCCATCATGTGGCGGCACAGCGGGTTGAGTCGCTCAACCAGGATCGGCAGTTCGATTCGAATCACGAGAATACGCTCCTGTTATTGTAATAATTCGCCCAGTTGACGCAGCACGTCCTGGGTCTGGTTGGTTAGCTGGTAGTGATACAGGCCAAACGCCACCGCCATCACCACACACAGGCCGAGGAACAAGGCGCGCAGCGAAATCTGTTTACGCAGGTGGTAACGGGAAGATTGCTGTCCCAGATTGAGGTGAAACACTGTCGGTGAGTTTTCCGGCTCCGGGCGCAGGGTGTCATGCAAGCGGCGCACTACCCGGTCCAGCTCTTCTCGCCCTTGCGTCATCACCCGGTAACGGCCTTCAAAGCCAAGGCACAAGCACAGGTAGATAAACTCCAGAATGTCGCGGTAACGCACCGGGTCATCCAGCAGTTTTTCCAGCAGCACGAACACCTTCTCGCCACCCCAGGTTTCATTGTGAAAGCGGGTCAGCAGCGAATGGGCCGACCACACGCTCTGGCCTCCCCACTCCCGCCCCATTACCGCTTCATCGATAAAGGTGCACAGAATGTAGCGAAACGACAGGATCACGCCGTTTTCGTAACCGTGGGAGTGCAGTTCCTGCTCGATGGCCTGAATCTCGGACTGCACGCGCTGGTACAACTCCGCTACGCCGTCGTATTCAGACAGCTGGCGCACCCGCTCCACCATGCCCAGCAGCGGGGTCACGGCGTCGATCATCGGGTTGATGCTCTGCCCGCGCAGGCGGAACCAGTAATCGGAATCCATATCCAGTTGCCGGGCGTTGTCATACAGCAGGTCGCCTAACTGGTCATTTTTAATGATGTCGGTACTCACAGCTTCCTCCTGTTAACTACTGGCCGCGGATGGCCCACAGTTGCATATCCAGTTCCGGGAACTCGCCAGCGATGTGGAACGCCAGCGTGTTGCTGGTGACCAGCGATTTCCAGGCCGGGCTTTGCCTGTCCAACTGGAAGTAGCTGTAACCGGCGTGGTACGGCAACTGACGCGGTGCCACCGGCAGTGGCAGCAACGGTACGCCAGGCAGTTGCAGACTGATGAGTTCGCGGATTTTGTCGCTGGAGGCGATCTTGGTTTGTTGCAGCAGTTGCTTGCGCAAATGTTCTTGCGGCATACGGGCGCGTACCGCCAGCACAAATTCGGCACTGGCCATCAGTTCGGCGTCTCCCACCAGCGCCACCCTGACGCCGTAAGGCTGTGCCTTCATCTGAATCGACACCGCACGCGGCGACAGCACGGTGCTCAACGCCTGACGCAACGCCATCATCAGTGGCTCAAAGCTCGATTGCTGATGCTCATGACGATAAGCGGGAAACTCCGGCGGCAGGCGTGATTCATCGGTAAAGGTCATCAGCTCGCCGCACAGTTGCACCAGCGCTTCATGCAACCGCTCCGGGTGTAACGTGCCGAGGCGCGCCAGATGCGACAGTTGCGGCTGGGCACGGTTAAGCAGTTGCAGCATCATGAATTCCGCCACATCCGCCACCCCTTGCTGACCGGGCGCAGCGATACGCTGGGCCAGGCTGCGGGCGCGTTCAGCCACCAGACCGGCCGATTCCCCCAGAAAGCGTTTCAGGCTCGGAATCGCCGTGACGCTGATGCTGCACGGCATAAAGTTAGGGTCAAGAACCAGCCCACCGTCTGGCCGTTTGTCGAGGATGTTGGCGATCGCCAGCGACGCGTAGGCACTGCGGTCATCACGCTCCAGCATCAGCCGCAGGCTGACCTTGCCCACTTCCACCGACACCACGTCACCGCCTTCGCTGTGCAAGTCACGCACATCATGCCGGTGGGATTGCAGACGGGTGGCAATACCGGCTCCGGCCTGCCCGACTTCGCTCACACCGTTCACCGCCAGCGGCAGCGCCAGATAGACCTTCTGGTTCGCCAGCGCCACATCGGTAATCTCCAGCGGTTGCGGCAACGCATCATCCCCTGGGATATTGAAGACCGTGCCATCCGGCATCACGCCGGTGGCGTTCACCAGCGCGATACGCCCGAAGTTAAGGTACTCTTCGTTAATAGCCAGCGATTGCAGGCCGTAGAAATAATCACTGAGCGCGCTAAGACGAGCGTGCAGTGCGTAGTCGGTGTGTCGTTGCTGTTGCTGGAAATGCTGCGGCTTGATGAACAGCCCTTCCCGCCAAATAATCCGATTTCGGCTCGACATAGTTATTCTTCTTCTTGATCTTTCTTGATTTCGACTTCTTCACGGCGCAGATGCACCAGAAGCTGATAAGTGCGGCCGGTGTTTTTCAGTTTGATAACCTTGCGCCACTCGGCGCTGTCCGGGTCGGCGTATTTGGCAATCACCCCGATGTAATGCACTTTCTCGTCCAGTTTGACCGGCGGCAGGTATTTGAACTGCCCTGGCAGCAGCGTGTAGTCCTGGTGGCTGACGTAGTTTTTAGCCAGCGCTTTTTCGATGTCGCCGGTCACCTGGTCATAGTCGGTCGCCAGCAGGCGGGAGTCTTCCGCCAGCATCACTATCTGAAACTCGATCGGTGCCGCGTCGCCGCTTTCACTGGGGTTAACGTCCGGCTCGGCCAGCAGACTAAAGCCGACGGTCGAAGGCTGGTTATCATTGCTGCCAATCTGAATATCTGGATTGGCCACCACCTTCGCCATCTTGCCGAGCGTGGTACAACCGGGAAGCAGCAGCATCAGGACGCATAACCACCCGGTTCGCCGCATTAAGGCTCGCAGCATTATTTCTGCTCCTGTTGCTGACGAACGGCGCGGTCATACGCCTGCGCATACACCTGATGGAACAGTTTCTGGAACCCTTGCTGACGCGGTGAGGTCAGTTCGCGGTAATAGTGCTGATACATCTGCCACGCCCAACCGTCATCCAGCGCCTGACGCTCGCCGCTGCGGCGATAATGCTCGAAACGCCCCAGCAACGCCGCTGGCGAAAACGCCTGCAAAATGCTCTCCAGCGCCACAGCGATCGCCTGCTGATTAGCCCTGTGATGCGCCTGCATATTACTCAGCACTTCACTGATGGCGGCCGGGGCGGACAGGTGCACCGGGCTTTTATCGTCAGCGAACAGTAGCGACAGGGTATCGGTATAATCCAGCCCCAGGCGCAACGGGTTATCTTCGATCGGCCGTAAATGGGTATCTGCCAGCGCGGCCTGATCGGCCTGCAACGTCAGCAAGCCTTCCACCATCGCTTTGAGGCTTTTGCCCATCTCTTCGAGCATCTCGCGCAGTTGTTGCTCATCGCCGGTATTGAGTGATACACCCAGCCCACGCAACAGTGGTGCCAGCGTCACCGCATCTACCGGTGCGCCAAACGCGGTACCGGCATGCGGATTGTTAATGTGCGGATTGTCAATGGTCGGTAATTCCACAAATTTCTGATCCATGGTGTCCTCAACGGCAGAAAAAGAAGAAAACGAGGTCGGCAGTTCATCACCGCGCTCAGCCTCCGTTGCCAGTGGCGAGCGGCTCTGTTCCTGCTGCAGCGCCCACAACGGGTCATTAAATCGGTCCGCCGCCGTTTCATCGGCAGGCGCACGGCGTTGTTCTTCCCCAAGCCATCCTTCCAGCACGTCACCGGGGCGTTGCCCCAGCACCTGATCGATATCCTGCTCGAAAGCGGGATCGTCGAGGTAAACCCCGAGCCGGAAGGGGCCAATCACCAGTTCGTCACCCTGCGCCAGACGTACCCGGCGATCACGACCGATGGGCGACAACGCGCCATTGATGAAGGTCTGGCCACTCAGGTCGCAGACGCAAAAATAGCCATCCTGTAATTCGATACGTGCATGCTCCGGCAAAACCGCACCGAGCCGATCGCGCAACTGCCATTGATCTTTTTCCGATGCGCCCAGCGTGCCGCCACGGTGGTCAAAGCGGTGTTGCACCTGCGAGTTGATATCCAGTTGTTCGCTGTTGAGCACCACCAGAGTGAGTGGGTTGTTTTCGTTCACAATTACTCCTGCACACAAATCGTCACATACGGGTCGGCGGGCGGCTGCCCGAGAAAGCTGCTCCATCCCAGGCGGCTGCTCTGGTCATCGCCCAGTCTTAGCCCTCTGGCCTCCCCTTCGGCGAAACCGAGGCGTAAGTCCCAGGCCAGTTGATCACGCAAAATGAAGGAAACAAAACGCACCAGCGGTTGAAAATGTTCGCCGTTGGGCAGGAAACTGAGAAAACGGCTGAAGCTGAGGTTATCCACCTTGAGCAGGAATTTACCGGCGCAGTCGTTCACTTTGTCGCCGATGACAAAATCCCCGCCCAGCAGGCTATTCGCGCGCCCAAGGCGATTTTGCTGGTCTTCAAAAATCGGTACTTTGCGGTGTTGCCAGGCGATGACTTCGACGTCTTCCAGGTCAAAGCAGTGAATCACCAGACCAGCCACCACTTCCGGCGAACGGCTGGGACTGGCCAACAGACCGGCGTAAGACAGCATCTTGGCGCGGTTGACCGGCAGACTGTCGCGCACCGCGTCGTTACCCAGCCCCACCAGCGCGAACATCAACCGGGAGAAGCCATCTTCGCCATCATTCTGGAAACGCACGTGATAGCGGTACTTACGCCAGGCACGGTGCAATAACGTCAGCAATCGGTGATGAAAGAAATCGAGGAACACCCCCAGTTTCTGCTCGCCCTGAGCGTATTCCCACGCCAGCTCTTCAAGGTAATACCCCGGCATCGGCGACTGGCTGCCATGCAGCCCGAGAAACGCCACTTCCAGCTCCTGCCTGCCGTCGGTATCTTCCCCCACCCGCAGCACATCACTGGGGTGAAAGCCAATCGAGGCGGTGGAGCGAAAGCGAATGCGCTCCAGTTCCGGCCGGAAGTCGAGCGCCTGCTCCAGATCGACGCCTTCCATCTGGTTGAGTAACTCCACCAGTTGGAAAAAGTTGAAGTGGCGCGCATCCTGGCGAAACATCGCCTGCCCTGCGGTCACATCATCGAGTGCTGACCTATCTGCACCGGCCATCGGTAGCGCTCCTTGTTATCGATGTTGACCACTTCCAGCAGGTGGAAGGCGTTAACGCTGGCGTACAACGAGAAGAAATGTGCCAGCACGGTGCTAAACAGATAGAGTTCGCCTTCACTGGCGAACGCCGACTGCCGCACAGAGAGAACTGATTTGAGTCCGCGTACCGGCATCCCCTGTACCAGCCGGTCGACCGGTGTGGTCTCAATCGTTTCAATCCCTGCCAGCCGTTTGCGCGATGCCTGCTCGGCCTGTTTGTCATGCAGTGCCGGGAAGTCGTAGGTACGCAGGATCTGCACCAGCGCATCGCGTCGCAGCAGCGACACGTAGTTCAACGACAGGTTGGAGATAAGCGTCCAGTGCAGGCTGCCATCGAGTGCCGGGCGCAATGGACGGGTCGGCCGAATCAGGTTACGGAAGGTGGCAAAAGACGGTGAGCTGCCGGTCGGCACACAAATCGCGCCCACGGGCAACTGCGCCGCCCGCGAACGGTTGGTGCAAGTCAGGCTCACCGAAATGGACTCGTCCAGATCGATGACTTCTTTTTCGTCGCCCCGCACGAACGACAATAAGTGATCGAAACCATCACCGTTGACGGCTTCGCGCACCCGAATGCGGTAATACAGCGCCAGTCGACCTTTGGCCCGCTCGATTTGGTGCTGAAAACTCTCGAAAGGTTGGTAAAGCCGTGGGATACCGCGCGCGCGCCCACTGTTACCTTCCACCCACCCCTCCACTTTATCGATGGAGAAAATCTCGAAACTGTCGGCGTGGCGGTAACTGGCTTTCAGCGGGTAGTCCGTCTGGCGACCATCCAGGTTGATCGGTTCGCTGTCATGGCGGAACAGGTTGATAGCCGGTACGCAGTTGAGCATGAACGAATCCGGGCGGATTTTCAGTTCCGCCGGCAGTGGCCGGTCAAAGCAGAAATGCAGTTTGAAATCCGTCACCATCAGCGGCTGGTCAGGCCAACTGGCACCAGCCAACTGAAAGAACAGGAAACTTTCCGGAAAACAGAAATACTCCTGCAAGATACGGTAGCCGGAGTACACATTACCGGGATACGGCAGCATCGCGTCTTCACGCTCAAAGCCGACGGTTTTGAGTACACTCGCTTCCTGACGAAAGCGTTTCCCGTCCACTTCCAGCTCAATGTGTGACAGTTGGCTGGCTATCCAGAAATAGAGTTCGTAGGCGGTATAGCGGTCGCCCCCCAGGAAGAAGCGCAGTTTATCCAGCTGCAAATCCCCCAGCGCCACCGGCCCGTGCAGACCAATATCCAGCGTGATGGCGGACATGTCGTTGCCGCTTTGCGCGTTGATCTGGCGGATATCCGCCGGGTAGATCCAGGCATCGTGGCTGGTTTGGAAATGGCAGACCACATCGTCTATTGGCAGGCTGTCCAGCTCGCAGCCACGCGCTACAAACGCCGGTTGCGCGATAGCACCGGGCAGCACCGAAAATTGCATGATGGTCATGCTGGGTACCGGGCGCAAATAGTTCGGCCACAGCATGCCCAGCAGGCCGTGAGTCAGCTCAGGAAATTCATCCTCGATCTTCGCCCGCAGACTGCCGGTCAGAAAGGCGAACCCTTCCAGCAATCGCTCGACATCCGGATCCGTGGTCTGTTCTGACAAAAATCGGGTAAGTTCAGGGTGTGCATTGGCAAATTCACGGCCTTGCAGACGCAAATAAGCGAGTTCATCCCTGAAGAAATGTTCCAGCGACATAATCACATCATTCTGTAATGGCGGTGGCTGTCCATATGAATATTGAAGGAGGTGACCTGTTCCAGTTCTTCCAGCCGCACATGGGCGGTGACCTGAAACGACATCTCCAGCGGATTGGACAGATAGTCCGATGCACTGACGTCCACATGGACAATGCGCGGTTCAAAGCGACAGATACACTGCCGGATCGCCTCACGGATTTTGCCCCGGATATCCGCGCCGCCCTGCGTAGCGTCATTAAAATCAATCACGCCAAGCTCAGGTGCGCTGCGACAACTGCCGGGACGCGTATTCAGCACTTGATCAAGCTGGCGTTTCACCGACGCGATCAAGTCTTCTAGTTCCGTTTCGGGGGAGGAGCGACGCTCCTCTCCCCGGATGCGATCAAACAGGCTGGCCGCAGATCCCCGCTCCCAGGCAGAGAGCGACGGCATCAGTCGTTATTCCTTATCCAGACGACCAACCAGGGACAGTTCAAAGTTCGCCCCCATGTACTTGAAGTGTGGACGCACGGCCATGGTCACCTGGTACCAGCCCGGTTCGCCTTCTACGTCCAGCACTTTGATTTGTGCCGCACGCAGCGGACGACGGCTGCGGACATCAGCAGGCGGGTTTTCCTGATCAGCGACGTACTGCTTGATCCAGTTATTCAGCTCGCGCTCCAGATCCTGACGCTCTTTCCAGGAACCGATCTGCTCGCGCTGCAACACTTTGATGTAGTGCGCCAGACGGTTGATGATGAACATGTACGGCAGCTGCGTACCCAGTTTGTAGTTGGTTTCCGCCTCTTTACCTTCTTTGGTATTGGCGAACACCTTGGGTTTCTGCACCGAGTTGGCAGAGAAAAACGCGGCGTTATCGCTGTCTTTGCGCATGGTCAGCGTGATGAAACCTTCTTCGGCCATTTCGTATTCACGACGGTCGGTGATCAACACTTCGGTCGGGATCTTGGCCTGCAACTGGCCCATCGCTTCATACACATGCACTGGCAAGTCGGTGATAGCACCACCGCTCTGTGGGCCGATGATGTTCGGACACCAGCGGTACTTGGCGAAGCTGTCGGTGATGGCGGTACCCATCAGGTACGCGGTGTTGCCCCACAAATAGTTTTCGTGACTGGCGCTGATGTCTTCCTTGTAGTTAAACCCTTTGATGGGGTTTTCTACCGGGTCATACGGCAAACGGGCCAGGAAACGCGGCGCAGTCAGCCCCAGATAACGGGCATCTTCCGACTCACGCATTGAGCGCCATTTGGTATAGGTCGGGCCTTCAAACACCGACTTCAGGTCTTTGATCGATGGCAGGTCGGTAAAGCTGTCTACACCGAAGAAAGTCGGTGCAACGGAGGAGATAAACGGGGCATGCGCCATCGCGCCTACCGCGCTGACATACTGCATCAGCTTGATGTCCGGCGAGCTTTGGGTCAGCGCATAATCGCCAATCACCCCGCCGATCGGCTGGCCGCCGAACTGGCCGTAGCCGCTGGAATACACGTGTTTATAGAAACCGGATTGGGTAATTTCCGGTGCAAACTCAAAGTCTTCCAGCAGCTCGTCTTTGGTCGCGTGCAGCAGCAGGATTTTGATGTTTTCACGGAAATCGGTGCGATCAATCAGCAGCTTCAGTGAACGCCAGGAGGATTCCAGTTCCTGTAGCTCCTGAGCATGCAGAATCACGTCGATTTGTTTGCTGAGTTTTTTGTCCAGCTCAACGATCATGCTGTCGACCAGCGCTTTGTTCACCGGCTCGGCTGCGTTGCCGCTATCCAGAATGTTTGCTACCAGTGCGGCAATACCCTGTTTGGCGACGTTATAACCTTCATCCACCGGGGTAATGCGCGCCTGCGCCATGATCTCTTCAAGCAGCGATGATGAACCACCGGCCGCGCTTGTCTGGGCCTGTTCTTCAACCATTGACATGTTTGTTTCCCTTCTCGTCAGTGACAATCAATTATTCGGCGGGTTTCACCAGATCCAGCTCTTTGAGCAGCTGCTCTCTGGCTTCTTCGCTGGACAACAGGTCCTGCAGGCGATTACGGAAAGCGGGAATATTACCCAGCGGCCCTTTCAAGGCGACCAGTGCTTCTCGCAATTCCAGCAATTTGCGCAGTTCCGGCACTTGCTGTGCGATACGATCGGGAGAGAAATCATTCAGCGAAGCAATGCTGAGTTTGACGGGAAGGTCATCCTGGCTGTCTTCTTCCAGACGGTTAGGTACGCTGAAATTCAACTCCAGGTTGGCCTCTTTCATGACCGAAGTGAAATTATTCTTATCGATAGACACCGTCTGACGTTCTTCAATCGGCGTCTCTTCTGTGCGTCCTTTCATATTTCCCACCACCATCAGCGTAAGCGGGAGTTCAATTTCCGCCTGCTGACCACCAGTGGCCGGGACATATTTGATATTAATACGTTCCTTTGGTGCGACAGATGCACCGTCAGTTCCTTTTGCCATATTTCAATACCAACGTGAGGGCACCCTGGCCCGAAAAAATAAGGTCGAATCCTACTGAAAACCCGCCAGAATCCATGACAGACCGGGCTATTCAGCGAACAAATAGACTATTTGTTTTTCGACCAACGATATGCACGAAATAGAACCCGCCGCCTCGGCGCATTCACTTACCGCATTCTTAAACCGTATGGAATCACTAAGCCAAATAAAAACGACAGAACTGTATTCAAAATGTGTAGATATATTTCTGCTTCGTTAGCCAATCATACACATAACGCCAACGCGTGGTCAACGCCAATGTATTTTTAACACTCTGAAGCTCCAAATAAACAAAACACATTAAAAAACAATAACATAATAAAAATACCAGTCCCAAAACACGAAATAAACCCACCAAATCACAGGCATAATTCCAGATTACAATTTTCTAAAAAGCGGGTATTTTTGGCCTCTCTAATTCCGTTAGATTCGAAAACAATTACCATACTAATCAATTTTAAGAATAAGCCTATTTTTAATGTGTGATATTATCGATTCAAAAAAACCGATTATCTTCATGCTATAACACCCTATCAGAGAACATTTCACCACTACTTATGCCGTGAAAAACAAATAAAAAACCAATGTGTTTTTCAATTTAAAAACGTGACAAATAGGCTAATCACCGCATAGGACACTTCATCAGTAAAAAATCGGGTGACATTACATAAACTGACAATACCCATGGGGAAAAATGGCTGTTTTATTTTCCGTTATTGCAATTTAAGACAAGAAGAAAATAAACAATCACTTTATGGAAAAATAGTTTCCATTACCTACCTTAAATTACTCGCATGACGTCATAACCTGTAGCATTGCTTAACAACACAGTCTGTTGTCCACGATAGGACGTTTCCACAAGCGCCCTGAGTCGGCTTATCGCCTGGTCCAACACTCGTCTGGCCCAATACCCCACAAAAAAGCACAAAAAAAACGGCCCATTCCAACAAGGGCCGTTAGCAGTGATGGGTATCGTCAGGGATTTCGCTGCCATCAGGCAGAACGACACGGAGTACGTGAGGAGTTCGAGCACTGCCCAGGGCCAAAATGGCCGGTGAAACAGCCTTAATGGGATAGGCTCTTAGCTAATTGCCAGGCGTTTTTCCACCAATGCTACCCACAAGGCAACGCCATGTGGAATGAGCGCATCATTGAAATCATAGCAGGCATTATGCAACGGGTGAGACGGCGTATCCCCATCAGCACCTAACCAGAAATAGGCACCGGGACACTGTTCGAGCATGCAGGCAAAATCTTCGGACGCCATTGACGGCGCAATATCCCAGTGCACCTGGTTTACGCCACATGTTATTTCGGCCACCTCCCGCACGGTTTGTGCGACCTGTGCGTTATTGTGGGTGACCGGATAGCCGGGATAATAGGTTATGGCACCGGTGACGCCGAATGTCTCTGGAATTTGCGCCACGAATTGGGCAATGAATGCCTTGACCTGATCACGCACTGAGGATTGCAAGCAGCGCAACGTACCTCGCAGCACGACCTTTTCCGGGATCACATTGATAGCTTCGCCCCCGGCAATCTGCGTGATGCTGATCACCGCAGACGACTGGGGCGACAGACGACGGGAGGGAATAGTTTGTAACGACAGCACCAGTTGAGAAGCCGCCATAATCGGGTCTGCGCCGTTTTCCGGCATCGCCGCGTGACAGCTTTTTCCCGTCAGGATAATTTCAAACGAATCCAGAGAGGCCATCATCGCCCCACTACTCAGCCCAACATGCCCGACAGGTAGCCCCGGCCAATTATGCAATGCATAAATGTCGTCCATTGGGAAACGCGTAAACAGCCCTTCTTCTACCATACGACGCGCGCCCCCCAGGTTTTCTTCCGCAGGCTGGAATATGACGTGTACCGTACCGCGAAAACGGCGGGTCTCACCAAGGTGGCAGGCGGCCGCTAGCAGCATAGCCGTATGACCGTCATGGCCGCAGGCATGCATCACACCAGGGTGTCGGGATTGATAGGGGGTGTTGCCCAGCTCGGTGACCGGCAGCGCATCCATATCGGCACGCAACCCAATGACCGGCCCCGGCTCATTCTCCAGCGTGCCTACCACCCCCGTTCCCGCCAGTCCGGTATGAACCTGAAAACCAAACTGGGTCAGTAATTCAGCCACCATCTGGGATGTCTGGTGTTCCTGATACCCCAATTCCGGGCTGGCATGCAGAGTGCGGCGCCATTCAATGGCCCGTGTAATCAGCGCTGGAGCAATGCTCATACGTCTCTCCTTATTCATTCACACCTCAGCCACCTGCTGTGGTGTTTATTTTCCCATCCAGAGCGGCGCTCAGGGAATAATCTACTCTACCCCAGCCCTCCCTACCGGCAAAGATTATCTACCGCGCAATAATGATGTTTTGGGTATAAGGCACGGGCATATTCGCTGTAAGGGAAATATCATGCTGTGTGAAGATGGCTGGAGAAGAAGAGCGAAAAATCGGATAGTAAAAATCGAATAGGTAAAAATCGGATAATGCCAGCGCCAATAGAGCAAATGCCAATTCACGCCAAATGAGAAACCAGGAGAGTATCAATGATCAATTTCTTAAAGACGCTTTTTGGCGGCAAAGAAACCGGTGCCACTCGCGACACCGTAGTGCTTACAGACCCCCACCTGACGATTGCACGCGCAAATCACGAGATGCAATTGCGTACACAAGCCGCCGTGGAGATGTGGGGTCTTGATGTGGCTGAAGGATGACCCCGGCTTTGCATGAAAGCACCGGGGTGTGAACTGGCGAACGGGGAAGGAGCCTGCAACTGCGCCCCCACGCAGCCACGCGGGCATAACGCCCTGCAACGGAGGCCGTCAGGTCGAAGGACTGCCCGACGATGCAGTGTTCTCAGTCTGCCTCATCCGTGAGCAGGTCACGTTCATAGTTCTGACCACCGTGCCAGATACCCAGTACCGTTACCCGCTTTTTCTCATCCTCCACCATAAAGGCAATGACCGTTCTTTTACGGTAGTTCGTTACCCGCAACCCTGCCAGAAGGTCATTACGGGTGCTTCCCCTCTCCGGGAACAGGGATAATGATTCACAGTAATCAACCACGCTTTCCGTGTAGCTGAGTGCCGTATTGGGTGTCGCAGCCTCCGCGATATAGCGATACAACGCCGCCAGTTGCTCTTCTGCTTCGGGGGCGAACACCACTTGATACTCCATTATGACTCTCCGGTCGCCTTCTTGTGCTCGGCTTTCAGTCTGTTTCTGATGTCGCTACCACTGAGGCTGTCCGTTTCTTGCAGCGCATTCCAGGCCGGAACAACCTGCTCTTGCAACCATTTTTCCACCGCATTATCACGTGCCAGCAACGCCCGAAGACCCTCACGGATAACTTCGCTTTCCGACGCATATTCGCCGCTGGCGACGCGCGCTTTGACCAGTGCCGCCATCTCATTCGGCAACGTGATACTCATCTGCTGTGTCGTTCTCATTGGTAACCCCCTTCTCCCGCCACGTAGGATTTAATCATACTCGCTCTTTTAACCCTTGTCAGGGCTGTACGCGTCGTTCTCTTTCGGCATGACCGCCGTTTCTGCTCTGTCGGAGCGCTTTACCCGTGTCGGCTACCGACCGGTTAAAGGCAACCACGACACCCCCGCCATCACCCTGGCAGGCCACTGGCTGAAGGAAGCCGGGTTCTGCACCGGGCAGCCGCTGAAGCTGCGCGTGATGCCCGGCTGCATTGTCATCACCACGCAGGATATCCGCTCACTGTGGCAGGACCTGCACGCGCTCAGTATTGCCGCGTTCGATGAACAGGCAGTGGCTCGGTGGCTGAGGGGGTTTCCCGGCGGGCTGGATGTTGGGGGTGTACAATGAGCGTCGATATTGATATTGCATGGCAGCAGGGCGACCTGCCGGAACTGACCCTGAGCGGCACCGCGCTGGCACAGGCCGGTTTTACCGGCGGGGCGTTGTTTCGTATCAGCCTGTACCGTAACGGGTTGATGCTGACCCGGCTGGACGACGACACCGATATCGCCGCGCTGGTGGCCGAACTGGATGGCAGCGAGACAGAAGGGGCTGATTGGGTAAGTGACAACGGCGAACTGACGCTGGCAGGCGACTGGCTCACCCAAAGTGGCTTACTCACCCCACCGTTCAGCATTGAAGCGCTGCCCGGTAAGATCATTATTCGGGCTGAACCGGATGTGATGCTGGCATAATCACGCTGACAGTTAAATAGAAAAAAGCCGGAAGGATCGTTGGATCACTTCCGGCTTTTTATTAAACAGCGTTGTAATAATCGTGTAGATCTTCGTCCTTATTTAAAATCACTTCTTCATTTTTCTTATAAATTAGAGAAAGAGTTCCTTTTTCTTCCTCATCTTCAATAGCTCTCACACCATCCAAAACACATAAAAAACCAAAAACCGCATTATCTACGGAGAGTCTTATTATTTTATTTATTACTTCCTTTTCCTCATCCGTTCTTTCATTGTAGTACGCTGACATTTCTAATAAATCCTTCCTTGGCTTCCGCCCAGGTGGAGACTCTAATATCGATTCAATACCTTTAACCGATGATTCCGTAACCACTTTTCTTATAACATCAACAAATTGTTCAGCATTCATATATTCACCTTCATTTTCTAGGAAGCTTTTTAAAAGCGTCAGGGAACATTTCTTTATTAAGTTTGATCAGTTCTTTTATAGAAGAAGCAGGGGCATTTGTATATTCTCTAAGATCCTTAATATCTTTTGCTAAAAGATCTCTGGCTGATCCAGTATATGGACCTTTCATCGTTGGAATCTCTTGGTGCTCTACCTTCGGAATAGCAATAGATGGAGCAGTTTTAGGATCGTAGCCAGGAACAACTTGTCCAGCAGGATGTTTCTGCATAGCGTGATGTATATCCAATTCATCACCACTCACCGAACGATTTTTCAGATCATTATAAGTACTGACCTCATATTTCTTAACTGGACATCCAACCAACCCTAGCGGGTCAATCCATTCCATCGGATTTGTCACATACCCCTGCGGCCTCAGCCCTCCCGCTAAACCTATCGGGTCCGCCGAGATATACTGCCCCAGCGTCGGGTCGTAGTACCGATGCCGGTTATAATACAACCCCGTCTCGCTATCGTACACCTGCCCCTGATAGCGCAGCTCGCAGTACACTTCCTCGTTCGCCGCATCGCCCAGCCAGCGCCGTAACGGGACAGGGATTTTCTCTTCCCGGTGCGCCCCCCACAGCCCCTGCTCGCCCCGCCAGTGTACTTCGCCCGTCTCGCTGCACAGCTCCCGCGCCGTTCCCGTCAGGTCCGTCACGATGTAGTGCAGTTGCGTGCGCTCTCCCTTCTCCTCTACCTGCGCCAGCGGCCGGAAACTCCCCGGCTCGTACACCCACTGCACCGCCCGCGCCACACTCCCGTCCGCACAGTACTGCGTCTGGCCCGACAGCTGGTCGCCGTCCCACCGGTACGCCACCCGCGCTACCGCCTGCGCCGACGGCGCCTGGCCCTCGCACACCTTGCTGATTCGACGGCCGAACGCGTCGTAACGGTACCGCCACCGCGCCCCGTCCGGCAGCCTCACCCTCACCAGCCGGTCCTGCGCGTCCCACTCGAACTGCGTTTCCCGTGGCCGAAAACCGGCGCGGCTTTCCCGTTTGTTCACCAGCCGACCGCAGGCGTCGTACTGATACCGGCTGTCGCCACGCATCACCACCCGCCCTGCCGCATCATAACCCGAAGAGGCCTGCACCACCGCATTGGCCGTCGACAGCCTGCCTGCCCCGTCCGGCACTATCGCCGATATCTCGCACAGGTTCTGCTCACTGTCGTAACCAAACAGCCGCGCCTGCTGCTGCCGACCCTGCTCACGCCGCTCCGCCACCACCTGGCCCGTGCCGTTCAGCCGCAGCGCCTGCTCGCCCCAGTGGCTGTCGCTGATGCCCGTCAGACGGTCCAGCGCATCGTACTGGTAACGCCGCTCCAGCACCCCGCTCACGCCGTCCAGCGCCTGACGCGACAGCAACCCCGTCGCACTCCACTCGTGCCGCAGCGCGAAGCCCGCCCCGTTGCTGCGCTGCCGCTCCTCCCCCGACGCCGTGTGGCTGAACGTCAGCGGCTGGTGCGAACCGATGCCCAGCGTCGTCAGACGGCCACCCTGCCACCCCAGGCTCAGCGACGCCAGCAGCCCCGACACCGCACTGCGCTGCCCCGCCGCGTCATACCCTGACGCCACCACCTCGCCGTTGACCGTCTCGCTCACCACCTGTCCGGCGCGGTTGTACGCATACTCCACCACCGCGTCCGGGCTCGCCGCCTTCAGCAGCCGCCCCGACAGGTCATAGGCAAAGGTTGTCGTGCCCTCGCTGGCCCCGTCGGCCCGCACCGCCGCAATCACGCTCAGCCGACCGACCGCGTCATACCCGTACACCAGTCGGCTGCCGTCCGGTGCCTGTCGGCTCGCCAGTTGCCCCGCCACGTCATAGTCATAACGGTACACCCGGCCATCGTAATGCCGCTCCTCGCTGAGCCGGCCCGCCGTGTCAAACCGGTACTGCCACGTCTGACCCTGGCTGTTGGTCACCCCGGCGAATTCCGACTCCGCATTGTAATGATAGCGGACGCTCGCCCCCAGCGGGTCGGTCGCCTCCAGCAGGTTGTCGAACGCGCCGTAGCGGAACTGGTAACGCTGGCCCAGCGCATCCGTCACCGACGTCAGGTTCCCTTCACCGTCGTAACCAAACCGGGTTTCGCTGCCGTCTTCGTAAATCACCTTCTCCGGCGTCTCACGACCGCCTTCGTACACCCACCGCCGCACCTGCACGCCCTGTTCATGCGCAATGTGCCGCTCCGTCAGCCGGTCATGGCCGTCGTAGAAGAAGGTCACCGGTGAGGTGCCTTCCGCTTCCAGACGCTCCAGCAGCCCACGACGGTTGTAGTGATAACGCTGCACCCGGCCGTCCGGCCCGGTCACGCCCGATAACAGCCCCTGCGATGAATAGCGGTGCTGCCACGTCCGCCCTTCCGGGTCGCTCGCTGTTTCCACCCGCCCTGCCGCATCGCGGGTATAACGCCAGGTGCTGCCCATCGGGTCGGTATAGGCCAGCAACTGGCCGTCATCATCGTAATCATAGCGATGCGTGGCCCCGTCCGGCAGGGTCACCGCCGTCACCTGCCCCCAGTCGTTGCGCTGATATTCGGTGCGTCCACCCAGCGGGTCAATCTCCGCCACCAGCTGGTTATCCACCCACTCGAAGCGGTATTCCCCGCCGTCCGGCTCCCGGCGCAGCAGAATGTTGTTGCGCGCATCGCGGACATAGGTGGTGACGCCACCAAACCCGCTGTGGTAATGGCTGGTGAAGGCGTCATCGTCGTAACGAAACTCGCCCGGCCAGAACCCGCCCGCCGTGCGGTCACGCCGCGAGCGCCCCGCGGCGTCGTACTCGTGCTCAACCCAGGTGTGCGCTAAATCTGACCAGCGCAGCAGCCAACCCTGCGGGGAGTAGTGATAGTCGAAATTGCGCCCTTCACCCGCCCGCACGTTCAGCAAATAGCCTTGCGCATCATACTGATAACTGACCAGCGTTTTCAGCGGCTGGCGGTGCTCGTCGCACAGCGTCAGCCTGGTTATCCGCCGCCGTTGTGTTTCCACGTGGACCAGCCGCCCGTCCGGCAGGCTAACCCAGCACAGTTCGGAACGATCCCACAATAAGGTGATGCGATTGCCCGACCGGTCTTCAATAGCGGTCAGGCACAGGTGCAGCCCCAGTGCGTGCTCAAAGCGGTAGCGCAGCCCGTCTACGTGCTGTAACACCAGTTGCCCTTGCTGGCGGCTCAGCCGCCATGACGGGTTGGACGCCGCCCGGCTCTGTTCCCCCTCTTCGGGCAGCACAAATACCGCCTGGTTGAATTCACCGTCGGTCAGGGTGGCGACACCGTTTTCCAGCGTCAGGCTCATGTCCCAGTTGCTGCGCCACAACGCCCCCAGCAGCCCCGGTTTGCGCTCGCCGCCAGAGCGGTAATAGCGCTTCATCACCAGCGGCAGCAGGCCACCAAGTGTGAAATCGGTGCGCCAGTCCACCACGTAGCCGGTCGCCATATCCACCGGCTCACCCTCACTCTGGCAGTGTTTGCTGTTGGCGCTGCACGCCTTGTCGTCCTCCCCGGCTTTTTTCTTCTGTGGGGTGTTATCCGGATGCTCGCCCTTATTACTCCCGGCGTTGATGTCTTCCATCCCTTCCGATGACTGACGTGTTTTTTTCTTACTGGCGGCTTCTTTCGGTTTCGCTGCCGGAGTCGCTTTACTCTCACCCTGTGCCGAGGGTTTAGCGGACTGGCTTTCTGCGTGCGTAGGGTTTTTGGGTGAAGCAGTGGTTTTGGGTGCAGCGGTGGCTTTCGCGATGCTGCCTTTCGGTCGGGGGGTGCCGGTCACACGGGTGACAACCTTACCGATGAATTCATCGAATTTGGCTTCGATGTATGCCAGCGCGTTGTCATATTTGGCGATCAGCTTTTCCAGCGCGGTGATCATGGCGCTGAAGCTGTCTTTCATCAGCGATACGATCCAGTTGTTCTTCAATTTTGACTCGGCCAGCACCTGTTTGAGCGCCGCATGAATTTTCAGCAACAAATCTTTGGCCTGCGCGCCGTAATGTCGCAGTTCAGAACGCAGTTTGGTCAGCCCTTTGACCAGATTACCGTCAGACAGGCTGCGGATGGTCTTGATGGCAAACTGCAGCTCTTTGGGGGTGGATTTTTTGAGCGCACGGATGATCGCCCGTCCGCTGACCTTCAACGCATCGCCCAACCCAGGAATGACGCCGATCGCACAAAGCGCGCCTTCGGCGAGATGTAACGGGTCATCCAGTTTTGCCGGTTCTTTATACGACTGCCAGCTCCACTCGCCAATCGCGTACACATCCATGGCCTGCCCAACCACGGGAATAAACCCCAGCGCGATTTCGCAAAACAGCATCAGTGCCGCATTATCATCCCCGCCTTTGTCCGCCACTTCTGCCGCCAGACTGTGGTGAATTTTATTGACCGCCCGTTTAAGATCGCGGCTACCGCGATTAACCCGCTTATCCAGTTCCCAGAAGCGGTCATAGGATTTGCGGTACTCTTTGGGAATGGAGGTAAACAGCCCGGCACCGTCCACATCCACATGGCGATCGCTGCTGTCGTCGGCGTCATAGCTCACCAGTCCTTGCTTACGCAGCAACAGAAACAGCGTGAAATACTCACCTGCCAGCGTGGCATACGCCGGGTTGGACTGTAATACCGGGTTGTTTTCCACGGTTTCACGGGGGGTAAAGTCATCCGAGCCTTCATCCAGCATCAGCGTAAAACCATCACAGCCCATGTCGTAGATTTTGCACAGCCCGTTGGCATCAGTTTTACCGTGAATTTCAGTCTGATTGCTGTCAATCAGTACAAACGGTGCGTTGGGCACCGGTTTTCCCGAGTCATAGTGGTAATGAATCAGCACTTCGCAGCCACATTTGGCGCACCCACCCGAGATTTTGTTATCGGTGGAAAAATTCTGACTGGCGGCTTCTTCGCTCGACATCAGCGTTGCTTTTTTATTCTCGCTCATGAAAACGTCCTGTTAGATTATGCGTCGTCCAGTTGGTCAATTGCTGCCTGGTATAGGCGATCCATCCGGTTGTGCGCGCCAATATACTCCGGCTGCGACAAAATGGTTTGTGCCCACGGCTGCTGAATGAAGGCTGGCGTCAGTTCGGTGGCCAGCGCCAGATAACGCACGATATCGCGGTCGTTGTTGAACCCCTGAATACGGGCTTGTTCGGTTTGCTGGTGGGTAAAATCCAGCAAGCTGTCGTCGTCGCTGTCCTGCCAGCGCGTATGATGCTCTCGCAGGTGTGCCATGTACCCTTCCAGCGTATTGCGCAGCGAGGGAGCCAGCAGCGCCTGCCACTGCGCCTCACTGAGCGGGCGCGGCAAGGTCTCCGGCAGAGGGTGTGCGACGCGTTCCGTCAGGCTCAGAGTTTGCAGGCTGCCGTCTGGCGCTAGCGCGCAAAATGTGGCGATCGGCCCGTACAGCGCGGTGGCTTCCTGCACCGTACTGGCGAACAACAACGGCTGAACCACCTGCCAGTCACTGACGCGCAGAATCGCGCTCTCGCCTTCCTGCGTCGTAACCAGGCTCCACTGGCGCAGGTGTTTCACCAGTTCCCGCAGTTGATCGAGCGGCGAGTAGGCCTGCATAAACCACGCCAGTTGCACACCGATGCCCCATCCTTCCTGCGTTAGTACGTGCTCGCGTACCTGTGCCCAGTTGGTGGCGTGAACGGGAATGCAATAAGGCGAGACCGACGCATGCACCCGCCCGGCCTCCCCCCAATACAACCGGGTCTGTTCCAGGCTTCCCCCCCATCGCTCCGCCAGCCAGGGCACGGCGTCGTTGAGTGCCGCCTCAGCAATCACAAAACATCCTCCGGCGTTGAGCCGCGCCAGCCAGTCGGCTTCGGTTTCCGGTTGCAGCGTCAAAAAAGAGTGAGACAGACTCACGGCATAACCTCCGTCGTATCCGGTAATTCGTCCCGCATCCAGCCGGGCCGGTGATAATGAAGGCGAACATCGTCCACCCTGGCGGAGTCGGATTTGAAAATCCGAATGCTGTCGCCCAGTGAATAACGCTCAAGCAGGTGTATAAAAACCGGGTGGTGATAAAACTCGCTGCCAATCACCCAGCGGTGAGCCGACCAGGCTTCACATTCCGCTTCCGAGGCTTGTGGGTACCACGCTTGTGCCAGCGCAATACCGCTGAGAAAGCGGCGTTTTACCACCTCGACATCCAGCTCGGCCCAGTACAGCGCACTGACATGCAGAAACAGTTCATTTGCCAGCCGGTGTAAGCGGTTGTCGTTGGATAACAGATAGAATTGGTAGCGATTCAGGGTGATCAGGTAATCATCGGACAGCGATGTCGGCTTCAACGGCGTCTCATCCGGTTTCGTTAGCACCTGATAGCGGCAAGGTACGTCCGGCTCATCCTCTTTCAGCGGTAGATAGAGGCAGGTCAGCAGCCCCATAAACGCCGCCTGTTCGTCGTGATTCAACGTTTGCCACCAGAGTTGAAGCACATCCGCCGCATAGCTGCGCAGCAGTGCCAGCGTGCCATCCGGATAACGGCACCGCAGGCGTTGTTGCCAGAAATCAACCACACGACTCAGGGGTTGATCGCTATGCATCAGCATCACCCCCTGATGGCGCGCCGGTTGTGTGTCCGCCAGCCAGTGCAACAGGGTTTCTCCCGGCTCGCCTTCTTCCACCAGCACCACCATCGGTGCCCAGTTCTGCCAGTCGTCACCGGCACCGTCAAAACGCAAGGGATGCCATATCTGCGCCGCCCGTGGCTGAAAGGCACGCCAGAAATCCGGCAACGCCGGATAATGCATCGGGTCGACAATGGCATAGAGTGGCTGCGCGCAATGCTGACTGAGTTCAAACAGGGTATAGCCCGTTATTGGCATGATGTTCACTGGGATAATGAATAGAGTTAACAAGCACGCCCAGTAGCGTTATTCAGTTTTAAATAACGCTATTGGGTCAGGAAAAATGAGAAAGAACCGTAGAAAAAATTGGCCGTACCGCGTTACAACGCGATGAAATAGAATACGAGACAACCCGAAATGCTTTATTTACAGCGATTCACCTTTAGCACGACGTTCCCGTACTTCCGCTGGCGATAATGGGGGAAACTTAATGCCACGCTGTTGTAATAACTGTTTTACTTTCAGCGCCCAGGGATAATGTGGTGACCGATGATCCATAAGCGATAAACTGTCTTCTACCGTCCATGCCAGACTCGCCCCTGTCGCAGAATACGTATTAATATTAGCGCCGTGCTCTATTAGCCAATATGCGATTTCATATTGATTAATATAAGCAGCGTAATGTGCGCTCGTCGTTTTTTGACCATCAGTCAAATTCACGTCTGCACCACGCTCGACCAATAATTTGATATCAGCCCAACGTTCTTCATTAATCGCACTAAATAAGGCAGGTACCTTGTTGTGATCGAGGGAATTCGGATCACCACCGGCATCGAGCATCATTTTCAACCATTCAGGTGATTTCGCACCAGCGGCCATATTGACAGCCGTCGTGCCTGTCCCCGTTCGAAAATTAGGGTCCGCACCCAGCTTTAACGCCAGTCTGGCACCGTCCTTGTCCTGCTGCATCATCAGCCACAATAGAGGGGTAATCCCTTCAGCACCCAATACGTTCAGGTTTACCCCTTGCGCCAGCTGTTGTCGGGCTGCGGCTTCATCACCTTTCTGGATATTGGATAACACATTCACCATCGGTGGTTTAAAAAACTCACTGGCCTGCATATTCTGCCCTCCTGTCTGGCAGGCGGTTAACAGCGGCAGGCAAGCCAGCAGCCAGTGCCACCATCTCAAAGGGATTCTCCTTTTTCCCACTTATCCTGAACCTCTGCCGGAGATAAAGGAGGGAATCTAATGCCACGTTGTTGTAATTGCTGTTTAACCTTTAATAACCAAGAATACTGCGGTGAACTCTGCGCCATAATTGACAGGCTTTCATGCACCCGCCACGCCAGACTCCCCCCTGTTGCAGAATAAGTATCAACTTTAGCACCATGTTCAATAAGCCAATACGCAATATCATACTTATTTAAATAGGCTGCATAATGGACACTTGTTGTTTTTTGTCCATCGACTAAATTGACATCGGCTCCACGCTCGACCAACAGTTTAATATCTGCCCAACGTTCTTCACCTATTGCACTAAATAATGCCGGTTGACCAAGTCGTCCTATCGAATTCGGATTTCCACCTTCATCCAGAACCATGCGCAGCCAGTCTGGATCCCGAGCACCTGATACCCGATTTACTGCGCTGTCGCCTGAACCATCTTTATAATTCGGGTCAGCACCCAGTTTTAACGCCAGCCGTACCGCATCCTTATCCTGCGTTTCATAAATTAGCCACAGTAGCGGTGTAATCCCTCCCTTACCCTGAGTATTTAAGTTCAGCCCCTGAGCAAGCTGACGCCGGGCTTCCGCTTCATCACCTTTGCGGATAGTTTGCAGTAATGTCGCCATCGGCGGCTGGAACAATTCACTGGCCTGCATACTGCGCCCTCCTGCCTGACAGGCGGTTAACAGCGGCAGGCAAGCCAGCAGCCAGTGCCACCACTTCAAAGGGGTTCTCCCTTAGCGCGACGTTCCCGTACTTCTGCAGGAGATAACGGAGGAAATTTCACCCCGCGTTTCTGTAGCAATTCTCTTACCTTAATACCCCATGGATACGACGCCGCATTATGTGACATGACAGATAAACTATCTTCCACAGTCCATGCCATATTACTACCTGTCGCATCATATATGGTAATATCAGCGCCCTTTTCTATTAGCCAATATGCAATTTCATATTTATTCAAGTACCCAGCATACAACACACTATTTCTATCCAAACTATCTTTTAAATTTATATCAGCCCCTCGTTCTACCAACAGTTTGATATCAGCCCAACGCTCTTCACCTATCGCACTAAATAACGCCGGTTGCTCAAGTCGTCCTATCGAATTCGGATTTCCACCTGCATCCAGAACAATACGCAGCCAGTCTGGATCCCGAGCACCTGATACCCGGTTTACTGCGCTGTCTCCTGAGCCGTCTTTATAATTCGGGTCAGCACCCAGTTTTAACGCTAGCCGTACCGCATCCTTATCCTGCGTTTCATAAATCAACCATAGCAGCGGCGTAATCCCTTCCTTACCCTGAATATTCAAGTTCAGCCCCTGAGCAAGCTGACGCCGGGCTTCCGCTTCATCACCTTTGCGGATAGTTTGCAGTAATGTCGCCATCGGCGGCTGAAACAATTCACTGGCCTGCATACTACGCCCTCCTGCCTGACAGGCGGTTAACAGCGGCAGGCAAGCCAGCAGCCAGTGCCACCACTTCAAAGGGGTTCTCCCTTAGCACGACGTTCCCGCACTTCCTCTGGCGATAATGGGGGAAATTTGATGCCACGTTGTTGTAATTGCTGTTTAACCTTTAGCAACCATGAGTAATTTGGAGAGTTATTAGCAACTATCGATAGACTGTCATGGACTCTCCATGCCAGGCTTCCACCTGTTGCAGAATAAGTATCTACTTTCGCACCATGATCAATAAGCCAATATACCGTTTCATACTCGTTAATATACGCTGCATATAGAGCACTATTCCGCTTTTGTGCATCTTCTAAATTAAGATCAGCACCTCGTTCAACAAGAAGCTTAATGTCATCCCATCGTGATTCATTGATTGCACTGAATAACACAGGTGATTTATTGGCATCCATAGAATTAGGATTACCACCGGCATCTAACATCATCTTCAACCATTCAGGCGATTTCGCACCAGCAACCATATTAACAGCATTATTTCCATTACCTGCACGGAAATTAGGATCTGCACCTAGTTTTAATGCTAATTGAGTAGCAGATTTATCCTTTTGCATGACTAACCAAAGTAAAGGTGTAATACCTTCCTTACCCTGAATATTCAGATTCAGCCCCTGAGCAAGCTGATGCCGGGCTTCCGCTTCATCACCTTTGCGGATAGTTTGCAGTAATGTCGCCATCGGCGGCTGAAACAATTCACTGACCTGCATATTGCGCCCCCCTGCCTGACAGGCGGTTAACAGCGGCAGGCAAGCCAGCAGCCAGTGCCACCACTTCAAAGGGACTCTCCTTTTTCCCACTTATCCTGAACCTCTGCCGGAGATAAAGGAGGGAATCTAATGCCACGTTGTTGTAATTGCTGTTTGACTTTCACGGCCCATTGATAAGCCGTATTTTGATGGTCGATTGTCGACAGGCTGTCATGAACTCTCCATGCCAGACTACTCCCAGTATCTGAATAATTATCGATTTTTACTCCGTGCTCAACTAACCAATAAACGATTTCATATTTATTCAGATAAGCCGCATAGTGCGCACTGTTGATATTGTGCTTATCAACCAAATTAATATCAGCACCTCTTTCTACCAGTAGTTTAATATCAGACCAACTCTCTTCACCTATAGCACTAAATAACGCTGGTTGCCCTCTTCTATCTATAGCATTTGGATTTCCCCCTGAATCAAGCATCATTTTTAACCATTCAGGATCTTTTGCACCAGAAACGGTATTGACCGCACTATCTCCAAAACCATCTTTATAATTCGGGTCAGCACCCAGTTTTAACGCCAGCCGTACCGCATTCTTATCCTGCGTTTCATAAATCAGCCACAGTAGCGGTGTAATCCCTTCTTTGCCCTGAATATTCAAGTTCAGCCCCTGAGCAAGCTGACGCCGGGCTTCCGCTTCATCACCTTTGCGGATAGTTTGCAGTAATGTCGCCATCGGCGGCTGAAACAATTCACTGGCCTGCATACTGCGCCCCCCTGCCTGACAGGCAGTTAGCAGCGGCAGGCAAGCCAGCAGCCAGTGCCACCACTTCAAAGGGATTCTCCCTTAGCGCGACGTTCCCGTACTTCCGCTGGCGATAAAGGAGGGAATTTGATACCACGTTGTTGTAATAACTGCTTTACTTTCAGCGCCCAGGGATAATATGGCGAGCTATGATCCATAAGTGATAAACTATCTTCTACCGTCCATGCCAGATTACTTCCTGTTGCATCATAGGGGTGAATGTCAGCCCCCTTTTCGATTAACCAGTAAGTCACATCATATTTGTTCAAATAGGCTGCATAATGTGCACTGTTACGGCCTGGCCCATCGACTATATTGACATCAGCACCACGCTCAACGAGCAATTTGATATCCGCCCAACGTTCTTCCGCTATCGCATTAAATAGCGCTGGTACCTTGTTGTGATCGAGGGAATTAGGATCACCACCAGCATCGAGCATCATTTTCAACCATTCAGGTGATTTCGCGCCAGCGGCCATATTGACAGCCGTCGTGCCTGTACCCGTTCGAAAATTAGGGTCCGCACCCAGTTTTAACGCCAGTCTGGCACCGTCCTTGTCCTGTTGCATCATCAGCCACAATAGAGGGGTAATCCCTTCAGCACCCAATACGTTCAGGTTTACCCCCTGCGACAACTGTTGTCGGGCTGCGGCTTCATCACCTTTCTGGATACTGGATAACACATTCACCATCGGTGGTTTAAAAAACTCACTGGCCTGCATATTCTGCCCTCCTGCCTGACAGGCGGTTAATATTCCAATAATCAGTATCCCCAACCATTTGAGCCATTGCATTACGCCCCCTTAAGTGCCTTAGTAATACTACCAATATCATCCTTTTTCTGGCTCTCAATACCCGCAATAACCTGATCCATACCATGGCGTGCTAACGGAGAGCCGCCTGATGCAGGCAACGGCATCATATTCCCGGCCGCTTTAGGCAAGGCCCCACTCAATAATGTCGCAGCGCCAGCAATTCCACCCACAACAGCACCGACACCGCCTCCAATCAATGCCCCTGCACCCGACAACAGTCCCGGCAATGCCGCTTTACCATACGTCTGAGCCATAGTCAGGATTTCACCATCTACTGCTTGAGTTTTAATAAGTGACCCGATTTTATCTAATCCCATACCACCTACACGTGCCACTGTATTTTCATGCAATCCAGCCGCATTAAAGGTGTATCCTTTTAATCCGGTAACACCAACCCCAGAAGAAGCTAGCCCACCACCTAATGAATGACCAACAATTGATGGTGCCGGTGACATTGAGCGTTTCACCATTTTTGCTAAATCCATAGCCTGACTATATTGAGCTGATTCTTTCCCCATTCCTTGCGATAAATTGGTCATCCAATCTTGTTTTCCTGTCACAGCATTATTAGTTCCCCGGTATGTCAGCATGGTTTCGCCATTTATCGAGGATTTAAACAGCGCTGCGCCAAAGCCGGTATTTTTATCCATAAATACCGCATCTTTTAGCCCTGTCACGCTATCTGGATTAATCAAATCCAATCCGACGGGGGATTTAGGTAATACCGACCTCGCACCTCGGCGGAATTCATCCACAGAGTAAACATACTGCGCCGCTTCAGCACGCAAGATACTGTCATTATTAAACGCCAGTCGGGTGGCGGCATATTTCAGGCCCGGCATAGCCGATGCTTGTTGCGCCAGCCTGGCCCGCGCCAGATAGCGATCTTTACGCTGTAATACGGTCAGCGCTTCATCCAGCACCGGTAGTTCGGCAGTCGCGGCCCACTCCATCATGGCGGGTAGTAACATCGGCGTAAGCGCCAACAGTGGGGCCCGACTTTTTGCGGACTGTTCCGCACAGGATTTCACCGGCGACTGGTAAGGTGTGTCGCCAATAATCACATCCCCGCTTCCTGCCGCCACTGACCCGCCGCAACCGATGGCATCACCGATACGGGCGGCCAGCTTACCGTTGATAATCACCGTGCCGGAACCGGCGGAAATCGCCCGACTGTGCACACCGTGCGGCATGTTCGGGCAGGGACAGGCGTGCAGTAACACCGCGTCGCCTTTACGCGCCGCCGGTTTGCCATTGATAATCACATCGCCACTGCCCGCAATGACCGGGGTAGCGGGAAAACAGCCGTGACCAGCACAACTGTCTCCTAAACGTGCAGCTCCTGGCATGATGGCTCCTTAACGCCGGTCCGGCGCATCAGGCAGCGTCGGTCTGGTGGGGGACTCGGGTTCGATGGACACTGGCGCCGTACCCGCCCCGGCGGAACCACCGTCGTTAATTTTCACCAGCGTGCCAGAAATGATGACACCCGCGCCGTCAATCTTAATAAACCCGCCGGGCGCTTTAATGGTCAGCGATTGTCCGGC
This sequence comes from Dickeya oryzae, assembly GCF_009372235.1. Lineage (GTDB taxonomy): Bacteria > Pseudomonadota > Gammaproteobacteria > Enterobacterales > Enterobacteriaceae > Dickeya > Dickeya oryzae. The sequence goes on along the minus strand of NZ_ML762923.1, from coordinate 136,314 downwards.
TTCCAGCACGATATCCGCCGCTTTGAGGTAACTGTCGGTATTCACCAACACGCGCTGATGTGCGCCGATTAAGGTCTCTTCCGAACCGGACAACGTGGTCTGGCGGCTGCCGTCAATACGGGTAATCTCGCCGCCACCAATAAAGCGCTTGAATGACTGGGTGATGCGTTGCACGAAATGACGCCCGATTGACTGATGGTGATCCTGACCAATCTGCTCAAAGTCATCCTGCCCGATGGTGCGATGGCTATGACGATCGACCCGCTCGAACTGGTCATTCGCCACGCTCAGATGTTGATCTAACCCGACACTCTGGCGATGAATGTTGTTAATCACCGCATCCATGTCTTTTTGCGCGTGTAGATAGATTTGCTCCCGGGTCGCTTCATCTTCAAACCGCAGTTCGTTGAATCCGCTGCCTTTGTGCGTATCGGTACGCAAGGTGGTGCGGGTTTTATGCTCCGGTAAGACATACGGCGTCGGGTTAGTCGCATGAAAGGTGCGACCGGTGATAATCGGCTGATCCGGGTCGCCTTCAAGAAAACTCACCACCACTTCATGACCGATGCGCGGAATGGCGATCAAGCCGTACTGACCACCGGCCCAGCCCTGACTGACCCGCACCCAGCAGGAGCTCTGGTCGTCGCTGGCGCCGTAGCGGTCCCACGGGAATTGCAGTTTCACCCGGCCAAATTTATCACAGTAAATCTCTTCACCCGCCGGGCCGACGACCATGGCAATCTGCGGGCCGTCCACCATCGGCTTGTACGGCATGGCCGCACGCCAGGTGGTGGTGGCTTTCACCACCTCGAAGCTGTTGCTAATGGTGGTCGGCTCGCCGCCGCTTTCTTCTTCCAGCGCCTGCGGCTGCTGGCCGCTGTGGGTCACCGCCACCACCTGCCAGGCCAGGTTAAACACCGGGTTCGGGTGCTCGGTCAGGGTAAAGGTGCTGCCCGGCCTCAGTTCGGCGGCATTCGACTCGCCCACACCGGTTATCGCATCCGCACGCAGCGCATCCAGCCGGTAGCCGGTAAACGCCTTGCCGCTTGGGTCCAGTTTGAAGCGGCCGGGGTAATCAAAGTGCTGGTAGGATTCGCGCTGGTGCGCCAGTTCGTTGCTGGTTTTCTTGTGCGACAGGCCATATGCCGGGGTTTTGAAGCTGTAATCCTTCAGTTCCACCTCAGCGGTGCTCACCGCCTCGGCATAACGGAAACGGCGCACATACGCCCCTTCACTCAGCCCCTGTGTAGCGAGATTGAAGAACAGCTCCGGGCCTTTGGTCAGCGCACCGGCATCGTCGGCGAACACCACCCGGTGCTTGCCAGCCTCAAATTCGTGGTAGTAGAACATCCCTTCTTCTGCGGCCAGCCGGTTGATAAACGCCAGGTCGCTTTCGCGGTACTGCACACAGTATTCACGTGCCGCATGCTCATGGCGCAGGGCAAAGGCAAAATCGCTGATACCGGCTTCCTGCAACAGTTCGGTGATGATCTCATCCGGTTTTTTGGTCTGGAAGATGCGGGCGTTGGTACGCAGACCGAGCCGCCACAGCGCCGGGCGCACCTCGGCCTGATAGCGGGTGCGGCGAAAACCGGTGTCGCCCTGGGCAAAGCGGCTGACGATACCGCTGACCCGGCGCTGCAGTTCGCCTTCGTACCACACCAGCAGCTCGCATGGCTGGTCCAACACCGCGCCAAAGTCGATATCCGCCTGACTGCTGGCAAGGCTCAGCGACAGCGCAAACGGCTGGTTCAGCGCCTCGCTCAGCTCAAAATCCACCACCGCGAAGGTGGTGTCCGCCAATGCGCCGATTTTCACGGTAAACTGCAATCCTGTACTGTTGGCCACCCTGTTTCCTCCTTTCCCCGGCTCCATAGCTACCGCACACCCGGTCTGTGCCGTGTGTCAGTGCACTATCACAATGAATGCGCCTGCACTCAGCGATGGGGTCACCATCGCTCAGCACAGACAAAAACAGAAAAACCCGGACCGGAGTCCGGGTTGATGGCCATTACGCTTCGATCGGCGCGCGCCAGTCGTCAGAGCCGGAAGTCCCGGCCACGGTGTGTTCCCAGTCGATTTTGCGGTACGCCAGCGACACTTCGATCAGCTGGGTGTAATCCTGCTTGGACGGGTCCTGGCAGTGCGGCATCTGGTTGTTGATGTCGACGATGGTGGCGTCGGTCAGTTTGGTGGTGAAGAAGTGCTCCTGCTTGCCTTCGACAGAGGTGCGGTACCACTTCAGGGTCACGGTCGGCAGCATTTCGCCGGAGGCCAGCGCGTTATACAGCAGCGGGACGGCCTTGTTCAGCGCGACGGTGAACTTGAACGGTTTGTGCACGCGCTGACCGGCAGGCTGGCCGGACTGCGGGTCGGTCGGGACGGTGACGATGTGTTTGAATTCCTGCACCAGCATCTCGTCTTCGTGGCCCTGCACGTAGATGTTACCTACGGAGTCGGAGGTGAAGGCACCGGCGGTGATGTTGCCCTGAGTTTTACCTTCGATGCTGATATAACATGGGGTTGGCATAGTCTTGCTCCTTGTTGTTGAACGATTAGATGTGACTTCACCGTTCATAAAGCAATGACTATGCCAACTTTTATTGCATTGTTTTTAAAGGGAAAAATAATATCGTCATTTTCCCTAAGTCAAATTTGAGCAAAAAATTGCGCAGACTTCCCGAAAAAACGGCATCCATTGCGCAAACAGGGATTTATGCTGGAAAGTGAGCAAGAAATTGCGCAGATTTTGCATTTGTTCTGCAATGGATTAAAAAACGACCTGATGGATAGCCACTTTTTGTGACATTAATCACATTTGGCTTTCCTGCAAAAATGCCAGCCCCCACTTTTCAAATTCACTTTTCTCCCATCGTGCCGTGATGTGCGCTGTGCCACAATGAGCCTACGGCATGGCATCCGCCATCGCATTAATCGCATGACAAGAAAGGAGCGAAGATGAGTTGTGCACCAGGCGCTGGCTTGTCCGCCAGCGAAGCGCTGGACCAGTTGGAAGCGCTGTATGAGCGCTCAGTCAAAGCGCTGCGCACCGCAATCGGTGATTTTATTACTCACGGTACTCCGCCAGATGCCGAGGCTCGCGCCAATGGGCTGTTTGTTTACCCGGAACTGCGTATCAGTTGGGATGGGCTGTCGCAAAAGCACAGCAAGACCCGTGCCTACGGTCGCCTTACCCACGGCGGCAGTTACCGCACCACGGTCACACGGCCACAGTTGTTCCGCCACTATCTGGCAGAACAGTTGGCTATTTTGGAAAACGATTATTCAGCGACTATCGACGTGGTGCCGTCAGACAAGGAGATCCCTTATCCGTATGTGATCGATGGCGCGAACCTAAAGCTGGACCGTTCGATGAGTGTCGCACTGGCGCAGCATTTCCCTACCCCGTCGCTGGCACTGATCGGCGATGAAACCGCCGATGGTTTGTTGCAGACACTCGATCATTTCCCGCTGTCGCATTTCGATGCACTGCGTACTGATTTCTCGCTGGCTCGCCTGCGCCACTATACCGGCACCCGCGCCGAGCACTTCCAGCCGTTCGTGTTGTTTACCAACTACACCCGATACGTCGATGAGTTCGTACGCTGGGCTTGCGACCACATTGCCGATCCCGCCAGCCCGTATCAGGCATTAGCCTGCGCAGGTGGCGCGCTGATCACCGCCGATACGGAAAACCCGCAGCAGGCGGTATCCGACCTGGCATGGAAAAACCACCAGATGCCAGCTTATCACCTTATCTCACGCGAAGGACGGGGCATTACGCTGGTGAACATCGGCGTTGGGCCATCGAATGCAAAAACCATCTGTGACCATCTGGCGGTACTACGACCGCACGCCTGGCTGATGATCGGCCATTGTGGCGGCCTGCGGGAAAGTCAGAGCATCGGCGATTATGTACTGGCGCACGCTTACCTGCGCGATGACCATGTGCTGGATTCAGTACTGCCGCCGGATATCCCGATCCCCAGCATCGCCGAAGTGCAGCGCGCGTTGTACGATGCCACCAAGCAGGTTAGCGGCATGCCGGGCGAAGAAGTGAAGCAGCGCCTGCGCACCGGCACAGTAGTGACCACCGATGACCGCAACTGGGAGTTGCGCTACTCCGCCTCGGCGTTGCGTTTCAACCTCAGCCGGGCAGTCGCGGTCGATATGGAAAGCGCGACTATCGCCGCACAAGGGTATCGCTTCCGAGTGCCATACGGCACCTTGCTGTGCGTGTCAGACAAGCCACTGCATGGGGAGATTAAGCTGCCCGGACAGGCAAACCGCTTCTATGAAGGCGCGATTTCCGAGCATTTGCAGATTGGCATCCGCGCGGTAGACCTGCTGCGCGCTGAGGCAGAACACCTGCATTCGCGCAAACTGCGCACCTTCAACGAGCCGCCTTTCCGGTAATATCCAAGCCGCTCCCGGCCCACGGGAGCGGTTAGCGCGGATTACCGGCCCGGATATATATTGATGTGATGACGTATTACATGCACCCGGCACAGCTGGTGCAGCGCCAGTCATGCGGATTCACCGCCTGATAGAAAAAGCGAAAATAGTCTTCCTCAATCGGTACCTGATGCTGTTCAAAACAGTCCGCCAGCCAGTCAACGTTTTCCAGTATCCAATCGTCCTCATCCACCCCATCCCGGTAAAGCTCATCGTCAGGGTCAATCACCGAATAAATCCCCAGCGTTCCTAAATGCTGATCGCGATATTTCTCCGGCAATTCAACTTCGCGTTCCAGATAACGAATGATCCAATGACCATGACACAAAAGATTACCATTTCGACTCCATGACGCCGTAAAAGGATTTACCCTCATTTTCTAAAACCCGATAAATATCATTATAATTCTCCCTAAATAACTAGGGTATTCATCCAACATCCCGATAATCCCTGGATGAATATCCCGGCGCGAATAATACGATCAGTCGGGGAAGAAAAATATATGGATATAAACCTATAACCTTCAATGGGTAAATGATGAATGCATTGATAAAACACAGTGTACTTGCCATTCCCGGAAATCAATTCCCCTCTCATGAGGGATGACGAGCCAGGTTGTGGTCAGAACATATTCTGTTCAAAGGTATGTGCTTTTTTTACTCATACCACGAATGAATAACCTACCGGTGCGCTTCCCCTCCCAACAGGTCTCTTCGGTTATCAACATGGGATGCCGTACAAAAATAGTGATGCGCTGCAAACGTTTATCCACAGAATCGTTTTATAAATGACTGTCAGGTTTACCTGTGGTAGTCAGATTTTACAAATGAGAGTCAACCCGTCGTGCCCAGCCGGTAGAGTGGGTAAGACTTATGGTCTATGATGTGAAAGCTGTCACGCCGCCCGGTAAGTGAGCATATGCCGGACGGCTGTTCATAGCGAATACATACGCGATTGACACAAAGGAGAGCGTTATATGTCAGGCAGTAAGAAGAAAAAAAGTCCGATTGGTCTTGATGTACAGCAATCTGAGAAAATTTCCGCCAAACTGAACACCTTGCTGGCCAACTACCAGATTCTTTACATGAATGTACGCGGCTATCACTGGAATATTTCCGGCGCAGCTTTCTTCGAACTTCATGCTAAGTTTGAGGAAATCTACAACGAACTACTGCTGAAAATCGATGAACTGGCAGAGCGTATTCTGGCGCTGGGCGGACAGCCGTTGCATGCGTATAGCGACTATCTGAAAGTGGCCGATATCAAAGAAGACGTCAACGCTACTGATGGAAAGAAAACGCTGGAAGGGTTGCTGGCTGGTTACGCCGTGCTGTTGCAACAACAGCGGGAAATCCTGCCACTGGCGGCAGAAGCCAGTGATGAGGGCACCGCGTCGCTGATGACCGATTACATCCAGGAGCAGGAAAAACAAATCTGGATGTACAACGCCTACCTGAAATAATGCGAGCCTGATAGATCATCATTACCCCGTCCAATGAGGGCGGGGTCACCCATCGATACTGTAACGATTATCCCATTGCTAAGATGGCATTACTCTGTACAGATCCCGTATTGTAACGCACCTTCGGATATAAAGTTTAAATCAACCCCAAACAGAATGACGATAAGCCGGTATTTATTATTTTCGCTAAATCAATACTCAACAGCCAGGGGGTTATGATTTTTATTTTTTTCACCATCACTATAATCCCCAGCCATATACAGTGCGAGTGTTGATGATATCGCCTGTTAGCATGACAGGGTTCTTGAGCTTGAGTATTACGGTAATGCATTGTTATCGGGCATCCGCTCCCCTGTGGTTATTTTTAGCACGCTTTCACAGGGGTATGCTCATGGAAAACACATCTGCACTATCATTATTTGTTCATCTTCTGAATGGCAACTTTCTCTCTGAGAAAATCTGGCGTGCAACGGATATAAAAGCGAAATTCTTATTTCGCTCCTTGTTAATGCCATCGATAACTTTACGTCATCTGCAAAACATTATTGATATTCCTGCAATGCAGAAAGCGGTAAGAATTCACCCAATGCTGCCTACCAAAGTCCATCGACCTTACCTGTATGCTACGTTGCGTGCAGATGAACGGGCCGATGCTATCTGTACGCACTACACCTTCGTGCAGCAACTGGTTAATCCATTTCTGAAGCAGGCACTGCTCAGTCAGGATGATTACTGCCTGGCACGTTTTTCCGGCAAGAATGGCGAAAACTTTTCCCTGATTTGCAGCAATTCACGCTACGACAAAGAAGGAGAGGCCACACTGCGTATTCGCTTTAACGATGTGGTCCTGGCTTCACTGACGTTTTCAGTGATTAGCAACCAAAATCAGCTCACTATAATGATTGGTGGTTTGCAGGGAAAGGGCAACGAACACACACGGGAACTGACTAAAGATGCGTCAAAAGCCTGCTTTGGACTGTTTCCCAAACGTCTACTGCTGGAATGTCTGTTGACAGTTGCGGCGCTCACCGGTATCAAGTGCATTCTAGCGGTCGGTGATGAAAACCATGTGTATCAAAACCTGCGTTATAGCTACCGTAAAAATAAAGTCCGCTTTTCCAGTTACAGCGAATTCTGGTTTTCCGTAAACGCGAGCAGAAACGCACAGGGGTTGTACCAGCTTCCGCTGACGATTACACGCAAAACGCTGGAAGAAGTACCCAGCAAGAAGCGGGCCCAGTACCAACGCCGTTATCAGTTACTCGATGACATCAACGCCCAAATCAAAAACAATTTGGGGCATGTTGCGTCATCAGATACTTGACATAATATCGCCAATTAATCCCTACCGATACCGGGGAAAAGGACATTCCTCGGTATTTCGCACAGACTACGCAATACCACCATTGTTGCGGGTACCGGACAGTGATACCAGCTACCTGCTCCTTGGCTTTACTGTTAAAAGCTGATCGGTAGCCACCAGTCCCAATCCTACAGTATTCATCATAATCTCGACTCAGTTATGGATCGCATAGCGGTGCATCACGGCAAGTGTCGCCGGTACTGGTACAGGAAGAGCGTCGCAGGCAACCGTATCAGGCAGCAAGGCCGCTTGACTAATCGCGTGCTCAACCGAAGCGGCAACACCACCACGCTGCCATCCGTGTTGCCCGAGCACGGCAAACCGTAGCGTACATTCCGTGCCATCTTCCTGGCTGTCGATCACCGCCAGTTGGCTATACTGCGCACTTTCTCCGATATAACGCGATAGCGCTGCCGCGCCAAAAACACGTACCGTTTCCCATATACCCAGCGGTGTTTCCTCGGCAGACACCTCCAGATACATCAGCGCATCAGCGGATACCACGATGAGGGGCGGCTGATGCCGCAGAAAAGTACAGGCTACCCGCCCCAGTCCTGGAATAGCTAACCATTCAAACGGGTGACCGGTAATCAGTAAAGGATGTGTGGATGGTGTCACTGATCGTCTCTTCCTATTTTCACTGGGTGTTTACCTTGTCATCATATTGCATTTTATCTTTAAAAAAGACAATAAATGGAATGACACCACTTCATAGAAAGCTAGAAAACATCGAACCTGTATTTCATGGCCGCTTTTAACGCTGATAAAAGACAATTTTGCGCACAGCACTGCCAGCCTGAAGGGGAACAGGTATAATCACCGACTGGTTATTCAGGCAGGTAAGGAACCATGACAACCCTCACTCCGTTGCAGGCACGCATCGTGCGTGATGTCATCAGTTATGTCAGACGTGAACAACTCGCGGTGGGGCATCATCTGGTCGAGTCAGCATTGGCGCAGGCACTTAATACATCGCGCACACCGGTTAAACAGGCGATGCACTACCTGATGGATAAAGGCATGGTGACTTATGATCGCAATCGCGGTTTTTTCCTGGCTCAACATGCTTCACAACTGGGTGAACTGGTCGCTGAAGTACTGGAGCAAGCTGAAGACCCGCTCTATCGCCAACTGGCGGAGCGGCGAATCACCCGCCAACTGCCGGAACAATTTTCAGAAATGGAGTTGATGCTCGAATTCAGCGTTACCCGTCCAGTATTGCGCAAAGTGTTGCTACGCTGTCAGCAGGAAGGCTGGTTGGAGCATATGGCGGGTCAAGGCTGGCGCACACTGCCGGTGATCGACTCCGTAGAAGCCTACGAAGAAAGTTACGCGCTGCGCGCCATCATCGAACCGGCAGGTTTGCTGTCCGCGACGTTTCATATTACGCCGCATATGCTGGCACATTGTCGCAGGCAACAGGAGTATCTGGCCGAAGACGGTTACCTGACGATGACGGCCATGGAGATGTTTGATACCAGCTCCGGGTTCCATGACACGCTGGCCGTCTGCTCAGGCAATCGTTTTTTGCTGCAAACCATTCGCCATCTGGCACGATTGCGGCGACTGGTGGAGTACCGCAAAGAAAGATTCCGCCCTCAACGCAGGCATCAGGCGCAGGAGCATCTGCAAATTATTCACTACCTGGAGCAAGGCGATCGGTTAAGTGCCGCCGACTTTATGCGTACGCATCTGGAACAAGCACGACGCAAAGCGGTCACTCCCACACTGTTTATGCCGCTGTAATTGGGTTCAGGCACAGACCGTACAACCACGGCCATTATCCTTAGCCTGATACAACGCCGTATCCGCCGCTTTCAGCCAGACCCGGTAATCTTCCATACCGGGATGAAACTCAACCAGTCCAACGCTGATGCTGACCCGCAGCGCCGGGGCGTGGTGCAGTTGTATATCGTGCAGATATTCGCGTAATTGCTGGATAATACATTCTGCCTCAGCAGTTGCCGTCTGTGGCAGCACCATACCAAATTCATCACCGCCAAAACGGCCAGTGATGTCTGATTGCCGCAACGTCGACTTAATACCGCAGCTCAGCAATAAAATCACATCATCACCAACATGATGGCCGAAGCTGTCATTAATACGCTTGAAGTGATCGATATCCAGTAATGCCAGTGTCGCCACCTGCGGCCTGTGCACACACAGTTCAAACTCACTTTTTAGCAACTGCTCCCAGTGGTGCCGGTTGTACAACCGGGTCATGCCATCAAGTTGGCTGATCTCCCGCAACTGACGTTTATGTTCAGCCAGCTTGATGGCGGTACGATACGTCACCAGGCCCACCAGTATGGGGTAGATAAGTAACATCGGCAGGCAAAAGTAGATCTGCTCAGGTGTTGTCGCAAACACAATCGGCCGATGAACCAGACAGAGGATTGCCACCACGGTGATCAGTTGAATAGCCAGTCCCTGCACAAAAAGCCGCAACCCACCGGCAGCAATATTGTTCATCCCCATCATCGATATGATCAGCACAGACGGCAGAGAATTCAGGCCCATCATACCAATCCAGACGCCCCCCATGAAGGCATCAAATCGCAGATTGACCTGTTCGAACTGCATCGGGTCATCTGCCCGGCTGGCTAGCCACAACGCCAGATGTGGCCAGAGAAAACCGTTGAAAAACAATACACCCCACACCCACATCGGTTGGGTCAGGTCATACAAAACAGCGGCTACATAGAAAAAACCGAGCCCTAATCCCATCAGGCGAGGAACATAAACACGTCTGGCAAACGCCAGTCCCGAGCGGCGTTGATCACGTTCAGCCGGTGTAAAGACAAATGCCGAACTCATGCCCATTCTCCTTTTTATAATCATTATCATGGGGACATGCCGACATTATTCCAAATTCCCGTTCAGAGCGCTTCATTTAAGAGACAATTTCGCTTAAAACAGGGTGAACCCATGTAATGGGTTAAATAATCCGCGCGATAACCTGAATATCGCGCAGCACATCACCAGAGAGCACGCATTATCGGCATGGTATCAGACGATTACATGACAGGGAAAAGAGAAAGAAGGGAAAAAAGAGGGAAAGACAGTAAGGAAGAACACAGCAGAAGGGTGTTGATACGCGGCCAGTCCACAGGGGGAGAACCGGCCGCAGGGACATCAGGGATGATCCGCTCCGTTTACGGGCTGATAATGGAAACCACCGTGGCCGCCATGCCCGCCACCGGGTCCTCCCCACGGGGGTGGAAAGATACAACCGCTCAGGCTTGCAATTAATGCCAGAAAACCGACCATTTTGACGACATTTCTCATGATTCACCTCACTATCAACGGGTGCCATCATAGGGATGCCGCTCACCGGCAACAAGTCAGGTATTAATAAAAAATCAATTAGTTACACAACCTTTCATTGCCTACATCCCACTATCGTAAAACGCTCACATTCCTTACATCTGGCTCGGCCATCAACAACTGATCAGTTTCAGTTCATGCATATCCAGATAATCACCCACACTGGCCGAGGAAAGATTGAATGACAACGCAAACAGCCAGGCGCTGCGCGGAACCTTCCAAAGCGTACCGGAACTGCCCTTCTGTAACTGATCACTACGCTGAATACAATCTTTACCGTCACGCGTCAGATCCATCATGACCGGGCCGGGACCATTCTCACCATAGGCGTGGAGGGTTTTAGTAATGGCGACTTTATTGGTCGCGGAGGTTTGCGCCTGCCAGACCACACCGATTTGATCATGCCCATTGACCGGTATCAGAAACTGCACCTGTACGTTGTCGCTGGCGGCGATTTTGACAAACCGTCCCTTGTCTTCTTTGATGTGCGCCGGATCGTAGCGACAGGCACAACCGGCGGCACCAGGATAAACCACGGCACTGCCGTTATCGTTCAGGGCGATCAGCTCTGCCATCTGATTGGTGAAAATCAGGTTATTCTTCCAGCACGGTCGATTGGAGATCACACAAGACGTGACATTAATGCCATCGGTCGCAAAACGCACACTGGTCAGTGTGGTCTGATAGTCAAATGCCTGATCAAAAATCACATAGGGTTGTTCGGGATTCTGACGCACGAAAATCGCCCCACCATTAAATACAAAACTGGCATTCTTTTTTCTGAGCACAACCACCGGTTGTTTACGCTTCACGTACTCGACATGGCCGTTAATCTCGACATGGCCTTCATTAATCAGCGCTATCCCTTCACAATAATCAAAGCTGCCCGCCTGCCAGTAGACCACACCGTCCGGGTTATCGATTTCAAACGCATAGCCGCCGTTTTGCCAGATGCAGCCGATGAACGTAAAACGCTCATAAGAATCCGGCTGACGGGTCAGGTACAGCAGGCGATCACAGTTATTAAAACCGCAGGAAAACCAATTCCAGCCCCATCCACCAGCACCATTGGAAAAAACCCGCCTGAATCCGGTAAAGCGGCAGGAATAAATACTGAGCAGACAGGACGCATTACGGTTGGAGTTGTTCTCCGGGTTATAGGCAAAAAACAGATCTAACGTTCTCTTTTCCGAAATAAAATGCACACCGGAAAAAAAACTGTCAACGATATTACTGTAAGCGGCATCCACATCTGGATTACCTGTCACCACAATCGCGTAGTTATCAAAATTACCATTTTTGGTAAAAATAATTGTCAGCGGACCATGAATAGAAACTTTCGATGCATCGATTTTAATTGTGGAAGAAACCTGTACGACACCCTGTAGCATTAACCTGATTTTTTGCTGTGCATTTGATAACGACTTTGATTGCTCCAGCATATCATTAAGAAGCGTCTGAAAAGGCCCGGTGGAATCATTCTTTCCAGAGAAATCAATATTGTAATTCCTGATATCACGGGTAAAGGCAACAGCATCATTATTAAGGGTATTATTATTTTGTGATGCCGCCGCAGATGTCGCCGCCAGCGATGCCAGGCTACCGGCAAGGAAATCTCTTCTGTTCATAACCATTTCTCCAACATCAATTAATTCAATACATTAAGATTAACAATCTCGCCTGGTGAAACGTCATTTATTGATACATGCCATGATAAAAAATCACGTCAACAACTGTCATAACCCTTCTGAAAAAATAATTAAAAATTCAATTCAATCTGCTTTATCATCACTCATAATAAAATAGTAATTGAGATAGGGAGAATAGAAAATTGAAAGCAACCATAAAGCATGATCCTCTTTACTGGACAATGCTTTGCATTTTCCTGATACCGCAGTTTGTGTTTGTATTTCTACAACAATCCTCATTGGCACCAGGGATGATGGTGGCTATCGTCCCCATTTATATTTATGGCCTGCGACATATGAAAGCGCTGTCATTTTCCAGTGGAAAAATCTTACTTTTCTCGATAGTGGTATTTATATTACTGGCACAGTCCGGTTATATCGCTGCGATGTCTGATAATTACAAGCCTTTATTTACCTTACCTGCACTGATTATTATTTTTCTTGGTGCCATACTGTTATCTAATCGCTTGTTAACGGTTTCTCCCGCTACGCTGGCTAGCGTGTTTCGCGCCGTGACCTATACGCTATTGTTGCTGGGCTGGCTCTCGGTTATCCATCGCATTGACATCGGCAGCTATGCGGCCAAACCCAAAGCGGTATTTCCCTTTTCCGAAGAGAGCCATTACGCACTGACGGTAGGCCTGTTTGTGTGCGCCAGCGGCATTCTGATGAAAAACCGGGAACGCCTGGTACTGCTGGGGAACCTGCTGTTGCAGGCGTTGATTTTCCCTAGCCTGACGTTACTGGTGTTCTGCATGATGGCGATTTTCGTCTTCTGGATGGCACGCCGTGTCACGCTGATGTTAACGGTGCTCGTCATCGTGGTTGTCGCAGTCTATATCATGTTGACCTACTTCTCCGATCTGCCCGCCATCGCCTACTTTGGATCACGTCTGGCTATCAGTGACGATACCGATAACCTGACCACGCTGGTGTTCCTGCAGGGGCTGGACGATGCGAAGAACGCCTTGCTGGAAAGTCACGGTATCGGTCTGGGGTTACAAATGGCTGGCACCAATGGCGTGGGCCAATACGGGTATGTCATCCAGTCGCTGGCGGGTAGCGATTTCAACCGCAACGACGGCGGTTTTCTGGCGTCGAAAATCGTCAGCGAATTCGGTGCTGTCGGCCTGCTACTGAGCGCCGGTTACTTGTGGGTTCTGAAAAAAGCCGTCAATACCATCAACCGCATCCGCGATAATACGGACACAGAGTCGACACTGTTGAAAATCGCCATGGCGGTCGTGATAGGGTATGCCGTCGAGTTTTTCCTGCGCGGTTATGGTTACTTTTCGCCAGGGTTATTCCTGTTCGTCACCATGATGATGGTCAGCAGCACACTGCATCGTCGTCAGGCCACTGCCCTGCACCCACTGGCATCCCAGCCGTCACTCCAGTTCCAGCGCTGATACGTCCCGACACCTCCAGTTTGGTTTGAGAGGTGTCGGCAACGATTCGGGCTGCGCGTGTTCCATGGGGGGCTCATCCCCCCCAAACGCGATATTCCCTATCACCCATTTATTCTTTATCAACCATGTTGTACAGCACATCACGTCTATCCAACATCTGGCCGCCATCTCGGGTGAGCGGTACCCAACCAATGGAACCGCGGCGGGTCGTCGGCGAACTAAACAGCAAATCAAACGGAATCGTAAAGTAGATGCCCTTGGTGAAACTGCCTTCGCCGTACTCACTGGCACTGACATTGGTGACGGTCGCAAAAGCACCAGCCACAATCCCGCTGTCGAAACGGCGTGACAGATCCAGCGTGATACCTTTATCGCCCGCCAGATAGCGCCCGACACTGATTTTCGCCAGCCCACCTTTGACAAACGGCAACGACCAGTAGGTGGTGAAATGACCGGTGGTGACGCTGTAATCCCTCAGCCGTTGCGGGTCGTCCCAGTCGCGTTGCTTAACGTAGTTAACATCCATCCCGACCGCCCAGTTGCTACCAAATGGCCGATACAGTACTTCTCCCCCTACCCCGGCATACATCATTTCCAGATAACCGCCATAGACCTGGGTATACCAGTCACGGGCGGGGTGATCGTAACGAGACAGTTGCAAATTGGTCAGCAAGACATCTGACGACGTCACATATTCACGGATATGGGTACGAACACGGGGTAACGCCGCGCCATCCTGCGGCGGTGATTTAAAATTGAATTGATCGTAGTTGTTGAGCAGGTTGATGTTCAGCGTACCGCCCAACCGCCAGTTGTCCGTAATGCGGTAATCCGCGCTGGCATTCGCGGACAACTGATACATATAAAACGATTCCGGGCCGCCAAACGACTGCTGCAACGACGGGTCAATACCGTAGGAAAAACGCGGCGGCGTGGTATGCAACACCTGCTGGCCAAGCGGCTCCGACAATGGCTCAACACGATAGGGATCCGGTTCATCTACCCCCAGCGGGGTGCTGCCGGATTCCAGTTGACGAAATGCAGCCGCATCCACACGGGTACTGGTGGTGGTCAGCGGGCCGCTACGCGTTACAATATGATATTGCGCCACACTCTCCGGCAGGTTATTCGCCAGCACCGTTGCCGCCCGTCGGCTGGCCTGCGCATCACTGTTATATTTATACTGAGCCGCCACCACTGTGACCTGCTGACCATCAGTATAAATATCTGGTTCGCTAAAACCGGCCTGTTCATCAAGCTCTTGCGAGACACGCCGCCAGTCGGTGCCGCCAGCTGCATTTTTCGATGGCAGATAGACCGGTGGTTCATCATCCGGGTGCTGTGGTCTGAGCCGATTAAAGTTGGTTCGCAAGGTAAAGCCCCACATCAGGGTATTGCCACGTTCCCACGACAGCGAGGTATCCAGCCAATCGGTAGCGCGATACACCAGGCCGACGTTAATCGGCGAATCCTGCCTGATATGCTGTGAGGCGGTGCGAGTCTGATCAGCGGCCTCCTTACTGTAATCGTTACTGTCGTATTCCAGCTTGATGCGCAGTGGGTCCCAGGGAGTCTGGTATTCCAGCCCAGCGAACAGTGCTGCTGGCCCGTGGAAAAAATTCTTCGCCGCGAATTGCCCGGTTTCGGTGGAGGCGGAGCGGGTACAGAATCCCGCAGACAACCGACAGGCGGGGTTGATGATATTCCCGCTCTGCGCCATATTGCCCCAGCCCATTCCCACTGAGAGATCGAACGGCCCCCAGCGTTTACTGGCCACCAGATATTCGCTATCGAACAGGCCAGTCCCGGCGATATCCCTCAAGCCCAGAGAAACCTGCGGCAACCAACGACTTTCCTGCCATAGCCGCGCTTTGACGTCAAAACTCTTGTCTTTATAGGTTTGATGTCCGCTGAACGAAGGAGAGGTGCTGTAAGGCCGGGTACGAATATCGGTATAGCGTAGGGTCATTTCCAGCCAGTCGAGCGGCTGCAGTGAGATGGCATAACGACGATACTCCTGATTATCACGGTAGCTGGCGCTAAACTCACCGGTGTCCGCCATGCGCGCGCTCGGCATCTGCCATAACCCTACGCCACCAAAATCCATCTGCGACACGCCAGCGGGTTGGTAATAACCGCTACGATTCACTGCGTCGTTATTATCCCTATCCGCCGCCTGAGCCGACGTTCCCAATGCGCTACCTATCGCCAGTGACAGGCAGCGTAGTTTCAACATGGTGTGATTAGCCATTAGTGTGGAATCCGATTGGCAAGATAGTCGGCAATCTGCGCATTCAGCGAAGAGAAGCCGTCAGGCAAAATGGAAGGATCGAAACCGATGAACAGCGTTTCTCCGGCCGCCGGTTCATGGTGCTGGCGATTCCAGATAGCCAGTGGAACCTTGCGCCAGTGCCCGTCACCCGAGATCAGATACCCTTCCCGGTTATCACCGCCCGGCAAGAAACGTCGCCTGCCAATGTATTGCTCGACCGACCAGCCTGGCTGAAGGTCGATGTCCTTAAACACGTTTGGTGTGCCGATATCAATGCCGGTACTGATTAACCCAAACAGGAAGAACTGTTGCCGATACGGCGATAGATAGAGGGTGTAGTTCCCCACCAGCGGGCGATTCTTCCGCGGTGATAAACGGATGATGTCCGGCGTGATACTGGCGCGAATGCGGCCAACGGCGTTCACCTGTTTTAGCGCCTGCGCCATATACCAGGCGGCTATCGCCCAGTCGCCATCGCCGTCAATCTGCCAGGCCAGTTGCAGTTGATAGAGCCGGGCCTGTAATTTCTCTCCCGCTTCTTTGGCTTGCTGCGTCACACTCTCATTGGTGAGTAATGCCGTCTGCCAGTTAATATTGTCCGCAAACGTTATCCGGCTGTAGAACTGATCCAGACGCGTACCGTCATCCTGCACGACGGCAGGCAACGTTTCATTCGCAACCTTGACCGTTAACTGCGCTGCCCCTGATGTTCCGGCCACCAGCAATAACAGGGCAGCCAGACGATTGAATGACAACATAAAATAACCCTATTTATTGTATGGCTTAAGCGCAGTGAACTGAACCTGAGCCATGTTTGGCCCCATGTACTGGTAGCTTTGGATGACCTGCCCGGAAGCCGGATCCAGCCAGTATTGGTTGGTGTAATGTGTGCCCAGCGCCGGAACGGTTACCTGCTCATCAAAACGCACTGCCTTTATTGGGGTGTTCAGTACCGTCAGGGTTTCCAGACCTTTGTTCTCGAATACAGATTGCAGGTCATAGCCGCCTCGCAGCACCTGTGACCAATTCACGACGGTGTGCCAATTTTTGGGAGTACCAGGTTTGAGCAAACCGAGGCTCAGCGGGTCTGACTCCAGTTCGGTAACATGACGAATGTCTTCTCCCCACCCTTGCGTTTTCACCAGTCGCCCAAAACGCGTCGTCACACTGTTTTTATCTTCCGTCACCCATTGCAACTGCTGGTTATCAACAAACGCCAGTACGACAAAAGCACGCGGTGCCTTACCTACTTTCAGATACGCCGAGGCATAGGGAAGTTGTGCAACCTGTTGTGGCGTCATGCTTACGTCTTCCCTTCCCCACAACGCCAGCCGAAAGTCCCGCCCAAGTTGACTGATTTGCTGAGAACACCCTGTCAGCCCCGGTATGAAGCAAAACATCACCAGTATCCTGAACAGTGTTAACTCAAGGATTCTTTTCATTGTTCGGGTTCTCGCCTGAACATCCTGAAGCAGAAAAAAGGCCACCGGAGTGGCCTTGGTGAATAGCCCATCATTAACCGCGAGTTGACGTCACGGTTGAGGTGCTGGTTCCTACGGTACTGGAGGTCGTACTGGTGGAGGCAGATACGACGCCAGCCGCGACGGCACGGCCAAACCCATAGCCATAGCCGGTACCGCGGCCATGAGCCGCACTAAACGCATGAGAACCAGCCGCGATACCGCTGCCCTGGAAGGTCACCCCTCCAACAGGCTGGCCGCCATTGACTGCCGGCTGTTCAGCCGCCAGTGCGCCCGCCGGGATGGCCAGAGCCAACACCAGGGTCGCCAACGTTTTCTTCATCATTACCATTTCCTTTTATTTCCCGTTAAGGAGATAGGACAGGGATAATTCGAAAATTATTCCCTACCCCACGACTGGCCGAATTAATCAGCCAGGTTGGATCTTCCCCATGACTGATGAAGTAATTATTTCAATTCATCCTTTCCGAAATAATCACCCGCATACGGGAAGTATCCGAACCAAGACTCAGATAAAGAATAAGAAAAGCAGGATTAGACAGATAAGAAAATAAGACAAGTCGCAAGAGCGCTAATTTTTCCTCATTGGTTACAATGAGATGAAATATTCTCGGAAAAGTCTTAGTTATTTACGATGAGATATTGAGAAAGAAAAACCGGATATTTCTATCCGGTTTTGAGATGGGAAAATATTTCAGAATATTATTCCAACCATTCAGTATGGAATACGCCTTCTTTATCAATACGTTTATAAGTATGCGCACCGAAATAATCGCGCTGAGCCTGAATCAGGTTAGCCGGTAATACCGCGGAGCGATAGCTGTCATAATAAGCGATTGCCGCAGAGAAAGTCGGCGTCGGGATACCCTGCTGTACCGCATAAGACACCACATCACGCAGCGCCTGCTGATAGTCGTCGGCGACCTGGCGGAAGTACGGTGCCAGCAGCAAATTAGCGATATCGGCGTTTTCGGCATAAGCATCGGTGATCTTCTGCAAGAACTGGGCGCGAATGATACAACCGGCACGGAAGATCTTCGCGATCTCACCGTAGTTCAGGTTCCAGTTGTTTTCGTCAGAAGCCGCTTTCAACTGAGAGAAACCCTGCGCGTAGGAAACGATTTTCCCCAGATACAGCGCACGACGCACTTTTTCCACAAACCCGGCTTTGTCGCCATTGAACGCCTGCGCTACCGGGCCACTCAGCACCTTAGAGGCAGCCACACGCTGGTTTTTCAGCGAAGACAGGTAACGGGCAAACACCGATTCGGTAATCAGAGACAGCGGTTCGCCCAGATCCAGCGAGCTCTGGCTGGTCCACTTACCGGTACCCTTGTTAGCCGCTTCATCGAGAATCACATCGACCAGGTATTTACCGTCTTCATCTTTCTTAGTGAAGATATCGGCAGTTATCTCAATCAGGTAGCTGCTCAGTTCGCCCTTGTTCCACTCGGAGAAGGTGCTCGCCAGTTCTTCGTTGGAAAGCCCCAACGCCTGCTTCAGCAATGCATAGGCTTCCGCAATCAACTGCATGTCACCGTATTCGATGCCGTTGTGCACCATTTTCACATAGTGGCCAGCACCGTCTGCGCCAATATAGGCCACACAAGGTTCGCCTTCGGCACGAGCAGCAATCTGCTGCAGGATAGGCGCCACCAGATCATAGGCTTCTTTCTGACCACCCGGCATAATAGACGGCCCCTTCAGTGCGCCTTCCTCACCACCAGACACGCCGGTGCCGATGAAGTTAAACCCTTCGGCAGACAGCTCACGGTTACGGCGGATAGTGTCTTTATAGAAGGTGTTGCCGCCATCGATCAGGATGTCACCTTTTTCCAGATACGGTTTCAGTGATTCAATGGTTTTGTCCGTCGCTTCGCCTGCTTTAACCATCAACAGGATACGGCGCGGCTTTTCCAGAGATTCAACAAACTCTTCAACGGTGTAGCACGGTACCAGTTTTTTACCTGGATTCTCTGCAATCACCTCATCCGTTTTGTCTGCGGAACGGTTAAAGATGGAAACGGTATAGCCGCGGCTTTCAATATTGAGCGCCAGATTGCGCCCCATTACCGCCATACCGACAACGCCAATTTGCTGTTTGGACATTAAAACAACTCCTGTCTGAAGGTAACCTGCCTGCGGCTACTTGCGCCCCAGGCAACAAAAAGCAGGCCGACATGGTAACCCAGCTAACGGCTGAGTGGGTAGTTATTGGTGCAACAAGGGATCTGGTAGGTGTTCGGCCACAGAGGATAATTTTGTGCGAATCAAAAAAAACAAAAGCAACACAACAAATTACCTAGCTATTAATAATGAAGATAACGATGTGCAATAGTCAGAAAAAACCCGATAACACCAACGTGTTATCGGGCATCAGGCACGGATTAATATTTCTCCAGCAATGCCTTGATTTTGGTTTTGAAGGCATCACCCAGTTCCGGATTACGCAGGCCGTAGGAGACAAACGCCTGCACATAACCCATCTTCCGGCCGCAGTTGAAGCTGCGTCCCGTCATCTGAACCGCATCCACCTGCTGGGTTTTGATAAGCTCAGCGATAGCGTCGGTCAGTTGGATACGACCCCACGCGCCCGCCACGATGTTTTCCAGAATCGGCCAGGCTTCGGCCGTCAGCACATAACGGCCAACCGCGGACAGATCAGAACCTTCCACCGGCGCCAGTTCCGGTTTCTCAATCATGGAGGTGATCGCCGACGCGTCGCCCGCCTGATTCAGCGGCGTCTCGCATTCCACGATGGAGTATTCTGGCAAGACTTCGTACGGGCGGTGTTTTACCAGCACCTGGCTGTGGCCGGTTTCTTCAAAACGGGAAATCAGCAGCGCCAGATTGTCTTTCGACTGATCGGCGGAGCTGTCGTCCATCACCACATCCGGCAGCACCACGACAAACGGCGCGTTGCCGACAATCGGGTGAGCGCAGGACACCGCATGCCCCAGGCCCAGAGTCTGCCCCTGACGCACGTTCATGATGGTCACGCCCGGCGGGCAAATGGACTTAACTTCCGCCAGTAACTGACGTTTGGCGCGCTCTTCCAGCATCGACTCCAGCTCGAAAGAGGTATCAAAATGGTTTTCAATGGCATTTTTAGAGGCGTGCGTGACCAGCACAATCTCTTTAATCCCCGCATTAACGCATTCGTTGACAATCTTTTCGATTACCGGCCTGTCAACCAGAGGAAGCATCTCTTTCGGAATCGCTTTGGTAACCGGCAACAAGTTCATCCCTAAGCCGGCAACAGGGATAATCGCTTTTAATGCTGTCATTTCGTGTTCTCTCAAAAAACATGCTGCTGTTTATCGCGACGAGGCAACGACCGCGCCACATTGATTTTTCTGGCGCCAGAATACACCTAATCAGCCCCAAAGAGATCGCGGGTATACACTTTTTCCATTACATCGGACAATTCCGGTGCCATTCGGTTCGACAGAATGACATCAGACATCTGTTTGAATTCTTCCAGGTCATGAATCACACGGGAACGGAAGAACTCCGACTCTTTCAACGCAGGTTCATACACCACCACATCGATACCTTTAGCCTTGATTCGCTTCATCACCCCTTGAATCGCAGAGGCGCGGAAATTATCAGACCCGGTTTTCATCACCAGCCGGTAAATACCCACCACTTTCGGACCGCGTCGAATCACTGAATCAGCAATGAAATCCTTACGGGTGGTATTGGCATCGACAATCGCCCGAATCAGGTTATTCGGCACGGATTCATAGTTAGCCAGCAGTTGCTTGGTGTCCTTCGGCAGACAGTAGCCACCATAACCAAACGATGGGTTGTTGTAGTGCTGGCCGATTCGCGGATCCAAACCAACGCCTTCGATAATCTGTTTGCTATCCAATCCCAGTGTCTGAGCATAGGTATCAAGCTCATTGAAATAGGCGACACGCATTGCCAGATAGGTATTGGCAAACAATTTGATCGCTTCGGCTTCGGTTAACCCGGTAAACAGCACCGGAATATTGGTTTTGATGGCCCCATCGACCAGCAGACGAGCGAAACGCTCAGCACGTTCAGAACGCTCACCCACCACGATACGGGAAGGATACAGGTTATCGTACAGTGCACGGCCTTCACGCAGGAACTCCGGCGAGAAAATGATATTTTCTGTGCCAAACTGCTCACGAACCTGTGCGGTATACCCCACCGGAATAGTGGATTTGATGATCATAACGGCGTCTGGGTTCACGTCCAGTACCTTGCTGATCACCGCTTCCACCGAGCGCGTGTTGAAGTAATTGGTTTTCGGATCGTAATCTGTCGGCGTGGCGATAATCACGAACTCCGCCCCCCGATACGCGGATTCAGCATCCAGCGTGGCGCGAAAATTCAGCGCAGGGTTGCGCAGATAAGCTTCGATTTCTTTATCCACAATCGGGGAGATGCCTTTATTAAGCATGTCCACTTTTTCGGCGATGATATCCACCGCGACGACTTCATTATGCTGCGCCAGCAGCATGGCGTTGGACAAGCCAACATAACCGGTACCCGCAATTGCAATTTTCATCATCTGTCCACATTCATCCTACCGGGTAACACACTGTACCCGTCACAGAACATAGCAAAGCCGCAGAAATGTCCGCCGCCTAATGCCGTCTATACCCGTCATACTTCAAGCTGCAGATGCGTTGGCTTTCTTACTCGGCCCATAAATGGACCTCGCCCTACGGGCCGCAGCAAGCAGCGTTCAAATCGGCGAGTGCCGATTTGTCGCTCACCCCAGTCACTTACTTATGTAAGCTCCTGGGGATTCGCTGCGTCGCCGCCTTTCTGCAACTCGAATTATTTGGGTATACATTTCTCTTTATGTCGTTCAGGCCTGATAGAAATCCCGATACCAGTCTACGAAGGCGCGCACCCCTTCGTTCACCCCAACTTGCGGCCGATAGCCTGTCACTGCGAACAGATCGCTGGTGTCGGCATAGGTCTGATAAACATCGCCAGCCTGCATCGGCATAAAGTTTTTCACCGCCTCACGTCCCAATGCCGATTCCAGCGCAGTAACGAAATCCATCAACCGCACCGGACTGCCGTTGCCAATGTTGTAGAGCCGGTAGGGTGCGGAACTGGTGGCTGGCGAGCCGCTTTCCACCGTCCAGTCAGCCTGACGCGTCGGTATCTGATCCACCACACGCAGAACACCTTCCACAATATCCGTCACATAGGTGAAATCACGCCACATATCGCCCTGATTGTAGATATCGATCGGTTCGCCAGCCAGAATACGGCGGGTGAACTTGAACAACGCCATATCCGGACGCCCCCACGGCCCATACACCGTGAAAAAGCGCAACCCGGTAGTCGGCAGGTCATACAGGTGCGAGTAGGAATGCGCCATCAGTTCGTTGGATTTCTTGGTCGCGGCATACAGCGAAATCGGGTGATCGGTCGAGTCGGTGGTTTCGAACGGCGTTTTGCTGTTCAATCCGTATACCGAACTGGAAGAGGCATAAATCAAATGACCGACGCCGCTGTGGCGGCAACCTTCCAGCACATTCAGGTGGCCGATCAGGTTACTTTCCGCATACACCATCGGATTTTCCAGCGAGTACCGCACCCCGGCTTGTGCCGCAAGATGGATAACACGCTCGAATTTTTCCGCCGCGAACAACGCTGCCATTGCCTGACTATCGGCAAGATCAATGCGTTCAAAACGAAAACCGGCCAGCGAGCGCAGTTTTGCCAACCGCGCCTCCTTAAGCGATACCTCGTAGTAGCTGTTGAGGTTGTCTATCCCCACCACCGTATGGCCGGCAGCACAGAGTGACTGACAGGTAAAGAGACCGATAAAGCCGGCTGCTCCGGTAACAAGAAATTTCATTCAGAAACTCTTAACGTGACTTGAATGGCAGAGATAATACCATCCACCACCTTGATTCAGCACCCGCTAAGCGCGGAAAACTGCAAGAGGGTGCCAGAAATCACCTCAACATTGACGCAACAGCGCCAGAATCGTCCGGGTTTTTTCTTCCATTAGCCGAACATCCTGCCGTGATTCGACATTAAGCCGCACCACGGGTTCAGTGTTGGAACTGCGCAGATTAAAACGCCAGTCGGCAAATGTCAGGCTGATGCCATCGGTTTCATCCACCGCCAGTGCCAGTGGCTCCAGGGCGGCGCGCACACGGGCGATAGCGGCTAGCGGGTCAGTCAGCAGGGAATTGATCTCGCCGGAAGCGGGATAGGCACGCATACGTTCGCTCACCAGTTGCGACAGTGATTGTCCGCGAACACTCATCAATTCCGCCACCAGCAACCACGGAATCATACCGGAGTCACAATAAGCAAACGAGCGGAAGTAGTGATGCGCACTCATTTCACCGCCATAAATGGCATCCTCCTTACGCATCCGCTCCTTGATAAAGGCATGACCGGTTTTCGACATCACCGGATTTCCACCTTTGCCGGTCACGATATCCACCGTGTTCCAGGTCAGACGGGGGTCGTGAATGATGGTGGAACCCGGTGCCTTATTAAGGAAGGATTCCGCCAGTAACCCGACAATATAATACCCTTCGATAAAGCGTCCCTGATGGTCAAACAGGAAGCAACGGTCAAAATCGCCGTCAAACGCCACACCAAAATCGGCCTGATGCTCCACAACGGCACGGGCGGTATCGGCACGGCATTCCTGCAGTAACGGATTAGGAATGCCATTCGGAAAAGTACCATCGGGTTGATGATGGACTTTGATAAAGGTGACTGGCGCACCATGGCGGCCTAACGCCACCTCCAGTGCATCCACCACATGACCTGCCGTTCCATTACCGCTATTGATGACGATCTTCATCGGTGTCAGGTTACGCGGATTAATGTACGACATCAGATGCTCGATATACGGCGACGATATCGCCAGCGTTTCATAGCGACCGCGATGCTGAGGATTAACGGGAGCAAAACGGTTTTCCTGCGCCAGACGTTGAATGTCCTTGAGTCCACTGTCGCCACTGATAGGTTGAGAACCGGCGCGCACCAGCTTCATGCCGTTATAATTAATCGGGTTATGGCTGGCGGTCACTTCAATACCGCCGTCCATGCCAAAATGAAATGTCGCAAAATAGACTTCTTCTGTACCGGATAAACCGATGTCGTAGACATCGACGCCGGCATCGCGCAGGCCATCGGCCAGTGCGTGTTTCAATGACTCACTGGTTAGCCGAACATCGCCCCCGACAACGACACGTTGAGGTTGAATAACTTCGGCATAGGCCCGTCCAATGCGGTAGGCTATCTCTTCATTAAGCTCAACGCCCAATTCACCGCGAATATCATAGGCTTTAAAGCAGGTTAATGCGGACATCTGCCCTTCTCCCTTTATACCCGACCATAACGGTCATGCAAACGAACGATGTCGTCCTCTTCCAGATAGCGGCCTGAACGCACCTCAATCATCACCAGATCAATCAAACCGGGGTTTTCCAGCGTGTGTACTGCCCCTGGTTGGATAAACGTGGACTGGTTTTCCGACAGAAAATAGGTGTTGTCATCAACCTGAACCCTGGCCGTGCCGGACAGCACGATCCAGTGTTCCGCTCGGTGAAAATGTTGTTGCAACGACAGGCCCTGCCCTGGACGCACAGTGAGTTTCTTCACCTGATAGTGCTCACCGGCATCAATGTTGCAGCTCTTGCCCCAGGGGCGAAATGACTCGGTGTGATCACGAAACTGATGGCGGTTTTGCGCTTTCAGACGCTCTACGACTTTTTTGACGTCCTGCGCCCGTTCTTTCGCCGCGACCAGCAATGCATCCCCGGTGTTGACGATAATCGCGTCATCAATACCGATGGTCGCCACCAGCGGTGCAGAAGTAGAAACGTAGTTGTTGTGGCTATCCAGCGTGATGACATCCCCTACGGTTACGTTGCCCTGCTCATCCTTCTGCGATACCTCCCACAAGGACGACCACGACCCCACATCGCTCCAGCCAGCATCAAAGGCGATAACGACCGCATCGTGCGTTTTTTCCATCACGGCGTAATCAATGGAATCATTGGGGCAATCGCTAAACGCACGCGACTCCACGCGGATAAAGTCCATATCACGCTGACTGCGTGCCATCGCCACACGCGTCAGTTCGTAAATATCGGGTTGATGGTGTTGCAGTTCATCGAGGTATTTGGCTGCACGAAACATAAACATTCCGCTGTTCCAGCAATATTTACCCGATGCCAGATAACGCTCGGCGGTTGCCAGACTCGGTTTTTCAACGAACTCATCGACCGTAAACCCGCCATCAGTAAGGGGTTCACCGGTCTTGATATAGCCATAACCGGTTTCCGGCGTGGTCGGGACAATACCAAACGTCACCAGCTTGTTTTCGCAGGCATACGGCAACGCCTGCTGAACAGCCAGATGGAAGTTTTCGGTTTTCTTAATCAGATGATCGGCGGCCAATACCAGCAATATGCTGTCAGGGTCGGTTTTAACACTCAGGTGGGCGGCCAGCGCAATCGCTGGCGCGGTATTGCGCCCGGTGGGTTCCAAAATAATGTTGCCACCCAGTTGTTGCTGTTCGCGTAACTGTTCGGCGACCAGAAAACGATGATCCTCATTGCAGATAACCAGTGGTCGCTGCTGTACCAGAAACGGCACCCCCTGCAAGCGCGCCAGCGTATTTTGCAATAAGCTGTACTGGCTTTCATCGCCCAGAGACAAAAACTGTTTGGGAAATAATTCTCGGGATAGCGGCCATAATCGGCTACCACTGCCACCAGCCATAATGACAGGAATAATGTTAGACATATCACACCTTACTAAATGTGGTGGTGATACCCACATATTTCAGGCAGCAACGACGTGCACACGTTGCGCCTGAATCATATTGGGCATAGGGGTATTACTGAAGTTTATTGAATAAAATAAATCTCAGATTGAAGACGTAATTCAGCCTGTCACCAGGAGTAATTAATCTAATTCATCGATAAATTGATTAATAAAAAAACTAACTACAACGAGGGTGTTTGCCCCTAAAAAATGCCTGAATGGCAACCAAAACCGTTTTAAACCGCAACCGAGTAAATTGCTTAAACAGCCGCCAGCCAAGATGATAATACAAATGAAACTTGGGATATCGACGCGCTGATACCGCCAAATCAATCAGGTTTTCCGTTATTCTGAATTCACTTTCTTTCTTTTCAGAACGAGAAAGCGCATGCTCCAGATAACAACTGCTTTTCAGCAAAAAGTTTTCGCCGCCTGCACTCAGCCGGTGTATACGACGAAACACGCTGACATCAACCCCGTACAGCGCATAGTTCTCATCGAATAATGATAACCCATGCCGCTCAAACACATCCCATAACCGACGGTGAATAATCAGCCCCGAGCCAATAGAAAACGCCGTTGCCGGATCTAACTCCTGCTCATTCAGTACAATCTCCCCTTGGGATACTGGGTAGTAAGTTTTGTAATTAATACTGGAAATAATCCTGGGGCATTCAATATCAGCCTGACTATGTTCTACCGCAAACCAGAAAGATTCATTTATGGTGGTATCATCATCTAAAATGACCCATCGTTCCACCTGCAGATTATGCATAATAAATTGATTATATACCTGACTCAGTGGTTTATTCTCAAGACAATTCACCAGGTCAACTTGCTCATAAATCGTTTTCAGTCGCAGAAAAAAAGCATCCTCCTCAGAAATACGAAATGGTCCGTTATTATGAATCGTTAATTTAACATGTTTAAATGGATGTTGGATCAACGTCTGCAGCGTTGTCGATGATTCCAGTCCCTTATTGTACAACACCACCAGAATGGTATTTCTTATCATGACTCTCTCCTGGGAAAACAGGGTGACAACAGCGACCCCATTCAGATACTCGGTATTATCCCCGTTTATGATTCAATGCTGATACAGTCGTTACATTATTGATGGGATAGCTATTGATGGGTTAGCTTATTGGGATAGATCTGCCATCCGATGACCCAGTGTGTTCTTTTTCATCACCATGCCAAAGAAGAGTACGGTAATGATAATTTCCGTCGCCCCGACGGCCACGGCGACGCCCGCAACCCCCCACCATTCGGCAAAGAAAAACAGATAGGAAAAGTGGCATAACAGCCCAACGAAATAGACGCGTTTCAGATAAAGACTCAACCCGGCAGGAATAATGATCAGATTAACCAGAATGATCGACAATGAAATCACAAACTGCGTGACTATCATGATGGTCAGCAGCGCATTAACATTGTACTCCTTACCGAACACCCAGTGGATTAACGGCGCACCCACCAACAGATTGCCCAAAAAAGCGCAGCCGGTCAGCAACGAAAACATCATGAGTACCTTTTTCAACCGGGCCCGAATGGCACTGTACGCCTGCTGATTGTACAAACTGCAAATATGGCTGAAATTACCCTGCACAATCGGGTTATACAACTGACGTAATACGGATGCCAGCCTGTCCGCTACTGCATAGTGGCCCAGTGCCGCATCGCCAAACAGAAACTTGATGAAAACAGGGTTAAGATAAGTGAACCCCAACGTGAAGAGTGACGCAGAGAAGTTGTGAAAACTCTCTTTGATTTCACCCATCACGGTTTGCCGATTGATACCTGATAACTGCCAGCTTACCGATTCGCGACGTTTCAACTGGCACTGAATTACCAGCCCAACCAGCACTGGGGGAAACAGTTGAATCAGGGCTGCCAGATAAATATCCGCTGGTGAAGCCACCAGCAAAAAGATCAGGCCCAGCGCCAGCACGCGAAAAATCAGGTTCAGGATAGCAAGATGGGAGTTTTTCCCCATCCCTTGAAAGAGCCAGGCGGCTGACAGCAGCGAACTCAACGACGACACTAAGCCGATAAAAAACAGGATACCGTCCATTTTCGACTGCGCCATTAACAAATCCAGCACGGTTCCTGTCACCATCATTACCGCGAATAATAGAGTCTTGGCACATTGCACATTCGAATACAGGATAGTGATCGCGGCCATGTCACCGGCATAAGCGCTGACTTTTCTGGCGGCGGAGAAGTTAAAACCAAAATCGACAATAAATAGCGCGATAAAGCTGATGGACTGGGCGTAACTGAGCTTGCCGAAAAACTCCGCACCTAACACTCTGGCAAGGTAAGGAAACGTCACCAGCGGCAGCAGCATGTTGGAAATCTGGATAACGTAGAGAGAGATAACCTCGCGCTTTATTGCCTTTTTATCACTCATACCATCCACCAGATTGCACAACTCAGCAGCTTCCGCTCGCCGTTACGTGCCCGCCGCATCAATGACAGCTTGTGCCGCATTCCAGCTTCTCCGCGGATCACGCGTAGAAAATCGGTATGTTCAGACTGATGCTGCTGACAAAAGAGCTTCAGTGCGCTCAGCATCATATGGCTGTGTTTGCGAGTGGTGGGATAACTTCTCAGGCACAGCAGGCTGTCTGGTAACAGACGTTTTCGCAAAAGACCAGGCGCACCAACGGTATTGTTACCATGCTGACGGTATTTAATCAGCGGCCTATCCACATAGGTTATCTTGCCGCTATGGGCAGCTATCATCGCAATCCACCAGTCGTGCATGCGGATATCGTCCGGCATCGGTTCTATCAACTGCTTCAATGCGCGGTTAAACAACATCGCGCAACCTGGAATATGGTTGCTGACGACAAAATCCTCCGGCTGGCAGGCCGCTGACGATTTAATCGAAGCACGGTAGAAAGAGGGATACAGCGGCTCCAACTCTGTATCCACAATTTCCAGATCGGAAAACGCCAGCACCGGCATACTTCCGCCCTGTTCATGGGATTGGACCTCGTTTAACAACAACGCCAGTTTTTCCGGTACCCAATAATCATCCTGATCGCACAAGGCAATATAACCGTCTTCACAGCAGGCAATCGCACGGCGGAAGTTTTTCATCGCGCCAAGTCCTCCCTCGCCAGGATAAAGGCAGATTTTACCTTGCTGATAAAGCGCATGGCTGCGCACCACATCCAGTGTGTTATCACGGGAACCGTCATCACACACATGGATCATGATGTTCTGATGCGTCTGATGCTGAATAGAATCCAGTTGTTGTTTGATATAACGCCCACCGTTATAGGTGGCCAACGCGATACTGATTCGATCGTGACCTGTCATCTTTGCTACCGAAGATAAGGAAATACGAAAACGATGTGCGGTAAATCCATGCACGGAATTTACCGCGCCTGATGATTATCAGCGTAATTTAGGAATGATAGTGCTTAACGCCGCCCGCCAGTCGGACGGTGGAATGCCAAGACGGGCTATCTTGGCGCAATCCAGTGTGGAATACGCCGGTCGCGCCGCTGGCGTCGGATACTGCTCGGTGGTAATCGCGTTGACCACCGGCACACGGGCCAACACCTGCTGCTCATTAGCCAGGGTAAAGATAGTGCTGGCAAACTCATGCCATGATACTTCTTCATCACCACAGAAATGGTAGAGCCCACCATCAGCCTGCTGCTGTAACAAACCCATAATGGCATCGGCAATATCACCGGCATAAGTTGGGCAGCCTCGCTGATCCGCCACCACCCCCATGCTCTCGCGCTCCCGGCCCAGGCGCAGCATCGTTTTAACAAAATTGTTGCCGTATTCGCTGAATACCCAGGCCGTGCGTACAATCTGCGCGGCCGGGTTCACTTTCAGCACAACCCGCTCACCGTCGAGTTTTGTCTGACCATAGACACCCAGCGGGTGAGTGGTATCCGTCTCGATATACGGTCGGGTAGCGGTTCCGTCGAACACATAATCGGTAGAGACATGGATAAAACGGGCCCCCTGCTGACGAGCCGCGCGCGCCAGATATTCCGGCCCAGCCACATTGATACGCGTAGCTAATTCCGGTTCCGACTCCGCTTTATCAACCGCGGTATAGGCGGCAGCATTGACGATGGCATCCGGCTGCCACGACTTTACCGTCGCCTGCACCTGTGCCTCGTTAGTGATATCCAGCGAATCGGCGTCCGTCGCCAGCACCGACCATCCTTGCAGCAACCGATCCTGAAAGCAGCGCCCCAGTTGACCGTTAGCACCGGTTAACAATACTTTCATCCCCATAGCTCCTTAAATGTTTTACCTTTTTTATCTTTCTCTGATAACAAAGGCGACGCTATCGGCCAGTCGATGCCGATATCCGGGTCATTCCATAACAAACAGCCCTCATGTGCCGGGTTGTAATAGTCGGTGCACTTGTATTCAAAATCCGCCAGTTCAGACAGCACCACAAAACCGTGTGCCAAGCCGGGGGGGATCCAGAACTGGGTTTTATTTTCCTCTGACAGCGTAACGCCATCCCAGCGGCCAAAGGTGGGGGAATCGGGCCGGATATCCACCACAACATCAAACACAGCACCACGCACTACGCGTACCAGCTTGCCCTGTGGGTTCACCATCTGAAAATGTAATCCGCGCAATACGCCTCTGGCCGAACGGGAATGATTATCCTGTACAAACTCCAGGTCGATATCCAACATCTCCTGATAGCGTTTTTTCTCAAACGTTTCCAGAAAAAAGCCTCTGGCATCACCAAAGACTTTAGGCTCAATCACTTTTACACCCTGAATGGCAGTATCATGAACTTGCATATCATATCCCTGTCAGCAACTGGGCCAGATACTGGCCATAATGGGTTTTAGCAAGATAACGGGCTTCGTCCGCCACCTGTTCACGGGTCAGCCAGCCTTTACGAAACGCAATTTCCTCAAGGCAGGCGACCTTGAAGCCCTGACGTTTCTCGATAGTACTGATGAACTGGGATGCCTCCAGCAGGCTGTCATGGGTGCCGGTATCCAGCCAGGCGAAACCACGTCCCAGCACTTCCACATTCAGCTTGCCCTGTTGCAGGTACATTTCATTGAGTGTGGTGATTTCCAGTTCGCCACGCGCTGAAGGTTTAACCTGCTTAGCCATTTCCACCACCTGATGGTCATAGAAATAGAGCCCGGTTACCGCCCAGTTAGACTTTGGCTTGCTGGGTTTTTCCTCCAGGGATATGGCCTGATTGTTAGCATCAAACTCCACTACACCAAAACGTTCTGGATCCATCACCTGGTAACCGAACACCGTCGCCCCCTCAGTACGGGCGGCGACGCTCTCCAGTTTTTTACCAAAGCTCTGCCCAAAGAAGATATTGTCACCCAGTACCAATGCGCAGGTATCACCGTCGATAAAGGTTTCGCCAATCAGAAACGCCTGTGCCAAACCGTCCGGTGACGGTTGCTCGGCATAGCAGAGATTCAACCCGAATCGGCTACCATTACCCAGTAACCGACGATACGCAGGCAGATCCTCTGGCGTGGAAATGATCAAAATATCCCTAATGCCAGCTAACATTAGTACCGAAATCGGATAATAAATCATCGGCTTATCGTAGATGGGCAACAGTTGCTTCGATACCCCACGGGTAATCGGATAGAGTCGAGTGCCGGAACCGCCTGCCAGTACAATGCCTTTCATTGAACTTTCCTTAACTAGAATACGATTAAAGGGGTAAACCTAAGCGTTCACCGGTATAGGAGCCATCCTTAACGCTGCGCCACCAGGTTTCGTTCGCCAGATACCATTCCACTGTCTTACGGATACCGGACTCAAAGGTTTCCATTGGTTTCCATCCCAATTCCCGGTAGATCTTCGAAGCATCGATAGCGTAACGCAAATCGTGTCCCGGCCTGTCGGTCACATGGGTGATAAGCTCAGCGTAATGGTGGATGCCGACCGGTTTCTCCGGTCTCAGCTCATCCAGCAACGCACAGATGGTTTGCACCACCTCAATATTTTTCCGTTCGTTATGACCGCCGATATTGTATGTCTCCCCGACCTCACCGGTAGTGACGACGGTGTAAAGCGCCCGCGCGTGATCTTCGACGAACAACCAATCTCGAATCTGGTTGCCTTCGCCGTAAACCGGCAGCGGCTTACCTTCCAGCGCATTGAGGATCATCAGCGGGATGAGTTTTTCCGGGAAATGATATGGCCCATAGTTATTGGAACAATTAGTCACCAGCGTCGGTAAACCGTAGGTTCTCAACCAGGCACGCACCAGATGGTCGCTGGCGGCTTTGGAGGCGGAATACGGACTGCTCGGCGCATACGGCGTGGTTTCGGTAAACAGATCGTCAGTACCATGCAGATCGCCATACACCTCATCGGTCGAAATGTGATGGAAACGAAACGCTTCTTTACGTACTTGCGGTAACGCCGACCAGTACTGCCGCGTAGCTTCCAACAACGTATAGGTCCCGGTGATATTGGTTTCAATAAAGGCGGAAGGCCCGTCTATAGAGCGATCGACATGACTCTCCGCCGCCAGATGCATCACCGCATCCGGCTGAAAGGTCGTAAACACCCGATCCAGCGCAACCCGGTCGCAGATGTTGACTTTCTCAAACAAAAAACGGGGATCGGCCGCGACCTCTTTCAACGATGCCAGATTGCCGGCATAGGTCAGGCAATCAACTACCATGACCCTGTCCTGCGTATGCTGAATGATGTGACGTACCACGGCTGAACCAATGAACCCAGCCCCACCCGTTACCAGAATATTCATGAATAGTGACCTTTCAGAAATGAGTTAATACGCGGATTTACTCACAAATCCTTTGAAAATTGTCAGAAAGATAATCTTGATATCCAGCCAGACACTCCAGTTTTCGATATAAAACAGATCGCATTCCACCCGTTTTTCCATCTTCTCCAGTGTGTCGGTTTCACCACGCCAGCCGTTAATTTGCGCCCAACCGGTGATACCAGGCTTCATTTTATGCCGCAACATATAACCCTTGATCAGCTTGCGATACTGTTCATTGTGCGCCACCGCATGGGGGCGCGGCCCGACAATCGACATCTCACCACGAATCACGTTGATAAACTGCGGCAGCTCATCCAGCGATGTGCGGCGCAAAAAGGCGCCTACCGGTGTAATACGTTTATCCCCCTTACAAGCTTGAATAACCGTGTCGCCGTTTTCCATCACCGTCATACTGCGAAATTTCCACACTTCTATCGCTTTGCCGTCCATGCCGTAACGCGTCTGCCGGAATATCACCGGCCCTTTGGAGGTCAACTTGACCAGCAACGCAATACCCAATAGCAGCGGGGAAATAAGCACAATAATCATCGAGGCGACCACGATGTCCTCCAACCGTTTGAGCAACCGATTCACGCCGCTCATCGGCGAGTCATACAGTGACACCACCGGAATACCGTTGATGATGTCGCTACGAGACTGCAGTACGTTGAATGCCAGAATATCTGGCACCAGCATCACCGTGCAGGTGGTATCCGTCAGTGCTGACGTCAGGTGGTTGATCAGATCCGCTTCCTGCAACGAGAACGCGATATAGATCTTATCCAGATCGCCTTTGCGGGCCCGCCGTACCAGTTCCTCTACATCCCCCAGGCAGCGGATGCCATTGCGCTCATAGCTGTACTGAAACTGGCTGTTTTCAGAAAAATAGCCGATGATGTTCAGCCCCAGCCAGGGTGCCTGCTTAATACTCTCCACCAGATATACCCCAGCCGGTTGTGCGCCGATAAACGCCACATTGACCTTGTTGTAACCCAATTTTCGCAAATATTGTATCACGACCCGAATCAGGGTGCGTGATATCACAAATCCCGCCACGGTAAATAAAAACCAGACCGCATGGAAATGGTAACCAATATATTGATTAGGCACTAAAGACAGAATACCGGCACCAAATGTAACGCTGAGCCCCCAATTAATAATCAGCGTGCGGATCTCGGCATACAATCCTACCCCCCGCCATGAGCGATAAAAATGGGTAAAGCCCGCCAATAGTTGGAAAACAGAGAAGCTTATCAACGCAATCAAATACGACGCTGTTGATATTTCTTTTTTGGTTACCAGACATGCCAACACAACACTGATAAAGATTACAGCCATATCAGAAAAACGCTGTAATACCGACACCAGAGAGGGAATAGCATAAACCACATTTTCTTTTTTCCTGACCATAGTCGTTCACCTGTAGAAGTAGAAGTTATTGCCAGAATCTTTTATGCATACTCAGTTTGCTGATTAAACCATGAGGTATTTTTTGATAATGCTGCCCTAACTTATATCCCGCAATTTTCAGGGCATTGTGCACACAGGCACGAGGGATCCACAGATAATGATTTTTTTTCATCAGATAACGGAGCTCGGAAAAAATAAACCGCATCCCTTCGCCGCCAGCACCGCCAAACGCCTCCCTAATCCATTTTTCGTCACAGTGGAAAACACCAATATCGAAATAACGTTTAAATTCCTCTATCGGCGTGTAATTATGCGAATGCTTAACCGCCGCTTGTGCGACATAAGCAACCCGATATCCCGCCAGTACCGCCTGGGCTGCCAGATACATATCCTCACTGAGAATTGTGTTAGACGGGAATCCACCTAATTCATGGAATACCTTCACCCGGTAGGCGGCAAACGAGTTCGAACTGAACACCGTCTTGATGCCATGCTGCGCCTTATTCATCATCCCCATAATCTGACTGCGAGAACGGTAATTAAAGCGGCGCGCATGGCAGGCCAGCGGGTTGGCATCGTCATGTGGCAACTGACGGCCATACGCCACGGCAACCCGCTCATCAGTGAATGCCGACACAATCTCACGAATAAAATAAGGCTGGGGAATCGCATCCTGGGTCAGGAACACCACCACATCACCGCCACTCATTTCCACACCGAGGTTACGCGTGCCACCGTGATTAAATTCGGCGGAGGTAATCGAGTGACAACGAAAACCATAGTGGGCAGCGACATCAAGCGAGTTGTCCCGTGATGACGAATCAATGACCAGCACCTGCTGAGGTGACAATTTTTCAGCGACCAGACAGGCATGCAGCGCCGCCGCACACTGCTCCCAGATACTGCCGCCGTTATATACCGGAACGACAAAGTTGACTTTCATATCGATTCTCTTGCACATCTGAATGGCACACAGGAATAGCGAAAACGCTATTGGTTTGGTTACACCGCACAGGGTCTCAATGCTCCAGTACACGTAACGTTTCAGATGCACACCGCTTCCAGGTCAGCGATCGCGCGAATGCTTCACCGTTTTCCCGCATCCCTGTCGGCCCTTGACCGGCCACCAACTGGTGAATACCTTCAGCGATAGATTCCACCGACAATGGGTCGACCAGGATCGCCCGTTTTTCACACAACTCTCTCATTGATGTGGTGTTGCTGGTTAATACCGGCAGGCCATAGCACATGGCTTCAAGCGGCGGTAAACCAAAACCCTCGTACATCGAGGGATAACAAAAACCGCGCGCGTGCTGATACAAACTCACCAGCGCTTCATCACTGACATGGCCGGTAAATACCACCGCTGGGTTGTCGGCCAACGCTTGCGTCCCGTCATCCTCAAAAACCCGTGAGACGCCTTTCTTACCCACAATTACCAGACGCATATCCGTGTGGCTTTCCTGCCTGAAGCGTAGAAATGCCTTGATTAATCGGGGAATATTTTTCCGTGGTTCCAGTGACCCCACCGACAGTAAGTAATCACCATCCACCACTGGCAGACTTTTTCTCGTTTCACTACCGTCAGCCTCTGGCTGTAACACATCCACGCCGTTATAAATCACCGACACCTTACTTGCGGGTACGCGTAAATGGTGGATGATGCGTTCTCGGGAAAATTCAGAAATAGTGATGATGTGTTCTACTTTTTTCGCCAGACGCGGCTGCATAAATTGATACCAGGCCACAAATTTTCTATTCAGCCATTCGGGGTGGTCAAAAGGCACGGTATCGTGAATAGTGACAATCTGATTTTTAATCAATAAAGGCCCAGTATTACAAGGAGACCATAATATTTCTCGTGAAGAGATATTCATTGGCAAAGAAAATTGCTCCCATAAATGCCCTTTCATTCCGTAAATAACCCGTTCAGGCTGTATTGACGCCACCCTGACACCCTCAGTGGAAATATAATCAATAATCTTTCTGGTATAACGTTGCACACCGGTAGTGTGCCCCAGTAAATTACGTGTATTCACATACATGAATGACATCCCCTTCCAGTTACACTAAATAGTGAAACCGTTTAGATAAGATAGAATATTTTTGCTGGGTTTCCTTACCCAAAGACAAGTGAGTTAATACATTGATCGCGTTAACACATCGATCGAGTTAATACGTTATTCAATTTAATACACTGATGTGTTTTATTTTTCACCTTCTGCGGGTGATAAATAATGCTGATGGTATTCAGGCATCAGTATTTTCATGTAAGCGCATTCAAATTCACCGGCAATTTTCTCTGGCGTGAAGGCATGTAGTACTTCCGGACTGATCGGCTCAACATGTTTATTAATTACTGACTCGAGAGAGTTCTCTTCCATGAAATAAATGTTCGGTAATAGAGTCGATAATTCACTGACCGCCCCCATACGGTTAGTCAGTACCCTCTTTCCATAAAACACACTCTCTACCACTACCCGACCGAAGGGTTCATGCCATTTCACCGGCAATACCACAATATCCACCTGTTGCATAAACGCCTCCAGGCTCACAAAGCCCAGTAACGTCACCCCGCTATCGCGAGCTTCCGCCACCAACGGATTACCAGGATTGATATGCCCAGCAGCACAAAAGACATACTCCGGATGATGACAGTAATGGCGAGC
Source organism: Dickeya oryzae (assembly GCF_009372235.1). GTDB lineage: Bacteria > Pseudomonadota > Gammaproteobacteria > Enterobacterales > Enterobacteriaceae > Dickeya > Dickeya oryzae. Next base: position 99,201 of record NZ_ML762923.1, on the reverse strand, counting down.
CAGCAGGCAAAATTCGTCAAATCCCTTATCCTGAGCCAGCTTACCGATAAAACCGATACGCCAGCGTTTTCTGTTGTCTGCGACTACCGTGTTTAATTCAGCATCCTCAACCGCAGGTAACACAATGTCATAAACGAACGACTGCGGTACGCCAGGAAAAAATCCTGCCCGATGATGGCGTTCAAAAATAAACTGGCTAATACCGACATAACCATCCACCAGTCGGCTATAGCGTCTTTTCAACCAGGACAGCAGACGAATACTGGCAGCAGATGGATCCTGATTTCTCCCCCGGCTAAACAGCGTCGCGTTAGGATGAAACAGATAATAATCCCGACTGGTGTGCAGAATTTTTACCCCACAAGCTTTCGCTGCCGACCAGGACGATACCGAAAATCCAGCAATATTGTTGGTGTGAACCAGATCCGGTGCAAAATCCCGAATAACCTCCATCACAGTGGCACGCATCTCACTGTTGTAGTGATCTTTCAGATGCCAGCGTATTTTTTGACAGAAAGATCTTTTTTCACCATCAAACGGCCAGTAATTGTTAGCTAATGGCACATAACACACAGCAACGCCATTGATTACCGTTTCACTGCGCTGCTTTTCCGGCGTCAGACACAGTACTTGTACCTGGTGATGCCGTTGAACCAACGCTTCCGCCATCAACTGCACGGAAACTTCGGCTCCCCCTACCTTATAAGGGTGATATAGCGTATTAATAATCAGAATTCGCATGTTGCATTGTCCCTGGCAAATACGGGGTCGGCACAGACGATGGCCGCCTTCTCCGTACTAAGTAAATGATGTTAAGAATCAAATTGATAGCAAAACAAACCCAGAGTAAATTAAAGCAATGCGTTAAAGACCACATTCTTGATTGCAGCACCATGACCGCCAGTGCAACATTATGCGTTTTCTTTATTCATCATTTCATAGGCAAAAGCGAAACTGCCTTTGTCTATCAATATACGGCTGATTGATTCAGCTCACGTGAAACACACTGATACGTTGGATTGTGTTGTATTAAGCGGGTATATCAGACACCCAGTACGTTGTGGTACGCCTGTTCATATTCTTGCGCGACCCGGCTGGGTGTGAAATGTGCCAGCATGTCGGGACAAAGTGGTTCAACATGTTCCATCACATCGTCAACCAGAGTCTCCTCCATGAAATAGATGTTCGGTAAAATAGAGGCCAGCTCACCCACAGCCCCCATTTGATTGGTCAGAACCACCTTTCCATGGAATATGCTTTCTACCACCACGCGACCGAACGGTTCGTGCCATTTCACCGGTAACACAACCACATCGACCTGTCGCATAAAATCGTCCAGATTGACAAAACCCAACAATCTCACTCCACACTGACGAGCCTCTTCCACCAGTAGGTTATCCTGAGTGATACAACCTGCGGCATAAAAGGCATAGCCGGAACGATGATGGTAATGTCGGGCCAGCGCGCAAAAATCATCAAACCCTTTATCCGCCGACAGTTTGCCAATAAAACCGATTCGCCTGACATCCGTTTGCACGGCGCGCTTCTGATTTTCGCTACCGCCTCTGACTGCCGGTACCGTGTTATAAATAAAGACATGGTGAGCATGAGGGAAAAAACCGGCCTGACGATGCATCTCGCTAATAAACTGGCTGATGCCGACATAACCATCGACCAGACGACTCAACCGTTTTTTCATGACTGACATCAGGCGTATAGCTGGCGCATCGGGATCCTGATTACGTCCTTCAGAAAACAGGGTAGCATTATGGTGAAACAAGTAATAATCCCGGCTGGTGTGCAGAATTTTCACCCCGCAGGCTCTCGCCGCTGACCAGGCCGACACCGAAAATCCGGCAAGATTGTTGGTGTGTACGATATCGGGCAAAAACGCCTGAATTTCACGCATGACCGCCTTGCACATATCGCGGTTATAGTAGTCTTTCAGGTGCCAGCGTATCTTCTGAACGAAAGTGCGCTGTTGCCCGTCGAACGGCCAGTAATGATTTGCCAAGGGCAGATAGCACACCTCTACGTCATTGACTTTCTGCTCACTGCGCTGTGGGTCAGGCGTCAGGCATAACACCCGAACCTGATGGCCGCGTTGCACCAGCGCTTCAGCCAGCAACTTAACGGAAACCTCTGCGCCGCCCACTTTATAAGGATGATATAAGGTATTGATAATCATTATTTTCATGTTGGCTATCCTTATTCTAATCGTTTATACCCGTCCCAATTCCTGATGGCCGCCCTCTTTCCCCCTTATGCCTGACATAGCGCCAGGGGAACCAAGCCAGCGCCATATCCTGTCACTTCTCTCTCTTTTTTCAGTGCTCCCGGCGCTTTCGATGTGCCATCAGGACATACGTCATCCTGATGCACACGCCTGACTACTTTTTATCTGAACCGTAAGAATACTGATAAGAATCATAACCATAGCTGTAATAACTTAATGCCCGGCGGATAACCGCGTTCAGGATAACCCCCTTGATCGGTGCCCCATTCTGCTCAAAACGCCGGATGCTGATTTCCACTTCTTTTGGCGTATTCGTTTCAAAACGCGCCACCAGCAGCGAGGTCCCCGCCTGTCGGCTGATAATTGCTGCATCGGTCACCGCCAGAATGGGCGGCGTATCTAACAGTACAATGTCGAATTGCCGGGTCGCCCAGTTGATGAAGTCGGTAAAGTGACTGTGCATCAACAGCTCTGAAGGATTAGGCGGGATCTGACCGCGAGGAATAAAAAACAGGTTCTCCACCACCGTGGTACGCAGTGCTTGTTGCGTCTCGATCTGCCCGGACAAGATATCCGACAACCCACGCTCAGGCGTCGCTCCCAACAGGTGGTGGGCATACCCTTTGCGCATGTCACAATCGACGATCAACACTCGCTGGCCCGCCTGAGCGATCACCGCCCCCAGATTGGCACTGATAAAGGATTTACCGATCCCTGGACTAGCGCCTGAAATCATCAGCACATTGTTTTTCGCCTCCATCATGGCGAAGTGCAGGCTGGTGCGCAGACTACGAATCGCTTCGATCGCCAAATCGGCTGGATTGCCCACGGCTAACAGCGAATCAGAGCGGGCATTGCGTTTGCGGTTCTTGCCGACGAATTCCCGATCTTTCTTCTGTTGCCACTCCGACAGTGGCACACTGGCGTATACATTGATGCCAAGCTCTTCGAGTTGCTCCGGGCTTTCAATCCCGCGATGCAGCAACGTTTTCAGCAACACGAACCCGATAGCCGCCACACCACCCAGCATTGCGGCCAGCACAATTACCAGCGTTTTCTTGGGTTTCACCGGTTTTAACTGCACCACTGCAGGATCGATAATGCGCACGTTACCGACGGTGCTGGCTTTATTGATGCTCAGTTCCTGTTGCTTATTCATCAACTGGACATACACTTCCTGCCCGACATTCACATCCCGTGTCAGACGGACAATTTCCTGCTGAGTTTTCGGCATGCTGCTAACGCGCCGATTCAGGCTGTCCCGCTCCTTTTCCAGCGTGACGCGTTTTTCCAGTAACGCCCGATAAGCCGGATGCTCACGGGTATACAATTTGGAGATTTCCGCTTCGCGGAACGTCAGTTGGTTGAGCTGAGACTCGACATCCACGATGGTATCCAGCACTGACTTGGCTTCCAGCGACAAATCCACCGAGTCCTTCTGCTGACGGTACTTATTGAGTTTGTCTTCCGCTGTTTCCAGCGACGCCCGCACCAGCGGCAATTGTTCCTTCAAAAATGCCAGGCTTCTGGCCGCCTCTTCTGACTTGCGGTCCACATTCTGTTGCAGGTAGTTATCGCTGATACTGGTCAGCGTCCTCTTCACCAGTGCAGGGTCGCTGCCTTCCAGCGTTAACTGCAATACGCCGGTATCCTTCCCCTTATCCGCCACCGACAGTTCCGCCAGAATGTCATTGATAGCCGTTAGCGTATTTTTTTTCCTGACGGTAAACACGGTTCCCGGTGGTGCGTCGGTACTGCTTACCAGCAGACTAAAACCATGCTGAGAGGCGACTTGCCCAATGTGGCCGGTAAAATCCGCATCCTTACCGGCGCTAAAGCGATAAGTGCCATTCTCCCCGATAGCCAGCGTCATTTTTTCATCCAGCCAACTGTCTGGTACCGATAAACGGGGCACCACCACGCGAGCCGGTTCTTCATTTTTCAGGCGGGCGAGACCTTTGCCGAACAGTGGGAAGTACTGCTGCTCCACCTCGGTATCCAACCCCAAATCCTGTACGGTTTTCCCGACCACCATCCGGGAGCGGAGCAATTCGACTTCCGGCGCGGACTGCGGTTTGGTATCCGGCAACACTTTGGAAATATCGCTCATGAGCGAATCGCTGACGTTCTGTTCGACCTGTACCATCGCATCCGCCTGATACACCGGGGTTGCCAACAGCGCATACAGAATACCCAGCATGGTAAAGATGGTGGTGATACTGATAATGAGCCAGCGGTGATCCAGTACGGTGCCCAGTAAACGTCCCAGGTCAATTTCATCCGCCTTGTCCGCTTCAGCTGTTTTCACGGCAATTCTCTCTGACATCGTAATCCCTGACTGGTTAACGGCTCAGCGCCTGTGCCCATTTACGGGCAGATTGTTCAAGTTGGGTATACACAAACTCAAAGGCTTCCCGGCTCTTACGGTACGGGTCGGTGATCTCCTGCTGGTTAAACCAGTGCCCGAACAACAACGTTTTCCCCCGGACTTCCGGGGCGAAACGGCACACGGCATCAATTTGAGCCTTTTCCATCACCAGAATCAGGTCGTAATGCCGACACAACGGCGAGGTCAACTGACGCGCAACATGTCCATCTAGCGATATACCATGCTCAGCGGCGACCAGACTGGCCGTTTCATCGGCCGGTTTCCCCTCCATCGCTCGCCAACCAGCGGAGGCCACGGTTTTCTCCGGCAAGGCCTGTTTGAGTAAACGCTCACCGGTCGGTGAACGGCAGATATTGCCCTCACAAATGACCAGAATACGGTTAAACATCAACACCTCCCTCGGTAATTACGGCCAGTTACGAACGCGCAAGCTGCCTTCACTCAGGTTATTAAACCCACTGATAGTCGGTACCAGTTGCGAAATCAGGCGGTTCCAGCGTGCGACCGGCGCAGAGGTGACATACACCACGTCATAGGGTTGCAACGGGAACTCAGATCCCATCACCAGTGCTGTAGCGTCTTTGGTGTTGAGCTGATAAATGTTGGCCAGTTTTGGCCCTTGCGTACCGCGTAGCGGACGGATAACAAATATGCCGGTCGCATCAGCCACCTGTTGGTTTATCCCTTCTGCACTACCCAGCGCTTCGGTTAGCGTCATGCCGCTACGATCCATCTTCAGGGTCGATTGTTTATTCACTTCCCCCATCACGAAAACTTTCAGGTCATCGTTACGGGGTACAAACAGAATGTCGCCGGGGTACAACAGGCGATTCTGAGACAAATCTCCGTTTTGCATCAGTGCCTGTAGGGAAATCCGTTCATCCTTGCCGTTATGCGTCAATACCAGGTTGCGCCAGTCAGCGAACTCGCTCAACCCACCGGCATTGTTTATGGCATCCAGAATCGTCAGCGGTACATTGGTGATAGGTTGTTGCCCTGAGTGCACCACTTCCCCTGTCACATAGGTTTTTTGTGAACGGAATGCGGCGACGCTGACCTCTACCTGCGGTGATTCGATGTATTGCGCCAGACGGCGCATGATTTCATCACGCACTTCGGTCAGTGTTTTGTCCACGACACGCATCTTGCCGATATAGGGATAAAAAATGGTGCCGTCGGCGTGAACCCAGTTACCGGTGTCGGCAGCCGTACGGTAAGTCCCTGCCGGTGTGGTCAATTCCGGGTGATCCCACACGGTTACCATCAGTACATCGCCGATACCAATGCGGTATTCGTAGCGTTTTAGTTCCGCCTCCAGCGACGGGTTATTCTGGGCAATCGCCGGTCGCAGGCGCATTTTATCTATCAGCAATGGGGTGATAGGGTAAATGTTGACCAGCTTATTGATATTGAAATCATCATCCGGCTGTTCTATGACCTCTTTTCCACTGGTAGAAAGGTGTGTGCCTGGCACCAGCGTACAACCCGCCAGGAATGTCGCCGACAACATCAGCGGTATAACTTTCAGTGTTGGTTTTAACATCCTTTATGCCATCGCTTTTTAGTAAAGTAAGAAACAAAAGAGCAGCATTGCTTGACCGATCCCGCTTCGGGCAACCAGACGCTTTTCGCTCATGCGCTGATCGGTAATGAATTGATGAGATGTATTTTCGCTCCTGTTCCAACGTCAAATTCGTATAACCAGAGCTGCCGTCGCTATAGCAACGCGCTCAAAAAGAAAACAAAACGGTGATGTCAGCGGATAAGCCGCAGAATGTCGGGCACGACAACCCGAAGGACTCCCGGCGTGGGAAACCAGGTGGATAAAACGGCGGCATAACGCGACGTTGCTATCCGAACATTGTGTTTGAAAATCGTATTTGAAAAGTGAGGGAGCGCGTGAGCACCAGCCGGTTGAAAACGAATCAATCGAAAACAAGTCGTTTCATCAGGTCGCGCGGTTACATCGCTGTGGGCAGAACAAGGCGACGCGGAGGCGAATAGTGCGCCGGTCGGGGGAAATGTCGCTGGTTGTGCCAGCGGTATAGGTTTTCGTGTCAGAGTAAACATGCTTACGCCATCGCCTTTCAGTCAAGTGAGTAACAGGCAGCCCACACGTCAGGATTCACGGTGGACCCATCGACCTTGTCGCCGTTTCGCTCATCACTAACCGGCAATCCGGTAGCTGAACGGTTTCAACGTCATGGAGGGCATATTCTGAAACACCAGCGTACGCTTGCGGGAGAGCGGTTCAGGTACGCTACCGCCCTTGGCTTGTAGCTACCAACTCGCTGCCTCAATGTTGTTCCAGACTCGCCCAACTATTGCTGTGACTCGTCATTAACTGACTCGTAAAAATGGCTTGCAAAAACATTAATGACACTAAAGTTTCGAATTAAATATTTTTAAAGTTGTGTCAATATCGCCACACCGGAGAGTAGTAAAAAATATTTGTTTATAACAAGACAAATATCTCCCTGATGTTTTTTTTCGGAAAAATACTAATATTCCATGCAATTCATCTTATGACATAGAATATTTTTATTCTTTAAAAACAATGAAATAAATATATAGGAGACATCTTAATAAATATTTCACTTTCATATAATAATACTGTTAACACATTAGCAAACACCTAATGAGGCCACCGATTGCGCTATTTTGCCGACGTTTTAGTGCATTCGGCATATAATGCACCCCCTTAATGAAATAGATTGTTTTTTGACCTAACTACTGTTTTTTCTGTTTCTCAAAATGCATTGCAATCCATTCCATCTTGCTGAAAGTATTGTGATCACTCTCACAGGAGAAAAGTGGGATAGCGTTGCCCGGTAATTTGATATCTATCAATCGAGATCGGTCGCGTTATGGTTGAGCGACGCAACGCCTGATACGCTATGCGCAATGTAATTTGAAAAGGAAAAGGTGAACTCAGCCTATGGAATGGATCGTTGATCCGACAATGTGGGCCGGTCTGGCTACTCTGGTGGTGCTGGAACTGGTCCTGGGTATCGACAACCTGGTTTTCATCGCCATCCTGGCGGAGAAATTGCCGGAAAAATCACGCGATCGGGCGCGAGTTGTCGGGTTATTGCTGGCTTTGTTGATGCGGTTCGTGCTGCTGTCCTCCATCTCCTGGCTGGTCTCGCTGACTCACCCACTGTTTAGCGTTCATGGGCATCCGTTTAGCGCACGCGACCTGATTATGCTGGTTGGTGGCCTTTTTCTGCTGTTCAAAGCCACGATGGAGCTGAACGAACGGCTGGAAGGTAAAGATCAGGCGCAGCAAACCCAACGTAAAGGGGCGCGCTTCTGGCCGGTAGTCGCCCAGATAGTGGTGCTGGACGCCGTATTCTCACTGGACTCGGTGATTACCGCCGTCGGGATGACAGATCACCTGCTTATAATGATGGCCGCAGTGACCATCGCCATCGGGCTGATGCTGCTGGCCAGCAAACCCCTGACACGTTTCGTCAATGCACACCCCACCATCGTGATTCTGTGCCTGAGTTTTCTGCTAATGATAGGCTTCAGCCTGGTGGCGGACGCGTTTGGTTACCTGATTCCAAAAGGTTACCTTTACGCTGCCATTGGTTTCTCAGTGATGATCGAAATGCTCAACCAGCTGGCACAGTTCAACCGTCGGCGTTTTCTCTCTTCATCGACCCCATTGCGCCAACGCACCGCTGAGGCGGTACTGCGATTACTGCGCGGCGAACATGACGAGGCGGAGCGTGACAAACCCGCCACCGAACGGGTAGCGGATAACACCAGCAATGCCAACCAGCCAGTGTTTAACCGGCAGGAACAGCGCATGATCGAGCGCGTACTCGGCATGTCGCAACGTTCTGTCAGCAGTATCATGACCATCCGCCATGATATCGAGCAGGTGGATATCAACAGCGATCCCGCCGATATCCCGGCATTGATGGAGAAAAACCAACACACACGGCTGGTGATGTTCGACAGCCATGTGTCCAGTGAGCCGTTAGGTGTGGTGCACGTGATAGACCTGCTACGCCAGCAATTAAACGGCCAGGCATTGGATCTGCGGGCACTGATCCGCCAGCCACTGGTATTTCCGGAGCAACTATCGTTGCTGTCGGCGCTGGAACAATTCCGTGAGGCTCACACACATTTCGCCTTTGTCGCTGATGAATTTGGGTCTATTGAAGGCGTTGTCACCCTGAGCGACGTCATGGAAACCATTGCCGGTAATCTGCCGCTGGAAGGGGAAGAGCTGGACGCCCGCCACGATATTCAGGAAAACGACGATGGTACGCTCATCGCCAACGGTTATCTGCCAGTCGAAGACCTACAGATGTACATTCCACTGCAACTGGATGAAAAACGGGAATACCACACGCTGGCAGGTCTGTTGATGGAGTATGCGCAGAAGATTCCCCAGGAAGGGGATGAAGTACATATCGACAATACCTTGTTCCGGGTACTGGCGGTAGAGAGTCATCGCATCATGAAGGTGCTGATTATCCCTGAAACTGACCCACAGCCGGATTATGAAGTGTAACTCACGCGACAAATCAGTCGGTATGTCATAGCAACGGGGGTAATGACAACAAGAAAGGCGACCTGAGTCGCCTTTCTTGTTTCATCAAACATACCGCAGGCACATTACGGATTTGTGGCCGGGGCCTTAGCGGCAGGTTGATTTTTCTCCGCCCAATCACTCAGGCGTTTTTTCATCTCATCCTGTAGCCGTTTACGCAGCACCTGATCGACCTGCAACTGGTAGTTTAGATTACCGAACTCACCGTACAGCCGGAATGGGATAGCGGTATCCTGCAATATCTGCACCCACCGGTCATCTCCTTTCCATCCCTGCTTCACCCGCACATTCATATTGATGTCGCAGCGCTGGGCCGGTAAATCGAACTGACCATCCCCCCCTAACGTCAGGGCCGCTGACTGCCCGGACAACGATTGCAAATTCAGTTTGCCCGCGTTAAGCGTTGCCTCACCACTCATCTGTTGGATATCGGTATAGCGACTATAGTCATCAGGGGCTTGAACGCTGCTGTTATTGCGCACGACCGCTTGCTGGATCAACTGCTGGATGTTCAACCCGGAAAGCCGCAGTTGGTCAACCTGAACTGATGCAGAGCCCTGCCACTGAGAGATAAACGCCTGTCGTGACAGATCATTACCGCTCAGCCGCCCTTGCAGACTCACTTTCCCGTCCAAACCGTCAGGCAACTCAAACACCGGCAACAGCGTAGCGAGCGGCAAAGCGGTCAGCGTTGGTTGAATAGAGACAACCGGAGAAGCGTACACATCCATAGTTCCCGGTATGGTAAAATGCCCCTCGCCAATCTGACCGCTAAAATCCGTCACGCTCACCTTGCCGCGCTGATTACTACCTTTCAGCACAAATGCCTTAACCGTCATACCGCGGTAGACCAGGGTCGTCGCGTTCACCGCTACCCGCGCAATCGAATTACGCAAGCCTTGATAAGGTTCGGGCGGTTGGTCGTGCGAGAACACCGGTTGTGCGATGACCGCTTTGTCCCCACCGTCACCGGATGAGGTAGCATGCGCCAGCCCCAGCAGGGCATCCAGATCCAATTTTTCTGACTGCAACGTCAGCACGTATTCCGGTACTGTGCCGAATGTCGCCGATAACGCCCCATTCAACTGGCTGTTATTGGCGCTAAGTGCGAATTGGTTGACGGTCAGTTTCTCTGGCTGGCGCTGGTAGCTGCCGCGAATCGTCCCTTTACCGCTGATACCTTCTGCTGGCAACCCCGCGCCTTGCAACTGGTAACTGATGCTACTGACATCCGCAGCAACCTGTTGCGGGTAGTTTTGCATATTCAGTACAGCGTCGAGCGAAAACGACAAATCACGTTGATCGCGATTAAAACGGCTGGAAAGCGATACCTGCACCTGGCGGGACGCATCGCTGCGCATGGTCAGGTTAATGTCCCGGACATTCAGTGCCGGTGCGTTGCCGCGCTGGAATACCAACACGCTATCGGCCACTTCAACCTGATTGATATCGAAATGCCACGGTGTATCGGCCTCCGGTGCCGATGGCCCTGCTGGTGCAATCGGTGCCGGGCTGGCAAGACGCGCTTCGCTATCCGGTGTCAAACGAATCACAGCGCCTTTCAACATCACCTGCTTGACTTCAAGCTTGTGGGACAACAGCGGCCAGAGTTTCACATCCAGCCGCATGTTTTCAGCGTTGATTACCGGTGTGGCAGCACCCGGCGCACTGACCGACACCTTACCGGACAGGATGCTCAGTTGCGGCCAGACGTGCCAGCGCAGCTCACCGTCCAGACTCAATCGATAACCGGTACGCATCTCGACCTGACGCACCATATAAGCCCGAAAATCGTTCGGGTTGATTAGCACCACCAACGCCGTCATGCCTGCGGCCAGCACCACCAGCAGGATTACCAGCGTGGTAAACAATCTTCTCATGCCATCCTCATTCGCTGTCGTACCTGGCCCAGCTAGTCTTTATCTATCCGGCTTGCTACTGCGCCCTGCTGGTCCTTGTATTTCGCGTCTTCACGGCGGTTATACGGCCGCGCCGCCGGGCCGGAGAGCGGTTCAAAACTCAATGCGCCGATAATCATTCCCGGGCGCAATGCCAGCGGCAGTTTACCCGAGTTATAGAACTCCAACACGATGCGCCCCTGCCAACCCGGATCGATACGATGTGCCGTCACATGCACCATCAACCCCAGACGGGCCAGCGAAGAACGGCCATCCAACCACCCCACCAAATTATCGGGCAGTATCACCGATTCCAGCGTCACCGCCAGCGCCAGTTCACCTGGATGGAGGAAAAAGGCCTCGCCCTCTGCCAGATTGATTTCATCGCTCATGACGCGATCCAGCGCGGCGCTCACTTCATCCTTTGGCCCGCTCAGATCGATAAACGGTGCGGTATGACCGCTAAATACCCGGAACTGATTGCCTAATCGCACATCCACCGTCGCACCATTAATCCGTTCGATCGGGGGACGTGGTGTAATCACCAGACGGCCATCATCCAGCCAGGCTTCAATGTCACGGTCGCACAGTCTCATCATCTTCTCCAGTCAGACTCTTGCAGGTGTCCAAACTGCCACAGCAGCGCCGGAAATACCACGCCGATCCCACCTGCTTTAAGGATTTTCTCAGCGAACAGCTTACTCAAAGAACTGGCTGATTTTCGCCTTCAGAATATCAATGGCGATACGATTTTTGCCGCCACGCGGGACGATAATGTCCGCATACTGTTTGGACGGTTCGATAAATTGCAGGAACATCGGGCGCACGGTTTTCTTGTATTGTTCCATGACGGAATCCATCGAGCGACCACGCTCGTTGACATCACGGCGCATGCGACGCATCAGGCAAATATCCAGCGGGGTATCGACAAAAATGGAGAAATTCATTTCATTGCGCAGTCGCGCATCGGTCAACAGCAGAATACCTTCAAGAATAATCACCTTTTTCGGTGCCATCTGTAGCGTTTCCTGCAAACGCGTATGCTGCACATAGCTGTACTGCGGCAACGCGATCGGCTGACCGGCTTTGAGCATCTGCAAATGGTGCAACAACAGGCTGTGATCCATCGAACTCGGGTGGTCGTAGTTGGTTTTGACCCGTTCTTCCATGGTCAGGTGAGATTGATCCTTGTAATAGCTGTCTTCCGGAATAACACCAATGTGTTCATCACCAACCTGATCGCGCAATTCACGATACAGCGTACTGGCAATAAGACTTTTTCCGGATGCGGACGCGCCGGCAATCCCGATGATGACACACTGGCGAGACTTATCAGTCATGGCAATAAAGACCTGATTAACAATAAAGAGGGAGGGGGACACACCGGACGGTTCAGGCGCGATTCGCACGGGATCGTGCACCGAAGGATAACCATCAGCAACAGGCGCGGTTGATTGCGCAACACAGTCAAGGGTGTCTGGACGCGGGCAATTATAGGGAGTTAGCACGATTCGCGCCAGCATTACACAGGCCAATCCTCTGATCAGATGCGTCAGTTCCCTGACGGATACGACACACTGGCATGACCGGCCCGCAATACCAAAGGCAACGGATACCGCACACCTCACAGTATCCGCTTCATGAGGGTCAAACCGCGCGAAACGCGATTTCCGTCGGGATGACTTCCCCCTGCCAGTACAACTGTGCGGCTACCTGGCCTGCCAGTTCGCGGTACAACTGGGTAAACTCGCTGTCCGGTTTACTGACTACCGTCGGTTCGCCACGATCCAGGTCTTCACGCAATGAAATGTGCAGCGGCAACTGGCCCAGCAAGGCGCAGTGGTATTTTTCCGCCAGCTTTTGCGCACCGCCGGTACCAAAAATCGGCTCCAGATGACCGCAATTGCTGCAAATGTGCACACTCATGTTTTCCACGATACCTAATACCGGCACGTTCACTTTCTCAAACATCACGATGCCTTTCATGGCATCCACCAGTGCGATGTCTTGTGGCGTGGTGACCACCACCGCCCCGGTCACCGGTACGTTCTGCGCCAGTGTAAGTTGGATATCACCGGTACCCGGCGGCATGTCCAACACCAGATAATCCAGATCCGGCCACAGCGTATCCTGCAACAATTGCAGCAGCGCCTTACTGGCCATCGGCCCACGCCATACCATGGCGTTATCGTCCGTCACCAGATAGCCGATAGAGTTGGTGGCAAGCCCGTGCGCCATGATCGGTGCCATGTGCTGCCCATCTGGTGATGTTGGCCGCTCGCTGGCCGCCCCCAGCATGGTAGGAATCGACGGCCCATAAATATCCGCATCCAGAATGCCGACATTAGCCCCTTCGGCTGCCAGCGCCAGCGCCATATTCACCGCAGTACTGGACTTCCCGACACCGCCTTTACCGGAACTGACGGCGATAATATTTTTCACGCCTTTCACGCCAGCCTGATTGTTAACGCGACGCAACGTGGCGATGTTATGCGTCAGACGCCATTCCACTTCACGCGCGCCACACAAACGCAGCAATTCCTCACTGACGCTGTCTTTTAAATCGGCCAGCCCGCTCAGCCAGACGAACGGCATGGTCAGTTCGATATGCAACACATCGTCCAGCAACGCACAATGATGCAACGCATTAAGGGTGGTCAGGTTATTTTTCAGCGTCGGGTGCGAAAAGGAGGACAGTACGCCATTCACCATGGCGCGCAACATCTCGGGGTTTTGCGCGGGGAGTTTATCGTTCATCCCGGCTCCTTGAGTTTGAATTAAAGTCGTTAACAGCGGCCCTAGCATAACAGAACGCTTGCGCGTGGGTGTACCGCACACCGCTCGCAGAAATGGAAAAAATGGATGGAACGGCTTTCCGTGCACGTCCACACAGAGACTCTCTGTCGGTTTATTAACGGTTCTCTGTCGGTTTATTGAAGAGCAGCGGATGGGTTTTGTTGCAGCCTATATCGCCGCAAGGTTTACGCATTACGACGCGATGGGGTAACATCAAGGCTCCTTCTTAATTTATTCACCAACCAACAAGCAAGTTCCCCACTATGACTCAAGTCGCAAATAAAATTTTGGTAACGTGCGCGCTGCCTTATGCTAACGGCCCGATCCACCTTGGCCACATGCTCGAACACATTCAGGCGGACATTTGGGTCCGTTACCAGCGAATGCGCGGCAATCAGGTCCACTTTATTTGTGCGGACGACGCCCACGGCACACCGATCATGCTCAAAGCACAGCAGATGGGTGTAGCGCCTGAGCAGATGATTGCGACGGTGAGTCAGGAACACCAGCAGGATTTCGCCGGGTTTAACATCAGTTACGACAACTATCACTCTACGCACAGCGAAGAAAACCGTGAGCTGTCCGGGTTGATTTACCGTCGGCTGAAGGAGAACGGTTTTATCAAAAACCGCACCATTTCCCAGTTGTTCGACCCGGAAAAAAGCATGTTCCTGCCGGATCGCTTTGTAAAAGGCACCTGCCCGAAATGTAAGGCTCCGGATCAGTACGGCGATAACTGCGAGGTGTGCGGCGCAACCTACAGCCCCACCGAGTTGATTGACCCGAAATCCGCTGTGTCGGGTGCCACACCGGTGATGCGCGAATCCGAACACTTCTTTTTCGACTTGCCGGCATTCAGCGACATGCTGCAAAGCTGGACCCGCTCCGGCGCGTTGCAGGAACAGGTCGCCAACAAGATGCAGGAGTGGTTCGATGCCGGGCTGCAACAGTGGGATATTACCCGCGACGCCCCTTATTTCGGTTTCGAAGTACCGGATGCACCGGGCAAATATTTTTACGTCTGGCTGGATGCGCCAATCGGGTACATGGGGTCATTCAAAAACCTGTGTGATAAACGCGGCGACCTCAGCTTCGACGAATTCTGGCGTAAAGACGCCAGCACTGAGCTGTACCACTTTATCGGCAAAGACATCGTTTATTTCCACAGCCTGTTCTGGCCAGCCATGTTGGAAGGCAGTGGTTTCCGCAAGCCGACCAACCTGTTTGTACATGGGTATGTGACAGTCAACGGTGCCAAGATGTCCAAATCACGCGGCACCTTCATCAAGGCTGACACCTACCTCAAGCATCTGGATGCCGACTGTCTGCGTTATTACTACGCGGCCAAACTGTCGTCGCGTATTGATGACATCGACCTCAATCTGGAAGACTTTGTACAGCGCGTAAACGCCGATATCGTCAACAAAGTGGTCAACCTGGCATCACGTAACGCCGGTTTTATCAACAAACGCTTTGATGGCCAACTGGCGGATAGTCTGGCTGACCCGGCGCTGTATCAAACCTTTATCGACGCGGCGCAGACCATCGCCGAAGCCTATAGCAGCCGTGAATCCGGCAAAGCGGTTCGCGAAATTATGGCGTTGGCAGACCTCGCTAACCGCTATGTGGACGAGCAGGCCCCTTGGGTGGTTGCTAAACAGGAAGGCCGTGATGCCGACCTGCAGGCCATTTGTTCGATGGGCATCAACCTGTTCCGCGTGCTGATGACGTACCTGAAACCGGTACTGCCGTCACTGGCAGAACGCGCTGAAGCCTTCCTGCAAACGGAACTGAGCTGGGATTCACTGTCGCAACCGCTGACCAATCATCGGGTCGGTACGTTTAAGGCACTGTTCAACCGCATCGACATCGCGCAGGTGCAAGGCATGGTCGACGCGTCCAAAGAGGAAGCCGCCGCGGCAGCCAAACCGGCATCTGGCCCGTTGGCCGACAATCCGATTCAAGACACCATCGACTTTGCTGACTTCGATAAAGTCGACATGCGCGTTGCCTTGATCCAGAAAGCCGAACTGGTAGACGGTTCAGACAAGCTACTGCGGTTGACGTTGGATCTGGGCGGTCAGACCCGCCAGGTGTTCTCCGGTATCCGTGCTGCCTACCCGGATCCCTCTGCGCTGGAAGGTCGTCTGACTGTGCTGGTCGCCAATCTGGCACCGCGTAAAATGCGCTTTGGCGTTTCCGAAGGCATGGTGATGGCCGCAGGCCCCGGCGGGAAAGACATCTTCCTGTTAAGCCCCGACAGCGGTGCCCAGCCAGGCATGCAAATCAAGTAAGCACACTTACATCAGGCCGCGTCGTCGGCCTGATGTCTCTTCCCTGCCTCGTCTTATTCCACATCCGTTGTTGACACCTCCGACCTATCGCTATTTCAGATAAACGACATAGCGCTTTCACCGTGGGCATGATAAACAGTGTCTCGGCGTGATTATCACTTCACGCACATAGAGGTATGCACGATTGGCCTGACCTTCACACACCCGGTGATGGCCGCACCGTCATACCCACCGTCGATCATGGAGGAATATCGGAGGAATATCGAATGTCTCGTATCACCCCGTTGCTGCTGAGCGCAGCCCTGCTTGTCACCGCCGCACCAGCCATGGCGTCCAAATCATTGAAGAGTGCCAGCGATGTCATCACCGCCCTGAATCAAGGGCGCAGTGTTAACGTCACTATCGATTTATCCGCTTGCACACCTCAGGATGGCACCCCAGTCAGTAAAACGCGTGGTGGTCTGCATATCAGCGCTTATCGTCTGATTGATAACGGTACGCTGTCATTTAGCGATGAGCACTTTACTGTCGCCAATGACGGCACGCCGATTCAGCAGTTCATGCGTTACCAGGTTCAGCCGGATAATACCGTGCGTTTCACCACCTACATGTTTAACCTGCCGGGCCTGCAGCAGCGCGGCAATACCCTGAGTTACCAGTGCAAACTGGGTCAGGACATCGGCTTCTTCGTGCAATAAGACTCGCCCGACATACCCGGCAGACCGGGTATGTCTTTTCCCTCAGCGATATTCCCCTCAACCAAGCTCGCCCACTTGAACAAAACAAAAAGTTATAAGGTAAGCGCAAAAGGCATAATTCCCCCCCTTTGCACACCGCCAGGTTACCCGCTATGATTCCTCATCACTAAAATAGACATCCAGACATAAAGATATCTATAAGATATCCATAAATAGCAAACTTGCTTCACAACACCGAGGATTGAACATGAAGAAATTCCCTGTCGCACTGTTGGCCCTGAGCCTGACGGCTTCTTTCTCCACGCTGGCTGCAGAAACTCCCGCCACCGCCGCCCCGGTTCCTGCCGCCATCGCCAACCATCAGGGACCGGTACGCATCGCCGTCATCCGCAACCTCGGTTCAGATGACAACACCACCCAGTTCGTTTCCGGCGTGCTGGAAGAAGGCAAAAAGCTGGGTTTTAAAATCAGCACCTTTCTGAGCAACGGTGACGACGCTAAATTTCAGGATTTCGTGAATCAGGCCATCAGCCAGAAATACGACGGCATCATTCTGTCGCAAGGTCGTGCACCCTACTCCACCGATCTTATTCAACACATTGTCGACAGCGGCATCAAAGTGGCCGTGTTTGACACAGCTGTTGATCGCACTATTCCCGGCGTGACAGTCAGCCAACAGGATGACGCCTCGCTGGCTAACGAATCCCTCGGCCAGTTGGTAAAAGACTTCAACGGCAAAGCTAACATCATCAAGCTGTGGGTGGCCGGTTTCCCGCCGATGGAGCGCCGTCAGACAGCCTACCAACAAATTCTGAAAGACAATCCCGGTATTAAAGAACTGGAATCCATCGGTGCGGTGTCTTCCGACGTACAAGGTGATACCGCCAATAAAGTCGGCGCAATTCTGGCGAAATACCCGAAAGGTAAGATTGACGCTATCTGGGGTGCGTGGGATGCCTTCAGTCAGGGTGCATACAAAGCGCTTAAAGAAAACGGCCGTACCGAAATCAAACTCTATAGCATCGACATTTCCAATCAGGATTTGCAACTGATGCGCGAAGCCAATAGCCCGTGGAAAGTCAGTGTCGCGGTAGACCCGAAACTGATCGGTAAGGTCAACCTGCGTCTGGTCGCCAACAAGATTGCCGGTGAGCCGACACCCGCCACCTACCAATTCCGTGCCGCCAGCATTCCGCAGGCGCTGTTGGTCAGTCAGCCTGGGCCGGTCAACGTGGCTGGACTGGCAAAAATCATCCCAGGATGGGGCCAGACCAATGACTTTATTGCGCCGTGGTTTGCTACACTGGAAGCCAAAAGCAAATAAAGGTCTGTCATAACGGAGGCTTATATGGCATCAGCGCCCCTGCCCATGCCGGAATACAGCCGCAATATGCGGCTGATTGGACACAGCGATCAGGGCGGGCGCCCTGATGGCGTACAGGTCATGGTGCATCGTGGTTACGCCTATATCGGACACATGGTGTCGCAGGGCGTATCCATTGTCGATGTGCGTGACCCGAAGAATCCCAAACCAGCCGGTTTTATCGCCGCACCACCGGGTACCTGGAACATCCATCTGCAAACCCATGATGACCTGTTGCTGGTGGTCAACGCACGCGACCTGTTCGCCGATGCACGCTTCGCGCAAGAGAAAGTCTACTACACCCGCTCGGTGGCAGAGACCGTCAGCAGCGGCCAGCAGGATAAACACTGGAGCGCCGGACTACGGATATTCGATATTTCCACCCCCGACCAACCGCGTGAAATCAGCTTCCTGCCGCTTGATGGCATCGGCATTCATCGTATCTGGTACGTGGGCGGACGCTGGGCGTATGTTTCAGCCCTGCTGGACGGCTACAGCGACTACATCTTTCTGACCATTGATCTCGCTGACCCGCGCAAACCGGAAGTGGCCGGTCGTTACTGGCTACCCGGCATGCACACAGCTGGTGGTGAAACACCGAGCTGGCCAGAAGGCAAACGCTACGCGCTGCACCACGCCATTGTCAGCGGCGACACCGCCTACGGCAGCTGGCGTGATGGAGGCCTGACACTGCTGGATGTCAGTGACCGTACCCAGCCGAAGCTCATCAGCCATCGCAACTGGAGCCCACCGTTCGGCGGTGGTACCCACACGGCGTTGCCATTGCCGGATCGCGACCTGCTGATCGTACTGGATGAAGCGGTGCTGGATAATCAGGAAGACGGAGAGAAACTGATTTGGGTGTTCGATATCCGCGAGCCAGCTAACCCGGTCAGTATCGCCACCTTCCCGCAGCCCAGTGAAACCGATTATGTGAAGAAAGGGGCACACTTCGGCCCGCACAATCTGCATGAAAACCGACCGGGTAGCTTCATCAGCTCAACACTGATTTTCGCCACCTATCAGAACGCTGGCGTGCGCGCGTACGACATCAGCAATCCATACCGGCCAAAAGAAACCGGGGCGCTGGTGCCTGCTGCACCTGAACGTATGATCGATAAACGCCCTGGGCGGCCACAGGTGATCCAGTCTTGTGACGTGTTCGTTGACGCGCAAGGGATTATCTACAGCACCGATTACAACGCCGGGTTATCGATCATCGAATACCGCGGCTGAGCACCGGGCGAATACGCGCTGCCTTACGGCAGCGCGTGATACAAACCTTGCCTGGCAGTGATTAATCCAACGCCAGTACTGACACCCACATCGGCCCTTTTCCCACCGCGTAACGCGCCAGCGGCGTCAGGTTACCGTTGTCCGGCTCAATGCCATAAACCTCAATATGGTGAGATTTCTGACCAGCGGCGATCAGGAACTGGCCGTTATGATCGATGTTAAAACCACGCGGTTGCGTTTCCGTCGGCTGGTGCCCGGTCAGGGTCAATGTCCCGTCTTGCGCGGATACATCGAAAATGGAAATCAGGCTGGCGGTACGATCCGTCGTATACAGATGACGGCCATCCGGCGTGATGTGGATATCCGCCGCCCAGCAGGTGCCGGTGAAATCGGCTGGCATGGCATTCAGCGTCTGGATCCGTTTGCCTTCGCCCTGCGCATCCAGCTCGAATACATCCACCGAGCTGTTCAGTTCATTAATGCAATAGGTGAAACGGTTGTTCGGGTGATACGCCATATGGCGCGGCCCGGCACCGGCGGCGGCACGCTGCTCCGCAGGCTGGTGATCACTCAGACGGCCATCGCTGCCGACATCATACAATCTGATGCGATCTTCTTTCAGACAAGGGGCCCACAATACGCGATTCGCCGGGTCGATATTGGTCGAATGGCACCCTTCCAACCCGTCGAGTTGCTGACAGGGTTCCTGTACCACACCATCATCGCCAATAGGGCTGACGCTAACACACGCATTGCTGTAAGAGGCGCTGAACAAGAAGCGTCCGGCGTGATCGGTCGACAAGTGGGTTGGGCTGCCCGGTAACGATGCCACACCGGCTTCGGTCAGTTTGCCTTGCCCATCAATCCGGTAGCTGATGACCCGAAATTCAGGACGAACACCGACATACAGATGACGCTTATCCGGCGCGATAACCATCGGTTGCACCTGTCCGGGGACATCAACTACCTGTAACAAGCTCAGCGCCCCGCTGGCGGCGAGCTGCCAGACATGAATCTGCTGACTTTCCGGACTGGCGATATAAACCACTTGCTGCATTCGATTCTCCTTGTTGGCACCGATGAGGCGGCAGGTGCGCCTCGTTACGCTCAGGCTAGGCTTTCATTTTTCTGTACTGACTTCCAAAGTCAGTACAGAAAAAGGCTCTGTCGCTTCAGAGGGCATCCAGTGTACCATCCCAAAGAAGTGAACCCGATAACCTGTTGAGAATACCATGACCTATCGCATCATTGCCCTCGATCTGGACGGCACACTGTTAACGCAAAAGAAAACGATTTTACCTGAATCCTTACAGGCGCTGGCACAGGCCCGGCAGGCCGGTATCAAGGTTATTATCGTGACCGGCCGCCACCACTCGGCTATCCACCCGTTTTATCAGGCGCTGGCGCTGGATACCCCCGTTATCTGCTGCAACGGCACCTACCTTTACGATTACCAAACCGGACAAACCCACGACGCCAACCCGCTCACACCGGCACAGGCCAAAAGCGTGCTGCAACGCTTGCAGCAATTCGCCATTCACGGCCTGATGTACGCCGACGACGCGATGCTCTACCAGCACATTACCGGCCACATCACCCGCACCCAGACCTGGGCGGAACAGCTTCCCGAGTCTCAGCGACCCGTGTTTCGCCAGGTCGATGACCTGATGACCGCCACTGACCACAGCCGTTCTATCTGGAAATTCGCCACCCACCATACCGATACCGCCGTGTTGAATGACTTCGCTAAACAGGTTGAAGAAGAGTTAGGTCTGGCTTGCGAGTGGTCATGGATGGATCAGGTGGATATTGCCCAAACCGGCAACAGCAAAGGCCGTTTACTGCAACGCTGGGTGGAATCGCAAGGGTTCAACATGAATGACGTCGTCGCGTTTGGCGATAACTTCAATGATATTAGTATGTTGTCTGCTGTTGGACTGGGTGTCGCGATGGGTAACAGCGCCGACGACGTCAAAGCTCACGCCGATCTGGTGATTGATCATCATGAAAAACCCGGCATTGCAGAGGTTATCCGCCGTCGGGTTCTGGCCTGACACCGTCACGGCCCACGTACAGGTGGTGCCGTGACACGTCACAAACACACTCACGGCGTGCTCGCAAACTCATGGCGTGATCGACACGCTCTTAACCTGAGCGTACAGGCGTTGCCCAGCCGTCAGCGCCAGTTCATCACGCGCCCATGGCGTGATGCGGGCCCACAGAATGTGCCCACCGAGATCCAGCTTAACTTCCACCTGCTCGCCGACCTCAATACATTCCACCACACGCGCCGACAGCACATTACGAATGCTGCTGACAGCGGGTCGTTGCGTCACCAGTGACACATCAGCCGCATTGATACGAATGCGCAGCTCATCTCCCTGCGGTACGTCAACACGCGCCACCCACAGCGGCTGTTCACCCAGTGACAGCGCCGTCATCGCGTAATGCGGATGATGCTCCATCACCGTCACCTTCAGAATGCTGCTCTGCTCTTCTCGCGATAACCAGGCGCGCAAGGCGTTACTGGCCCATACTTCCTCCAGCGAGCCTTGCGCCTTCACCTGCCCTTTATCCAATACCAATACCCTATCCGCCAGCCGCACCACTTCTTCCAGACTGTGGCTGACATACAGAATCGGTGTATTGACCTCACGGGCCAGGCGCTCCAGATACGGCAACAGTTCGCGTTTACGCGGTGCATCCAGCGATGCCAATGGCTCGTCCATCAGCAGCAATTCCGGTGCAGTCAGTAACGCGCGACCGATCGCTACCCGCTGTTTCTCACCGCCGGACAAGGTCATCGGGTAGCGTTTGAGCAAGTGCCCGATACCGAGCAACTGCACGATATCGTCAAACTGCGCCTGCATCGAGGCGGCCATACCGTAACGTAAATTCCCCAACACCCGGTAATGCGGGAAGAGTCGTGCATCCTGAAACACATAACCAATACGACGCTTTTCCGGCGGCAGGAACACCCTTTGCGCGCTGTCTGACAGCACCCGATCATTAAGCTGAATAAGCCCGCTATCCGGCCGGGTCAGGCCGACAATAGCATTAATCAGCGAGGTCTTCCCGGCCCCCGAGACACCGAACACAGCGGTAATGCCACTGGCGGGAAGCTGGGCGGCGACACGGAGCGTCAGGTCGCCCAATTGCTGAGTAAAATCCAGTTGCAGCATTATCCCCCCAACCGTTTACGGCTCCAGCGGGTGAGCCATTCCGACAACAACAGTGACACCAGTGACAACCCAATGGCGATAACGCACAAGCGGGCGGCCTGCATTTCCGCCCCCGGCGTTTCAATCAACGTATACATGGCATTGGGAATGGTACGGGTTTCACCCGGAATATTAGACACAAAGGTGATGGTGGCACCGAACTCCCCCAGCGAACGCGCGAACGCCAGTACGGTGCCGACAATAATGCCCGGCAACGTCAGCGGCAGCGTGATGGTGAAAAAAACGCGCCAGCGCCCGGCACCCAACGTTCGCGCCGCCAGCTCCAGCCGGGTATCCACCGCCTCCAGCGCCAGTCGAATGGCGCGCACCATCAACGGAAATGCTACGACCGCCGACGCCAGCGCCGCGCCATGCCAGCTAAAACTGAAGCTAAAGCCAAACCAGTGGTAAAGCCAGCCGCCTACCACGCCTTTGCGCCCCATGACAATCAGCAGCAAATAGCCGATCACCACCGGCGGCAGCACCAGCGGCAGGTGGATCACGCTATCCAGCAGCGATTTTCCGACAAAGCGGCAACGCGCCAACACCCAGGCGGCCAGAATGCCCAACGGCAAACTGCAACTGACCGCCACCAGCGAAACCTTCAGGCTCAGCGACACCGCCTGCCATTCATAATCACTGAGCAGCATTAACCGGTGTAAATCCATATTGTTTAAACACGACAGCGGCCTGCGGCGTTTTCAGGTAATCAAAGAAGGCGTTGACCGTTGGGGTGTTATGCCCTTTCACGATAGCCATCGGGTATTCCACCGGTTTGTGGGTGTTATCCGGGAAGATGCCAACCACTTTCACTTTGGTACTGGCAACCGCGTCCGAGCCGTACACAATCCCCAACGGCGCTTCTTCACGTTCAACCAACACCATAGCGGCACGGACGTCATTGGCGCGAGCCATCAGTGGTGACAAAGTGTCCCAAGCGTTCAGCTTCTGTAAGGCTTCTTTGGCGTAGATACCGGCTGGTACATGGTCCGGGTCGCCGACAGACAAACGACCGCCTTTCAGCAGCGCTTTCCAATCGGTTTTCTCGTCTATTTTAAAACCTTTTGTGTCAGCGGATTTAGGCGCAATCACCACCAGTTGATTGCCCAACAGTGTGTAGCGGGTATCGTTTTCAACCAACTGCTTACCCTGGGCATAATCCATCCACTGCTGATCAGCGGAAATGAACAGGTCCGCGGGCGCGCCCTGTTCAATCTGACGTGCCAGCGTTGATGACGACGCATAGGATGCAACGATAGAAACCTGTTTTTCCTTTTGGTATTGTGCAGCGATATCCTGCAAGGCGTTGGTCAATGAGGCCGCAGCAAACACCGTCACCTTCTCCTGCGCCAGTGCACTAGTCGCACTCATACCCAGTGTCAACGCAGCGGCGGTCAGCCAATAAGTCCATTGCTGTTTCATATTATCTCCAGAGATTATCGTTATGTAGTGAATCACATAACGATAAATACCGAATCTTAGCCGCGTTGTCATTGTTCTTAAGCAAAAAAAATCCGGCCAGGGCCGGATTCTTTAAAACAGGAACGCAGGGAACGGATTATTTACGCGCCACAGAGGACTCGCGGTGGCCGATGGCGGAAAACAGGTTGAACACTTCGCCCAGCCCATAAATAGCCCCCAGAATCAGTGCCATCATAACCGGCACCATGCACACCGCAAACAGCAGGCTTTTCAGCAATTCCAACATATCGACCTCATCTTTCACCGTCGCTGGCCGTTGTGCCACCAGCATCTGATTAACTCAGGATAGACTATTCTAACCTCATTGCTGTCGATGAGTTTACCTGAATCGCCGGAATTAGAGCGGCCATTTGTGCGGTTTGCCTGTTTGACGCAAAACGATGACAATACAAATGATTAGCCGCCCAGATACGGATGTGACCATGCAAGCAGAAATTCTTCTTACCTTAAAACTTCAGCAACGGCTCTTTGCCGACCCGCGTCGCATCGCTCTGCTCAAGCAGGTGCAACAGACCGGCTCCATCAGCCAGGGCGCGCGCCTGGCTGATATCAGCTACAAAAGCGCCTGGGATGCGATCAACGAAATGAACCAGCTCTCGGAGCAGACCATCGTCGAGCGTACCACCGGCGGCAAAGGGGGTGGCGGCGCGGTGCTGACACGCTACGGTGAACGGCTGCTGCAACTCTATGACCTGTTAGGGCAGATTCAACAAAAAGCGTTCGATGTGCTACAGGATGACACCCTGCCGCTGGACAGTCTGTTGGCGGCTATCGCCCGTTTTTCACTGCAAACCAGCGCCCGCAATCAGTTTTTCGGCACCGTTCTGGAACGCGATCAGCAGCAGGTTCAGCAGCATCTGTCTATTCTACTGGCAGACGGTCATACCCGTATTCAGGCTGCTCTGACCCAGCAGAGTGCCGACAGGCTGCAACTCACCGGTGGCAAAGAAGTACTGGCGTTAATAAAAGCGCCGTGGGTGACCATTACCCCGCAAATCACCTCAACCCCCGGCCACGACAATGTGTTGCCGGGCCGCATCAGCCACTTGCAACCCGGCCAGACACAAAGCGAAGTGCTGGTGACACTGGAAGGTGGTGAGGTCGTCTGCGCCACCTTATCCAACGATGAAGTGACACGGCAAGGTCTTCAACCGGAGATGGCGGTCTATGCCAGTTTTAATGCCGACCAGGTGATTATCGCTACCCTGTGTTAATTGTCAGATAAGTTCAGTCGTGGTGTGTGGCCGTAAGTGGGCGTAAGTAGAACCAATACATTAACATTGCTAAATATTTTATTGACTCTGCCGTTTATTGGATCTACCGAACAGGATTCTTTGTCACAAATAGCCTTCACGTAAAGAAAGCATTCGCTGGGACTATAGTTATTAGCGATATTTCCACGCATTTGATGATGTGACAAATCGCAACGTATGCGCTAACAGAGGATTACAGCATGGAAATTCGCTCCGATAACACCCCCTATATTCAGGTTAAAAATACATCGGACAACACGCCTAAAGTTGCTCAAAGTGAACTTTCACAAACTGATAATCAACAAGCATCGCTGTCGAATACTCAGCAGGCAACGTTCAGTGGTAAAGGGTTGATGATGTCTCGTCTGTTTGGTGATTCTAGCGCAACTCCCGCCGTTCAAACTCAATTGACTGATACGACAATGAAAATGTCATCAGTTCACTTTCTCACCAGTGAAGACAGAGACATGCTTTCAGCACTGTATGCTACTGCCCAACAATCTGGCGTAGACTTGCAATATGTTGATGATTTAGCGAGAGATCTTGGTGACTACCGCATGTTTGGCAGTGTAAGCGTTAGTGTAAATAACGGCAAAATGTACGACATGAGTGGCCGTGTACAGACTTTCCAGTTCACTGATACCGATGCGGCTACCGCCACGCAAATTCAGAACAGTAAAAGTATCAACACAACCACGTTAGACACCGGATTCTTGCAATACCAACTCGACCCTGGTTTCTCGTTCAATCACCGAACAAACTTTGCCTTTCTGGCTGAAGTGCTGAACACATTTGGTCAGGGAGCCTCCGGCCCCAATGTAAATGAGCCGATGAGTTCCTCATTTTCGGTTTACCAGCCACAGGGAAGTAACAATTTTGTTATTAAAACGGCCAGTGACAGCACCCTCGCTGTCGAAGAACCCGATTTCAGTTCAGTTGATGGCGTTATCTCTATTACACCAACCGGAGCAAAGAATGGGTTTCATTTGGTCAATGGTAAGTTGGTACAAAACTTCGGCCTGACACTACTGGATTTATTGACTTCTGGAGGAAATCCCGTGTTAAACAATCTGTGACCGAGTCCCGCTCAAGTGCCAGAAACAATATTCTGGCGCAGCCTTGACAAGCCGCTGGCTTCCCTTTACCCGTAAAGGGTCTGTCATTTCGTAAAGGGAATCATCATGTCATTGCTGCACATCCATCAGGCACAGTTCCGGTTAAGTGATACCCGAATGATGCGTCTGGATGAACTTACGTTGCATCAGGAACAGTGCTGGGCATTTGTCGGTGCTAACGGTAGTGGAAAATCGGCGCTGGCGCGCGCACTCAGTGGTGAGCTGCTGTTGCTATCAGGGCAACGTCAGTGCGACTTTCAGCGTGTGGCGCGCCTGTCATTCGAACAGTTGCAACAGTTGGTATCGCAGGAATGGCTGCGCAACAACACCGATATGCTCAGTGTCGACGAAGACGATACCGGGCGTACCACCGCCGAAGTCATTCAGGACAGCGTGCGCGATGTCGAGCGCTGCAACCAACTGGCGACACAATTCGGCATCGCCCATTTATTATCACGCCGCTTCAAATACCTCTCTACCGGTGAAACCCGTAAAACCATGCTATGTCAGGCATTGATGGCACAGCCGGACCTGTTAATTCTGGATGAACCGTTCGACGGGCTGGATGTGGCCTCACGCACACAGTTGACCGATTTGTTAGCGTCGCTGGCGGCCCAAGGGCAGGCATTGGTGTTGATTCTCAACCGCTTTGAAGATATTCCGGCTTTTATCGGGCAGGTCGGCGTACTGGCGGATTGTACGCTGACGCGCCAGGGTGCTCGCGAAACGGTGTTGTCCGACGTGCTGATATCGCAACTGGCGCACAGCGAAACGCTGGCCGCTACTGCGTTGCCAGAAGCGGAAGACCCGACTCAGCGGCCGACATTGCCGCCGAATCAACCCCGCATTCGGCTATTGCACGGTGTGGTGAGCTATAACGATCGCCGCATACTGGACGATTTAAGCTGGGAAGTGTTGCCCGGCCAGCACTGGCAGATAGTCGGCCCGAATGGTGCGGGTAAATCCACCCTGCTCAGCTTAATCACCGGTGATCACCCACAAGGCTACAGCAATGACCTGACGCTATTTGGCCGTCGGCGTGGTAGCGGCGAAACCATCTGGGACATCAAGCGCCACATCGGCTACGTCAGCAGTAGTCTGCATCTGGAGTATCGCGTCAGCACCAGCCTGCGCAACGTTATTCTCTCCGGGTTCTTCGACTCCATCGGCATTTATCAGGCGGTATCAGACCGTCAGCGTTTTCTGGTCGCCGAATGGTTGTCGCTGCTCGGCCTGCAGGACAGTGTGGCTGATGCGCCATTCCAGTCCTTGTCCTGGGGGCAACAGCGGTTGGCATTGATTGTGCGGGCACTGGTCAAACACCCGGCCTTGTTGATCCTCGATGAACCGTTACAAGGGCTAGACCCGCTCAACCGTCAGCTCATTCGCCGCTGGCTGGATATCCTAATCGGTCAGGGACAAACCCAATTACTGTTTGTTTCCCACCATGCGGAAGATGCGCCGAACTGCATCACTCACCGTCTGACCTTCGTACCCGATGGCGATGGCTACTGTTACCTGACAGAAAGCTGCTGATCTTGCACACGCGGTTTCGCGGTAAGCGAAACCGTCATCTCACAGGCAATAATAAGCACATTAGTGATAACGTTACCACACCAGTTGCAATCTATTTTCATCTGAGCGTACATCGCGCTATGCTGCTCTTTCATCATCCTGGGAAGAGGTGGGTTATGAACCAACAGCCCTAATATCGCTATTTACGGCGTTGATCACCTTTTTCCGGCCACGCTCATGCTATTTTTCCACTCAGTTTTCTGCAACAGAGGTCATTATGAAAGTATTGGTTACAGGTGGTAGCGGTTACATAGGAAGCCATACTTGTGTACAACTGATCGCCGCCGGTCATCAGCCGGTTATTCTCGACAACCTGTGCAACAGCAAAGCCAGTGTGGCGCAGGCGATTACCCACGTCAGCGGGCAGACGCCGGTGTTTTATCAGGGCGATATTCGCGATCGCGACCTGTTGCAGACGATTTTTTCTGAGCATGATATCGGCGCGGTGATCCATTTCGCCGGTCTCAAAGCGGTGGGCGAATCAGTACGTGAACCCATCAGCTATTACGATAACAACGTCTACGGCACGCTGACGTTGGTGGAAGCCATGAAGCATGCCGGTGTTAAGACACTGATTTTCAGCTCGTCGGCTACCGTATACGGCGACCAGCCGCAAATCCCCTATCAGGAAAGTTTCCCCACCGGTACCCCCGCCAGTCCTTATGGTCGCAGCAAACTGATGGTAGAGCAGATCCTGCAGGATTTGCAGCGTGCGGAACCAGATTGGAGCGTGGTGCTGTTGCGCTACTTCAACCCGGTGGGCGCACATCCATCAGGTGAAATGGGTGAAGACCCACAGGGCGTGCCTAACAACCTGATGCCCTACATTGCGCAGGTCGCGGTAGGCCGTCGTGAGTCGCTGGCGATTTTCGGCAATGACTATCAGACCGTTGATGGCACCGGCGTGCGCGACTACATCCACGTGGTAGACCTGGCAGACGGCCATGTCGCCGCCATGAATACGCTACACGGAAAAGCAGGCGTACACATTTATAACCTGGGCGCGGGCGTGGGTTACAGCGTACTGCAAGTGGTGGAAGCCTTCAGTCGCGCCTGCGGCAAGCCGTTGCCCTACCATTTTGCACCACGTCGTGATGGCGACCTGCCTGCCTACTGGGCCGATGCAGAAAAAGCCGCGCGCGAGCTTAACTGGCGCGTCAGCCGGACACTGGATGAAATGGCGGCCGATACCTGGCGCTGGCAATCCCGCCATCCAAACGGCTTTTCAGACTGATAGCGGTTTTCAGACTGATAACAGTGCCCTGATAACAGTGTCCTGATAACAGATAGCAGCGTCGCCTTGTTTTGCAGTGCGTGATTTGTGCACAAATCGCTGTGAAATCACTGTGTTGATGACGAACATTTTTCGATGAGAAAGTAAGGTATCCGAATGGTGTATTTTGATCCCGTTGAACATCCGCATCGTCGCTACAACCCACTGACCGGGCAGTGGGTGCTGGTGTCGCCACACCGTGCCAAACGTCCGTGGCAGGGGCAACAGGAGAGCGTGTCATCCGACCCGCTGCCGTCACACGATGCCACCTGTTTTCTTTGCCCCGGCAACGTGCGGGTCACCGGCGATACCAACCCTGACTATCCGGGTACCTTTGTGTTCACCAACGATTTTGCCGCACTGATGGCAGACACACCGCCAGCCCCGGAAAGCAACGACCCGCTGATGCGCTGCCAAAGTGCACGCGGCACCAGCCGGGTCATCTGTTTTTCACCAGACCACAGTAAAACCCTGCCGGAACTGCCGCTCAGCGCACTCGAACAGGTGGTCGCGACCTGGCAACAACAGAGCGCCGAACTGGGGCAAACCTACCCGTGGGTACAGGTGTTTGAAAACAAGGGCGCGGCGATGGGATGTTCTAACCCACATCCGCATGGTCAGATCTGGGCCAACGATTTCCTGCCCAACGAAGCGGAACGGGAAGACCGACTGCAACGTGATTATTTCCATCAGCACGGTTCTCCCCTGCTGGTCGATTACCTGCAACGCGAATTGCAGGACGGCGCACGCCATGTGGTGGAAACCGAACACTGGCTGGCGGTAGTCCCCTACTGGGCAGCCTGGCCTTTCGAAACCCTGTTACTGCCCAAAGCCCACACCTTGCGTCTGCCGGACATCACCCCGGCACAGCGCCAGGATTTGGCACTGGCGTTAAAGCAGTTGACCAGCCGTTACGACAACCTGTTCCGGACCTCATTCCCGTATTCCATGGGCTGGCACGGCGCGCCCTTTACTGACGGTGACCATCAACACTGGCAGTTGCACGCCCATTTTTATCCGCCGCTGCTGCGCTCCGCCACAGTGCGTAAATTCATGGTGGGGTATGAAATGCTGGCGGAAACCCAGCGTGATTTAACCGCCGAGCAGGCGGCTGAACGGCTGCGCGCCGTTAGCGACATTCATTACCGTGACAGTAGTCACTCTCGTGATTCAGGAGTTCAGGCATGACCTTATCAGCACGCACCCAGGCGGTTTTCCAGCAACAGTTCGGTTACCCGGCAACCCTTACCGTTCAGGCGCCGGGACGGGTCAACCTGATAGGTGAGCACACCGACTATAATGACGGCTTTGTGCTGCCTTGTGCCATCAACTATTCCACCACTATCAGTGCTGCCCCACGTGACGACCGGCAAATCCGGGTTATCGCGGTGGACTACGACAATCAGCAAGATAGCTTTTCGCTCGATGCGCCGATCGACCACCACCCGCAGTGGCAGTGGGCAAACTATGTACGTGGCGTCATCAAGCACCTGAAGACCCGTAGCGATGCCTTTGGCGGAGCAGATCTGGTGATAAGCGGCAATGTGCCACAGGGCGCAGGCCTGAGTTCGTCAGCGTCTCTGGAAGTCGCGGTCGGTAAAGCCATTCAGGCGTTATACCAATTGCCACTGGACAATGTGGCGCTGGCACTCAACGGCCAGGAGGCGGAAAACCAGTTCGTCGGCTGTAACTGCGGCATCATGGATCAGATGATTTCAGCCCAGGGCCAACGTAACCACGCGTTACTGATCGACTGCCGTTCGCTGGAAACCCGTGCGGTATCGATGCCGGACAACGTGGCGGTGATGATCATCAACTCCAACGTCAAACGTGGTCTGGTAGACAGCGAGTACAACACGCGTCGCCAGCAGTGCGAAGCCGCCGCGCGCTATTTTCAGGTTAAAGCACTGCGTGACGTCAGCGAGGCCGATTTCGCGGCCAAAGCAGCCGGTCTGGATGACGTGGTAGCACGTCGTGCACGTCACATCATTACCGAAAATGCCCGTACACTGGCGGCAGCCGATGCGCTGACGCGAGGCGACCTGCGCCAGATGGGCGAACTGATGGCCGCGTCTCATGCCTCGATGCGGGATGACTTCGAAATCACGGTGCCGCCTATCGACACACTGGTGGAGATAGTCAAAGCCGTGATCGGCGATGAAGGGGGTGTACGCATGACAGGCGGTGGATTTGGTGGCTGTATCGTGGCGTTGATCCCACAACAGCAAGTAACAGCGGTGCAAAATGCCGTGATGCGGGAGTATCCGGCAAAAACCGGATTACAACCGACCTGTTACGTTTGCCAAGCCTCGTCAGGAGCCGGTTATGTCGAATGACCCAGTTGAACCACGAGCGCCACACACGGCGCTCGCCCCAGATGGTCAGCCATTTCAGCTGACCATACTGCAAAACCGCCACGGTACGCGGGTAACGCTGATGGACTGGGGAGCCACCTGGCTCTCTTGTCAGTTACCGTTGCCCGACGGAACGGTGCGAGAAGTGCTGTTGGGCTGTGCGCCTGAGCAATACCCCCATCAGTCTGCCTATCTGGGCGCATCGGTGGGGCGTTACGCCAATCGCATCGCCAACGCGACCTTGCATCAAGGCGATACCGCTATTCACCTGCTGGCTAATCAGGGCGAGCACCAGTTACATGGCGGGCCGGACGGTTTTCATGCTCGCCGCTGGCAAGTTGTGGAACAACGTGACGATCAGGTTACTTACCAGCTGTTTTCACCGGATGGTGACCAGGGTTTCCCCGGTGCACTGACCGCACGGGTCAGTTATCAACTCACCGATCAAAACGCACTGGATATTGAGTATCAGGCCGAGGTCGATCAATCCTGCCCGGTATGCCTGACTAATCACGCCTATTTCAACCTCGACGGTGAACCAACCGATGCGCGTCACCATCAATTGCAACTGATGGCGGATTACTATCTGCCGGTCAATCAGGATGGCATCCCCGGTGATGCGTTGCGGGAAGTGGCCCACAGCAGTTTCGATTTTCGTCAGCGCAAAACCTTGCTGCAAGATTTCCTGTCCGATGCCGACCAGCAGGCGGTTCAAGGTTATGACCACGCCTTTTTGCTGCACCGTACTGGTGGTTCCAGTGAAAGTCCGGCCGCTAACCTGTGGTCAGCAGACGGCAAGGTGCAGATGCAGGTCTACACCAGCGCACCGGCGCTACAGCTCTACAGCGGTAACTTTCTGGCGGGTACGCCCTCACGCGATGGGTCGCCTTATGCCAACTATGCCGGGCTGGCGCTGGAAAGCGAATTTCTGCCAGACAGCCCCAATCACCCCAACTGGCCGCAGCCTGACTGCTGGCTGAAACCGGGCAAGCGCTACCGCTCACTGACCCGTTACGCGTTTATCGTCACGCCAGCGGACTGATATACACCAGAGAGCCAGCACCGCTGGCTCTTTACAAATCTGTGCAAATTCCTGCTTGTCCGGCGTAGAGAGCGCCTTTTACACTGGCTGCTCTTGTTATAAGGACATTTCTTCATGACCGCCTCGCGCCCTCATCCACTCAGCTTGCGACATCTGCGCTATAAAAGCAGATGGGGCTGGATGTTGGCATTATGCTGGCTCTTGCTGAACACTCAGTTGGCTATCGCCAGCCACCGTTGCGATGTCCCCCTCATCGCGGCGGCACCCGTAAATGTTCAGCATGATACCCATCGCATGCAGCAAGACGCCATCATGCCTGACATGTCAGCCGGGTATGATGTTCAAACGACAGCGAGCGTCGGCCCACTGTGTGAGAAACATTGTCAGCCTGACACAGCCAGCCAGGATTTACCGTCGTTATCGTTACTGGCATTGCCAGTCAGCAGTGAACTGTTGCCCGTACAACCACCGCAACCTGTCACTGTCAGCAGCAACCGCTGGTTTACACCACCTGTCGCCGGTCCCCCCGCCGAAATCCGTTTTTGCCGATTCAGAGAATAGCTTCCGCGATAAACAACCTTT
Organism: Dickeya oryzae; assembly: GCF_009372235.1. Classification (GTDB taxonomy): domain Bacteria; phylum Pseudomonadota; class Gammaproteobacteria; order Enterobacterales; family Enterobacteriaceae; genus Dickeya; species Dickeya oryzae. Next base: position 65,827 of record NZ_ML762923.1, on the reverse strand, counting down.
GTGCGTTTTCACGCAATGACTTGTTATTTATCGTATTTATGGAGCTATTATCATGCGTACACTGTCTATTACTATTGCTGTCTTACTCTTCTCCACCCCTTTATTGGCTGAACAGCCCCAGACCCACACCATGACCGGTGAGATGAACGGCATGTCTCACTCGATGACTGGCAGCATGCAGCATAGCGATATGCAGCCTGGCAATATGTCTATGCCACCTGCCCCGACCGAATCCGCAACGATCTACCATGCCACCGGCATCGTCAAACAATGGAACGCCGACAGCGTTACGCTGGCGCATGAAGCCATTCCCGCGTTGCGCTGGCCAGCGATGACCATGACCTTTCGTCTGCCTGTAAACGATAATCTGACGCCGCTGCAACCGGGCAGTTCGGTCCGTTTCAGCTTCGTGCAACGTGCGGACGGCTACACCCTGACCGACATCAAACCGCAGCAAAACTGACCGGAGACCACCATGCACATACGCACGCTCCGCGCTTCGCGCGCGTGGCTGGCGATGTTGTTGTGGCTGCCTGCCGCGTCATTCGCGGCAGCACTGGATCTGGATGGCGCACTGCAGGCGGCGGAACACTATTCCGCCGACCTGTCTGCCAACCAGCACCAGATGGGCGCGCTGCAAAACATGGCCGACTCCGCCACACAACTGCCGGACCCACAACTGAAATACGGCATCGAAAACGTACCGATTGGTGGCAACAACACCCGTCGCCTGACACGCGAGGGCATGACCATGCAACGCATCAGCATCATGCAAACCTATGTCAGCGCCACCAAACGCGAACGTAAAGCCCAAACCATTCTGGCCCAGGCCGACGCGGTACGCAGCAACAGTGACACCCTGCGCGCTCAGTTACAGCGTGATACGGCCCAGGCCTGGCTGGAACTGGCGCTGGCTCGCCAGACACGGCAAGACATCGTCGCACTGGTACAGGAAAGTCAGCGTCAGATTGCCATTCAAAAAACCAGCGTGGCCGCGGGTGGGGAATCCGCCCGGGTGCTGGATGCCCGGCTGACGCTTTCGGCGATGCAAGACCGGCTGGCAGATGCCGAGCGGGATGTCACCATCGCGCAGGCCCGGCTCACCCGGCTGACCGGCATCAGCGACGTCACCACACAAGGGCCATTACCTCACTTCGAGCGCCTGCCTGCCGAACCGGCAGTCTTGTACGCTGCTATCGCCCAGCACCCGGAGATAACCCAGGCCGAACAGGAAACCCGTCTGGCACAGGCCCGGGCGGCGCAATCTGCGGTAGCGGCCATTCCGGATGTCGGCGTCGAAGTGTATTACGGTCGGCGCGGTAACAATTTCGACGATATGGCTGGCATCGAAATCAGCATGGATTTGCCACTGTTCCAGTCCAGCAGGCAGAACAAAGATCACGCCGCCGATGTGGCGCTCAGTATGGAGGCACGCGACCGGGTCACCCTCGTCCAGCGAGAACACCGGGCGCAGCTCGACACACTGCTGGCACAGTATCAGGCCGCCCAGTCCCGCTGGCATCGCCAAAATGACGAGGTGCTACCGTTGCAGCAACAGCGCATCCGGTTGCTGCAAAGCCAGTATCAGAGCGGCAACAGCGATCTGACCAGCATACTGGAAGCCCGCCGCGCACTGCTGGATAGCCGTATCGCCGCGCAAAACGCTGCCCGTGACATGGCGGCACTGTGGGCCACCCTCCGTTACCTGACGCCACAAGGAACCGCCGCAAAATGAACCGTACTTTTACTGTCAGTCTGATTGCCATCGCGCTGGTGGCGGCTACAGCCGGTTACGCCGTGGGTTACTACCGTAACGGCAGTCACACCACCACGATAGCGAATCATGCCGCCACCGCCACACCCGAGGCCAACAACGGGCGTCAGGTTCTCTATTGGTACGACCCGATGGTGCCGGATAAACGCTTCGGTCAACCCGGCAAATCCCCCTTTATGGATATGCCGTTAGTACCGCGCTACGCCGATGAGGTGCAGGATAACGGCGGCGTAATGGTCAGCCCACGCCAGCAACAAAACCTCGGTGTACGCACCGCTCGGGTTGAACGCCGTGAACTACGACCTCAGGCAGTTGGTTATGGCACCGTGACGTTAAACGAACGCACGCTACGCACCGTGGTCGCTCCCAGTGGCGGCGTGGTGGAGCAGCTTAACGTCAGCGCAGTGCAGCAGCCGGTACAGAAAGGCGAAACGCTGGCGGTGCTGTGGAACCCAAGCTGGGCAGCCGCTCAGCAGGAGTATCTGGCGGTGCGCCAGTTGGGGGACAGCGGGCTCAGTCAGGCTGCACGACAAAAGCTAGCCTTGATGTTCATGCCGGAAAGCGTCATCCGACAGGTTGAGCGTAGTGGTAAACCGCAACCACGTCTGACGATTACTGCGCCAGAGAGCGGCTACATCAACCGGCTGGATGTGCGCAGTGGCAGCCAGTTAACACCGGCACAGCCGTTGTTTGAGCTGGCCAGTCTCGACCCGGTTTGGGTTGAAGTAGAATATCCGGCTGCACAGGCGTCAGCGTTGCATATCGGTGACGAGATGCTCGCCACCAGCGACAGTTGGCCGGGCGAAACCTTTCGTGGACGCATCGCCGAATTGTTGCCGCAACTCGACACAGCCACCCGCACGCTGAAAGCCCGCGTTGTCCTGGACAACCGCCAGCAACGCCTCAAACCCGGTATGTACCTGACCGTTCGACTGGCTACCGGCACCGCTCGCCAGACACTGATGGTCCCGCAACAAGCACTGTTAGTCAGCAGCCGCCAGAACCGAGTACTGCTGAGCGACGGTCAGGGCTATTTCACCCCACGTCCGGTTGAGGTAGGCCTTATTCAGGACGGCTGGGCAGAAATCCGCTCCGGCCTCACCGACGGCGATAATGTCGTGATCTCCGGCCAGTTCCTGATCGACTCTGAGGCCAGCCTGCGCAGTGCACTAGGCGCGTTTAGTGATAGCTCACCAGACCAACCTACACCGCCTGCAGCCACAGCCGCCAGTGACTACCAGACCCGAGGTGTCATCAAAGCCATCAAGGGCAAACAGGTCACCCTTGCCCACGACGCCGTGCCAGCGCTCAACTGGCCGCCGATGACCATGGATTTCACCTTTGACGGTAATACGCTGCCCGCGACTCTCCAGCCCGGCATGACGGTGACATTCCGTTTTCGACTGGATGATAGCGGTGCACACCTGCTGGCTATCCAGCCTGTTGATACGACGATTCACGGAGGCCACCTATGATCGCCTCAGTGATTCGCTGGTCGATAAAAAACCGCTTTCTGGTGCTGATCGCCACCCTGATGATGGCGGCGTGGGGCGTCATTTCACTGCAAAAAACACCGTTGGATGCACTGCCTGACCTCTCCGACGTACAGGTGATTATCCGGGTCAGTTATCCCGGTAAAGCGCCACAGGTGGTGGAAAATCAGGTCACCTACCCGCTAACGACCACCATGCTGTCGGTACCCGGTGCGAAAACCGTGCGCGGCTTTTCCATGTTCGGTGACGCGTATGTCTACATCTTGTTCGAGGATGGCACCGACCCTTACTGGGCGCGCTCCCGCGTACTGGAATACCTGAGTCAGGTGCAATCTACCCTGCCCGCCGAGGCGAAAGCCTCGCTGGGACCAGACGCCACCGGGGTCGGTTGGATCTACGAATACGCGCTGGTTGATCGCAGCGGTCAACACAGTCTGGCTGATTTGCGCGCTATTCAGGACTGGCTGCTGAAATATGAGCTGAAAACCGTGCCCAATGTGGCGGAAGTCGCCAGCATCGGCGGTATGGTTCGTCAGTATCAGGTGGTGCTGAACCCGGAACGACTGCGCGCGCTTAACGTCACACACCAGCAGGTGATCGATGCGCTGCGGGCCGCTAATCAGGAAAGCGGCGGGTCCGTTATCGAGCTGGGCGAAGCCGAGTACATGGTCAGAACGTCCGGATACCTGCTAAAAGCGGAAGACTTTCTCAACGTGCCGGTAGGTCGACGAGACGGCATTCCAATACTCTTGCAGGATGTCGCCACCCTACGACAAGGCCCGGAAATGCGCCGTGGCATTGCCGAGCTTAATGGTGAAGGTGAAGTCGCGGGCGGCGTAATTGTGATGCGCTCGGGTAAAAACGCACTGGAAACACTGCGCGCCGTTCATGCCCGCTTACAACAGATTCGCCAAAGCCTGCCCGCTGGCGTCGAGATAGTCACCACGTACGATCGCTCGCCGCTGATCGAACGCGCTATCACCACCCTCAGCCACAAATTGTTGGAAGAGTTTGTGGTGGTCGCCTTGGTGTGTTCGTTGTTCCTGTTTCACTTCCGCTCTTCGCTGGTGGCGATCATCAGCCTGCCGTTGGGGATTCTGGGGGCGTTCATCATCATGCGCTACCAGGGTATCAACGCCAACATCATGTCGTTAGGTGGGATAGCTATCGCCATCGGCGCCATGGTCGATGCCGCGATTGTGATGATCGAGAATATGCACAAGGTGGTCGAACAGTGGCGACACCAGCATCCGGACACCGAACCGGATAGCGCCACCTGGTGGCAACTCGCAACACAAGCCGCGACAGAGGTCGGGCCCGCGCTATTTTGCAGCCTGTTAATCATCACCTTGTCGTTTATCCCGGTATTTTCACTACAAGCCCAAGAAGGCCGCCTGTTTTCGCCGCTGGCGTTTACCAAAACCTATGCAATGGCGGTGTCAGCCGGGCTTGGTATCACCCTGGTACCGGTGTTGATGGGGTATTTCGTACGCGGTCGTATCCCCGACGAACAGGCTAATCCACTCAATCGCTGGCTGATAGCGTTGTATCAACCGGTGTTGCAGCAGGTACTGCGTTTTCCCAAAACCACACTGGCGGTTTCGCTGGCACTGCTGGTACTGACGTTGTATCCGCTTTCTCGTCTCGGCAGTGAATTTATACCGCCGCTGGACGAAGGTGACCTGCTGTACATGCCCTCCACCCTGCCCGGTATTTCACCACGCGAAGCAGCCCGGTTACTGCAACAAACTGACAGGCTGATTAAAACCGTACCGGAGGTGGATAGCGTGTTCGGCAAAGCCGGTCGTGCTGACAGTGCCACCGACCCGGCACCGCTGACCATGCTGGAAACCACCATCCGTTTGAAACCGCGAGAGCAGTGGCGGCCCGGTATGACCATGGACAAACTGGTCGCCGAGCTGGATCGCACCGTCAGCCTTCCCGGCATTGCAAATGTGTGGGTACCGCCCATTCGCAACCGGATCGACATGCTGGCGACAGGCATTAAAAGCCCGGTCGGCATCAAGGTCAACGGAGACGACTTGCATGCGATAGAGCAGGTAGCCGCGCAGATAGAGCAGGTTGTGAAACGTGTACCCGGCGTGACATCGGCACTGGCAGAACGCGTGGCGGGTGGGCGCTACATTGATATCGATATCGACCGGCGGCGAGCTGCCCGCTACGGTGTATCGGTACAGGAATTACAGTCGATGGTCGCGACACTGATCGGTGGGGAAAATATCGGCGAAACGCTGGAAGGTCGCCAGCGTTACCCTATCAACGTGCGTTACCCACGAGAAATCCGCGACTCACTCGAGGCGGTAAAAAATCTGCCGGTGGTAACGCAAAGCGGCGCTCGATTGGTTCTCTCCGAACTGGCCGATATCCGTGTCAGCGAAGGACCACCGATGTTAAAAAGCGAAAACGGCCGATTGTCCGACTGGATTTATGTCGACCTGCGCGGACGCGACCTGAAATCCGCGGTGGAGGAGATGCAGCGCCAGGTGGCACAGCAGGTCTCATTACCACAGGGCATTTCACTCAGCTGGTCCGGTCAGTTCGAGTATCTGGAGCGCGCTACCGAGACCATGAAGCTGGTGATCCCCTTCACTCTGCTGATTATTTTTATCCTGTTGTTCGTGACTTTCGGCCAGATCAAAGACGCGTTGCTGATTATGGGTACACTACCCTTTGCGCTGATCGGCGGTGTCTGGCTGTTGTATCTGCTCGGCTATAATTTATCTGTTGCCGGTGCGGTAGGATTTATTGCGCTGGCAGGGGTAGCAGCGGAGTTCGGGGTGATCATGCTGTTGTACCTGAACCACGCGGTGGAAAAACATCGCCTGCCGGGGCAGACCCTGAGCAACGCGCAGTTGATGGCCGCTATCCGTGAAGGCGCGGTATTGCGTGTACGTCCGAAAATGATGACGGTTGCCACCATCATGGCCGGGCTGTTGCCCATCATGTGGGGCGGCGGCACCGGTTCGGAAATCATGCAGCGCATTGCCGCACCGATGATAGGTGGCATGGTCAGCGCACCGCTGCTGTCGATGCTGGTGATTCCGGCGCTGTTTTTGTTGCTCCACCGCAATAGGGTGGAGAAATATACAAGCTGAAACGATAAAGCCGCTTGTTTTATCGCCATTGTGGCGGCATATAAATCAGGCGGCTGGGTGACTAGCGATTGCCGATAACCGCTCTCCGGCCCTATAATGAGCGTAGTTATCATAGAAATCTTAGTATATGAAGGAGTTAAGCTATGGCTGTAACTAAGCTGGTACTGGTGCGACATGGTGAGAGCCAGTGGAACAACGAAAACCGCTTCACCGGCTGGATGGATGTTGATCTGTCCGAGAAAGGCGTCAATGAAGCCAAACAGGCAGGTAAACTGCTGAAAGAAGAAGGTTTCAGCTTTGATTTTGCCTACACCTCTGTGCTGAAACGTGCCATTCACACGCTGTGGAACGTGCTGGACGAGTTGGATCAGGCATGGCTGCCAGTAGAAAAATGCTGGAAACTGAACGAACGTCACTACGGTGCGTTGCAGGGCCTGAACAAGGCAGAAACCGCTGAGAAATACGGTGACGAGCAGGTTAAACTGTGGCGTCGCGGTTTCGCGGTCACTCCGCCGGAACTGACTCGTGACGATGAACGTTTCCCGGGCCACGACCCGCGTTACGCATCGCTGAGCGACAAAGAGCTGCCGCAGACTGAAAGCCTGGCGCTGACCATCGAACGCGTGGTGCCGTACTGGAATGAAAACATTCTGCCGCGAATCAAAAAAGGCGAGCGCGTGATCATCGCTGCACACGGCAACTCCCTGCGTGCACTGGTGAAATATCTGGATAACATGAGCGAAGAAGAAATTCTGGAGCTGAATATCCCGACTGCCGTACCGCTGGTTTACGAATTCGACGAAAACTTCAAGCCGATCAAACGCTACTACCTGGGCAACGCCGACGAAATCGCTGCGAAAGCAGCCGCCGTCGCTAATCAGGGTAAAGCGAAGTAATTCGTCTGATACACGTGATGTAAAAAGCAAAAACCCGGTTAAAACCGGGTTTTTTTATAGCCAGGACAAAGGCTGTCAGCCGCGACGCTGACGTACCGCCGCCGCCAACTGGCGCAGCAGGCTGTCGGTATCATCCCAGCCGATGCAGGCATCAGTGACACTCTTGCCATAAACCAGCGGTTCGCCGCTTTCAAGATTCTGGTTACCTTCCACCAGATGGCTTTCCACCATGACGCCCATGATAGCTTTCTCACCACCCGCTACCTGACGGCATACGTCTTCGCACACGTCCATCTGCTTTTTGAACTGCTTGCAGCTGTTAGCGTGGCTAAAATCGATCATCACCTGTGCTGGCAGGCCCGCTTTTTCCAGACCCACTTTCACCGCCTGCACATGCTCTTCGCTGTAGTTAGGCGCTTTGCCGCCACGAAGAATGATATGGCAGTCGTGGTTACCGCTGGTATTAACGATCGCCGAATGGCCCCACTTGGTTACCGACAGGAAACAGTGCGGTGCACGAGCGGCATTAATAGCGTCAATCGCAACCTTGATGGTGCCATCAGTACCGTTCTTGAAACCCACCGGGCAGGACAGCCCAGATGCCAGCTCACGGTGCACCTGAGATTCCGTCGTCCGGGCGCCGATAGCACCCCAACTCATCAAATCAGCCACATACTGTGGCGTGATCATATCCAGAAACTCACCCGCAGCCGGTAAACCGGTGTCGTTGATCTCCAACAGTAACTGACGGGCGATGCGCAGGCCATCGTTGATCTGGAAGCTGTTATCCATGTGCGGATCGTTAATCAACCCCTTCCAGCCCACCGTCGTACGCGGCTTTTCAAAATAGACGCGCATCACGACTTCTAAATCACCACGCAATTCTTCACGCAGTTTCAGCAATCGCGCCGCGTACTCTTTAGCCGCTTTCGTGTCATGGATGGAACAAGGCCCAATCACCACCAGCAGGCGATCATCATTGCCTTTCAGGATCTTATGAATAGCATTGCGGGCATTAAATACAGTCTGTGCTGCACGCTCAGTGGCTGGAAATTTCTCCAACAGTGCAACGGGGGGAAGTAGTTCTTTAATTTCTTTAATTCTCAAATCATCATTCTGGTAATTCATAATGGGTCCATGTCTCCATAGCAACAGACGATCATCCCCTGTCGACCCGGAGTAAAAACGAAAAAAATAATAACGTCGCCATTCATATTGCAGGCTGGCGAAGAGAAGTCAAGCAGCTCACACCTGGCGCAAATAATACTCACCGGTATTCAACCACGGTAACGACCACTATTCACTGTGCGTGAGAAAAATACTGAGTGCAGGTCAACCACGACCTCAAACACAGAACCGGACAGACATGCGAGCGGGTGCTCGCATGTCTGATTATCCGTTATAACGCGCGGGCAAGCGGCTGCGAGTGATTATCGCGGGCACCTTTTATCCATAGCCAGGTGCCGTTCAGCGCAATCAGCGTCAGCACCATATACTGCAGCGACATGGCGTACACCCCCTGATAAGCGAAAATCACCACGCTGATAATGTCGATGACGACCCACAACAGCCAGTTTTCAACATACTTACGGGTCATCAACAGCATAGCTGCCACCGACAATACCGTCATGGCTGAATCCCAGAAAGGAAACGCGTCCGGCTGCAACGTCGGCATCGACACATCCATACCCACGCCCTGCATTGCTGCCACCGCAATACGACTCAGCAGGAAAAAGAATGGGTCGATATACCGAGACATCAGTACAATCGCAACCACACACACCACGCTCCACCACAGAGCCTGCCGCCGCGATAACCAACGAACCTGTAACGCCGCCGCCTTGTCCTGCGTCGTTCTGCTCCAGGCATACCAGCCGTAGACATTGGCGGCGAGAAAGAAAATCTGCAACAACAGGCTGGCGTATAACTGAATCTGGAAGAAGATCAATGCAAACAGCGACACATTGACCAGCCCAAACAAGTAATTGCTGGTCTTTTCCAGACTCGCCAGCCAGATACATACCAGACCGGATAACGTCCCCAACGCTTCAACCCATGACAGGTCATAACCGTTAGCCCCTAACGGGATGTGAACCAGAATATTGCTGGTACTAAAAAAATCCATCTCTACTCCTGAATGATAATGACTATGACCTGAGTGTAGCCGCAAACTCCAGCATCCGATTCAGTGGCACCAAGGCGCGCTCACGGATAGCGCCATCCACCTCAATACTATGGTGGGATGCCTGAGGCTGCTCCAGGGCCGTTGCAATCGCCTCAAGCCCATTCATCGCCATCCACGGGCAATGTGCACAACTGCGGCAGGTAGCCCCTTCACCCGCGGTGGGCGCTTCCAGCAGCACCTTTTCCGGGCACGCCTGCTGCATCTTGTAAAAAATGCCGCGATCGGTCGCGACAATCAGTTCTGGATGAGGCAACCGCTTTGCCGCCTGAATCAGTTGACTGGTCGACCCTACGGCATCCGCCATCTCAACGACGCTTTGAGGTGATTCCGGATGAACCAACACCGCCGCCTGTGGATACAGCGCCTTCATTCGCTTTAACGACTGCGTTTTGAATTCATCATGCACAACGCAAGCACCCTGCCAGCACAACACATCCGCTCCCGTTTGCTTTTGCACATAGTGCCCAAGATGGCGATCCGGTGCCCAGATGATCTTTTCACCTAAACTATCCAGATGTTCGATAAGCTCCACCGCAATACTGGACGTCACGACCCAATCTGCCCGGGCTTTTACCGCCGCTGACGTATTGGCATACACCACCACCGTGCGATCAGGGTGGCTATCGCAAAAAGCGTTGAAGGCTTCAACCGGGCACCCTAAATCCAGCGAGCACTCCGCTTCGAGCGTCGGCATCAGTACGGTTTTTTCCGGGCTGAGTATCTTTGCCGTTTCCCCCATAAACCGCACACCCGCAACGACCAGCGTAGTAGCAGGATGAGTACGGCCAAACCGGGCCATTTCCAGTGAGTCGGCAACACAACCACCGGTTTCTTCGGCCAGTGACTGAATCTCTGGATCGGTGTAATAGTGCGCCACCAGCACGGCGTTGCGTGCTTGTAGTTGGTGTTTAATCCGGTGGCGATACTGTTGCTTTTCCTCTTCGGATAGCCGTTTGGGTTTGGCGGGAAAAGGGTAATCAATAGCAGATGGTTCAAAAAACAGGCTCATCATGGGATTCCGTGCAGTTGCAGGCGTTAAGGCGACGTCATTTACGAGAAACGTGTTTTATATACTAAACAAAATATCGCAATAACATCATAAAGTCTGCTTTTTCTTCACTAAGAAATTTCAGAAATGCCAGATGTGTTTAATTTATTAAAAAGATAGATCCGTTGATGCACAAGGCGGCCAGAAAGACCGCCCGGTAGCCATCAGGAAAAGAAGCGGTGCCAGTATAAGGAGAAAGGAATAATCAGCACCAACGCTGGCAGGAAGTTAACCACCGCAAAGGTTTTTATCTGCGCAATGCGCAATCCGACAGCCATCATCACAATGCCGCCACACGCTGCGAAATCGCCCATCGTGATCTCGTTCATAAACGGCATGATAAGCCTGGCAGAGAAAAACAGCAGCGTCTGTACCAGTACCTGAGGAATGGCTATCGACATCACCGCCACCCCCAGCGTAATCGCAAAAATCAGTGCCGTGAAAATATCGAGCGCCGACTTAATGATTAATAGCTGGTAGTCACCGGTCAGCCCTTCCGTCATGGCACCGACCACACCGGTTCCACTGGCACAAAACAATACAATCAAGGCAGTAAAATTTTGGGTATACACATCCTGAGGTAACTTGTGCTCTGGCGATGGCACAAACCGGCTCAACAGGCGCTCTATCATTATCGCCCCTTTCTGAACACCGGCTTCAAGACGCAGCAATTCGCCAATCCCCACTCCCAGAATAATCGCCAGCGCCACTGCCGGGAGCTGGTGAACCTTGACCACCAGCGTTACGCCCATGGCAATCGATACCATCGCAAATGCGGGCGGTAACCCATCACGCATACGTTGGGGAATAAAACGGCGCAGCGCCACACCCAATGCGCCACCAATCAAAATAGCCGCGCCATTGATAACCGGACCAATCATCATCAATTATCTCTTAAGGCATATCCTTCTACGCACAGGACTATAAAGGAATATCGCCAGCCGTCAAAAAAGAAGCCATTACTATACGCCAAATGCTACGGTGTGATTGAACTGGGTTGAAGCAAAAAGAGATATAACAAAAGCCAGCGAAAACATCAGGGATCGGTGATGTAGAACCTGAGCGCAGCTTCTCACCTGCACGACAGCGTTATATCTGAAATACAGAGAGCGAATTAGAATGAGGTGATTTATTTAGCGGTGGTGGGTCGTGCAGGAT
>NZ_ML762923.1:0-53801 GCF_009372235.1 Dickeya oryzae | reverse complement strand
TGGTGGGTCGTGCAGGATTCGAACCTGCGACCAATTGATTAAAAGTCAACTGCTCTACCGACTGAGCTAACGACCCAAACATTCTGCTGCTTTTAGCGATTCAGCATCGCCTTGGCAACGGCGGCATATATTACTAATATAATTTTTCTGTGCAACACATTTTCAGAAAAAAAAGCTCAACTGCTTATCCCTTGAACTCCCCAGCGCAAAAACCACGCATATCGCGCAGTTTTTGTGCCAGAAAGGGAATCACAAACTATCCAAACGCTTCTGAGCTTGTTTTGCACCATCAGTATTGGGGTAGTTTTTTATCACCTGTTGGTAGACTGCCTTGGCTTTATCAGTCTGACCTTTTTCCTGCATGATGAGGCCAACTTTGAACATGGCTTCCGGTGCTTTCGGTGATTTAGGGTAGTTTTTGACAACATTAGCGAAGTAATACGCCGAGTCGTCTTTTTTACCCTTGTTGTAGAACAACTGTCCTAACCAGTAATTCGCATTCGGCTGGTAGGTTGAATCAGGATATCGCTTCACGAAATTCTGAAACGCAGCAATCGCCTGATCATACTGTTTCTTTTCCAGCACCAATGAGGCAGCGGCATTGTAATCGGTATTTGCATCACCCGTCATAGCAGGTGCTGCGGAACTCGTACCGGTATTACTTGCGGCTCCCGCATCGCTGGCTGCCGCTGGTGCAGAGGCCGCAGCATTAGCTGCCGATGAGGCACCAGAAGAGGCTTGACCACCACTCTGAGAACCCAGGCTGTCAATTTGCTGATAGATCTGCTTTTGACGCTCGACGACCTGATTCAGCTGATATTGATTTTCCTGAATTTGGCCGCGCAAGCCATCGATATCGCGCTGAGTGTCGGCGAGTTGTTGCTGAAGTTGGGTTAATAACTGACTATGAGCGTTGGAGATACGCTCCAGCTGAGTGACTCGATCTTCTACCGAGCCTGAGCCGACATTACTGATTGGCGCCTGGGCAGTAGCGACCCAAGGGGCCGCTACGCCAACCAGTAACGACAGACTCAACATGTGATGTCTGAAGTTACTGCTCATGCGATTCTCTTAGTATACCAGAACGGCACGACGGTTCTTGGACCATGCAGCTTCGTCATGACCCAGAACAGCAGGTTTCTCTTTACCGTAAGAAACCACGGAGATCTGATCGGCAGACACGCCTTTACCCTGCAGATACATCTGCACAGCGTTAGCACGACGCTCGCCCAGAGCGATGTTGTATTCCGGCGTACCACGTTCGTCCGCATGACCTTCGATAGTCACTTTGTAAGACGGGTTGCTACGCAGGAAAGCAGCGTGGGCATCCAGCATCTGAGCGAAGTCAGGACGAATGTCATATTTGTCCAGATCGAAGTAAACGATATTGTTGCGCTGCAGTTCCTGCATCTGCAGACGAGCCTGCTCAGCAGAAGACATGTTACCGCCATTTTCCATACCCGCGCCGCCGTTCAGGGAGGACTGGTCATTGTTAGCGTGTTTGTTGGAGCTACATGCGGCAACAGCCAGCACCGGCAGAGCCAACATCAGGCCTTTCAGCACTTTATTGAATTGCATTTCTATGTCCTTTAAATAGGTTATTGTACATATTTTTGATTACATATACGGCGACCAGGTAGGGAATCTCACCTGACCATCGGTTGCCGGAAGACGCGCTTTAAAACGCCCGTCGGTCGAAACCAGTTGCAACACAGAACCCAGGCCCTGTTTGGAGCTGTAGATTACCATGGTGCCATTGGGCGCGATACTCGGCGTTTCATCCAGGAACGTGTCCGTTAACACTTGAACGCCACCCGTTACCAGATCCTGTTTGGCGATATGCTGAGCGCCACCATTGGAGCTGACCATCACCAGGAATTTACCATCGCTGCTGATTTCAGCATCCTGGTTTTGAGATCCTTCCCAGGTCAGACGCTGAGGAGCACCGCCGTTGATACCGATTTTATAAATCTGGGGACGACCGGCCTGGTCAGAAGTATAGGCCAGCGTTTGGCTATCAGGGAACCAGGTCGGTTCAGTATTATTACTGCGACCATCAGTTACCTGAGAAATCTGGCCAGAACCCAGATTCATCACATACAAATTCAGGCTACCACTTTTGGACAGCGCAAAAGCAAGTTTAGACCCATCCGGTGAGAATGACGGCGCACCATTGTGACGAGGGAAAGACGCAATTTGTCTGATATCGCCATTGGCCAGTGTCTGTACCACCAGCGCAGAACGGCCACTCTCGAATGTCACATAGGCCAGTTTGCTGCCATCCGGCGACCAGGCTGGTGACATCAACGGTTCTGGAGAGCGGTGAACCACGAACTGGTTGTAACCGTCGTAATCCGCTACACGCAATTCATACGGATACTGGCCGCCATTGGTTTGCACCACATAAGCGATACGAGTACGGAAAGCACCCTTGATACCTGTCAGCTTCTCGAAGACTTCATCACTGGCGGTATGCGCGGCATAACGCAGCCACTGCTTGGTCACTTTGAACTGGTTCTGCGCCAGCACGCTGCCTGCACTGCCGGAGGTATCTACCAGTTGATAGGAAACCAGATAGCCATCCGCTGTCGGCTGAACCTGCCCGACGACTACCGCGTCAATACCCAGAGCGGTCCAGGCGGACGGCGTCACTTCAGCCGCAGTACCAGGCTGTTGTGGCATACGGCTGGGGTCGATAGGATTGAATTTACCGCTGTTACGCAAATCTGCAGCAACAATACTGCCGATCTCTTCAGGAACTGCGCCGCCCGTCGATTTAAACGGAACCACGCCGATCGGCCGCGCGGAGTCGACCCCCTGAGTAATTTCAATACGGACTTCTGCATGCAACACAGCCGTCCACAGCATCAGAAAACTCAATGCAATTTTTAATGCCTGCTTCATCTCATCTCCCTTATCCCGGCTCCAGAGCCTACGATAACCTGGCAGCGTTTAACAAACCCATATCAACAAACACGATGTACACGGTGACCAGTGAAGTCATAGTCGTAAACTCCGCCAACTGGCAACCGGATCACTGCGGTTTAAAGTCTATCGGTGCGTTCTTGAAAGCCTCATATACATCAGAGGTGGGTGGCTTCGGTATCCGAGCCTGCTTGGCCGCAGCAATTGCCGCCTGGCACAATGCCGGATCGCCGCCCTCACTCTTCACATCGATTAGCAGGCCATCAGGCGCCAGTCGGATGCGTAACGTACAGGTGCGTCCTTTGTAGGACTCCCAGTCATAAAACTTGCTCTGAATCGCGGTGCGAACCTGGCTGCCGTAACTATCCAGCGCAGCGCCTGATGCCCCGCTCTTCTTATTATTCCCTGCCCCGGCAGGTGCATTACTACCGGCTGCATTACCACCACCTTTTGGCGCATTCTTCGATGAAGCCAGACCACCCAGCAGGTCGTCAACCTCACCCGCCTGTTTGGCAGCCGCAGCGGCAGCTTTTTTCTTGTCGTCTGCCGCTTTCTTGGCAGCAGCAGCGGCCTCAGCTTTCTTAGCCGCTTCAGCCGCAGCTTTTTCCTTAGCTGCCTCTGCCGCCTTAGCTTTGGCATCGTCTTCCGCTTTCTGCTTAGCCTCAGCGGCCGCTTTAGCTTTAGCGTCTTCTTCAGCTTTCTTCTTGGCTTCAGCTGCAGCAGCCGCTGCCTTAGCTTTTGCTTCTTCTTCCGCTTTTTTCTTCGCGTCAGCAGCAGCCTGTTTTTTGGCTTCGTCTTCCGCCTGCTTCTTCGCTGCGGCGGCAGCCTTAGCCTGCTGTTCGGCTTCTGCTTTAGCCTTCGCGGCCGCTGCTTCGGCTTGTTTTTGCTGTTCCTTCGCTTTCTGGGCGGCTTCCTCCGCCTGTTTTTGCTGTTGCGCCTGTTCCTGCGCTTGTTGTTTCGCTTCTTCTTGTGCCTGCAGGCGTTCTTTTTCCAGTTCTTTTAGCCGCTGTTGTTCGGCAGCCTGTTTCGCCTGCAACTCTTCAGCCTGCTGATCTGCCTGTTTTTTGCGCAGCTGCTCAGCACGACGGGCGTCACTCTGCTGTTGTTGCTGACGATTGTATTGATCGACCACCGCACTGGGGTCAACCATCACCGCGTCAATGGATGAACCGCCGCCACCACCGCTGGCGTCATCCATCTTCTGGTTCAGTGAACTCAGAATCAGCAACGCAATCAGAATAACGTGCAAAACGACCGAGATTATGACGGCTCGCTTTAGCTTATCGTTTCGTTCGTTTGCCTTTAACACAAAGGATTCCCAAAAACAGTTTTGCCAGACAAATGATGTCTATCCTTCTCAGAAGTCATCATTCACGGACTCGCCGGTCAAATCGGTTGCGTCATCAACCCGACAGATTTGACACCGGCCTGATGCAACAAATTCAGCGCCTTGATGATCTCATCATAAGGAACATCTTTGGCACCCCCGATCAGAAAGACCGTTTTCGGGTTTGCGGTCAGGCGAGACTGGGCTTCAGCCACCACCTGCTCCGCAGGCAATTGATTCATACGGTTATGATCAACGACCAGACTGTATTGCCCTACACCGGATACCTCGACAATCACCGGCGGATTATCGTTGCTGGATACGGTCTTGGATTCGGTTGCATCCGGCAGATCCACTTCCACGCTCTGAGTGATGATTGGCGCAGTTGCCATGAAGATCAACAACAGCACCAACAACACGTCCAGCAAAGGAACAATATTAATCTCGGATTTCAGCGACCGGCGGCCGCTACGCGCACGAGCCATATCACCTCCTGATTAACGGTTGCCTTCGCTGGAGAAAGCCTGACGGTGCAGGATAGCAATAAACTCTTCCATGAAGTTGTCGTAATTCTGTTCCAGTTTATTCACACGCTGGTTCAGGCGGTTATATGCCATAACAGCCGGGATTGCAGCGAACAGACCGATAGCGGTAGCAATCAGTGCTTCGGCGATACCTGGTGCCACCATCTGTAATGTCGCCTGCTTCACCGCACCCAGAGCGATGAACGCATGCATAATCCCCCACACGGTACCGAACAAACCGATATACGGACTGATAGACCCGACAGTGCCGAGGAAAGGAATATGGGTTTCCAGTGTTTCCAGCTCACGGTTCAAGGAAATGCGCATGGCACGGGACGCACCTTCCACCACCGCTTCCGGTGCATGGCTATTGGCCCGATGTAAGCGCGCAAACTCCTTAAAGCCCGCATAAAAAATTTGCTCAGTGCCTGTCAGATTCTCACGACGAGTCTGACTTTCCTGATAAAGGCGAGACAGCTCGATACCCGACCAGAACTTGTCTTCAAACGCTTCGGCGTCACGCGTCGCAGCATTCAGAATACGGGTACGCTGAATGATAATCGCCCAAGAGGCAATGGAAAAACCGATTAAAATTAACATGATAAGTTTAACCAGAAGGCTAGCCTTCAGGAACAAATCAAGAATATTCATGTCAGTCACTGCTTAAACTCCGCGACAATAGACTTAGGAAGCGCAACCGGCTTCATTTGAAATGGATCGATACATGCGACTAAAACCTCGGCATGGCTCAGCAGGGTGCCATACGAGTCAAGAATGCGCTGTGCGAATGTCAGGGAAGCGCCGCGTATCGTAACGATCTCGCTTTGCACTTCCAGTAAATCGTCAAGACGCGCCGGGGCAAGATACTCAATCGTCATTTTACGTACAGCAAAGGCAATATGTTCATTCATGAGTACGCGCTGATGAAAATCGTGCGCGCGCAACATTTCAGTTCTGGCTCGTTCATAGAAGGCCACATAACGCGCGTGATAAACCACACCACCTGCATCTGTATCTTCATAGTAGACACGCACTGGCCAGCGGAACACTTTATTACTCACTCTACATCCCGGTAATGCGATAAACCCCGCTACTATACGCAAGAGGGATAAAGTTGGGAATGGGTTCTATGTACAGGAAGGTAAATAATTATGGGTTGCGGACAACCCATAACCAAAAGGAATGAAAAGCTATCCTACAGGAAGTAGTAATACAATCCTGCGGCCAGGATCACAAAGGCTGGAAGGGGGGAAAAGAAGGTTCGCCAGCGCATTCTCTGCGGACGAAACCCTACACCATGCACGACACCCGTACACACCGCCCAAATCAGCACGATTCCCTGCCAGACTGCCAGTGAGCTGGTGCGAGCGGCAAAACGCGCAGGCTCCCAGAAAACACATCCAGCCAGTAATAACGCCATGATCAGGGAAAGGGCCCGTAACGGGCCCTTATCCATACAGCGGTAAAGACGATCAATAACCATCATTACAGTTTATCTTTATTCGTCTTGGTTGCTTCGCTCTGTTCCAGTGCCAGAGCAGTAATCACGCCCAGCGAACAAGCAAGAAGCGTTCCCAATATCCAGGCAAAATACCACATAAATCAGGCTCCTTACTTAGTACAACGAATGAGAATTCTGCTCGATATGCTCTTTAGTGATGCGTCCGAACATCTTGTAGTAACACCAAATGGTGTAAGACAGCACGATCGGGACGAAGATAATCGCCACCACAGTCATCACTCGAAGCGTCAGCAAGCTGGAGGTTGCATCCCACATGGTCAGACTGACATTAGGTACGGTCACTGACGGCATGATGAACGGGAACATGGCAATACCAGCAGTCAGGATCACGCAGGCGATACTCAGGGAGGAGAACAAAAATGCCATCGCTCCCTTGCCTGCCCGCGCCATGAGCGCAGTCACCAGCGGCAACACCACACCGAGCAGCGGAATAGCCCACAGCACAGGGTGACTATTGTAGTTGACCAACCAGGCACCAGCCTGACGCGCTACTTCTTTATGCAGCGGGTTAGACTCGCCAGCCGTATTAATGACCGACGTTAGTACATAACCATCAATGCCATAAACAACCCATACACCCGCCAGAGCAAACGTCACCGTCAGCGCCAACGAAGCGAACTGAGCGACTTTTTTGGCACGGAACAGCAGGTCGCCGGAAGTACGCATCACCAGGTAAGTCGCCCCCTGTGCCACAATCATGCTCAGGCTGACAATACCTGCCAATAACCCGAACGGATTGAGCAACTGGAAGAAGTTACCGGTGTAGTACAAGCGCAGATACTCATCCACATGGAACGGAACACCCTGTAGCAGGTTACCGAATGCGACACCGATAACCACCGGCGGAACGAAACTACCGATGAAAATGCCCCAGTCCCACATATTGCGCCAGCGCGGATCTTCGATTTTCGAACGGTAGTCAAAGCCAACCGGACGGAAATACAACGATGCCAGAACCAGAATCATCGCGATGTAGAAACCGGAAAACGCAGCGGCATACACCATCGGCCAGGCAGCGAACAGCGCACCACCAGCCGTGATCAACCAAACCTGGTTACCGTCCCAGTGCGGCGCGATACTGTTAATCATCACGCGGCGCTCTACATCATTACGCCCCATGAGGCGTACCAGCACACCGACGCCCATATCGAAACCATCGGTGACGGCAAAACCGATCAGCAGCACACCAATCAGCAGCCACCAGACAAAACGCAAGACTTCATAATCAAACATAGTGGACTCCTGTTACCGTACTTCCTGAGCCGCGATCGGCTGTTCGAAGTGATAAGCACCTGTTTTCAGACTGCTTGGACCCAGACGCGCATACTTGAACATCAGGTATGTTTCAGCCACCAGGAACAGCGTATACAGACCGCAAATCAGTCCCATGGAGAACAGGATGTCTCCCGCAGTTAGCGAGGAGTTAGCGACAGCTGTCGGCAACACTTCACCAATCGCCCACGGCTGGCGACCGTATTCCGCAACAAACCAACCCGCTTCAACGGCAATCCACGGCAACGGGATGCCATACAGCGCGATGCGATGCAGCCAGCGCTTCTGACCAATCTTGTTGCGCAGCACCGTCCAGAAAGACAGGCCGATAATCAACAGCATCAGCACGCCACACGCCACCATAATGCGGAAGGAGAAGTACAGCGGGGCTACACGCGGAATAGAATCTTTAACCGCCTGCTTAATCTGTGCGTCGCTGGCATCCGCCACATTCGGGGTATACCGTTTCAACAACAGACCATAACCAAGATCCTGTTTGTTTTTCAGGAACTCAGTGCGTACAGCCGGGTCGGTGTTACCGGAGCGCAGTTGCTGCAACAGATGGTAAGCCTTCATACCGTTGCGGATACGAACTTCATGCTGCTCCATCAGTTCTTTCAGACCCGTCACCGTCTTGTCGGTAGAACGGGTAGCGATCAGACCCAGCATGTAAGGGATCTGAATGGCATACTTGTTCTCCATCGTTTCCTGATTCGGAACACCGAACAAGGTAAACGCAGCAGGTGCAGGTTGGGTTTCCCATTCTGCTTCGATAGCCGCCAGCTTGGTTTTCTGTACGTCACCCATCTCGTAACCAGACTCGTCGCCCAGCACGATAACAGACAGTACGGCCGCCATACCAAAGCTTGCTGCAATCGCAAAAGAACGTTTGGCAAAAGCCACATCACGTCCTTTCAACAGGTAGTAGGAACTGATACCCAAAATGAACATGGCACCGGTACAATACCCTGCCGCGACGGTGTGAACGAATTTCACCTGTGCAACCGGGTTCAATACCAGATCAGCAAAGCTCACCATCTCCATGCGCATGGTTTCGAAGTTGAAATCCGAAGCAACCGGGTTCTGCATCCAGCCGTTGGCCACCAGAATCCACAATGCAGACAAGTTGGACCCCAACGCCACCAGCCAGGTTACCGCCATGTGCTGCACTTTGCCCAGTCGATCCCAGCCAAAGAAGAACAGCCCGACAAAGGTAGACTCCAGGAAGAACGCCATCAATCCTTCGATTGCCAGAGGTGCACCGAAGATATCGCCGACATAGTGAGAGTAATACGACCAGTTAGTACCGAACTGGAATTCCATGGTCAGACCGGTAGACACACCAAGGGCAAAGTTAATCGCAAACAACTTGCCCCAGAACTTGGTCATATCTTTGTAGATTTGTTTGCCAGACAAGACATACACGGTTTCCATGATCGCCAGCAAAAACGCCATCCCCAGCGTTAAAGGCACGAACAGGAAATGATACATCGCGGTCAAGGCAAACTGTAAACGTGACAGTTCGACTACATCAAACATCTTAACTCCTTGCTCCTCGCAGGAGGGTCTTTAGCTCGCTGTACAGACAAGCCACTAAATACCCGGCAGTTAGTAACCTAAAGAACACAACAATTGCTTTAGCACAGGCCTCAATATGCGCCACCACGTCATCACGACGCATTTGAAAAGTAAGCCGAAGAAAAAATTACAGAATTACGAATACTATACTCAGATATGAGTATAGTTATATTACGCCTCTACAACCTTACAATAAATAGGTTTTTACGTGATGCGGATTGAGTTTTTTGATTTTACGCCAATCGCCACGTTCCGGGCCCTCAAGGGCATAATTGACCCACCGCAATTTAATCTTATTTCCGAACGGATATCCAGTTTAGATTTTTGATCTAAAACAACTATCGTCCCAGATGTTAATAAACATCGCCTTTTATTTTACACATCATTAAATGTTAATTTGATGTAATCATCTGGTTTCTGAAGCGTGCCGTTAATAATGTATTTTTTGTTTTAAATAAAAATAGCATTGGTTGATCTAAAATATGGAAAATTTTAATTTATACACCATGTGTTATTTTATTGTTGCCGGATTGATTAAATATATTTCCATGAAGCTACATTTTTGCGACAAGGTTCAAATATAAAAAAGGCCACCTGAGGTGGCCAAACATGTCGAACCTGGAAGGTCATGACACACTATCCCCGTCATACTTCAAGTTGCAGGTGTGTTGGCTGCGTTCATTCACCCGAATCACTTACCTGAGTAAGCTCATCGGGATTCACTCTCTTGCCGCCTTCCTGCAACTCGAATTATTTTGGGTATATATTCAGTGCAGTGCATTCCGCTTAACGTGACAGCACTGCTTTTACCGCATCACCAATGTCAGCCAGGCTGCGTACTGTCTTCACACCCGCCGCTTCAAGTGCAGCAAATTTGTCATCTGCTGTACCTTTACCGCCAGCGATAATCGCCCCAGCATGGCCCATACGCTTGCCTTTCGGCGCGGTGACGCCAGCAATGTATCCCACCACGGGTTTGGTGACGTGTTCTTTAATGTAGGCAGCCGCTTCTTCTTCAGCAGTACCGCCAATCTCACCGATCATCACGATAGCTTCGGTCTGCGGATCCTGTTCGAACAGCTTGAGAATATCGATAAAGTTGGAGCCAGGAATCGGGTCGCCACCGATACCCACGCAAGTCGACTGACCCAGACCAGCATCTGTAGTCTGTTTTACGGCTTCATAAGTCAGCGTACCGGAGCGAGATACAATACCGACTTTACCCGGCAAATGGATGTGGCCTGGCATGATACCAATCTTACAAGCACCCGGGGTGATCACACCTGGGCAGTTCGGGCCGATCATACGCACACCACTTTGCTCCAGCTTCACTTTCACCGTCAGCATATCCAGCGTCGGGATACCTTCGGTGATACAGATGATCAGTTGGATACCCGCATCAATAGCTTCCAGAATGGAGTCTTTACAGAATGGAGCCGGTACATAGATAACAGACGCCGTCGCACCCGTGGCATCTACCGCTTCGCGTACCGTATTAAATACGGGCAGCCCCAGATGTTCTGTACCGCCTTTACCTGGCGTTACACCACCTACCATCTGCGTACCGTAGGCAATCGCCTGCTCAGAATGGAATGAACCCTGACTGCCGGTAAAACCCTGACAGATGACTTTGGTGTTTTTATCGATCAGAATGGACATTATTTACCCTCCACTGCTGCAACCACTTGCTGAGCCGCATCCGTCAGGCTGGTCGCAGCAATGATGTTCAAACCACTATCCGCCAGTTTCTGCGCACCCAATTCAGCATTGTTGCCTTCCAGACGCACAACGACCGGAACGTTCACGCCCACTTCCGCTACCGCGCCGATAATACCGTCGGCAATCAGGTCACAACGAACGATACCACCGAAAATATTGACCAGTACCGCTTTCACCTTGTCATCAGACAGGATGATTTTGAATGCTTCGGTTACACGTTCTTTGGTCGCGCCACCACCCACATCGAGGAAGTTAGCCGGTGAACCGCCGTGCAGCTTCACGATGTCCATGGTTCCCATCGCCAGACCAGCGCCATTCACCATACAACCAATGTTGCCATCCAATGCGACATAGTTCAGTTCCCACTGAGCAGCATGTGCTTCACGGGCATCTTCCTGGGAGTGGTCACGCATTTCGCGCAGCTCCGGCTGGCGGAACAGGGCATTGCCGTCAGCACCCAGCTTGCCGTCCAGACACACCAGGTCACCTTGTTTAGTGATAACCAGCGGGTTGATTTCGACCAGCGCCAGGTCACGTTCCAGGAACAGTGTCGCCAACCCCATGAAGATTTTGGTGAACTGTGCCACCTGCTTACCGCTTAACCCCAGCTTGAACGCCAGTTCGCGGCCCTGATACGGTTGAGGCCCGGTCAAGGGATCCAGAGCGACTTTATGAATCAGATGTGGCGTTTCTTCAGCCACTTTTTCAATTTCAACACCACCTTCGGTGGAAGCCATGAATACCACACGGCGAGTACCACGATCGACTACGGCACCCAGATAAAGCTCTTTATCAATATCCGTCGCACCTTCCACCAGAATCTGATGAACGGGCTGACCGTTAGCGTCCGTTTGGTAGGTAACCAGACGTTTGCCCAACCAGTTTTCAGCAAAGGCGCGAATCTCTTCTTTGCTGTTCACCAGTTTCACGCCGCCAGCCTTACCACGGCCGCCAGCATGTACCTGACACTTAACAACCCACGGGCCAGCACCAATCTTGGATGCGGCTTCTTCCGCTTCACGCGGTGTTGTGCAGGCGTAACCGGTGGGTGCCGGTAAACCATACCGAGCAAAGAGCTGTTTTGCCTGATACTCATGTAAGTTCATGATGTTCTATCCATTTAAGTTTGAAGATAAGTCCAGAGACTCTCTGTCGTGGATAACGCCGCCGCACAGATGCAACGGCCTGCATAGCACATAATAAAGGCGGCAGGACGCAGGCCAGCCGCCTTTTACTACAAGGGGTTAGACATCCAGCAACAAGCGAGCCGGGTCTTCCAGCATTTCTTTAACAGTAACCAGGAAACCCACTGATTCGCGGCCATCGATCAGGCGATGATCGTAGGACAACGCCAGATACATCATCGGCAGGATGACCACCTGGCCATTCACCGCCATTGGGCGATCTTTGATAGCATGCATCCCCAGAATCGCGCTCTGCGGCGGGTTGATAATCGGGGTCGACATCAGAGAACCGAACACGCCACCGTTGGTAATAGTGAAGTTACCACCCGTCAGCTCTTCGACGGTCAATTTACCGTCGCGGCCTTTCACCGCCAGTTCTTTGATTTTCTTTTCGATCTCAGCCATACCCAGCAAGTCGACATCTTTCAGCACCGGCGTTACCAGACCACGTGGGGTAGATACCGCAATGCTGACGTCGAAATAGTTATGGTAGACCACATCTTCGCCATCAATAGACGCGTTCACTTCCGGATAGCGCTTCAGTGCTTCCACGACAGCTTTAATGTAGAAGGACATGAAACCCAAACGCACGCCATGACGTTTTTCAAACGCTTCGCCATACTGCTTACGCAGATCCATAATCGGTTGCATGTTGACTTCGTTGAACGTGGTCAACATGGCGGTACTGTTTTTCGCTTCCAGCAGACGCTCAGCCACGCGCTTGCGCAGACGGGTCATCGGAACACGTTTCTCGCTGCGGCTTCCCAGCGCGGCAGCAGGCTGTGCGGCGACCGGTGCTGCAGCAGCTTTGCTGGCTGACTTCTGACCAGTCAGGTGTTTTTCCACATCTTCGCGAGTGATACGCCCACCGACGCCACTGCCTTTAATAGCGGAGGCGTCCAAATCATGCTCGGCAATCAGACGACGAATCGCCGGGCTCAGCGCATCGTTATTTTCATCTTCCAACCCGGCGGTGTGACGCTGTGCCGGAGTAGACTCTTTGCTCTGTGCTTTTTCGCTGGTTTCTTTGCCGGAATTATCTCCCGGACGCAAACGCCCCAGAATCTGACGAGATGTCACGGTAGCGCCTTCAGCTTCCAGCACCACTTCCAGTACACCCGCTTCGATCGCCGGTACTTCCAGCACGACTTTGTCGGTTTCAATTTCAACCAGCACTTCATCACGCTGGACGCTATCGCCCGGTTTCTTGTGCCAGGTAGCGACAGTCGCGTCAGCTACAGATTCCGGCAGGTCAGGGACAAGAATATCTACGCTACTCATTATCTATCCTTATTCATTTAATTAACGTTCAGCGCGTCATTAACCAGAGCTTGTTGTTGTTTCTGGTGTACGGACATATAGCCAACGGCGGGTGAAGCAGAGGCCGGGCGACCGGCATACCGCAACGAGGCACCAAAAGGAATCACCTCACGGAAGTGGTGCTGGCTGCAATACCATGCGCCCTGGTTCAGAGGCTCTTCCTGGCACCAGACAAAATCATGTACGTGAGCGAACGGCTCCAGCGCGGCCTGCACCGACTGATGCGGGAACGGATACAACTGTTCGATACGCACTATCGCCACATCGTTCTGTTCATTCTTGCGACGCTGTTCCAGTAAATCATAGTAGACCTTGCCAGAACACAGCACGACGCGCTTCACTGCTTTTGGATCCAGGCTGTCAATTTCCCCTATTGCAGGCTGGAATTGCCCATTAGCCAGTTCATCCAACGTAGACGTCGCCAGCGGGTGACGCAGCAACGATTTCGGCGACATCACAATCAGTGGGCGGCGCATACCACGCAACGCCTGACGACGCAGCATGTGGTAGACCTGAGCGGGTGTGGAGGGAACACAAACCTGCATGTTTTGCTCAGCGCACAATTGCAAGTAGCGCTCCAGACGTGCGGAGGAGTGTTCTGGCCCCTGACCTTCATAACCATGCGGCAGCAGCATGACCAGACCGCACATACGGCCCCATTTCTGTTCGCCGGAACTGATGAACTGGTCAATCACCACTTGAGCGCCGTTGGCGAAATCACCAAACTGCGCTTCCCAGATAGTCAGCGTACGTGGCTCAGCCGTAGCATAACCGTACTCGAATGCCAGCACGGCTTCTTCAGACAGCACCGAATCCCAGACATTGAACACGCCTTGAGCGTTATGCACATAGGCCAGCGGTGTATAGGTAGAACCACCTTTCTGGTTGTGTACCACCGCGTGGCGATGGAAGAAGGTACCGCGACCGGCATCTTCGCCAGACAAACGTACCGGAATGCCTTCGTCTACCAGTGTGGCATAGGCCAGGGTTTCCGCACCGCCCCAGTCAAACAGTTTTTCGCCTGCCGCCATTTCAGCGCGGTCGTTATAAATCTTGGCGACACGCGGCTGCATTTCCAGCGCTTCCGGCACTGTGCTGATACGGCGAGCCAGTTCCTGCAAACGCTTGGTTTCAACTTTATGCGGATACGGCTCGTCCCAATCATGGTTGAGATAAGACATCCAGGTGAAAGAGTGCATGTCCATCGGACGCCACTCGTCTACCACACATTCACCGGCATCCAGTGCATCGCGGTAAAGATTGACCATCTCGGTAGCGTCGGCGAGCGTTGTGAGCTGCTGCTGTTCCAGACGGTCAGCGTAGATTTTACGTGGCGTTGGGTGCTTCTTGATTTTCTGGTACATCACCGGCTGGGTAGCGCTCGGCTCATCGGCTTCGTTATGGCCGTGGCGGCGGTAGCACACCAGATCGATGAAGACATCACGCTGGAAGGTATTACGGAAATCCAGCGCCAGACGGGTAACAAACGCGACGGCTTCCGGATCGTCAGCATTAACGTGGAAGATAGGCGCCTGCACCATCTTGCCGATATCGGTACAGTATTCGGTAGAACGGGCATCGAGAGGGTTGGAGGTGGTAAAACCGATCTGATTGTTGATAACAATACGAATGGTGCCGCCAACTTCGTAACCACGTGCTTTGGACATGTTCAGGGTTTCTTGCACTACCCCCTGCCCTGCGATCGCGGCATCACCGTGAATAGTAATCGGCAACACCAGTGAACTACTGGGGTTATCCAGACGATCGATACGGGCACGTACCGACCCTATGACTACCGGGCTGACAATTTCCAGATGCGATGGGTTAAACGCCAACGCCAGGTGAACCTTACCGCCCTCAGTTTCCATATCGGAGGAGAAGCCCTGATGGTACTTCACATCCCCTGTGCCGAGATGATCTTTGTGCTTACCGGAGAATTCGTCAAACAGATCCTGGGGTTTTTTCCCCATCACATTCACCAGCACGTTGAGACGGCCACGGTGGGCCATTCCCATTACCACTTCACGCGTACCATTTTTGCCCGCGTGACGGATTATTTCCTTCAGCATCGGAATCAGCGCATCGCCACCTTCCAGCGAGAAGCGCTTGGCACCAGGGAACTTGGCGCCCAGGTAGCGTTCCAGCCCTTCAGCCGCAGTCAGTTCTTTCAGGAAGCGCTTTCTTTCTTCAACGCTAAAGCTGGGCTGTCCCACCACTGACTCGATACGCTGCTGAATCCAGCGTTTTTCATCCGTGTTGGTAATGTGCATGTATTCCGCACCGATCGAACCGCAGTAAGTCTGCTTAAGTGCGCTATACAATTCGCCAAGCGGCATGGTTTCTTTACCAATGGCGAATGAGCCAACGTTAAAGCTCTCTTTCAGATCGTCATCGGTCAGGTTGTGGTATGCCAGATCCAGATCGGCTACGCGCTCTTGTTTCCACAATCCCAATGGATCAAGGTTGGCATGTTGATGCCCACGGAAACGGAAAGCGTTAATCAGCTGTAATACTTTGACTTGCTTAGCATCACTGTCAGGATCAGTAATGGAAGAAGTATAACGCGAGGCATCTTTCGCCAGACGGCGAAAATAGTCGCGAGTTTTGGAGTGAAGTTGATCCGGTTTAACCCCAGTGGTAGGAAGTTGTTGAAAAATCGAACGCCAGCTGTGATCGATAGAATCTGGGTCGGTTAAAAAATCTTCATAGAGCTGCTCTATGTAGGACTGGTTCGCGCCCGCCAGATAGGAGGAATCCAGCCAGGCCTTCATTGCGCCGTTCTGCATTGTGATCCCTTAAGCTAATTAGCTTCAGTTTTCGCCGTGGTTAACATGTTCTATGTTGCCGTTATAAAACGGGTTGCCGTAAAACGGTTCACTTGTTGTGCTTAGTTACGCACAATGCGGATAGTCTTATCCTGAAGGAACCTTTAAAAAACGGTTTAAGCGCACAAGCCGGCTTTTAAAGGTTTCCTGCTGTTCCCCCGCCTCGCGACGGGGGAAACAGTGTGCTACAGAGCCAGAACTCAGGCGCTACGCTGCAGCAACATCGACTTGATGTGGCCGATAGCGCGCGTCGGGTTCAGTCCTTTCGGACAAACGCTGACGCAATTCATGATGCTGTGACAGCGGAATACGCTGAAAGCATCGTTGAGATCATCCAGGCGAGCCTTGGTTTCCGTATCGCGGCTGTCAATCAGGAAACGGTAGGCTGCCAGTAGACCTGCAGGCCCGACAAACTTATCCGGGTTCCACCAGAAAGACGGGCAGGATGTCGAACAGCATGCGCACATGATGCACTCGTACAGCCCATCCAGTTTTTCCCGCTGCTCTGGTGACTGCAGATGCTCACGAGAAGGTGGATTCTTCCCATTATTCAACAGGTAAGGCTTAATTTTCTCATATTGAGCATAGAACTGCCCCATGTCTACCACCAAATCACGTACGACTGGCAGTCCAGGCAGGGGACGAATCACAATTTTGTTGTTGCCATTGCGTAGGGAGGACACTGGCGTGATGCAGGCCAACCCATTCTTGCCATTCATGTTCAGACCGTCGGAACCACACACCCCTTCACGACAGGAGCGACGGAATGCCAGTGTCGGGTCCTGCTCTTTGAGGCGGATCAGCGCATCGAGCAGCATCATGTCACGGCCTTCTTCCGCTTCCAGCGTATAGTCCTGCATGCGCGGAGCGCTATCGACATCCGGGTTATAACGATAAATGGAAAATTCAACTTTCATCGCTTTCTCTCCGCAAAATTAATAGGTACGCACTTTCGGCGGGAACGCCGGACGCAGTTTAGGCTGCATGTTTACCTCACGGCGCGTCATGCTTTCGGTTTGCGGTTGATACAGCGAATGGCACAACCAATTCTCGTCATCACGATCAGGATAGTCGAATCGGCTGTGAGCTCCACGGCTTTCGGTACGGAAATTTGCCGATACCGCAGTGGCATAAGCCGTTTCCATCAGGTTATCCAGTTCCAGACATTCAATACGCTGAGTATTGAACTCGCTGGATGTATCATCCAGACGGGCGTTTTTGAGCCGTTCGCGGATCACTTTCAGCTCTTCCAGCCCCTTCGCCATGGCATCGCCTTCACGGAATACCGAGAAATTGTTCTGCATGCAGGACTGCAACGCTTTGCGAATTTCCACCGGGTCTTCACCAGAGCGGGTGTTATTCCAGCGGTTAAGTCTGTCCAGCGACGCGTCGATATCAGAATCGCTGGCATCACGCGTCACGCCCTGTTCAGCTAGCGATTCCTGCAAGTGCATACCCGCAGAACGGCCGAATACCACCAGGTCGAGCAACGAGTTACCGCCCAGACGATTAGCGCCATGTACCGATACACACGCGATTTCACCTACAGCGAACAGACCCGGGATCACCACATCCTCACCCTTCTCATTCACCGTCAGTGCCTGACCGGTCACTTTGGTCGGGATCCCCCCCATCATGTAGTGGCAGGTCGGGATAACCGGAATCGGCTCTTTCACCGGGTCAACATGTGCAAACGTGCGGGACAGTTCCAGAATGCCCGGCAGACGGGATTCCAGTACCTCTTTACCCAAGTGATCCAGTTTGAGCTTGGCATGCGGCCCCCACGGACCATCACAACCACGGCCTTCGCGAATTTCAATCATGATAGAACGGGCTACCACGTCACGTCCGGCCAGGTCTTTAGCGTTCGGTGCATAACGCTCCATGAAGCGCTCACCGTGTTTATTCAGCAGGTAACCACCTTCGCCACGGCAACCTTCGGTCACCAGTACGCCCGCACCCGCGATACCGGTCGGGTGGAACTGCCACATTTCCATGTCCTGCACAGGGACACCAGCGCGCAGCGCCATGCCGACCCCGTCGCCGGTATTAATGTGGGCATTGGTCGTAGATTGATAAATACGACCGGCACCGCCAGTTGCCAGCACGGTAGCACGCGCTTTGAAATAAACGACTTCGCCGGTTTCAATGCAGATAGCCGTACATCCAACCACCGCGCCATCCTGGTTTTTCACCAGATCCAACGCATACCACTCGGAAAACACCGTGGTGTGGTTTTTCAGGTTCTGTTGGTACAACGTATGCAACAATGCGTGACCGGTACGGTCTGCCGCCGCTGCAGTACGGGCAGCCTGCTCGCCGCCAAAATTTTTAGACTGACCGCCGAACGGGCGCTGGTAAATGCGTCCGTCATCAAGACGGGAAAACGGCAGCCCCATGTGTTCCAGTTCCAGAATCGCTTCCGGACCGGTTTTACACATATATTCGATAGCGTCCTGATCACCGATATAGTCGGAACCTTTTACGGTGTCATACATGTGCCATTCCCAGTTATCTTCATGGGTATTACCCAATGCTACCGTAATGCCCCCTTGGGCAGATACAGTATGAGAACGGGTCGGGAACACTTTTGACAACAGGGCACAGGACAGGCCCATTTGGGAAATCTGCAGCGCAGCGCGCATACCTGCGCCACCTGCGCCGACAACAACGGCATCAAACTCTCTGACTGGCAAATTCATCACGCACCCCACACCACAACAGTTCCATAAATGACGTACACCAACAACGCGACGACGATAGCCAGCTGCAACGTCAGCCGGATAGCCAGCGGTTTGATATAGTCAGTCAACACCTGCCACATCCCGATCCAGGCATGAACCAGAATGGCGAACAGCGTCAGCAGGGTGAACACCTTAGTGAGATGCATGGCGAAGAAACCACGCCAGACTTCATACGTGAGGTTACCGGCGCTGGCTACAAAACCAACGATATACAGGACATACAGCACGATGACGATGGCAGAAGCGCGAAGTAATAACCAATCGTGTACGCCATTACGCCCCAATGCGGAGGCATTGCTTACCATACGAGGACTCCAGCCAAAAATGAAAGCACGACAGTAATGATGAAAGAGGTTTTTGCAGTACGTGATCCCGCCTCGAAGTTCTCTTCGATATAGCCGAAATCCATCAACAGATGACGCAGACCACCTACTATATGATAGGCCAGTGCGGTCAAAATGCCCCAGACAACGAATTTCACGATGAAGCTGCCCATGATGGCCGCCGCCTGCGCAAACCCTTCTGGCGAAGAGAGAGACAGGCCCAACAGCCACAATAGAATACCTACAGCAACAAACGTTATAACGCCGGAGACACGGTGAAGAATAGATGCTATCGCGGTAACGGGGAACCGGATCGTTTGCAGATCCAGATTGACAGGTCTTTGTTTTTTCACGAGTTTGCCCACACAGCTTTTATTATTTTCTTCCTCCGGACCTGTTGTGGGGTCAGACAGTGTGGGCGGTGAGATGATGTTTATCTCTGTCAATGTACGGCTGGATACGATCCTTTATTTTCATCCGCACAAACCGATCACACTGGGTGCTCCTACTGCAGGGTATTCCGGAGACCTGGCGGCAGTATAGGCACTTCACATTCTTATTACAATTACCCTACAAACTGTTTGGGCACATTTGCCCTGAACAGTGATTGAGATCACGAATTTCACAATTTATATAAAATTAATTATCTGATTTGACAAATATTAAACATTTAAATTACAACTAGAACCCAAGAAACCTGTTGTCCTGTTAAAGCTCATTGGTAGCTCTTTCCCATTCACCAAAGTTATGTAACAGTGGGAAACAAAGTCCCCGGAAAAATTATAAGTACTGGCTACAATTAGAGCAGGACAGGGCTAAAACCCGAGCTGGGAGATGACGAGTTCATCCTGACTGTGACCGCCTGACAATACGCCTGACGATAATTGTCAACTCTGTACCCGATTTGGTTGCCGACGACAGTCTGGTCTCCAACTACAGGGCGACGTCTGGTCTGTTTACTTTGTCCAGCGTGCGGGCATGACGGTATTTCTGCAGTGACGAATTTTTAAAATTAAAGATTAAAGCGCTAAGGAGACTGTAAATGGCTGATAAAAAAGCAACGCTTACAATAGACGGCAATGAAGCGATTGAGCTGAATGTCCTGTCTGGTACGCTTGGCAACGATGAAATCGATATTCGTAGCCTAGGTTCTAAAGGTTATTTCACATTTGACCCCGGTTTCACTTCCACCGCATCCTGCGAATCCAAAATCACTTACATTGACGGCGATGTGGGCGTACTGCTGCACCGCGGCTATCCGATTGCGCAACTGGCGGAAAAGTCCAACTATCTGGAAGTCTGTTATATCCTGTTGTTTGGCGAAGCGCCGACACAAGAACAATATGACACGTTCAAGACCACCGTAACCCGCCACACCATGATTCACGAGCAGATCACGCGTCTGTTCCACGGTTTTCGTCGCGACTCCCACCCCATGGCGGTGTTGTGCGGCGTAACGGGCGCGCTGGCCGCGTTCTACCATGACTCGTTAGATATCGGAAACGAACGTCACCGTGAAATCGCCGCTTATCGCCTGCTGTCGAAAATGCCGACCGTCGCGGCCATGTGTTATAAATACTCCATCGGCCAGCCGTTTGTGTACCCACGTAACGACCTGTCCTATGCGGGTAACTTCCTGCACATGATGTTCTCAACGCCGTGTGAAGAGTACGTCGTCAATCCGGTGCTGGAACGTGCAATGGACCGCATCCTGATTCTGCATGCTGACCATGAACAGAATGCGTCCACCTCTACCGTGCGTACTGCTGGTTCCTCCGGCGCTAACCCGTTCGCGTGTATCGCCGCTGGTATTGCTTCACTCTGGGGGCCGGCACATGGCGGCGCCAACGAAGCCTGTCTGCGTATGCTGGAAGAAATCAGTTCTGTGGAGCACATTCCGGCCTTTATCAAACGCGCCAAGGACAAGAACGATTCGTTCCGTCTGATGGGCTTTGGTCATCGCGTGTACAAGAACTACGACCCACGCGCTACCGTAATGCGTCAGACCTGTCATGAAGTGCTGAAAGAACTGGGGACAAAAGACGACCTGCTGGAAGTGGCGATGGAGCTGGAAAACATCGCGCTGAATGACCCGTACTTCATTGAGCGTAAACTCTACCCGAACGTGGACTTCTACTCAGGCATCATTCTGAAAGCCATGGGGATTCCGTCTACCATGTTCACGGTGATTTTCGCGATGGCTCGTACTGTCGGCTGGATTGCTCACTGGAGCGAAATGCACGGCGAAGGGCTGAAGATCGCGCGTCCGCGTCAGCTGTATACCGGTCACACCGAACGCGACTTCGAGCCGTCAGTCACCAAACGCTAAGCGTCGTCACGGTTAGTGCAACAAGGTCGGGTATTACCCGACCTTGTTATTTTCAGCGTATGCCCGCATTCCGCTAACGGGCCGTAACCTGTATGCCGTACTGCGTGAAACTCTCCCTAAGCCGACGGGCAAACACCAACGCATGTGCGTTGTCGCCATGCAAGCAAACCGTTTCTGCCTGTACTGAGACCCAGCTACCATCCTGAGCCCGAACCCGCTGACGCTGCACCATCTCCAGCGTCTGAGCCAACGCCAGTTCGTTGCTACTGATCACGGCAGAAGGCTGATCACGCGGCACCAACGAACCATCGGCCTGATAGCTGCGATCAGCAAAAACCTCCTGACGGCACTTCAAGCCGGCGCGTTGACCGGCATGAATCAATTCACTCCCCGCCAGCCCAACCAGACACAACGACGAGTCGACCGCTGCTACTGCACGGGCAATCGCCTCTGCCAGCGCCGGATCGCGCGCGGCCTGATTGTAGAGCATGCCATGCGGCTTCACATGAAACAGGCGCGCCCCTTCTGCCTTAACGATCGCCGCCAGGGCACCAATCTGATACAGCACCTGTGCGTATACCGTTTCCGGCGGTACGTTCATGGCCGTCCGGCCAAAGTTTTCGCGATCAAAAAAGCTCGGGTGAGCCCCGATAGCCACGCCATACTGAATAGCCCAGCGTACCGACTGGCGCATCAAACTGGCATCGCCAGCATGAAAACCACAAGCGATGTTGGCGGAGGAAACCAGTTGTAGCAACGCCTCGTCATGTTGACCGCCTTCTCCCAAATCGGCATTCAAATCAATGACCATGTAACCTCCAGGCAATCTGTTCCAGGTAGCGAGACTGCTCCTGCCATGCTCGTTGAGCCTCATCCAGCGAACAACGAATAAAATGCACCGGCTCCCCCAGACGCAACTGCGCCATGTTGTAAAGATCAGCGTCAATCACACAACCGATACGCGGATAACCGCCGGTAGTCTGCGCATCAGCCATCAGTACGATGGGCTTGCCGTTATGCGGTACCTGAATCACTCCCGGCAACAGGCCGTGCGACAGCATTTCTCGCTGTTTTTCACGAACTAACTCCGGCCCCAACAGACGGTACCCCATACGGTTACTGTGTGGACTTAGGTGCCAACCAGTGCGCCAGAAATTATCGCGCGCCTCTTCGCTAAACTCCTGATATTCCGGCCCTGGCAACACACGTACCCGGTTACTGAACAGCAGTTGCTTCACCCCTACTGAACGTTCGGGTAAACGTGCCGGTTTTCCTAACGGGAGCACATCGCCTTCCGCCAGCAGTCGCCCTTCCAGCCCACCAATCCCGGCTTTCAGGTCAGTACTGCGGGAGCCTAGTATCTCTGGTACGGCAATCCCTCCGGATACCGCCAGATAGCTGCGCATACCGTTACGCGGCGAACGCAGGCGTAGCGTCTGGCCTTTTTGTACCGCAAAACGCCAGCCGGTCCACAACGTTTTACCGTCCAATAAGGCGTGGCAATCGGCACCAGTCAACGCTATCCAGCATGGTGCGGTAAACGTCACCACCAGTTGCCCCAACGTAATCTCCAGTGCTGCCGCATTCGCTTCATTCCCCACCAACAGATTGGCGAGTTTCAACGCTGGACTATCCAGCGCGCCACACTGGCTGATCCCCAATTGGCGCCAGCCGGGGCGACCGAGATCCTGCACAGTGGTTTGCAACCCTGCGCGAATAATCTTCAGCATATTCCCTCCCGCTGGGGTATAAAACGCACCCGGTCACCCGGCCTTAGCAACACCGGTGGCGTTTGCGTCGGCTGGAATAACGCCAGCGATGTCTGGCCAATCAGTTGCCAGCCGCCCGGCGTACTGAGCGGGTAGATACCGGTTTGATTGCCGCCAATCCCGACCGAACCGGCGGGCACCTGCACGCGTGGTTCGGCACGACGAGGGGTAAACAGTGCCTCATCCAACCCGCCCAGATAAGGGAAACCGGGCTGGAAACCCAGAAAATAGACCACATAACGCCCGGCTGCGTGACGTTCTACCACCTGCTTCGGCGTCATACCGCAGTGCTCAGCCACTGTTGTCAGGTCCGGGCCGTAATCACCGCCATACGTCACCGGAATATCAACGTCACGGGCCTGCTCTTGCGCGAAGGATGCACTCTCTTCCCACCACCGTTGCAGCCGCTCGATGGCATCCAGCGCCTGTTTACGGGGATGTTTGAGCACCACCGTCAGGTTATTCATGCCAGGAATGACTTCACTGACCTCGTCATGCCCGGTCAAACGCTCTGCCAGCCCCCAGATCCGCTGCTGGCTTTCCAGTCGTAACGGCGGTTCCAGCTCCAGCACCACCGCTCTCTCACCCAGTAAATAACAGCGTGCACGTTGCATTCCACCTCCCGACTGATGTATCTGCACTATCTCGCGACGGCCTCATCCAAACCGGGTCGGCTCTACGCCGGGTTTGGGATATCGATAAATGTCACGTCAAAACCGTGTTGTGCCGTAAGCCACTCACCTAATGCACGAATACCGGCACGCTCAGTGGCATGATGCCCGGCAGCGTAGAAATGTAGCCCCATTTCACGAGCGGTATGAATCGTTTTTTCCGACACCTCACCGGTGATGAACGCATCAACACCGAAGTCCGCCGTCTGATCGATAAAACCTTGCCCGCCCCCCGTACACCAGGCAATACGCCGGATCTGTGCTGGTGCGTTGTCACCACAGTGCAGCACCGCTCGCTCCAGCACCCCTTCCAGTTTGTGGCGCAACGCGTCACCGCTACACGGTTGAGCGAGTTCGCCATACGGCAACAGCGGCTCAATGTCGCCCAGAACCTGAATATCCAGCATCGCCGCCAGTTGGGCGTTATTACCGATTTGCGGGTGAGCATCTAACGGCAGGTGGTAACCATATAAATTAAGATCATTCGCCAGCAAGGTTTTCAGACGCTGACGTTTCATGCCGCGTACCACCGCCGGTTCGTTACGCCAGAA
Source organism: Dickeya oryzae (assembly GCF_009372235.1). Classification (GTDB taxonomy): domain Bacteria; phylum Pseudomonadota; class Gammaproteobacteria; order Enterobacterales; family Enterobacteriaceae; genus Dickeya; species Dickeya oryzae. The sequence goes on along the minus strand of NZ_ML762923.1, from coordinate 29,218 downwards.
GTAGCCATGATGGACCAGCACCGCATCGGCTTGCTGCGCGACTGCCGCATCCAGCAAAGCCTGACACGCCGTCACACCGGTCACGATACGCTGCACGTCACCGCGCCCTTCTACCTGTAATCCATTAGGGCCGTAATCCTGAAACGCAGCCACATTCAGAAAACCGTTAATCAGGCTTTCCAGTTCTGTATTACGCATAGCTCTTGTGCTCCTTAATGCTGTTGTGGCGATGATGCCGCTTCCTGCCTGGCAGCCTCGAATGCTGCCAGCGTGCGCGTGCGCGCCTGTTTATGATCGACAATCGGTGCCGGATAATCGATACGCCGGTGCTGGCGGGCAGCCCAGTCATGGGGCTGATGGACCGCCTTGCCCGGAATCTGCGCCAGTTCGGGTATCCAATATCGAATGAACTCACCGTCCGGGTCGAAGCGCTCACCCTGAGTGGTCGGATTGAAAATACGGAAATATGGCGCAGCGTCGGTACCGGTGGAGGCAGCCCACTGCCAGCCGCCATTATTGGCCGCCAAATCGCCGTCCAATAGACGGCTCATGAAATAACGCTCACCTTCACGCCAGTCGATCAGGAGATCTTTCACCAGAAAACTGGCGCAGATCATGCGAAGCCGGTTATGCATCCAGCCGGTCTGATTTAACTGACGCATCGCCGCATCAACGATAGGATACCCCGTTTCCCCGCGCTGCCACGCGGCCAGTTCATCCGGGGCGTTGCGCCAGGCTACGCGCCGCGTCCAGCCAATAAACGGCTGGTGCCGACACAACGACGGGCTAAACACCAACAGGTGGCGGTAAAACTCACGCCATACCAGCTCGTTGAACCAGGTAAACGCGCCGCTTTCCGGCCGGGCCAACCAGTCCGGGTGTTCCATTCTTAACCGGTTGAAACACTGGCGTGGTGACAGCACTCCCAGCGCCAGATAGGGTGATAGCTTGCTGGTAGCAGGTCGCGCAGGCAGGTCGCGTAACTCATGGTAGAACGCCACCCGTTCGCGGCAAAACTGACGCAGACGCTGCACCGCCGCCGTTTCACCAACCGGAAAATCGGCATGCACCTCAGCTTGCGGATAATCGAACGGTGCCAGCGGCACCAGCGTGACATCCCCCTGCTGTCGGGCTACCGGCGCAGGTAACGAGCTGACATCCTGCTGTTGCAGGCGTTTGATAAAGGCAGAGCGGAATGGTGTAAACACCTTGTACATATCACCAGACCCGGTCACCACGCTGCCCGGCGGTAATAACAGGCTGTCATCAAACGTCCGACACACGGTCACACCCGCCAAAGCCTGAGTCAGTTGCTCATCGCGCTGGCGTTCATTCCATTCATACTGGCGGTTGTAAAACAACTGCGTGACCTGACGCTCGCGGCAAAAATCAGCCAGCCAGCGCACACTGGTGGCAAAATCATCACATTGCTGGTAGTGCAGCGGGATGCCTTTCTCCTGCAGTGCCTGTTGCAGACAGCGTAAATTACCCAGTAAAAAAGCGGCCTGACAGGGTGCCATATCATGGCTGGCCCACTGCTGCGGCGTGGCGATAAACACCGCTTCCACCCGCGCGTCAGCATCCTGACAGGCGGCGTGTAACGCCAGATTATCGGTAAGGCGTAAATCGTGGCGAAACCAAACCAAATGTGTGGTCATGAACCATCCTTAACGTCGTACTACTAAAACGCAAACCTGACTTAACGCCTCTCCCGGCAGGCGAGCGCAGCGAATCAACCGGAGCGTACACGGAGTGCGTGAGGATTTCGAGCACTGCCCAGAGCCAAAATAGCACGTGAAATAGCCTTAATGAGACAGGCACTTAGTGACCATAGCGTAACCGCAGTGCTTCCGGGTAAGGATCAAAATAACGCTGCTGCGACAACCACGCATCCGGGTATTCTGTCATGTAATGACGTAACAAAGTAAGCGGTGCCAGTAAGGGTTGGACGCCCTGTCGATAGCGCTCGATCAACTGAGCTAGCTCCTGCCGCTGCCCGGCGGTCAACTGACGGCGAAAATATCCCTGCACATGCATCAACACGTTGGTGTGATTACGGCGAGAAGCGGGATGAGACAACAGCGTCATTAATCGCAACCGGTACTGTGCCGCAAACGCATCCAGAGAATCCCACTGGTCAATTGCGGCGACAAACGGTCCCAGTTCGCGGTACGCCGGTTGCGAGTGCGCCAGTAACAACAATTTATAACGACTGTGGAAGCTCATGAGTGCACTACGGCTCAATCCTCTTTGCCATAGCTGATTGAATTCGTGGAGCGCATAAACCCGGGTAATGAAATTCTCACGCAGCATCGGGTCGTGCAGGCGGCCATCTTCTTCCACCGGTAGCCACGGCAACGTTTGTTGTAATTGGCGGGTAAACAACCCCACCCCGCTTTTACGTGCGTTATTTTGGGCAACCTCATACACCTTCACCCGCTCCATGCCGCAACTGGGTGATTTGGCACAAACAATATAGCCACACAGATGCGCCAGCTCCGCCGTTCTGGCAGCAGAAAACGCGGCCATTTCTTCCGTCGCATCCAGCCCAGAGCCATTGCTGGCTAGCAACCGGATGTCCCCTGAATCCGACTTCACCAGCCGCAATGCCGGGCGCGGTACCGGCAAGCCTATCGCCATCTCCGGGCATGTCGGCTCAAAATGAAAATAAGGCGCTAACTGTTCAACGGCAAAAGCCAGCCGTTTGTGCCCACCATCAAAACGTACCGGATTGCCCAGCAGGCACGCACTAATACCAACGGAAATCAGATCGGCAGTCATGATATCTATCCCCTTGATTAAAAGAGAGTGCTATTGCCATAGCATAGCAGAGCGCAGGAAAACGCCGCACAGAGAAGCGGTCAGAGAATCAGTAAAAGCAGCAGGAAAAAACGGGTGGGCAAGGCGATGAGATAGCAAAAAGCGATTACGCAACGAAAAGCAATGCTAGAGGAAAAAATTACACCACAGGAAAGCAAAAAGACGTAAAAAGAAGCGGCAGATCATCAAAAAGGCGCAACGGTCACCGGGGCTTCCCGTCACACACAGTCAATCAGTAAAAATACCCGGCGGCGTGCTCCGACTGATCCAGCCACACCGGCTTGTCGCTGGTTTTAAGCCATACGCGGTGCAAGTAGCTATAAAAACGCGCACGGCCAGGCCAGAACAGCATGACCGGCAGCGCCAGCATACCCGCCAACACCACGACGATGCGGCGCAGCACAACCCGATACCAAGGATACACAACATAAGACATCATAATTCCCCTTCCAAACACACCATGACCTGATTAAATTCTACACTCATCGGACCAGATAACAACACAAAAACTACCTATTTTTTCATATTCATCAATAAGTTAAATTTAGGTTAATTTTTTAACCCCTGCGTTACACCTCGTTCTCTCGTCTTTGCATCACACGAGAGAGACACGACTAACTCATCACTACCCCACTGTCACTCTGGCGGTAGCCTAACTGACGAATCTTTCACCATTTTTATACTTTTTTTACGCCCGCTCACTGGAAATTTGCACCTTCTTTTTCCCAACCTGCGTAGCCTGAATCATGCAGCAAGACGCCCATTATTCAGGTGTGCGGTCATCAGCAGGATACCGCAGCCGAACAGGGCGACGGCAGGATAAATGTGTCAACACCGTTGGAGGTGACTGTGAATATTGGCCTGGTGGCAGGCGGTATACTGGTGGTTTTACTGCTGGTTTACCTTTTTTATGCATTGCTTAACGCGGAGGAATTCTGATGCCCAGCGATGCTTTTTTACTCATCGTCAGTCTGTTTGCACTCCTGCTAGTGCTGGCACAACCGCTCGGCCAGTTTATGGCCCGGCTGGTGGAAGGGGAAACCGGCGTATTACGCCGTTATGAACTGAGCGTAGCCCGACTGTGCGGCTTTTCAACCCGTGAAATGGGCTGGCAGCACTACGCGATCGCCATTCTGGCGTTCAATTTGTTGGGTATCGTGCTGCTGTTTCTGATACTCCTGTACCAGGATCATTTGCCGTTGAACCCACAACAGATGCCGGGGATGTCCTGGCATCTGGCGCTCAACACCGCAATCAGTTTTGTTACCAACACCGACTGGCAGGCTTACAGCGGGGAAAGTACCCTGAGCTATTTCAGCCAGATGGTCGGGCTGACGGTGCAGAACTTTTTGTCCGCTGCGACCGGTATCGCCGTCGCATTCGTGCTGATGCGGGCCTTTGCTCGCCGCACCACCCATGAATTAGGCAACGCCTGGTTGGATCTGCTGCGTATCAATCTGTATCTGCTGCTGCCGATTTCATTGCTGCTCAGCCTGTTCTTCATCAGCCAAGGGAGCATTCAAAACTTCCTGCCTTACCAGCATATCACCACACTGGAAGGGGCATCTCAGGTGCTGCCGATGGGGCCATTGGCCTCACAGGAAGCGATAAAAATGCTGGGCACCAACGGCGGCGGCTTTTTTGGCGCCAACTCGGCCCACCCGTTCGAAAACCCGAATGCATTGACTAACTTCGTGCAGATGCTGTCCATTCTGCTGATCCCCGCCGCGCTGTGCTTTGCCTTTGGTCGGGTGGTCAACGACCGACGTCAGGGCCATACCCTGCTGTGGGCCATGTCTCTGATGCTGATCGTCGCGACGGTAGTCGTGATGTATGCCGAAGTGAGTGGTAACCCACACCTGCTATCGCTGGGGGCAGACAGTGCGCAAAACATGGAAGGTAAAGAGTCACGTTTCGGAGTACTGACATCAGCCTTTTTCGCCGCCATTACCACCGCCACGTCTTGTGGTGCAGTTAACGCCATGCACGATTCATTTACCGCGATGGGTGGTCTGATCCCGATGTGGTTGATGCAGATTGGCGAAGTCATCTTCGGCGGCGTAGGTTCCGGTTTTTACGGCATGCTGGTGTTCGTTTTGCTGACTGTCTTTATCGCCGGACTGATGATTGGCCGCACTCCGGAATACCTGGGTAAGAAAATCGAGGCCTGGGAAATGAAAATGGCGGCACTGGCTATTCTCATCACCCCAGCACTGGTGTTACTGGGTACGGCACTGGCGCTCAGTACCGAAGCGGGTCGCGCCGGTATTCTGAACCCCGGAGCACACGGTTTTAGCGAGGTGCTGTATGCCTACTCGTCTGCCGCCAACAACAACGGCAGCGCGTTTGGTGGTCTCACCGTCAACACCCCGTTTTACGACGTGACGTTGGGCATCGCCATGCTGGTAGGGCGTTTCTCATCGCTGATTCCAGTGCTGGCTATCGCCGGTTCACTGGTGGCGAAAAAACGCCAACCAGAAACCCAAGGGTCGTTATCCACCCGTGGTCCGCTGTTTATCGGCCTGCTCATCGCCATCATTTTACTGATTAGCGCGTTGAACTTTATCCCTGCCCTGGCACTGGGTCCTGTTGCCGAGCAGTTACAGTCAAGTCTGGTTCACTGAGCCGGAGAAAAAAGATGATTCGTAAACAGCAAACGCTTTTTGATTCCGCACTGTTGCGTAATGCGCTGGTGGATTCAGTAAAAAAACTCGACCCACGCATCCAGTGGCGCAACCCGGTGATGTTCGTGGTGTATATCGGCAGCCTGCTGACAACCGGTATCTGGCTGGCCATCGCCAGCGGCCATACCGATGGTAGTGCCGGTTTCACCGGTGCTGTCGCGCTGTGGTTGTGGGTAACGGTCTTGTTCGCCAATTTCGCTGAAGCACTGGCGGAAGGCCGCAGCAAAGCACAGGCAGAAGCCCTGAAAGGGGTGAAGAAAACCAGTTGGGCCAACAAGCTGACCACCCCGCATCATGATGCGGCAACCCAGCAGGTACCGGCTGATAGCTTGCGTAAAGGTGACATCGTACTGGTGTCCGCCGGTGAGATGATCCCCTGCGACGGTGAAGTGCTGGAAGGTGGTGCCTCGGTGGATGAAAGCGCCATCACCGGTGAATCCGCACCGGTGATCCGCGAATCCGGCGGCGATTTCGCCTCGGTCACCGGCGGTACCCGCGTACTGTCCGACTGGCTGGTAATCCAGTGCACCGTCAACCCCGGCGAAACCTTTATCGACCGCATGATCGCCATGGTGGAAAACGCCAAACGTCGTAAGACGCCGAACGAAGTCGCACTGACTATTTTGCTGGTGGAACTCACCATCATCTTCCTGCTGGTGGTCGCGACGTTATCGCCGTTTTCCTGGTTTAGCGTGCTGGCTAACAACAGCGGTTCAGTCATCAGTATCACCGTTCTGGTGGCGCTGCTGGTGTGTCTGATCCCTACCACTATCGGTGGATTGTTGTCTGCCATCGGTATCGCCGGTATGAGCCGCATGCTCGGTGCCAACGTCATCGCCACCAGTGGTCGTGCTGTCGAGGCCGCTGGCGACATCGATGTGCTGCTGCTGGACAAAACCGGCACCATCACGCTCGGCAACCGTCAGGCGTCAGCGTTTCTGCCTGCACAGGGAGTCAGTGAACAAGCGCTGGCCGACGCGGCGCAACTGGCGTCACTGGCGGATGAAACGCCGGAAGGTCGCAGCATCGTGGTGCTGGCAAAACAACGCTTTGGCCTGCGTGAACGCGCGCTACAGGATTTGGATGCCACCTTCGTGCCGTTCTCAGCACAAACACGCATGAGTGGTGTCAATATCCAGGGTCGCACTATCCGCAAAGGCGCAGTGGACGCACTGCGTCGCTACATTGAAGCCAATCAGGGTCATTTCCCAGCCGAAGTGGACGACGCCGTCACCAGCGTTGCACGACAAGGCAGCACCCCGTTAGTGGTGGCGGAAGGCAAACGCGTATTGGGCGTCGTGGCACTGAAAGATATCGTCAAAGGCGGTATCAAGGAACGCTTCGCTGAACTGCGCCGTATGGGGATCAAAACCGTCATGATCACCGGCGATAACCCGCTGACTGCCGCCGCCATCGCCGCCGAGGCAGGCGTAGACGACTTCCTGTCGGAAGCCACGCCGGAAGCCAAGCTGGCGCTGATTCGTCAGTATCAGGCGGAAGGTCGCATGGTCGCCATGACCGGTGACGGCACCAACGACGCTCCGGCGCTGGCGCAAGCCGATGTGGCGGTAGCCATGAACTCCGGGACTCAGGCGGCTAAAGAAGCGGGTAACATGGTGGATCTGGACTCAAACCCCACCAAGCTTATCGAAGTGGTACACATCGGCAAACAGATGCTGATGACCCGAGGGTCACTCACCACCTTTAGTATCGCCAACGATGTGGCCAAGTACTTCGCTATCATCCCGGCGGCGTTCGCGGCAACCTATCCGCAGCTAAACGCACTTAACGTCATGCACCTGCACTCCCCCGCGTCGGCAATGTTGTCTGCGGTGATCTTCAACGCACTGATTATCGTGTTCCTGATCCCGTTAGCGCTGAAAGGGATTAGCTACAAACCCATGAGTGCGGCGGCATTGCTGAGCCGTAATCTGTGGATTTACGGGCTGGGCGGCCTGCTGGTGCCGTTCATCGGTATCAAGCTGATAGACCTGATCCTGACCGTCACCGGACTGGCGTAACCAAAGGTAATCATCATGAATTATATTCGTTCTTCTCTGGTGCTATTGCTGCTGATGACCCTGATAACCGGCGTGGGTTATCCCTTGTTGGCGACAGCGCTGGGGCAATTGCTGTTCCCGGCGCAGGCCAACGGTTCGCTGCTCTACCAACAGGACAAACCGGTTGGATCGTCACTGATAGGCCAGGCATTCAGCCGTGACGGGTACTTCCAGGGACGCCCGTCCGCGACCTCAGACAGTGCCTACAACACAATGGCATCTGGTGGCAGCAATCTGGCGGTCAGTAACCCGGCGCTGGACAAAGCCATCAGCCAGAATGTCGCCGCCTGGCATCAGCGTCATGGTGATAACGATGCCGTACCGGTCGATCTGGTCACGGCATCGGCCAGCGGCCTTGACCCGCACATTTCGGTACAAGCGGCACGTTATCAGGCCGGACTGGTCGCCAAAGCCCGCGGTTTGTCGCAGGATCAGGTGGATCAATTAATCAATAGCCATACCTACACGCCAATGCCCGCATTTATCGGTGCACCGATAGTGAATGTCGTAGAATTGAATATGGCGCTGGATACGCTTAAACCGCTTCCCTGATTAAAGAACCGCGGTGTCGACAGAACAGACCCGATTGATGAGGAACAGAAATGACCGACGAGGAACAACGTCGACCCGACCCGGACAGCCTCTTAAGCCAGATTGAGGAACAGCCGCGCGGTAAACTCAAAATCTTCTTCGGCGCTTGTGCAGGCGTAGGTAAAACCTACGCCATGCTACAGGAAGCGCAGCGTCTGAAAGCACAAGGACTGGACGTACTGGTCGGGGTGGTGGAAACCCACGGACGCAGCGAAACTGCGGCGCTGGTGGAAGGCCTGCCCTCCCTGCCGATGAAGAAGATCAGCCACTACGGTCGCCATCATCATGAGTTTGATCTGGATGGGGCGCTGGCACGGTGTCCGGCAATCATCCTGATCGACGAACTGGCGCACAGCAATATTCGCGGTTCTCGTCACCCCAAACGCTGGCAGGACGTTCAGGAACTGTTGGATGCTGGCATCGACGTCTTCACCACCGTCAACGTGCAGCATCTGGAAAGTCTTAATGACATCGTCGGCGGTGTCACCGGTATCCGGGTACGGGAAACCGTCCCCGACCCGATTTTTGACGACGCTAACGAGGTGGTGTTGGTGGACCTGCCACCTGACGACTTACGTCAGCGTCTTAATGAAGGCAAAGTTTACCTGCCGATGCAGGCAGAACGCGCCATCGAAAACTTCTTTCGCAAAGGCAATCTGCTCGCCTTACGTGAGCTTGCACTGCGGCGTATGGCCGACCGGGTAGACGATGAGATGCGCGCGATGCGCGCCAGTCAGGGGCGTGAGCGGGTCTGGCATACCCGCGATGCTATCTTGCTGTGTATCGGTCGCGGTGTGGGCAATGAAAAACTGGTGCGCACCGCCGCCCGTCTGGCTGCCCGCCTGGGCAGCATCTGGCATGCGGTGTATGTTGAAACCCCCGGTTTGCATCGTCTGCCAGAAGGCGAGCGACGGGCCATCCTGCGCGCCCTGAAGTTGGCGCAGGATTTAGGGGCGGAAACCGCCACCTTGTCTGACCCTTCGGTAGAGCGCGCGGTATTGCGTTACGCCCGCGATCATAATCTCGGCAAAATCGTCATTGGGCGTCATACCGAGCAAAAACTCGGCTGGTGGCGTCGCACCCGCTTTGCCGAGAAGCTCGGCAAGTTAGGGCCGGACCTCGATTTGGTGGTGGTATCTGTGCAGGACGACACCACGCCACCACCGCCCAAAGCCCCCGATAGCCGAGGCATTACCGACAAATGGCGACTACAGCTCTACGGTTGCGCTGTGGCGATGCTGCTGTGCACGCTGATCACCCTGCTGGCACTGTGGTCGCCCTTCTCAATGCTGGAACCGGCCAACCTGGTGATGCTCTACCTGCTGGCCGTGGTGCTTATTGCACTGTTTTATGGCCGCTGGCCATCGGTCTTCGCCGCCTTCATCAACGTCGCCAGTTTTGATCTATTTTTCGTGGTGCCGAAAGGTACCTTCGCCGTCGCCGACGCACAGTATCTGGTCACGTTTGCGGTGATGCTGACTATCGGTATTCTGGTGGGGAATCTGACGGCCGGGGTACGTTATCAGGCCCGTGTCGCCCGCTACCGGGAGCAGCGGGTGCGTCATCTGTACGAAATGTCCAAAGCACTCAACCGCAGCCTGTCGGTTGAGGATATCGCCAAAGCCAGCCACCATTTTCTGCGCTCCACATTTCAGGCCAAGATAGCCATTTTGCTGGCTGAGCCATTGTCTGCGCCGACAGCAGAGTTACAGCAGGTTGCGCTTGATGAACCTGAGCAGTTGATCGTCGATAAGGCGATTGCTCGCTGGAGTTATGACCATGCCGCACCTGCCGGTGCCGGTACCGCCACACTGCCGGGCGTGCCTTACCAATTGCTGCCGCTGACCACGTCGCAGCTGACGTTTGGCGTCATCGCCGTCGAGCCAGCCAACGCGCGTCAGTTAATGATCCCGGAACAGCAGCGCATGCTGGAAACCTTTACGGTGCTGATCACTAACGCCCTGGAGCGTCTGCATCTGGTTAACAGCACCGAAAATGCACGTCTGGACGCCGAACGCGAGCAACTGCGCAACTCGCTGCTGGCCGCGCTGTCCCACGATTTACGCACTCCGCTGACGGTACTGTTCGGTCAGGCTGAAATCCTGACGCTCAATCTGGCCTCCGAAGGTTCCCCTTATGCCCCACAGGCCAGTCAAATACGCCAGCACATTCTCAGTACCACGCGTCTGGTTAACAACTTGCTGGACATGGCACGCATCCAGTCTGATGGCTTTAATTTGCGCAAAGAGTGGCAAACACTGGAAGAGTTGACCGGAAGCGCATTACGGCAGTTGGAAAACTCGCTGGCAAGCAATACTATTCACTTACGGTTGCCGCAGGACATGATACTGCTGTACTGCGACGCCAGCCTGATCGAACGGGTGCTGATCAATCTGCTGGAAAACGCCATCAAATACGCGGGTGAGCAGGCGACCATTACCCTTTCTGCCAGTCGACTCTCCTCATCAGCGTCCGGCGATATGCTGGAAGTGCAGATTCAGGATAACGGCCCAGGCATCCCCAGCGGTCAGGAAAAAATCATTTTCGACAAGTTTGCCCGTGGGCACAAAGAGTCTTCGATTCCCGGCGTTGGGCTGGGACTGGCGATTTGCCGGGCGATTGTAGAAATTCACGGCGGGAAAATCTGGGCCACCAACGCAGACGAAGGCGGCGCAGTGTTCCATTTTACCCTGCCGCTGGGTGCGCCACCGGCGCTCGAACCTGAAGAGATGGAGTCCTGACCCTGTTACAGACCAACATACTGATCGTAGAAGATGAAAAAGAGATCCGGCGTTTTGTCCGTAACGCGCTGGAAGGTGAAGGCTGTCGCGTGTTTGAAGCCGAAACGCTGCAACGGGGGTTGATTGAAGCCGCGACACGTAAACCGGACCTCATTATTCTTGATCTGGGTCTGCCCGATGGCGACGGCATTGATTACATCCGGGATCTGCGGCAGTGGAGTGCCATCCCGGTTATCGTGTTATCAGCCCGCACCGACGAACAGGACAAAATCGCCGCACTGGATGCCGGTGCCGAGGACTATCTCACTAAGCCCTTTGGCATTGGCGAACTGCTGGCACGTTCACGGGTCGCGTTACGTCGTTTTAGTACTCCCCAGCAGGAAACCCCGCTGATTACCTTTTCCAATGTCACCGTGGATTTGATCAACCGCCAGGTTATCCGCAATCAGCAGGAACTGCACCTGACGCCTATCGAATTCCGGCTGCTATCCACCCTGCTCGCCAGCCCCGGCAAAGTGCTGACACAGCGCCAACTGCTCAATCAGGTCTGGGGTCCTAACGCGGTGGAACACAGCCATTACCTGCGTATCTATATGGGGCATTTACGCCAAAAACTGGAAGATGACCCGGCTCGCCCACGTCACTTTTTGACTGAAACCGCCATCGGCTATCGGTTTATGCCCTAAACACCCAGATACTGACGCCTGACGCAACTGGTGTCCTGCCAGCATCAAGCGTAGCATCCCGGCTTTTAGCCACGAGAAGACCATCAATTAAAGAGAAAATAATCGGATGAGTAGCTGGTTACTTTACGCCTTACTGTCGGCGCTATGCGCTGCGCTGGTGGCGCTGTTTGGTAAAATCGGCCTGCAACAGTTGGATGCCAATACCGCTACCGCCATTCGTGCCGTGATTATGGCGTTGTTTCTGGTTGGCGTGGTGGTGGTGCAAGGCAAGTCCTCACTGTTCGCCACCGTACTGGCCAACCATAAAGCGATGTTGTTTATCGTATTGAGTGGTGTGGCAGGGGCACTGTCCTGGTTGTTTTATTTTATGGCTCTGAAAAGCGGTAGCGTCGCGCAGGTAGCGCCCATCGACAAACTCAGTGTGGTGTTTGCCGTCATTCTGGCTGTGCTACTGCTGGGTGAAAAAATATCGCTGCTGGCGGGAGTGGGTGTCGCGCTCATTTCTGTCGGCGCGTTGCTGGTGGCATTGGGATAAGTCAGGTCACCGCCATAAAAAAGGCGCTGTTTACACAGCGCCCTGATTACCGCTGATGGCTCATTACTTCGCGTTGCTCAGCACCGCGCTAACGATTTCCACCGCTTCTTTCTCGATTTTTTCACGGTGTTCAGCACCGAGGAAACTTTCGCAATAAATCTTGTAAGCCTCTTCCGTGCCAGACGGGCGAGCGGCAAACCAGCCGTTATCGGTCATCACTTTCAGGCCGCCAATCGACGCGCCATTACCGGGCGCAGCAGTCAGACGGGCGGTGATCGGGTCGCCTGCCAGCGTACTGGCGGATACCATTTCCGGTGACAGCTTCGACAAGGCCGCTTTCTGCGCATGGGTTGCCGATGCCTGTAAACGGTTGTAGCTCGGTGCGCCAAAACGTGCCGCCAACTCATCATAATGCTGCTGTGGGTTCTTACCGGTTACTGCAGTGATTTCTGCAGCCAGCAGGCACAGAATGATACCGTCTTTATCCGTTGACCAGGGCTTGCCGTCAAAACGCAGGAACGAAGCACCAGCGCTCTCTTCGCCGCCAAAGCCCAGCGTACCGTCAAACAAACCGTCCACAAACCATTTGAAACCGACCGGCACTTCCACCAGTTTACGGCCCAGGTCGGCCACCACACGGTCGATCATCGCACTGGATACCAATGTTTTGCCCACCGCGACCGACTCACTCCATTGCGGACGATGACGGAACAGATAGTTGATAGCGACAGCCAAATAGTGGTTCGGGTTCATCAACCCAGCCGGGGTGACGATGCCGTGGCGGTCATAATCTGGATCGTTGGCAAAGGCGAGGTCAAATTTATCGCGCAACGACAGCAGACCAGACATCGCCGAAACCGATGAGCAGTCCATACGGATAACACCATCGTGGTCCAGCGTCATAAAGCGGAACGTCTGATCGATAGCATCATTAACCAGTGTCAGATCCAGTTGGTAGCGCTCAGCGATGCGCTGCCAGTAGGCAATACCGGAGCCACCGAGCGGATCCACGCCAAGTTTCAGACCCGCACGCTGGATAGCGGCCATGTCCACCACGTCACCCAACGACTCGACATACGCCTCAACCAGATCACGTTCATGCAGGTGGCCGCTCTGGCGTGCGCGGTCCAGCGACTGGCGCTTCACGTCACGCAAGTTATCTGCCAGCAATGCATTAGCTCGTTCTTCAATCACGCTGGTGAGATTGGTATCCGCCGGGCCACCATTAGGCGGGTTGTACTTAATACCACCGTCTTCCGGCGGGTTATGCGATGGGGTAATCACGATACCGTCCGCCAGTGCACCGCCCTGGCGGTTGTGCACCAGAATCGCGTTCGACACCGCCGGTGTTGGGGTAAACCCGTTATCCTGCTGGATAATGACGTCGACACCGTTGGCGGTCAGCACTTCCAACACGGAAATGAACGCCGGCTCAGACAACGCGTGGGTGTCTTTGCCCACATAGCATGGCCCCGTGATGCCCTGACGGCTGCGCTCTTCAGCAATCGCCTGGGCAATCGCCAGAATATGGGCTTCATTGAAACTGTGGCGGGCGGCACTGCCGCGGTGGCCTGAAGTACCGAACTTAACCGACTGAGCCGGATTGCTCACATCCGGGCTCAACACATAATACTGTGACGTCAACTGTGCGACATTAATCAGGTCGCTTTGCCGGGTAGGTTGTCCGGCTCTTGGGTGATTAGCCATTGGCGTTTCTTCCTGACGCAGTGATTTAAATGGTGCCGCAAACTTTCTCTGTCAGTTCCGGCGGGAACTGCATCGCCAGCATGATGTCTTCAACCATGCTACGTTTACGACCGGTATTGGTATTGGTGATAACCCAGTAAGGCGTGCCTTCAATGAGGCGAGGTTTAGTCTGGGCACCGTGCAGCAACAAGGTCTGCTCGTCAGCCGCAAAATAAACGCGGGTACGACCGTGCAACGATTCAGTAGCCGCCGCAAACTCTTGTGGCGATAAGCTATGCAGGGTAGACAGCACCATCAGGAAACGATTGACCGCCCTACTCTGCTCGGCGTATTCATCCGACAACAGTAACTCGCGCACGGTTCTCACCCGGTCACGCGGCGGCTGCGCAACGGCAGGCTGGGCAATTGTCGACTCTGCTGTCGGCACTACTGCCACCGACGCTGGCTGCGCGTTACTGAATTTCAGCATGCGCCGTAAAATATCTGATGCACTCTCGCCGATATGCTGAGTGTGGCTGGCGATATAACGGTAAAGCTCGTCGTCGACCTCAATAGTTTTCATCTTTATCCAGTACTGTTTTATGTCTTTAATTAATCATCGGGAATTATACAGGCTATGCGCAACCCACGAACAGCAGCAGACAGCGGAGATAACATATTCAGGATTATCCTGAACGTGCTGCGCATCCTGTACATGAACACCCTGCACATGAACGCAGCTTTCCGCCTGCTGCCCCGGCTGACGCAGCCTGAGAGAGTTTACCCTGCGGCGAAGCGACATGGTAAAGTCATGATACCCTAAGCCACTGTCTCTCTGAATGAACTTCACCATGAAATTGAATTATCGCTGGCAAAATGCACAATCCCCGCAAAACCAATTACCCGTCGTCCTCATTCATGGGTTATTCGGTAATCTGGATAACCTTGGCGTACTGGCACGCGATCTGCAAAAACATCACGATATCGTGCAAGTTGATCTGCGCAATCACGGGTTGTCGCCGCGTTCGCCAGAGATGACGTATCCGGCCATGGCGCAGGATGTGTGTGAGCTGATCGACGAGCTGGGTCTGGAGCGCGTCATTCTGATAGGCCATTCAATGGGCGGCAAAGTGTCAATGGCACTGACCGAACGGCTTGCTGAACGCATCGATCGTATCGTGGCAATTGATATTGCACCGGTGGATTATCAGGTTCGCCGCCATGACAAGGTGTTTGCCGCCATTCGTGCCGTCAGTGACGCCGGTGCGACACAACGCTCGCAGGCAGCGGAAATCATGCGGCCTCATCTGCCCGGTGAGGAAGGCGTGGTGCAATTTTTGCTGAAGTCATTTCAGCAAGGGGAGTGGCGTTTTAATGTACCGGTATTGTGGGATCAGTACGCGCATATTGTCGGCTGGAAAGAGGTATCCCCCTGGGCGGGTCCTATTCTGTTTATCCGTGGCGGTGAGTCACCTTATCTCGATGATCGCTATCGCGACCTTCTGGTGCGCCAGTTTCCTGCCGCGAAAGCCCATGTGGTGAGTGGTGCAGGCCACTGGGTGCACGCGGAAAAACCCGACGCGGTGTTGCGCGCCATCCACCGTTTTCTGGACGCTGACTGACAGCGCATTAGGCCATGTAGGAATCTCAACTGCCGGACATCCGCACCAGCCTGCGTCAATCACGGTTTAATTGCGCGCTACGCCTCAGTAAACGTTGTCGCCACCGCAACGGCTGGGGTATTATGGCGCGCTCAGTATGAGGGACGGCTGTATGGCCACTTGCATCGTTAACCACATTTCATCAAAACGCGGCCTGAGTTGCTAAAAGCACCAGATAATCCCGGCGGTCAACCTCCGGAGTTCACACGCGGCGTTTTGGCCGAATTTCTTGCAGTACCACTAGTTATGGCAAAAGAACAAACGGATCGCACCACGCTGGATCTGTTCGCGAATGAGCGTCGGCCTGGGCGGCCGAAAACCAATCCGCTCTCGCGTGACGAACAGTTACGGATCAACAAGCGCAACCAGTTGCGGCGTGACAAAGTGCGGGGGCTTCGTCGTGTCGAGCTGAAAATTAACAGTGAAGCGGTAGAGATTCTCAATGCGCTGGCTGAACAAAAAAACATCAGCCGAAGTGAACTGATAGAACAGATGCTGCTGGCACAGTTGGCAGAGCAACAAGACTAGAACAATACGACACAACTACATAGCAACTACACAGCTACAATGGTGCTGGCGTCATCCATGACGCCTGACGTCCTCAATACATCAGAACGTTTCCCAATTATCACTGCCTTTCTTAGCCGATGTTGCAGCGGGCAATGCTTTGGCTGACGGAGCCGCCACGGCTTTAACCGGTGCCTGACGTTCGCGCCTTGGCGACAGACCGGATGACTGTTCCTCTGAAAGACGGAAGACGGATACCGCTTCGGTCAGCACCATCGCCTGTTCTTCCAGTGAGCGGGTGGCGGCAGAGGCCTCTTGCACCAGCGCGGCGTTCTGCTGAGTCACGCCATCCATTTCCGTAATCGCCTGACCGGCCTGGGCGATGCCTTTACTCTGCTCATCCGATGCGGTGGCGATTTCCGACATAATATCGGTCACATTGGTTACCGCTTTCACAATCTCGCTCATAGTGCTGCCTGCGTCAGCCACCAACGAGGAACCGTTATCCACGCAACGAACCGACTCGGCAATCAGATTTTCAATCTCTTTGGCCGCCTGCGCACTGCGTTGCGCCAGGCTTCTTACTTCACCGGCCACCACCGCGAATCCACGCCCTTGCTCACCGGCACGAGCCGCCTCAACCGCTGCGTTCAACGCCAGAATGTTGGTCTGGAAAGCGATGCCATTAATCACACTGGTAATTTCAGCGATTTTCTTTGAACTACCAGAGATTTCTGCCATGGTTTTCACGACATTGTCGACCAACTCCCCGCCCTTACTGGCTGTGGTCGAAGCCTGATGAGCCAGTTGACTGGCGTGGCTGGCATTTTCCGCGTTCTGTTTCACGGTCGACGTCAGTTGTTCCATACTGGCAGCACTTTCTTCCAACGCCGCTGCCTGCGACTCGGTACGGGCTGCCAGGTCGTTGTTACCGGATGCGATTTCCGACACGCCCTGATAAATGGAATCTGCACTGCTTCGAATCGTACTCACCGTGTTCGCCAGGCTGGTTTGCATATCGCGCAACAGCGGGAACAGTTTACCTACACAGTTGTTACCAAAATCCAGAATCGGTTTGCCAAGACGGCCAGCCGCAATCACCTGGAAGTGTTCACGCAAATCATTGAGCGGGCGCACCAGACAAGCCACCAGATAACGGTCGGTCATAAACAACATCAACAAGCCAGCGACCAGCCCTGCCAGCAAAATGTTCTGTCCGATAGCAGTAATACTTTCCAACCGGTCTCCTGCATCGACGAACATCTTTGACCCGGCTTTGTTGAAGTTAGTGAACGAGACATTGAACTGGCGACTGAACGCGGGCACGATGTCTTTGGCATACTTGTCGTACTCATCGAACTTTTTGTCCGCCGCACGTTGGAACATCGGCTCAACCCCTTGGGTAACCAGGTTGCTCCAGTCACGTGTTACCGCGTCCACCAGTTCCGGCGACATGCCAGCATGATCAATCTTTTTGAAGGCTTCAAGGTTAGATTTCAGTAAATCCAGCGCAGCCTGTGATGATTTTTGCTGTTCGTCCGCTTTTTGATTATCACCATTCTGCCGATAATCAATCGCACGCGCCAGTCGGGTGACCATACGGAAATATTGGTCATTCCCGGTATTAACCAAATTCATATTATTAACCAGCAACGCACTGGTTTTAGACGTTTCGTTCATGGTTTTGAACGAATACATGGTGTAGAGCGAGACCGCAATCCATAACGCACAGAAGATGCCAAGCACCCATAACATAGCAGTGCGAATGGCAATATTTTTTAGGAATTGCATAATTGACTCCATAAACGAGCTATTGATCGAGGAGGTAAGGCTTGTTTTGACTTATGTAATGAGAAACTTTCTCGTTTTGTAAGAAACATTGCTACACATTTACATACATTCAATAAAGCACTATGTTTCGTCATCGTCAAAACTATAAGAATATTTAGTCTTTTCTGTTTTTTTAAAAACTAATAAAAATTAGATATTTAACCAATTACCGATATTTTCAGTTACCTACGGGAATATCGTATTTAAAAAAAATTAAAAAAACATTAAGAAGTCGATGAAAAAAGAATCAATTAATTGTTTTTACAGCACGAATGCAGGCAGCCACAGATACACGTTTATCCGCCAGACAGTGTCTGCTATTATTAGCAGATAGTGGGTGACGCAAGCACCATACCCTTAGGAATCAAGAGGTTATTTAATCTATGGCTCTCATAGGCATTTTTTTTGGCAGTGATACGGGTAATACGGAAAATATTGCTAAAACTATCCAGCAACAACTGGGCAGCGACGTCGCCGAACTGCACGACATTGCCAAAAGCAGCAAAGAGGATCTGGAACGTTTTGACATCCTGCTGTTGGGTATCCCGACCTGGTATTACGGCGAAGCACAGTGTGACTGGGATGACTTTTTCCCAACACTGGAAGAGATTGATTTTTCTGGAAAACTTGTAGCCATCTTTGGTTGCGGCGATCAGGAAGATTACGCAGAGTACTTCTGTGATGCCATGGGCACCATTCGCGACATCATTGAACCACGTGGTGCAAACATCGTCGGTCACTGGCCGACTGAAGGTTACTACTTCGAAGCCTCAAAAGGCTTGGCGGATGACGATCACTTTATCGGCCTGGCTATTGATGAAGACCGCCAGCCGGAACTGACCAGCGAACGCGTTTCCAACTGGGTCAAGCAAATCAGCGAAGAGCTGGATTTGAAAGCCTTACTGGCCTGATTCACCCGTGGCCCTGATGCACCGCTGGTGCCAATATATTCGGGGCCATATCACTCTCGATAAGTAAACATCGACAGGCAAATCGATGGCTAAATCGATAATGAGAGCCATATACCCAAAATAATTCGAGTTGCAGGAAGGCGGCAAGTGAGCGAATCCCGATGAGCTTACTCAGGTAAGTGATTCGGGTGAGCGAGCGCAGCCAACACACCTGCAACTTGAAGTATGATGGGTATAGATAGATAAAACCTATCGCAATCAGTGATACATTTTTTTAACTTTTCATCCTGACAAGGTACAATGTCATCCGCTCAGCCGGATTATGTTTAATGATAAATCCTGGCATACAATTTGTTTCTTATCGATAACCACACTGAATACAGTACGTTAACCTGAATCCTATTGTAAAAGTTCCGTAGTTTTCATTTCGATGGTGCGGTTCTATAATTGAGACACATGACCTTTTTTACGCCGACCGATGATACTAGGCTAATAGCCTCCCAGATAAAGCACGTAACAGGACTAAATCCGCATGACTGACAACAACACCGCATTAAAGAAGGCCGGCCTGAAAGTCACACTTCCACGACTGAAAATTCTGGAAGTCCTTCAGGATCCTCAATGCCACCACGTCAGCGCGGAAGACTTATACAAGAAGCTGATTGATATGGGGGAAGAGATTGGTTTGGCCACTGTCTACCGTGTGCTTAACCAGTTTGACGATGCAGGCATCGTCACCCGCCACAACTTCGAAGGTGGCAAATCCGTTTTCGAACTCACCCAACAGCACCACCATGATCATTTGATCTGTCTGGATTGCGGTCGGGTGATTGAATTCAGCGATGAGTCTATCGAAGCACGCCAGCGTGAAATTTCCGAGAAGCATGGCATCAAGCTCACCAACCACAGTTTGTATCTGTACGGCCATTGCAGTAGCGGCGACTGCCGTGAAGACGACAACGCCCACGACGAACGCTGATTGAGCCTTCTCTTTATTCTGAGCAAAAATAAAACCGCCTCGGCGGTTTTATTTTTATCTTGTACCCACCATCAGGCGGTGATTAACCCGCCCAACTGTCACGCAATCCTACTGTCCGGTTGAATACCAGATGATCAGGACGAGAATACACGCGATCCGCGCAGAAATACCCTTCACGCTCAAACTGATAGGCTTTTTCGACCTCGGCATTACCCAGGCTGGCTTCGACAAAACCCTGAGCAATACTCAGCGAATCAGGATTGATGGTGGAGAGAAAATCCTCCGCTCCGCCAGGGTTCGCCACACTAAACAGGCGATCATACAGACGGAACTGCGCGGGCAGCGCGTGAGCGGCAGATACCCAGTGGATCACGCCTTTCACTTTACGGCCGTCAGCCGGATCCTTGCTCAGGGTTTCCGTATCACAGCGGCAGTAAATTGTGGTGATCACACCCTGCTC
Source organism: Dickeya oryzae (assembly GCF_009372235.1). Taxonomy (GTDB): domain Bacteria; phylum Pseudomonadota; class Gammaproteobacteria; order Enterobacterales; family Enterobacteriaceae; genus Dickeya; species Dickeya oryzae. The sequence goes on along the minus strand of NZ_ML762923.1, from coordinate 9,067 downwards.
ATCTTTATCAATACGTTCAGCCTTAATGACATACGCATTGCGCAGACGGACTTCTTTGCCGAGCACCAAACGTTTGTACTGCTTATTGGCTTCTTCACGGAAATCAGCGCGATCGATATACACTTCACGACTGAAGGCAACCTGTCGTGTTCCCATCTCCGGCTTATTCGGATGGTTGGGCATGCTCAGCCACTCTTCATGGCCTTCAGGCAGGTTCTCAATCACCACTTTTACAGGATCCAGCACGGCCATCGCACGTGGTGCATTCTCGTTGAGATCATCACGAATGCACGACTCGAGTGCCGCCATTTCTACGGTGTTATCCTGCTTGGTCACGCCAATGCGGCGGCAGAATTCACGAATAGAAGCAGCTGTATAGCCACGACGACGTAAACCAGAGATGGTCGGCATACGCGGATCGCTCCAGCCTTCGACTATCTTCTCACTCACCAGTTGGTTCAGCTTCCGCTTGGACATGACCGCATATTCCAGGTTCAGGCGGGAAAACTCGTACTGACGCGGGTGAGCAGGAATGCTGATGTTATCCAGCACCCAATCATACAAGCGGCGGTTATCCTGAAACTCCAGCGTACACAGTGAGTGTGTAATACCTTCCAGCGCATCAGAAATGCAGTGGGTGAAGTCGTACATCGGGTAGATGCACCACTTATTGCCAGTCTGATGATGCTCGGCGAATTTGATGCGATACAGCACCGGGTCGCGCATCACGATAAACGGTGATGCCATGTCGATTTTAGCACGCAGGCAAGCAGCACCTTCAGCGAACCCGCCATTGCGCATTTTTTCAAACAGCGCCAGGTTCTCGTCAACACGGCGATCGCGGTACGGGCTATTTTTGCCAGGTGAAGTCAGCGTGCCGCGATATTCGCGAATCTGTTCCGGCGTCAGCTCATCGACATACGCCAACCCTTTATTGATCAGTTCAACGGCATACATATGCAACTGATCAAAATAATCCGACGAATAGCGAACATTGCCGCCCCAGGAGAAACCCAGCCACTGAACATCATGTTTGATGGACTCAACGTACTCGATATCTTCTTTTACCGGGTTGGTATCATCAAAGCGCAGGTTGCACTTGCCGTGGTAATCTTCAGCGATACCGAAGTTCAGACAGATAGATTTAGCGTGGCCGATATGAAGATAGCCGTTCGGCTCTGGAGGAAAACGCGTCTGAATGCTGTCGTGTTTACCGGTAGCCAGATCTTCATCAATGATCTGACGAATAAAGTTGGTTGGGCGGGCTTCAGCCTCACTCATGCTTGGTTCCTCAAATGCGAAAAAACAACCCTTAACCACTAATGATCCAACAAGCCACGCTGGGAAACAACCGTTTGTTTCATGAAAATTCAAGATAAAAAAACGGAGCGTGCTTGCAGGCACACTCCGTTTATCGATATCAGACGGCGATGATGACGCCAGCCGAATTATTCCTGTGAAACCTCACGCAAGGCGGCGGCGATATTCTCGGCCTGGGTGCCAACCACAATCTGCACGCTTTGCTTGTTAAGACGAATCACACCCGCAGCCCCTAACTGACGTGCCGCCGATTCATCCACCAGGCTCGAATCTTTCACGCTCAGGCGCAAACGAGTGATACAAGCGTCGATGCCGGTCAGATTATCTTTACCGCCGATGGCCTGCAAATACCCTTTCGCCACCGATTGGGTATTACCCGCAGGAGCGGTAGTCCCCTCCGTTGAGGACTGGGTCGCAATCGCTTCACGTCCCGGCGTCATCAGGTTAAACCGGGTAATGGTAAAGCGGAACACCACATAATAAATGGCGAAGAACACCACACCCTGGAGCAGCAACATGTACCAATGTGTCGCCAGCGGGTTACGTGTAGAAAGCACCAGGTCCACCAAACCAGCACTGAAACCAAAACCGGCAATCCAGTGCATGCTGGCCGCGATGAATACTGAAATCCCGGTCAACAACGCGTGCAGCACATACAGCACCGGCGCAACAAACATGAAGGAGAATTCCAGTGGTTCAGTAATACCAGTGAAGAAGGCGGCAAACGCTGCTGCCACCATAATGCCCGCCACACGGCTGCGGTTTTCAGGACGCGCACAGTGATAAATCGCCAGTGCCGCACCCGGCAAACCAAACATCATGATAGGGAAGAAACCGGCCTGATAACGCCCGGTAATGCCCGGGATCGCTTTGCCTGCATCAATCGCCTGCTGCCCGCTCAGGAAGTTGGGGATATCGTTAATGCCCGCCACATCAAACCAGAACACTGAATTCAGTGCATGATGCAACCCGACCGGAATCAACAAGCGGTTAAAGAAGGCATAAATACCCGCCCCTACCGACCCCATCTGCTGGATATGTTCGCCAAAGGAAACCAGTGCGTTATAAATCACCGGCCAGACGTACATCAGCACAAACGCCACCACAATCATCAGCACCGATACCAGAATCGGCACCAGTCGGCGACCGTTGAAGAAAGAGAGTGCTTTGGGCAATTCAACCTGGCTGTAGCGGTTATACAACTCGGCGGAAATCACGCCGACCAGGATACCGATGAATTGGTTTTCAATCTTGCTAAATGCCTTGGGTACCTCTGCCAGCGGGATATGCTGAATCATCGATACCGCCGCAGGCGAGCATAGCGTAGTCAACACCAGATAACCGACAAACCCGGACAGCGCCGCCGCACCGTCTTTGTCCTTAGACATACCGTAGGCGACACCGACAGCAAACAGCACCGCCATATGTTCGATAATCGCCGCACCAGACTTGATCAACAACGCTGCCAGCGCGTTTTCACTCCCCCAGCCAACCGGGTCTATCCAGTACCCCACCCCCATCAGGATGGCGGCTGCGGGCAATGTAGCGACCGGCACCATCAACGCACGGCCTACTTTTTGTAAATAACCGAGTGTACTCACCTTCCCCTCTCTTTCCCTTACGGGCAATAAATTGTCTGTCAGCCTTGTTACCAAATCACCCGCCAGCCATGTGGGCCTGACCAGAGTGCCAAAAAAATAATTCGCCACGCAAATTAATAACAGTAATTATGTGATAATAATCACCACAAACGCACATATTAAAAGTTTATGGCGCTACATTAACACAACTTATTTCAAGACTAAAAAAAACACGCTACACTACCCCCAGATAAACACCGACACATCGCATCGGCATAGTACCTGGCAGCCAATCTATCTGGCTGCGACTACCCGATGATAGCTAACCGATTGCCTGAGGAGAGCACCATGAGACTGATTCCACTAACGACCCCCGCCGAGGTTGGCAAATGGGCCGCCCGTTATATTGTCGAGCGCATCAATGCTTTCAACCCAACGGCAGAACGCCCGTTCGTGCTCGGTCTGCCAACCGGCAGCTCACCGCTGGAAGCCTACAAAGCGCTGATTGCGCTATATAACGCAGGTCAGATCAGCTTTAAGCATGTTGTTACCTTCAACATGGATGAATACGTCGGGCTACCGGCGGACCACCCGGAAAGCTACCGCACCTTTATGTACCAGAATTTTTTCAATCACGTTGATATTCCGGAAGGAAACATTAACCTGTTGAATGGCAACGCGGAAGATATCGCTGCTGAGTGTCAGCGTTATGAAGAAAAAATCAAGTCTTACGGCAAGATTCATCTGTTCATGGGCGGCGTCGGCAACGATGGTCATATCGCTTTTAACGAACCGGCGTCTTCTCTGGTATCCCGTACCCGTATCAAAACGCTGACGGAAGAGACCCGTATCGCCAATTCCCGTTTCTTCGACGGCGATGTTAGCCAGGTGCCTAAATACGCCCTGACAGTCGGCGTGGGTACGCTGCTGGATGCAGAAGAAGTCATGATTCTGGTTAGCGGCCGTCATAAGGCACAGGCGCTTCAGGCGGCGGTAGAAGGCAATGTGAATCACATGTGGACCATCAGTTGCCTGCAGTTGCACGCTAAAGCGCTGATGGTGTGCGATGAGCCTTCCACCATGGAATTAAAAGTGAAGACCGTGAAATATTTCCGCGAGCTGGAAGCTGAAAATATCCAAAATCTGTAATCGGTGAGCCAGGAGCTTAGAGATGTTCGCTTTAATCAATGGTCGTGTTTTTACCGGCCACCAGATCCTTGACGGTTATGCCGTCGTCGTCGCCGATGGATTGATCGAGGCGGTATGCCCGGCACATGAACTGCCTGACACGCTACCCCGGCGTGATCTTGCCGGTGCGCTACTGGCCCCTGGCTTTATCGACCTGCAATTGAATGGCTGCGGCGGCGTTCAGTTCAATGACGCGCTGAGCAGCCTTTGCGTCCAAACACTGGAAGCCATGCAGAAGGCCAACGAAAAATCCGGCTGCACCAGTTTCTTACCGACGCTTATCACCTCCTCTGATGAATTCATGCGCCACAGCATCGGCGTCATGCGTGCCTGGCTTGCTCAGCACCGCCATCAGGCGCTGGGGTTGCATCTGGAAGGCCCGTGGCTTAACCCGATAAAAAAAGGCACCCATGACGCCAGTTTTATCCGCCAGCCGGACGATGAGCTGGTGGCTTATCTGTGTGACAATGCCGATGTCATTAGCAAGGTCACGCTGGCACCGGAAATGGTGCCAGACAGCGTGATAAGGCAGTTGAGCGATGCAGGTATCGTCGTATCCGCCGGGCACTCTCATGCCACCTGGGAACAGGCCAAAGGGGGTTTTGCTGCCGGGATCCGCTTTGCTACCCACCTGTTTAACGCCATGCCCCCCGTTACCGGCCGTGAACCCGGTCTGGTCGGTGCCGTCTATGACGCACCAGAAGTCTATTGCGGTATCATTGCCGATGGTCATCATGTCAGTTGGGCGACTATCCGTAACAGCAAACGCATCAAGGGCGACAAGCTGGTGCTGGTCACCGACGCTACGGCACCTGCGGGTTCCACTATCGACCAGTTCACATTTGCCGGTAAAACCATATACTACCGCGACGGCATCTGTGTAGATGAGAATGGCACCCTGAGCGGTTCGGCTCTCACCATGATCGATGCCGTACGCAATTGCGTAGAACACGCGGGTATCGCTCTGGATGAAGCGCTGAGAATGGCAACGCTCTATCCGGCAAGAGCCATCGGCGAAGCATGCCGACTGGGAAGCATTGAAACAGGAAAAGTAGCAAACCTGACGGCGTTTACCCGCGATTTTGACATCCTCAGTACGTTTGTGAATGGTGAAGAAGTCTTTCGCAAATCGTAAGCGTATTGCATCGACACGAGTAACGCGTCATGACCACAGGCGGACAAACCCAGATAGGGAATATCGATCTGGTTAAACAACTCAACAGTGCGGTCGTGTACCGCCTGATTGACCAGCAAGGCCCTATCTCCCGAATTCAGATTTCAGAACAGAGCCAGCTTGCTCCCGCCAGCGTCACCAAAATTACCCGCCAGTTGCTGGAGCGTGGTCTTATCAAGGAAGTGGATCAGCAGGCATCAACCGGTGGACGTCGCGCTATTTCCATCATTTCTGAAACACGACCGTTTCATACCGTGGCAGTGCGACTCGGTCGCCACGATGCCACCCTCGCCTTATACGATTTACAGGGCAAACGGCTGGAAGAAGAGCACTGCAACCTGCCGGAAAATACCCAGGAAACGCTGGAAAGTGCTTTATTCACCGTGATTGATCAATTCATCACCCGTCATCAGCGCCGAATCCGCGAATTAATCGCGATTTCAGTGGTGTTACCGGGGTTGGTGGACCCGATTGCCGGTGTAGTACGTTATATGCCGCATATCAGTGTGGATAACTGGCCGCTGGTTGACAACCTCGAACAGCGTTTTAACGTACACAGTTTTGTTGGTCACGATATCCGCAGTCTGGCTCTGGCCGAGCACTATTTTGGCGCCACCCGCGACTGTCAGGACTCGTTACTGGTGCGGGTTCATCGCGGCGTAGGTGCCGGTATTCTCGTCAACGGCAAAATCTTCCTCGGCAGCAACAGCAATGTGGGGGAGATAGGTCACATCCAGATTGACCCCTTGGGTGATCGCTGCCACTGCGGCAACTTTGGTTGCCTTGAAACGGTAGTATCCAACGGTGCGCTGGAACAGCGGGTTCGTCATTTGCTGCAACAAGGTTTCCCCAGCAAACTGACGCTCGATGACTGCCAGATTGCCTCCATCTGTAAAGCGGCAGTCAAAGGCGATCGCCTGGCCAAAGAACTGATTGAAGCCGCCGGGCAGCAACTGGGCAAAGCTATCGCAATTGCCGTTAACCTGTTTAACCCCCAACGGGTCGTTATCGCCGGTGAAATTACCGCCGCAGACAAAATTCTGTTGCCAGCCATTGAGCGTTGCATCAATACGCAGGTGCTAAAAGATTTCCGGCAAAACCTGCCCGTCGTCGTCTCCGAATTGCAGCATTTGTCTGCCATCGGCGCTTTTGCGCTGGTAAAACGCGCCATGCTTAATGGTGTATTGCTGCAACGTCTGCTTGAAAATCAGTAAGTTTTGGTTTTTGCTATAAGGCCGGATTATGAGATCGCTAAAAATCCGGCCTCTCTTTTCAGTCATTGTGAATAAACCACAATAAATCACGTCCAAAATTACATATTCACCATCACAATGGCTTTTTTCATTAAATGATATTGAATTAGCATCCCCTTTTGATGCTAAATCAGTGTTACCGACACGGCGGCGACCGACCCATAGCAATACTACCCGGTAAGGAAAACCGCTGCTTACAGCCATACACTTTGACAGTTTTCACGTTGTGATGCGTGAATATAGGGAGCCTTTGGTATGTGTTCTATTTTTGGTGTGCTTGATCTGAAAACTGACCCGGTTGAACTGCGTAAAAAAGCGCTGGAGTTGTCCCGTCTGATGCGCCATCGCGGTCCAGACTGGTCCGGTGTTTACGCCAGCGACAAAGCCATTCTGGCGCATGAACGTCTGTCTATTGTCGACGTCAACACCGGTGCGCAGCCCCTTTACAACCAGGCGCACACCCACGTTCTGGCCGTGAACGGTGAAATTTATAACCATCAGGCTCTGCGTCAGCAATATGGCGACCGCTACCAGTTCCAGACCGGTTCCGACTGTGAAGTAATTCTGGCGTTGTACCAGGAAAAAGGGCCGGAATTCCTGGACGAACTGCGTGGTATGTTCGCCTTCGCGCTGTATGACAGTGAAAAAGACGCTTACCTGATCGGTCGCGATCACCTGGGCATCATCCCGCTGTATATGGGTTATGACGAGCACGGCAACTTTTATGTCGCCTCTGAAATGAAAGCGCTGGTGCCGGTATGCCGCACTATCAAAGAATTCCCGGCAGGTAGCTACCTGTGGAGTCAGGATGGCGAAATTCGTGAATACTATCGCCGTGACTGGTTCGAATACGACAACGTAAAAGATAACGTCACCGACGCCGCCGAACTGCGTGAAGCGCTGGAAGAGTCCGTGAAAAGCCACCTGATGTCCGATGTGCCTTACGGCGTACTGCTGTCCGGTGGTCTGGATTCGTCCGTCATTTCCGCCATCACCAAAAAATTCGCCGCCCGCCGCGTGGAAGATGACGAGCGCAGCGAAGCCTGGTGGCCGCAGCTTCACTCCTTCGCTGTTGGACTGGAAGGCGCGCCTGACCTGAAAGCAGCACGTGATGTTGCCGAACACCTCGGCACGGTGCACCACGAAATCCATTTCACGGTACAAGAAGGTCTGGATGCTATCCGCGACGTGATTTATCACATCGAAACCTATGACGTCACGACTATCCGCGCCTCGACGCCGATGTACCTGATGTCACGTAAAATTAAAGCTATGGGCATCAAAATGGTGCTGTCCGGTGAAGGTTCGGACGAAGTTTTCGGCGGTTATCTCTACTTCCACAAAGCGCCGAACGCGAAAGAGTTCCATGAAGAAACCGTGCGTAAACTGCTGGCACTGCACCAGTATGACTGCGCCCGCGCGAACAAAGCGATGTCGGCCTGGGGTGTTGAAGCACGCGTACCGTTCCTGGATAAGAAATTCCTGGACGTCGCCATGCGTATCAACCCGAAAGACAAAATGTGCGGTAACGGCAAAATGGAAAAACACATTCTGCGTGAATGTTTCGAATCCTATCTGCCGCACAGCGTGGCCTGGCGCCAGAAAGAGCAGTTCTCCGACGGTGTTGGCTACAGCTGGATTGATACGCTCAAAGAAGTGGCCGCTAAACAGGTTACCGACCAGCAACTGGAAACCGCACACTTCCGTTTCCCGTACAACACGCCGACCAGCAAAGAAGGCTACCTGTACCGCGAAATTTTTGAAGAACTGTTCCCGGTTCCAAGCGCGGCTGAATGCGTCCCTGGTGGTCCGTCAGTAGCCTGTTCGTCAGCTAAAGCCATTGAATGGGATGAATCCTTCAAAAAGATGGATGACCCGTCAGGCCGTGCCGTCGGCGTGCACCAATCCGCCTACCAATAACCCGCTTTATTTTACTGTTTTAAACGGGCCAATCGCGGCCCGTTTTTCTTATGTAATACCGTTAAAAGCCTGCTTTCTGACGCTTTTCTCACCAGACTGTTCATAACCCAAACAAACAATTCGAATACGCCGTTTTTAGGGAAAAAATGTGTTGACGCCAAAAGGCCAACTCCGCATAATGCGCCCCGCAACGCCGATGAAGGTGACGCGGAAAAGATGGCTACGTAGCTCAGCTGGTTAGAGCACAGCACTCATAATGCTGGGGTCACAGGTTCGATTCCCGTCGTAGCCACCATTTTTTCCCTGCGGGAGTGGCGAAATTGGTAGACGCACCAGATTTAGGTTCTGGCGCCGCAAGGTGTGCGAGTTCAAGTCTCGCCTCCCGCACCATTGTCTTAATCGGTATGAAAACCGAATCGTCAACTCGGGTTGCGAAAATTTATTGGGGTATCGCCAAGCGGTAAGGCAGCGGGTTTTGATCCCGCCACTCCCAGGTTCGAATCCTGGTACCCCAGCCATATATTTAGTGAGACACATCTTACGATGTGCACCCTGTTGGGGTATCGCCAAGCGGTAAGGCAGCGGATTCTGATTCCGCCATCCCGAGGTTCGAATCCTCGTACCCCAGCCAT
>NZ_ML762922.1:110496-327125 GCF_009372235.1 Dickeya oryzae | reverse complement strand
AAAGCGGGCTGTGCTATAACCGCTTTCGGTACTACGACCCGGCCGGTGGGTGCTATGTCTCGCCAGACCCGATAGGGATAGCGGGGGGGGAGAGTAACTACGGGTATGTCTCAAATCCCATGTGTTGGGTCGATCCGTTTGGGTTGGCAAAGTGCCCGACGTTAACTCATGGGGCTAACGGGGAAATATTATCAGCCAAAGCCACCGTATCGAAAGCCGAGCTTAGAACGGGTTCTGGAACGAATCAAAGCTCCAGAGATTACGCCCGTTCATTAGGTAATCAAACCGATGATGCCGGACACATATTAGGCAATGTGCTTGGTGGTCAAGGCGGTAAAGGGAATGTGTTCCCGCAATTACCTGCTATTAACCGTGGTGAATATCGAGTGTTCGAAGAGCAAGTCAGAAAATATATCGATAAAAATGGAACAGTAGATATTGACTGGACGTTTAAATATGGAAATGGTGGAACCCGACCTACAGAAATCTACTATGACGTCTATCAAAATGGACAGAAAGTTTTTGGTAGGATATTCAATAATTAAGGTATTTTTATGACTGAGCTATCTAAAGCTGAAAAGGTTCTAAAAGAATTTATCATTCAAATGAATCAGTGGGAGTTGAAGTATTACCCATTATTCAGAAATGAAGGAATGACTGCGCATAAAGATGCAGCCAAAAAGGAACTTGATGATATATACGCTCTCTTCTGCACAAAAAAAGAAAGAAAACAGGGCAGGCAAGTATCGCTATCATGTGGTGAACCACCAGAGTATTCACCAGACGAAGAAGTATTAAGCAGTGAGTTAAATAAAAATAAATGTGTATTTATAACTCAACAACATACAGGATTTAAAAATCAATATCGCTATACTCTTCAATTTAAGAATGATGAGTGGCGAATTGATAAGAAAGAATGGTTTGATGACAAGTGGAAGCAAGCCTACTTATAATAAAAGCCGGAAGCGATCCCAACGATCCTTCCGGCTATTTTTTTACCTGCTGTTAAGTGCAACGATCAGACATTAATCTCCGTCTCGATCACTATCCTTCCCCGCTCGACCGTCACGGTAATCGGCATCCCGGTCATAAACCCCGACTCTTCCAGCCAGCGGCCTTTAAGATTGACACAAGCAAGAGGCAGAACACCGGCTACCGTGCTAAAACTCGTTTCATTCACAAAACGACTAATGGCAGCGACTGCCGCCGCTGCTATGATGCGTGGCAGGCAGGGAGGTCACAGTGTGGCGGTAGCGTGTCTGGGGCTAAAAGTGCGCGTCGGGGTGTTGGGGTTACAGGGCGGTTAACTGGACTGAGTGATCCTACCCACCATTAGTGGATACGCGACTAAGTGAGTAAACTCTCAACCAGAGGTGATTACTCATGACAAAACCAGCTCAACCCACAAAAAGCCTCGTAAGCAGAGTTCAGCCTGCATGCATCACAACTCTACGTTTGGCGCAGCAAACAGCAGCAAATGACGTCCACAGAACGCGAAAATGAACTCGTCGCTGAAAATGCCCGACTAAAGCTGAACAGACTTAGGAATTGGCCATTATCCAAAAGGCAGCGACAGACTTCGAGAAGCGCCTGAAATATTGAGTGCGGTTATAATTGGCTTCGTCGCCATAGTACCTATGGTGTCCTCAGCCCGGAACAGTTTGAAAATGAGATGCTCTCTTAGGGCCGTATCAACATTAGGTGAGTAGGATCATAATCAATGAGACAGGGAGGTAGCGGTGCCTGAAAGCAGAGCGTTATCCAGTAGGGAATATGGCACCGAAAGCGCTGAAGAGTCGGTGCTGACGTTATCGTGTGATCTGGCGTTGGCGATGATACGTCAGAAAACGGAGCCGGATTTGTGCGACTGGCTGTTGTCCACGGTGGCTTCTGTTTGGCAACCGCAGGGTATCATTCTTGGGTTGGTTGATGGCTGTGGCAGGCAGTTACTGTGTTGTGGCCGAGTTGGTGATGAATCTGTTGCGTTAGCGCTGGAGGTGGATGATTTTAGCCATCCACTGGCCTATGCGCTGCGTGAAAATAAGGCGTACGCCTGGTCATCGTTGAATGTGGGGGCTCGTATTGAACACCCGCTCTTTCAGCAGGTGCTATCGGGACTGGGTGCAGACTGTGGGATGTATGCCATACCGCTGTTGTCAGAGAGCGGCAAGATACTGGGACAACTGGCGCTGTTGGATACGCCGGAACGCCTGCAGCTATGGCATGACGGTGGCGAAGGTAACCTGTTGGCTCAGGTGTTTTGCAACCAGTTGAGTCTGCTGCGTGAGTTGGCGGGAGCGCAGCAGGTAAGGTTGACACTCAGAGCGTCTGTTGAACGGGAACGGGATGAAGCGCGTCAGCAGGCACTGCTCACGCGAATTAAGGACACCTTGATCGGCCAGTCATCAGTCATGAAGGCGCTGCAGCAGAAGATCTGCCAGGCTGCCGGACATAACCTGTCGGTGTTGATCCAGGGAGAAACCGGTACAGGCAAAGATGTGGTCGCCCGCCTGCTGCATCAATGCTCTGTCAGAGCAGACGGACCCTTTGTGGTGATTAACTGTGCAGCTCTCCCTGAGAGTCTGATCGAAAGCGAGTTGTTCGGCCACCAGAAAGGGGCATTTTCTGATGCCCTGAGCGACAAAGTTGGTCTGGTAGCGCAGGCCAATGGCGGTACGCTGTTTCTGGATGAGGTCGGCGATATGCCGCTTTCCATGCAGGCCAAGTTGCTGAGGGTGCTGGAAACCCGGTGTTTTCGTCCATTAGGGGCCGAACAGGAAGTACATTCGGATTTCCGGCTGGTTGCTGCCACGCACCATACGCTGAAGCAGCGCGTATCCGACGGTGCGTTCCGTCAGGATCTGTACCACCGGTTGTGTCAGTGTGTATTGCATGTGGCACCGCTGCGTGAACGTACAGAGGATATCTCACTGTTGTGCCACCATTTCATCGCACAGTGCTGTGAGCGGGAGCAGAAAACTCCGGGGGTGCTGGCATCGTCATTCCTGCAACAGCTATGTGGGTACGATTTTCCTGGGAACTGCGAAATCTGCTGGAGGTGACTTGTGCCCATTCCTCATCGGGTCAGCCTATTACGATGCAGGCTCTGCCGCCTGACATGCAGAAGAGGCTGACAAATGAGCTGGCTCAGTTGGATGAGGGCTACCAGCACGTAAAGGATTTAGGTTTTTCGGTGCGTTCGTTCGAGGCGGCGGTGATAGAGGCGCGGTTGCGGCAGTACGGTGGTGATCGTCAGGCAGCGGCAGATAGCCTAAATATGCCCAGCCGAACGTTCAACGACAAGTGTCTAAGGATGGGGATTACCTACTAATGAGGTTGTCGTAGCTGAGCACGGGTATGGCGCTTGGTGGCGCATCATCTCAACGACATGCGGGCGGTAGAAAAGTCTACTCCCGTTATTTGCTGGGTAGTGGTGACGTAAGCGAGATATAGGGGTTATTTGGCATGGGGGAGCTAAAAATCAATCTGGGATCGGATAGCAGGTAGCCGTTCAGTCGGCGTGATTTGCGCGGTCCATTGATTGTGCAGGCCCAGATGTTCAGACCATTGGCTTGCTTGCGATGGATTTGCAGATGCTCGAAGCGTTTCTGTACCCACTGCCAGTCCTGCATCTTCTCTTGTTTGGCAAGTTCGCCGATCTGCAGGTGCTCTTGTGCATAGCGCTGGAAAACGCCAGGGCTGACCAGGTAGACCGTATCGTCCACGCTATGTACCAGGGCTTTTGCATCATTGATGATTATCCTTCGGGATTGAACCCCTTCTCGTAGCCACTCCATGAAATGCTCGGCCGAACGCAGTTTGGTGGGCTCAAGTTGAGGTGGTGCATTCGAGGCCTGTACCGATGTCGACTTATTAGTAGCAATATCTGATGTGTTGTTGTCTGGTGGCGCTGTGCGAGGGGCTTCGGCTGGCATCAGCATAGCAAGCATGTCATCCATGACATCGTGTGGTGCGGTGGTGGCTTGCGCTGTTGCAAAGTCGGTGGCGGTGAAAGCGGGAGAAGTAGATATTGCGGGTTTAGTGACGGAGGGTATTGAGTCGCTGCTGTCACAGGGGGTGACATCAATTGTCACTGTTCCTGCGAAGGATGCTGGACGTTCAGATGCTTCCCAGATCAAGGCCGGAGAGAGTTTCAATAGCGTGAAACGATGTGACCAGCCGGACGAACTGCAGATGGTGGCTCGCCAGATTGCCTTGCCATCTGGGGTGGGTTGCAGCACGCCGTGCTCCTGCAGCACATTGAATACCACTGTGTTGTTGGCGGGGATGCCATCAATACCTTGTGACAGCAGATAGGCACGCAGTTTGTCGGATACCGTCTTGCTCACCAGCCACAAGGCATCTTGCGTCAGCCAGCCATCAGATGCTTGCGGCTGATTCAGTTTGAATTCCTCTTTCAACAGGTAGCGCAGACCATCGAGCAACTTGCGCTGCAGGGCATGTTTCGGCGCAGCCATTACCTTGGTGGGATCGCCACCTAACGCTTGCGCGACTGATGCCTGATCGGCTTTGACTATGAGCTCGCCCAGCACGTCGGCATGCTCATACTGGCCAGCCAGCACATACAATAGTGAAGCCCACAGGGATGGGTAGCTGCTGAGCCAATCGAGTATGCGGGGATCGAGCACTTGGTGGTAGAGCAAACTGGTTGCAGCACTATGGAGACGATACTCACGATCTTCCCGGTAGCGAAAGCGGTATGGACGTTTCAATGAGCCATGCCACGGGTGCCATGTGCTGCCGTCCTCTTGCTCGACGTGCAGATCTACTGCGATCTTGCCGATGTCATGCAGCAGTGCAGTATAGGCGACAGCGGCTGTCCAGGCTTCTTCCTGTGCTGCCTGATCTTCTGGCGGCGAGCCTACGGGGAGTAGACGGGACTGGCGCAGTTTCAGGGCGAAGGCGACAATTTCCAGACCATGATCCAGCATGCCACCGTGGTAGGCATGGTGATGACTTTCTGAGGCCGGAAACTGTTGCACGAGTTCGGCGTAACGCTCAAAAGGAGCTCGGTACAGCCAGGCGAATTGCTTTTGTGAAACTGAGGTACGCTGCCAGATGTGTTCCAGCAACTGTTGACGCCGAGGTGTGGCCAGCAAGGAAGCAGCTGGCTCCGGTCGGAGTAGCCCTTTTTCTGGCATGACCAGATCAGACTTGGGTGGTGTGGGCTTTTTTCGCTGGAACAGAGTAAACATTGTGATGGCCTTAAGTGCGATATAACCGGGCCTTTTCCTTTTCCAGGTAGAGCCTTTCCCCTTGATCCCATTCCATTGCCCTTTATCGGTTTTTACCCTTGTGGAACCCTTTTGATATAGCGCTGTTTATCCGTACCATCGAGTATCAATACGGCAAGAATGAATCCTTTTTGTGCAGGGAAAGAGATGGTTGTATGAACATGAGCAAATTTTTTGCTGCAAGGTGCGTTGTTATGCAATTCTTTCGGTCTGAAACAGAAATATGGCTTACTTTAAGCGAAGAACGATTTGGCAGAATTAACGGGAAATAAGAATGACGAAGGAATTTGAACGCGATATCAATGTTATCAGACAGGAATTGACGGGTTCCGAATTGGATCAGTCACGGCAAGAAACACGATCACTGAAATATTATGTGCGGGATATCCATAATGACTTGGTAACATTGATGTATACACGCAAAGATGAACGAGAGGAATCACACCGTAATCTTGAAGTGGCCCTTTGTGTAATTGGCTTCATTGGCGTGTTGTTAGCAATTACTCGCTCAGAGGAAAATGATTTTGATTGGATACGAGAACATACTCTGTCATTTCGATTATGGGGTGTGGCCTTGTGTGCCATTTTTGTTGGTGTATCGCTGGAGCGCTTGTCTCTGGTGAGTTCTCTGTGGAGCTTTACTGTCACGAAGGTTTTGCTATCAATTGTACTGTCGGGGCTGGTGATCTATTCACGCGGTCAGGCAGGCATTTATATGTATTAGCTCTGACTTGAGCTAAATAGCTTCTCATAATAGCGCTACACTTGTGAGATATGACACCCGCTAGCTCTGGAGCCGCGCAATGATAAGTGGAGCATTAATGCGAGAAGCTATTTAGGATTGTCACAGCACAGAGCTAAACCTTACCTGACAGGCAGTTCTGTGCCAGATATAGTCATTCGAACCCTGAGGGTTACACTTTTAAGTGATTCAGGGTATGCGCTTACTGGTTACGAATATTGTGCCAGAATCATGTGATTTGATGATTGCCGCTTTGCTTTCGAGCCAGTAAGTGCTCCACGTTCAAGTGCATACCCTGGATCACCTAATAGCGTAACGTTCAGGGTATGAAAGTCTATATCTCGCTCGTAGCAGACAAAAAATGCGCAGGTGGGCCTCTTTGTGCCAGGAACGGACGTTGTAGACACCAGATTGTTTTAATCGCCAAGAGGCCAATGAACTACGGCGCACCCTGTGCTAGTTTTCATCGTCATTTAAGTCATCAAGCATTTGAAGATGATCGCGAGTACGTTCATAATTACTTTTAGGGTATGATTGAAATTCTATATTACCCAAATCAATTAATGTTCTTTTCAATTTGAAGGTTTTATCAGAAAGTGACATTTCGTAAAACTTAATATCACCCTGCCTGGATTGTAATGCGCTCATAACAGAAAACTTAGCAGATTTTTTGAACCTCAAACCGAATGTAACATCGCTTAATCGAAAATTTGAGTCCTGCAAGCCTTTTTTGTTAATAACTCGATATTCATTCTCATATTTCCAAGAAGGAGATTTGCTGAGAAGAATGACTCTATCAATCTCTTTTTTTGCAGTATTTACTACATTATCATTGCTACCAAACAACATATCATGAACTTGTTGAGTTCTAATAAATCGCTTGCCTTTGTAATCAACAGGGTAGATATCTGAAGAGTCATTTTCAGAAACGTCATATCCAATACAAAATCCCTTATGTTGATCAGCGTAGTGCGACCACATTAAGGGACAGTCAAACTTTTTTGCTAATGAAAGGACACCAATATCATAGTTTTTTAGCAAATATCTTTTAATATGATGCCTGACAATATCGATAAAATCGTCGCCAAAAAAACAAACATTCTCTGCAATGTTGTTAATTAATTTTCGAGCTTCACCTTCACCTAGTATTTCAATTTTTTCTAATGTCCGTGGACCTCTATATTTAATTTTACTTGCTGCTTTCTCTAGTTCCTTTAGATGATTTTCTTTTACTAATCTATGAAGAATGGCGTTTAATTTATCGGTGGTATCGATGTCATTTAACACGGAAGGATTACAATCCAACGGATCATTGAATGTTGCCGGGTCGGCAAAATACAGTTTATCGCTTACAAGCAAATCAAGACTATCAATGCTGAAGCTTTTATATTTATATAAATGAGAAGGAATATTCTGTGTCATCACTTTTATCCCATGATTTTTTTGGATATTATCTACCTTTTTCAGGAGCATGGGCAATAGTAAAATCGAAAAATACTCTCTACGTAAGGGCAAGCGATTCCCCATTGATATTCATCAAATTGAGTGGGATAGTTTAGGTCGTATTGACCTGTACCCAGTTGACGAATACTCCTCGGTGTTTATTAAGTCACTCAGAGTGATGAGACAGATGCCAACTTCTGCTCCTCGCCGACCTAAAGTGCCATACATTTTCCCGCTCCGTGTCAGAAGTAGACATCGTGGACGCTATGGCACGTTAGGTCAGATATCTAAAAGCACATGGTCCGTTTGGGGAGGGTACTAACACTAGGCTGTGTCCCGTAACTATTTTTTGTACAGTTCAGCATTTCTATAACTGTGCAAAAAAACGCTTTTAAGCGATAAAGAATGACCAAAAGAGATGGGTATTTAACCAAAAATCACATCTCGGAAATGATTCTTGCAGCACTTTTTAGCGTGTAGGGAGGTTAAGGGACAGACCCTAGTCTGAGCGGCGTGTCACGGGAAACTATTCACCGTCACAGACGGTTGGTTAAAGAAGAAGGTATTGATGCCCTCAAGCGCCAGGAGACACCAAGTTTACGGCACAAGAACCGAACAGAAGAAGCCCTGGAAAGGTTGATTATCGACTTCTCCCCACGTAATAACACCGCAAAAGACTTTGCCTGAATCGAAGGGCGTTGATAGTGTGATAACGACAAAATCGCCTGGTAATTATTCCGTCAGTATCCCTTGGACACTAATGCAATTTATGTCAATGACGTATTTCATGTTGATGCGTCGGCTTTACCTATTACCCTGTTGTTCACTACCGGGTTTATGGTATTCAAATTAATTTTGCCATTTATAATCGTCGTGGCTGCGGCTATGTTTATTATAAATATTTTATTTCTGTTAGCTTGGCTCAAGAATAAGTTTGATGGTGGGGATTCAGCGTCGCCAGTGTTGCGCCCTATCCTTTGTGTGTTGGTTTCATCCGTTCTTCTTTATCATGGATGGTTATGGTCCAATGAGCAATTGAGCGATAATCGGGTGTCTGAAAAAGTCTATCTGCTGGCTATGCGGCTAGATTTTAATAACTCGCATCAATGCGCTAATGTTCCAGCGGGTCGGCCAGTGATTTTTCTTGGTAATGCTCAGGACTCGGTGTTAGTTGCGCCGTATCAATTGGAAGGCTTCGACTTTACCACTTTCTTTGAAGCCTCGGTAAAAGTTCCCCAGCAATTTATGCGAATGCGATGTGAATACAAAATGGCGCAAGCGTTGCAGGAAGGGGAGTGACTTGATGTATGGTATTTCTGCTCTAAGCTAAGTAGACAGGGTGACTGCTGTCGCAATACTGCGTATCAATCGTTGTAAGGTGGGATGTAGGGGAAACGGGTAACGCAGGTAAATGATGACCATGAATAGCGCAAGCCATAACAGTATTGCAGAACGCTTTGGCCGTTGGCTCGGCAGGGGTTGGCGTGTCTATGCGCGTTGTGAGCAACAGATATCAGGCTGGTTTGTCGAGCAGGGGATGCCTGTTAAGGGAGCATTTGCTCTGCTGTGGATGACCAAACTGACTCTCTTGGGGTTATTGCTTTATGTGGCATTCTGGTTAGCGACCCTACTCATTTTCGTTGTAGCTGCTGCTCTGATGGCTAATGCCGCTGGATTCGTTGATGAGCCTCCAAAACCAGAGTGGCGTAACGGCCCTGCAGGATTCGGGCTGTATACCTACGATGACTTTCGTATCGATCCGCATATTGAAGACGATTAAAAGAGCTTATTTTTTCGATACGGATTTAAGAACCATGTCACCTCCTTTTGCTCCTGCTGCTTTGGCATCAGCCGTAGCTCCAGCGAACCCTTGAAGAACATTACCGGCGCGGATGCCTGCCCAAGCCAAAGCCATTATCCAGAATGTGGGTAGTACAATGAACATCGTGCCCATGACGAAGTTCAGCAGCATGTCGCCGAAAGTGTTGCTCAAGCCCGCCATCGGATCGACGCCGCCGTGCGGCCGATTCCAGCCCCAACCCCACCCGTAAAGTGCATCGAGGATGGTGCTGTCAATCCATCGTGCCAGTTGAAACCAAAAATCCGCAAAGAACAGCGCAAACTGCACGACGCTGACTGTTATCGTTGTCTTCAGGTTGTAAGTGCCTACCAGAAGTACAAGAGGGATACAGATCACCAGCGCCATCTTCAGTAATGCAAGCACCATCGGCAGTCCCTGGCGCATCACGTCCAATGCCGGGAATGCGGCGAGTCCTCCCACTGTCATGCCGATGTCACCCGCAGCGCGAGTAACAATATTCGGTAAGGTCTTGTCGATTTGACCACCGTAATCCGTGTAGACACTACCTTGGTTGAGTTTCTGTTGGTGAGGGGAGGCAATCGTCCTGATAACTGAGTCATCTACCTCCGTGCGGCTGAGGAACCCGGCCCAGCCGGCGATGCGATTGAGTAAGCTGGGATCGACCTGTGCCAGCAGTCGTGCACGCAAGCCGTTTCCTCCATCGCTCCACCACTGGCGGCAACTCGGGTAGCCAGCACCACTTGGCACCTGAGCCAGTCCGGCGTCACGATGGCTGTCGTAGGCCCAACCCTCACGCGGTGTCCTGGCGTGATAGGTGTCGTAGAAGCCTGCTGTACTGACAAAATAGGTCGAACCGATCCAGGTCACATCGTGCATTTGTGTCTTGTCAAGATTGGGACGAGTCATGAACAGCTTGGCGCGTGCGGGGCCGTAGCAATCGTGGGTAAAGTCTGCTACTTCCTGAGCCAGTACCGGGTCATCAATACGGGTAGCATTGATCTCCATTCTCATTTGCCGCAGGTCGGTGCCACATGGGATAGCTGATACCGAGGCACTGGTGATCGCACGTGAGAGTGCGTGCATGAAGGCCCACCAGACTGGCACTTTGGCGCTCTGGTTGTTGAGGGTGCTGAAGGATTTTGACCAGCCAGTGTCTTCGGGCTGCGGTACGCTGATCCGGCACTGTGCCGAACGCGCCTGGTCGTATCTGATCGTGTTGAGGTCGACATCGATGAACGGAATGCCTGCGAACATCACCACAACAATTGCCACCCATACCCGGTTCTCAATGCGCATTGATGACAGCACGCCCTTGTTGCCCTCATCAGCGCCTTCGGTACGGGCTCTCAGCCACTCGTCGATGATGATGGCCACGAAGGGGAGGACAAACACGCCGCTGGAAACCAATACCGCCCAAATACCGTTGTGGACGATCCAGCTCACCAGAGTCAGGTAATACTCCAGGTAATCGGTGGTGAAAAGCGTCATGGTCACAGCACCTATACGTACTGCACCAACAGGCTGAATTCCAGCACCAGTAACGCGCCGACACCGAAAACTTCGGCGCGAATGAGCCTGCGCCGGTCATCGGTACGGGTATCGCGCAGGAGCAGGCGGCGGCGCATCCACAGCCAGCCATAAACGGTGGCACCGTACAGACACAGACGCCACAACAGAAAATAGCCGGCTGTATCGGCCAGCCAGTGTTCCCAGCCAGCAATGCTGCCAAGGAAGTGGATGCCCAGAACGTTGGCTGTGACGGTGATGACCAGCCATGCAACAATCCACAGAAGGACTCTGGGTGTACGCCAACTGAACAGACGGTGTGATCGCAGCCAGGCAAACTTCATGGTGTGCCTCCGGGATTGCGTCGCTGTAACTGGTCGAGACGGTTAGGTACAGGGTCTCCTTCATAGATACCGCGTGAACCGGCTGAACGTACACTGTGGCGTTGGATAATGGCCATCGGTGAGTTGCTGGCGAGTTCCCGGCGTAGCTCAAGCTCGGTTTTGAGGTTGAGGATCTCGCGGTCGAGGGTGTTGCTTTCCTGAGTGACGGCAGCGACTGCCAACCGATTCGCCGCAACATTCGGCTCTTTCTGGCCAGTCAGTAGCGTGCGCTGCAGCAGCAGGGCTTTTTCCAATACCGATGCCAGCGCAACTTCGGAGGCCAGGCGTCGGGCCAGAATGTCTTGATCAGGTTCGTCACGCAGTGCCTCGATAACGCCACGGGTGATTGGCAGCGAAGTACTGCCAGCGTCGTGAAGGTTCTCGAACGTGGTATTGCGGGTTCCTCTGACCAATTCCTGCAGCACTTTCAGCTTGGTGTCGTACTCTTCCTGGATGACCGGGGTCAGCCCGACGCCGGGTACGGTCTCGGTCCTGATACAGCCTTCGCAGGTACGCTGCTCCTGTTCGCCCAGCACACGAGTGGCAAAGTCAATAGCCTGTTGTGGTGATGCCCAGGTCTGGCAGGACAGGCTTTGGCAACTCGCGGTGTCGATGGATGACGTGTCGGCCACATTGCGGCCGTTGACCAGGTTGTAACCTGCACGGGTTACGTCTCCGATGACCTTGATTGAGTGTTGTCCGACACCGCCGGCGTTGTCGCCGCCAACCCACGGTACCCCGTCATTGCCTCGGTTTTTTTCAGCTTGTTCAATAGCCGATACGGCATCGGTGCTGGATACCGCCTGACGCAGCGCCATGCCTTCGGCAATCTGGCTCCAGCCGAGTTGGCCGCCTGCCGTGTCCGCCATGCGTTCCGCCATCGCCCGGCAGGTGAGTTTGGAGCGATCAAAGTCGAGCCGGGCTTGCAGAATACCATTGGTCAGAAGGTTGTAGAGACCCGGATCGGCCCGCTGGATGATGAGTGCAGGCAATGAGGCGACCGCGCTGGTGGCGTTCTGGATCACGCTGCTCATGATGTTCTGGAAGCCGTTGGTTAGCCCATTGAGCTGATTCTGGATGGTCGTACTGATGTTCATGTCGCCGCAGATCAGATTGCTGTTCCAGCCCACACCGACACCAATCGAGCGCATACTGGCCGCACTACTCATCGATACGGCGTTGCCGCCACCGATGGAGTACATCACCTCATCGCCAATGACAGCACCGCTGTTCTGGAAGCCTCCATCCTGTGCCAGAGCCAGGCCACTGGTCATAGACAGTGCGGTAACCAATAGCGCGCATTGCCACAGGTGTAGCGTAGGTGTTGAGAACGCGTTCGGATTGAGATGTTTCATCATCATATCCTCAGTTGAAATCCATACTGCCGAGAAAGGTCTGGCCGCGTCGCTGGCAGCAGCTATACGGTCGCCATAGTGCCCAGGCATAGTCGTCTTGCTGCGCCTGAGTCAGTGGCCCGTTATGTGGGAAGACTGTGCAGGAGGAGGACAGGTCAGGGGCCAGCTCTTGCCATTTGCCGGTCGATGCATCGTTTTCCATCAGTGCGCCTGCTGGCCAGTAACCGTCGTGCGCGTTGGCAAGCAAGGGTTGGTATACATGCAGTTGTCCCCGACGGGTCACGATGTCGCCCGCCCGTTGGGCGACCACGGCACTGGCCTTGTAGCTGTCCACCTGGTGCAGGAAACCACCGCGCGGATAGAGGCTGCCCCACAGGTTCAGCGTGGCGCGTGCGCCGATCTCGCGCATACCGGGGATCAGCGCCTCGGGATACACGACTTCGGGAATGTTGTAGCGCCACGCGACGGTATCTAGTGTGCTCAGCAGGTACGGCATGAACGCAATGCCGGCACCGTCGCAGATGTAGCCTGATGACGAGGCAAACTGACTGAATGCCTGGCCACCGGGGTGGCCGATCACGTCAGCGTTGCGGAATCTGGATAGATTGTCCTCGTTGCTATGGTTGCTGGTGCCGTCACCGCCGCCCTGGGCCGTGGTGTTGGGCATGCTCATGGCGCGCACCTCAATCCACGGGTTTTTGCCCGTATTGCCATAGCTCGATACCACGGCATCGGGAACGTAGTGCCTGACTTTGACGGAAGTGCGTACCGAACATCCGAACGGGGTGCAAAGCAGCCAGTAGCAGATCCCGGTGACGCGGTATTCCAGGCAATCTGGGGATAACGACGAGGATATGATGGCGACGGTGTTGAGAGCGAACGATGAACTGGCTGCCGTCAGCAAAATGCTGGCGATGCTGGCGCGCAGACAGCGTGGGAGTCTCATTGCTGAGTCCTCCTGTAAGCGTCGATACGCGCAACCGCTTTGGCGACGTCAGCTTCACCATAAACCACATACCGTTGATCAACGATAACGGCGGGAAGGGTGGTGATGCCCAGGCTCCAGGCATCGACAACGTTCTGATAGGCCTCGTTGATGCGCTGCTGCAGGGCGGTGCCGCCTTCTTTCAGGCGTTGTTGCACGATTGCCGTGGCACGGGTTGGATCTTTGGGGAGGTTGGCTGCCAGCTCGGCTTCGATGCGTGATGGGAGGTCCAGTTCGATGAGCCGGGTGTTGCCCAGGTTTTGCATCGGGTGCCGGGTATCAGTAACGGCCAGTAAATCCGCGGCCTGTACGAGTGGACTCAGCAGCGCAGTGAGCAAGACAGTAGCAAGCCTATGCCGCGAAAAGGAATAGATGGAAGCAGAAGCCAGCATATGGAGTACCGCAAAATTGATCATGGTGGTAGTCCACTCCGATCTGCTTCAGGAAACGATAAACAATCGGGAAGCGGTGCATCCCGGTTTCTGGATGAATCTGCTTTAGGCGGTTCTTGCTCTCATTGTGATGTGTTAGATTTTTTTGTAAAATATCTAACAACAGGAGGCCGCTATGAGCACAGCCAAAGCTATTCGAGAACGCATCTCCACCCTGTTAGTCGGAGAGCCTTTCACGCCCGCTATCTTCGCCGGGTTGGGGTCGCGTGCGGCCATCGATCAGGCGCTGATGCGGCTTACCAAGGCTGGCAGTATTGAGCGTATCGGCCATGGGCTGTATGTCGTTCCCAAGGTCGGTCGCTTTGGCGTCAAGACATTGCCTGCGCCTGAGCAGATCGCGCAGACACTGGCTGAGGCGGAAGGCGCGACGATTGAGATCCACGGTGCAGAGGCCGCACGGCGTTTCGGCTTTTCTACGCAGATGCCGGCGCAAGCGGTGTTCTACACCAGTGGGTCGTCACGGGTGGTTAGATTAGGAAAAATGACCGTCCGCTTGCAGCATGTCGCATCGCGTAAACTGGCATTGGCTGGCCGACCAGCAGGTCAGGCGCTGTCGGCGCTCTGGTATCTGGGACGTCATCAGGTCACCTCCGGTACATTTCAGCGGATTGCGCAAAAGCTCGCTCCCACGGAGTTTCAGGCACTGTGCTCTGCCAAGGCCTCAATGCCTGCATGGATGCTGGAAGCATTGCGCGGCTACGAACGCAGCGAGGTGACACATGTCTGATACGTCAGGTGCGTCCTATTTTGATCTGACGCCCGTTGAGCAGGCCGAACTGCTGAATGGTCTGGCACCAGTGCTTGGACGCCGTGCCGAGATTCTGGAAAAAGATATCTGGCTATGCCAGGTACTCGGCTCACTCTTTGCGTTACCCTGCCGCAAACCGATGGCCTTCAAGGGAGGGACATCACTGTCGAAGGTCTATCAGGCTATCGAACGTTTCTCCGAAGATATCGATGTCACCATTGATTATCGCAGTCTGGTGCCGGACGTGCCCGTGCTGGACACGCTTTCCGGCAATCAGCGCCGGAAATTGTCTGACACACTCAGGGAGGCATTGGCTGAGCATGTCACCGGGGAATTGGTGCCGGCACTACATGAGGCGTTGCTACAGGCTCTTCCAAATCACGAAGTCACGATTGAAATCAGTGATAATGCGGAAGAACTCAGGCTTTATTACCCCAGTGCAGTGGAGAACACCGACGCCTATCTGCGGCCCAGCGTGTTGATCGAGTTCGGTGGCAGAAATGCGACCTTGCCGCAGGAGATGTTGACCATCGTGCCAGACATCGGTGAGCATGTGCCGGGGGTGGTGTTTCCAACAGCAAAGGTCGCCGTACTGTCGCCGATGCGTACTTTCTGGGAGAAGGCAACACTCATTCATGTTGAATGCCATCGCCCGGACCTGCGTGCCAGTGCTGCGCGGCTGTCGCGGCATTGGTACGATCTGGCGCGGTTGGCTGACCACCATATCGGTCACCGGGCTTTGGAAGATATCGCGCTGTTGCAGGATGTGCTGAACATCAAAGAAACCTTCTTTCGCAGCAGTTCCAGCCACTATGACCGCTGCCTGACGGGCGCGCTGAGACTGATCCCGGATGCGGCGCTGCTTGATGCGTTGAGGCAGGATTATCAGGCGATGCTGAACGCCCGGATGTTTTATGGTGAGACTCTGTCGTTTGATTCCATTGTAGAACGGCTGACCCGCCTGGAGCAGCAGATCAATCAGCCTCGTTGATCACCTCTATAACCATGGGCGTGATGCCACGTGCATGGTCAATCATTTCGGCTACTTTGAACGCGGCATCCAACTCGCTAATGCCGTACTGTTGCATCAGCCGGTAGCGTTCGGCTTTCTCCTCGGGTTCGGTCTGCGCAAGAGCGAGGTAGAGACTGGGGGGGACGGCACGGAATAGCACCTCCAGGTTCTTGGAGAGGATGACGCCTTCGGTGAATTTGCCGGATTCTTTCCGTGCTGACAGCATCAGCGTCTTCTGAGCGGGTGTCAGTTCCCTGAACCGGGCAATTTTCTCGACTTCGTCGGGCGGCATCGACAGGCAAATCCACCACTCGATCATGTTGAGCATCGGTTCTGCCGCTTTTGGCAGATCGTCGATGTTCTGCGTCGCGAGCCAGAACCACGCCCCAAGCTTGCGCCACATTTTTGTTACTTTCACAACGTAGGGCGAGAGCAAGGGGTTTTTGGTGATGATATGGCCTTCATCCGTCACGTTGAGGATGGGGCGGCCCAGGAACTGGTCGCGCTCGGCGATGTTGTTGACGGTGTTGATGAGTGAGATGTAGGCGATCGACAGTTGTGCGTTATAGCCTTCACGCGCATAGGTTGCCAGGTCGACTAGGGTGATGTCGGCCTCTGGCCAGGGGGTGCCATCGCGGTCGAACATTTCTCCGTCGCTGCCCTGGCAGAACATATCCATTGCGTCCGCCATCTCCAGCAGGCGAGCACGCCGGATTTCCGGCAGTGTGGTGTCATGGCCGCGCTCACGCAGCGCATCACGTACGTCGCGGGTCAGTACGGTGCGGTTGGCCGTTACGCCGCGTTGGGCGGCGTCCAGAATGCACTGGCGGATCAACGAGCGATCGGCCCGGGTCATGCGGGCTTCTTCCTTGTCTTCACCACCGGTGATCATCAAACGTGCGGTGATTTCCAGTTCGCCCAGCACATCGCGCTGTTCATCAGCCTCAGTTCCCTTGCTCTGTCGTTCATCATCCAGTTCATCGGCATCGAGTGTTTGTACGTCACTGGGCGTTTCAATGAGTCGACGGGCGTCGGCGAACGGCGCGAGACTTACACCGGCTCCGGGGGCGAGTTTGACTCGGTTGACGGTCAGTCCTAAACGCCGGGCGAACTCGCAGAACAGCCCGAAGGAATTGCCTGCCTCCACAATGAAAATCCGTGGACGATAGATTGCGGTGACTTGATTGAGCAGGTTGTTGAGGGTTGCGCTTTTGCCTGAGCCTGTGGGGCCGAACAGGAAAAGGTGCGCGTTCATCTGCCGATCCAGGCGGTTGAATGGGTCGAACGTGATCAGGCCACCTCCACGATTGAAGACAGTGATCCCTGGATGGCCCGTACCCCGGCTACGCCCCCAGGTCGGTGAGAGGTTGGCTACATGCTGGGCGAACATCAGTTGCGTGTACCACTGTTTGCGGTCTTGGGCCGGGTTGTACATACACGGTAGCCAGCGCAGATACGTGTTGAGCGGGGCGACTTCGTCCTCTTCGCGTACTGGCTGAAGGCCTGCGCCCAGCATCACGTTGGCCAGTTGCAGCCCCTTGCTGTCGAGCTCTTCTTCATTCCGCCCACGCAGGTAAAACGCCAGGCTGGCGCGGTACAGCTTGTGGGAACTGCCGATCAGCGATCGAGCCTCTTGCACGTCCGCCAGGGTTTGTTCGGATGCCAGCGTCTCGCCCACGGCTTTTTTGGCCAGATGATTCAGGTGCGTTTCGAGCACGTCCTGTGGTGTGGCAACCAGCGTCAGGCACATCACAGAGTCTTCCGGCATCTGGTCGAACAGGGTATTGATGGCATCACCCTTGTGGTTTTCACCTGTCAGATGCCCTACATCTGGTGGGGTACGCAGGCGGTCGGTCACGACTGCCCGATGCGGGATGCCGTCGAAGTACCACACACCCTGATCTGCATTTGAGCGTGGCTGGCTGAAGAACAGTCGCTGACTGAAATCGCGTCCAGAGGCCAGCTCGATCTCGTCGGCGTCACAGGTATTCGGGTAGGCAGTCAACTGGTAGAAGCGTTCGCGGTCTTCGGCACCCAGTCCCAGTAGTGTGGGATGTGGGTTGAACCAGCGCAGTAGCCAGTCGTGGATTTGTGCGGCATCCAGTCGATGTGCACGAATGCCAGCGTTGGTCAGGCCTCCGGTCAGGCGATCACAAACCACGTTCAATCCCTGCTCGGGCGTCTGGCCGCGTCGTGCTGTGCCGCCTGTAGTACGGCGATAGACCACCATGCGTACCCGGCGCATTTGGCCACGCCAGGGCAGCCGGGTGACTGTGGTGTCATCGAACAGGCCGCCCGGCTTTGCTACCGCGTGCAGGTGATGAGCCATCGAATGCAGGTAGAACTCAGTGAAACGAGAGCCTTGTGCGCGTGGTCGAATGTAGCGATGTAAGGTCTGCAGATAGGCGTCAAAGTTTGTCTCGTCCTGGGCATAGAGCTGTAGCACCCAGGGGTTGTCGTCAAACTCATCAAAACTGTCCTGCAGCGCGTTCTCCAGTGCATCCCGTGCCTGTGCCAGCCAGGACGGTTCACGGCCTTCGGTACCCAATGGGGTTAGTTCGAAGAATGCGGCGACCGAGCTGCCATCCTCCAGCAGCATGCTTTGTGATGTGGGCAGGTATTCAA
The DNA here is from genome assembly GCF_009372235.1 of Dickeya oryzae. Classification (GTDB taxonomy): domain Bacteria; phylum Pseudomonadota; class Gammaproteobacteria; order Enterobacterales; family Enterobacteriaceae; genus Dickeya; species Dickeya oryzae. The sequence continues at coordinate 308,797 of NZ_ML762922.1, read as the reverse complement.
CCCAGGGCAGTAGCTCGACCAGCGATGGCACAACCTGGTACAAGGCTTGTTCGTCGGCTTGTGTAGCGGGGCTGTTTCCCCTGGTGGTGGATCCGGGTTCAGGAATACCTGCCTGTTGCAGTGTGTTGACGTGGTGCTGCCAGCCGTCCGGCAGTGCGTCTTTGATGACCTCTGAGGATTTACGACGAAGAAGCGACCAGACCATCAGTAGTCCTCCGTACGTTCCCCTGGCATCGCGTACTGTACACGCTGATAGAGCGGGAAAATGGTGGTGTAACCCGGCACCGGAACCGGGTCTGTCCCCGCCAGATGCGGGAACACGTACATCAACAAGTCGGGATTGGGCAGCCGCTGAAACTGGCTGCGTACATCATTGGCGGCGGTACGCGTGTAGCTTTCCTGCTCAGTGGAAAATGTTTTCACATCTGCATGGCTGAGTGGGCGACGTAAGCTCTGACGGGCATCGAGCAGTTGACGGTATGCCATCTGACCCGGACTGCCTCCATTGCCGCTCTCCTGCTGCCAGATGTCCTGCATGGTTCGACCGCCATGTGGCAACAGCTCTTCCTTGCTGGTAGCGCAACTGGTCAATACGGTTACCGTTACCATGGTTGCCAACGATTTAGTCCAGTTCGAACGCATGGCTTTCTCCTGTACGATGGTCGACCTTGCGGCCTTCGGTTTCGTAGTCAATGGCGAGAGGTTTTTCGAGGTGAACTGCAACTTGTGCGCCTGGCTTCACATAGACCGCTGCGAAGGCCTGGCCATAGAGCTTGTTGACCCAATCCGACATGTCGCGTACGCCGCCGGCAAGAATGCTGCCCACCGCCTCGTTGCTGCTGATACCCACCGTGCCAATGGAGCCGTTGGCACCGGTGTAGGACATCTGGCTGCTTTTTGAATCCATGAGCGATGCTGCGCCTGCACCCGCTGCGGTGATCAAAGCCTGCGTGCCGAGATACTGCTGGGCATTGCTGCGGCGCTCTCCTGACACGCACGGGATACCGTAGGGATCACTGATCCATCCGAGACTGTTCTGGTCGTTGCTTTGCTGATGACTGTGTTCGCTATCTTGTGGAATGGTGCGGATGGTGCCGTCGTGGAAAACGAAGGTGATTGAGCGTACCTGCCCCCTGACGCATGAGAGCGTCCAGTCGCCAGAGGCGGTGCCGCTGAACACGGCTCCGGCCACATCGGGGATATCGATGCCGTTGGCCGTCAAGTTGTCGGGGCCAACCAAAACCTTGAAGGGGTAGGGGTCATTGACGGTGCCGTCGATAGGGACACGGCCGATCAGCGCAGTCATCGCGACTGAGCCCATCAGTGTTGAATTGGTGGGTACGGTGTAAACAGCCCTGGCGGGTTTGGCTCCGGTAGCGCTGGCACGGGTTACACTTTCGACCGTAGTGTCCAGTGTCTTCTGCGCAGGTCCGAAACTGGTCGGGAAGCTCCGCGCCGTGTTGCTATTGCGGCCTGCAGTCTGCCTGGCATCGTCAGGCTCTATCCAGCGGATAGCGGCCTCGTTGCCGAACCCTTCAGCATCCCCGTCTCGCAGACCAAGACCGACAGGCAAGTCTGCGTGACCATTGCTGCTGATGCTGTCCAGCCGTCGCTGCAAATCTGCCAGCAGACCTTCAGTCTGCTGACGTTCACTACTGAACTGTTCCTGGTCGCGGCGCAGGTTAGCTCGCTCGGACTCCAGTGCAGTGTTGATACGCTGGTCAATGGTGCTTTCACGCTGGCGCAGACGCTGGTTTTCTTCGTGTTGTGTCCGGTTGTCGGCAGTCGCGGTTTGCAGTTCGGATCGCAGTTGCCGGACCTGTGCTACCAGTGTGGCGACGGTGTCACGCGGTGTGTCCCCTTCGATACCCAACGCCTTCATTTCCTCTGGGGTGAGTTGGCTGCCTGTATCGGCTGTGTCTGGTGTATGCGTGCCATGACCAGAGAATATGCGGATGCCAACGAACAGCACCAGCAAGATCACCGGGATCATCAGCCATTTCAGTAGACCGTTACTGAGCATGATTCACCTCCGTTTTCGGAGGCGTCGAAGTAGGCAAGTGCACGGCAGGATCAAAGCGTTGGATGGCAGGCAGTAGCGACTGGGGCAGCCCGTGCTTGCGGGTAACCAGATACAGTACTGTGGTGTCTTCGGGGGTACCGTGTGGGCCGAGCGCCGCATGCTGAAAAGTAGCTGCGAGGAAATCACCTTGCAGTGTGCGTGGATCTAACTGAATCCAACCACCCTCTGTATGGGTCAGTCGCACGGCCGTGACCCACTGATCTTCCAATCGCCATGAAACCAGCACTGTCGCCTGAACCGGCAGCGTAGGCAGTAAGGTGTCGAGTGGCAGATTACGGCGCAAATTTACCCGCATGATGCCGGGCACGGGTTCAACAGTGCGCAGTGGTGCGTACAGGTTCTGTGCGGCGTAGCGCGTCAGTACCACGGCCACCGGCGTTTCATGTTGCGTCGGCCTGTCCGGTTCTGTAATGGGCGTTTTGGTTGCGCTGTCCAGTTGCTGGGCATAGTGCGGTGGCGTGGTATTGTCCTCGACGATGCGCACAGGCTCAAGTTTCGGTTCGCCCTCTTTGGCTGGCATGGCATCAATGTCGAGTAGGATCAACGCACCACTGTCTACGTCCTGCAACTGTAATCGGGTGGGTTCGATGGGCTTGCTGGCACGCAGATAGATGGCACCACCGGCACTCTGCACACGCAGGCGGTCGCCGATGCTGGCCGGGATGCCGACACGGACGTTGTGTTCCACGAATACAATACGTTCCTGTCCGACAGTCAGCGGTACGGCAAGAGGCAGTCGCTCCCAACGCAGGATCTCTACTGCATGGGCAGATGATGCCATTACCAGAGTCAGAAGCCCCAGCCGGATGAGACGGAATTTCATGGGGTTTCTCCTTGCTTGCCCAGGCCGACACGATTGGGTGTTTCCTGCGTCGGGGGGGAGATGTGCTGCGGAACACCGTCGTAGCAGTCGAGCACCAGACCAAACGGATTACGGACCGGATCGACATCTACGCGCGCGACTTTGAGCGGGTAGCGCACCAGAGCGCGCTTGACCTGTTCCGGGCCGTGGTACTCGTCGGCGCTGAGATCGAGCGTGACGACCCAATCGCGGTCAGAGACTACGCGTACCCGTGCGGCAGGATTATCGCCATAGCCGCGACCGGGGATTTCGTAGACGCCGCGTACACGTTGTTGCAGTTCGCCTGTGCTGCGGCGATAGTCGTAATCCGCCTGCAGAAAGGCGAGGCATGCCGGAGTGAAGTACGGCGATAATGCATGGAGGTTACGTGCGTAGTCCTCTTCTCCGTTGGTTGGCCAGCGGTTGAGCTGCTGGAACACATAGAATGTGAAGGCGTAGACCGATTCCGGGGGTACCTCCCACCAGGCACGTGAACTCCCTGAACGCAGATCGGGTGGTATGTGGATTGTCAGATCACGCGGTGCGTTCCACCAACCCACCCCCATCACCAGTGCCACAAGGAGTAATGCGCTGGCACCGATGCGGAGGGTCTTGATGTGAGCCTGTAGATGTATGACTTCGTTTTTGAATCGACTCATCGCATCGTCCTCCGGTTCGACCAGAAGCCCGATCGCGTAATCAGCAGGTGCCCGCCGACCCAGCCTGTGAGCAGTGGATAGCGGGTTGTGATACGCCATTGCAACTGGCGGTACAGCCAGGTGTCGGGTCGCCCGCGTTTCTGTCGTCGCAGGAAGCCACCTCCGACGAATACGCCGCAGGTGATGCCCAGCACAATACAGCTTGGTGCCAGAGCGATGGTTGAAAGTAGCCAGGACAGCGGTACGCCGATGAGCAACCCGGCGCAGCCGAACAGGCCACAACAGATCCACAACTCATCGGCTGTCAGTCCGCGCACCACCACCGGATGTCGATTGAGCCGATGTGGCAGGAATGTCACTGTGCCGTCTGCGCGGACATGCGGATGTGCTGACATGTCCAGCCCCTCTTACAAAATGCCAGTAGCTTCGGTGAGCAGCCAGATGCCGATCACCAGCAGCACCGCCCCAACCGCGACCGTCAAGCCAAACTGGCCCCAGGTTTTCTTGCCGTTGTGGATCTCGGCGTAGGTGCCGTACGCGTGATAGCACACTCCGATGAACATGCTGGCGACCACCAGTAGCGCTACCAGTAGCACGATGTCGTAGCCGTAATTGCGGATGGTTTCCATGATGCCGCCACCTGTGCCACGAGATGGGTTTTCCAGTTGCGGCAATCCCTGTGCGAACGACAATGCAGGTAAGGTGGTAAGGCCCAAGGCCAGCGCAGCGCGCTGAACGAGATGGGTGGGATAGCGGTAGTGTTTCATCGGGCTGGCCCTTTTTGGTTACGAGAGCAGGAAAAACGTCAGCACGAGGTACATCGCGAGAAAGCGCACGATGACGCCGAGGAACTGGCGCTGGTTGAGCTGGTTCTCGGCCCAGCCGACGTAGGCGGTTCGGATAGCCCATGCGCCCCACAACAGCAGTACAGCGAACACGATACTGGTCAGGGCGGTGGACATTGCCGCAGGTGTGATACTGCTGTTCGCCTGAAAGGCGCTGATCTGTGCGGAAGTCATGGCTGCTCCTTCAGCTTCAGCGAGGTGCTGTAGTACTTGGGGGGCGATTCCTGGCGGTAGTCACTGTTCAGTTCGGTGGTGTCGCGCGGCTGGGCGCGGGATGGCGAAAGATAGAACTGAATGCCAGAGCGCACGCGGGCTAAATCACCGAGTAGCCGTGGGTAGTCGAAGTAATAACGTTCGTTTGGCTCGAGTGGTGTAGTTGCGGCGCTCTGCGCGACAAAGCGTTGCAGGGCGTCCAACTGGCGTAGCGCGGCGGCCAGCTCCTGGCGCTGTGCTGGCGTATCGGCATGGACAGCTAACGGGCAGCCCAGCATCAGGACGATGGAGAAAAAAATGAGCGCGCTGTAGTGCACAGCGCGAAGTCGGGTTGGAAGCGTCATCACGCCATTCCTCAGTTCGTTGAGCAATGGCGTGATATTGGTGAAACGAGTGTCTTGTGGCTGTAAACAATAGGAACTACGGAGTGTCCGATTTGGGGTAATGACTCCATTTAGTAGAACATATGTTTTTCAATGAACGCACCGATGACTTTTTCATGCACTTCAATCGAGCGTGAGAAACAGAGTGTTTTCCGGACCAAACGTTTAATGCGCGTCCTCAGTGTCAGGTAGTTACGCTCAATACGTTGAGTGAAGATTTTGCCTGTCAGATGCTTATCCTTCAGCACTTCTCTGGCATAACTGCCCAACTCATCGCGGGTTATCATTCCGATGTTAAACGGCGTAAGGGGTGCCAATAATTCACGGCAGGTTTCATCCGTGCGGGGGCCAAATGTATAGGCCAGTACACCGCCGGTCCTGGTGTTGTATGCGTACCAGAGCCAGTGCTGGCGGGCTTTACTGCCGACAAAACTCCATTGCTCATCGCGTTCGCAGATAAGTGCCACGCCATCATGAGCGACCGGTGAGGACGTTATTCGCTTTGGCGCGAGTTTTTTAACGTGCGAATGACGGTGTTTATGCCAATCTTCAACGTCCTTGCTGTATCGCGAACCCCCGCGCCGTTGAAAGCCATTTCGGTGATCTGCTCTTTGAGGCCGGGCTTGCGCGCTTCGTAGGTGTAAGTGAGCAGAAACACGCAGTGTCAGTCACGGCAGCGAAATCTGTCACGACCTTTAGGATTCTGACCATGGCGATACACCTAAGCAGACTGACAACGGGGACAATGAATATTAACGCTGGCCGTGAGAAAACCTTAAAAGCGAGCATTATATATCACAATCAACTAATTGGATGCATTATCCAGTGCGTTCAGAAAAGCAAGGAAATGGAAAATACAGTGCGCCAATCGTTTGGGAGCAGGGTAAGGCTCAGTTGTTCGTTACACCGGAAAACTTTCACATGTGAAAGTTGTGAATCTGAATTTTGAACAGGCTGAATCAAACAACGATTCAGGTAACTTTTGCTATGGAAAATTCTCGAGTCAGCTATATAAGGGGGAGCTAATTAAACTCGAGCACTACACTGATGGCTTTACCGAGGTTTTATCGCTGACTACATCCCTGTATATATCAACCCTCTTAATTGCAGAAAACTTCGTATAAACGCCAGAGTAACCTAGGGGGTTGAGGAGTATTCTTTTTTCATCATGCTAACCTCAAGGTGAAGAATAAATGGAAAGAACCGATAACAAAGACCAACAACGATTTATTAATGGGTTGACAGAAAAATTTAGCGCTTTGGTTTCTCAGAAAGGTTTGGAAAATACAACCATCGGCAATGTGATTGATGCGGCGGCACAGTACCTACAGAACCAAGGCATTGGCGATAGATATGGGGTCATGCTAAGTAATTGGTCATCGCCGATAGACAGGGTTATTAATCCCGCTGAATTGAATGACGAAGAAAAGATAAAGAAAATGACTTCAAGTGGACATGGTATTGCGTCAACAGAAAGTGAATTTAGTATAATCGCTCGCCAACGAATAGAAACGGAACTGGAAAGGTACAGTGTCAACTCAATGTTTCAGATGAGTGCCGGCTTAAAATTAATGCCTTACCCCAAAGCTGCAATGGCATGCAAACTAGTAGCTCTACTATTCAAGTTACATTTGTTTAAAGATGGCAATACTCGATTTTGCGTTGCACTACTGAATTTTATTCTGAGTTATAAGACGACATTTAGTGACAGATATGGTGGCAATGGCCATCGGCTTATCGGTTGTTTGGATGATCCAAGGTTAGCCAAAATTTTGGTTGGCAATGAGTATCAAGAATGGGTGACCAAGGAATAGAGGAAAGAAACTATGTATTGTGAAAAATGTAACATGAAAATCCGTGGTGATGAATTTTCACCTTGCCCAAATCCGAATTGCGGTGAACCACTAATTAAATATCGAATGCCTAAAGACGACGAAGACAGGCTATTGCTAGTAAATCAAGATCAAGCGGCCAATAAACTATTGAATGAGGCAAAAAAAGGCATCGAAAGTATGCTCCCATGTGTTAAATCCCGAAATGGATTTAGAGCTCTCGAAGAAATGTTTAGTGGGAATGTATGTATCGGTGAAGTGCATCAACATCTTGCTGCACGTAAGTTTCTATTGGCAAATATGGCTACATTTAGTCAAAAAGGATATACACACTTGTTTTTGGAGCATGTCATGCGTGATAAATACTGCCATTCATTACAGGTGCAACCACGGCAGGATATCATAAAAAACATAGATTATCAGAGGGTTATGGCATATTTGCGAGGAGAGGCACTTCACAATGACGAAAGCAGTATACGCAGTCTGGTTAAAGCTGCCTTGTCTTTTCACATAAAAGTGGTATTTTTCGATACGTTTTTATCATATAAACATCCCAAGCTGTATGGCGGGGGTAAACGTCAACTTGTGATGAATTACCAAGCCATTCAAGCAATAAGAGAAGAACAAAGAAGTAGCGCACATTTTAAATGGTTGGCTCTGCTTGGTAATAGTCATCTGGACTTCTGGGAAGTTACATTACAAGATCAACCACCATTTATGATTCCTGGGGTTTCCAATATGTTTGATTGCAAAACCTTGTATTTTTCCGCAGGAGAATCGAACCAAATCAAAGATTGGACAGTTAAATTCAATCAATCGATGGACCTTGAAGGTAATACATCTACTGCCGATGCTGTCGTATATATTAAAGACCTCGAGCGGACACCTTTGATTACACTTAAATATTCTTAACCGTTAAATGCTCAGAGACGTTTAATGCGCGTCCTCAGTGTCAGGTTGTTACGCTCGATACGTTGAGTGAAGATTTTGCCTGTCAGATGCTTATCCTTCAGCACTGCTCTGGCATAACGGCCCACTCATCGCTGGTTATCACTCCGATGTTAAACGGCGTAAGGGGTGCCAATAATTCACGGCAAGTTTCATCCGTGCGGGGGCCAAATGTATAGGCCAGTACACCGCCGGTCCTGGTGTTGTATGCGTACCAGAGCCAGTGCTGGCGGGCTTTACTGCTGACAAAACTCCATTGCTCATCGCGTTCGCAGATAAGTGCCACGCCAGCATGAGCGACCGGTGAGGACGTTATTCGCTTTGGCGCGAGTTTTTTAACGTGTGAATGACGGTGTTTATGCCAATCTTCAACGTCCTTGCTGTATCGCGAACCCCCGCGCCGTTGAAAGCCATTTCGGTGATCTGCTCTTTGAGACCGGGCTTGCGCGCTTCGTAGGTATAAGTGAGCAGAAACACGCGGTGGCAGTCACGGCAGCGAAATCTGTCACGACCTTTAGGATTCTGACCATGGCGATACACCTAAGCAGACTGACAACGGGGACAATGAACATTAACGCTGGCCATGAGAAAACCTTAAAAGCGAGCATTATATATAACAATCAAATAATTGGATTTATTACCATATTTTTTAAGGATTAAAATTTTCGAATTTAGTCTTATTCAGACCTTCTTTAGAGGTATTTCTTGAAACTACTGGCCGTCAGCGCCACCGCGAAGCCCAACAATGCCGCACCGGGCAGTAGGATCAGCAGCGGATGTACCGATACCGGCAGTGCCAGATAGGTTACCCAGGGCAGCATGGTCAGCGGCAGTAACGCGGCCTTTGCCCTGTGGTAAATGAATCCTGATTCTCGACCTGCACCAAACCTACGCACATCGCGCCGTACCAGACCATCCACTAGCCCGACGAACACGGCCATGAGGATGAGCGGCAATGTCAGCACCAGTACCAGCAAGCGTACCATGAACGTCAGCGTGGTGAAGGCGGCGGCGATCAGATAGTCTTCCGACCATACATAGACTTGGCTTACGAAGTAGCGGAAGTCGTGCTTGGGTGTCTGGCTGGGAGCACGGGCACGCTCGGCGATCCGCTTCATGCGCTCAAACAGTCCGGTCTTGACGAACATCCATTCATAGCCGATATCGACGATCCGGTGCGCAGTTCGACCCGGCTCCTGCACAATGGCGCTGCGTGTGAAATGGTTTGATAAGTGACCCATCTCGTACTGCAGCATCGCCTGCGAGTGTCGCCAGCCTTGGTCTTTCCAGAAGAGATGCATGCCTGCGCATTCCACGATGATTGAAATCAGCAACGAGCCGATCAGCACGCCAAGCAACCTGAACGGCAAGGTGATGACACTCGCCAGCAGGCTTTGTCGGCGTGTCTGTTGGTGTTGCGCAGCAGCAGCCGGATCGCTCATGGTGCTCTACCCTGGTTGGCGGTGCTGTTGAGGTTTTCGTCGAGCAATTCAGGTGGCAGTGCTTGCTCCTGCAACACGGACGGCCCCTGGTTCTGCCACCATTGTCCGGCATCGGTGTAGCTCTGGCGCATGTAGCCTGCCAATTGCTGCAGATCGGTCGGCATGACTTCATCCGGGTCGGGGGAAGGCAGTGGCATGCGGACTTTCCAGAGATTGCCACCCTGCAGCAGCGCGAAGCACTGCCCTTTCGGAAGTTGAACCATATGGGACGGTTCAATCATCGGCACGCTCGATAGACTGATGCGATCCTGTGTGTTGCTGGTGAAGTCGGTTTTTGCGTGGATGTCGGAGCTGTCTGTCACGCTACTGGCCACAGTGGTGGTGTAGACCTCTACCTTGGGTAACTGTTTCGTGAGTAGCTCAGCGGTGGCTGTTTCGCGCACGCGCAGCATGAATAGATTGTTGAAATTGCCGACGACCTGACCGGCTTTGGCGCGATTGCCTATGCGGGCTTCAATATCACTGAGGGTTTGAGTATAGGCGGTGATCTGGATGCCAGCGCCGCCCCCTTTGTTGACCATAGGGATGAACTCATCGCCCATCAGTTCATTGAATTCATCGGCATGGACGTTGATTGGCACCTTGGTGTCAGCAGATGCACCCGGCAGACCGTCGTCGATACCGAATTTATAGATGTGTCCGGCCACAGAGACCATATCGCTGAACATCGAGTTGCCTACTGCTGCTGCGACTTCTGCATCGGATAGTGCATCAAGACCGACATAGACTATTGCGCGTTTCCTGATGATTTGCAGCCAATCGAAAATCGGTCTGGGATCGCTCAGATCCGAATAGTTTGGAGCCAGCAATTGGGCGATTTTGCCGCTGGTGAGTTTTTCAAGCAGGGGCAGCAGGCTGGCGACGATCTTGTCGAAGTACGTTTTGTCGTAGCGAACAGCGGATCTCAGTCCATCCAGTACGGGGTCGTAGTTACGGGCCTGGCTGAGGTATTGCTCAAGGGCGACCACACGCTTTTCGCGGCCGATCATATTCCTGGGAATGTTATTCTCGTTGAGCCTGGCTTCGATCTGGACAATAACCTCCCAGGCTTTCGGTTCTGTGCGGGCGAAATAGTGCTGGGCGTACTCGATGAACAACGCATCGATATTGATGACGTGGCGTTGGATGAGCAGGTAGTCCGGGCGCTGACCCAGTTCGATCAACGCCCTGGCGATGACATTGACAAATCTCCAGGCGAATTCCCTGAAGGCCGCCGAGTTGCCTTCCCTGGAAAGCTGTCCTGCGACGCGGGTGGCGACTTCGCTGATACGACCAAAACGCCCCACCGCGTTGTAACGCGCGCTGATCTCCGGCCACCCAAGGTGGAACACATAGAACTCGTTTTCTCTGCCTGCACGTTTTGCCTCGATGCACATCCTCTTGAGCAGATCCGCGTCACCTTTAGGATCGAAAACAATAACGACTTCATGCTCGCCGAGGTGATTCTTTCGGCGGATGTCCTGGGTGATGAATAATTCGGCCAGCCGCGTTTTGCCCACCCGTGTGGTGCCCAACACCAGAGAATGACCGGCGCGCTCGCCCAAGGGCAGGCTAACATCCACCTCATCAGGCTCGATACCGTGCAGGCGCGGCAGTCCGCCGACAGGAGGCAGAGGCCGAACCGGGTTAAATGGTACATCCCAGGTGGTGATACGGGGCAATTTCGACAGCGGGAATGGTGCGAATTCCAGCCGCGCCTCCAGACGTCGGGCCAGCTGGTAGGCGGGTGTCGGTTCTACATAACGCCTGAACTCAGGTCGGTAGGTTTGCATCAACCGGTGGGTGTGCTTTTGCTCCCACAGAAACCCCCTACCGATAAACAGTCGTTGTCCACTGACGGGTACGTCACGGCTGGTCATCACATAGCGTGGCAGGCGACGGATATTACGGCGGTAATGCAGGATCACCTGTGCATCACGCCAGCGCAGTGCGCCAAAGACGACAAAGGCCAGTGCGCTGCCGATGCCGATGTCTGGACTTAGCGCGAGAGACCACGGAGCTGTCAGGCATAGCAGTACGGCTCCGGCGCAAACCGCAACGGTATAGAGTTCTACTGCTGGGCGCAGCAGTACCTCGACCGGTTGGGACTTTGCCATTGTGTTATTGCTCAATGCCGGTGCTGGTGATAAGCACGGGGTAATGTTGCAGGCTAAGGCGTTCGGCTAGGTCATCGGCCGCAACCGGCGCGAACTGCAGGTCTGGTGTGATCGCACGCAGGTGTGCCAGTCCGGCCTCATTCTCGACATTGACTACCAGGCCGATGGCTTTACGTTCGCGCAGTGATGCCCCCTGGCGTTGCAGCCACATATGCGATGCTTCATCGTCGCCGACCAGAAAGAATGGCTGCAGGCCCGGTGCGTCGATGACCCGACGTGCTACGGTGCCGGGTGTGAGTTTCGGGCTGCGCACTGGCAGCATGTCTGCTTCGGTGGCTGGGTTCACTTGTACTGATGGAAGAGTAATGCGGGAGAGTGGGGCATTGGGTGAACGGGCCTGAAGGTTGAGCGCCTCGTAGTACGGCATGGCTGACGCCCCGCCATGGTCCTCTACTACGATCGGCGGTTGTGCTGCATGCAGCAACGGCGATACGGTGGTGAGTGCCAGGAGAAAGCCGTATGCGGTCGTGATGTGAGTCGTCATGGGGAGGTCTCCTTGCTATTAGTGTTGGTGAAGGCTTGCTGTGGCCCCAATACGCGCTGAAGGTGTTGAGATACACCATGCCGGTAGCGTGCTGCAGGCGAACCTCCAGATGGTCGGTGGTAGCGACCAATCGCCAGCAGCCAGTCCTCACCGGGAATGTATTGCTCTTTGAGGATCTGCGCAGCGATCGCCAAATTGTTGTACGGGTTGAGTAAGTCGCAGGGCTGGCGGTAGCGATGTTTTTGCCAACCGAGATTAATCTGCCCCAACCCTACGTCGATTCGGGTTGGTGGTACGTCCCGCAGAGCCTGGTGTATTCCTGCGCAGGCCTGTACCTGACTGGCATATCGGCATGACTGACCGTCCACATTCAGCGACCACGGCCACGGTACGATGCGCTCTGCACGGCGCACGCCACTTTCCTGCAGCGCCACTGCATAGAGGACGACGGAGGGAATGCCAGCGCGTTGAGCGGCCAACTGGTAGGCAGGCGGAGGGATCTCCTGGCCTTGGGTCAGGCTGCTCAGCAGTATGTTCGCCAGCAGAACCCACCGCCGTCGCATGGATGTCAGGGCTGACGCTGCCATCGGCCATTAACTTGTCTGATACTGGCGGGCAGGTCTCCGGGCAGCCCCAGAGACGACCAACGACCGGCGTCGTGGTTCAGAGTAATGGTGCCATTGCGTACCTGCTCAGGGTCAATCTGCGCACCTCTGGCCCAGGCGCGGATGAGCGCATCGTCCTGGTGTGAGCCGACCATATACAGGTCAAATGCGGTGCCGGAGGCCTGTAAACGCTGCACAAGCTGGGTGCATGGCTGGCAATTGTCCTTGACGAACACCGCCGTGCGTCCGTTGCTGGTCACCGCGTTTCTGCTGAGCCCAGCATCAGGCAAACTTACCCGCTGCATGCCAGGGTTGAGTCTTTGCCACGCTTCGTCGTACGCGCGCTGATAGGCCAGCAGCTTTTCGACGCGACGAGCTTCTGCTTTCACTTGTAGTTCAGCATAACGTTGTCGCTCTTCATCACTGCGTGCCTCGATACCCAGTGCAGAGAGCGGATCGAGGTTGGGTGAGTAAGTACCGATTGGCCCCTCCATCAGTTCGCTGTATCGCTGCCATTCATCGGTCTTCAGGCCCCACTCCTGAGCCAGACGTTCATCTCGTTGTTGTTCGCCCTGAACCGGTACGATGTGGGACTGCATCGTGGTGGGTGGCTGTGCCATCGCTGACATTGTCAGAGTGGCCGCGATGAGGAGCGTCATCTGGCGTTTCATTGTGCTCTCCCTCAGGGGATAGCCAGCCGGTGTGTTTGCCCGGCGTGGCTGAAAATTGCTGTGTCGCCATCGATGGTTTTCAGTCGCCACTGGCCCACTGTTTCGCCGGGTAATACAACCTGGATTTGCGTCGGTGCCGGTTCTCCACTGGCAGGAGCAATCGATACCATGCGTTGCCCGGCACGCAGTTCCAGGCCCAGGATACGGAACGGGAATGGCATTTTCTTAGACGCTATGGCAGCAGGTCTGGCGATGTGGCTGGTGGTTGCTGTGTTTGGAATGGCCACTGCCTGTCGGGACTTGAGCTGTTCAAGTTCGTCACGAAGCGTTTGCACTGCCTGCGTGGAGGCGTAGTTTTCTTGAGTTTGTTCAATCTGAGCGATACGCATTTCCAGATTTTGCTGTATGCCGCGTAAGGCTGTTGTGCTGGCGGGGGCTGGGCGTGCCTGAAGGGCCTGTATGCTGTCGGTCAGCGCTGTCAGGCGATCTTCCAGTACCTGAACCTGCTTCAGGCGGGCATCCATCTGTTCGCGCTCGGTCAGTTCGGCTGTGTTGTGATAGTTCATGACGGCAAGAACAGTAAGTACACCCAACCACACCCAGATCAAGAGTCGGATGAGCATGGTTGCGGTGTGCTTCAGTGTTATGGTGGTGTTGTTCATGGCTGCTCTCCGGCAGGAGGGTTGGGCTTAACTGCTTCGGCGACCAAAGTGCTACCATTTCCTGCATCAATGTCGGGGCGTTTGAAGCACACTTGTCGCGTACGGTTATCGACATACAGAGTCCAGAACGGTCCGGCCAAGGTAAGCAATGCCTCCCGCAAGGTCATCGGGCCGAGGTGCAGATGAGCAGCGGGCAGCGGCAGTGAATAGAGTTCACTAACAGAATGGGCCGTTTCGCAGAGCTGGTAGCCACTTCGCTTGAGCGCATGCCGCAGGCCGTCACCCACAGTGGCGCGGGAGTTTTCGGGCATTGATACGTCGATCACCTGCAGCAACAGATCACGCTGTGCCGCGTTGGGAGCCAGTTCTACCAGGGTATAGCGTCCGTAACGTACAACGGGAATGAAATCCGGCGTAGCGTGTTCAGTGGGCGGGATGACCGCTGTGGTGTGAGATGTGGTCGCTGGAGCGGAAGTTGTGGCGCAACCGCTGATCAAGATGGTAGTAACCAGCAAGCTACTTACAAACAGCCGCCTTATTAAATGCGTAGTTGACATGGCTCAGCTCTCTATAGCGATGAGCTGATACCTTCGTCTGAGGCATGGGTTTGATCAGCAAAGAATGCGGATTGGGTGTTTTCCTTTTTGGCGTCGTTGCTGTAGGCGAAGCAGAGGGGGCGGTGATTCCAGCTCTGCAATTCGCTGAACTACGCCAGAGCTCGATACAGCAGATGCCACGATGTTTATTCTGCACATATCGTAGGCGTTCATGATGGGGCATCAGGGGTTCAGGAAGGGGGCTAGGCAGAAAACCTAAACTGAATTTTAATTATAGGTAATTATCTGACGCTCGTGCAGAGGGGGAGTAAAATGGACAAAGCAAGACTCTTTGTTAATCCAGATTTCTCAATGGATGCCTGATTTTGTGAGTTTAACGAAAAGGAGAGGAAATGAGCTATACATTTTATTACGACGAGTCCAATAATATCCGCTCACTGTATTTGAAAAGCGGAAAATTCAATACCGATTCACACGAAAATCCATCGCCTTGCTTTGTGCTAGCCGGTATAGCTCACAAAAATAATCATGTGGAAAGTAATTGTGAGGAAATTATCGCCTCGCTTCGCCTGCCGCCTACTGCAAAAGAACTAAAATTCAAACAGGTGGCAAGGGGGGGATTTCTGGATAATTTGAAATCAGAGAAAATCGCCCAAATTATCAGATGGCTTATCGACTCGGATTACTATTTGCACTATATTAATCTGAATATGGAGTATTGGTCACTGGTTGATATTATTGACGATTGTTGCACCTATGTTGATCGCCATGGAATGTTGGATTACGCGCAAGTAGGTGGGCGGCGGCTCTATATGGATTATCACAAAGACGCACTTTACTACATCATGTGCAAATATCGGTCGGATTTTTTGGGCGTTCTTGCTAAGTATCGCTACCCGAATGTTGCACCCGAAAATGCTGCAGTATTCATCAAGCAGTTGAACAAAGTTATCAATAAAAATCGGCAAGTGTCTGCACGCCTTGGCGGTAAGGTGAGCAAGGTTGACCTGTCTCGTACTAATAGCCTATTCAAGCTTTTCGAAATGTGTAAAAACATAGAATCGCTGGAAATGGTATATGAAAGTGAGCCGTTTAAACTCATTGACGGGCTATCTGTATTTTACCGTCATTGCATTGAACTGTTCGCCTCATCATGCCATGTTTTCGATAATGAGTACCAAATCGAGAAAAGCTTCAAGGAAATCGCATCGCTGGACAATCTATTAAGCTCAAGTAATTTCAAATTTGTCGACTCTAAGAAGTACCCGGCCGTTCAAGTTTCAGATGTGATCAGTGGTCTGCTCAAAAATTACTTCACTTTTGTCGCAAAAATGAGTGTTCCCGAGCTCGTTGAAGCCAAGAATTCTTTGACTGACAAGCAGCGACAGTGTCTCAAATTATTACGAGGGCTCATTGAAAAATCTGATGCCGAGCAGCCGGAATTTCTCTACTACGTAATGTCGCAGATAGAACACCATAAGCACGCAGTTTTTCTGTTTGACAAGGATGCCACAAGTGAATTTGTCCAAGTGGTAGGCGGTGGTGCGCGCAACACATGATGGCCGCAGCGCAGATCGATCAGCGAAGTCGGAAAGGGTTTTCGGCGACTAGGGTGTGTCCCGTAACTATTTTTTGTACAGATCAGCATCGTTATAACTGCGCCAAAAAACGCGTTTAAGCGATAAAGAACGACTAAAAACGTTCGATTTTTAACCAAAAATCACCTTTCGGAAATGATTCTTGCGGCACTTTTTAGCGCGCTGCGAGGTTAAGGGACAGACCCTAGTTAGGACTGTATTTTGTTATGGACGAAGCTGTGGGGAAAAACCGTTACAACTCACGAAGATTAATTAAAATGAGACAGCTCATTTAAGGACAGGGTGATGCCGAAATTTATCGAATTTGAGAATCAAAGTCGGTTTTTATTTCTGCCAGAATGCTTGGGTGGTTTCATTGGTGAGTGTAATTCGACGCACGCTGTTGATGTTTAGTTCTGATTTTCGAAAATTAATTGTATTATATTCCAAATATCTCAAGATAGGTTAGAAATGCTGGCGGCCTTGTTTTTTCCTGACATAGCCAACGTCGCGTTTTGTAGCATCCTATTCATCAAAAAATACAAGCCATTATGCAACTCAACAGTAGCTTCTCCTGTAACTCCGTCATTTGGATCACCAGCTTGCCCGACACTGAACTCGGGCCGTCCAGACGAATGACGGAAGACATCGCGTCGCACGCCTCTCGTCTTGATTTCCATTTTTCTAAGTTTGACGCCAAGTGTCGTTCAGACTTGGTTCAAGTCCTTGATGATATTAATTTCCTGGTTAGGGAGTATGGAATGCGCCCTATCCTCGTTTTGGACGCGCATGCGAGTCAGGAGAATGGTTTATTACTAGGCGATTCGGGTGAAATGATGGCATGGACCGAACTCAGTGCGCTACTGCAACAGATCAATGTTTCGACCCTCAACAACCTCTGTGTGATCGGCGCAGCGTGTTTCAGCCTTCATGCCATCTCGCCGATTAAGTTAGACCAAGCTGCTCCATTTTTCGTTCTGTTAGCTCCAGAACAAGAGGTTAACGTTGGATTCTTGGAGAAAAACCTTCCGCCTTTCTTCGATCACTTGTTTACGCATGGAAGTCTCGACGACGCTTACAACTGTCATCTGTCTGAGGCCTTTAAATACTTTCACTGTGAGAAGATGCTCTTCATCGTAGTGGCCCGGTACATAAAGGCTGGTTGCAAAGGTAAATCAGCGGCGATGCGACGTGAGCGGCTCATGACCGAGGTGTTTATGCAGGGAATGCAGAATACTAAGGCCAATCGAAAAGCCATTCGGAAAAGGTTAAAAGCGGGCTTGAAACCGAACCAAGCTCTCCTTGATAGATACGCGCAAACTTTTCTTGTCTGTAGAAGTTGTAGCTTCACGATTGAACAGCTCTTGGCCTTCCTCGACGCAGCCGAATCCTAGATGTCTAGAAGTGCTGGAGGCTGACCGTAAGCACGGCCCATTGATATTCAGCAGTTACGACTATGCTGTTTTTTGCATCGAAAAGTGTTCCGATATCTGCTTTGCGGGTGGCTTTCTGGCAAGATAATGACTGATGCGGCCTGAAATAGTCATCTTGTTCTTGCTGCCGGTGCCTATTTCCCCATATGTAGTTTCAAGTCCACGTGATTTTCACGGTTTCGGGGGAAGTCCTGGCAGAAGTAACAGAAATTTGAATTGAATCCTATAATATCCGTTATCGGCTAACAGCGGTTGATGACGAGTGTCGGCTTCCGGGAAGACTATCCGCAGTAGCCAACATGTCGATATGGAAAATTTAATTCAAAGATCAATTCATGCGGTGCGCATGACACCTTATCGGCTGTGAGGAACCCCTAGAAAATACGCGATAGGATGCGTCAGGCGCGATTTTTGCGAATACTATCTACATTTTAGGCAGAAAAAATGGCACTGACATCAAAAGAAATTGACGACTGCATCGACAAGCGTTACGGATCTCAGACAGGTGGTGGCGAGTTAAAGCAGCTCGCTGAGCTCTTATTAGGTGTTTGCCGTATACACTTTAAGTCGTACGAGCGAATCAATTTATCTATCGATCAGTGGTCCGCTGTACCTCGCTCGCTATGTAGTGGTCGGTATCGATCATGTCGGTTTGAGTCTCATGCGACCGCTGTGGCTCGAAAACAAGCATCTTTCCTCGCATCTGATGTTGTGCCTTCTTTATTTTGGATGGTGTGTGAAAGAATGGTCGCTATGACGAACAAGCCCGCTGTCTCTGGGCAGTTTTCACCGCCATAGTGCGACGTGTCATGTGAAAAAGCCGACGTCCTTGTGGGACGTCGGCAGGTAGGAACATCAGGCTGCAACAAGCTGTCTGGCCAGGGCGACCTCGATGGAATCTCCGTCCTGGTTGAGTACATCTAATCCTGATTCAGGCACGTCTCCCGACGTGCTCTGAGAGACCAGAATCTTCTTCGCCATTAGAGCCAGGCAGGTCATCTGTGATGTCGCTGCGTAGCCCAGGTAGATCACCTTCACCGGCTGCTTTTGTCCGATACGCCAGGAGCGACGTGCGGCCTGCTGCAGTGTGTACACGTTGTACCCAGATTGCATGAACACAATCGTTGGGAACTCCAGAAGATCCAGCCCCGTCTTGACCAACTCGGGGTTGGTGATGAGGATATCAATCCCACGGTCGAGCTGTTCGGCAATCCAGTCTTCACGGCGGCTGGCATCGACACTCGCACGCAATACTGCCACCTTGAAGCCTTCTTGTTCCAACAGCATTTTCAGCCTGCTGGTGGTGTCCCGCGTACCGGTGTAAACGGAATAGACCAGAGTCTTGCGACCTTCTGATTTCTCCTGCTTGCAGATATCGATCAGTTCCTGCTCCTTCGGCATCACCTGCAGCTCGTTGAACTGGGCCGGGATGAATGCCAGTACCTCTCGCGTACGCGGATGGCGCACGGTTTCGGTACGAAAGCAGCAGTCAGACCAGGCCAGCAGCACATTGAGCACCACGCCCAACAAGGTAGTATCCCGCTGACGCAAGGCCTCCTTGAGCTGAGTCGTCAGGCTGGCAGCGAGCTTGTTGTAAGTATCACTTTGCTCAGCCTCCATCTCGACCTCCCTGAACTCTTCGTTATAGGAGGGCAGTACGCCGCCAATGTCTCGGAGTTTGAGGAAAATCGTGAAGGGTAGAACGCAGCGCAGCACGCCTTTGGGGCCGAATCCCGGTGCTTTGACGGTTCTGACGGTGACCTTTGAGCCTTTTGCGGTCTTGTGGGACGGGCCGTCGCTCTCGGAGTAGATATCCTTGAGGACGCCGTGATCCCGCATGAATGCCATGGCCGCAGCGTTCATGCTGCCGCGGGTGCTCGGTCGGTAGCCGTCTTCGATCATACGTTCGGGCAATGCGCGGAACAGTAGATAAAAGAGATCAGAAGCGTAGCCTCCCATCAGCGTGCCGGTGAGCAGCAACGTTTTACGGGTCTTGGCCGCGATAACGCCCATGGCTTGGCCCTGCGCTGAACCGCCTGTCTTGTACTCGTGTGCTTCGTCGGCGATGAGTAAATCGAACGTGCTTTGCGGCAGATACCGCTTCACAAATTCGCTGGGTTGATAACCGCCTTCACCGAAGCTGAACTCCATACTCGACATGGCACGTTCCATGCGCTGAGCCTGTCGGTCTGAAAAGACCAACTCCCCTCGGTTGTCCATCAGATTGATGAACTGGTGGAAGTTGTCTCCAAGCATCGAGGCCAGGAATGAATCGCCGAAGGTCTTCATCAGTTTCGCTGCCGTGGCTTCGCCTATGGTGGGAATGCGTTTTAGCGCCCGCAGTACTGCTGCGGATTGATCGCTGCCTGACAAACTGCGTGGGCGCATCAGTGTCCAGAGGGCACTCTTGCAAAATCCACACTTGCGACGCACTTCCTCAGCGTCAAGTTCCAGTGCGCTGACTGGCTCGCCATCGAGGGTGTTAATCATGGTGCCGCAGTGTGGGCAAAGCCCAACAGTGCCGTGACGGGTGCGCTTGCGAACGAATGCAGGCCTCCAGTGGAATCCCATGCGCATGCGCACACGACCGATGATGAAAAACTCCTGTCCATCGGCTGGCACGTTCAGTTGCTCGCGCAGCTTGATCAGTTTGAGTAGCGTGTCAGGGCCGTTGAGCACCCAGACTCTGGCCCCCGTGACGGTTTCGAGAATTTCCCTGCGCCATTTGTAGACCAGGTGTGGCGGGCTGAGGACGAGTGTGCGGCGATAACCTTCCGCATTGAGCACCGCCGCCAGCGCGATGCCGACGGTGGTTTTTCCCGTCCCCATCTCACCATTGACGATAGCTGAACGCTCACCCTGATTGACGAGCAGTTCAGCCGCTGCATGCACGACTTCGGCCTGGGCGGGGAACAACTGCCGCTTGAGGTTGGCGAGAATGCGTTGGCGGTTTGCACGGGGTACACCGTTGTAGACCGGTGGATTGGCCCGATTGAGAGAGTCGAGTAATTCATCCCCAAACTCGCTGACAAAATCCTGCAGGCTGATGGCGAGTTCGGCGTTCGCAGGGGTGAACAGATCGCCTGTCTCGGGCGATTGCGTTACGGCAGGAGCCGCTTCGATTTGTATGCTCATGGTGATGTTCCCAAAAATGGGGTATGCACCTCCCAGGGGCGATGTATGCCCCGATGGGTGAGTGAAATTGACTGGCGTTGAACTCGGGTTCAGTGGCCAGCAGTGTGTGGGTGGTGCTGCTTCCCCTTGCGGGGATTAATGGATGGTGAGAATCCGTCCCAGCGTGGCTGAGTCGGGAGATAAATCCCATGCTCTGATGACGGGCACGAACTTATCGGTGAGAATGCGTGTTTCGGCGATCGAGCCGTCATCGCGTTCGCAATACTCGGTGCTCGTCACTTTCTGCTTGTAGGTATCACCCTTGACCGCAAGCGTGCGGCCGCTTTTGGACTGCACGACACTGGAGATCGCACCGGCCGCCAGGGCCAATGCCAGGTGCCATTCAGATAAGGCGCGAGCAGGCGCACGCAGTGACTGCTGCGCGGCACCGAGGTGAGTATCGAACGCTGGCCATAAACCTCGCAGGCGTTGTACCTCTTCGGCGAACTGCATCGGCTCTATGCTGATGCGATAAAAGTGCTCGGGTTCGGCCTGGGTGCCTGGCACGATATAGGGAAGCGACGTCCACTCGGGCGGCAATTCCTCTGCGTCTTGCTCTCCCTGCCCGATTTGCAACAACCGGGCGCGGGTGGACTTCACATCTTCACTCGCCAGATCGTGCTGGCGAGCGCGACGACCGAACAGCACCACTTGTTTGAACTGTGTATCTACCGCACGGAAGACACTCAGCTCGGCGAAGTGGCGCGTGAGCCAGCCCACCATTTCCTGGTCGAGCACATAGAACGGAATGATAAAAACGAGAATGCCGTGGTACTGCAATAAGGGCAGCGTCCGCTGGTAGAACAGTTTTTCCAGCCGGGGTCGGCCTTTACCCTCGTAGCCGATGTTGCCATTGGCATCTCTGGATAAGTCTCCGTACGGTGGATTGAGCCAAAGCAAGCCGAATGCCTGACGCGAGATAATGGTATCCATCAGGTCGGCATGGATGCAGTGTTCGACCAGCAATCGTGCATGACTGGCGCGCTCCTGATCGTACTCGACAGCGTACGAACGGGTGTGATCAAGCCCGAGGGCATGGGCGGCTTCGGCAATCGCAACGCCTTCGCCGGCACAGGGGTCAATAATGCACATGGGTTCATCGCTGGGTGCCAGTGCGGCGAGTGTCCGTTCGAGCGTGGACTCATCGGTAGGGTAATAGCCATTTTTGGCAAAATTTCTGGCGAGCCGGGGAAACATGAGTGCCATAGGAATCTCCTGTCTGACGGTGATGAAAAACGTACAGGTGCCTGATAAGGTGCGTCTGCCGTGGCACGATCAGGCCACTGCTTGTGGTATCCAGACCGGTGACGGAGATGGATAGGCGGTGAGAACGCCGTTACGGATAAGCTCGCCCAGCGCGTCGGTGAGCGCAGGCACATCCAGACCGAGGTGAAAGCCCTGCAACGGCCCGAGGGCGACCGGCAGCTTATGGAGCATGTTGCGGCTGTGTAGCAACGCCAGCATCGGCGTTTGCCAGTGGTCGAGCAGTGGCAGCGGGCACGTGTCTTTGACGAGTTGCCACAAGCGAACAGTAGGTGTAGCAGAGCGTGGCAGTAGCGCAAATGCGCTGGCCGTGCTCTTGTCAGGGCAGATGCAACGCTGGTCGAACAGCCACAGGTTGGTTATCGATCCAAACAGCGTGCGGCGATAGTTGCGGGTCAGGCGTTTTTCAAGTCGCTCGACCGAAGGGATGAATACTGGCACGGAGCCGCCGTGTTCTGTGACGAGATGAAACTGGTTCAATCCATCTTCATCGTGGCCTAGTGTGAGTCGGGCGATAAATTGCTGGACGGCGGTATCCCGTGCCCAGATTGAGACAAAGACCAGGTCGCCATTCTCGCTACAGACGCAGGCATCGACCATCAGATCAGTGCATTCGTCGATACGGAACAACGGTTGCTGTAATGAAGATTCAGGCATGGTGGTGTCCTCAATAACGTTGAGGGGCAACGCTGCCTGCGGGGCAGTGTTGCCCCAAGGGGATGAAAGCGCGTGAGCTGTTCAGCGTTCAAGTGGCGGAGGGAGCCGTTGTTGGCGTTCAATACTCGCCGCAACCAGCCGGACAGCAATTCGGATCAAGACCGTGTCTGCAATAGCCGTTTTCAGCATTCCAGTCCTGGTTCTCCTGCCTTTCGACGGGTGTTGCATAATTCCATTCCCGTGCTATTGCCAGAGCCTGTGCGCGCTGGTGTTCGGGCAGTTGATCAACGTGCCGATCAATCGACGAGCTGAAGAGAGCAATGTAATGGTCGTAAGACAGCCCGCAGCCCTTACTGGCATCTTTGGCTGCTGTCTTGCAGACACGCTGCCAGGTTTGCTCATTGAGGGCGGCGCAGGGATCCCCGTTGACGCATGAGGATGTCGTGTTATCACTCGTGAACATGATGGAATTCTCCAGAAAGAAACCGGAGTCCTCCCCAAAGAGGCGGAGCCCCGGTAGGTGGGAAAAATGCCACAGCGGTGGCAGGAGGAATCAGGTTGTCAGAGATTCAGACTGACGATTCCACTGTTGGGCTGTGGCGTCGAACGCATAGTCCAACTGACTGAGCCGCGCTATCTGCAAGCGCAGTGTGCGGCGGTCGATGGTCGAGTCCAGTTTCACTGACTCTCCCAGGGGCCAGAGGATGCCGAATAACGCAGTGTCGTCGCTATCGGGACTGCCCGAGGCCGTCACGGCGGTGGAGGGCGCATCGACACCGAATGGTGTGGTGTCGACCAACGGATCCCTGGATGCTTGCACAGAGGCAGGCCTGGCCTTGGATTTGGGCACGGGTGTTGGCTGGGTGCCCGGTTCCTCATCAAGCGGATCGACATCCTGTGTGGCGAAAGCGCGAGCCTCTGCTTTGCTGAGTTTGTCGATGCCGGACAACGTCATGCCGTTCAGGCTGGCGCGGATCTCGAATCGCATGCCGTCGCCGACCGGATAGGCCTTCGGATAAATGTATCGAATCGCAAATTCACCTTCATACTTCCCTTCGGGATACTGCTCCAGTTCTGGATCTTTGACATGGAACAACCCAAGGTGGGTGATGAGACGACCGACGGTGAACCGGCCGTTACGACCAAAGATAGTGCGGATCGTGAGCTGGCCGCGAACGATGATAGGGGGATAGGATTGAACGGCTGCTGTAGCCATGCTGAATCTCCTTAGATGCGTTTTACTGGCGATAGACCTGGAAAAAGAGACAAGACCCCAATGTGAGGTCTTGCTGATCGGCTTAGCGTGAGGTTGCGAGAGCGGACTCTTCTTCTGCTGAAAATTGCGCTTCAGGCTCGTGTGTACCCGATGTTGTAGGCGGCATATCTGCGCTGTTGTCAGGACTTTCTGATTCTGAGGAGGCCTGGTTGGCCGTTGGATAGACTCGTTGTCCATCTATCTTAATCTGGCCAATATGTATTAGCCTGGACTCCAGACTCGCTGCCGGTTCGCCGGCATGCTCGCCCTTCTTGCGAAGGTATGGGTTCGCTTTCATGTCATTGAGACGGAAGGCGATCAACACCTTGCGCTGGGCCTCGACGGCTTGCACACAACGGCGCACCAGATGCTGAGCTTCCGGAGCGGTCACGATGGTGTTGATGTATCGGTATTCCGGTTCTTCAACAGGCCCGGCTAGTGCACCGATGGTGCATGTGAGGAACGGGTCACCCTCCTTCGGTGTGACGTCTATGGGGCGATTGAGATAACCAATGCCTCGGGTGATAAGTTCGTACTGTTCGATTGCCGCCAGTGTGGCGGGGTCAATCAATTCAGCCTTCAGAAGTCTACCTTTGAGGCTGGCTGCGGGTTCACCCTTGCGCTCACCACCGGGACGGATGAATGCATCACTCCACAGATCCCCCAGCCGGAACTTGACCACCGGGCACTGCTGCGGATTATTCGTACCGATATAGTGTTCGACCAGTTTTTTAGCCTCGGCACCCGAGACTTTGACATCAAAATAGCGGATGACCGGCTCTTTGGCAGAGCCAACCAGCGCGGCGATGGTGCAAGCCAGGAAGGGCTGGGCACGGCGGCCGCCACGTACGGGAACTTCCCGCACTCGCTGCAGACGACCGTAACCTTCGGTGTGCAGATCGAAATAGGCTTTTTCGCCTGAAGTAGAATGAACCATGATGACATCTCCATTAAAAATGAAGCGGAGACACACCAGGCCCGATTGCGGGGGTGTGTAACCCCGCGATGGGTTGATAAGGCAGAGGCATCCACTACCGGTATAAGCCGGTGGTCGTTCGCGTGAGGATGCTGTGCGAACTGGCTTGGCCATGCGGTTTTCGCCGCACCGCAACCTGGGGCCGGGGTTGCGTGGCATGTCGCTGACAACGTCAGCAAAACATGCAGACAGACTGCCTGCGCCCGCAATGCAAGTGCGATGAGAAACGTGAACTGAAGCCGTTCCCTATTTTCGTGTGCCATTTATTCAGGAAAAGGCTGTCGTACCGGAAACATTGGTGCAGGTCGGGGAGTTGATCTTGAATGGGCCGCGCATACAAATGTTTTCAGGATATAGCTGGCTGAATGGTCCGTAGTGGTCGGCTGCAGGCTGATACGCATCAGTGGCGGAGAGTCTGGCGCGAGGGGAAAGAAGCCCCCATCAAGGGGGCTACGGGGGGCGAAGGTCAGTTACTATCGGGGGGTATCGCCACAACTTGCAGGAAAATCTGTGTTGCGGTAGCGGACACGTGGAGATCGCCTGCACCATCCAGGATGCGGGTAAACACCCTGTCGCGGGGCTCGAAAAATTCGCCAAAATCATCACCACCGAACTCAGCGTGTGAACGCTCCCACCAGTCGTCAAAGGGGTCAATGTCCGGGTTGCAGCCAACCGCGTAGGCGATCAGCTTTTGACGCCCATCGGGATGGCGCTCACCATGCTCGGCGAGCCAATAAACACCCTGATCCTTGACCAGAATGATGCGGCACTGATTGGCAACAGCTTCGGCGATGACGGGCCGCAATTCGGCTCCTTTGAAGCGTAAAGTCATAGGTACTCCTGAGATAATGGTATGCCGGGCAATACGGTGAAGAACCGTTGTCTGGCGACGAGGCATTGACGCGCGCCCCAGTAGCGGCGCGGTAAATAAACGATGTTTGTCAGCTAACCCGGCGTGTAGACGGGTTGTTTCTGCAGCGTCATGACTTACGCCGTAGCGGCTTTTGAATGGTGCACACACGTATGCGACGCCAGCTTCCATCATCGATCAGCCTGAGTAGTACCTCCCCGAGGCTATCGAAGAACACACCGTCAACCCGTTCGACCAACTCTCCATCGTGACGCAGCACCACGGCATAGAGGTCGTCGGCGCGCTCGTATTGCACGGTGACACGGCCATCGAATTTCGCTGTGCTTGTGTTGAAGCTGATCGCCGGTGGTGTGGCGATGATGTCCTGGGGCAGCGGATCGACCCAGGTGAAATCCCGCGCACCGGCATCAACCAACAGGTGTGTAATACGACGGAAGCCATCGGGGGCCGGTAGCTCCTCCAGTTGCCTGATAAGTTCCTGTAACTCTGGGCAGCGAGGTTGTGGGATCGGAAGCCTGGCGGGGGCAGAGCCGAGAATATATGTCTTGAGCTTGTAGGGCGTGCCATCGGCGGTGTATTCGGTGCGCTCTTCGGGTGTGTCTGCACGAAGGCCGTCGAAGCGGTGCCGCGCATAGGGCTCTACGTGTACCTTGGCACCTTCGTCCGGATCTTCGGTCACAAGAGTCCGGTCAAGCACGGCGAACTCGATTCGGCCGGTCTTGACGACAATGGCATCCTCCGTCCTGGCGATGATTTTTCCCTCAAAAGGTTTGGGATCAATGTGAAAGCCCAGTGTAGACACTTTGGGCTGTCCGTCGAAAATGTTGAATTTGAAGCTGCGGGCATTAGATGGAACGTGGTCACGCACCAATGACTGCATCTGATTGCGAATGGTTTGATGATCCATGGGAAAGTCTCCAAAAAAGGAACTCCCCAGCCTCAAGGGATGGGGGCCCTTGTGGGTGGAACGAATGGACGCTAAGCGCCCTGTGATAGCGAAAGCCAACACGCTATCAGCGTGCCGCAGTCTTGATGGCCTTGACTGCCTGGGATGTTGCCAGCTACGCCAGCGAACATATATTCAGAATGGCGTGATGATGGCCCGCGTGCGTGGAACAAAACGCATCAGGTTGCGCCCATATTGGCACTGATTACGGTAGACAAATCCCCTCGTAGAGAGGATGTGTGGGGAGATCAAAATCCTCGTAGAGAAGTAATACAACGCGGTGCTGGTAAGAACACATACCTCCTGTGAGTATTGCTGCTATCGAACGACACACAACTCTGTTCTATAACTTGGACGGTTGTAATGCCTGGAGCAGACGTTGACCCAGCCACGCCACGCATGGTACGGCCATGGAATTGCCGATGGCTTTGTAGCGAGGCGTGTTTATATTTTACAGATAAATAGTATATCTTCTTGGTTTTTATATAGTGGCAACAAAATACTCAATAAATCCATGCTTTCGTCGTGTTTCAGGTGGCGCTGTTCTTTCATGTGCAATCAAATCTTCAATATCGTGTGAAAGAAATACATCTTTATAAAGATTTGGGTAGGCATTAATAATAAATTCTTTATACTTTTCATTTTTGTCCACATCCCTTTTGGCCATGAACAGTCCTCGTCCATCAAAGAAGATTTTTTTACTAGGTAAAGCATTAGCCAGCTCTTCCAGATCGCAATCAAGATGTTCTTCATCACCGTGTTTAATAATATGATAAGAAGCACTGCTTTCCTTATAATTTGGAATTCCCATAATCAGGTTTTTCTTTGCGACTCGTGCCATTTCTGTCAAAATCTTTAACTGTTCTTCTTTACCGTAATGCTCTATCATTCCAATAGAAAAAACGCAATCTATGCTGTTGTCGTCAAAGGGGAGTGAGAACGCATTTCCTTTTAAAATTACAGCATTTGAATTTAACTGTTTCTTAAGAAATTGCGAGTACTCAATAGCCATGTCATCGTAATCCAATCCATAAGATATGACATTATCATGTTTGCTTAAATAATGAACGGAGAGTGAGCCGCCACAACCGACCTCAAGGTAGCTATTATTATTCATTGTGGATATTTTTTCACAAAATAGCTTTTGTGCATAAACTTTCACAGCTGCAAAATCATCTATTGAATATCCGTTTTTAATATTTTCTTTGAAGATTTTAAATTGTTTTTTTAAATAATCCATTTACATGCCCTCCTCTGGGATCACGATAGATGAGTTCCTCTTTCCTAATTTCATAAGCAACGATGAGATAGAGGCGAAAACAGTTAAACCGACTAAAACAGAAGTTAAACACAGCCATCCGTATCGTTGAGTCAGCAGTACGACTCCTGGCATTAAAACCAAAATAACTAATTTAGATAGCGAAGATAGCAGTGAGTCAAATGTTGATCTCAGTTCAGATGAAATCAGAGAGTGGTAATGTGCTCTGAGAGACATAGTTAGTGTTTGGTTTGCACCGAACATAATAACTAATGAAACAGGAATAAGAAGGTTATATTGCAATAATCCTACTAAGCAGATTATATTGGAGAGCCATAACAACATCATGCTATAAAAATAAAGCTTTGCATTGCTTTTTACGTTGGAACTGATCCAACCTGAAATTGATTGCGCAATTAATATGAAAAGAAATAAAAAACCATAAAAGGTATCGTTTGGGGAATAGAATTTCAAACTATCACTAACGAAAGGCTGCCAATATTGTAAGATTATCTGGAAATAGACCATATTGGCCGCTAAGGCAATAAATATAAGGTGAAGGGAGGATGAGTTGTCATTGATAATATCATAGATTTTTTTCAAGTCTCCCAAAATAGAGGATTTCTCAAGTCTTTTCTTCACTACCGGTTTAGGTAAGGACCATGTCAGAGTCATGACAATCAGTAGGCATCCGGAGCCAGCTAGAATCCATACCAGTCTGTCATTGTATGAAGAAAGATAGGAGCCTAAGAGTGCACTAAAAGCCATAAATAAATACTGGTACTTGTTGCTTTTTCCAAGGATTTTATGAATTTCTTCTTTTTCATTATCCTGAGTATTATCTATGAGATATGAAAAATAGACTCCACCAAATATACTTAACGAGAAAGAGTTGAATACTTCGGCTAAATAAAATATGGCTTTACTTTCGGCTATTCCTGTTATAATCAGCCATAACCCACC
The DNA here is from genome assembly GCF_009372235.1 of Dickeya oryzae. Lineage (GTDB taxonomy): Bacteria > Pseudomonadota > Gammaproteobacteria > Enterobacterales > Enterobacteriaceae > Dickeya > Dickeya oryzae. Next base: position 279,983 of record NZ_ML762922.1, on the reverse strand, counting down.
AAAAATAACCGATAAAACTAACATGTACTTGCGGCTGATTTTATCGGCTAAATATGATGAAGGAATATCAAGCATAAAAAATATCACGGATTGCATAGTCTTCATGAATGCAAGATCGATCAAGCTAAGTCCGTGATTTAATAGATAGATAGCAGACGTTGCTCCTATGAGCATTCTGAATGAATTAAATAATACATTGAATAGAATGAGTTTTTTCATAGGCGAGAACATACGAAGCACCTCTCATTTTTGGGAATCAATTGCTCTTCAATTTTAATTATGGAGGAGTGTATTCCTATTCTTTTATTTTTACTTAAAATATCACCAAAGCCACCTAAAAACTTGATGATATCGCCAAATGCATACGAAGCCGCCACGCCATTCACTCCTGGAAACGTTGCAGCTTTGAAATCACCATTAATTATTTTTAAATAATCACTTAAACTATCCTTTTGCGTATAGTCTGGTGTGATTTCTGCACATTTAAAACAGGAGGTGACTCCAGGGATAAAAAATGGTCCGACTACGGAGATGTCATTAATATAACCTACATTGATATAAGGTTGATTATGCGCGACACAGTATGAATTTACCCAATCCATTAAGCTAAAAGGATGGTCGGCGGAAATTATAAAGATGTCTGATTTTGGTATTTTATATAAGTCATCTTCAGAAGTGATAGTACATTCAATTATATCTATGGCAACATCATTTCTTCGTTTTAAAAGTTCACGCTTCAACACCTCTGTCTTCGAATTTCCAACATCCTTCTCTGTAAACAGAACTTGGCGAGTGAGGTTGCTTAGCTCAACTTTATCATTGTCTACTAATGTTATTTTTCCGATACCAGATGTCGCTAATAGATAGGATAGATGATTACCTATCCCTCCACATCCAATAAGGGTGACAGAAGAATTCTGGATTTTTTCCTGAACGTCTTTTGAATTAGCACCCATATAATTATAATACAGGCTATTTCGGCTATACCTGTCATTGCTGTTGAAGTCATTATTTTCCATTAAACTGTTGTTATCAAAAAGAAACTGAATACAATTCTCGATTTTTGAAACCGACATTTCAGGAAAATTTTTTTTTGCTTTTTCAACGAAGCTATTTGGGTCTGACGGGGTTTTCCAAAAACTTGCTATTTTGACGATATCTTCAAAGTCTATTCTTTCGTTAAAGATAATCTGCTTAGAGCCTACTCCGAAGACTCCTCCTTTTTTATAACGCCCGACTTGAATATATTTGCCAGTATAAAGCATATGTTAAATTTCCATTTAATAAAAGAGGATGACGGGGAGGACCTTCCCCGTCTATTTGGCATGCAATTAGTTGCTGGATACGCTAATCATTATATCCTCCTTAATCTTTATTTTATTAACGAATACTATCGTTTGGCCCTGTTTTCGTTTTATGAGTTTTTCTTCTTTTTTTCAATAATAAAATCTGAATATGCTTGTTTGTTTTTTTTATGAAAATATTTCAAATGGTAAACAGATAGTGTTGTTTTTTTAATTTTCTTGGTTTTATATTTAATTTGCACCATTCTTGAACAAGAAAATAAACAAAAAATGATAATAATGTCGCTTTATTGCAATTGCGATTGTAATAATTTTAAACATTTTTCCTTAAGAGTCATTAGCTTTTCTATAAGATTGAGATGAGCAATGCTCCTGGAGTTAAAAATCGAAACATAGTATATAATTTATTGAAGTTTGATTTTTACAGAGGAAAAAAATGCCACACTATATTAAATGGACTTTTGTGTTGGGATAGTTATTTCTTGATGAAAATAAAGTTGCCTTGGCATGCTACACATAACTTTGTATACGCGCTGTGTAGTGCCGTTTCACTGCGGAAGATACAGAGAAGAATGGTTACTTGAGATATGTCGATCAGATAGGCGATCAACACGTTGTGCTTTTAAGAGGCTGATCGTTCGGGGGACATTCCAGTGGCTTGTATGATGCCATGACGGATTGTCTCTGGTAGGGAAGGAAGTCCTTGCTGTAGTTAGTCGTGAGCAGTTGGCATGTCTAGATGATCCTACCCACGTAATGTGGACACAGCCCTAAGCGAGGTTTTTGTTTTCAAACTGTTCCGGGCTGAGACCGCCACAGGCACTGTGACGACGCCACCGATTGTAATCACACTCGATATAATTAAATACCGTCGTCCGCATAATTTCACGGTCGCTAAAACGCTCTCCGTGGATACATTCCACTTTCAGTGAATGAAAGAAGCTTTCCGCGCACGCATTATCGTAGCAACAACCTTTTGCGCTCATGCTGCCGTGCAGGCTGTGCCGCTTCAGTAATGCCTGATAATCCGTTGAACAGTACTGCCCGCCGAACGATAACGTTTTTCGGGCGTTTACGCCGCCAGAGTGCCATCTGTAACGCATCGCAGGCCAGTTTCGCCGTCATTCGTGCGGACATCGACCAGCCAATAACGGCACGAGACCACAGGTCCATCACCACCGCCAGATACAGCCAGCCCTCATCTGTACGTAAGTAAGTGATGTCACCCACCCACTTCTGGTTCGGGCCGCTGGCGATAAAGTCCTGCTTCAGCAGGTTTTCCGATACCGGCAGACCATGTTCACGGTAGCTGACCGGGCTGAATTTTCGGCTGGCTTTTGCCCGTAATCCCTGACGGCGCAGGCTGGCGGCGATGGTTTTGATGTTGTACTCCGGCAACTCATCAGCAAGGCGTGGTGCACCATAGCGCTGTTTTGCCTCAGCGAATGCGTTGCGAACAGCATCATCACAAACGAGCCGGAACTGTTGCCGGTGGCTCAGTTGGTGACGACGCAGACACCAGGCATACCAGCCGCTTCGGGCAACCCGAAGCACCCGACACATCGCTTTGATACTGAACTCTGCCCGATGCTTTTCAATAAAGACATACTTCATTTCAGGCGCTTCGCGAAGTATGTCGCAGCCTTTTGGAGAATGGCCAGCTCCTCAGCCTGTTCCGCCAGTTGGCGTTTGAGACGGGCATTTTCGGCCGCCAGTTCATTCTCGCGCTCTGAGGAGGTCATCTGTTGCTGTTGTTTACTGCGCCAGTTGTAGAGCTGGGATTCATACAGGCTGAGCTCGCGGGCAGCGGCAGCGACACCGATGTGTTCAGCGAGTTTCAGGGCTTCATCGCGGAATTCGGGTGTGTACTGTTTACGGGCTGTTTTGCTGGTTGATGCTGGTTTTGTCATGAGTAATCACCTCTTACTTGAGAGTTTACTCACTTAGTCGCGTGTCCACTAATGGTGGGTAAGATCAAGATACCATCTTCTGTACCTAGGGTCAGCACAGCAGCTCCCTGAACGACAGAGAGACTATGCCACGGACTTGATCGATTTTCTCCGATACCTTAACAGGTTGCGGAAGACCCACTTTCGCATCGTTAGTGACACAAGGTGTACCGCCGACAAGAATGTCTGGGGCTGTGATTTCACCGTTTTGTACACGGTCGGCGATGCGAGTTATATCGCCGAGATTGGGGATATGGGGATAGCGATACGCGAGTACGGCATTCGGAAATGGATCAACTTCCGAGAACCAGGCTGCTTGCAGGCCAAGTGGCTCCCAGGCGAGGCTGACTGCCTCGATGCCGCTGCATACGCTGCCGTATTGCAGCATATGGGATGTGTGGTGTGTGTCCATTAAGTCTCCTGTTTGTTGAGTTATGGGTTACAGGCCTGAGCGGTGTGTCGTCACTCAGGAGAAAAAGTGTCGGGGACCTGCTGGCCTCCGACTCGGTAGGAAGAAACCACCCATGGGCTGTTCCAGGATGCGGTTGTCGTCAAAACCGTTCGCTGTCGCAGCAATCGCACCCGGCCGTTATCGTGGTTGTGGCCGGAATCCTCTGGCATGTATCCACACACAAAGGGAGCCCAGTTTTTCGCCGTTGGGCACGGCAACGAATACCGCCAACCCCGGAAGGGTTTCCTCAGACCTGACCATCAGAGCAAGGCATCAGGAAACCCTTCATGGAGAGCGGAAATGTCGGATAAGGGGGAGCGCGTCTGGTGCGATCCGTGGACGAGTTGCCTTCTTGCCTCGCTGCCGTTGCATAGCGAGGTGCGCACGGTTTAGTAGAAGGCTGGTGCGCCGGGATTCCCGCACGGACGCGGGATGGCGGCATGTCATCAAGAAGACGTGACAGGGCTCTTCAGGTGTAGGGGGACTCAGGATGCCTGGAGACTGCTGTTACGTTTGCGCGGCGTGGTGCGTTTACGCTTGCCGCCGTCGAAAGGTAGCGAGCCTCTGCAATCGGGATAGCGCGGGCAAGACCAGAACGCTCCGTTCTTGCCGGGCCTCTGATGCATGGGCGTGCTGCATTCAGGGCATGCGGGCCCCTGTGGCATCTTGATGGATAAGGATGCTCCCCGATACTGCTGTACCAGTTGGGCAATCCAGGCTGACTGCTTGTCGATGAAGACGTCGAGTGTGAGCTGGCCTGATTCGATCATATCCAACGCCTGTTCCCATATGGCGGTCATGCCGGGGTCGGCAATGGCACCGGGAACGGCATCGATAAGTGTGAAGGCGGCATCGGAAGCGCGTACCGAGCTGCCTTTCTTCAAGAGATAGCCACGGTCAAGCAATCCCTTGATGATATTGGCGCGTGTCGCCTCAGTACCAATACCGGTGGTGTCTTTCAACGTTTGCTTCAGGCGTGGATTTGAGACCAGTTTGGCAACGCTCTTCATCGCTTTAACCAGTTCACCCTGGGTATAAGGGCGTGGTGGCGATGTCTTGAGTGCTTTGCAGCTGATGCCAGTGATCTGGCAGGACAATCCTTCGTTCAGCGGTGGCAGAACCTGACTGCGTGATGTGGTATCGCCATCGTCGTCAGGCTTAGGCTCGGTGAATACCTGTCGCCAGCCGACTACGACTACTTGCTTGCCGACCGCCTGCAGCATCTCGCCTGCGCAAGACAGGTATGCAGTGGTATGGTCGAATTCATGATGTGGCAAAAACTGCGCCAGGTAGTGGGTACGGATCAGCGTATAAACTGCCCGCTCCTTATCGCTCATGGCTGCCAGGTTAGCGGGTTCGAGCGTGGGAATGATGCCATGGTGCGCAGTAACTTTGCTGTCGTTCCAGGCGCGTGAGCGCTGGTTTCTGTCTAACAGATCGACGATCGGCCTCAGGCCTGGATCGGTCTTGAGCAAGCTATCGAATACAATAGGCACCTCGGCGAACATGCTTTCGGGCAGGTAGCCGGAGTCTGAACGCGGGTACGTTGTTGCTTTGTGCGTTTCGTACAGTGCCTGAGCGATTTCCAGCGTTTCCTGTACGTCGAAGCCCAGTTGCCTCGAACAGACCTCTTGCAGCGTTCCCAGATCGAACGGCAGCGGGGGGCTTTCACGCATGCGTTCTGTTTCGACTGACGTTACCTGTGCGCTGCCAGTAACACGCATACGTTCGGTTGCCTGCCGGGCGATGGGTTCCTGCAGACAGCGACCCGCATTATCAGTCTCTGTATCAGGTGGCAGCCAGGCTGCAGTGAAAGATTGACCCGCGCTCGACAGCACGACTTCAACAGCCCAGAACGGTACAGAGACAAAGCGTGCAATTTCTCGGTCGCGATCGACAACCAGTTTCAGTGTCGGGGTTTGTACCCGGCCAACGGAGAGTACGCCGTCGTATCCGGCCTGTCGTCCCAGCACGGTGAACAGGCGACTGAGGTTCATGCCGATCAGCCAGTCCGCACGGGAACGAGCCAGTGCCGAGAAGTACATCGGTAGCGTCTCGTCAGATGGTCTGAGAACCGACAGGGCTTTGCGGATCGACGTGTCGTTCAACGCTGATAGCCACAGGCGTTGGATAGGGCCGCGATAGCCGCATAGCTCGATGATCTCGCGGGCGATCAGTTCGCCTTCACGATCCGCATCGGTCGCGATGACCAGTCCGGTTGCCTTGCTCAGAAGCTCTTTGACGACGTTGAATTGCGAGGCGGTCTTGGATTTGACTTCGATACGCCAGCACTCGGGGATAATCGGCAACTGTTCGATAGACCAGCGTTTGTACTGCTCACCATAAGTTTCGGGTGGTGCCGCTTCAACGAGATGGCCAATGCACCAGGTCACGGTGATGCCTGAACCTGTGAGGCAACCATTGCCTCGCTGAGTAGTACCCAGCACACGCCCGATGTCTTTGCCCTGAGAAGGCTTTTCACACAGAAATAACCGCATGGAATTCTCTCGGCATGTGAATCATGCCGTCGAGTATTCCTGTATCAAGAATATAAACTTATAAAGAATATGGATTGCGAACTACCGTATTTGATTTTCTAATCTGATATGCCGAATCATTCGGTGAGTCTGGGCAAAGGTATCAACCTTAAAGTCGACCGCAAGCATAAGTGCCAAGCAGTGCGCTTGGCCGACGAGTACACCAAGGCTGTATTCCTCAAATGGGTCGAGCATCGACGCTTGGAGCTCAAGGAAGGCTGGCAGAGTACCTGAAGGGTTTGGTGTATCTGTGAAATTTGCACTATCCCGCGTGTTTTACCCAAACGCATTTCCCTCTTAAGGGGGCGGCATGTACACGCCTTCTTGTTTTGTTGGTAATGTGTTGGCAGGAAGAGCTCGAGGTTGTGGGATGAAAATAAAGATTCATCCTTGGAAATAGAGTTTCACCCTTACAAATAAAGTGCCATCAAACTTTTCATCGCGTTTCTATCCGTTGTAGTTCACCAACTAGCAAAAACCACAACATATTGTGTTTATCCCTTGTGTCCCCCTATTTTGCTCCCATAAAAACCTGGCCTCACCAACCCTGGCCTCCAAACTGACAACCGACGCCATTACCAAGGAGAACTGATCATGGCCTTCTACAGCAGTACCAATGCAGTGCAGTACGCCTAACCGACCATGCCGAGCAATATGAGCGCCTGCGCCGTGTAGGCACCAAGCCAGGCAGTCCCGGCATATACGAGTGCCAGAACTGCGGCTTCGAGGATGTGATCAATCGCGAGTGCGAGAAGCTGCCTCCGTGCAGCAACTGCCGCGAAGAAAGTCACGACTGGAAGATGTTTGTTAAGGCGGTGGACGCCGATAAGAAACCGAACGGTCCGAGAGGATAACCGGCATTCCTGGCTCCTGATGGCAGGTTCATCGGTGTGGGAGGCAGTTGCAACCCAGTCGCTGACCTCCCACCAGGAGGGCGCTGGACACCTCGCTGCAATGGTCTTTTAGATAGATTGTGAGACCACAGGGCACACCAAGACGTACATGGGGCTACTCCAAGGTCCAGCGTGCAGCGGCAGAATGGATGTGGTCCTACAATCATGAATGCCAAACATGGTACTGGGCGGATAGACCCCTAAACAACGGTTGGCCATGGCTGTATAGCGTTTCTATTTCTGGCAATCGCCGGATTACTACACCTCTTCGGTATTCATGGGGCATCCCTCTGATCCCCGTTGGATATCTCTTTGATAATTAATAGGAATCATTCTCTAATCAATCAATGAAAAACCCTTTGCGATCTATAGCAAAGCAGTCATCTAAAAAGGAGTAAATCTTGTGTCATTGAGCCGCTGAGCGTCGGTGCGGTGATGAAAGATGCGGAACTTGGAGTTTCCGGATCTCCGATGAAATGAAAAGGAAAAGACGCAGGTATAGCAACGTAAGCATCACATTGTAGATTACATACTTCATTCATACATTTTTATTTATCATCACTTCAATAAATAGCTTAATCGTTGAGTGCTATGCTAGCATTAAAATTAAAACAAAGATGAAAGGAACAATGATGCTTAGCCAGCTTAACCTGCGTTTTCATAAAAAGCTGATAGAGGCGTTGAAAGTGCGTGCCGGTCGCGAAAATACCTCGGTCAACGCCCTGGCCGAACGTTTCCTTGATGACGGTCTGAAAACGGCCGCCGCCGGTGACGGATATTTTCAACTGATTGCCGATCCGGAGGCCACGGTCCGGCAGCTGTACCGGCATATTATTCTTGGCCAGACCTTCGGCACCGCCCCGGTCTCCCGCGATGAGCTGCGCTTCATGCTGACTTACGCCCGGGAGGCCTTTCTGCGCGGGCAGGGTAGGTTGGCGATCCTCCCGGCCCTGCGCACGCTGCTGGATATCACCCGCGATCTGCTGGCCTGGCAGGTGGCACTTGACCGTCCGGTGGACGCTCCCTACCTGAGGGGGATCTTCCGGCTGGCCGGTGAGAACTGGACGGAGGAGTTTGACCGGTTCCTGGCGGAACTGCGCCCGGTCGTTGATCAGATGTATGCTGAGTGCCTCCTACGTCCGATGGAGAGCAACTGTTTTGAACTGGCGGACGTTCCCGACAGCCGGCTGGCTGAGATTTTCACCCTGCCGCGTCTGAAAGACATTTTTCCGCTGGTTCTGCGTGGGCTGGGCTGGACTGGAGAAAAGGCTGCTGCACTGGCACAGGACTTGCGACCGGTTATTCCGGCTATTGTACAAACTCTTGAGGCCGGCACGCTGCGCCTCGATTTGCGTGTTGACGGTCAGCATCCAGGTCAGCGTCCTGGAGCATGGTATGACACGCCGCGACTACACCTGATAATCACCGGGCAGGACTTCGTGGTGCCGTATGGCTGGGAAGCCTTCTCCGAACTGCTGGGCCTGTTCACGCTGTATGCCCGTCATCCGGATGCGCTGGCGCACGGCCATCAGGGCGAGCGCGTCATGTTCTCCCCACCCGGACACGTCACAGAAGAAGGGTTCTTCGGTATCGACGGATTAAGAATTTTTCTGCCGGCAGAGGCCTTTGATTCACTGGTCAGCCAACTGACCGTGGCTGCAGATACCGGACCGCTGGCGGACGCCCTGACCGGGCTGCGCTGCCTGTACGGGGATCTCTGATATGGTGCGTTTTACTTTACTGGAAAATGCGCTGGACTCAGTAGAAACCGGGCTTGAGTATTTCAGTAAATCCCGGGAAAGCCAGAACCGACGTGATTACAAACAGTGCCTGCTTAATCTCTTTCAGGCGGCAGAGTTGTTGCTGAAGGCTGTCGTTTCGCGTCAGGGAACTGAAAGGATTTTCACACCAATGTCCCTGAAAAGGCATTGCAAAGATCCAGCATTTCCCACAGAAAGCGAACTGCACCGGTGCCAGTCCGTGAAGATTAGCGAGCTGTGCGACCTTGTAAAAACGCATCACCGGAGTGATTTTTCGGATTCCGGACTTCAACTGATGAGTGCTGTAGCGCAGATGAGGAATAACCTTCAGCATTTTGCTCTGGAAGTCAGTCCGGAAAGTCTGGCGATGCAGCTGGCTGAATTGTACCGGCTAATCTTTCGACCAGCGTTCATTCTGCTGCAGGCCGATGAAACGCATAATTCCTGGGACTCTGCTGTGCGCAGACAATTTATTGATCTGGAGGCTCGGTTTATGGGGATCACCACACCAGAGGAATATGTGCTGGCACTTTGTCCCGCCTGCGAAAACTGGTCGCACTTTATTGTCTACGCCGGTGAGAGCTACCCAGTCAGCTCACATTGTATCTGTTGTGATTTCAGGCTGACCGACCTGCAGGTATGTAATTTTCAGCAGTGCCCAGAGTGCAACTGGTATTCAGTGATCTACGTACCAAAGTACAGGGCAGGGGCCTGCCTTTGCCATACTTGTTACTACAGCAAGGAGGGTGGGTTTGTTCCTATGGAGCCGTGCGAATGCGGCGGTTACCGAATGGAAGAGCATTGCAGTCACTGCGATCTGGAGGAAGAGTAAAACCGTACGGCAGAGAAGTACTGCAGCAGGGCAACAAAAGTGCTGCCCTGTATATCCTCATTCTAGTTCGGCAGCCCGGTTGATAATCTCCCGACGGACCGCTGAAATATAATTATTCCACGTCGGGGAGTATTTGCTGATATAGCTTAGAATGGTATGTTCAATGTTGGTTTTTCGTGCCAGCTGATTCAGCTTGTCGTAGTAATCATGCCAGTCTGCCAGCCCGTTAATCGACATGGAAAACTGCTTGAGTTTCATGTATTCAGCATACTCTTCCTTCGCGATAGCTGCCGGATCAATCGCCTCAAACCAACATTTATGATTATGTTCCGGGGCACCTTTTTGAGGAAATGACTGAAGAGTAAACTCAAAGATCCTGCTCAGAACGTCTCGACGTTGTTGTTGTTTCACTGTATCCGTTCCTGTCAGGCACTTCTGAATGATTTTCAGCTTTTCCTGTTCATCACGATACACATCGCCATCCAGCACACACATAACCTTTCCAATGTCTCTGCCGGAAAGCAAAAGCCCCGCAAGTACGACAGCAGAGTTTTCTGCAGCGCCGAAAATTTGAACATCGACCTTATCGGTCAACGCCTCTCGCTCTAGAAGCACATTAATGGCCGTACGTGCCAGTTCATCTTCAACAAAAACATTGACCATTTCAGGCTGAATATCGGTCAGCTGACGCAGCGCATCAGCTGATACTCCAGGAAATGCTCGGATCCCAGTGCCCATATTAAAAATACTGACAATATTGATCACTCTCTTGAACTGAATGATAGATTCTCTGTGCGTTGAAAAAACAATTTCAAGTAGAGATTCTTCCGCTATTTCGATCAGCTCAGTAACCAGCTTTTTAAAGGCTTTCTCATGGAGCAGAACATCGAGTTCGTCAATAAGAAGCAATCCATTTGGCCGAATGGAGGGGTCATGTACGGCTTTCAGCACTTCAAATACACGCTTCTCCCCCGCCCCCATAGTGTGTTCGGTATAGGAGATACCGTTTTTGGTAAACTTATAAAAGGTATAGCCTTTCTGCGTAGTACAGATCATTAAATCTGAGTAATTAGCCTCAAGAACTCGACACATTGAATCCAGTATTTTTTGTTTAATATGTGCGGGTTCGAAGACATGGCTGGTATACCTTGCATGACGGGACGCAGCGAGATCATCAGATAACGTTCCGAGTGTCTGTAGCCCGAGATATATGGACTCCTTGACGGGCCGACGTGCATACACCGGCTGCCAGCGGCTGACTTTAGAATATAGCTGGATAAAAATATCATCGGGTGCAGGCGTGGGAACAAACATAATCCTGTTGCCCTGATTGTTCAGCGCTCCTGCAAAAAAATGGGCTGTAAAACCACTGTCACGCCAGTTGTTATCATCGTGAGGAGTAAAGAAATCAGAGAACCGGTTGTTTTCTTTCGAGGTAGCATTACGCGGTTTGTAGCAGCAGGCAAGGGCATGAATGATTGTCGACTTTCCGGATCCGTTCATCCCCATGATGGCAGTGACTTTTTTGTCAGCAGGAAATGTGATGGTGCAGTTAGAAATCCCTTTTAGGCTCTGAATCTGTATTTCCTTCAAGCGCAATTGCGCTGGGATATTTTGCCTAGCAGCCATTCTGATCGATCCCTTTGCATGTAAGCAGTCAGATTAATCCTAAGTACATTACATCAATTCAGGAAAAAAGTCTGACATTCAAACGAGATACCTTAGGTCGACAGCATTGGCGGATCCGGCTTTGAATTTTTTCAGATCTTCCGTAAAAGACGATGCAGGCGGAAACAGTCAACGGCGTTGTGCCGATGCTTGAAATTTCATGTGGCTCCCTTTGGGGGGGGATGGTTCAGCTCTGCCTGATGGCCTGTCCGGCGCAGATAAGCGTCGTCGGCATCGGCCAGCTTGCTGGCGCAGTCTCTGGCTTGGCGTGCGAGTGTGTGCAACAGGCTAATCTGCATATTCAGCACAGCCCGCTGGGTTTCGATTGCGTACAAATCGTCGATGAGTCCAGGCGGCGTGGCTGGGTTGGCCATCATCTCCTGCCACAACGCCACACCCATGCTGCTACGGTCGAGGTTGCGCCAGCGCAGAAAGGTGGTGCCTGCGCCAGTGGCTTGCTGGGCCAGTTGTACCGGTAGCAGGTTGAAGGGGTGGCTGCGTGCCTGCGCCAGAACTTGCCGCTGTGCCAGCACGATCACGTTGTTGCGTAATGCCTCACATTGGCTGGCCCAGTCATCGAGTGCCCCTTTACCTTTAAAAGGTTTTAAAAGGCCTTTTAGGTAGCCTGCATGTTCCAACTGCTGGAAGGTGGTGTGTTCCAGCATGGTGAAGCGAGTTAATGTGATCATACGTGGTCACCCTCACTATCTTTTGCACCTTCTGTCGGGTTTTCACTGTCATCGGCAGGGGTATTAGCAGCCTCGTTCACTGGTGATGGTGTCTGATTAGTGGTGCTTGATTGGGCTGTGTTCGCTTGCCCACGTCGGATCAAGGGCGGTGCGAAGCGTGAACGACGCGTGCCTTCGAGCACGTCCTGCGGCAGCTCTCCGAACTTTTCTACTGCGGCTCGGGCCGCGGCATTGTTGGCGGCGAAGTCGTCGCGCCGGGTACCGGAGTAACGGTATTGCTGTGCCAGGCTGAAGAGACTGCGCAGGGCATGGGCTCCGTCATTGAGCCAGCGTTCGAGGGTTGAACGGTCGATCAGTGCAGTGTGGTGAGCCAGGATTAGGCGACGCGCAAGATCGTCGTAGTCGGCCAGTAAATAGACCGCCATAAAGCCCAGTTGCGAGGATACAAACAGCGGTAGTCTGACGGGTTGCACGTTCATGTTTTCACCAAGGCTTAGCGCGGGAGGTACGTCAGCCAGTGCCTGATCCACTTGTTGGCGTAAGATCTGGAGCTGTTCTTTGGTGAGCGCCAGCTTGTCTTCGATGCACAGCATCCACCAGTCGGAGTAGGGATCGTCCTGCTCGGCACCTCGCTTGAGCTTGTTCATGATGGAGACAAATCCGTTCAGGCCGACGATGCCGGGTTTGCCTTCTGTTGCTGCGCGGCCGTGCCAGATTCGTGATGCGTGGTGAGTATGCAACGTCAGTGACATCGCACTGCGCAATGACCCCAGATTCAATTGCAAAGATTCAGTGGCACGGTTTTCGCTGGCCATAGTGATGATTCTCTGTAGTGAAACGAGTCGTCAGCTTCGGCTGCAACAGGAAGACCGTCAGTCATGAAACCGCACTGGTGGTCAGCCTGTTTTGCGAAGAGCCGGATGCCTGGCAATGGAAGGCTGTGTGTGCAGCTATACCCCGGGTATAGACGACCATGGATGCTCATGGATATATCGAGCTCAGGGGGTATCCAGCAATTTGCGCAACCGCGCCAGATGTGCCAGCGCGACATCTCTGTTCACCGTAGATGGCCGTGGTGGCGTGGGGACGTCATGAGGTTTGGCGGCGAGCGTTTTTTGGGTGTTGTCCTTCTGCCCTGCCCAGGCTCGGAAGTCGTCGCGCAGGGCTTTCTGGATGATGCCGAACAGATAGCCAGTAGGGTTGCGAATGGTAGTTGTCGTGCATCGGGCATCCCATTCGTCGAGGACTGCCTGGTGCAGCGTTGGTTCAACCGACTGTAATGCGGTGAGAGCACCGGATTGCTGCTCAACCCTAAGTGCCATAAAGCGCTCAGGTAAACGAAGCATCCTGAGCCCTTGCGCGCGCGGTACTGTAAGTATTTTTTTATTATTTTCTTTTGTATGTACTGTACTGATGCTCTTCGGATTCCGAAGTGTGTTGATGTCGCGGGCTCTCAGGCCAGCTTCGGAATCCGAAGTCTGGCCGCCATCATTCCGAAGAAGGGGTGTTGTCCCTTCTTCGGAATCGCAATCGTTCATATCCTGTGGGTAACCTGACTCCATGCTCCAGCCCTGAGCGGCCAGACGTTGTGCCAGAACCTGTAATCGGGTCGGCAGTACCTGACCACTGAGCATCGGGTCCTGGGATATTTCTCGTAGTGTATACACGCCAACGCGCTGGATGGATTTGCTGGTATGCGTCAGCGACTGGCTGACCAGAGCCAGGTAGTCGGCGTCAAGCTGGATTGCCTCATAGGAAGTGAGCGGGTCATCGTGTAGTACATAGAGGTTACCCAGAATGCGGCCTGTGCGTGGATCGCGTCTGCGCCTGACCAGGCTGATCCATCGGGTCAGGCGCAGCATAGTCAGGGTGCGTGCAACCGTTTCGTGAGACGCTCTGGCAGCGCACGGCATGGAGGCGAGCCATGGAGCGAGCTGATCGTACGTCGGCATCGCGGTGATGCCATCCTCTGCGAGCATCAGCCGGAAAACTTGCCAGCCGTTACGTTCAAGCGGGGTTAGCCGCCTGTCCATCAGCAGTGCCCGTGGCACACTGTCGTGGTGATTGCCGCTGAAAAGGAAACCATCAGTTGCCGCAGGCGATGAGGTGGATTGAACCGATTTCGCAGATTGCGGTTGCAGATGGGCGAAAGCCTGGTCGAACAGCTCATTCAGCCGGATGGGGCCGTTTGTGTGTGGCTGGCCTCCTGTCATCAGGTTTGTCCTTCATCAATCCATCCGCGTATGGCGCTCCAGATAACGGATAGCGGCAGATCTGTAGCCTCGGCGAGATCCGCTGCGATACCCAGCATATGCATATCGTCATTGAGCGCCACTTGCTGTGATTTCATCGCAGCAGCCCATCGATGCCACAGATCGGTATCCTGTTCTTCGGTCATAACGGGATGGCGTCCTTTTCTTTTGGGTAGTCCGAGGACGCTACGACGTAACGCGATTTCCTGATGGGTGAGTCCGAAGAATTTGCTGATAAGTTCGGTGCTTGCACCCAGGCGCAGTAGCCGATCTGTTTTGGCAATCTCTTCGGTGACATCATCAACCTGATGCAGCAGCCGACGCAGCACATCACGATTAACCACTACCGAACACCAGGATACGTTGGCGTTGGCCAGCACGCTGGCCATGGCAGGATGCTTCAGTGCATCGAGGTCAGTGTCATCAAATCCCATGGATTTGGCTTTGCGTAGTTGACCATTGCGCAAATCATGCAGGGCTTGCGCGATGACAGCCTGGTTGAGAGGGTGTGGACCGGTCATGGTTGTGCTCCTCATGATCCGGACATGCCGTCGTTGTCATCTTGTCTGCCGTTCTCCATGTCGATCAGCCGACGTGCCAGCCGCAGCAATCGGAACAGCTTTACCAGCGCACTGTCATTGAGCCGCTGCGGTGCAGCGTTTGCGTCATTGCTCGCGTCCGGTATCCCCTGCAACAAATACCCGAGTTGCCCGAACGACATCATAGATGTGGTATCTGAAATAGGATGTGTAGCAGGCAGATAGGGGGTACTCAGAGCGTGCAGTAGCGCCAGCGCCATTGGTGCTGATGTGTTTGTGTTGACTCTATCATCGGCGTACTGACAACTGAATCCGATGCCGTTTTCGTATGGTTCAATGGCATCTTTTGCGCCGACTTCGTGAGCGATTTCGGCTGCAAACTGTGCGATATGGGTGCGTAGTCGAGCTGGCTCATTGAGTGCTGTTTCGATGTACCAGATATCGGTGATCGGATACAGGCTGTCGGCTTGGATAGGAATGGATTGCAAGACATTGCGTTCGAAATCCGGCAATGTCTCGCCGGTATGGTCGGCGACCAGGCGCTGGATCGACTGTAGTCGTTTGGTTGTGCTTGCCGGAGAAACAACATGCTGTTGCAACTGGGCGGCATGTCCGCCGTTTTCTGTTGCTGATTTACCTTGTGGGGGGTGACTAACAGGTTCAGTTGGGGGTGACGCAGATGGTGCAGACTTCTTGTTGCTTGTTGGTGAAACGGCGTCACTGAACTGTGTGGGCCCAGATATGGCTTCGTGCTTCGCTGCTGATAGTGGTGGTTTACCTTGTAGGGTCGATACTCCGGATTCAGCCAATGGTGCTTCGTTACTGAGTAACTGCCAGCGTCGGTCGGAGTCGGTGATCTCGAATGCCAACGTGTCGTATTCCATCTCCAGCAGATCGGCCATTTGTCCGATCAACTCATCTTGTACACGCTGGACAGTGAAATTTTCCGGCGTACTGTCGAACATTACCAATACATCCTGGAATAAGGTGGTGAAGTCGATGTGATGGTGCGCATTGGTGCCGCAAGCAGACCAGGCTCGTTCAGCAGCGCGTCGCAGGCTGGTCAATTGTTCAACCTGATGCCTTCCTAGGCCCGCATAAAGAACCGTAGGGATGGCCGGGAGCAAGTATTGAATGGCTTCTTGCATGCGGCTGATATGAGGCTGGGAGATGGGGTAGCCATCGGCTTTGAGACGCCGGGCCAGTTCTGACTGTGACAGTGCTTTTCCTGCCTCTTGCTCATAGAGTTCTCGTGCTTTATTGACGCCCAGAGCACGTTCAATAAATGACAAACCACCGTGCAGCTCGTCCTCAGCCAGATGCCCTGTCAATGTGATGATGTCACCACGTTCCGGCCATGGGCGAAACAGACAGGGAATGCGGAAGAAGCGTTCATCCCTGGTCTCCGTCCAGAGCTCGCGCAGGATCGAGAGTCTGGTATTGCCTCCGGTGCGAATGATATAGCCCTTTGCCCCTGGACGCTGGGTGATGGTGGGCGGTGAGTCTAGCCCACGCTCGCGTATTGAGGCTTTGATCTCGTCGTAGAGCGGGTTACGGGTCAGGCGTGGATTGAACTCATAGGGTGATAGTTCGTCGAGCGTGACAATCATCGCTGTTTCTGCAACAGGTGCGCTCAACACCTCGGCAATCTGTACTTTGCTCGTGAAGCCTTCGCTCAGTAGTTTGCCGGCAAGGTCTTGTACGGAAATGTCAGGCATAGCGGCCTCACTTTTTAGGAGAGGATTCGTCAGTAGCAAACTGGTGCCGTGTTCGCCGTAGTAAGGCGCGCGTATTACGCCCAGCACAGTAGTCGCTGGCTGTCGAGCCGGTGAAAATCGGTGGCATACCAGGCTTGGTGAACTTCAAATGCCCACCAGAGGTACACACAACCCCCCATCCTTCTTTCAGTGCGTATTCGATCAGTGGTAGTAACTGCTTGTGGCCTCGAGCCAATTCACGGGCAGTTGACATGGGCATGCCCTCCGCTGGTTTTTCCTGTGACCTGTATGAACGGCTCATGCCACTGGGGCAACAACTCTGTTGCCAGGTTACACATGATTTCTCGTGCAGAACGTGTCTGGTACGTATCAACGCGATGCGCTTGCAGGCAGAGAGTTGTTGCATGAGGAAAGGCTTCATTACTGGTATCTCTGTGTCCAGAATGTGAATGTCCGCTTGCTCCTGCAAAATCAGGTTTAAGGTTTTTTGATTGGACGACACTGCCAGTACGCGATTGATCAGCAGATGTAGCGGTGAAGGTGTCATGCCCAGGTTGCGGTAAGGTGCGATGTCCGCGACCAGTTGCACGGGGCCCAGACTCAACTCCTGAGCAGCGAGTGTTTCTGGCGTGACTGGCGAAATAGCTTGCTGCCACGTCAGTAATTCCAGCTCCAACAGGACTGTGCGTAGATCCTGCATGTTGAAAGCCAGCCGTTCATCGATGCCGCTAGGGGCGTGGCTGATCCTCTCATAGTAAGAGGACAGCGTAGGCTGCATATCCAGATTGAGCGGAAGTACGCGCAATCTGGCATCAGCAACGAAACTTCCTGAGTTGGCAGTAAGGGCTGTTTTACCCACGTCACCGTTTGTCGAAATAACAGAAATCACCTGCATAGCCTGCTCCTGGTAACGAGTGACTGGGAGCAGTTAGGCGCGTTCTTTGAGACGATCAGTGATCCACTGATCGATTTCGGCAGAGTCCCATCCGACTGCGCGGACGCCGAGGTGCAGAGCTTTGGGAAACTTCCCCTCCTTCATCAGGTTGTAAATGTGTGCTCTTTTAAAGCCTGTTTTGGCTTCAACTTCAGCCCGACGCAGGATACGACGTTCAGGAACGAGATTAGTGTTCTGCTGGAACATGATAGTCACTCCTTAATGCTTGGTAGTGCTTATTGAGGGTGATTACCATTAAATAGTTACCGTTAATAAGTCACCTCAAACAATAGGAATGAGTTGGTTACCGCTTTCATGTGTAAGCGTAAATGCAGCGTGTCAGCCTTGGTGGTGTCAGCCTGATACGTCCTTTAGTTCGCTGAAGCAACTGACCCCCCTAGGTGGTTCTCTAGTTCCTTGGTGGTTCGAGGGACAGATCGATATAAACTCTAGGGTGTGTCCCGTAACTATTTTTTGTACAGAACAGCATTGCTATGACTATGCAAAAAATGTTTTTAAGCGATAAAAAACGCCTCTAATCGCACGATATTTAACCAAAAATCACATTTCGGAAATGATTCCTGCAGCAATTTTTAATATGCAAGGAGGGAGGTTAAGTGACACACCCTCATCCTCCCTAATTCCATGTTTTTAGTGTATAGGTCCTGCCAACACATCAAGTAATGAGTGCGTGACAGGTCTTATGAGGTCAGAGAGGGCATCGTAACCATGAGCCGGAATTCCGGAAGAGATATATCTCTCATTGAGATAATGCTGACATAATTTCCGAGCGTCTTCATCAAGTTTTCCCGAAGACGCCAGATAACGAGAAAGACTCGAAATTTCACTTTCTGTGGGGGTCGATGCCAGCCATTCACCCATCAATGTAATTAAATCCGTGTCGTTTCCCATCCTGAATTTGAGAGCTTGATTAATTCTGTCCTGAAAGTCCCACAGATCATGATCATGGCGGTTTATCATTTTTTTGACGATAACGCCGAGTTGCTGGCTATCAGATCTTGCTGAGCCAAGAATGATAGGCGTCACAAAGCGTGATTGAGACACTGTCTCTTGAAAAATCTTTTCGACAAGATTATCGAGGCTGGAATGGTGAGGATCATAAATCGCCATAGCAGCAATGCCATGAGTATAATCAGTATCCGCCAGTACTTTTAATATTTGAACTGTCAGCTCAGGCAGGCCTGGAAATTGGTCACGCAATATATAGGAAGCTTCGAAGTAGCTTTGGTATAGCGACCATGAGTTATTGGCCTTTACTTCTCTCAATGCTCGAATGGCTAATAAGCAGTGCCTCTGAAGTAAATCACTTTTTGGAAGTTCCCTTGCGAGTGACTGTAAAGTTTGGACATCTAGAACCTGAGATGAGCTTTCACAGTAATCGATGAATTTCTCTCGTAAAGATACACTCTCACCAACATATGGGGATATGAGAGACCAGAAAGAGCCTTCTGAATCTATGCGGCTGATTCGAGACCTAAACGTTCTATCAAAACACACATCAATTTCATCCCAGTGCTCAGCCACTAATCTTAAAAGGGCTTTGGATTCTCCACTGTATGAGCCCAGTGAAACAGCTAATGGCTTGTTATTCCATTCGAGGCGAACAAACTTGTTTACGGCACCGTAACACACCAGTCCCGCAAAAGCAGCTGCATGGCGCTCTTCAAAATCCGGGCCTGCAACCTGAGCATCTGATATCAAACGGTCAATAGTTGTTTGACGCTCCACGTTTGCGGGTAATAATGCCTGATAGTATTTTATTGCACCTTCGATTTTTAACTGACCGTCAACCTCATTATCATATCGGCTGAGTATTTTTTCTGCAGTCCCATTTCTATCAAATTCACTGGCCGCAGCGTCCATAATTTGATGGCGCATGGCAACGGAAAGAGATCCTACGTGTTTTGCTATTTGTAAACGGACTTCAGGCAGTTTGTGATAAGTAGAGGCAATGATTGCAAGGGGTGGATTACGATCTTCAAGTTTTGAAAGCGCGTACTCTTTTAACCTTGGTTCATCCGGACAGATCAACAACAAATTGTTGAGGCCTGAGTACATATTGTCTGGCTGAGTTAAAAAGTGGGTAACTAGGAAGTCAGTAATGTCAGCATCTGCACCAACATCAAGTTGAGTAAAAGCAGACATGAGCAGGTCTGTCCTGACGCCATCCATAGTCTTGGCAAGACTAATCAGAACTTCAATGCATTCTTCCCTGCCCAACATTTTGGGGAATAAACTGACAATATGTCGTTTTTTTTCATCTGGCCATTGCAGAATTTCTTGGACAAGAGAATCTACCTCTTGGTCGCCGGCCTTCCTCTTATGAAGCAAGGGACTTAAGAACCAGAAAATTCTAAATTCTTCAACAGTTTTTACCTTATTTATCAGGTGCTGTTTGATTCGTGGGTCTTCAATTCCACTAATGACAGGATTCAATTCATATTCTTTGTACTCCATCCTCTCAGACAATATGGTGGAAATGACTTTCTCACGGATCTCTGCATTTACCTCAGCAAAGCGTAACAGCCATTCCCAGTTCCGCCCGAAATGAGCCAGGAAGGGGTGTTCTGATTCCAGTTCACGTAAAATCCAGTCAATGATGTCGGTATTTTTTGCATCACAATTTGTGAGGTATAGCTGCGCTATGCTTTTTTCAATCTCTTCGTCTCTCCCGAATGAATTATCAAATGAATCTAGGCATTTCTTAATGACGGACTCATTATCCTTCCAGCCCAATATCAGGCATAGCCCAGCGAGATCTCTGCTGTAATAATCGAGACGACTATACCAACAAAGCAAATCCAACAATGCATCCAAGTCTTGATCATCATGTATAGATAGCTTCACTTTGCAAAAAATCGCGCTAAGCCGCAGGTGTGGGTCTTTTGAGGTTGACGCAGAATAAATCAGCTCAGGTAATGCACTATTTTCTGGCCAACCAAGCACTAGTGCCTCTAACGCTATCCCCACTATCATTAATTCTGAATCACCCCGAAATAGTGATAGCAACCATTCCTCTACCACAGCATCTCCGGCGTATTTTAAAGCAAGAACATGAGCAGCAGGCCGTGCATTGTAGATGCTTTCGTCTTTCATACCGTGCTGAAGGATATTCAGTGTTTCATCTGAGTGCGGCCAAGCTGATAAAGTGTGATAGAAGTTATGCAGGTAATCGGCGCTTTTTATGCCCCAGGTACTGATAGCTGCAGAGGCTTTTTCTCTGAGCGTTGTGTTATAAACTCCCTCAAAGGTGGCTGCAAGATGTGCACTCCTTTCCCCTATCCAGCCAGAACCAGTAATAATACTGAAACTTTGCTCAGCAAGCCTGAGAGCAGTTGGCTTGTTTATCTCAGCACCGCCAAACACAACATTAGCAAGCAGTAAACGGCGCTGCAGTGCGCCGACAGCATCACTTTCAGGCTCGTCAATAACTCTGACAATTTTCTCTGCCTCAGATCGCCGGTTATTTTTGGCAATCAAATCGCTAAAAACACTTCTCCAGCGAAAGTGGCTAGCATTGTCCCGGACAAACTCTAAAATACGCTCAATGGGCCAGCCGTGGATATGAACCGATGCCAGATATTCTTCCAGACTTGCATGTACAAATCCGACTTCTGCACGCCCTTTTTCGACCAGCAGTCCCATAGTTTCTGAGTTCACAGCCAGGATTTCATTGGCAACTTCAATTGCTTCTCGTTGCGTATAGCTAAACCCCTCAGGATCTGTCAGAAACGTTTGAATACATTTTCGAGCCAGATTAATGGGATACCCGGCATCGCCACCCTCAGAGCGAATTTTAAAAGCGAGTGCGGCAAGTGCTTCCCGTCGAACATCATTTGAAGCCGCGGGTGAAAAGCGCGGAACAACATCTCCCGCAGCGGTTGCACGACTGTGAGGGTGGCGTTCTAATAGAAGCTCAGTGAGCTGACTCAGCGCTTGAACTTTGTTAATAGGCAGAACCAGCTGACGTATAGCAAGAGCAATAAGCCCCAACAGCAGTAGTGGTGTTTCAGCCAGGGTGGACAGCCCACGGCCTTTGTTTAACTCATCAAAAAAGCGGTTTGTCTGCCAGAGTACGGACTCTTCGCTTTGAACCGGATCGCGCTGTCGATCTACGTTTCTTGAGAACCATATGGTGGCAATTTGTATTTGCTGCCTTTTCGATAATGGCGCAAGTACGCCCACGGCCCAGTTATCTGGAATGCCCCCAATGGTTGCCAGCCCCCCAGGACGGGCACTGACCAGAACGGGAATGCTATGTGCAGAGACCACAGTCAGCATCGCCTGGAGCGTGGTACGTGCAGCTTGCTCGTTAGCCCACTCGTCAAGGCCATCCACAAAAAGTACCACACGGTTCTCATCAATCGCCTTATCAATCAAAGCGACTAGATCTGCCGTCAACTGTTGCTGCCACGTTTCCCGGATTAGAGCTTTAATGCTCACAACACCACCATTCGCTTCCGTCAGACGTACCCATTTTGCGAATGAGATGAATAGGGGAAGATGGCGTCCCCATTTTTTTGCCACGTGCGTGAAATGATTCTGCTCCCCAAGCAGATCAAGCGCTAGACAGCGGAGTACAGTACTTTTTCCTGTGCCGGCATGACCAATAACAGCAATTTGATCAGATTGTGCTAACCAGTTCAGAATGGGGGTTCGTCGATATTGTTCAGCCTGGCGGCTTTCTTCACCTCGGGATTGTGGATGCGTTTCAATCAGCTGCTGATCATGCGCAAGATCCTTCTTTTCGGCAGTTTTTTTTTCGGGTGCATGATTCTTGACGCTTTCTCTCAGTAAAACATCGGGAGCGGAGAAACGTTTGAGTAGAGAAATGGGTTCAATCGGCTGGTCGGAAAAAGGCGTTGGGGCATTGACTGGGATTTTATCAAGTAGCTCAAATCCCGCCTGGTAGACTCTCAGCAGTTGCGATCTGACTTTCTGGATTTCCCCACCATCAAGCTTGTTAAGAAGATCCTGACTGACAGTATCGCCAAAAAAATGTTTTGCACATTCTCGTCCAAAAAATTCCAGAACGATATCCGGATGGTCGCGTAGAGCAGTGCACAAGTCATGTCCACCCAGAACTTTTAACACGATATTCTGAGTACGAAAGTTCTCAGCTTGTTTTTCAATGGCGTCTTGAAGGTTTACATCATCAACAGTACATTGTACGACAATATAAAAGATGTCCGTTTTACCCGCCCATCCGCCTGACAGAAATATCGCACAGGCACTGTTAAGATCATTATTTGTATATTTTTTATAACGTTTTGCTTGCCAGGTGTTGTATCGCCCGTTGCGCTTCCTCGCAAATATATCAATTCCCTGCTGTGCCTGGCCTGTTCTGCCATACAGACTGTGTGACTCAATATCCGCATCCTTCCCCGCTAACCGATAGCAGAGTTTTTCGAAGTTTTCCCAAGTCAGCTCAGCAAAGGGCAACGCCATCGTAACGGGACGTACGGCCACAAAATCTGGTACGTGATTCGCCGGTGAAGTCACTGCCATGTCTGTTATTTCATCCAATTCCATGTTCACCAGCTCTTCCTATTAAACGGTTTGGGGATTTCGGGCATCCGGCATACAATGCCGTTGGATTTATATAATAACGAATTCGTTAACTGCCGTCGAAGGCCATGACGGGATTCCTACTAATAATACAGCGCGTTTTAGTTAAATGGTGTATTACTAAACTTGGTGGATGTCTATGCAGAATGTTTAACGCAGTTGGACTCCTATAAACTTTTATCTTGTGCATTTGTATAGCAATAAGCAGTTAGCATTTTTCCTTAGACCTGATCCGCAAGAATCAACACGGCAGGATACATGCAACGTTTGCTTGGCACAAAACGGTCGAAGAAGGTAGATGCGCCTCTTGACTCATCAACCAGGTGTTATGGAAGAGGCTGACAACAGTTATGACGCCAATATCCGGTATAACGGAGAAAACCAGCGCACGGCGATTGACTGTGTGAACGGCTGATATCTGGTGCTGAATGTGGGTTAGTACCTTCCGTGCTCGTCGGGCAGGATTGCCCTCCGGTGCTGGCGACATGGAGTCCGCTGGGGACCAGCGAATGAATGTCGTTTTAACCGGACATGTAATCCATTCGGTTATATGGTGAACAATGTAAATATGGATAAAGAATCCAGCTTCATTTCAGTGGGAGACTATCTGTTTTCATTGTCATCCAAGTCATTACCTGAAACCAATAAAGCTAAAGCTAAATTTGCCGATATGTGAAGAAACTTATTGAAGACAAAGGGAAAGTCAGAATGAAAATCTTCACCGGTATAGTTCTAATTTCAGGTCTGCTTCTTGCAGGATGTTCGGCCCAAAGATCATCCGAAAAGACACTTTATCTGAAAACTGAAATGCAGTCTTCCGTCTCGAACGTAGCAGAAAATTCAGAGCAGGTAGACAGTCTGCTTAAGGAAGACCGCGTTCGCCACATCCGCATGTATGGTCTACAACCTCTGGCAGGTAAAATTTATCATGACGATTTTGATAAAAAATACACCGCAGTATTTATGTATATAGACATGATTAAGGACAGAAATGGTTATACAGCAGTAATTAGCGGCTCTATTGATTATTACGACACTCAACGTTACGTAAACGGGAAGTTGGTTGGTGACGTTATTAAATCTGTACCTATCCCGACAAAAAATATTGTTTTTGAAGACCGAAAAGCCGTCAGTATTGAACTTCCACGCGGTATCAGATTTACGGCTCAATTATCTGAAAATTGCTGCTCCGGCATAACCTACTGAGTCCTTTGAGCTGTTTTGATGATGTTGTGGTGGGTAGCCCATACATCCCCTGTTCATGAAACGATAAGCGCAACCTGACGAACAGGGTATAACCGCAGGTGCGATAAGGTGTAGGCCAGATATCCGAAGCACTTTGGTGTGCTTCGGTCTGGCGATTTTTATTTCCAGTGAGCCCTGTCTTCCTAAATGCTACGCAGCATTCCTGTTGTAGTTACTCTTACACGAAACAAGTCATAACTGAATACAGCCTTCTGATCGTCATCAAGTGAATCAGCACCTGTCAGTACGACTTAACTTCCCGGTACAAGAGTACTTTTGTTGACAACAATATAGTTGATGGTGCGTGTTAATCAACGGGGATCTGATCAGTGTTAGTGGATGTTCTTTCATATTCGCTGTTGCTAATCCACGCAGTGACATCCCTGATAGCTTGGGGATGCGAGTGCGTGGAGTGGAGCATTGTGGCATCGTCTTTGGGAACATATTTGTGGATGCTGAATTCCCCTGCCGGGGTTTCTGATGAGGATATAAACATATTAGGACAGAACATGAGGCGCAGGTCTCCATATGCGAGTGCTTTGGCCACTCCCAGCCAGAACGAGAAAATGGTAACGGGCAGGGCCGCTGTAATCAGTACATTTGGAATGTACTCCGATGGCTTAAATAGTTGCCATAGATGCACCACAGCTATAGCGATGAATCCTACCCCGCAGACGGCAGCGATATCTCTTATGTTTGGGTAAAAGTACCATAAGGTTGTACCGACCGCAGCATAGATGAAGTAACTCAGTACTGCCGAAGCACACAGGAACTTTGCGTCAGGTCGAGATGCATCTTTAAGCTGCGCTAGAACTGCAAAACAACTTTCGTGGAGTGAACTGACAAACCTTAGCGCTGAATCAGCTTCATCCCCGACGGCCTGGAATATCTGTACGTTGTTAAAATTTACGGATTCCTGATTTTTACGCTCTTCGACCTCCTTATGAAGCGAATTACGGCAGCGTTTCGATATCACCCGTTCAGCTAAAGCTGTCAGGAAGAAGAGAACGGCTGCGCCAAAAAAATCATAAATGCCAAATGGTAGAAGGACGGCTGCAAGCACTAGTTGAAGGGCGAAAGAGCCACCGATATCGGTCAGATAAAAAAGTGCACCTGAAGTTCGTTCAATTTGACAGCGATAAATGAAAGGTGGAGATAGCAGACAGACCCCTCGTACTTTGTGTGCAACATCTGGTCGTCGATGCGACATTTCCCGCACAACTGCACTTCCGTGGCTGTGTGCAATAAGGTAATGATGTCGCGCGGATGATTTTGCCAGTTTCTCGCCTAAGATGATTGATGCACGGGTGCGAGACGTGGTGGTGTTTTGTCCATCCCAACTGAAGTGTGTTATGCCTACATTTAATCCCAGCGCCTCGATCTCTTTACGTAATGCTGAGCCCGGTTGCACCCAGAGGGGATTTTCATCGAAAGTCCCGTTGATGAGATAGATCATGACGTCTGGGGCAGGTGTTTTTACATCATGATGCTTCATGGCTGGTTGGGTAGTTCGTCTCCAGAAAGACAGGTATATGATGTTCCTGAAAACATAAAAAATTAAGAGACACAGCAGTATAATAGCAACAGGAATAGTTAAAAGACCAATCGCTAACGTTTTAAACAGATATTTCAGAGTGCCTTTAGGATAAACACAAAAGAAACAGATGACTGAAGAAAATAGAAATATAAAAAAAGTCGATATTCCACCTAAAAATATGATTAATATCCATGTCTGAAGGGCAAAGTGGCCAGCCATAGGCGTTGTTCCTTAAATAATAATATGTAGTACATTGAAGGTTTTCAGGACATTAATATTACACTGGCTTTTGATAAATATGAATTAACCTAGCGAGCGAGAAACGGTCTAACCGGAGCGCTTTAATTGTATTAGTCGCGACTTGATCTGACTCATGACCTTGAAAGGTTGAGAGTTACCGGTTTTGATATGGGTGTCGAAGCCTTATACAAAACACAAGGTAATTCTCATGCTTCATACTACCAATCCCGTTATCAAACACAAAGCTGGTTCGTTCAACCTCGCTGAAGAGCTCAGCAACGTATCCAAAGCCTGCAAGATCATGGGCGTTTCACGGGATACGTTTTATCGTTACCGTGAACTGGCCGATGAAGGCGGCGTGGATGCACTGATAAACCGTAGTCGCCGCACACCTAA
Source organism: Dickeya oryzae (assembly GCF_009372235.1). Classification (GTDB taxonomy): domain Bacteria; phylum Pseudomonadota; class Gammaproteobacteria; order Enterobacterales; family Enterobacteriaceae; genus Dickeya; species Dickeya oryzae. The sequence goes on along the minus strand of NZ_ML762922.1, from coordinate 253,450 downwards.
CCTTAAAAATCGTACCGATGACGCCACTAAGCAGGTTGTTAAGGTCCAGAAGCGGCGTTCGTTCAGTCTGGCTGCGTCACGACCTTGAGAACTTCAAAAAACGGCTGAAAGCGCCGGAAGAAAAGGTGTCTCGTGAAGGTATCGAACTCACTGACACCCAAATCGCCGCGCTGGAGCGTAAAGCCAGTGATGACGAAGCTTGTGGCGAAATCGAAACCGCTCATCCGGGCTATCTGGACTCGCAGGACACGTTCTATGTCGGCAATCTGAAAGGCGTCAGGCGAATTTACCAGTAGACGTTCGTCGATACGTATTCGAAAGTGGCTCACTGCAAACGCTACGTCATCAAAACACCCATTACAGCCGCTGATTTACTGAATGATTGTGTGCTGCTGTTTTATGAGTCTCAGGGGCTGCCGATGCTGAGGATACTGACAGGCAGAGGCACAGAGTACTGCGGCAAAGTGGAGCAGCATGATTACCAGCTTTATCTGGCGATAAATGACATCGAACACACAAAAACGAAAGCGATGTCACCACAAACCAACGGCATCTGCGAGCGGTTCCATAAAACGATACTAAACGAGTTTTATCAGGTGACGTTCCGTAAAAAGTTATATGGCGATCTCGACACATTACAAGCGGACCTTGATGAATGGCTGACTCACTATAATTGAGCGAACCCATCAGGGAAAAATGTGCTGTGGGCGGACGCCAATGGAAACATTACTTGATGGAAAACGCATCTGGGCTGATAAAAATTTAAGCCAGATGTAATCTGACAGACACCTGTATAAATAACCGGTAACTGTCAGATCAGGTCTGAGCTAATACACATTATGTGGGTAGGATCAAAATGATGTCTATGAATCACACACCTTATGTTTTTGTGTTTGAATATAATTGGCCCACCACTGCATTAACTCCGTTCTTTCCGAAAGATATTCGGCACGATTGTACGCTGCGATGATTTCGCTGCTTTGGGTATGAGCCAAAGCTGATTCAAGCACTTCTTTTCTAAATCTACCGCATTCTTCCGCGGCCGTCCTTGCGATTGACCGCATACCGTGAGCCACAAGCTCTCCACCAAAGCCCATACGAATGATTGCTGCATTTGCTGTTTGTTCATGCATATGGTTGAAGGGAGCTTTGATGCTGGGGAAAACCCACACTCTATGACCACTGATTGGTTTCATTGATTCAAGGACGCGTAACGCTTCTCTGCTTAATGGGACTTTATGAGGGCGTTTCATCTTCATAAACTCGGCTGGAAGGTCCCATACGGCATTATCAATATCTATATCCATCCATCTGGCGCGAACAGCTTCTCCCGGTCGAACCCAAGTCAACAACTGCCATTCAATCAGCATACGTGTTTCTAACCTTATGGATGCATTAGCCAGAGCAATCATAAATCTTGGTAGTTCGCTGGGGGGAAGGGCTGGCATATTCTGCTTTTTAGGCTTACTGAAGCGCTGGCCAAGATTATCAGCAGGATTAAACTCAATAAGTTCTTCTGTCGCAGCCCAACGGAAAATTTCATTCAGGCGCGAAATGATGCGGCGCAGAGTTTCTAATACGCCTCGTTGTTCGATTGGGTCAAGGTGCTGTTTTAACAGCTTAGGCCGGATTTCTTTGATAGGGACATTGCCTAATCCAGGGAAAATATTTCGTTCCAGACTCCGCCAGATGTCTTCTGCATGGTCTGCAGAAATACCAGAGGTCTTAATCTTCTCATCTAACCACTTCCTTGCAACAGCCTGTAGCGTATGCTCAGTGGCATCCTTAAGAGCATTAGCTTTATCGTTGTTGTGAGTCTGCGGATCGATACCGTTTGCGAGCAATGACAAATATTCATCACGTAAAGTTCGTGCCTTGGCAAGGGTAAGATGAGGATAAGTTCCTAAACTCATCTTAGTTCGCTTTTTAGTTACTGGTACCGCATACCTGAAATACCAGTTTTTCTTGCCACCGACAGAGAGAGGAGCGATCCGTAGCATCAGGCCGTCGCCATCAAAAAGGTTGATCTCTTTTTCTGCTGGTTTGGTATTTTTGATTTCGGTGTCAGTAAGTTTCTTAGCGATCTTTGCCATTTTAGGACCCTCGATTTTGGCACCCTTTGGGTTGGGTCCCAAAAAGGGTGCCATAACGAGTAGCTTCTAGCAAATCTCAGTAGACTTCTATAGACGTAAAAAAGCCCGCAAGGCTGGGTCCATGCAGGCTTAGTAGACTTCAGTATACTTCAAACAACTAAAAAGTGGTGGAGCTGGGGGGAGTTGAACCCCCGTCCGAAATTCCTACACCGTCGGTACTACATGCTTAGTCTGGTCTTTACATTCGCTTGCCAGCTGCGGACAGACACGCCACTAACAAACTAGCCTGATTAGATTTAACGCTTCAACCCCAGGCAGGGCATCCACGCGATCTCTTTTAGGTTTGACCTCTCTTGATCCCCGTCCTAAGAGCGGAGGCTAGGGAGAGAGGGCTGTAAGCAGGTTATTAAGCTGCTACGGCGTAAGTTTCGTCGTTTGCGACTATTTTTTTGCGGCTTTTTACGAGGCCAACCGCCCCTCGGCATGCACCTTGGGTTTCGCGAATCCCGTCGAATCCAGAATCAGCCCCAAGATATTTCACTATTATAACAGAAAGATGGGTAGCGACGCTAGCAGCCGTTAACGGGCCGCGTTTTTCATGATGCGGGCTTTATCCAGCTTCCATTCGCGCTCTTTGATGTCGTCGCGCTTATCGTGCTCTTTCTTACCTTTGGCAACGCCAATCTTGACCTTGCACCAGGCGTTTTTCCAGTACAGTGACAGCGCGACTACCGTGTAACCTTCGCGGTTGACGCGACCGTAGAGCGAATCCAGCTCGCGCTGGTTTAGCAGCAGCTTGCGGGTTCGGGTCGGGTCACATACCACATGGCTGGAAGCGCCGTGCAGCGGGGTGAAAGTGGCACCAAACAGGTACGCTTCGCCATCACGCATCAGCACGTAGCTGTCGCTGATATTGGCTTTACCTGCGCGCAGTGATTTGACTTCCCATCCCTGAAGAGCCAGGCCCGCTTCAATCTCTTCTTCTATGAAGTATTCATGGCGAGCGCGCTTGTTAAGCGCAATGGTGGCAGAACCGGGTTTATGTGCTTTTTTCTTTGTCATAGTGCCGTCATTATACTGGTTGTCGTCGTGAATGAAATCCCCAGTCGGGATTCATCCCGTTCTTTATGAACAGGTGCGATGTTCCTCGCAGAATGGTTGTCTGGCTGCTCATCGGTGGTATGATTTTGCGCGTTTTATGAATCACGGAAAATTGTATGCCTAAAATCAGCCGGTCTGCGCTGGTCCCATTCAGTGCCGAGCAGATGTATAAATTAGTGAATGATGTCTCTTCTTACCCTGCCTTTCTGCCTGGGTGCACCGGTAGCCGCGTGCTGTCTTCTTCCGAAAGTGAAATGACGGCTGCTGTTGATGTGTCAAAAGCTGGCATCAGCAAGACATTTACCACCCGCAATACGCTTATCGACAATCAATGCATTTTGATGCAACTGGTGGATGGCCCGTTCCGTCAACTCAGTGGCGACTGGCGCTTTACGCCATTGAGTGATGATGCCTGTAAGGTGGAGCTGAATCTGGATTTTGAATTCAAGAATGCATTGATTGAGCTGGCATTTGGCAAAATTTTCAAAGAGCTGGCCAACAGTATGGTGCAGGCATTTACCCTGCGAGCCAAAGAGGTCTACTGTGCCTGAGATCCATGTTGAGGTGGTCTACGCCTTGCCGGAGCGTCAGTACTTGCGGCCGTTAACGCTGGAAGCGGGGAGTACCGCGGAACAGGCTATTCAGGCATCCGGTTTGCTAGCGTTGCGCCCGGATATCGATCTTAGCGTCAACAAAATCGGTATTTTTAGCCGCCCGGCGAAGCTAAGCGACGTGCTCAGTGATGGCGACCGAGTAGAGATCTACCGGCCATTGCTAGCTGACCCGAAAGAATTACGCCGTCAGCGCGCAGAGCGTTCAAAAAATAAGGCACGGTAACGTGCCTTATTTTTTGTGCCGGTCAGCGAAGGATTACTTCCAATGAAGGACTACTTCTTCCAATGAAGGACTATTTCTTCCAATGAAGGGCTACTTCGCCAGACCTGCTCACTTACTGCGCCTGTAACGTGGGTTTGTTATCCACATTCGTCAGCACACCCTGACTGTTGAAGGTCAACGTCAGCGTTTGCTGTTTCACGGCTTCATGCCCTGGCTGCTGACGGAAGACGTAGTACCAGGTGTCTGATCCAAACGGATCCTGCAGCATTGGGGTGCCCAACGTATAGATGACCTGCTGTTTGGTCATTCCATTATGAATTTTGGCAACGTCAGCGGGGGCCAGATAGTTCCCCTGATTGATGTCAGGCCGATAGACGACACGCTCCAGTGTGGAACAACCGGCAGTCAACATAACAACAACCACCGCAGCGACGACAGTCAGCGTTTTACAGCGCATAGTGATTACATTCCTTAAGGGCATAGGTTGCAGATGATAATAGACCTTGCCTGACTTGAAAACCTGCAAGACGTCTGTAAGACCGCGGGAATTCGAAAAAGTTGATCCTCACTAGGCTGCAAGTAATTCTCTGGCGTTTGCCAGCGTGTTTTTGGTGACGGCCGAACCGCCGAGCAAACGCGCCAGTTCCTGCAGCCGTTCGCGTTTACCCAGTGGCTGCATCAGGGTTTCTGTTGCTTCACCGTCGGTATGTTTGCTGACAAAGTAGTGGTGATGACCACAACCAGCCACTTGTGGAAGATGGGTCACGCACATGACTTGGGTTGATTGACCAAGCTGGCGCAGCATTTTACCGACGATAGCCGCCGTCGGGCCGCTGATGCCCACATCCACTTCATCAAAAATCAGCGCCGGTGTATCCATTCTGCGGGCGGTGATCACCTGAATAATAAGTGCGATACGCGACAGTTCACCGCCAGACGCCACTTTAGCCAGCGGCTGATGTGGCTGGCCGGGGTTGGTGGTGACACAGAATTCGATGTGATCAGCACCGGTGGCGGTCAGCGAATCTGGGGTGAAGGTAACGTTGATGGTGAAATGGCCATGCGGCATAGCCAGTTCATGCATGTTGGTGGTGATCAATTGTGCCAGTTCACTGGCGTGCTGGCTGCGCCGGATGTGTAACTGCTCCGCCACATGCAGGGCCTGTTGATGGTACTCCTGCACGGCACGGTTCAGGGCGTCGTGGTCACTTTCTTGCTGTTCCAGCAGTTGTTGTTCCTGCAACAGCTGTTGGTGATACGCAGGCAATTCTTCCGGCGTGACGTGGTGTTTACGTGCCAGCGTTAACTGGCGCGACAAACGCTGTTCCAGTTCGTAGAGCCGGATAGGGTCCAGGTCCATGCGGTCACAATAATGGCGCAACTCATCGCTGGCTTCGCTAATTTGAATGCTGGCTTCTTCCAGCATGGAAAACACCCCGGAGAGCGTCTCATCCATGCTGATCAGTTCCGATAACTGATGTTTGGCGCTGTGCAACATGCCAAGTACGTTCTGCTCTTCACCTTCGCTGAGTATTTGCAGCGTCTGCTGACTGAGTGACATCAGTAGCCCGCTGTTGGCGAGCCGCTTGTATTCGACATCGATCTGCTCGTATTCACCCGGTTGAGGGGCAAATTCATTGAGCTCCTTGAGCTGGTATTGCAACAATTCCCGGCGCGCTTCCCGCTCGATGGTGGCCTGCTGATGTTGCGCCAGTTCGCGACAGCTCTGGTGCCATTGCTGCCACATCTGGCGCATGGCACCAAGCAGTTGTGATTCATCGGCGTAGGCATCCAGCAGATGGCGTTGATGTTCCGGCTTGAGCAGCAACTGGTGCGCGTGCTGGCCGTGGAGCTGAATCAGATGCTGGCCCAGTTCGCGTAACTGCGACAACGGCACCGCCGTACCATTGATAAAGGCGCGAGAGCGGCCGTCGGCACTAATGACGCGGCGCAACAGACATTCGTTGTTGTCATCAAGCTGATTGTGTTCCAGCCAGCGTAACGCGGCGGGGGTATCCGTCAGCGAGAAGCGGGCGCAGATGTCAGCGCGAGTGGCTCCAGGGCGCACCATGCTGGCATCAGAGCGGTTGCCGAGACACAGGCCGAGAGCATCAATAGCAATGGATTTTCCCGCCCCGGTTTCACCGGTAATGACGCTCATCCCTGCCTGAAAATCAATTTCCAGTTCGCGCACAATGGCGAAATTACTGATTGTGAGTTGCGCCAGCATGATAGTGTCCTGTATGTAACAACAACTGTTATTACATACAGTATAGACTGGTTTTTTGTACAGTAAAGAGGCAATCGCCACTTTCAGAATAATTTTTTAGACCAGCCGAGCTTACTGCTTAATGTATTGAAATAGCTATAATTTTCTGGATGAATCAGATTCAGGTGGTACTGACTGCGCTGGATGACGACCTCTTCACCTTCCTGAACTGGCAGCGCAATTTGGCTGTCGCAACTGATTTCCAGATCCTGGGTGATGTGGGAAAACTTCAGCCGAATGGCACTGCTGCTGTTGATCACCAACGGCCTTGCCGACAGGGTGTGTGGGAACATCGGCACCAGCGCTATCGCATCCAGTGATGGGGTCAGGATGGGGCCACCGCCAGATAACGAATATGCCGTGGAGCCGGTGGGGGTTGAAATAATCAAGCCATCGGAACGTTGGGAAAAGGCGAACTTGTCGTCAATATAGACTTCAAATTCAATCATATGTGCCACTTTGCCCGGGTGTAGCACCACTTCATTGATAGCGGTGCTACTGCTGTTGGGATGATTTGCGCGGCACACCTGTGCTTCCAGCATGAAACGCTGTTCGCGGATGTAACGCCCGGCGAGCACCTCGCTGAGTTGCTGCTGGGTGTGGTCCGGGTCGAGGTCGGTGAGGAAACCGAGATTGCCACGGTTGACGCCAATGACGTTGATATCGTAGCGCGACAGCACCCGCGCTGCGCCCAGCATGTTGCCATCACCGCCGACCACCACCGCCAGATCAGCCTGCTGACCAATTTCCGACAGGCTGCCGGTGGCGGCCTCCGTCAACTGCAATTCACGGGCGATCTGTTGTTCGAGCACGACCTTGTATCCTTGCGCGCGCAGCCAGTGATACAGCATTTCATGGGTGGTCAATGCATGTGGGTGACGTGGATGACCTACAATACCAATGCAGTTAAACGCTCTGTTCATTTGGGTGGTTTGTCCTCATAGGCGCACCGGCAGCTCACGGTTTTCGGACCGGTAATCAGACCAATATGTGAGTGGTTCCCTTGAAACCCCGGTTTTGATCCCCATAATAAGCGAACTAGCGAGATGAATGCGAAAAACGCGGAGAATTTCATGAGTAGTAAAGAACAGAAGTCGCCTGACGAGCAAGTCTTGGATCAAAAGGAAGCAGCGCAAGGTCAGCAAGCGGATGCCGTGCCAGAGACGACGGATGTCGCTGACCCGCGTGAAGAGCGTATCGCCGAGCTGGAAGCGCAACTGAGCGAGCTTCAGCAACGTGAACGTGAAAACGCATTACGTGCCCGTGCCGAGATGGAGAATGTCCGTCGTCGTGCCGAGCTGGACGTGGAAAAAGCGCATAAATTCGCTCTGGAGAAGTTTGCCGGAGAAATGCTGCCAGTGATTGATAACCTGGAGCGTGCGCTGGAAATGGCGGATAAGTCGAACGAAGCACTGTCCGGCATGATTGAAGGGGTTGAGCTGACGCTAAAAGCGATGCTTTCTGCGGTGAGCAAGTTCGGCATCGAGGTGGTGGCTGAGGTGAACGTGCCGTTTAATCCGGACGTACACCAGGCGATGACTCTGCTCGAATCCGCCGATCATGAACCAAACCATGTCATGATGGTGATGCAAAAAGGCTATACCCTGAACGGTCGTTTGTTGCGTCCGGCGATGGTCGCTGTGTCTAAAGCAAAAGAGTAACGTCTGTTCGTGCTCCGGGAAGCGGCCAACGGCGTCTTCCCGGGGTTTCTGTGTTACGGTTTCTTCCCTCGTTTTCCTTCCCGCTTTTCTCCCCACGTTCCCCCGTGCCATGTTGTGAAACAAATTCGTTAGTCCGTTATTCATTGTTCGTTTTTGTGTTTATATTTTGTTAATCTTTATGTGTTAAAACCGGTGTTACTTGCCGGGTAGATGCATCATTATCATTACCTATCAGAGCAATCATTTCTTTCATTCTAAATGCACTTGATAATCATTATCAACTTTGCGACAGTAGCAAAACAATAGCATTAGAAGGGTTACTCATATGCCGGGGAGTCGTGTAGTGGAATCAGTCAGCCGAACGTCAAGAAAGCTCAAACTTTCGCTGATGGGGCCGGCCTTTATCGCGGCGATCGGTTATATCGATCCCGGTAATTTCGCCACCAATATTCAGGCGGGTGCTGCTTACGGGTACCAGCTGTTGTGGGTGGTGGTATGGGCTAACCTGATGGCGATGTTAATCCAGTTGCTTTCTGCCAAACTGGGGATCGCGACCGGCAAGAATCTGGCGGAGCATATTCGCGATCGTTTTCCTAAACCTGTGGTCTGGGCGTACTGGATACAAGCCGAGATCATCGCGATGGCGACGGATCTCGCCGAGTTTATCGGTGCGGCTATCGGCTTTAAGTTGCTGCTTGGCGTGTCGTTGCTGGAAGGCGCTATCCTGACCGGGATTGCCACCTTTCTGATTTTGATGTTGCAAAAACGCGGGCAGAAGCCGCTGGAGATGGTGATCGGCGGGTTACTGATGTTCGTCGCCGCAGCCTACATCGTTGAATTGATTTTCTCTCGTCCTGAACTGGCATCGCTGGCAAAAGGCATGGTGGTGCCAAGTTTGCCGAGTTCCGATGCGGTATTACTGGCGGCCGGTGTGCTGGGTGCTACCATCATGCCGCATGTTATCTATCTGCATTCGTCGCTGACGCAGCAGCAAAGTCACATCACCCGTGCTGAACGTTATTCCGCCACCAAGGTGGATGTCGCGGTGGCGATGACTATCGCCGGGTTTGTCAATCTGGCCATGATGGCGACAGCAGCGGCGGCATTTCACTTTAGCGGAAACACCTCGATTGCAGAGCTGGATCAGGCGTATCTGACGCTCAAACCCCTGTTAGGGCAGGCGGCAGCAACCATTTTTGGTCTGAGTCTGGTGGTGGCTGGTCTGTCTTCTACCGTGGTGGGAACCCTGGCCGGTCAGGTGGTGATGCAAGGCTTTGTGCGCTTCCGTATTCCATTGTGGGTTCGCCGTGTGGTGACCATGCTGCCGTCCTTTGTCGTAATTCTGTGCGGTATGGATCCGACCCGGGTGCTGGTATTAAGCCAGGTGCTGTTGAGCTTCGGTATTGCACTGGCGCTGATCCCACTGTTGGTGTTTACCGGTAACCGCGATTTGATGGGAAACCTGGTCAACAGTCGCCGGGTGCAGAATACGGGTAAAGTGATCGTGTGTATGGTGGTTGCGCTCAACCTGTATCTGGTTGTGGATACGTTGCTGGGATAATGCCCGCCGGTTCTTCATTCATTGCGTTTCCATCCATTATGTTTTCTATTGCGCCTCCGTGTGTCGGGGGCGTTTTGTTTTTATGTGTCTGACTTTTTGCTTTCACCGGATGATCACGTGCAATTGGGTGATGCCCGGCCTATTATCTGAAGCTGATTTTTGATACCGGGATACCATTATGTCTGCGCCGATTACTATCGTTGAGAAGAAGCTGCTATCCGACCACTGGTTCGTTTTGCATAAATACGTGTTTGATTTGAAGAGAAAAAACGGTGGCACGGTGCGTCAGATCCGGGAAGTGTACGACCGTGGTAATGGCGCGACTATTTTGCTGTATAACTGGGCTAAAGGCACCGTTGTGCTAACCCGTCAGTTCCGTATGCCGACCTATCTGAACGGTAATGAAAGCGGGATGTTGCTGGAGGCCTGCGCAGGCCTGCTGGACGATCAATCGCCGGAGCAGTGCATCCGTAATGAGGCTATCGAAGAAACCGGCTACCGGATTGGCCAGGTGGAAAAGTTGTTTGAAGCCTATATGTCGCCGGGTGGTGTCACCGAGCTGCTGCACTTCTTTGCGGCGGAATATGACGATACGCAAAAACGGGCTTCAGGCGGTGGTGTGGAAGACGAAGATATCGAAGTGCTGGAGTTGCCATTCAGTGAAGCGATGGCGATGGTCAAAGATGGCCGTATTAAGGATGGCAAAACCATCATGTTGTTGCAGTACGCACAGATTAACGGCTGGTTCGCCAGCACCCGCTAACCTTAGGGAATGGTCAATCTCGCTATCCGGGGCCGACAGGCCCCGTGTCGTTTGGTGATTCTGCGGGCTTATAGCTGGGCGGCGAGCAGATCTTCCAGTTTCTGCTGGTCTGCGGCAAACAGGCGAATACCCTCAGAGAGTTTTTCTACCGCCATAGGATCCTGATTATGCTGCCAGCGGAATTCGGTTTCCGACAGTGGCGCTGGCTGATGGAAGCCTTCGGTTGACGGACTGAGTCGGCGTTCTACCGGCGCGGTGCTGTTTTTCAACTGTTCCAGCAACGCCGGGGCGATGGTCAGACGGTCGCATCCGGCCAATGCCAGGATTTGTTCTACCTTGCGGAAACTGGCCCCCATCACGATAGTGCGGTAGCGGTGCTGTTTGTAGTACTCGTAAATACGTCGTACGGACAGTACGCCAGGATCCTGTTCGGCATTGTAGTCGGCAGAAGGCTGTCTGGCCTGATACCAATCGTAAATACGACCGACAAACGGCGAAATCAGATAGACACCCGCCTCGGCACACGCGCGAGCCTGAGCAAATGAGAACAGCAGCGTCAGGTTGCAGTTTATCCCTTCTTTTTCTAGCTCTTCGGCGGCGGAGATCCCTTCCCAGGTGGCGGCCAGCTTAATCAGAATACGCGAACGATGGATGTCCTTTTCCTCATACATCGCGATCAGTTTGCGGGCTTTCGCCACACACATGCCGCGATCAAACGACAAGCGGGCATCGACTTCGGTGGAGACTCGCCCAGGAATGCTATTGAGAATTTCCGTCCCGATGTTGACTGCCAGGCGGTCGCTGGCGTTGATGAGTTGTGTCTCTTTCGAGCCGCCTTGCTGGCGGGCATACGCCAGTGCATCGGCAAAGAGTGATTGATATGCGGGCAGGCTGGCGGCTTTCAGAATGAGTGAGGGGTTAGTGGTAGCGTCCTGCGGTGAAAAGTGGCGAATCGATTCGATATCGCCGCTGTCTGCCACTACCACAGTGAATTGTTTCAATGCGTCTAGCTGGTTCATGGCTTAGCTCCCTGAAGATAAATTTGGCGGAATCACACTGCAGGATTCTGTGGTGGAATGACATGCGTTTTTTCTGATTGCGCAGCCATCGGCAGAGCTGACCCCGTCATGCCGTAACACGGGCTAAGCATAGCTAATCTGTACGCCATCTGTCGTCGGGTTGGATAAATTGAGGGGTAAGTGGCGTTTTTTCTGGCATTTTCTGCTTTTTTTGCCCGGCGCATCACGCGGGGTTATCGCGGATATGCGCGTTGTCACAGGTTGTAGGGAGGTATGCTACTGAGTGATTTTCACTCTCATTAATTAACTATATTAAGCGGTATTCCGGCGCGGATTTTGTAATGCTTCATGGTTTCGCAAATGACAGACACGATAGACTGGGTAGCCCACTACCCTACAAACAAAGCAAGAAGACAAGGTAATTAGCTATGGATGAACAACTCAAGCAAAGCGCACTGGACTTCCATCAATATCCGGTGCCGGGAAAAATCCAGGTCTCCCCGACGAAGCCGTTGGCAACTCAGCGCGACCTGGCGCTGGCCTACTCACCGGGCGTTGCTGCGCCTTGTCTGGAAATTGCGCAAGACCCACTGGCCGCTTACAAATACACCGCTCGCGGTAATCTGGTGGCGGTGATCTCCAACGGTACCGCCGTGCTGGGGCTGGGTAATATCGGCGCACTGGCCGGTAAACCGGTGATGGAAGGTAAAGGGGTACTGTTCAAGAAGTTCTCCGGCGTCGATGTATTTGATATCGAAGTGGATGAGCAGGATCCTGACAAGCTGATCGATGTGATCGCCGCACTGGAGCCGACTTTCGGTGGTATCAACCTCGAAGACATCAAGGCCCCGGAATGCTTCTATATCGAGCAGAAGCTACGCGAGCGCATGAAGATTCCGGTATTCCACGACGACCAACACGGCACAGCTATCATTTGTACCGCAGCGGTACTCAACGGGTTGCGCGTGGTAGAAAAACAGATTGCCGATGTCCGGCTGGTGGTTTCCGGCGCGGGTGCGGCATCGATTGCCTGCCTCAATCTGCTGGTGGCGTTGGGCCTGAAACGTGAAAACATCGTGGTGTGTGATTCCCGCGGTGTTATCTACAAGGGCCGTGAAGCCAATATGGCGGAAACCAAAGCGGCCTATGCGATTGACGACAATGGCAGCCGGTCACTGGCGGATGTTATCCCGAACGCGGATATTTTCCTCGGTTGTTCTGGCCCGGGCGTGCTGACTCAGGACATGGTGAAAACCATGGCTCCGCGCCCGCTGATCATGGCGCTGGCGAATCCGGAACCGGAAATTCTGCCGCCGCTGGTAAAAGAAGTGCGCCCGGACGCTATCGTCTGTACTGGCCGTTCTGACTACCCGAATCAGGTTAACAACGTACTGTGCTTCCCGTTTATTTTCCGTGGCGCGCTGGACGTTGGGGCGACCACCATCAACGAAGAGATGAAGCTGGCCTGCGTGCATGCCATTGCAGACCTGGCGCTGGCGGAGCAGAGCGATGTGGTTGCGTCTGCCTATGGCGATCAGGATCTCTCTTTCGGGCCGGAATATCTGATCCCGAAACCGTTTGATCCACGCCTTATCATCAAGATTGCACCGGCGGTAGCGAAAGCGGCGATGGACTCCGGCGTGGCAACCCGTCCGATTGAAAACTTCGATGATTACATCGAGAAGCTGACGCAGTTCGTCTACAAAACCAACCTGTTCATGAAGCCGGTCTTCGCTCAGGCTCGTACCCAGCCAAAACGTGTGGTACTGGCGGAAGGGGAAGACCCGCGTGTGCTGCATGCAACGCAGGAACTGGTGTCGCTGGGGCTGGCATTCCCGGTACTGATCGGTCGCCCCAGTGTTATCGAAAAACGTATTCAGAAACTGGGCTTGCAGATAGCCATTGGTAAAGACTTCGAAGTGGTCAATAACGAGTCCGACCCACGTTTCAAAGCCTATTGGACTGAATATTTCGAGATGATGAAGCGCCGTGGTGTGTCTCAGGAACAGGCGCAGCGTGATATGCGTGCTAACCCGACGCTGATTGGCTCTATCATGGTCCATCGCGGTGAAGCGGACGCGATGATCTGCGGGACGGTCGGTAATTACGAAGAGCATTTCGGTGTGGTAGAGAAAGTGTTCGGCTACCGTGACGGTGTGCATGTGGCGGGCGCGATGAACGCGTTGCTGTTGCCGAGCGGTAACACCTTTATCGCCGATACCTACGTCAACCCGGATCCGACACCAGAGCAACTGGCGGAAATTACGCTGATGGCCGCCGACACGGTACGCCGTTTTGGTATTGAGCCTAAAGTGGCCTTGCTGTCGCATTCCAGCTTCGGCACCTCTGATTCGCCGACGGCGAAGAAAATGCGTGCGACGCTGGAACTGGTGAACAAGATGGCGCCGGAGTTGCAGATCGATGGTGAAATGCACGGCGATGCCGCGCTGGTGGAAGCCATTCGTCGTGAACAGATGCCGAATAGCCCGCTGAAAGGGGCGGCTAATATTCTGATCATGCCGAACATGGAAGCTGCGCGTATCAGCTATAACCTGCTGCGTGTTTCTTCTTCCGAAGGCGTGACCGTCGGGCCGGTACTGATGGGCGTGGCGAAACCGGTACATATCCTGACACCGATTGCCTCTGTTCGTCGTATCGTCAATATGGTCGCACTGGCTGTTGTGGAAGCACAGACCGCACCGCTGTAATCGTCCTGATTACTGCGAGAACAACGAAACCGGCAGGGTGACCTGCCGGTTTTTTTACGCCTGTTGGCGTAACCACTTCTCCAGTTCGTTGGCGAACTGTTGGCGGTCACGCTGGTTGAGTGCCGCCGGGCCACCGGTCTGCACGCCGCTGGCGCGCAGCGTATCCATGAAATCCCGCATGGTCAGCCGCTCACGGATGGTATCCGCGGTGTAGCGCTCGCCACGTGGATTGAGGGCGATAGCCTGCTTTGCCAGCACTTCAGCAGCAAGCGGAATATCGGCGGTGATCACCAGATCACCAGGCTGAACACGACGCACAATTTCGTTATCCGCAACATCAAACCCGGCGGCCACGCGCAGGCTGTGGATGTGTGGTGACGGCGGCGTTCTGAGCGGCTGGTTGGCCACCAGTGTCAGCCGGGTCGAGGTACGATCGGCTGCACGGTATAACACTTCTTTAATGACGTTAGGGCACGCGTCGGCATCGACCCAGATGGCACTCATCCGTGTGACTCCGGCGATGTTGCGACACTAAGCCAGTCGCGAGCGGGTAAAAAGTCCCGGTACAGCGAGGCTTCCGGGCTGTCTGGCTCGGGTTGGTACTGGTATTCCCAGCGTACCAGCGGCGGCATCGACATCAGAATAGATTCGGTACGGCCACCACTTTGCAGGCCGAACAAGGTCCCCCGGTCCCATACCAGATTAAATTCCACATAACGGCCCCGGCGGTAAAGCTGGAACTGACGCTCCCGCTCGCCCCACGGGATATCTTTGCGGCGATTGACGATAGGCAGATAGGCGTGCTGGAACCCTTCACCGACTGCGCGCATGAAAGCAAAGCTGGTGTCGAAATCCGGCGTGTTGAGGTCATCAAAGAACAGACCACCGATACCACGCGCTTCGTTACGGTGTTTGAGGAAAAAGTAATCATCACACCATTTCTTGTAACGCGGATAAACGTCATCGCCAAATGGCTGGCACAAGTCAAACGCGGTCTGGTGCCAGTGGACGGCGTCTTCTTCGAAACCGTAGAACGGGGTGAGATCAAACCCGCCGCCAAACCACCATACCGCCGGTTCACCCGGTTTTTCGGCGATGAAAAAGCGGACATTGGCGTGACTGGTTGGCACATAAGGGTTAAGCGGGTGGATGACCAGCGACACGCCCATCGCCTGGAAACTGCGTCCTGCCAGCTCGGGACGATGGGTGCTGGCAGAGGGTGGCAGCGATGCACCTGAGACGTGAGAAAAATTCACTCCAGCTTGTTCAAATACGCGCCCCTGACGCAGAACACGGCTACGCCCACCGCCGCCGGAGGCATGCTGCCAGGCGTCTTCCATAAAGCTGGCGGTACCGTCCGCCAGTTCCAGTTGTCGGCACAGGGTGTCTTGCAAACCGAGCAGAAAATGCTTGATAGCGTTGGTGTCCGGTGAACTCATAATGTCCCTTATCATGATAGTGAAAGGCAGTGAGGGCGGATTTCCTGCCCGGGCTGATTCTGGCCTTAGTATATCGGACTTCGCCACGTCGCCCATTACCGAAAATGTCGCTGGCGTGAATTATCAGCCTGCGGTTGAAAAGTGTATGACGGAGATATTGCGTCTGCGATGAATCGCGGGATAATCAGGAATAACCGATTGACTCTAGATGGCGAGCAGCAATGGAAATCCGCATATTCAGGCAAGATGACTTTGAAGAAGTGATCACCCTTTGGGAGCGTTGTGATTTGCTGCGTCCCTGGAACGATCCGGAAATGGATATTGAGCGTAAGCTCAACCATGACCCCGACCTGTTTCTGGTGGCGGAAGTGGGCGGTGAGGTCGTGGGTTCCGTGATGGGCGGCTACGATGGGCATCGCGGTTCTGCCTACTATCTGGGGGTGCATCCTGATTACCGTGGCCGTGGTATCGCCAATGCGTTGATCAGCCGTTTGGAGAAAAAACTGATCGCACGTGGTTGCCCGAAGATTCACCTGATGGTGCGCCAGAACAACACCGCCGTCATCAGCATGTATGAAAAGATGAATTACGACCTGGTCGATAGTATTACGTTGGGTAAGCGTTTGATTGAAGATCAGGAGTATTGATTATCCCCACCTTATCACCTCGTACGGCAGCTTTCCTGGCGTCAGATTTTCCTCGTTGTGCCGAACAATGGTAATCTTGGCGCCATTGTGCGCGCCGTGAATAAACCCGCGCGAATATTTACGGCACTTTTTGCCGGGGGTGGACTCCAACAGCCAGCACTATCAGGGCTGACGACTGTGGGTCGGCACCGTTTTATGTTGAGGAGTCGAGTGTGACAAAAGTGCGTCCGTTGTTTCTGGCTTTCCCGCTGTTGCTGGCAGGGTGCAGCACCCTGTCTGGTTTTTCCTGGTCCAGTCTGTCGCCGTTCAACTGGTTTGGTCACCGCTTGACGGTGTCGGACGCGGGTGTGGGTGATATTAATGCCTCTACTCCCATGCTGGAGTCTGCTCTGGATAAGGCGTTGGATGGCGACTATCGCCTGCGTGGCGGTATGGAAACCCGTAACGGCAAACTGGTTTCTATCTATGAAGCGCTTAAGGATGACAGCGTCAAACTGGAAATCAGCGGCGCGCCAAAAGGCCAGGTAAAACAGGTGACCGTGACGGATAAAGCTATCGCCAGCGAGTGGGGCGTAAAAATCGGTGATGAGTTCAGCTCACTGTATAGCAAAGCGTTTGGCGTTTGTCAGCCGGGACAAGGCGCGGATGCTCGCAGTGTGGAGTGTGTGGCACCGCAGGGTAAACACGTGAGTTACCTGTTTTCTGGCGACTGGAATGGCCCTGAAGGGTTGATGCCGTCCGACGATATTCTTAAAAACTGGAAAGTCACGAAGATTGTCTGGCATGCGCAGGGCCGGGAATAAGGTATCTGCGTGCTTTATTACGGTATAAACCGGAGCAATATTGCTCCGGCTTATATCCCGAATCGTTATTTGAAACCTCACTATCTTGCACGCCACTGTCTTGTCTCTTGAAATATGACGAGAGATAGCCACACTATTTTCTTCGGGATAGTGTGATAATGATCATACCGCCTTAAGAATGAAGGTGATATTTAATTCCTCTCTCACCCTGGTAATTTCGGAGTCATGCATCATGAATCATCTTGAACTACTGGCAATGCGCCAGCTTTTTCTATTGAGTGTGGATGAGGCTGCATACTATATTGCTAACGATGGGAATACCGAACAGTGGGTTATGTGGGAACGGGGAGAACAGGAAATACCTGTATTGATTGTTGAGCAGTTTGAATCAATGAATCAGGAGAGAAAGCGGAGAATTAGCGCAATAATTGAAAAAATAAATAACCGCATTGGCAATAACACCATGCGTTCCTTTACCGATTTTAATGATTTCCTTTCTGTTTATCCCGATGGCGATTTCCTGGAGTGGAAAGTGTATCAATCTGTCGCCAATGAGCTTTATTCGCGTGATCTGGAACGATTGTGTTAATGGCTAACACCTATGTCGATATTGCCAGACATAGCGCCATTGCGCGCCAGATACAGGCGTAGCGCGGGTGCCTGTAGGTGAAGGCATTGGTAGAGCATCGGTGTAGTTCGGTATAGAGCGGTGCAGTTCGGTGTAGTTCTGTATAGCCCGATATAATCTGGTGTGGTCAGCCTGTGTTGGTCAGACATCCGGTTTTGTCTCGTGAATGGAATTGGGCCATCGGAAAAATATGTAAACCATTATTATGAGGAAAGACTGATTGGCAAGAGAAACGGGTATTCCCCCCTTTTTTATAAGAAAACATACAATCTTGCATTTTATTTTATGACCGACAGGGTAATGCGCAGATTCATAATGAAAAGCATGGGCAGATACCCTTTCTTTGCTGCCAATACGTAAGGGTGTTGTCTGTTAATAGTTAAGGAGGGGGTATAGCCAAAAATGCGATTAAATAACGATTGAAATGTTGCATTTGTGTTTTTATTTGTATGAGTAAATTCGAATAATTCATTTTTTTATGTGCAGTGGTTCATGAAATTTCACTATAGAAAGAATCTATGAATTGTGACTGAAAAAGGAATTATTTATTTTGAGAATGAATTGATAGCATGAAAAAGGTATGGAATACCTGAAATTAAATGTGCCTTATGGGCAGACAAGACCGTAGGCTTTTTTGTCTGCATGACGCCAGGTGATGTGCCATGAGAAGGCTGCGCTCTCTCTGTATCATACCCATTGATGAATGGGTATCCGGGGAGAATAAGGACATGCCGCTTAATGACAGCATCCTTTTCTGAACCGAAGGTCCCGTATGAAAAATCCCTATATACCAACGGCATTTGGCTTGTACCTCAATTATCTGGTACATGGCATGGGCGTTATCCTGATGAGCTTGAACATGCACCATCTGGAACAGCAATGGCACACCGATGCCGCTGGGGTATCTGTGGTCATTTCTTCGTTGGGGATTGGTCGGTTAAGCCTGTTAATGATTGCCGGTACGCTGTCCGATAGATTTGGTCGTAAGCCTTTTATCTATCTTGGTATCGCATGCTATCTGGTGTTTTTCCTGGGCATCCTCGGCACGACCAATATTATCCTGGCTTACTGCTTTGGGTTACTGGCTGGCGTGGCCAACAGTTTTCTGGATTCCGGGACTTATCCGTCACTGATGGAGGCGTTTCCCAACAGTCCGGGTACCGCCAATATCCTGATCAAAGCGTTTGTCTCCGGTGGGCAGTTTCTTCTGCCGTTGGTGATAAGTGTACTGGTGTGGGCTAATCTTTGGTTCGGCTGGTCGTTCCTGCTGGCGGCAAGCATCATGATGTTAAATGCAGTGTGCCTGTTCCGGTATCCGTTTCCGCCGCATCACCCGCAAACCGATAAGGCCAAACGGGCCGACGCCCAGATTAAGCCAGTGCTGGCGGAGCAAGAACACCATGCCTGTGCCATGCTGGATCTCGCCAGTTTTACCTTCTACGGTTACATCGCTATGGCAACGTTCTACCTGATCAGTCAATGGTTGTCGCAGTACGGGCAGTTTGTGGCGGGCATGCCTTATGAAATGGCAATCAAGTTGCTGAGTCTCTACACCATCGGTTCGCTGTCTGGCGTGGTGATTATCGCGGGACTGGCGAGGAACGGTACCCATTCGAGTCTGGTGCTGATAGGTTGCACCTTCCTGTCTTTCATCGCGTTGTTGGTGGTGTGCCTGTATCCCAGTGTTAAGGTGGTGGTCGTGTTTGCCTTTGTGATCGGTTTTTCTGCGGCGGGAGGGGTGTTACAACTGGGGTTAACGCTGATGGCGCGGCGTTTTCCCAATGCCAAAGGGAAAGCCACCGCCATTTATTACAGCGCGGGGAGTCTGGCGACCTTTACGATTCCGTTGGTCACTGCCCGGTTGTCGCAACTCAGCATCGCCAGCATTATGTGGTTTGACGTTGGCCTGGCGGCGGCTGGTTTTCTGACCGCACTGTTTATTGGCTACCGCGATATGGAAGCCCGTCGCTGTTCCATCAGCATGAATCAGATTGGTGCCTGAGGCCCGCCGGGAGGTTACGGCCACTTTCGTTTATTTCAGTTCTCTGACGTCGGACACCGTCATGCCAATGCTATCGACGGGCAGGTGCTTAGGATGAACTGCTTAAAAGATTCCGCTGCTGGCGACAGCGTCCGTTCTTTGTGTGTCGCCAGATAGACGTAGCGCGTCTGGCCTGGATTGCGAATTTTCATCACCTGTACGTTGGAGTGCGACAGTGTGCTGATACGTGGCATGATCGCGATACCGTAGTTGATGCTAACCAGGCCCACCATCGCCGTATCCTCCTCCACATAGCAGGCAATTTCTGGGATCAGTTTTTTCTGCATGAAGATTTTGTCGATAAACTGCCGCAGCCCGCTTTTCTGGGAGAAAAAGATGAACGGATAGGCGATGGCGTCTTCCAGATCGATTTCACTGCGATGGCGTTGCGCCAGTGGGTGGTCGCGTGAGGTCACCAGCACCAGTTCCTGAGTGATCACCGGGATAAATTCAATGTCTGACTCGTCTGGAATATGGGAGCACAGCGCCATGTCAAATTTATCTTCCTTGAGATCCTGCACGATCGACAGTGTGGTGCCCTGAAAAAAAGCGAAGCGTTTATGCGTATTTTCTGGAATATGAATAAAACGATCGATCAATTGCGGCACCACGGTTTCCCCCATGGTGTAAATAAACGCCAGATTGATGATTTCATCGTGGGGCGCGCACATTTTCCTCAGCGCCGTGCGGCCATTTTCCAATTCAAGCAGCGCACCTTCGACATAGGGTAAAAAGAGTTTCCCGCTCTGGGTAATTCGCACGTTGCGCCCATGCCGTTCAAACAGAGCGACCCCCAGTTCTTTTTCCAGCTCAGAGATGGCATGGCTCAACGAGGGTTGGGTAATGTTCAGGCTGGATGCCGCTTCCGTGTAGTGCTGTTTTTCTGCCAGTCGTTTGAAATAATGTAGTTGTTTTAAGTTCATTCGGGTTCTCGTCAGATCAATGAAGCGCCTATCCCTGCCGGTGGTACTACCGTATTGGTTACGAGCGTAGCCTAACGATACGGTTGATAATACCCACATACCGCAAATATATGAGAATCAGATTATCTGTGGGATTTATGTCATGGTGTACACGGGTATGACCGTAAAAACGAGGCCGCTTTGTCCTGTTTGCAACATTATTATGGTGAACTGCAAAATAGCATGTCTTTTTGAATATGAAATACAGGAGGAAAAGGTAAATAGGGTGTTACTTGAGAGCGGCTCTGTTATCTCTCGCCTCGTGAAGTCGAAGAGGGAGAGAGAGGTGTCACTTCATCTCATTTTCCTCTTTTATGTATTAATGCCAGCTGGCTCACAATAACAATGTGCTGTTTTTTTATCGTGGCGATAGTTGGCATGAAAAAAATCTTATCACACACGAATCATAAAAATAAATTTGAAGTGTGTCGCATTATTTTATTCTGTCTTGTTGATGTTTAGGGTTGTGCTTTTTGGCATCATAATGTGGTGATTTTGTAAAAGAGAAAACAAATCTTCAACACGCTGACTGAATGAGGTCTGTCGTTCCCTGCAATAAAGTTTGCAACGAAAACCTTATATTGCGTGTTCATTGTTTCCCTTGCTGAGTACATTAAATACAGAGAGTAATTTAGCAATATTTTACGAAGCGTATAACTCATGGGCGTATAACTCATGGGGAGTAAATAAGAGAAATAAAACTGCCGGAACAATTTGTGCAACTTGTGCAGCAAGGCACGACTTGTGCGATGAACATGATGCAATGAAAACTGTGCAATGAAAAAATCACTATAAACGGAGAGAAGCATGAGCCAGAACAAGGCCTTCAATTCGCCATTTTTATTAGCTGTTATCGGCATATATCTAAGCTATTTTCTTCATGGCATTAGCGTCATCACCCTGGCGCAGAATATGACGAGTCTGGCGGCAAAGTTCGGAACTGATAATGCAGGCATCGCCTATCTTATTTCAGGTATTGGCCTGGGAAGATTGGTCAGTATTTTGTTCTTCGGGGTGATTTCCGATAAGTTCGGCCGCCGCGTGTCAATTCTTATCGGGGTAGCGCTGTATGTGTTGTTCTTTTTCGGTATTCCTTCCAGCCCCAACCTGATCGTAGCTTTTATTCTCGCGGTCTGCGTGGGGGTGGCCAACGCTGCCTTGGATACCGGCGCTTATCCGGCATTGATGGAGGCTTATCCCAAAACGTCCGGTTCGGCCGTTATTCTGCTCAAGGCCATGATTTCTTTCGGACAAATGTTCTATCCGGTCCTGGTCGGCTACCTGCTCACCAGCAATATCTGGTACGGCTACGGCATTGTCCTGCCGGGGATCGCGTTCCTGCTGGTATCGCTGCTTATAGTAAGGAGTAAATTCCCGAGCCAGACGGCAGATGCCAATGCCATCAAAGACTTGCCGCAGATGAATCAGAAGCCGTTGGTCTGGTTGGAAGGTGTGGCATCGATTGTATTCGGCGTTGCCATCTTCTCCACCTTTTACGTCATCGTGGTCTGGATGCCGAAATATGCCGTAGCCTATGCCGGTATGGCGGAAACCGACGCGTTGAAGACCATTTCTTATTACAGCATGGGATCGTTGGTGTGCGTATTCGTCTTCGCTCTGCTGTTGAAAAGCATGGTTCGCCCAGTCTGGGCCAACGTGTTCAACTCTGCCTTGGCAGTGGTGGCCAGCACGGTGATTTATCTGTATCCCTCCGCACTGGTTTGTAACGTCGGCGCATTTGTTATCGGCTTCTCTGCGGCCGGTGGGTTATTACAACTGGGCGTTTCTGTGATGTCCGAGTTCTTCCCAAAAAGCAAAGCAAAAGTCACCAGTCTCTATATGTTGATGGGCGGCCTGGCTAATTTCGTGATTCCTATCATCACCGGTTATTTATCCAAGATTGAATTGAAATACATCATTCTGCTGGATATTGGTTTTGCCGTGGTATCGCTGCTCACCGCATTTATCGTTTTCGTTCGCTATTACAAAGTGTTCAATATTCCTGAAAACGATGTGCGGATGGGGGAAAACATGTTTTCGATGAAGAATGCCAGTAATAGACCATCACATTCATAAGCAGAACCCCTCGTCATCATAATAATGGCGCAGGCGGCAAGAATATATTTATAGCGTAAGGAGTTTATAATGGATGTAACTGCAAAATATGAACTGATTGGGTTAATGGCTTATCCAATCAGACACAGCCTGTCACCGGAAATGCAGAATAAAGCGCTGGAAGAAGTTGGGTTACCTTATACCTATATGGCATTTGAAGTGGATAACACCACCTTCCCTCAGGCGATAGCAGGGCTTAAAGCGCTAAAAATGCGTGGTACTGGTGTGTCCATGCCCAATAAACAGCTGGCCTGCGATTATGTGGATGAATTGACACCAGCAGCCAAACTGGTCGGCGCGATAAATACCATCGTCAACGATGATGGTTACCTCAAAGGGTATAACACCGACGGTACCGGGCATATCCGCGCCATCAAGGAAAGCGGCTTTGATATCAAAGGCAAAACTATGGTGCTGGTCGGAGCCGGGGGCGCGTCGACCGCGATCGGTGCTCAGGCGGCGATTGAAGGCATTAAGGCCATCAAGCTGTTCAATCGTCGTGATGAGTTTTACGAAAAGGCGCTCGCCTTTGCCAAACGCGTGAACGACAACACCGACTGCATGGTTACCGTGCACGATCTGGGTGATCAACAGGCGTTCGCTGATGCTATCGCTACCGCCGACATCCTGACCAACGGCACCAAGCTTGGGATGAAACCGCTGGAAAACGAGAGCATCGTTACGGATAAATCCTTGTTGCGCCCAGGCTTGTTGGTTACCGAATGCGTATATAACCCGCATATCACCAAATTGTTGCAGATGGCACAGGAAGTTGGCTGTAAGACCGTTGATGGTTACGGTATGTTGCTGTGGCAGGGGGCAGAGCAGTTCAAACTCTGGACCGGAAAAGACTTCCCGTTGGAATACGTTAAAAAAGCGATGGGATTTGGTGCCTGATGGTCCGCGTCGGCTGTTAGTTGCCCAGCGGTGGCCGCCTGAAGCACGCTGTTCGCTCAGGCGGTGCTGGTCAGGGGATAAATTTTAAGGGAACAACATGAATACCGTAACCGTGAAGAGTGTGGTGATAGGGGAAGGTGCCCCCAAAATCATCGTGTCATTAATGGGAAAAGATGTGTCTTCCGTAGAGTCGGAAGCGCATTACTACCGGGATTTTGATTTCGATATTCTGGAATGGCGCATCGATCATTTTGATGGCGTGGAACAGATCGACAGCGTGCTGGATGCCGCGCACAAGCTGCGCACCATCATTCGTGAGAAACCGATTCTCTTTACGTTCCGTACCGCTAAAGAAGGCGGTGAGAAAGATATTTCGCCGCAAGCCTATATTGCCCTGAATAAACAGCTAATCGACAGTGGCCTTGTGGACATGATTGATCTGGAGTTGTTTACCGGTGACCAACTGGTGAGTGACACCATTGCTCACGCGCATGCCAACGGAATCAAGGTCGTGATGTCCAACCATGATTTCCACAAAACGCCACCGAAGGAAGAGATCGTCAAACGCTTGTGCAAAATGCAGGAGCTGGGTGCTGATATTCCCAAGATTGCATTGATGCCACAAAACAAGAGCGACGTGTTGACGTTGCTGTTGGCCACGCAGGAAATGTCTGAGAAATATGCGGATCGTCCGATCATCACCATGTCGATGTCGAAAGACGGGGTAATTTCACGTCTGGCGGGGGAAGTATTCGGGTCGTCGGCAACGTTCGGCGCCCTGAAAAAAGCGTCCGCGCCCGGCCAGATAGCTATCAAAGATTTGAGAGACGTACTGAGAATTTTGCATGAAGCCTGATTGAAAGGCATTGGCGTATTTATTCAGGTACTACTATGGTGCCTGAATAAAATAAATATCAAATAGCATCATTGATGAGAGAAATAGTATTATTACTATGGCTCGAACGCTCGCATATTATCAATGGTCTGAATTGATAACGTTAAGTGCAATGAAAGTAATGGTAAATATATCCTCATTCAAAAATGAATGTGTGTATTTTTATTTTATATGTCACGCAAAGAAAATTATTTAGCACTGCGTCAGTATATTTCATTTTTGAATAAAAATAATTCAATTCGGCCTGGGTCAGGAGTCGCTATGAAGCTGGAAAAACCGAAAAGAGTCAATGGCAGAGTGCCGGTATTATCTGCCGAAGACGCCGTTAAATATATTCCGGATGAAGCCACGCTGTGCGTATTAGGCGCTGGTGGCGGCATCCTTGAAGCCACAACATTAATTACTGCGTTATCCGAAAGATATAAAGCCACGCAGTCACCGCGCAACCTGTCGCTAATCAGCCCGACCGGATTGGGGGATCGTGCTGAGCGCGGCATCAGCCCACTGGCACAGGAAGGACTGGTGAAATGGGCGCTGTGCGGTCACTGGGGGCAGTCACCGCGAATTTCTGATCTGGCCGAGCAGAACAAAATCTTTGCCTACAACTATCCGCAAGGGGTGTTGACCCAGACGCTGCGCGCCGCTGCCGCGCATCAGCCCGGTATCCTGAGTAATATCGGCGTCGGCACCTTTGTCGACCCACGCCAGCAGGGCGGGAAGCTCAACGAAGTCACCAAAGAAGAGCTGATCAAACTGATTGAAATCGATAACCAGGAATACCTGTATTACAAGGCGATAGCGCCGAACATCGCCTTTATCCGCGCCACCACCTGCGACAGTGAAGGCTATGCCTCGTTTGAGGATGAGGTGATGTATCTGGACGCATTAGTGATCGCGCAAGCCGTTCACAATCATGGCGGCATCGTGATGATGCAGGTGCAGAAAATGGTGAAAAAGGCCACGCTACACCCCAAATCGGTGCGAATCCCCGGTTATCTGGTGGATATCGTGGTGGTTGATTCAGCCCAGACGCAACTCTATGGCGGTGCGCCCGTCAATCGCTTTATTTCCGGCGACTTCACCCTTGATGACAGCACGCAAATGGCTATCCCGCTGAACCAGCGCAAACTGGTCGCTCGCCGCGCACTGTTTGAAATGCGCAAAGGCGCAGTCGGGAATGTGGGGGTCGGGATTGCCGATGGTATCGGCCTGGTGGCTCGGGAAGAGGGGTGCGCAGACGATTTTGTGCTGACGGTGGAAACCGGCCCGGTGGGCGGCATCACCACCCAGGGGGTGGCTTTCGGTGCCAATGTGAACACCCGCGCCATTCTGGATATGACCGCCCAGTTTGATTTCTACCACGGCGGTGGGCTGGATGTGTGCTACCTGAGCTTCGCGGAAATCGACCAACACGGTAACGTCGGCGTGCACAAATTCAACGGCAAGATCATGGGGACCGGCGGATTTATCGATATCAGCGCCACGTCGAAGAAAATCATTTTCTGCGGCACGCTGACCGCCGGTAGCCTGAAAACCGCCGTGGGGGATGGCAAGCTGACCATTACTCAGGAAGGGAAAGTTAAAAAATTCATTAAAGAAATACCGGAAATTACCTTCAGTGGGAAAACAGCGCTGGAGCGGGGCCTCGATGTCCGTTATATCACCGAACGTGCGGTATTTACGTTGAAAGAAGATGGTTTGCATTTGGTCGAAATTGCACCCGGTGTCGATCTGGAAAAAGACATTTTGGCTCAAATGGACTTCACACCCATTATTTCCGGCGATCTGAAATTGATGGATGAAAGAATGTTTCACGACAACGTCATGGGATTTGTTTTGCCTGAAGCAGAACAATAATAGGAGTAAAGAAGATGAACTTTGCCTTAACTGAAGAACAAGAACTCTTGCTTGCCAGTATTCGCGAGTTAATTACCAATAATTTCCCGGAAGAATATTTCAGGACATGCGATCAGACCGGGACGTATCCCAAAGAGTTCATGAAAGCGTTGTCTGACAACGGTATTTCCCTGTTGGGCGTGCCAGAAGAATATAACGGCATTCCGGCTGACTATGTCACCCAGATGCTGGCGCTGATGGAAGTGGCAAAATGCGGCGCACCCGCGTTTCTTATCACCAATGGGCAATGCATTCACAGTATGCTGCGGTTCGGCTCGGCGGAGCAGTTGCGTAAAACGGCGGAAAGCACGCTGGCCACCGGCGACCCGGCTTATGCGCTGGCGCTGACTGAACCGGGCGCGGGTTCGGACAACAGTAGCGCAACCACTTCTTATACGCGCAAAAATGGCAAAGTGTATTTGAATGGCCAGAAAACCTTCATCACCGGGGCGAAAGAATACCCGTATATGCTGGTACTGGCGCGTGATCCAGAACCGAAGGATCCGAAAAAAGCGTTCACCCTCTGGTGGGTGGAATCGAATAAACCGGGTATCAAAATCAACCCGCTGCATAAAATCGGCTGGCATATGCTGAGCACCTGCGAAGTCTATCTGGACAATGTCGAGGTGGATGAAAGCGATAGGGTCGGCGAAGAAGGCATGGGCTTTCTCAATGTGATGTACAACTTCGAGATGGAACGCCTGATCAACGCTGCGCGCAGTACCGGGTTTGCCGAGTGCGCGTTTGAGGATGCCGCCAGATACGCCAACCAGCGCATTGCGTTCGGCAAGCCTATCGGCCATAACCAGATGATCCAGGAAAAGCTGGCGCTGATGGCGATAAAAATCGAGAACATGCGCAATATGGTGATGAAGGTGGCATGGCAGGCGGATATGCACCAGTCGCTGCGTACCAGCGCGGCGCTGTGTAAGTTGTACTGTGCGCGTACCGCGCTGGAAGTTATTGACGATGCGATACAGATTATGGGCGGCCTGGGCTACACCGACGATGCGCGTGTTTCCCGCTTCTGGCGTGATGTCCGTTGTGAGCGAATTGGCGGCGGCACCGATGAGATCATGATTTATATTGCGGGCCGTCAGATTCTGAAAGATTACCAGAATAAATAATCGGTTATTCACTCAGTTCACACCCTGAGGTGTGAACTGAGTGTGCTGTTATCTGAGTGGAGAGCTATTGGCCTGGCTTGTTTGGATACAGAGCGTGTGTTCTATCACCCGTGCCGAATCATGGTAGCTTACTAATGATAACGCGGTCGATTTACGTCAGCATTTCTGAATGGTCATCGAGCTGGGTGACATATTCCAGGCTATCGAGGTCGTTTTTGAACTGTTTTCGATATTCAGACGGTGAACAGCCAACGTGACGAATAAACAATTTTGTAAAATGATCAACATTATCGTACCCCACCCTGAACGATATTTCGTTCAGGCAGAGATCGGTGTTGGTCAGTGAAAATTTTGCGTCTGTGATACGGCGCTTGATAACATAGTTAATCGGTGAAATATGGTATTCTTTGGTAAATTCGTGACAGATGTAACTGACACTGGCCCGGAATTTTTTTGCCAGATTTTCTAACGTGATTTTTTCTCGATAGTTATTGTTTAAATAAACCAGGATATCTTTGATAAGCACATCCTTTCTTATATACCCCCGATCATTTCGATAAGCATTCTTGAAGTTTTCATAATAAATCACAGTTAACGCATAGCTGAATGCATCGTACACCAGGGGCAGTGAATTCGTTTTTTTCTGTGGTAGCAGTACACTGAGTTCCTGAAAAATGCTGCGGATCACCTCTTTATTTTTAACCGTGGAAATGACAGGGCATGAATGGGGTTGCATAATGCGGCCTTCTTCCAGTCCATTGATTTTAAAGCCATAAACGGCACACGTGTAGGTGGTGGCGGGTGATGAGGTGTCAGACGCCACCGTATGCAGGCTACCGCGCTCTATCGCAATGATATCACCCGTCCGTGCGGTATAACTGGATGAGTCAATGGTAAGATTAACTACGCCTTTCTTGACATAGATAAGTTCCGTTTCGGTCTCGTGTACATGGTGGCCGGATTCCCAGTTGGGATCGTCGCTAATAACATAGCGGGAGAGTTTGGGTGTCAATCCATTTTCAAAAACAGCATCCGTTTTATTATCAAACCAGCATTGATACATAACGACCTCCACAGTTAACCGTAAGGCGTAAGCCAATTATTGGATGGCGAAATAGAGTAACCGAAGACAGTATATAACACGAAATATGCAGGCAAAAACAAGATTGTTGGTATGTCATGCAAGATCGTGCGTTGGCTTGCCAACAGGATAAATAGCACGGTGAGGAGTAAGCTACTCCTGATTATACGGTCAGCATGTGAGAGAAAATGGAAGAATAATCTACAAGATTGATACACGAGATTCACAATTCGAGTCATATTTTATTTTTCATGTAAATCAACATCAAAAAATCAGAAAAAAAGATCATAACTATGATGGCGGTCACACATGAATTGATGGTTTTGCCTGGTGTGTTAACGCCGTGTATAAGTCATATTTTTTATTTATGGCTGATGAAATGGCTGTGGATATAAAACAATTAATTAACACATTGAGCAAGTTAACACTTTTTTTTGCAAGATAGTTGGTAACTAAAACATATTATCATGTCGTATTTACCGTGCGTCGGTATCAGTATATCTGCATATATTCTTCATGCTTCAGTTTCGCTTTATTAGTTGTTCTATCCAGAGGCTTTTTCTTTGCAGAACCAACGCGTTGCGTTGTTTAACACGAATGAACTGAGGTATGAGTTTTATCTCACCTTGAGAGAACCGATTTTTATTTACGCCACGGTATTTCTCATTCGGTGATGGGGGATATCGCGCTATTAATGTTTAACCATGCCTGTTTAACCGGAGAAAAACATGAGTCAACAACCCATCTCTCCACATTATTTATTGCCAGCGAGCGGCATCCGTCTGAATTGTTTTATGGACCTGTTGGGGGATCACCATTCAGGTAAGGACGCCTATGTTGCCCACTTAATATGTTGCCCACTCAAATCGTTGTGATTGCCGATAGGAGATACCATGAAAATTATAACCTGCTTCAAGCTGGTACCCGAAGAGCAAGACATTGTGGTTACCGCAGAGCGGACGCTCAATTTCGACCACGCTGATGCCAAGATTAGCCAGTTTGACCTCAACGCTATTGAAGCGGCGGCCCAACTGGTTGGGGATGACGGTCAGGTAACGGCACTCTGTGTGGGGGGCCACTATCTCGAAAACTCCAAAGTCCGCAAGGACGTGCTGTCGCGTGGCCCGCATGAACTCTGTCTGGTGCAGGATGAACGGCTGGAAAACGCACAGCCGAAGGACACCGCACAGGCGATTGCCGCTGCAGCGGGCAAAATCGGCTTCGATTTGATGCTGTTCGGTGAAGGTTCCGGCGATCTGTACGCCCAGCAGGTGGGGCTGCTGGCCGGGGAACTGCTACAGGTACCGACCGTCAACGCGGTCAGCAACATCCAGCTTGAAGGTAACCGCGTCATCGTTGAGCGCACGCTGGAAGAGGACGTTGAGGTGCTGGAATTGACGCTGCCAGCGGTGCTGTGCGTGGCGTCTGATATCAACGTCCCCCGCATTCCTTCCATGAAAGCCATTCTCGGTGCCGGGAAAAAACCGGTTACGCAATGGAAAGCTGGTGATATCGAGTGGACGCCCGGGTCCCCCTTTACTGAACTGGCTGCTATCCATGTACCGCCCCAGGCTGAGCGCAAACATATCATCATTGAAAGCGATTCGCCGGAAGCCGTGGCTGAACTGGCTGAACATCTGAAGAAAGTGCTGAACTAACCCGGAATGGAGAACAATCACCATGAGTAAAGTAGCCAATGTATGGGTGTTCAGCGACAACACCGAACGTTATGCCGATTTACTGGCCGGTGCCCGTCAGTGGGGGGAGCGCGTTGATGTGCTGGTCCAGCATGACGACGTAGTATCGGCAGTCAAACCCCTGGGGGCGGACGCCGTCTATGTTCTGGGCGTGAATGCGCAAAATCAGCGTATTGAAAACTATGCCGAAACGCTGGCTTCCGTCGTAGAAAAACCGGCAGACGATGCCCGTACCGCGTCGCTTATCCTGTTGTCCTCCACCAAACGCGGCAAAGCGCTGGCTGCACGCCTTAGCATTCTGCTCAATGCCGCCGTGGTCAACGACGTCACCACCCTGAGCATAAGCGATGACGGCGTATTTGCTGAACACCGCATGTACGGTGGTCTGGCCTTTGGCCGCGAGAAGATCAACACCGCGATCGCCATTGTCACGCTGGCACCCGGCGCGCTAGAGCCTGCTGTTGCCAATCCGGCACACGACTGCCCGGTCTATCAGGCCAGCTATGTTGCCCCGCGCCAGGAAATTCTGTGCAAGGAGCGTCGTGCGAAATCCGTGAGTAGCGTTGATTTGAGCAAAGCCAAACGCGTCATCGGTGTTGGTCGTGGTCTGGCGTCTCAGGATGACCTGCGTATGGTGCAAGGTCTTGCGACGGCTATCGGCGCAGAAGTCGGTTGTTCCCGTCCTATCGCTGAAGGGGAGCACTGGATGGAGCGTGAACGCTACATCGGCGTTTCTGGTGTGCTGCTGAAATCCGATCTTTATCTGATGCTGGGTATCTCCGGTCAGATTCAGCATATGGTGGGTGGCAACAGTGCGAAAACCATCATCGCCATCAACAAAGACAAAAACGCGCCCGTCTTCAAATACGCCGATTACGGTCTGGTTGGGGACATCTACAAAGTCGTACCCGCCCTGATCGAGCAGTTGACCCGTTAACGACACTGGCCCCGCCGCCCTGCTGGTGGCGGGATAAGGAGACGACGCTATGTCGGAAGAAAAATTTGATGCCATCGTGGTCGGTGCGGGTGTCGCCGGTTGTGTGGCCGGGTATGTGATGGCGAAAGCCGGGTTGGACGTGTTGGTGATTGAGCGTGGCAACTCGGCGGGCAGCAAAAACATGACCGGTGGGCGTCTTTATGCGCACAGTCTGGAGAAGATTATGCCGGGCTTTGCGCAGGAGGCGCCTGTCGAACGCAAGGTGACCCGGGAAAAAATCTCCTTTCTCACTGAAGAAAGCGCGATCACGATGGATTACCACAGCGAACAGCCAGATATCGCATCGAAGGCTTCCTACACCGTATTGCGCAATTTGTTTGACCCGTGGCTGATGGAAAAAGCGGAAGCAGCGGGCGCACAGTTTATTCCCGGCGTGCGGGTCGATTCTCTGGTCCGCGAGGGCAACCGGGTAGTCGGCGTACAGGCGGGTGACGACGTACTGGAAGCCAACATCGTGATTCTGGCCGAAGGTGTCAATTCGCTGCTGGGGCGTTCTATCGGCATGGTACAGCCGTCATCACCGCACCATTATGCGGTCGGTGTTAAAGAGCTGATTGCACTGCCGTCCTCTGTGATTGAAGACCGCTTTACTCTCGTCGCGGGCGAAGGCGCGGCCTGGCTGTTTGCCGGATCGCCATCAAACGGCCTGATGGGTGGCGGCTTCCTTTACACCAACCGGGATACGATTTCATTGGGGCTGGTCTGTGGCTTGGGCGATATCGATCACGCCACCAAGAGCGTGCCGCAGATGCTGGAAGATTTTAAGCAGCACCCGGCTATCCGACCGCTGATTCAAGGGGGCACTCTGCGGGAGTATTCCGCGCATGTGGTACCGGAAGGGGGGCTGGATATGGTGCCGCAACTGGCGGGCGATGGTGTGATGATCGTGGGTGACGCCGCGGGGCTGTGCCTCAATCTGGGGTATACCGTGCGGGGAATGGACCTGGCCATCGCATCAGCAGAGGCAGCGGCATTGACCGCCATTGACGCGAAAAACAGGCAGGACTTTTCCGCCGATGGGCTGGCCGGATACCGCAAGACTCTGGAGCAGAGCTTCGTGCTACAAGACATGCACCGCTACCGCAAGCTGCCAGCACTGATGGAAAACCCGCGTATGTTCACCCAGTACCCGCGCATGATAGCCGACATCATGAGCGACATGTTCATTATTGATGGTGGCCCCAGCAAATCCATGCGCTCAAAAATCCTGGGTCGTGCCAAACAGGTGGGACTGATGAATCTATTGAAAGATGGCATCAAGGGAGCGACCGCGCTATGAGCAACGAAAATAGTGTCAATGTTGACGTCAAACTGGGCATCAACAAATTCCATGTTGATGAAGGCAATCCGCATATCGTGCTGATGGATAAACCGGCGCAAGAGCAGTTCAACAAATTGGTGAAAGCCTGCCCGGCGGGGCTTTATAAGCAGGACGGCGAAGGCAATATCCACTTTGATTACGCTGGCTGCCTGGAGTGTGGCACCTGTCGGGTACTGTGCGGCGATACGATTCTGGAAAAATGGGAGTATCCCCAGGGCACGTTCGGTATCGAGTTCCGTTTTGGCTGAGACGTTCACGTCAGCAGTGGGGCCAGCCAGTCGTTCTGTCTGGTCTGTGCTCACCTGCAACGAGAGGTCGTCGTGTCGGTGATGGATGATGGAATGGCTCGATACCGTGCAAGCCTTTCACGATAGCGCGGCCGTGTATAAAACAGAGATAACATCATGACGGTCACAATAAAATTTAACGCCGAACGCCGCGAGCGCTATCGGCGGCTGGGGTACTGGGGGGACGCGTCGCTTGGCGATTACTGGCACCAGTCGGTAAAGGCGGCACCTGACAAAATTGCCGTTATCGACAATCAAGGTGCGACCTATACCTACGCCGAACTGGACCGCGCTGCCGCGAGCCTGGCCGCGTATTTGCTGGCTTGCGGTATTATGCCCGGCGACCGGGTGGCGTTCCAGCTTCCCGGCTGGAGCGAGTTCACGTTAATCTATCTGGCCTGCCTGAAAGTCGGCGCGGTATCGGTTCCGCTGCTGCCTGCCTACCGTGAGACGGAGTTGATCTGGACTCTTAACAAGAGTCAGGCGCGCATGTTGTTTGTGCCGACCTGGTTCAAAAACAGCAGCCCGCTGGAACTGATTACGCCATTGCGCGAGCAACTGCCGTATTTAGAGCATCTGGTAGCGGTGGATAAACTGGCACCCGCGACCTCGACGCCAGCGCTTAGCCAACTGTTGCAGGACTACCTACCGCTGGCGCAACCGGTCAGCGTCAACGGTGACGAACTGGCTGCGGTGTTGTTCACCTCCGGCACGGAAGGCGTACCCAAGGGAGTAATGCTGACCCACAACAATATTCTCGCCAGTGAGCGAGCTTACGCTGCCACTCTTAATCTGAACTGGCTGGACACCATCCTGATGCCAGCACCGCTGGCGCACGCGACGGGGTTTCTGCACGGCGTCACCCTGCCATTCTTGATTGGGGGCCACAGTGTGCTGCTGGATATCTTCAATCCGACACACTGCCTCACCTTACTGGAACGGGAGCGCTGTACCTGCGTACTGGGGGCGACGCCGTTCGTCTATGACTTGCTGTGTACCGTACAGCAGCACCCTTACGATCTGTCGTCACTGCGCTTTTTCCTGTGCGGCGGCACCACGATCCCGAAAAAAATCACCCGCGACTGTCTGCAAGCTGGCATCAAGCTGCTGAGTGTGTATGGTGCGACGGAAAGCTCGCCCCACGCTGTGGTTAAGCTGGATGATCCGCTGTCCCGCGTGGTTAATACCGATGGCACGGCTGTCGCTGGTGTTGAAATTCGGGTGGTTGATAAGCATCGGCAGACAGTACCTTGCGGTGATGAAGGGGAGGAGGCTTCCCGTGGCCCCCAGGTGTTTATGGGCTATCTGGACGAACCTGAACTGACGGCGAGAGCGCTGGACGACGAAGGCTGGTATTACAGTGGTGATTTGTGCCGTATGGATGAGGCGGGCTATATCAAGATCACCGGTCGGAAGAAGGACATTATTGTCCGTGGCGGTGAAAACATCAGCAGTCGGGAGGTGGAGGAAATTCTCTTGCAACACCCACGGGTGCGTGATGCGGGTGTTGTTGCCATGCCGGATGAGCGCCTGGGCGAACGTACCTGCGCTTACGTCGTACTGAAGGAACCCTACCATACGCTGATACTGGAAGAGGTGATCGCTTTTTTCGGCCGCAAGCGTGTCGCCAAGTATAAATACCCCGAGCATCTGGTGGTGATTGACCATCTGCCCCGCACCGCGTCAGGGAAAATCAGGAAATATCTGTTGCGACAGGACATCATCCAGCGTTTGGGTCTGGTCGTGTCGCAAGCCGACACCGTGGCGTCCGCGATTTCAGGTACCACCCTGCACGTATAACACCGTCCCTGATGTGTCTATCTGGCACAGGGGAATACATTATCTGCATTATTTGAATGCCTGACCCGGGGAACCTCTTCGGGTTAGGTTTTTACGTCATGCCAATGCTGAGCAGTGTTATTATTGAACGTTTTGAAAATAAGCGTGCTCTGTGTTTCGCGACAATAACGTATTAACCTGCAATGTGCCGGCTGGATTTGTTACGCATCAGCTTTTGACGATCAATTAACGTATCGGTTTGCGGGTCATAATAGCGACTTGGCCAGATCTCTTCCGGGCCAACCCCTAATGCCCTGGCTATCAACAGTTCCCCTTTCGGCCAGGGACGGTATAAGGTGTTTGCCAACGTTGTAGAGCTTAACCCTGCCTGTCGGGATACCGCAGAGAGAGACGTCCCCTTCTTTCTTAAAGCTGCAATAATATCAGCTGAATGCCAGTCTGTTCTCCTTGAGCGCATTTATATCTATCCTCGCTAGCTATGACTGATTGCTATTTTTTGTGACGGGCGATTACTATTACATATTTGTATAGGTAAAAAATACTCTTGAATTAAAAAATATCTTATAAGCTTTTGTATTATGTGATGGAGGTGATTAATTAGGATGATAATAATTTGTGGTTTTGCATGGGTTTTATTGAAATTTTCATTCAATTTCTTCAATCAAAGAATTACATATAAAACTAATTGCATTTGTTTATTATTTTTTGGTGAGTATATTGGTGTGCGAGATATTTTTTATGATAAATGAATCACCGGATTATCTTCGCTCGTTTATTCCCTTACTGGATAGTCTGAGCGAACCGTGGGGAATCAAGGATCTGGCTTCTCGCCATGTGTATATGAATACGTCGGCGTACAGTTACACGAATACGCCGGTGAATTTTGATATTGAGGGAAAATCCGACGACGAGTTTCCGATAGCCTGGGCTGAACTGTCGGATGATTTTATTGAACACGACCGTCGAACGGAGAATCGGGCTGAACGGGTTACCGTTATAGAAACACACTATTGGTTTGGCAAGGCGGAGCTGTCACCATTCATTAGTGAAAAAATTCCGCTCTTTAATCCAGCCAAAGAGTGTGTGGGCATTTTATGGAATGCCCGGCCGATGACCACATTATCACCTCTGATTCATATCGATCGGCGCAAGCCAACCGTACTGAAAACCGAAATAACCACCGATCTTTTTACCCGTGCTGAACTGGATACGCTTTTCCTGGTCTTGCGGCGTTTTTCCAGCAAAGAAATTGCGAAACAGTTCAACCTGTCCAAGAGAACTATCGAGAACAGAATACAAAGTATGTATCAAAAAGCGGGTGTGCATTCGTTCAATCAGTTTGAAGAGTTTTGCTATCAACAGGGCCTGGAGAGTTTTATACCTCACTCATTGTTGACGAAAGGGATCCTATTTATCTAGCAGGGATAGCGGCAATGGAAAATATTGATGACTACCCGGTAAGCCGGGTTCCCATGTCTGTTCGACTGCCGTTTTTCAATGTGGCGTTGGTGCATATAGGGATGCTGACCGCACTGGATCAGTTTATGTTGGGTGCGGTGCTGGGGCATTCGATGACACTCGGCGATGCGTTTCTGGCTATTGCCATCGGCAGTGCGATATTTGGCGTTGTAACGCTGGGGTTAGGTTACGCGGGCATGAAGGAAGGGTTGTCCGGGAGTTTGCTGGCGCGCTGGTGTGGGTTTGGTCGCATCGGTGCGGTATTTATCGGCGCTATTATCGCTGTCAGCCTGTTGGGTTGGTTCGGTGTGCAAAACGCCGTGTTTGCCAAATCACTCAATTTTGCATTGGGCGACCGACTGGGGTTCGGCTGGTCGGCCGCACTTTCTGGTTGTGCGTTGACGTTGTTAGTCACGTTTGGTTTTAGCGCGCTGCGGTATACCGCCAGAATTGCGGTGCCGCTGTTTATCATGGTCGTCGGTTATATTTCGTTTATGACGCTCACCGGCCACAACATTACCGAACTGCTGCAAAAGGGCGTGTCTGGTGAGGCCATATCCGTGAGTGCCGGGGCGACCATGGTGGTCGGCGGTTGCATCGTAGCGAGCCTGATTACCCCCGACATGACCCGTTACTCCCGTCGTGGGTGGCATGTTTTCTGGATTACCATGCTGTCTATTATTATCGGCGAATTTGTCGTTAACGGGCTGGCAATACTGATTGCCCGTGCGCTGAATACCGCCGACATCGTGACTATCATGTCGCAAACGGCGGGCGGTATCGGGTTGATTACCGTCATTTTCTCCACGTTGCGTATCAACGACATCAATTTGTATTCCTCATCGCTGGGGATTGCGAATGCGGTTGAGGGCATCACTGGCAGAAAGCTGAGCTATAAATCCATCACGTTACTGATAGGTTTCATCGGCACTTTCCTGTCGGTGATCGGTATTCTGGACCGGTTTGTGGATTTCCTGACCTTGTTGGGGGTGTTCTTCCCACCGGTAATTGGCGTCATGCTGGTGGATTACTATATTTTGCGTACCAGCCGGAGCGTGCTGGACGAAAGCCGCCAACGCGGTGAGTTGCCAGATGCCGCCAGTACGCCACCTATCGGCTGGTCGGCGATGATCGCCAGTCTGGCAGGGAGCGCCATTGGACTGTTCACCGAATGGGGTGTTCCGGCCCTGAACTCGTTACTGGCAGCCAGTGTCGTGTATTGGGTCATCAAGGTGGCTGCCCCGGCACCGAAACCCGTTTACGCGGAGTAATCGGTAGTCTGTGATGATCATCCTTGCAAAAACAGTCACCTGCGATTTCTACCTTTATTGGTAAGGTTATCCTGTTATCGTCAACATCGTTTGATATGATGTGAATCCGATTGGGGCGTGCAGGTCGCGCCCCGTATTTTTTTGACGCAGTATTGAGATAGCCGTCCGGCATAGTTTTGTCAGCGTAAAAGAAACTGCACCGAGTGAGGAAGCAACAGATGACACAAATTCAAAGCGGTATTTTGCTGGAGCATCGCCGTTTTGCCATCTTCATGGAGGCTATGGTACAGGGCGAATTTGATGCCATCCGCCAGGGTTGCAAGAAGTTTTGTCAGGCGCTGAGTGAGTTACAGCAGCGCTTCCCTGACGCGGGGCTCGGCGCGGTGATCGCATTTGGCTACGATGTCTGGCGTGAGCTGGACTGCGATAACAGCGCGCAGGAGCTAAAACCCTTCACGCCGTTGGGTAACGGGCTGGCTCCTGCGACCCAGCGCGATATGCTGATTCACATCCAGTCGCTACGTCATGACGTCAATTTTTCACTGGCGCAGGCGGTGCTGGCTGCGTTTGGCAATACCATCAACATCGAAGAAGAAACCCACGGTTTTCGTTGGGTGGAAGACCGCGATCTGAGCGGTTTTGTTGATGGTACCGAGAACCCGCAAGGCGATACGCGTCGCGATGTGGCCATCGTACCGGATGGTCAGGCAGGTGAGGGTGGCAGCTATGTGTTTGTTCAGCGCTGGGAGCATAATCTGCGCCAGTTGAACCGCATGAGCGTCGAACAGCAGGAACAGATGATCGGTCGCACGAAGCAAGACAATGAAGAACTGTCGTCCGACGCGCGGCCAATAACCTCACACCTGAGCCGTGTCGATCTGAAAGAGGATGGCAAAGGGCTGAAAATTCTGCGCCAGAGCCTGCCTTATGGTACCGCCAGCGGTAAGCACGGCTTGTATTTCGCGGCGTACTGCGCCCGTCTTCACAATATTGAACAGCAATTGTTGAGTATGTTCGGCGACCGTGACGGCAAACGTGACGAGATGCTGCGTTTTACCCGTGCAGTCAGCGGTAGCTACTTCTTCGCGCCTTCTCTTGATCGTTTGCTATCGCTATAACAGAATCCGGTTTTGCTACGAGTGACAAACAGGCACTGCATCGCGGTGCCTGTTTTTTTGGCGACGCCTGACGTCGTGCGGAGAGAGAAAGTGAGTACGCTTGAACACTGCGTCGGCAATACGCCGTTGATCAAATTACAACGTCTGGCGGCGCATACCGGCAGCGAAATCTGGTTGAAGCTGGAGGGCAATAACCCGGCTGGGTCGGTAAAAGACAGGGCGGCGTTGTCGATGATTCAGCAGGCGGAACGCCGCGGCGAGATAGCCCCTGGAGACACGTTGATTGAGGCGACCAGCGGGAATACCGGCATTGCGTTGGCGATGGTGGCGGCGATGAAAGGTTACCGACTGCGATTACTGATGCCGGAAAACATGAGTCGGGAACGTCAGGATGCGATGCGCGCCTACGGCGCGGAGCTACTGCTGGTCAGCCGTGAGCAGGGGATGGAGGGCGCGCGCGATCTGGCCCGGCAAATGGCGCAGGCTGGCGAGGGCGTGCTGCTCGATCAGTTCAACAATCCGGATAATCCGCTGGCGCATTTCACCACCACCGGCCCGGAAATCTGGCGGCAAACCGAAGGGCGACTTACCCACTTTGTGTCCTGCATGGGGACCACCGGTACCATCACTGGCGTGAGCCGTTACCTGAAAAGCCAGAGTGATACGGTGTGCACTGTCGGCCTGCAACCACAAGACGGTAGCCAGATTCCGGGGATCCGCCGCTGGTCGCCGGACTACATGCCGGGCATCTTTCAGCCACAGCTGGTTGACCGAATTATGGATATATCGCAGCAGGAAGCGGAAAGCACCATGCAGCAACTGGCGCGGCTGGAAGGCATTTTCTGCGGCGTCAGCTCCGGCGGGGCGGTAGCTGGAGCGCTGCGTATCGCCGCCGAACATCCTGGCAGTCTGGTGGTGACCGTGGTGTGCGATCGCGGCGATCGCTATCTGTCTACCGGTGTATTTGGCTGAGGATATCCGCCAGAGCCGCACTGCCGGTCTACGCGCTTGCGTTTTAGTGTAACGCGTGGTGACTGGCACACCTTCCACCTTGCTGATGAAGATACGGTGTACCACACCCATTATTCCGATCTACAGACGTTATGTTTTGAACAGTAAAAGGTAAGGATTCCGTAAATACTGCTGCGCAGATTGCGACCAGCCCTGACAATAAGGGCGGTAACAATGCATGGGAAGAACGTATGAAAATTTTACTGGTAGACGATGACGCTGAACTGGGGAACATGTTGTGTGAATACCTCACGGCGGAGGGGTTTAGTACTTCACAGGTCATGACCGGCAAGGAAGGGATAGACGGCGCCATGTCCAGTCAGTATACCGCGATGATTTTGGACATCATGTTGCCTGACATGAGCGGGATTGACGTGCTGCGGCAAGTACGTCGGAATCACGCGATTCCCATCATTATGCTGACGGCCAAAGGCGACAATATCGATCGCGTCATTGGGCTGGAAATGGGGGCGGATGACTATGTGCCGAAACCCTGTTATCCGCGGGAACTGGTGGCGCGTTTGCGCGCGGTGTTACGCCGTTATGAAGATAAGTCGGAAAAAAGCGAAGACGCCGGGACAGTGAGCTATGGCGACCTGGTGGTGTGCCCGTCTACGCGCAGCAGCGAGTGGCGTGGCAAGATGTTTGATCTCACCGCGTCGGAATTCAACCTGCTGGAACTGCTGATGCGTTCGTCGAGCCGGGTCGTGACCAAAGATGAACTGTCGGAGAAATGTCTGGGGCGTCGCCGTGAGGCTTATGACCGCAGTGTGGATGTCCACATCAGTAATATTCGTCAGAAACTGGCCGCGCTGGATGAGTGTAACCTGACCATCGAGACCGTGCGCAGCGTTGGCTATCGGATCCGTTAATGATGCATGGAAGGCTGTTCTGGAAGATCCTGCTGGGACTGTGGCTGACGTTCTTCGTCATTTCACAGCTACTGTGGGTGGGGTTCTCGTTTTACGGCGAGCGCCCCGAGCCACCGGAAATGCGTCAGGTCAAATATACCGCGTCGTTTCAAATGGCACTGGCGGTACAGGCGTTGCGTCAGGGGGGAATGGCTGAACTGGGGAAAACGCTGGCCGACTGGCCGAAGAACGAGCGTGTTTATATCAATGTGTCGGTGGTCGGTGATAACGACACGGGCAATCTCGAACCCTTGCCGGGCACGGGAATGCCGGATGAGCCACCGCACCCCGGTAGAGGGGGATTTGGGCCTCCGCCAGAGCCAGGACGCTTCTCAGACCGAGCGGATCAGGCGTTGCAGCAGGCTGTGGAAGGCCCTGACGGGCAGCGTTACCGGGTAAGTTTTGATATCGCGCGCTGGCGGCATGATGTGATGCCGAAGGAACCCCCGGCGTCGCTGCCGTTTTTCCTGCATTTGCCGCTGCCGATGATCTGGATTGGGGCACTGGGTGGGTTGCTGTTTAGCGCGATGCTGGCATGGAATCTGGCGCGTCCGCTTGGACGGTTGCGGGCGAGCTTCGAGCAGGTGGCGCAGGGTGACCTGTCGGTACGGCTTTATCCGTCGATGCGGCGCCGCCATGATGAGATTGGCGATGTGGCTCGTGACTTTGACGCGATGGTCAGCCGTTTGTCGATACTGGTGAGTGCGCGCGAGCAACTGCTGCATGACGTTTCCCATGAGTTGCGATCGCCATTGGCCCGGTTACAACTGGCGATAGGGCTGGCGCGCCAGAACCCCGACAACGTGGAAAACGCGTTACAGCGTATGGAGCGTGAAGCCGAGCGCATGGATAAGATGATAGGCGAGGTGTTGACGCTCTCCCGTGCTGAGAATCATATGGCTAATAGCCATGCCGTTAATAGTGACGAGTATTTTGACCTGCTCGGATTAGTGAGCGCGGTGGTCAACGATGCCCGCTATGAAGCGCAGGTGCCCGGGGTCGATATTGCGTTAAGCCCCGGCGAATACGACGATTATACCGTTAAGGGCTCGGCGGAATTGATGCGGCATGCATTGGATAACATCATCCGTAATGCCTTGCGTTTCTCGTCACGTGGTCAGCAGGTGCTGGTGACCTTGTCTCGCGACGAGAAAGAGTGGTGTATCGGTGTGGCTGATAGCGGCCCGGGCGTGGATGCGAGCAAGCTCTCCAGCATTTTCGACCCGTTTATGCGTATCGATTCGCCGCAGTCGGGCAAAGGGTATGGGCTGGGGCTGGCGATAGCCCGCAAGGCGGTGGTGGCGCACGGCGGCCGGATTGAGGCGGAGAATCGTCAGCAGGGAGGATTACAGATCCATATTTGCATTCCACGTTGGCAGTAAGCGCTGTGTGGTGCATAAGCTCGCTGGCGAGAGAAACGATTGAGTGATAAAGCAAAACGGCACCCGAAGGTGCCGTTTTTCATGAGGATGTGCGGTTATTTCTTGATACGAATAACCGGGGTTTCCCCCACAACCACGGTGCCGCTCAGCTTAGTCAGTTCTTTAATCTCATCCATGTTAGAGATAACAACTGGTGTCAGAGTGGACTTGGCTTTCTCTTCCAGCAACGGCAGATCAAACTCGATCACGACGTCACCTTTCTTGACACGCTGTCCTTCTTCGGCGATGCGTTTAAAGCCTTCGCCTTTCAGTTCAACGGTATCAATACCGAAGTGAACGAACAGTTCGATACCTGTGTCTGATTCAATAGAAAAAGCATGGTTGGTTTCGAAGATTTTACCGATGGTGCCATCGACCGGCGCAACCATCTTGTTACCGCTAGGTTTGATAGCGATACCATCGCCGACGATCTTCTCAGCGAAGACAACATCAGGCACGTCTTCGATATTGACGATTTCACCGGATAACGGGGCAATGATTTCGATGCTGCCGGTTTCTTTCTTATCATCAGAAACCAGAGATTTCAGTTTATCGAACAAACCCATGATTTTCTCCTAAGCATTAATATTGGGTCAGCACAGCGGTATCAGCAAAGCGTCTTTTCTTTAATGAACCGGCTTACCAGACTGCTTAACTCTTCTGCTGTCGGCTGGGCTAATGCCTGCTCCGCCAGCGCTTTCGCATCTTCGTAGTTGGCATTGCGAATAATTTTCTTGATGCGAGGAATCGAGATGGCACTCATGCTGAACTCATCCAGACCCATTCCCAGCAGCAGTAGTGTAGCACGTTCGTCACCTGCTAGTTCACCGCACATGCCAGTCCACTTGCCTTCGGCATGGGAAGCGTCGATTACCTGCTTAATCAGGGTCAACACGGCCGGAGACATCGGGTTATAGAGATGAGAAATCAGCTCGTTCCCACGATCTACCGCCAGAGTATACTGGGTTAAGTCATTTGTCCCAATACTAAAGAAGTCAACTTCCTTCGCCAGGTGATGGGCGATGGCCGCCGCGGCCGGGGTTTCCACCATCACACCGACTTCGATGGTTTCATCAAATACTTTGTTTTCAGCACGCAACTGAGCTTTGAGCATCTCCAGTTCGGCTTTCAGGGTACGCACTTCTTCTACCGAAATGATCATCGGGAACATGATGCGCAATTTACCAAACGCGGAGGCACGCAGAATGGCGCGCAACTGCGAATGCAGGATTTCTTTGCGATCGAGACAGATACGAATCGCACGCCAGCCGAGGAATGGGTTCTCTTCTTTCGGCAGGTCCATGTACGGCAGGTCTTTGTCACCACCGATATCCATGGTACGCACGATAACCGCCTGAGCGCCCATCGCTTCCGCGACGGCTTTGTACGCCTGGAACTGCTCTTCTTCGGTCGGCAGGGCATCGCGGTCCATAAACAGGAACTCGGTGCGATACAGGCCCACGCCTTCGGCACCGTTACGTTCAGCACCGGCGATGTCGCGTACTGTACCGATGTTCGCGCACACTTCAACTTCATGACCGTCCAGCGTGATAGCCGGCAGATCTTTGAGTTTAGCGAGCTCGTATTTCTCGGTGTTGTACTGCTCCTGAACGGCTTTAAGCTGCTCAATCGTGGCCTGATCAGGATTCAGGTAAATCTTGTTGTTTACCCCATCGAGAATAACGAAATCGCCATTCTTGATTTTTTGGGTAGCGTCGGTCGTCCCAACGATGGCAGGCAGCTCCAGTGAGCGCGCCATGATCGAGGTGTGGGAAGTACGGCCGCCGATATCGGTAATGAAACCCAGCACTTTGTTCAGGTTCAACTGTGCGGTTTCAGACGGGGTCAGATCTTTGGCGATCAGAATAACCTCGTCCTGAATGTCGCCCAGATCAACGATATGCATGCCCAGGATGTTTTTCAGCAGGCGCTTGCCGATATCGCGCATGTCTGCCGCGCGCTCTTTCAGGTATTCGTCATCGAGTTCTTCCAGCGCTTTCGCCTGGGTTTCGATGACGGAAAACGCCGCCGCGTCCGCAGACGCATGCTCGTCTTTAATCAGGGAAACGATTTCCTGCTCGAACTCTTCATCTTCCAACAGCATGATATGCCCTTCGAAGATGGCTTCTTTCTCTGGCCCCAGCGTCTCGGCGGCTTT
Source organism: Dickeya oryzae (assembly GCF_009372235.1). Lineage (GTDB taxonomy): Bacteria > Pseudomonadota > Gammaproteobacteria > Enterobacterales > Enterobacteriaceae > Dickeya > Dickeya oryzae. The sequence goes on along the minus strand of NZ_ML762922.1, from coordinate 209,457 downwards.
TTGCTTAATAGCCTCCAACTGCTGTGACGCTTTGGCGCGACCAGTCAGGAAGAGTTCGATTTCCTGCTCGACCTGGTCTGCGGAGATTTTTTTCCGGTTGATGACAATCTCATCATCTTTCAGTAGCAGCGCCTTACCAAAAGCGATACCCGGTGATACTAATATGCCTGAAATCATAACCCTACCTTACTTGATCCTGATGTTCACTAAAGAGAGCGGGCCGTTTACTCAAGCTCAGCCATCAGTTTAACCAGATGTTCAACGGCTTGCTGTTCGTCTTCGCCTTCAGCTGAAATCGTGACGACAGTACCCTGAGTCAGACCCAGAGTCTGCAATTTGAACAGGCTTTTCGCGCTGGCGCTTTTACCGTTAGAGGTAACGTTGATTTCGGAGGTAAAGCCTTTAGCTTCTTTCACGAACTGTGCGGCAGGGCGAGTATGCAGGCCATTTGGTGCGGTAATCGTTACTTCTTGCTTGAACATTCTGTTTTCCCCAACTTGTTGGATTAGGTTCATGTTGTGGAACTAAAGTTTAGTGTATCTACTGAACTTTAGCCTGTTTGGTTGCCCTGAATGGGTCAAGGCAGGCCGGGATGCGGTAAAGGGAAACGGAATGCGCTTACCCCTGGCTCAAATCGGTAATGCTCCTTTGTTCTTGAGTTGATGAAACATCCGGGCCTGCTGCTTCATGTCACAAGAGTGATATCCGTATGTGGAGCGTCGATAGATATTAATTTTACGCATCAAAATAATTGTCCGGTTAAATACTAAACCTGACGATGAAAAGCAATCTGCAAGTAGCAGAAAGTTTGAACTCTGCCACAAAAAAGCACCCCGCAGGGTGCTTTTTTAACTTTTAAATCACATTTTTGAGTGCAGGAATTACTGCTGCAATTCCTGTTCGGTGAACAAATCGGCAAATAACGCGGTGCTGAGGTAACGCTCGCCGGAGGATGGCAGAATCACCACGATGGTTTTGTTGGCGAATTCTTCTTCTTTTAACAGGTTAAGTGCCGCAGCCACCGCCGCACCGGAGGAAATCCCGGCCAGAATGCCTTCTTCTTCCATCAAACGACGGGCCGTGGTGATAGCCTCTTCGTTGGTAATGCGTTCAACGCGGTCGACCAGTTTCAGGTCCAGGTTGGCAGGAATGAAACCGGCACCGATCCCCTGAATCTTGTGCGGGCCGGGTTTGATTTCTTCGCCGGCCAGCGCCTGGGTGATAACTGGGGAGTCTGCCGGTTCGACGGCCACCGAAATGATCGCTTTGCCTTTGGTTTGCTTGATATAGCGGCTGACGCCCGTCAGCGTACCACCTGTACCTACACCAGCAATGAACACGTCGACTTCGCCGTCGGTGTCTTCCCAGATTTCCGGGCCAGTGGTTTTCTCATGAATTTCCGGATTGGCCGGGTTGCTGAACTGCTGCAGCAGCAGGTAATGCTCCGGGTCGCTGGCCACAATCTCTTCGGCTTTGGCGATAGCGCCTTTCATGCCTTTGGCACCTTCGGTCAGCACCAGATTGGCACCCAGCGCTTTGAGCAGCTTACGGCGCTCCAGACTCATGGTTTCCGGCATGGTCAGTGTCAGTTTGTAGCCGCGCGCTGCCGCTACATACGCCAGTGCGATACCGGTGTTACCGCTGGTCGGCTCTACGAGTTCGACGCCAGGCTTCAATACGCCGCGTTTTTCGGCATCCCAAATCAGGTTGGCACCGATACGGCATTTGACGCTGAAGCTCGGGTTACGTGACTCCACCTTAGCCAGAATACGCCCATTACCAATGCGATTCAGACGAACCAGCGGCGTATGGCCGATAGTGAAAGAATTGTCTTCGTAGATCTTACTCATAGCCCGTCCTTAATAGCTGTATGAAATTTTTGCGAACCTCAGAGAGAATACTCGTTCGGGAAAGCCAGTGAAGTAAAGAATCGCTATATCGATATGTTCTGAGGAAATATGTTTTCATTAATATCCAGTTATAGAACAGGGTAGCGTCACTGGCTCTCTGTGTCGGTATCAGTGCCGAGGCAATGTGCTGGACAGGTGGCGGTAACGATCGACCCACAAGGCGGTCGCGCCGCAGACAGCAACCGGCATGATCAACAAGTTTAGCACTGGCACCATCGTAAACAGGCTGACCAGCGCGCCGAATTGCAGATTTGCCAGCTTGTTTTGCCGCAACGCCTTTCGCATGGTGGCAAAACCGACTTTGTGGTTATCGAACGGATAATCGCAATATTGGATTGCCAGCATCCAGGCACCAAACAAAAACCACAGCACAGGAACGACGGTCTGACCGATGCCGGGTACGAAATACAGCAGCAGTAACACCAGCAGACGGGGTAAATAATAGGCCAGTTTTTGCAGTTCGCGTCGCATGATGCGGGGCACGTCTTTGGCAATATCGAGCATTCCGCTGGAGGGTAGCGGCTGGCCGGTCAGCCGGGCTTCCAGTTGCTCCGCCAGCAGGCCGTTGAACGGCGCGGCGATCAGGTTGGTCAGGGTGCTAAAGAAATAGCTGAAAACCAGCAAGACGGAAAGTGTCACCAGCGGCCAGAGCAGGTAGCTGAGCCACTGTAGCCACTCTGGCACATGGGTCATTAGCTGCGGGATCCAGGTGCCAAGCTGGCGAAACAGCCACCAAAAAGCACCACCCATCAGCAGGATATTCACCAGCATGGGAAGAATGACAAAACGACGGATACCGGGCAGAGAAAGCAGTTGCCAGCCTTTCAGAAAATAATGCAGGCCGCTGTGTTTGGGATCAAGGTGTTGCGTGTAGGACATGGGGTGGTTCTCACCTTATGGTAGGCAGGTTACGGCATCATATCGGGATGAATTTCGGCTGGCTAGTTGCGATTTGCCTGAAAAAACGGCAAAAAAATGCCCGCAGTCGATCTTTATTATCATAAACTAGTGTACAGACTTGCACTTGAGTACACAGGCAAATACAGTTAGAGGTATGTGTATTTGCCGTAGTGGCAATGTATTGGAATAACTGGGATAGCAATGATGCAGGACCTGCGTCTGATCTTGATTGTCGTTGGCGCGATCGCAATTATAGCACTGTTACTGCATGGTCTTTGGACAAGCCGTAAGGAGCGCTCGTCCCTTTTCCGTGATCGTCCGGTAAAGCGCCTGAAGCCAAAGCGTGATGATGCCCCGTTGGAGGAGCTTGACGACGGGGTGGGTGAAGTGCGGGTAACGTCCTCTCGCCGTCAGCAAAATACGCCGTCTGGCAACGCTTCGGGTGATCGTTTTGAGACGACCTTCCGCCAGGAGCCGACCGTCTACGATCCGCTGCTGGATGAAGTGGAGCTGCCAGCGTCGTCGCATCAGCCTGCTGCCCCGTATGCTGAACCGCAGCCTCGCTATCAGCCGCCAGCCTCCCAACCCCAGCCGACAGAACCGGTGCAACGCGTTGCGGAGCAGAGAGCGGAAGAGCCGGTAGCTGACGTGAACCATCACCCTCATGCTGAACCGGTGCCTGAAGCGCCGGTGGCTTCACAGCCGATGCCGCAACAAGAAGTGGTGCTGGTTTTGCACGTAGCGGCTCATCAGGGCGGTGTGATTGGAGGTGAGGTGCTGTTGCAAAGCGTGTTGCAGGCAGGTTTCCAGTTTGGCGAAATGAACATCTTCCATCGTCATGTCAACCCGGCTGGCAGTGGGCCGGTGTTATTCAGCCTGGCTAACATGGTCAAACCCGGTTCGTTCAATGTGGACGCGATGTCTGAATTTACCACGCCGGGCGTATCGATTTTCATGATGGTGCCGTCTTATGGCGATGCCAGTCAGAACTTCAAGCTGATGCTGCAGTCCGCTCAGCGTATCGCTGACGATGTGGGTGGCGTGGTGCTGGATGACGAACGTCGTCTGATGACACCGCAGAAAGTGGAAGCCTATAAAGCCCGTATCCGTGATGTGCTCAAAGCGAACAGTGCTCAGAGTGAATAATGGCCGTGTGTTGTGATATCCGCGCTTATCAGAAGCCTCCGTTTACGGGGGCTTCTTGCTTTTATCGCGTGTTACGTCCATCGGGTATGACTTTCATCAGGTATAACTTTCATCGGGTAATTACGTTCATCGCGCGGTTTTTCCGTGCTATCTCCATCGCGTCGTTTCTGTAGCGAGCGCGTTTCGTATGGCAGTGTCGGCCGGTGAGCCTACCGGTTGGCAATAAGGTGCAGACAGTGAGCGGCAATAATACGTTAAAACAGGAGTTGGGACTGGTTCAGGGGATTGGGTTGTTATCGACCTCGCTGTTAGGAACCGGCGTGTTTGCTGTGCCTGCTCTGGTGGCTGAGCAGTCGCAAGGCGATAGCTTGTGGGCCTGGCCGCTACTGATTGCTCTGGTATTTCCGATTGCGATAGCCTTTGCCTCGCTGGGAAGGCACTTCCCGAATGCGGGTGGGGCGGCGCATTTTGTGAAGCTGGCGTTTGGGCCGCGACTGGCGCGTGTGACCGGATGGTTATTCCTGTCAGTGATCCCGGTGGGGTTGCCAGCAGCGATGCAGATTGCGGCCGGGTTCTGGCAGGCGGCCTTTGGGTTGAGTGCCGACGGGTTACTGCTGGTGCAATTGCTGACGCTGGCGGCGATTTGGCTACTGGGGATACGCAGTGCCGGTTCCAGCGCCACCATCCAGACGCTGATCGCTTTACTGGTGGTGCTGTTGGTGGCGGCAATCTGGTGGAAAGGGCAGATTGCGCCGTCTCAGATTCCGTGGCCTGCGCTTACGCAGGTTCACGGCGCACAGATGCTGGATGCGCTGGCGGTGATGTTCTGGTGTTTCGTCGGGCTGGAAGCCTTTGCGCATCTGGCAACGGAATTCAAATCACCCGAGCGTGATTTCCCGCGGGCGCTGCTGATAGGCATGTTGCTGGCTGGAGCCGTTTATTGGGGATGTACTGTCGCCGTTTTGCATTTCGGGGCTTACGGTCCCCATCAGGCTGCCACCGCATCGCTGCCTGGCATAGTGGTGCGGTTGTTTGGCGAGCATGCGTTGTGGCTGGCTTGCATTGTCGGCTATCTTGCCTGTTTCGCCAGCGTGAATATTTATACCCAGGGTTTTGCCCGTCTGGTGTGGTCGCAGGCCCCGGAAGGAAGCCGACTGGCGCGCTTATCCACAGCGCGTGCACCGGTGAACGCGTTATCGCTGGTGGTGGCCTGCTGCCTGCTCTGTTGCCTGTTGATTTACTGGCTGCAACTGCCGTTATCTGAGCTGATCGTTTACGCCAACGGCATTTTTATTTTGATTTATCTGCTGTGTATGCTGGCGGGGTGGCGGCTGTTGCAAGGCCGTTCCCGTGTGATGGCAAGCATCGGGAGCGTACTGTGCGTGGCGTTGCTGCTGACACTCGGCTGGAAATCGCTGTATGCGCTAGGGATGCTGACGGTGCTATGGCTGGTGCTGCCGGTAAGACGTGCTGACATTGTCACCGAGGTCACCGAGTAAAACCAGACAGGGGCGCAGGCCCCGTCTGGCATGTGCGGACCGCCGCGTTACTGAGCGTCGGCAGGCGGTTGTTGTTCCGTTGTTTCGCGGCCTGCGACTTTCGTTTCCAGCTCGCTCATCCGCTGTTCCAACAGCGCCAGTTTTTCGCGAGTACGCAGCAATACCTGGGTTTGTAAGTCGAATTCTTCACGGCTGACTACATCCAGTTTGCCTAACTGCGATTGTAAGATCTGACGGGTTTTCTTCTCCATGTCTTCGCCAAATTCCCGGATGCCTTTTGGCATGGATTCCTGCACCTGACGGGCAATCTGCTCTAATTTCTTCGGGTCAATCATGACACTTTCCTGAACTGTTTGACGAAAGGGTGGATATACATCAAGTGTAATGCCTGACCCGCACGGTATAAACAAAAAGTCATTTTCATTCGATAAATTTTGCGATCCATAAGCGGGGTTAGTGATTGCCCCTCCCTTCGGTTAGCGCTATAGTAACCCTGCTTATTCTCAGGGCGGGGTGTAATTCCCCACCGGCGGTAAACCAGTGTGTGGCCTTAAGGTCAACTGGAAGCCCGCGAGCGCTCAAACTGCATGGTTTGAGGTCAGCAGATCCGGTGTAATTCCGGGGCCGACGGTTATAGTCCGGATGGGAGAGAGTAACGGTTTCTGACAGGCTAGCGCCTGCCCGCGTTATTTTTTGCGTTTTTGTCTGTTTGCTCAGTGCAAAAACGACTCCTCAAGTTCGCCCTGATTCTGGTAATCCATACTAACAATGAGGTTTTTTTACCATGAATCAGACTTTACTTTCCGAATTCGGTACATCTGTCGAACGCGTTGAACGTGCGCTGGATGCGTTGCGTCAAGGCCGTGGCGTCATGGTGTTGGATGATGAAGACAGGGAAAATGAAGGTGATATGATTTTCCCCGCCGAAACCATGACCGTTGAGCAAATGGCGCTGACCATTCGTCACGGTAGCGGTATCGTATGCCTGTGTATTACTGAAGAACGCCGTCAGAAGCTGGAACTGCCGATGATGGTGGAAAACAATTCCAGCCATTATCAGACCGCGTTCACCGTGACTATCGAAGCGGCTGAAGGCGTCACTACCGGGGTCTCTGCCGCCGATCGCCTGACAACCATTCGTACCGCGATTGCCGATGATGCCCGTGCGAGCGATCTGAATCGCCCAGGCCATGTGTTTCCGCTGCGTGCGCAGCCGGGCGGCGTGCTGGCGCGTGGTGGTCATACTGAAGCCACGGTGGATTTAATGCGTCTGGCTGGGTTTAAACCGTTCGGCGTGCTGTGCGAACTGACCAATGACGATGGTTCCATGGCGCATGCGCCGGAAGTGATCACCTTCGCAAAACAGCACAATATGCCGGTGCTGACTATCGAAGATCTGGTGGCTTACCGTCAGGCGGCGGAACGTAAAGCCAGCTGATTGTTGCCAGACACTATCACGTCTTTAAAACAGGGCCGGTTTTCCGGCCCTGTTTTTCAGGTATGTATTTTTTCAGGTAGATGTTTTTTCAGGCATAGCCTTTTTCAGGCGCAGGCATCTTTCAGATGCCGGGTTCAGGCTGGTTTGCGGGCTAGCAGCGTGGCAAAGCGCAGCTTGATGCGGTTGCCGTCGGCGTCGGTTTTGTGCAGTTCCCCCACATCCTCGTTGTATTTCACTCTCTCCCAGTCACGATAATAGTCGTGCAATTCGTTGTGCCCGAAAGTGAACGAGAACGGCAGTGGGCAGGGGAAGTCGTCGGTGGACATGGCCGCGACAATCAGGTTATAGCCACCGGCAACCGTGTGTTCCTGCATGTCGCTGATAATCGCCGGGACGCAGGAACGGTCCAGAAACATGAATACCACCGTCGACAGGATGAAATCGTACTGATGACGAATATCAGCCTGATTGAGGTCGTGGACAAATGCGTCGATCCCGCTGAGTGACTCATCCGCGATTATCTGGTTGAGCTTATCAATGCTCATGGCGTTCTTGTCGCAGGCTGTGACCTCAAAGCGTTTCAGGTTCAGGTAGAGTGCGTTACGTCCGCCGCCACAGCCCAGGTCCAGCGCTTTTCCTGGCTGGATATAACGCATCGCGTTGACAACTTCCGAGTGGGTGCGCGTCAGCTCATATTTTTTGTGGTAGTAATCTTCCGCCGTGCAATAAAAACTGAGCTGGCATTGCATGTTGTCGGAAAACGCGGCAATGCGGTGCCAGCGTTGTGGTTCAATATAAGGCGGTTGCTGCTGCGGTGAAAACTGCAAGCGTTCTGTGACTTCTCCTTGTTCCGTCAACAGTTCGAACGTCAGTTCGCCCTGCAGTATTTCCAGTTTTGCCCAGGTGCCTTCTTTGGTGTTGTGTTTTTCCTGGAACGTTGCTGGCAGCGTACTGCTGTTCCATATTGGCATCTGTTTATAACACATCAAGTGTTGTGCTTCGTGAATAGGTGGTGCTTTGTGCATAGTGGCCTCGCTGATTCGCATTCTGACGCCATTCTATGCCTTGTTTTACCTGATATCTATAAGTTGTATTTATAATGCATTAAATTGAACAGGCTGTCACTATGCAGCAAGGGGCAGGTGAAACCGCCTGATAAAAGCAGGGATGGCGTGTGCCATCCCTGTGTTCAATATCTGATGAGCGGCTGCCTTAGCCGCAGCGGGTGCATTTCTGTGATTGGATCACCTGGAAGAAGTCGTTGCCCTTGTCATCCACCAGAATGAAGGCCGGGAAGTCTTCCACTTCGATTTTCCAGATAGCTTCCATACCCAGTTCCGGGTATTCCACACACTCCAGACTCTTGATGCTGTTCTGCGCCAGAATCGCGGCCGGGCCACCGATGCTGCCGAGATAGAAGCCACCGTGTTTATGACACGCGTCGGTGACCTGCTGGCTGCGGTTGCCTTTGGCCAGCATGATCATGCTGCCGCCGTGGGATTGCAGCAAATCAACGTAAGAGTCCATACGGCCAGCGGTCGTCGGGCCGAGTGAACCAGACGCGTAGCCTTCTGGCGTCTTGGCCGGGCCTGCGTAGTAGATCGGGTGATCTTTCACGTATTGCGGCAGTTCACCGCCGTTGTCCAGCAGTTCCTTCAGCTTGGCGTGCGCAATGTCGCGCGCCACGATGATGGTGCCGTTCAGCGACAGGCGAGTGGAAACCGGGTATTGCGACAGCGTTTTGAGGATATCTGCCATCGGGCGGTTCAGATCGATACGCACCACTTCACCTTCGCCAGCCTGACGCAGGTGTTCCGGAATGTATTTACCGGGGTTGGTTTCCAGCTGTTCCAGCCAGATACCCTGACGGTTGATTTTGGCTTTGATGTTACGGTCCGCCGAGCAGGACACGCCCATCCCCACCGGGCAGGATGCACCGTGACGCGGCAGACGGATCACCCGCACATCGTGCGCGAAGTATTTGCCGCCGAACTGGGCACCGAGCCCCAGATTACGGGCTTCTTCCAGCAGTTCCTGCTCCAGTGCTACATCGCGGAACGCCTGACCGTGTTCGTTACCCTCGGTCGGTAATTCATCGTAGTAGCGGGTGGAGGCCAGTTTCACGGTTTTCAGGTTGGTTTCCGCAGAGGTGCCGCCGATGACAAAGGCAATGTGGTACGGCGGGCAAGCCGCGGTACCCAGCGTACGCATTTTTTCCACCAGATAGTTTTTCAGTTTACCCGGTGCCAGCAGCGCTTTGGTTTCCTGATACAGATAGGTTTTGTTGGCGGAACCGCCGCCTTTGGTGACGAACAGGAATTTATACTCATCACCTTCCGTGCTGTAGAGGTCTATCTGTGCTGGCAGGTTGGTGCCGGTGTTGACCTCTTTGTACATATCCAGCGCCGCATTCTGGGAGTAGCGCAGGTTGTCTTCGATAAAGGTGTTGTATACCCCGCGCGACAGTGCTTCAGCGTCGTTGCCGTTGGTCCACACACGCTGGCCTTTTTTGCCGACGATAATAGCAGTACCGGTATCCTGACAGGTCGGCAGGATGCCTTTGGCGGCGATTTCGGAGTTACGCAGGAACTGCAAGGCGACATAACGGTCGTTTTCGCTGGCCTCCGGGTCGTGCAGAATATCGGCGACCTGCTGCTGGTGGGAAGGACGCAGCAGGAAAGAGGCGTCGTGGAATGCCTGCTGTGCCAGCAAGGTCAGCCCCTGCGGGTCAACTTTAAGAATATCCTGGCCTTCAAACTGGCTAACGGAAACAAAGTCGCTGCTGATCAAACGGTATTCGGTTTTATCTTTCGCTAATGGAAACGGATCTTGGTAATAAAACGGTTTATTCGACATTTTCTTCTCACTTGCAGCCGCATAATTGAGTGATTTATCGGGTCTTATTTCCGCCTAAGGCTTTTGTGCCGGTCTTATTGTTGTGTCCGTCGTCTTTGGCACGACGACAAAAGCAATAAACGTGGTTGATATTCCTTAACTTGCGCCAGTTGTGCGCCTATTGAGGGATACCACCTCACATACTATGGCTTTATGGCGGGGAGTACCACGCTGACAAGTCACATTATTTTTATCTTCGTCATGTTTTCGTCGAAAATATATCGCAGACAGAAACAGAATGTTGATATTGATAATCGTGACGTTACGGATGTCATATTAAGTCATTTATTTAAATTAATTAAGTGCGATGTGCCGGGGTGATGAATACCCATTGAATAAATAAGGGTACACATCACCTTGCCAGTACCTTGATTTTATTATTCGCGCTGTTCGAGCAAGGTATCGATGAGCCATAATCCCGCCGGACCGGGGGGCGAGGGGCGGGACCAGGCGATATCCACTTCAATCTGCCGCGGCCAGCCTGGCAGCGATAGTTCCACCAACTGATTCTGCGCGTATTCCTTGACCAGCCAGCGCGGCAGGGTGCTCCAGCCAAATCCTTGTTGCGCCATCTCCAACAGCATCAGGTACGACGGCGTTGACCAACTGGCGCTTTCCGTTTGTGGGCGCTCTCGCTGGCTATATGTATGCAAACATAACTGACGCACCGTAGCGAGTTGTTCCTGCGTTACCTGGGTCTGCTGCGCCAGCGGATGCGTGCGGGCGACATACACCGCCATTTCGGTTTTCACCTGCAACCGGGATACCGCAATGTCGATAGGATAATGTGCCTGCGCCTGTAACACGCCAACATGGGCGCGCTGAGATTGCAGCAGATCCACCACGTCTTCGTCTTCCGCAATCAGGCATTCGAATTCCACGTCGGGAAACCGCACGGCGAAGCGTTGCAGTATCGGGTGATAGTAACGGCACTGCCAGGTGTCCGATAACACGAAGGTGAGCCGTGGCTCGACTTTATCTGCCAGCCGGATTGACAGTTCATCCAGCGCTTCGCTGGCGGCCAGAATCGCTTTCACATGACTGAGCACCTTACGTCCTTCATCCGTCAGCACTGGCTGATGACCACGTCTGTCGAACAGCTGCAATCCCAGGTCGGCTTCCAGATTCGCCACCGCCGTACTGACGGTGGACTGGCTTTTTTGCAGGTGGCGTGCCGCGGCGGAAAACGAACCGGTATTCACGGTAGCGACGAACGCCAGCAATGATTCAGGAGAATAACGCATTGCTGCCTCTATCGATTTTTTAGATGGATTCTAATTTATCACTATTGGTTATTTCGATGAAAATAGCAATCCGTCAGCGCCACCGCGCGATCAGTAGGGGGAATTTATGCAACAGAATATTCAGCAAACAGGACATCATCCGTCAAAATCCTGGCGTGAACGGATAGTGCATGCCGTGGGTTTTGAAGTGATGGCGTTATTGATTTGCGCGCCGATAGGGGCATGGGTACTGGAGCGCTCCATCCTACAGGTCGGGGTGCTCTCCATCATGCTATCCAGCGTGGCAATGGTCTGGAACGTGGTGTACAACAGCGTGTTTGATCGCCTGTGGCCGGTCAGCCGCGTGAGGCGTGGCGTATGGGTGCGCGCAGGGCACGCGCTGGGCTTTGAAGGTGGTTTTATCCTGTTTGGTTTGCCGCTGGCTGCCTGGATGCTGAATATTACGTTGTGGCAGGCACTGATGGTGGAGATCGGCTTCTTCCTGTTTTTCCTGCCGTACACCATGGCCTACAACTGGCTGTACGACCTGCTGCGTGAGCGTCTGCTAACCCCAGCGGTACAGGGACGCCAGTCAGCACCCGAGGCAGGAGAGTGAGGGCTTGCCTCACACTCCTGCCTCGTGCTTGTTTTCATTCGTCGGTCGATTGACGCAGTGACGCCCGGTATTCGGCGTAATCCGGCATGTGAGGAATACGCCACAGATACCAGGCTGCCAGTGTGCGATAGGGGCGACAAGGCTCGCTCATCTCCAGCATCGCTTTGCGCGTGGGGTCTTGTGGCAGGCGATACAGGTAACGAAACCCCTGTTTGATGCCGAGATCGTCCACCGGCATGATATCCATCCGCTCCAGTGTGGAGATCAACAGCATTTCTACTGTCCAGCGGCCGATGCCTTTCAAAGTGCAAAGGCGCTCGATCAGCGTGTCGTCATCCAGATGTTCGGCTGCCGTTCTGGCGGGTACCAATCCGCTCAGTACGCCCTGCGCAATGCCTTTTACCGTGTCGATTTTACGGGCGGAAAAACCGCACTGGCGTAACACCTCGGGTTCGCATGCCACCAGTTGTTCAGCGGAGGGAAAACCGCCGTCTCCCACATCAAAACGTTGCTGTAGCTTGCCGATGATCGCGGCGGCGGCACGGTTACTGAGTTGCTGGCTGGAGACCGCCCGGATTAGCGCCTCGTAAGGTTCCCTTGCCGGTCGGCTTTCAAAGCGGATATGACCGACGCCGTCTATCAAGCGCGCCCAGTGCACATCAATGGCGGACAAATGGGCAAGAGCCTGAGGTTCGTCGAACGGGAGGGGTGATGGCGTCATCGGGTGGCATCCTTATGGTTGGCGATGTATTTCAGCAGGCAATGTTCCGCTAAGAGAGATATACTCAATTATACTGGTTATTTGAACAGGTTTGCGCATGAATTTTGAACTGTTTGCCGATGAGCCGCCGGAGCGCCGGAATGAAACGCTGGCACCCGGTGCGGTGGTGTTGCGCGGTTTTGCCTGGCTGCAGGCCGATACGTTGCTGGCTGCTCTTAAGACAGTGACGCAACGAGCGCCGTTTCGGCACCTGGTGACGCCGGGTGGGTATATCATGTCGGTGGCGATGAGTAATTGCGGGCCACTGGGTTGGGTGAGCGACGAGCAGGGTTACCGCTACAGCGTGCAGGACCCGCTCAGCGGTCAGCACTGGCCTGCTATGCCCGCTTGTTTCTTGCAGTTGTCTCAGGCTGCGGCACGCGAGGCGGGATATCACGACTTTTCGCCCGATGCCTGCCTGATTAACCGCTACGCCGTTGGTGCCAAACTGTCGTTACATCAGGACAAAGACGAGCTGGACTTACGCCAGCCGATTGTGTCCGTGTCGTTAGGGTTGAGCGCGGTGTTCTTGTTCGGTGGCATGAAACGCAGCGACCCTTGCCAGCGGCTGACGTTGATGCACGGTGATGTGGTGGTATGGGGGGGCCCGTCCCGATTGTGTTACCACGCCATTTTGCCGCTAAAACGCGGGCCGTTGCCGATGGGAATGTCCGATGAGGTGCGCCTGAATCTGACGTTTCGCTGCGTCAGAGTGCCCCCCACGCAGTGAGGGACACTTGTCATGACGTTGTATGATTACTTCGCAGAGAAGTGGATGTACTCCAGCGCGTTTTCACCCGCCATACGACCTGAATTGAGGGCAAAACCGAACGTCCCGCCGCCCAACAGCAAATCATAGGTGTCGCCGTACATACCGGCGGCATCGTTGCCGGTCACGTACAGGCCCGGTACCGCACTGCCGTTCGGGCTGACCGCTTCCATTTTCTCGTTAATTTTCACACCACCGAGTGTACCGAGTGCCGCTGGCATCATCTTCACGGCATAGAACGGGCCGGTTTTCACCGGGCGCAGATAATCCATGCTCTTGTTGAAGATGTCGTCGCGTTTCTGGGTGGCATAGCGGTTGTTGTCTTCAATGGTGCGTTTCAGCACGGCCGGGTCGATGGCCATTTGTTTGGCCAGGTCGTCGATACTGTTGCTTTTGAAGACAAAACCCCGGTTTTTCTGGAGTTCTTTGGCAAACTCGTCGTCAAATTTCACCAGTTTGGTATTGGTGATAACCCATTCGCCGATCGGCACATCAATACCGTCGTTGACCACGTGCTTGCGGGTTTCCTCGTCGAAGACGGAGTACATGACGCCACCTGCTTTCGCCAGCGCGTTACCGGCGTGCGGCCAAATAATAACGATGGACTCATCGGTGAAGCGGCGTCCGGTTTTGTCTACCCACAGGTACGGCTGGCGAGCGGCGGCCAACATCTGGGAGTTAGGGGCATACTCCGGCAGACCGGGGCGGTAAGACTGCACTACGCCCATGCCTTCTTCTTTGGCACCCGCCTTCCACGCCATTTTGATGCCGTCGCCGTCTTTACCGATGTTGCCGACCATGATGGTGTCGGGCATGTCGACGTATTTTTGCAGCATCTCTTTGTTGTTGGCGTAACCACCGGTGGCGACGATCACCGCTTTGGTGTCGATCTGGAACGGTTTACCGTCGCTGCCTTCAGCGATCACGCCGGTAATTTTGCCGTCCTTCATCACCAGGTCTTTACCGGCGGTTTTCACCAGTGTGGTGACCTTCATGTTTTTAAACTGCTCATGGAAGGTTTTGATCAGGTAGCGGCCGTGGCCAGGGCCATCGATAACGTGCCAGGTCAGCATCCCGCCCGGCCCGCCGGGGCCGATGTATTCAAACTTGATGCCTTTGGATTTCACCCACTCGATGGTGTCGGCGGAGCGGTTGACGAAGGTACGCACCACATACGGGTTGGCCATCCAGTGGCTGTATTCCATGATGGTCTTAAAGGCCATATCCGGCGTGACCACGATACCCTGGCGTTTTTGCATCGAACTGTTGGCCGCGAAGATACCTTCCGCGAAATTGCCGGTGCCGCCGACGGCGGGCTGTTTTTCCAGCAACACGACGCTAGCGCCTTTCTCGGCGGCCGCCATGGTAGCGGCAGTACCGGCGGCACCCGCACCAATCACCACCACATCCGCGCTTTTCGGGATGTCGACCGATTTGGCCGGTTCAGCGTTTTTCGCCGGTTCTGCCGCTGGCTCGGGTTGCCCTGATGCCTGAGCAGAGGTGATTCCCAGCACCGAGAGGCACAAAGCCGCAAGGAGTTTTTGTCGGTATTGAACCATATTATTTTCCTTTTATTTTACGTGTGGAATAACGCGCCAAAGACTGGCGCATCGCCCGGTATTCAGTTTGCCTTGGCTTTGGCGTAAGCTGCCTGCGAGGCGTCATGCACCGCGCCGCTGGTCATGGTGGCGCCGGAAACCCCGTCGACATTGATGGTCTTTTTCTCGGTCATGGTTTTTGCCAGCTCTTTGGCCGCTTCACCGCCGACTTCCGGAGTTTCGTCCGGGGCATCGATAGTGGCTTTTTGCACGACGCCTTTTGCATCGATATCCAGAGTGACGGTGACGTCACCACCGATACCTTGTCCTGTCGCTGAGTAGGTACCGGCTTTAAATTGGTCTTCAGCGACGGCCACGCCAGCTACCAGCAACAGGCAACCCAATAATGTGATGGAACTTTTTTTCATAACGAACATTCACTCTGTATGGTTAATATCATCAATAAACGGGAACCCGCGCCGGGCTAAGGGGCCAGCAGCGTTTTCCCTTCTTCGTGGCTGAGATGGCGAAACAACAGGCAACTCAGCGGTAATCCGGTGCCGAGCAGTAACAACAGCAGGCTGAAATGGTTGATGTTCAGTAGCGGTTCCCATTGGGAAAATAGCCGCAACGCCGGGAAGGTCAGCGCCATGCTGAGCATGACGGCAATCAACTGACTGAGGATCATGATGTTATTGCCGCTGTTGTAGGTGTCGCTGCACAGGTGGCAGCAGGCCAGCGTGCTTTCCGCCGAGTGCAATAACGCGGTCATCAGGCCGATAGCAACAGCGCAGACACCGATCACCGGCAATAAACGGTGCTGGATAGCGAGGCCGAGCAGCAGCACCAGTGCTGAGGCCAGCAGCGTGCCGTACATCAGCACATGGCGGTAACCCAGCCAGCGAATCAGCGGTTCGAACAGCAGCTTGGCCAGCAGCGCGCCGATGGAAAACAGCAACATGATGAGACCAGCGGTCGCGGGCGGCAGCCCGAGCGAGGTCTGAACCACCAGTGATATCACCACCGGCAGCGAGGCCAGCAGTAAACGGGTAAGCACGCCACCCCATACCCCGACATAAAAAGAACGGATGCTGAACAGGGACACCGGCAGCAGGGCTTCGCGCCCCGGCAGGTCACTGCGCAGGTAAAATAACGTGCAAAGCGTACAGGCCAGGCCCAACAGCACGATGACTGGCAGCGACAGCAGGTGCCGCGGTGCCGCGGCCAGTAGCAGGGTCACCGTCAGCAGAATGCCGACCAGCGGCAGCAGGTGACGCATCGATACCCGGCAGGCGCTGACGCGGGTGCCGCTATCCGTCGGCAGGATGCGCCATGCCAGCCACAGGCATAGCAGCGCCAGGGGGACTGGCGCGATAAAAATAGCCCGCCAGGATAACCCGTCGGTCAGCAGGCTACCCAACAGCGGGCCAGTCAGGGTGCCGAACATGCCGAGCAGCGTCATGCGATTCAGGAATGACAACCGGGTATCGGCGGGGGTGTATCGCAGCACTTGTGTGCGGATCACCGGCAACAGTAACGCGCCACCGGTTCCCTGAATAAATCGTCCCAAACCCAGTTGAAAGGCGGAGTCGGCATGAAAGCACAGTAGTGCGCCGCCGGTGAAGATGGTCAGGGCGGCGAGACAGGTACGCCGCTCTCCCAGATGCTGGCTCAGCCAACTGTTAATCGGGGTAAAGGCCACGACGGTGATGACGTAAGCCATGACGATTGGCTCCATACGCAAGACGGGCTGGTGCAGCGCACGGGCTATCGCCGGTACGGCGACGTACAGCATGGTGGTGTCCAGCGATTGCATGAAGAACGCCGCTGAGGCCAGCCAGAAGAGTGCGCGTGGGCCAGTCATGGTCAGGCTACCGTCATCTGACCGGCGTACAGCACGAATAACCGCAGCAGGAACACGCCCAGTAGCGTCAGGCCGGCGGTAAAGCGTGGCAGAAATGCGATACGGCGTTGCACGGCAGTCAGGCTACCTGCCACCAGCGGCACCAACATGCCGATGCCGATAATACCGATCCAGAACACCCCGCCCCAGAATCCGCTCAACGCCACCTGTGCCGCGACTGATTTCTGCCCACCGCCCAACATCAGGCCGGTAAAAAAGGCGAACAGCAGAAACAGTTCGACCAGTGCGATCGGCTTTTCCAGTTTGTGCAGCAGATGCAGGGTGTGCGGGCAGTATTGCTGGCTACTCGCCGAGGCACCGACCATCATCAGTACCGCGACGCCGGAGGTGACGCCAGAGACCAGAAACAGCACCGGCAGTACCGGGTTGTTCAGCAGTGGAAAGGATTTTAATGCTGAAAGCAGAAAGCCGGTATAGCAACCGAGCAGCAATGCCAGCACCAGCAAGACGTTTTCTACCGGACGCAGGTAACGAGTGACCCAGGCGATTACCCGATTGAGCACCGTGTGCAGCGCGCCCGGCAACCGGTGTTCACTCCAGGCCAACAGCGGCTGTTGATACAGGCTGGCAATCCACAGGAACATCACCAGCATGTACACCTGAAACAGCATCACCCCCAGCGACATGATGGAATGGGGATTATAGAAAACCATCAAATACCAGAAGGTGATGGGGCGGGCGAGGTGAAAAATCAGGATCACCAGCCCGATGATGACCGACAACGGCGCGATGATCGCTGTAGCGGCTATCAATGGGTTTGCCTGTTGGTTTTCTGCGGGCAGATAGCGGCGAAACAGTAACGTCAACACCATCATCCCCGAGGAGATCCCCACCAGCAGCAGGTAAACGGCGATGGGCCAGTCCCATACCAGCGAAGGAAAGTGAAAGGCGTTATGCATGATCGCTTTCTCCGTATTTACCCGGTATGCGGTAAAGGTTAGGGCCGGTACCCAGGTAGACTTTGCTGCGGTAGATAGGGTTGCTTTTGATCATTTTCGAAATATCGCTGTCCGGATCGTTGAGATCGCCAAACACCAGCGCTTTGGTCGGGCAAATTTCGACGCAGGCCGGTTTCTTTCCTGCCGCCAGATTGGTTTCCCGGCAGAAATTGCATTTATCGGCGGTGTTGGTTACCGGGTTGATAAAACGTACGTGGTATGGGCAGGCGGCGATGCAGTAGCGACAACCGACACAGCGTTTGTCGTTAACATCGACAATGCCGGTCAACGCGTCTTTGAATGAGGCACCGGTCGGGCAGACAGACACACAAGGCGGGTTATCGCAGTGCTGGCAGGACTGACGGAAGAACTGTTTAATGGGTTTAGTGGTATCGGTGGCAGGGATATCGACGGTTTGTATGATATTCAGCCGGGTGACGCCCTCCGGCACCTGATTGGTTTTACGGCAGGCGGTCATACAGGCTTGGCAGCCGATACAGCGCAGCTCGTTGTGCAAAATGCCGTATTTTACCGGTCGCACCCCAGAGGACGGTAATGCCGTTTCCTGTGCGGCCACTGGCAGGCCGCTGCCGGAAACGGCCAGTGCGCTGCCCATAATGGCAATAAAACGGCGTCGGGTATAATTTTCCATAAAATAACCTTTCAGAAAGCAAATGTCGGTTTGCAGCCATTACGCTCTGCGCTGCAATAAATCATTTTTTATTTTCTTTTCACTGGGTACGAATACACGCAGTGAATAACAACAATGCTCATGCTTTAGAAATAAGCCGGTATTTGAATAAAATGTGTGTCAGGAAATAAAACATCTTGATGGAAATAATTGGAGCATGTGCACCCGGTGGGATATGTGTCACGCCTCACATTTAATTTTTTGTATATCCGGATAAAAATAATTGCAAAATACGATAACTGGCGTGGTTCCTGTTATTATTGTCATGAGCTTTATTGTTAATGTTATTTTTGTTGCTTGTTTTTGTTATCAACGTGGCTTTTTTGATTTTTACGGGAAATGTCTTTCCTGTCAAAATGAATGAAAATGATGTGGCGCAATAATTCACTCGCGCGGTACGATACTTATGTCGACACATAAATAAAAAACGCCTCTGACGAGGCGCTTTAGCAGAATAATTCAGCCAATTAGTGGCTATCAGCCGATGATGGTTTTAACTGGCGGTCCAGAAACTGAATCACTTTCTGCATGATTTCTGGTTGTACCCAGTAAATGCCGCCATGCTCTGCGCCTTTTACCACGTAATAGGTGCTGTTGATGCCGTGGGCTATCAGCGCCTTATGCAGAATTTCGGTCTGGTGGGGGGAAACCACCGTATCGGCGCTACCGTGCATAATTAAAAAAGGCGGCGTGTTCTTGCTGATATAGTTGATTGGGTTGGCGGCGGCCGTTCTTTCCGGGAAGCGGGTAATCGGGCCACCGTCATTGAACACCGATGTGCCGTTGACCCAGATAGCTTCGGTCGAGGACGGCGAGGCGTGTTTTTGTACCACTGCATCCGGGAAGCCTTCACCGACGCGGGTCAGGTCCGACAGGCCATAGAAGTCGATAACCGCTTGTACCTGGCTGCTTTGGTCCAGGTGTTCCCCACGGTCAAATTGCTTGTCGCCGTTGCTGGTACCGGCGAATGCCGCCAGATAGCCACCGGCTGAGGCACCGAACACGGCCACATGATTCGTATCGATGCCGAATTTTCCTGCATTGGCGCGCAGATAGCGAATGGCGGATTTCACGTCCTCCAGCGGGGCGGGGAACAGTACGGTGGGTGCCACGCGGTACTCCATGCTGGCGACCACGTAACCCGCTTCCGCCATTTTCAGCCGTTGCTGGATATAGTTGTCTTTATTGGCGTTGATGAAGCCGCCGCCGGTGATGAACAGCACGGCGGGTTGCGGTGACCTGGCTTCCGGCTGGAGGATATCCATTTTCAACGCGACGTTAGCATAGCCGCGCATCGGCACCTGTGCGTAAACCACGTCGGAAATCAGTTTAACCGACGGCTGACGTGGGGTCAGCGTCAGTTCATGTGTGTTGTCTGCTGCCATCGTATGGGGAACCTGAGCGGCTGCGGTAATGATAATGGAAGATAACAGTATCATTTTGAGGGGTGGGGTACGCATGAATTATTCCTTAAGAAATTATTTTCTGATCATTGTTTTTGAATCAATATGCAAGCAGACGGATGAGCATGAGGTACAGTCAGGGTGCAGGCTAACATGGTGATGATTAATACAATTGTGCTTAATCTCACATTAGTATTTTAACAAATTCATATAATTAATATTCGATAAGGTTATAAATAAAAATAATCATGATAAGTATCAAGCGAGCACTTTATTACCATGAGTTGGTCCGCAAAGGGAGTTTTACCCGTGCCGCCAAATCTCTCAATATCTCTCAGGCCTTTCTTTCTCAGGAAATATCCCGACTGGAACAGGAGTTAGAACGAAAACTGATTAATCGCACCACCCGCCAGTTTGCGTTAACGCCATTTGGCGAGGCGTTTGATGAAAAAATCAAACCACTGATCCGCGAGTATTACGACGTAGAACAATTTGTGCAGTCATACGAAGAAAGTCAGGATGGTGCCCTGATGGTCGGGGTGATTCCTATCTTCAACCGGCTGAAATACTACGATGTCTTTACGTCATTTCAGAAGCAGCACCCGAATATCGAGTTATCGTTTATTGATGGCGTCAGCAGCGACTTGCTGGAAAAGGTCAGAAATGCCGAGATTCATGTGTCGCTCTCCACGCCATTCGATGATTATTTACAGGATCCGCTGTTTAATCACACCATCTTTCTGGATGACAATCTGGTGGCGGTGATGGCCGCCGATCACCCGCTGGCAGGGCAAGACAGCCTGACGCTGGAGCAACTGGCGCAGGAGCGGCCGATTGTGCCGCAAAAAGGTACCGGCGAGCATGCGGCGGTGTCGGCGGCATTCAATCGTGCCGGGCTGGAGGAGACCTGCTTTCGTGAGTGCAGCAATCTCGACATCATTATGGATCTGGTGATGCACCACGGCGGCGTAGTCTTTCTGTGCACCTCAGTGGCGGGGAGCCTGAAGGGGTACGATATCGCTATTCGCCCGGTCGCTACGCCGATCATCCGTACGTTTGCTGTCAGCTATCTCAAGCGCAGCGCAGGCATTCCGATGGTGCGCCGTTTGCTGGATTTCATGGAACGCCATCACCCGACGCTACGTGGGTAACGGCTGTGTATCGGCTTATCCGTTATCGGGCGCGATGAGCGCCCGAGCGGGTTTAGCGCATGACCAGGGTGGGGGCAATACGAACGGTGTCACCGTGTTGTGCCTCACCGCGTAACACCTGTTGCAGATGGCGTATCACGTGCTCCACCATCAACTCAACCGGCTGACGCACCGTGGTCAACCGGTAGCCTTCCCAGGCGGCCTGCGGGGTGTCGTCGCAACCGATCACTTTACAGTTCGCGCCGCCGTTGAGCCGCAGGGCGTCCAGCGCGCCAAAAGCCAGCGCATCGCAGGCGCAGAATACCCCTTCCACCGAGGGGTATTGTTGCTGTAACTGGCACATGGCGCGGTAGCCACTGTGGTAGGCATAATCCGGGTTATCGGCGACGATCGGTTCAGGCAGGCCACGGCTGAGCAGGCGCTGGCGAAAGCCCGCCAGTCGTTCCAGCGAGGCTTGTCCATCATGACGACCGGCGATGTAGGCCAGCCGGGTCAGCCCCTGAGACATCAGGTGATCAGCCGCCAGTTCACCGGCCAGCCGGTTATCAGACAGTACGGCGGTGACGGTTTCACGCTTATCTTCACGTCCCATCAGCACCATCGGCAGTGACAGTTCCAGACAACGTTCGGTGGTTTCTTGCGATAGGCTACCGGCAGAAATAATCGCCGCTTCCACCTGCCACGACAACGCCTGTTGCAGTCGGGCGCGGATGTCGCAGTGTTCGGTAACGCTGACCAGCATCGGCACCAGCCCATGTTGTTGCAGCGCCTGCGTGAGCAGATTAAACAACCAGGGCTGGAACGGGTTATCGAACTCCCCCATCACCACCGCCACGATGCCGGAACCTTGCCGCCCGGAATTGACCAGCGCACGAGCCAGTGCGTTGGGGCGATAGCCCAGTTCATCGGCAGCGGCCAGTACCCGTGAACGGGTTGCCTGGCTGACTTTTCCCGGCGCGGAGTAGGTACGCGACACCGCTGAAGGAGAAACGCCCGCGCTACGGGCAACATCAATCGAGGTGATGCGCTTCTTATTCATGCCCAGACCCTCTGATGATGTGCCAGTGGCCGTCATGACAGCGCGCGAGATCGCCCTGTTCGGGGAGAAAAATAGCGGGCGAGGCGGCGATAGCCTGTTGCAGTGCCGCTTTTTGCGCCTGTTGCACATGGTACAGCCCCAGTTGCGCACCCGGTTTACGCGCCAGCGTCTGCACCTGCGGCCAGTTGCCGTGCCAGGCGTTGCCGGTTGCCTGCGGTGAAAAACACTCCACCAGCGCCAGGTCCGCCTGCGCCAGCAGTGTGGCCGCAGCGGGCGTCAACTGACCGTCACCGCTGTAGAACAATGACCCTTGCTTAGCGCTCAGATACAACGCCCGGTTAGGTACCGAGTGGCGGGTCGGTGCGGTCTGGCACTGCCATGGCCCCAGTTCGCTCAGGCTTTCACTATCCTGCCAGTGAAGGGTAAACAGCGGTCGACCGGCGGGCCAAAAGGCGAAATCCGCCAGACGCTGTAATTGCGGGAGTTGCTGACGCGGAGCGATGACCGTGAGTGGTGCGGTACGCCCGCAAGATTCGCACCAGTTAAGCCAGGTCGTCAGACCGAGGACATGGTCGGGATGGGCGTGGGTAATATAGATGGCGTTGAGGTCGTCCGGTGCGGTCTGGCGTTGCCACAGTGCCTGCGGAACCGTCGGACCGCAATCCACCAGCAACTGAAACCCGTTTTCGCTGACCCGTATTGCGGCGTTAACCCGTTGGCTGTCGTAGGCTTCACCGCTGCCAAGAATATCAAGCTCCATGCACAGTCTCCTGTTTCCCGGTATGCGCGGGTGAGGGTAAACGCTGTCCATCGATATCAAACCAGTGGCAGCGTTCCGCTACCACCTGCAACGCCAGCTCCTGACCGATACGCGCTGCGCTACGGCTTTCCACCACCAGCTTGATGCCAGGTTCATGGATGATGTGGCCGTGCAGGTGATATTGCGCCCCCAGGTTTTCCACCAGATCCACCTGAAAGGTTGGAATACTGCTGGTTATCTCAAAGGCGTCCGGGCGAACGCCGAGGGTCACCGCGCGTTCGTCGCGCGCCAGTCGTTGCAGCCACGGCGATAATGTTTGACCGGACGACAGCTGAAAAAAGTTCATTTCCGGCGTGCCGATAAACCCGGCGACAAAGGTCGTGGCGGGCTGATGATACAGCTCTTCCGGTGTGCCGATCTGCGCGATACGTCCTTCGTGCAATACCACGATGCGATCGGCCAGCGTCATCGCCTCAACCTGGTCGTGGGTGACGTAAATCATGGTGGCGGCTAACTGTTGGTGCAGGGCTTTTAACTGCACCCGGGTATGGGTGCGCAGTTTGGCATCCAGATTAGACAGCGGTTCGTCGAACAAAAACAGGCGTGGTTTACGCACGATGGCGCGACCAATCGCCACCCGTTGACGTTGTCCACCGGAAAGCGCACCGGGTTTACGCGCCAGTAGCGGTGTGAGTTGTAGCATCTCTGCGACCTGTGCCACTTTCTCGGCAATCACAGGGCGTCGTTCACCGGCCATCTTGAGCGCGAAGCCCATGTTTTCCGCCACGGTCATGTGCGGGTAAAGCGCATAAGATTGAAACACCATCGCCATTTCCCGCAGGCCAGGTGGCTGGCGCGAGATATCGTCGTCACCCAGCAGAATCTGGCCGCTGTCTTGTTCTTCCAGCCCGGCGATGGTCCGCAATAGGGTTGATTTGCCGCAGCCGGATGGGCCGACGAACACCACCAATTCCCCCTGCCGGATATGCAAATCGATGCCGAGCAGCACCGTCTGGCGACCGTAGCGCTTGGTGACCTGATGTAATCGTAATTCACTCATCCGCGAATCCTATTTCTGGCTGACGGCAAAGCCGCGCAGCAAATAACGTTGAACAAAGCCCGCCACCAGCAACACCGGCAGCGAAGACAGCAACCCGATGCTCATCAGTTCTCCCCAGTAGATCTGGTTTTCAGTCATGAAGTTGGCGATAAACAGCGGCAGCGTGAATTGCTGTGGGGTTTGCAGATACAGCAGGGCAAACAGAAATTCGTTCCAGGCCATGATCAGGGTGAAGATAGCCGTGGCGACCAGACCGGGAGCACACACCGGCAGCACGATGTAACGCAACCGTCGCCACAGCCCGGCACCGTCCATCGCGGCGGCTTCTTCCAGCGACAGCGGCACATCGCGGATAAAACTGAGCAGCATCCAGATACAAAACGGCAGGGTGTAGACCTGATACGCCAGCATCAGCCCGGCCAGACTGTTGAGCAGGTGCAGCGATTTGAGCAACGAATACAGCGGGATGGCCACCACCATCGGCGGCATCATCTTGATCAACAGCACCAACAGCAGGAACAGGCTATCCAGTCGTGCCGGGAAGCGGTGGCGTGCCAGCGTATAGGCAGCCATAAAACCGGTTATCAGCGATAACGCGGTGGCACCCGCCGCGACCCAGAGGGTATTAAACAGCCGTGCGCCAACGCCATTATCCAGCAGGCTCTTGAGGTGAGTGAGCGTCCACTGTTGCGGCCAGAACGGGCTGGAAAGGCTGGAGAATTCTGCGGTGGATTTAAACGCCGCTGCCACCATCCACAGGATCGGTAAGGTGAAAAACAGCAACGCGATAGCCAGCGCCAGGGCACGTAGTGCCGTCAGCCAGTAGGGGAGTCTCATGCGCTTTTCCCTCCACGCAGTAGCTGCCAGGCGTAGACCAGGCTCATGGCTGCGGCGAACAGCAGCATAATGACTGCCCCGGCGCTGGCGAGTCCCAGATTAAAAAACTTGAAGCCTTGCTGATAGATGTACAGCGACAGGGTTTCGGTGGCATAACCGGGGCCACCGCCGGTCAGGGCGTACACTTTGTCGAACAGCTTGAAGGTGTCGATGGAGCGCAGTAGCAGCGCCAGCATCAGAGGCTGGCGGATAAGTGGCAACGTGACGTACCACAGCCGTTTCCAGCCATTGGCTCCGTCGCTTTGCGCCGCTTCCAGTACGTCTTTGGGGATGCCCTGTAATCCGGCAAGAATGATAAGACATGCCATCGGCGTCCACTGCCAGATATCCACCAGCATCAGCGACCACAGCGCCAGATGCGGGCTGGATAGCCACGGTTGCGGCATCAGCCCCAACGCGGTCAGGCAATTATTCAGCAGACCAAAATCGTAATGAAACCACACGCGCCAGATGGCTGAGCACACCAGCGTGGAGATCATCATGGGGTAAATCAGCAGGCTCAACACCCACTGGCGACCGGGAAAATGGCGGTACAGCAATAACGCCAATACCAGTCCCAGCAGCACTTGTAACAGCGAACTGCCGACTGAAAACAGCAGGGTGTTTTTCAGGCTGGTGGTGAAGAACCAGTCGTCGAACAACTGGCGGTAGTTCTCCAACCCGACCCAACTGCGGCTGGCGGCGGCATAATCGACCTTGCTGAAGGAGTAAAGCAGCATCTGGCCGATGGGGTAGAGCGTCAGCAGTAGCAGTAGCGTGGCGGCGGGCAGGAGCAGCAGCCAGCGTTGCCAGCGGGAGTCAAAATGCATGGGGTGTCCTTGCGTGGGCGGACCGTGGCCCGCCCGAAAACAGTCATGTTGATGCGTGTTACTTCAGTACGTGTTACTTAGGCTCGTGTTACTTCAGTACGTATTATTTCAGGACCTGTGCGATCTTTTGATTAGCCTGTTCTAACGCGACCTTCGCTGGCATTTGATCCATCAGTGCCAGTTGCAGGTAGTCGCCGAGGATGCTTTCCACTTCCTGCCAGTTGCGGATACGAGGACGCGCCTTGCCCGCTTCCAGTGCTGCCAGCTGTGCCGGATACCAGCGGTATTTCTGCACCACTTGCGCATCCTGATAGACGCTGCGGCGAGTCGGCGGCAGTCCCAGCTCCAGCGCCAGCGCTTTCTGGTTTTCCGCGCTGGTGAGGTAGCTCAGGAATTGCTGCGCCAGTTCGCTGTGCTGGCTGTTTTTGGCAATAGCCATCTGCCAGATACCCAGCATCGGTGATGGGCCGACGTTTTGCCCCGGTGCCGGTTGCAACGTCATTTTGCCGACCACCTTAGATTTGTCAGCATCGTCCAGTGTTGCCGCCCAGGCAGGCCAGACTTCGATCGCCATCGCCGCTTTACCTTGCTCCATCGCCTGACGGACATCGGCGGCGTTGTACACCTCAACCCCGGTCGGCGCGAAGGCTTTCAGCGCCTTGAGGGTATTGAGCGCCTGAAGTGCTTGCGGCGAATCCAGCGAGGCTTTGCCGTTGGTGATGACGTTGCCGCCGTAGGCCCACAGCATTGGCATAAAGCCGGACACAATCGGGTTGCCCTTCATGCCACGGAACACCACGCCGGAAACCCCCGGCTCCTGCTGTTGCAGGGTTTTGGCATCGCTTAATACCGCATCCCAGTTGGCAGGTGCTTTGAGCTGGTGTTTATCGAACAGGTCCTGGCGATAAGCAAACATTGCCACGTTACCGACCACCGGCAGGCTGTACGCCGGGCCGCTGTTTTCCGGCACGCGTGAGACATTCAGTACCGCTGGAATAAAATCGCTGCTTTGCAGGCTTTCCGGCAGTGGTTGTAGCCAGCCATTACCGGCGAATTCCGGGCTCCAGCTGTCGTCCATCAGCATCAGGTCGTAGGACGAGGCGTTTTCCCGCAGGGAAATCACCAGTTTTTCATACAGGTTGGCGTAGGGCAGTTTCAGCAGTTCGATCTGCTTGCCGGGGTGCTGTTGCTGGAAACGGGCCAGCGTACTGTCGAGTGCTTTGCCGTAAACGTCATCGCGTCCGGCGATGACCAGATCAGCGGCCTGCGATGTCATGCTGCATGCCAGACCCACGGCGAGCAACAGACGGGAAAGGGAAGTCTTACTGTGTGAGTGAGTGGTGTTGCCAAACATATTCTTGCCGAACATATCTTTGCCAAACATAGTGAGCGCCTTTTGTCAGGAGTGCATACGTTTGCACAGGCGCTATCTTTGGCGACAAGGATGACAAAAACATGAAAGCAGGATGAACAATCGAAGATCCAGCCACGGTGAGGGGAAGCCGACGACACGGCTTCCCTGACGAGGTCAGACTTTTTTTGGCAGGCGGGCGAAGCTCACCATCAGTTGGATGCCGTTAATCAGCACCAGCAGTGCGGTAACCAGAAAAACCCAACGGTAGCCCAACGTAGCGGAGACCGTGGAACCCAGCAGCGGGCCGACCACGTTGCCCAAATACATACAGGACTGGTTATAACCGAAAATACGTCCGGTGACCTGCTGGCTACTGTATTTGACCAGCAGCGCCTGCACGGCGGGCATCAGCGCACCATCGGCGAACCCTAACGCGAAACGCAGAATCCCGAGCTGGACAGAGCTTTGCACCGCCGACATCAGGAAAAACAGCAGGGCGCACAGGAAT
This sequence comes from Dickeya oryzae, assembly GCF_009372235.1. Taxonomy (GTDB): domain Bacteria; phylum Pseudomonadota; class Gammaproteobacteria; order Enterobacterales; family Enterobacteriaceae; genus Dickeya; species Dickeya oryzae. The sequence continues at coordinate 182,229 of NZ_ML762922.1, read as the reverse complement.
AACGCGACGATCAACACCCGCTGAGAACCGATGCGATCCCCCAGTTTGCCGAGGCGGGGGGCGGACAGCAGCGCCGACACACCCGGTACGGCGGCGATGATCCCGCTGATAAAGGCGATGTTGTCAATGTCAGGCGACAAGTCGCGGATAAACAGCGTCAGAATAGGGCTGATGGAGCCGTTCGCCATCTGAATCATCATGGTGGTGACGCACAGGCTGATAATCAGTAGCGGGTAAGGCAGCGAGGCGAATACGGCCCGACCGCTGAGCTGCGCTTTTTTACTGACGGTAATCGCGTTTTCGCGGATAGCGAACAGCGTAATCAGAAAACAGATAAACAGCATGGCGGAGGTGATGAAAAACACCATACGCAAACCGATGGTATCGGCCATAAAGCCGCCAAGCAGTGGCCCAATCAACACCCCGGCGACTTGCCCGGTCGACAGCGTGCCGAGCGCCCAACCGCTGCGGCTGCGTGGTACTTGCGAGGCAATCAGCGCCATGGCGTTAGGAATGTAGCCGGAAGTCAGCCCCATCAGTGCGCGCAGCATAAACAGTTGCCAGACGTTGGTCGCCATGCCTTGTAGCCCCATGATCAGCGACATACCAAGCGCGGCACGCAGCAGCATCAGCTTGCGACCTTTGCGGTCGGCCAGACTGCCCCATAGCGGTGCGACAATGGCTGAAACCAAAAATGCCGAACTGAACACCAGTCCTGACCACAAATTCAGGGCGGTGTGGTCAGTGACCCCAAGGTGTTCGATATAGAGCGGCAGAAACGGGAGTATCTGGCTCATTGCCATGCCGGTAAAAAAGCATCCCAGCCAGGCGGCGAAGAGGTTGAGTTTCCAGGTTTCCATAGGGCAGGTTTACATCGTCAGTAAAAGGCCGGGGCAAGCGCGCCAGTGCCGCGCTGAATTACGCAGCCCCGTTAGTATGGCTGCTTTTGTCTTAGCCGGGAAATAATTTTATAGATCAAAGAATAATCCAAACCCGGATAGTGAGGTGTTTTTGGTTGCAAAAAAGCGCGGCTATAGAGAAGAAATGAGCAGGCGGCATGACCGGGTTAAGTGGGGAAACTAAAACGTGAGTCTGATTTTTTTGTGATAGCTATCACAAAAGTATTGCGGCTGAATTCAACAAAACGTACAATCTTTTACCAGAAAGTTCACAAATAAGTCGTTAACCAAGGTGATGAACGTGCGTAAATTTCTGAGAAGACTGCTGATCGCTTATGTCAATGCTTACAAAGACATCCCGCCGGGTGCGATGCATTAATTGCCTAAGCAGACCAAGATACGAATAAGAAGGCCGCTATGATAGCGGCCTTCTTGTTTTCGTTGGGTATGAACATATTCATCTTCTGTATAAGCTCTGGGTTATTGCGTTTTGCTACTCTCGCTTAAATGGCTAATAGATAGGCATGATGTTTGATATTATCAATCCCAACAACTACAACAGGCTATGCTTACAATGTCACCAGTTCTCAACGATAGCGGGAGTTTTGATATGGCGATTCTTCCTATGTCATATAGCCCTGCCACTATGGCGCGGGAATACCGGAAAATTGGCGAAACGAGTGTAAACGGTCGGGCTGTGGATATTTATATTCACAATGATCAACACCATGCCGTTGCCATATATGGCGAACCCGATGACGTTGCTGGTGATTTACGGCATGTTGTGGTAGCAAAGATTGACCTGAAATCCCGTAACAGCGACGACGAAACCGAAACCATTCTGGCTGTCATTGGTTATTACGAGAATCTGCAGCCGATGAATGCGCATTCTGCACAGGTTGAAGGCGTGATTGTCACCAAGCGCGAACGAAATGCCAATGTCGCCAGTGCTATGTATAAAGCACTCATTAATGACGGCATTGTGCTGGTAAGCGATAACCTGCAATTTCCAGGCGGGAAGGCACTGTGGGCGCGTATGGCACGTAAAGAGATCGGCATTGATGTGTTTGTGTTCGACTCAGAACGACGTGCTTTCTGGCCGTATGACGGTGAACGTGTCCGATACGATGGACACAGTATCCCAGAGAGCGACATCTGGAGCCTTGCGCCGAATGAATCACGAAAAGGGGTCGTACTGGTGGCTGAACGCAAGCGAGACAAATCAGCAGCCTGATGTAACGCCAACCTATGTAAAACGTGCTCTATTTACCTTGTGATAGTTTACCGTGTGATAGTCTGAAGGCCGCTATGATAGCGGCCTTTTTGTTTTTCGAGCGGGTTGTTACTGCATGCTGATGCGGTTAGCGGCGCACTGCCCGCGCAATCGCCTCACCCAGTGCTGCGGTATTGCCGTTGCCGCCGAGGTCTTTCGTTAACGGTGCGTTGCCCGGGCCTTGCTCCAGCACACGCTCAATGGCGCTGAGCACCGCGGCCCCGGCGTCGTCATGTCCCAGATGCTCCAGCATCATCGCCCCGCACCAGATTTGGCCGATGGGGTTGGCGATACCTTTACCGGCGATATCCGGCGCTGAGCCATGTACTGGTTCAAACAGGCTGGGGAAGGTGCGTTCCGGGTTGATATTGGCCGAAGGCGCAATCCCGATGGTACCGGTACAGGCAGGGCCAAGGTCGGACAAAATGTCGCCAAACAGATTACTGGCGACCACCACGTCAAACCAGTCCGGGTGTAGCACGAAGTTGGCGGTGAGAATATCAATGTGGTATTTGTCGACTTTCACCTCGGGATAGCGGGTGCCCATTTCGGCGACGCGGCTGTCCCAGTACGGCATCGTGATAGCGATACCGTTGGATTTGGTGGCGGAGGTCAGGTGCTTTTTCGGGCGCTTCATCGCCAGGTCATAGGCAAATTTGAGGATGCGGTCAACGCCAACGCGGGTCATCACCGTTTCCTGAATGACCACTTCGCGCTCGGTTCCGGCGAACATGGTGCCGCCGACGCTGGAATACTCGCCTTCGGTATTTTCACGCACGATATAAAAGTCGATATCACCAGGCTCGCGACCGGCCAGCGGCGCTTTCACCCCCGGCATCAGGCGGCAGGGACGCAGGTTGACGTACTGATCGAACTCACGGCGGAATAACAGTAGCGACTGCCACAGCGATACATGGTCCGGCACCACGTCCGGCCAGCCTACCGCACCAAAGTAGATGGCATCGAAGCCTTTGAGCAGCGTAAACCAGTTATCCGGCAGCATCTTGCCGTGCTGGAGGTAGTAATCGGCGCTGGCAAAATCAAACCATTCCCACTCTAGCCGGATATCAAACAGCTCAGCAGTACGGGTAAGAACGCGTACCCCTTCCGGCATCACTTCCTTGCCGATGCCGTCGCCGGGGATGACGGCGATACGGTAATGCGGTTGAGACATGGCAACTCCTGAATGTTTTTTTGAACGATTGCACTCGGATAACAGAAAGTGTATTTACTCTTCCTGCTGTAAACAATTCCGCTTCTGGTAAAGGTATTGTTGAATAAAAGAGAAGAATAAATGCGCTCAATCGACGATTTGTTGTTCTTTAGCCGCATTGCCGCGCTCGGTAGTTTGACGGCGGTGGCGCGTGAAAGTGGGCTGTCGCTGCCTGCTGTCAGCAAACGCCTGACGCAACTGGAGCAACGTCTGGGCGTGCAATTGATCAGACGTACCACCCGCCGGTTGGATTTGACGCCGGAAGGCCAGCTATACGCCGAAGGCGCGTTGCCGATTCTGCATGAAATCGAGGAGCTGGAGAGTCAGGTACGTCGTAATCAGCTTACGCTGCGTGGGCGATTGACCGTGAATGCCTCGTTCGGTTTTGGGCGACGCCACATCGCGCCGCTGATTTCCGAATTTGCCCGCCTGCACCCGGAACTGGAAGTGCAGTTGCAGCTCACCAGCCAGCCGCTCAATATGCTGGATGCCGGTGTCGACATTGATATTCGCTTCGGTGCGCCGCCAGACTCCCGACTGGTCGCACATCGGTTGATGGCAAATCCGCGGGTACTGTGTGCCTCACCCGCGTATCTGGCGCGTTGTGGTACACCGAAAACTGTGGCAGACCTTGCTGAGCACAATTGTCTGGTGTTGCGTCAGTATGAGAGCGATTACGGCTTATGGCGTTTTTATCGTGATGGACACGAGTTTACCCATCGGGCTTTTGGCAATCTTTCTGCCAATGATGGTGAGGTGATCATGCGCTACGCGCTGGACGGACACGGCATTATTTTGCGTTCGTTGTGGGACGTGCGTTCCTGGCTTGGTAACGGGAGGCTGGTGGCGTTATTACCGGATTACATCATGCCAGAGGCGGATATCTACGCGGTTTATCAGCAGCGGCGGCATGTACCTGCGCGCATTTCAGCGTTTATCGCCTGGCTGAAACAGTATTTACCGCAACGGGAAGAAAGCGGGCAGCGCCTCTCCGAAGGTGGAGAGGCGCACGGTATTACTGACGAACCAGACGACCGGTAGTGGCTTCGGTTTCAAAGTCGCTACGGAACGGGTTGATGTCCAGGCCGCCACGACGGGTATAACGGGCGAACACGGTCAGTTTTTCCGGTTGGCAGTAACGTTTTAGGTCATTAAAAATGCGCTCGACACACTGTTCGTGGAATTCATTGTGCTGGCGGAACGAAATCAGATAACGCAGCAGCGCTTCCCGGTCGATTTGTCGGCCTTGGTATTTGATGACCACGCTGCCCCAGTCCGGCTGATACGTGACCAGGCAGTTAGATTTCAGCAGATTGGAGCACAGGGTTTCGGTGACGTGCGGCGCGTTGTCACGTACAGCGTGCTGTAAATAATCAGGATTAAAGCCGTAATCGTTCACTTCAATATCCAGCTCGTCGATGTTGATGCCGGGCAGGGTATCGATCTGTGATGAATAACCGGTCAACCCCGGGTACAGTGTGACTTTAACATCGCCATTGGCGGCAGCGGACAGGTCTTTGATCAGGGTGGCGTGTACTTCGCCGATATCCTGAAAACGAGTCTGGTTAAAACTGTTGAGGTACAGTTTGAACGATTTGGATTCGATCAGGTTTTCCGAACTGGCCGGAATAATGAATTCAGCAATACCCACCAGTGGTTTTCCCTTGCGATTGAGCCACGACAGCTCAAAGGCCGTCCACAGATCGTAGCCGTCAAACGGCAGGGATGCACCGCTCAGGCCTACCAGATCACGGCCACGGGCGCGCGGCAGTGCTTCGAGCAGCGTCGGGTCGTATTTGTCCGGGTAGCTGGAGCGCACCCCCAAATGGGTAATGCCATCGTTTTCTGTAATATGCATATCGCTCAGTTCCTTGCTGGTACGGCATGAATGTATTTTCTGAACAGCCTGCGGGTACCGTAAATCGGGCCGACGCCCAACACCGCATAGACCACTTTAACCAGAAATTGCGACAGAATCATCGTGCGGATCACGTCAAAACTCAGCACATTATAAAACGCGATGGTGCAGAAAATCACACTGTCGACGGCCGAAGCGGTAACGGTACTGGTGATCACGCGGATAAACAGATAACGCGACTTGGTCATTATCTTGATTTTGTGCAGCACCCAGGCATTGATGTTTTCGGAAATCAGGTAAGCCAGCGATGAGGCTACCAACACGGCCATAATGCTTTCGGTAATACCATTGTACGTTTTTCCAAATTCCCATTCGGGTAAGCTGGGAATGAGGCTGGTGCACCACAGGCTGATGACGAAGAATAGATTGGAGAAAAACGCGACATAAATGGTGCGCCGGGCGAGACGTAACCCATAGAATTCATTAAGAATATCTACCAGTATGAAGGTGAGCGGGTAGATAAATATTGCGATTGGAACCACCATGTTCAGAGAAGGAATAAAAATGGGTTTGGAACCGGCAACATTGGAAAAAATGTAGATAACGCTCAACATGACCGTGATCAGAAGATAGGCATACCAGGAGCGTTCATTTCTGTCGCTGAGATCGTAGGCGGTAGTAATGTCTTTGCCGGCATAGAGTTTTTTATACAATGCATTGAGTTCGTGTCTGCTCAGGTCATCGGAAATTTCGCTGTCGACCAGTTCCTTGAGATCCATATGGATCGTCTTGCCGGTTGACAATACCATGATATTGGCGGATACCTCGCCGCTATGATTGAACCCCAGCAGCTTGAATTTCTTGTTTGCATCCATTTATATCCTTTCCTCTATGATATATCCCAGCAGGATGGTGTCCTCCGGGCGTCTTTTGTCTGCCACAGCAGCCGGGCTGGGGATGTCGACGAAAAATCCCACATCAGGAGCGTGGTAGAGTATCGGCGTATTTGGCATCAGCGCGGGTGGTCGGCGCAGGAGCAACAACGCGCCGGGGTGGAACGCATCGCCAATCGGCGACTCCACCTGTACTGCCACCATGTTGGCTTCTTCTCCGAAGAACCAGGTCAATGGATACTGGACCGCTAACTGACCAATCTTGTTCTGCCGAACCGATAGCAGTTGTGACTGCGGGATGACAGGAATCGCCGCCGGGTTTTTGTTACCGTCAAATGAAACGGTCTTGTTCAACTGTTCCACCTTTTCCAGATCGTAATCTTCGATTTCTTCACAGGAGACGCCGAAGAAATCAGAAATGCGATTGATGGTGGACTGCTGGACCTTGTTGACCCTACCTTCAAGAATTTTGTAGATGGTGGTGCGCGTTACCCCGGTACGATTAGAAAATGAGGCTTTTGTTTCGCCTCGGGTACGCATCAGATATTCAATATTTTTAATGATATTAGTTTTGCGCTGAGCATTCGTTGTTTTCATGGTCATTCCTTCTCAGGCCAGTTCTCTGACGGGTTCATCTTACGATAACGCGTTAGTTTCACCTATCCCTGTCGGGTAAAAAATATCAGATAGTCAGGCCTGTCACGCCGCGTACAGACTGAAAAAAACGCATAAAAAAGCGTGGATGCATTCAATGGATTGGTGGTTGTTGTAATGCGTCTATTAAAAATAGACATTAAAGATCATAAAGTGTCTATTAATGTGTTGACTTATATGTTTTTATTGCTATAACGTTTAGATAAATTAATTAATCTGTGCCATGCAGATAACCAAATATAAGAATTGCGTATAGCTAATATGCTAATTGATTGTTGATGGCGTCCCCGACGCAAACAGTCATGCATCCGACACCAGGGAACCGAGAACGGATGCTTTACCATGGTAGAGTGACAGGAGATATATCATTTCTCACCTTTCAGAACGCTGCACAACTGTGCAGCGTTTTTGTTTTGTTGGCCTGCCTGATGGGCCTGTTCATTTACCACCGGCCAGATCGATAAAACTTCCGGTGACGTAGCTGGCTTCATCCGACAGTAACCAGGCAATCGCATTCGCCACTTCTTCCGGCTGGCCGCCTCGCTGCATCGGAATCGCCTGGCGGATACGATCAACCCGTCCCGGTTCGCCGCCGTCCGCGTGGATGTCGGTATAAATAAATCCGGGACGTACCGCGTTGACCCGAATGCCTTCTGCCGCGACTTCCAGCGACAGGCCTTTGGTCATGGAGTCGATAGCGCCTTTGGACGCGGCATAGTCTACATACTCATACGGCGGCCCCAGACGAGAAGCGGCGGATGACACGTTAACGATCGCACCACCCCGACCACCGTGGCGATGAGACATGCGTTTAACCGCTTCGCGTGCACACAAAAAACAACCGGTAATATTCGCTGCAAACATCGTGTTGAGGCGTGCTGCATCCAGCTCTTCGATCCGCGCCTGAGGTCGCAGGATACCCGCGTTATTGACCAGCCCTGAGAGTGGCCCGAGTTCGTTATCAATCTTGGTAAATAGCGATACGATCTGCTGTTCGTCAGTGACATCCGCCTGAAGTGCGATGGCCTTGCCACCCAGTGCGGTAATGTTTTCAACCACACCTTGCGCTTGTTGCTGTTGATGCAGATAACTGATGGCTATCCAGTGTCCTTGTCGTGCCAGATGTAACGCTGTTGCCCGGCCGATACCCCGTGAGCCGCCAGTGATAAGGGTTATTTTCTGCATAGGTCTTATTCTGATGTGAACGGGAAAACAAACAGATTAGGTGGTGCGGCAGATAACGTCTACTTTATACATCACGATGTTTAGTCGGCCACGGCTTGTACTATTAGTTCGGTGTTGTATGGGGGCCGTAGTGAGAAAACGGAGGTGATCGGGTTCATAGTTGTCGATTCTATTATGGAGGGGGCTTTACTCGGCTCATTGACGGTATAATTCGGTGAAAATGGGTTTATTTTATTAAAAATCAATATGCTATATCGGTGAATATTTGAATAACACTCTGGCGTGGTTTTTCGCTATGATGCATCTCTCTCAAACCTGTACCTGATAGGCGCTATGGAACGTTTTCTTGAAAATACGATGTACGCTGCACGGTGGCTGCTGGCTCCGGTTTATCTGGGGTTGTCGCTGGGATTACTGGCGCTGGCCATCAAGTTCTTTGAAGAGATTTGGCTTGTTTTGCCGAACATTTTTTCCATTGAAGAATCCGATTTGATCCTGACGCTGCTATCGCTGGTAGACATGACGCTGGTGGGCGGATTGCTGGTAATGGTGATGTTTTCTGGTTATGAAAACTTTGTGTCGGCACTGGATATCGGTGAGGACAAGGAAAAACTAAACTGGCTGGGGAAGATGGACGCCAGTTCGCTGAAAAACAAGGTGGCGGCATCGATCGTGGCGATTTCGTCTATTCACCTGCTGCGGGTGTTTATGGATGCCAAAAACGTGCCGGACAACAAGCTGATGTGGTATGTGATTATCCACCTGACGTTTGTGTTGTCTGCTTTTGTGATGGGGTATCTGGACTGGCTGTCACGCCATGATCATCATGCTCATCACGGTGCTGAAAAAGCGCACGACAAGCATTGATCGCCAGTGTTTATAGAGTAGATGGACAGGACGCGCCCCCGATAACCGGGGGCGTTTTTTTATGGCTGGAACAGGGATGTTACTCAAAGCGCGATCACATCCACCAGGCAACTCATGGCGTTAGGGCCTTGTGTGAGTGGTGATGACCCCATATCACGGGTCAGCACGTTGGCATTGCCAGACTGTTCCACCTCGTGCCATTGCGCCTGACCGAAACCGGGCTCAAACCAGGCACCGGTCGCCATGATCACCACACCCGGTGTGACGCCATCGGTCACGTCCACCCCGGCGTAGATGCGTCCACGCTCGTTGCGTACTTCCACCCGTTCGCCGTGGCGAATGCCGCGAGCCGCCGCATCCTGCGGATGCATGTACAGGGTTTCATGCCCGGCGGTTTTGTTCGCGTTAACCTGCGGCGTGCTGCCTAGCTGGCTGTGCAGCCGATCGGCTGGCTGGATAGAGATAAAGTGCAACGGCCAGCGTTGTGTGACGTCTGCGCCGAGCCATTCTACCGGCGGCTGCCACTGCGGATGCGGGGCGAAATCCGGGTAACGGTAATCGGCGATGGTACTGCTGAATAGCTCGATTTTGCCGCTGGGCGTGTTGAGCGGGTGTTGCACCGGGTCGTGGCGGAATTCTTCGAAAAACACGAACGGTTGCTCGTCCATCGGGATATCCACGTAGCCCTGTTGCCAGAAACCGTCGAAGTCAGGCCAGCTTTCGCCTGCGCTGCCCTGACGCTCACGGCAGTTGAGGTACATCGTTTCCAGCCATTGACGCTCGGTACGGCCACCTTGGGTGAACGCGTCGCCATAACCTAAACGCTGGGCCAGTTCGCTGAAAATGTCGTAGTCATGGCGCGCCTGATGCTGTGGCGCAATCGCCTGATGCATGGCGAACACGAAACGATCCCGTGAGGAGCCGCCTATGTCGTTTCTTTCCAGCGAAGTGGTGACAGGCAGCACAATGTCGGCCATCTGCGCGGCGGCAGTCCAGACGATATCCTGCACGATAACCGTATCCGGGCGCTGCCAGCCTTCAACCAGCCGGTTAAGCTGCTGGTGATGGTGGAATGGGTTACCACCGGCCCAGTGGATCAGATGGATATCGGGATAAGTACGTTGCTCACCGCAAAACGTATAGGGTTTGCCGGGGTTGAGCAACATGTCGGCGATACGTGCGACCGGAATCGACTGGCCGGGATTGGGGACGGAGGGCGATGCGGGCGCGGGGGATGTCATGCGCTCGTTACCGACGCTGTTCATCGAGCCGTGACCAAACGAGAAACCACCGCCCGGTAACCCTACCTGCCCGAGCATGGCAGACAGTGCGATCATCATCCAGTAAGGCTGTTCACCACGGTGGGCACGTTGTACCGAGTAAGAACAGGTGATAAAGCTACGCACACCGATCAACTGTTGGGCCAGTTTTTCGATACGTGCAGCCGGGATACCGGTGATGGCACTGGCCCATGCCGGTGTTTTGGCTATACCGTCGCTGTGGCCATTGAGGTAGTCACGCAGTTGTGCGTAACCGACGCAATGACGCTCAAGAAAGTCACGGTCTTGCGCTTCCCGTCGCTGTATCTCGTAGCCCAGCGCCAGCATTAATGCTACGTCGGTATTTGGACGAATAGGGATCCACTCCGCGTTGACGAACGCCGGGCAGTCATCGCGCATGGGGCTGATATTGATAACCGGAATGCCGCGCGCCACCAGTTTTTCCAGCGCCGGTTTCAGCGTGTGGTGCCCGGCACCACCGGAGGCTACCTGGGCGTTTTTCAGCGCCAGTCCGCCGAAAGCAATAAACAGTTCACAGTGATCTGCCACGCTACGCCACTCGGTCACTTTGCCGGTGAGCGGGTGGAAGGTGCCTATCACATACGGCAGGAAGAATTGTGCCGCTCCCCAGCTGTAGTTGCCGGTCTGGTCTACCGCGCCACCGCCGGAGAAATAGAAACGTCGTACCTGAGAACGGGCATGATGAAAGCGCCCGGCGGACGACCAGCCATATGACCCGGCGAACAGACCGTCAGCGCCGTAACGATCGCGTACCCGGCGGTTTTCTTCCGCCACCAGATCCAGCGCGAGGTCCCAGTCCACTTCGACGAACGGTTCTTTACCACGCAGCGTACGATCGCTGTTCTCTCGTTTTTCCAGCCAGGATCGGCGCACCGCCGGTTTGCGAATACGTTTGTCGGAATAGACTAGCGGTACGATGGAGTCGAGCATGGGCGACGGGTCTGGGTCATTTGCAAACGGCTCGCAGCGGATAAGCTTGCCGTCTTCAACAACAGCGGTGAACGCGCCCCAATGGGCAAGGTGTGGATAACGCCTGATTGTCATAACGTCCTCGATAAATAGGCTGGATGCCGTGCAGGCTGGCGGTAACGCGCCAGGCAGTATTCCCTGAAAGGTACTGCTGATAATGCTATGGTTTGTTATCTATTTGGCTGATCATCATACAAGTCTGCTACATGACAGGCCAGTCAGTCCTTATGCCAATCGGGCATGTGTTATACCGGGCGGTCACGGTGTATTTTCCAGACTGTGATACAGTCTGACGGTGTGTAATCCCATAAAGCGACGACCCAGCAACTGGCGATGACCAGCGGTTTTGATCTGGTGATCCGTCTTGGGGTGTTTAATAGCGATCGTTTCAGTGCGCTGCCAGTTATGCAGGAGCATTATACCTTGCTGGCCGCTCCTTCATTGCTGTCGCATCAGCCGCTCTCTGCTCTCGGTGACGTGGTAAACCATACGCTGTTAGATACCGAAACGCGCCCCGGCTTTTGGTCACAGCTGTTCGATGTGGGTGGGTTAGTGGACCCCGGTACGCTTAACTGGCTGCGTTTTGATCATTTCTACGTCACGTATGCGGCGTTGATTGATGGGTTAGGCGTTGGACCGGGTCCGCTGCCGTTACTGGCGCGTGATGTGGCACTGGGCAGGTTGGTGGCTCCCTTGCCGACGCTGCGTGTCGCCGAGCGTACCTATTATTTACTGACGCCTGCAGGGCTGGCGAAAACCCGGCTGCATCACCGCTTCGAACAGTGGCTGTTGGAACAGGCTGCCAGCACGGAGACTGTCTGACTGACACCACACACCTTGACTGTCACCACACACATTATTGTCATGCACCCGCGTTAACGTGGGTACATGACCGAATCCGTACGCGGCTGAGTTAGCAGAGGTACGCCATGAATAGAGGTTCGCTATGAATAGAGGTATGTCATGAATTATGTGCAGGAAATGCGTCAGTTGATCGGGCATCGTCCGCTACTGCTGGCGGGCGCTAACGTGATTTTACTAAACACGCGTGGACAGGTGTTGTTGCAGCATCGTCTGGAAGGGGTATGGGGGTTGCCCGGCGGGTTACTGGAACTGGGGGAGTCACTGGAAGAGACCGCGATTCGCGAAGTGCGTGAAGAGACTGGGCTGCAACTCAATAGGTTCGATTTTCTGAAAATGTTTTCTGGCCCCGACCACTTTTTCACCTTGCCCAATCAGGATCAGATCTATGTGCTGACGGCCTTGTATGTGTGCCGCGATTGGCAAGGCGATATTGTGGTGGATAAAACCGAGTCGCGGGACGTACGCTTTTTCGATTTTCAGGCGTTGCCGACATTGGGTAACGAGTATCGGGAATACCTCGATTATTTTCTGTCGTTATCGTCGCCACGTTAGTGCGCAGGTACGGTTTCCCACAGCAGTGAGAGACCGGCTATCAGCATCATGCTATCCACCAGTCGGTTAAACAGGGTGTCTGACAGGCGCAGTACGAACCGTTTGCCGATGTACACCCCGGCGACCTGTGTTAACCCGACCAGCACACCTGCCAATAGCACCGACCACGGTAGCGCACCTATCACCCCGAAGGTGGAGGCTTTGGTCAGATAGATGACCAGCGAAGCCGCCGACTCGGTGGCCAGCAGTGCGCCTTTTAGCAAGCCGTAACCGGCGAACAGCGGTATCGTCAGTGGACCGGTGGAAAAGACGACGCCGGTGAGAAAGCCGACTACGCCGCCCGCCATCGCCAGTTGATTATCATTGAGCATGAAAGCACGTCGGTGGGCCAGGTGGCGTAGTGGAATCAGCAACAGGAAGAACAGGCCGATACACAGGCTCGACAAACGTACCGGCATCACCCACAGCAGGCTGGCACCGATGATCGATGCCGGAATGCCCGGCAGGCAGTAATAACCCAACGCCCGTAAATTGATGGCCTTACGCCATAGGATAACTTTGGAGATATTACTCATGGTGGCGGCGATCGCCATGATGGGCACAGCTGCCTGTGGGCTGAACGCCCACGCCAGCGCAGGCAGCAGAATGATGGAGCCGCCGGTGCCGACAATGCCGCTGACACTGCCCGCGAACAGAGCGAGAATAAGGATCAGAATATCGCTCATCGATGACCTCTGCGTAGGGATTGCTGTGTTTGCAGTGAGCATACCTGTGTGAAAAGAGAGTATCTCTGCCGAAAAAATCACAGTTGTGTGAGTTAAATTCACATATGGGTCGATGAAATGGTAAAGGCGGTAAACGCCTTGACAGTCAATCTTCCGCTCGCATAGGGTGGAAACGGCAGGCGTGATGGACCGATAACGCCCAGCCAGTCGACGCCGCGGCGACTTTACACACAGCCTGACGTCTTCGTAACGAGAATAATAAAATAAGGTGCTGCAACATGAGTCTGACGACGTATCTGGGTAAGCAGGTGCTGGGGGTGCTGGCCTGTTACCAACAAGGAAATGTAGTAATTCATATCTGTGGGGTGTATCCGCGTGCGGATAACAGCTTGAGGGTGTTCTTCCCAAAAGGGCATGACCTGACGGTGGGGACGCTGGCGACGATACACCTTGATAATCGCACCGGTGTTGATGAGTTCGATGCCAATATTTCGGTCTATCGTGCGTCGTACAAGGGCCGTGTGGTCAGCGTGGATGAAGATTGGGTGATTCTGGCACCGCGTGAATGCCAGTTGTTGCACGGGTTCACCCCGGTCGTGGATATTCGTGAGCCGGGTTACGTGTTCCCAACCGATAATCGCCCGGAACGACCGGTGCCCTGGACGGCGATGACGTCACTGCCTGATACCGAGCGCAAAGACTTTACCAATAAAGTTGGCGTATTGGTGACGATGGCTGAAGAGCAGCCGCATACTACGGTGCTGGCGTTCCTCTCCTCGGTCGAGGACGATATTTTCCTGATTACCTTCCCGGAAACCTTCAAATCCAAATTACTGAAACGTAATCCACATTGTTTCTTCGCGATGGATGAGCGTTCGCACTATACCTTTGAGCGTTCAATCGAGTGGAATTACACCCTGATTGAAGGTGATGCACATCTGATTGACCCGACAACGCCGTTGTTTGAAGAAGTGCGCCATGCGTTCATCAATAAGAACCCGTGGGAAATGGCGTTCTTCCTGCGCCCGAATCTGGAGATGTATCACATCAAGAGCCGACAATTGGTGTGTCCGGGGTCTCGCCAGTCTATTGACGCTGAGTGAAAGCTTACAAAGCAAGCATAAGGAATAATGTATCTATTAGTGCTCTGATATTGCAGAGTATTATTGCTTTTTATGGAAATAAAAATAATCAAAATAGTAAAGTGATTCTATTTGTTTATTTTATTTTATTTTATTTTATTTTGATGGGTTTTTGGGGAGGGGGTGAATATTGTGGAGTTACTTTATTTTTGTTGATATTTCATCAGCTTTCTATTTGAGAGGCTGGGGTAATTCTTTGATGGGGGTGATTTTTTGGTTAGTGAAAGGTATAGGTGGAAGATATAACGAAAAACAATAATGAACTCAGTTATTATCTGTCCTGCTATCATTATTCATGATAGCAGGACAGAGAAACTAGATTATTTAAAATCTACCGTCATTAGTTCCGGTATGCTGAAATGACGAGTGGTTTCCACACATTTATCCACATATTCGGTAAAGCGCGGCGGAGTTTTCATGCCCAGTTGCAGCAGTTTACGGTTGCTGAATTTCACATTTAACTGGGCGAATGAACCGTAAAGACGCATAGCGCGCAGCATCAGACGTTCATTGCAGGGGCCATACAGCTCGCTAAAGCTGCTACGTAGTTTAATAAGGTCAGGGTAAGTGACCTGACGGTAGGTTTCTCCCATCGGCGGACGTGCTGCTGCCTGCGCCATCGCCTCATCTATCTCGTTGAAACTGACACTGGAGTCTTCACCTGCAGAGATATGATAGACGTCATTAATCGCTTGTTCTGAATGCAACAACATCAGAATCGCATCAGCGCAGAAATCCACCGGAATGACATCGATTTTGTCATCAAGCGAACACATAAATTTATTGAGCTTTATCACCATTTCAAACACCCAGTAGATGCTGCTCGATGGTTTACAGCCCAAATGTGAATGGCCGACGATGATGGATGGGCGCACAATCAGCAACGGCATACCTGGGCAATGCTCACGTATCAGGTTTTCGATGGTGGCTTTAGACAGCGTGTATTCGACGATGTGCGATTTTTCCGTATCCAACTGACTGGATTCTTCTACCACCTGATCCTGCTCCGGAACGCACGACATCGCTGTGCCGATCTGGATAAATTTTTGCAGTGAAGCAACCTGACTCATACGCTTTGCAAATTCCAGCGTACCTTCCACATTAACTTTCCAAATGAGTGGGTTATTGCCAAATGAAGCAACCGCAGCACTGTTAATGACGTGGGTGATACTGTCCAGCACAGGATTCTGCAGAAAAGACGCTGGTTCGGCTAAATCACCGACGATAATATTGTCTTCTGTCAAACGAGATAATGATAATTCTGGGATATCAAATTTTCTCAGGTTGTTTAGAATCCGTTTAAGTCCATCTTGTTTGTTAGCAGCCCTGACCAGCATGAATATATTTTCAATGTGCTTGTCCTGTAGCGCTTTTTCCATAATTGCACCGCCAAGGAAACCTGTGGCCCCGGTGATGAATACTTTTTTCATGGCATGATAATCCTGATTAAATTGTCAAAAGGCACAAAAGCAAGTGCTGTCTGAATAGTTTTCAGGAGCAGCATGGCTATTATATTTCAGAATGCTTTATTTTTTCAATTTCTATGATGCTTTTTCTTAAATTGTTGCTGTTCGGTTTAGTTTGTTATATTTTTTATTTTTGCTTAAGGTTTAATTTTTCTTGGCTATTTTTTGTTATGGCTTTTTATAAAATGAAAGACCACAAGAAAATTATTATAATACTCATTGAGATAGTGCAATACAGAGATAGTGGTCTGACAATTAAAGTACAGACTCAATTTCTAACTGAATGGTTCTTTGTGTGTTGGACGATGAAATCCATTATTTGAGTTTAGTAAGGCATCGCACTGTACCTGTATGAAAACTTGTAATGTAAAACGTATCGTGATGTTGTACTGCATTAGTGTACTGATTGCATGTGGGTAATTGCCAATTTGGTGTTATGTCAGCAATAAGGTTGCTCTTATCGGTTGAATGGCAAGATATTATATTGACTGGTAAACGCTGTTGGAAACAGCATTACCTCATGATATAGCATTAGTATTTTGTTTTTAATAACTAAGATCGACTATTTTATATGCATTAATAGAAGCAATAACGATAATAGTGCGAGGGAAGGTCGGAGGACTTGCCTTCTCAACCCTGATATTTATCGTATTTGCTCCCCATCTGTATGATAGGTATAACGTGAATTAGCTATGAAATTAGAGGGGCTTCGTTTGGTTCATAGGAGAAATCAGGGGATTATTTTGCAATATTATCGCCGGATACCTCACAGAGCGAAAAGCACATCAATCTGACTTTCCTGTGGTGATATTGGGTAGTATCCGGCGTAGTTTTTGGTGATTAAGCCATCTCTAAGTGTACTGTTTAGAACGTATAAGTAACGGCAAATAGTCCTTCACCCTGATTGGAGCGAAACACGATGGGGCTGTCTGAGGCTTTATCGTTTAGCCGGGTATAGCTGCCACTGAGCGTAGTGGCCCAATGCGGGTCAAACTGATGTGTCCAGAACAATGAAACAGACTGTCCATATAAACCACTTTGGGCCTGATAGGCGCGATAACCCGAGTTCTGGCTCTGTTGCTGGTTGACACCGTAAAACAGGTTGTTATAGCGAGCATCGCCGAACAGTAGTATCCCCTGTGCGCCGAGCGTGTCTGAGTTATTCTGGAACAAGATACCTGTCAGCGAGGTCTGGTATTGTATACCCTGACTGTCGGTTAGCGGCAAAATCGCTTTTGCCTCTATAGACAGTTGGTCGGTAAATTGCCAACCGAACGCCACGGCGGTGTTCAACACCCCATCAATTTTGCCCATACCGCGTAATTTGTCGGAACCAGGACGAGATGATGAGTTCTTGTCGGTACGACCAGGCGAATAGTTCAATGTATGCTCAAAATAGAACTGGCCGAGTTGTAAATCATAGCCAGCACCTTTGGCCGAATCAAAAAAGAAGGCACCTTCGCGGGCTTCAATGACTGGTAGTAGATTCCATACACGCTCGTCCGAACCGCTGTAGCGTGGTCCATTGTGGGTGGCAAGACCTATGGTTAGACCATCTTGCTGGCCGGGCGCGGTATCATTTGCCCAACTCACGTTATTAGCGGCACAGAAAAGAGTGGCGATGTAAAAAGGGATATGTCGCACTATCATCCGATCTCAACTCCTTAAACGGGGAAAGTGTATTGCCTTATACTGGCGTTTTCGTGCTTCCTTGTACGAAGCACTTTAGTATACACACGAGAGCGAGTGCCCTACCGATAAATTATGAAAAAATTGTAAAGAGAGTCATGATGAGTCTGAAACGCATTCTGATAATTGAAGATGACACAGATGCTGCCGGTGTGCTGGAAGCGTACCTGAAACGTGATAATTTTCAGGTACTGCTGGCGAGTGATGGCGTTGGCGGACTGGAAATGGCGTTGCGAGTAAAGCCTGATCTGATCCTGCTCGATGTGATGCTGCCGGGCATGAACGGGACTGAAGTGTTGATGACTTTACGCCGTAAAAGTGACATCCCGGTTATCATGGTTACCGCGATGGGGGATGACACTGACAAGATAGGTGCCTTGCGCTACGGTGCCGATGACTACGTTACCAAACCCTATCACCCTGGTGAGGTAGTGGCGCGGGTACATGCCGTATTACGACGCACTGGCGGTGTGATGACGCCAGGCCGGACGTTGAGCTTTGGCATGCTGCTAGTCGATCAGGATGCGATGCTGGCGGCAGTGACTGACACACAAGGGCATAGTCAGCCGCTGGAGCTGACGCCGACAGAGTTTAGCCTGCTGACGACCCTATTGCGGGCGCAGACTCGCGCCTTTTCCCGTCAGGAACTGCTGGAAGCCTGTCTGCCCGATAGCGACGCGCTGGAGCGGGTGGTGGATACGCACATTTATAATCTGCGCAAAAAACTCGAAGCGGTGGGTATTAGCGGGGTACTGCTAACGGTTCGTGCGGTGGGTTACCGGTTTCGTCAGCCATGAATAATATACCTCATCTATCGTTGTGGCGCTGGCTTTGCCTGCGGATTCTTTCACTGGCGATTGGTGCGGTAGTGCTGATCGCCACCTGCATGTGGCTGCGTTTCTTTGTCTGGAATCTCTGGGTGATGCACAAGATGCCAGACGCGGTACGCCACGAGTTTATCCTGCTGCGTGAGAATCCCACGCTGGATCTCGCCCGTTATTATGAACTGCTCAGTACCTGGTTCGGCCCGGACGTCTTTGATCCGTCTATCGCGACGGTGGACTGGCTGATTTTAAGTCTGCTGGTGCTGGTCGCCATTCCGCTAATTGTCGTCCTGGGATTATGGGCCGCCCGACCATTGTCGGTACAGTTCAGCCAGTTGGCGATGTCGGCGCGTACGGTAGCGCGCGGACAGTTTTCCACTCGTGCCCGGATGGTGCCGGGAGCGCCTGCTGAGCTGACTTTGCTGACCCGTGACTTTAACGCCATGACCGCACAACTTGAGCGCTATGAACGTGAATTGCATGCCTCGCATGTAGCAATGGCACATGAGTTGCGATCGCCGCTGACGGCGGCGATGGGGCGATTGCAAGGGATGCTGGATGGTGTTTTCCAGCCAGATACCCACCAGTTACAAATGGTGATGAACCAGATGCTTAACCTTAACCGGCTGATTGAGGATCTGCATTTACTTTCGATGGCCAGTGCCGGACAACTGGTTATCGATAAAACCCGGCTGAACCTGGTCGAGCTGTTGCGTGACCGTATCGCCTGGCTGAAACCCAATGCGGAGGCGGCATGTTTTACAGTGACATTGTATGCCGATGGGGAGGGGTATTGTCTGGCGGATCCGATCCGGTTGGGGCAGGTTTTTACCATTCTGATAGATAACGCCCTGCGCTATGCGGTGGAAGGTAAGACGCAGCGGATTGACATCGTACGTCGGCAGGACCGATGGCGAATTCAGTTTCGCGACTACGGGCCTGGCGTTAGTGACGCATTCTTGCCACATATCTTTGAGCGTTTTTCCCGGGCGGATACTTCGCGGGCGCGCCATTCCGGCGGCAGCGGACTGGGGTTGTCCATTGCCGAAGCGATTTGTGAGGCGCTTGGTGGCAGCCTGACGGCGGAAAACCATTCGCAAGGAGGTATGTGTTTTACCCTTGATTTGCCGGTAGCATGACACGAGGAACATATTGTAATGACAATTGTTTTCAGTACTCTTGACCATTTCTTGATACAGCGTGGAGTCAATCTGGAAATGTGTGCGGTGTAATGATCGATAGCAGTCAACAGGAAATCACCATGACACAGACAGGATCCATGCTTTACGTTTTGCATCATTTGAGCTGTCACTGGCGCAGCGCTGTTGCTCGTGCCTGTGGCGTGTGGGCGGTATTACTGCTTATCGGTGTGCTATCCGGTTGCGATAACACCAGTAGCAAGCCCGCGTCTGCGCCGCTGCGCCCGGTGCGTACCGTGACAGTCGAGCCATCCGATACCGGTGATGTCTTATCCCAGACCGGCGAGATCCGTCCGGCGGAAGAAACTGCGCTGGGTTTCCGTCTGGATGGTCGAATCGTATCGCGTATGGTGGATGTCGGGTCAGAGGTAAAGGCTGGCGATGTGATAGCCACGCTCGATCCCCGCGACACGGATAACCAGCTACAAAGCGCGAAGGCGGATTTGACCCGAGCGATAGCATCGGAGCGACTCGCGGAGCAAAATCTTAACCGAATGAAACAACTGGCGCCGAATGGCGCTATTTCCCGCTCTCAACTCGATGAGGCCCAGTCGAACTGGGCATCGGCGGTATCGGTGCGTGAAAGCGCACAAGCCAGTGTCAAAAGTGCCCAGGACCGCCTGGGGTATACCCGGCTCTCTGCGCCGGTCGCCGGTGTGATCACCTCGGTTAGCGCTAACCCCGGTCAGGTGGTGACTGCGGGTCAGGAAGTGGTGCGACTGGCGACGTTTACTGGCCGCGATGCGGTTTTCAATGTCTCTGAACGGTTGATTACCAGCGGTCTGACCGACCCACTGGTGACCGTGTCCTTGTTATCCAATCCGGCTATCAAAGTCCGTGGGCGTGTGCGGGACGTCAGCCCGTTGGCGGACGCGGAAACCCGTACCTGGCGGGTGCGGGTTTCACTCACCGAACCACCGAAAGAAATGGTGCTGGGAGCCACCGTAGAGGGTGAAATCACGCTGCCCGGCAGTCGCGTTATCGTGTTGCCAGCCTCAGCGCTCACCCGTCAGGGAGATAATCCGGCGGTGTTTGTGGTTGACCCACAGACGCAGGTGTTGCGGTTACAACCGATCACCCTGCGGCAGTATAGCGAATCTCAGTTGGTTGTTGCCGGTGGTTTGTCGGCGGGTGACAAGGTGGTCACCGCTGGCGTGAGTAAACTGCGGGCGGGTGAAAAGGTCGCGCTGGCGGAGGCGCAATGATGTCATCGGGATTCAAGCAAAAATGGAACCTTTCTGCCTGGGCACTGGCCCATCAGCAACTGGTGGCATTTCTGATGCTGGTCGTTGTGGCTGCCGGTGTGATGAGCTATGAGCGCTTGCCGCGTAACGAAGACCCGGCGTTTACCATCAAAACCGCAGTGGTCTCTGCCAGTTGGCCCGGAGCCACCGTGCAGGATACCGTCAGCTTTGTGACCGATGTGCTGGAAAAGAAGCTGCAGGAAACGCCTTACCTTGATTTTACTGAAAGTTACAGCCGCGCTGGTGAGGCGGTGATATTCGTCAACCTGCGTGACAATACCCCACCGTCCAAAGTGCAGAGCATCTGGTATACCGTTCGCAAAAAGATGAAGGATGTTGCCCCCGGTCTGCCTGATGGGGTGACTGAGCCAGCGGTTAACGATGAGTTTGACGACACGTTCGGCACTATCTATGGCTTTACCGCCGAGGGATTCTCGCCGCGTGAGCTGCGCGATAAGGTGGATGACATTCGTACTGCGCTGCTCTCTACACCGGATATCGGCAAAATTGAGGTATTGGGCGCGCAGGATGAGCAGATTGTGGTGGCCTTTTCGCCCAGACAACTGGCAGGGATGGGGCTTTCCCTGCAACAGGTGGCGGCAGCGTTGCAGGCACAGAATGCCGTTAGTCCGGCTGGCATCATTCGAACCGATAGTGACAAGGTGGCGCTTCGGGTCAGCGGCGCATTTGTGTCCGAAGCAAGCCTGCGGGATGTGACGCTGCGTATTGGGAACCGTTTCATTCCGCTGACCGACATCGCGACGATTCACCGTCAGGCGGCTGAGCCGCCCGCACCAGCGTTCCGCGTTAATGGACAACCGGCCATTGGACTGGCGATTTCAATGGCATCGACCGGCAATATGCTGGATTTCGGCAACGCGCTGCGCAGCAAGATGGCGACGATCAGCGCGTCACTACCGTATGGGATTGAGGTCACCAACGTGGCGGATCAATCTGCGGTGGTGGCGTCGTCGGTCAACGGTTTTGTCCGGGTGCTGCTGGAGGCCGTCGTGATCGTGCTGGCGGTATCGTTTGTCTCGCTAGGTAGCCGTGCTGGTCTGGTGGTGGCGGCGTCGATACCGATTGTGCTGGCGATGACCTTCACCGGTATGGAGGTGGCAGGTATTGGCCTGCAGCGCATTTCACTGGGGGCGCTGATTATCGCGCTCGGGCTGCTGGTGGACGACGCCATGATCACGGTGGAGGCGATGGTATCGAGTCTGGAGAAGGGCGATGCCCGTGAACAGGCCGCTACCCGTGCTTATGACACCACCGCGTTTCCGATGCTGACCGGTACGCTGGTGATGATCGCAGGTTTCATTCCAGTGGGGTTTGCCGCATCCAGCGCCGGTGAGTACTGCTACTCGCTGTTTATTGTGGTGATGATTTCGCTCATCAGCTCCTGGGTGGTGGCTATTCTGTTCTCGCCGCTGATTGGCGTCTGGTTGCTGCCGAAGGCGGTGAAAGCCCATCAACATAACGCCGGGTGGCTGTCGCGTCTCTACGAGCGCTTGTTGTCGAGCGCGTTGCGCTACCGTGGCCGAACACTGATGCTGGCGGTGGTGTTGCTGGCGCTGGCTATCGTTGCTGCTGGTCGGCTGGAAGGCGAGTTTTTCCCGGCATCGGACCGGCCAGAACTGCTGGTCAGCCTGACGTTGCCGAATAATGCCTCTCAGGAAGCGACCGAACGAGAGGTGGAGCGGCTGGAACAGTCGCTGAAAGACGACCCGGATCTGGATCATTTCTCTACCTATGTCGGCTCCGGTGCAGTACGTTTTTATCTGCCCATGGACGTACTGTTAGAAAATGAAAATATCGCGCAACTGGTGGTGGTCGCGAAAGGGTTAAAAGAGCGGGATGCGCTGCGTGCCCGATTGGAGAAACGCCTGCAACAGGATTTCAGCCATTTGGTGACCCGCGTATCGCCGCTGGAATTAGGGCCACCCGTTGGCTGGCCGCTCAAATACCGGGTGAGCGGGCCAGATATTAGCAAGGTTCGTGAGTATGCGACTGGCCTGGCCGCGCTGATTGGCAACACCCCCGGTACACGGGAAGTGAACCTGACCGCCGGTGAACCGGAGCGTGCGATTCGTATTGACCTCAATCAGACGGAAGCGCGTGCGGTGGGCATCAGTTCGCAGGATGTCGCCAGCGCGTTGGCGACCATTTTCTCCGGCACCACGGTAACCAGCGTGCGCGATCGTAACCGCATGGTGGGTGTGGTGGTGCGTGCCCGTGATGAGGAGCGCCAGGATCTGGATACGGTTGCCAGTCTGCAACTGCGTGCGGCTAATGGGCAACAGGTTCCGCTGGGGCAGATAGCCTCCATCGGGTATGGCATTGACGAACCGATTATCTGGCGTCACAAGCGTATCCCTTTTATCACGGTACAAACCGACCTGGCTCCTGGGGTTCGTGCTCAGGCATTGTCAGCGACGTTGGCACCGAAAGTGGCGGCGTATCAGGCGACATTACCCTCGGGTTACCGTATTAAAGAAGGCGGCTCGGTAGCGGAGTCCAACAAGGGGAACAGTTCGGTATACCGGGTGTTGCCGGTCACGCTGCTGGTGATGTTGATATTGCTGATGGTGCAGTTACAACGCTTCTCTCGCATGATGCTGGCGGTGATGATGGCACCGTTCGGGCTGATTGGCATCGTGGCGGCGATGCTGCCAACCGGTACGCCGATGGGGTTTGTCGCTTTACTCGGGGTTATCGCCCTGGCAGGGATGATCATTCGTAATGCGGTGATCCTGATCAGTGAGGTGGACACCAACACCGCCGCCGGTATGTCGGCCTCCGAGGCAATTATTCACGCGGCTCGCCACCGATCGCGTCCCATTCTGCTGACTGCCATGGCGGCGATTTTGGGGATGATCCCTATCTCCAGACAGGTATTCTGGGGGCCGATGGCCTACGCCATTATCGGCGGGCTGATCGTCGCGACATTGCTGACGCTGACGGTGTTACCAGCGGCTATCAGTCTGGTGATGCAGTGGGAGGCGCGCACTAAATCGCGGCGATAACGCGGGGATAACGCGGGTAAGATGGCCTGTTATCTGAATATGGCCCGGCATCAGTCACGATACCGGGCCACAGGCTCAGAAGGTAAAACTCAGTTTGGCGGCAGCGCCATAGGTGTGTT
Source organism: Dickeya oryzae (assembly GCF_009372235.1). Taxonomy (GTDB): domain Bacteria; phylum Pseudomonadota; class Gammaproteobacteria; order Enterobacterales; family Enterobacteriaceae; genus Dickeya; species Dickeya oryzae. The sequence goes on along the minus strand of NZ_ML762922.1, from coordinate 158,267 downwards.
GGCTGGCGGTACCGACCATGCCGGTCAGGTCAAGGTGGACGCCGAAGGGAGATAGCCCAACACCGGCGGTGACCTGGTCTTTGTCACTGTCGCGCATATTGGCGCGATAACCCACACGCAATTGCGCCCAGGACAACACGCGATATTCCGCACCCACACCGGCGTACTGGTTCTTTTTCTCCGCATCAAAACCACTGGCGGGCGTCAGGTCGATATCGGTCGCCAGCGTCAGCTTGTCTTTGTTCCAGGCGGTACCGGCAGTGACCTGCGGGCGAAGGCTGAAAGTGCGCTGAATGCCCTGCACCTCTTTGGTATCGATCCGGCGTCCTATCAGGTTTTGTGCCACCAGACCGGCGCTCCAGTTGGGCGTCAGGTTGGTACTTACCCCCAAATCCAGGTTCGCACCGGTCGTGGATTTTCTGAATTCTGAATTGCGAAAATCGGAGGTACTGTAGTTATTGATTGATGCAATATAGTTATAGGTATCAATCCGTTGCAGTTTCGGTGTGATACCGACCGAGACCGGCTGACCGGCAATACTGAATGCTTTCGCCATGGCGACACCGTACTCGGTCACCAGCGCGCCTGCGCCTTCGGCCCGGGAGGTGAAGCTATTCAGGTCGGCTGAACTGGGAATGGTTCTCCCGGCCGCCACGCTATCCAGATAGGCCAGGTCACGGTCGGTCACCACCGCTTTGGCGTTGGCAACCCCCCAGCCTTTCACAACAAAAGCGAAGGGGAGTGTTTGATTGGGAACCGCAATGACGGCCGCTGCCGCGGCATCGCCGTAAGCGCGATCGCCATTGATGCCTTCCAATTCACCCCGTAGCGACTGAAAGGAGGAGATACCCTGTTGTAACGCCAGTCGACGCAACAGCGGGTTGGTGACACCGCTGCTGGCGTTCAGCGTGTTTTTGACGCTGTCCCAACTGCTTTTGATACGATCGAATTTGTCTTCCACTTTGTCTGGATCGGAAACGAAGACGCCAACGGACGGGAGGATCACGCTAACATTGTCGCTGGCCTGTGCGTTGGTGAGCAGTGCCGGGTTGGTCAATGCCGCAGAACCGTAGTGGGATGAGGCGACACCCGTTCCTCCCATAGCGTCATTCCTTGCATCCGACCAGGTGCCAGCGGCAAAGGTGACGGCGGGAGAAAACAAACCCGCAACCGTTATGGCGCGGACGAGTGAGTTTTTGTGCATACGAGCATTCCTTTATCAAATAAGGGATTGAGGAAAGATTTCCTTTTTGCTGTGTGCTCGTAGTGTTTTTTCAAAATAAACGTAGTAGCTAAAGTAAAAGTAGAGGACACCCTTATACAGACTGAGAAAAAATACTCCAGTGGCAGGAGGCTTGTCTCACAGCAGCTTGAAATGGCTTTTTCGGTGTGTCGCTTTTTCAGTGTGTTATTGCACCAAAGACTCGCGTGCAAAAAGCATCGACAGCCTAACATTTTCATTTTTGGCAGTGATAGTCTTTTACCTGATATCAGGCACTTCTGGTGGCGTGTTTTTCTAGTTTGTTGAATTTATTATCTTTATTGATTGCGTGAATAGCGTGCTTTAATTCGCTTTATTTGATGGAATGAATGTCTTGAATTAATGTCGATATTATGTAATCCCTGTATTATCTGCCAGATAACGTCAATATCCACCCTGTAGCCGCGTTGCCTCTTTTTTCCTTATTTTCTTTGTGATGATGGCGGCATTCATTTACCTCTCATTATTCCATTAGATTATTTTATGCTGATGATGTTTTTAATCCCTGATAGGGTGAAAGTGCAAGGGGCATCGGAAAGCGAGTGTTTATTTCTACCGCTATCTTGTACCGGCGTGTGGGCAGTAACGATAAAAGGTGAAGCATGCAAAAAGTTGAACGATTTCAGCGTGGGGATTTACTGGTAGCGGCCTGTCCGTCGCGCGAGGTTTTACAACATATCACCAGCCGCTGGGGCATTCTGATTCTGATTGTACTGGAGTCCAAAACGCTGCGGTTCAGTGAATTACGTCGGCTGATTAATGGTATCAGCGAACGGATGCTGGCTCAGACCTTACAATGTCTGGAAGGCGACGGTTTGATTCATCGGGTGGCTTACGATGTGGTGCCGCCGCACGTGGAATACAGCCTGACCCCGCTGGGAAAAGAAGCATCGGAAAAGGTGCGTGTGCTGGTCGATTGGATAGAAGAAAGCATGCCGCGTATTACTGAACACTGGCGTAAATCGGGGGCACCGCGCTCGTTGAAAACGCCTGCCTGATATTTACTGCGCGTTTGAACTGCGTGACAGGTTGTCCCCGAATGCTATCTTGTGAGGCCCCACGCATCAAACTGTTTGTTGATTTCCTTAATGGATGCGAGCTTTATCTTGGGGAGTGTTAGCGTTTCAAAAAGCTCAGCATAGTATTTCCTGTTCCCTGGCGTGACAGCGGTAATATGGTGGACCATTTTCCAGTTCAGTCTGTCTTTTCCTCCCTCCAGACCACCATAACGCTGGTATTGAAACAGTGTGCGATTCACATAGCGAGACAAACTCGCCAGTGTGGATACATCAAGCAAAATAAGCCCGGTGGCACGGGATAAACGCTGCGGCAGGCATCTTTTATAATTTCCATCCATGACCCACTTTTCTTTATTGATTGCCGCATCGTGCAATAGCAGAAATTCATTGAATGGACGTTCTTGCCAGTTCGAATAGGGGATATGGAAAAAACGGTCCAGATGAATAACCTCCAGATGACGTTTCTTCGCGATGGCATGCGCCAGAGTAGATTTACCGCTATTTGATGGGCCGATAATGCAAATTCTGTCGCCTAAATCGGAAAGTTTCATCGAGACTCTCATTCATCGCCGCTGAATCCGAGCCAATAATACTGACGTTGATGCCATTGTTCTATTATTAATCAACCGCTTAACGGGAGGGGGGGATTATCTCGAATGATGCTGCCACTGGCGCGATAACAGAACATCCCGGCCTTAAGGCCAGGATGTTAAATATGCTTGTTTAATCAAGCAGGTTGCAGCATAAGGGGGCTTTTTACCGTTCTTGTGCTGCTAAGTCAGAACGGTTTGTGGCTCAGGGTTTTGCCAGTGAAATGGCAAAGGTACCCTGCGGAACCACCGGCAGATATTTACGGTAATAGTCGAGATAGTTTTTGACCGGATCGATATCTTTGAATAACTCCGGGTAGAGGGATTTGGCAATGAATTGCACCATGGCAAAGTCAGACAGCGTACGTGACGCGCCCTGATAAACCGCGAATACCTGCTGGTTTTTCACCGCGGGGAAATCAGCCCAGCCAGCGCGCTGCGTGAACCCACGCAATTTTGCTTCAGCATCCGCTTTATTCACACCCACGCCCATGAGCATTGCATCGGCGACTTTATTGTCCTCACGACCGGAGAAGAACACGGCGTCTGGTTTGCTGCTCAGCACTTGCTCTGGGTTCATGATTCCCCACAATTTCACATAGGGGGCGGCAATATTATCGCCACCGGCTAAATCCAGCATCGATCCCCACATGTTTTGACCGTAGGTAAAGGAGTATTCGGACGGGCCACGGTTACCGAATTCAAAATACACTTTGGGTTTAGGTTTATGGGCCGCCGCGATACGTGCTTCTACCGTTTCGATGCTGCTTTGATAAAAGTGAGCTATCTCATTGGCACGTTCGGTTTTTCCCGTCAGTTGACCAAATATTTGCGTTGATTTCACATGCAGAGCGACCGTCTGAGCGTTGTAATCCACCACGACGACAGGGATATGCAGTTGCTCAAGGGTGGTGACTTCTGCTTTCAGCGCCTGATATTGCCAGCTCGCCAGGATCACCACATCGGGTTTCAGGCTGATCAATTTCTCAATTGACACGTTATGCAAGTCAACTTCGCCAATATCGGGCAGTGTTGCCAGTGAAGGGCGATGTTTCACGTACATCTCCCAGTTGGCCGGAACCTTGCCACGCCAGGCTTCGCGCGAGATGCCTACGACATGATCAAAGGCTTTCTCACCGCCGACCGCCATGTAGTCTTCAAAGTAAAAACCCAGAATGGCACGTTTAACCGGCACCTCAACGGTCACGTTGCGCCCGGCGGTGTCATTGATCGTCACTTGTGCGGCGATGGAGGCACCGCTAATGACAGATAAACCGAGTAACACGATACCCCTGAAAATACTGAACAACATCCTGACCTCTCTTCTTATATGACCTGAAATCATGCGCCGAAAAAGCTGAATAAGAATAATAAAAATTCGCATTAAAAGATAGAAGCAGATAGATATTGTGAATCGGTTAGGAGACTTCTACGTATTTCATCGTCTCTGGGGAAGTACGAGGTAATGATCTGGCTCCCTGAAAAGGCCTATCTTCCTATGTTTGTCTTGATATCTATCAGGAGCACTGGCATCAAGAGAGAATGTATGGGCTGGTGGCCTTACCTTCTCCCAAATCAGTGCGGTACTAAATCAGCGTTTACTGAACAAAGGCAAAGAGATCAGATAAGGCCAGTCACTTTGTCATGACTAATCAGCCTTTTTCTTTCCCACCTCAACAAATTCGTTTTTAAACAAACGCAGTAAACGCGCAGGCAGATCACTATACCGAACACGTCATCCAGCAATATCACAGCCTCTTCCTAATGTTACCGTCGTGTATCATACAACTGACTTGAAAGCCGATTACTTTCATTTTTCGAGGGTGGTGAGTGACGTCTGTTCTCAGTATCCAGCGGGGCTTACCCCACTGACAGGTTGGGGGGCGTTTTCGGCTATGGCACATACCGCCCGTCTCAGGCAAGCTGGACCACGATGGTTAGCAACGTAAAAAGGATTCCGATGCCTTTACGATCACTTCAGGCGCTGTGTTTAGTGAATTTTTTCATGGCCGATGTCAGAGATGGCCTCGGTCCCTTTTTGGGGATTTTTCTCACCGAGCATCACTGGAAAGCCGATGACATCGGCTGGATCATGACCGTCGGTGGTTTGGCGGGCCTGGTTGCCACTATGCCTTGCGGGCTGGCCGCAGATGCGTCGCGCAACAAACGGGCGGTGCTCGTTGTCTGCTGTGTGCTCATCACTGCCGCAACCTTGTTGCTTTGGTTTTTCCCGAATCGGTATGTTGTGGGGTTCTCTCAGGTGATAACTGGGGTATCCGCAACCTTTATTGCGCCCTTGTTGACCGGGATTACGCTGGGGCTGACGGGCCCGTCCGGCTTTAACCATCAGATGGGAAGGAACGAGGCGTTTAATCATGGCGGGAACATGAGCGCAGCGATGTTAGCGGGCGCGCTGGTGATCTACTGGGGAACTGATGTCGTCTTTATCCTGATGACCGGTATGGCGATATGCGCCACGCTGGCGGTTTTGGCTATCCGACATCGTGATATCGATAACCGTGTGGCCCGTGGGTTAAGCGGCGCTGACGATGCTGCCCCGGCTCCCAGACTTTCTGTCATTATCACGCACCCGGCGGTGGTGACGACCGGGGCAACACTGATGCTCTTTCACCTCGCCAACGCCGCCTTGCTGCCGATGCTCAGCATGCGGGTGGCCGCGATGCCTGATGGCGAAATGAGTGCGGGCGTATATGCGGCGGCGACCGTTATTATTTCTCAGTTGGTGATGATCCCGGTGGCGTTATTTGCCGCCGCCAAAGCGGGTAAATACGGTTATGCGGCGCTGATTACGTTGGCGTTAATCATGTTGCCGCTGCGTGCCGTGCTGGCATCGGTATCCGCCGGGCCATTTTTTATGATACCGGTTCAGGTATTAGATGGTGTGGCGGCGGGGCTTCTGGGGGTGGCGGTCCCCGGTTATATCGTCAGGTTGCTGGAAGGCAGCGGGCATACCAATGCCGGGCTGAGCGTTGTCATGTTACTGCAAGGCATCGGGGCGTCATTCAGCCCCGCGCTTGCAGGGAATATTGCCGCGGCCTACTCCTACCGCACTGCGTTTGCTGTACTTGGCGGCATAGCCATACTGGCGCTGCTCTTCTGGTGGCTTCGGCGTTTGCTGGCCTGGGACCGACAACGGCAGTACGATTAGCGCCGCTGGTTACTCATACCTTGCGGATTCCCAGGCGTGTATCGCGTGTTTTCGGGTTTCTCCCCAGTGGTAGCCGCCGATTTTTCCACTTTGTTGGATGACACGGTGGCAGGGTATCAGGAAGGCGACCGGATTGGCGCCGACCGCCAGTCCCACCGCTCTTGCCGCGTTGTGATGGCCGATGGCATCGGCCACCTGAGAGTAGCTCACGACAGTGGCCGGGGGGATCTGTAACAGCGCTTTCCAGACGCTAATCTGAAAGTTGGTGCCGGTCACATGCAATGAAATCGGGCGATCCGGTGGTGTTTTCATGGCAAACAGCGTGTCTATCACCGTTTGTGTCCGTTGCGGATTGTTATGCATCACGGCATGTGGCCAGGTGTGATGCAATGCTGCCAGTGGTTCTCCCGCATCGTTGTTGTCCAGAAAGGAAAGGCTGCAAATGCCTCGGGGTGTCACGGCAATAAAGGCGTTACCGAACGGCGTAGGGTGAACCGCGTATTCGATGATAAGGCCCGCACCTTGTTGTTTGTATTCCCCCGGCGTTACCGCTTCGAGATGAACGAAATGGTCGTACAACCGCGAGCTACTGCTTAACCCCACGGCGTCGGCCACATCAAGCAGCGGTCTTGACTCGCGCAGTAGCGCTTTGGCCCGTTCGAGGGTCAGCACCTGTAAGAAGCGTTTCGGTGTAACGCCAGCCCAGCGGCTAAACAGCCGCTGAAAGTGGAAAGGACTCAGGTGAACGTGTGCGGCAATCTCATCGAGTGTGGGCTGGCTGTTCACACTGTTGGCGATGAACGTGATGGCATCGGCGATGCGTGCATAATCTGAATGTTCATAGTCTGAAGGTGCAGCGTCTGAATGTGTGTAGTCTGGCATCGTCATCTTCCATCCCCTTAGTAGTCGTTATTCAGGTGCGGCAGATGGAGGCGCCGCCATCTGCCAGAAGTGCAATGCCGGTGGTGAAACTGGCGGCATCAGACGCAAGATAAAGGGCTGATGCGGCAATCTCTTCCGGCTGCGCCAGACGTTTTAGGGCATGAAGTCCCTGAACAAACGCCAGTGACTCCGGGTCACGGGTGAAGGCCTGTCCCATCGGTGTGTCCGTCCCGCCCGGTAGCAGTGCGTTTACCCGAATCCCCTGAGCGCCAAACTCTGCTGCAAGCACCCGCGTCAGGCCGATTAACCCAGACTTGCTCGCGGCATAAGCCGCCATACCCGGCAAGCCGAGGGTATAACCCACGAAGGTTGACGTAAAAATGACCGAACCGCCACCCCGGCGGAGCATGGCCGGAATTTGGTGTTTAGCGCCAACAAAGGCGCTCGTCAAATTCGTGTTCAAGGTGTCTTCCCACTCGGCAAGACTCATGTCCAGTATGCTACCGGTTTCTCCGGTAGTTCCGGCATTATTAACGGCAATATCCAGCCCGCCATAGCAATCCATCGCCAGCTCAACCAGCGATTTTGCAAAAGCCTCGTTTTTGACATCGCCGGCTAAGGCTACCGCGTGACCGCCAGCCTGAGTTATCTCCTCAACCAGCGTGTTGAGCGCTTGCTGACGTCGGGCACCCACGATAACGCGAGCGCCTTCCTGAGCAAACCGTTTGGCCGTTGCATACCCGATGCCAGAGCTGGCACCGGTGATAATGGCTATTTTGTCAGACAAGTCAGGCATGGTGAAAACCTCCGGGTGTGTCATGTTCACGTTGATGTCATGTTCACGTTGATAGTGTGTGGCAGGTGTAGGCGAAGTATGGGGAGTGCAGCGCTTCACTGCGACCCGGATCTTGCTGTCTTTACATCAGGCCAGGCGGAGGGATATGTGTTAGCGTCGACATGGTTGGATTTCGTGCGTTGTTGATGCAGGATAATTCTGTCAGAGAAGGTGTGCATTTATCATAGGCGCGCGAATTCATCAGCGTGGTGAGGAGGCAGATACCTCAATGAATGTGCGGTGGCATCAGTTCCCTAATGCTATTGTCGATGTTTTTTCGCGAAAGTGAGAGAGACGAGATTATAAGGTTTTGGTCGTTATTTTCTGATATGGTGGGTATGACGCGTTTGTTTTTCTTTAATTTCCTTTTTTATCATTGTGTTAGATGATATTTTTCTACGGTTTGACAACGACTCAGTTTATTCAATAATGCCCTTCAGGCCCTGATACTACCGTGCTGAATCAAAAGAAGGTCGTGCAAGTGCGAATGATAATGGTGCCTCTTCCTTCGCGTTTTAGCGTTCATTTCTGTGTGATATCAGTCTTGCCCACTCAACCGTCTACACACTGTACATACCGTTACACAGCAACACTCATCATCGAAGATTAGCCTGGTATATAGTGTCGTAAAAAAACAGTAATCGACGTCGTGTGAAGATAAAAAATTAACAAATTCCAAACAAATTGAAGTCATGTAGTTTTACTTTTATGAAGAAACTTAAAAATACTATCTGCCTACATCTCCTGATGGCGATGCTCGCCATTCTGGTTCTTAGCGTTCCCCCGTTGGTGACGAGCTTTGATCCGCCGCTGAATTTCCAGCCATTGATTAAAAGCCTGGACGGTACGCCCAAAGAACTCAAGGAGAAAATGGCGACTATTTCTCATGCATTACAAGGGAATGCGATTTTCTTTATCGGCGCATCGGAAGTTTCCACATCTGAAGATGAACATTACGCTGTCTATAATTACTTTAATAATCAGTTACGTCGGCCGGTTGTCGCCTATGGTGATGTTTATATCGATAACATTGCACATTTTTTACTGCTATCACGCTTTAAAAACGACCTGAATGCTAACAGCAAGGTGGTGTTGCAACTGGCACCCGATAGTTTTTACGGTGATGGTGTCCCTGGGGCTGTTTTTGCCGATAATTTCCCGCCCTCGGTGTTTAATCCCCTGATGGAAGATGCCGAACCGCGCCGCTTTTTGGTGAGTTATTTACAGAATCTCAACATCGGCGAGGTCAGTCATTTAACCTTCGCCCAGATGCGTATTTATGGCTGGCATCCGCAAATTATCTGGCAGGAAGTGAGCTATCAGTTTGCGATTTTCTGCGAAATGATAAAAAAAGACTGGCTGGCAAGACTGGGGATTGAGCCTCAACCGGTACAGCCGTGGCCTGTTAAGCCCTCGCCTGAAATTGTTCCCAACTGGGATAATGAATTGGCTAACGCCCATGAACTGAATAAATCTCGTCAGCAAAGTGCGGCGACATTCTGGATGGATAAGTCTGTCTATGATGACGATCCGACACAGGATGTATGGGACGACGCGCCGCTATTTCCTGCACAAATGGAGGCATTCCAGGCAACAATCAAGCTGCTCAAAGAGCGCCACGTTCAGGTGGTAGTGATTGTGGATGCGATTAATCCGTGGGCGATTAAAAACTCCGAGAAATTCCAGTCGATTGATAAACAAATCAGGTCGATGCTGGATGAGAATCAGGTTCCTTATCTTGATATGTACGCCATGCCTTATCAGAACGGCTGGAACTGGGACCGCCTGCATCCAACAGACCCGGCATGGGTGGTGATGGACCGTTTTATTGCTGAGAGTTTTAAATGATGAAATACGCGATTCGCCTTTTTTTTATTTATCTCTTGCTGGCGGTGACCATCGTGGCGTGGACCTCTGTTGATGACAGCATGAGTTTACAAGTGCATTTTGAATATCAAAAGTTCTGAGGGATGAATGATGTATAGCTCCGGAACATTTTTTTTCTGCCTGTTTGGATTAGCACTGTTGTTTGTGCTGATTAATCGGCTATGGCATTACCGGCTGACCTATTTATCCGCCATTTCTGCACTGGTGTTGTTAGGCTGGGGATATATTTTCCAGGGTGATTATATTGTCCCTGTGGCAGTTTTCCTGAGCTTTTATATTATTGTCACGTTGAAAGAAAAAGGCTGGTTAAAGACCTGGCAGGCGGTAACCTTGACGCTGCTGCCGTTGTTTTTGGTGAAATTACACTTGAACAACCACTGGGGGATGATCGGCTTGTCGTTTATGACATTTCGTGCCGTTGACGTATTACTGTATCGCACCCAAAAAGACGGCCAGAATTTCCTGCATTATTTCGGCTATCTCTTTATGCCGCTGGTTATTTCTGCCGGGCCTATGTATCGCTGGCGCGCCTGGGTGACGGATATTAATAAGCCGTCCTTCGTTATCACTCGCGAGCAGTTTTTACCTGCCATGGAGCAGATTTTCATCGGTATTATCCAGAAATTCCTGTTCGCTATGCTGATTGATAACCTGGTCATTCAGTCGTGGAGTCATCGCCCGTTTACCTTGAGCGTCGGCGTTGTGATGTCGGTGGCTTACAGCGCGTACCTTTACTTTGATTTTGCCGGTTACAGCAATATGGCTATTGGGGCAGGGCGCTTATTTGGCCTCAACATCCCGGCGAACTTCAATATGCCGATCCTGGCTAAAAATCCGCAAGATTTCTGGCGTCGCTTCCACATTAGCTTGTCCGAATGGCTAAGGGATGTGGTTTTTATGCCGATTTATATGAATCTGATGAAGATCGATTTTTTCCGACAGAATAAAACGCTGGCACAAAACATTGGCATTTTTTGCACCCTGTTTTGTATGGGGGCATGGAACGGACTTGAACGACACTATATCATCAGCGGCGCGCTGTTTGGCGCCATTTCTGTTGCACACAATATGTTGCAGTGGTCAGCCAAACGTAGTCCAACGTTCAGCAACTGGTTACAACGTCCAGTCATTGCGTTCCTGGGGCGAATTCTGACGCTGGCAAGCGCCGCTGTATCTCTTTACATCTTTAGCGGAATGTCACCTCTATGAACTATCACTCCGAGCTTAAGGAACTGCAAGATTTCTTGCATGCGGTACTACTCAAGCCCGCGAACCCACACCAGTTGGCGATTAGCGGTAGCGATGAGGCAATGACCTGGCAACAGCTCTCGGTCGCCGTTAGCGATTGGCAGCAGCGTTATCAGGATTGCCAGCAGCCTGCTGGTACACCGGTCGTGTTATACGGGCATCAACAGGCAGAATTTGCCGTGGCGATTTATAGCTGCCTGTTGCATAACATTCCCTACGTGCCGGTGGATTGCATCTACCCGCAGGAACGACTGCGGGAAATCTGCCAGCAGGCGAAAGCGCCTTACTACTACGATGTGGCCACGAAGCAGTTCATCGCCACCGGTGAGGAAGGGCAGGTGCTGGCCGAGCCGGACCTCGCCTACATCATGTTCACGTCAGGCAGTACCGGCAAACCGAAAGGTGTGCAGATTGGGCGTGAGAGCCTGTGGCACTTCATGAAATGGGTGCGTCAGGACTTTTCCCTGCCTGAGGTGCCGGTATTGATGAACCATGCGGTATTCAGCTTTGATCTCTCGTTGATCCCGTTGCTGGCGAACCTGGCGACCGGCGGGCACATCGTCCTGAATGCGAAAGAGGATATCGCGGCGGAAAACTGGCTCGATCGACTGAAAAACAACGCGGTGTCTGTTTGGGTTTCCACGCCGTCTTTTGCCTATCAACGTTTGCTCTCCCCACAGTTCAACAGTGACTATTTACCGAGTCTGAACGTTTTTGTTTTTATCGGCGAAGTGTTAAACAAGGCGCTGGTAAAACAGCTACGCCGTCGTTTCCCGCATGCCAAAATTCTCAACTCCTATGGCCCCACCGAAGCGACCATCGCTACCACGGTTGTCGAAATTACCGATGAGATCCTGTGCAGTGAAAACGATGTCCTGCCGGTTGGGGCGATGATGCCGGACTCCCACATGGAAATTACCGCCGAAGGTGAGCTGATTATCTGGGGTAAGAACGTGATGCGCGGCTACCTTGGGTTAGCGCAGGAGAACGCGGCGAAATTGTTACATCGGGAGAGCGAGCAGTTCCGCGGTTATCGCACCGGCGATCTGGGCTATGAAGAAAACGGTGTCCTGTATTGCCAGGGCCGTAACGATAGCCAGATCAAGCTGAACGGCTACCGTATCGAAATCAACGAGATTGAAAATCGCCTGCTGGCGATGCCTGATATTAGTGAAGCGGTGGTGCTGCCGTTAATGAAGTCAGGCGGCGGCGTGTTGCGTATTGCCGCGTTCTGCGTCACGAAACTGGCGCCTGATGCGATCAAAACCTCGCTTTCGAAGGTGATTCCACCCTATATGGTGCCTTCTCAGATTATTATTAAAGATGCGTTGCCGCTGAATCCTAACGGCAAAATAGATCGTAAACTGCTGGATACTCATGCCCGCACTAATTGATTACACCAGGAAATGATGATGGAACAAGAGATACTCGCCCTGTTTGAAAAGGTCTTATCCCGCAAAGTGGGGTTTAATGATGAACTGATTGAGTCTGATATCCTCGACTCGATTCTGGCCGTCGATCTGGTGTTGGAAGTGCAGGACGTTTACGGCTGCATGATCCCGCCAACCGAAGTCGCCACTGTTCTGAAGACCCCGGCTGATTTGGCTCGTTACATTGAAGAGCATCGCGGTTAAGCCTGGATAAACGGCGAATACTCGTCTCGTTTCAAGACCCCGGATGCTGTCATTCGGGGTCTTTTTTTCAGCCCTAAACCGCCTCCTGGGGAGGTGATGATTGTTCCGGAAAGGCTTTATCCTGAAGAAAGCCGATGCGTAAATGTCCCGTCTTACACTTTGATTATGCAGAGGAGCGGTGATGCTTTTTCCTCGCTAAGACCTTCAAGAAGAAGACTAAATAGCTGCGCCGAATAGTAGATCACTTTGAGGGAACTCAGCCCGGATTGTGCGATCTGATCAATCGCCAAATCAAAACAAATCACCAACCGGACTGAGCGATGCCGATCATAGCACCAATTCCCCGTGACGAACGACGCCTGATGCAGAAAGCAATCCATAAAACGCACGATAAAAACTATGCCCGGCGGCTCACCGCCATGCTGATGCTGCATCGGGGTGGCCGCGTCAGCGACGTTGCCAGAACAGCTCTGCTGTGCCCGTTCTTCCGTCGGCCGATGGATTAACTGGTTCACGTTGTCGGGTGTCGCAGGACTGAAATCCTTACCCGCAGGGCGTTCCCGCCGATGGCCCTTTGAGCATATCTGTAACTTGTTACGTGAACTGATAAAGCATTCTCCCGGCGATTTTGGTTATCAACGTTCACGTTGGAGTACAGAACTACTGGCAATAAAAATCAACGAAATAACCGGATGCCAGGTACACGCCGTAACCGTTCGTCGCTGGCTGAAGGAAAATCCGAAGTTCAGGGTCATTTATCAGCCGGTTTACTCGCCATGGGTGAATCATGTGGAACGGCTATGGCAGACACTTCACGACACAATAACACGCAATCATCAGTGCAGTTCAATGTGGCAACTGTTGAAAAAGTTCGCCATTTTATGGAAACCGTCAGCCCATTCCCCGGAGGTAAGCATGGTCTGGCAAAAATGTAGCGGTATTAGGCGTAGCTATTTAGTGAATCCCCTGGAGCTTACTCAAGTCAGTGACTGGGGTGAGTGACAAATTGGCGAAGCCGATTTGAACGCTGCAGCAGCGGCCCCGAAGGGGCGAGGTCCATGAAATGGCCGAGTAACGAAGCCAACGCACCTGCAACGTGAAGTATGACGGGTATATATGCCATTACGCTTGGGTACTCAAGCCCGAAAGACGAACTTGAACAGCATATTGATGCACACAAAAAATGGCTTGCGGATAATATCAATCTCGGGAATATCATTTTTGCCGCTCCACGAGGGAACTGGCTTGGTGGATTTATTCTGGCCTACGGGATGGACTCATCGGCGGTCAATGTCGCGTTGTCATACCCGTGTCGATTGAGGACGAGCTTCCCATCCTTCTCCCGATGCAGTCGAGTGTGAATCCCCGCCGCTTAACGGAGTAAATGGCGGGGATAGTGCTTTGACGAATTCAGATTTCGCCAATTCGCTGACAACCGACTGCGCCAGTATGCAAATCAGTGAAACGCGTCAAGGTAACGCCGCGAGTTTGTGTTAGGGTATGCTCCTCGGGGGATCGTCCGATTCCCGGTTTTTTTGCCCGTCTGAGTTTTTATCATGTATGAGTTCAAACTGGTTTTACTGTTGCTCCAGCAGATGTGCGTCTATCTGGTGATCGCCTATCTGCTCAGTAAAACGCCGCTGTTCATCCCGTTGATGCAGGTAACGGTCCGTTTACCGCATAAGCTGCTGTGTTACGCCATGTTTTCCATGTTCTGCATTATGGGCACCTATTTCGGGCTACATGTGCAGGATTCGATTGCCAATACGCGCGCGATTGGCGCGGTGCTCGGCGGGCTGCTGGGCGGCCCCGGCGTTGGCATTCTGGTGGGGATGACCGGCGGGTTGCACCGCTATTCGCTGGGGGGGATGACGGCATTCAGTTGTATGGTCTCGACCATTGTCGAGGGGCTTCTGGGGGGAATGGCGCACCGGTTACTGATGCGTCGCGGCCGGGTTGACCGGTTGTTTAACCCTTTTACCGTGGCAGGGGTGACATTTATTGCGGAACTGCTGCAAATGGCGATCATTTTGTTGCTGGCCAGGCCGTTTGATGATGCGCTGAAGCTGGTGAAAGACATTGCGGCACCGATGATCGTCACCAACAGTATTGGCGCGGCGATGTTTATGCGTATCCTGCTGGACCGGCGCGCCATGTTTGAACGATATACCTCGGCGTTTTCCGCCCGGGCGTTAAAAATCGCCGCCTGCACCGAAGGTATCCTGCATCAGGGGTTTAATGAAGAAAACAGTATGCGGGTGGCGCAGGTTATCTATCAGGAGATGGATATTGGTGCGGTGGCGATCACCGATCGCGAGAAACTGCTGGCTTTTATCGGCATCGGCGATGACCACCATCTGCCGGGGACGCCTATCGCTTCAGGTCATACCCGGCGCGCTATCGAACATAACGAGGTGGTCTACGCCGACGGTAACGAGACGCCGTACCAATGCTCGCTGCAATCTACCTGTCGGCTGGGGTCGACGCTGGTGATCCCGTTGTGCGGTGAAAATCAGCAGGTGATCGGCACCATCAAATTGTACGAAGCTAAAAACCGTCTGTTCAGTTCCATCAATCGCACGTTTGGCGAGGGGATCGCCAGCCTGCTGGCCGCCCAGATCCTGGCGGGACAGTATGAGCGCAGCAAGCAGTTGCTGACGCAATCGGAAATCAAACTGCTGCATGCGCAGGTTAATCCGCATTTTCTGTTTAACGCCCTCAACACCTTACTGGCGGTGATCCGCCGTGATAGTGAACAGGCTGGCCAACTGGTGCAGTCGCTGTCGACGTTTTTTCGCAAAAATCTCAAACGCTCAGAGGAAGTTGTTACACTGGCCGACGAGATAGAGCATGTGAATGCCTATCTGCAAATTGAAAAAGCGCGCTTTCAGGAGCGCTTGCAGATCCGTTTTGACCTGCCGTCGGCGTTGATGTCGATGCGGTTGCCTGCGTTTTCGTTGCAACCGCTGGTGGAAAACGCGATTAAACACGGTACGGCGCATCTGCTGGGAACCGGGATTGTCACCATCAGCGCCAGTCGGCAGGGGGAGCGACTGTTGCTGAGTATTGAGGATAATGCCGGTTTGTACCAGCCACGAACGAACTGCACCGGGCTTGGTATGAATCTGGTGGATAAGCGTATCCGCAGTCGCTACGGCAATGATTATGGCCTGAGTGTGGAATGTGAGCCGGACCGTTACACCCATATCCATCTGACGCTGCCCTGTGAGGAAAGCCAGTCATGCTAAGCGTGCTGATTGTTGATGATGAACCGCTGGCGCGGGATAACCTGCGCTGCTTGCTGGAACAGGATGACGGCCTTGAGCTGGTCGGTGAGTGTGCGAACGCAGTAGAGGCGATTAGCGCTATTCACCGCTTACGCCCCGATGTGGTGTTTCTGGATATTCAGATGCCGCGCATTAGCGGGCTGGAAATGATCGGCATGATCGATCCGGATAACATGCCCTACATCGTGTTCATTACCGCTTACGATGAGTATGCGATTAAAGCGTTTGAAGAGCAGGCGTTTGATTACCTGCTCAAGCCGATAGACCCGCAGCGGCTGGCGAAGACCTTACGCAATCTGCACCGGGAGCGCCCGGCGCAGAATATCGACAAACTGTCCGACCATCAGTCAATTCTGGACTACATTCCCTGTACCGGGCACAGCCGTATCTACCTGATGAAAAGTGACGACGTGCAGTTTGCCAGTTCGCGCCAGAGCGGTGTGTATGTCACCGGGCCGCAAGGGGAAGAGTGCTTTACCGAGTTAACCCTGAAAACGCTGGAAAGCCGTACCCCGTTGGTGCGTTGTCATCGTCAGTATCTGGTCAATATGGCGCATCTGCGCGAAATCCGGCTGGAAGAGAGTGGGCACGCAGAGATCCTGCTGAAAAGCGGGCAGGCGTTGCCAGTCAGCCGCCGCTACCTGAAAACCCTCAAGCAACTGCTTGGCCTTAAGGGGTAATGCCGACCCGCATGCGTGCGGGCGGTGTGTTTCCTGTTCCTTTCACCCTGTCTCTTGCGTGGTTCATGACACGGCAACAGCATTATTACTGCGGCTGCAACGTTGGCCGCAGGGCGCATTTCGTCAATTTAAGTAAACATCTGTCACCGCTTATTCCGGTATGCGACCGGTCATCCGCTTATCCGACCGCTGACCCAAATTCAACTATCACCTGACGAATAGCCTGACTACAGTAACCATACGTGACTACATCATAAGTAATTATACCCGTCATATTTCACGTTGTAGGTGTGTTGGCTGTGCGCGTTCATCCGGCTGGGTAAGCTCACCGGGGTTCACTCGCTTGCCGCTGTCCTGCCACTCGAATGATTGAGGGTATACACAAATAAGAAGAGTGAACGCTATGAAAGATAAACTTCTCAGGCATCTTCCCTGGGCGTTACTGGGGGTCATCGGGGCATGCTGCCTTGGCGTGGTCGCACTGCGTCGCGGCGAGCACGTCAGCGCCATGTGGATTGTGGTAGCGTCGGTGGCGGTCTATCTGGTCGCTTACCGTTACTACAGCTTGTACATCGCTCGCCAGGTGATGCAGCTTGACGCCAACCGCGCGACACCCGCGGTGGTTAACAACGACGGGCTGAATTACGTGCCGACCAACCGCAATGTGCTGTTCGGCCACCATTTTGCCGCTATCGCCGGTGCAGGCCCGCTGGTAGGGCCGGTACTGGCCGCTCAGATGGGCTATCTGCCCGGTACCTTGTGGCTGCTGGCCGGTGTTGTGCTGGCGGGCGCAGTACAGGACTTTATGGTGCTGTTCATGTCGACCCGCCGCAATGGGGTGTCGCTGGGTGAAATGATCAAAGAGGAAATGGGGCCGGTACCCGGCACTATCGCGCTGTTCGGCTGCTTCCTGATTATGATCATCATCCTGGCGGTACTGGCGTTGATCGTGGTGAAAGCACTGGCGGAAAGCCCGTGGGGCGTATTCACCGTGTGCTCTACCGTGCCGATCGCGCTGTTCATGGGCATCTATATGCGCTTCTTGCGCCCCGGTCGGGTGGGGGAAGTGTCGGTCATCGGTATCGTGCTGTTGCTGCTGGCTATCTGGTTTGGCGGTGTTATCGCTCATGACCCTTACTGGGGCCCGGCGTTGACGTTCAAAGATACCACCATCACCTTTGCGCTGATCGGTTATGCGTTCATCTCGGCGCTGTTGCCGGTGTGGCTGATTCTGGCTCCGCGCGACTACCTGGCGACGTTCCTGAAAATCGGGGTGATCGTCGGTCTGGCGATCGGTATCGTCATCATCAACCCTGAGCTGAAAATGCCGTCCATGACGCAGTTTATCGACGGTACCGGCCCAGTGTGGAAAGGCGCGTTGTTCCCGTTCCTGTTTATTACCATCGCCTGTGGCGCGGTATCCGGCTTCCATGCGCTGATTGCTTCCGGCACCACGCCGAAGCTGCTGGCGAACGAAACCGATGCCCGCTTTATCGGCTACGGTGCGATGTTGATGGAATCGTTTGTCGCCATCATGGCACTGGTCGCGGCGTCGATTATCGAACCGGGTTTGTATTTCGCCATGAACACCCCGCCGGTTGGTCTGGGCGTCACCATGCCGAACCTGCATGAGCTTGGCGGTGCCAATGCACCGGCGATCATGGCGCAGTTGCAGGGTGTTACCGCACAGGCGGCGGCAACGGTCAGTTCCTGGGGCTTTGTGATTTCGCCGGAGCAGATCCTGCAAACCGCGAAAGATATCGGCGAACCGTCGGTACTGAACCGCGCAGGTGGCGCACCGACGCTGGCGGTAGGTATTGCTCATGTGTTCCATCAGATTATCCCAAGCGCCAACATGGGCTTCTGGTACCACTTCGGTATTCTGTTTGAAGCGCTGTTTATTCTGACTGCGCTGGATGCGGGCACGCGTTCTGGTCGCTTTATGCTGCAGGACCTGCTGGGTAACTTCGTCCCGTTCCTGAAGAAAACCGATTCGTTGATTGCGGGTATGGTCGGTACTGCAGGTTGCGTTGGCTTGTGGGGCTACCTGTTGTATCAGGGCGTGGTGGATCCGCTCGGCGGCGTCAAGAGCTTGTGGCCACTGTTCGGTATCTCCAACCAGATGCTGGCTGCGGTCGCGCTGGTGCTGGGTACGGTCGTGCTGATCAAGATGAAACGCACCCGTTATATTTGGGTCACGATGCTGCCAGCGATTTGGCTGCTTATCTGCACCACCTGGGCGTTGGGGCTGAAGCTGTTTAGTAATAATCCGCAGATGGAAGGTTTCCTGTATCTGGCACGTGTTTACAAACAGCGGATTGCTGAAGGCACGGAGTTGAGTGCGCAGCAGATTGCCAACATGCATCACATCGTGGTGAACAATTACACCAATGCGGTGCTGAGCGTTTTGTTCCTGGTGGTGGTGTATAGCATAATCTTCTATGGTATTCGTACAGCTTTGCGGGAACGTAACCAGTCAGAACGCTCTGACCGTGAAACCCCGTATGTGCCGGTACCAGAAGGCGGCGTGAAGATCTCCTCCCATCACTAACCGACGGTGAGGACGATACCGCCGACAGGTGCCAGTATGGGCCTGTCGGCGTTCATATCTGTCGGCTCATGCGCCATCGGCGCTGATATCAAGAGAGGGCGATATGTTCGGAAACCTTGGGAAAGCAGGAAAATATCTGGGTCAGGCCGCCAGAATGCTGGTCGGTATCCCGGATTATGATAACTACGTGCAGCACATGCAGACCAACCACCCAGACCAGGACGTGATGAGCTACGAGGAGTTTTTCCGCGAACGCCAGCAGGCACGTTATGGCGGTAGTGGTAAAGGGGGTTTTCGGTGCTGTTGAGTCGTCAGCGCGGCAAGGAGTTTTTTCGAGTATGACTCATTCATTACCCGCAGAGGCATCACCCGCAGACGTATTACCGACGGATGCATTAACTGACAAGGTATTACCCGCGACGATCCTCACCGGTTTTCTGGGGGCGGGGAAAACCACGTTACTGCGGCATCTGCTGTATGCCGATCACGGCGAGAAAATTGCCGTCATTGAAAATGAATTTGGCGCGGTGGCGATTGATGACTCGTTACTGGGCGATCGTGCGACCCGTATCACCACACTGAGTAACGGTTGCATTTGCTGTAGCAGTGCCAATGAATTGTCGGATGCGCTGCATGACTTGCTGGACGGTATTGACCGCGGCGAACTGGCGTTTGACCGGCTGGTGATCGAGTGCACCGGCATGGCCGATCCGGGGCCGGTGATTCAAACCTTTTTTTCTGACGAGCGCCTGAGCCAGCGCTTCCTGCTCGACGGCGTGATTGCGCTGGTCGATGCGGTACATGCCGATGAGCAACTGAGCCGACATACCGTGGCGCAGGCGCAGGTCGGTTATGCCGACCGTATTCTGCTGACCAAAACCGATCTGGCCGGTGAGACGCAGGCACTGGAAGAGAGACTGGCGCGTATCAACGCCCGTGCCAGCCTGTATCGGGTGGTGAATGGTCAGATAGACCACCGCCAGATCTTCGGCGTTGATGGTTTTATGCTAGACGATCGGCTACAGGTGTCTTTACCGCGTTTTCGACCGCTGATCGAACAGGATAACGCCATCACCTCGCTGGTGGTGCAACTGGCAAGGCCGGTAGACATGGCCGCGGTATCGGCAGTTATGGAGCAACTGTTGGTAGACTGTGCTGATAACCTGTTGCGCTATAAAGGGGTGCTGGCAATCGAGGGTGATGATCGTCGGTTGTTATTCCAGGGGGTACAACGGCTCTACAGTGCCGACTGGGATCGCCCATGGGACGACGATGAACCACGCGAGAGTGTCATGGTGTTTATCGGTATTCGTCTGCCACAAGACGATATCCGCCGCGCGTTTGATGCGCTGAATGCGTGATCCAGGCTTGCCGGGTGAAACGCGGCGGGAATATTTCAATCCGGCAAGGCTCTGCTTTCTGTTTAATGAGTAGCCGGATATTCTATTTTTGTGTTGACTTCCGATGTTGAAGAAACGACTAACGGACTTCGTTGGTCGGTCCGAATAGTTGACCTTTTTATTCATATCCTCTGATTGGTCTTCGTCAGAATAACTGATCACGAATAACGTTCTGTGTTTTTGTCGTTGTTTTTATTATCGCGCCAGACGTGGTTGCCGTTGTCATTTATCCGATAGGAGGTTTTATGCAGCTATTCAGCTATAAAATGACCCACGATACTGGATTCGCGCCAAATCCGTTTGGTGAGACGTTAACACTATCAACCTGTAAGCCTCGCTTTCGGTTGAGTAAGCAGGTGGGGCAGTGGATTGCGGGGTTTACATCCGCTGCCTTGACTGGTGAGCCTGTCGGTGAAGAGCGTCTGGTTTATCTGATGCGGATTGGCGAAAAAATACTTATTCGTGATTACTATTATGACCCGCGTTTTTTAAACAAACGCCCTGGTGAAACAGCAGAGGGACGATGCGGAGACAATATTTATTGTCCGGTGATACCAACGGCTACCGATGACGAACATTTTGAATTGATAGCCAATCCTCACCACAATGAAGGTGATAAAAAGATCGATACATCAGGAAGGTATGTTTTAATCGCCGATGAATTTTATTACTTCGGTAAAAACGCGTTGGTGATTCCAGCAGAACTGTGTCCCGCTATTCCCAGAAGCCAGTCGGCGCATGGTCGACTGACGACAGGCGAGCAGGTTGTCAGGTTTATCGACTATATACGACACCATTACTCGCCGGGAAGGCACAGTTGGCCGACGTGTTGGAGAGATGATGAGACATCATCACCGTGTGGAAACGTGTGTGCGATAAAAACACTGCCTTCATGGGATAAAAACACCGGCGTAGCCGGAAAAAAGAAACGCTGTTAATTATCTTTTAAAGATGACTGTCATGGTTATTATCTTGAATGAAATGCATTTTTCATAATTATATGACGGCTATTTAATTTTATTCAGAAGGATATTGAATCATGAAAAAATTACCAAAATTTTAGTGGTTATGGCCTCGTTATTTGCCTTTTACTCGGCGATGGCTGTCAGCTATTACGGCTTGAATGATGACGGTATGCATGCCGCCGTGATCATTCACGCATTCCCTCAAACCGGGGGCTTCGATTTGTATCTTCAGGACTGGCAACGCTCTGACAATTCGGGCACGGTGAAAGTCATCATTGAAAAATGGAAAGACTAATTACGTGAAATAAAGGGCCGACGCACATCGGCCCTGTGTACTCAGCCTGATATTCACCACTTCTGCGCGTCAGCTTCTCTTTTTTATCCTGCTAGTCGAGCCTTGAGCGTCACCGATGGCTTTTCATTAAACAGCCGTTGGTAATCACTGGCAAACTGGCTCAGGTGCCAGAAGCCCCATTGCATGGCGGCATCCTGTACGGTGTGATGATGGGAGTAGGGGCTGACTAACTCGCGGCGTACTGCGTTGAGGCGGATCATCTTCAGCCAGGCGTTGGGACCGCATCCCATGACATCACAAAAGGCATTTTGCAGCGTGCGGCGGCTGACATGCAGGCGACGACACAGGTCAAGTACCGTGACCGGTTCCGATTGCTGACTGAGCACATATTCTCTGGCGCGACCAATCAGGCTGCGATAACCGATGCGTTTGTTGGTATGGGATGGGCTGACATCGGCGGGCTGTGCGCTTTCCAGAAATGAAATCACGGTGGTCAGCAAGTTGTGTTTCAGTACCTTGGCCGCGTTGCTGTGTTGCAAACGTTGTGGTTCGTTGCAGCCATACCACAGCGCTTCACGCACAAATGACCAGAGGATTTCCCGCCTGTGGGGTTCTACCAGCAACGTGGTGCTTTGTGCCAGCAACCGCGTCAGTTGTTCCGGCTCTTCCAGCGCATCAGTGTACTGCAACAGTTCGTCACGTGAGATAGCGACACCCAGGATGGCATAGTCATCTGGCGTATTCAGTTCGAACTCCTTCCCCCCTGGGCTGACCGCGATGGCGTTGTCGCTGATGGGGTGAGAGCCGATAAAGCCGGTCCCGGCATGGCGGGCCGGAATACCAAACCAGAAGGCGTCGGGCCATATCATGCAGGACTGGCGCAGTGCCAGATTGGTGTATTCGTGGCAAATCTGGATGCCGTCTAGCAGGATTTCGCGTAATTCCCCTTTGAAATGTCCCGGTGATACCTGATCGTAAATCTGCTGCCAGTCTGTGATGGTGCGGGATTGGGCGTAAACATCCTGTGTCTGGCGCTGGTGCACACTGTCATCCGGCTGCATCAGCGTTGTGGCTGGAAGCCGGTGCTCTGTATCCAGATGATGCAGGTTAACTGGATTGTGTTTCATCGTCAGCTCACCTCCTTGACAATGTCGGGCGGGGTCTGCCAGAGCATGATGGTCACACCATATCGAGGGATGAGGTGTAGACAGACCAAAGTATTCCCCCGTTATACGGTATTCAGCCGGGGAGGAACAGGCGCTAAAGCACACTTTTCCTTCTCTCTGGTACGACCTAATTTCAGGGTTCTCCTATCGCGGTACGGTTTACTCCTTCATCCCCCACCCCTGCTTCTCTCCTTAAGCGGCTGTTGCGGAGTGATTGCCGCTGGTCATGAACCAACGGCAACCGCGCGGCAAACCTGTTTGGGTAATTCGCCATCGTCAGGCAATACGGAACATATCCACCAGCACACAACGTCGCAGGCGCACAAAGGTGCGAGCAGAGGTGACGCCTTCACCGGTCGGCGTCGAAATGGTCATCGATGTCCAACCTTCGCCACCCAGCCCCAACCCGGCAATACAAGGGCCATTTTTGACGAAAATACTGGTGTTGATGGCGTTAGCCATGCGATTTAAGTTCCTGATATTGGTAGAGTGCATCGCGGCGGTATGGCGGCAACCATTTTCCAGTTTGAGTGCCAGTGCAATAGCGTCATCCACGTTTTTCACCCGCACGACTGGCAGTACCGGCATCATCAGCTCGGTGACGGCAAACGGGTGACTGGCGTCGGTTTCAGCCAGCAGTAAGCGGGTATATTCGTTGACCTCAAGCCCGATGGCTTCAGCCAGTTTCGTGGCATCACGGCCGACATAGTCGCGGTTGACGCGACCTTTACCCTGCTCGTCGATGTCGCTCAGCAGTGCTGGCAGCAGCTGTTCGGTTTGTGCCGGCGTGAGCAGCACAGCATGATTGCGTTGCATTTCTGCCAGTAGGGCATCGGCCACACTGTCCACCACGATCAGCACCTTCTCATCGGCACAGATAATGTTGTTGTCGAATGAGGCACCTTTCACAATCGCGCGGGCTGCTTTCGGAATATCCGCCGTTTCATCCACCACCACTGGCGGGTTACCCGCTCCGGCGGCGATCAGCCGTTTGTCGGTATGTTTACGCGCCGCTTCCACCACCGCTTCGCCGCCGGTGACCACCAACAGCCCGATACCGGGGTAGCGAAACAGGCGCTGCGCGGTTTCGATGTTAGGGTCGGAAACGCTGACCAACAGGTTCTCCGGGCCGCCGGTGGCGACGATGGCTTTATTGAGCAGGCTGATGGTACGCAGCGATACGTTTTTCGCTGACGGATGAGGGGCAAACACCACGCTGTTACCGGCGGCTATCATGCTGATAGCGTTATTGATAACGGTCGCTGCCGGGTTGGTTGAGGGGGTCACCGACGCAACCACACCCCAGGGGGCATTTTCAATCAGCGTCAGCCCATTATCGCCGGTCAGTACTTCCGCCGACAGGCATTCGATCCCTGGTGTATGGCGCGCCTGTGACACGTTTTTGACGTACTTATCGACCACGCGGCCCATGCCGGTTTCGGCCACGGCCATTTCCGCCAGTACCTGTGCATAACGCTCGCCAGCGACCCGAATGGCTTTAATCACCTGTTGGCGCAGCTCGAGGCTGTTCAACTGTTGTTGCGCATACGCGGCGGCCTGAACGGCGTCGTCAAGCGAGTCGAAAATGCCGCTTGGTGCGTCAAACATTGCAGGCATCGGCATCGGTACAGTCGGTTCGATCACGGAGTGTTCCATAGGGTTTATCCTCTAGTTATGTCACCTGTTTAAACCACGTTGATTACCGTCTTCATCAGGGTGAGCAGGCAGGTTGTGGTAAAAAGCCATGTTGTGGTTAAAAGTACGGATGCGAATTCGGTGTCTTATTCAGGTCGGGCTGGGGTCGGCTCGGTATGCACGAAGACGACTATCCCAGCATGAGACGCGAGGCGGATTGCCTGTGTCGCGTCTGGGGGAAATCTCATCCTTGAGAGAACCCTTCCATTCTTTCATGTCGCGCCTGTTCTGATGGCGGTGGCCCGGTGTTTCCTGTGTTGACTTGTGGTTATTGTGGCAATGGCGTGTCAAAGCGAATAACAAAATTCGGCAAGTCGGCATAAAGATTGAAAGAGATCACGAAAAAAGAACCGTCGATTAACAGAAAAGACATGGTCGGGAGGAGGGGTGGCCTAAACGGAGAAACAGGCCCCGACCGTAGCCGGAGCCTGGTGCGGGTGTTTATTAGCCTTTGTTGTGCAGCGCGGTGGCGATCACGCTGCCCAGCGGGACCGGGTTTTTATCTTTGCGGTGACTGACGGCATCGATAGCCCATTCTTCCAACGCGACCCGATCTTTTTGGAAGATCATCATGTGAGTCGAACCGCCGAACTCGAAGTGACCGATTTCGACACCGCGGGTGATACTGACCGGTTCGGCACTCTCTTCAACGATAAACGTGCTGGGTTCGATCACGCAGCTGGACACTTCCACCATGCCGATGCAGATGAGCGCCACGTAGCCACAGGTCTTGTGTCGGAAGATAAACACCGCGCGCGCGGCCACATGGCCGAGGTAGGGTTGTGACTCGGTGCCTTCCCAGGTGCCCTGATTTTCGCCCTGTCCGGGTCGCTGAGCAAAGTAAGTCCCCGGTTCAACCCAGGAACGTACCAGAAAACCGTCCAGCGGCGCGTTCCAACGATGATAGTGCGTCGCAGAAAGAAACCCTTGATAGAGTTGTCCTCCCTCGAACAGCTTGGCCCATTGCCGCTGACCACCGAACAGATCAAGCAGCGAATAAGGGATGTCTTTGACCCAGAATCGGCTTTCCAATTGCAACTGATTGGCATAACGCCACGGTGTGGTTTCACAGCCGATGTCTATCTGGGTGTTCGGATCGCCTTTAAAGGGGCGTGCGCCGGGTACGAACTGACGGATAAAGAAATCGTTCCAACTGGCGAAGCCGTAACCCTGCAGGTTGGGGTCGTGCTGCATCTGGTTCCAGACACCGGCCTGATACGCAGCTTTGGAAATCCAGGAGCCGGGTTTTTCCGGTTGTGCGATATCGAGTTTATCGAGTGAGGCGCTGCTTTTCAGGAAACTGTTCCAGGCATCCAGCACCTGACGGAACTGCTGATTGAACGTCGCGTCGTGGAACAGTGCCACGCCCGCTTCTGTTCCCATCGCCACTGCCAAAAACGCATTCATCGGTGTCCCGACTTGTACGGTGGTGTTGAATGATGGCGAGGTGGTAATGATTTCGTTGAGGATCTCAAAGAAGCTGTCGTAGCTGTCTATCCAGGTCGCGTCGCCATCGTCGCTGATCTCCTTGCGGGTGGATTCAGGCAGCGAAGCCACATAGGCGTTGGATTGTTCGATCATGCTATTGAGCCACATGCGGTAGACACTGTTGTTGGTCACCCAGTTTTTAAAATTCTGGAGCACCGGCTGCATGGGGGCCAGGGTATTGGTCTGCTTCTTGTTGGCGATATGCTCGCGCAGTGGCATCAGGAATTTGGCGGTGGCCCATACCCGGTTAGGCACCCAAAATCCCATTTGGATTGGCCCGGCGTTATCCAGCGTCAGCAGGCTGTGCCCGCTGCTTTCGTAATGTGGCGACTGTTCTGCTTCAGGCGTACTTGCTGTGTGGCTTTTGGTGTGAGTCATAGCATTTCCTCTAGATAGAACGTGTCAATGTCGAACTCGAACAATCAATGTGTCACCACCCGGAAAAACCGTTGCACAGGCTAACTGCCGTGCTGACGGTAGCCTCATCTCGTTATGTGCGAACAACGTACAACCTGGTGGTGTGGAGAAAGGAAAGCGAAGGGTGGCAAAGGGGAAACGCGCTATGGGTATGCATGTCGGATCGTTGCCCGATGACAACTATGCGCGGCCCCTGTATTCAAACATAGGCGTATTCTGGCCGATGGCAAGTTTGCTTACGACAATGCATCGCGTTCGTTTCAATGGTGCGAGAGGGGGTGTCAGACGAGTAAAAACGTAGGGTGAGACGTTAGAGACCTCTCACACCTACGTTTTGGGCTGTCGTTATCCGTGTGGGGCAACACGTTTAACCGGGGCGTTCTGCCGGTTTTCCCACAGTGCGGTCAGGCCGCGTTGCAAGGCGATGAACACAAACAGCAATATGCCGATGGCTATCTTGGTCCACCAGGAACTTAGCGTACCGTCAAAGTTGATGTAGGTTTGGATCAAGCCTTGGATCGCCACGCCGAACAGGGTACCGAGTACAGTACCGACACCGCCGCTCAATAGCGTACCGCCGATCACCACCGAGGCGATAGCATCCAGCTCGACGCCGACCCCTGCCAGCGCATAACCCGCTGAGGTGTAAATGGAAAATACGATCCCGGCGAGGGTTGCCAGCCCGGTCGACAACATATAAATACGAAGGGTGGTACTGCGGGTGGAAATACCCATCAGGTTAGCGGAGGTACTGTTGCCACCAATCGCATAGACCTGATTACCGAAACGGGTATAGCGTGCCAGCACGATGCCGACAGCGACCACCATCAGCATCAGTAGTCCCATGGCGCTAAGCCGACCGCCACCGGGAATCGTCCACGCCAGGCTGGAGAGCGTTTCATAGATAGGATGGTTGATAGGCAGCGATTCTTTCGACACCAGATAACTGGCACCACGCAGGAAGAACATCCCCGCCAGCGTGATGATAAACGCCGGGATTTTTAGTGCGTCGATGAGCAAGCCCATAAACGCGCCAAAGGCACATCCCATCACTAAAATCAGCGGGAACGCCACCAGGGGGGACAGCCCCCAAACGCCGATCGCTTTAGCGAGAAACACACCGGTAAATGCAATCACCGATCCGACGGACAGGTCGATACCGCCGGAGAGAATCACAAAAGTCATGCCGACGGCGACAATACCCAGAAAGGCGTTATCGGTAAGAATGTTGCAGATGACACGCGTGGAGGCAAAACCTGGAAATTGCGTCAGGCAGTACAGGTATCCAAGCACGAATACCGCCAGGGTGATCATCAGCGGCAAGTTACGCTTTATCATGGCGGCGAACTCCTTTCAGCAAGGTCACAAAACGTGGCGACTGGACTATCAGTACGCACAATACCACGACGGCTTTCACCACCTGATTGAGCTCTGGTGGAAAACCGGACAGCAGAATACCGGTGTTCATGCCCTGAATAATCAGCGCACCTAACACGGAAAGTACCATGTTGAAGCGGCCACCCATCAGCGAACCGCCACCGATCACCACGGCGAGAATGGCGTCCATCTCCAGCCACAAACCGGCATTGTTGGCATCCGCCCCCCGAATATCGGCGGTGACGATGACCCCGGCGATGGCGGCACACAGCCCGCTCAGGATATATGTCATGGTCACCATGGCGCGGGTACTGACCCCGGCGTTTTTCGCCGCCCGGATGTTGATCCCCACTGATTCAATAAATAACCCCAATGCGGTGCGCCGCACCAGCAGCCAGAACAGAATCAAGGTGACCAACGCGATGATGATAGGCGTTGGGAAGTAGAACAGCGCACCACTACCGAGCCAGGCCAGCGGCGGCGAGTTGAAGGTGACGATTTGCCCGGCGGTAATCAGCTGCGCGATACCGCGACCGGCCACCATGAGAATGAGGGTAGCGACAAACGGCTGGATCTTCAGAATCGCAACCAGAATACCGTTCCACAGGCCCGCCAGCATGCCGACACCGAGTGCGGCCAGCAGTACCACCGTCAGGCTGTAGCCCTGCACGGTCAGCGAGGCGGCCACGGCACCGGCAATCGCCATAATGGCCCCGACGGACAGATCGATGCCGCCAGTGGCAATCACCAGCGTCATCCCGATCGCCAGTAAGGCCACCGGTGCGGCACGGTTAAGGATATCGATGGGACTACCGAACAGGCGGCCATCCTGCACCACTATCTGGAAAAAGTGGCTGGATACCAGGCTGTCTACCAGCAACACCAGCACCAGCGCGGTTATCTGCGGCATGCCTTGTGAAAACCGCAGCGACGGCCAACGGAATGGGCGCTTATCGGAGCCCGGTTTGCTCAGTGATCGAGGCATCACTATGCCCTCCTTATGCCGCGATGGCATTCATGATGGCGGAAACGGATAGCTGGTCGAGCGGGATTTCCGCCACCTGCTGCCGGTCACGCATAATCAACACCCGGTCGGCGTATCCCACCAGTTCCTCCAGTTCCGACGAGATGACCAGCAACGCCAGCCCGTTGGCGCACAGGCTTTCGATCAAACGGATGATCTCGGCGTGGGCGCCGACGTCGATGCCGCGCGTGGGTTCATCCAGGATCAGGAATTGTGGTTTGGTCAGTAGCCAGCGAGACAACAGCACTTTCTGTTGATTCCCGCCGGACAGCAATTCGATAGGTTGCTCGGTACTGGGGGTGCGGATACCCAACTGACGGATGAATCGCTCGGCAATCGCCATCTGCTCTTTACGGGGGATAGGTCGCAGCCAGCCGCGTTGGGCCTGCAACGCCAGAATAATATTTTCCCGTACCGAGGCGGCAGAGATAATACCGTCGGTTTTGCGATCTTCCGGGCAAAAGCCGATGCCAAGGCAGGAGGCCTGATGTGGCGAGCGTAGCGTCTGGGATTTGCCTTTGATCACCGCTTCGCCGCGATCGGCCGGTTTGATACCAAAAATCACCTCGGCGGTTTCTGTCCGCCCGGAGCCTAACAATCCGGCGAGACCGACGATTTCGCCGGGCCGAACCGCCAGTTCGAATGGTTCAATCACACCTTTTTTCGCGTACCCTTTGAATTCCACCACCGGCTTGTCGCTCAGTAGCGTACGTCCGGCACGTTGCAGCGCATTCTGCTCCAGCTCGCGGCCCAGCATCATTTTTACCAGTTCTATCTGTGGCAGCGAGGCGGTTTCACAGGTACCGACGAAAGCACCGTTGCGCAGAACCGTGATGCGATCGGTCACCTGATAAACCTGGTCGAGAAAGTGGGTCACGAAGATAAGGCTGACGCCCTGATCGCGCAGCTGGCGCATCAGGGTAAAGAGCATTTCCACTTCCTGAGTATCAAGACTGGCGGTCGGCTCATCAAGGATTAACACCTTGGCAGACAGGTCGATGGCACGACAAATGGCAACGATTTGCTGCATCGCGACGGAAAAGCGGTTCAGTGGTTCGCGCACATCCAGCTCAAAACCGTAGGAGGACATCAACGCTGCTGCACGTTTTTCCATCTCGGTGCGTTGTAATAATCCGAAGCGTCTGGGTTCGCGGCCGATAAACAGGTTATCCGCCACCGATAAATTGGGTAGCAGGTTGACTTCCTGGTACACCGTGCCGATGCCCAGTTGTTGGGCGTGAGCCGTATTTTTAGGCGAGATAGACTGCCCTTCGAGATAAATAGCGCCCTCGTCACGTTGATACACCCCAGTGAGTGTTTTAATCAGCGTGGATTTCCCTGCACCATTTTCTCCCAGCAGCGCCATGATTTCCCCGCGCCTCAGGCTGAAATCGACCTTATCCAGCGCTTTAACCCCGGGAAAAATTTTGCTCAGCCCTTCCGTACGCAAGATTTCCTGGTTGTCGAAATCGTTCATGCGATTCTTCCTTACAAAACAGGTGATGTCCTGCCATGGTAGTGGTAGCTAGCCATGGCAGGACGTGGGCTGACGACATACCCGTCATACTTCAAGTTGCAGGTGCGTTGGCTGCGTTACTCGGCCCATTTCATGGGCCTCGCCCCTTCGGGGCCGCTGCTAGCAGCGTTCAAATCGGCTTCGCCAATTTGTCATTCACCCGAATCACTTACCTGAGTAAGCTCATCGGGATGAAATGAGAGACATCCTGTCTCTCACCAGAGGCCAGCCGTTGGCTGGTCAAATTCGTTCCCGACGAATTTGTCACTCACTTGCCGCGTTACAAGGCTCTAATGAGCCTTGCCCTAAAGGGCCAGCGCGTGGCGTTGTTCAACACGCGAGCGTGTTGTCCTGCAACTCGAATTATTTAGGGTATAAACAATCAATATCCCATGTTCTTTTTCTTATCGAGCTCGGCCTGTGCGCTGTCTGGTTTAAACAGGGTGGACGGTGTCAGAATCAGTTTGGCGGGCAGCGTGCCATCCTTTTTATATTTCTCCAGTGCGTCAAACGCCGGACCAGCCATATTTGGCGTCAGTTCAACCGAAACATTCGCCTCGCCTGCCAGCATGGCACGGAAAATATCCGGTACACCATCAATCGACCCGGTCAGAATATCTTTGCCCGGTTTTAGCCCCGCTTCTTTAATAGCCTGAATCGCGCCGATCACCATGTCATCGTTATGGGCGAAAACCATACAGATATTTTTGCCGTTATTTTCTGACTTGATAAAACTCTCCATAACCTGCTTGCCGCCGCTACGGGTAAAGTCGCCGGACTGGGAACGGATAATTTTAATACTCGGTGTTTTGGCGATAGCGTCTTCAAACCCTTTTTTACGGTCAATCGCAACGCTTGCGCCGACGGTGCCTTCTAACTGAACGACATTACAATTCTTGCCGTTTTCGGTTTTAATCAGCCATTCGCCAATTAATGCCCCTTCCTTAATATTATCAGCGCGTACCGTGGTGAGATACAGTGAGTCATCTTTGACGTCAATGCCGCGGTCTAGCAGAATAACTGGGATCTTGGCTTCTTTGGCTTCCTTCAATACCGGCTCCCAGCCGGTCGCTACCACGGGGGCGATGAAAATAGCGTCCACCCCTTGTGCGATGAAAGAGCGCACCGCTTTGATTTGGTTTTCCTGTTTTTGCTGGGCGTCGGCAATTTTCAGGTTAATACCGCGCGCTTTGGCCTGTTCTTTGGCTACGGTCGTTTCAGCTGCGCGCCAGCCTGATTCCGAGCCGACTTGAGAAAACCCCACCGTTAATGGTGCGGCCAGCGCGACCGATGACAGGGACGCACACACAGCTGAAGCTAAAATGACGCGTTTCCACATAAAAGTGTCCTCTCTGGTAATCATTGGCTATCGGTTTTTCATTCTTAGGGACAATGGTGTTATTCGGTATTCAGTATTGCCCCCGTCTTGGGGTACGGCAGGCGTGATTATTTTTCCTCTTCCGGCGACTCATAACAAAACAGTAGTTTTTGCCGTGGGAAGAGGGTCAGGCCGTATTCGCTGATCTTATGGATAAAATCGCCATCAGCGGGGAATCTGTGACCCCACGCAAATATTGTTTTAGGTCATTTTTTCGGTATGGGGTAGATGAGTACTGTATTCTGTTAGCGGCGTCATGTTTTTTAAATCGTGATATTTACCGGTTCTGGTGAGAGGTGGCGGTTTTGAGTGTTCTGCCAGTGGGCTCGCTTTCTTCTCCTGGCATACCGTCGGGATATGGATATTTAAGGTGTCTTTTAGCGATGTGATACTGTGCTTAATAAGACGGATAATTATGAATTAACGCTATGTGAATTGTTAGTGTGTAACGGTTATTCATCATTAATCGAGTTTGATTTTTTCTCTCAGCGCTGTGAACTAATGACATGAAGAATGAATGCTGACTATTTGAAAAGTATTGTCAGTCACATCACCGAAAAAATGACACTTTTTTTCTTCAGCCGGTATTGCTGACAATAAATATAGGTTTTTATTATTATCAATAACATTCATTACACCAAGAATATATATTCACACGTATAATTCTGGACGTGATAAATCAAACGATGGGTGATGATAATGCATTAAAAACAATGTGTTAGATCGGCTTTCTGTACCCTGTGGCGGCTAGTGGCTTAATCGGGGGCTGGAAAAAGTGAGCGAGGCCGTTTTGTTTGAGTGCTTTCGTCCTGATCCGATTTCTTATCTATTAAAGAGACGTTAATGTTTACTTAACGTTCGGCCGATAGAATAAGTGTGTAGTGAGCAAACTTGCCGTCGAATGGTAGTTGAATGGTAGTTGAATGAATCTGTAGTGGAATCATGAGGTCGTTTTACATGCTGACGTAGGAGGTTGTTATGTTCGAACAAGTAACTGTCTATTTAGCGATACTGGCCGTTATCGTTGTACCGGGATTTCTGGCCGCGTTTCTGAGCCCCAAATGGGATGACTGAATAATGCTAACCCAGTCTGATATCACACGCCCCGCCTGAAGGGAGTATATTCGTTCGGGGCGTGTCATTTTCGTTGATATGTGTCGATTATTGCCCTTTCACTTCACCCCTGCTTAATGCCTGCACACTGTTGCCCAGTGCATCGGTAGCATTCATATCCGCCCCTTTTTCCTGTAATGCCTTAAGAATTTCTGTGCGCTGAAACAGCGAAGCATACATCGCTGCAGTCTGTCCGGCGTTATTACGGGTATCCGGGCTACATTTTGCGTTCAGCAACAAGTGGGCAATTTTCAGTTCACCTTTAAACACCGCTCCCATCAGTGCGGTATTGCCACGACTATCCTGCAAGCAAGGATCAGCACCGTGGTTGAGCAACAGTGAAACCGTGTCGTAGTGGCCGTGGTAAGCCGCCAGAATGATCGCCGTATAGCCTTTTTCATCACGGGTGTTGAGGTTATAACCCGCGCTGATGAACTCCTTGAGTACGGCATCGTTACCCGTACGGGCTGCATCCCACAGGTACTGATTAAGCTGGTTCTGTACTTGTCTTTCGTCAGTTGGCTGCACAGCAGGTGTCGTGGCGACTGAATTCGACGGCTCTGTAATAGATACGGGCGGTTGTGCCTGGGCGGTGGCATGAATGAATGCCAGCAGGCAAAAAAAGAGGCGAAATGATTTCATGATGACGATTCCCTGGTCGTTGCCGTCGCCCGTAGAGCAACCGGGCGACGGCATTCCGTTAATCAGCCAGTTTGCTGGCCAGTGACTGTACTTTGCTCAGATCGCCTTTGGCGACACTGGTCAGACGGGTACCGTAGGTGGCATCAGCTTTATAGAAGTAGGAAAGCATGATGGTTTTACTGTCGGTATCCGCCATCGCCAGCGCAGAGCCCAGACTTTGAACCAGATCATCCTGATCTTTTTTACTGTAAGAGCGATACAACTCGCCAGTCTGTTTGAAGTTCTGCTCTTTCTGGATTTTGCGCTGCTGGGTAGTGCCGCTCAGCGGTGTCTGGCTGTAGCGAGCAGAAACCAGCTCTTCACGTGGATACAACCGGCTTGGTTGGTAGTTCACCCCGTTGTCTTGCGTGTGGCCGCTATTCAAACTGCCATCCTGATTGATGTTGTTGACCTTTTTCAGTGGGGCATTGATTGGCAGGCTCAGGCCATTCGCACCCAGTCGATATATCTGTGTGTCGGCATACGAGAACAGCCGGCCTTGTAACAGACGGTCTTCAGATGGCTCGATACCCGGAACCAGATTCGACGGTGCCATGGCGACCTGCTCGGTTTCCTGGAAGTAGTTGTCCGGGTTTTTGTTCAGTACCATTTGGCCAATTTTACGTTCGGGAACGCCAGGCCAGATTTTGGTGGCATCCAGCGGGTCGAAATCAAATTTAGCCAGATCGCCTGGGGTCAGCACCTGAATGTAAAGATCCCATTTCGGGTAGTCGCCACGGTTGATAGCGGCGACCAGATCGTTAGTCAGGTGGCTGTAATCCTTAGCCTGAACTTCCTCAACCTGTTTTGGGTCGAGATTTTTGATGCCCTGTAGTGTCTTCCAGTGGAATTTGACGTAATGCACTTCGCCTTTGGCGTTGACCAGCTTATAAGCATGAACGCTGTTGCCGTCCATGTTGCGGTAACTGGCCGGTGTGCCTTCGTTGGAGTAGAGCAGGGTCAGCGTGCGGATCGATTCCGGGACGTGAGAAAAGAAGTCAAACCGGCGCCCATCGTTATCCTGGTTGGTACGCGGATCGGGTTTGAACGCATGTACCATATCCGGGAATTTGATCGCATCGCGGATAAAGAAGGTAGGGAAGTTGTTACCGACCAGATCCCAGTTGCCTTGTGTGGTATAGAACTTGGTAGCGAAACCACGTGGATCTCGCAAGGTCTCTGGGGAGTGGTTACCGTGTACGACACTTGAAAAGCGTACAAATGCCGGTGTTTGACTGCCTTTTTTGAATACCTCGGCGATAGTCAGGTCCGAAATGTCTTCGGTGGCGGTAAATGTGCCGTGTGCACCGGTACCACGGGCGTGCACGACGCGTTCGGGAATGCGTTCACGGTCAAAGCGTTGCAATTTCTGCAGTAACTGAACATCCTGCAGTAAAACCGGGCCATTGGGACCTGCAGTCTGCGAGTTTTGGTTATCACCCACCGCCGCGCCGTTATCACGGGTCAGTGTGGCTGACAGTGCCGGGTAGGCTATCAACAGTGAAGAGATGATGGCCAGTGGTGTTTTCCAGCCGGGAATACGATGTGTGGCGGTATGATTGCTCATAACTTTCCTCATTTTCCGTATGATTATTATCAACAATAGATTTCGATTATTGCTGTGATTCCATTGCACTGCTTTAAGCTATTAGCAGAGAAAGTTCTCCATCAGAGGCACTGATAAGGCTGATGCCTTGTTGGTGATTGCGGCTTATCTGTTTTCCCTGTTTCTGACCTGTCGTCATGACGGGGCAGAAATGAGGTTGTACTCATGGCCGACGGTATGAATAACAGCCGTTGTTGCCGGGCATGTCAATAACCTGCGGCTACCTGGCTACTTTACCCTTTTTGACAAAGCGGATAATGGCAGTTATTTCTATCGAATTAATAGGTATGCCCTGAGTAGGGATTTGTGAAAAGAGTGAAAGCGACCACAGACAAGAGCAGGAATACAGATAGCGTCAGGAGATAGTAAGAAGCGTGTTCTGTGTGTTTGGGGCTTGTCTCAGTGGGATAGCGAATATCGGTGATGAGAAGAACACGCCTCGCCATGTGACGAGGCGTAGCGGTGCTGAGTCAATCAGTTGAAGACCATACCACCATCAATCAACAGCGCCTGACCTGTCATATAGTCAGAATCAGGGCCGGCGAGATAGGCGACGCAGGCGGCCACGTCTTCCGGTTCGGACAAACGACCCAACGTGATGCGTTTGGCGAACTCAGCTGTACCGTAACCGAGTGGCTTACCTGCTGCCTCGGAAATTTGGCGGTCAATCTCTGCCCACATCGGCGTTTTGACGATACCTGGGCAATACGCGTTAACGGTAATGCCGAGCGGTGCTAAATCGCGGGCGGCGGTCTGGGTCAGGCCGCGTACGGCGAATTTACTGGAACTGTAAACCGCTAATTCTGGATTACCGACATGACCTGCCTGAGAGGCGGCATTGATGATTTTGCCTCCCTGTCCCTGGGCTTTGAAGGCTTCTACCGCAGCCTGTATTCCCCAGATAACGCCTTTCACATTGATGTTGTAAACCTTATCAACGATTTCCGGCGTGATGTCTTCAATCAGCGTGGTAGGAGCGATACCGGCGTTATTGACGATAACGTGAAAACCACCCAATTGTTTGTGTGCGGTGCGAACCACATTAAATACCTGGTCACGATCTGAGACATCCGCGGTGAGTGCGATAGCGTTGCCACCGTGCTGCTTGATTTCATGCGCTACCTGGCCTGCGGTATCGCCGTTGTAATCCACGACCGCTACGGCAAAACCATCTTTTGCCAGACGGATAGCGATGGCCCGACCGATTCCCTGGCCCGCGCCAGTGACCAATGCGACTTTCTGTTTCATGGGTCTTTTCCTGTGTTGTGAATAAAATACAGCCATGACAGGCAGGCTAGCGCGTGGTAATTGGAATGAAAACTTATAGTAAATATCGATAACTATCATTTTAATGGATTAAATTTTTTATTTTTACTCTAACACTATGTGTTTACGTCCTGATTTTTTCTTTTTTCTGATTTTTTATTCTGATGTTTCTGTGTGGGGTTGTCGGTGTGGGTTGCCTGTTGGGAGGTAAAGATTGGTGTGGAGAAGGCGATAAACACAGTGTACTCTGCGAAGAGCATCACCTGGGCCGTGCCCCGCTGATATCTGTCTTGATGACTGTTTAAAAGCCGGTAACCATGAGCTACATCGATACCATCAAACACGAACTGGTTGGTTTCCTGAACGGGCTGCCAATCTACCATCCGCTGGAAGAGGTGGCGGATTCGCCTTGGGGTGAGGATGATTTTTCATGTACACCCGACAATTTGATTATTGGCGGCGGGGCGGGTGAGCATCCGGCGCTGGTTATCCATGAGCTGGGGGCGCTGGTGGCGTCCTACCTATTGTTATGCCTGCAAAAGCACAATGAATTTTTTCCTGAGCAGCCAGACCCGCTACCGATAGTCTCGGTCGATCGCTTATACGAAATGGCAGAGCGACCTCGCGCGCTGGAGTTTTGTGGCTGGTCGATGAATCACGTCAGAGAGTTTGTCGATTTGGCTCACTCGCCGTTGCACCCTAACCCGTTATCGGAAATGGGGAGTGCTGAAGAATGGATTGAACACTCGATTGGCGAGTTTGTTTACTACTCGTTGCCGGAGTTGAATCCGTTCGACACGGCGATGGCGCTGTTGCCTGGTATGGAAACGTGGTTTCCGGGATATTGGATGTGCAATGTCACCTGTCCGCCGCCCAATTATGTCAAAACACGAAAGCAGTCGTTACTGTCAGGTTCATTTCAGGATCACGGCTTTTTCCGGTGGGATTACCGTTATCCACCGGAGGAGTGATCGTGGCGGCAGTCTACTGGCAGAGAGTAGTTGACGTTAGTCTGCACTGACGTGGGTTCAAATAGACAGGGGATTTAACTCATCGTTTTATCCGACATTCTGTGTGATTGATTGAGGTGAGTAATGGTGAGCGTGTCCCAATGGTTACCGTTTGCTGCTATTGCGTTAGGGTTGGTGTTAACGCCGGGGCCTAATATGATTTACCTGCTTTCTCGCACCGTGTGTCAGGGGCGTCGGGCAGGGCTGGTGTCGTTATCTGGCGTGGCACTGGGTTTTTTGTTCTATATGACCGCGGCAGCGCTCGGTATTACTGTGATCGTGATGGCGGTGCCATTAGCTTACGATGCGTTGCGAATTGCCGGGGCGCTATATTTGTTATGGCTGGCCTGGCTGGCTATACGGGGTAGCGCATCGCCTTTCCTGTTACGCCAACTTAAACTTGATAGTAATCGTCGCTTGTTCGTGATGGGGCTGGTCACCAACCTGCTTAATCCTAAAGCCGCCGTACTTTATCTCTCCCTTCTGCCGCAGTTTATCCGCCCGGAGCAGGGGAATGTCCTGGGGCAGTCGTTAACGCTTGGTATCATCCAGATATTTATCAGCATGACGGTTAATGCTTCGCTTATCATGGTCGCGGGCTATATCGCCGCTTTTCTGGCTGGGCGCCCGTTGTGGCAACAAGTGCAACGCTGGCTGATGGGAACGGTACTGGCGGGGCTGGCGGTGAGAATGTTGGTAGACAGTCGGCGTTAATAAGTCGCAGGTAGTCAGGCATGCGGCTGGCAAGCGTCAGCCGTTTTTCATGTATCTCATACGTCTTCTGTGCCCTGCTCCGATATACCCGGTAAAATGATGCTATCCCGCCAAATTCGACTTACATCCTACCAATCAACCTTACTGACCGATGACAGTTCTATACACTGAAGCTGGTAATGTTTGTCTCAACCCTTGTTGATGTTGTGTTATTCATCCCTGTCAGAGAGTAGTAGTTTTTTTCCCGCCTTCCATCAAGGCGGGATTTTTTTTGCCCGTAAGATTTTTGGGTTTATCAAAAAATCTTGCTATTGTGAGCGAAAAACTAATGTTGGCTTAATAGAGTGAAGCTAGGCTGTATGCGTCCTATATTCACACACTGATTGTATGCTCAATACAGAGAAGGAATTCCATGAAGACTAAGTATCATTCATCTCAGATTCTGTTGCACTGGCTGGCATTTCTGTTGGTGGTGGCAACCTATGCCGCGATGGAGCTACGAGGTTTTGCTCCGCGTGGAAGCAGTGCGCGGGCGTTAATGTCGACTATCCATTATAGTTGCGGTGTATCCGTTTGGGTGTTGATGATCCTGCGGGTAGTGCAACGTTTACGTCATGCTACACCGCCTATCACACCGCAACCTGATCGCCTGATGATGATTGCTTCCCATGCGGTGCATGGCTTTTTGTATCTGATGTTTCTGGCGCTGCCGGTATTAGGCGTTCTGGGGATGTACTATCGCGGCGATGCCTGGTCGGTATTCGGTATTGCGATGCCGTTTGCAGCGGATCCGAACGACGATATCAAGCACACACTGCTGAGTATTCATGAATTGATTGCTAATGCGGGGTATTTCCTGGTAGGGCTGCATGCCGTTGCTGCTCTGTATCATCACTATGTGGTGCGTGACAATACACTGCTGAGAATGATGCCCAATAAGAAATAATGTTGTGGGTGTAAAAGACGACGGGCGGCTGAGGATTCCTCGCCGCCCGTTTTTTTATACATTCTGGTTCGAGGAGGTCGTGGTGCCAGGGTGCTCTGCCATCTGCTTAAAGCGCAGTAAGGTCTTGTGTAGCATCTCTTTCGGTAACAGCTGAAACACCTGACTGAGTGCCTTTCCCAAAAAGCCGCCTGGTGGGTCAAACCGGATGCTGAGTGTGACTTCAGTATTCTCGCTGTTTGGTATAGGGCGAAAGACCAGGCATCCTTCATTCGGGATTTTGGCGCCAGGGAGTGAACGCCAGTAGATAAACTGGCCGGGTTGTTCATCCTCAATACGTGCCCGCCACTCGATGTACTGGCCGAAAGGGGCCTTCATGCGCCACAGTGAGTCTGTGTGATTAATAATGTCGATATGAGCGACATGGTTCATCAATACCGGAAGTGTTTCGGGGTTGCGCCACAAATCAAACAACACATCAGCCGATTGGCGAATAATCAGCGAGCTGCTGAGCTGATCGGCATGGTTGTCCATCATGCCGGGTCTGCGTGGGAATGTTGATGGCATAGTGTCTTCTCCCTTCAATGCCGCCCAAAACAGGCAATGTCCCGTGATTATTATGTCGATACAGTCATGAACATTGCGGCAAACGCGGGCTGTAGAATACGGTGCAATTATCTCTTTTGGCGAGTGTACGTGATGGCTGGGTAAACCTGCAAATCCGGTAAATAAAAGCCCGCTTTTGCGATGTGGCTGTCCCGATACCATCGGTTATCGCGGGGCTATTGGTTATCAAGGGAGTATGGCCGTGATTGGGTACCGGTCACACAGTTGTGTTGCCTGGGGGCAGGGCATGATCTTTTGCAGTGAGCGCAGAAAATGCGTGTACTCACAAAACACGAAGAATAGTGGTCTATTTTTAGGCAAAATGGCCAGTATCTGTTACACTTTACTTAGTGTTAATTGACTGCTGTGCCATGTTAGAAAGTAAGAGTTTTATTTTCGATGTTCATTCTTATTTAGCCCATCGTCTGATGGGCTTTTTGTTTTCTGATAATAACGGTAAGTATTATTGTCTGCGTGTTCTTATTTTTCATGTTTACTCCCATCATACTTCAGGTATTCGGCGTGTTTGTCTGCAGCTGGAATTATCTGGAATAAATGTTGCCATTGTCACAGAAAAAATAGCTTTTATTTTTATCGTTAAGGTTGATTTAATCTCCTCGGTGTAATGTTGTTTTCAGTTAAGAACTTTCTTAGCGCCAAAACACCAGGGTTTTACTCATAATAATATAGCCTCTTTGCCCACCGTCAGGTGGGCTTTCCTTTTTGTTCTCGCCATACGCTGACATGCGAGTGTGTAGGCTGAATTCATTCTTTTTCTTCCTTTCACTACCTAAGTGGTTTGGGTTGTGCGCTTGTGGTATTGGTTTTCTGAAAATAAGAAGGGTTTTCATTGTGTACATTCTCCTGATTGTTGAGAGATGAAGGAGGAATAATGGAGCTGAAAAATAATATCTAAAAAATTCTGTTTTTTTGTTTTCCTAATGTTGGCTTAATCTTAATCTCATAGGATAGCTTTCAGGCGGAGGAAAACCGCCAACCTGTGTCTTCAGGATGCTTCATGCCAGAGAATAGTGTCATTTGCCCACCCTAGCGGTGGGCTTTTTTTGTTTCGGGAAAAGTGTGTTGTATTTTCTATTTTTTATTAATTCTTGATGATTTCAGGATAAAACTAAGGTTATTTTAAGGATAGTGGGGTAGATTCATAAACAGACAGTGGATGGATAACTGTCGTGCCAGTACTACGAAATCCTTGCTGTTGAAAAACCCAATAGCTTTGCCCACCTTTATGGTGGGCTTTTTTTTATCCATTACCGATGTCCTTTTAAGATAATATGATTTAGTAAGGAATAATCATGATGGGAATTAAAAATATTTTTTTGTTGGTGTCATGTTGGCGTTTTTTCTTCCGATAAATAAAATAGGTAAGAGAGTAAGTCAGTTTTTTAATACGCACTGCATGTAAAAAAGTGCGAAAAGGGAAAGTGAAAATGGGAGAGTGAATGTATCGCGCTAACTACCCGCCAGGGATGAAAAAACAAGAATAAATAAGGTTTCTATTATTGGATTGCCAGCCACGTTGTCGCCCTGTCGCAAGCTCTGTTTCTGGTATAAAGACCATCAGAAATGAACAGGGGTAAGCGATGTTCCTGCAACTGGCAAGGTAACGGTAATAGCATACGTAGTCTGCTCGCTTGATGCGTTAATCCACCATGTAGCTCACGGTATTGCGTAGCAAGAGTGTTTATCCCTTCCGGGATGCCATTCCCACCAGGCCTGTCAGCTGACAGGCCTGCATTATTTTTAGCGTCAGAGACTGTGTGGCTAATTAATGTACTTATACATTCAATGCGGCGCAGATATTGCGGTGCGATGTTCGGCTGTACGTCGGCGATGCCCTGTTATACCAATAAAAAAGCCCCGAGGCGGGGCATGCATGTCATAAACGCTATCGCCGTTATTATTGTATGTAGAGCATATACCGAGACAATGACAATACTACGACAGCCTGCCAGATGATGTTGCGCGCTGCTTCGCATTCCTGTTATGTAAAAAGGTTTTCAAAGGAAAAATGCTACCCTGAAAAAGAAGGGGCACCTTACTATTGGGCCGCGATGGATAAAACGGGATACCGTGATGACAGAAAAAGATGTATTGCAACTGAGCGTGCAGCTTGGAGAGTGGCTGAAAGCGCGTCAGGCGAAGATAACCTGTGCTGAGTCCTGTACCGGTGGATGGTTGGCGAAAGCGATCACGGATGTGGCTGGTAGTTCCGCATGGTTTGACTATGGTTTTGTGACTTACAGCAATCAGGCTAAGCAGTCGCTCATCGGCGTAGAGGAAAATACGCTGACACAGTATGGCGCAGTAAGTCATGAAGTCGTGACGGAAATGGCCCGTGGGGCGCAGAGCTGTTCCGGAGCCGATTTTGCGGTATCCATCAGCGGTATTGCGGGTCCCGATGGTGGAACGCCAGATAAACCGGTAGGGACCGTATGGTTCGGTTTTAGTGACAAAGCGGGCAACATCATCACCCAGCGGATGCAATTTGACGGTGATCGTCACGATGTTCGCTTGCAGGCCGTGGCTTTTGCTCTGCAAACGTTGCAGGAGAGATTTTTATAAAATAGGCTTGATGCTGTATGAGTATACAGTATAATGCAGCCATCGGTTCGGCGATTCATGAATAAGCAACAGCGTAGAAGCAGCGGCAGGCTGCGCGACAGGAGTAAAAATGGCTATTGATGAGAACAAACAAAAGGCACTGGCGGCAGCGTTGGGGCAGATCGAAAAACAATTCGGTAAAGGTTCTATCATGCGTTTGGGCGAGGATCGCTCAATGGATGTTGAAACGATCTCCACAGGTTCCTTGTCGCTTGATATCGCGCTGGGTGTTGGTGGTTTGCCAATGGGCCGTATTGTTGAGATTTACGGTCCGGAATCCTCAGGTAAAACGACGCTGACACTGCAGGTGATTGCTGCCGCACAGCGTGAAGGTAAAACCTGTGCGTTCATTGATGCCGAACACGCGCTGGATCCGATCTACGCTAAAAAGTTGGGTGTTGACATCGATAATC
Source organism: Dickeya oryzae (assembly GCF_009372235.1). Taxonomy (GTDB): domain Bacteria; phylum Pseudomonadota; class Gammaproteobacteria; order Enterobacterales; family Enterobacteriaceae; genus Dickeya; species Dickeya oryzae. Next base: position 115,529 of record NZ_ML762922.1, on the reverse strand, counting down.
TTCTGTGTTCCCAGCCGGATACTGGCGAGCAGGCACTGGAGATTTGTGATGCGCTGGCACGTTCTGGTGCCGTTGATGTCATTATCGTCGACTCCGTTGCTGCGCTGACGCCGAAAGCAGAAATTGAAGGGGAAATCGGTGATTCCCACATGGGGCTTGCGGCTCGTATGATGAGTCAGGCTATGCGTAAGCTGGCCGGTAACCTTAAGCAATCCAATACACTGCTGATCTTCATCAACCAGATCCGTATGAAGATTGGTGTGATGTTTGGTAACCCCGAAACCACGACCGGTGGTAACGCGCTGAAATTCTATGCTTCTGTCCGTCTGGATATTCGCCGTATCGGCTCTATCAAAGAAGGTGAAGAAGTTGTCGGGAGTGAAACCCGCGTTAAAGTTGTGAAGAACAAGGTTGCAGCGCCATTCAAGCAAGCTGAATTCCAGATTCTGTATGGCGAGGGGATTAATACTTTCGGTGAGCTGGTTGATCTTGGCGTGAAGTTTAAGCTGATTGAAAAAGCCGGTGCCTGGTACAGCTACAATGGTGACAAAATTGGCCAGGGTAAGGCCAACGCCTGTAATTTCCTGAAGGAAAATCCAGCCATCTCTGCTGAACTCGACAAGAAGCTGCGCGAATTGTTGCTGCATAAAGGTAACGAAGCGGTATCAGGTGGCGTCAGCAGTAGTGAAAGTGCCGAGTATAATGAAGAGGCTGCTGGCGAACAGAACGACGACTTTTAATGGCCGTCGTTACGCAGACAGCATGTTCTCAGAGTAATCGGTATGCCTAACGTACTCCGCTATGCAATGAATGTGCTGGCTGTGCGAGATCACAGTGAAATGGAATTACGCCGCAAGATTGCGGCGTATTTACAATCAAATATTGAATGTGAGAGTACGGAGCGCCGCGCTGTACTTTCTGAATTTGATACCCATGTCGAACAGGCAGTCATCAGCTGTCGGCAGCAAGGCTGGCTGGATGACGAGCGTTATGCCGAGCGTTATATCAGCAGCCGCAGCCGTAAAGGATACGGTACACAGCGTATTTGCGCCGAGCTCAGTCAGCGGGGCATCGACAAATCAGTCCAGCGTGTAGCCCTGCAGTCCTGCGACATTGACTGGTATTTACAAGCTCAAGCAGTCGCGAACCGTAAATTTGGCTCACCATTGCCAACAAGCTGGCAAGAGCGAGCCAAAGTTCAACGCTATTTGCAGTATCGCGGTTTTTCCCACGATGAAATTCAGTCGATATATATGAATTTTTCCGATTGAACGCATACGGGATTTTACTTCCCTCCTAAGAAAATTTATCTTATTCCCACTTTTTTGTTCGCGTTTGGCTCGGTCACGTCAGTATGTTGCACCCACCTTGCCCGCGACTGTTCTTTTAGCTTGATTTCAGGACAATTATGAGCAAGAGCACCGCTGAGATCCGTCAAGCGTTTCTCGACTTTTTCCATAGTAAAGGACATCAGATTGTCGCCAGCAGTTCGCTGGTGCCGAACAATGATCCCACACTGTTGTTTACCAATGCCGGGATGAACCAGTTCAAGGATGTTTTCCTTGGGTTGGACAAACGCAACTATGTGCGAGCCACGACGTCTCAGCGTTGTGTCCGTGCTGGTGGTAAACATAACGATTTGGAGAACGTGGGCTATACGGCGCGTCATCACACGTTCTTCGAAATGCTGGGTAACTTTAGCTTCGGTGATTATTTCAAACGCGACGCCATTACTTATGCCTGGGAGCTGTTGACCAGTTCTCAGTGGTTTGGCTTACCCAAGGAAAAACTGTGGGTTACGGTTTACGCCTCCGATGATGAAGCCTATGACATTTGGGCCAACGAGGTAGGTGTACCGCGTGAGCGTATTATCCGTATCGGTGATAATAAAGGCGCACCGTACGCATCAGATAACTTCTGGCAAATGGGTGATACCGGCCCTTGCGGTCCATGCTCTGAAATTTTCTACGATCATGGCGATCACATCTGGGGGGGACCGCCGGGAAGTCCTGAAGAAGATGGCGATCGTTACATCGAAATCTGGAACCTGGTATTCATGCAGTTCAACCGACAGGCTGACGGTACGATGTTGCCGTTGCCGAAACCATCGGTAGATACCGGCATGGGGCTGGAGCGTATTTCCGCTGTTCTGCAACATGTGAACTCCAACTACGATATCGATTTGTTCAAGACGTTGATCGCCGAGGCGGCCCGTGTGGTGGGAACCGACGATCTGAACAATAAATCGCTGCGCGTTATTGCCGACCATATCCGTTCTTGTGCATTTTTGATTGCCGATGGTGTCATGCCATCGAATGAAAACCGTGGTTATGTGCTGCGCCGTATTATTCGCCGTGCGATCCGCCACGGGAATATGCTGGGAGCGAAAGAAACATTCTTCTACAAGCTGGTCGGTACCCTGATTGAAGTGATGGGGGCGGCAGGTGAAGAGCTTAAACGTCAGCAAAGCCTGGTTGAACAAGCACTGAAGAATGAAGAAGAACAGTTTGCCCGCACACTGGAACGTGGCCTGCTGCTGCTGGATGAAGAAATCAAGCAGCTTAAAGGCGATACGCTGAGCGGTGAAGCGGCGTTCCGTCTTTATGACACCTACGGTTTCCCGGTTGATTTGACGGCGGATGTATGCCGTGAACGTAACCTGAAAGTGGACGAAGCTGGGTTTGAACGTGCCATGGAGGCGCAACGCCAACGGGCGCGTGATGCCAGCGGCTTTGGTGCTGACTATAACAGCCTGATCCGTGTGGATGCGTCTACCGCATTTTGTGGCTATGAACGTACCGAGCAGCAATCGACTGTCGTCGCTATCTACCGTCAGGGTGAATCCGTGCAGGAAATTCAGGCGGGTGACGATGCGGTTGTGATTCTGAGCGAAACGCCATTCTACGGTGAGTCTGGCGGTCAGGTGGGTGATCAGGGTGAGTTGGTATCCGCTGCTGCCCGTTTCTCCGTTGCCGACGCACAGAAATACGGTCAGGCAATCGGTCACATTGGTTCGTTGGCTCAGGGTGTTTTGCGGGTCAATGACAAGGTGAATGCGGTGGTTGATCAGGTTCGTCGTGACCGCATTCGTCTGAACCATTCCGCGACTCACTTACTGCATGCAGCGTTGCGCCAGGTCTTGGGTGAGCATGTCGCGCAGAAAGGTTCGTTGGTCAATGACAGCTACCTGCGCTTTGACTTCTCTCATCCAGAAGCGATGAAACCTGAGCAAATTCGTCTGGTAGAATATATCGTCAATACCCAGATTCGTCGTAATCTGTCGATTGATACGGATGTGATGGCGTTGGATGCTGCCAGAGCGAAAGGCGCGATGGCGCTGTTTGGTGAGAAATATGATGAGCATGTCCGCGTGCTGTCGATGGGGGATTTTTCCATTGAATTGTGCGGCGGTACACACGCTCGTCGTACTGGTGATATCGGTTTGTTCCGGATTGTATCTGAGTCTGGTACCGCAGCAGGTATCCGCCGCATTGAAGCCGTTACCGGTGAAAATGCAATAGTTGCCCTACATGAGCAGAGTGATGTGTTGCATGAAGTCACACAGTTGGTGAAGGGGGATAGCAACAATCTGGCTGACAAAGTGCGTTCGTTGCTGGAACGTAACCGCGGGCTGGAAAAAGAGTTGCAGCAGTTGAAGGAACAGCAGGCCGCTCAGGAGAGTTCTTCACTGTCCAGTAAGGCGAAAGAGATCAACGGTGTGAAGTTACTTGTCACGCAATTGAACAACGTTGAGCCTAAGTTGCTACGGACTATGGTAGATGATCTGAAGAATCAACTGGGTTCTGCGGTGATCGTGCTGTCGACAGTCGCGGATGGTAAAGTCAGCCTGATTGCGGGTGTGACCAAAGAATTGACTGACCGTGTCAAAGCGGGTGAGTTGGTTGGCTTTGTGGCAAATCAGGTCGGCGGTAAGGGCGGTGGTCGTCCGGATATGGCCCAGGCAGGTGGTAGCGATGTGGATGCGTTGCCATCAGCGTTGACCAGCGTTGAAGCCTGGGTGGTTGATAAGCTATAAATACTAAATACGTGTTATCCCGGCAAAAACGCCATGACTTTGAGTGGTTTTGGCGTTTTTGGCTTGCGGTAAGGATGGCCGTAAACAAGACTGATAAACAGGTCGTCTATGGGGCTCCAGAGACGGCCAGTGAGGCCAGTTTTGGTTGTGATAACAAAAAGCGCAAGCTGTCTTATATCGACTAAACTGAACACTAGTAACAAACAATGAGTGCGATGATGAGACATTTTCGTCATCCAGGTTTACGTCTTCCCCAACCATGATGGATAATGACGGGAGAACGAAGAGACCTGACTCTTTATAATCTTTCAAGGAGCAAAGAATGCTTATTTTAACTCGTCGAGTTGGCGAAACCCTCATGATTGGCGATGAGGTTACGGTTACCGTACTAGGAGTAAAGGGCAATCAGGTTCGTATCGGTGTTAATGCGCCGAAAGAAGTGTCTGTACACCGTGAAGAGATCTACCAGCGTATTCAGGCAGAGAAATCTCAGCCTACCTCCTACTGATTTGAATAGCGTCTCGTGTTGACGAGGCGCTGTTGTTGTTCGAATGTTTTTTCGTATGCTCCCTGTGTTTCCTTATTTCCGTCAATAAATGGTTACCTGGTATTTGCTTTTGTGAATCTGAATAACTGGTTGTTTTATTGGCGATAAAACATGCTTTTTGTTGTTAATCTGTTCTTGTTGGATGTGAAGTGTTCAAACGGAACTGATATCGGAAAAATTGTTTGACTTATAAGACCGGGAAAGTAATATGTGCGCCACGCAGACAGGTGAGCGCTGAATGAAAAAGAAATTCAGCGATTATGTGTCAGTACGGTGAGGTGGCCGAGAGGCTGAAGGCGCTCCCCTGCTAAGGGAGTATGCGGTCAAAAGCTGCATCGAGGGTTCGAATCCCTCCCTCACCGCCATTAAATTGCATCCGTAGCTCAGCTGGATAGAGTACTCGGCTACGAACCGAGCGGTCGGAGGTTCGAATCCTCCCGGATGCACCAT